>NZ_CP126275.1:0-3398439 GCF_003234885.2 Curtobacterium sp. MCBD17_003
ATGACGATCCCGGCACCCGTCGAGGACCTCTGGGCCTCGGTGCTCGGACTCCTCGAGGACGACGACCGGATCACCCCGCAGCTGCACGGATTCCTCAACCTGGTCGAACCGAAGGGCGTGCTCGCCGGGACGCTCTACCTCGAGGTGCCCAACGACCTGACGCGCGGCATGCTCGAGCAGCGGATCCGGGTCCCCATCACCGAGGCCGTCTCGCGCCTCGGTGACGACTCGGTCGCCAACTTCGCGATCACGGTGAACCCCGAACTGACCCCGGAACCCCGCACGGATCCGGTGGTCCCCGCGTACGCGGCATCGGCACCCGTCCCGCCGATGGAGCAGGGCACGGCCCCGCGCCAGTACGTCGAGGCCCCGTTCGTGCCCGCGCCGGTGGACAACCCGTCGAGTGCCGGCCGCCCGGACTCGCGCCTCAACCCGAAGTACAACTTCGACAACTTCGTCATCGGCGGTTCCAACCGCTTCGCACACGCCGCCGCTGTCGCGGTCGCCGAGGCCCCGGCGAAGGCCTACAACCCGCTGTTCATCTACGGCGACTCCGGCCTCGGCAAGACGCACCTCCTCCACGCCATCGGGCACTACGCCGAGAGCCTGTACCCCGGCATCCGCGTCCGGTACGTCTCGAGCGAGGAGTTCACCAACGACTTCATCAACTCGATCGCGAACAACCGCTCCGCGCAGTTCCAGCAGCGCTACCGCGACATCGACATCCTGCTCATCGACGACATCCAGTTCCTGCAGGGGAAGGACTCCACGCAAGAGGCCTTCTTCCACACCTTCAACACCCTGCACGACCACAACAAGCAGGTCGTCATCACGTCGGACCTGCCGCCGAAGCACCTGACCGGCTTCGAGGACCGCATGCGCAGCCGGTTCGAGTGGGGCCTGATCACGGACGTCCAAGCACCGGACCTCGAGACCCGCATCGCGATCCTCCGCAAGAAGGCGCAGAGCGACCACCTGCAGGTGCGCGACGACATCCTCGAGTTCATGGCGTCCAAGGTGTCGAGCAACATCCGCGAGCTCGAGGGGACGCTCATCCGGGTCACCGCGTTCGCGAGCCTCAACCGGACCGAGGTCGACATGGCACTCGTGCAGACAGTGCTCAAGGACCTCATCACGCTCGACGAGGACAACGTCATCGCACCGGTCGACATCATCACGCACACCGCGGACTACTTCAAACTGTCCGTCGACGACCTCTACGGCTCCTCCCGCTCCCAGGCGATCGCGACCGCCCGGCAGATCGCGATGTACCTCTGCCGCGAGATGACGAGTCTGTCCCTGCCCAAGATCGGGCAGCTGTTCGGCAACCGCGACCACACGACCGTGATGTACGCGAACAAGAAGATCACCGAACTCATGAAGGAACGTCGGTCGATCTACAACCAGGTGACCGAGCTCACGAGCCGCATCAAGCAGGACCGCCGCTACAAGTAGCACCGCCAACGTCGCCCTCGTACCCCCCTCCGCGCGCCGGCCGGGAGGCCCACCGCGGCCCCGCCATGCGTCCCCCCGGCCCGGCTGCGGGACGGCCGCGACGCCGCCTCCGGAGAGCACCACCGTCCGGTCTCCACAAGATGTGCACAACGTGTGGATAACTGTGGATGACACGCCGCTCCCCTGTTCATGGACGAGGGCCCAGCTGTGGACGTCGTCGGGACGGAGTTCCCGACGAGTTTTCCTCGTCCACGGCCGCTCCACACGCTGCTCACAAGTCACACGGTTGTAGTTCCCCGTCCTGACAACGATCAACAGAGTTATCCACACTGTGCACAAGCGTTAAGACCATTACTCCTGGTTAACGATCTCTCTCAGGGGGCCAACCTTGTGGACGGTCCCCAGCGGCCGAACGACACGGATCCCGCCCCCGCCCGCTGTGCCACAATGGGGGCCGCCGTCACCGAACCGAAGGACAGGGGTCCCAGCTGTGCAGTTCCATGTCAACCGGGACGTCTTCAGCGAAGCGGTCTCCTTCGCGGTCAAGCTCCTCCCCCAGCGCACGACGCTCCCGATCCTGTCGGGTGTGCTCATCCACGCCGAGGACGACCACCTGACGCTCTCGTCGTTCGACTACGAGGTCAGTGCGCAGACCCGCATCCCGGCGCAGATCGACGACCCCGGCACCGTGCTCGTGTCCGGGCGCCTCCTCGCTGACATCGCCAGCCGCCTCCCGAACGCGCCGGTCGTGTTCAGCACCGACGAGTCCCGCATCACGGTCACGTGCGGATCGGCACACTTCACGCTCCTGAGCATGCCCGTGGCCGAGTACCCGACCCTGCCCGAGGTCGGTCCCCAGACGGGCGTCATCCCGGGCAACGCCTTCTCCGAGGCCGTCGCGCAGGTGGCGGTCGCCGCCAGCCGTGACGACGTCACCCCCGTCATCACGGGTGTGCAACTCGAGGTCGGCGACACCGACCTGTCCCTCGTCGCGACGGACCGCTACCGGGTCGCCGTCCGGACGATCGCATGGGACAGCGGGCGCGTCGGCGCTGACCCGATGCACGCCCTGGTACCCGCGCGTACCCTTCAGGAGGTGGGACGTACCTTCGGATCAGCGAGCACCGTGTCGGTGTCGATCAGCGGCAACCAGGACCGCGAACTCATCGCGTTCCGTGCCGACGACAAGACCGTCACCTCGCTGCTCATCAAGGGCAACTACCCGCCGGTCCGCCGGCTGTTCCCCGACACCGTCCCCGACCACGCGGTGCTCAACACCGCGGAACTGGTCGAGGCCGTCCGTCGCGTCTCCCTCGTCCTCGAGCGCGAAGCCGCGCTCCGATTCACCTTCTCGGTCGACGGGCTCACGCTCGAGGCGATCGGATCCGAACAAGCGCAGGCATCAGAGTCGATCGACGCGCAGTTGACCGGAGAGGACACCGTGGTCTCGCTGAAGCCGCAGTTCCTCCTGGACGGGTTGAACGCGGTGCACTCCGAGTTCGTCCGCATCTCCTTCACCAAGACGGAGAACCCGAACAAGCCGGGGCCTGTGCTCATCACGGGACAGACCTCGCGCGAGGACGCGGCCGCGGACGGCTACCGGTACCTGCTCCAGCCCAACCTCCTCCTGCGCTGACGCCGGGGCACCACCGGGCGTCGCGCGAACTCAACGAGAAAAGGGAAATCATGCACATCGGTCTTGTCGGCCTCGGGAAGATGGGCAACAACATGCGTGCCCGCCTGCGCAACGCAGGGATCGAGGTCACCGGTTACGACGCCAACCCCGCCGTCTCCGATGTCGCCAGCCTCGCGGACCTCGCGGCGGCTCTGCCCGGCCCGCGCCTCGTGTGGGTCATGGTCCCCCACGGCAAGATCACCGACGACGTGATCTCGGGCCTCGCCGACGTCCTCGACGCGGGCGACCTCGTCATCGACGGTGGCAACTCGAAGTGGCTCGACGACGAGGTGCACGCCAAGCAGCTCGACGCCAAGGGCATCCGCTACATGGACGCCGGTGTGTCCGGTGGTGTCTGGGGCCTCGACAACGGTTACGGCCTCATGGTCGGCGGCGCGGACGAGGACGTCGCGACGGCGATGCCCGTGCTCGACGCGCTCCGCCCCGAGGGTCCGCGCGAAGAGGGCCTGGTCCACGCCGGTCCGGTCGGTGCCGGCCACTACACGAAGATGGTCCACAACGGCATCGAGTACGCGATCATGCAGGCGTACGGCGAGGGCTACGAGCTCCTCGAGGCCAAGGACCTGGTCAAGGACGTCCCCGGGACCTTCAGGGCATGGCAGCGCGGGACGGTCGTGCGTTCCTGGCTGCTCGAGCTGCTCGTGCGCGCGCTCGACGAGGACCCGACGCTCAAGGAGCTCGAGGGCTACGTCGAGGACTCCGGTGAGGGTCGCTGGACGCTGGAGGAAGCGATCGAGCACGCCGTGCCGATGCCCGCGATCAGCGCCTCGATCTTCGCGCGCTTCGTGTCCCGTCAGGGCAGCGAGTCGCCGACGATGAAGGCCGTCGCCGCCCTCCGCAACCAGTTCGGCGGCCACGCCGTCAAGAAGGCCTAGCGGTCCTCGCTCCTTCGGCCCGCGTGCACGTCGACCATCTCCAACTGACCGACTTCCGGAACTACCGGGAGGCGGACGTCGACTTCGCACGCGGGCCGAACCTGTTCGTGGGCCGGAACGGACAGGGCAAGACCAACCTCGTCGAGTCGATCGGGTACCTGTCCACCCTCGGTTCGCACCGGGTCCCGACCGACGCCGCGCTCGTGCGACAGGGGTGCGACGCGGCGATCGTCCGGGCACGGCTCGCGTACGAGGAGCGCACGATCCTCGCCGAGGTGCAGATCAACCGGACCGGCTCGAACCGAGCCCAGGTGAACCGGGCACCCATCAAGCCCCGGGATCTCCCCCGCTACTGCACGAGCGTGTTGTTCGCCCCCGAGGACCTGGCCCTGGTGCGCGGTGAGCCCGCCGGCCGGCGCCGGATGCTCGACGAACTCCTCGTGCTCATCGCCCCGCGCATGCAGGGGGTGCTCGCGGACTACGACCGGACGCTCCGCCAGCGGAACACGCTCCTCAAGTCGGCGCGCGGTTCGGGTGTCAGCGGCGGCGCGATGTCGACCCTGGACGTCTGGGACGACCGCCTCGTCGCGCTCGGGTCCGAGGTCATCGCCGGGCGCGACCACCTGGTCCGACGACTCGCACCGTTCGTCGCCGAGGCCTACGCGGCGGTCGCGGGTGCGGCCCACGAGGCGTCACTCGCGGGCGTCCTCAGCATCCGCGGCGGCGACCCGGAGACCGAGCAGGAGCTCGGGAGCGAGATCGAACCCGTGACGGTGGCCGCCGCGGCGGACGGGTTCCGAGCCGGCCTGGCCCGTCGGCGCCGGGACGAGCTCGACCGCGGACTGACCCTCGTCGGTCCGCACCGAGACGATGTCCTCTTCCGGCTCAACGGGTTACCGGCCCGTGGCTACGCCAGCCACGGCGAGTCGTGGTCGTTCGCACTGGCGGTCAAGCTCGCGGCCGCGGCCGTGCTCCGCGCGGAGTCGTCCCTCGGCGATCCGATCATCGTGCTGGACGACGTGTTCGCGGAACTCGACGAGACCCGCCGCGGCCGACTCGCGAACGCGGTGTCCGGGTACGAGCAGGTGCTCATCACGGCGGCCGTCCACGGTGACGTGCCGCCGGTCCTCGCCGCGCACACGGTGCACATCGACGCCGGGAGGATCGTGGACGCGCCGGGCGACGCCGCGGCGGTCGCCGAGACGGGGACCCCGGCGACCGGATCGACGGACGGGACCGACGGGGCGGACGCGCACCGTTCCTCCCGTCCGGCCGCGCAGGAGGTGTGACGGTGCCACGACCGGACCGGCCGACCGAACCGACGCGGTTCTACCTCCACCTGAAGGCGGTGTTCGGTGACCCCGCGAAGCGATCCGTCGACGCGCGTCGGCGTCGTCGACGCGAGGCCTCCGCGGACTCGGAGCCCTACGGCGTCGGACGCGAGCCGCGGGGGCTCGGCGACGTGGTGGGGAACCTGACGAGCGAGCTCGGGTGGACCGAGCCCCTGGCGCAGTCCGAGGTGATCGCCGCGTGGCCCCATGTCGTCGGTGCCGAGCTCGCGGCGCACTCGGATCCGGTGTCGATCGACGACCACGCGCTGCTCATCCGGTGTGACTCGACCGCCTGGGCCACACAACTCCGACTCATGCGCGCGCAGATCACGACGACGATCGCGGAGCGCTACCCGGAGGCGGGGGTCGAGTCGGTGCGCGTTCTCGCCCCGGACGCCCCGACCTGGAAACGCGGTCTCAGATCGGTCCAGGGGCGCGGCCCTCGCGATACCTACGGTTGAGGCGACAAATCAATCCTCTGGGAGCGGAATCGGCCCGCAGATCGGCGTCTCAGCCCTCGGGAGCAGGCCTGCTGCGGTAGACTCGTGGGGTTGCACGCGGGCGCTGGCGCACGCCGGACACGCCGTGCTGCACGACCGAATCGCAGGCGGGCAGGAGCCACAACGACCATGTCATCAGAATCTGGCGACACCCCTCAGGACAACGCGTACGGTGCCGATCAGATCCAGGTGCTCGAAGGCCTCGAAGCGGTCCGCAAGCGCCCCGGCATGTACATCGGCTCCACCGGACCACGTGGGCTCCACCACCTCGTCCAGGAGATCGTCGACAACTCGGTCGACGAAGCCCTGGCGGGGTACTGCGACCAGATCGACATCGTCATCCGCGAGGACGGCGGTGTGCGCGTCACCGACAACGGCCGTGGCATCCCGGTCGACATCCACCCGAACGAGGGCATCTCGACCGTCCAGCTCGTGCTGACGGTCCTGCACGCCGGCGGTAAGTTCGGCGGCGGCGGGTACGCGGTGTCCGGTGGCCTGCACGGCGTCGGGTCGTCGGTCGTGAACGCCCTGAGCTCGGAACTCGACGTCGAGGTGCGCCGACAGGGCCACGTGTGGCGGCAGAGCTACACCGACGGCGTGCCCGTCGCGCCGCTCTCCCAGGACGAGGAGACCGACACCACCGGCACGACGATCACGTTCTGGCCGAACGCGGACATCTTCGAGACCGTCGACTTCGACTACGAGACCCTGCGCACGCGGTTCCAGCAGATGGCGTTCCTCAACAAGGGGCTCCGGATCACGCTCCACGACGAGCGTGTCCCCGACGAGGGCGAAGAAGCACGGAAGGACGTCTTCCACTACGAGCGCGGGCTCGTCGACTACGTCGAGTACCTCGTCAGCACGAAGAAGGCGGAGGTGATCCACCCCGACGTGATCTCCCTCGAGTCCGAGGACACCGACCGGAAGATCTCCCTCGAGCTCGCCATGCAGTGGAACACCTCGTACCAAGAGAGCGTCCACACCTTCGCGAACACGATCAACACGCACGAGGGCGGCACGCACGAAGAGGGCTTCCGCGCCGCGCTCACCTCGCTCGTGAACAAGTACGCGCGCGACAAGAACATCATCAAGGAGAAGGACGACAACCTCACGGGTGACGACATCCGCGAGGGGTTGACCGCCGTCATCTCCGTCAAGCTCGCCGAACCGCAGTTCGAGGGCCAGACCAAGACGAAGCTCGGCAACACCGAGGCGAAGTCGTTCGTCCAGCGTGTCGTCGGTCAGGAACTGGGCGACTGGCTCGAGCGCAACCCGACGCAGGCGCGCGACGTCGTCCGCAAGGCGATCCAGGCCTCCCAGGCGCGCATGGCGGCGCGGAAGGCGCGCGAGACCACGCGGCGCAAGGGCCTGCTCGAATCCGGCGGGATGCCGGGCAAGCTCAAGGACTGCCAGTCCAAGGACCCGACGGTCAGCGAGATCTTCATGGTCGAGGGCGACTCGGCCGGCGGATCAGCGGTGCAGGGGCGCAACCCGCTCACCCAGGCGATCCTCCCGCTGCGCGGCAAGATCCTCAACGTCGAGAAGGCCCGACTCGACCGCGCGCTGGCGAACCAGGAGATCCAGTCGATGATCACGGCGTTCGGTGCCGGCATCGGCGAGGACTTCGACCCGGACAAGGCGCGGTACCACAAGATCGTGCTCATGGCCGACGCCGACGTCGACGGCCAGCACATCACCACGCTGCTGCTGACGCTCCTGTTCCGCTACATGCGTCCGCTCATCGAACGTGGCTACGTGTACCTCGCGCAGCCCCCGCTCTACCGACTCAAGTGGTCGAACTCGGCCCACGAGTACGTGTTCAGTGACCGCGAGCGCGACGTCCTGCTGCAGGCCGGTCTCGCGGCGGGCAAGCGGATCCCGAAGGACAACGGGATCCAGCGCTACAAGGGCCTCGGCGAGATGGACTACAAGGAGCTCTGGGACACGACGATGAACCCGGACACCCGCACGTTGCTCCAGGTCACCCTCGAGGACGCCGCCGCGGTCGACGGCGTGTTCGCCACCCTCATGGGCGAGGACGTCGAGTCGCGTCGTCAGTTCATCCAGCAGAACGCCAAGGACGTCCGCTTCCTGGACATCTGAGGCACCGCGCGCCCCGCGCGCCCCGACCACCTGCCGGCGCGACGCCCGAGCAGGACGGAACCACGGCCTCCCGGCCGATGAGAGAGGCAGCACATGGCTGACGACAACGACAACGGCGGCGACGAGCCCGAGGTCGTGCACGGCGACGCCGGCGACATCGTGCTCTCGGGCGACCGCATCTCGCAGGTCGACCTCCAGCTCGAGATGCAGCGGTCCTACCTCGACTACGCCATGAGCGTCATCGTCGGGCGTGCGCTCCCGGAGGTCCGTGACGGCCTCAAGCCCGTGCACCGGCGCGTCCTCTACGCGATGTACGACGGCGGGTACCGCCCGGACCGCGCCTTCTCCAAGTGCTCACGCGTGGTCGGCGACGTCATGGGGCAGTTCCACCCGCACGGCGACTCCGCCATCTACGACGCCCTCGTCCGCCTGGTGCAGCCGTGGAGCCTCCGGTACCCGCTCGCGCTCGGCCAGGGCAACTTCGGGTCCCCCGGCAACGACGGTGCAGCCGCCCCGCGGTACACCGAGACGAAGATGGCTCCGCTCGCGCTCGAGATGGTGCGGGACATCGAGGAAGACACCGTCGACTTCCAGGACAACTACGACGGCCGCACGCAGGAACCGTCGATCCTGCCGTCGCGCTTCCCGAACCTGCTCGTCAACGGGTCGGTCGGCATCGCGGTCGGCATGGCCACGAACATCCCGCCGCACAACCTGCGCGAGGTCGCCGAGGGCGCGAAGTGGGCGCTCGAACACCCGGACGCGACGCGCGAGGAGCTCCTCGAGGCGCTCATGCAGCGGATCAAGGGCCCGGACTTCCCGACCGGCGCGCAGATCCTCGGCGTCCGCGGCATCCAGGACGCCTACCGCACGGGCCGTGGTTCGATCACCATGCGCGCGGTCGTCAACGTCGAGGAGATCCAGGGTCGGACCTGCCTCGTCGTGACCGAGCTGCCGTACCAGGTGAACCCGGACAACCTCGCGGTCAAGATCGCGGAGCTCGTCAAGGACGGCCGCCTGGCGGGCATCGCGGACATCCGCGACGAGACCTCCGGCCGCACGGGACAGCGCCTCGTGATCGTCCTCAAGCGCGACGCGGTCGCCAAGGTCGTGCTCAACAACCTGTACAAGCACACGCAGCTGCAGGAGAACTTCGGCGCGAACATGCTCGCGATCGTCGACGGTGTCCCGCGCACGCTCGCGCTCGACGGCTTCATCTCGGCGTGGGTCGACCACCAGGTCGAGGTCATCGTCCGGCGGACCCGCTTCCGGCTCCGCAAGGCAGAGGAGCGGGCGCACATCCTCCGCGGGTACCTCGCCGCCCTCGACGCGCTCGACGAGGTCATCGCGCTCATCCGCCGGTCGCCGACGGTCGAGGAGGCCCGGGACGGCCTCATGGCGCTGCTGTCGGTCGACGAGGTCCAGGCACGCGCGATCCTCGACCTGCAGCTCCGTCGTCTCGCCGCCCTCGAGCGACAGCGGATCCACGAGGAGGCCGAGGAGCTCGAGCGCCTCATCGCGGACTACCAGGACATCCTCGCGCGTCCCGAGCGCCAGCGCGTGATCATCGGCGAGGAGCTCGACGAGATCGTCGCCAAGTTCGGCGACGATCGCCGCACCGAGGTGATGTTCGGGTTCGACGGCGACATGAGCGTCGAGGACCTCATCCCCGAGGAGGAGATGGTCGTCACCATCACGCGTGGTGGCTACGTCAAGCGCACACGCAGCGACAACTACCGGTCCCAGCACCGCGGCGGCAAGGGCGTCAAGGGCGCCCAGCTCCGAGCGGATGACGTCGTGGACCACTTCTTCGTCACGACGACGCACCATTGGCTGCTGTTCCTGACCGACAAGGGTCGCGTCTACCGCGCCAAGGCGTACGAACTCCAGGAGGCCGGGCGCGACGCCAAGGGCCAGCACGTCGCCAACCTGCTCGCCATGCAGCCCGACGAGCAGATCTCGCAGGTCCTCGACATCCGCGACTACGAGGCAGCCCAGTACCTCGTGTTGGCGACCCGCGACGGCCTGGTCAAGAAGACCGCGCTCACCGAGTACGACACGAACCGCACCGGCGGGATCATCGCGATCAACCTCCGCGAGGGTGACGCACTCGTCTCCGCACTCCTGGTGGACGAGTCCGACGACCTCCTCCTGGTCTCGCGGCACGGCATGTCGCTCCGGTTCACCGCGACCAACGACGCCCTGCGTCCGATGGGCCGCTCGACGTCCGGCGTCAAGGGCATGACCTTCCGTGGGGACGACTCGCTGCTGTCCGCCTCGGTCGCGCACGACGAGGGATTCGTGTTCGTGATGACGGAGGGCGGCTACGCCAAGCGCACCGCCGTGGACCAGTACCGCGTGCAGGGGCGCGGCGGTCTCGGTATCAAGGTCGCCAAGCTCGCGGTCGACCGGGGTGACCTGGTCGGCGGTCTCATCGTCAGCGGGGACGACGAGGTGCTCGTCGTGCTGGCTTCCGGCAAGGTGGTAAGGTCTGCCGTGGCCGAGGTCCCTGCCAAGGGGCGCGACACCATGGGCGTCGTGTTCGCACGCTTCGCCGACGACGACCGGATCATCGCAGTGGCCCGGAACAGTGAACGGAACCTGGACGACCAGGCCGACGCCGAGATCGAACCCGCGGGCCCGGTCGAAGCAGTGAGCCCCGCCGAGGCAACGGACGAGCCCGCCGACCCGCAGGCCGGAGAGGACCAGTCAACGAATGAGTAGTGTCGCCGAGAAGCTCCAGCGCAAGACGAAGCGACCCGTCGGCACCAAGCAGGTCCGGCTGCGCCTGGTGTACCTCGACTTCTGGTCGTGCGTGAAGCTGTCGTTCCTCATCGCGCTGGCCGGCAGCATCGTGATCGTCGTGGCGACCATGCTCGTCTGGATCATCCTGAACCAGACGGGCGTGTTCACCCAGATCGACAAGCTGCTGCAGGACGTCACCGGCAAGAACAACTACTCGATCATGGACCAGTTCTCGCTGGGCCAGGTCATGGGGTTCTCGATCGTCGTCGGGAGCCTCAACGTGGTCGTCGGCACGGTGCTCGGCGCGATCGTGAGCGTGCTGTACAACCTCAGCGTGCGGATCACCGGTGGTCTGCTCGTCGGGTTCACCAACAACTGACCCGGATCACCGGTCTGGAGGCCCCACCCGATTCGCGCCCGCGGCGCGCGTCATGTAGGCTTTCATCCGGTCTCGGGGCTATAGCTCAGGCGGTTAGAGCGCTTCGCTGATAACGAAGAGGTCCTAGGTTCAAGTCCTAGTAGCCCCACTCCGACGGTTCGCCGTCATCGTGACTGCACCACCGAGCCCGTATGACCCGTCGGCTGCTCCTCCGGTAGCATGGCCGACCATCCGGGGCCTTAGCTCAATTGGCAGAGCACCGCCTTTGCAAGGCGGGGGTTAGGGGTTCGATTCCCCTAGGCTCCACCAGCTGTCTGGGCTGCTCGGCGCTTCGCGCCTTCGCAGCCCGCTGGTTCAGTGCTTCGTGCGCGCCGCCGCCCCTGCGGCGCGACGTCGCGGGGCGTGCCTGAGCGCTCCGTGCTCGGCGCTCGGCGCGCGGCGCCGGCCCAGTGCCTTCGGTCCGGGCGTCCCTTCCGGTCCTCCTCTTGCGCGAGATCGCAGGGGGTGCCGCTTCGGACCGCGCCGAAACGACATCTGCTGCGATCTCGGCGGAGGGCTGCCGGCGACGCCGGGTGGCATGGCCCTCCCGGCATGACGAACGGCCCGCGCCGAATGACACGGGCCGTTCGTGTGGTGCGATCCGATCAGGCGGCGGGCTTGTCCGCCGTGTCCGCGTCGTCGGCGACCCACAGGTCGTCGTCGGCACGGAGGGTCTGGTACGCCGCGTACGCGGCTCCGATGACGGCGACGGCACCGACGACGATGAGCGCGACGCCGCCGAAGCCGAGTCCGCTCTTCTGCTTCGGCGCGGCCTTGACCACCGTCTTGGCGGCCTTGCGGCCCTTCTTCGAGGCCTTGGCCGCCTTCTTGGTGGCGTCGGCGACGATCTTGCGCACCTTTGGGTCCTTGGCCAGGTCCACGACGCTCATCGCGGACCCGAGGGTCGACACGAGGCTCGGGACGACCTCGGTGGTCAGCCGGGTCTTGGTGGCGGTCGCCGCGGACGTCGCCGCGTGCACCCCGGTGGCGACGGCGGGCTTGACCCCGTTGTCGATGGCGTCCTTGACGCGGGGGGCGAGGTCGTTGCGAGCGGCGTCGGCGGCGTGCAGCCGGGCCTCGGCCAGGATGGCGTTCGCGTGCTCGAGGACCTTGCGCTGCTCGCCGAGGAGGGTGGTCGTCTGACCCTTGAGCTTCTTGATCTGCTTCTTGCGCTTGCGGGAGAGTTCCATGGTCATCAGCTACCTCCATCGGATCGGGCGGTGAGATGCCCATCCTGCCACCGGAGGCCCTGGCAGGTCACGGTGCCTCGTCTGGAAGTACCATGAACGATCCGGGAGCGCATGCGAGAATGGCCACATGTCTTCGCACACCGCTGTTGCAACCATCCACACCAACCTCGGCGACATCCGCGTCAACCTCTTCGGCAACCACGCACCCAAGACGGTCGCGAACTTCGTCGGACTCGCCACGGGCACCCAGGAGTGGACGCACCCGGGTACCGGCAAGGTGTCGACGGACAAGCTGTACGACGGCGTCGTGTTCCACCGCATCATCAAGGACTTCATGATCCAGGGCGGTGACCCGCTCGGCCAGGGCATCGGCGGCCCGGGCTACCGCTTCGACGACGAGATCCACCCGGAGCTCACGTTCCAGCAGCCGTACATCCTGGCGATGGCGAACGCCGGCACCCAGGGTGGCCGCGGCACCAACGGCTCGCAGTTCTTCATCACGACCGTCGCCACCCCGTGGCTGCAGGGCAAGCACACGATCTTCGGAGAGGTCGCCGACGACGAGTCGCGCGCGGTCGTCGACGCGATCGAGGCCGTGCCCACCGACGGCCGCGACAAGCCGCGTGAGGACGTCGTCATCCAGAGCATCGACGTGACCGACTCCGCTGGCGCCGGGGCGTAGTGACCGACTTCTCCCAAGACCGAGCGAACTTCTGCTACCGGCACCCGGACCGGCAGAGCTTCATCCTGTGTCAGCGTTGCGGGCGGACGATCTGCACCGAGTGCCAGACACCGGCCGCCGTCGGGGTGCACTGCCCCGAGTGCGTGCGTGAGCAGCGCGCGCAGTTCTCGTCGAACCGCCGGACCGTCGGTCCGAGCACCTTCACGGTGGCACGGCGTCGCTTCGGCATGATCGACCAGAAAGCGACGACGGTCATCGTCGTCGTCAGCGTCGCCATCTGGCTGCTGCAGATGCTGACCGGCGGGACGAACGGGCCGGTCACCGCCGCGCTGGACTACAACCCGTACTGGCTGCCGACGCAGCCGTGGCGGTTGATCACGACGATGTTCGTGCACGGCAGCTTCCTGCACATCCTGTTCAACATGTGGGCCGTGTGGATCTTCGGTCGCATGCTCGAGCAGATGCTCGGGACCTGGCGGTTCGTGGCGCTGTACTTCATCAGCGGTCTCGTCGGTTCGGTGGCGGTGACGGTGCTGGCGCCGCAGACCACGGTGATCGGCGCCTCCGGGGCGATCTTCGGACTGTTCGCGGTGTTCTTCGTGCTCCAGCGGAGTCTCGGCGGCAACGCGGTCCAGATCCTGGTCATCATCGGGCTCAACCTGGTGATCGGGTTCCTGGTCGCCGGCGTCGCATGGCAGGCGCACGTCGGCGGCGTCGTCGCGGGGTTCGTGACGGGCTTCATCTTCACCCGGACCCGCAATGTGCGACGGCGTGGGCTCCAGATCACCCTGCTCGTCGCCGAGGCCGTCGTCGCGGTCGCCATCGCCGCAGCGGCCTACGCCGTGTACACGTGAGCACCGTCGGGAGGCCCGACACACGAAGGCCCGCGGACCGTCCGGTCCGCGGGCCTTCCGCCTCCCCCCGAAGAGGGGGATGAGTTATCCACAGCCATGTCCACATTGGGGATAATCACAGCTGTGTAAGTCCACTAGGCTCCGCCGTCACCCGGCGTACAGATCGTGTTCGCCTCAGCGCCACTTCGTCGTCATGAGGAACCCGATGAACATGATCCCGAAGCCGATCAGGATGTTGAGCGACCCGAGCGTCGGCACGGGCAGCGTTCCCTGCGAGACGTAGAACACGATGACCCAGGCGAGGCCGACGAGCATGAAGCCGAACATGACCGGCTTGAACCACACCGGGTTCGGTGCACCGCCGGCAGTGTCGACCGAGTCGGCTCGGGCCTGCCGGGCGGGCTTCGTACGGTCCTTCTGCTTGGCCATGGCCGGTATCCTACCGTCAACACATCTGCCACCCGCTCGGGTGGGTGGGCTGTCGGACGGGGGACGAACCACATGACCGTGACCGAGGTGCCCGTCGAGGGCGACGCTCACGCCCCGTCCCCGGACACGGGCGGCCGTCGTCGACGCCGAGGCCACGTGACCGTCCTCGGTGTCCTGGGCGACCTGCTCATCACGGCGGGTGTGCTCGTCCTCCTGTTCATCGCGTGGCAGCAGTGGTTCAACGACCTGGTCGTCGCCAAGCAGCACGAACACCAGGCCCAGCAGTTCAGCAAGTCGCTCGGTGCGATCTCGACGCCAGCGCCCACCCCCACGCAGGGGTACGGTCCGCCGAAGGTCAGCGCGCAGCCCGGCAACACCAAGGTGTTCGGCGTCATGTACGTGCCCCGGTTCGGTGCGACCTACGCCGTCCCCATGGCCGGCGGCACGACCACGGCGGGCACACTCGACACGATCGGCATCGGGCACTACGACCGCACCCAGATGCCCGGGCAGGTCGGGAACTTCGCCGTCGCCGGTCACCGCACGACGCACGGCGCCCCGTTCAACCAGATCGCGAACCTCCAGGTCGGCGACAAGATCTACCTCGAGACCGCGGACGGCTTCTACACCTACACGTTCCGCAACCTGGAGTACGTGCCGCCGACGCAGGTGACCGTCCTCGACCAGGACCCCGACGACGTCGGCGTCGCGACGAAGGACCGGATCATGACGATGACGAGCTGCAACCCGATGTACTCGGCGCAGGAGCGCATCGTCGCCTTCAGTGTGTTCGATTCGTGGCAGCCACGGTCCGCGGGAGCGCCGGCGGCCATCGCGTCCGAGGTCAAGGGTTAGGAGACCACATGTACGGTGCGCTCTGGCGGGTCCTGCCCGGTCCGGTGTGGGTACGGATCGTCGAGGTCCTGTTCCTCGTCGCGATCGTCCTCGCCGTCCTCGACCTGTGGGTGTTCCCCTGGGTGCAGGAGCTGATCCCCACCCCCGACGTGACGGTCGGCCACCGATGAGCCGGATCCTGGTCGTGGACAACTACGACAGCTTCGTCTACACGCTCAACGGCTACGTGCAACAGCTCGGTGCCGAGACCGACGTGATCCGCAACGACGCGATCGATGCGGACGCCATCGCCGACCGCATCGCCGAGTACGACGGCGTCCTGCTGTCGCCGGGGCCCGGCGCTCCCGCCGCCGCTGGCGTCTCGATCCCCGCCGTGCATGCTGCGATCGGCGCCGACGTGCCGTTGCTCGGGGTGTGCCTCGGACACCAGGCCATCGCGGAGGCACTCGGGGCCACGGTGACCCACGCCGAGGAACTCATGCACGGCAAGACGTCGAGCGTGATGCACGACGACAGCCCGCTGTTCGTCGGCGTTCCGCAGCCGTTCACGGCGACCCGGTACCACTCGCTCGCGGTGGTCGACGGCACGGTGCCCGACGAACTCGAGGTCACCGCGCGGACGACCGGGGGTGTGATCATGGGAGTCCAGCACCGGGAGGCTCCGGTGTTCGGCGTGCAGTTCCACCCGGAGTCCGTCCTGACCGAGGGTGGGTACCGCATGGTGGGGAACTGGCTCGAGCTGACCGGGCTCGCGGGTGCCGCCACGGCCGCGGACGGACTCGGTCCGCTCATCACGTCGCCCTCGACGGACCGCTGAGGGCGACGCGCGGACCGCTGAGGGCGACGCGCGGGCGACCTGCGGGTCACGCGGCCCGATAAGAATCACGCGGCCCGGTGAGGCTCAGGCGATCTCCGATGAGGGTCACGCGGTCCGGAGAGGACCACGCGGTCCGCTGGAGGCGGCGCCCCGGACGGTCGACGAACCGTCAGTGGTCGTCGTCGCCGTTCCCGGAGTCGCTGCTCTGGGTGGGTGCCGGCGTCGATGTCTGCGTGGGCTGCGCGGAGGCGGCACAGTACGTCAGCTGCACGGTCGAGCCCTGCGGCTGATCGCCCGGCGGGAGCGACTGCTGCGTCACGGTGCTGCCCGTGCAGGTGTAGTCCGGCTGCGGCTGCACGGTGAGCCCGAGGCCTGCGAGTGTGGCGTTCGCCGTCGAGAAGGGCTGCTTCGTGACGTCGGGCAGCTGGATCTTGCCGTTCGAGACGACGATGTTCACGACCGAGCCCTTGTTGACGGTCGTGCCCGAGCCCGGGTCGGTGCTGAGGACGGTGCCTGCGGGCACGGTCGCCGAGTACCCCGAGTTGCTGCTGCCGATCTTGAGGCCCTGCGACTTCAGGGTGGTCTCGGCGGCGCCCTGGGACTGGTTCGTCACGTCCGGCACGGCGACCTGCGCCGGACCGGCCGAGACCACGACCCGGATGTTCTGCTGGGGCGCGACGTTCGTGCCGGCGCCGGGCGTGGTCCGGATGATGGTGTCCTTCGGGACCGACGTCGAGTTCTTGTCGACGCGGACGGCGACGAGATGGCGCTTCTCCAGGGCCTTCTGCCCGGTCTGCCAGGTCGCGCCGGCCACGTTCGGCACGGACACCGACGAGGACACGGACGACGTGGACGGCTGGAGGTTCGCGACCCACCAGACGACGGCGATCACGACGGCTGCGATGACGATGACGCCGAGCCAGATCCACGCCACGGGCGGTCGGCTCTGCGTCCGCTGCGGGCGGGCGTCATCGGGGTCGTCGAGCTCGCGGAAGGCCGCGTCGGCGCTGTCGGAGGTCCGGGGGTCGACGCCGAACAGGACGGTCGAGGCGTCGGCGGCGGCCGGTAGTCGACGCGCCGCGGGGACGTGCCCGGACGCGGCCTGCTGGAGGTCACGGCGGAACTCCGCGGCGCTCTGGAACCGCTGGGACCGGTCCTTCGCGAGGGCGCGCAGCGTGACCGCGTCGAGTGCGGGCGACACGGCTGGGTTCACGGTGCTCGGGGCGGCCGGCTGCTCGCTGACGTGCTGGTACGCGACCGCCACGGGCGAGTCCCCGCGGAACGGCGGACGACCGGTGAGCAGCTCGAACAGGACGATGCCCGTCGAGTACAGGTCGGTGCGGGCGTCGACGGTCTCGCCGCGGGCCTGCTCGGGGGAGAAGTACGAGGCGGTTCCGAGGATCGCGGTCGTCTGGGCCACGGTCGCCGAGGTGTCGGTGATGGCCCGCGCGATCCCGAAGTCCATGACCTTGACCTGGCCGGACTGCGTCACCATGACGTTCGCGGGCTTGATGTCCCGGTGCACGACACCCGCACGGTGGCTGTACTCGAGCGCGGTGAGGATGCCCTCGGTGATGCGGACGGCCTCGTCCGGAGCGAGCGGGCCGTCGGTGAGGATGTCGCTGAGCGGACGGCCCTCGACGAACTCCATGACGATGTACGGCACCTGGACCTCGGCACCGGAGGGCTCGGTCACCGTTTCCTCACCGGCGTCGTACACGCGGACGATGGTCGGGTGGGCCATGCGCGCGGCGGCCTGGGCCTCTTGCCGGAAGCGCGTGCGGAACGAGGGGTCGTTCGCCAGGCTCGGCTTGAGGAGCTTGACCGCGACCCGACGACCGAGCCGGGTGTCGTTGCCGATGTGGACCGTCGCCATGCCGCCCCGGCCGATCGTGTCGCCGATCTCGTACCGGCCGGCGAGGAGGGAGATCCCCGCGGTCACACCTTCTGCCACGTGTCCTCCGAGTGTCCGTCGCGATCAGTGTACGGCAGGGGTTCCTGACGGATCGCTGGCGCGGGGGACCCGGTGGCGAACCGTTATCGGAAGGTCATCAGCGGTGCAGACCGACCCGGTTCGCGATCTGGTCGAGCACGTTGTTCGTGTCGTCGTTCGAGGTGCCGGGGGTACCCGGGGTCCCGGCGGAGCTCGGTGTGGGCGTGCTCGTCGCGGCCGGCTGGTACTGCACGGTGAGCGGCTGGGACGAGCCCGACTGCAGGTCCCCGCAGTTGACGGTGTAGGTGAGGGACACCGTTCCGGGCGAGCCGGCGGAGACGCGGACCGACGTGCCGCGGGTCGCCCCCGAGGACGCCCCGGAGCCGTCCGTGCCGTTCTGGATCGTGTACGAGTACCCGGTGAGGCTGTAGCCGGTCGGGCACTGCGTGTACGCCGGCCAGGTCGCCGTGAAGGTGCCGTCCGACGAGATCGGCGAGGCGGTGGCCGTGGACGGGGTGGGCGCCGACGGCATGGGCCCGTAGGCCTTGACGGTGATGGTGGAGCCGTACGGCAGGTTGCCGGTGGGGTCGATGGACTGCACCGTGTTCTCCGGCGTCGTGCTCGACGCCGGATCGCCGGTGACGACCTTGACGGTGAACCCTTCGGCGCGCAGCGCGGCCGCCACGTCGTCGACGTTCTTGCCCGTGTAGTCGCCCTCGTTCACCGTGACGGTCTGGGGCTGGGCGGTGGTCGGCGTGGAACTCGGGCTGTCGCTCGGCTCGGACCGCTTCGGCGTGGACGCGTGCGATGGGGTCTCCGACGCGCTCGGGTCCTGCTGGTTGCCGCGGTTCGCGAACACGATGCCGCCGATGACGAGCGCCGCGACGAGGAGCGCCCCGAGGACGATGAGGGGCCACAACCAGGGCCGGCGCTTCCGGCCGTCGTCGTCGGGAGTCGGGGGGGTGCCGGGGCCCCTGGGCACGGCCGGCCCCGGCGTCGGAGCGAGCCGCTGCGTGGCCTGGGTCCCGATGATGCTCGTGGCGTCGTCGTTGCCGACCGGCGGGTTGAAGGCGACCGTGGCTGCGCCGAGCGCCGGGACGGCGACGGTGGCCGCGGCGACGTCACCACGTCGGAGTGCCTGCGCCGCGCGGGCGAGGTTCGCCGCGGTCGCCGGGCGGTCGGCGGGCTTCTTCGCGATGCAGGACATCACCAGATCGCGCACGGGCTCGGGGATCGACGCCGGGAGCTCCGGGGGCTGCTCGTTGATGTGCGCCATCGCGATCGCGACCTGGGACTCACCCGTGAACGGACGCTTGCCCGCGAGGCACTCGTAGGCGACGATCCCGAGCGAGTAGATGTCCGTCGAGGGCGACGCCGGGTGACCGCTCGCCTGCTCCGGCGACAGGTACTGCACGGTGCCCATCACCTGACCCGTCGCGGTCAGGGGGACCTGGTCGGCGATGCGCGCGATGCCGAAGTCCGTGATCTTCACCCGGCCGTCCGGGGTGATCAGCAGGTTGCCGGGCTTGATGTCCCGGTGCACCAGCCCGACCGCGTGCGCGGCCTGCAGGGCGTTGGCAGTCTGCGCGACGATGTCGAGGACCTTGTCGACGGGGAGTGTGTGCTCACGCTCGAGCAGCGTCGAGAGCGCCTCGCCGGGGACGAGTTCCATGACGAGGTAGGCGCTGCCGTCCTCTTCGCCGTAGTCGAAGACGTTCGCGATGCCCTCGTGGTTGACGAGTGCCGCGTGTCGGGCCTCCGCGCGGAAGCGCTCGAGGAACCCGGGGTCGCCGAGGTACTCGTCCTTGAGGATCTTGAGCGCGACGGTGCGACCGATGACGAGGTCGGTCGCCTGCCACACCTCGCCCATGCCGCCGATCGCGACGCGGGAGGAGAGCTGGTACCGCCCACCGAAGGTGAGTCCGCTGGTGGGTCTCATTTGTTCAGCACCGCCTCCATGACTTTCTTCGCGATCGGAGCCGCGACCGTGTTGCCCACGCCCTGTTGTCCGAGTCCGCCGCCGTTCCCCACGACCACGGCGACGGCGACCTGCGGGTCCTTCGCGGGGGCGAACCCGGTGAACCAGAGCGTGTAGGGATCGCCCGTCCCGTTCTCGGCGGTGCCCGTCTTACCCGCCACGTCGACCCCGTCGATTCTCGCATTGGTGCCGGTGCCGTTGTCGACGACGCTCTCCATGGCCTTGGTCAGGTCGGAGGCGACGTCGGACGAGATCGGGTCGCCGTACTGCTTGGCCTGGAACGGGACCACCGTCTTCAGGTCGCTCGTCGTGATCTTGTCGATGAGCGTGGGGCTCATCACCCGGCCGCCGTTCGCGATGCCGGCCGACACCATCGCCATCTGGAGCGGGGTCACCCGGACGCTCTGCTGACCGAAGGCACTCCGCATGAGCTCGGCGGTGCCGTCGGTCTGCGGGTACTGGCTCGGCGTGCTCGCCATCGGCACGTGGATGCTGTCGCCGAAGCCGTACTGCTTGGCCATCGCGTTGATGGCGTCGTAGCCGAGCTTCTGGCCGAGCTCCGCGAACGGGATGTTGCACGAGTTCTGGATCGCGACGGCGATGGTGACCGTGTTGCCACCGCCGCAGGACCCGCCCTCTGCGTTGTTGATCGTGCGGCTCGTGCCCGGCAGGGTCAGTGTCGACGGGTTCGGCAGTGTCGAGTCGAGGTCGTAGTCACCGCTCGCGAAGGCGGCGGACGCGACGATCAGCTTGAACGTGGACCCCGGCGCGTACAGGTCGCCGGCGATCGCGCGGTTCTGCAGCGGCTGGCTCTCGGCGGACAGGAGGGCGTGGTACTGGGCCAGGACCTGCTTCGTGTCGTGCACGGCGAGGGTGTTGGGGTCGAACGACGCCTTCGACACCATGGCGAGGATCTTGCCGGTCTTCGGCTCGATGGCGACGACCGCGCCGGTGTTCGAGCCGAGTGCGTCGAACGCGGCCTGCTGCACCTGCGGGTCGATCGTCAGGTTGACGTCGTCGCCCTGGACGTCCTGCCCGGTGAGGATCGAGTTGATGTTGCTGAAGAAGCTGTCGGAACTCGTGCCCGCGAGGTAGGAGTTCTCGGCGCTCTCGACCCCGGTCTCGCCCTGCCCGATGGTGAAGTACCCGGTCACGGCGCTGTACAGGTCGCCGTTCGCGTAGGTGCGCTGGTAGTTGTACTGGTCGTCCACGGGCTTCGACTCGGCGATGGGGGTGCCGTCGACCAGGATCGCCCCGCGCTTGGTCGAGTAGCTGTCGAGGATCGTCCGGGAGTTCCGGGAGTCGGCCCGGAGCTGCTGGGCCGAGAAGAACTGGATGCTCGTCGTCGACACGAAGAGCGCGACGAACATGAGCACGACCACGGTCGAGATCGAGCGGAGTTGGCGTTTCACGGGCGGGTCACCGTCCTGTCCTCGTGTCGATGGCGGCCGTGGCGGCGCCCTGCTGCACCCGCTGCTCCGCCGGGACGGAGTCGGTGAGGCGCAGGAGCATCGCCGCGATGATCCAGTTCGCCACGAGTGAGGAGCCACCCGCGGCCATGAACGGCGTGGTCAGACCCGTCACGGGGATGACGCGCGTGACACCGCCGATCACGATGAAGGTCTGCAGCGCGATGACGAAGCCGAGCCCGACCCCGAGGAGTCGGCCGAAGTCGTCCTGGCCGGCGTACGCCACGCGGAACCCGCGCGAGACGAGCAGGAGGAACAGTCCGAGGATCGCGAAGACGCCGACGAGCCCGAGTTCTTCGCCGATGGCCGAGAAGATGTAGTCGCTCTGGGCGAGCGGGGTCAGGTACGGGCGTCCCTGGCCGAGGCCCGTGCCGGTGATGCCGCCGTTGGCGAACCCGAACAGACCCGTCACGAGCTGGTAGCTCCCGGAGAACTGCCGGTTGTAGATGGTGTTGTCGAACGGCTCGAGCCAGGCCTGGAACCGGCCGTGCACGTAGGTGAGGGTCTGCGCGGCGATGAGCGCGCCTCCCACGAACAGGATCAAGCCGATGATCACCCAACTCGCGCGGCCCGTGGCCACGTAGATCATCACGAGGAACAGGCCGAAGTAGAGCAGCGAGGTCCCGAGGTCGCGCTGGAACACGAGGACGCTCATCGCCGCGCCCCACACGATGAGGATCGGCCCGAGGTCGCGGGCCCGCGGCAGCTGCACACCGAGGATCCGGCGGCCCACGATCGACAGGCTGTCGCGCGCCGTCACGAGGTACCCGGCGAAGAACAGCGCGAGCGAGATCTTGGCGAGCTCGCCCGGCTGGAACGAGAACGGTCCGATGCCGATCCAGACGCGCGCGCCGTAGATGGTGCGTCCGATCCCGGGCAGCATCGGCAGCAACAACAGCACGATGCTGACGAGCATGAAGATGTAGCGGTAGCGCTGGAGGAAGCGGTGGTTCCGGACGAGCAGGAGCACCAGGATCGCCATCACCATGGCCATGCAGGTCCAGGCGATCTGCCGGACCCCGGCGCTGCCCCATCCGGTGGCGCTCGGTGTGTGCAGGTCGATCCGGTAGATCTCGGCGATCCCGATGCCGTTGAGCACGATGGCGATCGGCAGGATGAACGGGTCCGCGTTCTTCGCGACGATGCGGAGGACCACGTGCATCACGAGGGCCAGCACGAGGATGGCCGCGCCCTCGATCAGGATCGGCACGTCGATCCGGTTGTGCACGCCGAGCTGGACGAGCAGCATCGCGCCGGCGCAGATGCCGCAGGCGATGACGAGGAGGCCGAGCTCCAGGTTGCGGGCGCGCGCCGGTTCGCGCAGCTTGATGGTGATGGTCTGCGTCAGGGACTGGCGGGCGGCGATGTCAGCCATGCGCGCCTCCCGTCGGCGTCGGCGTGGGTGTGGGCGTCGGCGTCCCGGTGCCGTCACCGTCCGCGTCGGACTCGGCCGCGGCCTCCAGACGGCGGATGATGGCCCGCGCGTCCGACAGGGACGACGCGTTGATGGTCTGGCGGACGTTCTCACGCGTGTACGCGGGCAGGTCGCCGACCCGGAGGTCCGAGTCCTCGTACACACTCGACAGGTGCACCGGACCGATGCCCTGCTGCACGCCCTTGAAGATGGCCACGTTGCTGCCGTCGGCGCCCACGTAGTAGTGCTGTTGGGTCCACCGGTAGCCGAGGAACACGACGCCGACGAGCACGACGACCGCAGCGACCAACGCGATCGTCCACGAGATGCGACGACGCAGGCGCCGGCGGCGGTCCTCCGCGATGAGCTCGGCGAAGTACTGGTCGGACTCGGGCTCGAAGTGTGAGTCCTCGGGCGCCGTCGTGACCTTGAGGGGGTGGAGCAGGATCGTCGGCAGCCGGATCGGCTTGCGGCCCGTCGACGCCTCGAACGTCAGCGGCGCCGCGGCGGACCCGACGGTCGTCGCGGCGTCGTCGACGTCGTCCGGGACGTCCTCGGTCACGTCCATCACCACGACGGTGACGTTGTCCGGTGCGCCGTGGTCGAGGGTCTCCTTGACGAGGCGCTGCGTCACCTGGTTGGCGTCCATCTCGGACGCGAGCGCGTGGCGGATGCGCTCCTCGGCGAGGTAGCTCGACAGGCCGTCGGAGCAGAGCAGCCACCGGTCACCGGGCTGGATGTCCATGACCGCGGTGTCGACCTCGGGCGCCGCGTCGACGTCGCCGAGCACCCGCATGAGGACGGACCGCCGCGGGTGGACCGCGGCTTCCTCCGGCGTGATGCGCCCGCTGTCGACCAACCGCTGCACGAAGGTGTGGTCGGCGGTGATCTGCTTGAGCTCGCCGTCCCGGAAGCGGTAGATGCGGGAGTCGCCGATGTGCGCGATCGCGATCTGGTCGCCCACGCGGATCATCGCGGACACGGTCGTGCCCATGCCCGTGAGCTCCTGGTGCTCGAACACCGTCTCGGTGATGAGCTGGTTCGCCGCGATGAGCGCGGCCTGCAGCGCGAACTCCGCGTCGTGGGCCGACGGGAACTCGCGGTCGACCTCACGGATGCGGCGGATCGCGATCGCGGAGGCGACGTCACCCCCCGCGTGCCCGCCCATGCCGTCGGCGACCGCGAACAGGTACGCCCCCGAGTAGCCGGAGTCCTGGTTGTTCGCGCGGATCCGGCCCACGTGGGACACGGCGGCACTGAGGGTACGGGCTGCCATCCGGCGCTACCGCCGCAGCTCGAACGTCGTCGTCCCGATGGTGATCGGGGTGCGCTCCCGGACCGGCATGGGCGCGGAGACGCGCTGGCCGTCGAGGAAGGTGCCGTTCGTGGAGTCGAGGTCGGTGATGAACCACCCCTCGGGGCGGAGGTCGAGGCGGGCGTGGTTGGTGGACGTGTAGTCGTCGCGGATGACGACGTTGCTGTCGCTCGCTCGACCGATCGTGATCGGACCGCGCCCGAGGGGCATCTCCATGCCCTCGCGCGCGCCGTCGGTGATGACGAGTCGGGTGGCGACCTGCGTGGCGGACGCGGGTGGGCCTCCAGGCCGGATGGCCTCGGTGAACGCGCCCGGATCCGCGCGGCCAGCCGTGGCGTTGGTCGGCAGTGGCGGCGTGCTCGGACCCTGCTGCTGGTTCTTGGCGTCGGTCGGGATGGACCGGGTGCGTTGCCCGAACAGATCGCTCCGGAGGGCGAACACGATCGCGAACACGAACAGCCACAGCACCGCGAGGAACGCGAAGCGCAGCACGAGGAGTGTCAGGCTGCTCGTCATCACGCTCCTCCGTCGGCTTCCGGGACCACCCGGAACACCATACGGGTCCGTCCGATCTCGATGGTGGAGTCCGGCTCGACGATCGCACGCTCGAAGCGCTCTCCGTTCAGCTTGGATCCGTTCGTCGAGCCGAGGTCCGTCGCCTGCGCGTGCTTGCCGTCCCACACGACCTCGACGTGCCGACGGCTCGTGCCGGTGTCGGCGACCGTGATGTCGGCGTCCGAACCGCGACCGATGACGGTGCGGCCGACCTTGAGGTGATGGCGCTGCGATCCGATGTCGAGCACGCCGGCCCACGTGACGTCACGACGGACCGTCGTGGAGTCGACCTGCAGGATCCCGGTCGAGAGCGTGCCGTCCTGCCGCAGCGTGATCTGGACCGGACCGGAGAACGAGTAGTTCTGTGCGACCGCGTGCTGCTGGACGAGGCCGGTGAGCTCGTCGATGAGCGGCCGGCCGATGTCGTTCATGCGCGAGTAGTCCGGCGGCGCGAGCCGGACCGTGAACTCGTTCGGCACGAGGATGCGCTCGCGCGTGACCACCGCCGCCTTGGTGTCCAGCTCGCGTCGGAGCGCCGCCGAGATCTCGACCGGCTGCACGCCCGAGCGGAAGGTCTTCGCGAACGCGCCGTTGACCGCGCGCTCGAGCCCTCGCTCGAAACTGTCCAGTAGGCCCATGGGTCTCCCGTGATCGCGGTCGCCGACTCATGCATGGTAGTGGTTGGCGTGGGTTCCTTCCTGTGCGTGCTAGAGTCGTCCGGCTGGCGCGAGTGGCGGAATTGGTAGACGCGCACGGTTCAGGTCCGTGTGCCCGTGAGGGCGTGGGGGTTCAAGTCCCCCCTCGCGCACCAGGCATGGAGGCCCCGGGAACACCCGGGGCCTTCGTCGTTCCCGGGGATGCTGGAGCCCGCCGGACGGCCTGTCCGACCGCGCCCTGCGGTTCGTGGACCCCACCATCGACGCCGCCGACGGGCCGGCTGACGCCGATGCACTCCGCGAGCGGTGCCTCCAGACCCTGCGGTCAGAACGGGCGTCGCTCCGGGCGACATCCGTCGTCACCGCCACTCGTGCGCCCGACGGGGAACGGGCGCGTCAGAGCACGACGGACCCGAGCACCCGGTGCGCGATCGAGATCGACTCGCCCGAGACCACCGAACGCGGGGACGACAGGAACGCCACGAGGTCGGCGATCTGCTCCGGGCTCGATTCGCCGCCGCGGCCGGGCGTGACCTCGGCCGAGGGCGTGTCGGTGACGGTGCCGGGGTTGACGACGTTGAGCGTCACGCCCGAACCGGCGAGCTCGTCGGCCAGGTTCTTCGCGATGACGTTCGTCGCCGCGTTGCGGACCGAGGTCGTGACGTTCCCGGTCAGGTAGGCGTTCTGCCCGCTGAGCACGACGACCCGACCGTGGCCGGCGGCGCGCATGCCGGGGAGGACCGCGTTCGCGACCCGGAGGAAGCCCAGGGCCTTGCCGTCGATGGCGTGCAGCACCTGCTCCGGGTCCGACGCGCGTGCAGGGTCGAGCGTGCCGGCAGCGGGGGCCGCCGTGACGACGAGGACGTCGATGTGGCCGTGGCGGTCGACGACCTCGCCCACGGCGCGCTCGACGGAGCCGGCATCGCCGGTGTCGAGCCGGACGGTGTCGGGTCCGGGGTCGGCGCTCCGCGACGCGATGACGACGGACGCGCCTTCGCGGCGGAGTCGGTCGGCCACGGCGCTGCCGATGTAGCCCTGTCCGCCGACGACGAGTGCGACGCTGTCCGTGAGTTCGAGGTCCACGACGCCACGGTATGCCCCACGCGGGGTCGAGGTGCGGGTCGTGCTCATGAGGTCGTGCTCGTCGGGTCGTGCTCGACACCCCCGATTCGGCATGCCGGGCATGAAGTACCGTGCCGGTACCGGATCAGAGCAGGAGCAGCATGACCACCCCCATCGCGAGCGCACCGCGGCGCTTCGCCGCCCTGCGCGATCGGCACTCGCGCCCCTACCTGTTCACCGCGGGTCTGTCGATGATGGGCGACAACATCGAGCACGTCATCACGTACTGGGTGCTCTGGCAGCGGTTCCACTCCCCGGCACTCGTCGGGTTCGAGGTCGTCAGTCACTGGCTGCCGTTCCTGCTGCTCTCGGTGTGGTTCGGCACGCTGGCCGAGCGGTACGACTGCCGCCGGCTCATCCAGATCGCGCAGGGCATGTTCATGCTCGTGTCGGTGGCCTGGGGTGTGCTGTTCCTGACCGGGACCCTGCACATCTGGGAGGCCTGCCTGCTCCTCGTGCTGCACGGCATGGCCGGCGCACTGTGGGCACCCGCGGAACAGCTCCTGCTGCACGACTTCGCCGAACCGGCGGAACTGACGAGCGCGGTGCGGCTCAACGCGACGTTCCGGAGCCTCGGGATCCTGTTCGGGCCGGTCGTCGGCTCGGCGCTGCTGCTCGGGCTCGGGTCGACGTGGGGGATCTTCGCGAACGTCCTGTTCTACGTGCCCATGACGCTCCTCATGCTCCGGACGCCGTACACCGGCCACACCCGGAGCGGGTCCGTGCACCGCGCCCGCGTCTCGCTGCTCGACACCGGCAAGGTGCTCCGGAGCGTCGGCGGCGACCGCGTGCTCATCGGGATGATCGTGCTCGCCGGCCTCACCGCGCTGTGCATCGGCGGGGCGCTGCAGGTCGCGATCCCGTCGTTCGCCGACGCCCTGGGGGCCGGGGACGCCGGACTCGCGTACGGGCTGCTGCTGTTCGCCAACGGCGCGGGTGGTGTGCTCGGCGGGTTCCTGCTCGAGGCCACGGGCGCGATCAAGCCGAACACCCGGGCGGCGGTCGCGGCGGGTGTCCTGTTCGGGCTGACGACGATCGCCGTCGCGGTGACCGGGAACTACGTCGTCGCGGTGCTCGCGCTGCTCGTGGGCGGTGTCGCGAACATGGCGGGCATGTCGATCGGGCAGGCCGTCGTGCAGCTCCGGGCGCCGCTCGACCAGCGCGGCCGCGTGGTCGGGGTCTACAACATGTTCGGCAGTGGCCTGCGCACGGGCAACGGCATCACGCTGGCGGTGCTCGGTGCGGCCGTCGGGGTCGGCTCGGCGGTCGCGATCGGTGCCGCGGTGCTCGTGGTCGGGACGCTCGTGGTGGCGCTCGTCATCGCACGGCGGGATGCTGCCGAGCGCGGTGGTGTCACCGAGCGGTGAACCGCGTTCGTCCGTTCGAACACCACGATCGCGGTGTTCGAACGGCAGCGGGGTGTTCGACGCACGGCCGGCGACCGCGCGGGGCGACCGCGGCCGGCGATCAGCGCGCTGGGACCGCCGCCCGGAACCGCGCCCGCACCACCGAGGGCGTCGACCCCGTGTGCCGCCGGATGAGCGCGCGCAGGTTCGCGGTCGTCCCGAGTCCGCTCCGCTGTGCCACGAGGTCCAGGGGCAGGTCGTCCCGCTCGAGCAGCCGTTCCGCCAGGAGCACCCGCCGCCCCGTCAGCCAGGCGAGCGGCGTGCTGCCGACCTCGGCACGGAACCGCCGGTGCAGCGTGGTGACCCCGACGTGCGCGTGGGCGGCGAGGTCCGCGACGGTCAGGGGCTCGGCCAGGTGCTCCTCGGCCCAGTCGAGCGTCGCCGACAGGGGTGTGTGGGTGACGCGCGGCACCGACCGCTCGACGAACTGCCGCTGACCGCCGTCGCGGAAGGCCGCGAACACCAGGCGTCGGCTCACCTGGTTCGCCACCTCGGCGCCGTGGTCGTTCCGCACGATGTGGAGGCCCAGGTCGAGCGCCGCCGCGCTGCCGGCGGACGTCAGGACGTCGCCGTCGTCGACGAACAGCACGTCGGGGCGGAGGTCGACGTCGGGGAAGCGCGCCCGGAAGTCGTCGGCGAGCTGCCAGTGCACGGCAGCCGGTCTGCCGGACAGGAGGCCAGCCTCCGCGAGCGTGTACGCCCCGGTGCACAGACCGACCATGCGGGCGCCGCGGTCGTGGGCCTCCCGGATCGCGCGGAGGACCGCCGGGCGTGAGGCGGTCTCGACGTCGGGACGGTTCGGCACGATCACGGTGTCCGCCGTCGCCAGGGCGGACAGGTCGTCGTCGGCGGTGATCCGGAACAGGCCGTCGCGCATGGTCGTCCGGCGACCCGGCGCGACGATCCGGAGTGTGTAGGGCTCGAAGCCGAGGTCCCGGGCGCGGCGGGCACCGAACACCTCGCAGGCGCACGCCATCTCGAAGGGGTTCGAGCCCTCGTCGACGACGAGCACCACCCGGTGCGGTGTCCCACGACCACGCGGGACGGTCCCGGCGTCGGGTTGCAACGATCCTTGCGACATCGGGCATTCCTACCATGCTCGACCGCCGCTGCCGATCCCTACGCTGACGGGCGGAGACGGGCGCACGGCCCGGCCCGAGGACGAGGAGGACCACGTGGACGACAAGGTGACGCTGGCGGACGAAGCGGCGACGTTGACCGAGTTCTGGTCGCAGCGTGTCCTCGCCGAGGCGAACGGGCAGCTGTTCAAGGTGGCCAAGGGCATCGGCTCCACGCGGTGGCACGCGCACGACGACCAGGACGAGACGTTCCTGCTGCTCAGCGGACGCCTGCGCATCCAGTTGCGGGACCGCGACGTCGACCTCGCGCCGGGCGACCTGTTCGTCGTCCCGCGGGGGGTCGAGCACTGCCCGGTGGCCGATGAGGAGGTCCGGTTCCTCATCGTCGGCCCCGAGGTGACCTCGACCGCGGCCGGTGGCAAGCCGGAGTGGAGCGAGGACGGCGGGACGCCCCCGGTGTCCTGACGCAGCGGCACCGGGACGAACCGGTGCGTTCCCGTCGAACACCCGGATGACGGTGTTCGAACGGCAGTGGGGTGTGCAACGGCAGCGGGGGTGCGAACGGCAGCAGGGTGCGCGACGGCAGCAGGGTGTGCGACAGCGACAGCGGCAGCGTGTGCGAGGTCATCGCCGACGCACAGCCCGTGCACCGACGCCGGACAGGATCGAGCGCTGCTCGCGTGAGCGCTCTCGACACGCTGTGGCAAGAGGGTGTTGCAACTCCATTCCATCGTTGTAAAGTCACCCCAGACCCGCCGCGCCGTCGGTGGGATCGGTCCGTCCCGATGGAGTGATGCCATGACCGCAACCCGAACGACCCGCGACGCCTCCGCGTCCGAGATCCCCGTGCTGCGCACCGCGCCGCGGGGAGGGTCCTCCGCGGGCCGCACCCCACGCCCGGCGACCGGACGGGAGGACCGGCACCGGTCCTCCAGACAGGATCCGGCGCAGCGCCGGTGACGCACTGAAACCACGTCCGCTTCCCTGGCGGACGAGCACCCAACGCAGCACCCCCGGCGACCCGTCCACGGGCACCGGAACGACGAGGAGGTCGAAATGGCAACGGGAACGGGAGCCTTCACGAGGCGGGGATTCCTGACCGCGGGCATCGCCGCGGCAGGAACGGTCGCACTCGCGGGCTGCAGCAGCCCCGTGTCGGCAGGACTGGTGGGCAGTCAGCTCAACCCCGAGCAGCTCATCTTCTGGAACCTGTTCGGTGGTGGGGACGGCAACCGCATGCAGCAGATGGAGGCCGGCTACCGCAAGGGACACGGCGGATCGGGATCCCTGCAGGCGACGACGTTCGCCTGGGGCAACCCCTACTACTCCAAGCTGACACTGGCCACCGTCGGGAACAAGCCGCCGGACGTCGCGGTCTCCCACCTGACGCGGGCGAAGCCGCTCTACGACGGTGGGATCCTCGAGCCGATCACCGAGGACGACCTCGCGCTCGTCGGACTCAAGGCGAGCGACTTCAACGCCAAGTCGTGGGCGGCGCAGAAGACCGACGGGAACAACATCGCCATCCCGCTCGACACCCACCCGATCGTCATGTTCTACAACGAGGACGTGTGCCGGAAGGCCGGGCTGATCGGCAGCGACGGCAAGCTCAAGGACCTCACGGGCCTCGACACGTTCGAGTCGGCGCTCGCCGCGGTGAGCAAGGTCACGGGTGGCAACGCGATCACGGTCGCGAACGTCAGCGAGACTGCGACCCCCTGGCGCGTGTTCTGGACGTTCTACAACCAGATCAACGGCGTCACGCCCTTCCTCTCCGACAACGGGGCCAAGCTGTCCGTCGACGAGGACGCCTTCAACAAGGTGAACGAGCGGATGCAGACCTGGGTGAAGAACGGCTGGCTCAACAAGGGCCTCGACTACGCCGGCGCGCAGACGCAGATGTTCACGGGCAAGGCGGGCTTCTACCTCGAGGGCGAGTGGGAGATCAGCACGGCCCAGTCGATCAAGGGCCTGAAGTTCGGCATGGTGCCGATCCCGCAGATCTTCGACAAGCCGGCCGCGCAGGCCGACTCGCACACGTTCGTCCTGCCGAAGAAGGCGCGGACCCTCGACCAGCGCAAGCAGCACATGGGGTTCATCAAGACCATGCTCGAGCAGAGCATGACCTGGGCGCAGGGCGGTCACGTGCCGGCGTACCAGCCGACCGCGACGAGTGCGGCGTACCACAAGCTCGAGCCGCAGGCCGACTACGCCTCGGCCGCCAAGGTCGCCGTGTACGACAACCCCGCCTGGTACGGCGGGTCCGGTTCCACCTTCGAGGCCACGGTGGGCGCCCAGCTCGCGCTCGTGCAGCAGGGTTCGACGTCGCCGCAGGGCGCCATGTCGGCCATCAAGCAGCAGCTCGCCGTCTACCTCAGCACCCCCAGCCCACTGTGACCCCCTCACCCCAGAACCCCGGAGGTACGACGACGTGACCGCCACCGCACCCGTAGCGAACCGTCCCACGCTCACGACCCACGTCCCGAAGTCGCGGCCGCGGCGCGCGGCGCTCGATCGACAGGACGGGCGCAAGGCCTGGTTGTTCCTGGCCCCGTTCGGGCTCTTCTACCTGGCGTTCCTGCTCGGACCGACCGTGTGGATGATCATCACGAGCTTCTTCAACACGTCGACCGTCCACACGGGCCTCGGTACCTTCGCCGGGTTCGCGAACTACGGCGAGATGCTGACCCGCGCCGACTTCTGGAGCGCGCTGTGGCACACGCTGCAGTTCACCATCTACACGACACCGCCGCTCGTCATCCTCGCGTTCGTGTTCGCGGTGCTGACGAACCGGATCCGTCGGGGACAGTGGTTCTTCCGCCTCGCGTTCTTCCTGCCCTACATCCTGCCGTCGGCGACGATCTCGCTGATCTGGGTGTTCATCTTCACGCCGGGCACCGGCCTCTGGGCGCTGGGCGAGAGCTGGCTCGGCATCACGCCGGGGGCGGGTGTCCTCGCGTCGCCGAAGACCGCCATGATCGGCATCGCGCTCGCCACCGTCTGGTGGACGCTCGGCTTCAACTTCGTGCTGTACCTGGCGGGCCTCCAGGAGATCCCGCGTGAGCTGTACGAGGCGGCCGCCGTCGACGGCGCGTCGAACTGGCAGCAGATCCGATCGATCACGCTGCCCCTGCTCGGCCGGACCACGACCCTCGTGATCCTGCTGCAGATCATCGCCAGCCTGAAGATCTTCGATCAGGTCTACCTGATGACGAGCGGTGGGCCGGGCATATCGACGCAGGTGGCCCTCGGGCTCATCACGAACACCGGCTTCACCGACAACCGCATCGGTGCGGCGTCGGCGGCGTCGGTCCTGCTGTTCATCGTCATCGTCGCCATCGCGGTCATCCGACAGGTGATCGACCGCTCCGCAGCTCGGAAGGAGGCCTGAGATGGCCACGACCACCACAGCGCCGACCAGGACCCGCAGCAAGTCCCCGGTCTCCGCGGCAGCACCGGCGCAGAACGCGACGCGCATCGGTGTCAGCGGCCGGACGTTCAACATCGTCGCCGGCATCGTCCTGACGGTCTTCGCGATCATCTGGCTCATCCCGAGCCTGTTCGCACTCAAGACGTCGCTGTCCGACAACGGCACCGCGGCACTCGGCGCCGGCGCGATCCTGTCGCACTGGAACCCGACACTGCACTCGTACGCGTCGCTGTTCCAGGCCGGCGACATCTGGAACTGGTACCTGGCGAGCGGCATCACCTCGGTGATCACCGCGATCCTCACCGTGCTGTTCGCGTCGATGGCGGCGTTCGCGCTGTCCCGGCTGAACTTCCCGGGTCAGAACCTCGCGTTCCTGCTCATCATCCTCGGCATCATGATCCCGGGGCAGGTGCTCATCGTCCCGATCTTCCAGGAGCTCGGCGCGGTCAGCCTGCTCAACACCTACTGGTCGGTGATCTTCCCGCAGGTCCCCGCGGTGATCGCGGTGTTCATCTTCAAGCAGTTCTTCGACGGCATCCCCCGGGAGCTCGAGGAGGCCGCGCGCATCGACGGCGCCGGGCTGTGGAAGGTGTACTGGTCGGTCATCATGCCGCTGTCCCGTCCGGTCATCGCCGCGGTCGTCATCCTGACCTTCGTCGGTGTCTGGAACAACCTGCTCCTGCCGCTGTTCGTGCTGTCGAACCCGAACCTCATGACGATCCCCGTCGGGCTCGCCACGGTCCAGGGCTCGTTCGGTCAGCGGTACGCGGACATCCAGGCGGGTGCGATCCTCGCGGCACTGCCGCTGATCATCCTGTACCTGATCTTCCAGCGGCAGATCGTCGAGGGTGTGACCGGCAGCGGCCTCAAGGGCTGACGCCACCCGCACCACCGGTCCTCGAGAGGCCCCGCTCCGGCGGGGCCTCTCGTCGTGCCCGGAGCAGCGGCCGGCGAGGGTCACCCGCGCTGGTCCCACCGGCCGGGAGGGACGGGTCATGCCGGTGCCGCGCCTCCCGACCGTCGGTCAGGAGGCCCGGCGCGACGCCAGCCAGTCCGTGAACTCGGTCGCGACGATCCGTGCGTCGTGGACGTCGGCGGCCTCGTCGGACGCGAGCCACCGGATCGGGGCCCGCATGACGTCGGGGGAGAGGACGGCGAGTGCCTCGGGCCGGGACGTGCCCTCGAGCATCCCGGTCGCCGTCGCACCGCCCGGGAGGAGGATGTTCGCTCGGACCGGGGTGCCGGCGAGGTCCGCGGCGATGATCCGGGCGAGGGCCTCGGCGCCCGCGCGGGAGGGTCCGTACGGGACGAAGCCGCGGCGGTTCATCGTGCCGTGGTTCATGCTGATCGTGACCACGCGGCCCGTGCCCGTCGCGAGCATCCGCGGCACGACCGCCCGAGCGACGAGGAAGTAACCCGTCAGGTTGGTGTCGACGACGTCGCGGAAGCCATCGGGGGAGACCTCCCAGAAGTCCTGCGGCGTCGTCATGAACGCGGGGTTCACGGTGCGCATGCCGATGCCCGCGTTGTTGACGAGCAGGTCGATGCCGTCCAGCGCCTGCCACGCGGTGGCTGTGCCCTGCTCCACGGACCGGTCGTCGCGGCTGTCCATGGCGATCCCGATCGTGTCGCCGCCGATCTCACGCGCGGCGGCGGTGACCCGGGCCTCCGAGCGGCCGGTGACGGCGACGCGGGCGCCCGCCTCGACGAGTCCCTCGGCCATCGCGCGGCCGAGGCCCGACGTGCCGCCGGTGACGAGTGCGCGGACGGTGTGCAGGTCTTCCATGGCGGCCTCCCGGAGGTGTGGTGCGGTGCTCCCTCGATACGCCGTGGGGATGGCAGCGGACCGGGTGCCGGGGGTGGTGCGGCGGGTCAGATGATCGTGATCGGGGTGCCGAGCGGCAGGAGCTTCGTGAGCGCCGTGATGTCCGCGTTCTGCATGCGGATGCACCCGTGGCTGGCGTCCTTGCCGATGCTCGACGCGTCGTCCGTGCCGTGCAGGCCGATCTGCCCCGGACCGCCCCCGAAGCTCGTGAGCACGTCGGAGAACGCGGAGAGCCCGTACGCGTAGGGCCCGTACCCGGCGTTCGTCGGCTTGAGGAGCTCCGTCAGGTAGAACGACCCGTGCGGGGTGGGGGTCCCGCCGGTGCCGGACGCGACCGGGTAGGTGGCGACGGGCCTCCCGGCGCGGTAGACGGTGAGGGTGTTCGTCTCGGTGACCGCGACGAGGTGGTAGGCGACGGTGCTCAGCGCGACGTCACTCGCGCGGACCCACCCGGTACGGCCGTTCGGACGCGTCGGGACGTCGACCTCGACCCACCCGGACTGCTGCGCGACGACGAGGAACACGAGTGGGGCGCCGTTCGACTGCGGGTTGGGGAGGGTCGTCGTGACCGCGCCGGCGGCGGCGGCGTGGACGGCGACGCTGGCGACCTCCGCCGTCGCGACGGTCGCCGATGCCGCGATCGGCGGGGTGCTCGGTGCCGTGGCATCCGCGCTGGGGCTCGGCGAGGTGGTCGGACGCTGACCGAGCGCGCCGCCGACGTGGACGGTCGGCGTCGGTGTCGGGGTGTGACCGGCACGCGCGTGGTGCGGGTGGGCACCGGAGCAGCCGGCGAGGAGGAGCGTTGCCGTGACCGCGGCGACGGTCACGGGAGCGAGACGGCGGAGCACGGCGGGCCTTCCGGGGACGAGGTGGTGCCGGACAGCGCTGATCCGCCGGACGACGGGCGTCCGGCGGATCGGCGTGTGCGCGGTGGGGGTCAGCCGGTGAAGGTCGCCGTGGTGGTGACCGGCGTCGCGACCGGGGCGGGCGGGGTGGTCGGCGTCGTCACGGCCGGGTCTGCCGTGACGTCGAGCACGAACCCGACGAAGATGCCCGAGTTCTCGCCGAAGAGGGTGAGCGCGTAGGTGCCGGCGGTCGCGTCGGGGTCGGTGACCGTGCCGACGACGCTGCCGTCCGCGCCCGCGGTGAGGGTGACACCGGTGTCCGTGGCCGTGCCGTCCTCGGCGACGAGCGCGACGCTGACGGGCTCACCGGGCAGGAACCCGTTCGGCTGGGAGACCGCGACGCCGGTGGTGGCGAAGTCGCTCACCGACAGGGTCGCGGGCGTGATCGTGCCGGCGTCGGAGGGCCGCGGCGTGAAGTAGTCGTTCTGCCCGTCGAAGGCGATGCCCGTGACGGTGGCCGGACCGGTGGCGTCGGAGACGCCGTACTCGCGGATCGTGGCGTCCGGGCTCGTCGCGGCGAACTGCGCCTGGAACTGCGCGAGCGTGGCCGGGGTACCGGCGGGGATGGTCCCGACCGGGGTGAACGAGGTGTACTCGCCGTCGATGCCCTCGTCGCCGCCCGTGACCGCGACGAGCGCTGCGTAGTTCTGGTCGGCGATCTCGCCGTCGCCGTCGAGGTCCACCACGAGGGTGAAGTCGGCGTCGTCGCTGCTCACGAGGTCGGCGGTGCCGAGGTCGGTGTCGGTCGAGCTGGTGATCGACGTGAGGTCGCTCGCCGGGTGGCCGTCCGTCGAGTGCAGGAGCACGCCCGGTCCGGAGAACGTCAGGCCGGACGGGCCGAACGTCGGCGTCGTGAACCCCGTCGCGGTGCCGGTGTACCAGGTGCCGGTCGGCGGCTCGCCGGTGCCGCTGTAGGTCTGGAGGTCGGCGCTCGTGATCCAGGTCAACGACTGGGTCGAGGCGTCGAGCAGGCGGGGGCTGACGCCGGCGGTGGTGGCGGCATCGGCGGTGGCGGTGCCGGTGAGCACGGCGGCGCCGGCGACGGCGGTGGCAGCGACCGCTGCGAGGACGGGGAGACGCTTCACGGGTGGTTCCGTTTCGGGACGGGCGGATCGGATCCGCGGTTTCGGTGGTGGTGCGTCGTGGGCCGACGCGCCGGTGCCGCCAGGTCTCGGGCCGACGCGGCGGCGGAACCGAAAAGCCCTCAGAACCTCCGGATCTGTGAGGACCCTATCCCCAACGGGACCGCAGCGGTACTCCCGATCGGATGTCAGAACGGAGCGTCGCACACGACATGTCGCACGGTCGGCCGGGTCCGGGTCCGGGTCCGGGCCGGTGCCCAGGCGCTGGGCCGTTCCGGCGGTCGGACCGGGTGGTGGCCGGGAACGTTGTCATCCCCAACAGAGGCAGAAGGGGTGGCCCGACGGGTCCGCGTAGACCTGGAACCCCTGCGGCGCCGTCGGGTCGTCCGCCGCCTTGAGGAGCCGTGCTCCGACGGCGACGGCCTCCTCATGCGCAGGACCGATGTCCTCGACGTACAGGTCGAGGTGGATCTGCTGCGGTTCGCCGTCCGGCCAGTCCGGCCGCGTGTGGTCCGGCGCGAGCTGGAACCCCATCCGCGGCTGGCCGTCGACGTACAGGCTGTGCCAGTCGTCCTCGGCCTCCACCCGTCCGCCGAGCAGCCGCGCCCAGAACCCGCTCTCGGCCGCGAGGTCCGCCGTGTCGAGGACGACGATCTGCCGTGTGATCTCCATTCGCGGCATGCTGCCACTCGCAATCGGAGCGGAGAAGACCCCGATGAGCTTGTTGAATCGATAAAGCAGCGCTACAGTTCCAGGAGTCGGGGCGGTTAATCGATAAAGCAGCCCGACCAGCAGCCGTGCGAGGAGGCACTGATGGCGAAGTCCGTGACGCTCAAGGACGTCGCGCAGCGCGTCGGCGTGACCGCTGCCGCCGCCTCGATGGCGCTGTCCGGTCACGAGCGCATCAGCGCCGCCACCCGGGACGCCGTGCGTCGCGCCGCTGACGAGCTGGGGTACGTGCCGAGTTCCGCCGGGCGCGCGCTCCGGAACCAGCGGGCCGGCGCCGTGGCCCTCGTCGTCCCGAACAGCTCGCACCACGTGTTCGGGCACATGTACTTCATGCACGTGCTCACCGGCATGTCCCGGGCTGCCAGCGCGCACGACGCGCAGGTGATCGTCTCGACCAACGCGGACGAGGAGGGTGGCGTGGCCGCCTACGAGCGCGTCATGCGCTCGCGGAGCGCCGACGGCGTGATCGTCACCAGCGCGGCCATCGACGACCGGAACATGGAGCGGCTCGTCGCGTCGGGCCTCCCGGTCGTGCTCATCGGCAACGCGCCGTCCCTGCCCGATGCGGCCAGCGTCGGGATCGACGACGTCGCTGCGACGCGGCGGATCACCGAGCACCTCATCGACGCACACGGGCGCCGCCGGCTCGTCCACGTCACGGGCACACTCGACCACCAGACCGGACTCGACCGACGCGAGGGGTTCCTCGCCGCCGTCCGCGACCACGGCGTCGACGCGCTCGTGGTCGAGGGGGACCTCGGCGAGGAGTCCGGTGCCGACGCGATCCGGGCCCTGCTCGACGCGGGCACGGAGTTCGACGGCGTCGTCTTCGCGAACGACGACATGGCGACCGGCGGCATGCGGGTGCTCCGCGCGGCCGGCGTGGACGTGCCGGGAGCCGTGTCCGTGGTCGGGTTCGACGACTTCGGTCTCGCCCGTGTCACCACGCCCGCGATCACGACCGTCCGGGTCCCCGCCGAGGAGATGGCCCGCCTGGCCACGGAGCGGCTGTTCGACCTCGTCGACGGCACGAGCGACGGTCCGACCCACCGCGAACTCCCGGTGTCGATCGTGGTCCGCGAGTCGTGCGGCTGCGGCCCGGAGCACCGCGCCGAGGACTGAACCGCCCGACCACCGGCACGTCGCCGGCCCCCGTCCCCCTCAGACCCGTTCCCCTGCCCACCATCACATCCCACCTCCGTGCCGTCCCCTCCCGAGGACGGTCCACAACGCAAAGGAGCGTTCCATGAAGAAGCGCAACACGGCCCTCGCCGTCGCCGCCGGAGCCGCCGCTGTGGCCCTGGCCCTGTCCGGCTGTTCGACGTCGTCATCGTCGTCGGCGAGCGGACCGGTCACCCTCAAGGTCTGGACCGGGTTCACCGGTGGAGACCGCCCCGGGTACGCGCAGATCGTCAAGGACTTCGAGGCGTCCCACCCGGACATCAAGGTCCAGATGACCGTGCAGCCCTGGGACACCATCCAGCAGAAGCTCCCGTCGGCATGGCTGACCGGGCAGGGTCCGGACATCGCCGCGGTGTCGAGCGACCCGAACGCGGTCGCGCAGTACGTCAAGACGAACTCGGTGCTCGCCCTGACGGACACCGGCAGTGGCAAGGACCAGATCAACACGTCGAAGCTCGCGCCCGGCACCGTCAAGGAGTTCACGTACAAGGGCAAGCTCTACGGGATCCCCGCGAACTTCGCGACGCTGAGCCTGTACTACAACAAGAAGCTGTTCCAGCAGGCCGGCATCACGAACCCGCCGAAGACCATCGACGAGCTCGCGCAGGACGCGAAGAAGCTGACGACCGGTGGCCACTACGGCATCTCGCTCGCGGACAACCAGACGATCCAGATGTGGCCCGTCCTGCAGTGGCTCGAGGGCGGCGACATCGTCAACGGCAAGGGCTGCTCGGTGCTGCAGACGAGCGCCGGCCAGAAGAGCCTGTCCACGTGGGCCGACCTCGTGGCGAAGGACAAGGTGAGCCCGGTGGGGCAGACCGGTGCCGAGGCCGACTCCCTGTTCTCCGCGGGCAAGGCCGCCATGGAGATCAACGGGCCGTGGGCCGCGCCGGGTTACAAGAGCGCGGGCGTCGACCTCGGGATCGCGACCATCCCGACCGGGGTCGACGGCACGTCCGTCACGCTCGGGTCGACCGCGCCGCTGTCGGTGTCGGCCAAGACGAAGTACCCGAAGCAGGCGCAGGAGTTCCTCGCCTACTGGACGAGCAAGTCGACGCAGGAGAAGTTCTCGCTGAAGACCGGGTTCCCGCCGCTGCGCACCGACATGACCGACGACGCCAAGCTCACGGCCGACCCGACGGTGTCGGTGTTCGCGTCGCAGGTCGGCAACGCCCGCCTGTACCTGCCGCACGTCCCCCAGGCGACCAAGGTCGACTCGGACGGCTACGTGCCGCTCATCGGCAAGATCACGCGCGGGACCTCGGTCGCGAGCGCGACCAAGGACGCCGCGCAGACGATCGACGGCCTCACGGGCTGCTCGCAGTGACCAGCCACACCTCGGAGCGGGTCCCGTCGCGCAGCACGCGCGACGGGGCCGGCACCACCCCAGGGTCGCGTTGCGGTGGGGAGGGCCGGCGCGCGACCGCTCGTCGGTTCCGGTTCCAGCCGGCCTGGCTCTTCATGGCGCCGAGCCTGCTGATCCTGGGCGTGTTCGTGATCTTCCCGATCTTCCGGTCGCTGTACTACAGCTTCTTCGACTGGACCGTCGGGGCGAGCACGGAGCCGTTCGTCGGGTTCGGCAACTACCTCAAGCTGTTCCACGACCACCAGTTCTGGAACGCGCTCGGCGTGACGCTCGAGTTCACGATCGTGTCCGTCGTACTCCTGCTCGTGTTCGGGTTCCTGTCGGCCCTGGCGCTCCAGGGCGAGGGAATCGCGACGCGCATCGTCCGGTCGATCTTCTTCTTCCCGACGATCGTCTCGCTCGTCACGATCGGCCTGGTCTGGAAGTTCCTGCTCGACCCGGACATCGGGCTCGTCGGCGGCCTCACCGCGGCGCTCGGTCTGCCCTCGATCGGGTGGCTCCAGTCGACGACCCTCGCCCTGCCGACGGTGATCTTCGTGTCGGTCTGGAAGAGCGTCGGCTTCGCCATGATCCTGTTCGTCGCGGGCCTCAAGGGCGTCCCCGGCGAGCGGTACGAGGCGGCCCAGCTCGACGGCGCCGGCCGGTGGGCCACGGTGTGGTCGATCACGATCCCGAGCATCCGGCCCACGCTGCTGTTCACCTCGATGATCCTGACCATCCAGTCGTTCCAGGTCTTCGACCTCGTCTACGTCATGACCGGCGGCGGCCCGGTGTTCCACACCGACTCGCTGGTCAACCTGCTCTACCGCGACGGGTTCGTCGACTACCAGACCGGGTACGCGTCCGCGATCTCGTGGGTGCTGTTCGCGATCATCATGCTCATCTCGCTCGTCCAGCTCAGATTGTTCAGGTACAACGATGTCGACTGACACCTCCGTGGCGGACGTGCCCCGGACCTCCCGTTCGTCACGCGGCGGCGGCGACCGCGGCGACCGGTCCACGCCCACGCAGCGCAGGCAGCACGGGCCGCGGCCCGCCGTGCGCACGGTGGACGTGCTCAAGTGGGTCTACCTCGGCGTCGGGGTCGTGTTCGCGCTCGTGCCCTTCATCTGGATGGTCTCCGGGTCGTTCCGGAGCGAGAGCGACCTGTTCCACAACCCCGCGAGCCTGTTCCCGACGAGCGTCACCATGCACGGGTACGTCGGCGTCTGGCAGCAGCTGTCGTTCGTCCGGCTGCTCGTCAACACGTTCGTGTTCGCGGGCGTGACGACGGCGCTGACCCTGCTGTTCGACTCGATGTGCGCCTACGCCCTGGCGCGGATGCGGTTCGTCGGTCGGAACGTCGCGTTCGTCATCGTCATCGCGACCCTCATGGTGCCGTTCCAGGTGACCCTGATCCCCGTGTTCGTCGAGCTGTTCCACTTCGGCTGGCTGAACACCTACCAGGGGCTCATCGTCCCGCGGGCGACGAGCGCGTTCGGCATCTTCCTGTTCCGGCAGTTCTTCGTCAGCATCCCGCCGGAGCTCGACGAGGCGGCGCGCATCGACGGCGCCGGGCACTGGCGGATCTACTGGCAGGTCGTGCTCCCGCTCGCCAAACCGGCGATCGCCACCGTCGCCGTGCTCAACGGCATGAACCTGTGGAACGACCTGCTCTGGCCGCTCGTCGTCACGACGTCGAACGACATGCTCACCCTGCCGGCCGGCCTGACGCTGTTCGGCGGCCAGCACGTGACCGACCACGCGATCCTGCTCGCCGGTGCGACCATCTCGCTGGTCCCGATCGCGATCGCGTTCTTCTTCGCACAGAAGTACTTCGTGGCCGGCGTCGCGACGAGTGGACTGAAGTGATGGGCGACTTCACCTGGGTCCTCGGGATCGAGGACACCTCGGTCCACCCGCCGACGCACTTCGCGATGGCGCCGCTCGACGAGTACGACCTGACGGAGCACACCGAGCACTGGCGCGCGGACCTCACCGCCGCGCGCGACCTCGGCGCGGGGGCGGTCCGGTACGGCGTGAACTGGCCGCTCGTGCACACCGCGCCGGACACCTACGACTGGAGCACCCTCGACGAGCGGCTCCGGTTCGCGGTCGAGGAGCTCGGGCTGACGGTGATCGCCGATCTCGTGCACTACGGCACGCCGACCTGGCTCGACGGCTCGTTCGCCGACCCGCGCTACCCCGACGTCGTCGCGGCGTTCGCGGGTGCGTTCGCGGCGCGCTACCGCGGGTTGGTCGACCACGTCACACCCTTGAACGAACCCGTCACGACGGCCTCGTTCTGCGGCCTCCGCGGCGTGTGGCCGCCGGCGCTGACCGGCTGGGACGGCTGGGTGCGCGTGACGCTCGCGCTGGCCGAGGGGATCACCCGGTCCGTCGCGGCGATCCGGGCGGCCAACCCGGCCGCGGTCATCGTGCACGTCGAGGCGTCGTCCCTGTTCGCCACGGATGACCCCGCACTCGCGGGCGAGGCCGAGCACCTGACCGCGATCGGCACCGTGCCGACGGATCTGGTGCTCGGGCTGGTCGGCGTGCAGCACCCCATGCACGGGTGGCTGCTCGAGCACGGCGCCGCACCCGAGCAGCTCGCGCGTCTCCGGGCCGACCCGGCGCGCATCGACGTGCTCGGCGTCAACTACTACCCCGACCTGTCCCCGCGGACCCTCGTCGCCGACGGCACCGACGTGGTGCAGATCGCGACGGACCGCTGGACCGACGGACTCGTCACGAGCCTGCGGCGGTTCGAGGCGCGCTACGGCCTGCCCATGATGGTCACGGAGACGAGCATCGAGGGCACGGACGAGGTCCGGACGGCCTGGGTGCGCGACTCGGTCCACGCGGTCCAGGAACTCGTGGCGGGCGGCATGGACCTGCGCGGGTACACCTGGTGGCCCCTGTTCGACTTCGTCGACTGGTCGTACGCGTCCGGCGGTCGGAACGTCGAGGAGTTCGCGGTGCCCGACGAGGTCGTGGCCGCCCGGGTCGTCGGCGGGCGCAAGACCCCGTCGCTGCGCCGCATGGGGCTGGTCCGGCTCGAGGAGCAGGCGGACGGCTCCCTGCAGCGCGTCCCGACCGGAGCGGCAGCGGCGTTCGGGACCGAGACCGGCGCGCCGGCCAACCGTCTGTACAACGTTGTAACGGCTGCGGCAGACTGGACGCCATGACGACGCTGCGCGGCGAGGAAGCCGCTCCCCGGACCCTGTCCGTCCCCGAACCGGCGAGCCGCCAGGACGGGACCCACCCCCGGCCGCAACTCGTCCGTCCGGCCTGGGCCGACCTCGACGGGCCGTGGTCGTTCCGCCACGACGACGGCGACGAGGGCCTGGGCGCGGGCTGGTCGGCGGGCTTCCGGCCCGAGCACGGGGCGACGGACCGCACGATCACGGTGCCGTTCCCGCCCGAGTCGGTCGCGTCGGGCATCGACGAGCCGGGGTTCCACCCCGTGGTCTGGTACGCGCGCAGCATCTCGGCCGAGGACCTCGAGCGTGCCGGGCGCTCGGCCGACGCGTCCCGGGTGCTCCTGCACTTCGGTGCGGTCGACTACCGCGCGACGGTGTGGCTGGACGGGGTGCGCCTCGGCGAGCACGAGGGCGGGCACACGCCGTTCTCGTTCGACGTGACGCACGTGCTCGACGCCAGCACGGACGTCGACGCCGGCACCGACACCACGCACACCCTGGTCGTCCGCGCCGAGGACGACCCGCACGACGTCACGCAGCCCCGCGGCAAGCAGGACTGGCACGAGCACCCGCACGTGATCTGGTACCGCCGCACCACGGGGATCTGGCAGACCGTGTGGCTCGAGGCGGTGCCCCCGGTGTCGGTCGCGGCGCTCCGCTGGGAGACCGAGTTCCCCGGCTCGGTGGTCCGGGGCACGGTCCGGATCGCCGGTCGGGTGACCGCGGGCACGACACTGTCGGTGTCGCTCCGCCACGAGGACGGTGACGAGGACCTCGGCAGCGCCTCCGTCGTCGTGCCGGCGGGCGCCACGACCGTGGACGTGGTCGTCCCCGTCGCGCGGCAGACGAACGGCCAGGCGTACGACGAGATCGTGTGGACGCCGGAGACCCCGCGGCTCATCGACGCCACCGTCGTGCTCGGGCACCCCGACGGGTCCGAGGACGTCGTCGCGTCGTACCTCGGGTTCCGGTCGGTCGCGGTCGACCGGGGGGCGTTCCTGCTCAACGACCGGCCCTACGACGTCCGGAGCGTGCTCAACCAGGGCTACTGGCCGGACTCGAACCTCACCGCGCCGAGCCCGGCCGCGTTCCGTCGTGAGGTCGAGCTCATCAAGGAGCTCGGGTTCACCGCGACCCGGATCCACCAGAAGATCGAGGACCCGCGGTTCCTGTTCTGGGCGGACCGCCTCGGCCTCCTGGTCTGGGGCGAGGCGCCGGGTGCCTACGCGTTCACCCCGACGGCGGTGCAGCGGCTCATGCGGGAGTGGATGGACGCCGTGGAACGGGATGTGTCCCACCCGTGCATCGTGACCTGGGTGCCGGCGAACGAGAGCTGGGGCGTGCAGCACATCGCGCACGAACCGGCACAGCAGGCGTACGCCCGGGCGCTCGCCGACGTCACGCGGGCGCTCGACCCGTCACGGCCCGTGATCTCGAACGACGGCTGGGAGCACGCCGCGTCGGACATCCTCAGCGTGCACGACTACGAGGCCTCGGGCGAGGTCCTCGCCGCGACCTACGCCGACGACGCCGCCCGCACCCGCTTGCTCGCCGGGATGGGCCCGGCCGGCCGGCGGATCCTGGTCGGCGACGCCGAGGACCACGGCCAGCCGGTCATGCTCACGGAGTTCGGCGGGGTCAACTACCAGCCGGGTGCCGACCGCGACGACGCCTGGGGGTACTCCGTCGCGGTGGACGGCGACGACTACGTCGACCGGATCACCGCGCTGTACGACGGCATCCGCGCCAGTTCGTTCCTCGCCGGGTCCTGCTACACGCAGTTCACGGACACGCTGCAGGAGACGAACGGGCTGCTCACCGCCGAGCGCGAGCCGAAGGTGCCGATCGAGCGGATCCGCCGCGCCGTCGCCGGACGCGACTGATCGCGGCCGGGAGGGACGTGGCGGGTCCCGCCCCGTCCCTCCCGGCTCAACCGCGCAGCGTGGCGCGGGGATGCTCCCCGAACCGCGCGCGATACGCCCCCGCGAACCGTCCGAGGTGCGTGAAGCCCCACGCCTGCGCGACCCCGGCGACGGTCGTCCCCGGTACGCCCTGTTGCAACTCCGCGTGGACGCGGTCGAGGCGGGCCTGCCGCAGGTACCCGAGCGGTGTGGTGTCGAGCACGCGTCGGAAGCCCTCCTGCAACGCCCGCACGCTGAGGTGCGCCGCGGCCGCGATCTCGGTGGTGCCGATCGGCTCGTGCACATGGGCCTGCACGTACTCCACCGCGGCCCGGATCCGTGCGTTCCGCGGCAGGAGCACCGCGGACGGCAGGGCGTCGGCGAGGGGCGGGTAGAGCCCGAGGAACGCGATCGCCGTCATCCGCGTGAGTTCGTCCCACAGCAGGGGACTGACCGGGCCGGAGCGCATGGTGTTCGACACGAGTCCCACGGTGCCCTGCCAGCTGCGGACCGCGGCGTCGGTGGGGGCGGCCGTGTGGTCGAACCGCAGGTCCTCGCCGGCGAGGCCCTGCTCGCGGGCGATGCGGTCGACGTGGTCACGCCCCAGGTGCACGAGCTTCTGGTCGTAGTCCGTGAACCGGAACACGAAGGACCGGTGCGCCGGGAACAGCAGCGGCCGCCCGGGGACCATGCGCAGGTCGTCGTGGCCGAGGTCGACCGTCGACCGCCCTGCCGTCAGCCACTGCACGACGTAGTCGCCGCCCGGCGGGACGTCGCCCTGGATCTCGCCGTGCATGCGCGAGGTCCGGAGTGTCAGGTCCGTGTCGCCCATCGCGGCGTAGCGGTAGCGGTAGGGCGTCGCCCGCGTCGGTGCCGAGGACCAGGCCGCGCCGGCGTAGAGCCGGGGCAGGTCGTCCATGGCCTGGTCGGCGTCGAGGCCGTGGGCCTCGATTCGGATGGGAGTGGCCGCCGCACCGGTCGTGGTGTCCATCGCTCCCGTGGTGTCCTCGCCGCTCGCGGGCGTCCGTCGGTCCTCGACGCAGGGCGACGAGTCGGGGAGACCGCGCAGTGACGAGGATAGGCGGAAGGAGGAGGAAAAGCAAAGAAAATTGGACAATCCGACCGGGGTACCCCCGTCGTTCAGCGGTAGCCCGTGCCCCCGGATCAGCCCTGGGGCACGCCGAGTTCCAGCGCCCGCACGACCCGGTCGAGCAGGCCCACCAAGCGCTTGCGGTCCCGCGGGCCCAGCTCGTCGAGCACCACGCGCAACGCGTCCTGCGTCTCCCCGACCGCCTCCCGCATCGCGGTCTTCGTCGTGTCGGACAGGCAGATCAACTTGCTGCGGCGGTCCGTCGGATCGACGTCACGGAGCACGTGGCCGCGAGCCCCCAGGCGCTCGAGGATGACGCTCGTCGCGGCGCTCGTCATGCCGACGTGCTGCGTGAGGTCCTTGACGCGGACGGCACGACCGACCGCCTCGGCCCGCGCGATGAACTGGAGGACGACGAGGTCCGTGCCCCCGACACCGAGCCGCGCGCGGAGCCGTGAGCGGAGCGCCGCATCCGCCGCCTCCACGCGGGTCAACGCCGCCACGACGTCGATCGCCTCGTCGATGCGTTCGTCCTCACGACGCGTGCGGTCGTCGTCGGCGGTCGGCTCGGACACGATGCTCCCCGGGGTCGTTCGATCTGCGAACAGTTTGCCACCGCGACCGTCGATGCGCTCAGCTGTCCTCCACCACGCTCATGACGTTGCCCGACGGGTCCGTGAACCAGGCGATCAGCGGCCCGCCGTGGCGGTTCACCCCCGAATCGTCCGTCAGCCCCTCGTACTGCTCGAACACCACGCCCCGCTCCGTCAGGTCCGCGACCGTCGCGGGGACGTCCGGCACCGGGAAGTTGAGGACCGTGAACGACGCCGGCTCGTGCGCGTCGCCCTTCGGGTACACGAGCACGGGCGTCCCGCCGCCGACCTCGAGCATGAGCATGCCGTTCGCCTCGTGCACCGACAGTCCGAGCACGTCCTCGTAGAACGCCCGCGCCTCGGCGGTGTCCCGCACCGAGAACCCGCTGAACGCCCTCGTCGCATCGATCATGGCCGACAGTGTCCCTCCGACCGTGCCGGAGCACCAGACCCCGCGTCCTGGCATCCGGACCGTCGGGTGGGAGACTTGCGACATGCCGCCCACCCCCGCCGCCCTCGACGTCGCGGCCGCGGTGGAGCGGGCCCTCACGCTCGTCGCCGACCGTCCGCCCGCCGGGAGGGCCGTGCTCGGCATCGCGGGCAGCCCCGGCTCCGGCAAGTCCACCCTCGCGCGCCGTGTGGTCGCCGCCGTCACCGAGGCGCACGGGCCGGGCGTCGCCGTCCAGGTGCCCATGGACGGGTTCCACCTGGCGAACACCGCGCTCGCCGCCCTCGGACGGTCCGACCGGAAGGGCGCGATCGACACCTTCGACGCCGCCGGGTACGTCGCGCTCGTGCGCCGGCTCGTCGCCGCCGACGAGGACGTCACGTGGGCGCCCGACTTCGACCGGCGGGTCGACGAGCCCGTGGCGGGCAGCATCGCCGTGCCACGCGCCGTGCGACTCGTGGTCACCGAGGGCAACTACCTGCTCGACCGGGACGAGCCGTGGGCACTGCTGCCGGGCCTCCTGACCGAGACCTGGTTCTGCCGGACCGACGACGCCGTCCGGATCGACCGGCTCGTCGGACGCCACATGCGGCACGGCCGCGACCACGCGGCGGCCCGGGCCTGGGCGACCGAGGTCGACGGCGCGAACGCCCGGCGCATCGAACCGACGGCGGACCGCGCCGACCTGGTCGTCACCACCTGACCCCCACCACACTCGACCGGGAGGACCGGCACATGTCCGACACGACACCCAGCACGGCGGATCCCCAGCCCGTCATCGCCGTCACCGGGGCCACCGGGCACGTCGGCGGTGCCGTCGCGCGGGCGCTCGCCGCTGGCGGTCGACCGTTCCGCGCGGTCGTCCGCGACCCGGCCCGGGCACCCCGGCTCGCCGGAGCCGAGGTCGCCGTGGCCGCCTTCGCCGACGCGGACGCCGCTCGTGCCGCGCTCGCCGGTGTCGACGTCCTGCTCATGGTCTCGGCGGCCGAGGCGGAGGACCGCCTCGAGCAGCACCGCGCCTTCGTCCGCGCCGCTGCCGAGGCCGGGGTCCGCCACGTCGTGTACACGTCGTTCGTCGGCGCGGCGCCCGACGCCACCTTCACGCTCGGGCGCGACCACCACGCCACCGAGGAGGCGATCCGCGCGTCGGGCATGACGTGGACGTTCCTCCGCGACTCGTTCTACCTCGACTTCGTGGAGGAGCTCGTCGGCGAGGACGGCGTCATCCGCGGTCCGGCCGGGGACGGTGCGATGGCGGCGGTCGCCCGCGCGGACGTCGCGCGGGTCGCGACCACGGTCCTCCTGGACCCGGACCAGCACGCTGGAGCGACCTACGCGCTCACCGGGCCCGAGGCCGTCACCCTGGCCGAGGCGGCGGCGATCGTGTCGGACGTCCGCGGCCGCACGGTGACCTACCACCCCGAGACGCTCGACGAGGCGTACGCGTCACGGGCGCGCTGGGACCCCGCTCCGTGGCAGGCGGACGCCTGGGTGAGCACGTACACCGCGATCGCCGAGGGTGCGCTCGCGGCCGTCAGCGGTGACGTCGAGCGGGTGACCGGGCGGCGCCCGATGTCCCTGCGCGAGGTGCTCGCGGCGGGCTGATCGCCCGCACTCAAAAGAGGTGCTGCGCTCACCGGTGCCGTTCCATCACCCCGCTCATCAGGCATTTTCAACTGTCAACAGGGCGTGAGTAGCCGGTACTCGAAACCTACTTGAAGCCGTAGGCTCGGTCCGATGAGCGCGAACGACGTGGACCGTGCCCTCGCTGCTCCGCGCGACGAGGTCGGTCCCAAGCTGTGTGCCCTTCTCGAGGACCAGTGGTTCGACCGGAAGTCGATCCGGATCCAGGCGAAGGACCTCGCACAGCATCTCGTCGCGTTCGCGAACGCGGAAGGTGGCGTGATCGTGCTCGGTCTGAGCGACGGCCGGGTCGAGGGATTGAAAGCGAGTGCCGGGCGCCTCAACGACTTCCAGCAGACGGCGATCGACCACACCGTGCCACCCGTGCGGGCGCGCGTGGATCAGACACGTTGCGTGAATGACGCAGGCGAGATCGACACGTTGGTGGTCGTCCGCGTCGACCCTGGCGAAGTCGTTCACGAGATGAAGAACGGAGACTGCTACCTCCGCGTCGGAGACGAATCTCGGAAGCTCCGCCATGAACAGCGCCGCGAGCTCGAGTACGACAAGGGACAAGCGCAGTGGGACGGGCATCCGTTGCTCGGTCTTCGGCGGGACGACCTCAACCGCCAGCTCCTCGAACAGTTCCGCAGTGCCACGGGCGCTTCCGGCACGTTCGATCGTCTTCTGAAGGCGCGCAGCCTCGTGACGCGGCACGGCGAGTACACGAACGGTTGCTATCTGCTGTTCGGTGAGCACCCACAGGACGAGTTCCCTCAAGCGCACATTCGGGTGATCCGATACCTGCGTCCTGAGCGTGGCACGGGCGCTCGCCTGTCGGTTGACGACACCAACGACCTCAGGATCGAGGGACCGATCCCCATGCCATCACCAAGGCCGCTGAGGAGATCGAACGTCTCGTCCCGCGGAAGAGGTCGCTGCGCGCCTCCGGTCTGTTCGAGAGCGAGCCCATCGTCCCGAAGGATGCGTGGCTCGAAGGTGTCGTGAACGCGGTCATCCATCGCTCCTACAGTCTCGGCGGTGACCACATCCGGGTCGAGATCTTCACGGACCGGATCGAGATCGAGAGTCCGGGCCGCTTCCCCGGTCTCGCTGACCCGGCGCGGCCTCTTGACATCAGTCGCTTCGCCAGGAACCCGCGGATCGCAAGGGTCTGCGCCGACCTCCGGATCGGTCAGGAACTCGGCGAGGGAATCCGGCGCATGTTCGACGAGATGCGGCGGGTCGGCCTGACGGATCCCGTGTACGTGCAGAGCCAGGGAAGCGTGAAGCTGACACTCCTGGCCCTTCCACGTATCGACGAACGAACGTCGGCTCGACTGCCGGCTCGCTCGCAGGAAGTACTCGACGTCATGCGTGCCGCAGATCGAGACCTGGGAACGGGGGAGATCTCGCAGCTGGTCGGATTGAGTAGACCGGCGACGAAGGCGCGCCTCGATGCGCTCGCTTCCGAGGCGCTCATCGAGTGGATCGGCAAGTCGGAGCGAGATCCGCGAGCCGTGTGGCGGCTGCGGAACTGACCGACCTCGCTAGTCGACGTTCCGGGCCGCGATCGTCCCCGACACCCCGAGCACGAGCACCGCACCGACGACGACGAGCAGGGGCACGGTCCAGCCGCCCGAGGCCTCGTGGAGCGTCCCGGCGACGAGCGGACCCGCACTGCCGAGCAGGTACCCGCCGCCCTGCACCAGCGCGGACATGCGGCGCGCGTCGGCGTCGGTCGTCACGAGCCGCACGACGATGATGAACACGATCGTGATGCCGCCACCCTGGGCAGCGCCGCCGCAGATCGACCAGAGGAGCCACAGCTGCGGTGCGAGGAGCAGCCCGAGCGGCATCGCGAGCCAGAACAGACTGACGAGCACGATGATCGAGCGAGGCCGCCACCGGGACGCGAGCACGGGGACGCCGAGGGCCCCGACGACCGCGAGGATCTGGAAGACCGAGGAGCTCGCGCCCGCCGAGGCCGTGTCGAACCCGATCTCGTCGTGCAGGAGCGTCGGGATCCACGCGGTCAGGGCGTAGTACGAGAACGCCTGACCCGCGAACGCCAGGACGAGGCCCCACGTGACGAGCCGCCGCGCCGGGGCTGGTGCGGTGGCGTGCCGCTGGGTCTCCGGGACGAGGACCTGGTCGATCGGGCCGGTGACCGGGAGCGGCTCCGCGCTCGCGGTGATCGGACCTCGGAGTGCGGCGCGGACGCCGACCGCACGCGACCACGCGGCAGCCGCGATGAGCACGAACACGCCCCAGATCGCGATCGCGACGGGCCAGCCGACGACCGCGGCGAGGGGGGCCGTGCCGAGCGAGGTGATCATCGACCCGACGTTGAGCGCCGACGTGTAGACGCCGGTCACGATGCCGACGCGCTCGGGTGAGGAGTCGCGGCGGATGACGACGGGCACGACGACGTTCCCGATCGTGATCGCGATGCCGATGAGCGCCGTCCCGGCGACGAGGGCCCACGACGTGCCGGCGGAACGGAGGAGCGTGCCGGCGAGCACCCCGACGAGCGACGCCGTCACGGCACGCTCCGGGTCGAGCCGGGCGATCACCCACGACGCCAACGGGGTCGCGAGCGCGAAGCACAGCACCGGGATCGTCGTGAGGAGCCCGGCGACCGTCGGGGTCAGGCCGAGGTCGTGCCGGACGTCGCCGATGACCGGGGCGACCGCCACGACGGGACCGCGCAGGTTGAGTGCGATGAGCACGATCGCCGCGGGCAGGAGCCACGCGGCCCGCTCACGGACCCGCGCGCCGGTGCGGTCGGACATCACAGCAGGATGGGGAGCAGGTCGAGCGGCTCGGCGGCCCGGGCGATCGTGCCGGCGGCCTCGGCGGGGGAGCCGTACCCCCACTCGGCGAACACGACCGGGACGCCGTGGGCGGCGGCGCCCTCGACGTCGTGGTGCCGGTCGCCGACGAGGACCGGCCGCGACACGTCGACCCCGCGCGCGGCGAGCCGGCGCAGTGCCTCGGCGACGACGTCGGCCTTGGCGCTGCGGACCTCGTCGTCACTCGCGCCCGTCACGACGTCGAGGTACGGCAGGAGCCCGAAGTGCTCGAGGATGTAGGTCGCCGGGGTCTCGGGCTTGCTCGTCGCGGTCGAGGTCGGCACGCCGGCCTCGTGCACGCGCCGCAGGACCTCGGGCATCCCCGGGTACACCCGCGCGTCGAGGGTGCCGTGGGCGAGGTAGTGCTCCCGGTAGACCTGCAGCGTGTGCTGGACCTGGTCCTCGTCCATCCCCATGCTGCGGAACGAGTCGAGGATCGGCGGCCCCACGAAGCTGAGGAGCGTGGCGGGCGACGGCACCGGCACCCCGATGCGTTCGAACGTGTACGTGAGGCTCGACGTGATCCCGGGCGCCGAGTCGCAGATCGTGCCGTCGAGGTCGAACAGGATCGCGGAGAACGGGCTGGACATCGGTTCCAGCCTATGGGACGGGCGCTGCGTGGCCGTGGTGGGTGGGGCCTCCCGGCCGGGAGGCACGTCCCCACCCCGTCGCGTCGCTCGCCGAGCGCGCGTGGTTCAGAACAGGCGGGTGTGCCCGCCCTCGATGCCGCGCATGGCGTCGTAGTCGAGGACGAGGCAGCGGATCCCGCGGTCCTCGGCGAGGGTGCGGGCCTGCGGCGCGAACGTCTGCGCCGCCAGGACGCCCTGCACCGGGCGGAGGTGCGGGTCGCGGTTCATGAGCTCGAGGTACCGCGTGAGCTGCTCGACCGCGTCGATCGTGGCGTTGCGCTTCATCTCGACCGCGACGGCGGCACCGGCGTCGTCGCGGGCCAGGATGTCGACGGGGCCGATGGCCGTCATGTACTCGCGACGGACGAGCGTGTGGCCGTCGCCGAGGAGTTCGATCTGCTCGGCGAGGAGCTGCTGCAGGTGGGCCTCGACGCCGTCCTTGACGAGCCCCGGGTCGACGCCCATGTCGTGGGACTCGTCCGAGACGACCTCGTGGATGCTGACGACGAGGCGGTCCTGCGTCTTCTTCTGCGTGACCGTCCAGACCTCGGTGATGCCCGCGGCCGCCTGGTCCTCGTCGGGCTCGGCCGTGCTGATCGTGCAGGGCGGGCTCATCCAGTTGAGCGGCTTGTAGCTGCCGCCGTCGGAGTGGACGAGGAGCGAGCCGTCCGACTTGAGCATGAGGAGCCGGGTGGCCAGGGGGAGGTGGGCCGAGAGTCGTCCGGCGTAGTCGACGGAGCAGCGGGCGATGACGAGACGCACCCGACGAGCCTAGTCAGCGCCGGCCGACGTGTTCGTCCGTGTCGAACCGGTTCCTTCCGGTCGAACCGCCGGATGTGGGTGTTCCACCGGAAGGGCGCGGTTCGACCTGGGGGCGGGTGCGCTCGCGGGCGGCACCCGACGCGAGCCCCGCGAGGACGATGAACACGACCACGACGAGCAGGGCGTGCAGGAGCCCGAACTGCTTGCCGAGGAACCCGATCACGGGCGGGCCGGCCAGGAACGCGACGTAGCCGATCGTGGCGACGGCGCTCACGCGGATGGCCGCGTTCCGGGGGTCGTCGGCGGCGGCGGACATCCCCATCGGGAACCCGAGCGATGCCCCGATGCCCCAGAGCACCACGCCGACGATCGCCAGGGGCACCGACGGCACGAGGATGAGCACGAGCAGGCCGACGAGGGCGAGCGCCGCACTGCCGCGGAGCACCGGCACCCGGCCGAACCGGTCGATCACGAACACACCACCCGCGCGACCCACCGTCATCGCCGCGACGAACACCGACAGCACGGCACTGCCCTCCGCGTTGGTCAGCCCGTGGCCGTCCACCATCGCGAGGGGCAGCCAGTCGTTCGCGGCGCCCTCGGCCAGGGCCATCCCGAGCACGATGAGCCCGATGAGGATCGTGGCCGGTGACGCCCACACCTGCCAGCGGTTGAGGACGGCGACGGGCGAGGTGTCCGTCGACTCGGGGTGGGGCTCGGCACGCTCGTCGCGGAGTCGAGTGACGGCGACGACCATGCCGATGCTCGCGAGGACGCCGATGCTGCCGATGTGGATCCACACGGGGACGTCCGCGGCCTCGGCGGCGGAGCCGAGTGTCGCCCCGAGGAGGGTCCCGACGCTGAACGCGGCGTGGAACAGCGGCATGACGCTCCGCCCGCCGGCACGTTCGGCGCTGGCCCCGGAGACGTTCATCGACACGTCGCACAGACCGTTGCCGAAGCCGAACGCGGTGAGGCAGCCCCAGATCGCCCAGAACCCCCAGCCGGCCGAGACGGCGATCGACGCGCTCACCATGCCGACGACGAGCAGGACCGCGGCGACCTGGATCCCGCGTCGTGCCCCGAGCCGGGCGACGATGTGGCTCGCCGCGGACAGCCCCACGATGGAGCCGACCGACATGCCGAGCACGAGCAGCCCCATCTCGGACGTCGAGGCGTGCAGCGAGTCGCGGACGCTCGGCACCCGTCCGAGCCAGGTGGCCATGTCGAGGCCGGAGAGGGTGAACACGACGAACACGGCGTTGCGCCAGGTCCGCGTGCCCGGGGTCCGGGTGCTCGTCCGCGTGGTCACACGGCCTCCTCGTCGTCGATCCGGTGCGGGCGGTCATTCGTCGCTCGAATCGATTCGACCCAGGATCGGTCGTTACGCTACCGAGCCATGGACAACGCGGCAAGGGAGACCGGCGCGTCGGACGTGGGCACCGCCTCCAGGCCGCGTGGTGACGCCCGACGCCCGACGCTCGCCGCCGTCGCGCGCGCGGCGGGGGTGGCACCGTCGACCGCCTCGCTCGCGTTCAGCGGTGCCGGTCCGGTCGCCGCGGAGACGAAGGAGCGCGTGCTCGCCGTCGCGGCCGAGCTCGGGTACGACGGCCCGGACCCTCGCGCACGATCGCTCCGCCGCGGCCGGTCCGGGGTGGTCGGCGTCGTGCTCGACGACCGCCTCAGCGACGCCTTCCGCGACCCGGTGAACGTACAGACCCTCGACGGGATCGCCGAGGTCGCCGGTGCCGCGGGCGCCTCGTTGCTGCTCGTGCGGAGCCCGCTCGACGGCGCGGAGGGGTTCGGGCCGCTCGTCGACGCCCCCATGGACGCGGTCGTGCTCATCGGCTGCAACGTCCGGATCGACGCCGCCGTCGCGGTCCTCCGGCGGCGCGAGATCCCCGTCGTCGCGGTCGAGGCCGAGCACATCGCCGGTGCCGTGCCGATCATGCTCGACAACCGGGACGCGTCACGGCGGGGTGCGGAGTACCTCCGCGACCTCGGCCACACGGACGTCGCCGTCGTCGCGCTGCCGATCGACCCGGACCGCACCCGCGGGCCGCTCACGCCCGAGCTCGCCGGCCGGGCGACGTCGTTCATCGCCCTCGAGCGCCTCCGCGGCGTGCACGACGTGTTCCCCGACGCCGCCGCCGTCGTCGCGGGCGGCAGCGCGGTCGAGGAGGGCCGCCTCGCCGGGGCGACCCTGTTCGCGGGACCGTCCCGGCCGACCGCCGTCGTCGCACAGAGCGACCTGCTCGCCGTCGGGGTCATCGTCGCGGCGCTCGACGCGGGGCTCCGCGTGCCGCAGGACGTCAGCGTCGTCGGGTTCGACGGCATCCGGATCGACGACAGCCTGCTGCACCGCTCGCCCGTCCAGACCCTGACGACACTCGTGCAGCCCGCCGTGCAGAAGGGCCAGGCGGCGGCCCGGGCCGCGCTCGCGATGCTCGAGGGCGAGGAGCCCGAGCCCGCGGCCTTCCGGAGCGAGCTGCGCGTCGGGGACACCGTCGGGCCGCCGCCGGTGCACTGAACCGGGACCGGTCGGGCCGCCGCCGCCGCTGCGCTGAGTCGCGCCGCTGCGCTGAGCCGCGCCGCTCCGTGAGCCGCGCCGCGCCGCGCCGCGCCGCGCCGCGCCGACAGGCCGTGCCGGGCCGCTCTCGCGGTCAGGACGCCATCGCACGCCGGATCCACCCCGGCCGGTGCGCCCGCACGCCGAGTGTGATCGCCCGGATGCCGATGTACCCGAACGAGAACGCTGCCCAGAGCGGCACGGGACCGGCGTGGATGCCGCCGGGAGGCGCGGCGCCGGCCCCGTGGGACCCGGTCCCGTGGGACCCGGCCCCCTGCGACACCACCCACAGCAGCGGCAGGTACACGACCAGGTTCACGAGCCCCGCCAGCGCCAGGTACCGCGCGTCGCCGGCACCGATGAGCACGCCGTCGAGCACGAACACGTACCCCGCCACCGGCAGCCCGATCGCGGTCACCACGAGCAGCGCGGGCAGCAGGGACCGGACGGTCGCCGCGTCCGAGAACACCGGCCCGAGCACCCCGCTCAGCGCGGCCGTGATCAGCCCGAGCAGTACCCCGCCCGCGACGCCGAGCACCACGAGGCGCGTCGTCACGAGCCGGACCCGATCCGCCTGCCGTGCTCCGAGCGCGTGCCCGACCAGGGCCTGGCCGGCGATCGCCAGGGCGTCGAGCGCGAACGCCAGGGTCGAGAACACCGTGAGGGCCACCTGCGTCGTCGCGAGTCCGGCGACCCCCAGGCCCGCGGCGACCGACACCGTCGCGAGCATCGCCACCCGGAGCGACGCCGTCCGGAGGAACAGCCACGCGCCGGAGCGGAGCGCCCGCACCACGCCGGAGACCCCGGGGCGCAGCGACGCGCCGGTGGAACGGGCCCCCCGGACCGCGATCACGACGTACACGGCCGCCATCGCCCACTGGACGACCACGGTCCCGAGCGCGGAGCCGGTCACCCCCATCCCGGCCCCGTAGATGAGCACCGCGTTCAGCCCGCCGTTCACGACGAACCCCACCGTCGCCACGACCAACGGCGTGCGCGTGTCCTGGAGGCCCCGCAGCAGCCCGGTGGACGCCGTCACCACGAGGATCCCCGGGAGGCCGACGAGCGACACGAGCAGGTAGGCCGTCGCCGTGGCCGAGACGCCGGTCGACGCGCCGAACAGCCCCACGAGCGGTCGGGCGAGTGGCCACCCGACGAGCGCCAGGACGACCCCGAGTCCGAGCGCGAGCCACATGCCGTCGAGGCCGGCGTGCACAGCGCCCCGGTGGTCGCCGGTTCCGAGCGCCCGGGCGACCGCCGGCGTCGTCGAGTACGCCAGGAACACGAGCAGCCCGGTGGCCGTCTGCAGCACGCTCGACGCCAGTCCCACCGCTGCCAGGGGCGTCGCGCCGAGGTGCCCGACGAGCGCCGTGTCGGTCATGAGGAACAGCGGCTCGACGACGAGCGCGCCGAGGGCCGGCAGCGCCAGCCGGACGATGTCGCGGTCCACCCGGGAGGCGCGGCCCCGCCCGCCCCGTGGCGGACGTCCCGGGGTGGCCGAGCGGGCGGTGTCCTCGGGGCCGGAGTCCGGCGTCACCGCCGGTCGGTCGGCGTGTTCCGCGCGGTCGGCGCGGTCGCGGGTCCGCTCTCGGTGCCGGTGCCGGTGCCGGTGCCGGTGCCGGTGGGGACACCGAGTCCGTCCCGCGGACCGGTGTCGGGCCTCCCGATCGTGTCGGCGACGTCGGCGGCGCCCACCGCGTCCGTCCCGCGTGCCCGACCGATCAGGTCCATGAGGTGGTAGACGACGATCGCGGCGACGGTGCCGATGACGATGCCGCCGAAGGTCGCGCCGCCCACTCCGAACGTGAAGTCCGCGATGCCCATGACGAGCGCGATGCCCGCCGTGAGCTGGTTCTTCGGCCGGGCGAAGTCGACGCGGTTCTCGACCCAGATGCGGATGCCGATGATGCCGATCAGGCCGTAGAGCGCGGTCGTCGCGCCACCGAGCACCCCGGTCGGGACGGTCGCGATGACGGCGCCGATCTTCGGCGACAGCCCGAGCAGGACCGCCACGATCCCCGCGACCCAGTACGCCGCCGTCGAGAACACGCGCGTCGCGGCCATGACGCCGATGTTCTCGCCGTACGTGGTCGTGGCCGAGCCGCCGCCGAGCCCAGCGATGACGGTCGCGACGCCGTCGGCGAGGAGCGCACGCCCCGTGAGCGGGGTGAGGTCCCGTTCGGTGAGCTGCCCCACGCCCTTGACGTGCCCCACGTTCTCGGCGATCAGGGCGAGCACGACCGGGAGGAACCCGAGGTACACGGCGAGGTGCCCGCCGTCGAAGCGCGGCGCGGTGAACGTCGGGAGGCCCACCCAGGCCGCCCGCGCGACCGCCGAGTAGTCGATCTGGCCCGCCAGGACCGCGGCGACGTACCCGACGACCACCCCGACGACGATCGAGAGCCGGCCGATCATGCCCCGGAACAGGACCGTGCACAGCACGATCGCCGCCAGGGTGACGAGCCCGATGACGGGGGACTTCGTGAAGTCCGCCTTCGCCGTCGGGGCGAGGTTGAACCCGATGAGCGCCACGATCGCCCCGCTGACGACGGGTGGCATGAGGACGTCGATCCACCGCGAGCCCGCGAGGTGCACCACGACCCCGACCACGGCGAGCAGCGCACCGACGAGCACGATGCCGGACAGGGCCACCGGGATGCCCCCGACCTTGGTCGCCGCGGCGATCGGGGCGAGGAACGCGAAGGACGACCCGAGGTAGCTCGGCAGCCGGTTGCGCGTCACCACGAGGAACAGCAGCGTGCCGATGCCGCTGAACAGCAGGGTGGTCGACGGCGGGAACCCGGTGATGAGCGGGACGAGGAACGTCGCACCGAACATCGCCACGACGTGCTGGACGCCGAGGCCGACCGTCCGACCCCAGCTGAGGCGTTCCTCGGGGGCGACGATGGTGGTGGCGGAGACCGTCTGGCCGTCCCCGTGGAGCGTCCAGGGAAGAGGCATGGCCGAACCCTACCGGGGCCGGGCCGCAGCCCGGGGGAACGCCATGGGATCGTGGCTATGGTGGTCGGCATGACTGCCGAGCGCGAGCGCCCCTCCGGGATCCAGACCGACGACATCGACGCGACGGTCCGGCCGCAGGACGACCTCTACCGGTACGTCAACGGACGGTGGATCGCCGACACCCCGATCCCGGACGACAAGGCGCGGTACGGCTCGTTCACCGTGCTCGCCGAGGCGGCGGAGGAAGCCGTCCGCTCCATCATCGAGCGGTCGCAGCAGGCCCTCCCGGGGACCGAGGCCCGTAAGGTCGGCGACCTCTACACGAGCTTCATGGACGAGCAGGCGCTCGAGGTCCTCGGCAGCGGCCCCATCGACCCCCTGCTCGGCGAGATCGACCTCGTGCAGGACGTCTCGGACGTGCTGCGACTCGTCGGCCGGTTCGAGCGCCTCGGGGTCTCGAGCTTCGTGCAGCTGTTCGTCGACAACGACCCGGGTGACCCCGAGGCCTACGTCGTGTTCCTGGAGCAGGGCGGGCTCGGGCTGCCGGACGAGTCCTACTACCGCGAGGACCGGTTCGAGGACATCCGCGGTCGCTACCGCGAGTTCGTCGGGGCCATGTTCCCGCTCGCCGGCTTCGACGAGGGCGCGATCCGCACCCAGAACGTCATCGACCTCGAGACCGCGCTCGCTGCGTCCCACTGGGACAACGTCACCACGCGGGACAGCCAGAAGACCTACAACCGCATGAGCTGGGCCGAGGCCGAGGCGCTCGCCGAGGGCGTCCGGCTGTCCGAGTGGGCCGAGGCCGTCGGCGCGCCGGTCGGCGTGTTCGACACGGTGGTCGTCCGCGAGCCGGGCTTCCTGACCGGGCTGGCGCACGAGCTCCGCACGCGGCCCATCGGCGCGTGGAAGGACTGGCTGCGCTGGCAGGTCATCCGGTCCTCGGCGCCCTACCTGACCACGGCGTTCTCGGCCACGAGCTTCTCGTTCTACGGCACCGCACTCACCGGTGCGCTGAAGCAGCGCGACCGCTGGAAGCGCGGCGTCTCGCTCGTCGAGGGCGCGATGGGTGAGGCCGTCGGCAAGATCTACGTGCAGGAGCACTTCGACGAGACCGCGAAGGCCGCCATGGACGCCCTCGTCGCGAACCTCGTCGAGGCGTACCGGCAGAGCATCACGGGCCTCGACTGGATGACCGACGAGACCCGGCAGCGTGCGCTCGACAAGCTCGCCAAGTTCACGCCGAAGATCGGCTACCCCGTCCGGTGGCGCGACTACTCCGCGCTCCAGGTGACGCCGGACGACCTGCTCGGGAACGTCCGCGCCGTCGCGTCGTTCAACGTCGACCGCGAGCTCGGCAAGATCGGCAGGCCGATCGACCGCGACGAGTGGTTCATGACGCCGCAGACGATCAACGCCTACTACAACCCCGGGTTCAACGAGATCGTGTTCCCCGCGGCGATCCTGCAGTTCCCGTTCTTCGACCAGCAGCGCGACGCCGCGGCGAACTACGGGGCCATCGGCGCCGTCATCGGACACGAGATCGGGCACGGGTTCGACGACCAGGGCTCGCAGTACGACGGCGACGGACGCCTCCGCAACTGGTGGACGGAGGCCGACCGCGCCGCGTTCGAGGAGCGCACGAAGGCCCTCATCGCGCAGTACGACGCGCTCGTGCCGACCGAGGTCCCGGACGGCCACGTCAACGGTGCGCTGACGATCGGCGAGAACATCGGTGACCTCGGTGGACTCGCGATCGCGTGGAAGGCCTACCTCATCTCGCTCGACGGCCAGGAGCCCCCGGTGATCGACGGCATGACGGGTGCCCAGCGGTTCTTCCTCAGCTGGGCCCAGTCGTGGCGGATGGCGATCCGCCCGGAAGAGGCCGCGCGCCTGCTCAGCATCGACCCGCACTCCCCGAACGAGTTCCGCTGCAACCAGATCGTGCGGAACATCGACGAGTTCGCGGCGGCCTTCGGGGTCACCGAGGGCGACGCCCTGTACCTCGCTCCGGAGCAGCGCGTCGCCATCTGGTGACGAGCCGCGACCGGTCAACCCCGTCCCGAGGAGCGTGTGGGCCCAGTGGTCGAACGCGACGTGTCGCCCCGGCGGCACCAGGCACGGTCACGTGCCGCCGGGCGGCACCGCGGTGACGTCGAGGCCGCCTTCGCCGCGACGGTCGACGCGCTCGGGTCACTCGCGTACGACGGAGCCCGCGTCAGTGCGTCGGTGATCGACACGACGACGGGGCGAGCCCTGCTCGCGGTCGACGAGCGGGTGGTGCTCCCGGTCGCCGGGGTGGGGAGGCTCCTCCTGCTCATCGAGGTCGCGGCCCAGCTCGAGGAGGGCCGGCTCCACGGCGACCGGCTCCAGCGCATGGCCCGGGACACCGCCGGCGGCCCTGGGCTGTGGCAGTTCCTCCAGGAGCCCACGCTGCAGGTCCCCGACCTCGCGACCCTCGTCGGGGCGACCGCCGACGCCTGGGCGACGAACGCGCTGCTCTCCACCGTCGGCATCGAGGCCGTCCGGCTCCGCGCCGAGTCCCTCGGCGTCGACCGCAGCGCCGTGCTCGACCGCGTGCGCGACCGGCGCGGCCCGGACGACGCACCCGACCAGGCCGTCGCCGCCGCGGCGGAGCTCAGCTGGCTCATGCGGGGTCTGGCGCTCGGCGAGGTCGTCGACGAGGCGACGAGCAACCGCGTGCTCGGCTGGGTGTCGCTCGGGATGGACACCACCCTCGTCGCCGGGGCCTTCGGGCTCGATCCGTTGGCGCACCGCGGGCTCGACCACGGCCTCCAGCTCGTCGCGGTGACCGGGACCGGGCCGGGCATCCGCAGCGAGACCGGCGTGCTGCGCGGGCCGTCGTCGTCCGTCAGCTACGCCGTGACCGTCGGCTTCGAGGACGACTCCCTGCAGCGGCGACTCGCGGTCGTGGAGGCGCTCCGCACGATGGGCGCGGACATCCTCGACCACGTTCACGCCTGACGAGCTCGCCCCGCCCCTTCCGCCTGTTCTCGACGGTGCGGGCGTCGGTCGACAGCGGCACCGTCGAGACAGGGCGGAGAGGGTGTGGGGCCGCTGGTGCGCCGCGGAGGCCGGGACCAGGCGGGAGGGGGAGACTGGCACCGACCGGACGCGGTGCCGACGACGACGCCGGACGGTGACCACGGCCGCCCGTGCGACACGGACGGCCAGGAGGGCGGTTCCCGATGGCTGGCAAGCACGAGCAGACCCGGAACGACGACGGCGGACGCGAGGACGGCCCCGCGGTCGTCGCGGGCGAGTACGTCGACTCCGACATCCCGGGCGAGCAGCCGCAGGCCGACGCCGAGCCGGTGGGGGAGTACGTGAGCAACGACGTCCCCGGCGAGCTGCGGGTGGGCGACACCGACCCCGCGGGCGAGTACGACGACTCCGAGATCCCCGGCGAACCCCGGATCCGGACCGAGGAGCCCATCGGCGCCTACGACGACGCGGACGTCCCGGAGGACCGCGGCGCGTGACTCGCGCCGCCCTCAGTCGACCAGGTCGGCTTCGACCATGCGCCGGAGGGTCTCGACCCCGGCGGGCGGACACCGGTGTGCGTCGGCGGAGGTCACCCAGTCGACGGCGTCCACCTCGGCCGACGGCACGGGCTCCTGGCCGACGAGGGCGGACGGCGCGACGAGGAACAGGTCCATGGCGACGCGCGTGCCCGGCGCCTGGCCGTGTGCGTCCTCGCTGACCGTGCCGAACGGCTGGCAGTCGGCGGGCGTGAGGACGAGCGCGGTCTCCTCACGGGCCTCCCGGACGGCCGCGTCGACGGGCGTCTCGCCCGGTTCCACCTTGCCGCCGGGCAGGTACAGGACGTCGCGACCGCGCGACCGCACCATGAGCACACGGCGGTCGCGGACCACGAGCACCGCGCTCACGCGCAGCGTCCGGGAGGCCGTGCCCGGGTCGGTCGTCAGGACGCGTCCGCCGCGTGGTCGCCGAGGTCGCGGGCGCGCTCGCTCAACGGCACGACGGGCGCCGCCGGTGCCTCGGGCGCGATGCCGAAGAGCGCGTCGACCGCGGCGGTGAAGTCCTCGGCACGGCCCTGCCGACCGAGGTCGCGTGCGCGGACGGACGGGCGGTGCAGGAGCACGCCGGCCAGGTGTCGGAGGGCCTGCTCGGTGCGGTCGGAGGAATCGCCGCGGTCCCGGGCGCGGGCGATCTCGGCGTCGAGGACGTCGAACACGTGCTTGCGGAGCGCGACGAGCGCGGGGGTCGCGGACTGCTCGAGGGCCGCGGTGTGGAAGCGCGTGACGGCGTCGTCGACGATCGCACGGGCCTCCGACTCGGCGTTCAGCTCGGACAGCGGGGCGTGCAGGCTGATGGTCTCGAGGTCGAGCAGCTCGACGCCGTCGACCGATGCGGCCGCCGGGTCGACGTTCCGCGGCAGCCCGAGGTCGATCACGAGCCGACGCCCGGGGTGGTCGAGGTCCGAGGCGCGGACGACGGGCACCTCGCTCGAGGTGCAGGTGATGACGACGTCGCTCGCCGCGGCCGTGCCCGCCAGGTCCGTGACGGGCACCAGGTCGTGCTTGGCGGCGAACACCGGAGCGCGCCCGGACGGCGAGTACACCGCGATGTCGGCGACGCCACGGTCGCGGAGGGCGGCGACCGTCGTGGCGGCGTACCGGCCCGTCCCGACGAGGAGCACGTGGGTGTCGGCCCAGTCCGTGACGCGGGACGACGCGAGCTCGAGCGCGAGACGGACGATGGAGCGACCGGCGGCGCCGATGCGCGTGCGCGTCTTGACGCCGCGCGAGGTGTGGGCGGCCTCTTGGAAGAGTCGTTCGAGGTCCGACGTCGTGGTGCCGGCGGCACGGGCGCCCTCGAGCGCGCGACGCACCTGACCCGAGATCTCGGTCTCGCCGACGACGACGGACTCGAGACCGCTCGAGACGGCGAAGAGGTGGTGGACGACGTCGACGCCGTCGAGCACGCGGACGGAGGCGCGGACGTCGTCGGCGGCGAGGTCGCTGGCGGCGCTCACCGCGTCGATCGTGGCCGCGACGGCGGAGTCGCGGTCGCCCGCGACGTCGAGGTAGGCCTCGAACCGGTTGCAGGTCGCCAGGACCACGGCGCCGTCGAGGACGTCCGATCCGCTCACGAGACCGTCCGCGGCAGCCGGTGCTCCGATGCTCAGTCGCTCCAGGAGGTCGAAGCTGGCGTTGCGATGCGACGCCGTGAGACAGATGAGCACGTACTCGATGGTACCGCGGCACGCCGACGGCCGGGGTCAGCGAGGGTCCCCCGGGCTGAGGACACGGCAAGGTGTGCACGGCGAGCGGGTGGGAGACTGGGCGCGTGATCGACTCCACGACCGTCGCGTTGCCCCCGACGCACCCGCTCGCCGACGGCCGGACCGCGGATGCCCCGCTCGTCCGGGCGCTCCGCGGGGACCGCCCCGAGCGCCTGCCGGTGTGGTTCATGCGGCAGGCCGGGCGGTCGCTGCCCGAGTACCGGGAGCTCCGTGTCGGCACCGCGATGCTCGACGCCTGCCTCGACCCGGCGATGGCGTCCGAGATCACCCTGCAGCCGGTCCGGCGCCACGGCGTCGACGCGGGCATCTTCTTCAGCGACATCGTCGTCCCGATCAAGCTCGCGGGCGTCGACGTCGACATCGTCCCCGGTCGGGGTCCGGTGCTCGGCCGGCCGATCCGCACCGCGGCGGACGTCGCGGCGCTCGAGTCCCTCGACCCGAGTGCCCTCACCCCGATCGCGGAGGCCGTGGCCCGGACCGTCGCGGAGCTCGGCACGACGCCGCTCATCGGGTTCGCCGGGGCCCCCTTCACGCTCGCCGCCTACCTCGTCGAGGGCGGCCCGAGCAAGGACCACATCCGTGCGCGGACCCTCATGCACGCCGACCCCGAGACCTGGGACCGCCTGCTCGGATGGGCAGCGGACGTCTCGGGGGTGTTCCTCCGCGCGCAGGTGCTCGCCGGCGCGTCCGCGGCGCAGCTGTTCGACTCCTGGGTCGGGTCGCTGTCCCGCGCCGACTACACGGCGCGGGTCGCCCCACACTCCGCGCGGGCCCTGGCGCACGTGGCCGACCTCGGTGTGCCGACGATCCACTTCGGTGTCGGCAGTGGCGAGGTGCTCGCCGACATGGCGGCCGTCGGGGCCGATGCGGTCGGCGTCGACTGGCGGATCCCCCTCGACGACGCCGCGCGCCGCGTGGCCGACGCCGACGTGACCCTGCAGGGCAACATCGACCCCGCGATGCTCGCCGCGCCGTGGCCGGTGCTCGAGGCCCACGTGCGGGACGTCGTGGCGCGCGGTGGTGCCGCGCGTGCGCACGTCGTGAACCTCGGGCACGGCGTGCCACCCGAGACGGACCCCACGGTGCTGACGCGCGTCGTCGGCCTCGTGCACGACCTCGGCGACGGCCGCCCGACCGGCGACGGCCGCACGACCGGTGCCGGCCGCAGCGCGCACGAGGGGCTCGGCGCATGACCGCCGTCGTGGTGGTCGGCGGCGGCGTGGGCGGCCTCGTCGCCGCGCGTGACCTCGCCAAGGGCGGCGCCGACGTGGTGCTCGTCGAGGCGTCCGACCGGCTCGGCGGGATCGTCGACCGGCACACGGTGGCGGGCATCGAGCTCGACCTCGGCGCGGAGTCGTTCGCGACCCGCGGGGACACCGTCGGCACGCTGGCGATCGAGCTCGGCCTCGGCAACGAGATCGTGACCCCGGACCCCCGCGGTGCCTGGCTCATGACGCGTGACGGACGGGTGGCACCGCTCCCGCAGGCGGGCCTCCTCGGGATCCCGGGGAGCCCGACGGCGGCGGACGTCATCGCGGTCGTGGGCACGTCGGGGGCCCTGCGCGCGCAGATGGACTCGCTGCTGCCCGGACCGGTGGGCGCGAAGGCCCGGACGCTCGGCGAGCTCGTGCGTCGACGCATGGGGGACCGCGTCCTCGACGACCTCGTCGTGCCGGTCGCGGCGGGGGTGCACTCGACCCACCCGGACGAGCTCGACCTCGACCGCGTCGCGCCGGGCCTCCGCGCCGCCCTCCTGCGCGAGGGGTCGCTCGGCCGGGCGGTCCTGGCGCAGCGGGCCAAGGCGCCGGCGGGGTCGGCGGTCGCGGGGATCCGTGGTGGCATCGCCCGGCTCGTCGACGAGCTCGTGGCGGACCTCGACACGTACGGGGTCGACGTCCGTCTCGGCACCCGCGCCGTCCGGATCGACCGCACGGCGGTGGACGTCGTCCCCGTCGACGACGGCAGCGGCACGGGACGCCCGGGTCCGGCCGAGCGGCTGGTGGCGGACCACGTCGTCGCGGACGTCGCGGACCCGTCCCGGCTCGTCGGCCAGCGGGACGCGGCGATCGAACTCGTCACCCTCGTGGTGGACCAGCCGGACCTCGACGCGGCGCCCCGCGGCACCGGGATGCTCGTGCACCCGGACGCCGAGCGCGTGCGGGCGAAGGCGATCACGCACGCGACCGTCAAGTGGCCCTGGCTCGCCGAGCGCGCGGGCGGACGGCACGTCCTCCGGCTCAGCTACGCGCTGTCCGCGCGCGACGGGGCGGACGCCATCGGTGTCGGCACGAGCCTGGCGGTGGACCCGGACAGCGCCGTCGCCGAGACCGCCACCGCGGACGCCGCCGCGCTGCTCGGGGTGCCGATCGACGCGGGCGTCGTGATCGGCGCCGCCCGGGTCCGCTGGCGTGCTCCGGACACCGAGCCGGCCGGCCTCGCCGAGGGTGTGCTCGGCGTCGGCGAGGCGAGCGTCGGCCGGGGTCTGGCCGGTGTCGTCGCGACGAGCAGGTCGGTGGCCGCCGGCATCCTCGACGCCTGACCGAACCGGCAGGGCGGCCGGGGGCTACTGTGGGCGGAGTCCCGTCCGTTCGCCGATGCATACCGCTCGGCGCATGCCACAACCGAGAGGTCCCAACATGCGAGGCAGACTGATCTTCCTGACCGGCGTCGGAGTCGGCTACGTGCTCGGCGCCCGGGCCGGACGTGCGCGGTACGAGCAGATCCGCTCGGCGACCACGCGCGTCTGGAACAGCGACGGCGTGCAGAAGCAGGTGCACACCATCGAGGACTTCATCGCCGACCGGACGCCCGACGTCGCGGACTTCATCGGTGAGACCACGAAGAAGGTCGTGCGCAAGGCCGGGCCCAAGGGCTCGGGCGGCTCCTCGGAGTCCTGACCGTCCGAACGGCCGAGGCACCGTGACCCCGGTGCCGGAAGGAGCAAGCACGATGTCCGATACCCGAAGCGGTGAACGCCGCTCGCGGTCGTTGTTCGGCCTGGTCAGCGACGTCCCGCGGCTGGTCCGCGAACTCGTCAGGGGCGAGCTCGCGCTGCTCAAGGCGGAGATGCTCCAGAAGGCGAAGATCTTCGCGTTCGCGGCGGCGTTCCTCATCGTCGCGGTCGTGATCCTGTTCTACGCGATCGGCGTGTTCCTGACGGCGGCGGTCCTCGGTCTCGCCACGGTGATGCCGGGCTGGCTCGCGGCGATCATCGTCGCGGTCGTGCTGCTCATCATCGCCGCGGTCCTCGGACTGCTGGGGTACCGCCGGATCAAGACCGGCCTCCCGCCGCTGCCGGCGCGCACGATCCAGAGCGTGAAGAACGACGTCAACGCCGTCCGCGGCATGGGCCGCAAGCCGAAGCCGCCGGTGCAGCAGAGCAGCCGCCGGCCGGACGTCGACGGCACCTTCTGAGACGGGACGACCAGTGAGCGACACCCACGACAACGGACCCGACTTCGCCGCGCTCGACCGCCGCGTGGCGGCCACCCGCGCGCAGCTGTTCGACACCCTCGACGCGATCGAGGACTGGTTCGACGTGCCGAAGCAGCTCGGCGTGGCGGTGCGCCGCACGCGGCAGGGGTTCGAGGACCACCCCGTCCCCTACCTGGCAGCCTTCGCAGGGGGCGCCCTGGTCGTCGGGGGTATCGTCGTCTCGGTGATCCGCCGCCGGTAGGCACCGGCCGGGGTCACCCGCCCCACACGGCCCGCGCCCGGGCAGCGTGCGCGCCACCGCGACAGCAGTGGTGAGCGACACGCGGAGCAGTGCGCTGGGTGTGCGGCAACGGAGCCGAGGCGACCACCATCCGACCGAAGGACAATGGATCCCATGAGTTCCAGCGCGCCCGCGCACAGCACCGAACCCTCCGCCTCGCCGTCCGACTCCGGCATCGACGAGACCCTCCTGACCGCCTACACGCTGTGGGCGGTCTTCCGGCGTCCGGTGGGCGCCGTCGCTCCCTTCGCGGCGGACGCCGTGCCGGAGCTCGACGCCGCGGTCGCGCGGGCGGCCGAGCACGGCGTCACCGTGCGCGGCTTCTACGACGTCTCCGGGTTCCGCGCCGACGCCGACCTCATGGTGTGGCTGCACGGCGACGACGCCCAGGCGATCCAGGCCGCGCTCCGCGACCTCCGCCGCACGGCACTCCTGGTGGAGGCCGCTCCGGTGTGGCACGCGATGGGCATGCACCGCGACGCCGAGTTCAACAAGCGGCACACGCCGGCGTTCCTGCGCGGCAAGGACCCGGAGGCCTGGCTGACGGTCTACCCGTTCGTGCGGTCCTACGAGTGGTACCTCCTGCCCGAGGAGGACCGCCGCCAGATGCTCGCGGACCACGGCCGGCAGGGGGCGAAGTTCCGCCGCGTGCTCACGAACACGGTCGCGAGTTTCGCGCTCGGCGACTACGAGTGGATCCTGCCGCTCGAGTCCCCCGAGCTCGTCGACCTCGTCGACCTCATGCGGGACCTCCGGTACACGGAGGCCCGGCGCCACGTGCGCGAGGAGGTCCCGTTCTTCACGGGCCGCCGCATCGAAACCACCGAACTCCCGGAGGTCCTGTCGTGACCGAGATCACCGACACCCCCAGCGCGACCGGCATCACGAACGGTCAGGCCGTCCTGGCGGCCACGCCGGCCGCCGCGGGCGGCCCGGAGCACGTGAGCGAACCGACCGCGTACGACGCGATCCTCCTCGCCGGGTTCGGCGGACCGGAGGGACAAGAGGACGTCATCCCGTTCCTCCGCAACGTCACGCGCGGGCGCGGGATCCCGGACGAGCGGCTCGAGGAGGTCGCGCACCACTACCGGCACTTCGGCGGTGTGAGCCCGATCAACGCGCAGAACCGCGCGCTCAAGGCCGCGCTCGAGGCCGAGTTGGCCCGGCGGGGGATCGACCTGCCGGTGCTCTGGGGCAACCGGAACTGGGCGCCCTACCTCGAGGACGCCGTCCAGGAGGCCGCCGCCGAGGGCGCCACGAACCTCATCGCGATCGCCACGAGCGCCTACAGCTCCTACTCGAGCTGCCGGCAGTACCGCGAGGACTTCGCGCGCGTGCTCGATGCGACGGAGCTCATGGACACCGTGCGGATCGACAAGGTGCGCCAGTTCTTCGACCACCCCGGGTTCGTCCGGCCGTTCGTCGACGGCGTCCGCGACGGCATCGCACGGGCGATCGCCGAGAACGAGGGCCTCGACGTCGGGACGGAACTCCGGGTGCTCTTCTCGACGCACTCGATCCCGTCGAGCGACGCGGCACGCTCCGGCCCCGACTTCCGGGGCTTCGGGGAGCACGGCGCGTACGAGGCGCAGCACGAGGCCGTGGCCGAGGTCGTCCTCGACGCCGCATGGGCCGAGCTCCTCGCGTCGCCCGAGGGCGCCGCGCTCCAGGGCTCGTCGAAGCCCGCCTGGAAACTCGTCTACCAGTCACGGTCGGGGCCGCCGAGCATGCCGTGGCTCGAGCCGGACATCAACGACTACATGAACGAGGAGCTCGCGGGCGGTCCCACCCGTGCCGTGCTCATCGTCCCGCTCGGCTTCGTCAGCGACCACATGGAGGTCATGTGGGACCTCGACGAGGAGGCCACGGAGACGGCGCAGGAGCTCGGCTTCTGGTCGATCCGGACGCCCACGCCGGGGGTCGACCCCGCGTACGTCGCCGGTCTCGTCGACCTCGTGCTCGAGCGCGTGCAGGGCACCCCGGTCGCCGACCGCCCGCACCTCACCGACATCGGCCCCTGGTACGACGTCTGCCGCCCGGGGTGCTGTGAGAACGTGCGTGCCGGGTTCAAGCCGGCGGTCGCCGGGCTCGCGCCGTGAGCCCCGAGGCCGAGGCGGGACCCACCCCGATCCGCGTCGGGACCCGCGGCAGCGCGCTCGCGCTCGCGCAGTCGCAGGCTGCGGCCGCCGCGCTCGGCAAGGCGGCGGGTCGGCCCGTCGAGCTCGTCACCGTGCACAGCGAGGGCGACCGGACGAGTGAGTCCCTGGCGACCCTCGGTGGCACGGGCGTGTTCGCGTCCGCGCTCCGCGAGGCCCTGGTCGCCGGCGAGGTCGACGTCCTCGTCCACTCGCTCAAGGACCTGCCGACAGCGCCGTACCCCGGCCTGCGGATCGGCGCGGTGCCCCGCCGTGCGGACGCCCGTGACGCCCTCTGCGCCCGCGACGGTCTGACGCTCGAGACCCTGCCCGAGGGCGCGCGGGTCGGCACGGGATCGCCGCGCCGGGCCGCGCAGCTCCGCCGTCGTCGCCCGGACGTCGAGATCGTCGACATCCGCGGGAACGTCGACACGCGCCTCGGCCGGGTCGGGGTCGACCTCGACGCGGTCATGCTGTCCGCCGCCGGCTTGGGGCGCCTCGGTCGTCTCGCCGACGCCACCGAGCTCATCGGCCTCGGCTTCTGGCCGACCGCGCCCGGGCAGGGGGCGCTGGCGATCGAGGTCCGTGGAGACCAGGGCGACCGCGCGCTCGAGCGGGGCCTCCGCGGCATCGAGCACGCGGAGTCCCGGCTCACGGTCACCGCCGAGCGCGAGGTCCTCGCCCGCCTCGAGGCCGGCTGCACCGCTCCGATCGGGGCACACGCGGTCGTCGACGCGGAGCTCCTGCTCGTGAGCGCGACCGTGTACCGGCCCGACGGCACCGAGTACCGCACCGCGTCGCACGGCGCACACCTCGAGCCCGGCCCCGCGCACGAGCGCCTCGACGAGGCCCGCGACGTCGCCCGCCGGGTCGCCGAGGAGCTCCTGGCGAACGGCGCCGCCGATCTCGCCGACTTCCACCTGAGCAGCGAGTAGGCACCGACCACGGCCAGCACGAGCGACACCGGCGCCGGAACTCCCGCGACGAGCACGGGCGTGCGCGCCGGCGGCGGTCCGGCGGCCCGGGACGCCCGGCGTCCCACCGTGCTCGTCCCGCGCGGCGGCACCTGGGGCGAGCGGGTCGCCCGGGAGGCCCGGCACCGGGCCCTGGAACCGCTCGTCGTCCCGCTCATCACCGACACCGACCCCGCCGACCCCGCCGCGTTCGCGGCCGCCGTCGACGCCCTCGCCGCCGGGACGTACGCCTGGATCGTCGTGACGAGTGCGACGGCGGTGCGGCGCGTGGCGGAGCGGTTGTCGGGCCTCCCGGCCGGAACGCGGGTGGCGGCCGTGGGCCAGGCGACCGCGGCGGCGTGTACCGACGTCGGGTGGCGGGTCGACCTGGTGCCGGCCGCGGCGTCAGCGGCCGAGCTGGCCGCCGTGGTGCCGGGCACGGCGGGCCGGGTGCTGTTCCCGCGGAGCGCGATCGCGGCCCCGACGCTCGTCGCGGGGCTGCGTGCCCGCGGCCTCGACGTGGACGACGTCGAGGCGTACCGTACCGTGGGGACCGGCACCGGACCGGTCGTGGTGCCCCGCCCACCGGACGCCGTGCTCGTCACGAGCGGCAGTGTCGCGGGCGAGGTCGCGGCCCGGCTCGTCCCGCTCGACGACCGGACCCGGCTCGTGTGCATCGGGCCCGGGACCGCCGCCGACGCCCGCGCGCTCGGCCTCCCCGTCCACGGCGTCGCCGCCGCCCGGACCACCGCATCGTTGCTCGACGCCGTCGTCGAGGTCCTCGCCCCGCTCCTCGACACACAACCAGGAAGGTGACCGTGTCCGCACCCCACTCCCCCGTCGGCCAGTTCCCCCAGGTGCGCCCGCGCCGTCTCCGCGCGACGCCCGCGATGCGTCGGCTCGTGGCCGAGACCCGTCTGCACCCCGCCGAGCTGATCCTGCCGATGTTCATCCGCGAGGGCGCCGACGCCGCGGTGCCGATCACGAGCATGCCCGGGGTGGAGCAGCACTCGCTCGACTCGTTCCGGCGCGCGCTCGTCGAGGCCGCCGAGGTCGGTATCGGCGGCGTGAACCTCTTCGGCGTGCCGCAGCACAAGGACGCCACCGGTTCGGGCGCGACCGACCCGGACGGCATCCTCAACGTGGCGATCCGCGTGGCGAAGGAGGAAGTGGGCGACGCGCTCGTGGTCCAGTCCGACCTGTGCCTCGACGAGTTCACCGACCACGGTCACTGCGGGGTGCTCGCTGCGGACGGCTCGGTCGACAACGACGCGACGCTCGAGCGCTACCGCGACATGGCGGTGGCCCAGGCCGAGGCCGGCGCCGAGCTCGTGTGCATGAGCGGGATGATGGACGGCCAGATCGCCGCCGCCCGCGACGCGTTGGACGGCGCAGGTCACCCGGGCACGGCCCTCCTGGCGTACGCGGCGAAGTACGCGAGCGCGTTCTACGGGCCGTTCCGCGAGGCCGTCGCGTCGACGCTCGTCGGCGACCGCCGCACCTACCAGATCGACTCCGGCAACGGGCGTGAGGGCCTGCGCGAGGTCGAGCTCGACATCGAGGAGGGCGCGGACGTCGTCATGGTGAAGCCCGCGATGAGCTACCTCGACGTGCTCGCCGCCGCCAAGGCGATCTCGCCGGTGCCGGTGTGGGCGTACCAGATCAGCGGCGAGTACGCGATGATCACGGCGGCCGCGCAGAACGGCTGGATCGACCGCGACGCCGCCGCGATGGAGAGCGTCCTCGGCATCAAGCGTGCCGGTGCGGACGCGATCCTGACCTACTTCGCCGTCGACCTGGCGAAGCGGCTGCGCCAGGAGTCCGGTGCGAGCGGCCGGGTCAGCGGCGCCACCCCGGCGGCCGGTGCCGAGACCGTGGAACTCTCGAGCGTGGGGAAGTCGACCCGATGACGACGAACGACGAGCTGTTCGGTCGCGCGAAGCACGCGATCCCCGGCGGCGTGAACTCCCCGGTGCGGGCCTACGGCTCGGTCGGCGGGACGCCCCGCTTCCTCGTGGCCGCGCAGGGGCCGTACGTCACCGACGCCGAGGGGCGTGAGTACGTCGACCTCGTGGCGTCGTGGGGTCCGGCGATCCTCGGGCACGCCCACCCCGGCACGGTCGCCGCTGTGCAGGAGGCCGCTGGCCGCGGGCTCTCGTTCGGTGCCTCCACGCCGGGCGAGACCGAGCTCGCGGAACTCGTCGAGCAGCGCGTCCGCGTCGGCGGCGCCGGTCCGATCGAGAAGCTCCGGCTCGTCTCGACCGGGACCGAGGCGACGATGACCGCGATCCGCCTGGCCCGTGGCTACACCGGCCGGGACCTGCTCGTGAAGTTCGCGGGGCACTACCACGGCCACTCGGACTCCCTGCTCGCCGAGGCCGGGTCGGGGGTGGCGACGCTCGCACTGCCCGGATCCGCCGGCATCACCGCCGAGACCGCCGCGCAGACCCTCGTGCTGCCCTACAACGACCTCGACGCCGTCCGCGCCGCGTTCGACGAACACCACGAGCGGATCGCCGCGGTGATCGTCGAGGCCGCCGCCGCGAACATGGGCGTGCTCGCGCCCGAGTCGGGGTTCAACCGGGCGCTCGCGCAGATCGTGCAGGAGCAGGGCGCGCTGCTCATCCTCGACGAGGTCCTCACCGGGTTCCGCGTCGGCCCGGCCGGGTGGTGGGGGCTCGAGGCCGCCGGTGTCGTCCCCGACGGTACCGGATGGCAGCCCGACCTCATCACGTTCGGCAAGGTCGTCGGCGGCGGGATGCCCCTGGCGGCCCTGGGCGGTCGGGCCGAGGTCATGGACTTCCTGGCGCCGCTCGGTCCCGTGTACCAGGCGGGGACCCTGTCCGGGAACCCGCTCGCCGTCGCGGCCGGGCTCGCCACGCTCCGCGCCGCCGACGACGCCGTGTACGCGCACCTCGACCGCACCGCCGACCTGCTGTCCGGCGCGGTCTCCGCGGCGCTGACCGCCGAGGGCGTCGTCCACACCGTGCAGCGCGCGGGGAACCTGTTCTCGTTCGCGTTCACCGCCGAGCCGCCGCGGACCTACGACGACGTCCGTGCGCAGGAGGCCTGGCGGTACCCGCCGTTCTTCCACGCCATGCTCGACGCGGGCGTCACGCTGCCGCCGAGCGTGTTCGAGGCGTGGTTCCTGACGGCCGCGCACGACGACCGCGCCATCGGTCGCGTCCTGGAGGCCCTGCCCGCCGCCGCCAGGGCCGCTGCCGCCGCGTCGGCGTAGGCAGGGCCGGGAGCGGGCCGCTGGTCGGCCGGTCGCCCGTCGCGGGTCGGCCGGCCCTGTCGCGAACGCCTCCGTTGTGTCAGTCTGGGGATCCCATGGACGCCGCCGCCGAGGACCTGACCGCCGTGCTCCCGCCGTCGGCTGCCGTGCTCGCCTCGCGGGCGATGCTCGGGATCGTCGCCGCCTCGCTCGAGTCCGCGCTCGAGCAGGTGACCGTCCCGCAGCTCCGGATCCTCGTGGTGCTCGTGGCGCGTGGGCCGGTCCGCGCGGGGGTCCTCGCCGAGGAGACCGGTGCGAGTCCGTCGACGCTCACGCGGACGGTCGACCGCCTGGAGCGGGACGGCTGGGTCCGGCGGAACAGCGCGCCGAGTTCCCGCCGCGAGACCCTGGTGGTGCCGACGCGACGGGCGATCGCGCTCGTCGAGGACGTGACGCGCCGGCGGACCGAGGGGATCGAGCGGGTCCTGGCCCGGCTGTCCGACCAGGATCGGGCGGCCGTCGTGCGCGGATTCGACCTGTTCAGCGGAGCCGCCGGCGAGTTCGACCGGCGGCGGCTGCTCGGGCTCGGCATCGGCGACGAGCGCAGCTGACGGATGCCGGAGCGCTGACCGATGTCCTCCCCCCAGCACGCCCTCGACGACGACGCGTTCCTCGACCACGTCGCCGACCGCCTGGCAGCGCTCCCCGGCGTGGAGGCCGTCGCACTCGGCGGTTCCCGAGCGCAGGGGACGAACCGCCCGGACAGCGACTGGGACGTGGCGGTCTACCACCGCGACGCGTTCGATCCGCAGGTCGTCCGGGACCTCGGGTGGCCCGGGCACCTGACCGGACTCGGTGGCTGGGGCAGAATTTTCAACGGTGGCGGCGCAGTCACCGTGGACGGACGGTCCGTCGACATCCACTACCGCGACCTCGACCTCATCGACGCGGTCCACGACGACGCCGTCCGCGGACGGTTCACCATCGAGCCCCTGCTGTTCCACCAGGCGGGCCTGCCGAGCACCATCCTCCTGGCGGAACTGGCCTCGAACCGCACCCTCCGTGGGCAGGTGCCCCGGTGGGAGTACCCGGAGGCGCTCCGCACGGCCGCCCCCGGCGTGTGGTGGACGAACGCCGACCTGACCCTGCACTACGCGAAGGAAGGCCACGCCCGCCACGGACGGGTCGCGCAGTGCGCGGGTCTCATCAGCGAGGCCGCGTGCCACGCCGGGCACGCCGTCCTGGCACGTCGCGGCGAGTGGGTGACGAACGAGAAGCGACTCCTCGCCCGGGCGGGGCTGTCGGGCATCGACGACGTGGTGGCGGGTCTGGGGACCGAGGTGCCGGACCTCCTCCGCGGCGCGGACCGGGCGCGGGCGTTCCTCGAGGCGGCGGTCCGGCGCGAGGGGATCGGGGGCGAGCCGCCCCGCGCCGGGTGAACCGACGGGTCGGCCCCGTCCGCCCACACGCCGGATCCGGCTCGGTCAGTGCGTCAGGACGGCCGCCACCTCGGGGATCCGCGCGACGTACCCGTCGAGCAACGAGCGCGCGACCGTGACGCTGTCGACGAGCGGATGGAGCGCGAACGCCTGCAGGGCCTCCGATCGCGACCCGGTGAGCCCCGCGGCGATCGTGTGCCGCTCGACGTCCTTGACCTGCGCCATGAGCCCGATCTGGTGGAGGTCCGGCTGCTCCGTCGTCAGCGGGTGCACGCCGTTCGCGTCGACCATCGTGGGCACCTCGACCACGGCGTCGTCGGGCAGGCCCTGGATCGTGCCGCGGTTCCGGACGTTGAGGATCATCGTCTGCCGTTCGTTCCGGCTGATCGCGGCCATCACGCCGAGGGCGACCCCCGCGTAGCCCTGGTGCGCGGGGTCGGTCTCGCGCTCCTTCGGGTCGACGGGCTCGTCCTGCGTGCCGCCCTTCGCCTCGGCCATGTACGAGGCGCTGCGCCGGGCGACGGTCTCGCGCCAGAGATCGGCGACCCCGTTCCCCGCGGCCGTGGCCCGGTCGTAGAAGGCGCCCTGGGACTCGGCGAGGAAGTCACCGCGGGTCTTGCCGGAGTCGATGATCGTCCGCACGGCGTCGCGGTTGAAGTAGTAGTAGAAGAGGTACTCGTTCGGGATCGCGCCGAGGGAGCGGATCCAGTCGAGTCCGAAGACGTGACCCTCCTCCATGGCGGCGAGGCGGGCGTCGTCCGCCAGCAGCTCGGGCAGGACGTCGCGGCCGTCGTACAGGACGCGGCGCATCCAGCCGAGGTGGTTGAGCCCGACGTAGTCCATCTGCACCCGCGTGTGGTCGAGCCCGAGGGTGCCCGCGACGCGACGCCCGAGACCGGACGGGGTGTCGCAGATGCCGAGCACGCGGTCGCCGAGCACGGTCTGCATCGCCTCGGTGATGATGCCCGCGGGGTTCGTGAAGTTCATGACGTAGGCGTCGGGTGCGAGGTCCGCGATGACCCGGGCCGCCTCGACCATGACCGGGACGGTGCGGATCGCGTACGCGAGGCCGCCGGGTCCCGTGGTCTCCTGGCCGAGCACGTCGAGGTCGAGGGCGACATGCTCGTCGCAACGCCGTCCCTCCAGGCCGCCGACGCGGAGCGCGGCGAACACGTACTGGCTCCCCGCCACGGCGTCCTGGAGGACCGTGGTCGGCACGAGTCGCGGCGCGTCCTCGAACCCGGCCGCGAGCTCGGTGAGGATCGCGACCATGGCGGCGAGGCGGCGTTCGTCGACGTCGTACAGCGCGACCTCGTCCACGCGGGGCGTGCCGGTGTCGCGGAGCAGTGCCTGGTACACGTACGGCGTGCGGAACCCGCCGCCTCCGAGGATGCAGAGCTTCATGCGATGGTGACCTCTCCGCCGGCGTTCCGGCACAGTGCGAGCGTGTCGTCGGGGGCGCCCGTGGTGGTGACCAGGGCGTCGACGTCGGTGAGGGAGCAGAGCCGGAGGGCTCCGGTCCCGGGGAACTTGGCCTCGGACGCGAGCAGGACGACCTTGTCCGACGCCGCGATCATCGACTGCTTGATGGGGGCCTCCACGGCCATGTTGTCGACGACGTGCCCGTTCGCGCGCACCCCGGTGCACGACAGGAACAGGACATCCGCGCTGATCTGGCTCAGCGCGAGTTCGGCGAGGGACCCGACGAGCGTGCGGTAGTTGCGGCGGACCACGCCGCCGAGCAGGACGAGCCGCACGGCGCGGTCGTCGCGGAGCTCGTCGAAGACGGCGAGGTTCGAGGTGACGACGGTGACGTCACGGCCGTGCAGGCGGCGCGCGAGCAGCGGCGTCGTGGTGCCGATGTCGAGCAGCACGACGTTCCCGTCGGTGACCATCGCGGCCGCGGCCTCGGCCATCCGTTCCTTGAGATCGAGGTCGCGCCCGTCGTCGAACGGCCCCTCGGCGCGGACGCGGCCGTGGTCCTCGACGGTCGTGCCGGGCTTCAGGACCGCGCCGCCGTACGTGCGGGTCAGCTCGCCGTTGCGGTCGAGCACCTCGAGGTCGCGGCGGATCGTCGCCTCGCTCACGTCGAGCGCGGCGGCGAGTTCCCGCACGGAGGCCGCACCCTCGGCGCGCAGGGCGCTGATGATGCGGTTCTGCCGTTCGCGCAGGATCATGCCGTCACTCTAACCACGCCGTGCTCGACTTCGGGCAAACCCGAGCACAACCGCACCGGAGATGAACAGGATTAACAGAACCGCGTCACTTCGGTAATGTGCCGGAAACACCGAGTGCACAGGCTTGCAGGACATCGGGCGGAACCGCGACGTCGTGCAGCACGCACCCGGACGCGGAACCGCGATGACGAGGAGCCTCCGTGACCGACAGCCAGCGCGCCGACCCCGGCGGGACGGACCTGCCCGCCACCGGCCTGCCCCCCGCCGCCGACCTGCCCGGTGCGGCCGACCTGCCCGGTGCGATCGACCTGCTGTTCGCGGGCGACGTCTTCTGCGACGTCGTGTTCTCGGGCGTCTCCGTGCCCGAACCCGGCACCGAGGTGTACGCCGACGGGTTCACCGTGACGCCCGGCGGTGTCGCGAACCGCGCGGTCGCCGCGGCCCGGGCCGGTGCGAGCACGCGGATCCTCGCCCGCCTCGGCGACGACCCGCTGGGCACCCACGTCCGCGCCGTGCTCGACGCCGAGCCGGACCTCGACACGAGCCTGCTCGAGCTGGTGCCCGGACACCAGAGCCCCGTCACGGTGGCCCTCACCGGTGCGCACGACCGGAGCTTCATCACCTACCAGGAGGCCCTCGGGCACCTCGAGCTCCCGGACGACCTCGGGCCCGTCGGCGCGACGCACGTCGGCATCGCGCACGAGCTGCCGCCATGGGTCGCCCGGCTGCGCGCGGCGGGCACGACCGTCGTCGGCGGTGTCGGCTGGGACCACACCGGCGAGTGGGGGTCGCACGTGCTCGACCGCCTCGCCGAGGTCGACGTGTTCGTGCCGAACGACGTCGAGGCGATGCGCTACACCCGCACCGACGACGCCGTCGCCGCCGCACGCGTGCTCGCCGAGCGGGTCCCGCTCGCCGTCGTCACGCGTGGCGCGGCGGGCGTCGTCGCCGTCGACGGCGGCACCGGTACGGTGGTCGAGGTCCCGACCGTGACCGTCCCGGTCGTCGACCCCACCGGCGCCGGCGACGTCTTCGTCGCCACGTTCATGGCGTCGGCATCGCGCGGCTGGGACCTCCGCACGCGCCTCCGGTTCGCGGGGCTGTGCGCGTCGATGTCCGTCACCGGACTCGGCGGTGCCGCGAGCGCACCGCGACCTGCCGACCTCGTCGCGTTCGTCGACCGGCACCGTCCGGACGGCGACTGGGCGTTCCTCCGGGAGGCCCTGCTCCCGGCCGCCTGACCGGCCCGCTCCGTCACCACCACCACACCCGCCCACCACCTCCACCGCCGCCGCGCTCCCCGCGACCCGGAGATCGGAACGAACCATGAAGACCACCAGGAAGGCACCGCTCCTCGTCGGTGTGGCGACCGCGCTCGCGCTCGGCCTCGCAGCGTGCACCCCCGGCGGCACGTCCGCCTCGAGCGACCAGAGCCTCGGCCCCGTGTCGAAGAGCGTCGGATCGGGCCGGACGACCCTGACGGTATGGGACCAGAACACCGACGGCGGCATCGACGAGGCGCAGCAGCAGCTCAACGCGGCGTTCGAGAAGGCGCACCCGAACATCACCGTCAAGCGGGTCTCGCGGTCGTTCGCGGACCTCAAGACGACGCTGAAGCTCGCGCTCTCGGGGGACAACCCGCCCGACGTCGTGCAGGCGAACCAGGGCTACCCGGACATGGGCGCGTTCGTCAAGGCCGGACTGCTCCGTCCCGTCGACGACTACGCGAAGCTGTACGGCTGGAACGACTACTACCCGACGAGCCTGCTCAAGCTCAACTCGTTCTCGTCGAACGGAACGACCTGGCAGGGCGACCACCTGTACGGCGTCTCGCAGACGGGTGAGCTCGTCGGGCTGTACTACGACAAGGCGGTGCTCGCGAAGGCCGGGATCACGAACCCCCCGACGACCGTGTCCGAGCTCACCGACGACATGGCGAAGGTCAAGGCCGCCGGATCGCTGCCGCTCAGCTACGGCGACGTCGAGAAGAGCCCGGGCATCCACCTGTACGGCTTCGTGCTCTCGGCGCTCGCCGGGCACGACGCGGTGAACGACCTCGTCACGTCGGAGCGCGGCTCGTGGACCGGCTCCGACGAGGTCACCGCGGCGAAGACGATCCAGGGCTGGCAGGAGAAGGGCTACATCACGCCGGGCGCCAACGGGGTCTCGCGTGACGACGCCGTCGCGGCCTTCGGCAAGGGGCAGTCCGCGTTCCTCGTGACCGGGACCTGGTACGAGGCGACGCTCGAGGCCGCCGCCGCCGCGAAGGACATCGGCTTCACGGCGCTCACCCCGAAGGGCTCGGACACGCCGGTCACCATGGGCGGCGAGGGGCTCGCGTGGGCGCTGACCTCGAAGACGAAGCACCCGGACGCCGCGGCCGCGTACGTCGACTTCATCACGAACGCGAAGGCGTCCGAGACCCTCGTGAAGACGGGCAATCTGCCCACGGTCGTCCCGAGCAGCGACACCCCGGCCTCGGGCACGATCTCGGGCGACATCACGAGCGAGTACAAGGAGATCTCGCAGGCGAACGGCATCACGCCCTACCTCGACTACGCGACCCCGACGTTCTACGACACCCTCACCGCCGCGGCGCAGGACCTCGTCGCGGGCAAGGCGACGCCGCAGCAGTTCACGCAGACCCTGCAGACGGACTACGCGGCGTTCGGCAAGAGCCGCGGCTGAGCATGGTCGACGCCCTGCCCCGGGTCACCGCACCCGCACCCGCGGTCCGCGTTGGGACGCAGCCGCGGCGGCGACGCAGGCGCAGCCTCGTCCCGTACCTGTACGTGCTGCCCGCGTTCGTCGTGTTCGCGGTGTTCCTCGGGTGGCCGTTCCTGCAGACGGTGCAGTACTCGTTCTTCGACTGGGACGGCCTGTCGACCGCGACCTGGGCCGGGTTCGCGAACTACGTCGACGTCGTGCAGGACGCCGAGCTCCGCGGGGCGTTCCTCCACGCCCTCGTGCTCATGGTGTTCTACTGCGCGGTGCCGGTCGCGCTCGCGTTGTTCCTGACGGCGCTCATCTCGCGGGCGAACGCGCTGCCGGGGATGAGCGTGTTCCGGACCGTGCTGTTCCTGCCGCAGGTCATCGCGTCGGTCGTCGTCGCGACGATCTGGGTGTCGATCTACTCCACCGACGGCCTGCTCAACCAGGTCCTCCGGCTCGTCGGACTCGGCAACCTGGCGCGGGTGTGGCTCGGCGACTACGGCACGGCGCTGCCCGCGATCGGGTTCGTGGGCACGTGGCTCAACGTCGGGCTGTGCCTCGTGCTGTTCCTCTCGGGCGTCGGCAACATCGCGCCCGCGCTGTTCGAGGCGGCGCGGCTCGACGGTGCCGGGGCGGCGCGCGAGTTCTTCTCCATCACGTTGCCGTCGCTCCGCGGGCAGATCGCGGTGGCGCTGACCCTGACGATCGTGTCGGCGCTCAAGACCTTCGACCTCGTGTACATCACCACGCGCGGCGGTCCGGGCAACTCGACGACCGTACCGGCGTTCGAGGCGTACAACCGCGCGTTCAACACGGGCCAGGTCGGCGCAGCTGCCGCCGTCGCGGTCACCCTGACCGTCGTGATCATGATCGTCACGGCACTCGTGAACCGGATCCAGCCGAAGGACACCGAATGAGGATCACCACGCGCGAGAAGGTCGTCGACTACGTCGTCCTGAGCCTCTTCGCCCTGTTCGCGATCGTCCCGCTCGTCGGTGTGCTGTTCTCGGCCGTCACCCCGGCGACCGAGAACACCGGCTCGTTCACGCTGCCGACCCGGATCGACCTCGGGAACTTCGGGGACGCGTGGAGCCAGGGGCACTTCGGGTCGTACATGCTGTCGAGCGTCGTCGTGACGGTGTCCGTCGTGCTGCTGACGACCGTGCTCGCGGTGTTCGCCGGGTTCGCGTTCGCGCGCCTCGACTTCGCCGGGTCCGGGATCGTGTTCTTCGTGATGCTCGCCGGGCTCATGCTGCCGGCCGAGGCGTTCATCATCCCGCTGTACTTCGACCTGCGGGGTGTGGGCCTGACGGACACGTACGAGAGCCTGATCCTGCCCCAGACCGCGCAGTCGCTCGCGTTCGGGGTCTTCTGGATGCGGAACCAGTTCCGGACGTTCCCGACCGAGGTGATCGAGGCCGCGCGGCTCGACGGTGCGCGCGACGTCCGGCTGCTGTGGCGGGTCGTCGTCCCCGCGTCCATCGCACCGATCATGACGATGGGCGTGCTCCTGGCGATGTGGACCTGGAACGAGTTCCTGCTCCCGCTCGTCCTCATCACGAGCGAGGACCACCGGACCGCGCCGCTCGGTCTCGCGTTCTTCCAAGGCGAGCACCTGACCGACTACTCGCTCCTGTCGGCCGCGGGCGTGATCGTCGCCCTCCCGATCGTCGTGCTCTACTTCTTCCTGCAGCGACGGTTCATCTCGGGCATGCTCGGCGGCGTGACCGCGAAGTAGCGCGGACCGTCGGACGGGCGCCGGGCCTCCCGGCTCGTCGGGCGCGGGCTACCGCGCGATGACGAGCCGACCCGCTCGTGTGACGGACCGATCGAGGTCCGTGAGGAACAGGACCCGGAAGTCGGCGACCCACTCCTCCCACTCGGCAGCGAGACCGGCTCCGATCGTGTCGTTGTCACGGATGAAGTCGGCACGGGAGCTGATCTGGATGATCTCCACGAGGTCCCATCCGTCTGCGCCGGTGAGCGAGCCGGTGACCTCGAGGTCGAGGAACCCCTCGACCGCTGGCATGCGGAGCATCCCGTCGCGGACGATCTGCAGGCTGAACGCGCGGTACTCCTCGACGCTGCGCCCGGGGGCGAGACGGAACAGCGTGAGCGCGAGCTCCTGAGCGCTCCCGGTCACAGGATCCCCGGTGCACCGACGCGGGCGGGAGCGGGCAGCGTGACGAGCTCGCGGACGAGCGCTGTCGTCCAGACGATGTTCGTGGCGATGCCCTCGTTCGGCAGGTCCTCGGGCTGGTGGAGACGGTGCAGGTCGTTGAAGGTCAGGAACAGGGACGGCACGCCTGCCCGGTAAAAGGAGGCGTCGTCGGTGCCGGTCGTCGGCGGGAACCGGTTCTCCGTCTGCAGGGTCCGACCGGTGGCGGCGGCATGGGCGGTGATCGCGTCGTGGGCGACCACCCCGAAGCCCTCCGGCGACGCGAAGGTCTCGAGGTACGACCCGCGTCCCAACCCGTCGATGTTGACGACGAAGTCGATGGCGGCGAGCTCCTCGGGGGTCGCCGTGTCCACGTGGTGGCGTGACCCCCCGAGGTGCCACTCCTCGGCGGTGAACCAGACCAGGCGGACCGACGGGGTCGGCGCGGCGCGCGCCCACCCCTCGGCGAGGTGGAGCAGGGCGATCGTGCCACTGCCGTTGTCGTAGGCGCCGACGGTGTTGAAGAAGCTGTCGTAGTGCGCGCAGACGAGGACGTGGCCCGTCCCGGTCCCGGGGATGTCGACGACGAGGTTGTCGGAGCGGGCGGCGGCGGCCTCGTCCGTCGGCCCGGCGCTCCCGGTCAGTTCGACGGTGACGGTCCCGCCGTCGATGCACCACTCTCGGAGTTGGAGGCCGTCGATCCGACCCACGACGAGGTGCGGTACCGACAGGTCCGACCCGTGCGGCAACGGTTGCGGCGCCGCCGGCCCGACGTCCCGCGCATGCACGTACGCCACGACCGTCCCGCTGTCATCGGTCACCACGAAGCGCTGCCAGGTGATGGAATCCCCCCAGATGCCCTGCGGTCCGAGGGGCCGGAGCGTCCCGGTGACCGGGCCGTCCGAGGATCCGCTCCAGAGCATCGGCCAGACCGGCAGGACCCGCTCGATCGGTGCGGTGACGCGCAGCGTGTTCGACTCCCCGGGTTCCCACCCGGGGAGGGTCACCGTCTGCCGGGTGACGGCGAGCCCGGCCGCGGTCAGGCGATCCTCGAGCCAAACGGATGCCGCCTCGATCCCGGGGCTGCCGTGGAAGCGGATCCCGTTCGCGGTGAGGTCGACGAGGTCGCGGTGCGCGGCGTCGACGAGGGGATCAGTCATGCGTGTCCTCCTTGATGAGGGCGGAATCGTGGAAGGTGTCCTCGGCGGCGAGCATCCGTCCGAACCAGAGGTCGAGGTGCGCGTCCGGGACGGTGGGGTCGATCTCGTCGACCCGGGACTGGAGGAACGTGGCCTGGGCGGTGAACGACGGCGTCGCGTGCAGCAGGATCCACTCGGCGGCGGGGCCGGTCGGGGTGCCGCCGTGGCTGCGCACGGCTTCGAGGCACCAGCGGCTGTAGAGCGTCTCCGCCGCGCACAGGCACGTGAGCACCGCCGGGTAGCCGCTGTCGAGGGCGGCGGTGACCACGACCTCCAGTGCGTCGGCCCCTGCCGGGAGGGACACCGGGGCCGTGACCCGCGCCGCGAAGTAGTCCGTCTGCTCCCCGACGAGACCCGCGAGCGACCGGGCGTGCACGACCGCGGCGTCCCAGTCGGGCTCTCGCCAGACACAGAAGCCGAGCAGTCGTGCGGCGGTCCGGACGAACCGCTGTTCGATCGCGAGGTAGCGGGCGTACTCCGCATCGGTCACGGTACCGTCGGCCATCCGGCGGATGAGCGGACGCTCGGCGGACCGGGCGAGCGCTCCCGCGTTCCGTGTCAGGAGGGCCGTGGAACGGCGCTCTGCCGCCGATCCGCCCGACGTCATCGCGCGACGAGCCAGCCGACGACACCGTTGAACAGCGCCGTGTAGCCAGCCCACTCCTCGCAGAACGCGGGTGGTGCCCAGTGCGGCGAGCAGTCGCTCGTGAAGGCCGCGGAGCGCCCCGCGCCGACCTCGCCGACGACGAGGAGGGGGTCGTCGCCCACGCGGGCGAGGGTCTCCGTGCCGGCCTTGGCGGTCACCCGGTTGTAGCCGAGCAGCGACGGCCATTCGGATCCGGCGCCACCGAGCGCCGCGTGGTCGGGAGCGAGAACGGTGGGCACGACCCCCGCCGGCTGCTCGACGCGGTCGTCGGTCGTCAGCAGGTCCACGGGCAGGACACGGGTCAGGACGGTCTCCGCGAACGCGGCACGGGCCTGGAACCCCGAGAACGACAGGTAGCCTCCGATCATGAGGATCGAGCCACCGGCCTCCACCCAGGACGAGAGCGCCTCGAGGCGGTCCTGTCCCGGGACCGCGTGCTCGAACACCCCGGGCGCGAGCTGGAGCGAGTTCGCGCCGATGTCGGACAGGATCACGACGTCGTAGGCGCCGAGGGACTCGGCGTCGCCGGGGAAGTCGGTGGGCACCAGGTGCGCGGGGAGGTGCACGACGTCGTGGCCGCCCGACTCGAGCGCGGTCTTCAGCTGGCGGACCCCTTCGGTGTACGAGTGCACGGTGAACTCGTCCACGCCCTTGGTGTGGGTCGTGGTGGACATCCAGCTCTCGCCGGCGATGAGGATTCGGGACATGGGGGTGACTTTCAGTGGGAGGTGGACGCGGCGGCGAGCTCGAAGAGTGCCCGCACGTTGCGTGTGTTGACCCCGAGCACGGTGTGCGCGTCGAGGCCGTCGTCGATGAGGCGCTGCAGGAAGACCGCGGGGATGAACGCGAGCCCGTTCCCGCCGTTCTTGCGGAGCATGCCCTTGAGGAAGAGGTCGTGGCTGAACAGCAGGCGCTCGCCGAAGCCGTCGGTGACGAGCCGGCCGATCGCCCGGGCGGTCTGCGCGACGGAGGGGGAGTCCCCCTCGCCGGGCAGGGTGAACCGGTACGGCATACCGATCATGTCGAACTCGAGGAACACGCCGCGGTCGGCGAGCGAGCGCTGGTAGTCGGGGTCCTCGCCCGACGGGTCCATGTGGCACAGCACCACCGCGGCGGGCGGGACGCCCTCCTCGGTCAGGACCACGTCGAGCACGCGTCCGCCGTGGCGCACGAAGCCCGGGAGGTGGATGTACATCGGGAGCCCGGTCTCGCGCTGCACCCGGCAGGCGGCGCGGAGGCCCTGTTCCTCGCGCTTGGTGAACGCCGGGGAGACACCGATCTCGCCGATGACGCCGGACCGCGGCTCGGATGGGTCCCGGTCCTCCCGGTGGTCGGACAACAGGTACTCGGCGAGGACGTCGACCGGGTCGGTGGCGGTGCGCTCCGGGTGGAACCGTTCGAGGTACCAACCGCCTCCCGCGATGATCTGCACGCCCGTGCGGCGGGAGAGGGCGGCGAGGCCGGACCGGTCCCGGCCCTGTCCCTCCGATGTCACCTCGACGAGCGTCGTGCCGCCCAGGCTCGCGAAGTGGTCGAGCTCGGGGGCGACGTCGTCCGGGTGGTCCAGCGCGCAGTTGTCACGACACGCGTAGGGGTGGTCGCGGAGGAGCCAGGCGAGGTCGGGCGTGACCGGCTGGTCGAACAGCTCCGGGAACGCGGGGTCCGGCGTGATGCCGCCCGCCTCGATGCTGTTGAGCAGGTGCTCGTGCGGGAGGGTGAACCCCAGCTCGTCACTGCCGACCTCCCCGGTGACGGTGTGGACCGTGACCGGCGCCGTCCCGCCCGGACGCTCCGAGGTCACCGCAGCACCCGCTTCCGCATGAAGTCGGCGAGGTTGCCGCCGCGGAGGTTGATGAGGATGACGACGATCAGCAGGCCGCCCGTCACGATCGGCACGATGTAGGGACTGAGACCGAGGAGCGTGAGCCCGTCGGTGATGACCCCGGTCAGGATCGCGCCGACGGCCGTGCCCAGGATGCTGCCCTTGCCGCCGAGCATGTTGGTCCCGCCGATGACGACCGCCGTGATGACACTGAGGGCGAAGTCGCTGCCGCTGTTGGCGTCACCGGAGCCGAGTCGGCCGGCGGTGATGATGCCCGCGACCGCGGCGGCGAGGCCCGACAGCGTCAGTGCCATGAGCTTGATCGCGTTGGTGTTGACGCCGGCTCGACGGACGGACTCCTCGTTCGATCCGACACCGGTGACGTACTGCCCGAAGCGCATGCGCTGCAGCGCCAGGAGTCCGAGCACGACGACGACGAGTGCGATCCATGCGGGGTACCCGAAGCCGAGGAAGCTGCCCTGTCCGATCCGGGCGAAGATCAGCGTCGGTGAGATGGCGACGCTGTAGCCGAGTGTGAGCAGGAGTGCCACGCCACGGATGACGGACATCGTGGCCAGCGTCACGATGAACGACGGCATCTTCTGGTAGCTCGCGAACCAGCCGTTGACCACGCCGCAGAACGCCCCGACGGCCAGGCAGATCACGATGACGAGGGTCGACTGCATGCCCCCCTTGAGGAGCTGCGCTCCGATCACCGAGACCAGCGCGAGCGTCGACCCGACGGAGAGGTCGATCATGCCCGTCGTGATGACGAACGTCATCGCGACCGCGACGATCGCGGTGGGCGCGACCTGCACCGCCACGTTCTGGAGGTTGTGCACCGTGAGGAACGCCGGGCTCGCCACCGCGAACGCGACGAACACGACGACGGTGACGACGAGCATGACGATCGTCGACTTGTTGATCCGCTGGAAGGCCGCTCGGCGGCGTTCCTGGGCGGTCGGGAGGGCCAGGGCCGCGCTCATGCCGCGTCCTTCCGTTCGTCTCGGGTGATCATCGCGACGAGGGACTCGATGTTCAGGTCCCGGATGTCCGCGTCCTCGACGCTGCGGCCCTCGTACATGACGGTGATGCGGTCACACACGCGGAACAGGTCCTGCAGGCGGTGGGTGATGAGGATCACACCCACCCCCCGCGCCGCGACCTCGCGGATCAGTCGCAGCACGGACTCGACCTCGGTCACGGCGAGCGCGGCCGTGGGTTCGTCGAGAATGAGGATCTCGGGGTCGATCGACGCCGCGCGAGCGATCGCGACGGACTGCCGCTGACCGCCCGACAGCTGCGAGATGAGCTGGTGCGTGGACGCGACGCGGACGCCGAACTCCCGGAGCACACGGCTCGCCTCGTCGTGCATCCTGCTCACCCGCATGAACGGGCCGACGTGGGGCTCACGTCCGAGGAACAGGTTCGCAGCGACGTTCAGGGTGTCGCACAGCGCCAGGTCCTGGTAGACGATGCCGATCTTCTCGTCCTGCGCGACGCTGGGGTTCGAGAACCGCACCTCCTTGCCCTTGATGCGGATCGTGCCCCGGTCGTGCTGCACGGATCCGGCCAAGACCTTCATGAGCGTCGACTTGCCGGCCCCGTTGTCCCCGACGAGGCCGAGGACCTCACCGGGGGCGAGGGTGAGGTCCACGCCACGGAGGACGTCCACGGCGCCGTACGACTTGGTGATCCCGCGGAGTTCGACGAGCGGCGTCTGATGGTTGAGGGAGTCGGTCATCGTCAGCCCTTCAGGAAGTAGTCGTACTTCGCGAGGTTGGCCTTGGTCACGATCGTCGTCGGAACGCTGATCGTTGCCGGTACCTTCGTCCCGCCGCAGGCGAGGTCGATCGCGGCCTTGGCTGCGGCGTAGCCGAACCCGTAGGTGTCCTGCTGCACGACCTCCTTGACGAAACCCTGCTTGATTCCGGCCGCCGAGGTGGAGTCGAGGTCCCAGCCGACGATCTGCGTGCTCCCGGTCTTGCCCTGCGACCGGACCGCGGCGATCGCACCGTCGAGGGCCGGGCTGCCGGTGGCGTAGATGTACTCGAGGTCGGGGTGGGCCGTGAGCAGGTTCTCGGCGGCGGTCTGCGCCTTGTCGTTGACGTTCTGCCCGTCGACGACGGCCTTGATGGTCATGCCACCGGCCTTGACCGTGTCCTGGAAACCGTCCTGCCGTTGGATCTGGATGGAGCTGTTGAGGGCGGCGACCACGCCGACCTCGCCCTTGCCACCGGACAGCGTGAGGAACGCCTTGCCGAGCTGCTGACCACCGACGGTGTTCGCGGTGCCGACCTGGGTGTCGATGGCGCTCGCGTCGGCCACGGACCCGTCCGTCGAGACGACCGCGATGCCCTTGGCCTTCGCGGCCTTGAGCGCGGGGACGAGCGCGTTGGCGTCGTACGGGTCGACGATGATCGCGTCGACGCCCGAGGACGTCAGGTTCTCGATGCCCGACACCTGCGTCGCCGCGTCGTCGTTGCCGCTGACGAGCTGGACGTTGGCGCCGGCCTTCTTGGCCACCGCCTGGATGCCGGTGTTCATCTGCGTGAAGAAGGACGTCTGTTCGTCGATGTCGACGACGCCGATCTTGAAGGTGCCGCCCGACTTGGGCTTGCAGGCGGTGGGGACCCCGGTCGGCGCCGGGACGCCGGCAGCCAGGGTGGAGGACGACGCGTCCTTCGACGAGCTGGTGGAGCCCGACGACGCGGTCGTGGACGTGGCGTCGCAACCGGCAAGGGCGGTCACGGCCGCGAGACCGATGACGGCGGACACGGCGATCCGGCGGGAGGAGTTCATGGGTGGCCTCTCGAGGGCGGGGTGGTGGGTGTGGTCGGGGTGCGCGTTCGGCGGGGCGGTCCTGTTCGGCAATCGGTTGCCGAAGGACGTGCACCCATGATGCCGTCGTGATTGTTTCGACCGCGCACGACCTCTGTTTCCGGGAGGTAAAACCTCCGTTCGCCGTGGCAACCGATTGCCCGCATCGAACGAGTACGATGCCCGTGGGCGGCACACACCGCGCGGGGAGGAGGACGACGAGATGGTGACGCTCGCCGACGTGGCCGCGCTCGCGGGGGTGTCCGAGGCCACGGTGTCGCGCGTGATGTCCTCGTCCCGCCCCGTCGGCCGGGACGTCGAGGCCCGGGTGCGTCGAGCGGCGACGGAGCTCGGCTACGTGGGCAACAGCATCGCTCGGGCGCTCCGCAAGAACCGGACGGACACCGTCGGCATGGTGGTGCCGAGCATCCTCAACCCGTTCTTCACGACCCTGGTCGACAGCGTCGAACGTGCCCTCCACGCGGAGGGCAAGCAGCTGTCACTCTGCGACTCGCGGCAGAACCCCGAGGTCGAGGCGGAGCAGCTCCGGTCCCTGGTCCACCGTCAGGTCGACGGCATCATCGTCAGCGCGTGCGACCAGGTCGCGAGCGTGCCCGCCCTGCGCGCCGCGGCACTGTCCGTGCCCCTGGTGCAGCTGGACCGGCGCGTGGACGTGGAGGGCACGGACTGGATCGGCATCGACGACGACGAGGCGATGCGGCTGGTGCTCGAGGAGCTGGCGAGCACGGGGGTCCGGACCGCGGCGTTCGTCACGAGTGCGCTCACGAACTCCTCGACCCACCTGCGCCTCGAGGGGTTCCGGCGGCATGCGGCACGTCTCGGGATCACCGTCCGCGAGTCGTGGATCCAGTTCGGCGAGTACACGATCGAGAGCGGTGAAGCCGCGGCGCGTCAGCTGCTGGCCGGAGCGGACCGGCCCGAGGCGATCGTCTGCGCTGACGACCTCATCGCGATCGGCGTCCTCCGGGCGTGCCGGCAGCTCGGCGTCCGCGTCCCGGACGAGGTCCAGGTGACCGGTTTCGACGACATCACCTTCGCTGCGTACGTGGTCCCGGGCCTGACCACGCTCGCGCAGCCCACGGACCTGATGGCGACCGAGGCGTTCCGGCTCCTCGGTGTCGCCTCGACGTCCCTCGCCACCCGCCGTCCCGCCACCCGGATGTCCTTCGCGCCCACGTTGGTCGTCCGCGAGACGACGCGGTCACACCGGTGACGCGGCCCAACGCACGCCCGCGCTGACGTACGCAAGCACGGCGTCCGCCAGGAGGTCGAGTGACACGGACTCGTCCACCGAGTGCACCCGCGTCGGGTCGCCTGGCCCCCAGACCACCATCGGGACGTCCGGCATCGAGCGCACGAAGACCGATGCGTCGGTGAAGTAGGCGGCGGGCTCGGGGGCGACACGGCCGGGCAGGCTGGCCACCCACGGATCGGTCTCGTCCGTCCACACCGGGGCGAGGTCGAGTTCGACGGTGACGTCCGCGACGTCGGGTCGCCCGCGCCACCAGTCGAGGATCCGGGCAGCGGAGGCGGCCTCGGTCACCCGGTGGTCGACCCGGACGACGCACACGTCGGGCACCATGTTCGGCACCGATCCCCCGGCGATCGTCCCGACGTTGAGCGTCTCCGCGCCGAGTCGTGGGTGTGCGGTGAGCGGGACGGCATCGAGGCGCAGCAGGACGTCGCGCATCGCGAGGACGGCGTTGCGCCCGGCGCTCGGCGTGCTGCCGTGGGCGGAGGTCCCTCGCGTCTCCACCCGCAGCCAGAGCGCACCGCGGTGGCCGAGCACGATCCGGTTCGCCGTGGACTCGGGGATGACGACGGCACCGAGGTCGATCCCCGCCGCGGTCAGCATGTCGACGAGGACGGGCGCTCCGAGGCAGCCCGACTCCTCGCCCACCGACAACGCGAGCACGACGGGGAGGTCCTGTTCGTGCAGTCGAGCCACCGCCACCATCGCCGCGGCGAGGCCGGCCTTCATGTCGGAGGACCCGCGACCGCGGAGTCGCCCCTCCGCGATGCGCGGTTGGAACGGCGGCGTTCTCCAGGAGCCCTCCGCGCCGGTGGGCACCACGTCGGCGTGGCAGGAGAAGGCCAGGTGCGGTCCGCTCGAGCGGGGTGACGGCCGTGCGGGCACCACGAGGAGTCCGTCCGTCGTCGCCGGCGAGCGGACCACGCGGCTGCCGGCGTGCCCCGCGAACCACGCCTGGACCAGGTCCAACACCAGCCCCTCGCCCGCCGACCCGGTGACGGAGTCGACGCGGATCAGGTCGGAGAGGAGTTCCGTGACATCGGGAGTACCCATCCGCGAAGGGTACCCAGGCGACCGCGGTCGTGCTGATCGGACCGTCGGGCCGGTGCCGCGCCTCCCGGCTCAGGCGGCCCGGCGCGCCTGCCAGCGTCCGTCGGTGCGCGTGATCGCGAGCGGGAACGCGAAGCAGGCGGACACGGCCTCGGACGTGATGACGTCGTCCGCGCGGCCCGCGGCGACCACCCCGCCGTCACGGAGGAGCATCGCGTGCGACGTCGACGCCGGCAGGTCCTCGAGGTGGTGCGTCACCATGACGCTCGCGAGGTCGGGATGCCGGTGGCGGAGAGCGTCGACCGTCTCGAGCAGGTGCTCCCGGGCCGCGACGTCGAGGCCGGTGGCGGGCTCGTCGAGCAGGAGCAGGCGCGGCTCGGACATGAGCGCCCGGGCGATGAGCGTTCGACCGCGCTCGCCCTGCGACAGGACGGCCCAGGACGCGTTCCACCGGTCGCGCAACCCGACGCCGGCGATGTGCTCGAGGGCGAGTGCGCGCTGCTCGGGGGTCGGTTCCCACCGCATCATGAGGTCGGTCGTGCCCGTGAGCCCGGTCAGCACGGTGTCGAGGACCGAGAGCGGCGTGAGCATCCGGTGGCGCGGGTCGACGTGGCCGATGTGCTCGCGGAGCTCCCGCACGTCGGTGCGGCCGAGTCGTCGTCCGAGCAGGTCGACGCTGCCGGCGCTGGGGTGGCTCGTTGCGCCGAGCACGGCGAGCAGTGTCGACTTGCCGGCGCCGTTCGGTCCGAGGAGCGCCCAGTGCTCCCCGGCGCGCACGACGAGGTCGACCTCGTGCACGAGGTCGCGGCCGCCGCGGGTGACGCGGAGGCCCCGTGCGTCGACCAGGGGACTGTCGGAGGTGGTGCTGGTGCTCACCCGGGTCAGATCCCGGGACCGGAGGTGATGACGAGTGCGGCTTCCTCGGGCTCGGCGGTCGCGAGGTCGGCGGCCCGGACGGCGTCGAGGTGGTCGGCCATGCCGTCGGCGAGGGCGCGGACGGCGGCGGCACCGGCCTCGCCGTCCCGGTCGGTGGCCGCGTCACGGAGGCTGGCGACCGCGTCCGCCGCGGCGGCGAACACGGGTTCGGCGCTGCCGACGGTCACGAAGCGCGCCCGGGCGAGGACCGAGGCGCTCAGCTTCGTGAGCAGCGCGTTGTCCGCGTGGTCGACGAGGAACCCGATGAGGGCGTGCACGTCGTCGTCCACGGCCCGGTCGCTCGCCGCGGCGTGGGTGCGGACGTCCGCGAGCAGGGCGTCGAGCGCGTCGGTGTCCTCGTCGGTGAACCGGGGGAACGCCCAGCGGGCGGCGAGTTCGGCGAACCCGAACAGCACCGAGAACGCCTCGTGGTACTGCCGACCGGTCGGGGTGGCGATGCGCGTGTATCGGTTCGCCTCCATCTCGACCAGGCCGTAGTCGACGAGCTTGGCGATGGCTTCGCGGATGGGCGTGCGGGAGACGCCGAGCCAGCGCACGAGCTCGTCGTCGTTGAGCCGTTCGCCGGGCTGCAGCGTTCCGTCGTGGATCGCCGCGAGCATCTTGTCGAACACCACGTCGCGGAGCAGGCGGCGCGGTGCGGCGTCGGCGGTGGGCTGGGGGACCGGCATGGGGGCGACCTTTCGGGCACGAGGGTCGGGACGCGTACCCGAATCCTAGGAGGTGATTTCACAATCACTTGACATGCAATGCGGGTGGAACCCGCGGGCGAGGTGACGGTGTCAGGCGCGCACGTCGACGACCGTGCGCCCGTGCACCCGCCCGGCCAGGACCTCCCGGCCGACGGCGACCACGTCGGCGAGTCCCACGGCCGTCGTCACGCTGTCGAGCAGCGCCGGATCGAGGTCCGCGGCGAGGAGCGCCCACGCCCGTTCGCGCAGGTCGCGCGGTGCCGCGACCGAGTCGACGCCGAGCAGCGCGACCGAGCGCAGGATGAACGGGAGGACCGACCCGGCCATCCGCGCGTCCTGCGCGAGCCCGCACGCCGTCACGGCGCCGCCCCACGCGGTCTGCGCCAGCACGTTCACGAGCGTCGCACCCCCGACGCTGTCGACCGCACCGGCCCACCGTGGGCGCTGCACCGGGCGGCCCGGGGTGTCGAAGTCGTGGCGGTCCACCACCTCGGCCGCTCCGAGCCGGTGCAGGGCCTCGGTGTGCTGCGGCCGACCCGTCGACGCGGCGACCCGGTGTCCCCGCGCCGCCAGCAGCGCGACCGCGATCGACCCGACCCCGCCCGACGCTCCCGTGACGAGCACCGTACCGGCGCCTGGCGCGACGAACCGCTCGAGCGCGAGCACGCTGAGCGCGGCCGTGTACCCGGCCGTACCGATCGCGGCGGCCCGTTGCGCCGTGATGCCCGCGGGGACCGGCAGGAGCACCGCGGCGGGGACGACCGCGAGACCGGCGTACCCGCCGTCGCGGGTCTCGCCGAGCCCGGCGCCGTTGAGCGTCACGAGGGTGCCCGGGGCCGGGGCGGAGGCGGTGCCGTCGCCGACCGCGCGGACGGTCCCGACGACGTCGATGCCCGGCACGAGTGGGTCGGCGCGCTGCACGCCCGGGTCACCCGCCAGCGCCATGCCGTCCTTGTAGTTGACGCTCGAGTGCGTCACGTCGACCAGGACCTCGTCCGGGCCCGGTTCGCGGACGTCGTGGTCCTCGACGACCGGTCCGGTACCGGTCCGGACGACGACCGCGCGTGTGCGCTCGCTCACCGGGAGGCCCGGCCCGCGGTCACGGGAGCGTCACCACCGGTCGTGCACGGACGCCCGGAACCAACGGTCGTACACCTCGTGGATCCGACGGTCGAGGTCCGCCCCGAGCGCCGGCAGCGACCCCGCCGCCGCGTTCGACCGGGCCTGCTCGACGTTCCGGGCGCCCGGGATCGCCGCCGTGACGCCGTCCTGTTCGACGATCCAGGCGAGCGCGGCCTGCGGGACGGAGACGCCCTCGGGCACGGCCGCGGCGAACTCCTGCGCCGCGTGCACGCCGTCCTCGAAGTCGACGCCGCTGAACGTCTCGCCCTGGTCGAACGCCTCGCCGTGGCGGTTGTACGTCCGGTGGTCCTGCGAGGCGAAGGTCGTCTCGGTCGTGTACTTGCCCGAGAGCAGCCCCGAGGCGAGCGGGACGCGGGCGAGGATGCCGACCCCGGCCTCCCGGGCGGCGGGCAGGACCGCGTCGAGCGGCTTGAGGCGGAACGCGTTGAGGATGATCTGCACGCTCGCGACACCCGGCCGGGCGATCGCGGTGAGCGCCTGGTCGGTCTCCTCGACGCTCACGCCGTACGCGGCGATGGAGCCGTCGGCGACCAGGGCGTCGAGCGCGTCGTACACCGCGTCGTCCTCGAACACGGCGGTGGGCGGGCAGTGGAGCTGCACGAGGTCGAGCGTGTCCTGGCCGAGGTTGCGGCGCGAGCGGTCCACCCACGTGCGGAAGTTGGCGGCGACGTAGTTCGCGGGGACCTGGTCGGCGCGGCGACCCATCTTCGTGGCGACGGTCAGCGGCACGTCCGGGTTGGCGGCGCGCCACCGACCGATGAGCTGCTCGCTCCGGCCGTCCCCGTACACGTCCGCGGTGTCGAACAGCGTGACGCCGGCCTCGGCCGAGGCGTCGAGGAGTGCCATCGCGTCGGACTCCGGCACGTCACCCCAGTCACCCCCGAGCTGCCACGTCCCGAGTCCGATGACGGACACGTCCCGACCAGTCCTGCCCAAGGTGCGACTCTGCATGGGGACGACGGTAGTCCGCGGCGCGCGGTCCGGCGTCGTCACTCGTCGTGGTGGTACCGGCACTGCGCGATGAGGACGCTGTCGTCCGTGACGCGGTACACGAGACGGTGCTCGTCCGTGATGCGCCGGGACCAGTACCCACGGAGCCCGTGCTTGAGCGGCTCCGGTCTGCCGATGCCCTCGTTGCCGTTGCGCGCGATGTCACGGAGCAGCCCGTTGATCCGCTTGACGATCTTCCGGTCCTGCTGTTGCCACCACTCGGAGTCGGCCCAGGCAGCGTCGTCCCAGACGTACTTCACTCGTCCAGGTCCCGCTCCGTGCCCTCCCCGCGCTCCAGGCGCTCGATCGAGGCGAGCAGCCGCCGGGCGTTCGCGGGGTTCCTCAGCAGGTAGGCGGTCTCCTTCAGGGACTCGTAGTCGTCGAGGGACACGAGCACGACCGATTCGTGGCCCGCGCGCGTGACCACGACCTCCTCGCGGTCGTCCGTGACGGCGTTGAGGGTCTCGGCGAAGTGGGAACGCGTCTCCGAGTAGCTGAGGATGCGCATTGTGACCTCCTGACGTACGCAGAGTTGTACGTCAGCTGCGACGCCAGCGCCATGCGGTCAGCCGAACAGGATCGCCGCCTCGTCGTAGCGCTCCTGCGGCACCGTCTTGAGCTCGCCGATCGCGTCGGCGAACGACACGTGCACGATGTCCGTCCCGCGCAGCGCGACCATGCGGCCCCAGCGTCCCTCGACCACGGAGTCGATCGCCGCCATCCCGAGCCGCGTGGACAGCACCCGGTCGTACGACGTCGGGGTCCCGCCGCGCTGGATGTGGCCGAGCGTCGTGGCGCGGGTCTCGATGCCCGTCATGCCCTCGATGAGCGGTGCGAGGCGCTCGCCGATGCCGCCCAGGCGCGGGCGACCGAACGCGTCGAGGCCACGCTCCGAGTGCGGGTCGTCCTCCTGGTCCGGCACGAACCCCTCGGCGACGACGACGAGCGGCGCCCGACCGCGGTCGTGGGCCGAGCGCACCCAGTCCGCGATCTGCGCCATGCTCGTCTTCTGCTCGGGGATGAGGATCGCGTGCGCCCCGGCCGCCATGCCGCTGTGCAGGGCGATCCACCCGACGTGGCGTCCCATCACCTCGGCGACCATGCAGCGGCTGTGCGACTCGCCCGTCGTCCGGAGCCGGTCCATGGCGTCGGTCGCGATCTGCACCGCGGTGTCGAAGCCGAACGTGTAGTCCGTCGCGCTCAGGTCGTTGTCGACGGTCTTCGGCACCCCGACGATCTTGAGGCCCGCGTCCGTGAGGCGGCGCGCGGCGGCGAGGGTGCCCTCGCCGCCGATCGCGATGATCGCGTCGATGCCGAGCCGGTCGAGGTTCGCCGCGATCGCCGCGGCGCCCCCGTTCTCGCCCTCGAACGGGTTCGTCCGGCTCGTGCCGAGGATCGTCCCGCCCTGCTTGGCGATCCCCTGGATCTCCTTGCGACCGAGCGGCACGACGTCCGCCTGCACCACGCCGCGCCAGCCGTCACGGAACCCCACGAACTCGTGCCCGTGGATCGCGATGCCCTTGACGACGGCGCCGCGGATGACCGCGTTGAGCCCCGGGCAGTCGCCGCCGCTGGTGAGGATGCCGATGCGCATGAGGGAGCACTCCGTGGTGTCGGGCCCGGCCCGTCCGGCCGCGCGGTGGTCCCCATCATCGCGGACCGGGTCGACGACGGCATCCCCCCCGCTTCCCGGGAGGCCCACCCGGCCGGTTCGGCGATGTCACCGCCGCCACGTACGATCCTCCGCGTGATCGTCGAACCTGCCGCACCCCCGGCGCAGCGACACGACACCGTCTACCGGCCCGGGCACCACGTCGACGTCCGGGCCACGCTGCGCCCGCTCATGCGCGGCACGGGGGACCCTGCCTTCCGTCAGGTCGACGCCACGACCTGGCTCGCGCTCCGCACGCCCGCCGGTCCCGTGACCGTCGCCGTCCGCGCCGTCGGCGACGAGGTCCGGGTGTCCACCTGGGGCGACGGCGCCGAGTGGGCGATCGCGCACGCGCCGGAACTCCTCGGTCGGGGTGACGACTGGACGGGGTTCGACGTCAGCGGCAACGCCTTCCTCGCCGCGGCGCGACACCGTCAACCGGGGTTACGCCTCTGCCGCACGAACACCGTCGTCGCGATGCTCGTGCCCGCGATCCTCGAGCAGAAGGTCACGAGCCGTCAGGCCTGGCGCGCCTGGCGGTCCCTCGTCCGGCGGTACGGCACCCCGGCGCCCGGCCCCGCCCCTGAGGGCATGGCGGTCCCGCCCGACGCCGACACCTGGGCGCGGGTGCCGAGCTGGGAGTGGCACCGGGCGGGGATCGAGCCCGGCCGCTCGGCGACGGTGATGCGCGCCGTGCGGGTCGCCGCGTCGCTCGAGCGGACCCTGTCCCTCGGTCGTGGCGGCAGTGTCGTGGCGGAACGCCTCATGTCGATCCCGGGCATCGGCGTGTGGACCGCCGCCGAGACCACGCAGCGCTCCCACGGCGACCCGGACTCACCGAGTGTCGGCGACTACCACCTGCCGGCCGTCGTGGGATGGGCGCTCGCCGGCGCTCCGGTCGACGACGACGGCATGCTCGAGCTCCTCGAGCCGTGGCGGGGACACCGGGAACGGGTCATGCGGCTCATCACGGGCAGCGGCTTCCGGAAGCCGTCGTTCGGTCCGCGCATGACGATCCAGGACCACCGCTTCCACTGACCGGCCGCACCCGTGGTCGCCGCGGCCGTGGGCCTCCCGCCGCGGCCCCGGGCCTCCCGGTGGGGGACGGGCGACACTCGGCCCGCGTCCACCGCGCGCCGGGCGCGCCCCCAGGTCCCGTCGGACCGCCCGAATACCATCGGAGGATGCCGGACCCGCGCCTCCAGGACTGCACCGACGACGCGGTCGCCCTCGTCCGCCGTTGGACCGCGGCGGCCGCGATGCTCCGGCCGGACGCCGGGGCCGTCCGGCTCGCGGGGGTGCTCCGCGACGAGCGCGGCCTCGACGTCACGCTCGGGTTCATCGACCGCGTCGGCCGACCGCAGGACCCGAAGGTCGCCGCGCAGCACCTCGAACGACTCGCGCGTGAGGTCCCGGACCCCGTCGCCTGGCACCTCCGCGGCGCGGCCACCGTCGGCGGTGGGTTCGCGCAGATGATGCCGTGGGCCGTCGTCCCCCCGGCACGCCGTGTGCTGCGCCGCATGGCCGGACACCTCGTGGTCGACGCCGCACCAGCGCGCCTCGGCGCCGCCCTCGCCAAGCTGGCGGTCCCGGGCACGGTGCTCGACGTCCTGCCGCTCGGACGCCCGGTGTCCGGTGACGACGAGTCCGACCGGCAGCTCCGGCGCACCATCGACCTGCTCGACCGCGACGACGTGGACCGCGTCACCACCTCGGTCGCCGTGGCGCTCCCGCAGCCCGTGCTCTGGGCGTTCGACGACACCGTCGTCCGCGGAGTCGAGCGCCTGCTGCCGCTGTACCGGGCGGCCGTGGCGGGTGGCAGCCGCGTCACGCTCCGGGTGGACACCCACGACGACCTCGACCTGACGCTCGCGGTGTTCCGGACCCTGCTCGACCGGCCCGAGTTCCTCGAGCTCCCGGCGGGCCTCACCCTGCCCGCCGCGGTGCCGGACACCCGGCGTGCCCTCGACGACCTCACTGCCTGGTCGCAGGCCCGCCGCGCCCGGGGCGGATCACCGATCACCGTCCGGATCGACGCCGGCGCCGCCGACCCCGTCGAACGGGTGGAGGCCGCGCTCCACGACCGCTCGCTGGCCACGTTCGGCACCACACAGGAGATCCAGGCGGCGACCCTCCGCCTGCTCGACGCCGCGCTGACGCCCGCGCGGACGGACGCCGTCCGGATCGAGGTCCTCGGGCACGACCTGTACGACCTCGCCACCGCCCGCGTGCTCGCCGAGCGCCGTGGTGTCGTCGACGCCCTCCAACTCGGCATGCTCCTCGGCGTGGACGGCACCCACCTGCAGGCCGTCCGGGCCGACGTCGGGTCGGTGTTCCTCGTCACGCCGGTCGTCGACCCCGACGAGTACGACGCCGCCGTCGGGTACCTCGCCCGGCGGTTGTACGACCTGGCGGACCCCGAGCAGGCCGCGGGTGCCTCGACGACGACCGACACCGCGAGCGCCGGGTCCGAGCAGCGGCGCGAGCGGTACCTGGCCGCGGTCGAGGCGCTGGACGACCCCGTCCCGTCGACGTTCCGCACCCAGGACCGCACGGCCCCGCTCGGACCCCCGCCGCACGTCGCCGACTTCCACAACGCGCAGGGCACCGACCCGACCATCCGCGCCAACCGCGCCTGGGCCGGCGAGGTGCTGCGTCGCGTGCCGGGATCGTCGCTCGGTCGGCAGACGATCCGGAACGCGGGCGTCGCCGACCGGAACCGGCTCGAGCGCATCGTCGCCGCCACCGCGCAGGCGGGCGTGAACTGGGGACGGCAGGACCCGCAGGACCGCGCCGAGTTGCTCGACCTCATCGCCCACGAGCTCGAGGTCCGGCGCGGTGACCTCGTCGAGGTCGCGGTCGCCGAGACGGGCCTGACGCTCGCCGAGGCAGACGCCGAGGTCGGCCGAGCCGTCGACGCCGCACACCACGCCGCCGACCGCGCCCGGCACCTCGCGGACATCACGGGCGCGACCCCGGTGCCGCCGCGCCTCACCGTCGTCGTGCCGACCTGGACCTCCCCGATCGCCGTCGTCGCAGGGGACGTCCTGGCGGCGATCGCGGCCGGCAGCGGTGTCGTGCTCAAGCCGGCGCCGGCCGCTCGGCGGACCGGTGCGCTCGTGGCCGACGTCCTGTGGGACGCCGGTGTGCCGCACTCGCTGCTCGTCCTCGTCGACCTCGACGTCGACCGGCTCGGCCGCGACCTCGTCGCTCACCCCGCGGTCGACCGCGTGCTCCTCACGGGCACGGCGGACACCGCGCGGTCCTTCGCCTGGTGGAGGGCGGGCCTCCCGCTCACCGCCGCGACGACCGGCACGAACGCGATCGTCGTCACGCCGTCCGCCGACGTCGACCTCGCCGTCCGCGACGTCGTGCGGAGTGCCTTCGCCCACGCCGGACAGGACCGCGCCGCGGCGTCGCTCGTCGTCCTCGTCGGTGCCGTGCGTGAGGACGACCGGTTCCGCCGGCTGCTCGTCGACGCGACCCGGAGCCTCCGCGTCGCCTGGCCGGACGACCCCGCCGCCCAGATGGGACCGCTCGTCGACGAGCCCCGGGGGAGCGTGCGGCAGGCACTCACCGAGCTCGGACCGGGGGAGTCGTGGCTCCTGCAGCCGGAACCCCTGGACGACTCCGGGCGGCTCTGGTCTCCGGGCATCCGCGACGGCGTCCGACCGGGCAGCACCTTCCACCAGACGCCCGTGCCCGCACCCGTGCTCGGGATCGTCGAGGCCGAGACCCTCGACGACGCGATCGCGATCCAGAACGGCACGGACTACGGTCTCGCCGCGGGCATCCACTCCCTCGACACCGACGAGGTCACCCGCTGGCTCGACCGCGTGCAGGCGGGTGACCTGTTCGTGAACCGTGCGACGACCGGCACCCTGGTCCGCCGACAGCCCACCGGCGGCTGGAAGCGCTCCGCGATCGGCACCGGCACGAAGTCGGGCGCCCCGCTGTCGGTCGCGACACTCGGCCGCTGGGAGCCCACGCCGCACACCCCGCACGGGAGCATCCGACTGCACGGCGTCCCCGCGCGGGTCGCGGCCGTGATCGAGGCCGCGCGGAGCGGCCTGACGTTCGAGGAGTTCGACCGGGTGCGGTCCGGGGCACGGAGCGACGTCGCCGCGCGCTCCGCGGAGTTCGCCCGCTCCGCGGACACCGCCGGTCTCGGGATGGAACGCAACGTGCTCCGCTACCGGCCCCAGTCGGTCATCATCCGCGCGTCCGAGGGCACGTCGGCCGGTGACCTCGTCCGCGTGCTCGTCGCCGCGACCGCCTCCCGCGCCCACGTGCTCGTCAGCACCGCGGTGCCGATGCCCGGCAGCCTCGTGCAGCTGTTCGCCGGCCCGCGGTCCCCGCTCGACGTCGTCGACCAGATCGTCGAGTCCGACGACGAGTGGCTCGGGCGCGCGGCGGCCGGCGCGGTGTTCCGCGAGCAGTGGTCGTCGGACGAGCCCACGCCCGAGGACGAGCTCGCCGCGGTCCTGTCGCCGACGTACGAGCCGGTGCCGCACACCGCGTTCGGCGGTCCTGGTGCCCGGATCCGCCTGCTCGGCGGCGACTCGTTGGCGCTCGAGGAGGCCCTCGGTGCCTCGATCGACGTGGCGGTGCACGCGGGCCCCGTGGTCGAGGCCGGACTCGTCGAGATGCTGCCGTTCCTCCGCGAGCAGACCGTGACGATCACGGCGCACCGGTTCGGGGTGCCGGACCGGGCGTTCGTGGAGCTGCGGGTCTGACGCGGTCGCGCTGGTCGCGCCGGTCGCGCCGGTCGCGCTGGTCGCGACCGGCGGATGTCGGCTCAGGCCGTCCCGCGGGCGAACGACGTCGTCACACCGGGCGACCACAGCACGGAGTCCGGCGGGACGTCGGCGAGCGAGCGCGGCAGCCCGACCTCGCCCATCAGGTCGTCGTGCACCGACTCGGCCGTCGCGTGGTGCAGTGGCCAGGCCGGGTGCTCGTTCGGCCAGAACCGGGTCGCCCCGAAGCGGTGGACGTGCATGCCCCATCGGGCGGTCAGGAACTGCTCGAGCGGTGACGGTTCGGCGATGGGCGCACCGACGTGCACGGCGAACCGCGAGCGCGCCGAGGACCCGTGGCGCCGCATCGCGTACGCCACGCGGCCGCCCTCGCCGTGTCGGCCAGCGGCGGCACCCCGGCCGCGCGTCCCGTCCACGCCCCACCGCGTCGCCGCGTGCGCCCAGTGGTACGGCAGCCCGAGCATCGCCCGTGCCGCGACCGCCGGGAGGAACCGGCCCGCGTCCAGCGACAGGAACACGACGCCGTGCCGCCCCCGGTCGTCGACCGTGTAGACCCGCACGTTGACCTCGACGAACGTCCCGAGCCGCCGCATCGGCGCGAGCGGCGGGAACGCGGTGTCCGTGAACCGGAACCCGATGAGGCCGACCCAGGTGGTCACCCCGTCGTCGACGCCGTCCGCGCCCATGGTGTCCGGTCGGACGCCGGCCGGGAGGAGCGGGGCCACGGCCGACACGTCGACCCGCCAGTGCAGGAACACGACGTCGTGCCATCCCTGCCGGATGAACGCGCGGCCGGGCAGTGCCGGGGCGGTCGTCAGGACGGGAGCGACCCCCGTCACGACGCGTCCCTCCCCGAGGTCGTCGCGTCGGCCGCCGGTTCGTCCTCGATCGGCGTCACGAGCGGTGCGTCGTCCCAGCCCGTCTGCGGCGTGCGACACGTCCCGCGGAACACGTACTGCGACGGCCGCTTCCGCTCGTTCGACACCCAGTCGATCGCGGGGCGGCGGCGCTCGGGCGGCAGGTACCCGAGCCGGTACACGGCCATGAGCTCGAGGTCGTCCGGCACCCCGAGGACGTCCTCGACCTCGGCCCAGGCGCTCGGGATCTCCATCGGGAACGACACGAACTGGATGCCCATGCCGAGCTGGGTCGTGGCGAGCCAGATGTTCTCCATCGCCGCGCCCATGCTGAACACCGAGTAGAAGGCGTTCGTCTCCTCGTGCCGGTACTCGTGCCGGTCGAGCATCACCCCCATGAGCAGCGGCGATCCCGCGACGAGCTTCCGGTTCTCCTCGCCGAGGGTCTGCGGCACCCGCAGGGTGTTCATGAGCTTCTGGCCGCGGGGCGTGAACACCTGCTTCGTGAACGGCCGGAGCGGTGCGGGCAGCTTGTCGAACAGCATGCCGTCGCGCCGGGTCTCCATCTCGGCCTTCGAGAACCGGAAGTACGGCTTGTACCGCTCGAAGAACGTGCCCTCGGCCATCGTCCGCGTCATCGACGAGCCGCTGATCGCGGCGATCCGCTCGATCGTCGGCCGTTCCTCGACGAGCACGAACCGCCACGGCTGGCTGTTGAGCTGCGAGGGCGCGCGCCCGGCGAGCTCGATCAGCAGGCGCTGGTGTTCCTCGGAGACGGGATCGGGCAGGAACGCCCCGTTCGTCGTCCGCCGCCGTCTGATCGCCTCGATGAGCTCCACTGCCGCTGTCCTTCCCGGCGGTCGGACGGGAGGCCCGGTGCACGCGGGTGGGCCGGCTCCCGGGTCAGGAGCGCTCGGGCCGTCCCGCGCGGAGTCCGAGCACGGCGCCGAGGTAGGACGGTGCCGCCGCGACCGCGACTCTCCAGTGTGCACGCGATCGGGCGGGGATGCGCGGTGCGGCGGCGAGGGGCACGAGTGCGGGCAGGAGGAACGCCGCGGCCCGCGAGCGGGTCCACACGGGCGTCGTCACGGCGGCGCCGGTCAGGGTCGCCGTCACGACGAACAGCGCGTGGTGCACGACCCGGAGCCGCTTCGTCCGGATGACGCCGGTCGCGACCGCGGTGCCCCACGCGCAGTTCGCGAGGTAGGCGGCGGTGGCGGCGGTGACCAGGAGGCGGGCCGGAGCGGTGCCCGCGCGACGGGTGCCGGGCCTCCCGGGCGAGCGCGGGACGGAGCGGCGGACCGGCGTCCGGGTCGTGCGCGGTGCCACGCTCACAGCGACTCGCGCGAGACGAGTCGCGACAGCACGATCGCACTGCGGGTGTGGTCGACGTGCGGGGCGGAGCGGACGCGGTCGAGGGCCTCCTCGAGCGACGCGATGTCCCGACTCCGCATGTGCACGACGGCGTCGGCGCTCCCGGTGACCGTTCCGGCGTCGACGACCTCGGGCACGTTCTCGAGCACGGCGCGGAGTTCGTCGGGCGAGACGGTGCCGCGGCAGTACAGCTCGACCCAGGCCTCGGTCCCGCGTTCCTCGACGGCGGGGTCGACCTTGATCGTGAAGCCCTGGATGACGTCATCGGCCACCAGGCGGTCCACGCGGCGCTTCACCGCGGACGCCGAGAGCCCGACCACCGCGCCGATGTCGCCGTAGCCGGCGCGGGCGTTCTCGCGGAGTTGGTCGAGGATGCGGTGGTCGAGCGAATCCATCGCCGTCATGCTACGCGCGGTCGTTGCGTCCGCCCCGGAGCGTGCGCACGGATCCTGCGCGGACGCACATGCGATCGGCGCCGCCGCGACACCCCCACGGCGGGGTCTGTCCGCGGGGAGCGCCGCGTGGCACACTGTGCCGGGGCGTCGACCTGGTCCGCCTCGTCCACGGGTGAGTGAGCCTGCACCTCACCCCAGCGCTCCTCGAACGGTGTCCCCTGGCAGGCTCGGGTCCGCCGCCCAGGAGACCCCCTTGTCGAACCCGGCCCCCGCCACCACCACAGCGCCCGCCCGCACGGCGACCAAGCGCACCGTCCTCATGTGCAAGCCGACGCACTACACAGTGAGCTACCGCATCAACCCCTGGATGCACCCCGAGGAGCCGACCGACACCGCGAAGGCGGTCGCCCAGTGGCAGACCCTCGTCGACACGTACGAGCGGCTCGGGTTCGACATCCACTTCATCGACCCGATCGAGGGGCTGCCCGACATGGTCTACGCGGCCAACGGCGGGTTCGTGCTCGACGGCGTCGCCTACGGCGCGAAGTTCCAGTACCCGGAGCGCCAGCCCGAGGGTCCCGCGTACATGGACTGGTTCCGCGAGCACGGCCTCCGCGTCGCCGAGCCGGTCGAGACGAACGAGGGCGAGGGCGACTTCCTGCTCGTCGGCGACGTCATCCTGGCCGGCACCGGGTTCCGCAGCGACAGCACCTCGCACGAGGAGATCGCCCGCGTGTACGGCCGCGAGGTCGTCACCCTGCAGCTCGTCAACCCGGCGTTCTACCACCTCGACACCGCGATCGCGGTCCTCGACCCCGAGCCGGTGGACGGCGTCGCGAACATCGCCTACCTGGAGTCCGCGTTCGACGAGGCCTCGCTCGCCGAGCTCCGCCGCCGGTTCCCCGACGCGATCATCGCCACCGAGGAGGACGCCGCGATCCTCGGGCTCAACTCCTACAGCGACGGCCACAACGTCGTCATCGCCGCCCGCGCGACGACCTTCGCCGAGCAGCTCCGCCAGCGCGGGTACAACCCGATCGGGGTCGACCTGTCCGAGCTGCTGCTCGGCGGCGGTGGCGTCAAGTGCTGCACGCTCGACCTGCACCCCGTCGAGACCGCCTGACCGGTCCCTGTCCCCGAGCCCGTCGTGACTACGCGGCGGCGGGCTCGGCCGGGAGCTCCCGCATGCCGAGCAGGGGCGAGAGCAGGACGGGCAGCGCCGCGAGCAGGGCACCGACGCCGGCGACCCACATGGTCGCCTCGACACCGAGCCACGTGCCGAGCAGTCCCGCCGCGATGCCCCCGATGGGCACCACGCCCCACACCACGAACCGGATCGACGCGTTCATCCGGCCGAGGAGGCGCGGCGGACAGATCCGCTGCCGGTAGGTGACCTGCGTGATGTTGTAGACGAGGACACCGGCGCTCGTGAGGAACTCGGCCAGCACGAGCAGCGGGACCGCGAGCGTCGGCACCAGCCCCGGCGTCGCGAGCAGCAGCGCCCCGACCCCGGCCGCGACGGCCGCGACGGGGATCGCCGTGCCCTCGCCGACGCGTCGGGCCACCCTGCCGGCGGCCAGCGCGCCGAGGAGTCCGCCGACCGCGCCGACGCTCGTCGCGGCGCCCCACACGAGCGTGCCGAGGTGCAGGTCGCGGAGGACGAGGAGCGGCAGCACCGTCCCCCCGATCCCCGAGAACAGGTTCAAGCCGGCCGTGCACAGGACGACCCGGACCAGGAGCGGCTGGTGGAACAGGAACGCCAGGCCCTCGCGGATCTCGGTCACGAGTGGCAGGCGTTCGTGCTCGGGCCGCGGCTGCTCGTCGTCCCGGATCCCGAGGAGTGCGACGAACGACGCGAGGTAGCTCAGCGCGTCGATCCCGACGACGAGCGCCGGCCGCAGCGCCGCCAGCAGGGCACCCGAGGCCGCGGGACCCCCGACGCGCGCGACCTGCTGTGACGCCTCGAGCTTGCCGTTCGCGTCGCCGAGGAGCGCCGACGGCAGGATCATCGGCGGGTAGCTCTGGTACGCCACGTCGAAGAACACCGTCGCCGCGCCGACCAGGGCCGCCACGACCATGAGCTGCCAGATCGTCAGCGCGCCGAGCAGCCACGCGACGGGGATGGTCGCCAGGAGCAACGCGCGGGTCAGGTCCGCCGCGAGCATCACCCGGCGCTTCCGCATCCGGTCCACCCAGGCACCCGCGGGCAACCCGATGACGAGGAACGCCACCGTCTCGAGCGCGGTGAGGACGCCGATCTCGAACGTCGAGGCGGCGAGCACCGTGACCGCCAGGGTCGGGATCGCCAGCACGGCGAGCTCACTGCCGACCGCGCTCGCCGACTCGCCGCTCCACAGCCGGAGGAACGGTGCGTTGCGCCACACCGTGGCGGGTTCCGCTGCCCCCGTCGTCCGACCCGGCTCCGTCATCCGCTCAGTATGCCGGGAGGCCCGTCCCGCCCCCGCCACCCGTCGCGCCTGGCTTCGCACACCCGCCGTTCGGCTTCGCACACCCGCCGTCCTGTTGCACCCCGCGATGCCGTTGTTCAACGGGACACGACGTGTTCAACGCTCGGCGGGAGTCCGATCGGCGGCAGTCGGGAACGACGAAGGCCCCCGCTCCCGCGAGGGCCTTGCGATGGTGGCTGGACACGGCATCGATCCGTGGACCTTTCGATTTTCAGTCGAACGCTCTACCAACTGAGCTATCCAGCCGTGGGCGACTCGATGGATCGAGTGGTGCCCGGGACGACTCGGTCCGAGGACCGGACGCCATGGCGACCCTGACGGGACTTGAACCCGCGACCTCCGCCGTGACAGGGCGGCACGCTAACCAACTGCGCTACAGGGCCATGCTTGTTGAGTTGTGGGCGGCGCCGGACACCCCGCCTGCAGTGACCCCAACGGGATTCGAACCCGTGCTGCCGCCGTGAAAGGGCGGTGTCCTAGGCCACTAAACGATGGGGCCGTCAAGCGATGCTTCACAGCTACCGGAGAACCAGCATACGGAAGCTCGCCGCGAATGCCAAACCGAGCGGATACCGCCTCGCCGGTCGGCGTGTCGCGGGCGTCGTGACCGGGGCATCCGGGTTCACTCGCCGCAGAGAGAACCCCGTGCCGTCGTTCCCCGTGGGTCCGACGTCGGTGCCCCATGCCCCTCGCCAGGGGGGTGGAGTGTCCGACACCCCTGTTGTTACTGTTGCGACTGTTGACAGTGTGACTCGGGTGCGCCTCGCCGTGCTGTTACGAAATCGAGACCGATGACTTCTTCCTCCTCCATCAGCCGCCGATCCGCGCCCCGACGCGCCGCTCGGGCCCTCGCCGTCCCCGCGAGCCGACCCCGTGCCCTCGTCCTCGCCGTCGTCGTCGCGCTCACGGGGGGTGTCCTCGCCGCGACCGGGACGCCCTCGTCGGCGTCCGCCACGTCCTACCCGAGCTGGTCCGACGTCCAGGCGGCCAAGGCGTCCCAGGCCGCCCAGCAGGCGAAGGTGACCGAGATCAAGGGACTCATCGCGTCCCTCCAGTCCCAGGTGTCGGCCAAGCAGGCCGCCGCGGAGAAGGCCGGCGAGGCCTACCAGACGGCGCAGACCGAGTACGACGAGGCCGCGCTCAAGGAGCAGAAGCTCCGGACGCAGGCGGACGAGGCCCGCAAGACCGCGGCCGCGTCGGAGCGCCAGGCCGGGCAGCTCGCCGCGCAGCTCGGACGCTCGTCGAACAACGACGTCACCTCGAACCTCCTGGCGCACCCGTCCGGAGCGAAGGACCTGCTCTACCAGCTCGGCGCGATGTCGAAGCTGTCCGAGCAGGCCGACGGCATCTACGAGCAGGCGAGCCAGGACCGCGGCACGGCGCAGGCGCTGACCGACCAGGCCGGGGTGGCGAAGAAGGCGCTCGGAACACTCCGTGACGCCGCGCAGCAGAAACTGGCCGACGCGAACGACGCCGCGACGGCCGCACAGAGCGCTCTCGACGACCAGAACGACAACCAGGCGCGGTTGCAGGCGCAGCTCGTCCTCCTGACGACGAACGCCAAGAACGTGCAGGCGAACTACGACAAGGGCGTCGCCGTCGCCAAGGCCGCGGCTGCCGCGCGAGCCGCCGCTGCCGCGCGAGCCGCTGCTGCTGCCCGGGCGGCTGCCGCTCGCGCCGCCGCTGCCGCCCGGACCGGGGGCGCCGGCGCGCAGACGAGCACGGGCGCCACCACCACGACGCCGAACGGGTCGGGCTGGGTCCGCCCGTCCGCCGGGTACCAGACGAGCCCCTACGGCTACCGCGTCGACCCCTACACCGGTGCGTACGCCCTGCACGCCGGGGTCGACCTCGCGCCGGGCTGTGGTGCGCCGATCTACGCCGCCCACAGCGGGACCGTCACCTTCGCCGCGAACGGCGGGGGTTACGGCAACGAGGTCATCATCGACAACGGTGGCGGCATCTCGACGGCGTACGGCCACATCGTCAACGGCGGGTTCCTGGTCCACGCGGGCCAGACCGTGGTCGCGGGACAGCAGATCGCGCTCGTCGGCTCGACGGGCTGGTCGACCGGCTGCCACCTCCACTTCGAGACCCGGGTGAGCGGCGCTGCCGTCGACCCGGTCCCCTTCATGGCTGCGCGGGGGATCTCGGTATGACCACGAGCGCGCCCAGGAGGCACTGACCCGCATGAAGCCAGCACGCGTCCTCATCGGAGGCGCCGCGACCCTCGCGGTGCTCGGACTGACGTTCACCGTCGCCGCACCGGCGTCGGCCAGTCCGTCCGCTCCCTCGTGGGCCGACGTGCAGGCGGCGAAGCAGTCCCAGGCGGCGACGCAGCACCAGGTCGACACGTTGACCTCGTCGCTCGACGCGCTCCAGACCCAGGCGGAGCGGGCCTCGGTCGCCGAGCAGCAGGCCGGTGAGGCGTACCAGCGGGCGGCATCGCGACAGCAGGCGGCGCAGACCCGGGTCGACACCCTGACGCGCCAGTCGAAGCAGGCCGAGGCGAAGGCGAAGGTCTCCGCCCAGCAGGTCGCCGGCCTCGTGGTCGAGCTCTCGCGGACGGGCGGCGGCGACCTCTCGACGGCGATGCTCGTCGACGGCGCCGACGCGAAGGACCTGCTGTACCAGGTCGGCACGATGTCGCACCTGTCGGCTCGCTCGGCGGGCATCCTCGCCGACGCCGAGGCCGACCAGCGGCAGGTCGACGCCCTGCAGCACCAGGCCTCCGCGGCCGAGACCGCGCTCGGCAAGGCCACCACGGCCGCCAAGACGTCGCTGTCCGACGCGAACGACCAGGCCGCGAGCGCCGCCGGACGGCTCAAGAGCGTGCAGGACCAGCAGTCGACGCTCTTCGACCAGCTGGCGTACCTCAAGGGAACGACGGCGACCACCGAGGCCGCGTACTTCGCCGACCAGCAGGCGAAGCAAGCCGAGCGGGCGATCGCGACCTCGACGACCAGTGGGGGCGCCGGTACGACGAAGGCCGCCGCCACCGGGAGCACCGGGACGACCGCGTCGAAGCCCGCGGCGTCGAAGCCGACCGGTTCGAAGCCGACCGGTTCGAAGCCGACCGGGACGGGCACGGCCCCGAAGCCCGCCACCGCGCCCGCGCCGAAGCCGGTCGCGCCGGCCCCGAAGCCCGTCGCAGCGCCCAAACCGGCCGCGCCTGCCCCGAAGCCGGCCGCGCCTGCCCCGAAGCCCGTCACCGCGCCTGCGCCGAAGCCGGCCGCGCCCGCGCCGAAGCCGCCGACGTCGAGCACCGGCTCGTCCTCACCGTCCAAGGGCTCCGCAGCGCTGGCGTTCGCGTCCGCCCAGATCGGCAAGCCGTACCTGTTCGGTGCCGCCGGTCCGAACTCCTACGACTGCTCGGGGCTCGTGATGGCCGCGTACAGCAGCGTCGGCGTGGCCGTCGGTGGGCACCGGGTCGACTGGCAGTACGAGCACTTCGCCGCGCTCGGCCGACTCGTGCCGCTGTCGCAGGCGCAGCCGGGCGACATCATCTTCTACTCGACGACGGGCACGAACCCGGCGGGGATGTACCACGACACGATCTACGCCGGCGGCGGTCGGATGGTCGAGGCCCCCAAGCCGGGACTCAGCGTGCGGAACTACGCTGTGTACACGTACCAGATCGTCCCCTACGTGGCGCGCCCCACCGGCTCGCTCTGATGACCCGGCCGGGACCCCTTCGGGTGGGGTTCCGAGCCGATGACGGTGCCGACCCCTTCGGGTGGGGTCGTCACCGGACGAAGGCGGCGGGGGCCCCATGGGCACCCGCCGCCTTCACTTCTCCCAGCCGGCCGCCTGGCCAGCGCCGCGCCTCGGGGCGCGACGGACTCAGTGGCCCGGCTGGTACGCGGCGAAGCCCGCCGCGACGATCTCCTCGGCCTCGGCGGCGTCACCCCAGCCCTCGGCGTTGACGAACTTGCCCGGCTCGAGGTCCTTGTAGCGCTCGAAGAAGTGGGCGATCTCGGCCTTCGTCTGCTCGTCGACGTCGGCGATGTCCTGGATGTGCTGCCAGCGCGGGTCCTTCGCCGGGACGCAGAGCACCTTGGCGTCGGAGCCGGCCTCGTCGCTCATCTTGAACACGCCGACCGGGCGGACCTTGACGCCGACGCCGGGGAACGCGGGGTACTCGAGCAGGACGAGGGCGTCGACGGGGTCGCCGTCGAGCCCGAGGGTGTTCTCGAAGAAGCCGTAGTCGGTGGGGTAGACGAACGACGTGAACAGGACGCGGTCCAGGTACACCCGACCGGTCTCGTGGTCGACCTCGTACTTGTTGCGGCTGCCCTTGGGGATCTCGATGACGACGTCGTACGCGGCCATGTGGCACTCCTCGATGTGGATGGTTCTGCGGTCCTACAGCGCCGATAACGTTACAGGGTGGACATGCACCGGCCCCGGCTCGGACCCGCCGTCGCCGCCGTGCGCCGCGCGGTGCGCACGTCCCTCGCGGACGCCCGTTCGGCGGGCGTCCTCGCCTCCGGTGACCTCGTCCTCGTGGCGCTGAGCGGCGGCCCCGATTCGCTCGCACTCGCGGCCGCGACCGCGTTCGAGGCACCCAGGCAGGGCCTCCGCGCGGGCGCCGTCGTCGTCGACCACGGCCTCCAGGCGGGCAGCGGGGCGGTCGCGAGCGCGGCCTCCCGGCAGGCGGAGGCGCTCGGGCTCACGCCCGTCGTCGTCGACCACGTCCGCGTCGGTGACGCGGGTGGGCCGGAGGCCGCCGCCCGGGAGGCCCGGTACCGGGCGATCGCGGCCGTCGCCGCGGCGGAGCGGTCGCCGCTGGTCCTGGTCGGGCACACGATGGACGACCAGGCCGAGACGGTCCTGCTCGGCCTCCTGCGCGGCAGCGGTCCGGACAGCCTGTCGGGCATGCCGGCGCGGTCACCGGCGCCGGTGACGCCCGGGCCGCTGCTCGCCCGCCCGCTGCTCGGCGTCCGGCGGGCGACGACCGTCGCGGCCTGTGCCGAGAGCGGCCTGGAGCCGTGGACGGACCCACAGAACAACGACCCCGCGTTCGCCCGGGTCCGGGTGCGCGCGCGCGTGCTGCCGGTGCTCGCCGAGGAGCTCGGCGACGGCGTGGTCGAGGCCCTGGCCCGCACCGCCGACCAGATCCGCGAAGACGCGAGCGCGCTCGACCACTTCGCCGAGGAGCTCGCCGAGGAACTCGCGGAGCACGCCGAGGCGGGCATCGCGGTGTCCGTGTCGGGACTCGCGGCCAACCCGCCGGCCCTGCGGCAGCGACTCGTGCGCCTCGCGGTCGAGGGGGAGTTCGGCGTCGTGCTCTCGCGGCTCCAGACGCTCGAGGTGTGCCGGCTCGTGACGGACTGGTCGGGACAGGGGCCGATCGACCTGCCCGGCGTCCGCGTGCGGCGCGAGGGCGACCGCCTGCTGTTCGCGAGCACGACGTCCGGGCCGGTGTCCGGGTCCGGGTGGCCGGTGTCCGAGTCCGGGCCGGGGTCGCCCGGCCGTATCCTGGGAGACCCGGGCGGCACCGGCCCGGCGCACCACTGACCCGCGCACCACTGATCAGAGAGGGCACGCCCCCGTGGAACTCACCGACGTCCAGGCCGACCTGAGCGAGGTCCTGTTCACCGCCGAGCAGATCGACGCCCGGATCGCCGAGCTCGCCCGCGCGGTCGAGGCCGACTACACCGGGCGCGACCCGCTGCTCGTCGGCGTGCTCAAGGGCGCGGTCATGGTGATGGCGGACTTCTCGCGTGAGCTCAAGCTCCCGATCACCATGGACTGGATGGCGGTGTCGTCCTACGGGTCCGGCACCAAGTCGTCCGGCGTCGTGCGGATCCTCAAGGACCTCGACACCGACCTGCACGGCCGCGACGTCCTCATCGTCGAGGACATCATCGACTCCGGGCTCACCCTGTCCTGGCTCCGGCAGAACCTCGTGAGCCGCGGGGCCGCGAGCGTCGAGATCGTCGCGTTGCTCCGCAAGCCCGAGGCGGCCAAGGTGCAGGTGGACGTCAAGTACGTCGGCTTCGACATCCCGGACGCGTTCGTGATCGGGTACGGCCTCGACTACGACGAGCGTTACCGCAACCTGCGTGGTGTCGGGGTCCTGGCGCCGCACGTCTACTCCTGACGAACGGCCCTCCGGACGTCGAGTTCGCCCTCGGAGGACACCCACTCGCCCCACAGAGTCCCGGCCGTATGCTGACTTCCACGCAACATCGGCAGAGAAAGGTGTCGGGCGTGTCGCCCGGATCACATGGACTTCAAGCGCATCTTCCGTGGGCCGTACCTGTACGTGATCATCGCGGTCATCGGGATCTGGATCGGCTGGGCCGTGATCAGTCAGTCCGGGACGTCGCAGATCACGACGCAGAAGGGCCTCGAGCAGCTCGGTGACGGCAAGGTCGCCTCTGCCACCATCAACTCCACCGAGCAGCGCGTCGACCTCGTGCTCAAGGACGGCAACCAGACGGAGCAGTTCTACTACTCCACACCGCGCGGGCCGGACGTCGTCTCGGCGGTCGACAAGGCGAACCTGTCGAAGGGCTACAACGACACCGTCCAGCAGTCGAACGTGTTCGTCTCGCTCCTGCTGACGTTCCTGCCGTTCCTCGTCATCGGTCTGGTGTTCTGGTTCCTCCTGTCGAGCGCCCAGGGCGGCGGCTCGCGCGTCATGCAGTTCGGCAAGTCCCGCGCGAAGATGAACAACAAGGAGAACCCGCAGGTCACCTTCGCCGACGTCGCCGGCGCGGACGAGGCCATCGAGGAGCTCCAGGAGATCAAGGAGTTCCTCAAGGAGCCGGCCAAGTTCCAGGCGGTCGGCGCGCGGATCCCGAAGGGCGTGCTGCTGTACGGCCCTCCCGGGACCGGCAAGACCCTGCTCGCCCGCGCCGTCGCCGGCGAGGCCGGGGTGCCGTTCTTCTCGATCTCCGGTTCGGACTTCGTCGAGATGTTCGTCGGTGTCGGTGCGAGCCGCGTCCGTGACCTGTTCGACCAGGCCAAGCAGAACGCACCCGCGATCATCTTCGTCGACGAGATCGACGCCGTCGGTCGTCACCGCGGTGCCGGCATCGGCGGCGGCAACGACGAGCGCGAGCAGACGCTGAACCAGCTCCTCGTCGAGATGGACGGCTTCGACGTCAAGACGAACGTCATCCTCATCGCCGCGACGAACCGTCCCGACGTGCTCGACCCCGCGCTCCTCCGGCCGGGCCGCTTCGACCGCCAGATCGGCGTCGACGCCCCGAGCCTCATCGGCCGCAAGCAGATCCTGCAGGTGCACGGCAAGGGCAAGCCCCTCGCCGCGAGCGTCGACCTCGACGTCCTCGCCCGCAAGACCCCCGGGTTCACGGGTGCCGACCTGGCGAACGTCCTCAACGAGGCCGCGCTGCTCACCGCGCGCTCGAACGCGCAGCTCATCGACAACCGCGCGCTGGACGAGGCCGTCGACCGCGTGATGGCCGGTCCGCAGCGCCGGACCCGCGTCATGAGCGACCAGGAGCGCCTCATCACCGCGTACCACGAGGGCGGTCACGCGCTCGCGGCCTCGGCCATGCGGCACACCGACCCCGTCACGAAGATCACGATCCTCCCGCGCGGTCGTGCCCTCGGGTACACGATGGTGCTCCCGCTCGAGGACAAGTACTCGGTCACGCGCAACGAGCTGCTCGACCAGCTCGCCTACGCCATGGGCGGTCGTGTCGCCGAGGAGATCGTGTTCCACGACCCCACCACGGGTGCGTCGAACGACATCGAGAAGGCCACGGCGACCGCACGCAAGATGGTCACCGAGTACGGCATGAGCACGGCGGTCGGTTCGGTCAAGCTCGGCCAGGGGTCGGGCGAGCCGTTCCTCGGCCGCGACATGGGCGCCCAGCGCGACTACTCGGAGAACATCGCCGAGACCGTCGACGCCGAGGTCCGTGCCCTGCTCGAGTCCGCGCACGACGAGGCCTACCAGGTCATCAACGCGAACCGCGACATCCTCGACCACCTGGCGGGCGCCCTCCTCGAGAAGGAGACGCTCGACCAGAACGAGCTCGCCGAGATCTTCAAGGACGTCCGGAAGCTGCCCGAGCGCCCGCAGTGGCTCTCGAGCGACAGCCGCCCCGTGAGCGACCTGCCCGCGATCTCGCTGCCGGTCAAGGCGCCGGTGGACGAGGGCGCCGTCGACGGCGGCATCGACTCCGAGCCCCCGGCGAAGCCGCGTCGGGCACGGGCCCCGCGCGGGAACCCCGGTATCGCGCCGGCGTAGGCCAGCGGGATGACCGACCTCCCCAGCCGGCGCGAGCGCCGGATCTCCGAGGCGAGCCGCGCCCGCGCCGCCGCAGCCGAACCGGCGACCGTCGCCATCGACCTCCCTGCCCTGCAGCAGGAGGCGGCGACGCGTCGCCGGTCGGCGCGTGCGGCGGGCGCGGCCCCATCGACGCCGGGCCGGGCGCGGATCATGGGCATCCTCAACGTGACGCCCGACTCGTTCAGCGACGGTGGCGAACACCACCGACGCGACGCCGCCGTGACGCACGCGCGCCGGCTCGTGGCCGACGGCGCCGACCTCGTCGACGTCGGCGGCGAGTCCACCCGGCCGGGTGCGCCGCGGGTGCCGGTCGACGAGGAACAGCGTCGCGTGCTGCCGGTCGTGCAGGACCTGGTGGCCGAGGGCATCACGGTGAGCGTCGACACGATGAACGCGGCGACGGCCGAGCGGTCGCTCGAGCTCGGGGCGTCGATCGTCAACGACGTCTCCGGCGGGTTGGCCGACCCCGACATGGCCCGCGTCGTCGCCGCGAGTGGTGCGGGCTTCGTCGTCATGCACTGGCGCGGCCACAGCGACGTGATGCACCGGAACGCCGTGTACGAGGACGCCGTCGAGGACGTCCGCCGCGAGCTCGAACTCCGGGTCGCGGAGCTCATCGTGCTCGGTGTGCACCCGGACCAGGTCGTCGTGGACCCGGGGCTCGGGTTCGCGAAGCACGGTCGGCAGAACTGGGAGATCCTGGCCGGGTACGAGCGCTTCGCGTCGCTCGGGCTCCCGGTGCTCGTCGCGGCGTCACGCAAGCGCTTCCTCGCCGGCGTCGGGAGCGATCCGGACGCCCCACCCCGGGACCGGGACCTGGCGACCGCGGCGATCACGCTGCTCGCCGCCGAGCGTGGGGCCTGGGGCGTCCGGGTCCACGACCCCGCCCCGAACCGCGCGGTGCTCGACGTCTGGGACGCCTGGAGGGCCGCGCGATCGTGAACGACGTCATCCGCCTCACGGGGGTCCGGGCCCGCGGTCACCACGGGGTCTTCGACCACGAGCGCGCCGACGGGCAGGACTTCGTCGTCGACGTCGCCGTCGAGGTCGACGCCCGTGCCGCCGCGGGCTCCGACGACCTCGACCGCACGGTGCACTACGGCGTGCTCGCCGAGCAGGTCGTCGCGGCCGTCGAGTCCGACCCGGTCGACCTCATCGAGACCCTGGCGGAGCGCATCGCCGCCGTCGTCCTGGGGCACCCGGCGGCACTCGCCACCGAGGTCACCGTGCACAAGCCCCAGGCACCGATCACGGTGCCGTTCGCGGACGTGTCGATCACCATCCGCCGGGACCGCTCCGCGCGGGTCGACCCGTGAGGCGCGCCGTCATCGCCCTCGGTGCCAACCTCGGCGACCGGGGGTCGACCCTGCGCGAGGCCGCTGCGGCGATCCTCGCGGTGCCGGGGGTGCGCCCGGTCGCCGCATCGCACGAGGTCGAGTCCGTCGCGATGACCCTCTCCGGGCCCGACGAGACGAAGCCCCGGTACCGCAACGGGGTGGTCGTGGTCGACACCGATCTCGAGCCGCACGCACTCCTCGCCGAGCTGCACGACATCGAGGACGCCCACGGCCGGGTCCGCGTCGAGCGGTGGGGGGACCGGACGCTCGACCTCGACATCGTGGCCGTCGACGACGTCGTGCTCGACGCCGCCGACCTGACGCTCCCGCATCCCCGGGCCGCCGAGCGGGCGTTCGTGCTCGCGCCCTGGCTCGACGCCGACCCCGACGCGGTCCTCCCCGGCGCCGGTCCGGTCGCCGCGCTGCTCGCCGCGGTCGGCGACGACACCGTCCGCGTCGAGGAACCCCGACTGTTCGCGTCCCGTCCGTCCGAGCTCCCGGGAGCACCCCAGTGAGACACACCCGCGCCTCCACCCTGATCAGCGTCGCGATCGTCGCCGGTGTCGCCGGGTTCGCCCTCGACGCCGCTCTGGCGTCCCGGCAGCGGCCCGTCATCGTGCTCTCGTCGGCGCTCGGGCTGACCCTGGGCTTCATCGGCATCGCGCTCGTGCTCATGGCGATCCCGGTCCGTCGGCACGCCCGTGGCACCGCGACCCGCCCCGTCGACGCCTTCTACGCCACGCGGGTGGTGGTCCTCGCCAAGGCCTCGAGCATCTGCGGCGTGCTGTTCGGCGCGTTCACGGGCGGCGGGCTCGCGTTCGTCCTCACGCGGGCCGTCGTCCCCGCGCTAGGCTCCATCCTGCCCAGCGTCGTCGCGGTGTTCGGTGGTCTGGTGCTCATGGTGTGTGCGCTCGTCGCGGAGCACATGTGCACGGTGCCGCCCCGGGACGACGACGACTCCGACCCGGGTGGGACGACCGCGATCTGACCGACCCGGCAGCAGCGACGCCGACGACAGGGGGACCGATGCCGAGGGAACGTCTCGACCTGCCGGGGATCCCCTGGAGCCGGGTGTCGCCGCGCCTGGTCTGGACCGAACTCGTCACCGTCCTCGTCGTCGGGGTGGTCATCACCGCCGGGTGCTTCCTCATCGGCGTGGCGTTCCGGGGGTCCTCACCGACGACCGCGCTCGTGTGGACGCTCATCGGGCTCGCCGCCGCGGTGGTCACCGCCCTCGTCGCTGCCTTCACGCCCCGGCGGATCCGGTCGATCGGGTACGCCCTCCGCGACGACGACCTCGTGGTGCGGCGCGGACTCATGTTCCAGCGGTTCATCGCCGTGCCGTACGGCCGCATGCAGCTCGTCGACATCAGCCGCGGGCCGCTCGGTCGTGCCCTCGGTCTGAGCGACCTCCGGTTCGTGACGGCGGCGGCGAGCACGAACGTCCGGCTGCCCGGGCTCCCCGAGGCCGACGCGGACCGCCTGCGCGACGAACTCGTCGCGATGGCCGAGAGCCGACGGGTCGGGCTGTGACCTCCCGGCCGTCCGGCCCGCCGCTGCCGCCGCTCCCGCAGCCCCACCGGCAGGGCGACGCCGCCGCGGCCGCCGACCTGACCGACGGGACGTGGCACCGCCTGCACCCGCTGACGCCGCTGCTCCGCGGAGGGATCGCGTTGCTCGTGATCCTCGGGTGGGTGGTCAACACCCTCCGCGAGCGGCTGCTGGACCTCGTGATCCCGGGTGGTGCCCGGGGCGGCGAGCAGGGCGACCCGATCGACTACGTCGTCCGCCACGACTACGTGGGCGTCGCGCTCCTCGGGGTGCTCGTGTTCATCCTCGTGCTCATCGGCCTGTTCACGCTGTCCTGGCGCATGCACACCTTCCGCGTGACCGGCGAGGTCGTCGAGGTCCGCTCGGGCGTGCTGTTCCGGAACCACCGCAAGGCCCGCCTCGACCGCATCCAGGCCGTCAACGTCGTCCGCCCGTTCGTGGCCCGGCTCGTCGGCACGGCCCGGCTCGAGATCTCCCAGGCGGGCAACGACGCGAACGTGCAGCTGGCGTACCTCGGCTCGCGGCCGGCCGACGACCTGCGGCAGCGCATCCTGCTGCTGGCGAGCGGTGCCCGCGCCGACGTGCCGGGCGGGTCCCGGGCCGCCCGGCCGCCGGGACGGTTCGTCGACGAGCGGATGACGGAGTTCCTGGCCCCGGAACTCGACCCCGCCGCAGTGCGCGCCACGCGCGTCGTGCGCGTGCACACCGGGCGGCTCATCGGCTCCGTGCTCCTGTCGAACACGACCGTCGTGCTCGCCCTCGCCGCGGTCGGCATCATCGTGAGCGTCGCCGTGACGGGCCAGTACTTCCTGCTCGTGACCTTGTTCCCGGCGATGATCGGCGCCGTCGGGGTCACGGTCCGCCGCTTCACGAAGTCGCTGCAGTACTCGATCGCGGCGACCCCGGACGGGATCCGCATCGGCTACGGCCTCGTGTCGACCTCGAACGAGACCCTGCCGCCCGGGCGCATCCACGCCGTCGCGGTCACGCAGCCGCTGCTGTGGCGTCCGTTCGGCTGGTGGGACGTCCGCGTCAACCGCGCCTCGCACGCCGGCGGCTCCCGTCAGAACCAGCAGACGTCCTCGGTCGTGCTGCCCGTCGGCGACACCGCGGACGTCCGTGCCGTGCTCGAGATCATCCTGCCGGAGCTCGTCGGCACCGCGGTCGCCGGTCCCGCCGCCTCCTTCGCCAGCCTGCAGGAGGGCTCGGCCGCCGCGGTCGACGTCGTGCAGGGCAGCCTGACGGGGTCGGGCGACGCCGGTGGGTTCACGCGGTCACCCGGTCGCGGCGCCTGGCTCCGACCGCTGTCCTGGCGTCGCAACGGCTACCGGAGCGTCCCCGGGGCGGTGCTGCTCCGCCTCGGCGCGGTCTGGCGGTCGCTCGTCGTCGTGCCCCTGCCGCGCGTGCAGAGCATCCGCGTGGCGCAGGGCCCCCTCGAGCGCGCGCTCGGGCTCGCCGAGGTCCACGTGCACACCGTGCACGGCCCGGTCGTCGCGCGGATCGGCGCGCTCGCCGTGCCCGACGCGATGCGGCTGTTCTCCGGCACCGAGGCCGAGGCCGTCCGCGCGGCCGCCGCCGACACCTCGCACCGGTGGCGTGACGACCGGGAGGCCCGGGGCGCCGACCCCGCGGCGGTCGCCGCACCCGTGGGGTGGGAGCACGTGCCACGACCGGACGGAGGACCACGATGAGCGAGCGGGCCGGACGACTCGGGGTCGGCGTCGTCGGTGCGGGCCGGGTGGGCCCGGTGCTCGGCGCCGCGCTCGCGAACGCGGGGCACGCGGTCGTCGGCATCACCGCGGTCTCCGACGCGGGACTCGACCGGGCGGAGGCGCTCCTGCCCGGCGCGCCCGTGCTCGGGACCCCGGAACTCGTCGAGCGGAGCGAACTCGTCCTGCTCGCCGTGCCGGACGACCAGCTGCCGGGGCTCGTGCAGGGTCTGGCCGACGCCGGCATCTGGCAGGCGGGACAGCTCGTCGTGCACACGAGCCCGGACCACGGGGTCGGGGTCCTCGCGCCCGCGACCGCCCAGGGCGTCATCCCGCTGGCGATCCACCCCGCGATGGCGTTCACGGGCACGAGCGTCGACCTCGCCCGCCTCCGGGACGCCTACTGCGCGGTGACCTCGCCCGCGCCGGTGTTGCCGATCGCGCAGGCGCTCGTGGTCGAGATGGGTGCCGAGCCGGTCGTCGTCCGTGAGGCCGACCGCGCCGCCTACGCCGACGCGGTCCGGGCCGCGGTGGACTTCTCGAGCGCGATCGTCGACCAGGCCGCCGGGACGCTGGCGGCGATCGGCGTCGACCACCCGGGACGCGTGCTCGGTGCGCTCGTCCGGTCCGCCGTCGAGAACGCGCTCGCGCAGGCGGACGGGCAGCAGGCGCTGTAGCGGTGCGTGGTCCCCGGCACGCGCCTCCCGGCCAGCGTCTCCCGGCCGGTTGCGCCGTGGTGGGCCGGTAGCATCGACGCATCCCCCACGACCCCCGGAGCTGCGCGCGCGATGACCGACGAACCCGCTGACACCACCGACCCCGAGGCCGTCGTCCTCGAGACCGCCCGCGTCGACGCCGAGGCAGCCGCCGCGGCCGAGACGAGCGAGCAGCGTCAGGTGCGCCTCGACAAGCGGGAGCGGTTGCTGGCGGCGGGCATCGAGGCCTACCCGGTCGAGCTCGGGATCACGACGACGATCCCCGCGGTCCGCGCCGAGCACGCCGACCTGCCGAGCGGCGAGGAGACCGACGACGTCGTCGGGCTCGCCGGCCGTGTGGTGCACTCGCGGAACACGGGCAAGCTGTGCTTCGCGACCCTCCAGTCCGGCGACGGCTCCCGCATCCAGGCGATGGTGTCGCTCGCCGAGGTCGGGGACGAGTCGCTCGCGCGCTGGAAGGAGTTCGTCGACCTCGGTGACCACGTGTTCGTGCACGGCCGCGTGATCTCGTCCCGCCGCGGCGAGCTGAGCGTCATGGTCGACGACTGGGCGATCGCGGCGAAGGCGATCCTGCCGCTGCCGAACCTGCACACCGAGCTGAGCGAGGAGACCCGGGTCCGCGCCCGCTACCTCGACCTCATCGTCCGCGAGCAGGCGCGCACCACCGTGCGCGCACGTGCCGGCGTGATGCAGTCCCTCCGCGCGACGTTCGCCGCCCACGACTACCTCGAGGTCGAGACGCCGATGCTGCAGACCCAGCACGGTGGCGCGTCGGCCCGCCCGTTCGTGACGCACTCGAACGCGTTCGACACCGAGCTGTACCTCCGGATCGCGCCCGAGCTGTTCCTCAAGCGCGCGGTCGTCGGCGGCATCGAGCGTGTGTTCGAGATCAACCGGAACTTCCGGAACGAGGGCGCCGACTCCACGCACTCGCCCGAGTTCGCGATGCTCGAGGCGTACCAGGCCTACGGCAACTACGAGCAGATGGCCGACCTGACGCAGGAGCTCGTGCAGAACGCCGCGCTCGCCGTCACGGGCGGGCTCGTCGTGACGCTCGCCGACGGCACCGAGTACGACCTCGGCGGCGAGTGGGACCGCGTCGACATGTACGGCTCGCTCTCCGCCGCGGCCGGTCGCGAGATCACGCCCGACACCCCGCTCGCCGAGCTGCAGGCGCTCGCCGAGGCCGAGGGCGTCGAGGTCGCGCACGCCACCCACGGCAAGTACGTCGAGGAGCTCTGGGAGCACTTCGTCATCGACTCGCTCGAGCGCCCGACGTTCGTCATGAACTTCCCGGTGGACACGTCCCCGCTCACCCGGCAGCACCGGTCGCGGCCGGGCGTCGTCGAGAAGTGGGACCTCTACGTGCGCGGATTCGAGCTCGCCACGGCGTACTCCGAGCTCGTCGACCCCGTCGTGCAACGCGAGCGCTTCGTCGAGCAGGCGAAGCTCGCCGCGGGCGGCGACGTCGAGGCCATGCGCGTCGACGAGGAGTTCCTGCGCGCCCTCGAGCACGGCATGCCGCCGTCGGGCGGGATGGGGATGGGCATCGACCGTCTGCTCATGGCGATCACGGGTCTCGGGATCCGCGAGACGATCCTGTTCCCGCTCGTCAAGGGCGCTGGAGCTTAGGGCAACGCGCCAGCGTTGCGCGACGCCAGCCCCGGGCGTGCCTGCGAGCACGGCAGTCGACGCACTCCTGCGCACACGGACGACAACGGGACGTGCGGGCGCATGCGCACTCGTCGTCGGCGTGCGCACACGGCGGACGCGCTCCGCTCGCTGGCCGTGCGCTCAGGTCCCCCGCACGGCACCCCGAGCACCGGGACGTACCATGGTCGCGTGCCTCATGGAGTCGTGACCGGGATCATCTTCTCGCTGACGCCGACCGTCGTCGTCGGCCTGGTGTTCTGGTTCGTCATGCGGGCGATCATCCGGGCCGACCGCACCGAGCGCGCGACCTACGCCAAGCTCGAACGGGAGGAACGCGCCCGTTTCGCCGCGGAGCGTGCCGCCGGTGGATCCGGCGCGGGTACCGCGGGGCCGCGTGACGTGCAGGCGCCGAGCCGCCCCGCGGCCGTCCCCGCCTCGCCGCAGTCCGCGGAGTAGTCGCTCCCGGACGTCCGGCGGTCAGCGCCGCGACACGAGCCGTTCACCCCGCCGTCGTCGGGGCTGGTCAGCATCGCCGGCATGACCGATCTGCTGCATGCCGTCGCCCGCTCGTTCGTCGGGGACATCGAGAGCGAGTACGACGAGTTCGACCTCGACGCCGAAGCGGAGGGGGCCCAGCGACGCACGGACTGGCTCGAACCGAGCTGGTGACCGCCGATCGACCCCCGGGTGACGAGCGTGTTACGGGATCGTTGCCGAAAAGGGGTACGGACGTGCCGCGGGGGCCCCATCCGCACGCGTACCCCGGAACGTGTCCGCCGCCGGGTGACAGGGCGGGGTACAGGCCCGGAATCGGTTCGGACGCGGACGACGATCGGCGGATTTCCGGGCTCTTCCCCCAGCATTTTCGGGATCGGAGGACCGGTCGGCGGAGTGGTCCCGTACCCCCACCCGGGGGTCCGCGATGACGAAGCACGGAGATCCCTGGGAAAAGCAGGAAACGATTTGTGGGGTACACCTCCGGGCCGCTTTACTCGTTGCACGCCCCGATGGAGGGGCAGCAGGACCAGCGCCGAACGACACCGTCCGACGTGATCCGGCCCGGCCCAGCCGGTCCGGCCCCCGTCAACCGTCACCGCGAAGGAGAGTCAGCCATGACCATCGCAACCGAAGCTCCGAGCACCACCCGGCGTTCCAAGACCACCACGAAGGTCGAGGCGGCACCGCGCGAGCTCGACAGCGTCGACACGGCGATCGAGGCCGACGAGCGTCTCGCCGGTGTCCGCGGCGCCTCGGTCGACCAGGTCGGCGACTACCTCCGCCACATCGGCCGCCTGCCGTTGCTCTCCGCCGAGGAGGAAGCGGACATCGCCCGCCGCATCGAGGTCGGCCTGTTCGCCGAGGAGAAGCTCGCGAACACGCCCGACGTGCCGAAGCAGCTGCAGCGTGAACTCCGCTGGCTCGTCCGTGACGGCCAGCGTGCCAAGGAGCGGATGATCACCTCGAACCTCCGCCTCGTCGTGAGCATCGCCAAGCGCTACTCGCAGCGCGGTCTGCCGTTCATGGACGTGATCCAGGAGGGCAACCTCGGCCTGGTCCGTGCGGTGGAGAAGTTCGACTTCACGCAGGGCTACAAGTTCTCGACCTACGCGACCTGGTGGATCCGCCAGGCGATCTCGCGCGGTCTCGCCGACAAGGCCCGCACCATCCGCATCCCGGTGCACACCGTGGAGCTCATCAACAAGATCTCGCGCACGGAGCGCGACCTCACCGTCGACCTCGGCCGGGCGCCGAGCCCCGAAGAGGTCGCCGAGGAGCTGAGCATGGACGTGGAGGAACTCCTCGACCTCAAGGGCCGCTCGCACGAGCCCGTGTCGATCCACACGGTGGTCGGCGACTCGGACGACTCCGAGCTCGGTGACTTCATCGAGGACGAGGACGCCGCGAGCCCGAACGAGATGACCGAGAGCACGCTGCTCCACCGGGACATCCGGTCGATCGTCGCCGAGCTGCCGACGGACGAGGCGCGCGTCATCCGCATGCGCTACGGCCTCGACGACGACCACCCGATGACCCTCGACGAGATCTCGAAGGTCGTCCACACCACGCGCCAGGCGGTCAGCCGCGTCGAGTCCCGCGCCAAGCTCCGCCTGTTCGCCAAGGCGGTCAGCCAGGACATGCAGCTCTACCTGACCGACTGAGGTCCAGGACCACGGCCGACCCGGACGGGATCGGTGCGGGGAGTCGGGTCGTCCTGTGGGAAGGCGATCCGGCGGGGTGATGGGAACGGCCCGTCCGAGTCACACGACTCGGGCGGGCCGTCGTCGTCGGTCCCGACGGTCGCGTGCGTCGCTCTCGTGGTCCTGCACCGGGCCTCCCGGCCTGGAGGCGCGGTCTCAGCCCTCCTCGGGCTCCGGCCGGTCGTGCTGCCGCAGCCGCTGCCGCACCTCGGAGGGGATGAGCTCGATGAGCTGGTCCGGTCGCACCGGGAGGTCGAGCAGGCTCAGCTTGACCCGGCCGGTCCGCCCGTGGCGCTCGGCGTCGAGGCGGATCACCGTGCCGGCGTTCTTGCGCAGCCGGACCTCGAGTTGCGCACCGGTGGCGACCTCGCCGACGACGAGCCCGTCGACCTCGAGCGCGGCGCTCCGCGTGCCCTCGGCGATGTCGAACCGGTAGCGCTCCTTCGCCGCGAGGACCACCGAGCGGTCGATCCCGGCCATCGGGGCGACCGGCGTCACGACCGAGCCGGACAGGGCGGGGGAGAGCACCGGGCCGCCGGCGGCGTAGTTGTAGGCGGTGGAGCCGGCGGGGGTCGAGGCGACGACGGCGTCGGCACGGTAGTACCCGTACGTGAGGCCCCCGATCGTCAGGTCGGCCGAGACCTGCCCCGCGCCGGGGCGCCGGACGATCGTCAGGTCGTTGAACGCGAGGTAGTTCGTGCGGGCACCCGACCACGTCAGCACGGCCTCGAGCGCGTGGTGCGGCTCGAGCGAGTAGTCACCGGCGGACATCCGTTCGAGCGCCGCCGCGAGTTCGTCCGGCTCGATCTCGACGAGGAACCCGACGTTGCCGTAGTTCACCCCGAGGACCGGCACCGGACGTGCGGCCACGAGGCGCATCGACCCGAGCATCGTGCCGTCACCCCCGAGGGACACGACGAGGTCGACCCGCTCGCAGAACTCGACGTCGTCGAGCACCTCGATCCCCGGGCCGAGCCGCGCGGCGTCGATCCGGCGCGCGACGAGCTGACCCCGCCCCGACGCGTGCCAGCGCTGCAGGGTCTCGACCGACGCCCGGACGTCCTTCGAGGGGTGCATCACGATCCCGACGAGTGGTGCCTCCATGGTCCGGAGGGTAGCGGTGACCACCTGACCGCGGCCAGGGTCAGGCGAGGCGAGCACCGCCTCGCGGGCCGTCCGGACGGACCGCGCACGTGGGTCACGCCCACGGCGAACAGGGGCAGCCCCGCGGAGGCGCGCTGGTTAGTCTCGATGTACGTCGCCGGGCCCACCAGGGACCGGCACATCTGTCGGCTCCACCCCCTCGGAGCCAAGGGAGAGCACATGTTCGAGAGATTCACCGACCGAGCCCGTCGTGTTGTCGTCCTCGCCCAGGAAGAGGCGAAGATGCTCAACCACAACTACATCGGCACCGAGCACATCCTCCTCGGTCTCATCCACGAGGGTGAGGGCGTCGCCGCCAAGGCACTCGAGTCGCTCGGGATCTCCCTCGACGCGGTCCGCGAGCAGGTCCAGGACATCATCGGCCAGGGCCAGCAGCAGCCGACGGGGCACATCCCGTTCACCCCGCGCGCCAAGAAGGTGCTCGAGCTGTCCCTGCGCGAGGCGCTGCAGCTCGGCCACAACTACATCGGCACGGAGCACATCCTGCTCGGGCTCATCCGCGAGGGCGAGGGCGTCGCCGCCCAGGTCCTCGTGAAGCTCGGCGCCGACCTCAACCGGGTCCGCCAGCAGGTCATCCAGCTCCTGTCCGGGTACCAGGGCAAGGAGGCCGTCGCCGTGGGCGGCGAGAACCAGCAGGGTGCACAGCAGGGTTCGCAGGTGCTCGACCAGTTCGGTCGCAACCTCACCCAGGCCGCGCGTGACGCCAAGCTCGACCCGGTGATCGGGCGCGAGAAGGAGATGGAGCGGGTCATGCAGATCCTCTCCCGCCGTTCCAAGAACAACCCCGTCCTCATCGGCGAGCCGGGCGTCGGCAAGACCGCCGTCGTCGAGGGCCTCGCCCAGGCGATCGTCAAGGGCGAGGTGCCCGAGACGCTCAAGGACAAGCAGCTCTACTCGCTCGACCTCGGGTCGCTCATCGCCGGGTCCCGCTACCGCGGTGACTTCGAGGAGCGCCTCAAGAAGGTCACGAAGGAGATCCGCACCCGCGGCGACATCATCGTCTTCATCGACGAGATCCACACGCTCGTCGGGGCCGGTGCGGCCGAGGGCGCGATCGACGCTGCGTCGATCCTCAAGCCGCTCCTCGCCCGCGGTGAGCTCCAGACCATCGGTGCCACCACGCTCGACGAGTACCGCAAGCACTTCGAGAAGGACGCCGCGCTCGAGCGCCGGTTCCAGCCGGTCCAGGTGAACGAGCCGTCCCTCCCGCACGCGATCAACATCCTCAAGGGCCTCCGCGACAAGTACGAGGCGTTCCACAAGGTGTCGATCACCGACGGCGCGATCGTCGCCGCGGCGAACCTGGCCGACCGCTACGTGCAGGACCGGTTCCTGCCGGACAAGGCCATCGACCTGATCGACGAGGCCGGCGCACGCCTCCGCCTGTCGATCCTGTCGGCGCCGCCGGAGCTCCGCGACTTCGACGAGAAGATCTCGACGGTCCGCGGGCAGAAGGAAGCCGCCATCGAGGAGCAGGACTTCGAGAAGGCCGCATCGCTCCGCGACGAGGAGAAGAAGCTGCTCGGCGAGCGGCTCCGCCTCGAGAAGCAGTGGCGTGCGGGTGACGTCGCCGCGTCCGGCACCGTCGACGAGGGCATCATCGCCGAGGTCCTGGCGCAGGCCACGGGCATCCCGGTGTTCAAGCTCACGGAAGAGGAGACCTCGCGCCTCGTCTTCATGGAAAAGGCCCTGCACGAGCGGGTGATCGGGCAGGAGGAGGCGATCTCCGCCCTGTCGAAGACGATCCGCCGGACCCGCGCCGGCCTCAAGGACCCGAACCGGCCCTCCGGCTCGTTCATCTTCGCCGGCCCCACGGGCGTCGGGAAGACCGAGCTCGCCAAGGCGCTCGCCGAGTTCCTGTTCGACGACGAGGGCGCGCTCATCTCCCTCGACATGTCGGAGTTCGGTGAGAAGCACACGGTCTCGCGGCTGTTCGGTGCCCCTCCCGGGTTCGTCGGGTTCGAGGAGGGCGGCCAGCTCACCGAGAAGGTGCGCCGCAAGCCGTTCTCCGTGGTCCTGTTCGACGAGATCGAGAAGGCCCACCCGGACATCTTCAACTCGCTCCTGCAGGTGCTCGAGGAAGGCCGCCTGACCGATGGTCAGGGTCGCGTGGTCGACTTCAAGAACACCGTCATCATCATGACGACGAACCTCGGTTCGCAGGGCATCGCGGGTGGTCCCGTCGGGTTCCAGGTCGAGGGCAACTCCTCCGTCGGCTACGACCGGATGCGCGCCAAGGTGAACGAGGAGCTGAAGAAGCACTTCAAGCCCGAGTTCCTGAACCGCGTCGACGACACGATCGTGTTCCCGCAGCTGTCGCAGGACGAGCTGCTGCAGATCGTCGACCTGTTCGTCAAGCGCCTGTCCGACCGCCTGCTCGACCGCGACATGACCGTCGAGCTGTCGCTCGCCGCCAAGGAGCAGCTCATCAAGGTCGGGTTCGACCCCGCCCTCGGTGCCCGGCCCCTGCGTCGCGCGATGCAGCACGAGGTTGAGGACCAGCTGTCCGAGCACATCCTGCAGGGTGAGCTCACGGCGGGCGACCACGTCAAGGTCGACTTCGCCGACGGTGCCTTCCAGTTCGAGACCGGGCGTCAGCCGGGTCGCGAGGAAGTGCTCGCCGGGGCTGCCGAGCCGGCCGGGGAGCTCGAGGCGTAAGGGCCTCCTCCCCACACACGACGCGATCCCCTCCGCACCACTGGAAACGGTGGTGGGGAGGGGATCGCGTCGTGCTGGGCGCGCGTCTCGCGCGAGGGGGCGGGCCGCCCCGGGGCGTCCCGCCCGGGGGCGTCGGCGCTAGGGGTGGGTGACCTCGCCGTCACGGGCGTCGCCGGCCGTGTAGCCGCCGCCATCCGTCACGTTGCCGCCGCCCTCGGTGTCGTCGAACGTGAGGCGCCCGTCGCCGGTGCTGCTCTCGCTGCCCTGCAGGTCCTCGTTCTCCTCGCTGTCGCCCGAGAGGCCGTCCGCCAGGCCGTTCGTCTGGTCGAAGATGTGCCCCACCGAGTCGTCGCCCAGGGCACCGATGTTCGTGTGCCCGCCCGAGTCGTGCGTGTGGTCGTGGTCGATTGCTGCGGCGTCGCCCGAGGGCTCCGCTGCGTGGCGCCCCTCGCTGCCGAGGGGGACCGCCGGGTGCTGTGCTGCGTCGTTGGAGTCAGTCATGGCGCGCACGCTACGCCGGGTGCCTGGTGCGCCGTCAGGTCGGATCCAGCTTCCGCCCACCGGCCGGGAGGGACGGGGCGGGCCGGTCCCGCGCCTCCCGGCCGTCGTGTGCGCGGCACCCCGGCTAGGGTGGAGCGGATGGACGACCAGGAGCCGGCGGCACTCGCGCGCGACGAGCACGGGATCCTCGTCCGTCCGGCGCTCGCCTCGGACGTGCCACACATCCAGCGGCTCATCGAGCCCTACGTGGCGCGGCGGATCCTGCTCGGCAAGGACAACGTCACCCTGTACGGCTCGATCCAGCAGTTCCGGATCGCCGAGGGGCCCGACGGGGTGCCGATCGGGTGCGGTGCGCTCGCGGTGTTCTGGGACGACATCGCCGAGGTGCGCACGCTCGCGCTCGACCCCGCCTGGCTGCACAAGCGCGTCGGGCACCGGCTGCTCGACGGGCTCGAACACGACGCCCGCCAGCTCGGCATCGGCCGGATCTTCTGCCTGACGTTCGAGGTCGAGTTCTTCACGAAGCACGGCTACCTGGAGATCGGGGAGTCCGTCGTGTCGCCCGAGGTCTACGCGGAGCTCGTGCGGTCGTCGGACGAGGGCGTCGCGGAGTTCCTCGACCTCGCCCGGGTCAAGCCGAACACGCTCGGCAACACCCGGATGCTCAAGATCCTCTGAGCCGCTCGCGCCGGTCCGGCGTCGCTCCGCGGGAACCTCGCCGAGCGGACCTACCCTGTCCGCATGTCGTCGTTCCGCAACCCCGTCGGCGGTCAGCCCGCCGCTGTGTACTGGCGGCGGCGCGCCATCGTCGGCGGTGCGCTGCTCCTCGTCATCGTCGTCGTGCTCCTCATCGTCTTCGGCCACGGCGGCGGATCGGAGGCCGCTCCCGCTCCCTCGGCCAGCGCCTCCCGGACCGCGTCCGCGCACCGGTCGTCGAGCGCGGCCGAGCGTGCCGCTGCGCGTGCCGCCGCTGCCGACGCCGCGGCGAACGCATCGTCACGAGCGAGCGCCGCAGCCACCGCGGCCGCGACCGCGATCGCCACCCCCGAGGCCGGGGCCACCGCCGGCGCGACGTCCGCACCCGCAGCCGGGTCGGCGAAGAACGGCGCCACCTGCCGCAAGTCGCAGATCACGCTCAAGGCCCTGACCGACAAGACGCAGTACGGCCCCACGGAGGAACCGAAGATCTCGATGTCCATCACGAACACCGCGTCGACGAGCTGCCACATGGACCTCGGCTCGAGCCAGCAGGTCCTCACGATCACGAGCGGCACCGAGACGTACTGGTCGAGCAAGGACTGCCAGACCGGCGGCACCGACCAGGACATCACCATCAAGGGCGGCCAGACCCTGACGACGCCCGCGATCACGTGGGACCGCACCCGGTCCTCCACGTCGACCTGCGACTCGAGCCGGCCGTCGGTGACCGCGGGTGGCGCCAGCTACCACCTCAGCGTCGCCGTGGGGAACATCACGAGCGCCACCTCGACCCAGTTCGTGCTCCAGTGATGGCCGAGCAACGGTTCCGGAGCGAGCCGCTCGAGGCCGCGCTCGCCGCGCAGGACGTCGCCGCCGTCGCGTTCGCCCTGCGACACGACATCGTCATCGTGCCGAAGCTCGTCACCGGGCGTCCGAAGGACCAGCAGGTCCGGGTGTTCGGCCGCGAGGGCACCGACAAGCGCATCCTGCTGCTGTTCTCGTCCGTCGACGCCTACACCGCGATGGTGCCGAACGAGAAGGTCCGGCAGGTCATGGTGTACGACGCCGCGCGGCTCGAGGAGTTCATCGCCGCGCACTTGGACGTGCTCGAGCAGGTGTTCTTCGACATCGCGGGGCCGAACACGATGCAGGCCGAGCCCGCGGACCTGTTGGCGGCGCTGCGCGCGTAGGCCGGGAGGCGCGGCTCGCGTCCGCCTCAGAACGCCGCGTCGAGCTCGCGCTCGCGCACGGACTTCGTCATCGCGAAGGCGACGCGGAGTGCCTCGCGCAGATGCTCGGAGTCGGCGCCGAGCACCGTCGTGAACCCGAGCCGCCGGGCCTCGGACACGCGTTGCTTCTCGCCGGTGGTCGGGCGGATCTCGCCCGCCAAGCTGATTTCGCCCGCGGCGGCGAGCGTGTGCGGGTACGGACGGTCGCGAGCCGCGCTCGCCAGGGCCAGGGCGATCGCCAGGTCCGCGCCCGGCTCGGTCAGCCGCATGCCGCCGACGGTCGACACGTAGACGTCGCTGTCCGACAGCTTGATGCCCGCGCGGCGCTCGAGGACCGCCAGGAGCATCGCGACGCGTGAGGAGTCGACGCCGTTGACCACCCGCCGGGGCTGCGGTGCGGAACTCGGGACGACGAGCGCCTGGACCTCGACCGGGAGCGCGCGCCGGCCCTCCATGGCGATCGTGATGCAGGTGCCGCTGACCGCGGCGCCGGCCCGGGACATGAACAGCCCGCTCGGGTCCGGGACCTCGTGGATGCCGTCGCCCGTCATGTCGAAGCAGCCGACCTCGTCCGTCGGGCCGAAGCGGTTCTTCAACGCGCGGATGAAGCGGAGTGCGGTCTGGCGGTCGCCCTCGAAGTGGCAGACGACGTCGACCAGGTGCTCGAGCAGCCGGGGACCGGCGATCGTGCCGTCCTTGGTGACGTGCCCGACGATGAGGATGGGGAGCGCGCGGTCCTTCGCGACGCGGATGAGGGTCGATGCGACCTCGCGCACCTGGGACACTCCGCCCGCGATGCCGTCGACCGCACTGGACGAGATCGTCTGCACGGAGTCGGCGATCACCAGGTCGGGCTGCACCTGGTCGATCTGCCCCAGGATCACGGCGAGGTCGACCTCGCTCGCCAGGTAGAGCTCGTCGTGCATCGCCCCTGTGCGTTCGGCGCGCATCCGGACCTGGTCCACGGATTCCTCGGCCGAGACGTAGAGGACGCGCTTGCCGGCCGCGGCAGCACGGGAGGCGACCTCGAGCAGGAGTGTCGACTTGCCGACCCCGGGCTCGCCGCTCAGTAGGATCGCGGCGCCGGGCACGATGCCGCCGCCGAGCACGCGGTCGAACTCGCCGATGCCCGTGCGCCAGTGCGTGACGCGCTCGCCCAGGGCCTGGGTGATCGGCCTGGCGACCCGGCCACCGGTGACCGCGATCGCCGCCGTGCCGCGGGTGCTCGCCTGGACGGCGGTCGCGTCTTCGACCGTGCCCCAGGACTGGCACTCACCGCAGCGGCCGACCCACTTGATGCTGGTCCACCCGCACTCGGTGCAGCGGTACGCGGTCTGGGCCCTGGCCATGCGTCGAGGCTAGGCGGCGCCGCTGACATCGCCGCGGTGGCTCGCGGCGTCGTGGTGCTCGGTCGGCGCGTCCGGGTTCCCCGCGACGTGGCTGCCGTGTGACCGGTGCTGCCGCAGGTGCTGGAGGTCCGGGCTGTGCTCGTCGGCGGTGTCGGCGTCCTGGTCCGCCCGCGCCGCAGCGACCGCCGCCGCACGCGGGCCGAGCTCCTCGACCTCGCGCGCGGAGAGGTAGCGGCGGATCGCCATGAGGGTGTCGACACGGGCGTCGATCGCCGGCTCGAGCGCGCTCGCCCAGATGCGGTAGCCGTTGTCGTTCGGGTGGAAGAGGTCGCCGTACGTGTTGCGGAAGGTCCGGCGGAGGCCGACGCGCTTCGTGATCTCGTGCAGGGGAGCGACGGTGAGGCCGAACTCGGCGGCCACGCGGTGCACGATCTCGTTCGCGACCTGGACCTTGCGCTCGCGCTCGCGGAAGAACATGCACGGCAGGTCCGCGACGATCGCGTGCGAGGGCACCGCGGCGTAGATACGGCGGAGGTTCCGCTCGAACTTGTCGGGGTGGAAGTCCAGGATGTCGTTCGCCCCGATCACGACCGTGCAGATGTCCGGCGTGTAGTTGCCGAGGACCGGGAGCTGCTCGTGCCGGGCACCCCAGGTCGTGGCGCCGGAGACGCTGAGGTTCACGACGCGCAGGGTCGACCGCGACCGTCGCCGGACCCGCCGCGCGAGCAGCCCCACGTAGCCGCGGCTCGGGACGGTCGCGCCCACGCCCTGGGCCGCGGAGTCGCCGATCGCCACGTAGGTGAGCTGCCCCTCGTGGTGGATGCGCTCCCGCCACCAGTCCGCGTGCACCGGCAGCATGTCGACCACCCGTTGTGCCGCGGCGCGCTGCCCCCGGACGCCCGCCCTGGCTCCGAGCGCAGCCGCACCGGCGACCGCGAGGCCACCGCCGAGGGAGGACACGAGTGCCACGAGAGAGCGCGTCTTCATACCCGGGACGATACGCAGTCGGCCTCAGCGCCAGGTCACCGCGTCCGGGGGCGGTGGACAGCCGTGCATCGGGTGCCGCTGGGGACGGCGAGCCGACGGTCCTGCGTTCCTCGGGCCTCCCGGCATGCGGTATCATCGTCGGCGGTACCGTGTCCGAGCGGCCTAAGGAGCATGTCTCGAAAACATGTGTGGGGGCAACTCCACCGTGGGTTCAAATCCCACCGGTACCGCCACAGAAAACCCCCGTTCAAGCGGGGGTTTTCTTGTTTCGGAGGCTGGCTCTGCATCGCGAGAGTGCACGGCTCCGCGCGCTGGCGGCATCCTCATCGGCAGCGTGGTCAGCCGGAGTTAGTCCGGACCTGTGTCCGGACGCCGTCGCCCGACCCTTGAGTGCGCGCAGCGAGGAGAAAGCCTTCACGTCAGTCTCCGCAGAGGGGCTTCGCCACCGCTTCGTGTCGCTGATGATCTAGACCAGCGCACAGATGTGTGCCAAGGGCCCGAGGAGGACTCTGGGACCACTGGCACAGAACTAGCCGCGTTTGGGGCACCGGGGTATACCCAGCACTATGAAGTAGCTCCCAAAATCAAGCCTCCCGGGCACGCTGTTCCAGCCTCGATCCCGTCTGCAAGACTCCGATTCACGGTGGTGTTGCAACGATCAACTGAATCCAAGATTCCGCGCGGCGACTGTACGAGCAGCAGGACATGACCGTCGCGCAGATCGGTGACGTTCTCGGCGTCAGCCGCACCACGGTGTATCGGGCGCTTCGACGCGAGAGCGAGCCGGTTGCTGGTCGACGCGGCAAGACGTCGATGGGGTGCGGCTATCGAGAAGTTGTCGTTCGGTTTGATGATGCGCGTCGATATTTCGTCGGACGCGGCCATCGACCGAGGTCTGGTGCAGTGGCTCCAATCGGCATTCGCGTCGCTGACAGCCGCTACTAGGGTCTCTGTGATCGAGAGTCCGTGGACTTAAGCGTCTCCGACAAGCAGGACGAAACCTCGTTCATGTCCGCGTGGAGCGCCTGCAGCTGTGCGGTCATCCATCGCTCGATCGGTCGTGTTATTGCGTCATCAGGCGCTTGCATAGCCGTGAGCCCAGCCGGCTCGATCGTGTTCGTAGCAGAGGCCGGGTCCTCCTCATCACGCTCGAGGCCTCCGACACGGTTCCGGACATCTGTGCGGTAAGCCGTTGCGGGGGCGATGAGACGGCGTGCGTGCTCGTCGTTCGTCCGGAGTTGGTGCTCGTTCCTCAGGTGCGCGCCGAGATCGAGGACGGCGTCGGCGGTCTCGCGTGCCGTGGTCGGGGCGACGATGAGCCTGATCATGTCGGTGGCGGAGGGACTGACACTGCCGCGCTCGAGGAGCACTTCACGGAACGCGTCATCGAGTCGTCTCCCCGCCGCGACGGCTGCTCGCCGTCGGAGCAACGTGTCGCCCGGGGGCGTGACCTCGACAGTGGAGCGGACTGCCGCCACGACGTAGTCGGCAGCTGCGACGTAGGCTGCACCGACACTGCTGCGGAACGCCGTCAACACCCCGCGCGGCCAGAGCAACCAACCAAGGCAGGCGCTCACGCCGACGCCGAGCAGGACGTCTTCGAACCGAACCATCCCGATCGTCGGCTGTTGCGGGGCAGCGAGGACGAACAGATCGAGGATCGCCACCGAGAACGCTGCCTGGCTCAGCATGAACGGGAGCACCTCGGGTGCGAGCGCCATCACCGCGAGGGCGAACGGCAGGATCGCCCAGGCGAGCCAGGGTGCGTGCGGGACGACGACCAGGAGCAGCTCCACGACGATGACGCCGATCACTGTCCCGAGGATCGCCTGCCCCGCGGACCGAGCGGTACTGGCGGCGTTCGACCGCAGGACAGCCAGCGTGCCGAACGCGACCCAGAACGCGTGCTCCGCTCCGACGACGTTCGCCGCGGCGATCGACGCTGCCAAGGTGAGGCTGGTGCGCGCGCTGTTGCGCAACCACGCCGAGCGCCAGCTCCAGTGGCTGCGGAGTACCTCCAGAACGTAGCGTCCGCGTGCCGTGTCGGCCGCGACGTCGGCATCGAGCAGACGGAGGACCCGACGGAGGAGTTGGTGCGCAGGCCAGCTCTCGTCGACGGCTCCGCGAATGGACCGACGTTCACGGTGCTCTCGAGCGTCTTCGAGGCGCACCCTGATGTCCACGAGCGGATCGTTGCGGTTTGCTTCATCAACGCGCGTCCGGACCAGTTCGATGGCGTCGGTCACGGCGTCTTCCTCGTCGGCGGAGAGGCGTTCGTGAGGTGACGCGGCGACGGCTCCGACGGCCTCATCGACGCTGAGGACCGCGTCGATGACGAGGAGGAGCCGGCGCCGCCCCGGCCGGAAGCCATCCGGTCGACGTGGATGAGTGAGGTACGCGTGACGGAGTACCTCGACCTCCCGCTGCGGCTGCCCGGTCCGGATGTGCCGGAGGATCGCGTCGAGAGCGTCGACGGTCTTCGTCCGGAGGGGATCGTCTGTTGCCGTCGGCAGGATGACAGCCTTCGCTGCGATGACGAGGACGCTGGCGGTCCCCCACGCCGCGACTCTCGGGAGCACGTCGGAGACGTCCGCGGGGACCGTTGCGGAGAGCGTGAGTGCGAGCAACAGCGGCGAGGCTGCCAACGCGAGACTGGTGCTGGCGATACCGCCGTAGGCGATGAGGAACGCCAGCACACCGACGAGGATCGTCGCGGCGACGGCCGAAGCGGACAGGAGGCCACCGACGGCAACGAGCGCGCTGGTCGCGACAGCGACGCCGAGGGTCCGGGCAAGTCGTGCGGGGCCGGCGAAGTCGACGAACACGATCTGGATGATCGACCCAAAGGCGGCGAACAGCGCAGTATCCGCCGGGAGGAACACGCTGGCGACGGCGAACGCGGCCGGCGCGACGACGGCTACCCGGATCGCGCGCCGCCACGCCGACATGGGGACTCTGCGGAACACACGCGTGCGGTGGTCCGACCGACGGGACCCGTTGCTGCTCACCGGTCGACGGCGACGTACTCCTCGGAGTCCTCCCCATCCGCGGACCCGGACTGCTTCACGCCACCGAACGGAGCCCGCGGGGTCGGGCCGAGCCTCTTCACCTCGTGCTGGATCCATGCTGTCCGTCCTGTCGTTCATGGCTTGACGCGGGCCGGTTTCGCCCGGACGTCCCTTCTGACCGAACCGCGATCAGGTCCTCACTTCGTGGAGGTCGCCCAGACGGTCTGCGCGTTGGTGAACTCGCGGATGCCGAAGTGGGAGAGCTCGCGGCCGTATCCGCTGTTCTTGACGCCTCCGACGGGAACGCGGGGGTTGGATGCCGAGAAGCCGTTGATGAAGACGCCGCCGGTCTCGAGTCGACGTGCGATCTGCTGGGCCTTGGCGATGTCATTGGTCCACACGTTGCCGCTGAGGCCGTAATCGCTGGTGTTGGCGAGGGCGATTGCGTGCTCGAGGTCATCGACCACCGTGACGGCGGCGACCGGGCCGAAGGTCTCCTCATCGAACGCGGCCATGCCCGGGGTGACCCCGGTGAGGATCGTGGGCTCGTAGAAGTTGCCGGGTCCGTCAATCTTGTGACCGCCGAGCAGCAGGGTTGCGCCCGCATCGATCGTCCGCTGCACCTGACCGTGCAGTTCGTCGCGGAGGTCGGCGCGAGCCATCGGGCCCAGGAACGTGGAGGGGTCCAGCGGGTCGCCGACTGTGAGTGCCCGAGCGGCCGCGACGAACTTGCTGAGGAACTCCTCGGCGATGGGCTCCTCGAGCAGGAACCGCTTCGCAGCCAAGCACACCTGGCCGGTGTTCGAGAAGCGTGCCTTGATGCCGGCCTCGACTGCGGCGTCGATGTCCGCGTCGGCGAGGACGATGAACGCGTCGGATCCGCCGAGCTCCAAGAGGCTCTTCTTCAGCGCGCGGCCCGCCGTGCCGGCGACCGCTGATCCGGCGCGCGTGCTGCCGGTCAGCGTCACGGCTGCGACCCGGGGGTCTTCGATGACACCGGCGGTGGTGTCGTTGTCGGCGTTGAGGTTCGCGAACAGACCCTCCGGGAACCCGGCAGCTTCGTACGCCGCCTGCAGCGCGTAGGCGGAACCCATCACGTTCGGGGCGTGCTTGAGGATGAAGCCGTTGCCCGAGAACATGATCGGACCGGCTGCGCGGATGACCTGCCAGATCGGGAGGTTCCACGGCATGACCCCGAGAACGGTACCGATGGGCAGGTAGGAGACGTAGACGTCGGCGTCGTCGACTTCGACGTGCTCGTCGGCGAGGAGAGCCGGGCCGTTCTCGGCGATCCACTCGATCGCCGAAGCGCTCTTCTCGACCTCCGCGCGCGCTTCGCCGATGGTCTTCCCCATCTCGGCCGTGATCAACCCGGCCAGGGTGTCTGACTCGCTGCGGAGGACGCTCGCGAAGCGGCGGTAGGTGGCGACTCGCTCGTCGACGGAGGCGTCACGCCACTGCCGGAAGGCAGCGGTGTTCCGCTGAAGCATCTGCTCGACCTGGTCCGGCGTCTGGAAGGGGTAGTCAGCGATGAAGTCACCGGTGGAGGGGTTCCGCGAGGTGGCCTTGTGAGTACTGATAGGCGTGATCGTCATGGTGATGGCTCCTTGTGTCGGTGAGTAACTCGTGGAACCGACCCTAGCGCGTCATTAGACCGGTCGTATTGTTCCTGCCGGGCTTCTCAGAAATTGCCGCCGCGGAACCGCGTGGAACCCCCGCCGCGGACGTCCTCCTGGACCCGAAGACCTTCCAGCCGCCCGAGTAGGCGATCGACGGCGGTGCCATCATGTTCGCGTCCCAGTGCTGACCTTCGGTGGCGATCCGGCCGTTCGGCAAAAAGCCCCACCGCTGTCAGTGCGATGGGGCTTTCGCGTCTGCGCAGCGCTGCGCTCAGGACAGGTGCAGCCGGTGGTGCGTCATTGCGAGCACTCGGTCAAGCGATTCAGGCGCCCGGTTGATCTTCGCGATGACGCTCGCCCCGATCCACCCTGTGTAGAGGTCGAGAGCGAGCTCGCTCGGAGCGACATCGATCGTCACGGACCCGTCCGCGACGCCGTCCTCGATCATGCGCTCGATGCGCTTGGCAATGCCGGAGGTGCCGACAATGAGCGCCCGCCGCATCGTCTCCGAGAGGTCCGCGACCTCGGCCCCAAGCTTCACGACCAGGCATCTGCCCTGGCATTCGTTGAAGGCCTGCATGTCGTAGAAGTCATGCCAGTAAGCACTCAGCCGGTCGGCCCCGCTTGCGGGTCTCGCGATGATCTCATCCATGCCCGCGAGGTAGTGCTCGAAGTAGCTCTCGATGAGGGCCTCACCGAACGCGTCCTTAGACCCGAACCAGTGGTAGAAGGACCCTTTGGGGACGCCCGCGGCACTGAGGACCTCATTCAGGCCGACCGCGGCGTAGCCCTTGTGGGACATGATCTGCTCGGCAGTGTCGAGGATCCTCTGACGGGTGTCGATTTCTTGAACAGGCATCCGAACATCCTACACCCGAGCAGACCAGTCGTCTACGCCATCTCGCCGGGGGGGGGGGAGATGCCCTCCCAGACGCGCGATTACGACCATCGCAGGCCATCCCTTCGCCGCTGTCGCCGGCCGAGGCACCTTCGCCCAACCATCCGATCGCTCCGAGTCCTGGCCCGCCAGATGGCAGGGCCACCGCCATTCCAAAATCTTTTCATATTCGCTATACGACCGGTCTACGCTCGTGTATGGTCGTACTCAGTAGCCACCGCGGCTCACATCGAAGGCCGGATCCCGACCCGGATCCTCACCACTAAAGGAGACCCCATGCCGCTCGCACGAATCGACCTTCTCGAGGGAAAGTCCGCCGAATACAAGCGCACCATCGCCGACGTCGTCTACGAGCAGATGAGCATCCACCTCGGCGTCCCCGAGGACCGCTTCCAGGTCATCAACGAACACAAGGCCGAGAACCTCATTGCCGACCCCGACTACCTCGGCATCTACCGGTCCGAGAACGTCGTCTTCATCCAGCTCATCTTCCTCGACGTCGCCACCCCGGAGCAGAAGGGCAACTTCTACAAGGCGGTCGTCACCGAGCTCCACGAGAAGCTCCACCTGCGCAGAGAAGACGTCTTCTTCAACCTCCAGACCGTCCAGCCGGCGGACTGGTCGATGGGCAACGGGATCGTCACGTACGCCAACGGTGTCCCCGCAGACCGACTCGACCCGAACAGCGTCCCGGCCGACTTCGCCTGGCCCCCCTCAATCCGCGCCTGAGGGTCCCAACACGCTTCACTGCAGCGGCGCTGGCGGCACGCACGAATCGTGCGTGCCGCCAGCGCTGCTGGCGTTGGAGCGGCGGTCGCGAGCAGTGCGGTGGCGGTGGCGTACCTGCCGGTCCTCGTGGTGTTGCTCGTCGAGGGGCGGTTCGACCTCAGGGCGACGGCGCTGTGTGCCGGGGCGCGGCTGCTCTCCTCGGTTGTTCCGTACGCAACGGACGTTGTGGTGCTGCGACACCTCCCGCCGGCTGTGTTCGGCATCGTCTCGAGTCTCAACCCGGTCCTCGCTGCCGTCTCCGGGCTCGCCCTGCTCGGCCAGCACCTCACCCCGTCGCAGTGGATCGCGCTCCTCGTCATCGTCGCTGCGAACTTCATGGCCGTCACATCACCTACTGGCGCCCGGGAGAGCAATGATGAGGACCACGAAATGGCGTGGTCCTGATCCTGATGGGCGCAGGGTGCCCGCTTGCATCATCCGAGACTGGCTTGACGGTCAGCTTCGCGTCGGTCGATCGACCAGTGCCGACACCTGGCGGGTGATCGCGTCGACGATCTCCGCACGAGTGCGTTGTTCAACCCTCACCAGAACCGCGATCAGGTCGGCTCGTGTCGCGGCGAGAAGGAGATGCGCGGCGATGCCGGCGTCGCCCTCGATCCGCAATTGTCGGAGCGACGATGCGACCGCTTCGTGTACTGCTCCGTAGCCCGCGACGGCGTAAGGGCTGGTCGTGCCGCTCTCGTGCGCAAGGCTGAGCGTGACGGAGTCGATCTTCGCATCGACGATGGCTTCGATGATCGCTGACAACCGTTGCGCCGGGGGAGTGTCGGGCCCAAGTGGCGGCGGACCCGTCTCGATCGCCACGAGGAGTGGAACAGTGCGCTCGGCGAGCAGCGCGCGGATGAGCCCGTCCCGATCCCCGAATCGGCGGAACAGAGTTCCCTTTCCGACACCGGCACTGGCGGCGATCCGGTCCATTGAGACGTCGGAGGGGGAGTCTGCCTGCTCGAAGAGCAGGCGCGCCGCATCGAGAACGATCTTTTCGTTCCGCCTCGCGTCAGACCGCAGCTCCGACACATCCACTCCTTGCTTAAACGGACCGACGGTCCGTATGCTGATCCGGACTAGCAGTCCGATTGTAGAGGAGAGGTGGCACGTCATGAGCGACGCTGTCGATGACATTGAGGACGCGCTGCGGGCGTTCGCCGGAGGCGATCTGGAACGGTGGTTGGACATGTGTTCCGATGACGTCGAGTTCGAGTTCCCGTTCGCCCCCGAGGGCAGGACCCGCACAATCCATGGAAGGGGAGACGCTGCGACCTACCTCCGCTCGATCGCCGCGGCCGCGTCCGACCGCTCGATCCGCTCGCTGACGATGCATCGAACCGAGACTCCAGGTGTCATCGTGATCGAATTGACCGTCCGCGGCACCCACGGTGAGCCGACCGGCGAACACGTCGACCGGGACACGTCGTCCATTGCGGTCGTCACCCTGCGTCAGGGAAAGGTGAGCAAGTACCGGGACTACTGGAACCCGCAGGGTGGTCGCCTCGTCTCCAGAGGAGCAGCGGAATGACCCGCCCGGAACGGATCCTGGTCACCGGCGCAACGGGGAAGACAGGCTCCCACGTCGTCAGTCAGCTCATCGAACGTCCGGGCGTCACCCCGATCCTCGCGACCCGTGCCGGCGGCCCATCCCGGTCCGTTGCCGCGTCGGTGCAGTTCGACTGGCACGACCCCGCGTCAACGATCCGTGCGCTCGAGGAATCCCAGCCAAGCGCCGTGTACCTGGTGGCGCCGCCGCGAGACGCTGACCCGGCGCGGGTCATGCAACCCTTCTTCGCCGCGGCGCATGAGCGAGGCGTCCGCCGCGCAGTTCTTCTCGGCGCGAAACCCGTGGCCGCCGGAGAGCGCGGGCTCGGCGCGGTGTACGACGCCGTCGCGGCGTCGTTCGCCGAATGGACCGTCCTCCGCCCAACCTGGTTCATGCAGGACTTCGTCGCCGATCACTACCTCGCGGCCATGGTTCGCGAGGGTGCGCTCCGTACTGCGTCCATGAGAGGCACGATCGCCTACATCGACGCGCGTGACATCGCGGCCGTGGCCGTGACCGCTCTCACGGCGACCATCCCGCTGAACGGGGAACTTGTGCTGACCGGACCCGCAGCGCTGACCGCGGAGGAGGTGGCATCGATCATCGGGCGCGAGCTACACCGAACAGTGCGGACCGAGCATGTCGCCGAATCAGAGCTCGCTCAGCACCTCTCCAAGCGAATGCCCCCTGCTCTCGCCAAGGCGCTCGCACACGCAGACGCGACCTACTCGGACAACCAGCCCACGGACACGGTCGAGCGCATCACGGCCCAGACCCCGAGGAGCCTCGCGCAGTTCGTCCGCGACGAGCGCGCTGCGTTCAAGGACTGATCGGTGATCCGATGCCGTCTGCATCCGGACCTGTCCTTTCGGGAAGACCTCGGCTTGTGATCGTGCTGGGTTCGGAGATGACCACTTTGGCAGCGTTCGACGCCTGGCCTGAAGGATGATCCGGAGTTGTCTTCCGGAACGCGAAAGGGGCCGGCACGGAGCAAACCGGGCCGGCCCCTTCTCGTCGCTTCAGAGGTTGTTGATGGAGGCTTCGAGTCGGAGCTCGCCGTCCCCTGAGTCAGGCAGACCTCGGGCGTCTGCTCGGGCTCAACCGCAACAACGTCAACAGGATCATGGTCCACGTCGATCACGCGCAGCCCCGACCCGAGCGATCGACGCCGCAAGTCGTGACCATCACGCGTGGCGGTGCGTCCGTGCCCGGCCCGGCGATACGGTTGCGCGGTGCGTGTTGGGTCCTTCCTCCGTCCGTTCCGCGCTGGCGAGCGGCACAGCGTGTGGAATCGTCCGGAGCTGCACGCTCCTGACGTGATCACGCTCCGAAGTGACGTGTTCACCCCGGACGGGCCAATCCCCGCGGCGCACCGGGGTGCGGGGGTGGGGGAGAACCGTTCTCCGTCACTGCACTGGGATGGGGTAGACGGCGAACGCATCCGGGCACTGATGATCGTCCTGGAAGACATCGACGCACCGCTGCCCCGACCACTCGTGCACACGCTCGCCGTTCTTGATCCGGGAACGAAGCGACTGTCGGAAGGTGACCTGAACGCTCCGACGGCCAGCGTCCAGTTCGCTCGGGCCGCCTTTGGTCGCACCGGGTATCAGGGCCCAGGACCGCTTCCTGGGCACGGGGCCCACCGCTACTTCTTCGAGCTCTCCGCCCTCGGCATCCGCCTCGATCATCTGACCACGGCCACGGACGCGCTGCGACGAGCGGCGGGTCACGTCATTGCACGTGGCCGGCTCGTTGGCGTCGATGAACGCGGCGCGACCGGTTGAATCCTTCTGGAGTGTTCTCCGCCTCAGCCGTCGGATCGCGGAGTGATCGTCGATACCGCGGCGGCCAGGTCATCGAACGCGGCATCGAGGTGGTCGGTCAGACGTCGGTTCGGATCACGGATCCATGCGACCGCAGCGTGCTGGTACGTCGCCCACGCCATAGCCGCGACAAGGTCAGCCACCGCGGCCGCGATACCGCGGTGCTGCAGCGCCGAAGCTAACGCCTCTGTGAGCATCGCCGCTTTCGCGAGATCGCGTTCCCGCAGCGCAGGAGTGGCGGCGACGACGTTCATCCGGGCGAGAGCAGCGTCCGCGTCGTGTTGCAGCGCTTCCGCCGCGTGTGTGAACGCGCGACGCAGTACTTCCGCCGGCCCGAGGCCTGCCGGCGCACCCAGGATGTCATCCACCAACGCGTTCCGTGCTTGCTCCTCGCCGCCGAACAGCACTTCGCGCTTGTCGGGAAAGTGTCGAAAGAAGGTGCGGAGGTTGACGTTCGCGGCTGCGGCGATCTCGGCGGTCGTCGTCCCGTCATACCCCTTCGCTGCGTAGAGCTCCAACGCGGCCGCCTGAAGTCGGGCACGCGCTTCCTTCCCGCTCCTCGGCACACCCCGAGCATACGCAGTCCACGAAGGGTTGCGCCATCCAATGGCGCAACGTAGTGTCACGAAGTGGCACTACGCTGAGCGGCGGGGCTTCTGGTCTCGACGTTGCACCCTGGAGGAGTTCCTGTGAACGACCATGCACTGATCGACATCCACGCCCACTTCACGGCGCCGACCACAGAAGACGTCCGGGAGGCAGCCTGGCGCGCGATGCGCGCCGACAACTTCATGGCGCCAGCGCCGCACGTGTGGTCCCCGGAACGGGCCATCGGCGCGATGGACGCGAACGGGATCGGCATGCAGCTGCTCAGCACAGTCCCGACGAGGCACGACGCCCTCGTGGCGAGCAACACGTACGGCGCCACCGTTGTCGCAGCAACCCCGAATCGCTTCGGCCTCCTCGCAGCGCTTTCCAACGACGACCCGGACCTCGCACTGAGGGAGATCCGGCGGGCGCGGACCGAGCTCGATGCCGACGGCTTCGCGATGAGCACCACCTACAACGCCGTCACCATGGCCGACTCTCGCCTTGAACCGGTCTGGAAGGAACTCAACGACACGGCCAGCGTCGTGTTCGTGCACCCCGACACGTCCATCCCATCCCAGCTGGGGCTGCCCACGCCGCTCATTGAGGTCACGTTCGAGACGGCACGAGTGATCACGAGCATGCTCTACGCCCGGGTGTTCTCACGATTCCCGAACATCACCTTCGTCCTCGCGCACTGCGGCGGCGCACTCCCCGGACTGTCGGGACGTATCAGCCTCATCGGCACGGAGCCGTGGGTGTCGAACCCCAACCAGGTCACGTCGGAGGAGCTGCGCGCGCAGATGGGTCAGCTCTTCCTCGACACCGCAGCGTCCGGAACGGACGCGAACCTCGCGGCCGCACTGCAGATGGTCCCCGTCGAACACATCGTCTACGGCGGCGACTCCGGAGTGCCCTGCACCAATGACGAGTCCGTTGCCGAGAATCTCACCAGGTTACGAACCTCCTCCGTGCTCCACGCAGACGACGTGACCGGGATCACCCGGCGCGCACTCACCCTGTTCCCACGCCTTGGTGATCGCATCGCAGCGGCGTGACCGTACGTCGAGCAGGTCTCGACGCTACCCACACAACCGATGCCCGATGAGGGATCGTCAAATGAGACGAGCGAGACCTCGGCATTGTGCAGAGGTCTCGCTCGTTGTGGTGGTGTGGGTTAGCGCCCGTTGAACTCGTCGTCGGTGATGTGTTCGAGCCACGTTGTGGTGGTGGCGGGATCATCACCGTTCTCGAGCATCGCGATGTGCTCCATGAACACTTCGGGGGCTGCGGCGTGGAAGTGTTCCTGGCCGGGCGGGGTGTAGATCGTCTGGCCGGGGTACACGTCGATGATCTGACCGTCGCGTGTTCCGAAGCGGCCGACACCGGCGGTGACGCGGAGGTACTGGCCCTTCTCGTGGGAGTGCCACGCGGTGCGGGCGCCGGGGGCGAAGCGAACGGTCGCAACGACCATGTGCTGGCCGTCTTCGTGGGGAAGCGCGATCGGGTCGAGCCAGACGTCTCCGGCGAACTGCTCCGGCGGGTTCTTCGAAGTTGGTGTTGCGGGCTCGATGTTCACTGTTCCTCCGGTGTGAAGAGCTGCTTCGCGACGCCCATCGCTGCCATGCCGTTGGGCCAGCCGGCGTAGAGCGTCACATGGGTGATGGCTTCGATGAGTTCATCCTGGGTGACGCCGTTCTCGACGGCGCGGCCGAGGTGGAAGCGGAGCTGTTCAGTGTTCCCGCCGGCAGTGAGGACCGCGACCGTGATGAGGCTTCGGTCTCGCGCGGAGAGTTCTGGTCGGTTCCAGACGTCGGCGAAGAGGACGTCATCGGTGAGTTCTGCAAGCTTCGGAGCGAAGTCGCCGAACAGGTTCCGGCCGCCGCCGATCTGCTTCGGCTGATCAGTCATGCGGCTGCTCCGTCGTGGTTGAGGTCGTTGGAGAGCTCGGGGAACGCGCGGGCCTGCTCGGCGAGCTGGGCACCCTTCTGCACGATCCCGTCGACGCTGTCTTCGCCTGCCGGGAGTCGCAGCGGCGGCTCGGGCATGGCGGCGAGCTTGATGATGGTCTGGGCGAGCTTCGCGGGGTCGCCGGTCTGCTGGCCTTCCATGCTGCGGAAGAACCCCTTGGCCTGGTCCGACAGGGGTGCGTAGTCGTCGACGTGAACGTCGCCCCAGAATGTCGAGTTTCCTTCGGCGAGGAGGTCGGTGCGGAAGAAGCCGGGCTCGACGACGGTGGTGTAGATCCCGAACGGCTCGACCTCGCCGCGGAGTGCTTCCATCCAACCTTCGAGCGCGAACTTGGACGCCGAGTACGCACTGCCGCCAGTGTTGGCGACGACGCCAGCGGTCGAGCTGATGCTGATGATCCGACCGGAACGCTGCTGTCGCATGACTGGCAGGACGGCACGGGTCACGTTGAGGGCGCCGAAGAAGTTGGTGTCCATTTGCGTGCGGAACTGCTCCGCGCTGAGCTCCTCGAAGAAGCCGGCCTGGAAGCTGCCAGCGTTGTTCACGAGGACATCGATGCGTCCGAACCGCTCGGTCGCGGCGGCGACCGCGGTGGTGGCGGCGGTCCCATCCGTGACGTCGAGCGCAACGGCGAGGAGGTTGTCGTGCTCGCCGACCGCATCGAGGACTCGCTGTGCGTCGCGGCCGGTGGCGACGACGTGGTGGCCGGCGGTGAGGGCTGCGCGAGCGAACTCGGTGCCCATGCCGCGGCTTGCTCCGGTGATGAACCAGACCTGGGGGTGAGTCATGAGGTGACGCTTTCTGTTCTGTGGGGAGACGAGATCGTTTCCCCGCGAGTGCGGCGCGATGTCAGTTCGCGCGTTGGATGGTGGCGGAGAAGTCGCCGTCGTGGCGTTGGATCGGGGCTGTCTGCTCGAGGGTGCCGATGCGGGCGATGCCGTCGTAGCGGCTGACGTCGCCGTAGTAGAAGACGACGTTGCCCCAGGGGGCGTAGTAGCCGATATCGCCGGGGAACGGGTCGTCGCTGGCCGGCATGCCGGTCATGGGCAGCTCCTGGTCGAGGTGCCCGATCTTCTCTTCGCCGTTCAGGTCCTCGAAGTTGAGGGTGAGGGGCAGCCGGGACAGGAGCGCCTGTGCGGGAGCGGTGTCGTTCAGCGACCCGTTGATCACGGTGTCGCCGATGCGGATCTGGATCGGAGTGGTCACTGCGCTGCTCGCGGTGGCGGATGCCGTACTCGGTGCGGCCCCTGCGGTGTCGGTGTCGGACGACGTGGCAGAGTCCTGGCTGGAACAGCCCGCGGCGAGGACGCCAAGCAGGGTGACGACGGGGAGTGCGAGTGCTGCGCGGTGCAGGAGGTTATCCAACGGTCTGCCCGCCGTCGACGACGAGCGTGTGGCCGACGGTGAACGCACCACCTTCGGAGCACAGCCACAGCACCGCCGACGCGATCTCTTCCGGTCGACCCATCCGGTCGATGGGTTCCTGCGCGGTCATCGTCTGCCGGCCTTCGTCGGTGCCGCCGGTGACGCGGCCCATCATCGCGGTGTCGATGACGCCGGGTGCGACGGCGTTGATCCGGACGCCCTGGTCGATGTACTCCAGCGCCGCGGACTTCGTCAGGCCGATCAGCCCGTGCTTGGCGGCAGCGTAAGCGGCTTGCCCGGCGATCCCGATGACGCCTGCCCCGGAGGAGGTGTTGACGATGGAGCCGCCTCCAGCGGCGATGATGGCAGGGATCTCCTGCTGCATGCAGAGGAACACTCCTCGCAGATCGGTCGCGATGATCCGGTCCCAGTCCTCGACGGTGAGGTCCGCGGTCGGGGTCTGCTCCTGCTCGATGCCGGCGTTGTTGATCGCGATGTCGAGGCGACCGAACGCGCTGACGGTGTCCGCGATCGCTTGCTGCACGTCGTCGGCGTTGGTGACGTCGACGGTGAGGGTGAGGGCTTCTCCGCCGTTGTCGCGGATGAGCTGCGCTGTCTCGTTCAGCCTGTCAGCGGACGTGTCGGCGAGGGCGACTCGTGCGCCTTCCGCAGCGAACGCCTGCGCGGTGGCGCGGCCGATGCCGCTGCCGGCGCCGGTGATGAACGCGACCTTGCCGGTGAACCGGTCGGTGCTGGTGCTGGTCATGCTGTCCTCCTGATGGTGGTCAGTTGTCGAGGTCCGCGGCGTAGGTGCGGAAGTCGCCGCGTTCGGTGTGGATGCGCCAGATCGTGTCTGCGAGCACGGTGGGCTCGTGGGAGGGCTCTCCGCCGCCGATGCCGCGCGGGATGATGAGCTGGCCGACATGGATGCCTTCGGAGGCGAGGGCGTCGTGGAGCAGCTGCGCGTAGGCGCTCTCACCTGCGAACGCGATCGAGGTCCCGGTGACGCGGGCGCCGGGGCGGACGGCGCTGGCTCCGTTGATGAAGACGATGGTCCCGCCGCCGAGCGTGCGCATGCCGGGGATGACCTGGTGCGCGACGGTGACGGGGCCGTAGATGGAGAACTCGACCGGGCCGACGAGGTCCGCAGCGACTGTCTCGAGGACGGGTCGCATGAACTCCTTCGCCGGCAGGGGGCTGTACTGCACGACCTCGATCGGGCCGAGCTGCTCGCTGGCCTGCTCGAGGGCGGTGCGGAGCGAGTCCTGGTCGCGAACGTTCGCGGTGAACCCGGCGGCGGTGATGCCCTCCGCGGTCAGCGTCGCGGCGAGCTCGTCAACACGGGTCCGGTTCCGGGCGATGAGCGCGACGGAGAAGCCCTCCTGGCCGAAGCGGCGCGCGACGGCGGCGCCGAGTCCGGGGCCCGCTCCGATGATGGCAAGTGTGGTCATGATGCTTCCCGTTCGCAGGTTGTGGGCAGGAGTGAAGGGCCTCGGCAACTGGGGGGAGCTGCCGAGGCCCTATCTGTGGGTTATGGGCGGAGGAGGACCTTGATGGCGCGGCGTTCGTCCATCGCCTTGTAGCCCTCGGCGGCGTCCTCGAGGGGCAGCTCCATGTCGAAGACCTTGCCCGGCTCGATCGCACCGCTGAGGATCAGGTCGATCAGCTCGGGCAGGTAGCCGCGGACCGGGGCAGGGCCGCCGTGCAGGTGCACGTGGGAGAAGAACAGTTCCAGGCCCGGCAGGTCGACGTCGTGGGAGACGCCGACGTAGCCGACGTGGCCGCCGGCGCGGGTGGAGTGGATGGCCTGCATCATCGATTCCTGCGTGCCGACCGCCTCGATGACCGAGTGCGCGCCGAGGCCGTCGGTGAGCTCCTTGATCTTCGCGATGCCGGCTTCGCCGCGCTCCTCGACGATGTCGGTAGCGCCGAACTCGCGGGCAACCTTCTGCCGGGACTCGTGGCGGGACATCGCGATGATGCGCTCGGCGCCCATCTGCTTCGCCGCGAGGATCGCGAGGAGGCCCACAGCGCCGTCACCGACGACGGCGACGGTCTTACCCGGACCGACCTCAGCAGCCTTCGCGCCGAACCAGCCGGTACCGAGAACGTCAGATGCGGCAAGGAGGGACGGGATCTTGTCCGCGTCGGGCATGCCCGGCGTTGCCACGAGGGTGCCGTCGGCGAGCGGAACTCGCATGTACTCGGCCTGCGCTCCGCCGACACCTTCACGGTGGACGCAGCCGGACTGGTAGCCGGACTGGCAGATCTCACACGTGTTGTCGGAGGCGAAGAACGAGCCGACAACGAACTGACCGGGTGCGACGTTCTGCACGTCGGCGCCGACTTCCTCGACGATGCCGACGTACTCGTGACCCATCGGGACGGGCTCATCGATCGCGTCGTCACCGCGGTACGGCCAAAGGTCGGACCCGCAGACGCAGGCCGCGACGAGCTTGATGATCGCGTCGGTGGGCTGCTGGATGGTCGGCTTCTCACGCTCGTCGACGCGGACGTCGCGGGCGGCATGCATGATCGTGGCGCGCATCAGATGCGGATCCAATCGTTCGGGTGATTCGTGGTCATCACCATCAAACGGCTGTCTTCACACGGTAGTGAGGCTCTGCGTAAACGGGGTCCAGCAGAACCTGTCTTCGAGTCGACGGAACCGCCTACCGTGGCTGTCATGGACAACCGAGCTGAGGTGCGTGAGTTCTTGTCGTCACGCCGTGCACGCATCACGCCCGAGCAGGCAGGCGTCGAGCAGTTCGGCGGCCGTCGCCGCGTCGCCGGCCTCCGCCGCGAAGAAGTCGCCCGCCTCGCCGGAGTCAGCGTCGACTACTACACCCGCATCGAGCGCGGGAACCTCACCGGCGCTTCCGACAGCGTCCTTGACGCCATCGCTTCCGCGCTCAGCCTTGACCGTGCCGAGCATGACCACCTCTTCGACCTCGCCCGCGACGCCAACGCCACGACCGCCCGTGCGCGGGCCAAGGCGCCAGCCCCGGCCGGTCTGCCCCCCGCAGTGCAGTTCATGCTCGACACCATCACGGAAGCGCCGGCTTTCATCGGCAACAACCGAATGGACATCGTCGCCGCGAACACGCTTGGTTACGCGCTCTATTCCGACATGTACCGGGGGACGGCCCGGCCCGCGAACCACTCCCGGTTCATCTTCCTCGACCCCCGCGCGTACGACTTCTACCCCGACTGGGATCGCGCAGCAAACGTGAACGTCGCGATCCTCCGCCGCGACGCCGGCCGGAACCCCCACGACCCAGGCATCGCCGCGCTCGTCGGGGAACTCTCCGTCCGCAGCGACGAGTTCCGCACCAGGTGGGCCGCGCACGACGTCCGACGCCACTACTCCGGCGCGAAGAGCTTCAACCACTCCGTCGTTGGCCTGCTCGAGCTGCCCTTCCAGGGCATGGAGCTCGAAGACGTTCCCGGCCACACCCTCACCGTCTACCCCGCTGTGCCCGGCAGCCCCACCGCTGACGCGCTGAAACTGCTCGCGTCCTGGGCCGCCACCGAACAGATCGCCGAGAAGGCGCGAGCCGTCACCCACAGCTGACAGCACCCTCCACTCACCCCGTCCGCTCCCGGCGTGCGGGGCCCTTCACCATGCCTTCGGCCGTCCCACGCCGCTCCTGCAACGAAAGCCTCGCCGTGACCACGACAACCTCCAGCCAGCCGACGATCCCCGACACCGGGCGTGACCGCCTGCCCTGGTTCCCGCTCGCCCTCCTCGCTGCGATCGGGTTCGTCCTCGTCGCGATGGAGACCATGCCAGCCGGGCTGCTGCCCGTCATCGCGGACAGCATGCACACCAGCGAAGGCACCGTCGGCTTGTTCGTCAGTGCCTACGCCATCGGCACCGTCATTGCCACCGTCCCGGCGATCGCCCTCACCCGAGGGCTTCGCCGGAAGCCGCTGATCATGACCGCGATCACGATCCTGATCATCGCGAACACCCTCACCGCCTTCGCGCCGAACGTCGCAGTAGCCCTCATCACCCGGTTCATCGCCGGTGCGATGTCCGGAACCATCTGGGGCATGTTCGCCACTTACGCCCGCCGCATCAGCCCCGCCCGCTTCGCCGGCATCTCCCTCGCGATCGTCTCCACCGGAGCCCCCGTCGGCTTCGCGCTCGGAACGCCCCTCGGGGCCTTCATCGGCAACGCGTTGAGCTGGCGATGGTCGTTCACGGGCCTCAGTCTCATCGGCGTCGTGATCCTCGCCCTCATCGCCGTGTTCGTCCCCGACGCCCCCGGCCAGACCAGCGCCGCGAAGCTCTCCGTCGCGAAGGTGTTCCGCATCCGCGGGATCGCGATCATCCTCGCCGTCATCGCGACGTGGATGCTCGCCCACAACACCATCTACACGTACATCTCCCCGTACCTGCGCGCTACCGACACCGGCGTCAGCGCGGGACTGATGCTGCTGGTCTACGGCATCGCCGCGATCGCCGGGGTAGTCATCACCGGCGCACTCCTCGACCGGTACCCGAGGCCCCTGCTGCACGCCAGCGCAGGACTGTTCGTGGTCACCGGCGTGATCCTCCTCGTCGCCCACACCTCCACCGTCGCGATCCTGATCGCCGCGGTGCTGTGGGGCGTCAGCTTCGGCGGAGCGTCCACGCAGCTGCAAGCAGCCCTCACCACAGCAGGCGGCGAGAACGCCGACGTCGCCAGCGCATTCCTGCCAGTCGCGTTCAACATCGCCATCTTCGCCGCCGGGATCTTCGGTGCGGCACTCCTCACCGTCTTCGACGGCCTCGTGCTCGCCGTGGTGATGATCGTCTTCGGCGCCATCGCTGTACTCCTGACCGTGGTCGGACGCCGCTCCACTTTCCCCGCCAAGCTCTAACGAGCGAGCGACGCGTCCGGTGAGCCATCCCCTACCGGAGGCGGTCAACACCGCCACAACAGGGATCGCGGGAATCCGTTGTGAGACCTCCTTACTCATGCGAGCCCTTTGATGACGAGGAAGGCGCCGCCGCCCGCGGCTACAGCGAGGGTGACGATGCGGAGGACGCCCGGGGATACGCGATGCGTGAACGGGAGCGCGGCGAAGGTTCCCACGAGAAGGCCTGCTACCGCCCAGCCGAGTTGGCTGGTCGGTGAGGTGGGGAGCCCGACGACGGTGAGGGTGAGGAGGTTCAGGGGCAGCGCGAACGCTCGCAGGGTCGCCGTGGTCACGGTCGGCGTCCAACGCCGTTGCGCTGCGAAGAGTGCGACAGGTGGGCCGCTGGCGGCTGCGAGGACGTTGAGTACGCCGCTGGCGACGCCGGCGGTGATAGCGCCGCTGGGTCCCTTGAGCCAGCGCATGCGTCGCCCGGCCGCGAGGAGACCGGTGGCGACCAGAATCGCCACCCCAGATACGAGCAAGACGGCCGGGGCGGCGAGAACTCCGCTCAACCATGCTGCCGGGAACACGAGGACCGCTGCGGGCACAAAGAGGCGGGCGGCGTCACCGATTCGCACGTCGCGGAAGGAGCGTGCAAGTACGGCGACGTTCAGGAGGATCGACATGGTAAGCGCCACGGCCACGCCGTTGTGGTGGCCGAGGGAGAGCATCAGGAGCGGGCTGCAGATGAGTGCGAAACCTACCCCGGAAAGAATCTGACAGGCGGCCGCGACCACGACGACAACAGCGACCGTCAGCCCCAGAATCACTAGCCCCTCCATCGATGACCTCGGATGAGAATGCCAGATCGGCGAGCGTCCTACCCGCATCGGTCCTGTCGGCACCCCGGTCCTGCGCTGGCGGACTGGCGGCGGTTTGTGGGACAGGAGCGCAACGCCGAGGTACTGGCTTGGGCGGCGGACTTCAACGACGGCTACTCCTGGGAAGCAGGTTGGCCGACGGAGGCCGCGGCACGCATCCACGAGCGACAAGCCCACCGCCTCCTGCAGGCGGTGGAGCGAGAACTCGCTCCGGAAGACCTCGTGTCAATTCACTACTGGGAGACCAACCTTCGCAAGGGCCTCTGAAGAACTGACCCGCCCGGTAGACGATCCGCTATTGAACAGTGGCGTTCCCGCGGTCAAGCCGCTAGCGTTCCAGCTACAGGTCCAACGTGGGAAGAGAGATGGCTTCATGCCGTTCCGAGCCCCACAGGCACTGTTCCCCGTCAAGCCGGCCCCTGCACTAAGCGGGCCACGGCCGATACCTCCCGGAGTAATGGCAACGCAGCACTGAGCCGACGCACCAGCGACGGCCCCTCCTCCACGTGAGTTCCCCGCTCACGTCTTCTGCATGCCCGCGCGGCCGGATGACGGCTCCGCGATGACTCTTGGGACCACTCCAAATGCTGTTCGCCCCAGCCCGCATACGGGCTTCTCTGTCGACCCTTCGCGAGCACCGCTTCGTCACGTTCGCGGTACTCACCGACACCATCGGCGCCGGACTCACCCTCCCGCTGACGATCGTCTACTTCACCCTCATGACCGACGTGCCACTCGCCGTGATCGGTGTGCTCTCCACCGTGGGATCGCTCATCGCTCTGCCCATCGGACTCGTCGGCGGTGCCCTCACTGACCGGTTCGGTGCGAAGGCGTCGATGATCCTCAACAACCTGATGTCCGCGGCGGGGTTCGCGCTCTACCTGATCGCTCACGACCCGGTGATGATCTTCGCCGCGATCTTCCTCGTCAACGCGTCCGAGCGGCTGTACTGGACGTCTTGGACGGCGTACGTTCACGACCTCGCCGACGGCCGCCCGTTCGAACGGTGGTTCGCGTTCCTCGAGGCCACGAAGGCTGGGGCCCTCGGCGCCGGCGCGATCATCGCCGCGATCACCCTGGCCCACGGCCAGGACGGGCTGCGCTGGCTGGTCCTCGCCAACGTCGTGACGAGCGTCGCCGCAGCGGTCGTGTTCGCATCGCAACGCACCGGGCAGCGGACCACCGCCCCGACGGACACGAGCGAACCCGGGGGCCCGACCGGGTCCTTCCGTCAGTTCGCTGCCGACCGGTCGATGCGTCTCATCACACTCGGTCAGTTCCTCATCGGACCAACCATGGTCCTCCCGAACGTCGCGCTGAGCGTCCTGTTCGTGCAGCGATGGAACATGCCACCCGCGGTTGCACCAGTACAGTTCGCCATCGCCACCGGTTTGTGCGCATTCCTGCAAACGACGGTGACGAAACGAGTGGCCGGCCTGCAGCGGGGCCGGTTGATCGCCGTCGGGGCGGTCCTCACCGCGCTCACCGCGGTGCCCCTGATCTTTCTCCCACCGCTGCACGGCGTCGCAGCGTGGGCGTACGTCGTCGTGGTCGCGGTCCTGCTCGCGGTGGCCGACATGGTGTACCTGCCGGCTGCGAACGCCGTCATGGCAGAAGCACCCCACCCCCGCATTCGCGGACGGGCGATCGGAGTCTTCCAGACCGCGAGCTCGATCGGCATGGCACTGTTCCCGCTCACGCTCGGCCTACTCGACTCACGTTTCCCCTGGGCGCTGTGGACGATCACCACGGCTGTGTTCATCGCTGCAGCGTGGGCATGGCGAGCTGCGCTGAAGCGCTTGCCCGGCCGAGTGCAGATCGCCTCAACAACCGACCTCGACGCTTAGGTCCGTCCTTCACCGGACGGCGGGCAACCGCCGCCCGGTGAAGGATCCCTCTTCGGGCGCCCGATCAGTGTCGGCACGGCGGCGCGGGACGAGCGCCGTTGCCAGAGATGCATACCTCGAACAAGCAGCGCCGTGACCGGAATGAACAACGTTCCCGACGCCATCACAGCCGAAGCGGTCCTCCGCCAAGGAGGTCGCACCGCGCCGACGCCGCTGGCTGTGCAGTCGTCAGCGAGCGACGCGGTCCGTCGGCTGCGCGATCTCGGCGAAGTCCTGGAGAACGTCATCCACCCGGTCCCGGCCCATCAGCGAGATCCCGCCGAACCGCGTCCGGAACGCCAGACGAAGCTCGCGTCCTCCGGTCAGCCGGAGTACGGCCACCGCGATGACGGCGCGCCCCTGCGGCATGGATTCCGCGGTGGTCGAAACCACATGCGCCCACGGGACGGCGAGCACTGGAACCGACGTCTCCGGCTGCCACATCTCCATGCCCTGCTCGTCGACCGCCCAGACGACGGAACGAGGAGTCGCAGCCGACGGATTCAGGGCTCGAATGCTTCGCAGGAGAGCGTGATTGCTGACCGCACCGGGAATCGCGAGAGATAGCGGCCTGTGCGCTCGCACGAGCGCGAGAGCCGCTCGGTCCCGACGAGCGATGCCGACGACGAGCGGCGCGCCGATGCAACCCGCCACGCTCGCAACGACGCCGTAGGCGATGCCGATTCCCGCCCAGCCCGGAACGTCATTCGGGCCCGGTCCGGAAACCGCACCCCAGATCCCCGCCAGCAGCGCGACCACTCCAGTGACCGCAAGCACCGCGAACACCTCGCCGGTGTGGACCGGTCTTCCCGGTACGATCGCCCCGCCTCGCTGTTGCCCCATGCTCCGACCTCCGCCCCGAGTCTCGCACGAAGGGCAGGAACGACCGGCGGTTACGCGCGTCCCATAAACCGATCGTCTAAGGAGACTGGCGCAGCCGGTCCAAGACCCGACGCGCCACAGAGCGCCCTTCTCGCGGCGGCTCGACCGGCAGCAGCGGCCACTGATCCCATCCGATCACCTTCCGGTTCGACCCGGTCGTCGCGGAGAGGGTCTGCAACGACCCCTTGTAGTCGGTCCCGAAGCCGATGACCGTAACCTCCTCACCGGTGTCCGTCGCCACGATGTCACCGATCTCTGCCGAATAGTCGAACGGCCACCGATACGCGTAACCGTGCATGCCGTTCCCGTCCAGTCGCGCGTACCGGTTGAAGCTGACGCGAACGATCGGCATCCCGCTTGCGATTCTCCACATGATCCCAGCTTGTCTGACCCAAGCACGTGCACGACTCCATCGACGACCGGTCCGGACCCGATCATGGTGGCGGTCACACGGCAAACGGGCGTCTGATAGCCGGTCGCTCAGCGGGCGCGCAAGCCCCGCTGGGCTTGACAGCAGGTCGTCTCGAATGCGGATCGGCTACTGGACCCAAGGCCCATGGCGTTACTTTGTTCCCATGAGCGCTCCGAAGCAACCTGCTCGCCGGAATCCCTGGTGGGCAGTCCTCTTGCTGTACGTCTTTGGGGGAGGGTTCTTGGCCCTTGTCGCCGCTCGACTGCTTCCGGGGCAGGACCCGGACCAGCAAGACCCTGACTTCTGAAACAGAGTGTCGCACTCACCGATCGGCTACCGGACCACGCTCCTCATCGAGCCATCTCTCCCGGCTGCTGTGCTTCTCGAGCCTCGATCACGAGGTCGGCAATCTCCGCCGCAATCTCGTCAATGGGAGTGTCACTGGTTGATCGAGCAAATTTGTCAGCGAGGGACGGGCTATGCGCCGAGATAGCTGCATGGTCGACGTTGTGCCAGACCGGCAACAGGTTCTGCTGCCCGCCAACGGTGAGGGTGACGATGCCGTCGAGCTCGTACTGCGGCCAGCCCTTTGAGAAGTAAGCGTCGCTGAACACGACCGCCGCGAAGCGACTGCTGCGTAGCCCGCGGTCGATACGACGTCGAAGGCTGTCGCCGATGCGCAACTCAGCCTTGTCAAGCCACACCGAGACCCCCCGGTCTTGAAGAGCCTGCGCGAGAGGGAGCGCGACGTCGGCCTTATCTTCGCTGGCATGCGAAAGGAAGACGTCCCAGGTGCGCCCGTCGAAGTCCGCATCCGATTCAGGCGGAAGCGGACGACGGACGGAGACCTGCCCCAAGACGCCTCGTTCCGGTGCCGATCGGTACTCGGGCAGATTCCCGCGAGGAGGCGGCTCTACCGCGACCGTCGCGTTGATGCGACCTTTCGCACCGCCAAGGTCGATGGCGAGATACCAGTGCCCGTTGGACGGCACCGTGAGTCTTGCAGGGCTCCTTTTGATGAGTCCTCCGGCGTATCGGAACCGTCCACCTCGGCTCGCCGCATAGGTACGGTAGTTCGACGAGTCCATCAGCAGGACGTTCCCCTGCTGGCGCAGGGTAACGACGACCGTCGCCCCCTTCTTCAACTGCCCGAGATCCTTCTTGAGATGTTCCACGCCTTGAGCCTACGAGCGACCTCCGACGCGTCAGCGAGGATCGTTGGCGGCCGGACGGGAGTGGCCCAATGAACGATCGGCTTGCGGGTCTCTTTCCCTGCCCGTGAGTTTTGTCCATTCAGGTCGAGCGACCGGCTCCTCCTCGCCGGCGCAGCTGGCGGGGAACCGGCATAGGAAGTGGACGGACGTGATGCGACGCTCAGCGCTGGGCGGTCCACGTGGGAGAGGCCGGCGCAGCGCGTGGGATCGATTTGATCGCCAGCACGCGGCCGCTCAGGGGCAGGCGGGACAAGACAAGCCTGGTGCGGGCCGCCAGCCATATCCGGTCAGCGTCGGTGCCGCCGGGTGTGCTCCAACTGGGCTCACGGTCACTGCTCTCGTTGTCGCGCAACTAGCGAGGTGGGTTGACGCTCAGAGGTGATTCCGGATCCAGTCGTTGACGTTCTTCGACACTCCGTGCGTCGCCCAGGACTGCCCGGTGACGGTGACGACGGCGACAGCGTCGTTGCTGTCGACGATCTCGCTGATGCCGTCGCGGAGCTGCTTCGCGGTGAGGTCGGTGTCGACGAAGTAGCTGCTCCTCGCCGGGCGCGCCCAGCTCCGGTGCGACTTCAAGTATGTGATGAGGGCCTCGTACTTCTGCCCGGTGGTGTTCAGGTCGTAGTTCACCCAGTGAACGGCCATGGTTGTTCTCCTGTTGATGCGATGCGATGCGTTGGTGGTAGGCGGGTGGGCTGCGAGAAGGTCGCAGCCCACCCGCCGCTGATTACTTTTCGTTCCGGACACCCTTGTGCTGGTTCGCGCTCCCGTTGAGGATGCGGCCCGTGCTGGTGTCACGCTTGAACCACTGACCGTTGTGCTGGAACTCGCTGCGTCCCTTGACGGCACCGTTGCGGTGCCCGTTGCCGGTGTTCTTTGCCACTGTTGTATTCACCTCCGCTCTGAGCGAGAGTCGGCGGTTCCGCCACGCTCACTCAGTAGTCGGAAGGAGAGTCGCCGACTTAAGCCCCTTGCGCGGATACTTCTGCGACATGTCGGCATGGCGGTGCGGCAAAGGGCAGGAGGACATCGAAGGAGTGGAACTGCAGAGAACGACGCCCGCGCCATGCGGCGGCGGGCTACTGGCAGTCGATGCAGACGCCCGTGTCGTTGATGAGGTATGAGTTCTTCAAGACTCCGCATTCGGTGCATGCGCGGGCGCGGGCGGCGTTCCGGTCGCAGCGGCACTTGCCGCAGACCGGGCAGTGCGGTTCCCGACACGTCGCGCACGGCCACCCGCGCACGGATACCGGCCCCTGACAGCAGGAGATGGCGATGGTCGGCCGTTGGTCGTAGTCGCGTTCGCCGATCGGCTGGGCGATGCCACTGCCGCCGCTCCAGATGTTGGCGTCTGCGAAGACGGCGATGACGTACCGTCCGTCGCGGACAGCGTCGACCCAGAAGTCCGCTTGCGCTCCCCAAGGAGCACGCCAGCCGATGCGCCGTCGGAGGGGTGTGCCTTCGTGGAGTTCGAGGAGGGGGTTTCCAGGGTCGAGGATCTGGTTCCGCCAGGGGTAGACCGTTGGCCATCCGTGCTCTGGATCGGGGTGCACTGAGGCGTGCGCGACGGCGCCGCATTCGGGGTCGATCATCGCGATGGCACCGAGCCCTCGGAGTTGCTCGGTGAGGGCGATGATGCAGACCGGTCGACTTGCGCGCGTGGTGCGGTACAGGTCGATGACGTCGGCGGCTTGCAGGGGCCGCTGTAGCGGCGGCAGTGTCGCCGCGGGAAGCAGCAGCGCCTGCGCGATGCGGTCGCAGAGCATCTCGAGCAGATGTTCCGGACGGTATTGGTTCGCGATCCAGTCGTAGAGGCCAGCGTTCGTGACGAGGATGTGCGCGAACTCGTGGGCGAGCGTGAATTGGTCGCGGTCGCTGTTCGAGGACGCGGCGTAGAGCACCACCCCATCTTCCAGAAACGACAAACCGTCACAGGTACCATCGGCCGCACGTTGAGTGCCGAGATGTTCAACCTGCTCGACGATGAGGCCGAACTCGTCCTGCATGGTTGCGGCGGGGTTGGCTGCGAATCGCAGTCGTTGCTCATCGGGCACGGGCTGCAGTGCTTTCGCGACAGCCCGGGTTAAGTTCATCGTCCTTCTCTACTTTCGAGCGCGCTAATGAGCGCCTCAATTGAGGAGAGCGTGTCCTCGACGTCTGTCCGAGCTCCGCGGTGCACAGTGCTGAGGGCACGACGTTCTAGGGCGCCCCGGGCCTCCGGAACGGTCATATGACGCAGTCGCGCCCACCGTGTGACGAGCGAGGCGAATTGGGGGGAACGGCGGAGCTGCTGGACGGGGTCATCCTGCTCCGCAGTCGCGGACGCACTAATGAGCTGTTCCGCTGAGGTGTTCAGCAGTGCGGCGAGAGCGGTGATGACAACGGGAGGCACCTCAGCGGCGTTCGTGGTCTCCCACCGCATCACGTCCGCCGGAGTGAAAGTCCACCCACGTCGGTTGAGCTCGGTCGCGACGTCGCTGACGGTGCGCTGCCGACGTTGCCGCTGGGCGCTGAGGAGGCGACCGTCGAGGCGTTTCTCCGGTGACGGTACGAGACCAAGGAGCTTCGCCGCCCGGTCGTCCTCAAGCGCTGGAGCGCCTGCGTACCGGGCGAGGTTCTGAAGTTCGTCCACGATCGCGGCGAAGGGTCGTAGGTCGGCGGGAAGTTCGGGCAGCGGAACGGGCGCTGATCCGTCGTCGCGGTTCAGCCGACCGGTCGCCATCAGTCGGGTGACGAGGTCGTCGTTGTCGGTGGTCATCGTTTCGCTCCTTCCATTCGTTGCCGCAGCTTCTGTAGTGCTTTCGTGAGGATCTGGGAAATGCGGGCTGGGGTGACCCCGAGCGCTTGCGCGACGTCCTTCTGCGGCTCGTTCCGGATCGATACGCGGGCGATGACGTCCCGTTCCCTGTCGGTCAGCACGTCCCACGCGTCCCACACCTCGGCAACCGCCACGCCCTCATCGAACGCGTCCTCGACCTCTACGTACGCGTCAACGGGGTGCGGGAGATCCTCGAGCGCTTCCGGCGCGCCGGCATACTGCTTCGGATGCAGGCTCCGGATCGCGTCGATGGCGCGGCGCTTCGTCATCGTGATGACGAACGCCTCCGGATCCTCTACACCGGTGGGACGCTTGTGGAGCAGTTCCTCGACGACGGTGAGCACGACATCTTCTGCGTCGCGTTCAGCGCCGACCTTCGCCAGCTGCGCGGCTGCGATGCGGTGGAGCATGTCTTTGTGGGCGCTGTAGAACGCCGCGATGCCTTCCGGTGTGGATAGGTCCATCGGTCCCCCAACGTGTCAACGACTGCCATGCCGGCTGCGAGCTACCTTCACATCATGGAGTCGTCGTTCGTGTCGGGGAAGTAAGTCCTCGTAACCGCCGGGCGTGTCGCGCGGAAGATGAGGGGCCCTGAGGTGCCGCCGGAGGCTGCTGACGGTGACGGCAGTCGGGGTCCACGGCGCCGCCTGCCAGCGTGGCGGAGACCCCGACTGCCCTCCTGCTGCTTGGACGTCAGCTGCTTCGTTCCGTGATGCGGGGGGGCGCACCGTGTTGACCTTCCGGTCGGCAACAACCTCGTCGTCCGTGCCGGAGCCGAGGATCACGTTGTCAGTCGATCCCGCGTCTACCAATACCGCGGTCGCTGGCCGGCTTGTCGCCGTCGTGGTCAGCGCCTCGACTTCCGCCGCGTACGCGTTGTCCCGAGCGTCGAGCGTGGTGGTCCAGACGGCGGTGTGGTTCGTGGCGATGTAGTTTGCGTGGCCACCGGTGACCCGCACCATCACGGGTACGTCGCTGCCTGGTTGAACCGCGTCGGAGGGGACGACATGCGACAGGTGGTAGCCCATGATCGAGTTCGCGTCCCCGTCAACGATGACGACGCCGTGGAGGTCGTTCAGTCCGTTGTCGCCGCCGAGGAACGGTGTCCACGGTGTCGCAGAGGATGTGGTTTGACGAAACGAGGTTCTCGGAGCTCTGCTCGAGCCTGAGGAGTCCTGGCCAGAAGGAGTGCAGTCGGTTGTTGCTGACGCTGGAACGGGAAATCTTGGCTAAGCTGACGAGCGAGCCTGTCCCTCGGCGGCGTTGAGTTCGCGCTCCCAGGGTGGGTTTGCGCCTGCTCTGCTGGCGGTGATGCGAGCTGCCTCGAGGGCACCGTGAGCGAGCCACTGCGCCTGCCGTGTGTCGAGCTGCCCGGTACGAAGCTTCTCGAGCGCGTGCGTGCGCACAGCAGCTGCGAGGAGTCCTGTCATGAAGGCGTCGCCCGCGCCGATGGTGTCGATGACGCCGACCGGTGGGGCGGACAGCTGCTCGACGCTAGGCCGAGCTCCGGGTCGATCGGGGGTGCGTTCCGGGGGCCGGTACGGACGCGACGGCTGCCGTGTCCCCGTCCCCTGGATTGCTCACGCACCCGCGTACGGCTTCTCCCCGACCGGAGCCGCGTGGCTGCCGCAACCGGACAACTGGGCGGAGTTCGCTCGGGATGCGCAGTTAGGCCGTGCAGACTCCACGCTCGGGCTCTACCGCGACGCGCTCCGGCTGCGCCGTGACTACGCGCTCGCGATCGGTCGCCTCAAGATCGACGAGCACAGCGACGGCGAGGTCCTGCGCCTTCGCAACGGAAGTGTCGCGATCGTGACCAACTTCAGCTACTCCGTCATCGCGCTTCCCGTCGATGCGACCGTGCTCGCCAGCAGCGCCCCGCTGGCGGATGGTGGGCTCCCGTGTGACACCACGGTGTGGATGGACCTCAGCGACTGAGGCAGGCCCGTCGAAGGTGACGTTCCGGCCAAAGTGACGGTGAAAGCGGGCGGCGTGGTCAGCGCCTAACAAGCTCGGGCATGCGCGGACAGCGACGACGCGGTGGTGTCCGCGAGGTCGGGAGAGCGCACAAGGAACGTCTCACTCGTCAATCGGCTAACGGGACTGCTGTTACCGATGGACAGCGGGATGAGTTGCCCGCCGGGTACATTGTGAGTTCGAGTGCTGCTGCGACTGACATGGATCGGCTGCTCGAAGAGCGGTTGAATAACCGCATGCTCGACATCCAAACCCGGTGGTCTCGTTCGTGCGCCCAGTTCTACGTGTCGCTTCCGCCAGAGGCAGCGAAGGCGCGGTTGGTTGAGGCCGCCGAAGGTATGCGCAGTCTGCGCATTCGCTACGAGACCACACGAAGCATCGTGCTGATGTCGTCTGCCAACTGGAGGACGTGGGGGGACCTGGTTACGGCCGAGTTTCATTCCAAGGACGATGGAGGCACCCGCGTGAGCGTGCGGGCCGCTCCCGTGGTGCCAATCACGTTTTTCAACTGGGGTCAGGGTGCGAAGGACATCCGCCTCGTCTACGACGCGCTCGTGGGCCCCGTCCTGTAGAGGATCGGCTACTGGACGGAGTGTGTGATGATCCACTGATGGCTGACAGCGACGTTCCACTGGCCGGCGGCAACGCATCCGTGCGGGTGGTCCGCGTCGGTGAGACCGTGCGGAAACCGGCGTCAAGGTCGACGTCCTCCGTCTCCCGGTTCAATGAATCCAGTATCCGAAAGGCCGAATTACGACCACGGCGACCTCGCCGAACCGAACCTCACGGTCGATGAGCGTCGCGACTTCGCGATTCGCCGGTTGCGCGAAGTGCTGGCGCCAGCTGAGGAGTGAGGACCGCATCGTAAGGAGCGCTGATCGGCGCTGTCGTACGAATCGACCGATGATTATGGCCGGCATCGTGCAGTATCGGCGCGTGCGCTCTTCTACGTCATGGCTAGGCGCTCACCGCTGCCACCACCTTCATCGACGCGCTGCGCTGACAGCCCCGTGTCAGTGAGTGATCCCTCGCCGGGACGTTGGATTCACTCGTGTCGAAGCAGGTGATGCGTCTCTGAATCGTCGAACCGAACGAACCCGAGCCGTTCGTACAAGCGGCGCGCTGGTGCGTTCAGCTTGTGTACCTGCAGCAACGTTCCGCGCTGGGCTTTCGCGGCCTCGTCCAGAACCCATGAGAGGACGGCAGCACCGATGCCCAGGGCGAGAAGTGTCGCCGCTTCAGCTGCTGCCAGGGCCTCCTACTTAATGACAGGCGTGGAGCGGATCCGATCAGTCGCCAACGGGGCCGAGCGGCGTTGTCCCGCCGTTGAGGTCTCAGACACCCTGGGAGCGTGCGTACTCGGCCCGGGCGCGCTTGAGACTGAAGTCGTCGGGAAGCGATTGGCCCGCAGCGTTCAGCACGTTCCCTGTCGCGGGATCGCGCACTTCAGTATTCGGGAAGTCCATCGGCAGGGTGGTGTAGCCCTGCGCGAGCTCTCGCTTCTTCACCACCGCGTAGTAGACATTTGAGATGGCGAAGGCGACGATCAGCGGGAACATGATCACGTACCAGGCAGGATTGCGCAGGGCCGAGAAGTCGAAGATCGCGAACGCGAGCATGGTGAGCATGTCGACGAAGAAGATTCCGAACATCCACACCCGCGCGAACAGCAGCCATCTTGCAGTCGGGCCGGGAATCAGATTCGTCCTTGGATCGACCACGAGCGGCCCCTTTCACGTAGATAGACACTAGCCGACGGAGACGTCCCGCCTCCGCCACCCAGCTGAAGCTCGGACAGCGGGCCTGGACTCGATCACGGTCGACTCCGCCTTCCGCAGGGGTGCCGCGTTCCTCGCCATCCTTGTCTTGGTTGTGTGGGCGGTGGTGACGCAGGTCCCTGCGATCGCGACCAGACAAGGCGCACTCTCCAGCGCAAATTCGCGTCGAGACGCTGCCTGGTAGTCAATCGGCTGCTGAACGTCGACATCAGTCCTTAGCCTGGTACGGGACGGCGCCATCGGTGGACCGATATGGAATCGGGAAACTCGAGCAGATGACGCCGTTCTCGTAGTCATCCTTGACCGTGTCCATGAAGGCGTCTGCCTCGTCGGCTGTAGCGAACACGCCCACGACTGTGTTGTGCGGTGAATCGTCGTGCTGGACGATCCAGACTTCCTCGCCTGCATAGGGCTTCGGGCGTCGGAAGAAGGGTAGCTCCGGACTGCGTTTGCTCACGAGGGGGAGTGTAGGACTTCGCTGTCCCTTAGCCGGTCGCTCAGCGGATGCACCAGCACCGCTGCGACTGACCGGAGCCGGCTCGTCTCGTTAGACGATCGCTCACTAAATCCTGCTCCACCCGTCCGGAACCTCCGGGGCCGCCCACGTCGGTTCGGGTACCCAATGCGACCAGTCCGCGCTGAACGGGAACGCGCGCGCGAGCGCGGCGGCCGTCGCGCTTTGCCCGCTGCGTTCGATCACCGCCCGCTTCTCGTTCGACACAAGGCCCCGCTCGACGTCGAACGCGAGTTCGTCTTCGTCCTTGTAGCGGACAGACCAACCGCCGTCCACACCAGTCGACGCGATCACGTCGAGTGTCCAGTCCTGGCTATCGAACCCGATACAAGTGCGGCGCCAGGGCAACTCGAGATTCACGTACCAGTCGGGGATCCAGTCGGATCCGTCGTGCCATCGCCTCACCGACCACGGCGTCCCCTTCTGATGCACCCGCACGACAGGCGCTTTGGACCACCGGTCTTCCACGTATGTGCCGTCCCAATCCTCGGGGAGGACCAGACGACCGTTCGGGCCGCTTCCGACCCCGGCACGACGGCGCACAGCAGACCCGAGAGGACTCGCGACGACGGCGAGATCGTCGTCGTCGACGAGAACACGACCAGCGACAGCGAAGGCGACCGCCTCGCCGCGCGTCCCGAACGTGTGCAAGCTCCGGAGAACAACGGGCGTACCAGGACGGAACGGCTCTGTCCTGGCGTCGGTGGAGGTGGGCCCAGCGTTGCTCATGCACGGATGCTGCCACGACGTAACGGGAAGCGGCACCGTCCGCGTCGGAGCGGAGCGTGTCGTCCGGGAAGTAGCGCACCCCTTTCGCTTCGTCGCTCCGAATGCTCCAATCGTGGCTATGACGCTTGCGCCAACGGAGCTCGGTCAGCTCGCCCCGCCGGAGGGTTGGCCCGACTGGGCGTTCGCCTGCCCCTGGGTCGCGGGCGCCCATCCGCAGGCAGCGCACGCTGCGCCGCTCACGGAGGGTGCGAACTGTCAGCGCTTCGCTTACGCGGTGCTGGACCTGTTCGGTCTGCGCGTGCCACCACATCGCTCGGACGAGCTGTGGGGCGACAGCGCCTTCGAGCACCCGCCGGTCGCAGGGGTCAAGAACCTCGACCTCGTCTTGTTCAACGAGACGGACCACGCGTGGGGTGCGCACGTGGCTTTGATGGTGCCGACCGGGCTCCTACACCTCAGCGCCGAGGTTGGGAGGCCCACCCTCTGGCAGTGGTCAGACTTTTCACTCCGGACGCGCTACCGAACAGTCATCGGAGCTGTCCGCATCGTCCGGTGAGCCATCGTCTATCGAGATGCTGTTCTCGCTGCGTGGCTAACCATGCGAGCAAGATTGTGAGCGTGCGTTTCGACAGCGTCTTGGCTGCAGCTGATGTCCCGACCCTTCAGGCGGCGGTCGCCGCGCTCCGGCGCCCTGCCCGACGACTCGCTCGCGGCGTGACCGCGCCGCGCGCCGGCTTGGCGCAGCCTCTGCAGTTCCAGGTCGTCATCGACGAGCGCGACCACAGCTGGACGTTCGACCGGCAGGGTGACCGTCACCGCGACCAATACAGGGACGGCGTTCTTTTCTCAGTTGATGGGTCGGTGGAGGTCAGTTTCGCGCGAAGCGGCGCGGTGGCTCCTCGCGTTCGGCTGCTCACCCCGGAGCTTCTCCTCTTGTGGGGCTCGCCCGCGAGCTTCGCGCCGATCCTGGTCCAACGGATACACGGGCACTGGCTGCTCGTGACGTTCGAGCATGAGCGCGACCCAGCGGACCGCGTGACGGTGGTCATCGACGAGCGAGACGGCGTCGCGCACCGCTCCTACGGCACGAGCGAGATCACAGTGCTCACGGAAATCCGGGTCATGGACGACGACGAGCCGGCACCGCCGCGCCCCCGGTTCTCCCGGCTGCAAGAGTGGCCAGTGCTCGAGTACTGACGGCTGCGCAGTTGTCTCGCTCACCCATCGTCCATCGAAACGATGACCGGTCGCCGAGGGGCGGTAGCATCCATGGGAACCCGCCCAAGGCGCATCTACCCGGTAAGGATGCGTCCTGCCCGCAGCATGGCGAGGGTGGCTGCCCGTTCGAGCCGGGCCGGGTCCGTAAGCCTCACTTCGCTGCGGGCGATGTCGGAGGTCATCAACAGCGGCGTTCGATGACCATCGGTCCTCGAGACCAGCAGAACCCACTCCGGACGGTTTCCGGCTCGTTCACCGCAATTGCTGGGTCTCCCAGTAGCTCCCGCCCGCATCGTTCGTCTCCCAATACTGCAGCTCGACGAAGTCATCCGGGCTCAATTCTCGAGCGATCGCCGTAGCCAGGCGCTCACCCTCAACTCGCTGCTCTCGGCCGGTCCTCGCGTCCGGCCAGCCGGTCTCGTAGGAGTACAGCGCATTGAACGTCGCCGCCCACTTGCGGATGTCCGCCGTGAGCCGCGGCGGTAGCGGGGGCTCACCATCGGGCGCTCCACCCTCGTTCCACCAGAGTGGCCAATCCACGCCGTAGTCGTTCATCAGCCGGTACTGCACGATCCCCGCTCCGTCATCGCCATCGCCAAGTTGCGGCACAGCCTAGTCACGAGAACCGCGCTACGGATTTCACCGCGGAGGTCAGGGCGTCCACTAGCCGGTCGACCAGCGATCGCCCGCGCTCGGATCAGGCTGGATGAGGCCCTTGATTGCTCTGGTCGCAGATGACGCTCCGCTCTCGGACGCCTGGTCTCGAGAGCGGAGCTGATGGTCAGCGGTTGGGGTGGGCTTGTCGGTCAATGCAGCGGTAGACGGTCGCTCGTCCGATCCCGAACAGCTCGGCGAGTTCCGCGACCGAGTGCGTGCCGGCCTCGTGCACCTCCAGGAGGTGACGTTGTTGCGCGGTGCTGAGCTTAGGTTGCCGGCCGCGGAGGTGGCCTTTCGCTTTCGCGATCTGCATCCCCTCACGGGTGCGGGCTCGGATGAGGTCGGACTCGAACTCGGCAACCATCGCGAGGACGTTGAACAGCAGGCGGCCGACGGGGTCGTTGGGGTCATGAACGGAACCGCCGATGTTGAGCTTGACGTTCTTGGCGGTGAGCTCGTCGACGATGTCTTTCGCGTCTCGAAGGCTTCTCGCTAGCCGGTCGAGTTTCGCGATGACGAGCGTGTCGCCGTCACGGCAGGAAGCGAGCGCTTCCCGAAGGCCGGGTCGCGATCGGTTCGTGCCGGTCAGGCCATGATCGGTGTGGATGTTGAGCGGGAGGACTCCGAGGCGTTCAAGCGCAACGCGCTGAGCGGTGAGGTCCTGTTCGTAGGTTGAGACGCGGGCGTACCCGATCAGTAGAGCGTTCATGGCGCGAGGATCCGCTGGCCGCCCGAGGCCGCGTCGTCTCGCAACACGATCCGCAATCGGAATTCGGTAGTCGAGTTGGCGCCTTGACGACAGCAGAATTCGGCAACGTCTTTGCGCTGGGCACGACGGCTACCGTGCACGCCTACCGGGAGCTCGCTGTCTCCACTGCCGGGCGAACTCGGAGTGGTCCGATCATCCGCCGTTGGGATGACGAGGCAGCGACAACCACCGCGAGGCGGCTCGACCTGGCCCGGCGCGGACCAGGCCGCTTGGGACTGGGCGAGCGCCGGATGGTCGTGGAGCGGGGACCATTTTGACTGTCAGATCCACGCGATCGGCACCGCGCACATCGCGCGTGGTGGCCTCATGACCTTCGGCCGATTGCAACCGGCTAGTCGTCGTCGCAGGTGCCCGCGCTCGCGCGGCGTTCTCTGAGCTGGAAAACGGCTTCGTAAGCCCAACCGAGGACACCACCGCCCGCGATACAGAGCACCTCGAGGGGGAGATACGTCTGCCGTGCATGCGGCGCGCCAAAGGTGCCGATGGCGAGGAGCGCGGCGATCACGGCTCCACCCGCAGTCCCGCCGAGCGCAGCCAGTGCAGCGCGCTGCCGTGGACGCTGTGATCCGGACAAGTTGCGTGCGACGAGAGCGAGCCCTGCCTCCCCGACAATGCCTCCAGCGATGACCAGGGCGACGCCCGCGTCGATCACCCCCGCGACGAAAAGCCGACCACTCGGGGCGAACATGTCGTTGGCCTGAGGTCGCAGTTGGATCGGGAGTTCGTGAACGACGAACACCGCGGACGCGGCAGCGCTCACGAGCGCGCTTGCCGCAATGTACGTGCGCATCGGGCTCGGAGATACCGGACCTGGCTTGGGCATGAGGCATGGTAACGATAAGCACGCGCATCGTGCCGGCGGGATCAGCGATCGCGAGGGGCGGGCAGCATCAGCGCCGGCACGGACCGCACGCAGCCGCTTGACCAGGCGTTCGGCCTCCGAGGGGTAGACCCGGAGCGCTATGCGGGCATCGAGACGTTCTTCTGGCTTATCAAGCGCTGGAAGACGGAGGGGCCCAGGAGTTACGTGAGCTACCAGCCGAGGCACCCTCAGCCGGATCTGAAAGTTGAGCCTTGACCCGGCCCGCTGCGACGCACCCCTGAATCGGAACCCGTAGCAGTCAAGCGCGGTGCGGTCGGCTTGGTGACGCAAACTCCGACACCGCCCGGCCAAGGATCGGCTACCGGACGCTGCATCTACGCAGAGACCGCCAGGCAGGGACACCGTGTATGACTCCGAAGATGGGCCACTCGACCTAAGGCCGCGGCGGAGTCAACGCCGACGAGACTTCGTAGCGCCGATACCTCCACCAACAACCGCCAGCATGAGCCCTCCTGATCCAAGCGCCGACCCAGCCAGAGTAGGCAAACCCGCGCACCCGACGAGCAACGCTGACCCGAAGGCAAGCGCAAATCCGAGTACCGCCAAGGAGTACCAAAAGCGGGGGCTCCCGTCTGGCGCTGGGCGCTTCTTGGCCATGCGGCGAGGGTATCGAACAGGCGCTGTGCGGACGAGCGTCGCGGGAGCGACCTTTCCGGGCTCACGGTCTCCACGAACGCAGCTACCCTCGTCGTCCCAGTTGCGGACCGGCGAGTGGGCCGCCTCTATCGTCGGTGTGACCCTCGAATGAGCAGCGCGGTGGACACCAGCATCACTCCCGAAACCAACAGAGCGCCGCCGAGGATGGCTGCCGGTGTGCTCCCGGCGCTGACAAGCACAAAGACACCGATGATGGCGAGCGGGGCACCGATGAGCAGGCCCACAAGGTCGGTGGCTCCCTGCTGTTGCGGGTTGTTCACAGGGTCAGGCTATCGGTGGGCGACAAGGGGCATGCGCCCCCCTTTTTTCCCGTCCCGATAGCCGATCGGTCTCCGGACGCTGCGACATATGCGGGGCGGAGTCTCAAAAGTCGTCGTCTCGTTCCGCGCGAAGAGCTCGCCGGCCCGCGATTCGCTGGACAAGCTTTTTCAGGAACACGAGCTCAATCGCCACCGTGATGGCCAGGCAGAAGAGTGCGAAGGCGATGCGCGCCGGATCGAAGCCTTTACTGAGCGAGATGATGGGGAGACCGATCATCAGTGCGGCACCCCCGATGACGTTCCACCATGACTCGATGAGTCCGGCTGGCGCCCGGTTCGTCAGTTCCGGGCGGTCCGACGGATCCGTTCGATCCCACCATGAGGTCATGGTTGCAAGCTACCCGGTGTCCATTGGCGGCTAGAGGAATCAGTCTCGGTAGCCGATCGTCAATCGAACGGCGCTGAGCTGCTACTGCCTCCTACAGCTCTCGCAGCGACACGAGCGAGCGCAGTCGCAGCGCTCGACGAAGCGGGGTCCGCTCGAGCCCGTCGACCACGACGGCGGCACCGATCCAAGTCGCTCCGGCCATCTCCACGAGGGCGTGCGCGGCTTCCGCCTGCGCTCCCGTCGCTATCCAATCGTCGACGAAGAGCACGCGGTCTCCGGACTGCAACAACGAGCGTCGAACTCCGAGTCGCAAGGAGCGGTCTCGGTAGTCCGGGCCGGTCGAGACCTCCCACCAGGGATCACTGTCCGCGGCACGGCTCGGGTCCTTCCGGACCTCAGCGAGGCCGACGCCGAGGTGCACTGCGACGAGCGCTCCGAGGATGGCCCCGCGCGACTGGATCCCCATGATCAGCGAGGGCCGAGCGTCATCGAAGAGAGAAGCAAGGCCTGGACCAAGAGAACTCAGTACGTGCGGATCACGCCACCAGGCGGTCAGGTCGGCGTAGGAGTTGTAGTCCGTCCGGTCACCGCGCCACCGGAATGAGGTCTGTAGCCGTCGTTTCAAGTCGGCGTCCGCGGTCACGACGCCATTCTCTCAGGGCGCCAGCGTTGCGATCGTGACGGACCGATGAGGGACGGCCTGCCGAGCGGCAGCGGGTGCGTGCTGACTATCGGTCTGCGAGAGTGACCATATGTTGTACCCACCCGAGCAGCGCGTACTCCAAGCCGCTCTACGGCAAGCGGAACTCCTCGGCTCCGATCCCAACCACACAGTTGCCGCCGCGGCGATGGACACAACCGGCCGCATCTTCACCGGAGTCAACGTGCACCACTTCACCGGAGGACCTTGCGCGGAACTCGTGGTCCTCGGGCAGGCTGCCGCGGCCGCCGCGGGTCCGCTTACTGCCATCGTTGCGGTCGGTGACCAGAACCGCGGAGTGATAGCGCCGTGCGGTCGCTGTCGGCAGGTGCTCCTCGATCAGCACCCCGACTGCTTCGTGATCGTCTCGACGTCGGATGGTCCCGACACTGCGACAGTACGAGCGTTACTGCCCTACGCCTACAACTTTCCTGACGCCCGCCCCGAGCGCTTCATCCGCTTCAACGCGAGGTATTACGAGACGGTCGCTGACGGCCGCAAGACGGCAACCACGCGGTTCAATGACCCGTGCGGGACGGGACGAGCTTGGCTGCTCTTCGAGTTTGACGAGACCTACAAGCGGTTACCCGCTGAGGTCGATCTCATCGAGACCAAGAGGTTCGATGAGCTCACCGACGCTGACGCTCGAGCTGAGAACGCTGCCACTGCTGCAGACCTCCAAGAAGGCTTGCGGAGCCACTATCCGTCCCTGGCCGCCGACTCGAGCGTCGACGTCGTCCACTTCAGGCTTACCACCGCCCGGTAAACCATCCTCTGACAACCTCCTTCGAACATACTTCCACTCCGGCCGACCGCTCTGATGCCCGGAAACGAGACGTTCCCCGGCTGTTGCCCCATCCCACCGCTTGACGAACCCGCGATTCGCGCACGTTCGCTCGCACCACCAACGGCGAGGAGCCTGCTTCCTGAGCATCTGGCGGCACCTGTCCTTAAATAGAGCGTTCGTAAGCTGAGTGCATGAACATCTGGACCACCTTCGTCGTGGAGTGGCTACCGAATCTCGCGAACGCTGCAACCGCGATCGGCGGAGTTGGAATCCTGCTCGCCATCCTCCCGCTCCTTCAAGCGAGGAAGCAGCGTCTCCGGGATGCCGAGCAGTGGTACGTCGAGCGCTACTGGGCGATTCAGGACCGGATCGAGGTCGGCGACCTAGACGGTCGGCTCAAGAAGATGCCGACCGAGAAGGACATCTACGACGAACTGCGGCTTTGCGAAGACGAACTCGACCTGCGCAGGAACGGTTTCCTGACCAATCCCACCTGGAGGATCTGGAGCGGCTCGATTCGAGTGGTCAAGAAGGACCCAGCGAAGACACGGGTCCTGGAACGCGCTGAGGAGATGACCCTGCTGCGTGAGTACCTCAAGACCGAGAGTGACCCGATCGAGGTTGGCTGGCTGACAGCCCTCGTGCGCGGACTTTACTAGCCCCCTTGCGCGCGACTGTTCTATCTGAATTGCATTCCTGCTCCGCGATCCACTGCACAAAATACCTCCAACGGAACCCGGTCGAAACGAAGGGCACCCCAGCCCTCATCCTGGTTCCACCACACCAAGGTTCCGGACACCTGATCCATAACGCAGAGGCTGACGGGGCGATCGATTCGCCGAACAGGGGTCGCGTCGCACTGCCCAAGTTCGAGTGCCTGAAAGCCGATCGATCAGCGGACGGTGGGGAGATCGACCGAGCGTGCCGTTAGCGCCCTGATCGACCTGCTCGGCTCGAGACGATCAACACCGCGAACGCCACAACAATGATCACTGCGCCGAGGATCTTCGTCGGCACTCCCGGGGGCAGTGCAAAGAGTCCAACCCCGCAAGCCGCGAGCACGATGAGCAGTGTGAGAGTCGAGGGGCGGATGTGCATGCGTCTGTCTACCATCGGCGCCGACGCTCGCGCAGTCTCGGTAGCCGATTGTCTGCTGAGACGAGTGGCGTCGTGGCTAGGCTCCAGAAATGTTTTGCGGGCTGAAGCGGTTCCGGGGGCTCCGGGAGGGGGCACCGCAACTACCACTAATTCCCAGGAGCTCGGACGTGCCACCGTTAGATGAATGGGCGGCGTGGGGTGCTGTTGGGCTGATAGGTTCCGGTTCCCACGCGGGTCAGTACGTTCTGGCCGATCCGTTCCGAACCGACATGCGTGCAATCTCCGGCTGGATCCTCTATACGCCCGACGGGGAGGAGCTGCTGAGTTGCGATGGCGAGTCGGTGTTGGACGACGACACCTTCGACGAGCCCCGCGCGGAAGGCGGCAGCTTCATCGATGAGGCTACGGACGCACTCAAGATCCAGTGGGCCACCGACTCGGAGCTTGTCGAGCGCGTCGTGCGAGAGCGCTTCGCGTGGATCCTCGGGCCGGACGAGTAAGCAATCACGCTGGGGCCTGGCCGCTCGCGGTGCCCGCTTGTCGATCGGCTGTCGGACGTTCTGGGGCCGCGGCCATGATGAGGTCTATGCCTGCAGAGATCAACGACACCATGCCCGCGGTCCTCGCTGCCGGTCGGCGTCATTCGGTCGGAGTCCGCGCGGACGGGACGTTGGTGGCCGCCGGCGATGCGCGCGCCGAGGAGTGCCAGGTGCAGGCGTGGGAGCACGTCGTCGCCGTCGCGGTCGGGAATGTCCACACGGCACCGAACACGGGACGTTCTCACACGGTGGCGCTCACCGCGGATGGTGCGCTCCTTGCGGCTGGGTGGAACGGGGACGGGCAGTGCGAGGTCGGCTCTTGGATGGAGGTCACCGCGATCGCCGCAGGCTGGCGGCGAACCCTCGCGGTACTCACGGACGGCACCGCCCGAGCCGCGGGCCGACCGAACGAAGGAGCGTGCAACGTCGAATCTTGGACAGACCTTCTCGGGGTCGCAGCGGGTGACTGGCACTCGATCGGACTCAGGAGAGACGGCACAGTCCTCGCCGTCGGCAACAACCGCCGAGGCCAGTGCGACGTCACCGGGTGGTCGGAAGTTCAGGCCGTTTCCGCGGGGTATCTGCACACGGTCGCCTTGACTGAGCACGGAACGGTCCTCGGCGTGGGTGACCGTACAGCCGGTGTCGACGACCTTGCTCGATGGAGAGACGTGGTCTCGATCTCGGCGGGCAGCCAACACACCGTCGGCGTAACGGTCGACGGGCGCGTGCTTGCTGCCGGCGACAACTCGCATGGCCAGTGCGATGTCGGTGCTTGGCGCGATGTTGTCCAGGTCGCAGCCGGCTCGCTGCACACGCTCGCGCTGTGCGCCGACGGACGCGTTCTCGCGACGGGAAGCAACGACACCGACCAATGCGACGTCGCCAACTGGCTTCTGACAGATGCGAGTGAGCCGTCTCGTTAGCCGATCCGTTACCGGGCAGCGGCTACCAGGACCGAACCTCGGACGAGTCGGTGACCGAACCACACCGTGCGACCGCTGGCCGTGGAAACCTTCCAACGGCTCGCTCGAAGTCGTACGGACGTCGGTCGGACCATCAGCGAGAGGGGATCCGCCATGTCTGAAGACGTAGTGGTGAGGCGCGACAGTCGGGGAGATTCGCGGTGGTCACGCCTGCAGCTGGGGGAACGTTCCGCGCGCCCACACCAGGTTGATGGAGAACGACGTGACGAGCCAGGTGTCGCCGTGACGGATCAGGCGGCCGCGCCAGATATTCGATCCCTCGAACGCCGGCGTGTGCGCCGAGTCGCAGAAGATTGCGGTGACGTTGCCGCGAACTTCCGCCTGGTCTCCGGCGATATCGGCTACGACGCCGGAGATGAGATGCTGCGTGGCGGGGATCGGTTCGTGAACTGCGCGGATTTGCTCGACCACCAAGTCGGCGCCGACAGTGACGCCCATGACCGTTGTGGCTTTCACATCGCTCGCGTACATGCTGAAGAGATCGTCGAAGCGGTGGTCGTCGATGGCGGCGAAGATGCGGGAGATGATGTCGGACGGTGCGCTTGCCATGAGAAGCCTCTCGTGATGTTGGGATCCCAACGTTGGGGTCCCAACGATACATGGAAGAGAGAGTTTCGCCTACCGTGGAGAACATGGCTGAGCGGGAGATTCCGGAGCGGCTGAGTTCGCTTCCGAGCTGGCTGCTCGTCGAGGCTGCGGCGCGTGCAACACGCGTCGTGTCGGAGCTCACCACCGAGGCCGGCGTCCCGAAGGCGGCGTACCCGATCCTTGCCGTGCTCGAGGCGGCTGGTCCGCTCAGCCAAGCCGAAGTCGGCCGTCGCGTCCGGATCGACCGCAAAGACCTCTCGGGGTACGCTTCGCGGCTCGAGCAGCTCGGCTTGGTCACGCGGCGTCCTGACCCCGTAGACGTGCGGCGCAACCTGCTCGAGAACACGCTTGCGGGGACGGAGCTCCTCAAGCGGCTTGACCCCGCTTTCGCGGCGGCGCAGGACCAGCTACTGGCTCAGTTGACCTCAGCGGAACGGGCGACGTTGAAGCGGCTGCTCGATCTCATCACCACTGAAGTCGCCCACTAGCTGCAGGCCCTTCGACCCGGCAGCGACATTTTTCATCGCGACGACGGCGCTCCTCCCGTGACTGCCCCCGGATAGATCCAGCAGGCAACCTGCAGCGATGTTCCGTAAGCCGGTCGTTCGGCGTACGAGCCAGGTCGCACCGGCACAGCTCGTGGCACCTGTCTCATATAGGTGGTCCGCAAGCAGTCTCGGTGATCGGACGCTATACGGACGCCCGTCGGGGTCGAACAGATGCGATCGCGACTGCCTGGGGGAAAGCGTCATCGAGGTGCGCTCGTGGTGCATTCTGGTGCATCGCCACCTGGCTCGACGTGGCTCAACCTGGCCTGACCGGTCGGGGCAATCCCCGTGTAGGGATCGGACGCTCGATGGGGGTCGCTCGGAGGCTCGCAAATGGGTTCAAATCCCACCGGTACCGCCAGCGTGATCGATCTGCAGACCGGTCTCCAGAAGAGCCCTCGGCCTCGGCCGGGGGTTCTTCTGTTTGAGGCGGCGCGCTCGCGAGCCGGGCGCTGTGGTTGTCGTTCACCTGAAGAAGTCGGCGTACCTCGGCCCCGTGACACCGAAGGGCGGCACGTACTCGCCGCGGTCCTCGATCGCCTCCCCGGCTTGCGGACTGACGGTGATCGAGCTGTCCTCGCGGAGGCGAGCTTCGATCATCGCCGCGAGTTCACTCGGAGGCGTCAGCCCTCGGCGTCGCCACTCCCGCGGTGACCGCCGCAAGGCATCGAGTTCCGAGTTCCCCAACTTCATCTGACACTTCCTCTTTGCGTGTGGTGATCGCGCCAGACGGAGCGGCAGCACACGATGCGCATGGACCGCAGTGCCATGCCGAACAGCGTCCGTGTCTGGCCCCGGGGAGCTGCAGCCCGCGAGCGTTGCGGGCTCCGCGGAGCGTTGCCTCGCTCTTCCGCTGCGATGCGCGGCGCGTCCTTCACAGACGGCTTCTCGTACCTCGCCCGGAGGACGCCGCCCTCGAAGTCCGCGTCGTCCAGGCGCGGGAAGGATTCGAAGGAGCCGAACACGCCCGTGCGAGTGGTGACCATCGCGGCGCGCTGCGTCTCGTTGTTGTCGGAGACCTGGCCCGCCGTTCCGGCGTTCGCGTCGTCGGCCCCGCGAACGTCGGCGCCGGTGAGCTCGCTCATGCCGCTGTTGTCGATCACGTACTTCTCCTTCTCAGCGGCGTCGTCGTCCGAGCGCAGGCGCGGAGTCTCGAGGTGCGTGCATCGGGCGTGCTCGTCCGGCTTACGGCGTAAGCCACGTCGGAACTTACGCCGTAAGCGCGGGTAGCGTCACCAGGACCGGTCGCTGCCTCCCGGTGACCGGGAGGCGCGGGATCGTGAACCAGCAGGGAGACGTGTCGGTGGCAGAGCATCCGAGGACGAACCGGTCAGGATCGGGAGCGCCGAAGCTGAGTCGCGACCTCGTGGTCGAGACCGCGCTCGTGCAGATCGACCGGTCGGGCACGCAGGGGCTGTCGATGCGATCCCTCGCGCAGGAACTCGGTGTCGAGGCGATGTCCCTTTACCGGTACGTCCACGGGAAAGAGGACCTCCTCGAGGGGGTCGTCGCGTCACTGATGAGCGAACTGACCTCGCAGCTCGAGGAAGCGCAGGGGGAGCACTGGCAGGTCTTCCTGCAGACGGTCGCGCACGAGGTGCGACGGATCGCCGACAGCCACCCGAAGGCGTTCCCGCTCGTGGCCACGCGCCACCCGGCAGCGCCGTGGCTGCGTCCACCGCTCCGGAGCATCGGGGTCGTCAACACGTTCCTGACCGCGCTGACCAGGAACGGCTTCACCGATGCACAGGCCGTGAACGCCTACCGCGCCTTCAGCAGTTTCCTGCTCGGGCAGCTGCTGCTGCAGTCCGTCGTCCGCGGAGCCGAAGCAGGGCCCGCTGAGGAACCCCTGGACGAAGGAGGCGCCACGGTCCCTGAGGGAGATGGATCGATGTCGTTGGACGCCGCGCCGGAGGTCCGTCGACTCCGGGCGTTGCTCAGCGAGGACCGGAGCGACGAGGAGTTCGAGGTCTCCCTCGAAAGTCTCCTCGATCGTCTCGATCGCGAGCTGTCGCAATGAGCACCGCCAGAGTCGCCTGCTGTCAGGAGGGGGCCCTGGCCACGCGACACGCTCCGGGCCCGCCGACTCGGTCGGGGCAGCGCCGCCCGTCGAGGAGCGCGATGAACCTGCTGCCGATGCCGTAAACCTCGCTGCGCGTGGGTCCCGGAGCGGGTGCCGGCGCTTCGTCGGGAAGGTGGTGGTCACAGACCAGGAGGTCCCAAGTCGCCACCTTTTCTTCGACCGTGCTGCTTCGGAGTACCCGCACACCGCACACTCGAGGTGCACCCAGACCTTCTTCGCACCGGTGCGGTTCGCCCGGGACTGCACGAGCCAAGCGGGCGGGTCGTGCTCGATCGCGGCGAGGTCGGCCTCGCTCAGGTGCGCCGTCAACGGCGGCGTCGTTGTTGACACGTGTCCGGGAAACGTGGCAATAGCGGCGACGCTGTTGACGTGCATCGGGGGAAAGTGGCAACGGCGGTGCCGTTGTTGACACTAGGCCGCGACAAGTGTCAACAACAGGCGGGATGCCGCCACAGTGGACGTGACGGCGACCTCCCGGGTCAGGCAGGCAGGAAGCGCTCGCCGATGGCTGCGGCGGTGGCGGCGACGTCGACCTGCCCGTCGAGCGAGGTGAGCCGCTTCGCGAGCTTCTTCGGCCAGCAGACCTCGACGCCGCGGGTGCTGAAGGAGCCTCCGATGAGTGGCCAGTCCGCGTCGACGAAGCAGAGTGCACCGGACACGGGGACCGGGTCGATGAGCTCATGCACGAGTTGCATCTGGTGGAGCACGCTGTCGACGAGTCTGGTGGGGTCGCCACCGACCATGAGCTTCTCCACCCGCGGCCGGAACAGCCCGCCTTCGACACGGAGCGACGGGCGCTTGTCGCGGTAGCGCTTGGCGTCGATCACCCAAACGCCGGAGCGCGTGACTGCGATGTGGTCGATGTTCGCCCGGGAGCGGGGGATGCGGCGGTCGTGCAGCACGACGAGGTCGTCCGAGGCGATCGCATCAAGCGTGCGGCCGACAACAGCTTCCCCGACAGCGCCAGACTTCCACGCGACAGTGCTCTGGCGTTCGCTCGAGAGCGCGACCGCCATCGTGCCGAGGCGTCCCTCGCCCCACGTCTCGCGGATCTTGGCCTCGTCGCGCGCCCGTCGCCGGTCGTATTCACGCTGCGCGGAAGCGCCAGCGCTGGTGGTGTCGTTCGTCCCCATGGAGCAATCCAGTCAGATCAGGAGGTCCGGCGACAGCCCCAGACCGCGGTGCATGAAGCAGCGCTCTGGGGACCACCTCAGTGCTGGATCGCAGGCACCAAGGGCAGGTCGCGTTCGGAGTCCAGCTGAGCCGCGAGGTCGTTGTGCAGGTCGATGAGCTCGGCGAACGGGACCGGCCGTTCGCTGGCGGATCTGACGTCCATGGCACTGGTGGGTGCAAAGGCTCGGACGCTTGGCGACGCGGTGATCGATGAGGGTCCTGACAGCAACTACGTCCTCGGCCGCGGAATCACTGGGGACCCCTCGGACAGGGGTGCCCAGCGCCGTCACGCCGCTCGCTAGCATCGCGCCTGAGTGAGAGTCGCTCGTACTTCTCACCGATCGCACTCTGGGGGAAGCATGGCCGGCGTCGTGACGCGGACACATCGGGTATCGGCGTCGGCCGCATGAGCCACCGCGGACGTGGCCTGCGCCCGAGGGGGTTCCTGAGTCGGGCTGCCGTCGTCACGATCGGAGTCATGGCGGTCGTCGCCGCCGCGCTGACCGCGACACCGGCGACGGCCGCGTCGCTCAGCGCGGCCCCGGGAACGTCGGTCACCGGCCATGTCGCGAGCTCGGTCCGCGTCGCCGCCGCGCCGGCATCCTCCACGAGCGTCAGCACGCCCGCCGTCAGCCGGCTCTCCGGGACGTACACGGTGGCGCTGACCGCGACGCGCTGGACCGCGGTCGGCGGGACCGGCATCCAGGTCAAGTCGCAGGGCAGCTCGTCCAGTGCGGTCCGGAGCGTCTCGATCAGTGTCGTGAGCCCGACCGCCGCCCAGGCGCGGCACCTCGACGGCCTGGCTCTCGACATCAAGCGGACCGATCGCACCACGCGGTCCGGGGCGGTCCAGCTCGAGGTGCCGAGGAGCCTGCTGACGAACGCCGGCGGCGCTGACGTCGCGGACCGGACGACCTGGGTGACCCTGCCCGCCGGAGCGGCGCTCTCGGCGACGAACGCGACGGCGGTGACGACGACGGCGAGCTCGGGCTCCGTCGTGCTCACCCCGAAGGTCACCACGACGGCGACCACGGTCGCGGCGACGAGCGGACCGGTGTCGGCCAGCGGCACTGGATCGTTCGCCGCGGCCCCGACCGTGCCGTCCGCGGCCCCGACCGTGCCGTCATCCGCTGCGACCGTGCCGTCCTCCGCCCCGACCATCGCGTCCTCCGCCGCGACCGTCCCGTCGTCCGCTCCGTCCGCTCCGTCCGCTCCGTCCGTCGCGTCCGCCGCCCCGGACGTCGCCGCGCAGACGGGGTCCCTCTCGTGGACCTACCCGATGACGGTCCCGCCTGCGGCCGCGGGCCCGACCCCGCACCTCGCGCTCGCCTACGACTCGCAGTCGGTCGACCGCGAGACGGGTTCCACGAACAACCAGCCCTCGGCGATCGGCGACGGGTGGAGCCTCACCGGCGGCGGCTCCATCCAGCGACAGTACGTCTCGTGCTCGCGGGACGACAGCGCCGCCGTCGCGACCTCCGGCGACCTCTGCTGGAGGACCGACAACGCGACCCTCGAGCTCGACGGCCACAGCACGCCCCTGGTCCGCGACAGCGCAACGGGTGCGTGGCACCTGCAGACGGACGACGGATCCCGCCTCGAGCACCTGGTCGGGACGGCGCACGGCTGCGCCGCGAACGGGACGTCCGACACCGACTGCTGGCGCCTCACGACCACCGACGGCACCCAGTACTGGTTCGGGCTGAACGAGCTGCCCGGCTGGGCCAAGGGCAAGGCCACCACGAACTCCGCCTGGACGGTCCCCGTGTTCGGGAATGGCGCCGGTGAGCCCTGCCACGCGTCGACCTTCGCGTCGTCCTCGTGCATGCAGGCGTGGCGGTGGAACCTCGACTACGTCGTCGACACGCACGGCAACGCCGAGGCGTACTACTACGACGCCGAGACGAACAGCTACGGGAAGGACGGCAGCAGCACCACCTCGTACATCCGCGGCGGACAGCTCGACCACGTCGACTACGGCCTGACCAGGAGCACGGTGTACTCGTCGAACGCGGCCACGGCCCGGGCCTCGTTCGGTTACGACGTTTACGGCCGGTGCAGCGACACCACGCACAAGACGTGCACCAAGGAGAGCATCAACGCGGCGGCGACCAAGCCGGCCACCGCCTCCGCCTACCCCGATGTGCCCTGGGACCAGTCGTGCAGCGCCAGCTGCTCCGCGCACCGCGTTCCCACGTTCTGGACCGACGCGATGCTCGACACCGTCACCACGAGCGTCCGTTCGGGTTCGGGCTCCGCGACCGTCGACAAGTGGACCCTGTCGCACTCGTTCCCCTCGCCCGGCGACGGCACGAGCGCGGCCCTCTGGCTGACCCAGGTGCAACACACCGGGTACGCCGGGAGCACGAGCATCAGTGAGCCCGCGACCAGGTTCGCGGGTGTCCGGATGCAGAACCGGGTGTCCGCGACGGGCGGGCTGGCGCCGCTCGACAAGTGGCGGATCTCGTCGATCACCGCCGCGACGGGCGCGGTGACCTCGGTGAACTACTCCGCACAGCAGTGCACCGCAGCGCGGGCATCGGCGATCGAGGCGGCAGCGGCGAGCAACGACGAGCGGTGCTTCCCGCAGCCGTGGGCATCGTCCGTGGTGCCGGCGGCCGCAGCGCGCCAGGACCTGTTCCACGAGTACGTGGTCACGAGCGTCGTCCGCGACCCGAGGACCGGCGGCGGCGACGACCCCGCGCAGGAAACCGACTACGTGTACACCGGCGCGCCGGCCTGGAGGTACGACACGAGTCCGTCGACGCCGGCCGCGCAGCGCACGTGGTCGGTCCCGGCGGGCTTCGACCGGGTCGAGGTGCGCGAGGGCGCGCCCACGACACCGGCGGCCCAGAAGACCACGGGCTACACGTTCTTCCGGGGCCTCGACGGCGATCGCGCTGCCGCCAGCGGTGGGACGAAGACCGTCGCCGTCACCGGGACGACGATCCCTGACGCGCGGTGGTTCGCGGGCCGGGTGTACGAGGAGAAGGACCTCGACGGGGTCGGCGGCTCGCTGTTGTCCGACACCGTGCACGCCCCGTGGGCCGGGAGCGTCGAAGCAGACGACGGTCTCGACACGGCCCGGGTCGTCGCCGATGGGAACAGCACCACCAAGGAGCCGATCGCGTCCGGTGGGAGCCGCACCACGCAGACCACGGCGACGTACGACGCCCACGGGGACCCGATGTCCGTGACCACCGCGACGTCGGACGCCGGCACCACGTGTGTCACGACGTCCTACGCGCCGGCGAACACCGACGCTTGGATCGTCGACCTGACACAGGAGGTGACGGAGACTGGCGCTGCCTGCGGTGGCGACCCGGGCCTCCCGGCCGATGTGGTGTCGGACACCGAGACGAGCTATGACGGGCACGCGTTCGGCGCCGTGCCGACGGTCGGCGACGCGACGTCCACCCGGAAGGTCACGTCGTACAGCGGGTCCACACCCGTGTGGACGACGACCGACACGAGCACGTACGACGCGCTCGGTCGGCGGACCAGCTCCCGGGACGCGCTCGGCCGGACGACCACGACCGCGTACACGCCGACGGTCGGCGGGCCGGTCACGCGCGTGACCACGACCAACCCGATGGGCTGGACGAGCACCACCGGGTACGACGGCACGCGCGGCGAGGTCCTCACGCAGACCGCGGCGGACGGCGGCCTCACCACGACCACGTACGACGCTCTCGGACGCCGTACCGACGTGTGGCTGCCCGGTCGGCCGCGCGCGACGTACCCGACGTCCCCGTCCTCGGCCTACGCCTACACCGAGTCGCAGACCGCGCCGTCGGCCGTCGCCACGACGACCTTGAACGCCACCACGACGGTGACGACCGACACCCTGTTCGACGGGCTCGGGCAGCAGGTCCAGACGCAGGCGCCGTCGCCCTCCGGCGGCTCGATCGTCACCGACGACCAGTACGACGCCCAGGGGCGCGTGGTCGTCGTCGACCACGACTACTGGGCGAGTGCGGTGGCGCCGTCGGCCAAGCTGTTCGTGCCCGCGAACCAACAGCAGATCCAGTCCTCGACCCAGACGCAGTACGACGCGGCCGGCCGCACGCTGGCGACGGCCACGCGGTCCTTCGGCAAGGAGCTGTACCGGACGACGGACACCTACCCGGGAAGCGACGAGGTCGTCACCACGCCGCCGAGCGGTGGGATCCCGACGGCGACCTCCACGGATTCCCTCGGGCGGCGGACGAAGCTCGTGCAGTACCTGGGCAGCACCCCGTCGACCAGCACGGGGGCCGACACGACCACGTACGGGTACGACGCCGCCGGGCAGATGACCTCGATGACCGACCCGGCCGGCAACGAGTCGCGGTGGACCTACGACCTCCAGGGCGACCAGGTGTCCGCCGTCGACCCCGACTCCGGGACGACGACCGCCACCTACGACCTGGACGGCGAGCAGCTCACCCGGACGGACGCGCGGGGACGGACGGTGGCGTACACGTACGACGACGACGGCCGGAGGACCGCCGAGTACGACGGCAGCACCAGCGGCGCGCTGCTCGACTCGTGGACCTACGACAGCCGCAAGGTCGGTCAGCTGACGTCATCGTCGAGCTACACGGGCTCGGTGCCCGGTGTCCCCGGCGCCGCGTACACGACGTCCTACTCCGGGTACAACGCGTACGACGAGCCCACGGGCGAGACGATCTCGATCCCGTCGGCAGCACCCGCGTTCGGTGGCACGACCTACACCCTCGCCTACGGGTACGCGGTGGACGGTTCGCTCCTCGCGACCACCTACGGAGCGATGGGGGGCCTCGCGGCCGAGAAGGTCGTCACGAACTACAGCGCGCTGGGCGACCCGGTCGGCATCGGCGGCGCGGCCGACTACGGTGACGTCCTCGTGAACGCGCTCGGCCAGGTCGCGCAGATCGACCGTGGCGGGACCGTGGCGAACTCCTCCGCCTACTCGTACGACGAAGCGACCGGGGCGCTCACCGGCATCGAGGACATGACCGGCACCGGATCCGCCACCGTGGTCCAGGCCGACCGGACCTACCACCGGAACGACGCCGGCGTCATCACCTCGGCGATCACGACCGGCGCGGCGGGGGCCGAGACGCAGTGCTTCGGCTACGACTCGCTCCAGGAGATCACCAACGCCTGGACCCCCGCCTCGGGTGCCTGCGCCAGTGCTCCCACGGCCGCTGGCCTCGGCGGCGCTGCACCCTACTGGCACACCTACAGCTACGACACCGCGACCGGAAACCGCCTGTCCGAGACCGACCACTCCACCACCGGCGGTCCGGACACGACGAGCACGTACGCCTACCCGGCAGCGGGCTCCAACCAGCCCCACGCCGCACAGTCGGTTACCACGACCGACGGGACCACCACGACGACCGACCAGCTCGCCTACGACGCGGACGGTGACACCACGAGCCTCGACGGGCGCGCTGTGGCGTACGACGCTGACGGCGGGGTGCAGTCGATCACCGCGGCGGACGGTGACCAGGTGCAGGGTGACGTCCATGACGCGAACGGCCGCCTGCTGCTGCAGGACGACCGCGTCGACGGCGCCTCCCTCGTCATCGGTGACACCGAGCTCCACCAGGCGCCGGGGTCGACCACCGTGACCGCGTCGCGCACGTACTCCGTCCGGGGCATCACCGTCGCCGAACGGGACACCGACGGCACCGGTGCCGTGACCGTCTGGTTGCTCGACGCCGACGTCGACGGGACCGTCGACCTCGAGAGCAACTCGAGGACCGGCGCGGTCGTGCGGCGGCGGTTCGACCCGTTCGGCGTCGCCGTCAGCAGCGGTGCCGGCTGGAGCTCCGACCACGGCTTCCTGGACCAGCCGACCTCGAGCTCCACGGGGCTGACCGAGGTCGGATCGCGGCTCCTCGACACCGCGCTCGGGCGGTACCTCGCGCCCCAGACCGTTTCCGGAGCCGGAGCCGGAGCCGGAGCCGGACCCGACCCCAGGCCGACGGGCGTGCCGCAGTCGGACCAGTATTCGTACGGCGCGAACGATCCGGTGACGCCGACTGGTCCGGGCGGCGCGTGGTCCTCCTCGGTCACGGGCCCGGAGGCATCGGCCGGCGCGGTCCGCGCCACGGAGCCGCCCGCGGCCGAGTCCGGAGCTCCGTGGTCCCGCTGAGGCGCCGCGGGCGGACCACGCACATCGTCCTGCCCCGCTGACGCCCGGACCGCGAGCGGGGGCGCTTCAGCATGGGTGCGTCACTCTTGGTCGATCTGTGGTGATGCCGGCCGGGCGCCAGGTGTCGTCGCGCATCACCGCAGGCTCACCGACGGCATCGAGATCGAGATCGAGATCGTGACCGATACCGTGCCGCGTTCCGGTCGAGGATGCTGGGTCAGCCTCACTTGGGTGCGCTACCACGGCTGGACGATGCAGGTGAGAGCGCTGGACCGTTGAGGACGGAGGGGACTGCATGGAATCCGGGCGGTTGCACGAGGACGTATCGCGTGCCGGAGCGCGAGAGCTGCTGCGATGATCGACAGGGGACGGTGGTGGACATGGTGACGATGTACCGCTGTCCTGTGTGCAGATATCCCGGCTTGTACGAGCCGGCGCGTAATCGGTACGGTCTTCCCTCGTTCGATATCTGCCCCTGTTGCGGCTATCAGTTCGGAGTGTCGGATGACGACAGGGGCATCGATTACGACCGATGGCGGCAGAACTGGCTTGATTTTGGTGCGCCTTGGTGGTCTCGCGAGGGTCCACCAGAAGGATGGGATCTCGAGCGGCAGCTCAGGGATGTGTGAGCGTGAAGATCACGGATCTGGATCAGCCCGTCGCGTTCGGGACGCGCACGTTCCCCCTCTCGACCCTGATCGAGGATTGGGCGGCCAGGGTTCTGAAGTTCGCCGACGACTCGAGGACGGAGACCGAACGCCCGTGGACGTTCGACGACTACCTCGGCGCGCTTCACCTCCGCGACGTCTCGACCCCCGCGTAGACCGCCCGCCGAGTGAGCAGGTGGTCGCGCTCGGCCGCGTTCTCGACCAGGGCGAGTGCGCGATCGCACGCGGCCACGGCCTCCTCGGGCCGCCCGCTGCGGTGGAGCAACTCGGCGCGCGTCGCCGCGAGGTGGTGGTTCCGGGCGAGCTGGGGGTCGTCCCGCAACCGCTCGAGTTCGACGAGGGCGGCGGCAGGGCCGTCGACCTCGGCGGTGGCGACCGCCCGGGCGAGCAGGACCATGGGGGACGGCCACGCGCGGGCGAGCGCGTCGTACAGCGCCCGGATCTGCCTCCAGTCTGTTGCCGCGGTGAACGGCGCCTCGGCGTGCAGGACGGCGATCGCGGCCTGCAGCGCGAAGCGTCCGGGCCGGGGCCGGAGCGCTCGGAGTGCGCGGTCGCGGGCCTCCTCGATCATGGCGCGGTCCCAGCGGCTCCGGTCCTGGTCGGCGAGCGCGACGAGCGCGCCGGCGGCGTCGACCCGCGTGCTGCGTCGGGCGTCGGTCGCGAGCATGAGCGCGAGCAGGCCCTGCACCTCGGGGTCGTCGGGCAGCACCGCCACGAGCATCCGTCCGAGTTCGATGGCCCGGTCCAGGAGGTCCGGCTGCAGCAGTCCCGCACCGGACGGAGCCGTGTGGCCGGCCGTGAACACGAGGTGCACGGTGGCGAGGACCATCGGCAGTCGGTGCGGGAGTTCGGCGGCCGGCGGGGTGCGGAACGGGATCCGTGCGTCGTGGATCTTCCGCTTCGCCCGGGTGAGCCGGGCTGCCATGGTCGCCTCCGGCACGAGGAGCAGCCGCGCGGCGTCCGCGGTGGGGATCCCGCACACCAGACGGAGCGTCAGCGCGAGCTGCGACTCGGGGGCGAGCGCGGGGTGACAGCACAGGAACACCAGGTCGAGGCGGTGATCGGGGGTGTCCCGCGGCTCCGACGGGGATGGTGACGGATCGGGCTCGACGAGCAACGGGAGCTTCCGTCGCAGCGTCATCGCCCGGCGGACGGCGTCGAGTGCGCGACGACGGGCCACGGTCGCGAGCCAGGCCACCGGGTCGTCGGGCACGCCGCCGGTCGACCAGGCCTCGATCGCCGTGGCCGACGCCTCCTGCACGCACTCCTCGGCCAGGTCGAGATCGCGCGTCACCCGCGCCGCGGCGGCGAGGAGGCCCGCCCACCCGCGGCGGTGGGCCTCCTCGAGCGCTGCGCGCACGACCGCCGGGGTCGTGCCCGTCATGCCCCGTCGGCGGCGGGGACGCCAGGAGCCTGCCCGGAGGCCGCTCCCACGTCGCCGCGGACCCATCCGCCGACCACCGGCCGGACCTCCACCGCGCCGCCCTGCCACGTGGCCGGGTTGCGGGCGGCGATCGCGAGTGCGGCGTCGAGGTCGGGCGCCTCGATGATGCCGAGGCCGGCGATGACCTCCTTCGTCTCGGCGAACGGGCCGTCGCTGACCACGCCGTCCCGGACCGTGGTGGTCACCTCGGGCGGTGTCAGCGCGAAGGCCGCCACGAGCGAGCCCGACGCGATGAGGTCGGCCGCGTGCTGGTCGTGTTCGGCGAGGTCCTCGGCGGTGGCCGGACCTGCACCGGGGTAGATGAGGATCGCGTACTGGGTCATGTCGTCTCCCGTCGTCGTCGCCGGTGGTTCCACCGGTACTCCCTTGTCGAACGGGGTGTGCGGGAATCGACAGGCGGCGCGACACGAGTCACAGGAAGAGCGCCGTACTTGTCGCCCGAGGCCCTTAAGTGACAGTAACGGCCCCGCTATTCTCACTTACGAGCGACAAGTGACAGTAACGGGAGCGTTGCTGTCACTTCCGAGGCCAGCGGGCAGGCCCCCGGCTCAGCGGCACCGCGGATCGCGACTCGGCACGAGCCCCTGCACCAGGTACGCGTCCACCGTGTCGTCGACGCACTCGTCGCCGTAGTTGTACGCCAGGTGCCCCTCGCCGACGTGGGTGACGAGGTGCCCGGACGGGAACAGCGCGGCCAGGGTCTTCGCCTGGTGGTACGGGGTCGCGGGGTCGCCGGTCGAGCCGATGACGAGCACGGGGTCCTGCCCGCCGTGTGTCGGGGGCGGCGGGGACGCGACCATGCCGTCCGGCCACTGCCCGCAGGTGACGTCGCCGTACGCCTGGTAGGGGCCGAGCGTCGGTGCCGCGTGCGCCAGCTGCTTCGCCTCGTGGCGCATGTCCGCGGTCACGTCGTCGGCGCCGCCGTCTAGGCAGCCGATCGCGGTGAACGCCTCGGTCGCGTTGTCCCAGTACTTCCCGTTCGACCGCCGGCCGTTGTAGGCGTCGGCCGCGTGGAACGCCTTGGCGGGGTCGCCGGCCGCGACGCCGCGGAGCATGGTGGTCAGGGCGGGCCACTCCGTGGTGCTGTACAGCTCGTTGACGATCGCGGTCGAGAGCGTCGCCCCGTCGAGTCGCCGACCGTCGCTCGCCATCAGGGGGTCCGTGTCCGCCGCGTGCAGCAGGTGACGGATCCGGCTCATCGCGTGGTCGACGGTGCCGGTGAAGGGGCAGGTGGCGTCGCCGACGACGGCGCTCTCCGATCCGCGGACGCAGGCCCGGGCCCAGGCGCGGAGGTCGCCCTCGAAGCCCTTCGCCTGGGCGACGACGCCGTCGGTGGAGGTCGGGGTCCAGATGTCGACGGCACCGTCGAGCACGAACCTGCCCACGTGGTGGGGGTAGAGGGACGCGTAGACACTGCCGAGCTCGGTGCCGTACGAGTACCCGAGGTAGTCGAGGCGCGGCATGCCGAGGTCGGCGCGGAGGAGCTCCATGTCGCGGGCGGCGCTCACCGTGTCGACGTGTCCGAGCAGCGCTCCCGTGTGCTCGGCGCAGTCGTGGGCGAACGTCCGGGCACGCTCGCGGTCCGCGGCGAGCCACGTGCTCGATCCGATGGTGCCGGGGAGGACGCTGTAGAGGTACCGGTCGAGCTCGGCGGCGCCACCGCAGTGCACCGCGCTGGAGTACCCGACGCCGCGGGGGTCGAACCCGACGACGTCGTAGTGCCGCGCGACCGTGGCCGTGACGGCGTTCCGGACGCTGCTCCCGACGAGGTCGACGCCGGACTCACCCGGTCCGCCGGGGTCGACGAGCAGCGTGCCGAGGCGCTTGCCGGTGGCGCGGTGCTCGATGAGCGCCAGGTGGATCGCGCGCGTGCCCGGGTCCTCCCAATCGAGCGGGGCCTCCACGGCGGCGCAGCGGTCGTGACCGCACGCGGTCCAGTGGACGGCCTTCGTGAACTCGCGGAGGACCAACCGGTGCGCGATCACCGGCCCGGTCGTGAACGCGGCGATCGCCCCACCGATCAGCCCGGCGAGCACCGCCACCACGATGAGCAGCAGGACACCCCCGGTGCGGCGTTCGGCGGTCCCCGGATGCTCCCCGGTCGTCCAGTAGGTCACGTGCTCCCCCTCGTCGGCCCGGGAACGCTACCAGTCGTGCCATCCGCCGCGGTCCTCCCCAGAACGGGGATGTGGAGGGTCCCCGCAGCACACCCGGTGGGGAGGGCCGTCACGGCCTCACCCCGAGGGTCCCTCCCCGTGGACCCTCCGCGTGGGCCCTCTGGTCAGGGCAGGCGCGTGGCGCGCACCACGACGTCGTGGAGCACGACCGGGCCGCTGCGGCGCACGATCTCGCGCCGCGGCTCCTCCGCACGGTCGACGCGCCAGGCGGGTCCGTCGAACAGGGCGGCGACGTCGGCGGCACCGACCGTGGCCTCCTCGGGCGGTGCGGCGTCGTGCCGGTGGTGCGACCCGTGTCGGTGCCCGACGACGAGCAGCGTGCCGCCGGGCGCGACCCACCCGCCGATCCGCTCGTAGAGCGCGAGCTGCGGGATCGTGGCGTGCGCGTAGGCGGTCGTCACCAGGTCGAAGCGGCGCTCGGGCTCCCAGGTGGTCAGGTCCGCGGCCACCCAGGTCACCGCGTCGGGGACCTCCGCCACGGCTGCGCGCCGTGCGCCGCGTTCGAGCGCGGTCGGCGCGATGTCGACGCCGGTCACGTGCCAGCCGTGCTCGGCGAGCCACACCGCGTCCGTCCCGGTGCCGCACCCCGCGTCGAGCGCGGAGCCGGGAGGCCCGGCCTCCGCCGCCTGCACCAGGTACGGGGTCGGAGTGGTCGGCCCCTCGGCTTCGTCGCCGTCGGCGTCGCGCCAGTGGGCGTCCCAGGAGTCGCGGTCGAAGCCGATGGTCATGACGGCATCATGCACCCCGGGCCGCGCCCGGGCGAGCCGTGCGTGGGCGACTCGTGCTCGGCCGACCTTGCGCGGGGCCCGGGCGCGAGAGCCCGGGCGCGCAGCGCGGAGCGGTCAGGGACGGCCGGTCGCGTACTGGTTCGCCGTGATGAGCCGGTACGTCACGTCGGGGCCCGAGTCGGCGACCTTCACCCACACCCGCTCGCGGTCGCTGAACTTCATCGACACGCGGTCGTAGGCCTCGCCGCCGATGCGGTGCCCGGCGAAGTACGACGGCCGGCCCTCGGTGCTCGACAGCAGGACACCGACGAACTCCGCGTCGGTCGGGGGTTCGCTCAGCAGCTCCGCCGGGTCGAGCTGCAGGATGATCACCTCACCGCGGACCACGTTGCCGGGGGTGCCGTCGGAAGCGTTGCGTTCGGTCATCGTCGACTCCTGCTCTCCGGGCGATCTGAGGACAGCGTAGGCGCGGGCCGATGGAAGCGGTAGGGCCGCGGGAGCGGTCGGGCTGCAGAAGCGACCGTGCTGCAGAAGCGACCGTGCCGCAGAAGCGACCGTGCCGTCGATCGCGCCGGACGGGTCAGGCGTCGAGCTCCGCGACGAGCGCCGTGACGCGCCGCCGGATCTCGTCACGGACGGGCCGCACCTGCTCCAGCGGCAAGCCCGCGGGATCGGTGAGCTCCCAGTCCTCGTAGCGCTTGCCGGGGAACACCGGGCAGGCGTCGCCGCACCCCATGGTGATGACGACGTCGGACGCGCGGACGGTGTCCGTCTCGAGCACGGTCGGCCGACCGGCGGTGATGTCGATGCCGTCCTCGGCCATGGCCGCCACCGCCACGGGGTTGGTGTGGTCCGCCGGTTCGCTGCCCGCCGACAGCACGGTCACGCGGTCGCCCGCGAGGTGCTGCAGGTAGCCCGCGGCCATCTGTGATCGCCCGGCGTTGTGGACACACACGAACAGGACGGTGGGGCGGTGGTCGGTCATCGTGCTCCGGAGCCTCGTGGGGCGGTGCGTGCCGCGGGACGTGCGGCACGGTGAGCAGGTTGCCCTCCCCGTCGCTCCGGTGCAACCCGACCGGCGGCCGATCTCGCGAACGTGCCCCCGGCCCTCCCGGCTGGCGCTACGTTGGGGGCGTGACCAGCGCTGGAGCCGCCGAGGACGCCCCACGGCGCGGGTACCGCAAGGGGGCGGAGCGGCGCGCGCAGATCCTCGACGAGATGATCCGGATGGTCGCCGAGCAGGGGGTCGACGCGTCGTCGATCCGTTCTGTGGCGGACGCGCTCGGCATCTCGCACGCGGCGCTGCGGCACTACTTCTCCTCCCGGGACGAACTCCTCGTCGCCGTGTACCGGGAGCACGAGGTCCGCACCGTCTCGGCGGCCGAACCCCCGACCTCGGCGATCGGGGACATGCGCGAGAGCACCGACCGCAACCGGTCCGTGCCCGGGCTGGTGCAGCTCTACACGACGCTCGCGGCCGACGCGGTGCAGGAGGGCCACCCGGGGACGCGGGAGTTCATGCGCGAGCGTTTTCGATCGCTGCGCCACGACCTCGCCGAGCTCATCCGACGCGACCAGGAGGCCGGGCGGATCCGCGCGGACCTCGACGCGCAGGACCTCGCCTCGCTGAGCATCGCGGCGTCCGACGGGCTGCAGGTGCAGTGGCTGCTCGACCCCGAAGCCGTCGACGGCGCGCGGGTCCTCCGGCTCCTCGAGTCGATCGTGCCGCCGGGGCCGGCCGCCTGATCGGGACGGCGCTGCCGATGGGAACGGGGCGGGGCCGCGCCGGATCACCCGGTGCGGCCCCGCTGCCGAGCTCAGCTCAGTGGTCGTTCTCGCGCAGCCAGGCCAGGGACTCGGCGATGCCCTCGAACACGTCGCCCTTGTAGGCGTCGAACTCGACGACACGCAGGGCCTGCGGGGCCGCGGCGAGGATCGCGGCGACGTCGACGTCGCCCTGACCAGCCGGGGTCTGGTTCTCGAACGCCGCCTTGAGCGCGTCGGGCACGACGAGCGCGCTCTCGCTCGACGGGAGGGCCGTGGCGATGTCCCCGGTCACCTTGCCGTCCTTGACGTGGATCGCGACGACGCGGTCGCCGAGCCCGCGGAGCACTGCTGGTGCGTCGGCACCGCCGACGGTGGCCCAGAACGTGTCGACCTCGAGGACGACCTCAGGGGCGAGCTGCTCGACGAACAGCTCGTAGATCGGACGACCGTCGACCTTGTTCGTGAACTCCCACTGGTGGTTGTGGTACCCGAAGCGGAGGCCGGAGCCTGCCGCCTGCTCGGTGAGCGTGTTGACGCGCTCGGCGAGGCGCTTCGCGTCGTCGGCGGTCTGCCACCGGTCCGTCGGGATGAACGGGTCGATGACGGTCGTGATGCCGAGGCGCACGGCGGCCTCGAACACGGCCTCGGGGGCCTCCGAGTCGATCACGGCGGCGTGACCGGACGGCGCGGTGAGGCCGGTCGCGGCGAACACGCGCTCGTAGTCGTCGACGCGCTCCTGGAACGCGTACGGCTCGACGTGCTCGTAGCCGATCTCGCGGACCCGCGCGACGGCGGCGTCCAGGTCGGCCGCGACGGCGTCCCGCAGCGAGTACAGCTGCACGGAGGTGGTGGGCATTCGGAACTCCTTCGGTCCTGGCAGGGGTGTCCACCCGTCGCGGCCGTGGGATGCTCCGGCGTCGTCGACAGGATCGGGACGACGCTACACGCAATACCTTCCGGTGTGTAGTTTCCCCGGCGCGTCCCGCGGCGCCGTTACGATCCGGAGCGTGACCGACTCCCGTTCCGGTGCCGACGCCGTCGTCGACCGCCGTGTCCTCGTCCGATGGCGGACCGCGATCATCGTCGCGTTCGGCATCGGTGGCATCACCCTCGCCGCGTGGGGACCGCGCCTGCCGGAGCTCCGCGCGGAGCTCCACGTGACGACCGGCACCATCGGCGTCGTGCTCGCCGCCGTCACCGTCGGGTCCGTCGCCGGGCTGCTGCTCGCCACCCCGCTGCTGCGGACGCTCGGGAGCCGACGTGCGATCGCGAGCACGATCCTCCTGGTCGCCGTCGCGCTCGCCGTCATCGGCCTCGCCGCCGCCCTCGGGTCCGTTCCCCTGGTCGCCGTCGCGTTCGTCGCGGCCGGGCTCGGGATCGGGTCCCTCGACGTCATGATCAACGTCGAGGGCACGGCTGTCGAGGCCGCGATGGGCCGCACCTTCCTGCCGCTCATGCACGCGGCATGGTCGGGAGGCGCGGCACTCGGGTCCGGGATCGGTGCGGCTTGCGCGGCGCTCGGCGTCGCACCGTCGGTCCAGTTCGTCGGCGAGGCCGTCGCGATCGCCGTGGCGGGCCTCGTCCTGACCCGCTCGATCCCGGCCGGCGCCCGGACCGAGGAGCCGGGGGAGCCCCAGACCACCGGCCGCAAGGTGCTCGAGTGGCTGCGCGGATGGGCCGACTGGCGGCTCCTGCTCATCGGGGTCGTCATGCTCGGCGTCGAACTCGGCGAGGGGTCCGCGAACAACTGGCTCACCCTCGCCACCCGGGACGACCACGGCGAACCCGCAGCGGTCGCCGCGCTGTTCTTCACCGTGTTCGCGCTCACCGAGGCCGCCACCCGGGCACTCGGCGGCCCGTTCGTCGACCGGTTCGGCCGCGTGTGGACCGTCCGCGTGACGGCGGCGCTCGGCGTGCTCGGCGCGGTCGCGTTCATCCTCGGCGGGACCTGGTGGATCGCGCTCGTCGGGGTGCTGCTCTGGGCGGTCGGGGTGTCGATGGGGTTCCCGCTCGGCATGTCCGCCGCGGCCGAGTCCGGCCCGGACCCCGCCGCGCGGGTCAGCGTCGTCGCGTCGATCGGGTACTTCGCGAACTTCGCCGGTCCGCCGGCCATCGGGCTCCTCGCCGAGCGGTCGAGCGTCCTCACCGCGCTGTGGCTCGTGGCGGCCGCGTTCGTCGCCGCGTTCGTGGCCTCCGGGGCGCTGCGGCCGCGGACGGCGGGGCCGACGGGAGCGGCGGCGGCCCGGGCCTGAGTGTGGTCGGACGGGGCTGCGTCGTCGTGCTGTGCGCGGTCGGCTGCGGCGCCGGCGTCGTCCGCGGTGTCCTGGGACCGGTGGACCCAGGACACCGCCGCGCCGGTCGCGGAGACTGGACGGGTGCAGACCTGGGAGTTCGGACGGACCGTGCGGCGCTGGCGAGACCGCGTCGCGCCCGAGACCGTCGGCGTGCCCGTGGGCGGCCGCCGACGTGCGGTGGGCCTCCGGCGCGAGGAACTCGCAGCGCTCGCCGGGATCTCCGCCGACTACCTGACCCGGCTCGAACAGGGGCGGGCGACCTCGCCCTCGGCGCAGGTCGTCGAGGCGATCGCCCGAGCCCTGCGGCTCTCCGACGCCGACCGCGACCTCCTGTACGACCTCGCGGGACACGCCGCACCCGGCCCCGACCTCGTGCCGTCCCGGATCTCGGCGAGCGTGCAGCGCCTCCTCGACCGGCTCGCGACCACCCCGGTCGCCGTGTACGACGCCACGTGGACGCTCATCGTCGCCAACGCGCCGTACGACGCGCTCATGGGACCCACTTCGACCTGGCGCGGGATCGAGCGCAATGCAGTCTGGCGCAACCTGATCGGCCCCGGCACCCGCGTGGTGCACAGCCCGGAGGAGCTCGCCGCGCTCCAGGCCGGACAGGTCGCCGAACTCCGCCGTACAGCGAGCCGCTACCCGGCCGACCGGTCCGTGCAGGCCCTCGTGTCCGAACTCGCCGCCGGGAATCCACGGTTCGTCGAGCTCTGGGAGGCCGAGACGGTCGCCGCGGACCGTGACACCGTCAAGCGCAAGGTCGTGCAGCACCCGACCGTCGGGCCCATCGCGCTCGACTGCGACGTGCTGGTCGTGGCCACCGACGACGTCCGCATCATGCTCTACACGGCCGAGCCCGGCACCGAGGACGCCGAGCGGCTCGCCCTCGCGATCGTGCTCGGGACGCAGACGCTCGTCGACTGAGCCCGCGTCGGACGGAGGTCCGCTGCTGCGGTGGGCGCGCCTCCCGGATGGCTGGCGAGTCCGGTTGCCGCTCGAAGGTGGGTCGCGGGTTCCGGCTGCCGCCTCGGGTGGCTCGGGGCTCGTGGGGCTCGGGCGGCTCGGGGAGGGGCTCCCGGGTGGCTCCCGGGCGCGCTCGGCCAGGATGAGCCGATGGACACGCGCCGCCGGAACGCCTCGAGCCGGGCACGCGTCGCCACCGCGGGTGCCGTGCTCGTCGCGCTCGTCCTCGTCGGCGTCGTCATCACGCACGACGCCGACTGGCACGCCGCCGAGCTCGCCGTGGACCAGGCCGCGATCGACGGCGCGCCGCCGTGGGCGCACGCGATCGCGCTGGTGATCGGGGACACCCTCGCCCCGGGTGGGGCCACCGTCATCGTCCTCGCCATCGCGGCGATCACGTGGGCGGTCCGGCGCCGGTCGGAGGCGGTGCTGACCTCCCTGGCGCTCACCGTCGTGCCGTGGTGGGCGACCGAGGCGCTCAAGCTCATCGTCGAGCGGCCGCGTCCAGCCGTGCGGGGCGTCGCGGCGATCTCGACCCCGTCGACGTGGTCCTACCCCTCCGGTCATGCCGCCGTGGCGACCGCGCTCGTGATCGGCGTGCTGGTCCTGCTCGCGCCGACGCTCCGGGAGCGGCCCGTGGCGCGGCGGGTCGCCATCGGCCTGAGCGTCGTGGTGGTGGGGGTGGTCGCGGTGTCGCGTGTGGTCCTGGCGGTGCACTACCCGAGCGACGTCGTGGCGGGACCGCTCTGCGCGGCCGCGTTCGCCGTCATCGTGGGGGAGATCCGCCGGGCGATCATGCGGCGGAGCGGGCGCGCGTCATCGCGTCGGTGACGAAGCGGGAGCGGAGGCCCGACCGGACGACCGGCTCGAACAGCCCGGCAGCTCCGGTCAGGCGTCTCGGCGCTCGGCGGCGAGCACGCCGAGACCGACGAACACCCCGGCCCAGAGCCCGAGTACGAGCGCGGCTTGCCAGGGGTCGAGCGACGACGTGAGGCCGTGCGGGTCGTACGACGACATCGTCGAGGCCGCCTGGCTCGGCAGGTAGGCGATCAGGTCGGTCACCCAATGCGCCTGGGTGACACCGCTGAGGATGCTCATGATGATCGGGAGCACGAACAGGATGCCGACCGAGAGCGTGATCGCGAAGGCCGAGTTCCGGACGAGCATCCCGATCCCGACGGCGAGCAGACCCACGAGTGCCAGCGCTCCCGCTCCGCCCAGCAACGCGCCCCACAGACCCGGCTCGCCGAGGTCCGGGTGGAGGCCCGCGCCGGTGACCACGGCGATCGCGATCCCGGTGCTGATCGCGACCGCGACGATCCCGACCCCGAACGCGACGAGGACGAACACGAGCGCCTTGGCACCGAGGGCGTCGAACCGGCGCGGCGCGGCGAGGAACGTCGTACGGATCATGCCGGTGCCGTACTCGCCGGTCACGATCAGGGCGCCGAGCACCGCGACGACGAGCTCCGCGATGCTGGTGCCACCCGTCGCTGCCTGCGCGAGCGCCGAGGTCGCTCCCGGGCGGCTGCCGGTGTCGCCGAGCCCGGTACTCGAGATCGCGACGGCGACGAGCAGACCGAACAAGACCGTCAGCGCGACCGCGATGAGGAAGCACCAGTACGTCGACCGGAGCGTCCAGAGCTTGATCCACTCGGCATGGAGCAGACCGCCGAAGGTCAACCGGGCGGCGACGCCGGAGCGGGGAGCGGTCGACGCTGCCCGCTCGGTGGACGTCCCGATCTCCACGCCGCTCATCGCGCGCCTCCTGACACGTACTCGGTCTCGTCTCGGGTCATCGCGAGGTAGGCCTCCTCGAGCGAGGCGGAGCGTGGCGTGAGTTCGTGCAGCACGAGTCGGTACTCCGCCGCGAAGTCGCCGATCCATGCCGCGTCCGGCCCGGTGATCTCGAAGCGGTCCGGGGCGACCTGCTGGACGCGTCCGCCGCCCCGCGCGACCGCCTCGGTGAGCGGATCGAGCGCCGGGCCGGCGACGACGACGGACGACCCGGATCGCGCGAGCAGGGCCGCCATGGGTTCGTCGACGAGGAGCCGACCCTTGCCGACGATGACGATGCGATCCGCCGTCTGCGCCATCTCGCTCATGAGGTGGGACGACAGGAACACGGTCCGGCCCTCGGACGCCAGGTGCTTGGCGAGGCCGCGGACCCAGAGCACGCCGTCGGGGTCCAGGCCGTTGACCGGCTCGTCCAGGATCACGACGGCCGGGTCACCGAGCAGCGCAGCAGCGATCCCGAGGCGCTGACCCATGCCGAGCGAGAACCCGCCGACGCGCTTGCCCGCCACGCTGTCGAGCCCGGTCAGGCCGATCACCGTGTCGACGCGGGCCTGGGAGATGCCGTGCGTCGCGGCGAGGGCTCGGAGGTGTGCTCGCGCGCTCCGCCCCGGGTGCACGGCCTTGGCGTCGAGCAGCGCGCCGACCTCGTGCAGGGGCGCGCGGTGGTCGGCGTAGCGACGGCCGTTGATGGTGGCGGAGCCCGCGGTGGGACGGTCGAGCCCGAGCATGAGCCGCATGGTCGTCGACTTGCCCGCGCCGTTCGGCCCGAGGAACCCGGTCACGAGCCCCGGTTGCACCGTGAACGTCAGGTCCTGCACGGCCGTCGTCGCGCCGAAGTGTTTCGTCAGTCCTGCAACGTCGATCACGTCGTCGCCCTCCCCCTGGCTCCCGCGCCTGTGCGGCGGTGGCACTCACCATAGGGGAGGAACGGGTCGCTCCGGCAGGGTCAATCGGCGCGGATGTGGATCGACTCGGCACTCGACGAGCGTGTGGAGGACCTGGCACGCTGTGGCTGACGAGGGGAGCGACCGATGGCCGAGGACGAGCGAGATCGCGCACCGGCGCCCGAGGAGGTCGCACGCTTCGCGCATCTGCCGCCGGCGGTGGATCCCGCCGAGGTCGTCATCGAGATCCCGGCGTTCGAGGACGACCGCCCTGCTCCGCCGCCCGTTCCGCCCGCCGCGGCACCCGAGCTCGTCGCCGCGACCCAGGTCGCCCAGGCGTCGGGCGGTCGGAGGACGATCCACCGGACGCAGGTCCGCGCCGGACTGCTCATCGCGGGCGTGCCGATCGCGGGCGTCGTGGTGGTCGCCCTGCTGGAGATCCTGTTCGGGGAGTGAACCCGAGGGCGGTCAGCGCACCCGGAGTTCGGCCACGAGCGGGCAGGCGAACGGGTCGCGCGCGGCGAGGCCGACCTCGTTGAGGTACCGGACGACGATGCCGTAGGACCGCACGAGCGTGGTCTCGGTGTAGGGCACGTCGAGCGTCGCACAGTGGTCGCGGACGAGCAGACGAGCCTGCTTGAGCGCCGGCCGCGGCATGCTCGGGAACAGGTGGTGCTCGACCTGGTAGTTGAGGCCGCCCATGAGGAACGACACCCACCAGCCGCCGCGGATGTTCCGGGAGGTCCGCACCTGTCGCGAGAAGAAGTCGACCTGGGCGTCGTGCGCCAGCACCGGCATGCCCTTGTGGTTCGGGGCGAACGAGGCGCCCATCATCACGCCGAACACCGCGAGCTGCACCCCGAGGAACGCGAACGCCATGCCGAGCGGCAGGAACCAGAACACCACGGTCAGGTAGATGCCGAAGCGGGCCGCCAGGAGACCGCCCTCGATCCAGCGGTGTCGGGCGTCCGCCTTGGTCGCGGCGCCGGTCACGACCGAGCGGACCGCGAGCCAGTGGAGGTTGATGCCCTCGAGGGTGAGGAGCGGGAAGAACGCGTACCCCTGGACCCGCACGAGCAAGCGGAGCGGACCGCGCGCCGCGGCGGCGTCCTCGGGACGGAACCGGATGGTGTCCGGCGCGATGTCCGGGTCCTTGCCGACCGTGTTCGGGTTCCCGTGGTGCCGGGTGTGCTTGTTCATCCACCAGGAGTAGCTCAGCCCGACGAGGAAGGTCCCGAGCAACCGGCCCGCCTGGTCGTTCCACTTGTGCGATGCGAACACCTGCCGGTGCGCGGCTTCGTGCGACAGGAACGCGAACTGGGTGAACAGGACGCCGAGCGCGGCCGCGACGATGAGCTGGAACCAGGAGTGGCCGAGGAGCGCGAACCCGGCCCACACGACCCCGAGCGACCCGATGAGGGCGCCGAACAGCGCCCAGTAGAAACCGATGCGGCGGCCGAGGAGGCCTTGCTCCTTGACCTGGGCGAGGATCGAGGAGTACGTGGACGTGCCGCTCGTGGTGCCGGAGCGGGGACGCGTGCGGACGATGCGCGGCACGGTCGGATCGGTGGTCGTCAGGGCGACTGCTTCCGTGGGGGGAGCGGCCCTTCGGCCGGCTCCTGTCGGGTTCCCCCGCGGGTGCGAGGTTGGCGTCAACGTAGGGGGACGAGATGCGCGTTCGCTGTCCATGCGCCCTGAGTCGGCCTGGCTCGCCCGTACCCCGTTCGGTCCTCGCTGCCATCCCCGAAAGCCCGGGTGCCCGCTGTGTCGCGGGCCGGTGCCGCCGATCAGCCCAAGGACGACACGAATCGGCCGAGGCGCGCCAGACCCTCGTGCAGTGCGTCCATCGACGCCGCGTACGACAACCGCACGTGCGACTCCGCCGTGTGGACCCCGAAGTCGCGGCCCGGCGTCAGGGCGACGTGCGCCTCGTGCAACGCCCGCTCGCAGAACTGCCACGAGCTGAGTCCGGTCCCGGTCACGTCGAAGTACACGTAGAACGCACCGTCCGGCGGGACCGGCACGGGGAGGCCGATCCGCGCGAGGCCGTCGAGCACGACCGCCCGCCGCTCGGCGAACTCCGCTCGCCGCGCCTCCGCCACGGCGAGCGATTCCGGGGTGAAGCACGCGAGTGCCGCCGCCTGCGCCGGGGCGGACGCGCACAGGAAGTAGTTCTGCGCCAGGCGTTCGGTCACGGGCACGAGTTCCTCGGGCACCACGCACCAACCCAGGCGCCACCCCGTCATGCCGAAGTACTTCGAGAAGCTGTTGACGACGATGGCGTCGGGATCGATCGACAGCACACTGCGCGGACGCCGACCCTGCTCGTCCGGGTCGCTGAGGTCGAGGTAGATCTCGTCCACGATCCGCCACGCGCCGCGCTCCCGCGCCGTCGCACAGATCGCCGCGAGGTCCTCGGGACGGATCGAGGTGCCCGTCGGGTTCGAGGGCGTCGCGATCATCACGCCTGTGGTCCGCTCCGTCCAGTTCGCCCGGACGGCGTCGTCGTCGAGCTGGAACCGCGTCTCGGCGGTCGTCGGGACGAGGGTCACGCGTCCCCCGAACGTCTCGACCAGTTCGCGGTTGCAGGGGTACGACGGGTCCGCCATGAGCACCTCGTCACCGGCGTCGACGAGCGCGGCCGTCGCGAGGAGCAACGCCGCCGACGCGCCCGCCGTCACGACGATCCGCGCGGGGTCGATCTCGACGTCGTGCTGCGTCCGGTAGAACGCGGCGATCGCCGCGCGCAGCGCCGGGAGGCCCAACGCGGCCGTGTAGGGGAGTGGCCGTCCGTCGGCCACCTGGCGCAGGGCCTCCAGGACGGCGGGTGGTGCGCCGGAGTCGGGCTCGCCGAGGCTGAGCTTGACGACGTCGTGGCCCTCGGCCTCGAGGGCTGCCGCCTGCTTGCCGAACTCCATCGCGTAGAAGGGTGCGACGGCGCGGGCGCGGTGCGAGAGCTGCATGGGGACCTCCGGATGCTGCAGGCACTCGATTCTCCCTCAGCCGGCGGCAGGTTCCGGCCCCCGAGCCCTTCCGCCGCTCGCCGCCCGAGCCCGAGCCCTTCCGCCTGTTCTCGGCGACCGGCGCCGCGGGACCAGCGGTTCCTGGGGAGGTCAGCGCGGCGGGCGGACCAGCACCACCGCGACGAGGAGCAGCACGATGCCGACCACACCCGCGACCGTGAGCGGCTCGTGGAGCACCACGACCGACAGCACGGTCGCCACCAGCGGCTCCACGAGTGACAGCACTGCCGCGGTCGTCGCCGCGACCCCGCGCTGGAGTCCGCCGTAGAACGCCAGGTACCCGAGCACGGTCTGCACGAGCGCCAGGAACGCGACCCCGCCCCACGCCGAGGGCCCCGCGCTCGCGAGGTGGAACCCGGTGCACAGCGCGAACACGGCGGACAGCACCCCGGCGAGGGTGAACGACACGGCGATGAGCGTCGACGGCCCGAGACCCGGGATCACACGCCGGTTCACGATCGAGGTCCCCGCGAACGCCAGCCCGGCCACGAGCGCGAGCAGCACGCCGACCGTGTTCGAGGACCCGACGGCAACGCCGGCGCCGGTGACACTCGCGCTGCCGGCCCCGGGCTCGGAGCCCGAGACGTCGCTGACGAGCAGGAGCCCGGCGACCGCGGTGGCGAGTGCGAGGACCACCGTGGCGCGGGGCGGCCGGCGCTCGTGCAGTGCCGTGGCGACCGCGACCGCCACGGGCGCGACCCCGAGGGAGATGACGGTCGACACCGCGACGCCGACGAGCGAGACCGACTCGAAGTACGCGGTGCCGTACACGCCGGTCAGGACGGCCGTCAGAAGGACGTGCCCCAGGGCCTCCCGGCTGCACGGCACGCGCCGGAGGCCGCCCATCGCCGCGGTGACCGCGAGCATGACGAGTCCGCCGCCGAGCAGACGGAGCGCCGAGATCGCCGGCCAGGACATCGCGCTGTCCGCAGCCACGATCGTGCCCGCGACCCCACCGGTGCCCCAGAGTGCGGCGCCGAGTGCGACCAGGACGCTGCCGGACCGGGCCGAGCGGGGAACGGCTCGGCCGGTGTCGCGAGGATCGGGCACGACTCAGTCCTCGATCAAGCGCTTCCCCATGCTGACGGCCTCGTACGGGGCGTAGCCGAGGTGCTCGTAGAAGTCGACGACCCCGGTGTTGTCGGGCCGGACCTGGAGCTGCACCTTGGGGCACCCGAGCGCCAGGAGCGCCCCCTCCGCCCGTTCGACGAGCGCGCGACCGAGTCCCGTGCCGCGCTGGTCGTCTCCGACCGCCAGGTAGTTGATCCAGCCGCGGTGCCCGTCGTACCCGGCCATCACCGCGCCGACGATCCGCCCGGAGTCCTCGGCGACGAAGAACATCTCGGGCTGCACGGTCTGCTTGCGGCGGACGTCCTCGTGCGGGTCGTTCCACGGGCGGGTCAGCCCGGCCGCACTCCAGAGCGCCACCACGGCCTCGGTGTCGGTGTCCTCGAACGAACGGATCTCCATCGCACACACTCCTTCTGCGGCCATCCTCTCGTGCACGGCTTCTCCGCTCGGGCGCGGGGAGCCAGCGACAGCGTGTCAGATGAGCCCGTCCGACAGGTGGTTCGGCGTCCCGAACCGGTGGGCCGTGATCGCGATGGACTGCTCTCGCAGGAACGGCAGCAGCTCGATGCGGCCCGCCTCGGTGACCGGTCCGGCGTACACGGCGAGGTCGGGCCTCCCGTTCGTCGCGACGGCGAGGGCGCGCACGGCCTCGGCGTCCCCGTCGATGAGCCGGATCCGCCCGCCGCCGAGTCGGCCAGCACGGGCGTGGAACGCCTCAGTGGACTCGACGGCCACCGATCTCACGTGGGGCTCGGCGCGGAGTGCGGTCCGCACGGCCTCGGGGAGCGTGCACTCCGGGTCGACCGAGACGGCGACCGCCGCCCCCGCGGCAGCCGCCGCACCGACCACGCGGACGAGCGACGCGACGCTGCCACCCGCGACGAGCCGGACGAGCACGGGTTCCGGCCACGGCAGGTACCGGGCCACGTTCCGCTCGGCGCTGAGACCGGAGACGTCCGCGGCGGTGCCGAACAGCGTCGACCACGCGTGCGCGTCGGACCGGAAAGCGCGCGCGAGCAGCGCACGGTCCGGCTCGGACAGCCCAGCACCGGCATCAGCCTGGAGGCGCGCCACGGCCGCGGACGTCACCGCATCACCGGCGCTCGCCGCGGTCGGCTCCCACGAACCGAGGCCGATGAGGTAGTTGACACCCCCGGCCTTGGTGCCGGGCCCGACGGCGGATCGCTTCCACCCGCCGAAGGGCTGCCGCCGGACGATCGCGCCCGTGATCCCCCGGTTGACGTAGAGGTTCCCGGCCTCGACCCGCGACAGCCATGCGCCGATCTCGGCGGGGTCGAGCGCGTGCAGCCCCGAGGTCAGTCCGTAGTCGACCTCGTTCACGATGTCGATGGCCTCGTCGAGGGTGTCCGCGGTCATGACGCCGACGATCGGCCCGAAGTACTCCGTGCGGTGGTAGTCCGATCCGCGCCGGACCCCACCGCGCACCCCGGGGCTCCAGAGCAGACCGCGATCGTCGAGCTGCTCGGGCCGGAGCTGCCACGTCTCGCCAGGGCCGAGCTCGGTCAGGCCCGTGAGCAACTTGCCGCTGGCTGGCTCGATGATCGGGCCCATCTGCGTCGTCGGGTCCCAGGGGTACCCGACGGTCAAGGACGACACCGCGTCGAGCAGCTGGTGCTTGAACCGCTTCGACCGGGCGACCGAGCCGACCAGTACGACGAGCGACGCTGCGGAGCACTTCTGCCCGGCATGCCCGAAGGCGGACTGCACGACGTCCTTGACGGCGAGGTCGAGGTCCGCGGACGGCGTCACGATGATCGCGTTCTTGCCGCTCGTCTCGGCGAGGAGCGGCAGATCGGGCCGGAAGGACCGGAAGCGCTCCGCCGTCTCGTACGCGCCCGTGAGGATCACCCGATCGACGAGTGGGGAGGCGACGAGGTCTCGGCCGAGGTCCTCCTCCGACACCGGCACGAGCGCGAGCACGTCGGCGGGCGCGCCCGCGGCGGCCAGTGCATCGCCGATGACACCGGCCAGCACCGCGCCGCAGCGCTCGGCCGGACCGGCGGGCTTGAGCACGATTCCCGATCCGGCCGCCAGCGCCGCGAGCGTCGACCCGGCCGGGATCGCGACGGGGAAGTTCCACGGCGGCGTCACGAGCGTCAGCGCAGCGGGGACGAACCGGGCGCCGTCGACCTCATCGAGCGACCGCGCGAGTTCGGCGTACCAGTGCGCGAAGTCGACCGCTTCGGAGACCTCGACGTCGGCCTGGTCGATCGTCTTGCCTGCTTCGGCTCCCATGACCTCGACCAGCTCGGTGCGGTGCGCCTCGAGCGCCGCACCGATGGCGTGCAGGACCCTCGCTCGGTCCTCGCCGGACCACGATCCCCACGTCGAGCCTGCCTCGCGCACGCGCTGCAGGGCGGCGGCGAGGGTGTCGGGATCGGTGATCCGGGCCTCCTGCACGGCATCGATGCCGAGCGCGCTCGTGGACATCCGCTCGATGACGCCGCGCGCCCACGCGCGGTGCTCGGCGACCGATGGATCCGCGTCCGGCGTGTTCTCGAAGTGCCCGAGGGTCGGCCGCGGGACTGCCGCGAACCGGTCGGCGACCCGATGCGGAGCAGGAGCCTCGAGGCCGCCGGACTCGGCGAGCGGAGCGAGTGACGCGCGGAACCGGTCGGCCTCGCGCTCGAACAGCGCCTCGGACGTCGACAGCTCGAACACGGCGGACATGAAGTTGTCCGGCGAGGCGCCTTCTTCGAGGCGACGGATCAGGTACGCGATCGCGACGTCGAACTCGCCCGGGTGCACCACCGGCGTGTAGAGCAGGAGACCCCCGACGGTCCGCTTGACGGCCTCGGCCTGCCCCTGGGCCATGCCGAGGAGCATCTCGAACTCGATGCCGCTCTGCACCCCGCGCTCCCCGGCCAGGAGCCAGGCGTGCGCGATGTCGAACAGGTTGTGCCCGGCGACCCCGACCCGGACGTTGGCGATGCGCGACGGCGTGAGGGCCCAGTCGAGCACGCGCTTGTAGTTCGTGTCGGAGTCCTGCTTGGTGTGCCAGGTCGCCAGGGGCCAGCCGTGGATCGAGGCCTCGACCTGCTCCATGGGCAGGTTCGCGCCCTTGACGAGCCGGACCTTGATCCCGGCGCCACCGCGGGCGCGGCGTGCCGCGGACCACTCCTGGAGCCGCTGCATGGCGCCGAGCGCGTCCGGCAGGTACGCCTGGAGCACGATCCCGGCCTCGAGGTCGAGGAACGCCGGATCGTCGAGCAGCGTCGTGAAGACCGCGATCGTCAGGTCGAGGTCCTTGTACTCCTCCATGTCGAGGTTGATGAACTTGTGAGGGGAGGCGGCGGACGCTCGGGCGAACAGGGGGCGGAGCTTGGCGACGACGTCGGCGACGGCTTCGTCGAAGGCCCAGGGCGAGTGCGGGTGCACGGTCGACGACACCTTGATCGACACGTAGTCGACGTCGTCGCGGGCGAGGAGCCGCTCGGTGCCTTCGAGTCGACGCGCGGCCTCGCGCTCGCCGAGGACCGCCTCGCCGAGCAGGTTCATGTTGAGGCGCACGCCCTCGCGCTTGACCCGTTGGATCGCCGGCCCGAGCGCGGAGTCGGACGCGTCGATGATCAGGTGCCCGACCATCCGCCGAAGCACGCGGCGCGCGATCGGCACGACGACGTCCGGCAGGACCGGGGCGAGCCCGCCACCGGCGCGCACGAGCGCACGCATGGCGGCCGGGAGGAACGTGGGGACGTCCGGCGCGATCCGATGGAGCGTCCGGGCGGCGACGGTCCGGTCCTCCGGCCTGACCACGCCGTCGACGAAGCCGACGGTGAACGCGAGGCCCTTGGGGTCGCGGAGCACGCCCGCGAGTTGAGCAGCCGAACCGTCGACGGGGTGGCCGTCGGCCTCGGCGAGCCACCGACGGACGAGCACGATCGTGGCGTCGACGAGGGGATCCGCGGCGGCGCCGTCGATGTCATGCCGCGGGGTGGCGAGGTCGGTCATGCGCCCAGTATCGGGCTCCGGTTGCGGTAGCACCAGTGACGGTTGGTTCACGGTTATCGGTAGCGTTCCTACCGGGTTATCCACAGGCGTGACAGGTGGCCCCACGCACTGGTCGCGATCCAGCCACAGTGACATCCCACGGTCCACACACCCACACGAGGAGTCCGCATGCTCGACGTCCGGCGCATGGTGATCCTGCGCGAACTCGCCATCCGGGGCACGATCGCCGCCGTCGCCGAGGCGATGTCCTTCACGCCGTCGGCGGTGTCCCAGCAGCTGAACGCCCTCGAGCGCGAAACGGGCCTGGAGCTCCTCCGACCCGCCGGGCGGCGTCTGCAGCTCACCCCGCAGGCCGAGGTGCTCGTCGCCGCGGCGAGCGAGGTGCTCGACGTGCTCGAACGGGCCCAGGGTGCGCTCGACCAGTCACTCCCGAGTGTGCAGGGGCGGGTCCGCGTGGCGGTGTTCCAGTCCGCGGCGCTCGCCCTCATGCCGCCGGCCCTCCGCGCCATGGCCCGCACCCACCCCGACGTCCGCGTGGAGATGGTCCAGCACGAACCGGAGAGCGCCCTGCGCGCCACGTGGGTCCGGGACTTCGACCTCGTCATCGCCGAGCAGTACCCGGCGCATGCCGCCGCGTGGCACGCCGGGTTGGACCGCCAGGACCTGACCCGCGACGCCGTGCGCCTGGCGCTCCCGCCGGTCGACGCACTCGACCAGTCTGTGGACGACCTGCTCGGCGCAGCCGCCATGCCGTGGGTCATGGAGCCGCGCGGGGCCGCATCACGACACTTCGCGGAGCAGGTGTGCCGATCAGCGGGGTTCGAACCCGACGTGCGGTACGAGACGCCGGACCTGCAGACCCAGATCCGCCTCATCGAGTCCGGCAACGCGGTCGCGCTCATGCCGGACCTCGTGTGGACCGGCCGGAGCACCACCTGCCGCCTCGTGCCGCTCCCCGGGCGTCCGCAGCGGACCGTCTTCACGGCACAGCGGGAAGCCGGGGCCGGCTCCCCGGCGCTCCGAGCGCTGCGGCGGACCCTGGAGGCGGCGGCACGGCAGCTCCGGGCATGACCGGACGACGCGGGCGACCCTCAGCCGTCCGACGACCGACGACTCCCGCCGAGCGCCGGGACGAGCACCGCGACCGCGACCGCGACGATCGCCACCGCCGCGAGGACGGCGATCCACGTGATGCCGTCATCGGCGCCGCGACGGACCCCGACCATGCGCACCACGGCCGCCACGAGCTGCGTCCCCGCCTGCACCGCGACGAACCGGAGTGCCGACGGCCGCAGTGCCCGCAGTTGCACGAGGGCTCGCCGGGGTGCGACCGACGCCACCATGCCGACCGCGACGATCAGGTGCGTGCTGAGGAGCACGACTGCAAGCGGACCCCATCCAGCCCCGGCACCCCCGGCGACGGCGGCCACTGCGAGCTGCACGACCAGTCCGGCGGTGAACGGCCCACGCGGGAACACCGCCGACGCGGCGACGAGCGCCACCGCGAGTGCGAACCACCACCCGCTCGGACCGACGGCCACCCACGCCCCACCGAGGCCCGCGACGACACCGAGCGCGGTCAACACCCACGCCGGCAGGGCACGTCCGACATGGGGGAACGACCGGGAGGCCCGGCTCGCCTCCGCACTCATGGCCGCCGCCTCGCTCTGCTCAGCAGCCGCACGGCGACCGCGGGCGGCGTCCCGTCGGCGGTCCGCCAGGTGATCGGTTCCACCCCGGCCGCTCGCATCCGATCGAACCGGACCCGGCGTTCGAGCTCGACGAGCCGCGACGCGACGCGCTCCTGCCGGTCCGCGTCGGAGCGATCGAGCGGCGGGAGCACGTCGACGGCGACCACGCGGCGGCCGGTCGCCGCCCAGGTGATCGCCATCGCTGCGGGATGGTCGTCGAGGAAGGTCGAGAGCACCACGACGAGCGAGGCCGCGGGCACGGTCGGCGCGCGCACCGGCCCCGGGGTGTCGCTCGTCGGGACCGCTCGTGCCGTCGCAGAGCGGAGGCGGTCGAGCTGCCGCACCCCTCCGCGGGGTTCGATGCCCGTCACCGCACCGGCGAGGTCCCGGAAGCCCACTCGGTCGCCTGCGCCGATGTACGCCGAGGCCAGGGTGGTGGCGGCCTCGCGGGCGAGGTCGAGCGACGTCGCGCTCCGCTCGGGTCCGGCGGTACCGGACCAGCGGGTGACGTCCGGCCCGACGTCGTCACGGTCGTCGAGCACGATGACGACCACGGCGTCGGCGGTGGACGACGTGCGCCGCACGTACAGCTCGCCGGGCTGCTGCGCTCGTCGTGCCGTTCGTCGCCAGTCGATCCGTCGGAGCCGGTCCCCGGGGGCGAAGAGCGCGAGGTCGCGGAACTCCCCGCCGTCGCCGCGGCTGCTCGACTCGTGGGTCCCCGTGGTGCCGACGAGCCGGTGCGGCATGGGCAGCTGTTCGATCCGCAGGCGCGGTGGCGGGACGACCGCGCGGAGCGTCGGTCCCTCCTCCGGCAGGGTGACCGCGGTGCCGCCCTGCGCGATGAGCGCGAGGTCGAGCCGGACCACGGCCTGCGGCCCGGAGTGGAGGACCGTGACCGGCCCGCGGAGTGCCGCCGCGGTGGACGGCGTGACCAGGACACGCCGGGTGGATCCATCGGCGAGGGTCGCCACGACGGCGACCGCCTCGGCGACCTGGGGTACCCGGAGTGCGACGTCGACCATGACGCCCCGCCCGTTGTCCTCGGGTCGCACCCCGGTTCGGGTCCGGATGACACCCGCGCGGCCGCGAGCGGGATCGTGCCCGAGCGCGGCGATCACGAGCAGCGGTGCGGCCACGAGGGCGAACTCGACGCGGGCCGTCACGAGCGCGAGCCCGGCGAGGAACACCGCGGCTGCGATCGCAGCGGTGATCGGCGGGTTCGGCACCCACCGCACGCGGTACGCCTGGTCCGTCGAGCGCACGCCGGGCGTGGCGTCCTCGGGCACGGCGGCGGACGAGGACCGGGGCGGCGCCCCTCCGGGCAGCAGCGCTCCGGACGGCGCCCCTCCGGACGGGACAGCTCCGGACGGGACCCCGACGGGCAGGTGCCATCCGTCGTCGTCGCTCACCGGGCCTCCCGACCGGCAGTGGCGTCCGTCGCCCGACCCGTGCCGATGCCGCCACCCGTGCCGGCGCCCCGACCCGAGGCCACCGCGGGCGGCCCCGCCACCTGCCCGGCCACCGTCCGGACGACGGTCGCCGGATCGACGCCGTTGGCCCAGGCCTGCGGGGTGAGCGAGAGTCGGTGGGCGAGCACCGGGACGGCGGCGGTCTTGACGTCCTCGGGGGTGACGAAGTCGCGGCCGGCCATCACCGCACGGGCGCGTCCGACGAGCAGGAGCGCCTGTGCTCCGCGCGGCGAGGCACCGACCTGGACGTCGCGGTGCTCCCGTGTGCCGACGGCGAGGTCGACGCAGTACAACGCGATGTCCTCGTCGACGTGCACCTGCTCCACCGTCGCCTGCATGCGCAGGAGATCTGCCCCGCTGATCACCGCCGGCACCGTCGCGACCTCGCGCTGGCGGTCGACGCGGTTGAGGAGCACGCGCTGCTCCTCGGTCCTGCTCGGGTAGCCAGCGGCGAGACGCACCATGAAGCGGTCGAGCTGCGCCTCGGGCAGGGCGTAGGTGCCCTCGTACTCGATCGGGTTCGACGTCGCCACGACGTGGAACGGCCGCGGCAGCGGGAAGCGGTCACCCTCGACGGTGACCTGCCCCTCGGCCATCGCCTCGAGCAGTGCCGACTGGGTCTTCGGCGACGTCCGGTTGATCTCGTCGGCCAGGAACAGCCCCGTGAACACCGGGCCGGGCCGGAACACGAACTCCGCCGTGCTCGGGGCGTAGACGAACGAGCCGGTGATGTCCGCGGGCAACAGGTCCGGCGTGCACTGCAGGCGCCGGAAGTCGAGCCCGGACGCCTGCGCCAGGGACCGTGCCGCGAGGGTCTTGCCGAGCCCGGGCACGTCCTCGAACAGGACGTGCCCGCCGGCGAGGATGCTCGCGAACGCCAGCTCGAGGGGCTCCCGCATGCCCACCACGGCGGTCCCGACGGCGTCGAGGACGGCGGCGCTGAGCCGGGCGACCTCGGCCACGGACAGCGGGCTGGGGGTGGTGGTGTCGGCGGTCTGATCGGTCACGGGAGCCTTCCGGACGGTTCCCCGAGCGCCTCCACGGCGATCAGGAGGGACGAGAACGTGGCGAGGTCGAGTTCGGGGTGCCGCGGGCTCAGGAGCACGCGGACGACGTCGGGCGGGAGCAGGCGCTCGACCGCGGGTCGGGCCTCCGGGTCGTCGATGTCGACCCCGTGGTGCACGAGCAGCAGGTGGCCTGCGGCCGCGCGGAGGCGCACGACGGGTCGCTCGGGCAGCCCGCCGCGTGAGCGCAGGGACCACGCCAGCGCCTGGACGTCGCGGCGCGCCCCGCGGACCACCTCCGTGGGCGGCGCCGGCCACGTGAGCCGTTCGTCGTCGCGCACCGCCGACCAGGTCAACCCGACCGCGGTGATCACGGCCGCGACGACGACGGCCTGGGGCGCCGGGAGTCCGAAGAACCACCCTGCGGCACCGACGACGACCGCGACGACGACCACCTCGACGACCCGGCGCCGAGCGGGCAGTCCCACCGTCCGGCCGCTCACCGGCGCTGCTCCGAGGCCGCGGTGGGTGTCCCGCCCGGCCACCGCTCCTGCAGCGTCCGCAGCGCCACGCGGGCCGCCTGCACCTCGGTCGGCCCGGCCGGCGTGGTGCCGAACCGCACCATCACGTAGAGGTCCCGGAGCGTCCCGACGGCGTTCCGGTCCAGCTCGAGCCGAAGCAGCACCCGCGCGGTGAACTCGGTCGGGGTCTCCGCGACCTGCCGCCGGTAGCCGGCGTCCTCGGCGGCCTCCTGCAGGCCGAGCCACGCGGCGGTGATCGCGTCCGACGCCGGTCGGTCCTGGTCGATGACGTCGAGCGCGCGCGCGAGGCCGCGGTGCACCGTGCGCATCGCGGCCGCCGTGGTCGGGACGTCGACGTCCGACACGTCGTCCGTCAGCAGGCCGGTGGGGAGGCCCGGCTCGGCTCCGCCACGTCGCCGCCGTCCCAGCAGGCGGACCAGGAGCACCACGACGAGTGCGAGCACGACCAGGCCGGCGATCAGCAGTGGCCAGGTCAGGTCGACGTGGAGGGTCGAGCGGTGTCCGGCGGCGCCGGGCTGCGCCGTCGGGGTGGTCGCCGCGGTCGGTCCCGGTGCGGTCGTGGCGGTCGGCAGCGCGATCGTCGGGGACCATCGTGGTCCGCCGAACCGCAGCGGCCCGGCGAACGCCGCTGCCGCGACGACGAGCAACGCGGACACGATCGTGACCACCAGGACCGCGGGGGACCGCCGTCCGGATCCACTCGCGCCCGCGCTGGCCCTCATGGCAGCACGGTAGCCCATGGGTCTGAGCCGCGAATCGGACTCCGAACCGGGAAGTTCCCCGGCTCGGAGTCCGAATCGCGGCTCGACTCGAGCGGATCGCCGCGGCTCAGCGGCGGCTGCGGATCACCGACTCACGGTGCAGGAACAGCAGCGCGAGTCCCACGAGCAGGAGCAGCAGTCCGATCCCGCCGAAGACCGCGATGCCCGTCGAACCCGTGTACGCGAGCGCCGCCGTGGAGGCGGTGGTCGCCATCGCGGCGATCGTGCCGGTGGTGGAGGCGGTGCGGGTCATCGCCGCGGCCGGAGCCGTCGAGACCACCGTGGCCGGGACGATGCCCGCGGCGCGGTCGGTCACCGTGCCCTCGTCCCCCGTCGTGGCGGTCGGGTCGTTCCCGGCCGGCGTGGTCGACACGGGGTCGGTGCCGTCAGCGGGGTCCGTGGTGCCCACCGGCGTGGTGGGCTCGGCCGGACTGGTCGGGTCGGCCGGGCTGGTCGGATCCGTGACGACCGGGTTCGTCGGCCCGGCGGGCGTGGTGGGGTCCGGCGTCGTGGTGCTGTTGCCGCCGACCGCCACGGTGGTACCGCCGATGGTGACCGGCAGGCTGATCACCGGGGCGATCTGGGTGCCGGACGCGGTGCCGTTCGAGCCGGAGGTGGTGGTGCCGCCGGTCGTGCCGGTGTCCGTGCTGCTGGTGCCGGTGCCGGTGCCGGTCGTGCCGGAGGTGCCGCTGCCCGAGGTGCCGGTGGAGCTGGCGTCGCCGAGGAGCGCGATCCCGTTGCCGCCGACCGTGACAGGTGCGCTGACCACGGGGGCGACCTGCGTCCCCGAGGCCGTCCCGTCCGTGCCGGAGGTGGCGGCGCTGCTCCCGCCGGTCGACCCGGACCCTGTGGTGCTGCCGCTGGCACCGCTGGCACCGGTGCCGGTCGTGCCGGAGGTGCCGCTGCCGGTGGTGCCGGTGGAGCTGGCGTCACCGAGGAGCGCGATCCCGTTGCCGCCGACGGTGACGGGCAGGCTGATCACCGGGGCGATCTGGGTGCCGGACGCGGTGCCGTCCGAGCCGGAGGTGGTGGTGCCGCCGGTCGTGCCGGTGTCCGTGCTGCCGGTGCCGGTCGTGCCGGAGGTGCCGCTGCCCGAGGTGCCGGTGGAGCTGGCGTCGCCGAGGAGCGCGATCCCGTTGCCGCCGACGGTGACGGGTGCGCTGACCACGGGGGCGACCTGCGTCCCCGAGGCCGTCCCGTCCGAGCCCGAGGTGGCCGGACCCGACCCCGACGCCGGGGTGGACCCGGCGTTCGCGGCCGGTGCCGAGCCTCCCGAGCTGGTGCCGGTGGCGTCCCCGAGGACCGCGATGCTGTCCCCGGTGGCCGTGATCGGTGCGGCGACGTCGGGGGCGACCTGGGTGCCGCCGAGGACGCTGTCGGAACCGGAGGTGGTGGCGGCGGGAGCCGCCGGAGCCGTCGCCCCCGACGCGGAGGCGGCCGCCGGAGTCGGGGCTGCGGCCGGAGCGGGTGCGCTGGTCGCGTCACCGCCGACCGCCACCGCCGTCGAGCCGAGGTCCACCGGAACGCTCACGGTCGGCACGACCTGCGTGCCGGACGCGATGCCACCGGAGCCCGAGGTGGACGCCGACGAGGACGTGGGCGCCGCCGGAGCGGACGCCGCCGGAGCGGACGCAGCCGGGCCGGACGCCGCCGGCGCGGTGGAGGTGCTGGTCGCGTCCCCGAGGACGCTCACGGCGTCACCGGTGGCGGAGACGGGGAGGCCGAAGCTCCCGGCGACCTGCGTGCCGGAGGCGATGCCGTCGGTCCCCGTGGTCTCGGCGGCGTGGGCGGCGAGCCCGCCCCCGAGCGAGAGACCGCTGACGAAGAGGGTGAACCACAGCCCTCTCGAGACGTACTTGTTCATGGTCGTGCTCCTGATGTGATCGAGACTGGTGCGCCGCGTGTGCGGCGATGACGCGTCCTGCCAGCGGGGCAGGTGCGTCGGGCTCAATCAGGAGCGACGTCGTGGTCGGCGACGACGGATGCGGGGAGCACGTCGTCACCGGTGGGGAGGATCGGGCCGGCCGCCAGGACGACGGACGCGGGAGTCGAGATGGTCGCCACCGGGGTGGTGGGCGCACCACCGGCGGCGGCGCTGCTGCCACCGGTGGTCCCGGTGGGGGCCGCGGGGGCGGTCGGTGCGGCCGGCGCTGCCGGGAGGACCGGGGTCGCGTCGCCGGGGCGGGTCCCGCCAGCGGTGGAGACGGTCGGGACGGAGTCCGTCGTGCCGAGGCCCGATGCGCTGGAGGCCGAGGTCCCCGCGCCCGCACCCGAGCGGACGAGCGTGCTGTCGGCCACGGCGGAGTCGGTCGCGCTGCCGGGCTGACCCTGGGCGGGCTGGCCGTCACCGGGCTGACCCTGGCCGGGTGCCACGGGGAGGACCGGACCCACGACCGGGGTCGTCGGGTCGAGGACGGTGGTCGCGGGCGGGAGGGTCGACGTCACGGGCGAGAGGACCGGGGCGATGCCGCCGAGCACGGGATCGACCACGGAGCCGACGCCCCCGAGGACGGGTGTGACGACGGGGGAGACCGCGCCGAGCACCGGGCCGACCACCGGGTCGAGGACCGGCGAGGTGACCGGGTCGACCGCACCGGGGAGTCCGCCGACGGCCGCGCCGGCGCCCCCGAGCGCGCCGTCGACGAGGCCCGTCACGGGAGCGGTCACGGACCCGAGGGCGCCGGCGCCGAGGACGGGTCCGACCACGGGCAGCGCACCGACCGGCCGCGACCCGAGGACACCCGCGACCGGCCGGAGGGCCCCGTCGAGGGTGCCGGCCGTCGCGCCGAGCGTGCCGCGCGTCCCACGGTCGGCCGTGGGCGTCGTGCTCGTACCGGTGCGCGTGCTCGCGCCGGCGGGTGCGGGCCGGTTGCTCGGGGTCGTCGCTGCGCCGGAAGTGGTCGATGCCGCGGTGCTGCCCGGAGCGGGCGTGCTGCCCGCGGACCTGCTCGGCGCGGAGCTGATCGGGACCGCCGTGCTCGGGGCCGGGGTGCTGGGGGCCGGACTGTGCGCACTCGGGGCCGGGGCTGCCGGGAGGGGCGCGGCGGCTGCCGGGCGGGGCGCAGGAGCTGCCGGGCGGGGCGCAGGAGCTGCCGGGCGGGGCGCAGGAGCTGCGGGAGCGGGCGCCGCCGGGGCCGGAGCCGGTGCTGCGGGGCGGGTCACGGGCTGGACCGCGGTGCCGACGCCGTCGACCACACCGCTGACGGTGTTCCCCACGGCGCCGAGCAGGGAGTGCGACGAGGTCGTGCCCGGGGTCGTCTCGGCCGCCGAGGCCGGCTTCGCCCCGAGGAGCAGTCCGAGCACGACGAAGGCCGCTGCGACGACGGTGCCGAGCAGGGCGAGCCGGACGAGCGCGATCCTGGGTGCGCCCAACGGCTTGTCCATGCGCTCACCTCCTGATCTGGCTGCGCACGACTGAGTGGTTGTCAGGGAATGTACTCCGGCTCGTGAGCGGGTCGACGAATGCCAGGGATTTCTCAGGTTCTCCGAGCGGCGGGCGCGACGACGCCCGCCGCTCGCGGAGCGTGCCGCGAGGACGCAGGCGCGCGAGCGTGTGGACCCACGAGCGCGGGTGGCTCCCGGGCCGACGCCGGGCTCCCGCGGCGTGGTGCCGGCAGCGGGCCGGTCAGTGCCGGAGGGTCTCCTTCGGGTACTCCCCGAACCGCGCCGCGTAGGCCGCCGAGAACCGGCCGAGGTGCAGGAAGCCCCAGCGGTTGGCGACCTCGGCGATCGTCGTCGTCGTGGCACTCCGCTCACGGAGCTCCGCGTGCACCCGGTCGAGGCGGACCTCCCGGATGTACGTGTTCGGGGTGACGTCGAACTGGCGCTGGAACGCCTGCTGCAGCGCCCGGAGGCTCAGGTTGGCCTCCTGCGCCAGGTCGGTGCTCGTGATCGGCAGGTGCGCGTTCTCGTGTACGTACTCGACGGCGCGGCGGATGTGCGCGTTCCGGGGGAGCAGCAGATCGCGCGGCAGCCCGTCCGTCTGCTGCGGGAACAGCTCGAGGAACGAGACCGCTCCGAGCCGACCCATCTCGGCCTGGAGGAGCGGGCTGGCCTCGCGGTCCAGGACCGTCTTCGAGATGAGCGACACCGTGTCCCGCCAGAGCTGCATCGCCCGGTCGCTCGGCTCCGCCGTGTGGTCGAACCGGACCGTCGGCGCGTCGAGCCCGCGCTCGGCCGCGACCTCCTCGACGGTGGTTCGTTTGATCTGCACGAGCTTCTGGTCGTAGTCCTCGAAGGCGAACCGGAAGGGGCGGTCCGACGGCCAGATGCGGGGCCGGTTCGGCAGGAGGTCGACCTCGTCGCGCCCCAGGTCGAGCCTGCCCGTACCGGACGTGATCCACTGGACCACGTAGTCGTCGCCGCGCGGCATCTCGCCCTCGAGGCGGCCGTGGAAGCGGACGTTCCGCAACGTCAGGTGGTCGTCGCCGACGACGCTGTACCGGAAGTCGAAGTCGTCCACGGTGCGTTCAGCGCGCCACGATGCTCCGGCGTACTCCGCAGCGAGTACGTCGCGTGCCTCGTCGAGGTCGGCTCCTCGGAGGTCTTTGCGCACGCGGGATGCGCGGTCGTCAGTCATCATCCACCGCGCGCAGTGTCGCACATGCATGCAAACAATTCGTCGGCGCTGTCCGAAGAGCGCGGACGGGCCGCACAGCCGGCCATCGCCCCGGGAGGACGCACGGCCCTTCCGACGGGCCCAGCGCCTCAGTGACCCTCGACGGTGTACACGGCGATGAGCATCGCGGCCGCTGACCGAGCGGACGACGCGGGACGGACCGACCCGTGGATGGCCGCCTCGACCTGCGCGCCCTCCGCGAGCAGGGACACGGCGTGCGCGAGGTGGCCCGGCAGCCCCGCCCGGTCGCAGAGCTCGGCCAGGTACCGCTCGAACCAGGTCAGGTGCTCGTCCGCCAGTTGCGCGACGTCCGCATTCCGCCGGCCGAGTTCCCCGTAGCCGTTGATGAAGGCGCAACCGCGGTAGGAGCGCTGCCGGAAGGTCGCCTCGAGGTACGAGAACACCGCGAGGATCTGGTCACGCGGGTCGGTGAACACGGACACCGCGGCGGTCAGGTCCGCGACCCAGGAACGGTGCCGGGCCTCCATGACGGCGACGACCAGCTGGTGCTTCGTCGGGAACTCGCGCCGCAGCGTCTCGAGCGGCAGGTCGGCGTCACGAGCGATCCGCCCCACTGACACCGGTCCGAACCCGCTCCGGTCGAACAGTCGGTCCGCGCTCGACAGGAGCCTCGAGCGGAGCTGCCGTTCGAGGATGGGGGTGTTCAGAGGAGGAGGCGTCATGGTGTGGGGTGTGCGGTGCGCCCCCGATGGTAGGGACGAGCGCTGAGCGCGTGCCCCGCCTGTCCGTGATGAGCGGGGACCGGCGTCGATCATCCAGGAAACGCTGGTCCTGGCCTCCGACCGTCACCGCGACCGCGCCGGCCGCGACGTTCCTCAACGTATGGCGGTCGGGGTGGCGAGCGTCGGAGCGGCTGCACTACCGTGTGCACCACCGCGGGTGAGCGCTCACCCGCGACGCCCGACCCGCGGAGGAGCGGCATGAGCACCATCGAGACCACCGGCGCGGACCTCCGCACGAACTGGGCCGGGAACGTCACCTACCGGGCTCGCGAGGTGGTCAGGCCGACCACCCTCGACGAGCTCCGCACCGCCGTCACGAGCAACCCCCGGGTGACGGCGCTCGGCTCGCGGCACTCCTTCAACCTCGTCGCCGACACCGACGGCGTGCAGATCGCCCTCGGCGCGATGCCCGAGGTCATCGAGATCGACAGCGAGCGGCGGGTCGCCCGTGTCGCCGCCGGTCTGACCCACGCGCGCGCTGCCGCCGCCCTCGACGAGGCCGGGTTCGCCCTCGCCAACCTCGCATCGCTGCCACACATCTCCGTCGCGGGCGCCGTGGCGACCGGCACCCACGGATCCGGCGTCCGGAACGCGTCGCTCGCGTCGAGCGTCGTCGGTGTCGAGATCGTCCGTGCGTCCGGCGACGTCGAGGTGCTCGATGCCGACCACCCCGACCTCGACGCCCACCGGGTGGGCATCGGCGCACTCGGCGTCGTCACCGCCGTCCACCTGGCGATCGAGCCCCGGTTCGACGTGGCCCAGCGCATCCACACCGGCCTGCCGTGGGAGGTCGTCGACGCCCGCTTCGAGGACGTCATGTCCGCCGGGTACAGCGTCAGCATGTTCACCGGGTACGTCCACGACGGCATCCGGCAGGTGTGGACGAAGCGCCGTGTCGACCGTGACGACCCCGTGGTGGACCTCGAGGACCTCGGCGCCATGCCCTCGACCTCGCCGCTGCACCCCGTCCCCGGGTCCGACAACGCCGGCGTGACCGAGCAGGCCGGCGTGCCCGGCCCGTGGCACGAGCGGCTCCCGCACTTCCGATCCTCGTTCACCCCGAGTGCCGGTGCCGAGATCCAGTGCGAGTACCTGCTGCCCGCGTCGGACGCGGTCCCCGCGATCCAGGCCCTGCGCGGCATCGGCGAGGCCATGGCGCCCGTGCTCTACGTCTCCGAGATCCGTCGCGTCGCCGCCGACACCGCGTGGCTCGCCCCGAGCAGTGAGCGGGACTCGGTCGCGTTCCACTTCACGTTCCACCGCGACCCCGAGGGCGTCGCGGCCGTGTTGCCCCTGATCGACGCGGCGCTCGCCCCGTTCGACGCCCGGCCGCACTGGGGCAAGGTCACCGCGATGCCGGCCGAGCAGCTCCACGTGGTCTACCCGCGCCTCGGGGAGTTCGCGGCGCTCGCCGACCGGGTCGACCCCGAGCGGCGGTTCCGGAACCCGTTCCTGACCGAGGTGCTCGGCTGAGCGAGGGCACCCGCCGCCCGGCTGCCCGGCTTCCGTGACGTCCGACGGTGCCGCTGTCGTTCGACCGCGGGACCGTCGACGCATGCTCGTGCGTCGGATGCAGCCGCATCAGGCGACTCGACCGGTGTCGAACGACAGCGAGTGTCGGGAACAGGCGTTCTCGAGAACCGGGACGCAGGGCGGCTAGCGGTTCGGCGGCGCCGCGCTCGCCCGCTCCACGAGTGACACGGGGACGAGCCCCCCGTGGTCGGGCGCCGACCGCCCCTCGATCTCGGCGATCAGGGTGGACACCGCGCGCCGCCCGACCTCGTCGAACGACTGGTGCACCGTCGTGAGGGGCGGCCAGAACGAGTCGGCCTCGGGCATGTCGTCGAACCCGACCACGCTCAGGGTCCCGGGAACGGCACGCCCGGCCTCGTGTGACGCACGGAGGATGCCGAGCGCCGTCTGGTCGTTCGCGGCGAAGACGGCGGTGATCTCCGGCCGGGCGGCGATCCGCTGCCCGGCGGTGTAGCCGGCGTCGGTCGTCCAGTCGCCCCGGATGACGTCGGGTACGGGACGCCCGGCCCGTTCGAGCGTGGCGCGCCACGAGGCCTCCCGGCGCATGGCGGAGTACGACGCGCGGGGTCCGCTGACGTGCCAGACGGTGTCGTGGCCCAGGTCGAGCAGGTACTGCGTGGCGATCCGGGCGCCCTCGGCCTGGTCGGTGTCGATCGTGGGGTGCTCGGCGGTGGCGGAGGAGTCGACCACGACGACGGGCACGCCGTCGGGCAGCGCGACCTCGGCGGCGTCGAGCACGTGCGACTCGATGATGATCACGACACCGTCCACGGCCTGTTCGGACAGCCGGGTGAACGCGGACCGGACCCCTGCCTCGGTGCGCCGGGCCATCGGGAGCAGGGTGATCGTGAAGTCGGCTGCGCCCGCGGCCTCGGCGATGGCCTCGAGCGTCCGCATGTTGCCGAACGACGCCAGGGTGAACAGGATCACCCCGATGGTGCGGAACCGCCCCGAGCGGAGGGCCCGGGCGGCACGGTTCGGCCGGTACCCGAGCTCGGCCATCGCACGACGCACGCGCTCCCGGGTGTCGTCGCTGACGTTGTCGAACCCGCGGGCGACGCGGGACACGGTCTGCATCGAGACCCCGGCGGCCTGCGCGACCGCGGCCAGTGACGGGGCCTTGCGGATCTCGGACGGGGTCTCCGTGCTCATCGGGGTCCCCTCCTGGCCCGCCGCGATCGGCCGGGTCCACCTCGTTCGGCCGCATCATCGCACGAACCGGGCCTCTGGTCACGATTCTGCGTCGGCGCTTGCATGTTGACGTTGCCATGCTACGGTGAACCGCGCGATGTTGACGTCAACATCTGCGGGAGCACCGTCTGGACGAAGGAGTCGTATGACCGCGATCACCGCGCGCCGGGGAACGTCACCCGGCGGCCGGAACGGCGCCCGTGGCGGCGCCCGGGGCAAGGGCCGAGCCCGCCAGCGCTGGACCGGCTGGCTGTTCGTCGCGCCGTTCATGATCGTGCTCGTCGCGATGCTCATCGTGCCGATCGGCTACGCGCTCTGGCTCAGCCTGTTCCGCGACCAGCTCATCGGCGGCAACCAGTTCGTCTGGTTCGCCAACTACCTGCAGCTGTTCCAGGACGCCAAGTTCTGGGCCGGGTTCCTGCGCGTCGTCCTGTTCCTCGTGGTCCAGGTGCCGGTCATGCTCGTCCTCGCACTCGTCGCCGCCCTCGCGCTCGACAGCGGTCGCCTCTACGGCTCGGCGTTCTTCCGCATCGGGGTGTTCCTGCCCTACGCCGTGCCGGGTGTCGTCGCCGCGCTCATCTGGGGCTTCATCTACGGCAACCAGTTCGGCCTGACCGGCGCCGCGAACAAGGCCCTGGGCATCGACCTGTTCGAGCCGTTCAGCCCGCACTGGGTGCTCGCGTCGATCGGCAACGTCGTCACGTGGGAGTTCCTCGGCTACAACATGCTGATCTTCTACTCGGCGCTCCGGGTGGTGCCGACCGAGCTGTACGAGGCGGCCGAGATCGACGGCGCCGGACCGCTCCGCACGATCATGTCGATCAAGATCCCGGCGCTGCGCGGCTCGATCGTCATCGCCACGATCTTCTCGATCATCGGCAGCTTCCAGCTCTTCAACGAGCCGAACCTGCTCAAGACGCTCGCCCCGAACGTCATCGGCAGCGCATTCACCCCGAACATGTACGCCTACTCGCTGTCCTTCAGCGGCCAGCAGTTCAACTACTCCGCCACCGTCGCGATCGTCATGGGTGTCATCACCGCCGTGATCGCCTACGTCGTCCAGGTGCGCGGCACGCGAGCGGAGAACCGATGAGCGCCGTCCAGACCCCACCGCCCGTCACCATCGCGACCGAGGGCACACGCGGCCGCGACCCGCGTGCCCGCGCTCCCCGGGCCTCCCGTCCGGGTCGCAGGACCGGCGCCGGCTCGCCCAGGCCGCGCCGGAGCGGGCTGCTCACCGCCGTCATGGTGGTGTTCACCGTCTACTCGTTCGCGCCGCTCGCCTACCTGGTGATCAACAGCACGAAGACGCAGTCGTCGCTCCTGTCGACGTTCGGTCTCTGGTTCGGCGGACACTTCAACCTGATCCAGAACCTGCACGACACGCTGACCTACAACGGCGGGATCTTCCTGCAGTGGTTCGGCAACACCCTGCTCTACGTCGTCGTCGGTGCCGGCGGGGCGACGCTCCTCGCCACGGTCGCGGGCTACGGCATGGCGAAGTACGCGTTCCCCGGCCGCCGGGCCGTGTTCGCCATCGTGCTCGGCGCGGTCGCGATCCCAGGCACGGCGCTGGCTGTCCCGACGTTCCTGCTGTTCTCGCAGGTCGGCCTGACGAACACGCCGTGGGCGATCATCCTGCCGTCGCTCATCAGTCCGTTCGGGCTCTACCTGATCTGGACGTACGCGATCGACGCCATCCCGATGGAGCTCATCGAAGCCGCCCGCATGGACGGTGCCGGCGAGTTCCGGATCTTCTTCACGATCGGGCTCCGACTGCTCATGCCCGGCGTCGTCACGGTGCTGCTGTTCGCGGTCGTGGCCACGTGGAACAACTACTTCCTCCCGCTGATCATGCTGAGCGACCCCCGCTGGTACCCGCTCACGGTCGGCCTGAACCAGTGGAACGCGCAGGCCACCGGCGCCGCCGCCCAGCCGATCTACAACCTCGTCGTCACGGGTTCGCTGCTCACGATCATCCCGATCGTCGCCGCGTTCCTCTTCCTCCAGCGCTTCTGGCAGTCCGGCCTCGCGGCCGGGTCCGTCAAGGCGTGACCTCCCGCCCCGTCGGCCGGGAGGCCCGGGGCAGCACCCAGCACCACCGCACCCCTGCGATCCACAACGAAGTGAAAGGCATCACCATGCACAAGCGTCTCCGGCGCGGCCTCGCCGCCGTCGCCATCGGCGTCTCCGCCGCGGTCGCCCTCGTCGGCTGCGCGAGCGGCAGCTCGTCGGCCTCGGGCGGCAGCGCGAGCGACGTCTCCGCCGCGCTGAAGAAGGGCGGCACGATCACGTACTGGTCGTGGACCCCGTCCGCCAAGGCCCAGGTCGCCGCGTTCGAGAAGGCGTACCCGAAGGTGCACGTCAAGCTCGTCAACGCCGGCACCGGCACCGACGAGTACACGAAGCTCCAGAACACGATCAAGGCCGGCTCGGGCGCGCCCGACGTCGCGCAGGTCGAGTACTTCGCCGTCCCGCAGTTCGCGCTGTCGAACTCCCTGGCCGACCTCACCTCGTACGGGTTCGGCTCGCTCAAGGGCAAGTACTCCGCGAGCACGTGGGACTCGGTCGCCATGAACGGCAAGATCTACGGTCTGCCGCAGGACTCCGGCCCGATGGCGCTGTTCTACAACAAGCGCATCTTCGACCAGTACGGCCTCGCCGTCCCGAAGACGTGGAGCGAGTACGTCGCCGACGCCAAGAAGCTGCACGCGGCGAACTCCAGCGAGTACATCACCGCGGACAACGGCGACCCCGGATTCGCGACCAGCATGATCTGGCAGGCCGGCGGCACCCCGTTCACGACGAACGGCACGAAGGTGTCGATCGACCTGCAGGACGCGGGGAGCAAGAAGTGGACGTCGACCTGGAACCCGCTCGTCCAGGGCAAACTCCTCTCGACCACGCCGGCCTGGAGCGACGACTGGTTCAAGCAGCTCGGCAACGGCCAGATCGCCTCGCTCATCACCGGCGCCTGGATGCCCGGCAACCTCGAGGCGAGCGCCCCGGCCGGCAGCGGTGACTGGCGCGTCGCCCCGATGCCCACCTACGACGGCAGCAAGGCCGTCACCGCGAACAACGGGGGCAGCTCGCAGGTCGTCATGAAGCAGTCGAAGAACCCCGCGCTCGCGGCGGGCTTCCTCAAGTGGCTCAACTCGTCGAGCGCGAGCACGAAGATCTTCGCCAAGTCCGGCGGGTTCCCGTCGACCACCGCCGACCTCGAGTCGTCGTCGTTCCTCAACGACAACCCGTCGTACTTCGGTGGCCAGAAGATCAACGAGGTCCTCGTCGACGCGTCGAAGAACGTCAAGTCCGGCTTCACCTACCTGCCCTACGAGGTCTACGCGAACAGCGTCTTCGCGGACACGGTCGGCCAGTCCTACCAGAACAACACGTCGCTCGACAGCGGCCTGCAGTCCTGGCAGAGCCAGCTCGTCAAGTACGGCAAGCAGCAGGGCTTCACGGTCTCGTCCAAGTGACCGAACGGTGCCCGGGCGCGCGTCGCCCGGGCACCGTCCCCTCCCATCCGAAGAAAGGCACGCTCATGCGTTTCGCCATCGGCCCCGACGACTTCCTGCTCGACGGCGAACCCCACCGCGTGCTCTCCGGAGCGCTCCACTACTTCCGCGTCCACCCCGACCAGTGGGCGGACCGGATCCACAAGGCCCGGCTCATGGGCCTCAACACCATCGAGACGTACGTCGCCTGGAACGCCCACGCGCCGTCGCCCGACACCTTCGACCTGACCGGCGGGCTCGACCTCGGCCGGTTCCTCGACCTCGTCGCGGCCGAGGGCATGCACGCGATCGTCCGCCCCGGCCCGTACATCTGCGCCGAGTGGGCGAACGGCGGACTGCCGTCCTGGCTGTTCGCCGACGCGAACGTCGGCGTGCGCCGGAACGAGCCCCGGTTCCTCGCCGCCGTGCAGGCGTACCTCGAGCGCCTCGCCCCCGTGCTCGTGCCCCGGCAGATCGACGCCGGCGGCCCGATCGTGCTCGTGCAGGTCGAGAACGAGTACGGCGCCTACGGCTCGGACCCCGCCTACCTCCGCGCGCTGCTGGCCATGCACCGCGACATCGGGCTCACCGTTCCGTTCACGAGCGTCGACCAGCCGATGGGCACGATGCTCGAGGACGGCACGATCCCGGGTCTCCACGCCACCGGCTCGTTCGGGTCCCGCGCGTCCGAGCGACTCGCGACCCTCCGACGTGTGCAGCCGACCGGCCCGCTCATGTGCTCGGAGTTCTGGGACGGCTGGTTCGACAGCTGGGGTGAACACCACCACACGACCTCGGCGACCGACTCCGCCCGGGAACTCGACGCACTCCTCGCCGCCGGGGCGTCCGTCAACGTCTACATGTTCCACGGCGGCACGAACTACGGCCTGACGAACGGTGCGAACGACAAGGGCGTCTACCGACCGATCGCGACGAGCTACGACTACGACGCACCGCTCGACGAGGCCGGGCTGCCCACCCCGAAGTTCCACGCGTTCCGATCGGTCATCGAGCGGTACGCGCCCGTGCCGGACCTGCCGCCGGAATTCGCCCCGGACGCACCCGCCCCGGCCCCGGTGCCCGACGTCGCACTCCGGTTCGACCGTGCCCTGCCGCTCTGGAGCACCGTCGACGACATCGCCACGTGGACGCACCACGACGACGTCCCGACCGTCGACGCACTCGGGAGCGGCGCCGGCTTCGTGCTCTACCGCACCGAGGTCGACCTGCCCGCGGGCGGCGTCCTCACCGTCGAGGAGGTCCGCGACCGCGCCCAGGTGTTCCTCGACGGGCGACCGGTGGGCGTCCTCGAGCGCGAGCACCACGACCACGCGCTCGTCCTGCCGCCGGTGGGCCGCGCCGTGCTCGACGTCCTGGTCGAGGACCAGGGACGCGTCGACTACGGCGTCCGCATCGGGGAGCCCAAGGGCCTGATCGGCCCGGTCACCGTCGACGGCGCCCCGCTGGCCCGGTGGTCCGTCACGCCGCTCGACCTGGTCGCGGCCGTCGCCGGGCCCGCGGACGGCCGGGAGGCCCGGCACGCGTCCGTCCCGCAGCCCGCGTCCGCCGTCCCCGCCGCCGTCGCATCGCTCGGCCATCACCCGTCGGACGGCGCCGCGAAGCCTGCCGCCGTGTCCCCGGCTGCGGAGCCCGCCGCCGACGTGCCCCAGGTCGCGGACGGCCCGCTCGGCGAGCACATGACGGAAGGGGCCGTGCTGACGGCGCCGGCCCCGGCCCTCCCGGTCGTCGCCGCGCTCCGCGATGCTCGGCCCGACCCGGCCCCGACGCTCGCGGGGCCGACGTTCGCGCTCGCGACCGTCGAGCTCGACGCCGTGCGGGACCTGCACCTGGCGCTCGACGGGTTCGGCAAGGGCGTCGCCTGGGTGAACGGGTTCTGCCTCGGGCGGTACTGGTCGCGTGGCCCCCAGCGGACGCTGTACGTGCCGGCGCCCGTCGTCCGCGCGGGCCGCAACGAGGTCGTCGTGTTCGAGCTCGGTGCCGCCGCCCGCCGCGATGCGGTGTTCCGGGGCTCCGCGGACCTCGGGCACACGGAGGCCTGATCCCCGAACCGGCTGGTCTACTCCGTCACGGATGACCACATCGTCGTGTTGCAGGCGCGCGACCACTCCTGAGGTGACCGAGCCGGAGCGGTCGGTGTCGTGCTGATGGCACACGGCGTCCGGATCGCCGAGGCGCGACCGCTCCGATGTCGCCTGTGAGGGCAGGGTCGCTGCCACCGCACGAGTCACACCCCGATCATCTGGGGCCGACGCCGAGCTCCGACGATGCGGCCCCGCACGAAGAGCACGACCGTCCGCCCGAGCACCTCACCGACGGCCATCAGCAGGAGCGCGTCCACCCACGCCGATTCCTCGATCCGGTGCTCGACGCTGAAGGTGGCGAGGTGCAGCTGCCCGGCAGCCGAGTTCGCCCAGAGTTGGAACGCCAGGCGGAACCCCATGCCGAGCACCCAGAGGGCGGCTGCCGCCGGTGTGGCCCGGGCGAACGGGTGACCGTCCTTCCGCCAGACGCGCGTCAGTGCCGCGGCGCCGATCCCGAGCGTCACACCCACCGCCGGTCCGAGGAGGACGAGGAGGACCCCGTTCGCGGTCGTCGGGAGTGCGTGCCCGTAGTGGAGCACGGCCACGGCGACGAGTGCGATCGGCAGGAGGAGCTGCACGATGCCGAGCCGTCGTCCGCGGAGTTGTAGCACCACGAGTCCGAGCAGGGTGCCGTCGATGAGCCAGTCAGTGATCGTCATGCGGCAAGCCTCGCGATCCCCGCGCGGCTGGGGCACCACCCCGGGGTGGTGCCGGGGGTGGTGATGCGGCACGCGATCAGGCGGGCCCGAACACCTCGGGTAGTGCCCCGACGAACCCGTCGAAGTGGCTGTACCACAGCGCGTGCGCTGCTCCCGGGACGCCGCGGACGGCGACACCGCTGGCGGTGAGCAGCTCCACGAGCTCGTCGTCGACGACGTCGCTCGGCTCCGCCCGCACGACGATCGACCCGCGCTCGGGCATCCAGGTGCCGCCGGCCGCAGCCGCGACGGATGCCGCCGTTGCCGGGTCGAACCGTTCCGCAGCGCGCGCCTCGACGACGCAGTCCTCGTCGCCGTAGTACGGCCGGGAGGCGCGGAGCCCCTGGACGGTCCGCTCACGTCGGTCACGTTCGTACTCCAGCTCGACCGTGGCGCGGTCCCAGCCGCCGCGGCTGCTGAACGGGGCCTCCACGTACACGGTCCAGTCGGGGCGGAGCTCCTGCACAGCGGCAGCCAGGACCAGACCGCCGAAGGAGTGGCCGATCGCGAGCGCCGGAGGACGCTGCGAGGTCGCGCGAACGGCGTGCACGACGGCCGCTGCGGCACGCTCGACGGTCAGGTGCGGGTCCCGCTCCGACAGCCCGTGGCCCGGCAGATCGATCGTGAGCACGCGGTACCCCCGATCGGTGAGCAACGGCACGACACGCCACCAGCTCTCAGAGGAGCCCATCATCCCGTGCAGCAACACGGCGGTGTCCGGTCCGCTGCCGCGCTCGTCGACGTGGAGGCGCATCCGGTCATACAACCACGGCCACGGGACGGACCGGCTCGTCCGTGGCTCCCGCCTCCTTCCGACTGCACGTGTGTCGTTCGACAGCGGGGGAGTCGTCGCCTGCTCGGACACCCGACGCGCGGCGCGAGAAGCGTCATCGCCGGTGTCGTTCGACAGCGGTGCCGTCGGAAGCAGGCGGAGGGGGCCGAGGGGGAGGGGGACGAAGAGGCGGTGGCAGGCGGAGGGGCGGTGGCCGGCGGCGGGGACGGTGCGGGAGCCTGACCGGTCAGAACCGCGTGGTGCCCCGCAGCCGCCGCGGCCGCCCGTCCGGGTCCACCGCCAGCCGCGCGACCGCTCCGGCCCAGAGCCGCTGGACCGCCGAGATCGGCTCGGGCGTGTGCTGCCGGACGTGTCCGACCGGCCGCGGTCCGGGCTCGCCGTCCTCGTGCCAGTGGTCGAGGGCACGAGCGGTGGCCTTCCACAGCGCGAGTCCGCCGGTCAGGTCCTGGAGCCGGGGGTCGTCGGGCGTCGTCCCCAGGTGCTCCGCCCACAGCTGGAGGCGCAGGTCACGCGGCAAGGAGGAGTCCGGGCCGTCGTCTGGCCGCGCCGCTCCGTCGACCACGGCGCAGGTGAGCTCGCTGTCACTGGTCCAGGATCGGCGGTTGAAGTTGTCCGACCCGCACGTCATCCAGGTGTCGTCGACGATGCAGATCTTGGCGTGGATGTAGATCGGGGTTCCGGCGGTGTTCTCGAGGTCGAACACCCCCACCCGGTCCGGGGCGGTGCGCTGCAGGGCCCGCACGGCTCGGAGCTGCCCGATGCGGCTCGGTGGTCCGGCGAGGGGACCGTCGGAGTCGGGGTAGCGCGGCACGACGACGATGACGTGCAGGTCCGGGTTCCGCTCGAGCGCGTCCGCGATGCCGGTGGCGACCTCGGTGGACCACAGGTACTGGTCCTCGATGTAGATGAGTCGCCGCGCCCGCTCGAACGCCTTCGTGTACGCCCGGGCGACGCTCCGCTCGCCGGCGGGGGCGAACGGGAACGCCGGGCGCTTCACTCCGTAGGTGCGGAGGAGCTGGACCGCGTGCGTGCCGGCGGGCGGCGGCGGGGGTGCGGTCTCCGGCAGCGGCTCGGGGTGCCGCGGCATCCGTGCGAGGCGCTGCAGGAGCATCCGGTAGGGGTCCCGGTGGTCGAGCGGGTGCGGATCGTCCCACCGCTCGGCGAACACGGCGAGGACGTCGGCCACGACCGGTCCGTGGAGTTCGAGGGCGGCGTCGTGCCACGGCGGTCGGTCGCCGTAGCGGGGGTCCATCGAGAGCGCCTGCGGGTCACCGGCGTGGTCGGCGTCGTCCCGCCGGCTGTGGCAGAGGTCGATCCCGCCGACGAACGCGACGTCGCGCGCCGGGTCGTCGCGGTGCCGGATGACGAAGAACTTCTGGTGGTGCGAGCCGAACACCCGCACGCGCTGGTCGAGGAGCACCTCGCCGCCGGCGTCGTTGACCTCGCGCCCCAGCAGCTCGTTCGACCTGCCGCTGATCGGCGAGGAGATCCGTTCGCCGTGCGATCGCCAGACCAGGCCGCGGACCTCGACACCGCCTCGGGCCAGGTCCGCGAGGAGTTCCCCGATCGTCGGCCCGTCGGGGAGCAGGCGCTCGTCCGCGTCGCCGCGCCAGTCCGTGAACCAGACCCGGTCGCCGGGCTCCAGCGCGGTGAGTTCCTCGTGCAGCCGGGCGAAGTACGGCGCGCCGTGCACGATCGGCACGACGAGGTTGCCCTCCGACCACGCCGGTTCGCCGTCGTGGTCGGCATGCACCGCGGTGGCCGTGTTGCCCCGCTCGCCGGCGCGCAGGAACCAGTGGCGGGCGTCCTCGTACACGGTGGGAACACTACGGGAGGCGCTCCCGGGCGTCCGGTGCGTGTGCACGAGGGCGTACCGCCGCGGGTCGTGTTGTGTGCACGAGGGCGTACCGCCGCGGGTCGTGTTGTGTGCGCACGGCCGGAGCCGGGATGCTGGCAGGGCGACGAGTCAGGAGTCCCGATGACGCACCTCCCGGTCCCCGATCAGGCCACCGCATCCTCCGTGCCGGACGCGGTGGTCCACCTGAGCAGCGGCGGGGTGAGCCTCGTGCTCGACGCGTCGTCCGGCCTCCTGCCCGCGGTCGTCCACTGGGGAGCCGCGCTCGGGTCGCTGACCGCGGACGACGTCGCGGCGCTGTCCGAGGCGGACGTCCCACCGGTCGGCGGGAACGCCGTCGACGAGCCGGTGCGCGTCGCCGTGCTGCCCGAGGGGTGGACGGGATGGACCGGGAGGCCCGGGATCAGCGGCCATCGGAGCGGCCGGGACTGGTCGCCGCGGTTCCGCACGACGGCGGTCCGCCTGGAGGCCCGGGGGCACGAGGGCGCGCTGGCCGACTTCCGGGAGGTCGGGGCCGGCACCGTCACCGTGACCGCGGCGGACGAGGTGGCCGGGCTCGGGCTCGTGGTCGTCGTCGAACTGCTCGAGAGCGGCCTCGTGCGGCTGCGAGCCGAGGTCGAGAACACGGGTGCGGAGGAGTACACGCTCGACGACGTCACGCTCGCGCTGCCCGTGCCGTCGCGAGCGCGCGAGGTCCTCGACTTCGGCGGACGGTGGGGCGCGGAGCGGACACCGCAGCGGACCGAACTCGTGACGGGCATCCACGAGCGGCAGGGCCGCAAGGGCCGAACCGGTGCCGACGCGGCGACGGTGTTGAGCGTCGGGACGCCCGGGTTCGGGTTCGCCGGCGGTGAGGTCTGGGGCGTGCACACCGCGTGGAGCGGGAACCACCGGCACGCGGCGGAGCGCGTGTTCAGCGGCGAGCAGGTGCTCGGCGGTGGGGAGCTCCTGCTGCCGGGCGAGGTCCGGCTCGGCCCCGGCGTGTCCTACCGCACGCCGTGGGTGTTCGGCGCGTACGGGGTCGGTCTCGACGACCAGGCGCGGCGGTTCCACCGGTTCCTGCGCTCGCGCCCCCGACACCCGCGGCGGGACCGCCCGGTGACGATCAACGTGTGGGAGGCCGTGTACTTCGACCACGACCTGGGACGGCTGACGGACCTGGCGGAGCGTGCTGCCGGGCTCGGGGTGGAGCGGTACGTGCTCGACGACGGGTGGTTCCGGGGCCGCCGGGACGACACCCGCGGGCTGGGCGACTGGGTGGTCGACGAGGACGTCTGGCCGGACGGGCTGCACCCGCTCGTGGACCGCGTGCGGGAGCTCGGCATGGAGTTCGGCCTGTGGTTCGAGCCCGAGATGGTGAACGAGGACAGCGACGTGGCCCGCGCGCATCCGGAGTGGCTCATGCAGACGGGGGCGCGCCTCCCGGTCCGGTCACGGAACCAGCAGGTGCTCGACCTGGCGATCCCCGAGGCGTACGAGCACGTGCTGGGGCAGATGACGGCCGTGCTCGAGGAGTACGCGATCGCGTACGTCAAGTGGGACCACAACCGGGACCTCGTCGACGCGGGGCGGTGGCCGGGCGGTGAACCGGCGGTGCACGAGCAGACCCGGGCGGCGTACCGGCTCATGGCCACGCTGAAGGAGCGGTTCCCGGGGCTCGAGATCGAGTCGTGCTCGTCCGGGGGCGGGCGGGTCGACCTCGGCGTCATCGAACACACGGACCGGGTCTGGGTCTCCGACTGCATCGACCCCCTCGAGCGCCAGCGGATGAACCGGTGGACGATGCAGCTCCTGCCGCCGGAACTGCTCGGGTCGCACGTGGCCTCGGGCGTGAACCACACGACGGGGCGGTGGCACGAGCTGTCGTTCCGCGCCGGGACCGCCCTGTTCGGCCACTTCGGGATCGAGTGGGACCTGGCGCGGGCGACGGAGCTCGAGCTCCGGGACCTCGGCGCGTGGATCGACCTGTACAAGCGGTACCGGGACCTCATGCACCGTGGGGAGCTCGTGCGGGTCGACCAGGTGGACCCGACGCTCAACGTGTACGGCGTGGTCGACCCCGCGCGGCGGGAGGCCCTGTTCTTCCTCGCCACGATCGGGCGGTCGGACGTGTCACCGCGGGGTCGCCTGACGTTGCCCGGCCTCGACCCGGCGACGCGCTACCGGATCACTCCCGTGCTCGTCGGCGACCCCGAGGCGGGGGTGCAGCCCGCATCGTGGTGGGGGCCGGTCGTCGCTGCTGCCGATCCCGCCACGGCATCCGCCTCGAACCGCGTCCTTCCTGACGAACCCCGCGATGACGCGGTTCGAACGGACGGAGGCGGTGCAACGCCCACGGGTGCCACGGGTGCCACGGGTGCCACGGGTGCCGCGGGTGCCACGGGGACCAGCGTCGGCGACGGGACGGTCCGTCGGTTCCGCGGGACGGTCCTCCCGGGCAGCGCGCTCGCGTCGGCGGGGCTGCAAGCGCCCCTGATGTACCCGGAGCGCGTGGTGCTGCTGCACGTGACGGCCGAGGACTGACCGCCCCGAGTCACCGGACGCGGTGCTGCCCAGCGGACGCGACGGCATCCCGCGGCACGGCGCGGATCGCGTTGTGTCACTCGGGCTTCCGCCGTACACTCGGAGCCACTACAACGTTGTAACCGCGAACGAAGGAACACCGCAATGCCGCGCGTCCACCTCTCCCTCGACCCTGCGTTCACCATCGGCCCGGTCCGGCGCCGTCTGTTCGGCGGGTTCGTCGAGCACCTCGGCCGCCACGTCTACGACGGCATCCACGAGCCGAACCACCCCACCGCCGACGAGCAGGGCTTCCGGCAGGACGTCATCGAGCTCGTCAAGGAGCTCGGGGTCACGACGATCCGGTACCCCGGCGGCAACTTCGTGTCGGGCTACAACTGGGAGGACGGCGTCGGCCCGGTCGACCAGCGTCCCCGCCGCCTCGACCTCGCGTGGCACGCCACCGAGACGAACCAGGTCGGGCTGCACGAGTTCTCGCACTGGCTCGACCAGGTCGGCAGCGACCTCATGCTCGCGGTGAACCTCGGCACGCGCGGCACGAAGGAGGCCATCGAGCTCCTCGAGTACACGAACGTCCCCGGTGGCACCACGCGCTCCGAGGAGCGCAAGGCGAACGGGCGGGAACGGCCCTTCGACGTCCGCATGTGGTGCCTCGGCAACGAGATGGACGGCCCGTGGCAGCTCGGCCACCGCAACGCCGTCGACTACGGCAAGCTCGCTTCGCGCACCGCCAAGGCGATGCGCCAGATCGACCCCGACATCGACCTCGTCGCGTGCGGGTCCTCGGGCCGTGGCATGCCCACGTTCGGCGCCTGGGAGCGCGAGGTCCTCGAGCAGACCTACGACGACGTCGACTACATCTCCTGCCACGCCTACTACGAGGAGAAGGACGGCGACCTCGTCAGCTTCCTCTCGTCCGGCATCGACATGGACCAGTTCATCCGCTCGGTCGTCGAGACCGCGGACCACGTCAAGGCCGCCCGGAAGTCGGACAAGACGATCGAGATCTCGTTCGACGAGTGGAACGTCTGGTACATCACCGACTGGGAGGCGCAGCAGAAGACGTACACGATCGACGAGTGGCCGATCGCCCCGCGGCAGCTCGAGGACATCTACTCGGTCGCCGACGCGGTCGCCTTCGGCGGCCTCATGATCACGCTGCTCAACCACGCCGACCGGGTCGCCTCGGCCAGCCTCGCGCAGCTCGTCAACGTCATCGCCCCGATCATGACCGAGCCGAACGGCCCGGCCTGGCGGCAGACGACGTTCTTCCCGTTCTCGCTCACGTCGCAGCTCGCCCAGGGCCAGGCGCTCAAGGTCGCGATCGACGGCGACACGATCGACACCCCGGTCTACGGTGCCGTCCCCGTGGTGGACGCCGCTGCGACGACCGACGGTGAGCGCACGTCGGTGTTCCTCATCAACCGGAGCACCGACGCGGCGACGACCGTCACGCTCGACCTCGGCCGGCTCGGCGCGAGTGCGACCGGCTCGGTCAGCGCCCAGGGCATCTGGGACGACGACGTCTACGCCAAGAACACGCTCGAGGACACCGAGCGCGTCGGCCTGCGGACGAACGACACCGCGACGTTCGAGGACGGCACGCTCACGATCGAGCTGCCGGCGACGTCGTGGACGGCGGTGACCATCGGCTGAGCCGACCTGGCGGGGTGCGGGTCGGTCCCGCAGCCGGCCAGGGCTCGGTCGCCGATGCCGGAACGGTACGGTGCAGACGTGACAGCAACCCCGGAGCGGAGCGTGACGCGCTCGCCGACGATCTTCGACGTCGCCGAGCGCGCCGGGGTCTCCCACCAGACGGTGTCCCGCGTCATCAACGGCGACGCGACGGTGCGGGCGCCGTTGCGCGAGCGCGTGACCGCGGCGATCGCCGAGCTCGGGTACCGACCCCGTGCCGCCGCCCGGGCCCTCGCGAGCCGGACGAGCCGCGCCCTCGGTGTCGTGTCCACGGGCGGGGCCCTGCACGGTCCCACGAGCACCGCGCTCGCGTTCAACCAGGCGGCCCGTCGTGCCGGGTACCACGTGCTCACCGCGACGCTCGACCGGGCGGAACCGGAGTCGATGCGCGACGCCGTCGAGACCCTCCTGGCGCAGGACGTCGTCGCGATCGTCCTCGTCGCCGCGGACTCCACCGCGACCGACGCCCTCGCCGCGCTCCCGGTGGCCCCGCCGGTCCCCGTCGTCATCGCGAACGGTCGCGCCGGCCAGGTCGCGGGGTGGACGGCGGTCGCGATCGACCAGGCTGCCGGCGCGGAACTCGCCGTGCGGCACCTGCTCGACCGGGGGCGGCGCCGGATCGCGCACCTCACAGGCCCGGAGGTCTCGCAGGAGGCCGTGGTCCGCCGCGACACGTACGAGCGACTCGTCCGCGAGGCCGGGTTCGAACCGCTCGTGCTGGCGGGTGACTGGACGCCCGAGAGCGGGTACGACGCCGGGCTCGCGCTCGACCGGGACACGGTCGACGCCGTGTTCTGCGGGAACGATCAGATGGCGCTCGGCGTGCTCCACGCGTTCGCCGACCGGGGTGTCCGCGTGCCCGAGGACGTCGCCCTCGTCGGCTTCGACGACATCCCCGAGGCGGCGCACTTCACCCCGCCGCTCACCACCGTGCGGCAGGACTTCGCATCGCTCGGCGAACGCGTGCTCGAGGCCGTCCTCGTCGTGCTCACCGGTGGTGCCGTGACCGACCGGACGGTCGAGCCGGAGCTCGTCGTGCGCACGTCGACGTAGCCCGCACCCCCGGTCCTGACCGGCCCACCCACCCGATCCGTGCCTCCCGGCCTTGCCGAAGTGAGCGCTCACATGGCACGATCACACCATGACGAAGGAGTCGCCCATGCCCGATGACGACCAGGCGCGCCAGCGCCACGCCGACGACGTCAGCGAGGGTCGCGCGACCCTCGGGATCGAGCTCGGCTCCACCCGCATCAAGGCGACCCTCGTCGGCGCCGACCTGCTGCCGATCGCATCGGGCAGCCACGAGTGGGAGAACGAGTTCGTCGACGGCCGGTGGACGTACCCGCTCGACGCCGTCTGGTCGGGCCTCCAGGCCTGCTACGCGGACCTCGTGTCCGACGTCCAGGACCGGTTCGGGGTGCGCCCCACGCGCTTCCGGGCCATCGGCGTGTCCGCGATGATGCACGGCTACCTGGCGTTCGACGCGGACGACGAACTGCTCGTCCCGTTCCGGACCTGGCGCAACACCTCGACCGGCGCGGCGTCAGCCGACCTGACCGAGGCGCTCCAGTTCAACATCCCGCTCCGTTGGTCCGTCGCCCACCTGTACCAGGCGGTCCTCGACGACGAACCGCACGTCGCCGACATCGCGTCGCTGACGACGCTCGCCGGGTACGTGCACTGGAAGCTCACGGGGCGTCGGGTGCTCGGCGTGGGGGACGCGTCGGGCGTGTTCCCGATCGACCCCGCCACCGGCACCTACGACGCCGGCATGCTCGCCACGGTCCAGGAGCGCGTCGGACGGCGGGCCGCGCACCTCGACCTCGCGGCCGTGCTCCCCGAGGTGCTCCCCGCCGGACGAGAGGCGGGGCACCTGACCGCGGACGGCGCACGACTGCTGGACCCGACCGGCTCGCTGCAGGACGGCATCCCGCTCTGCCCGCCCGAGGGGGACGCGGGTACCGGCATGGTGGCCACGAACGCGGTCGCGCCGCGCACCGGGAACGTGAGCGTCGGCACGAGCATCTTCGCCATGGTCGTGCTCGAGGAACCCCTCACCGCCGCGCACCACGAGCTCGACGTCGTGACGACGCCGTCCGGTGACGCCGTCGCGATGGTGCACTGCAACAACGGCGCGAGCGAGCTCGCCGCCTGGGCGCGGGTGTTCGGCCGCTTCGCCGAGGTCACCGGGTCGCCGGTCGAGCCGGACCGGGTGTACGCGGCGCTGCTCGCGGAGGCCCTGGACGCGGACCCCGACGCCGGTGGCCTGCTGTCCTCGAACTACCTGTCCGGCGAGCCGGTGACGGGCGTCGAGGAGGGGCGACCGCTCCTCGTCCGCAGTCCCGCGGGTCGGTTCACGCTCGGCAACCTCATCCGGGCCGAGGTGGACGCGGCGTTCGCGACCCTCCGTATCGGCATGGACGTCCTGGCGGGCGAGGGAGTCGCGGTCGACCAGCTGCTCGCCCACGGGGGCCTGTTCCGGACGCGCGGGCCGGCCCAGCAGTTGCTGGCCGCCGCGTTGCGGGTGCCGATCGCCGTCGGGGCGACCGCCGGTGAGGGCGGTCCGTGGGGCATGGCGGTCCTGGCCGCGTACCTCGAGGCCGCCGACGAGCGGTCCCTGGCCGAGTACCTGGCCACCGAGGTCTTCGATGGCGACACGGTCGACGTCGTGCAGCCGGCGGCCGAGGACGTCGCGGGCTTCGCCACGTTCCTCGAGCGGTACCGGGCCGGCCTGGCCCTGCAGCCGGTCGCGGTCGCGGCCACACCGGCCGGCACGAGTGACGGCGACGCCGCCGGCGACGCCGTCGCGATCGGCGACACCCCGAACGAAGGAGCAACCCCATGACCGAGGACACCCCCGTGTCCGGCGACGCCGTGTCCGACGACGTCCGTGCCGCCGTGCAGGCGACCCGCGAGAAGGTCGCCGCCCTGCACAGCGAGCTGACCCGGAACGGACTCGTCGTCTGGACGGGCGGCAACGTGTCGGAGCGCGTGCCCGGCGCCGACCTGTTCGTCATCAAGCCGTCCGGCCTGACGTACGACGAGCTCCGTCCCGAGAACCAGATCGTCTGCACCCTCGACGGCGTGCCCGCCGACGGTTGGGGCAACGAGCACGGTCCGTCGAGCGACACCGCCGCGCACGCCTACGTGTACCGCCAGATGCCGAGCGTCGGCGGCGTCGTGCACACCCACTCGACCTACGCCACCGCGTGGGCCGCGCGGGGCGAGGAGATCCCGTGCGTCATCACCGCGATGGCGGACGAGTTCGGCGGGCCCATCCCGATCGGTCCGTTCGCGATCATCGGTGACGACTCGATCGGCCGCGGCATCGTCGCGACGCTCGAGGGGCACCGCTCGCGCGCCGTGCTCATGCAGAACCACGGGGTGTTCACCATCGGCAAGGACGGCCGCGACGCGGTCAAGGCGGCCGTCATGGCCGAGGACGTCGCCCGCACCGTGCACATCAGCCGGCAGCTCGGCGACCCGCTGCCGATCGACCCCGCCGACATCGACCGGTTGTTCGACCGGTACCAGAACGTCTACGGACAGGAACCCAAGGGAGCGATGCAATGACGCAGATCGACAGCGGACTCGACGGATACCAGATCTGGTTCCTGACGGGGAGCCAGGGGCTCTACGGCGAGGAGACCCTCCGCCAGGTCGCGGAGCAGTCGCAGGCGGTGCACGCGCAGCTCGCGGCGCAGGTGCCCGTCGAGCTCGTGTGGAAGCCGGTGCTCACCGACCCGGACTCGATCCGCCGCGCCCTCATCGAGGCGAGCGCGGACGACCGCGTCATCGGGGTCACGACGTGGATGCACACGTTCAGCCCGGCGAAGATGTGGATCGGCGGGCTCGGTGCGCTCACGAAGCCGTTGCTGCACCTGCACACACAGGCGAACGTCGAGCTGCCCTGGGGCGAGATCGACTTCGACTTCATGAACCTCAACCAGGCCGCGCACGGCGACCGCGAGTTCGGCTACGCGCTGGCCCGCATGGGGGTCGCGCACGCCACGACGATCGGCCACGTGTCGGATCCGCGCGTCGTGGCCGAGGTCTCGGCCTGGGCCCGTGCGGCCGCCGCCTGGGCCGCTGTCCGGTCGCTCAAGCTCGCGCGCTTCGGTGACAACATGCGGTACGTCGCCGTCACCGAGGGTGACAAGACCGAGGCCGAGATCGCGCTCGGCGTCCAGGTGAACACCTGGGCCGTCAACGAGCTCGCCGACGCGGTCGCCGACGTCGACGACACCGACGTCGACGCCCTCGTGGCCTCGTACGAGGAGGAGTACGAGGTCGTCGCCGAGCTCCGTCGCGGTGGCGAGCGCCACCAGTCCCTCCGTGACGGTGCCGCCATCGAGCTCGGGCTCCGCTCGTTCCTCGAGGCCGGTGGGTTCGGTGCGTTCACGACGAACTTCGAGGACCTCGGCGCGCTCAAGCAGCTGCCGGGCCTCGCGGTGCAGCGGCTCATGGCCGACGGCTACGGGTTCGGTGCCGAGGGCGACTGGAAGACCGCCGTGCTCGTCCGCGCGATGAACGTCGCAGGGGCCGGGCTCCCCGGCGGCGCCTCGCTCATGGAGGACTACACGTACGAGCTCACGCCGGGTCGCGAGAAGATCCTCGGCGCGCACATGCTCGAGGTCTCGCCGACGTTGACGGCCGCACGCCCGACGCTCGAGATCCACCCGCTCGGCATCGGCGGCAAGGACGACCCCGTGCGCCTCGTGTTCACGGCCGACCCGGGTGAGGCCGTCGTCGTCGCGATGTCCGACGTCCGCGACGGCTTCCGCCTGACGGCCAACGTCGTCGACGTCGTCGAGCCCGACGCGCCGCTGCCGCACCTGCCCGTCGGCCGCGCCGTCTGGGAGCCCCGGCCGTCGTTCCCCGTCGCCGCCGAGGCCTGGCTCGCCGCGGGTGCCGCCCACCACACCGTCATGACGAACGCGGTCGGGCTCGACGTCGTGGAGCGCTTCGCGACGATGGCCGGGACCGAGTTCGTGGTGATCGACGAGCACACCACGATCCGCGAGTTCCGGCAGGAGCTCAAGGTGCAGCAGGTGTGGCACCGCCTCGACCGGGGGTTCTGAGCCTCCCGCTCAGAACGCACGACACGCCGTGTGCACCGAGTGCACACGGCGTGTCGTGCACTCTGGGCAGGGTCGGCGTGACCCCCGGATGCGGGGTTCCCAGGTGATTCGGATGATCGCGGCGCCCACTGCCGCCGATCCGCGCGGTCATGGCGATCCCGGGGTGTCGTTCCGCTCAGGCTGCGCGCCCGACCGAGGGGTGGACCGATCGTTCCCGGTTGAGTCCGCGTCGAGCGGTACCTATCGTGGCCGAGGTCGTCCCGGGGGTGGGGAACGACGGTGGCCGCCCCTGGCGGTTGCACCAACGAGGCCGGACGCGCGCGAACAGCTGCCCCGCGACGGAACCCTCGACCTGACCGCAGATCGGCCGGGGTGGGCAGCGGTCGTCCGACGATCGTCGGCGTGCGCGGCCCCGTGAGGAAGCACCACACCATGAAGAAGTCCATCCGTACCCGCGCGCTCGTCAGCGGGCTCGCGTTCGCCGGCCTCGCCGTCACGGGCGTCGCCCTGGCGGCACCCGCCAACGCGGCCTCCGAGTCGACCTGGGACCAGATCGCCCAGTGTGAGAGCAGTGGCAACTGGGCCACCAACACCGGCAACGGCTACTCCGGCGGCCTCCAGTTCTCCCAGAGCACCTGGGCCGCCAACGGCGGGACCGGGACCCCGGCGTCCGCCAGCAAGTCGGAACAGATCGCGGTCGCGAACCGCGTGCTCGCGTCGCAGGGCTGGGGCGCCTGGCCGGCGTGCTCGTCCCGGCTCGGTCTGAGCGGCACCGAGGGCGCGTCCGCTCCCGCGGCGACCACCTCGACCGCTCCGTCGTCGACCACCTCCACCGCGCCGTCGGCCGCCTCGTCCACCGCGACGTCGAGCGCGGCGACCTCGAGCGCGCCCGTCGCGGCACCGTCCGCACCCGCGGCGCCGTCGATCCCGTCCGTGGCGACGAGCGGCAAGACGTACACCGTGCTCTCGGGCGACACGCTCAACACGATCGCCACGAAGCTCGGCGTGAGCGGCGGGTGGACGCGCCTCGCTGGTGCGAACACGCGCACCGTGACCGACGTCGACCTGATCTACCCGGGGCAGGTCCTGCAGCTCCCGGCCTGATCGCAGGCGCCGCTCGGTCCGCACCACGCGCGGACCGAGCGGGACACGACGGACGGGACCCGGGCGACCGGGTCCCGTCCGTCGTTCCGTTCGGCGTGGACACCGCCGTGTCGACGCCCTGTCCGGCTCGTCCTCCACATCGGCCGGTGCATGAACGCTGTCCACCATCTCGGCTCGGCACCTTGTCGGCGGGCGTGCTTCCCGGCCATCATCGGAGCACGCGCCGCGGGGTGCGCAGGAGCACGAGGAGGACGGGACATGGCGACCTTCACCAGGGGGTTCGGCGGGCGGCGGCGTGACGTGGACCCGCGGCTGCCACCGGGACAGACCACCGTGGCCGACTGGCCGGTGCTCTCGGCGAGCGGCACACCGATCATCGAGCCCGAGGAGTGGCAGTTCTCCGTCCGTACCGAGACCGGCGCAGTGCACGAGTGGTCGTGGGACGAGGTCCGGGCGCTCGGGATCGAGGACATCCGGACCGACATCCACTGCGTGACCCACTGGTCCAAGCTCGACATGGGGTGGCGGGGCGTCCCGCTCGACGCCGTCTTCGCCGACGTCGAGACCTCGTTCGACCACCTCATGGTCCACAGTTACGGCGGCTACACGACGAACCTGCCCCTGGCCGAGGTCCTCGACGGCAAGGCGTGGATCGCGTTCGAGGCCGAGGGCGAGCCCCTGTCGCCCGAACACGGCGGTCCGGCGCGGTTGCTCGTGCCGCATCTCTACTTCTGGAAGAGCGCCAAGTGGGTCCGCGGGATCACGATGCAGGCGAACGACGAGCCGGGCTTCTGGGAGAACGCGGGCTACCACCTGCACGGGGACCCGTGGAAGGAAGAGCGCTACTGGTTAGCGTCGACGTCGGAGCGACCGCATCGGCGCAGACGGTGTCGGCCACGACGGGTGCGCCCGCGGACCCGACCTCCCGTCCCGCGTCCGCACTCCCGCGCCCGGGGTGGCACGTGGCGCGTGTCGTCGCGGTCGCGTCCGAGACCCCGACGGCGCGGCGCATCGTGCTCGACGTCGCGGGCTGGCCCGGGAACGAGGCCGGTCAGCACCTCGACCTGCGCCTCACCGCCGAGGACGGCTACCAGGCGACGCGGTCCTACTCGATCGCCTCGCACGGGGCGAGCAGCCGGGTCGAGCTCGCGGTGGACCGGGTCGACGACGGCGAGGTCTCGCCCTTCCTGGTCGACGACGTCATGGTGGGCGACGAACTCGAGGTGCACGGACCGCTCGGCGGCTGGTTCGTCTGGCGGCCACCGACGGAACCGGAACCGCGCCCGGTCCAGCTCATCGCGGGCGGATCCGGCGTCGTCCCGCTCGTCGCGATGGTCCGTGCGCACGCGGAGGCCGGGGACCCCACGCCCTTCCGGTTGCTGTACGCGGTCCGCACGCCGGAGGACGTCTTCTTCCGTCCCGAACTGCGGGCGGCGCTCGACGCGGACGCTCCCTTCGCGCTGACGACGGTGTACTCGCGACGGACGCCCCCGGGCGACGACACCGCACCCGGCCGCCTGACGCGGGACCGCCTCGGTGCCGCGATCGTGCCGGCGGCTGCCCACCCGCGCATCTACGTCTGCGGCTCGACGCCGTTCGTCGAACAGGTCATCACGTGGCTCGGCGAGCTCGGGTACGACACCCGGGGCGTGCGGGCCGAGCGGTTCGGAGGCAGCGCATGACGACCCGACTCGACGGCAACGCGGCGGCCGGGGTCCTGGCCGACGTCTTCGGCACGGACACCACCACCGCACGGGTCCGATGCTCCGGCTGCGGGACGGTCGGGGTCGTCGCCACGGTGGTCGTCCTGGCCGATGCGGCGGGCACGGTCCTCCGCTGCCCCGAGTGCGACGACGTCCTCGCCACGGTGGTCGACGACGGCACCACGGCCTGGCTGTCCATGCCCGGGGTGAGCGCGATCGGCATCCCACGACCGGTGCCCCTGGGCAGCCGTGCACGGACCCGGCCCGGAGGCTGAGCGGACACGCCCTGGTCGGACTCCTACACTGGCCAGTCGCAGGAACCCCACCCCACCCCGCCACACCCCTCGGAAGGTCGATCGCCCGATGACCACCCCGTCCACACGCGTGCCCGGCAGACTCGCCGAGCAGCGTGCGCTCCTCTTCGACCTCGACGGCGTCCTGACGCCCACCGCGGACGTCCACATGCGCGCATGGTCACGGCTGTTCACGCCGTACCTCGAGCAGCACGGGGTCGCCCCGTACACCGAGCAGGACTACTACGCGTACATCGACGGCAAGCCGCGCTACGACGGCGTCCGGTCCCTGCTCGTCGCGCGGGGGATCCAGGTCCCCGAGGGCGACCCGTCCGACGGCCCGGACGCCGACACGGTCTGCGGTCTCGGCAACCGGAAGAACGCCGCGTTCAACGTTGAGCTCGAGGAGAACGGCGTCCTGCCGTACCCCGGCTCCGCGCGGTTCCTCGACGCCGCCATCGCTGCCGGGTACCTCGTCGCGGTCGTCTCGAGTTCCGCGAACGCCCGGTCGGTCCTGCGCACCGCGGGGATCCTCGACCGCTTCCCCGTGGTGGTGGACGGCACCGTCGCGATCGCCGACCACCTGGCCGGCAAGCCGGCCCCCGACACCTTCGTCGACGCGGCACACCGCCTCGGACTGACCCCGGCGTCGTGCGTCGTGTTCGAGGACGCCCTCGCCGGGGTCCAGGCCGGCCACGCCGGGGCCTTCGGACTCGTCGTCGGCGTCGATCGCGGTGCGGGCGCGGACGCCCTCCGCGCGCACGGCGCGGACGTCGTCGTGCCCGACCTCGCCGACCTCGTCGACGACCTGCCGGCTCCGGGCACCGTCACCCACCCCACGGACGCTCCCGGGAAGGACGCATGAACCCGATCACCGCGGATCCCCTCGACCGCACCCGCTACCCGATCGACGAGTGGGCGCTGGAAGAGGCCGAGTACGCCCCCGACGAGCAGGGCGTCGCCGAGACGCTGTTCGCGGTCGGCAACGGGTACCTCGGCCTCCGGGGGAACTTCGACGAGGGCCGGGGCGGGTACTCGTACGGCACCTACGTGAACGGGTTCCACGAGACCTGGCCGATCCGCCACGCGGAAGAGGCCTTCGGGTTCGCGAAGGTGGGACAGACCATCGTCAACGCACCCGACGCCAAGGTGATCCGGCTCTACGTCGACGACGAACCCCTGGTCCTCGCCGAGGCCGACATCCTCCGGTACACGCGACGGCTCGAGTTCCGTGACGGCTACCTGCTCCGTGAGACCGAGTGGAGCACGCCCTCGGGCAAGCGCGTGCTCATCCGCTCGCGCCGACTCGTGTCGTTCGCCGACCGGCACCTCGCGGTCGTCGACTACGAGGTCACGATGCTCGACCACGATGCCTCGGTGCTGCTGTCGAGCCAGATCCTCAACCGCCAGGACGTGCCCGACGAGTACCACGCGATGATGCAGACCGCGGCGCCGATGTTCGACCCGCGCAAGGCGGAGCAGTTCACGAACCGGGTCCTGCAACCGCGCTTCCGGCGGAACACGGGCGAGCGGTCGCTGCTCGGTTACCAGACGTCGAGCTCGGGCATGACCATCTGCGTGGGGGCCGAGCACCGGCTCGAGACCGACAACACCTGGGACCACACCGCGCAGATCGACGACGACCTCGCCAAGCACGTGTACCGGATCACGGCCAAGGCCGGACAGCCGATCCGCCTCGTCAAGACGATCACGTACCACACGTCGCGCGGGGTCCCCGCCCGGGAGCTCGCCGATCGCTGCGACCGGACGCTCGACCGTGCGGCCGAGACCTCCGTGGACGACATGTTCGCGCACCAGCGGGCGTGGATGGACGACTTCTGGGCCCGGAGCGACGTCGAGATCCCGCACGAGCCCGGCCTGCAGCAGGCGGTCCGGTGGAACCTGTTCCAGCTCGCGCAGGCCACCGCCCGCACCGATGGCCACGGCATCGCGGCGAAGGGCGTGAGCGGCTCCGGGTACGGCGGCCACTACTTCTGGGACACCGAGGTCTACGTGCTGCCGTTCCTCAGCTACACGGCACCGATCGTCGCCCGGAACGCCATGCGGTTCCGCTACAACATGCTCGACGCCGCCCGTGACCGCGCTCGCGAGCTGAACCAGCGCGGCGCCCTGTTCCCGTGGCGGACGATCAACGGTCAGGAGTCGAGCGCGTACTACGCGGCCGGCACCGCGCAGTACCACATCGACGCCGACATCGCCCACGCGCTCATGCAGTACGTCCGGGCGAGCGGTGACCGCGAGTTCCTCAAGCGTGGGGCGATCGACATCCTCGTCGAGACCGCGCGCTTGTGGGAGGACCTCGGCTTCTGGCGGCGGAACGGCGACCGGAAGTTCCACATCGACGGCGTGACGGGCCCGGACGAGTACACCACCGTCGTCGACGACAACATGTACACGAACGTCATGGCCCGCGCGAACCTGTGGTTCGCCGTGAACGCGTGCCGTGAACTCCGTGCCGACGACCCGGTCGAGTTCTCGCGCATGGTCCGTCGTACGGGTCTGGACGAGTCGGAGATCGCGGGCTGGGCCGCGGCGGCCGAGGCCATGGAGATCCCGTTCGACCCGCACCGGGGCATCCACCCGCAGGACGCCCAGTTCCTCGACAAGGAGCTCTGGGACCTCGAGAAGACGCCGGAGTCGAAGCGCCCGCTCCTGCTCCACTACCACCCGCTCGTGATCTACCGGTTCCAGGTGCTCAAGCAGGCGGACGTCGTGCTCGCGCTGTTCCTGCAGGGCCACGAGTTCACGCCCGCCGAGAAGCGCCGCGACTTCGAGTACTACGACGCACTGACCACGGGTGACTCCACGCTGTCGGCGGTCGTCCAGTCGATCATCGCGGCCGAGGTCGGGTACCACGAGCTCGCGGAGCAGTACTTCCTCACCTCGCTGTTCGTCGACCTCGCCGACCTGCACGGCAACACGTCCGACGGCGTCCACGTCGCCTCGACGGGCGGCGTCTGGGGTGCCCTCGTCAACGGCTTCGGCGGCATGCGCGACCACGGCGGCCGACTGACGTTCAACCCGCGGCTCCCGAAGACATGGCCCGGCCTGACCTTCCGGCTCACCGTGCAGGGGAACCGGATGCGCGTCGAGCTCGAACCGGATCGCATGACCTTCACGATCGAGTACGGCACCGAGGTCACGGTGTGGGTGCACAACGAGGAGTTCCTCGTCTCGGCGGACCACCCGCTCGTCGTCGAGCTCGGGCACCAGGGGCCGCGGCTCGAGGCGCACGCGCCGACGACGAGCGACATCCAGGGCACGCTCCGTGCCGACGGATCGGTGATCACCGCGTCCATCCCGACGATCTCGCTCGAGCGTGACGAGGTGGAGGCGCAGCCGTCGTGAGTGCACGCCGGGTCGCCGCCGACGCGGACGTCGGCACCCGCTGGGTGGCCCTGCTCCGCGGCGTGAACGTGGGCGGGGTCACCGTCCGGAACCCCGAACTCACCGCGGTCGTCGAGGGGATCGGCGGCACCGACGTCCGACCGGTGCTCGCGAGCGGCAACGTGGTGTTCACGGCCCCGGCGCCCGACGCCGGACCGGAGCACGCGGTCGCGCAGGACGCTGCGGAGGCGACCCTGCGGGACCGGCTCGAGCGGGGCCTCCAGGACCGGTTCGGCCGCCCGGTGCCCGTGGTGCTCGTGCGACAGGACCGGCTGGCGGCGCTCGTCGACGCGTTCCCGTTCCCGGTCGACGCGGCGACGCACGCGTACGTCGTGTTCTCGTCGGACCAGGACGCCCTCGAGGCCCTCGTCGCCGACCCGGTGGACCCGCCGGACCGAGTGGCCGTCGGCGACGGCGTCGTCTACTGGGCGTGCCCGAAGGGGTCGAGCACCGACACCCCGTTCGCCAAGCGTGCGGCCACGTCGCGGTTCCGCGCGACGACGACGACCCGGAACGTGAACACGCTCCGTCGCATGGCGTGACCGCGGCACCATGCGTCAGGGAAACGCGCCGGGGGACACCGCCCCGGGGGCGACCGGCAGCCGCCCGAGTACAACGATCACCATGACGAACGAACGCCCCGACACCGACGGGCCCGACGCAGCCCATCGGATCCCGGAGGGGGCCGACGACGCCACGGTGGACGCCCTCGGCAAGCTGTCCGAGGGGCTCGAGGCGCTCGAGCACGCTCGCGGCCTGCTGTACGGCTTCCACCGCCTCACGGGTACGGCGGACCTCGCGATCGGTGAAGCGGTGGACCTGTTCCGCCAGGCCGGACACGACGACGTCGCCGACCGCATCGAGCGTGACGTCGTCGGCCGCAACGTCATCGCCGGCCGATGGACGTTCCAGATCGTCGAGGACTACGACGACGGCTACTGGTCGGTCGTCCGCGACGCCGAACGGGAGGCCCGCGAGCAGCTGGTCGGCGGCCGTCGCCACCTCTTCGAGGCCCGCATGAAGGAGCAGCGCCGCACCCACGGGGCGCCCCACCACGAGGCCCTGCCCGCCGATGTCGGCGAGCAGGTGTGATGATGGGGCGGTGAACGGACGCCAGGACCGGGCTCGCGTCGAGGCGGCCGTGCGCGAGCTCCTGGCCGGTGTCGGCGAGGACCCGACGCGTCCGGGCCTCCAGGCGACGCCCGCGCGGGTGGCGGACGCGTTCGCCGAGTTCTTCAGCGGCCTCGGGGTCGACGCGACCGACATCGTGCGACGCGGGGCGGTGCCGGCCGAGCCGGACGAGCTCGGTGAGGTCGTGATCGTGCGCGACGTCCGGTTCCGCTCGGTGTGTGAGCACCACCTGCTGCCGTTCCTCGGGGTCGCCCACCTGGCGTACGTGCCGGGCGAGCGGATCATCGGGCTCGGCACGCTCTCGCGGGTGGTCGACGCGATCGCCTCGCGGCCGCAGCTGCAGGAGCGGCTCGGGTCCGAGGTCGTGTCGGCCATCGCCGAGGGGCTCGACGCCCCGGGGGTGCTCGTCGTGCTCGACGCCGTGCACGCCTGCGTGACGACCCGTGGTGAGCGGCAGACGGCCAGTTCGACGGTGACCGTGGCGAGCAGCGGAGTCCTCGCGGATCCGGTCCGTCGGGCCGAGGTCATCGCGCTCATCGGCGCGGCCGGCAGCGGAGCGGTGGCATGACGGCGGACGCGGCCCTGGGCCTCCCGACCGGCGCCGTGCTCGTGACCGGCCCTGAGCGCACGGCCGACCCCGAGCGCGCGGCCAGCCCCGAGCGCGCGGTCGGCCCCGAGAGCACGGCCGCCCCCGTGCTCGCGACCGGTCCCGTGCTCCCGCCGCTCCGCCACCCCGTCCGCAGGATCGGCCGCCGGACGTTCGACTTCGACCGGCGGATCGCCGTCATGGCGATCGTCAACCGCACCCCCGACTCGTTCCACGACCGAGGCGCCACGTTCGCGCTCGATCGAGCGGTCGCCGCAGCGGTGGCGGCGGCGGACGAGGGCGCGGACTGGGTGGACGTCGGCGGCGTCAAGTTCGCCCCCGGCCCCGAGGTGCCCGCGGACGAGGAGGCCGACCGCGTCGTGCCCGTGGTGCGCGCGCTCGTCCAGGCGTCGGACGTGGTCGTGTCCGTGGACACGTTCCGGCCCGAGGTGGCGGCGGCGGCGATCGCCGCGGGCGCCTCGGTCGTCAACGACACGACGGGGCTGTCGGATCCGCGGATGGCCGACGTCGTGGCCGACAGCGACGCGACGGTCGTCATCACCCACAGCCTGGCTGCCCCGCGGCAGGAGCACCCGATGCCGCGGTACGACGACGTCGTCGGCGACGTGGTCGCGTTCCTCCGGCGGCGGGTCGACCTCGCGCTCGAGCGTGGTGTGCCGGAGTCGCGGATCGTCGTCGACCCCGGACACGACCTCAACAAGACGACGGTGCACTCGCTCGAGTTGACCCGGCGACTGGCCGAGGTCGCGGCGCTCGGGTTCCCGACCCTCGCGGCGGTGTCGAACAAGGACTTCGTCGGGGAGTCCCTGGGGCGGCCCCGGGGCGAACGGCTGGCGGGGTCGCTCGCGGCCGCGACGATGAGCGCGATGCTCGGCGCCCGGATCCTCCGCATGCACGACGTCCGTCCCGCGGTCGACGCGGCCCGCATGGTCGAGGCCGTGCTCGGTTGGCGCGCCCCCGTCGACCCGGTCCACAACCTGTTGCCCGAGGGCAACCGTCCGGTCGCATGAGCCCGGACGAGCACGCCGCGGACGAGCCCGCAGCCGCCGCCGGGGCGACGGACGCCGCCGCCGTCGAGCAGCTGTTCCCCGCCGCCGGCCCGGGGCCGCTCGACGACGACGCGCTCCTCGCCCTGTACGGCCGGGAGGCCCGACACCCATCCCCGACGACGGCCGACAGCTGGGTGCGGGTCAACTTCGTCAGCAGTCTCGACGGCTCCGCCACCGCCGAGGGCGTCTCCGGTGGCCTCGGCGGCCCGGCCGACCTCCGCGTGTTCGACCTCCTGCGCCGCCTCGCGGACGTCGTCCTCGTCGCAGCCGGGACCGTCCGGAACGAGGGGTACGGGCCGATGCGCCTGCACGACGCGGACGTGGCGTGGCGGCGTGCGCGGGACCTCCCGGACCACCCCGCGTTCGCGATCGTCAGCGGGTCCCTGGCGCTCGACGCGGCGTCGCGGGTCTTCACGGAGGCACCGGTGCGACCGGTCGTCCTGACGCACGCGGAGGCGCCCGCGGACCGACGCGCGGCGCTCGCCGCGGTCGCGGACGTCGTCGACTGCGGGGCGGACGCCGTCGACGTCGCGGTCGTCCGGCGGGCGCTGGTGGAGCGCGGCCTCGCCCAGATCCACTGCGAGGGCGGGCCCGGCCTCCTCGGGGCGCTCGTGGCGGCCGATGCGGTGGACGAGCTGTGCCTCACCGTCAGCCCGGTCCTCGAGGGCGGTGACGGCCCCCGGATCGCGCGAGGCGGTGCTGGGCAGGGCCTCCGCTCGATGCGGCTCGCCCACGTCCTCCGCGCCGGCGACATGCTCCTGACGCGGTACCGTCGACCGTGATGCCGCAGCACCTCGACCACGTCACCGCCGGGTTCCTGTTCGACATGGACGGCACCCTCGTCGACTCCACCGCGATCGTCGAGGCCGCCTGGGGGCGCTTCGGGGCGGAGCACGGCATCGACCCGCGCGAGATCCTCGCGTTCTCGCACGGTCGCCAGACGATCGACACCGTGACCCGGTTCCTGCCCGACCGGTCGCACGACGAACGGGTCGCCCTGTCGGCGGCGCTCGTGGCCGACGAGGTCCGTCGCACCGACGGCATCACCGAGGTCCCCGGCGCCGGCGCGCTCATGCGGACCCTCCTCGACCTCGGAGCGCCCGTCGCCCTCGTGACGAGCGCGCCGCGCGACCTCGCCCTGAACCGGATGGTGGCGGCCGGCGTCCCCGTGCCCGAGGTGGTCGTCACCGCCGAGGACGTGCCGAACGGCAAGCCCGCTCCCGACTGCTACCGGCTCGGGGCCGAGATGCTCGGTCTCCCGCCCGGGGACTGCACCGCCTTCGAGGACGCTGAAGCGGGCCTCGTGTCCGCCGTGGCGTCGGGGGCCCACGTCGTCGTGGTCGGCGCGCACACGTCCCCGACGACCGAGGGTCTCGACCGCGTGACGGACCACACGCGCGTCACGGTGTCACGCGCGGGCGCGGGCTTCCGCATCCGGGGCTGAGCGCCCGCCGGGCCGGGAGCAGGTGCCGGGCCGAGCCGGTGTGCACCCGGGGGACGGGGCGCCTCCACGTCGGCTGCGACCTGCGGACGCTCGCGGGTGATCACGCCGACACTCGATGGAGCCGCCGGACACGACCCGACGGCGGCGCGGAGCCGATCCGGACCGCGCACCGACGGAAGGAGCACCATGGCCGACGAACTGAACGGCACGAAGATCCTCGTGATCGCCACGAACTACGGGGTCGAGCAGGACGAGATCGTCGTCCCGGTCGAGCAGCTCCGCGAGAAGGGCGCCGCGGTCACGATCGCCGCCAAGGAGCAGTCGCCCATCCAGACGCTCGTGGGCGACAAGGACCCGGGCCAACAGGTGGACGTCGACCTCGCGCTCGACGAGGCCGACGAGAGCGACTACGACGCGATCCTCATCCCCGGCGGCACCATCAACGCCGACACGCTGCGCCGCGAGCCGGGAGCGATCGCCCTCGTCACGGCGTTCGCCGACGCGGGCAAGCCCATCGCCGCGATCTGCCACGGCCCCTGGCTCCTGGTCGAGGCGGGCATCCTCCCCGGACGCACGATCACCTCGTTCCACACGCTGCAGACCGACATCCGCAACGCCGGCGCCGAGTGGGTGGACCGCGAGGTCGAGGTCGACGTCTCGGGCGGGTACACGCTCATCACCTCCCGCAACCCCGGCGACCTGCAGGCGTTCGTCCCCGCGATCGAAGGGGCGGTCGTCCCCGTCGGCTGACCGCGGCACGTCGAACACCCTGGTGCCCGTCGAACCGCGTGATCCCGCGGTTCCACGGGCACCAGGCGGTTCGACGGCCACGCGAACCATGCTCAGCCCAGCGGCACCGCCGCCCGGAGCGTCCCCGGGCCGAGCGTCAGCACGCCGTCGGTCAGCGGCTCGCAGCGGATCCCGCCCCGACCCCGCATCCCCCGGAACGCGCCCGGCCCGATCGCCACGTCCATCCACGCGCAGGGGTTCGCCGCACGGTGTCCCTGCAGCACGACCGGCCCCGACCCCGTGTCGATCGAGAACAGGACGCCGCGGAGGGCCTCGACGTCGACGCCGCGGAGCACCACGTTCCGTCGGGTGAGCGCCGGGTCCAGCGGGATGCCGAGTTCCGCCGCGAGCGCCTCGAGCGGCTCGGCCCCGATCACCGTGACGGACGCCTGCCGGTGCGCGGGGTGGCCGTGGAACCGGTCGCCGACGATCCCGAGCCCGGCCCGGACCGTGATCCGCTCGTGGAGCTCCGGTCCGTCCGCCGGGGCGGGACCGTCGGCGGGCCGGCCCTCGTAGCGGTGCCGCGGTGCGGCGAGCAGCAGCTCGACGGTCACCGGGTACGCGGTCGTCAGCAGTCCGGCCGGGAGGCCCGCAGCCCCGTCCGCCCCGTCGCGCGCGTCCGCCCCGTCGCGCGCATCCGCCCCGTCGCGCGGTCGTCCGTCGCAGGCGGGGTGCTCACCGCTCGCGTCCATGACACCCGACCGTACCTGTCGGCGTCCGCCGCGCCTCCCGGTCGAGGTGCGGAGGCAGACCGAGCGCGCCACTGCGCGCCCGCCGGGCCGATCCCGTCGACCCTGCCGCCGTGTCCGATTCCCGCTGGTCCGGGTCGGTGGCGCGTGTCAGGCTGGGAGCATGGACACGGGCGGGGGGACGGGCGCGACCTCGGACCCGCTCCACGCCGAGCGCTACCGCATCGCCGCGTCGCGCGACGCCCGCTTCGACGGCCAGTTCGTCACCGCCGTCCACTCGACGCGCATCTACTGCCGACCGAGCTGTCCCGCTCGCACGCCGCGGAGCTCGGGCGTCACGTTCTACCCCACGAGTGCGGCCGCGCACCTCGCCGGGTACCGCGCGTGCAAGCGGTGCCTGCCCGAGGCGAGCCCCGGCAGCCCCGCGTGGAACGTGCGCGAGGACGTCGCCGCGCGCGCCATGCGCCTCGTGACGGACGGCGTGGTCGAGCGCGACGGAGTGCCGGCGCTCGCCGCACGCCTCGGGTACTCCCCGCGACACCTCACGCGGATCCTCGTGCAGGAGCTCGGCGCCGGGCCGAAGGCGCTGAGCCGCGCGCAGCGCGCCCAGCACGCCCGGACGCTGCTCACGACGTCGTCGCTGCCGGTCGCCGACGTCGCGTTCGCCGCCGGATTCGGCAGCATGCGGCAGTTCAACGACACCGTGCGCGAGGTCTACGGGCTCACCCCGACCGCGCTGCGGGCGCGGAGTGGACGCGCGGCGCCGACGCCGGACGGGGCGCTCCGCGTCCACCTGCCCGCGCGACCGCCGTTCGACGCCCACGGCCTCTTCGCCTGGTTCGCCGCCCGCACGCTGCCCGGCGTCGAGGTCGCGGCCACCGCCGCGGATCCCGGCGGCGCCCGCTACGAGCGGGTCGTGCGACTGCCGGGAGGCCCGGCCTGGTTCGCCGCGACCCCCGCCGACCCGGGACCCTCCGGCCGCGGTACCGGCATCGACCTCGAGGTCCGGATGACGACGCTGTCCGACCTCCCGACCCTCGTCGCGCGCGTCCGGTCCCTGTTCGACCTGGACGCGGACCCGGTCGCGGTGGACGCCCTGCTCGGAGTGGTCCCGGAGCTGGCGTCGTCGGTGGCCGCCGTGCCGGGCATCCGGGTGCCGGGGGCGCTCGACGCCGACGAGCTCGTCGTCCGGGCGGTCCTCGGGCAGCAGGTGCGCGTCGCCGCGGCGCGGACGGCGCTCGGTCGTGTGGTGGACGCCCTCGGAGAGCCGGTGCCCGACACCGTCGCGCCCGGGATGCGGATGTTCCCGACGGCCGCCGTGCTCGCCGATGCCGTGGGGCGACAGCTCGTCGCCGATGCGGGAGCGGGGTCGGCGCCGCCGGGCGACGCGGAGCGGGTCATCCGCGGTCCCCGAGCCCGTGTCGCGACGCTGCACCGGGTCGCGGCGGGGCTCGCCGACGGATCGCTCGTCGTGGACCGGGCCGCGACGCTGGACGACCTCCGCGCGGGACTGCTCGCCGTGCCCGGGGTCGGGCCCTGGACCGCCGCGTACGTCGCGCTCCGGGTCCGGCACCACCCCGATCTCCTCCTCCCCAGGGACACCGCCGTGCGGAACGGTGCACAAGCCCTCGGGATCCCCGACGACCCGCGCGGACTCTCCGTATGGTCGTCGGCACTCGCTCCCTGGCGGAGCTACCTGACCATGCACCTCTGGCGCGCTGCCGCACGCACCCCGCCGCACCAGGGGCATCGACCGAACGGAAGGCACATCCCATGAGCACCATCGACCTACGGCCCGAACCGGCCGCGTCGGAGTCGGCGTCCGTCGTACCGGACGCGGCATCCCCGCTCCGGTCGTCCGACGCCGTCGTGGTCCCGCCCGAGCCTCGCGCGGCGACGACGGTCGCGCGCGTCGCCACCCTCGCGACGCCCGACGGTCCGTTCACCGTGCTCGAGGACGGCGACGGCACGGTCCTCGCGTCCGGGTGGACGGCGGAGGCCACCGAGGTCCTCGCCCGGCTGGCGGAGCGCCACCGCCCGGTGGTCGTCGTGCCGGGCGGGGTGGCGTCGGCCACGGCGGTCCAGGCCTACTACGACGGCGACGTCGAACCGGCCATGCAGGTGCGCGTCCGGCAGTTCGGCACGGAACTGTTCACCGAGGGCTGGCGGCAGCTCCGGCTCGTGCCGGCGGGCACCGTGCTCACGTACACGCAGCTCGCCGCGGCCATGGGTCGTCCGGAGGCCGTGCGCGCCGCGGCGAGCGTCTGCGCCCGGAACGCACCGGCACTGTTCGTGCCCTGCCACCGGGTGCTCCGGAGCAACGGCGGTCTCGGGGGCTTCGCCTGGGGCGAGCACGTCAAACGGTCCCTGCTCGAGCGCGAGGCCGACCTCGCCGCGCGGACGGTCTGACGACCGAGCACGGATCGCGGCGGCCGAGAGGACGGACGGCCCGACCCCAGGAGGGGCCGGGACGACGGACGGCCCGACCCCCAGGAGGGGCCGGGCCGTCCGGTCAGCGCGATGTGTGACGGCTCAGAACAGCTTCGCCGAGGCCCGTCGGGCGCCCTCGCCGAGCGACTCGAGCTTGGCGGCGGCGATCGACGGGTGGACGCGGCCGCCCAGACCACAGTCCGTTCCGGCGATGACCCGCTCGCGGCCGACGAACTCGGCGAACCGCTCGATCCGCTGCGCGACCAGGTCCGGGTGCTCGACGACGTTCGTGGCGTGGCCGACCACACCCGGGATGATCACCTTGCCGTCCGGCAGCTCGGTGTCCTCCCAGACGGTCCACTCGTGCTCGTGGCGGGCGTTCGCGGCCTCGAACGAGTAGGCGCTCGCGTCGATGTCGAGCATGAGGTCCACGATGTGACGGAGTTCGATGTCCGTCGTGTGGGGTCCGTGCCACGAGCCCCAGCACAGGTGGAACCGCACGCGCGAGGTGTCCAGGCCGCGGAGTGCGTGGTTGAGGGCCTCGACCCGGATCCGGGTGAACGCGCGGTAGTCCTCGACGCTCGGCTCGGGGTTGATCTGGTCCCAGTTCTCGGCGATCGAGGGGTCGTCGATCTGCAGCGAGAGCCCCGCGTCGAGGATGATCCGGTACTCCTCACGGAGAGCGTCGGCCCAGGCCCAGATGTGCTCTTCCTCGGTCGCGTAGTACTCGTTCGCGACGCGGGCACCGGAACCGGGCGAGAGCGCGGTGATGAACCCGTTGTCGACGCCGTTCGCCTCGAGCGCGTGCTTGAGGTTCGCGGCGTCGGTGCGGGCGGCCTCGTGGCCCGTGTAGACGATCGGCCCGGTCGTCGTGGGGAACGCGGTCGCGTTCTTGCCGACCCCGATCCCGCTCTCCGGGTCCTGGTAGGCGTCCCGGAAGGCGATCCAGTCCCGTCGGTCGGGGAACGAGGTCAGGCGGACGTGCCCCGGCTCCGAGCGGACGGGCTCCTGCGTGAAGATGTTCTCCTCGGTCAGGGACAGGCCGCTGACGCGCTGGAACGAGTAGCCCCACCAGGCGCCGTAGTCGACCGAACTCGACATCGCCTTGCCGTACTCGCCGTCGCCGGGCTGGGTGATCCCGAGCCGGACCTGCCGGGCGACCACGTCGTCGACGGCGGCACTCGTCAGGGCGCGGACCTCGTCGGTGGTCTGCAGGGTGAACCCGTCCTCGGCGAGCGGTCGCGCGGCGTTCGCGGCGATGAGCTCGGGGGTACGGGGAAGGGAACCGGCCGTGGTGGCCTGGATGTGTGTGGTGTTCTCGAATGACATGCGTGCGCTCCTCGGGGACGGAGTCGTCGTGCGACTCCCTCGGGCAGTGGGACGTCGCAGGCGTGCGCGGCGGCCGTCCACGACGGGAGCGGTCGACGCCGCGCGCGAGGCTTCGCGTGGTGCGCTGCGTGGAGGCAAGCGTGCCACGGGTCCGGCGCCGCACGGCATCTGTTACGCCACGCGACGGACGCGATCGCCGACGCCACCCGAACTGGGGTCAAGCGCGATCCCATCGGTCCGCGGACCCCGCATCGAAGGCATGGCGAGAAGTGCCCGGCGCTCGGCGTCGGGGAGCCCCCAGGGCCGAGGGCGCACCCGTTCGGGTCGGGTCGCCGTCGCCTCGGGGCCGGTCCGTTCGGGTGACCGGCCCCGGGGGCTTCGTCCGGACGACGGCTCCGCTCCGTGCCGGAGGCGCGACGACCACCCCTGGTTGCGGGTGATGACGCGTCGGGAGCGCGCTGACAGAATCGGGAGCGCCTTCCCCGGAAGCGCCCCGACCACGCGCCATCCCGTCCAGAGGACCTCCATGCACGTCGAACCCGCTGAGCGCACCGTCGTCTCCGCGGACGGCACCGCGATCGCGACGTCCACCACGGGCAGCGGGCCGGCGCTCGTGCTCGTCGCCGGACCGTTCGACCACCGCGCCTTCGGGGCCCTCACCGAGACCGCCACGGCCCTCGCCGAGCACTTCACCGTCACCTGGTACGACCGCCGTGGCAGGGGCGAGAGCGGTGGCGGGCTGGCCGAGGCGCAGCGCGAGGTCGAGGACCTCGAGGCGGTCATCGCCGCTGCGGGCGGGCGACCGTCCGTCGTGGGCCTCTGTGCCGGCGCCGGGTTGGTCCTCCTGGCCGCTGCGGGCGGAGCGCCGATCGAGCGAGCGGTCGCCTGGGAGCCGCCGTACCGCGCGTCGGTCGATCCGCGGTTCCCGGACCCCGAGCGCATCACGGCCCTCGTCCGTGGCGGTCGTGCCGCGGCAGCGGTGCGGTTCTTCCTGCGTCGCGTGCTCGGCACGCCCTGGCTCGCGCCCGTCGTCCTGCGGATGCAGCGCCCGGCGTGGGCCGGTCTGCTCGCCGGTGCCGCGACCCTCCCGAACGACGTCCACGTCATGACCGGGTTCGCCCTGCCGACCGAGGTCCTCGCCCGCATCACGACACCCGTGCTCGTCATGACCGGCGGATCGAGCCCGGACTGGCTCAAGCTCGCGGCCCACGCGGCGGTCGAGGCCGTGCCGGGGTCGGAGCACACCGTGCTGCAGGACCAGGCGCACGTCGTCAACGGTGCCGCGCTGGCCGAGGGCGTCGTCCCGTTCCTCCTGCGACAGCGGGTGGAGGAGCCCGACCCGCTCGGCTGACCTCGGTCGGCGCGTCACCACGGAGCGCGTCGGTCCGCGTCCGTCCCTCGGCGTTCGCCTGGGAGGATGGACGGATGACGACCCCTCCGCGCCTCGGTCTGCTCCTCGACGTCGACGGTCCGATCGCCAGTCCGGTGTCGCGGACGATCGCCATCCCGTCCATCGTCGAGGACCTCGTCGCACTGGCGGCCCAGGGGATCCCGGTCGTGTTCAACACCGGCCGCAGCGACGCGTTCATCCGCGAGCAGGTCGTCGGGCCGTTGCTCGCCGGTGGTCTCGCGCCCGGTGGTCGGGTGCACGCCGTGTGCGAGAAGGGCGCGGTCTGGTGCTCGATCGACCCGCGGTTCGACGGCGGGATGAGCGCGATCGAGGTCGCCGAGGACCTCGCGCTCCCGGTGGACTTCGCCGACGAGATGCGCGCCCTCGTCGCCGACACCTTCGCCGACGTCGTGTTCTACGACGAGACGAAGCGGGCGATGGTCTCGATCGAGCAGCGGGTCGACGTCCCGAGTGCGACGTTCCTGGCCCGGCAGCCCGACCTCGACGCCCGCGCGATGGACGCCCTCGTCCGCCGCGGGTACGGGGTGCGGCGACTCGACGACGTCCGCCCGGCCGACGACGGCAGCGTCACCTGGCGCATCGACCCGACGATCATCTCCACCGACATCGAGTCCGCCCGCACCGGCAAGGACATGGGAGCGGAGCGTGCGCTCGAGCTCCTGGCCGGCGACGGCGCCCTGCCCACGACCTGGCGCACGGTCGGTGACTCCCGGAGCGACTACGCCATGGCGGACTGGCTGCACGAGCACGGGCACGACGTCGCGCACGTGGACGTCCGCCCGGCTGACGGTGTGCCCGAGACCCCGTACCCGGTCCTCACCGCGCCCGACGGTGTCATCCACGACGAGGCGGGAGCCCGGTTCCTGCGCACCTGGGTCACGGCCCCCTGACGAGTCCGCCCGGTCACCGGCCGCGGGGCACGACCCGCTCCGGCGCCCGTCCCACGCGCACCAGCGCGAGGCCGACGGCCGTCAGGACGAGCAGCACGGCGCACACCCGCACGGCCAGGATCGCGGCCCAGCCGAGCACGCCCTCCGCGCTCGATCCGACCAGGAGGAGCGGGGCAGCTCCGACGATCGTCACCAGCCCCGCGACCGCCAGCAGTGCGACGCGCAGGCCGCGCGCGATCCCGGCGGCCAGGCGCCGGGGACGCGGCACCGTGGGCGTCCGGCGCAACCAGAGCACGAACGCGACGGCGAGCACGAGCATCCCGCCCACCGAACACGTGTTCTGCACCAGGTCGTACACGGGGTGGCCGTGGATCGACGCACGGAGGACCGCGATCCGCGCGACCGACCACCCGTGCCGGTGGGTGAACGAGTCCCACGCGACGTGGCTGTAGACGCCGGCGATCACGGTGGCGAGCACCAGCGCCAGCCGACCCACCCGCGCGGCGGGCGTCCGGGACCGGAAGGCGGACCACGCACTCGTCGGGTCGTCCCAGGACGCAGGCAGTCGGTCGTGCACCGACCGGGGTTGGATCGCGGTGAACGCCCATCGGAGCCCGAAGGTCCACGCGGCCAGGGCGATGAGTGCGACCGGCGTGGACACCGTCAGCGCGCCGAGTGCCGAGTGCGTCACCCCGTACGCGGGCAGCTCCGGGACGAAGAGCACCGCGTCCGGTGCCATGGCACCGACGGCGAGGGCCGCTGCGGGGATCCGGGTCCCGCGGAACGGCAGCGCCACGATCGTGTGGCTGACGGTGAACGGCATGCGCGGATGATGGCACACCGGCACCGGGAGGAACCGGGCCGAGGTTGCGCGACACCCGTGGATCAGCCGCGACGTCGAACCGTCGGGGGACAGACACGCTGAGCGGACTCCCGGAAATGGGAGCCCGGGCAGGAGCGCGCGGGTACGGTCCGGGCCATGAGGACCACGAAGATCACGAGCGCGGCCATCGTGGCCGTCGCGTCTGCACTCCTGCTCACCGGCTGTCACACCGCGGGCACCGGGGGCGCGCAGAACCAGGATCCCGTCGGCAAGGTCCCCGGCTCCCAGCAGCAGCAGACGAACCCCGCGCAGCGCAACGGGTCGAAGTGCCCGGTCGCGAACGTCGACGTCGTCGAGCAGATCAACCACGCGCTCGGCACCCATGACGACATCGACTTCGCCGACACGTGGAAGACCACGGGGGGCTGGTACATCGGTGCCTCGGTGGCGCCGACGAACGGCCAGGACGACCCGAACGAGGACGAGGTCGCCGTCTGGGTGACGACGAAGAACCCGACCATGGCGAAGGGGCAGACCTTCGACGGCACGATCTACGCCGTGAACGCCGCAGCGCGCAACGGCTCGTCGTCGCCGAACGCACCCGCGGGCTTCACCGCGTCGTCGTCGGACGCGAAGACCGTGATCAGCTGCATCGTCGAGGACATCGACCACTGATCCACGCGGGTCCGCCCGCGCAACGACTCTGAGCGCCGCGGCCGGCCACGAGCCCCGCGGCGCTCAGTGCTGTCTGCGGCGCACGGTGCTGTCCGCGGGGTTCAGTGCTGACACCGCGGACACCAGTAGGTGTCCCGCAGCGACAGCGCGTCCTCGCCGAGCGTGCCGTACCGGATCCGCGTGCCGCAGCGGAGGCACGCCTTGCCGTCGCGCCCGTAGACCCAGAAGCGCTGCCCCGGCCGGGTGTTCCCCGTCGTGACGCGGTTGGAGCGGTCGCGGTTCGCCACGATGAGCCGTTCCGCGAGCGCCACCATGCGCGTCGGGTCGCTGACCTCGCCGACGGGCCGCGTCGGCAGCACCCCGCGGAGGAAGCACAACTCGTTCCGGTAGACGTTGCCGAGCCCGGCCATGACCCGCTGGTCGAGCAGCGCGAGGCCGATCGGCCGTGCGGGGTCCGCGACGAGGTTCGCCTCGGCGCGCGCCGGGTCCCAGTCCGGCCCGAGCAGGTCCGGGCCGAGGTGCCCGACGATCGTGTCCTCGTGCTCGCGGGGGACGATCTCGAGCACACCGAGGGTGAACCCCACGGTGGAGACGCCCTCGGCGTCGAGGACGGCGCGTGCCTGGTGTGCCGGGCGCCGCCAACGGTCACCCGGCGCGTAGACGTCCCACCGGCCCTCCATCTTGAGGTGCGAGTGGACGGTGACGTCGCCGATGCGGTGCAGGATGTGCTTGCCGCGCGGGACGACCTCGTCGACCACGCGCCCGGTCAGGTCGACGGTCGCGAACGCCGGTACCCGGAAGTCGGTGCGCGTCAGGACCTTGCCGGCCAGGGCCGCGTGCAGCTTGTGGGCCGCGCGGTAGACGGTGTCGCCCTCAGGCACGGAGTCGCAGTCCCTGTGGCGTGGCGGTGAACCCGGCGTCGCGCAGCAGGTCTCCGAGCGGCGTCTCGAGCACGAAGGTCCCGTCGACGCGCTCGACGGCGAGGCGCCCGAGCCCACGGCGCACCGTCGCGGCGATGGACTGCGCGGCGGCGGCGAGCACGGGTTCGTCCGGGGTGAACGTCAGCACGCTCTTGCCGCCCCGCTCGACGTACACGGCGAGGCGGCCGTCGACGATCGTGACGAGTGCACCGGCCTTGCGTCCCGGCCGGTGTCCGCGCGAGCCGTCCTCGTCCGTGTCGCCCGCCGGCCAGGGCAGCGCCGCCCCGAACGGGTTGGCGGGATCGGTCGCGGCGAGGGTGGTCGCCACGCGACGGCGCTCCGGGTCGGCCTCGGCGTCGTCGATGTCCTGGCTGTACGTGCGGAGTCGGTCGACGGTGGGCCCGGTCGCGAACTGCGCCGCGCCGAGGCCCTCGACGAAGTAGCCGCGACGGGCACGCCCGGTCTCCTCGAACCGGGCGAGCACGCGGTACACGCCGGCGAACCCGCCTCGGACGCCCTCGACCTGCACGGCACCGCGGGTGACGACGCCGTGCCGCTCGAGCAGCTGTTCGGCGAGTGCGGCGGCCCGGACGGTCTGGTCGGGCTCGGCGAGGGGGAGGAGCGACCACCGGCCGCCGACGGTCGGCGGCCCGGACTGTGCGGGCAGGGTCGGTCGTCGTCGGCCACGGTAGGCGCGCGTGCGGGGCGCGGCGGCCCGGGTGCGACCGCCGATCACGGACCGGAGCGGCGCGAAGGTGTCGTTCGTGATCTGCCCGGCCCACACGAGGTCCCACAGCGCCGTCGCGAGGGCCTGGTCGTCCGTGCTGCCGACGGACTGTGCCAGCTGTCGGAAGAAGTACGCGCCGCCACCCGCGAGCGCCCCGAGCACGTCGCGCTGCAGCTCGGTGGTGTCCGCGCCGGACGGTTCGGCGAGCGTCGTCGAGGCCGTGTCCGCCAGGTGCAGGCGCACCCAGCCGTCGTTCCCCGGCAGCGACCCGCCGCCGGACCACAGGACCTCCCCGGTCGCGGTCAGTTCGTCGAGCATCGCGGGTGTGTAGTCGACCACGCGGCTCGGCAGCACCAGGGACTCCCACGCGGACGCCGGGACCGCGACGCCGGACAGCTGGTCGACGACCTGCAGCACGCCGTCGACGCCGCGGAGGCCCCCACGGGTCTCGGGTGTGTGCACGTGCTGCCACGCGGGCAGGAACCGGGCGAGCGCGTCGGCGGACACCGGTTCGACCTCGTGCCGGAGCGCGGCGAGCGACCGCGTCCGGATGCGCCGGAGGACCTCGGCGTCGCACCACTCGGCACCCTGACGGTCCGGGCGGAACTCGCCCTCGACGACGCGCCGGTCCGCGACGAGGCGCCGCAGGACGTCCGTGACCACCGCGACCCCGAGGCCGAGGTGGGTGGCGGCCTCGCCAGCCGCGAACGGCCCGTGGCTCCGCGCGTACCGGCCGACGAGATCGCCGAGGGGGTCGGCGACCGGCTCGACGAACGCCGTCGGTACGCCGATCGGCAGGGCCACCCCGAGGGCGTCACGGAGGCGCGAGGCGTCCTCGATCACGGACCACCGCTGCTCGCCCCGGAACGTGAAGCCGAGGAGTCGGCGGTCCCGCTCCAGGTCCGTGAGGGTCGTGGTCATCGTCGCCCGGGCCTCCGCGGCGGCGGACTCGGACGTGGCGGCGCCGTCGGCGAGCCAGCTCCGGGCCACGCACTCGTCGAGGTCGAGCGGTCCCACGAGGCGGAGCACGTCGACGAGCCCCTCCGCGTCGCGCGCGCGGCGGTCGGGTGACAGCCGCTGCAGGTCCGCCTCGACACTCGCGAGCACGCCCGGGTCGAGGAGCTCCCGCAGCTCTGCGCGACCGAGCAGTTCGCCGAGCAGGGTGGCGTCGAGCGACAGCGCCGCGGCCCGACGCTCGGCGAGGGGCGAGTCGCCCTCGTACATGAACGCCGCGACGTACCCGAACAGCAGGGAGCGCGCGAACGGCGACGGCTGCTCGGTCTGGGTCTCGACGATGCGGATGGACCGACGCGCGATGTCGTCGGCGATGCCGAGGAGGGCCGGCACGTCGTAGACGTCCTGCAGGACCTCGCGCACGGTCTCGAGGATGATCGGGAACGTCGGGAACTTGCGCGCGACGTCGAGCAGTTGCGACGCCCGCTGGCGCTGCTGCCAGAGCGGCGACCGCCGGCCCGGGTCACGGCGCGGCAACAGGAGCGCGCGAGCGGCGCACTCGCGGAACCGCGCGGCGAACAGCGCGGAGCCCCCGACCTCGTCCGTCACCAGCGCGTCGAGGTCGTCGCGCTCGAACACGAACAGCTCGGAGCCGGGAGGCTCGGCGTCGGTCTCCGGGATCCGCACGACCACGCCGTCGTCGCTGGCCATCGCGCCGCCGTCGATCCCGTACCGCTCGCGCAGGCGCGCCCCGACCGCGAGTGCCCACGGTGCGTGGACCTGCATGCCGAACGGCGAGTGCAGGATCATCCGCCAGTCGCCGAGTTCGTCCCGGAAGCGCTCGACCACGAGCGTCGTGTCGGTCGGCACGTGCCCGGTCGCCTCACGCTGCTCCCGGATGAACGCCAGGAGGTTCGTCACGGCGCGGTCGTCCAGCCCGCTGCCCGACACCCGGGCCCGGGCGTCGTCCGGCGCGGCCGTGTCGAGCTCGCGCACGTACGCGCCCATCGCCCGGCCGAGCTCGGCGGGGCGGCCGATGCCGTCGCCCTTCCAGAACGGGACGCGTCCGGGCTGGCCGAACGCGGGACTGACGAGCACGCGGTCGTGCGTGATGTCCTCGATCCGCCAGCTCGTCGCCCCGAGGGCGAAGACGTCGCCGACGCGGGACTCGTAGACCATCTCCTCGTCGAGCTCGCCGACGCGCGATGCCTTCTCGCCGACCATGAACACGCCGAACAGACCGCGGTCCGGGATCGTGCCACCGCTCGTCACGGCGAGGCGTTGGGCACCCGGACGCCCGGTCATCGTGCCGTGCACGCGGTCCCAGACGAGCCGGGGGCGCAGCTCGGCGAACTCGTCGCTCGGATAGCGCCCGCTCACGAGGTCGAGGGTCGCCTCGAACGCGGAGCGCGGCAGGCCGCTGAACGGAGCACTCCGCCGCACGAGCTCGAACCAGTGCTCGACGTCGACCTCGTCGAGCGCGACGGCGGCCACGGTCTGTTGGGCGAGGACGTCGAGGGGGTTCGCCGGTACCGCGATGGACTCGATGGAGCCCTCGACCATGCGCTCGACGGTGACCGCACTGTGCACGAGGTCGGCGCGGTGCTTCGGGAACAGGACGCCCCGCGAGACCTCGCCGACCTGGTGTCCCGCCCGGCCGACGCGCTGCAGGCCGCTCGCGACCGAGGGTGGTGCCTCGACCTGGACGACGAGGTCGACCTCGCCCATGTCGATCCCGAGCTCGAGCGAACTCGTCGCCACGACGCACCGCAGGCGCCCCGACTTCAGGTCGTCCTCGATGATCGCGCGCTGGTCCTTCGACACGGAGCCGTGGTGGGCGCGGGCCAGGACGGGGACGGCGTCGTCCGTCGTCGCGCCGCCGCCACCGGCCGTCTGTCCGGAGCCGCCGATGAGCTGTGCGGGCGGTCGTCGCGGTGTCGCGCGTCCGTCGTCCGAGCCGGGTCCGTGCTCGGCGGCCTCCCCGGCGTCCGCGGCGACGGCGACCAGGGCCTCCTCGGGGGCGCCGACCAGCCCGAGCCGTTCCTCGTGGATCTCGTTGAGCCGTGCCGTGAGCCGCTCCGCCAGGCGCCGCGAGTTCGCGAACACGATGGTCGACCGGTGGGCCTCGACGAGGTCGACCACGGCCTCCTCGACGTGGGGCCAGATCGAGCCGTTCGTCGGCGTGGCCGTCGGGTCGTCACCCGCGGCGGGCTGCCCGAGTTCGGCCATGTCCTCGACCGGGACGACCACGCGCAGGTCGAACGTCTTCTGGGCGGGCGGCGCGATGATCTCGACGGGAGCCCGACCACCGAGGAACCGTGCGACCTCTTCTGCCGGGCGGACCGTGGCCGACAGGCCGATCCGCTGCACCGGACGCTCGAGCAGGTCGTCGAGGCGCTCGAGGCTCAGGGCGAGGTGCGCGCCCCGCTTCGACGCCGCGACGGCGTGGACCTCGTCGACGATGACGGTGTCCACGTTCCGCAGGGTGTCCCGGGCCGAGGACGTGAGCATGAGGTAGAGCGACTCGGGCGTCGTGATGAGGACGTCGGGCGGCGTCCGCTGCAGCAGACGACGATCGGCGGCGGGGGTGTCACCGCTCCGCACGCCGACGGTGACGTCCGGTGGCTCGAGCCCCAGACGCTTCGCCGTCTGCGTGATGCCGACGAGCGGGCTGCGGAGGTTGCGCTCGACGTCGACGCCGAGCGCCTTGAGCGGGGACACGTACAGCACGCGGGTCCGTGCCCGCGGATCGGGCTCCTCGGGCGCCGTGATGAGCCTGTCGATCGACCACAGGAACGCCGCGAGGGTCTTGCCGGACCCGGTCGGCGCGACGACGAGGGCGTGGCGCCCGGTCGAGACGGCGTCCCACGCGCCGGTCTGCGCGGCCGTGGGCGCGGTGAACGCCCCGCGGAACCACGCGGCGGTGGGCGGCGAGAAGCGGTCGAGCACGTCGGTCATGTGCGGCCCATCATGCCCGCGACGCCCGACATCCGGCCGGGAGGCCCGACCCCGCCCACGTGCTCCGACTCGCCTCCGGACGGAGCCCGGCCGGTCCCGGCGCGGAGCGCCCCTGAACCCGGCTCCCCGTGCCGGCACCCGCCCCGGCTCCTCGTCGACGGACGACGGCGACGACGCATGAGACATCGTCAACGCATTGCACGATACGGCAGGGCGCGAGGTCTCGCATCCCCTCGACCCGTCGCCAGGCCGTCGCTCCACGCCGCGCGTCACGCCGTGGCCGGGGCTGGCGGACAGCGCGCTTCAGCCGTCGTCGCCGCCGGCCCCGTCCCCGTCGCTCGGCTCCGGCACCAGGTGCAGCCCCTGCGCCGAGTTCGCGGTGGCGGTGAGCGCTGCGACCCACGCCCGGTTGAGCGAGGGTGGCCGTGACCCGAAGTACTTGAAGTACAGCGGGATGGACGGGTCGATCCACACGCTGCTCCGGCCGTCCCCGACCGAGGAGTCGTCGCGCCACGAGAACAGGAAGCTCTCGCGTCGCCGGAGCTTGGCGATGATCACGACGCTGAGGTGCGCGAGCGTGCGGTCGTCGAACCCGATCTCGACCACGTTCACGCCGTACACGAGCTTGCCCATGGCGTCTCCCTCCGGTGACCGACCGTCGGGATCGGTGGCGGTCCCGTTCCGCTCAGGATGCTCGCTCGGCCGGAACTCCGCCCCAGGCTTGACGGCCCGCGCAATAACGACATATCGTTGACACATCGCGATACCGCGATGACAGTGACATGAACAGGAGGTCGACCATGCGATCCATGCATGACGACGAACACGGCCACGACGGTCACCACCAGGGCCGCAGAGGCCCCTGGGCCGCGCGCTTCGGCGGCGCCCGGGAACACCACCAGCACGGCGGCGGCCGCGGCCGAGGCGGCGCGGGAGCGCCGTTCGGACCCGGCGGCTTCGGACCCGGCGGCTTCGGACCCGGCGGCTTCGGTCCCGGCTTCGCGCCCGGCTTCGGCTTCGGGCGAGAGGGCCGGCGCGCACGCCGTGGCGACGTCCGCCTGGCCGTCCTCGGACTGCTCGCGGACGGCGCCGAGAACGGCGAGCCGTACAACGGCTACGGCCTCATCCGCGCGATCGCCGAGCGGACGGGAGGGAACTGGCGTCCGAGTCCGGGGTCGGTCTACCCGACCCTCCAACAGCTCGTCGACGAGGGACTGGTGCGGGCCGTGGGCACCGACGGGCGGAGCACCTACGAGCTCACCGACGCCGGCCGCGCCGAGGTCGAGGCGCGCTCCGCCGACATCGCTCGCGCCTGGGAGACGAGCCCGAGCGGTGTCTCGGACACCCAGCGCGCGTTCGCCGAGGGGCTGCAGAAGCTCTTCGGGGTCGTGCACCTCTACCGCTCCGGAGCGTCGGAGGCGCAGCTGGCCGCAGCGCGGGACAAGATCGACCAGCTCCGCCGCGAGCTGCTCCAGATCCTCGCGGAGTGAGCCGGCGCCACGGGTCCGATCCACGGACCCGACCCGGACCGGCGGCGGTGACCGATCGCGCGCACACCGTGCCACGCGTGCCGGTCGCCGCCGTCGCTCGTCCTGCCTGGTAAGAACGGACCATGGCCTCGTTGCGCACTCCCGACCCCGACTCCGGCTGGCTGTCCGACGAGGAGCTCGCGTCGATCCGGCGCCGACTCCCCATCTGCTACGTCGAGGCGCTGCCCGTCCGCACCGACGGACTCGGTGTCGTGACGGAGGTCGGCGTCCTCCTCCGGGTCAGCCCGAGCGGATCGATCGCGCGCACGCTCGTGTCGGGCCGCGTGATGTACGGGGAGTCGCTGCGGAGCGCGCTGTTCCGTCACCTCGAGAAGGACCTCGGTGCCATGGCGTTCCCGCAGCTGCCCGCGAGCCCGACGCCGTTCACGGTCGCCGAGTACTTCCCGCTGCCCGGCGCGTCGGTGTACACGGACGACCGGCAGCACGCGATCTCGCTCGCCTACGTGGTGCCCGTGACCGGCACGTGCGAACCACGCCAGGACGCCCTCGAGCTCACGTGGATGACCCCGATCGAGGCGGCGAGCGACGCGGTGGCGGCCGAGATGGAGGGTGGCCGCGGCTCCCTGCTCCGCGCCGGGCTGGCGTCGGTCGGCGCCCTCATGTGACCAGGGGTCAACACCCCCACACCACCGACACCCGCGACCGCTGCCGGCGCCCCAGCTCGAGGACGACGAACGGCTCGGGAACGACGGACGGCCCCGACGATCATCGATCGTCGGGGCCGTCCGCAGCCGTTCTCCGGCTTGGTCCTACTTGTCCTTGAAGCTGTCCGCGACACCGTGCGCGGCGTCCTTGACGTCCGTCACACCCTGCTTCGCAGAGCCCTTGGCCTGGTCGGTCTGGCCCTCGGTCTTCAACCGGTCGTCGCCGGTCGCGTCGCCGAACGCCTCCTTGGCCTTGCCGAGGAGCTTCTCGCCGTTGTTCTTCATGTCTTCCGTGCCTGCCATGGGCTCTCCTTCCGTCGGGGACGGTTGCCGTCCGGGCCACGTCGTGACCAGGACGCCGCTCACCGTACGCGGATGGGAGGACGTGCTCCCAGCGGCCTGTCAGCGATCAGTCGCGCGCGGATCCGGCCGGACGGGAGGCCCGGCGCGAGCCCGTCCGGCGGGCCGGCTTCTCGTCGTGCCACGGCTGGGCGGGCCGACCTGTCTCGGACGAGTACACCGCGGCCGAGCCGCCACGCGTCACGGAGGACTGTGCGCGGCGACCGCCGCCGGACGTGTGGCCGGTCGACCGCGAGCCGGCCTGGCCGCCGCGGCGGGGCTCGCCGCGACGCGCGTCCGAGCGGTGCCCGGCCTCGTCACCGGAACGGGCCCCGGCGGACCGCTGCGGGCCTCCCGATCGACCCTGCGTCGGTTCGCCGGTGGCGGTGCCCTGCCCGGTCCCGCGACCGCCGCGGCGACGGCGACGCCCGGCGCCCTCGGTGGCCGAGGCGGCCACCGCGTCGGCGACGGAGCGCGTGGCGCGCTGCGGCTGGCGCTGCGTGGGCGCGGCCTCCGCGACGTGGCGGATCGGTGCGACGTCCCCGACGAGCTCGGTGACCGCGGCGGACCGTGCGGTCACCTGCTGCGGGCGCGCGCCGATCGACGCCTTCTTGAGCATCTGCGCGACGTCGCGGCGCTGCTCGGGGAGCACGACCGTCACGACGTCACCGGCGGACCCGGCGCGGGCGGTGCGGCCCGAGCGGTGCAGGTACGCCTTGTGCTCGGTCGGCGGGTCGACGTGCACGACGAGCTCGACACCGTCGACGTGGACACCGCGTGCGGCGACGTCGGTGGCGACGAGGACGAGCGCGTCACCCGACGCGAAGCGCGCGAGGTTGCGGTCCCGCTGCGGCTGCGACAGGTTGCCCTGCAGGTCGACGGCGGGGATCCCGGCCGCGGTCAGCGACTTCGCGAGGCGCTTGGCGTGGTGCTTCGTGCGCATGAACATGATGCGACGGCCCGAGCCCGAGGCGAGCACCTGGACGAGGTCCTTCTTGTCGTCGGCCCCGGACACCTCGAAGATGTGGTGCGTCATCTGGTCGACGTGCGACGAGGCGTCGTCGACGGAGTGCATGACGGGGGAGTGCAGGAACTGCTTGACGAGCTTGTCCACGCCGTTGTCGAGCGTGGCGCTGAAGAGCAGTCGCTGACCATCGGCCGGGGTGGCCTTCATGATCCGCGTGACGACGGGCAGGAACCCGAGGTCCGCCATGTGGTCGGCCTCGTCGAGGACGGTCGCCTCGATGCCGTCGAGCTTGACGTGCCCCTGCTTCATGAGGTCGTCGAGTCGGCCCGGGCAGGCCACGACGATGTCGACCCCGCGCGAGACGGCATCGACCTGACGGCCCTGGGAGACACCGCCGAAGATCACGGTGGTGTTGAGGCCCATCGCCTGGGCGAGCGGGGCGAGCACGGCGTCGATCTGGGTCGCGAGCTCTCGGGTCGGCGCGAGGACGAGCGCGCGGGGGTGGCCGCTCCGGCGACGGCGCTGGTCGCCGGCGAGCCGGGCCACGAGCGGGATCGAGAACGCGAGGGTCTTGCCGGAGCCCGTGCGGCCGCGGCCGAGGACGTCCTTGCCGGCGAGGGTGTCGGGCAGCGTGTCGACCTGGATCGGGAACGCGCCGGTCTTCCCCTGCGCGGTCAGGACGTCGACCATGGCGGTCGGGACGCCGAGTTCGGCGAACGAGGTGGTGGGGGCGTCCGTGTCGGTGGACGCGGGAACGGTGGAGTCGGAGGTCACGAGGGCCTTTCGGATGCGCACGGCCGACGGCCGTGCGGAGCGGGACGCCGGCGCGGACGCGCGGGCGGGTTCGCCGCAGTGAGCCAGGCACGGCCCTCCGTTCTGGAGGCCCGGTGCACGATACGCATCGGTCCGGCCGACCATGTGGCCGGGGACCGGGAGAGTCTCGGGGGCGTCGTACGACGCACGAGGCAGTGGAACGCCTCGAGTGCCCCCATCATATCGCCGTCGGCACCGGAGGGCCAGGGCGACGGGTGTCGGACCGCGTCCGACGGGTGCGCGCTCGGCGCGTCAGGCCTGCCAGCGGTCCCGCAGCGCCGCCACCGTCTGGTCGAACGACAGGCCGTCGTGGCGGGCCTGCTCGGCGAGGACCCGAGCGGCGGCGTCGACCGCCTCGGGCACGGCGGCAGGCCGGACCACGCGGGTCCCACCGCCGCGCGCCGTCGTGACGAGACCGGCCTCCTCGAGCAGCCCGTAGGCCTTGGCGACCGTGCCGGGAGCCAGCCGCAGTTCGCCGGCGAGGCCCCGCACGCTCGGCAAGCGCTCGCCGTCGACCAGGTAGCCGGCGGTGATCTGCGCGGCGATCTGCGAGCGGACCTGTTCGTACGGCGGGACCCGTCCGCCGGCGTCGATCGCGACGAGGTGCCCGGTGCCGCTCATCGCGCGTCCTCCGCCGCCACCACGCCGGAGCGCTCGCCCACGGGGATCGGCACGGGGACGGTGTTGCCGGGCGGCGCGAGGGGGCACGCCCATGCCGGGTCGTAGGCGCACGACGGGTTGTACGCGAAGTTGAGGTCGACCACGAGGGAGTCAGGGGCGCCACCGAGATCCGCGCCCTTGATCGTGTCGAGCAGGTAGCGACCGCCGCCGTACGTGCCCCCGGGGCGTCCCGCGTCGGCGTCCTTGACGGGCACGAACAGCCCACCGCCGTACCCGGCGTGCGCCCAGACGTCGAGCGGTCCGACGTCGGGGACCCGGACCAGGCCGACGCGGTCGAAGGCGACGATCCCGTCGGTGCCGGTCGGGACGTCGAGGTGCGCGGGCTCGGTCGGCTCGACGGCGAGCTCGAACCGCCAGGCGGGGTCGTACGCCGCCACGGGCAGCCCGGTGAACCCCACGGTGTCCTCGGGGAGGAGCGGGCTGGCGGGGTGCTCCGCGAACATCGCGTCGCGTCCGGCCCGCCACAGCGCGTGCGCCTCGGCCGGGTCCCCGACCGCACGGATCCGGCGGTACAGGTCGAAGGTGCTGCGCCGCCAGTCGATCGTGGCGAAGGTGGCGGCGGTCGTCTCGTCCACGGCGGTGCTCGCGTCGGTCACGGGAGCGAGGGTACGCCCGACGGCGATCCGGTGCCCTCCGCCGTCCACAGGGCGCGCCAGCCGCGCCCGGCTCTGGTCGGCGTCTCCGGAGGACGGGGCATCAGACGGGGGATCGGCCGCGCGCCGCCCAGGTCGGCGCGAGCATCCGCATGCGCAGGCCGCGCCACTGCCACACCACCCACATGCCCGGCCACAGCGCGACGCCGAGCCCCCACGGCCGCGTGCGGTACACGAGCCGGTCGTGCAGCAGGGTCCGTCCATCCGCGGTCGCCGTGGCCGCCATCCGGTGCCGGATCGTCATGCGCGCGAACAGGCCGGAGATCCCCCCGCCGACGTCGCGCTGCACGGGGACGCCGTCGATCTCGTACCGCTCGAGGTGCACGTGGGTCGCACCGCTCGGCAGCACGCCGAACGCGTCCGCCCGGACCCGGTGGGGCTCGTCGGGGGTCCACCGCTCCGGGAACCCGCCCGGTTCGAGCGACCGGTACACCAGCAGGGGGCGGGTCACGGCGACCATCACGGCGGGGTCGAGCAGGGCCTCCCGGACCGTGGCGACCGGGGCGTCCAGCACCACGCGGAGTCCGACGTGCACGGTTGCCTCAGGCGTGCCGGCCGGCGTGCCGACCCTCGTGGCGGCTGCCCGCGCGGCGGTCGTGGGCGGCGAGCCGCTCACGCAGACCGAGCCGGACCGTGGGCCACTCGCCGTCGGTGATCGAGTAGACGACGGTGTCGCGTCGACTGCCGTCCGGCCCGAGCCGGTGGTTGCGGAGGACGCCGTCGAGCTTCGCGCCGAGCCCCTCGATCGCGGCACGCGACTGCCGGTTGTGCCAGTGCGTGCGGAACTCGACCGCGATGCACTCCCAGACGTCGAACGCGTGGGACAGCATGAGCAGCTTCGCCTCGGGGTTGACGCCCGTGCGCTGCGCCGAGCGCGCCAGGAACGTCGCGCCGATCTCCACGTGCCGGTTCAGCTCGTCGACGTCGAGGAACGTGGTCGCCCCGACGACCCGACCCGTCGGACGGTCACGGATGGCGAACGGGACCATCGTGCCCGCCGCGTGCTCGGCCAGCCGACGGTCGATCTCGCCCTCGACCTCGGCCGGGCGGGGTACGGACGTGTACCAGGTGCGCCAGAGGTCCCCGTCCGCCACCACGGCCCGCAGGTCGTCGGCGTGCTCGTGTCCGAGCGGCTCGAGCGTGACGCGGTCGCCGATGAGGGTCGGGATCGGGTCGATGTCCATGCGGCGATGTTAGTCGTCGCGGCTACAGTGACGGGGTGCACGAGCGTGGACAGACGAAGTACCAGGTCCGGTTCGGGTGGGGCGCCGCGGGCGCGGGTCGCATCGCCGCCGACGCCCACGTGCTCGTGTGGGTCGACGTCCTCCCGACATCGGAGGTCCGGGCCGTCCTGCCGCTCCTCCCCGCGGGCCCCGAGGTCGTGCACGCGGGACTCGCGGACGCGGACCTCGTGGCGGAGCGGGTGCTGGGCCTCCAGGCCGCACTCGGTGACCGGTGCGTCGTCGCCGTGGTCGGCGCCGGTGTCGACGACGACGCGACGGCCGGCGGCGCGGCGCCGTCGCTCGAGGACGCCGGGGAGGCCGTGGCCGATCCCGCCGGCGCACCCGAGCCCGCCGTCGAGGACCTCCTCGCCGCCGGCGCGGTGGTCGACGCGCTCGCCGCTCGGGGCATCGACCACACGTCGCCCGAGGCCGCCGCGGCCTGCGCCGCTTACACGGGCCTGCGGCGTGCCGTCCGGCACCTCCTGACGGCGTCGGTGAGCGCGACGATGCTCGACGCGGTCGGCCGTCACGACCTGGTGGAGGCGGCGCTCGCCGCCCCCGCGACGCTGCGGACCCTGCGCGCCGGGGGCGCCGGCGGCGGACGGGAACACGGCCGCCGCGGGTAGCGTTCCATAACGGGAACGCGGTCGCCCGGGCCGCGGACCGATCGACCCAGGAGGACCCATGAAGGCCGTCGCCAACGGCACCGTGATCGCCGAGGCCCCGCAGGAGGACCTCATCCAGATCGAGGGAAACTGGTACTTCCCGCCGGCGAGCGTGCGGACCGACCTGCTCGAGGAGTCGGACACGCCGTACCACTGCCCGTGGAAGGGCGACACCAGTACTTCACGGTCCACGCCGGCGACCAGGTCCTGCCCGACCGCGCGTGGTCGTACCCGGACCCGATCCCGTCGTCGTTCGACCGCGTCGGCAAGGACTACAGCGGCTACGTCGCGTTCTGGAAGGAAGTCCAGGTCACCGACTGACCTGACGCGTGCCCCGCGGCCGGATCCGGACGTCCCGGGTCCGGCCGCGCTGCGTCCGGGGACGGGGGCCGGAGGCCTGCCTGCGAGCCACCTCGGACGGCAGGCAGGGGCGCGCGGGCTCAGCCGTGCAGCGTCAGCCAGATGAGCGCGACGTTGAGCGCGACGATGACGACCGCGATCACCGACGCGAGCACCCGCGTCCCGATCGCGTTGACGTCCGGCCCCATGAGGCTCCGGCGGGACGTGTACGCGACGAGCGGCACGACGGCGAACGCGATGCCGAAGCTGAGGACCACCTGGCTCACCACGAGCAGGACGGTCGGGTCGACCGCGACCGCGAGGAGCACCAGGGCGGGCACGAGCGTCAGGAGGCGCCGGAGCAGCAGCGGGATCCGGACGTGCAGCAGGCCCCGCATGATCTCCGCCCCGGCCATGCAGCCCACCGAGGTCGACGCCAACCCCGACGCGAGGAGCCCGACCGCGAACAGCACGCCCACGACCGGACCCAGGTGTGCCGTGATCGCGCGCTGGGCACCCGCGATCGTGTCGGTGCCCCCGACCCCCTGCAGCGTCGCGGCCGCCAGGACGAGCATCGCGACGTTGACCCCGCCCGCGACGACGAGCGCGAGCCCGACGTCCCAGCGGGTGGCGCGGAGCACCCGCCGGCGCTCGGTGCCCGGCGCGGCCGCCGCGTGCCGGTCCCGGCTCAGCGCGGAGTGCAGGTAGACGGCGTGCGGCATGACCGTCGCGCCGAGCATCGACGCCGCGAGCACGACCGACCCCGAGCCCTCGAACCGCGGCGCGAGTCCCGCGAGCATCGCCGACGGTGACGGATCGGTGAACACGAGGCCGGCGCAGAACCCCACGGTGAGCACGGCGAGCATGCCCGAGACGACGACCTCGAACGTCCGGGCGCCCCGGCGGGACTGCACGGCGAGCACGACGACCGACACGATCCCCGTGACGACCCCGCCGACGAACAGCGGGAGCCCGAACAGCAGGTGGAGCGCCAGTGCGCCGCCGATCACCTCGGCGACGTCGGTGGCCGCCGCGACGACCTCGGCCTGGGCCCAGAACAGCAGTCGCGCGGGGCGGCGCATGTGCGCGCCGAGCACCTCGGGCAGTGAGCGACCCGTCACGATGCCGAGCTTCGCCGACAGGTACTGCACGACCACCGCGCTCGCGTTCGCCGCGACGAGCACCCAGAGCAGCAGGTACCCGTAGCGCGCGCCGGCGGTGAGGTTCGCGGCGACGTTCCCCGGGTCGACGTACGCGATCGCCGCGACGAACGCGGGCCCGAGGAGTGCGAGACCGCCCGCCCGCCGACGTTCCGGCCGGGGGTCGGTCACCGTGCTGCGACGCGCGCGCGGTGCGCGCGGACCTTCTCGCGGTTGCCGCACCGTTGCATCGAGCACCACCGCCGGGTGCCACCGCGCGACCCGTCGTGGAACACGAGCCCGCAGTCGGCGGCCGCGCAGCGGCTCAGCCGACCGGCGTGGTCTCCCTCGACGCCGTCGAACCCGACCTCGGTGAACAGCGCGACCGCGTCACGCGCGATGCTCGACAGGGCCTGCGCGAGTCGGACGCGGTTCGCACCGGCGCGACGACGCCCTCCGGCGAGGGTCGGCGGGACGTCGGGCAGGGCGGCGAACAGGTTGACGGTGTCGATGTCGTCCGGGCGCGGTCGGACCGGGCCGGCGGGTGCGCGGAGGCCCGCGGCCACGACGCTGCCGCCGGCCGTGACGACGGGCGGTGGTGCCGCGGCCACCGCGAGGCGGGCGATCGCGCCCCGGAGCTCGCGCGCGTCGTGCAGTTCACGCTCGCCGGCGCCGACGTCCACCGGTTCGGTGTGCTCGGACAACCACTGGTCGAGGTCGGCGGGCGTCGCGAGCAGTTCGCCGAGGTGCGCCCGCGGCCGGAGTCCGTCCGGGTCGTCGGCGAAGCCGCCCGTGTGGGCGAAGTCGAGCGCGATCCGGCCCGCGTCGAAGAACCACGTCCCGCCGGACTCGGTCCTGATCTGCTGCCCGGTGTGCACGGACACCACGCTAGTCGGTTACGTCGCAGCCGGTTCAGATCAGGCCGCGCGCTCGGGTGTGCGGCGCTGCCAGGTGATCCCGTGCCGGGGGTCGTATCGCCGCGAGCACCGCGCGCACGCCATCGGGCGGTTCGGGGTGCGGTACCGGAAGTGCTCGTGGCCGGCCGGGCACGTCCCGACCCACGGCGCGAGTTCGCTCGCGATGGGCCCGTCGTGCAAGCGCGAGCCGACGTACCCGATGGCCCCCGCTGCCCGTCGCCATGCCGGACCGTGGCCGGCGCGGGCACCCGCGAGCGCGTGGGCGACCTCGTGCAGGAGCACCTGCCGGACCTCGTCATCGGTCGAGCGCAGGGCGATGTACCGGCTGACGGTGATGCGGCGGCGGCCGAAGTCGCACTGCCCGGCGCGGGTCTTCGCGTTGTCGAGGTCGAACGACCAGCTCCCGGGTTCCAGGTGGGCGTCCATGACCGCGGCGGCGATCTGCCGGACGCGGTCCAGGTCGCTCACCGGGGCAGGTCCCTCCTCGCCGCGGCGGCACGCACGGCGTCGGCTGGATCCGAGCGTCGCGAGGACGAGGGGTTCTGCAGGTGGGCACGCATCGCTTCCTCCACCGCGGCCTTGAGCGCGCTCGTCCGCTCCGGTGATGCCCCCGCGGCACGGAAGGCGTCGTGGGCGCGGTTGAGTGCGGCGCGGGCCTCCTCGTAGCGGTTCAGTTCGTACAGCGACCAGCCCTCGAGCTCGGCGGCGGCACCCTCGAGCTCGTACCACTCCTCGATCGCGGCGGTGCCCCGGGCGGTCGAGGCCTCGGTCACCGCGCGCTCGAACCGGCCGAGGTCGTGCAGCACGTGCGCGCGTCGGATGCGGGCGGACACTCCGTCGGCGCGGTCACCCGTGAAGAGAGCGAGGCGGAACCCCTCCTCGGCCACGGTGAGGGCCTCGTCGAGCCGACCGAGCAGCCGGAGCAGTTCGGCCCGCTCGGCGAGCGCTGCCGTGCTGCGGTTCTGGCCGAGGCGCTGTAGTCGCTCCTGCACGAGGGCGACGTCCACGGCGGGACGGAGGCTGATGGGCGCGAACGTGCTCCCGGGGCTGACTCCGGCGGTCCGCGGCCGCAGGTCCACCGGGTCGGTGTCCCGGAGGCGTCGGTCCGCGCGCGGGTCCCGGGGGCCGGTCGGGTCGGTCGGGAGGGGGCACATCAGGAACGAGGGTAGCCCCGTCGACCTGCGTGCGGGGTGCACTGCGCCCGCTCGGCGGCGACCGTCATCGCGTCGCTGCGGCGACGACGGCCGTGTAGACCGCGCCGAAGGCGATCGGCCCGAGCACGGCGACGACCACCGCGATGATCCCGAACACGCGGCCGCGGTCCTTGGCGATCGCGATGATGCCCTGCACGAGGGCCCAGATCCCGAAGGCCGTGCCCACGAGGGCGAGGAGACCGCCCGTCGCGATCCCCGCGAGCACGGACGGGTCCTGGCGGATCTTCGCCTGGAGCTCCGACTGGTCGACCACGCCGCCACCGCTGCGGATCTGGTCGGCGAGGCCGGGGATGTGCGCCAGGCCCTGGCCGAAGACGATCCCGCCGACGATCCCGAGCGCGAGCGCCACGATGCCTGCGATGAGCGCGATCACGCCGAGTCGACGGGACGGTCGCGCGCCGCCAGCGCTCGCCCACGCCGCGCTGCCGCCGGACGGCTGCCCGTAGGGGTGCTGCGCGTACGGCTGCCACTGCGGAGCGCCGTGCTGGGTGTCGCCCTGGTGCGGCTGGCCGTACTGGGGCTGGCCGTACTGGGGCTGGCCGTACTGCTGCCCGTCGTGCTGCTGGCCGTACTGCTGCCCGTCGTGCTGCTCGCCGTACCGGGGCTGCCCGTACTGCTGGCCGTCCTGCTGGCCGTACCGGGGCTGGCCGTCCTGCGGTGCCGGGTCCTGCCGCTCGCCGTACCGGGGCTGCCCGTCCGGCTGCTCGCCGTACCGCGGCTGCCCGTCCCGCGGGGCCTCACCGTGTCGGTCGGCGTCGGGCTGCGGCAGGCGCTCCCCCCACCGGGGTGCGTCGCGGTCGTCGTTGCTCATGGCGGTTCCCCACTCGTCCGGGTCGGTGCGACGCCGGGGGCCCGGCGGCACTGCGCTCATCCTGGCAGGACCGGCGACCCAGCGGCAGGGGACTCAGCGCCCGCTCGTGAACACGGACCGGTTCGGCTCCGGGGACCCGGTCGCGGTGTCGTCCGTCACGACGGCCGCACCGGCGATGAGCGCGGTGAGTTCGGCGCCGTGCACGACCTTGCTCGGGAGCGGGTCGGACGCGAACCGTCGGGGCATGTCGGCGAACGGCAGTTCGGTCGGCGAGGCGAGGAGCACCACGTTCCCGAACCGCCGCCCCTTGAGCATCCCCGTGTCCGCCACGGCCGCCACGGAGGGCAGCACGGCCTGCAGCGTCGCGAGCTGCCCGCGCACGAACGCCAGGCCGGCACCGTCCGCCGCGTTCACCGCGATGATCCCGGTGGGCGACAGGAGCGCGGCGAGCTCCCGGTGGAACTCGATGCTCGTCACGTGGGCCGGCGTCGTCGAGCCGCTGAAGACGTCGACCACGGCGAGGTCGACCGTCCCGGCGAGTCCCGCGGGCAGCCGTTCGAGCACGGCGCGGGCGTCGCCGTACCGGACTCGGATGGACGCGTCGCGGGGCAGGGGCAGCTCCTTGCGCACCAGGTCGACGAGGTCCCGCTCGAGTTCGATCACCTGCTGGCGGGACCCCGGGCGGGTGGCCGCGACGTACCGTGGCAGCGTCAGCGCCCCGGCGCCGAGGTGCAGCGCGGTGATCGGCCCCGACGGCAGCAGGTCGATCGCGTGGCCGATCCGCCGCACGTACTCGAAGGCCAGGTGGGTGGGGTCCTCGAGGTCGACGTGCGACTGCGGGGTGCCGTCGACGACGAGCGTGTACGACCCCGGGCGGTGCCGGTCTGGCTCGATCACGGCGATGCCGGCACCGATGCGGATTGCGTCCTCCATGCCCCCATCCTCCGCCTTGCCCCGACGAGCACGATCACCACCCGCCTGCACCCCGGTCCCCACCCGGGGGTGGTGGGGCGTCCGCGACCCGATGACGAGGCTGGATCCCGGTGGTCACGGGAGCGTCCCGACCACCGGGAGGAGACCGTCGTCATGACGCTGCAGGCCATCGGGAACATCGCGCTCGGACTCGCGCTCGTCGCGTTCCTCATGTACCGCCAGACCACCTGGCGCCGCGTCGACCCGACCCGGGTCTGGCGGATGCCGGTCGTCCTTGCCGGCGTCGGCGTGCTCTCGCTCACGCACAGCGGCGTGACCCGCGTCGGCACGGTGGACGTCGCGCTCCTCGTGGTCGAGCTCGTGCTGTCGGCCGCCGTCGGTGCGGTGATGGGCACGATGACGCGGTTCCGGACCGTGGACGCAGGTGGCCCCGGGCGGCCGTCGTCCCTGGAGGCGCGGAGCGGCTGGACCGGCGCGGCGCTCTGGCTCGTCCTCGTCCTGGTCCGCGTCGGGATCGACGTCCTCGGATCGCAGCTCGGCGCCGTCCTGCTCACCTCGACCGGGGTGGTCCTGCTCGGGATCGCGGCGAACCGGGCCGCCCGCGCGTTCGTCATCGACCGCCGGATCCCGCGCGGACCCCTCGTCCGGGCATGATGGAGCGGTGAACAGCGTGGGCCGCCCCGGCACCGGTTCGACCGACGCCCTGCTGACGGACCGCAACGGAGTCGGCTCCGCACTCAACCTCGTCGGCGTGGTCGTCGTCGCGTGGTCGACGGCCCGGTCCTTCGCCGGCGCGGACGTGCCCGTGCTCGTCGTGGTCGCCACCGGGGTCGCCCTGCTCGCGTGGGCCGTGCGGCTGTTCCTGCCCGGACGTGCCGGCCCGGCCGTCGCCGCGGTCGTGATGGTCCTCCTCGCCGCACCGGGCGTCATGGCGTCCTCGGCCGCCCTCGTCGCACCGATCATGGTCGCGCTCGTCGTCCTCGGAGCGGACCTCGCGCTGCCGGTGTGGCTCGGACCGTCGCTCGCCGCGGTCGCGGCCGTCATCGTCGCGGTCGTGGCGGCCGTCGAGGGCGTCCCGGCACTGGTCCTGCTCGGCGTGCTCGCGGGCCTCGCGGTGGCGGTCCTCATCGGGGTCAGCCGGCGGCAGGCCCGGCTCGCCAGGCGCCGGGAGGAAGCGCTCGCACACCGCGTCGCCGAGGCCGAGGCCGAGCAGCAGCGGTCCGCGTTGCTCGCCGACCGGGCTCGGGTCGCCCGCGACGTCCACGACGTCCTCGCGCACGGACTCGGCGGACTCGTCCTCCAGCTCGACGCGGTCGAGGCCCTCCTCGAGGCCGGGCGGACGGCCGAGGGCACCGCCAAGGCCGCCGATGCCCGCCGTCTCGCCGCGGACAGCCTGGTGGAGGCCCGGCGTGCGGTCGCGGCGCTCCGCGATCCGGAGGGGAGGGACGGAGCCGCACCGTCCCTCCCCGCCGCGTCCGGCGCCGCCGCGACCCGCGCCACCGTGTCCGGCACCGAGTCCGGCGCCGCCACGTCCGGCCCTGTCGACGCCGGTGCCGCCGTGCCCGGTCCTGGCGCATCCGGCGGCGGGCTCGTGCCCCTCGTGGCCGCGCACCGCTCGTTCGGCGGCGCCGTGCTCACCGAGGGCGACCTCTCGCTGCGGGACCTCGACGACGCGCACCGCGCGGTCGTCGTCGCCGCGGCCCGGGAGGCCCTGAGCAACGCCCGCAGGCACGCGCCGGGTGCCACCGTGGAGCTCTCCGTCGTCCACGGTTCCGATGCCGTCGACGTGGTCGTCACGAACCCGCTCGCCAGCGGTGGCCACGGCCTGGTCGGCATGCGGGAGCGGTTCGCGGAGCTCGGCGACGGTTCGGCCGTCCGCGCCGATCGCACGGCGGGGGAGTTCGTCGTGTCGATGCACGTGCCCCACGTGGACGGCGGCCCGCGCTCGTGACCCCGATCCGCGTCCTCGTCGCCGACGACCAGGCGATCGTCCGCGACGGGCTCGTGACGGTCCTGTCGCTCCTGCCCGACGTCGAGGTCGTCGGCGAGGCCGCCGACGGCGCCGCGGCACTCGCGCTCGTGGCGACGGAACGCCCCGACGTCGTCCTCATGGACCTCCGGATGCCCGGGGTCGACGGCGCGACGGCGACCGCGGCGATCCAGCGCGAGCACCCCGGGGTCCGCGTCCTCGTGCTCACGACCTTCGCGGACGACGCCTCGATCGTCACCGCGCTCCGTGCCGGGGCCCGCGGGTACCTGACGAAGGACGCGGGTCGAGCCGAACTCGCGGCGGCGGTCCGGGCCGTGGCGAGTGGGCAGACGACCCTGGACGCGTCGGTGGCGGCGCTCCTCGTGGCGAACCTGCCGGACGCGACCGAGCCGACGACGGGCCTCCCGGCACCGGCGGCGCCGCGGGCGACGGGCGCCGCGGATCCGGGGACCCACCCCCTGGCAGCGCCCTCGCGAGCGGCGGACCCGGCGACACCCGGGGCGCTCCGCACCCGCTGGCCGACGCTCACCCCGCGCGAGGCGGACGTGCTCGCGGCGATCGCGGCGGGTCGCACGAACCCGGAGATCGCCAGCGCGCTGTTCCTGACGGTCCCGACCGTGAAGTCGTACGTGAACCAGGTGTTCGCCAAGCTCGGCGTCCGCACCCGGGCCGAGGCGGTCGCGGTCGTCCTGTCCCCGCGCTCCTGACACCCCTCCGGCCCCGCCCATCCGAGCCGCCCCCCGGTGCGGAGCGTAGCCTCCGCTCGTCCCCCCACCCCGACCCGACAGGAGCACCTGCATGCGTCACGTCACCCTCGGAACCCTCGACGTCGGCCGACTCGGTCTCGGCTGCATGGGCATGAGCGCCTTCTACTCCGGTGCCGCCGCCGACGACGCCGCGTCGACCGCCACGATCCACCGCGCCGTCGAACTCGGCGTCACGTTCTTCGACACCGCCGAGATCTACGGCCCCTACACGAACGAGGAACTCGTCGGCGCGGCCCTCCGCGAGCACCGCGACGAGGTCGTCATCGCCACGAAGGGCGGCAACATCCGGCACCGCGGCGACGGCCAGCGCGGCACGGACGGCAGCCCCGAGAACATCCGCATCGCCGTCGAGGGCTCGCTGCAGCGCCTCGGCACCGACCACATCGACCTCTACTACCAGCACCGCATGGACCCGGACACCCCGATCGAGGACACGGTCGGCGCGTTCGCGGAGCTCATCGAGCAGGGCAAGATCCTGCACTACGGCCTGTCCGAGGCGGCGCCCGAGCGGATCCGAGCCGCGCACGCCGTGCACCCGGTCACCGCCGTGCAGTCGGAGTACTCGCTGTGGACGCGGGACCCGGAGGAGGCCGTCATCCCCGTCCTCCGCGAACTCGGCATCGGCTTCGTGCCGTACTCGCCGCTCGGCCGCGGGTTCCTCACCGGCGCGCTCCGTGACCCCTCGAAGCTCGACGCCGACGACTTCCGTCGGAACAACCCGCGGTTCCAGGGCGAGGCGCTCCAGCAGAACCTGGCGATCGTCGACGAGGTCGAGCGCATCGCCCGCGAGGTCGACGCGACCCCGGCGCAGATCGCGCTCGCGTGGGTGCTCGCCAAGGGCGACGACATGGCGCCCATCCCCGGGACGAAGCGCATCGAGCGGCTCGAGGAGAACCTCGCGGCCGACGACCTCGTGCTGACGCCCGAGCAGATGGCCGCGCTCGACCGGCTCGAGCCGGCCGCGGGCGACCGCTACCCGGACATGTCGGGCCTCAACATCTGAGGACGCGCGCCCCGACGGACGGACGCGGGCAGCGCCTCCTGGCAGTGGGAATGCCGGGAGGCGCTGCCCGCTTATACACTCCGGTGCGGATTCCGGTCAACTACGGACTGGACAGCACCGAAACCGGCGACCTATGATAGAGGTTCGCGCTCCCTGGCATCGGTGTCGTCATATTGCGGTCGACCAAGGCCCCTGGTGCAGCGCTCCGGCTCTACCCCGTATATGGCGGCGGGGGTGACGGAGCAGCTCGCCTGATCATCCCACACCGACTCATCGGACCCAGGTCCGACACGGTGCGGGGTGCCCACCCGGGGTCGCCGAGCGATCAGTCCATCCACCTACATACTGCCCGTCAGTATCGGCCCGACGGGGCCATCCGGAGGTTACCCCCTTGGCTGCTGCGCCCAACGCATCCACCAACTCACCCAAGAACGGCCGCGCTCACCAGCGGCTCTCGTTCGCCAAGATCAAGGACACGCTCACCGTCCCCGATCTCCTCGCCCTCCAGACCGAGAGCTTCGACTGGCTCGTCGGCAACGACACCTGGAAGGCCCGCCTCGCCGAGGGGCAGGAGCAGGGTCGCACGGACCTCGCGCTCCACTCCGGGCTCGAGGAGATCTTCGAGGAGATCTCCCCGATCGAGGACCTGGGCGAGACCATGCAGCTCTCGTTCACGGCCCCCGAGCTCGAGGACCCCAAGTACTCGATCGACGAGTGCAAGGAGCGCGGCAAGACCTACGCCGCGCCGCTGTACGTCAACGCCGAGTTCATGAACCACATGACCGGTGAGATCAAGACGCAGACCGTGTTCATGGGCGACTTCCCGCTCATGACCGAGCGCGGCACGTTCATCATCAACGGCACCGAGCGCGTCGTCGTCTCGCAGCTCGTCCGTTCGCCCGGTGTGTACTTCGAGCGCGCCCAGGAGAAGACGTCCGACAAGGACATCTACTCCGCTCGCGTCATCCCGTCGCGCGGTGCCTGGCTCGAGTTCGAGATCGACAAGCGCGACCAGGTCGGTGTCCGCATCGACCGCAAGCGCAAGCAGTCCGTCACGGTCTTCCTCAAGGCGCTCGGCCTGACGAGCGAGGAGATCCTCGACGAGTTCAAGGGCTTCGCGTCGATCGAGGCCACCCTCGAGAAGGACGCCATCCTCACCAAGGAGGAGGCGCTCAAGGACATCTACCGCAAGCTCCGTCCGGGCGAGCAGGTCGCTGCCGAGGCCGCGCGTGCGCTCCTCGACAACTTCTACTTCAACCCGAAGCGGTACGACCTGGCCAAGGTGGGTCGCTACAAGATCAACCGCAAGCTCGGCATCGACGCGCCGCTGTCCGACTCGGTCCTGACCGTCGCCGACATCGTCGCGACCATCAAGTACCTCGTCGCGCTCCACGCCGAGCAGAAGACGCTGAACGGCGTCCGCGACGGCGAGCCGGTCCAGCTCCGCCTCGACGTCGACGACATCGACCACTTCGGCAACCGTCGCATCCGCGCCGTCGGCGAGCTCATCCAGAACCAGGTCCGCACCGGTCTGTCCCGCATGGAGCGCGTCGTCCGCGAGCGCATGACCACGCAGGACATCGAGGCGATCACGCCGCAGACCCTGATCAACGTCCGCCCCGTCGTGGCCGCGATCAAGGAGTTCTTCGGGACCAGCCAGCTGTCGCAGTTCATGGACCAGAACAACCCGCTCGCGGGCCTGACGCACAAGCGTCGTCTGTCGGCCCTCGGTCCGGGTGGTCTGTCGCGTGAGCGTGCCGGCGTCGAGGTCCGCGACGTCCACCCGTCGCACTACGGCCGCATGTGCCCGATCGAGACCCCGGAAGGCCCGAACATCGGCCTCATCGGTTCGCTCGCCTCGTTCGCCCGGATCAACTCCTTCGGGTTCATCGAGACGCCGTACCGCCGAGTGGTCAACGGTCAGGTCACGACGAACATCGACTACCTCACCGCCTCGGAAGAGGACGACTACGTCGTCGCCCAGGCGAACGCCCCGCTGACGAGCGACTTCAACTTCGTCGACGACAAGGTGCTCGTCCGCAAGAAGGGCGGCGAGGTCGAGCTCGTCGACAAGGCCGAGGTCGACTACATGGACGTCTCGCCGCGCCAGATGGTGTCGGTCGCGACCTCGCTCATCCCCTTCCTCGAGCACGACGACGCGAACCGCGCCCTCATGGGTGCGAACATGCAGCGCCAGGCCGTGCCGCTCCTCCGCTCCGAGTCGCCGCTCGTCGGCACCGGCATGGAGGGCTACACCGCGATCGACGCCGGTGACGTCGTCACCGCCGACGCCGCTGGTGTCGTGTCCGAGGTGTCGGCCGACGCGGTCACCGTCCAGCTCGACGAGGGCGGGACGCAGACCTACTACCTGCGCAAGTTCGACCGCTCGAACCAGGGCACGAGCTACAACCACCGCGTGATCGTCAACGCCGGTGAGCGCATCGAGGCCGGCGAGGTCATCGCCGACGGCCCCGCGACGGAGAACGGCGAGCTCGCGCTCGGCAAGAACCTCCTCGTCGCGTTCATGCCGTGGGAGGGCTACAACTACGAGGACGCGATGATCCTGTCGCAGAACCTCGTGAAGGACGACGTCCTCTCCTCGATCCACATCGAGGAGTACGAGGTCGACGCCCGCGACACCAAGCTGGGTAAGGAGGAGATCACCCGCGACCTGCCGAACGTCAGCCCGGACCTCCTGGCCGACCTCGACGAGCGCGGCATCATCCGCATCGGTGCCGAGGTCCGCCCCGGCGACATCCTGGTCGGCAAGGTCACGCCGAAGGGCGAGACCGAGCTCAGCGCCGAGGAGCGCCTGCTCCGCGCGATCTTCAACGAGAAGTCGCGCGAGGTCCGTGACACCTCGCTCAAGGTGCCGCACGGTGAAGAGGGCACGATCATCGGCGTCAAGGTGTTCGACGCGCAGGACGGCGACGACGAGCTCGGCTCGGGCGTCAACCAGCGCGTGGTCGTCTACATCGCCCAGAAGCGCAAGATCACCGCGGGTGACAAGCTCGCCGGCCGCCACGGGAACAAGGGCGTCATCTCGACGATCCTCCCGGTCGAGGACATGCCGTTCCTCGCCGACGGCACGCCGGTGGACATCGTCCTCAACCCGCTCGGCGTCCCCGGCCGCATGAACTTCGGCCAGGTCCTCGAGATCCACCTCGGGTGGCTCGCCAAGCAGGGCTGGAACGTCGAGGGCATCCAGGAGTGGGCCGAGAACCTGCCGGAGGCCGCGCGCACCGCGGCTCCGGGCACGAAGGTCGCGACCCCGGTGTTCGACGGCGCGGCGGAGCGCGAGATCGAGGGACTCCTCGACTCGACCCTCCCGAACCGCGACGGTGAGCGGCTGATCGGCTCCTCGGGCAAGGCGCAGCTCTTCGACGGTCGCTCCGGCGAGCCGTTCCCGGAGCCCGTCTCGGTCGGCTACATGTACATCCTGAAGCTGCACCACCTGGTGGACGACAAGATCCACGCCCGCTCGACCGGTCCGTACTCGATGATCACGCAGCAGCCGCTGGGTGGGAAGGCGCAGTTCGGCGGTCAGCGCTTCGGCGAGATGGAGGTCTGGGCCCTCGAGGCCTACGGCGCCGCGTACGCCCTCCAGGAGCTCCTCACGATCAAGTCCGACGACATCCTCGGCCGCGTCAAGGTGTACGAGGCGATCGTCAAGGGCGAGAACATCCAGGAGCCCGGCATCCCGGAGAGCTTCAAGGTCCTCATGAAGGAGATGCAGTCGCTCTGCCTGAACGTCGAGGTCCTCTCGGCCGACGGCACCGCGGTCAGCCTCCGCGACACGGACGACGAGGTCTTCCGCGCCGCTGAAGAGCTCGGCATCAACATCTCCTCGCGGTTCGAGTCGTCCACGATCGACGACATCTGATCCCGCCCGACACACGTCAGATCCAGCAAGAGAGAAGAACATTGCTCGAAGCAACTTCCTTTGACGCACTGCGGATCGGCCTCGCCACGGCCGACGACATCCGTCAGTGGTCGTACGGCGAGGTCAAGAAGCCGGAGACCATCAACTACCGCACCCTCAAGCCCGAGAAGGACGGTCTGTTCGGCGAGCAGATCTTCGGTCCCTCCCGCGACTGGGAGTGCGCCTGCGGCAAGTACAAGCGCGTCCGGTTCAAGGGCATCGTCTGCGAGCGCTGCGGTGTCGAGGTCACCAAGTCCTCGGTCCGCCGTGACCGCATGGGCCACATCGAGCTCGCCGCGCCCGTCACGCACATCTGGTACTTCAAGGGCGTCCCGTCGCGCCTCGGGTACCTGCTCGACATGGCGCCGAAGGACCTCGAGAAGGTCATCTACTTCGCGGCGTACATGATCATCGACATCGACGAGGAGGGCCGTCACGCCGATATGCCCGGCCTCGAGAACGAGATGCGCCTCGAGATCAAGAACCTCGAGAACCAGCGCGACTCGATCATCGCCGACCGCCTCAAGAAGCTCGAGGACGACCTCGCGGCGCTCGAGGAAGAGGGCGCCAAGAGCGACCAGAAGCGTCGCACCAAGGACGGCGCCGAGAAGGAGATGTCGCAGGTCCGCAAGTCCTTCGACGAGGACATCACGCGCCTCGAGCGGGTGTGGGAGGACTTCCGCAACCTCAAGGTCGGCGACCTCAAGCCCGAGGACGCCGTGTTCCACGAGCTCCAGGACCGGTACGGGATCTACTTCGACGCCTACATGGGCGCCGAGGCGATCAAGCTCCGGCTCGAGGGCTTCGACCTGAACGCCGAGGCCGAGGCGCTGCACCTGCAGATCGCCGAGGGCAAGGGCCAGAAGAAGATCCGCGCGATCAAGCGTCTCCGCGTCGTGAACTCCTTCCTCATCACCGGCAACTCGCCGGCGGCGATGGTCCTCGACGTCGTGCCGGTGATCCCGCCGGAGCTGCGCCCGATGGTGCAGCTCGACGGTGGCCGCTTCGCCACGAGTGACCTCAACGACCTCTACCGTCGTGTGATCAACCGCAACAACCGTCTCCGCCGCCTGCTCGACCTCGGTGCCCCCGAGATCATCGTGAACAACGAGAAGCGCATGCTGCAGGAGGCCGTGGACGCGCTGTTCGACAACGGTCGCCGTGGTCGTCCGGTCACGGGTACCGGCAACCGCGCCCTCAAGTCCCTGAGCGACATGCTCAAGGGCAAGCAGGGTCGCTTCCGCCAGAACCTGCTCGGCAAGCGCGTCGACTACTCCGGTCGTTCGGTCATCATCGTGGGCCCGCAGCTCAAGCTCCACCAGTGCGGTCTCCCGAAGCAGATGGCGCTCGAGCTGTTCAAGCCGTTCGTCATCAAGCGCCTGATCGACCTGTCGCACGCACAGAACATCAAGGCCGCCAAGCGCATGGTCGAGCGGTCGCGCGCGCAGGTGTGGGACGTCCTCGAGGAGATCATCCGCGAGCGCCCCGTGCTGCTCAACCGCGCGCCCACGCTGCACCGCCTCGGCATCCAGGCCTTCGAGCCGCAGCTCGTCGAGGGCAAGGCGATCCAGCTCCACCCGCTCGTGTGTGCCGCGTTCAACGCGGACTTCGACGGTGACCAGATGGCCGTGCACCTGCCGCTGTCGGTCGAGGCCCAAGCCGAGGCCCGCATCCTGATGCTCGCCTCGAACAACATCCTCAAGCCGTCGGACGGCCGCCCGGTGACCCTGCCCGCGCAGGACATGATCATCGGTCTGCACCACCTGACGACCGTCACCGAGGGTGCCGTGGGCGAGGGCCGCGCGTTCTCGTCCGTCGCCGAGGCGATCCTCGCGAAGGACCAGGGGTCGCTCCACCTGAACGCGCTCGTGAAGATCCGCATGTCGGACCTCCACTTCGCCGAGGGCGAGGCCCCCGAGGGCTTCGAGGCCGGTCAGCCGTTCATCCTCGAGACGACCCTCGGTCGCGCGCTCTTCAACGAGACCCTCCCGGCGGACTACCCGTTCGTCCAGAAGGTCGCGGACAAGGGCACGCTGTCGTCGATCGTGAACGACCTCGCGGAGCGGTACCCCAAGGTCGAGGTCGCTGCGGCGCTCGACCGGATCAAGGACGCCGGCTTCTACTGGGGCACCCGCTCGGGCGTCACGGTGGCGCTGTCGGACGTCGTGACCCCGCCCCGCAAGAAGGAGATCATCGCCGGCTACGAGACGCAGGCGGCGAAGGTCCAGGGCGAGTTCGACAAGGGTCTGATCACCGACGCCGAGCGTCGCGCGGACCTGATCAAGATCTGGACCGAAGCCACGAACGAGATCGCGCAGGAGATGCGTGACAACTTCCCGAAGGACAACACCATCAACCGCATGGTGTCCTCGGGTGCTCGTGGTAACTGGCTCCAGGTCCGGAACATCGCCGGTATGCGTGGTCTGGTGAACAACCCGAAGGGCGAGATCATCGCCCGCCCGATCATCAACTCCTACCGGGAGGGCCTGACCGTGGCGGAGTACTTCATCGCCACGCACGGTGCCCGCAAGGGCCTCGCCGACACCGCGCTCCGCACGGCGGACTCCGGGTACCTCACCCGTCGTCTCGTCGACGTGTCGCAGGACGTCATCATCCGTGAGGACGACTGCGGGACGACGCGTGGGCTCGAGCTGCCGATCGCGACCAAGGACGCGGACGGCACGATGCACCGCGACGCCACGGTCGAGAACACCGTGTACTCCCGCACGCTCGCGACCGCGGTCACGGACGAGCAGGGCACGGTCCTCGCCGAGGCCGGTGAGGACGTCGGTGACGTCCTCATCGACAAGCTCGTCGCGGCGGGTGTCGAGAGCATCAAGGTGCGCTCGGTCCTGACGTGCGAGTCGGCGGTCGGCGTCTGCGCGAAGTGCTACGGCCGCTCGCTCGCCACGGGCAACCTGGTGGACATCGGCGAGGCCGTCGGCATCATCGCGGCCCAGTCGATCGGCGAGCCCGGCACGCAGCTCACGATGCGCACGTTCCACACGGGTGGTTCGGCGTCGGCGGACGACATCACGCAGGGTCTGCCCCGCGTGACGGAGCTCTTCGAGGCCCGCACCCCGAAGGGTGCGTCGCCCATCGCGGAGGCCGCCGGTCGCGTGACGATCGAGGACACGGACAAGCAGCGTCGGGTCATCCTGACGCCGGACAACGGTGACGAGCCGTTCGTCTACCCGGTGCTCAAGCGTGCGACCCTCCTCGTCGAGGACGGCCAGCACGTCGAGCTCGGCGAGCAGTTCATCGCCGGCACGGTCGACCCGAAGGAGGTCCTCCGGGTCAAGGGTGTCCGCGAGGTGCAGAAGCACCTGGTGGGCGGCGTGCAGGACGTGTACCGCTCGCAGGGTGTGCCGATCCACGACAAGCACATCGAGGTCATCGTCCGCCAGATGCTCCGCAAGGTGACGGTCGTCGACCACGCCGACACCGAGCTGCTCCCGGGTGAGCTCGTCGACCGTTCGCGGTACAACGAGATCAACCGTGCGGCGCTCCAGGAGGGCAAGAAGACCGCTTCCGCCCGCCAGGAGGTCATGGGCATCACCAAGGCGTCCCTCGCGACCGAGTCGTGGCTGTCCGCCGCGTCCTTCCAGGAGACCACCCGCGTCCTGACGCAGGCGGCCATGGAGGGCAAGCAGGACCAGCTCGTCGGTCTCAAGGAGAACGTCATCATCGGCAAGCTCATCCCCGCGGGGACGGGCCTCAGCCGGTACCGGAACGTGGACGTCCAGGCCACCGAGGAAGCCAAGGCGGAGCGGTACCCCAACCGCATCTTCGCCGACGACTCCTCGTTCTCGGACGCCGACCTGAGCTTCGTCGACTTCGACAGCTTCTCGTCGGACGACTTCACGCCGGGTACCTACAACTGAGTCAGGTGACCACGAAGGGCCCCGCACCGATCATCGGTGCGGGGCCCTTCCGCGTTCCCCGGTCCTCCGGTCCCTTCGGGAGATCGCAGTCGTCGCCGTTCCGACCGGGGTCGGAGCGACAACCACTGCGATCTCGCCGGTGCTCTGTGGCCGGCCGCGGTCGGGAGGCGCGGCGCGGGGCCGCCCCGTGCCTCCCGACCGGCGTCAGCCCTTGCCGGGCGCGCGACCGGCGTCGCTGTCGCGCCCGGACTCGTCACGACCGGTCTCGTCGATGAGCGAGTAGAGGCTCAACACGTTGCCGTCGGGATCGCGGAAGTCGAAGTACTCGACGGCGCCGGGGACCCGGGCGATCGGGCCGACGTCGATGCCGAGGGCGCCGATCCGCGCGTGCTGGGCGGCGACGTCATCGACGCCGAACCGGACGGCCACGCACTGCTCCTCGGCGTGCTCGTCCTCGTACAGCTGGATCCAGATGCCGCTGACCTCGTACTCGGCGACGCCGTCGGCGGGCTCGAGGTCGGGCTCGGCGCGCTCGAACACCGCGCCGTACCAGAGGCACGATGCCTCGATGTCGGTGACGGGGAGCCCGACGGTCACGCTCGTGATGTCCATGGTCCATCTTGCGACACCGGCGCTGTGCCCGTCGAGATCCCCGCCGCGCCGGACGGACGGTTCCTGGGAGACTGGCGGCATGAGCACCAGCACCACGTCCCTCGCCGAGCGGGTGACCGCTCCGGCGGCCCTGTCGCTGCCCACGTCGATCGCCGGGCTGTCGTTCCGGCCGCTCGAGCAGCGTGACCTCGAGGCCGTGCACCAGCTCATCGTCGCCGCTGCCGCGGTCGACGCCCCCACGTGGCGGCCCTCCCGAGGGGAGATCGCCCACTGGTTCTCCACAAGTGGCGTCGATCCGCAGCGGGACGGCCTCGTCGGCGTCGATGCTGGTGGGCATGTCATGGCTGCAGCGCTCGACCTCGCGGTCCCCGGACGCGAGACCATGCTCCGCGTCCTGCTCCTCGGCGCCGTGCACCCCGACGTCCGCGGGCAGGGGATCGGCCGGCGCGTCCTCGCCTGGCAACTCGGTCGCGGTCGGCAGCTCCTCGCGGCCTCGGAGCTCACGGTGCCGGGCATGCTCGAACTCGCCGCGGCCGAGGGCTCGGGACCGCTGCGCCTCGCCGCACGCGCCGGTCTGGTGCCGCTCCGGTACTGGCTCGAGCTCGAACGTGACCTCGCCGATCCGATCCCCGAGCGCGCCGTCCCGGACGGGTTCGTGCTCCGGCCGTCCGTCGAGTCCGACGTCGAGGCGATCCGCATCGCCCGGAACGACGCCTTCCGCGACCACTGGGGATCGCAGTCGACCCCGGCCGAGGACTGGGCGCGCCGGTTCCACGAGGACACCTTCCGCTTCGACCTCTCGTACGTCGTCGTCGACGGGTCGGGAGTCGTGGTCGCGTTCTCGGTCACCGAGGTCGATCCCGACGCCTTCGCGGCCCGGGGCGGATCGCACGCCTACGTCGACTACGTGGGGGTCGTGCGCGACCACCGAGGGCGGGGACTCGCCCCGCTCGTGCTCGGCGCGACCATGCGGGCAGCCCAGCGGGCCGGCCTCGACAACGTCGTGCTCGACGTCGACGCGGAGAACCCCTCCGGGGCGCTCGGCCTCTACGAGCGGATGGGGTTCGTACGGGCGCGCACGACCGTCAGCCACGCAGCGCTGTTCTGATCCAGCGCGGTCCCCCCTCTTTCTGGGACTGCGCCCGGATCATGCGCACGAATTAGCGTGGGTCAACGTCCGAGAACGCGGCGTCCCGGGTCTGATCCGCATCGCGTTCCGGCCGCATCGACGAGGTCTCGGTCATCCCTGCCGTGCCGCGTCCCCTGATCGTGCGAGAACAAGGAGGTGAGGAGCGCCATGGCGACCCTCTCGGAGATCCTCATCCTCAACGGCGCGCTGCCGATCGAGCACCTCGACACCCTCACCGGCGACGAGCAGGTGGACGAGCGGGCGATCCGGTCTCTCGTCGACCAGGGCGTCGTGAGCGAGGCCCAGTTCGTCACGGCGCGTGCGGCGTCGAACAACTCGAAGTCCGTGCCGCTCACCGACTACCCCGTCGACGGCACCGCGGTGTCCATGCTCCCGGCCGCCCTGTGTCGTCGGCACGGGATCCTCGGCGTCGGGTTCGAGGGCGAGGCCCTCGTCCTCGCGATGGTGAACCCCGCGAACGTGCTCGCCCTCGATGACGCCCGTGCCGCGTCCGGTCGGGTCATCAAGCCGCTGCAGGTGGACGAGCGCGACATGGTCGCCGCACTCGACCGGTACCTCCGTGCGGACGACGAACTCAACGACCTGACCTCCTCGCTCGAGGAGGAAGCTGGTGTGCACCACGACGAGCAGGTCGACATCGGCGACGGTGGCCTCGACGACGTCCCGATCGTCCGGTTCGTGAACCTGCTCGTGTCGCAGGCGATCCAGGACCACGCGTCCGACATCCACATCGAGCCCGGCGAGCACGACGTCCGGGTCCGCTACCGCATCGACGGCGTGCTGCACGAGATGACGCCGGCGCCGAAGAACATCCAGAACGGTGTCATCAGCCGGCTCAAGATCATGAGCGACATCGACATCGCCGAGCGACGGAAGCCGCAGGACGGCCGCATGTCCGTGCGGCACGGCGGCCGGCAGATCGACCTCCGCGTCGCGACGCTCCCCACCGTGTGGGGCGAGAAGGTCGTCATGCGGATCCTCGACAACTCGAACACGTCGATGTCCCTGCGCGACCTCAACCTGCTCGAGCGCAACGCCGAGGCGTACAAGCGCTCCTACTCCAAGCCGTACGGCATGATCCTCGTCACGGGCCCGACGGGTTCCGGCAAGTCGACCACGCTGTACACGACGTTGAACGCCGTCGCGAAGCCCGAGATCAATGTCATCACCGTCGAGGACCCGGTGGAGTACCGGATGCCGGGCGTCAACCAGGTGCAGGTCAACCCGAAGGCGGGCCTGACCTTCGCCTCGGCGCTGCGGAGCATCCTCCGGTCCGACCCCGACGTGGTCCTGCTCGGTGAGATCCGCGACCACGAGACGGCCCAGATCGCCATCGAGGCGTCGCTCACCGGTCACCTCGTGCTCTCGACCCTCCACACGAACGACGCCCCGAGCGCGGTCACCCGCCTCACCGAGATGGGCATCGAGCCGTTCCTCGTCGGCTCTGCCCTCGACTGCGTCGTCGCGCAGCGCCTCGCCCGCAAGCTCTGCGACCGCTGCAAGGCACCGGCGAACCACACCATGGAGCGACTCCGGGACCTCCGCTTCATCGACGACGTGGCGCAACCCCTGCCGACCGTGTACGCACCGGTCGGCTGCGCCGTGTGCTCGAACACCGGGTACCGCGGCCGCATCGCCCTGCACGAGGTCATGACGGTCTCCGAGGAGATCGAGCGCCTCGCCGTCTCCCGCAGCTCGAGCGTCGAGATCAGCCGGGTCGCCCAGGCCCAGGGCATGCTCACGCTCCGCCAGGACGGCTGGGAGAAGGTCAAGCTCGGCCTCACCAGCGTCGAGGAGATCCTGCGCGTCGTCGCGTAGCCCAGAGAACGAACGAACAGGTCATCGCATGAGTGATTCGGTCTACGACCTCGGTGCCGGCTCGGACGAGCCCGTCGCCGGATGGCATCCCGGCTCCGCGGGCAACGTCGTCGGTGGACGGCGCGCGGCGCGGCTCGCGGAGACCGGCCAGCAGCCGGTCGTCGCGGGCACCGGGCGTGTGTTCGACCTGTCGGAGGATGCTGCGTGGGCCGCGGCGAACACGGCGTCGGTGTCGTCCCCGTACTCGGAGCCGGTGTACGCCTCGCCCGACGGCAGCGTCCCGGCGACACCGCCGGCACCGCAGTACCCCGTCGCCTCCTCCGTCGCCTATGCCGCTCCGTCCGAGGTCGCGACCGCCCAGGTGCCGGTACAACCCGCCCCGCCGACCACGGTCCTCCCGACCCCTGCGTTCGTGCCGGCGCCCCCCGCGCACGTCGCCGCGGCGGTCCCCACCGACGACGACGCGGTCGTCATCGAGTACACGCGACACGCGCGTGAGGTCGCCGACCCGGACCTCGTCGTCGCCCTCTCGCAGGTCGTGTACCAGGGCGCGTCGGACCTCCACGTCACCGCGGACGCGGCACCGACCGTGCGCGTCGACGGTTCGCTCCGTCCCGCCGTGCCGGGAGGCCCGTGGTCGCGTGACAAGGTCATCAACGCGCTCACGACACTGCTCAGCCCGGAGCAGCTGCGGCAGTTCGAGTCGGAGCAGGAACTCGACTTCGCGTACTCGCTGTCGACCGAGTCGCGGTTCCGCGTGAACTTCTACCAGCAGCGCGGGAACTGGGGCGCGGCCTTCCGCATCATCCCCACCAGGATCAAGAGCCTCAAGCAGCTGGGCATCCCGGAGCACATCGGCGAGTTCGCCAAGTTGCCCCGTGGGCTCGTGCTCGTCACCGGCCCGACGGGGTCCGGCAAGTCGACGACCCTCGCGGCGCTCATCGACCTCGTCAACGAGACCCGCGCCGACCACATCGTGACGGTCGAGGACCCGATCGAGTTCATGCACGAGCACAAGAAGGCGATCATCAACCAGCGCGAGGTCGGGGCCGACACCCGCTCGTTCGCGCAGGCGCTCAAGCACGTGCTCCGCCAGGACCCGGACGTCATCCTCATCGGCGAGCTCCGCGACCTCGAGACCATCTCGGTCGCGCTCACCGCGGCCGAGACCGGCCACCTGGTGTTCGCGACCCTGCACACGCAGAGTGCGCCCGGCACCATCGACCGTGTCATCGACGTCTTCCCGCCGCACCAGCAGGGGCAGATCCGGACCCAGCTCGCCGCGACCCTGCAGGGTGTCGTCTGCCAGACCCTCGTGCCCAAGGCGAACGGCTCGGGCCGCGTCGTGGCGACCGAGGTCATGGTGACCACGCCCGCCATCGCGAACCTCGTGCGTGAGGGCAAGACGTACCAGATCGTCTCGGCCATGCAGGCCGGCGGTGACGCCGGCATGCACACGATGGACCAGGACCTCGCCGAACTCGTCAACGTGGGCACCATCACGCGCCGGGCCGCGCTCGAGAAGGTGCACGACGAAGAGGGCTTCGGTCGCCTCGTCCAGCGCGTCGAGTCGCCGTCCGACTCGTCCGCCGCCGCCATCGCCGCGAGCGAGATCGACTTCGGCGACAAGTACTCGGGAGGCTACTGATGACCCTGGCGTTCGACTACCGCGGGCGTGACACCGCAGGCAAGCTCGTCAAGGGCAAGCTCGACGCCGCGAGTGAGGGTGCCGCCGTCGCGAGGCTCCGCACCATGGGCATCTCGCCGATCGCGCTCGACGAGGCCAAGCCGGGCACGGGCCTCCAGGCCGAGATCAAGATCCCGGGGTTCCAGAAGGGCGTCGGGCTCAAGGACCTCGCCATCATGGCGCGTCAGGCGTCCACCATGCTCTCGTCCGGCCTGTCGCTGCTCCGCGCACTGACGATCCTGGCCGACCAGACCGAGTCGAAGAAGCTCAAGGAGATCCTCGGCAAGGTCCGCGACGAGGTCGAGCAGGGCGTCTCGTTCTCGGACGCCGTGTCGAAGTACCCCGTCGAGTTCCCGCCGATCATGATCAACATGATCCGTGCGGGTGAGACCGGCGGGTTCCTCGACCAGGCGATGGACTCGATCGCGATGAACTTCGAGAAGGAACACAAGCTCCGCTCGACGATCAAGTCCGCGATGACCTACCCGACCGTCGTGCTGATCATGTCGCTGGCCAGCGTCGTGATCATGCTCATCTTCATCGTGCCGATCTTCCAGAACATGTTCGCGAGTCTCGGCGGCAAGCTCCCGTTGCCGACGATGATGCTCGTGTACGCATCGCATGCCATGGTCTGGCTCGGTCCGGTCCTGGCGGTGCTGATCATCGTCGGGTGGCTCTGGTACCGCGCCAACAAGAACACCGACCGGGTGCGTGGGTTCCTCGACCCGATCCGGCTCAAGTTGCCGGTGTTCGGGCAATTGAGCACCAAGATCGTGATCGCCCGGTTCGCCCGCAATTTCGCGAACATGATCGGCGCCGGCGTGCCCATCCTGCAAGCGTTGAAGATCGTCGGCGAAGTGTCGAACAACTTCGTGGTGGAAAAGGCCCTGGACCGCGTCGCCGAATCCGTCCGAAAAGGTGAATCGATCGCCGCTCCACTGGCGCGGGAGAGTGTCTTTCCGCAAATGGTGAGTCAAATGGTCGCGGTCGGCGAGGACGCCGGTTCCATGGAGGTCATGCTCGAGAAGATCGCGGTGTTCTACGACGCCGAGGTCGAGTCGACCACCGAAGCCCTGACCTCCTTGATCGAGCCGCTGCTCATCGCGTTCCTCGGCGTCGTGGTCGGCGGGATGATCGTCGCGCTGTACCTGCCGATCTTCCAGATCACCACGCTCATCCACTGAATCTGACCGGAATGCCCCCGTGCGGGGGTGGTTCGCCCGCGAACTGCCCCCGTTTCTGGGGGCATTTCGCTTGCCCGATCACCCCCGTTCTCGGGATTCTCCCGAGCGAGTGCCCTGAATACGCTGGTCTCCGGCGGCGAGCACACGCCGGATCCAATTCTCCCCTCACATTCCCGAAAGAATGGAAATCTCATGTACTTCCGCCTCATGGGCAAGCTCAACGCTCGCCGGCAGAACCTGCTCGAGGAGAACGAGAAGGGCTTCACCCTGATCGAGCTCCTCGTCGTCGTGATCATCATCGGCATCCTCGCGGCGATCGCGATCCCGGTGTACCTCGGCGTGCAGAAGAACGCGCAGGACAGTGCCACGCAGTCCGACGTGTCGAACGCGAAGACGGCGGTCGTGAGCATTCAGACCGACATGGGCGTCGCCCCTGCTCCGGCCACGCTCGTGACGAGTGGTGCCGTGTCGAGCACCCCTCCCGCTGCTCCCAGCGGAAGCACCGCCACCACCACGCAGAGCTGGTCGAGCGCGGGTGTCACCGGGTCCTCGAACACCACCTCGTTGAAGCTCGTGTCGTCGAGCGGTAGCTCGTTCTGCATCATCGGCCAGAGCGTCAACAGCACCTACTTCTACGCAACTGACTCGAAGGGTGTGACCAAGGCCAGCGGCGCCATCACCGCCTGCCCGTAAGCAGTGCCGATCGAGCCCGTGCGGACTGCTCGTCCGCACGGGCTCGACTTGCTCTCCCGCCCCACCGCATCAGCTCTTCCCGGAAGGACGAGGCAATGCTGCGACACATGCGCCGCGCCCTCGACCGCGCGCTGACCGGCCGCGAGGAGGGCTTCACGGTCATCGAGGTCATGGTCGCGATGATGGTCTTCGCGATCATCAGCGTGGGCCTCGCCTACGGCATCACGAACTCCCTGCAGACCACGCAAGCGAGCCGCGGCCGGGACATGGCCGTGTCGCTCGCGTCGCAGGACATCGACACGATGCGACAGACCGCCGCGGCGACGACGAACGGCATCTTCAGCGTCCTGAGCGCCTCCACCACCAAGAGCATCGGCGGTGTCACGTACACCGTCACGCGCACCGCCAACTGGGTCCAGAGTGACGGTGCCACCGGAGCCTGCGGATCGAGCAACGGCACGTTGGCGTACAAGAGCGTCGCCGAGACGGTCAGCTGGAACAACCCGCATGGCCCCGGCAAGCTGTCGACGACCGTGACCTCGGCCATCGCGCCGTCCGACGCTGTCACCGATCCCGGTGATGGAACGATCATCGTCTCCGTCAGGGACGCTGCTGGCGCGGCGAATGCGGGCGTCAGCGTGTCGGCGGCGCCCGTGAGCGGGGGAACCGGCGCGGCGATCACCACCGCCCCCACCACGACCGACGCGGCGGGCTGCTGGTACGCAACGGACGTGCAGCCGGGCACGTACACGCTGACCGCGAGCACGACCGGGGGGATCGATTCCAACCAGGCTGCGACGTCCACCTGGACCATCCCCGTCATCGCAGGCGCGAGTGCGTATCAACCGGTCTCGTACGACCAAGCCGCGACGATCCCCGTCAACTACGCGCAGACGTACAGCGCGACCATGGCGACGAACATGACGACGACCCTGTCGAGCAACTCCGGCGGCCTCGACACGATGACCCCGTGGTCGACCAGCGCCACCGTGACGTCGTCGACGAAGGTGTCGATGAACGTCTTCCCATTCTCCGACGGCTACCAGATGTACGGGGGGACGTTCAACAGCAGCTCGGGTGCGAGCAGCTGCATCGACACCAACCCGACGAAGTGGACGACCCCGACCTCGGCAGGCGCCGTCGGGACCAGTGTGCCGGTGCCGGTCGTCAGCGTCAGCCCAGGGCAGACCGTGTCGCCTCCGCAGAACGTGGCACTCGGCGTCATCCAGGTGTCGGTCGCGAGCGGCTCGTACCTCAGGGCGACGACGGCGTCGAGAACCACCGCCGACGATCCCGGGTGCTCGGCCGGCATGACGCTGAACTTCCCGAAGACCACGAGTTCGACCGCAACGCTCGCGTTGCCCTTCGGGACCTGGTCGATCTCCACGACATCGGGAGCGTCCGGTGCTGTGACCGGCACCGTCGCTGGCGCGAACATCAAGAACGTCACGCCCGGTTCGGTCACCGGCAACACCGTGCTCGTCGACCCGCGAGGACAGACGAAGTGATCGGCGACATCCGGCAGCTCCACCGCGGTCAGCGCGGCATCACCCTGATCGAGCTCATCGTCGCCATGTCCGTCTCGATGATCGTCCTCACCGCGGTCGGCGGCTTCTTCGCCGCATCGCTGCACGCGAGCAAGACGGGCAGCACGGCCGAGACGAACACGCGGCAGGCGTCCAACGTCATGAACGCGCTGACCCAGTACATCCACGCCGCGACGGTCCTGCCGAAGCCGGACGGCACGTACGCGAACGCGATCACCACCGCAACGGCGACAGACCTCGCCTTCTACTCGTACGTCAACCTGACGAACGGCACGGTGGACCAGCCGGAGTACGTCGAGTTCAAGATCGACACCGCGACGGGCAACCTGGTCGAGAAGCAGTGGGACGGCTCGGCCGATACCAAGGGCTACTACAGCTTCACGACCACCGGCGCGGCCGCACGGACGGTGACGCTGGGGGGTCCCGTCGCGTCGCCGACGAGCGACGGCACAGACCTCTTCACGTACCTCGACGCGAGCGGTGCGAAGATCGCGAATCCGATGGCGAACCCCAGTGCGGTCCGCGCGATCCAGGTGAACCTCGAGCTCGGCTCCACCAAGGCCGGCACCGCCTCGAACACCCACATCCAGAACACCCTGTACCTGTTCAACGTCGGGTACAGCACGAGCACTGCGAGCCCGGCACCATGATGAACCGCATCGTCCGCGTGATGCGGAGCGTCGACCGCGGTGACGAGCAGGGGTTCGTCCTCGCCAACGTCATCATCTTCGGCATGATCGTCACGATGATCGTCGCCGCGATGGTCGCGCTCTCGACGGCCGGGTCGCTCAAGTCCGGGAACGACCGCAACTACCAGAACGCGGCGGCGGCAGCGTACGCGGGGCTCGCCGACTACCAGGCGAAGATCTCGAACGACAACGGCTACGCGACGTACGGCAACAAGGACGCGCAGTTCAGCAAGGACAGCGGCTCGGTGTTCCAGGGCGACAACGGCAACGTCGCGTTCACGAGCAGCGGTTCGACGTGGGCTCCGGTGGTCGGAACGACCGACGAGTTCTTCCGCTACGAGGTCGACAACTCGAAGTACGCGTCGCAGGGCTTCCTCCGCGTCCGGGTGACGGGCAAGAGCGGGACGAAGACCCGGTCGCTCGTGGCGGACCTCCGCGGCGACGGCTTCATCAACTACCTGTACTTCACGCAGTACGAGTCAGCGGACAACGACATCACGGGCGACAACTGCACGAACGACTACCAGTGGCAGGCGACGAGCAGGACCTGCGACCCCGTGCAGTTCGCCAGTGGCGACGTGCTCAACGGTGCCATCCGCTCCGACGACGACTTCACCGCCTGCGGGTCGACGTTCAACTCCTCCGTCGAGGACCACAGCGGCAAGGTCCTCGCGCCGAGCGGTTGCACGACGACGCCCAAGTACAACGGCGGCCAGCCGAGCGCCGCCGCCTACCTCGGTTTGCCGTCGCTCAACACGAACATGGCCCAGGAGGCCCGGACGGACCTCCCGACGACCGTCCCGCGCCCCGGGTGCCTGTACACCGGACCGACGAAGGTGCAGTTCAACAGCGGCGGCACCATGACGATCTGGTCCCCGTGGACGCGGTTCACGCAGGTGACCGCGACGAGCCACTCCTCGGACACGGCAGCAGCGGATGCACTGTGTGGCAGCAGCGCCGCGCTCCAGAGCGCGAGCGGTGCGACGATCCCGACGCTCCCGACGAACCTCATGTACGTGCAGGGCGTGCCCACCACGAAGTCCGACCCGAACTACTGGGGCTCGTCGTACCCGCAGCGCTACACCAACACGTACTGCACGACCAAGGTGACCGTCAGCGGCAACTCGGTCAGCTACAGCGACAACCAGACGTTCAGCAACGGGGTCGGCTACCCGACGTCGAACGAGTGGATCGGTACCGACTCGACACCCGGGACGGCGTCGTCCGTCTACAGCTGCACCGCCGGCGACGTCTTCGTCAGCGGCACGTTCTCGGGGCACATGACGATCGCATCGGCGGGCACGGTCTGGGTGACCGGTGACATCACATACACCGACCCGAACGACGACATCCTCGGCCTGGTCGGACAGAACGCGGTCGAGGTCTACAACCCGATGACGTGCTGGAACTACCAGTCGGTCTACTACCAGGGCTACGGCAACTACGTCACGTGCCGCAACGTCCAGCTCGTCCGATCCGCTGGCACCAACCTGACGATCGACGCGGCCATCGCCAGCAACAACGGAACGTTCTACGTGCAGAACTACGACCAGGGGAGCGCGCTCGGCACCCTGACGGTGAAGGGCTCGATCGCCCAGAAGTACCGCGGCACGGTCGCGACCTCGAACAGCGGCAACGGCAAGGTGAGCACCGGCTTCACGAAGAACTACATCTACGACAACCGGCTGCTCACGACCGCACCGCCGAAGTTCCTGCAGCCCGTGTCGACGTCCTACGGCGTCACGACGCAGGTCGAGGTCCAGCCGGCCTACAACCCGGACGGCTCGTGCGCGACGACCGGGGGGAAGTGCCGATGACGACCGCGCTCGACCTCGGCCCGCTCGTCGCGACCCTCGGCGGGGTGTTCGGGCTGCTCATCGGCTCGTTCCTCAACGTCGTCGTGTACCGGGTGCCGGCGCACGTGTCGATCGTGTCGCCGCCGAGCGCGTGCCCGCGGTGCGACCATCCGATCCGCGGGTACGACAACGTCCCGGTGCTCTCGTGGCTCGTCCTGCGCGGCAGGTGTCGCGACTGCGGCGCGCCCATCTCGTCGCGGTACCCGCTCGTCGAGTTCGCCACGGGCCTCCTGTTCGTCGTGGTGGCGCTCCGGTTCTGGCCGGCGACCACCGCGGGGGACCGGGTGCTCGCCGCGCACGTCGTCCTGCTGCTGGCGTTCCTCTACCTCATGGCGATCAGCGTGGCCCTGGCTCTGATCGACGTCGACACGCACACGTTGCCGAACGCCATCACCTACCCGTCGTCCGTCGTGCTCGCGGTGCTCCTGGCCGGTGCATCGGCACTGTCGGGCGACTGGGCGGCGTTCGTGCGGGGCGTCATCGGTGCCGCTGCGCTCGGGGTCCTGTACCTCGTGCTCGCCATCGCGGTGCCCGGCGGCATGGGGCTCGGCGACGTCAAACTCGCCGGGATCCTGGGCCTCGCGCTCGCGTACCTCGGATGGGGACCCCTCGCAGTGGGTGCTTTCGGCGCCTTCCTCGTCGGGGGTATCTTCGCGCTCGTCCTCGTCGCCGCGCGCCGAGCGAAGTGGCGCGGAGGGATCCCCTTCGGCCCGTCCATGCTCACCGGAGCCTGGATCGGCGTCCTCGTCGGCGCGCCCGCGTCGCACGCCTACCTGCACCTCATCGGTCTGGCCTGAGCGCCGCCCCCTACGGAGAACACACCCATGGCGAAGAGCATCGTCGGCCTGGACATCGCGGCCGCCTCGATCCGCGCGGTCGAGGTCGCCTCGGCCGACCGCGGCCGTCCGACCGTCGTCCGGTTCGCCGAGGTCCCCACGCCGGAAGGATCGGTGAGCCGGGGTGAGGTCCTCGAGGCGAACACGGTGGCCGGCGCGTTGAAGCAGTTGTGGTCCCTCGGCAAGTTCCGCTCCCGGGACGTCGTGCTCGGCATGGGGAACCAGCGTGTGCTGTCGCGTGACCTGACCGTGCCGCTCGCGCCCATCGAGCAGATCCGCGAGTCGTTGCCGTTCCAGGTCCAGGACATGCTTCCCGTGCCGGTCATCGACGCGATCCTCGACTTCTATCCGACGTCCGAGGGGATGGGGGAGAACGGACCGGTCGTCCGGGGTCTGCTCATCGCCGCGATCAAGGACGCCGTGCTGGCGAACGTCAAGGCAGTGCAACTCGCGGGCCTGAACCCGGCGGGCGTCGACCTGATCCCGTTCGCCTTGACCCGCGCACTCGTCTCACGACCGGGTCTGGTCGGGACGGTGGCGCTCATCGAGATCGGTGCCGACACGACGAGCGTCGTCATCGCGACGGACGGCGTCCCGCAGTTCGTGCGCATCATCCCAGCGGGCGGTGCCGACGTCACACGCGCCCTCAGCGGACAGCTCGACATCGCGGCGGACGACGCCGAGGCGGTCAAGCGCCACCTCGGGATCGCGGCCGTCGCCCAGACCGCGGACGACCGTCGCGCGATCGCGGTCACGCACGAGACGATCACCGAGGTCCTCGCGAGCCTCCGCAACACGATCAACTACTTCGTCAACACCCACCCGGACCAGCCGGTCGGCCACATCCTCATCGCAGGCGGAGGCGCGCGGATGCGCGGCTTCCGGGAGGCACTCGCCGACTACACCCGGATCCCCGTGTCGTACGGGCAGGCGTTCGGCGGAGTGGCGCTCGCCGGATCGATCTCGGAGCAGGACGTCGCAGAGCGCGGCGACGCGATCACGGTGGCCTTCGGGCTCGCCGTCGGAAGCAGGGCAGCATGAGCAAGGTCGAGGCGGACATCCGCAAGGAGCAGAAGCAGCGCACCTCGGTGATCGGCGGCGCCAAGGCGCCGCGCACCGGCAAGCAGTCCCGGGTCAAGGGCGGTACCGCGACGACGGGAGGCTCGGCGGCGCCGGCGACGCGGGCGGCGGTCGCGTCCTCCCTCGTCGGCCGAGAGCCCCGTGTCGACCTCCTGCCCACCGAGGTGCACCTCGACCGACGCGAGCGCGCGGTCGCGCGACGCGCGTGGCTCGGTGTCGTCGTGCTCGCCGTCGTGGTGCTGCTCGTCGCGGGCGGAGCGACGGTCGATGCCATCCGGTCGCGAACCGATCTCGCGACCGCTCAGAACGAGACGACCTCACTCCTCCTCGAGCAGCAGAAGTACGCCGAGGTCCGCACGCTCGAGGGGCAGATCGCACTGCTCGAAGCGGGTCAGACCGTCGGCGGATCGACCGAGATCGACTGGTCCTCGATGCTCGGGAACCTCGCGTCGTACCTCCCGAGCGGCGTCACGATCACGAGCATGACGATCACGTCGGCCAACGCGACGGTGCCGTTCGCACAGAGCACGTCGCCGCTCGACGCGTCGCGGGTCGCAGCCATCCAGGTCTCGGTGTCGAGCACGTCCGTGCCGTCGGTACCGGACTGGACCGACCGACTCTCGAAGCTCAAGGGCTACGTCGACTCGTCGATCGCGTCCATCGACCGCGCGTCCGACGGCGACGCGTACACGGCGTCCATCTCGGTCGACCTGGACGAGAAGGCCTACGACGGCAAGTACACGGGGAGCAACCGATGAACAAGCACAAGCTCTCACTCGTCCTCGCGGGCGTCGCCGCGCTCGTGATCATCGTCGGTGGCTGGTTCCTCGGGGTGCAGCCGCAGCTCGCGACCGCGTCCGCGAACGACCTCCAGCGCGAGAGCATCGACGAGACGAACGCCTCGAACCGTGCGGAGCTGACGCGCCTCGAGGAGCAGTACCAGAAGCTCGGCACGATGAAGACGACGTTCGCCGATCTCCAGGAATCGGTCCCTGCGAAGGCCGACACCACGGGCTTCACGCGTGAGATCAACACCGCCGCGACCACGAGCGGCGTCGGGATCTCCTCGGTGCAGTTCGACACCCCCGTCGCGTACGCGCCATCGGCCGCCGCCGAGGCCGGTGCCACCACGACGGGCACGAGCACCGGTTCGCCGACGGCCAGCGCGTCGGCCACCCCGTCACCGAGCGCGACGGCGACGGCGGCCCCCGCGGCCGCGCCAGCGGCGACGCCCGCCCCTGGCGGCCCCACGACCGACTCGTCGATCACGAGTGCGGACTTCACGGTCGTCCCCGTGACGGTCGCGGTGACGGGTTCGTACCAGCAGGCGCTCGCTTTCACCAAGGCCCTGCAGAACGGGTCCCGCCTGTTCCTCGTCGACACCGTCTCACAGTCCCTCTCGGACTCCTCGAGCGGCGGGTCCGGCGGGCAGAACTGGTCGCTCGGTGGCGAGATCTACGTCCTCAAGGCGTCGTCCGCGTCCTCGTCGTCGACCGATGCCACCTCGACACAGGCGGCTGGGTGAACCGAGCGGCGGCCTGACCTCCCCTCGCCCCCGGCACTACGCTCGTCCCATGTCCCGGTGGCTCCTCGCGACGATGACGACGGTGCTGTTCTTCGCGCTCGTCATCGCGGTCACGGGGTTCGAGAGCCTGTTCTCCGGCCTCGAGGTCATCCGCCAACCCGACGCCACCCCGTACCTCGGCCCGGCGATGGTGACGGGCGTCGCGATCGTGGTGTTCGCAGGCACGGCGGTGGGCGCGCGGAGCGGCAACCCGGCGATGTCCGGGCTGGTGTGTGCGGCCACGGCGTACCTCGTCATGCTCGGCGTCGGGTCGGTCGGCTACGCGTTGGTCCACGGTGACGCCGCGCAGCTCGTGGTGTTCCCCGCCGGCTACGCGCTCGGCCCCTTCGTCGTGGGCACGGTCGTCATCGCGCTCGTGGTCGTGATCGCGGCGGTGCTCCTGGCCCGCCACGAGGACCGCCGCCGCCAGAAGGGCGGGCCCGGCTTCCGTACCGGGCGGTCGTGATGACCGAGGAGGCCGACGACGCCGCCCACACCGTCCCTCCCGTCCCGGTCCCCGGTGCCATGACGGCCGCTCCGGTCGGCCTCGCCCGGGAGCGCTCGTTCTCGGCGACGTTCGCGAATCCGGCCGGACCGGGCATCGCGAGTGCGTGTCCGGTCGCGTTCCCCGCGGACGGTGTCGTCACGGGCTGCACGGACGCGGGAGCGGTGTGCCGACCGACGGTGACGAACGGCACCGACGCGGGCACGGCCTCCTGAGCGGGATTGACCGCCTCTGTCACGCCGAGTAATCTTGTTCCGGTGTGCGCCGACAGCGGCGTGCCCGGAAGTCCGAACGCTCACGGAGCGGTACAGGACATGTCCGTCCCAGGCGGTACCGCGAGAGCGGTCGCCCGCCGTGGTCCGACGTTGGAATCGTCGGCCCGGTGTCGGGGTTGTACGGGAAGCGACACGGATCACCGTGTCGGGCGCCGTCCGGCCGCGGGACGAGGAAGCCGACGGATCACGTCGGCCAGGGAATCGAGCAGGAACCAGGAGCAGCAGTTGCCTACGATTCAGCAGCTGGTTCGCAAGGGCCGCGCGCCGAAGGTCGTCAAGACCAAGGCGCCCGCCCTCAAGGCGAACCCCCAGCAGCGTGGTGTGTGCACCCGCGTCTACACCACCACCCCGAAGAAGCCGAACTCGGCACTGCGCAAGGTCGCTCGTGTCAAGCTCTCGAACGGCACCGAGGTCACCGCGTACATCCCCGGTGAGGGCCACAACCTCCAGGAGCACTCGATGGTGCTCGTCCGTGGTGGTCGTGTGAAGGACCTCCCCGGTGTCCGCTACAAGATCGTCCGTGGTGCGCTCGACACCCAGGCCGTCAAGAACCGTAAGCAGGCCCGCAGCCGCTACGGCGCGAAGAAGGGTTGAGATAGATGCCTCGTAAGGGACCCGCCCCCAAGCGCCCCGTCGTCGCCGATCCGGTCTACGGCGCTCCGGTCGTCAGCCAGCTCGTCAACAAGATCCTGCTCGACGGCAAGAAGGGCCTCGCCGAGCGCATCGTCTACGGTGCACTCGAAGGCGTCGCCGCCAAGAACCAGCAGGACGCCGTCGCGACGCTCAAGAAGGCCCTCGACAACGTCCGCCCGACCCTCGAGGTCCGCAGCCGCCGCGTCGGTGGTTCGACCTACCAGGTGCCGGTCGAGGTCAAGCCGCACCGTGCGAACACGCTCGCGCTCCGCTGGCTCACCTCGTACGCCAAGGCTCGTCGCGAGAAGACGATGACCGAGCGTCTCATGAACGAGATCCTCGACGCGTCGAACGGTCTGGGTGCCGCGGTCAAGCGCCGCGAGGACACCCACAAGATGGCCGAGTCGAACAAGGCCTTCGCGCACTACCGCTGGTAACACTCCCGGCCCCATCGGGGGTGCCGGCGACATGATCCCGGCGCCCCCATGGGCGCTGTCGACTCCCACAACTACTCGGAGGAACCCTGTGGCACAGGACGTGCTCACCGACCTGAACAAGGTCCGCAACATCGGCATCATGGCGCACATCGATGCCGGCAAGACCACCACCACCGAGCGCATCCTGTTCTACACGGGCATCACCCACAAGATCGGGGAGGTCCACGACGGGGCCGCCACGATGGACTGGATGGCGCAGGAGCAGGAGCGCGGCATCACGATCACGTCGGCCGCGACGACGTGCTTCTGGAACAAGAACCAGATCAACATCATCGACACGCCTGGTCACGTCGACTTCACCGTCGAGGTGGAGCGTTCGCTCCGCGTCCTCGACGGCGCAGTCGCCGTGTTCGACGGCAAGGAGGGCGTCGAGCCCCAGTCGGAGACCGTCTGGCGTCAGGCCGACAAGTACGACGTGCCCCGCATCTGCTTCGTCAACAAGATGGACAAGCTCGGCGCGGACTTCTACTTCACGGTGGACACGATCATCAACCGCCTCGGCGCGGAGCCGCTCGTGATCCAGCTCCCGATCGGTGCCGAGAGCACGTTCGAGGGTGTCGTGGACCTCGTCGAGATGCGGGCGCTCACCTGGCGCGGTGACGCCAAGGGTGACGTCCAGATGGGCGCGCACTACGAGATCGAGGAGATCCCGGCCGACCTCAAGGACAAGGCCGACGAGTACCGCGCGAAGCTGATCGAGCGCGTCGCCGAGACCGACGACGCCCTGCTCGAGAAGTACTTCGGTGGCGAGGACCTCTCCGTCGACGAGATCAAGGGCGCCATCCGCAAGCTCACGGTCAACAGCGAGGTCTACCCGGTCCTCTGTGGTTCGGCGTTCAAGAACCGCGGTGTGCAGCCGATGCTCGACGCGGTCATCGACTACCTGCCGAGCCCGCTCGACGTTCCGGCGGTCGAGGGCCACGACGTGAAGAACGAGGAGACCATCCTCACCCGTCACGCCGACTCGACCGAGCCCTTCTCCGCCCTCGCGTTCAAGGTCGCGGTGCACCCGTTCTTCGGTCGCCTCACCTACGTCCGCGTGTACTCGGGCTCCATCGAGTCCGGGTCGCAGGTCATCAACTCGACCAAGGGCAAGAAGGAGCGCATCGGCAAGATCTTCCAGATGCACTCCAACAAGGAGAACCCGGTCGACAGCGTGACCGCGGGCCACATCTACGCGGTGATCGGCCTCAAGGACACGACGACCGGTGACACCCTGTGCGACCCGGACAACCAGATCGTCCTCGAGTCGATGACGTTCCCGGAGCCGGTCATCGAGGTCGCGATCGAGCCGAAGACCAAGCAGGACCAGGAGAAGCTCTCCACCGCCATCCAGAAGCTGGCGGAGGAGGACCCGACGTTCCGGGTCGAGCTCAACGCGGAGACCGGTCAGACGGTCATCAAGGGCATGGGCGAGCTCCACCTCGACATCCTCGTCGACCGCATGAAGCGCGAGTTCAAGGTCGAGGCGAACGTCGGCAAGCCGCAGGTCGCGTACCGCGAGACCCTGCGCAAGCCGGTCGAGCGGTACGACTACACCCACAAGAAGCAGACCGGTGGTTCCGGCCAGTTCGCGAAGGTGCAGATCGCGCTCGAGCCGATGGAGGTCACGGCCGAGAAGATCTACGAGTTCGAGAACAAGGTCACGGGTGGCCGCGTTCCGCGCGAGTACATCCCCTCGGTCGACGCCGGCATCCAGGACGCCATGCAGGTCGGCATCCTCGCGGGCTTCCCGACGGTCGGCGTCAAGGCGACCCTCCTCGACGGTGCGGCGCACGACGTCGACTCGTCCGAGATGGCGTTCAAGATCGCCGGTTCGATGGCCTACAAGGAGGCTGCGCGCAAGGCGAACCCCGTCCTGCTCGAGCCGCTCATGGCCGTCGAGGTCCGCACTCCCGAGGAGTACATGGGCGACGTCATCGGTGACCTGAACTCCCGTCGTGGGCAGATCTCGTCGATGGAGGACGCTTCGGGCGTCAAGGTGGTCCGCGCGAGCGTGCCGCTGTCCGAGATGTTCGGCTACGTCGGCGACCTCCGGTCGAAGACGTCGGGCCGCGCCGTCTACTCGATGGTGTTCGACTCCTACGCCGAGGTCCCCCGGGCCGTGGCGGACGAGATCGTGCAGAAGAGCAAGGGGGAGTGACGCCCTCGGCGTGACTCCCCAGGCGAGGGGGTCGGCAGCGGCCCCCTCGCCACCAAGTACAGTAGTTCCACACCAACACGCAGCGCCGCCGGACGTGAACCGGGGGTCCTGCATCCGAGTCCTGAGGAGGACCCACAGTGGCTAAGGCCAAGTTCGAGCGGACCAAGCCGCACGTCAACATCGGAACCATCGGGCACGTCGACCACGGCAAGACGACGCTCACCGCGGCGATCACCAAGGTCCTGCACGACAAGTACCCGGAGCTGAACACGGCCTCGGCGTTCGACCAGATCGACAACGCGCCTGAGGAGAAGCAGCGCGGTATCACGATCAACATCTCGCACGTCGAGTACCAGACCGAGAAGCGCCACTACGCGCACGTCGACGCCCCGGGCCACGCGGACTACGTGAAGAACATGATCACGGGTGCGGCGCAGATGGACGGCGCGATCCTCGTGGTCGCCGCCACCGACGGCCCGATGCCGCAGACGCGTGAGCACGTGCTGCTCGCCCGTCAGGTCGGTGTCCCCTACATCGTCGTGGCCCTCAACAAGGCCGACATGGTGGACGACGAGGAGATCCTGGAGCTCGTCGAGCTCGAGGTCCGCGAGCTCCTCTCGAGCCAGGAGTTCGACGGCGACAACGCCCCGATCGTCCGCGTCTCGGCGCTCCAGGCGCTCGAGGGTGACGAGAAGTGGGCCGCGACGGTCGCCGACCTCATGGACGCCGTCGACGAGAACGTGCCGGACCCGGTGCGCGCCACCGACCAGCCGTTCCTGATGCCGATCGAGGACGTCTTCACGATCACCGGTCGTGGCACCGTCGTCACCGGTCGTGTCGAGCGTGGCACGCTCAAGGTGAACGAGGAGGTCGAGATCGTCGGCATCCGCGCGACGCAGAAGACCACCGTCACGGGCATCGAGATGTTCCGCAAGCTGCTCGACTCCGCCGAGGCCGGTGACAACACGGGTCTGCTCCTCCGCGGCACCAAGCGCGAGGACGTCGAGCGCGGCCAGGTCGTCGTGAAGCCGGGTTCGGTCACGCCGCACACCGAGTTCTCCGCGAACGTCTACATCCTGTCGAAGGACGAGGGTGGTCGTCACAACCCGTTCTACGGGAACTACCGCCCGCAGTTCTACTTCCGCACCACGGACGTCACCGGCGTCATCACGCTGCCCGAGGGCACCGAGATGGTCATGCCCGGCGACACCACCTCCATCACGGTCGAGCTGATCCAGCCGATCGCCATGGAGGAGGGCCTCCGCTTCGCCATCCGTGAGGGTGGTCGTACGGTCGGCGCCGGTACGGTCGAGAAGATCATCAAGTAACTCCGGTTGCTGCGACAAGGGGTCGGACCTTCGGGTCCGGCCCCTTTCGTCGTTCCCGGACGGGACGTGGTGTCCCCGGGCGGGACGTGGCGTCCCCGGGGGCGTGACGTGGCGGTCCCTGGGCGGGACGTGGCGTCCCTGGGCATGATGGGGGGGACGAGGCAGGGCGCGACGTGCGCGAGCCCACCGCGAGCCGGGAGGACCGAGGGCACCTCGGTGGGTCATCGGCGGGGATGCCGGTGTTGACTGGTCGCATGACACGTCTGCGCCGTTCGAGGACGACGGGACGCGGATTCCACCGGGTCCGATCCGGCAAGGGGTTCTCCTACCGCGATCCGGACGGCGGTACCGTCCACGACGCCGACCTCCGCCACCGGTTCGACGAGCTGGTGATCCCGCCCGCGTGGAACGACGTGTGGATCTCGCCGTACGAGAACGGACACATCCTCGCGACGGGCATCGACGGCGCCGGTCGGCGCCAGTACATGTACCACCCGGGTTGGCGCGAGCGGATGGACAAGATCAAGTACGACCGGGCGCTCGCCCTCGCCGAGTCGCTCCCGTCCGCTCGACGGATGGTGACCATGGACCTCCGCCGACCGGACCCGGACCTCCGACGTGCGCAGGCCGCGGCCTTCCGGATGCTCGACCAGGGGTCGCTCCGGGTCGGCTCGGAGCGGTACGCGCTCGAGCACGGGAGCCACGGCCTGTCGACGCTGCTGTGTTCCCACGCGCACATCTCGGGCGACGACATCGAGCTCGGGTTCCCGGGCAAGAGCGGGCAGGAGTGGTCGTCCACCATCCACGACCACGACCTCGCGCGGGTGCTCGTGGGCATGAAGCGTCGGGGCGGGAACGCGCGACTGCTCTCGTTCCGCGACGAGCCCGGTGCCGAGTGGCGTCCGCTGTCGGCCGAGCTCATCAACGAGTACGTCAAGGAGCGCGCCGGCGACGACTTCACGGCGAAGGACTTCCGGACGCTGCACGGTACGGTCGCCGCGGCCGTGGACCTGGCGAAGACGGGGCCCCAGTCGTCCGACGCCAAGCGCAAGAAGGCGATCTCGCATGCGGTGAAGGCTGCGTCCGACGTGCTCGGCAACACCCCGACCGTGGCGCGGCAGAGCTACATCGACCCGCGCGTGATCGACGCGTACAACCACGGCGAGACGATCGATCCCGCCCGGTTGGCCTCTGCGGAGTCCGAGGTCCGCGCGCTGCTCTACCGCGACTGAATGACGTACCGTTGATGCACGTGCCGACCGTTCGGGCGTCGGCACGGAGAGGCCAGCGTGACCGACGAGTGCATCCACGGTTTCCCCGTCGAGCTCTGTGACATCTGCACCCCACGGCAGCGGGCGGAACCGGTCGTCGCACCGACCCGCGCCCCGCGGCGTGCCCGTCCGGTCTCGCTCCGGTCGGACGGTCCGTCGGACGCGCCCCGGGCCTCCCGGAGTGCGACCCGGACCGCGGCCCCGGTGGCGGCGGAGCCCCAGGTCCGCCCGTTCGCGTCGATGCGCGCGCACCACTGGACCCATCGCGACAACCTCGCGGCCATCGTCGCCGAGGGTGCGCTGCTGGCCGCGTCGTCGGTGGTCCCCGAGTTCGACGTCAGCGCGGCGGAGGTCCGCGCGGCCCGAGCGGCCGCGGCCACCCCGGACGGCGGGTCCGTCGCGGACCACGTCCCCTTCGTGCTCACCCCGGAGGCCCTGACCTGGCAGTCGCTGCGCACCGGCGCCGAGGACGACCGGTGGTCCGACGCGGCACGTCGCAGTCGTCCGGTCGACTACGTCATGCTGGTCGTGCCGACCGTCGCGTTCGGGGCGTCGGTCATCGTGACGGATCTCGACGCGGAGGACCCCGCGGCGCGCTCGGCCGTCGGCCCGGAGGCCGCGGGCACGCTGCTCCGACGCGCTTCGCTCCAGAACCCCGAGTTGCAGCGCGTCGAGCTGCTGGCGGGTCCGCGTGTGCCGTTCTCGGCCGTCGCGGTCGTCGGCGTGCCGAACGACCGCGTCCGCGACGACGTCCGCTCGGTCCTGGCGGAGGCCGGCGGCCACGCCCCGCGCGTCGCGGTGTTCCCGCCCTGGTTCCGTCCGACCGTCTGACGTCCGGCGGGCGGTCGCCGGACTCCCGACGGGAGGCCCGTCACCAGGTCGCCCCGGACCGCCCGTCCGCCGCTCCTCGAGCCCCGCGACGGCGTGGATCGCACGCGACACGCCCGGGTTGCACGAGTGCGGAGGACATGCGAGACTTGTCCGGTTCCAAATTCCGCGGACACACGTGTCCGCCGGGTCACTGCCCAGGCAGTGCACAGGCCCCGCCCTCCGGGTGGCTGCGCCTGGGCCGCAGGCAGCAAGAACACCACATCGACTCCACACCTGGAACGCACGGGACACCCGTGTGCTCCGCGGAGGCGATACGGGTCCGACCGGAACGGTCGAAATCCCCCTCCTGCGGAGTGGGTTCTCGACCGGCCCGGGAGGGCAGTTGACAGGAGAACAGCGGTCATGGCCGGCGGGAGTGATCCCGACGGTGACGTGCCGGTGATCTAGGCAAACAGCCTGCCCGACGAGGCAGGCGGCGTCAGGCGGCCCACGCGGTGCGCGGCGCAGAGAGGAACGAGAGAGACATGGCGGGACAGAAGATCCGCATCCGGCTCAAGTCGTACGACCACGAGGTCATCGACACGTCGGCCCGGAAGATCGTCGACACGGTGACCCGTGCCGGTGCGACCGTGGTCGGCCCGGTGCCGCTCCCCACCGAGAAGAACGTGGTCGTCGTGATCCGTTCTCCCCACAAGTACAAGGACTCGCGCGAGCACTTCGAGAAGCGCACGCACAAGCGGGTCATCGACATCATCGACCCGACGCCGAAGGCCGTCGACTCGCTCATGCGTCTCGACCTGCCCGCCGACGTCAACATCGAGATCAAGCTGTAAGGGGGCGACAACGATGGCCATCGCAACCAAAACCGTCAAGGGCCTGCTCGGCAAGAAGCTCGGCATGACCCAGGTGTGGGACGAGAACAACAAGCTCATCCCCGTCACCGTCGTCGAGATCACCCCGAACGTCGTGACCCAGATCCGCACCGCCGAGAAGGACGGCTACCAGGCCGTCCAGATCGCCGCTGGCGCGATCGACCCCCGCAAGGTCAACAAGCCCTCCGCCGGGCACTTCGAGGCCGCCGGTGTCACGCCGCGCCGCCACCTCACGGAGATCCGCACCGCTGACGCCGGCGAGTACGCGCTCGGCCAGGAGCTCGCCGTCGACATGTTCGAGGCCGGCCAGAAGGTCGACGTCGTCGGCACCAGCAAGGGCAAGGGCTTCGCCGGTGTCATGAAGCGCCACAACTTCAAGGGTGTCTCCGCCTCGCACGGTGCGCACCGCAACCACCGCAAGCCCGGCTCGATCGGTGCTTCGTCGACCCCGTCGCGCGTCTTCAAGGGCATGCGCATGGCCGGTCGCATGGGTGGGGAGCGCGTCACCGTCCTCAACCTCACGGTGCACGCCGTGGACGCCGAGAAGAACCTGCTGCTCGTCAAGGGCGCGGTCCCCGGTGCTCGCGGTCGCATCGTCTTCGTCCGCACCGCCGTGAAGGGTAAGTGAGCATGGCCACCACGACTGCAACCACGATCGACGTGCTCGACGCGTCGGGCGCCCAGGCCGGCACGGTCGAGCTCCCCGCCGAGATCTTCGACGTCGAGACCAACGTCCCGCTGATCCACCAGGTCGTCGTCGCGCAGCTCGCCGCCGCGCGTCAGGGCACCCACAAGACCAAGCGCCGCGGCGAGGTCTCCGGTGCCGGCCGCAAGCCCTTCAAGCAGAAGGGCACCGGCCGCGCGCGTCAGGGCTCGATCCGCGCCCCGCAGATGACCGGCGGTGGCATCGTCCACGGACCCGTGCCGCGCGACTACGCGCAGCGCACCCCCAAGAAGATGATCGCCAAGGCGCTGCTCGGTTCGCTCTCGGACCGCGCTCGCGGTGGGCGGATCCACGCGGTCGAGGCCTTCCTCGACGCCGAGGTCCCCTCGACCAAGAGCGTCCGCACGCTCCTCGAGAAGATCGCCCCGTCGAAGCACGTCCTCGTCGTGCTCGAGTCGACGGACGAGGTCGCGCTCAAGAGCGTCCGGAACCTGCCCAACGTCCACGCGCTCACGTACGGCCAGCTGAACGCCTACGACGTCCTCGTGAGCGACGACGTGGTCTTCAGCAAGAGCGCCCTCGACGCCTTCGTCGCGTCGAAGACCGCGAAGGAGAACAACGCATGAGCGGCTTCAACAAGGACCCGCGCGACATCATCATCGCGCCGGTCGTGTCGGAGAAGAGCTACGGCCTCATCGACCAGGGCAAGTACACGTTCCTCGTGGACCCGCGCGCGAACAAGACCGAGATCAAGCTCGCCATCGAGAAGATCTTCGACGTCAAGGTCGCGGGCATCAACACCCTGAACCGTCCGGGGAAGACCCGTCGTACGCGGTTCGGCATCGGCAAGCGCAAGGACACCAAGCGCGCCATCGTCACGCTCAAGTCCGGTTCGATCGACATCTTCACGGCTGTCGGCTGAGGACCGGAAGGGATACATCATGGCTATTCGTAACTACAAGCCCACGACCCCGGGTCGTCGCGGCTCCTCCGTCGCCGACTTCGCCGAGATCACGCGTTCGACCCCGGAGAAGTCGCTCCTGCGTCCGCTCCCGAAGACCGGTGGCCGCAACAGCTCCGGCCGGATCACGACGCGTCACATCGGTGGTGGCCACAAGCGCCAGTACCGGGTCATCGACTTCCGTCGGAACGACAAGGACGGCGTCGACGCCAAGGTCGCGCACATCGAGTACGACCCGAACCGCACCGCGCGCATCGCGCTGCTGCACTTCGTGGACGGCACCAAGCGCTACATCCTCGCGCCGAACCGCCTGAAGCAGGGCGACGTCGTCGAGTCGGGTGCCGGCGCCGACATCAAGCCGGGCAACAACCTGCCGCTCCGCAACATCCCCGTCGGTACGGTCGTGCACGCCATCGAGCTCCGTCCGGGTGGCGGCGCCAAGCTCGCCCGTTCCGCGGGTGCCTCAGTGCGCCTCGTGGCGAAGGACGGCCCCTACGCGCAGCTCCGCCTGCCGTCGGGCGAGGTCCGCAACGTCGACGCCCGCTGCCGCGCGACGATCGGCGAGGTCGGCAACGCCGAGCAGTCGAACATCAACTGGGGCAAGGCCGGCCGCATGCGCTGGAAGGGCGTCCGCCCGACCGTGCGTGGTGTCGCGATGAACCCGATCGACCACCCGCACGGTGGTGGTGAGGGCAAGACCTCCGGTGGTCGCCACCCGGTCAGCCCGTGGGGCCAGCCGGAGGGCCGGACGCGCAAGCCGAACAAGCCGAGCGACCAGCTCATCGTCCGTCGCCGCACCGCCGGTAAGAAGCGCAAGTAGGAGTTGTAGAAGATGCCACGCAGTCTGAAGAAGGGCCCCTTCGTCGACGAGCACCTGCTTCGCAAGGTGGTCGTCCAGAACGAGGCCAACACGAAGAACGTGATCCGCACGTGGTCGCGTCGCTCGATGATCGTTCCGAACATGCTCGGGCACACGATCGCCGTGCACGACGGCCGCAAGCACATCCCGGTGTTCGTCACCGAGTCGATGGTCGGTCACAAGCTCGGCGAGTTCGCGCCGACCCGCACCTTCCGTGGTCACGTGAAGGACGACAAGAAGGGCCGTCGCCGCTAACGCGGGGACGCTGAAGGAGGAACGAAATGGTGGAGTCGATCGCACGCGTGCGACACATCCGCGTCACGCCTCAGAAGGCCCGTCGCGTCATCGAGCTGATCCGCGGCAAGCAGGCCCACGAAGCCCTCGCCATCCTGAAGTTCGCCCCGCAGGGCGCTTCCGAGCCGGTCTACAAGCTGGTCGCCTCGGCGATCGCGAACGCCCGGGTCAAGGCGGACCAGACGAACAGCTTCCTCGACGAGCGCGACCTCTACGTGAGCCGCGTCTTCGTCGACGAGGGCACGACCCTGAAGCGGTTCCAGCCGCGTGCCCAGGGGCGAGCCTTCCGCATCAACAAGCGCACCAGCCACATCACGGTCGTCCTCGCGACGCCGGACGAGGTCGAGGCGGCCGCTACCAGCAAGAAGGCGAGCAAGTAATGGGCCAGAAGGTCAACCCGTACGGCTTCCGTCTCGGGATCACGACGGACCACGTGTCGCACTGGTTCTCGGACAGCACCAAGAAGGGCCAGCGGTACAGCGACTACGTCGCCGAGGACGTCCGCATCCGTCAGATGCTGACGAAGTCCCTCGACCGCGCCGGCGTCGCCCGCATCGAGCTCGAGCGCACCCGTGACCGCGTCCGCGTGGACATCCACACGGCACGTCCTGGCATCGTCATCGGCCGCCGTGGCGCCGAGGCCGAGCGCATCCGCGGCGACCTCGAGAAGCTCACGGGCAAGCAGATCCAGCTGAACATCCTCGAGGTCAAGAACCCCGAGACCGAGGCGCAGCTCGTCGCCCAGGGCATCGCGGAGCAGCTCAGCGCTCGTGTCGCCTTCCGTCGCGCCATGCGCAAGGGCCTCCAGGGCGCCCAGCGCGCTGGCGCCAAGGGCGTCCGGATCCAGGTGTCGGGTCGTCTCGGCGGCGCCGAGATGAGCCGTTCGGAGTTCTACCGCGAGGGCCGCGTGCCCCTGCACACGCTCCGCGCCAACATCGACTACGGCTTCTACGAGGCCCGCACGACCTTCGGTCGGATCGGTGTGAAGGTCTGGATCTACAAGGGCGACATCACCAACAAGGAGCTCGCTCGCGAGCAGGCGAACCAGCGTTCGTCGCGCCCCGAGCGTCGTGACGGCGGCCGTGGCGGTCGTGGCGGCCGTGACGGCGCCCCCCGCGGCGACCGTCGCGAGCAGCAGGCTCCGCAGGAGGCGCCGGCCGGCGCAGGAGTTGAGGCGTAACCATGCTTATCCCCCGTCGAGTCAAGCACCGCAAGCAGCACCACCCCACGCGTCGCGGCCAGGCGACCGGCGGCACCAAGGTGTCGTTCGGTGACTTCGGTATCCAGGCCCTGACCCCCGCCTACGTGACGAACCGCCAGATCGAGTCCGCTCGTATCGCCATGACGCGTCACATCAAGCGTGGCGGCAAGGTGTGGATCAACATCTACCCGGACCGTCCGCTCACGAAGAAGCCCGCCGAGACCCGCATGGGTTCCGGTAAGGGTTCGCCCGAGTGGTGGGTCGCGAACGTCAAGCCGGGACGCGTGCTCTTCGAGCTCTCCGGCGTGAGCGAGGACATCGCCCGCGAGGCGATGACCCGTGCAATCCACAAGCTGCCCCTCAAGGCACGCATCATCAAGCGCGAGGAGGGCGACGCATAATGGCGATCGGTTCCAAGGAGCTCCGTCCGTCGGAGCTCGACACCTTCGAGGACGAGCGTCTCGCTGACGAGCTGAAGAAGGCCAAGGAAGAGCTGTTCAACCTGCGCTTCCAGTCGGCCACCGGCCAGCTCGAGAGCCACGGCCGCCTCCGTGCCGTCAAGCGCGACATCGCCCGCATCTACACGGTGCTGCGCGAGCGCGAGCTCGGCATCCGTGCCACCCCGACCCCGGTCGAGGCGAGCACCACCACGACCAAGAAGTCGTCCCGCAAGAAGGCCGACGCGGCCGAGGCCACGACGACCGACACCGCTGCATCGACCAGCACCGAGGAGAAGTGATGGCCACCGAGAAGCAGGCCACCGAGGTCGACGCCGCGACCACCGCGCGCGGCTACCGCAAGACGCGTCGTGGCTACGTCACGAGCGACAAGATGGACAAGACGATCGTCGTCGAGGTCGAGGACCGCGTGAAGCACCCCCTCTACGGCAAGGTCATCCGTCGCACCTCCAAGGTGAAGGCCCACGACGAGCAGGGCACCGCCGGCATCGGCGACCTGGTCCTCATCAGCGAGACCCGTCCCCTCAGCGCCACCAAGCGCTGGCGCCTGGTCGAGATCCTCGAGAAGGCCAAGTAAGCCCCCGGGCCTACTTGCGGAATAGGAGACAGCAGTGATTCAGCAGGAATCCCGCCTGAAGGTCGCCGACAACACCGGAGCCAAGGAGATCTTGGCCATCCGCGTGCTCGGTGGCTCGGGTCGTCGCTATGCCGGCCTCGGTGACGTGATCGTCGCGACCGTGAAGGACGCGATCCCGGGCGGCAACGTCAAGAAGGGTGACGTCGTCAAGGCCGTCATCGTTCGCACCAAGAAGGAGACCCGTCGTCAGGACGGCTCCTACATCAAGTTCGACGAGAACGCCGCGGTGATCCTCAAGGCGGACGGCGACCCCCGGGGCACCCGCATCTTCGGGCCGGTCGGTCGCGAGCTCCGCGACAAGAAGTTCATGAAGATCATCTCGCTGGCACCGGAGGTCATCTAGTCATGGCGAACATCAAGAAGGGCGACCTGGTCCAGGTGATCTCGGGCCCGTCGCAGGCGCGCGGTGGCGACCGCGGCAAGCAGGGCAAGGTCATCGAGGTGCTCCCCGACGAGCAGCGTGTCGTCGTCGAGGGCGTGAACTTCGTCAAGAAGCACGTCCGCGTCGGTCAGACCCAGCGCGGCTCGAAGACCGGTGGCATCGAGACCCACGAGGCCCCGATCCACGTGTCCAACGTGGCCGTGGTCGACCCGAAGACCAAGAAGCCGACCCGTGTCGGTCACCGCACCGAGACGGTCGAGAAGGACGGCGTCACCAAGACCGTCCGCGTCCGTTACGCCAAGAAGTCGGGGGAGGACCTCTGATGAGCGACACCACTACGGCGCCGGCCGAGGCCGCGTCCAGCGAGAAGGTCCAGCCGCGGCTGAAGCAGAAGTACAAGAACGAGATCGCCGCGGCGCTCACCGAGCAGTTCGGCTACACGAACGTCCACCAGGTCCCCGGCCTGGTCAAGGTCGTCGTGAACACCGGTGTCGGCGAGGCCGCTCGTGACTCGAAGGTCATCGACGGTGCGGTGCGCGACCTCACGGCCATCACCGGCCAGAAGCCGCAGGTCACGAAGGCCCGCAAGTCCATCGCGCAGTTCAAGCTGCGCGAGGGCCAGCCCATCGGCGCGCACGTCACCCTCCGCGGTGACCGCGCGTGGGAGTTCCTCGACCGCCTGCTGTCGCTGGCACTGCCCCGCATCCGCGACTTCCGCGGTCTGAGCGACCGCCAGTTCGACGGCAACGGCAACTACACCTTCGGTCTCACGGAGCAGAGCGTGTTCCACGAGATCGACCAGGACCGCATCGACCGCGTCCGTGGCTTCGACATCACCGTCGTCACCACGGCCAAGACGGACGACGAGGGCCGCGCGCTGCTCCGCCAGCTCGGTTTCCCGTTCCGTTCCAGCGAGCAGACGGTCTAAGATCGTTCGGACGGCCGGGCCGGAGGGGCGCTCCCTCCGGCCCGCCGCACGAGCACCGAGACGTCGGGGAATCGCCCTGACGTCGCCCGATCACACAGGTCGGCATCCGTGGAACGGGTGTCGAAACCGGGTGAGAACAGGATGAACCAACCATGACGATGACCGATCCGGTCGCAGACATGCTGACGAGATTGCGCAACGCGAACTCGGCGCACCACGACGCCGTCTCGCTGCCCAGCTCGAAGCTGAAGACCCACATCGCCGAGATCCTCAAGCGCGAGGGTTACATCAGCGAGTGGCGTGTGGAGGATGCCCGCGTGGGGCAGACCCTCACCATCGACCTCAAGTACGGCCCCGAGCGCGAGCGCTCCATCGCCGGCATCAAGCGCGTCTCCAAGCCCGGTCTCCGGGTCTACGCCAAGTCGACGGAGATCCCCCAGGTCCTCGGTGGCCTCGGCGTGGCGATCCTGTCGACTTCCTCGGGTCTCCTCACGGACCGCGAGGCCGAGCAGAAGGGCGTGGGTGGGGAAGTCCTCGCCTACGTGTGGTGATCGACCATGTCTCGTATCGGACGTCTTCCCATCGACATCCCCGCCGGCGTCACCGTGACGGTCGACGGCGCGAACGTCGCCGTCAAGGGGCCGAAGGGTGAGCTCGCGCTCACCGTCGCCAGCCCCATCGCGGTCGCGATCGAGGACAACCAGATCCTCGTCACCCGTCCGGACGACGAGCGCACCTCGCGCTCGCTGCACGGCCTGACCCGGACGCTGATCGCCAACCAGATCACCGGCGTGACCCAGGGCTACTCCAAGGGCCTCGAGGTCGTCGGGACCGGCTACCGCGTCCAGGCACGCGGCACGAGCGTCGAGTTCGCACTCGGCTACTCGCACCCCATCACGGTCGAGCCGCCCGCGGGCATCAGCTTCACCGTCGAGGGCAACAACCGACTCACCGTGAACGGCATCGACAAGCAGGCCGTCGGTGAGGTCGCCGCAAACATCCGCAAGCTTCGCAAGCCCGAGCCGTACAAGGGCAAGGGCGTTCGCTACGCCGGCGAGGTCGTCCGCCGCAAGGCCGGAAAGTCAGGTAAGTGATCATGGCTCTCGGAACTCGAGGAGCGAGCAAGTCGGCCGCCAAGGCGCGCCGTCACACCCGCCTCCGCAAGAAGATCACCGGCACCGAGACGCGTCCGCGTCTGGTCGTCACCCGCTCGTCGCGTCACGTGTTCGTGCAGGTCATCGACGACACCAAGGGCCACACCGTCGCCAGCGCGTCGACCATGGAGGCGGACCTCCGCAGCCTGGACGGCGACAAGACCGCGAAGTCGCGTCGCGTCGGCGAGCTCGTCGCCGAGCGCGCGAAGGCCGCGGGTGTCGAGGCGGTCGTGTTCGACCGCGGTGGCAGCAAGTACGCCGGTCGCGTCGCCGCGATCGCCGAAGGCGCCCGTGAAGGAGGGCTGAACCTGTGAGCGACACCGCGAGCAGCACCAATCAGGAAGCACCGGTCGAGAAGCCGGTCGAGACCGCAGCCGGCTCCGCGTCGGCGAACCGCGAGAACACGGGCCCCGAGCGCGGACGCCGTGGTGGGGGTCGTGACCGCCAGCAGGGTGGTCGCGGCGACCGCAACAACCGCGCCGCCGAGAGCCAGTTCCTCGAGCGCGTCGTGACGATCAACCGTGTGTCGAAGGTCGTCAAGGGCGGTCGTCGCTTCAGCTTCACCGCGCTCGTCGTGGTGGGTGATGGCAACGGACTCGTCGGCGTCGGCTACGGCAAGGCCCGCGAGGTCCCGACCGCGATCTCCAAGGGCGTCGAGGAGGCGAAGAAGAACTTCTTCCGCGTCCCGCGCGTCGGCAACACGATCCCGCACCCCGTGCAGGGTGAGGCCGCCGCTGGCGTCGTGCTCCTCCGCCCGGCCGCTGCGGGTACCGGCGTCATCGCCGGTGGTCCGGTGCGCGCCGTCCTGGAGTGCGCCGGCATCCACGACGTCCTGAGCAAGTCGCTCGGGTCGTCCAACACCATCAACATCGTGCACGCCACCGTCACGGCGCTGCAGCAGCTCGAGGAGCCCCGTGCGGTCGCCAGCCGCCGTGGCCTCGACGTCGACCGGGTCGTCCCGGGTCGTCTGCTGCGTGCCGAGGCCGCGGCCCGCACGGCTGCGACCGAGAAGGCAGGTGCCTGATGGCCGGCAAGATCAAGGTCACCCAGATCAAGTCCGTTATCAGCGAGAAGCAGTACCAGCGCGAGACCCTGCGCAGCCTGGGCCTCAAGCGCATCGGCCAGTCGGTCGAGCGTGAGGACAACGCCCAGAACCGCGGGTACGTCGCGACGGTCGCGCACCTCGTGAAGGTCGAGGAGATCAACGCATGAGCGACGAAACCCCCAAGGCCGGACAGGCCGGCAACACCGAGGGCCGCGTGCAGGTCCTCAAGGTCCACCACCTCCGTCCCGCTGCTGGCTCGAAGAAGGACCGGACCCGCGTCGGACGCGGTGAGGGCTCGAAGGGCAAGACGGCCGGACGTGGCACCAAGGGCACGAAGGCCCGCTACTCGGTCAAGGCCGGGTTCGAGGGTGGGCAGATGCCGCTGCACATGCGCACCCCGAAGCTCCGCGGGTTCAAGAACCCGTTCCGCGTGGAGTACCAGGTCGTGAACCTCGACAAGCTCGGCGAGCTCTACCCGCAGGGCGGTGACGTCACCGTGAGTGACCTCGTCGCCAAGGGTGCGGTCCGTAAGAACGAGAAGGTCAAGGTCCTCGGCCAGGGCGACATCAGCGTGGCGCTCAACATCACGGTCGACAAGGTCTCCGGCTCCGCCGAGGAAAAGATCGTGGCGGCGGGCGGCACCGTCTCCAAGTAGTACCTGACCGGCGGTCCGAGCACAGCTCGGGCCGCCGGTTCGGCATCGCTTGACGCGATCCGAGATGCTCGGGTCGCACTGAACGAAGTACGGAGAACTCGTGTTCAGAGCGGTCGCGCGGATCTTGCGCACCCCCGACCTTCGCAAGAAGATCGGCTTCACCCTCGCGATCATCGCGCTGTTCCGCCTGGGGTCCTACATCCCCGCGCCGTTCGTCGACTACGCCAGCGTGCAGTCGTGCCTCGCGAGCGCTTCATCCCAGGGGAGCCTGTACGGGCTCGTGAACCTGTTCTCCGGCGGCGCGCTGCTGAAGCTCTCGGTCTTCGCGCTCGGCATCATGCCGTACATCACGTCGTCGATCATCGTGCAGCTGCTGCGCGTCGTGATCCCGCACTTCGACGCCCTCTACAAGGAGGGCCAGGCGGGTCAGGCCAAGCTGACGCAGTACACGCGGTACCTCACGATCGCGCTCGGGGTCCTGCAGTCGACGACGCTCATCACGGTCGCGCGCTCGGGTGCCCTCTTCGGCACCTCGGCGTCGACCTCCTGCACGTCGATCATCTCGAACGACAGCTGGTACGCGATCCTCCTCATGGTGGTCACGCTGACGGCTGGCACCGGACTCATCATGTGGATGGGCGAGCTCGTCACCGAGCGCGGCGTCGGCAACGGTATGTCGCTCCTCATCTTCACGTCCATCGCGGCCCAGTTCCCGACCGCGCTCTGGGCCATCGAGCAGTCGCAGTCCTTCGAGCTCTTCCTCTTCGTGATCCTCGTCGGACTCGTGATCATGATGGCGGTCGTGTTCGTCGAGCAGTCGCAGCGCCGGATCCCGGTGCAGTACGCCAAGCGCATGGTCGGGCGTCGAACCTACGGTGGCAACAACACGTACATCCCGATCAAGGTGAACATGGCCGGTGTCGTGCCCGTCATCTTCGCGTCGTCGCTGCTCTACCTGCCGGCGCTGGTCGCACAGTTCAACCAGAAGTCCGACGGGACCGAGCCCGCGGCGTGGGTCACCTGGATCCAGAACAACCTGACCTCGGGCGACAACGCCTTCTACATGGTCCTCTACTTCCTCCTCATCGTCGGGTTCACGTACTTCTACGTCGCGATCACGTTCAACCCGGAAGAAGTCGCCGACAACATGAAGAAGTACGGCGGGTTCATCCCGGGGATCCGTGCCGGGCGTCCGACGGCGGAGTACCTCGACTACGTGCTCACACGGGTCACGCTCCCCGGCGCTCTCTACCTCGGCATCATCGCGCTCATCCCGCTCGCCGCACTCGCCTGGTTCGGCGCCAACCAGAACTTCCCGTTCGGTGGTGCCAGCCTGCTGATCATCGTCGGTGTGGGCCTCGAGACCGTGAAGCAGATCGACTCGCAGCTGCAGCAGCGCCACTACGAGGGACTCCTCCGATGAGCGCGCGGCTGATCATCGTGGGCCCGCCTGGTGCTGGCAAGGGCACCCAAGCAGGGCGGATCGCCGAGGCCTTCGGGATCCCGGCGATCTCGACGGGCGACATCTTCCGGCAGAACGTCCGTGACGAGACGCCGCTGGGCATCAGGGTCAAGGCGATCCTGGACGCCGGCGACTACGTGCCCGACAGCCTCACGAACGAGCTCATCGCCGATCGGCTCCGTCAGCCGGACGCCGAGCCGGGGTTCCTGCTCGATGGCTACCCCCGGACGACGGCGCAGGTGGAGTTCCTCGACGGGTTCCTCGCCGAGCAGGGGCAGGCCCTGGACGCGGTGGTGCAGCTCGTCGCCGACCGGGACGCCTTGGTCGACCGGCTCCGCAGGCGTGCGCTCGAGCAGGGTCGCAGCGACGACACCGAGGACGCCATCCGGCACCGGCAGGACGTCTACCTCGAGCAGACGGAGCCGATCGTTGCGGTGTACGCACAGCGGGGGCTCGTCATCGACGTCGACGGTCTCGGCGGTGTCGACGAGGTCGGTGACCGCATCGCCGACGCGCTCGCGACCCGCGGCCTCGGCCGCGCCGTCGCCTGACCGTGGCGCGGTTCCGCCGCCCGTCGCTCTACAAGTCGTCGGAGGAACTCCGGGCGATGGTCCGGCCGGGGCTCCTCACCGCCCAGGCACTGGACGCCGTCCGGTCGGCGCTGCGCGTCGGCATCACCACCGCTGACCTCGACGCGATCGCGGAGCGTGTCATCCTCGAGGGCGGTGGCGTCCCGAACTTCCAGCTGGTCCCCGGTTACCAGCACACCCTGTGCATCTCCGTCAACGACGAGATCGTGCACGGCATCCCCGGCGAACGGGTGATCGAAGCCGGCGACATCGTGTCCATCGACGCGGGCGCCGAGGTTGACGGCTGGAACGGCGACAGCGCCGTGACGGTCGTCGTGCCCGGGGGAGACCCGGAGCGGGCCGCGGCACGGACGATGCTCGCGGACGTCACCGAGCGGTCGATGTGGCGGGGGATCGCGGCTCTCGCGACGGCACGGAACCTCAACGAGATCGGCGCGAGCATCGAGGACGCGATCGACGAGACCGGCGCCTGGGGCATCGTGGAGGACTTCACGGGTCACGGCATCGGTCGTTCCATGCACGAAGATCCGCCGGTGTTCAACTACCGGGTGCGGGGCGGGGGTCCCGCGGTCCGTCCGGGGCTCGCGGTGGCCATCGAGCCGATGGTGACCGCCGGCACGATCGACAGCAGCACCGATGCGGACGGCTGGACCGTCCGCACGCTCGACGGCTCGGACGCCGCGCACTGGGAGCACAGCGTGGCGGTGCACGAAAACGGCATCTGGGTGCTCACCGCACCGGACGGCGGTGCCGCCGCCCTGGTACCGCTCGGGGTGCAGCCGCAGCCCATCGCGTGATCCAGCGGAGCGCGTGAACCAGCCGCAGTGCGGGAACCAGCGGCGTGGGTGAACCAGCCGCAGTGCGGGAACCAGCGGAGCGCGTGAACCAGCGGGCGACGCGACGTCACAGGCAACTCGACGCCCCGGTTCGTCTCGCCCGAGGCGGGAGCACGTCACGCCTCCCGAGCCGGGCGGGCGGGCTGTGCCGCGCCTCCCGATCGTGCGGAAGTCAGCGGCGGACCGGCGGGCGGCCCGCCCGGCCTGCGACCGCTGTCAGTTGCCGACCGAGCAGGTCTGCTCGGCGGCCGACTGTCCGGTGATCGTCGAGGGCAGCGGCGTCGCCGTCGCGCTCGGCGTGCTCGATGCCGAACTGCTCGCCGAGGACCCGGAGGAGGGTGCACTCGACGTCCCGCTGCTCGACGTCCCACTGCTCGACGACCCGGAGCTGCCGGTGCCGGAGGAAGACGCGCTGCCGGTCCCGCCCTCGGCCTCGGAGGCACGGCCGGTGCTCGAGTCGGTGAGGCTCGTCTTCGTGTCGTTCTGCAGCGCGACGTTGAGCGTGTGTGCGTCGCTCTGGGAGACGATCACGCGGTTCGTGTCGTAGGGATCGTCGGTCACCGGGTACTGGACGAACAGCATGTCCGCCGTGCTCATGCTCTTGAGGGTCGTGGCGAGTGACACGAGCGTCTGGGCCGAGGCGAGACCGTCGGACAAGGTCATGTTCGAGATCGCGGCGCGCGCGAGCTTGTACAGGGTCAGGGGATTCGACAGCGTGCCGTTCGAGGTCACCTTGCGGAGCAGGGCGGACAGGAACACCTGCTGGGAGCTGATGCGCGCGAGGTCGCTGCCGTCGCCGACGCCGTGGCGGGTCCGGAGGAACTGGAGGGCCTGCGTGCCCTGGAGCGTGTGCGTCCCGGCCGACAGATGGAGGCCCGTGTAGCTGTCGTTGATCGAGTTCGCGACGCAGACCGAGACGCCGCCGACCGCGTTCGACATCTCGATGACGCCGTCGAAGGTGATGAGACCGGCGTACGGGATGGACAGGCCGGTCAGGTTCTCGACGGTGTCCACGACGCACGAGACACCCCCGTTGCCGAGCGCCGTGTTGATCTGCGCAGCGGAGGACGCCGGGTAGGACGTCCCCGTGTCCGGGTTCGTGCAGGCGGGGAGGGGCACGACGAGATCGCGGGGGAAGCTCACGGCGGTGAGCTGCGTGTGGTCGGCCGAGATGTGGATGAGGATCGTGACGTCGTTCCGCGCACCCTCGGTGTCGAGCGACTCCGCCTTCTGCCCCACGCGGGTGTCGCTGCCGATGAGCAGGATGTTCGCCCCGCCCTTCATCGCCGTGATGGAGGTCTTGTTGGCGCTCGCCTGGTCGTCGTCGCTGAGCTTGACCGTCGAGACGGATCCCGTGAGCGTCACCGCGGCGAAGGCCGTGACGGCGACGCTGCTGACGAGGGCGACACTGAGCACGGACGCGATGACGGTGAGCAGGGTCCGCCAGGAGCTCGGACGACGGAGCCGTCCGTGCCGGGCGATGCCGGGGCGACCGCGACGGCGGCGCAGCGGGGCGTCGGACACGAGGTGGACTCCGTTCGGTGGGCGCATCAGCGCGGGGCGTGGGCGGCATCGCGGGTGGCGGAGCGTCGCCGGGCGGAGGTGCGCGGCGGCACTCCCGTGGAGAACCGTACGATGGCGCTCCTGTCGCACTCCTGGAAATCGCCGGAGAACCCCTGAAGAGGGGTCGCTGACGGCGCGATCGCGGGTCGCGAACAGGACGCGCCGAGACCGGGCCGGACTTGGCAATCGTCCCGCTACCACATAAGATCGATCTTTGGTGTGTCATGCCGTTCGGCGTGGCGCAGGTGACCGCTCCGGTGGTCACCGGTTCGGTCTGCACATCCTGCCAGACCGGGCGCCGAACCCGCAGACCGGTTCGGATCACTCCCAGCGACAGCAACCCAAGCGACAGTGAGGCTATGGCCAAGAAAGACGGCGTCATCGAGATCGAGGGCTCGGTGCTCGAGGCTCTGCCCAACGCGATGTTCCGCGTTGAGCTGACCAACGGACACAAGGTCCTCGCGCACATCTCGGGGAAGATGCGTCAGCACTACATCCGCATCCTCCCGGAGGACCGCGTGATCGTGGAGCTCAGCCCGTACGACCTCACTCGCGGCCGGATCGTCTACCGCTACAAGTGATCCTCGCCGGAAAGGAACGGCCCGACGGCCCCGTCGGGTACGAAGCCAGCGAGATCGAGGAATCGACATGAAGGTCAACCCCAGCGTCAAGCCCATCTGTGAGCACTGCAAGGTGATCCGCCGGAAGGGCCGCGTCATGGTGATCTGCAAGAGCAACCCGCGCCACAAGCAGCGCCAGGGCTAGTCCCTCCGCCGCGGCCGGGTGCCGTGCGGGGTCGCCAGGCCCCGCACCGGCTCGACAGCGAACAGCTGAGCAGCACGCACAACTGAACATCGACAACGCAGTGCCAGAACCGATCGGCGACGAACCGACCGGGGACACCTCGGGGCGGAGGCCCGAGCACCGGTACTGCGCCACACCTCCACCGAAAACAGGAGCAGCCAGACATGGCACGTCTAGCAGGCGTCGACATCCCGCGCGAGAAGCGCGTGGAGATCGCACTCACGTACATCTACGGCGTCGGCCGTACCCGTTCCCTCCAGGCGCTCGCCGAGACCGGTATCTCGGGCGACATCCGCGTCAAGGACCTCACCGACGACCAGCTCGTCGCCCTCCGCGACTTCATCGAGGGCAACTTCAAGGTCGAGGGTGACCTCCGCCGTGAGGTGGCCGCCGACATCCGCCGCAAGGTCGAGATCGGCAGCTACGAGGGCCTCCGCCACCGTCGTGGTCTCCCGGTGCGTGGACAGCGCACCAAGACCAACGCGCGGACCCGCAAGGGCCCGAAGCGCACCGTGGCAGGCAAGAAGAAGGCCCGATAGGAGATCACCATGGCTACCCCCAAGACTGCTGCCCGCAAGCCGCGGCGCAAGGAGAAGAAGAACATCGCCGTGGGCCAGGCCCACATCAAGTCGACGTTCAACAACACGATCGTCAGCATCACCGACCCGTCGGGCGCCGTCCTGAGCTGGGCCTCGTCCGGTGCTGTCGGCTTCAAGGGCTCGCGCAAGTCCACGCCGTTCGCGGCGCAGCTCGCCGCCGAGTCGGCCGCCCGCCAGGCGCAGGAGCACGGCGTCAAGAAGGTCGACGTCTTCGTCAAGGGTCCGGGCTCGGGCCGCGAGACCGCGATCCGCTCGCTCCAGGCCGCCGGCCTCGAGGTGGGCTCGATCAACGACGTCACCCCGCAGGCGCACAACGGGTGCCGCCCGCCGAAGCGTCGTCGCGTCTGAGCTAGGAGCTCTCGGCCGCGACCGGACGCCCGCTCATCGAGCGGGGTCGACCGGTCGCGGCCATTCCTGGTCGTTCGATCGCGCACGTCGGTGCGCGTGATCACAACTCAACAGACCCGGCGAGGCCTCGGGCCCCGTCGTACCGCCAAGTGTCATATAGCGGACACTTCGCCGAAAGGAATCCACAGTGCTCATTGCACAGCGCCCCACCCTGACCGAGGAGCCGATCTCCGAGTTCCGCTCGCGGTTCATCATCGAGCCGCTCGAGCCGGGCTTCGGCTACACCCTCGGCAACTCGCTGCGCCGCACGCTCCTGTCCTCGATCCCCGGTGCCGCCGTCACCAGCATCCGCATCGACGGTGTGCTGCACGAGTTCAGCACCGTGCCGGGTGTCAAGGAGGACGTCACCGAGATCATCCTCAACATCAAGAACCTGGTCGTCTCGAGCGAGCACGACGAGCCCATCACGGCGTACCTCCGCAAGCAGGGCGCGGGCCAGGTCACGGCGGCGGACATCTCGGCTCCGGCCGGTGTCGAGATCCACAACTCGGACCTCGTCATCGCCACGTTGAACGACACCGCCCGGTTCGAGCTGGAGCTCACGATCGAGCGCGGTCGTGGGTACGTCTCGGCGACCCAGAACCGCTCCGAGTTCAGCGAGGCCGGTCAGATCCCGATCGACTCGATCTACTCGCCGGTCCTCAAGGTCACCTACCGGGTCGAGGCGACCCGTGCCGGTGAGCGCACGGACTTCGACCGTCTGGTCGTCGACGTCGAGTCGAAGCCGGCGATCACGCCTCGCGACGCCATCGCCTCCGCCGGCCGCACGCTGGTCGAGCTGTTCGGGCTCGCCCGCGAGCTCAACACGGCGGCCGAGGGCATCGAGATCGGCCCCGCGCCGGTCGACGCGGTGCTCTCGAACGAGCTGCAGACCCCGATCGAGGACCTCGACCTGTCGGTCCGCAGCTACAACTGCCTCAAGCGCGAGGGCATCAACACGGTCAGCGAGCTCGTCGCCCTCTCGGAGACGCAGCTCATGAACATCCGCAACTTCGGTCAGAAGTCGGTGGACGAGGTCAAGGACAAGCTCACCGAGCTCGGCCTGTCCCTCAAGGACACCGTTCCCGGATTCGACGGCGCCCACTTCTACAGCGGGTACGACGAGGACGAGTCCAACTGATCCCGTGCCGCTCCTGACGGAGCGCAGCACACCCACCCCCTTCCCACCACTGGAGAACTGACATGCCCAAGCCCACCAAGGGCCCCCGCCTCGGAGGCGGTCCCGCGCACGAGCGCCTGCTCCTGAGCAACCTCGCGAACGCGCTGTTCACGCACGGCCGCATCACCACGACCGAGACGAAGGCCAAGCGCCTCCGTCCCGTCGCGGAGCGTCTCGTGACGTTCGCGAAGCGTGGCGACCTGCACGCCCGCCGCAAGGTGATCAGCATCATCCGGGACAAGTCCGTCGTGCACACGCTCTTCACGGAGATCGCGCCGCAGATGGCCGACCGCCAGGGCGGTTACACCCGGATCACCAAGCTCGGCTTCCGCAAGGGCGACAACGCGCCCCTCGCGTCGATCGAGCTCGTGCTCGAGCCCGTCTCGGGCACGCCCGCTCCGGTGAACCGTCGCTCGAACCGTGCGTCCGGTTCGGCCGCAGCCGGGGCCGTGTCGACGACCGCCGCCGAGGAGGCCGCCACCGAGGAGACCACCGACGACGCCGCCGTCGCCGCGGAGACGACCGAGGCGACCGCGACCGACGCGACCGCGACCGACGCCGCTGAGGCCGAGAGCACGGACGCCGTCGCGGAGTCCGAGCCCGTCGCCGCCGAGGAGACGACCGACGCGGCCGCCGAGGTCGAGGCGGACGCCGCCAGCAAGGCCGACGAGACCGAGTAGGTCCTCGCCAGCACGCCACACGGAGGGCCTCCGCAGCGATCGCTGCGGAGGCCCTCCGTCGTCGGTGGGGCCCCCGGTCCCTAGACTCGACGCGTGACCGGTCAGCCACGCGTCGCCGTCCTCGGCCCGGTGCTCGTCGAGTCCCCGGCAGGGGACCTCGATCCGCTGCCCGGCGCGCTCGCCCGGACGTTCATCGCGGTCCTCGTGCTCGCCCGGGGCAACACCGCCACGACCGAGACGCTCATCGACGAGCTCTGGGGCGACACCCCGCCGAAGGGGGCGCGCGCCGCGCTGCAGACCCTGGTGTCGCGGGTACGGCGGTCGACCGTCGAGGGCGTCGTCGCGTCGACGGGCACCGGCTACCGGTTGGCCCTGGACCCGTCGGCGCTCGACCTGGGACGGGCCGAGCAGGTCGCCGGGCGGATCTCCGACGAACTCCGGACCGATCCAGCCGGCGCGGCCCGCCGGGCATCGGCCGTGCTGGCCACGTGGCGCGGTGAGCCGGGTGCGGACCTCGAGGGACCGGTCGCCGAGGAGCTCGCGGACCGGGCGGCGACCGTGCAGCGGACCCTGCGGCGCGCCCTGGCCCAGGCGCTCTCGGCGTGCGACGACCCCGACGGCGCGGCGCGGCTGTGGGAGCAGGAGGTCGTGGCCCACCCGTTCGACGAGGCTGCGGTCGCGGGGCACATGCGGGCACTCGTCGCGGCAGGACGGGGCGCCGAGGCCCTCACGGTGTTCGCAGGACACCGCGATCGCCTGGCCGAGGAGCTCGGCGCGGACCCGTCGGCGGACCTGGTGCGGCTCAACATCGAGATCCTCCGAGCGACGTCGACGTCGGCCCGGTCCGTGCGGCGCCTCGGTCTGCGCCGATCCCCGACCACGCTCATCGGCCGGGACGCCGAGGTGGAGGCCGTCGAGCGGCTCGTCGAGGAGGAGCGGCTGGTCACGGTCCTCGGTGCCGGAGGCCTCGGCAAGACCCGGCTCGCGCAGGAGGTCGCGGGGCGCACCGCGCCCGACGTCGCCGTCGTTGTCCTCGAGCTCGCCTCGCTCACGGACGGCGCGGACATCGTCCCCGCGCTCGGCGCGGTGCTCGGGATCGCGGAACTCCGCGCCGGACGGTCACTCCGGGACGTCGTGCTCGCGGACCTCCGGTCACGGGTCCTCCGGGCTCTCGGGGAAGCGCCGACCTTGCTCGTGCTCGACAACTGCGAACACGTCGTCGGGGAGGTCGCCGCACTCGTCGTCGACCTGCTCGGCGAGGTCCCGAGCCTCCGCGTGCTCACGACGTCACGTGCCCCGCTCGCGGTGCCGGGCGAGGTGGTCGCACCACTCCCGCCCCTGCCGGTCGAGGCCGACGGCGCCGCCGTCCGGCTGTTCACCGAGCGTGCCCGGGCCGCCCGGCCCGGCGCCGTGTTGCCGGTCGATGCGGTCCGTCGGATCTGCGCCCGGCTCGACGGCTCGCCGCTCGCGATCGAGCTGGCGGCGGCACGCGTCCGCGGCATGAGTGTCGACGAGATCGAGCGACGGCTCGACGACCGATTCGCCCTGCTCCGCGGAGGCGATCGGACCGCGCCCGAACGGCATCGGACGCTGCTCGCCGTGATCGAGTGGAGCTGGCGCCTCCTCGACGACGGCGCCCAGGACCTGTTGACCCGCTTGGCGCTGTTCCCGGACGGCGTCGCGGTGGAGGCGGTCGAGGCCGTCGTGCGCCCGGACCGGGTCGACACGGCGCTCGACGACCTCGCGGAGCTCGTCGAGCAGTCGCTCGTCCAGTTGACGGAGCGCGAGGGCGAGCCCGCACGCTACCGGTTGCTCGAGACGGTCCGGGAGTTCGGTGCCGCGCGGCTCACCGAGCGGGGTGCGACCGAGGACGTGCGCACGGTGATGATCCGGTGGGGCGCGGCACACGCCCTCGATCGGAACGTGCTCCTCGCCGGTCCCGGGCAGCGTCGCGTGTTCCGCGAGGTCGAACGCGAGGTCGACAACCTCGTCGCGCTCCTGCGGTGGTCGCTCGGCCGGGACGACCACAGGGCGATCGCGCCGATCGCCGCAGCGCTCGGGACCTACTGGTCACTCCGGGGCGTGCACGGGGAGGTCGTGGCGATCGCGCCCGACGTCGTCGCGGCGCTGGCGGGCGGCGCGCCCGACCCCGACCTGCTCCTGCCCACCGTCGTGGCCCTCACCGTCATGGGGGCGTCGTCGGCGTTCACCGACCTCCGGACGGCCGCCGTCGCCGTGTCCGCCTTGCGCCGACTGCGTCGGCAGCACGGTCCGACTGGAGTCCGCCTGGCGGATGCGCAAGCGGAGCTCTTCACCGCGATCGGACGCGCCGACCTCGCGATGGCGGCCCTCGCCCGCCTCCGCGACGACGACGACCCCGAGGTCGCGTGCTTCGCCCTGACGATCAGTGCGCCCCTGGCCGAGAACGCGGGCGACGTGGCGGACGCGCTCCGCTACGCCCGCCGGGCGGAGGCGCTCGCGAGCGCCCACGGCGACCTCTGGACGGCGGGAACGGCCGACGTGTCCCGCGTGCAGCTCCTCACCCAGACCGGGCACCCCGAGGAGGCACTGGTCGCCGCGGATCGCGCCCGGGAGCGACTGCAGTGGTTCGGCGCGGACGACGACCTCGCCGAGATCAGCTGGTCGATGGGCCTGGCTGCCGCCGCTGCCGGTCAGCCGGACCGGGCGCGCGCCGTCGCGGTCGACCTCGATCTGCCCCGACCGGGCGCCCGACTCGACGACGACGGACTCCAGTTCCGGACGCTCGCGTTCGCCGTCCGGGCGGAGGCCGCCCGCGCGGAGGGCGACGTGCAGACCGCGTTGGAGGAGTACGACCGCGGCTTCGCGTACGTCCGTGACCACATGAAGCAGGCACCGCAGTGGACGCTCATGGTCGCCGCGGCGCGCATCGCGATCGACCTGGAGGCCCGCGAGCGGGACGGGGGTGCACCGCGCCTCCCGGACGACGGCAGGGCGACGGAGGCGGCCCGGGTGGCCAAGGTCGGCGCGCTCGTCGCGATCCGCATCGGCGCGTGGTGGCTCGACCTGCCGGTCATCGGCGACGCGCTCATCGCGGTTGCCCTGTGGGGGGCCACCACGCAGCGCGTCGAACCGGGTCTCGTCGCGGCGATCTGGGGGACCGCCGTGCGCGTGGGAGCGCGGCAGGACCTCGCCGTGCTCCGATACGAGCGCGTCCGGGGCGTGCTCGCGCGGTGGACGGGACGGGCCGCCCTCGCGGACGCCGAGACGGCCTCGGCCGGTCTGGACCGGGCCGAGGCCGTCGCGCGGGCCCGAGCGCTGCTCGAGCAGGTCCGCGTCCCGCGGCGGGCGGAGGCTCAGGCCTTCCGCATGTAGGCGCGGACGGTCAAGGGGGCGAAGACCGCGACGACGACCGCGGCGCCGACGAGCGAGAGCACGAGGTCGCTGCCCACCTGCCCGTGGTTGACGAGGTCGCGCACGGCGGTGATGAGGTGCGAGATCGGGTTCACCTCGCTGAACCACCGGAGCCAGGACGGCAGCGTGTCGGCGGGGACGAACGCGTTCGACAGGAACGTCAGCGGGAACAGGACCATGTTCGAGATGCCCGAGACGCTCGACGCGGTGCGCGCGACGACACCGAAGAACGCGAACACCCAGCTGATCGCCCAGGCGACCACGACGACGAGGAGTCCCGCGGCGACGACCGACCCCAAACCGCCCTCGGGACGCAGGCCCATGCAGAACCCGACGACGAACGTGATGGTCGTCGCGATCGCGTAGCGGACCGTGTCGGCGAGCAGCGCTCCGGCGAGCGGGGCGATGCGGGCGATGGGCAGCGACTTGAACCGGTCGAACACGCCCTTGTCCATGTCCTCGCGGAGCTGGACGCCCGTGACGATCGACGAGGTGATGTTCGTCTGGACGAGGATGCCCGGGATGATGATCGGGAGGTAGGCCGTCACGCCGCCGGCGATGGCCCCGCCGAAGATGTACGTGAACATCACGGTGAAGATGATCGGCATGAGCGTGACGTCGAAGAGCTGCTCCGGCGTCCGACGCACCTTGATGAGCCCGCGGTACGCCATGGTGAGCGACTGTCGGACCGTGGCCCCGAGTCCCGAACCGCCGACGCCGGGGCGCGGGGTGACGGTGCGGGGTGTGCTGGTGATGGCGGTCATGCGAGGGTCCCTTCGAGGACGCGGTCGGTGTCGTCGGTCGGGTCGTCCTGCGCGACGCTCCGCCCGGTGATGGTGAGGAAGACCTCGTCGAGCGTCGGCTTCTGCACGCTCATCTCGGCGAGGGAGACGCCCGAGTCGCGGAGCGCGACGAGCAGGTCCGCGACGCGGTCCGGGTCGGCCATCGGTGCGGTGATGCGGGCGCCCTCGGGTGAGACGGCGGCGCCGGCCCCGAGGATCCGCTCGACGATCGCCTGCGCCGCGCCGAGCCGGGCGGCGTCCGCGAGCCGGAGCTGCAGGGAGGCGGTGCCCACCGATGCCTTGAGGTCGTCCGCCGTGCCCTCGGCGACGACGCGTCCACGGTCGATGACGGCGATGCGGTCGGCGAGCTGGTCGGCCTCGTCGAGGTACTGCGTGGTGAGGAGCACGGTCGATCCGGTCGCGACGAGCTCGCGGATCGTGTCCCACATCTGCGCACGCGTCCGGGGGTCCAGCCCGGTGGTCGGCTCGTCGAGGAAGATGAGTGGCGGTTGCGCGATGAGGCTCGCGGCGAGGTCGAGCCGCCGTCGCATCCCACCGGAGAACGCCTTGAGCGGGCGCTTCGCGGCCTCGGTCAGTCCGAAGCGCTCGAGGAGGTCCGAGGCCTTCGCCCGCGACTCGGCCCGACCGAGGCCGAGCAGTCGGGAGAAGATGACGAGGTTCTCGGTCGCGCTGAGCGTCTCGTCGACGGAGGCGTACTGCCCGGTCACGCCGATGAGCCGTCGGACCGCCTGGGCCTCGTGCCGCACGTCGTGTCCGAAGATGCGTGCCTCGCCCGCGTCGGGCTTGAGCAGCGTGGCGAGCATGCTGATGGTGGTGGTCTTGCCCGCGCCGTTCGGCCCGAGCACGCCGTACACGGTGCCCGCCTCGACCCGCAGGTCGACGCCGTCCACCGCACGGTTCTGCCCGAACGTCTTGACGAGGCCGGTCGCCTCGACGGCGAGCGTCGCCTGGTCGTTCATGGGGTGTCCTTTCGTTCGACGGTGCCCATGCTCCGGGCGGGCGCTGACGTGGCACTGACGTGGTGCTGACGCCGGTACCCTCGTCCCGTGACAGACGAGGCCGGCACCGTGCGTCTCCGGCTCGACATCGCCTACGACGGCAGCGGTTTCGCGGGATGGGCTCGGCAGCCGACCCTCCGGACGGTGCAGGGCGAACTCGAGTCCGCGCTCGAGACCGTGTTCCGGCGCTCCGGTCCGGCGCCCCGCCTCACGGTGGCGGGCCGGACGGACGCGGGCGTGCACGCGACGGGGCAGGTCGCCCACTGTGACCTCACCCCCGAACAGTGGGGAAGCCTCGCTCGGCCGCACCGCGGTGCGGCCGGCCGACCCCAGCGGCTGCCGACGGACGCCCTCCTGCACCGCCTGAACGGCATCGCGGGGCTCGACAGTGACGTCGTGGTGACGGCCGTCGCGGTCGCGCCGCCGGGGTTCGACGCCCGGTTCTCCCCGGTCTGGCGACGGTACGCGTACCGCGTCGCGGACCTCGGGGCACCGCGGGACCCGCTCCGCCGCGGCCACACGCTGTGGTACCCCACGCGCCTCGACGAGGGCGCGATGGAGACGGGCGCCCTGACGCTGCTCGGCCTGCACGACTTCGCCACGTTCTGCAAGCCGCGGGAAGGCGCCACCACCATCCGAACGCTCCAGGAGTTCCGATGGCACCGTGAGCCGGACGGCGTGCTCGTGGCGTCCCTCCAGGCCGACGCGTTCTGCCACAGCATGGTGCGGGCGATGGTGGGTGCGTCGCTCGCGGTCGGCGAGGGGCGGCTCGCGCCGCACCGGCTGGCGGAGCTGCGCGAGGACGCGGTGCGCACGAGCGCGTTCACGGTCGCCCCGGCGAAGGGGCTCGTCCTCACCGAGGTCGGCTACCCGCCCGACGACGAGCTCGCGGCCCGCGCGGAGCAGACCCGGGCCCGCCGCGACCAGGACGGGCACCGGTCGGAGGCCGACCAGGCTCGACAGGTCGCCATCAGCACCGCCGCGCCCACCGCCGTCCCGGAAGGCCCCGCAGGGTCGGGTGCGGTCGCGGAGCGACGCGCGTGAGCCGGCGCAGGCCCCGGGCCGTCGTCGCGGTCGCACCGGGCGTGGTGTTCGTCGAGGGACCCGTGTCGAACTGGGTCGTGCTCGCCGAGGAGGACGGGGTCGCCCTCGTCGACGCCGGGTACCCCGCCGACGCCGGACTCGTTCTCGACACCATCCGGTACGCGGGACACGACCCGGCCGACCTGCGCCGGGTGTACGTCACGCACGGGCACGTCGACCACATCGGTGGCCTCCCCGCGATCCTGGAGGCCCACCCCGGCGTGACCGTGCTGGCCCACGCCGACGAGGTCGCGGCCGTGCGCGGGCCCGAGCGGGACCAGGCGACGCTCGGCGACATCGGTGGCCGGATCGCGGCGCCGCGGGTGCTCGGCTGGGCCGCCCGTGCCGTCCGCTCGGGTGGCCTCGACCCCGTGACCGTGCCCCCGGTCCGCGCGTTCACGGCCCGCGACTTCGACGAGCGGGCCATCGCACCCCTGCCGGCACCCGGGCACACGCTCGGGTCGACGGCGTACCTGTTGCCCGCCGCGGACGCGCTCGTCACCGGCGACGCGGTCGTCACGCACCACGACGTGCAGCCCCGGTCGTGGTCGCCGCGGCCGCGGATGATCCCGGCCCTGTTCACCGCGGACACGGCCACGGCTGTCGAGTCGGCCGCGGCGCTGCCCCTGCCGGGGATCGTGCTGCCGGGCCACGGACCCGCCGTGCACCGGGTCGGTGACCGCTGGGTCCCGATCGGGCACTGAGTCCGTCGAGGTTTGACGGTACCGCGACGCTCCGGTAGTGTGGTCGATTGGTCTGCGCCTCGTGCGTCGGACCCGAAGTTGAGCCCTCCACCGGAGCGTTCGCCGGGCGTCGCCCCGCGGAACACCCCACCGGAGTGGGATTCACGGACACCTCACCTCGACACGAAAGCAGCACACCTGTGACTCGCACGTTCTCACCGAAGCCCGCGGACGTCCAGCCGAAGTGGCTCGTCATCGACGCCACCGACGTCGTCCTCGGCCGTCTCGCCTCGCACGCCGCGGCGCTCCTGCGCGGCAAGCACAAGGCCACCTTCGCTCCGCACATGGACATGGGTGACTTCGTCATCATCGTCAACGCCGAGAAGGTCGCCCTGACCGGCTCGAAGCTGGCGCAGAAGACGTACTACCGGCACTCCGGCTACCCGGGTGGCATCACCGCCACGACCTACCCGGAGATGCTCGAGAAGCACCCGACCCGCGCCGTCGAGAAGGCGATCCGCGGCATGCTCCCGAAGAACAGCCTCGGCCGCGCCCAGCTCAAGAAGCTCAAGGTCTACGCCGGTCCCGAGCACCCGCACGTCGCCCAGCAGCCGACGCCGTACACCCTCGACCAGGTCGCGCAGTAACGACGGCCACGCAGCAGAAGACACAGGACTCCACACTCATGGCTCAGATCGCAGACTCCATCGACCAGACCCCGTCGAGCTTCAGCACCGAGAGCGCCCCGGCGACCTCGGAGGCGGCTCCTCGTCAGATCCTCAACGTCTCGGGTGCGGCCGTCGGTCGCCGCAAGGAGGCCATCGCCCGCGTGCGCCTCGTCCCCGGCGCCGGCACGTTCTCGGTGAACGGCCGCTCGCTCGAGGACTACTTCCCGAACAAGCTCCACCAGCAGCTCATCAACGACCCGTTCAAGGTCCTCGAGCTCATCGGTTCGTACGACGTCACCGCCCGCATCACCGGTGGAGGCCCCTCGGGCCAGGCCGGCGCGCTGCGTCTGGCGATCGCCCGGGCGCTCAACGAGATCGACCGCGAGAACAACCGCGCCACGCTCAAGAAGGCGGGCTTCCTCACCCGTGACGCCCGCGTCATCGAGCGCAAGAAGGCCGGTCTCAAGAAGGCCCGTAAGGCGTCGCAGTTCTCGAAGCGCTGATCGCGCTTCGGACGGCATCACCGTGCCACGTCTGTTCGGAACGGACGGTGTTCGTGGTCTCGCCAACGGCGAGCTGACGGCCGCGCTCGCACTGGGCCTCGCCCAGGCGAGCGCGGCCGTGCTCACGCACGGACACCACGCGGACGCACGTCGTGCGTCCGGTCGGCCGCGTCCCATCGCGGTCCTGGCGCGCGATCCGCGCGTCTCCGGGGAGTTCCTGGGCGCGGCCGTCGCGGCCGGCCTGGCGAGTGCCGGCGTCGACGTCCTCGACGCCGGGGTCATCCCCACCCCCGCGGCGGCGTTCCTCGTCGCCGACATCGACGCGGACTTCGGCGTGATGGTCTCCGCGTCCCACAACCCGGCGCCCGACAACGGGATCAAGTTCTTCGCCGCCGGCGGCCGGAAGCTCCCCGACGAGGTCGAGGACCGCATCGAGGCAGCGATCGGGAGCGCCGAGGTCCCGGTGCCCACGGGCGCCGACGTCGGGCGGATCACCCGCTTCGCCGACGCCGAGGACCGCTACGTCGTCCACCTGCTGAGCACCCTGCCCGCACGGCTCGACGGCATCCACGTCGTCCTCGACTGCGCGAACGGGGCGGCGGCTGGTGTGTCGCCCGAGGTGTTCGTCAACGCCGGCGCGCGGATCACCCTCATCGGTGCCGACCCGGACGGCGTCAACATCAACGACGGCGTCGGGTCGACCCACATCGACAACCTCGCCCGCGCCGTGCTCGAGGCCGGCGCCGACGTCGGGATCGCCCACGACGGCGACGCCGACCGGTGCCTGGCGGTCGACGCCGAGGGCAACGCGATCGACGGCGACCAGATCATGGCGATCCTCGCGCTGTCCCTCAAGGAGCGCGGCCGGTTGCAGGACGACACGCTCGTGGCCACGGTCATGAGCAACCTCGGTCTCCGCCGGGCGATGGCCGAGAACGGCATCGCGGTGCTCGAGACCGCCGTGGGCGACCGGTACGTGCTCGAGAAGATGGTCGAGGGCGGGTACTCGCTCGGCGGCGAGCAGTCGGGCCACATCATCTTCAACGAGTTCGCCACGACCGGCGACGGCATCCTGACCGGGCTCCACCTGGTCGCCGAGATGGCCCGCACGGGCAAGACCCTGGCCGAACTGGCCGCCTGCATGACCGTGTTCCCGCAGGTGCTCGTCAACGTGCGCGGTGTCGACCGGCACGGCCTCGACGACGCCGGTGTCCAGCGCGCCATCGCGGGCGCGGAGGCAGCGCTCGGTGACACCGGGCGGGTCCTGCTCCGGCCGTCGGGCACCGAACCCGTGGTCCGGGTGATGGTCGAGGCGGCGGACCAGGCGACCGCGGAGCGCGTCGCCAACGAACTCGCCGCGGTCGTGCACGACCGGCTCGGACTCGACGCGGCCTGATCACGGGCGGGAGGCGCGGTGCGGATCGGACCCGCACCGCGCCTCCCGGTCGTGTCCGGGTGGTGCGTCAGATCTTGCGGAGCAGCACGCTCGAGACGGAGTGGTCCGCACCCTTCTTGAGCACGAGCGTCGCGCGGGATCGCGTCGGCAGGACGTTCTCGAGGAGGTTCGGCTCGTTGATGCTCCGCCAGACGTCCGTCGCGGTGCGGACGGCGTCCTCGTGGGAGAGCGTCGCGAAGCGGTGGAAGAACGAGTTCGGGTCCGCGAAGGCCGCCTGCTGCAGGGCGAGGAAGCGGTCGACGTACCAGGACTCGATGTCGCGGGTCTTCGCGTCGACGTAGATCGTGAAGTCGAAGAGGTCCGACAGTGCCAGGCCGCCGTTGACGGGTGGTGCGAGCACCGTGAGCCCCTCGACGATGAGCACGTCGGGCTGGCGGACGACGATCTCGGCGTCGGGCACGATGTCGTACTGCAGATGTGAGTAGAACGGGGCGCGGACCTCGGCCGCACCGCTCTTGACCTGGCTGACGAAGCGCAGCAGGGCGCGGCGATCGTAGGACTCGGGGAACCCCTTGCGGTCCATGATCCCGCGGCGCTCGAGCTCCGCGTTCGGGTAGAGGAAGCCGTCCGTCGTCACGAGTTCGACCCGCGGGGTGTCCTCCCACCGCTTCGTCAGCTCGCGGAGCAGCCGCGCGACGGTCGACTTGCCCACCGCGACGGACCCCGCGACGCCGATCACGAAGGGCGTGCGTGACGCTCGCTCGCCGAGGAACCCGCTCGTGGCGGCGTGGAGGCTCCGGGCGCCCGCCGCGTAGAGGTTGAGCAGCCGGGACAGCGGGAGGTAGACCTGTTGCACCTCGTCCATGTCGAGCCGGTCGCCGAGCCCGCGGAGCTGGACGATCTCGGTCTCGGTGAGCGCGAGGTGCTGGGAGGGTGCGAGGGCGGACCACTCGGGGCGGTCGATCTCGACGAAGGGCGTCGGGTGGGCGACGGTCTCCGCGTGGGCGTTGGCCATGAGGACGAGGGTAGACGAGAGGATGGTGCAGTCTCCGAGCCGGCGCGGTGTGGACGACGTGCTGTCCACAGCGGGTGGACCGGATCACAGCGCCGCGGGAGACCCTGAGCGCACAGCCGGCGCTCGCCGGCGTCGCGATCCTCGTGATGGCGGTCGTCATCCCCACCGCACTGGCCCTGGGCCTCCACGCGGAACTCCGTCTCGAGGCGCCACCCGTGCAGTGGTGGGGCGCGCCTCCCGCAACGAACCGGCCGGCCCCTGCGCAGGCTCCGCGCACTCCCTCCGCCGTCTACACCCCGCCCCAGGCCTCGTCGAAGTGACCGAGCGCGTCGCTCATCTGGGCGTACTGCTGTCTGTTGTCTGAGTAGGGTCGGCCGCATGGAATACCGTCATCTGGGCAACACGGGACTGCAGGTCTCCACGATCAGCCTCGGCACGATGGGGTTCGCCGGCACCGGCTGGGCGAGTCCGGTCGGCCACATCGACGTCGATGGGGCTCGCCGGCAGATCGACATCGCGCGCGACGCGGGCGTCAACCTCATCGACACGGCCGACGTCTACTCCGACGGCGCGTCCGAGGAGATCCTCGGCCAGGCGCTGGGCAGCGCGCGCGAGGACGTGCTCATCGCCACGAAGGTCCGCGGGGGCATGGGCCCCGGGCCGAACGACGGCGGGCTGTCCCGTCACCACATCGTCAAGGCCGCCGAGGACAGCCTCCGTCGGCTCGGTACCGACCACATCGACATCTACCAGCTGCACGGCTGGGACGGCTCGACGCCCCTCGAGGAGACGCTGAGCGCGCTGGACGACCTCGTCCGGTCGGGCAAGGTGCGGTACATCGGTGCGTCGAACTTCTCCGGGTGGCACCTCATGAAGGCGATGTGGGCCTCCGACAAGCACCACCTGGAGCACTTCGCGAGCCAGCAGATCTACTACTCGCTGCAGTCCCGTGACGCCGAGAACGAGCTCGTGCCGATCACGCTCGACCAGGGCATCGGCATCCTCGTCTGGAGTCCGCTCGCGGGCGGGCTGCTCACCGGCAAGTACCGTCGCGGTCAGGACGTGCCCGAGGGTTCGCGGCGCTTCGAGGGCTGGACCGAGCCGCCCATCGACGACGAGGACCGCCTGTACGACACGATCGAGGTGCTCGTCGACATCGCCGAGCAGCGGGGCGTCACCGCGACGCAGGTCGGCCTGGCCTGGACGCTCGCGAAGCCGGGCGTGACGTCGGCGATCGTCGGCGCACGGACCGAGGAGCAGCTCACCGACAGCCTCGGAGCGGCGGACGTCCAGCTCTCCGCGGACGAGATCGCCCGCCTCGACGACGCGAGCGCGACCCCGCTGCAGTACCCGTACTGGCACCAGGCGAACACGGCGGACGGTCGGTCGAGCGCGGCCGACCTCAGCCTCATCGGGCGACACCTGCACCAGGACTGACCGCCGATCGGTCCGAGGCCCCGCACGCCACCGAGCGTGCGGGGCCTCGCCCGGGCTCAGGCGGGGAGCGCGGCCTCGATCACGGCGACGATCGCCGGGTCGTCCGGCACGGTGGTGGGCCGGAACCGGTGGACGGCGCCGTCCGGCGTCACGACGAACTTCTCGAAGTTCCACGTCACCCGTCCGGCCTTGCCGTTCGCGTCCGGGGTCTGCTTGAGCTCCTGGTACAGCGGATGGGCGCCGCGGCCGTTCACCTTGACCTTCTCGGACATCGGGAACGTGACGCCCCAGGTGGTGCTGCAGTACTCCTCGATGGCCTCGGACGACCCGAGCTCCTGCAGGAACTGGTTGCTCGGGAACCCGAGGACGGTGAACCCACGGTCGCCGTACCGGCGCTGGAGTTCCTCGAGCTGCTCGTACTGCGGCGCGAGGCCGCATCGGGAGGCCACGTTCACCACGAGGACGACCTTGTCGGTGAACGCGCCGAAGGTGGTCTGCTCGCCCTGGAGCGTGGTGATCGGGATGTCGGTGAGGGTCACGGGCCGAAGCTAGACCCGGCAGCTGGGCGCCGTGCGTGTCCCGGGACCGGCGACCGGCAGGGCGATCGCACGACGCCCGTGCGGCGGGCTCCCGGCCGCGCACCCCATAGGATCGAGCGCATGTGTGGCATCGTCGGGTACGTCGGCAACGGCAGCAGTCTGGAGGTCCTCCTCGGCGGACTGGGTCGGCTCGAGTACCGGGGGTACGACTCCGCGGGCGTCGCCGTGATCGACGCCGCGGGCGACCTCGAGTCGCGCAAGCGGGCCGGCAAGCTGCAGGTCCTCAAGGACGACCTGCAGGCCGACCCCATGACGGACGGCCGCACGGGCATCGGCCACACGCGATGGGCGACGCACGGCGGCCCGACCGATGGCAACGCGCACCCGCACCTGGCCGACGGCGGCAAGTTGGCGCTCATCCACAACGGCATCATCGAGAACTTCGCCCTGCTCAAGGACGAGCTCCTGGCCGAGGGTGTGACGTTCCACAGCGAGACGGACAGCGAGGTCGCGGCGCACCTGGTGGCGCGTGAGTTCCGCGCGGGCCACGACCTGACCGAGGCGATGCGGCGGACGGTCGCCCGGCTCGACGGCGCCTTCACGCTGCTCGTCGTGCACGCGGACGAGCCGGACGTCGTGGTCGGCGCCCGCCGCAACTCGCCCCTGGTGGTCGGCCTGGGCGACGGCGAGAACTTCCTCGGCTCGGACGTCGCGGCCTTCGTGTCGCACACCAAGCGCGCGCTGGCGATCGGGCAGGACGAGATCGTCACGATCCGCCCCGACGCCGTGACGGTGATCGGGTTCGACGGCACGCCCGCGACCGCGAGCGAGTTCGAGGTGTCGTGGGACGCGTCCGCAGCCGAGAAGGGCGGCTGGTCGAGCTTCATGGCGAAGGAGATCAGCGAGGAGCCCGAGGCGGTCGCGAACACGCTGCTCGGCCGCGTGCACGACGGCGCCGTGACCCTGACGGACCTCGAGCCGATCGCGGACCGCCTCGCCCAGGTCGACCGCGTCATCGTGATCGCCTGTGGCACCGCGGCGTACGCCGGGATCCTCGGCAAGTACGCGATCGAGCAGTGGGCGCGGGTCCCGGTCGAGGTCGAGCTCGCGCACGAGTTCCGGTACCGCGACCCGGTGCTCGACGAGCGGACCCTCGTCGTGTCGATCAGCCAGTCCGGCGAGACGATGGACACCCTGATGGCGGTCAAGTACGCCCGTGAGCAGGGTGCCCGCACGCTGTCCATCTGCAACACCCAGGGCGCGACGATTCCGCGCGAGTCCGATGCCGTGCTGTACACGCACGCGGGCCCCGAGGTCGCCGTGGCCTCGACGAAGGCGTTCCTGGCGCAGGGCGTCGCGCTGTACCTGCTCGGCCTGCACCTCGCGACGCTCCGGGGCACGCTCACGCCGGAGCAGGTCGCGGCGCAGGTCGCGGAGCTCGACGCGCTCCCGGCCAAGCTGCAGCAGACGATCGAGGACGCCGCCTCGGTGACCGAGCTCGCGCGCTGGATGGCGGACACCCGGAGCGTGTTGTTCCTCGGGCGCCACGTCGGCTACCCCATCGCCCTCGAGGGGGCGCTCAAGCTCAAGGAACTCGCGTACATCCACGCCGAGGGCTTCGCCGCGGGCGAGCTCAAGCACGGCCCGATCGCGCTCATCGAACCGGGGCAGATCGTGTTCGTCATCGTGCCGAGCCCCCGCGACGAGCGGTCGCTCCACCCGAAGGTCGTCTCGAACATCCAGGAGATCCGGGCCCGTGGCGCGCGGGTCATCGCGATCGCGGAAGAGGGCGACGCGGCCGTCCTGCCCTACGCCGACGAGGTCCTGCGCATCCCGCTGGCGACGCCGCTGTTCGAGCCGCTCCTGGCGGTCGCGCCGCTGCACATGTTCGGGATGGAACTGGCGGCGGCCAAGGGGCTCGACGTGGACCAGCCCCGCAACCTCGCCAAGTCGGTGACCGTCGAGTAGTCCCGTGATCATCGGCATCGGTGTCGACGTCGTGGACCTCGCTCGGTTCGCCGGGGTCCTCGAGCGCACGCCCGCGCTCCGGCGTCGCCTGTTCACGCCGGCGGAGCTGCTGCGGGACGGCGAGCCCCGCCCCACCGCCTCGCTCGCCGCCCGCTTCGCGGCCAAGGAGGCCCTGATCAAGGCGTTCGGCACGAGTGCGGGACTGAGCTGGCAGGAACTCGAGGTCGTCGCGGACGACCAGCGTGCACCGTCGCTGACCCTGCACGCGGGGGCCCAGGCGGTGGCCGACGCGCGTGGCGTGACGGCCGTCCATCTGTCACTGTCGCACGATGGACCGATCGCGACGGCGTTCGTCGTCATCGAAGGGAACTGAGGAGTTGACCGACCATACGTGGAGGCCGCGCGGGAGCGCGCGGCCGACCCAGCACGCCGGGGCCGAACCGTGCCTCCCGTCCGTGGTGGTGACCCGGTGAGCGCGTTCACCGGCGTCACCGTCGACCGGGAGGCCCTGATCGCCAACTACGCGACGCTCGCCGAGCGGGTGGCACCGGCGGGTGTGATCGCGGTCGTCAAGGCCGACGGGTACGGGCACGGCGCCGTCGAGGCGGCACGCGCCTTCGTCGACGCGGGCGCGGAGTGGCTCGGCGTCGCGGACGTCGACGAGGCCCTCGCGCTCCGGCGCGCGGGCATCGACGTCCGGATCCTCGCGTGGCTGCACGCCCCGGACGAGGACTTCGTGCGCGCCGCGTCCGAGGGCATCACGCCGGCCGTCTCGTCGGTCGAGCAGCTCGCCGCGGCAGCCGGCGCGGAGGTGCCAGCGGTCCACCTCGTCCTCGACACCGGCCTGAGCCGCAACGGTGCCGTCGAGTCCGAGTGGCCCGAGCTCTTCGCCGCTGCCGCGGCGCTGCCGCGGACACGGGTGGAGGGCGTCATGTCGCACCTGGCCAACGCGTCCCGCGAGGACGACCTCGCCCAGGACGCCGCCCTCGACCGGGCGCTCTCGGCGCTCGCCGCCCACGGGATCGTGCCCGAGGTCGTCCACCTCGCGGCGAGCGCGGCGTCGATCGCGGTGCCCGAGACGCGACGCGACCTGGCCCGGATCGGCCTGTCCCTGTACGGCCTGAGCCCGTTCGCGGATCGGACGTCCGCCGAGCTCGGACTCCGCCCGGCGATGACGGTCACGGCGTCGGTCCTCCGGACGATCCGGGTGCCGGCGGGGCACGGTGTCTCGTACGGCTACACCCACCGCACCGAGCGCGAGACGACGCTCGCGATCATCGGACTCGGCTACGCGGACGGCTTCGACCGTGGCTTCGGCAACCGGGTGTCGGTGTCGATCGGCGGCCGACGCTTCCCGGTGGTCGGCCGCGTGGCGATGAACGCGATGCACATCGACGTCGGCGACGCGGAGGTCGCGGCGGGCGACGAGGTCGTCCTCTGGGGCGACCCGGCCGCCGGGGTGCCGTCCGTCGAGGAGTGGGCGGCCGCCATCGGCACGATCAACTACGAGGTGGTCGCACGACTCGGCCCCCTCCTGGCGAGGAGGACGACGTGAGCGCGCCGCTCCGCGAGGCCGTCGTCGACCTCGATGCGTACCGGGCCAACATCGACCTCCTGCGGTCGTGGATGGACCCGGTCGAGGTCATGGTGGTCCTCAAGGCCGACGGGTACGGACACGGCATGGTGCCCCTCGCGCTCACCGCGGTCGACGCGGGCGTCCGCTGGCTCGGGGTGCTCACGGTCGAGGCGGCCCTGCGGCTGCGCTCGGTCGGTGTCGGCGAGGACGTCCGGTTGTTCGCGTGGCAGCACGACTCGGACCTCGACCCCCGGGACGCCGTGGACTCCGGTGTCGACCTCGGGGTGTCGAACGTGGCCGAGCTCGACCGGATCGTCGCGGCCGTGACCCAGCGGCCGGCGCGCGTGCACCTCGGCGTCGACACGGGCCTCCACCGCGACGGCGCGACGCCGGACCGGTGGCCTGCGCTCGTCGAGCGTGCCCGCGACGCCCAGCGGGCCGGTGCGATCGAGGTCGTCGCCGCGTACACGCACCTCGCGGAGGCGTCCGACGACGACGACGCCGCGGCGGTCGCCGTGTTCACCGAGGCGGTCGACGCCGCCGCGGGACTCGGGCTCGAGCTGCCGATCCGGCACGTCGCCGCCAGCCTCGCCGGCCTCGAGCGGCCCGAGTTCCGGCACGACATGGTCCGCATGGGGGCGAACACGTACGGCATCCCGGGCGCGGACGGCGTCACCGCGGCGGACCTCGGGCTCACCCCCGTGATGACGCTCACGGCGTCGGTCGCGAAGGTCAAGCGGGTCCCCGTCGGCACGGGTGTCTCGTACGACTACACGTACCGGACCGCCGCCGAGACCACGCTCGCCCTCGTGCCCGTCGGCTACGCGGACGGCGTGCCCCGGCGCGCCCAGGGACGGGTCGAGGTCACGATCGGCGGCGTCCGCTACCCGATCGCGGGCCGGGTGGCGATGGACCAGTTCCTCGTCGACGTCGGGGACGACGACGTCCGTGTGGGCGACACGGTCGTGTTGTTCGGCACGGGCGAGCGCGGCGAGTCGACGATCCTCGAGTGGGCCGCGGGGCTCGACACGATCGGCGAGGAGCTCGCCTGCCGGATCGGCGGACGCGTGCCACGGCGCTACTCCGGGCGGCACGCCGAGGAGTTCAGCCAGCGTGCCGCCGTCCTGAACCGCAGTGCGGGTGGCCGACCGTGACCGTGCTGCTCGACGTCGTGGTCGACGGCACCGGGGCCATGGAGGCGCTCGGAGCCCGGCTCGCAGCGGTGCTCCGTGCGGGGGACCTCGTCGTGCTGACGGGGCCCCTGGGCGCGGGCAAGACGACCCTGACCCGCGGCCTCGGCGCCGCCATGGGCGCACGGGGTCAGGTGTCGAGCCCGACCTTCGTGCTCGCCCGGACCCACCCGACGGCCCGGGGCGTCGACCTCGTGCACGTCGACGCGTACCGGCTGTCCGACCCGGTCGAACTCGACGACCTCGACCTCGACTGGGACGGCTCGGTCGTCGTCGTCGAGTGGGGGCGGGGCATGGTGGACGGCATCAGCGCGGACGTGCTCGAGGTCGAGATCGAGCGGGCGAGTGGTGCTGCGCTGCCCGGCGACGGTGCGGGCGGGATCGGAGCGGACGACGTCGACCCGGACGACGTCCCCGACGAACCGCGGCACGTGGTGGTCCGCGCGGTGGGACGGCGGTGGGACGGCGTCACCGTCTGACGCTGTACGCCCCGGGTCGGCTGCGCACCATCCGTCCCCCGAGCGCACAGGTCACGATCCGGTCACGCCGCTACCGTCACCGCCATGAAGATGCTCCCGAAAGCAATCCTCGTGTCCATCCTCGGTGTGGCCGCGTCATCCGGCCTCGTCGGACAGACCGCGTTCGCAGAGGCGGCCGACTCGACGGCGCCCTCCGCGGCGAACGCGACGCGACCGCACATCGTGACGATCGGCGACTCGATCATGGCCGGCTACGGCCTCAGCCCCGATCAGGCGTGGCCCGCGCTCGAAGCAGCCGACGAGCACGTCGACGTCACGAACCTCGCGTGCAGCGGTGCCGGGTTCGTCCGCGTCGGCGACTGTGGGACGGACTTCAACGGGCTCGTCGGGCAGGCCGTCGCGGCGCACCCCGACCTGGTCGTCATCCAGGCGTCCGACAACGACCAGGGTCAGAGCGCCGCTGCGATCGCCAGGGGAGCCTGGAGGACCGTGGCGCGCATCCACGGCGCACTGCCGGATGCCCGCATCGTCGGGCTGAGCACCCTCTGGAACCAGCCCGGGCCCGCGGACCCGGTGGTCGCGGAGAGCTCGGACGCCCTCCAGGCCGCGGTGACCGCCGCCGGCGGGACGTTCGTCGACGTCGGGCAGCCGCTCGCCGGACAGCCGCAACTCCTCCAGGGGGACAGCGAGCACCCGACCGTCGAGGGCCAGCGGGTCCTCGGGGACGCGATCGCGGACGACCTCGCCGCGGCCGGCATCAGCAACTGAGCAACCCGCCGGCCGGTGCCGTGCACCGGCCGGCGACGGCGCGCCCGCGGTCGTCCAGCTCGTCCGACAGCTCGACCCCGTCCCCGCGTGCGCCGGGGAGGCGCGGGTGGGCCACCCCGCGTCCCCGCCACGACCGTACGATGGTCCGGTGCTCCTGACCATCGACACGTCCGCCGGCACGGCCGTCGCCCTCGTCGACCCGGCCGCCCGGACCGTGCTCGCCGAGCGGAGCACCGAGGACACCCGGCGGCACGCCGAGGTCGTCGGGCCCTTCCTGGCCGACGTCCTGTCGATCGCCGGCGTCACCCCTGCGGAGGTCACGGGCGTGGTCGCGGGCATGGGTCCCGGGCCGTTCACGGGCCTCCGGGTCGGGATCGCCGCGGCGCGGACGTTCGCCGTCGCGCGATCGGTGCCGTTCCTCCCGGTCGTGAGCCACGACGCCGTCGCCGCGGCCGAGGCCGACGGCGGGCCGCTCGTCGTCCTGACCGACGCGCGCCGACGCGAGGTCTACTGGAGCGTCTACGCGGGCGGCAGCGAGGCGGCGGCGACCGACCGGTCGGACCGGCACCGTGCCTCCCGACCGCTCCCGGTGCGGACCGCCGGGCCCGGGCTCGCGCGCCCGGACGACCTCGACGCCGTGCTCGGTGACGCCGCCGACCTGCGTCGCGTCACCGCGGTGACGATCCCGGCCGGGCGCCTCGGACTGCTCGCCGCCGAACGTCTGGCGGTCGGCGCACCGTTCGCCGACGACGAGCCGCTGTACCTCCGGGACCCGGACGTGACCATGCCGGGTGCGCCGAAGCGGGTGCGCTCGTGAGCTGGCGGATCCGGCCCGCCCGGCCCGACGACCTCGACGCGGTCATGCGGCTCGAGCGGACCTCCTTCCCGACCGACGCGTGGTCGAGCGCGCAGATGAGGGAGGAGTTCCGCTCGCCCTACGGCCACTACGTCGTGGCCGAGACGACCGACGAGGCACCGGAGCCGGTCCTGGTCGGGTACGCCGGGTTCTCGTCGTTGCCCGGAGGACACGACGGTGACGTCCAGACGATCGCCGTGGCCGCCGACCACCGCGGGCAGGGCCTCGGGCGAGCGCTGTTCCGCGAGCTGCTCGACGAGGCCGCCCGCCGCGACGTGCGCGAGGTGTTCCTCGAGGTCCGTGCTGACAACCCCGTCGCGCAGGCCATGTACCGCTCGTTCGGCTTCGAAGCCATCGGCACGCGGCCGCGGTACTACCAACCCGACGACGTCGACGCGCTGGTCATGCGGGGCGCGGTCCGGGACCGAACGACGGGAGGCACGGCATGAGCACGACGACGGACGGCCCGCTGGTCCTCGGGATCGAGACGAGCTGCGACGAGACCGGCGTCGGCATCGTGCGGGGCCGCACCCTGCTCGCGAACGTCATCGCGTCGAGCATGGAGGAACACGCCCGCTACGGCGGGGTCGTGCCCGAGGTCGCGGCGCGCGCCCACCTCGAGGCCATGACCCCGACGCTCGAGCAGGCACTCGACACCGCGGGCGTGCGGCTCGACGAGCTCGACGCCGTCGCCGTGACCGCTGGACCCGGGTTGGCCGGTGCCCTCATGGTGGGGGTCGGCGCGGCGAAGGCGCTCGCGGTCGCGACCGGCAAGCCGCTCTACGGCGTGAACCACCTGGTCGGCCACGTCGGGGCGGACGTCCTGCGCGCCGACGGCACCGAGATCGAACTGCCGACCGTCGCACTGCTGGTGTCGGGCGGCCACACGTCGCTCCTGCTCGTGCGGGACCTCGTCGACGACGTCGAGCTCCTCGGCGAGACGATCGACGACGCTGCCGGTGAGGCGTTCGACAAGGTCGCACGGCTGCTCGGGCTGCCGTACCCGGGCGGGCCCGAGATCGACCGAGCCGCCGCCGATGGCGAGCCCTCCGCGATCCGGTTCCCCCGCGGCCTCACCCTGCCGAAGGACATGGCGGCCCACCGGTACGACTTCTCGTTCTCCGGCCTCAAGACCGCGGTCGCCCGCTGGGTCGAGCGCTGCCGCGACGAAGGGCGCGACGTCCCCGTCGCCGACGTCGCCGCGAGCTTCCGCGAGGCCGTCGTCGACGTGCTCCTGACGAAGGCGCTCGCCGCGTGCCGGGACACCGGCGTCGACCGGCTCCTGCTCGGCGGGGGTGTCGTCGCAAACCGGCGGCTCCGGGCCGTGGCCGAGGAACGGTGCGCGGCCGCCGGCGTCACGCTCCGGATCCCGCCGCTCGATCTCTGCACCGACAACGGCGCGATGATCGCCGCGATCGGGGCGCAGCTCGTGGCGTCCGGGCACGCCCCGAGCGACCTGGGGATCGCGGCGGACTCGACGTTGCCCGTGACGACCGTGCAGGTCTGACGAGGGTGCAGGCCTGACGACCGTGGCGGCGGGGCACCGCGCGTCCGCTGGCCGTGCCTCCCCCGCTCCGGGGGTGCTGGCGGCCGGTCGTGCGCACGCGCCCTGTGGGAGGATCGGCGGGACGCCCGCACCGTGGGCGACGAGGAGGGGAACACGTGTCCGACCAGAACGACCAGCCGCAGTACGGACAGACGCCGTCCGGCCAGGCGCCGTCCGGACAGACACCGTCCGGACACCACGGGTACGGCCAGCCGCAGTTCGGACAGCCGCAGCACGGGCAGCAGTCGCCGTACGGACAGCAGGGTCAGCACGGGCAGCAGCCGTACGGGCAGGCGCAGTACGGCCAGCCCAATCCCTACGGGCAGCAGCCGTACGGCCAGCCGCAGTACGGCCAGCCCAATCCCTACGGACAGCCCGGGTCGGGGTACCCGCAGGCGTCGTCGAGCTGGAACCTGTTCTCGATCCTCGCCATCGTGTTCGGCTTCGTGGTGGCGCCCCTCGGGGTGGTGTTCGGGCACATCAGCCTGCACCAGATCAAGCGCACGGGGGAGCAGGGGCGCCCGCTCGCGCTCACGGGGCTCATCGCGGGCTACGTGATCACGGCGCTGTGGGTCGCCTACATCGTGTTCATCGTCATCTTCTTCGCGTTCGTCGCGTCGCACAACGGCGACTACTCGAACTACCCGAACACCTGATCCCGGGCCTCCCGGGCCGCACCGCCCGCCCGCTGACGGCGGTCCTCACCGAGATCGCACAACACGCCGCTCACCTTCGAAGGTGAGCGGCGTGTTGTGCGATCTCGGCGGATGGGGCAAGCAGGACCGGCGTCATGGGCGATCGCACAGGACGGCCGCGTGCCGTCCCTCCAGGCGGGTGAGGACGAGCGTCGCCTGCCCGGACCCGCCCTGCAGGCGCAACCGCCGACGGAACTGCGCGGGGTCCACATCGACGCCGCGCTTCTTGATCTCCACCCGGCCGACGCCGTCCGCTGCCAGCCGCGCGCCGATGCGCTTCGGGTCGAGCGGCAGGACGTCGCGGACGCGGAACACCTGGGCGAACGGGGTGTCGACGGGAGCGTCCGTGCTCAGGTAGGCGATGCCCGACGAGAGCATCCGGCCGCCGAGTCGCCGCCCGAGATCTCCGATGAGCCGAGCTCGGATGACCGCGCCGTCCGGCTCGACGAGGTACTCGCCCAGCGGGCCGACCTCGACGTCCTCGGCGTCGGCCGGACCCGTGAGCTCGGCGACCCCGTGCGCGCCGATGACGGTGGCCGCGCGGCGGACGCCCGGCCGCGCGAGGGAACCGAACCACAGCGCGAGTTCGACGACCTCGCGGTCGACGCTCGTCCACTGCGCCTCGGCCGTGTCGGGGACGAGGTCGCGGTCGACGCCCGGCCCGAGCTTGACCCCGGTGGGCAGCTGCGTCGCCGCGGCGAACACCGTGTCGAGGGACGGGGACCAGTCGTCCGGGTCGTCGAGCCGTCGTGTGTCGCTGTGTCCCGCGGTGCGCCGTGCCGGGTCGAGCCACACGCCGTCGACCCGGCCGACGTCGAAGCGGGCCGCGTCCCCGAGCTCGACCCGGGCCGCGGGCCACGGTGCCAGGTTGTGCGTGGCGATCGCGGCGGTGACCTCGTCGCGGTCGACGGCGACGACCTCGAGGTCGAGCGCCGCGAGCGCGAGCGCATCACCACCGATGCCACACCCGAGGTCGGCGACGCGTGTGATCCCGGCGGCGGCGAACCGGCCGGCGTGCTGTGCGGCGACGCGGAGGCGCGTCGCCTGCTCGAGACCGGCCTCGGTGAACAGCATCCGGCCCGCGAAGTCGCCGAACTTCGCCCGGGCCCGCTGACGGAGTCGCGCCTGCGTCAGGACCGTCGCCACGAGCCGTGGATCGTGGCCCTCGGCGCGGAGGCGCGACACGGCACGCACGACGTCGTCGCCCTCGGCAAGGCCCGGGACACGGTCGAGGAGCGCCATGCCCTCGGGTGTGAGCAGCTGTGCGAGGTCGGCGGCGTCCATGCCCCGATCCTCCCAGTTCCCGCACGACGGTTCGGCAAGCCCCCACTTCCGTGACCGTCGGCGGACGGCTGTCTGAACAGTCGGTGACGACGGTGAACGCAGGGGAAACCCGGCCTCGGAGCGGGCTTACGGTGTTCCGCGGATCCCCCCGGAAGGGGGTCCGATCAGGGCGTCCCGTGCTGCTCCACGGGGCCGGGAGCGGAAGGGGCTCGGGTGTCGAATCGGTTCGCGTACGGAGTCGTCGGGCTCGTCGTCGCACTCGTCGTGACGGCCGGCATCGTCGTGCCGCACCTCCTGCCGACGCGCGCCGTCCCCGGACACTACGACGTCGCCGCGGGCACCGACGTCTGCGGGACGGGATGGACCGACCCCGCGGGCGGCACGCAGACCCTCCGCATCACGAACACCTCGGTCGCGGGCGTCGAGGTGCAGCTCGAGGACCCCCGGTCCGGGGCCGTGTACCTCGACGCCGAGGGGCTCGGCGCCGGCGCGTCCCAGACCTACCGCGTGCGCCTCGGCTCGGGCGCCTACCGGTTCCGCTGCCTGCCGGCGGACGCCGACGCGGTGGTGGGTCCGGTCGTCCACCTCCACGGCGCGGCGCACGTGACCGGCGCGACGCCCGGGGTCGTGCCCGTCACCCGCAACGACCTCATCCCCGCCGCGAAGGCGTACGGCGACTGGATCGAGGGTCGACTGCCCGTGCTCGAGGCCGACGTCCGGCGGGTCGCCGCCGACGTGCACGGCGGCGACCGCGCGGCCGCCGAGCGGGACTGGCTGACCGGGCACACGGAGTACGAGCAGCTCGGCGCCGCCTACGGGGCGTTCGGCGACGCCGACACGGCCATCGACGGCACCCCCGCATCGGGGCGGACCGCGCTCGACGACCCGGACCTCACCGGGTTCCACCGCCTGGAGGCCCTGCTCTGGTCCGGCGCACCGGTGTCCGCGAGCGCTCCGGTCGCCGACGCGCTCGTCGCGGCCGTCCAGCACCTCGAGGCCACGTTCCCGACCGCCCGCATCGACCCGCTCGACATCGGGCTCCGCGCACACGAGATCCTCGAGAACGCGCTGCAGTTCGAGGCCACGGGCGCGACCGACGCCGGCAGCCACACGAACCTGGCCACCATCGCCGCGAACGTCGCCGGCACGGAGCGGGCCCTCGACCCGATCCGGGGGATCCTCCGCACCCGGTACCCGCACCTCGCCGCGACCGATGCAGCACTCGCCGCGCTCACGGCGCGCGTCGACGAGGGCCGCCACGCCGACGGCACGTGGACGCCGCTCGCCGACCTCACGACCACGCAGCGGGAGGACCTCGACGCGTCCATCGACCGCGCACTCGAACTGCTCGCGCCCGTCGCGGCGATCTGCGACATCCGGAGGACCTCGTGACCGACCAGCCCCAGTGCCCGCACGCCGCGGCACGCCGTCCCTCCCGCCGTGGGTTCCTGGCGGGAGCGGCCGGAGCCGGCGCCGGGGCGGCGGCGACCATGACCGCGGCCCTGGCACCGGGCCTCCCGGCCGTGGCCGACACGACCGCGGCGAGCGCCGGGAACCCGGCGAGCGACACCGCGACCGACGGTGGTGCCGCCGCGTCGTACGCGTTCCACGGCGCCCACCAGGCGGGCATCACCACACCGGCCCAGCGGTCGGCGGCCTTCGTGGCGCTCGACGTGACCGCGGCTTCCCGGTCCGAGCTGCGCGACCTGCTGCGCACGATCACGGAGCGCTCGCGGTTCCTCACCCGCGGCGGACAGCCGACCGACGTCGGGATCACGGCACCGCCGTCGGACTCGGGCGTGCTCGGACCGGACGTGCCCGCCGACGGTCTGACGATCACCACGAGTGTCGGGGCGTCGCTGTTCGACGACCGGTACGGCATCGCGGACCGGAAGCCCGCGCGCCTGCGGACCATGGAGGACTTCCCGAACGACGCGCTCGACCGGGCGATCTGCGACGGCGACCTGCTCCTGCAGGTGTGCGCGAACAACACCGACACGGTCGTGCACGCGCTCCGGGACGTCACACGGGCGACGCGCGGTGCGATGCAGGTGCGGTGGCGACAGGACGGCTTCGTGTCCCCGCCGCGGCCGAGTGGCACGCCGCGGAACCTGCTGGGGTTCAAGGACGGCACCGCCAACCCGTCGACGAGCGACCGGACGGACATGGACGACCTCGTGTGGACCCGGGCGGGCCGGACCGAGGACGGCGTCGTCGAGCCGGACTGGGTGACCGGCGGCACCTACCACGTCGTGCGGACGATCCGGATGCTCGTCGAGTTCTGGGACCGCGTGTCCCTGCACGAGCAGGAGACGATGATCGGCCGCCACCGCGACTCCGGCGCCCCGCTCAGCCGAACGCACGAGTTCGACGACCCGGACTACGCGGACGACCCGACGGGCGACGTCATCCAGCTCGACGCACACATCCGGCTGGCGAACCCCCGCACGGCCGCGGCGAAGCGCCAGCAGATGCTCCGTCGCCCCTACAACTACGACGCCGGCACCGACGCGAACGGGAACCTCGACATGGGGCTGCTGTTCACGTGCTTCCAGGCGGACCTCGAACGGCAGTTCGTCACGGTCCAGAAGCGCCTCGCCGACGAACCGCTCGTCGACTACATCTCGCCCGTCGGCGGCGGCTACTTCTTCGCCCTCCCGGGAGTCCGCCACGCGGACGACTGGCTGGGACGACCACTGCTCAGTTGACGCACTGTTCCACACACCACCAGACAGGGGACACCAGTGATCCGACCATCCGCGCTCATGCGGTCGACGAAGGGGCGATTCGCACTCGCCGCCGGAGCGACCGCCGTGGCCGCCGTGACCGTGGGGGCCATCGCCATCGCGCCGCTCACGGCATCGGCCACGAACCAACCGGCCTCGTCGTCGCGCACGAGCACGCCCATCAAGCACCTCGTGGTGTTGTTCGACGAGAACGTCTCGTTCGACCACTACTTCGGGACCTACCCGAACGCGACGAACACCGACGGCACGACCTTCGCCGCCGCCAAGGGCACGCCGAGGGTGAACGACCTCGTCACCTCGGGCACGCTGACGGGGAACCCGAACCTCTACGCGCCGAGCCGGCTCACCCCGTCCCAGGCGCTCACCTGCGACCAGAACCACGGGTACGCCGCCGAGCAGAAGGCCGAGGACGGCGGGAAGATGGACGCCTTCGTCCAGAACACCTCGACCGACACCTGCACGGGCGAGTACGGCAGCCCGGGCCTGGCCATGGACTACTACGACGGCAACACCGTCACGGGTCTGTGGAACTACGCCCAGAACTACGCCATGAGCGACAACGCCTGGGACACGACCTTCGGGCCGTCCACCCCCGGTGCGCTGAACCTCGTGAGCGGCCAGACGCACGGCGGCGTGGCGGTCGACTCCGTGACCGGCGCCGTGGTCAAGGGCTCCACCGCGGTCGCCTCGGCGAACGCGGACGGTGTGGGCACCGTGATCGGTGACCCCGACCCCGCCTACGACGACTGCTCCGACAGCGACCACACGTCGACGTCGAACCTCGTCGCGATGCAGGGCAAGAACATCGGTGACCTGCTCAACGCCAAGGGCGTCACGTGGGGCTGGTTCCAGGGCGGCTTCACGCCGACCACGAAGTACGCGGGCTCCGGCACGTACGCCAAGTGCGACGCCACCACCGCGAACCTCGGCGGGACCGCGGCGAAGGACTACTCGCCACACCACAACCCGTTCGCGTACTACAAGTCGACGTCGAACCCCCACCACCTGCCGCCGACGAGCGACGCGATGATCGGGCACAGCGACCAGGCGAACCACGAGTACGACCTGTCGGCGTTCACCACCGCGCTCGCGCAGGACAACGTCCCCGCTGTGTCGTTCCTCAAGGCCCCCGAGGCGCAGGACGGCCACCCGGGCTACTCCGACCCGATCGACGAGCAGCAGTTCCTGACGCGCGAGATCAACGCCATCGAGCAGTCGAAGGCGTGGTCCTCGACCGCGATCGTCATCAACTACGACGACTCGGACGGCTGGTACGACCACCAGGCCCCGACGATCCTCAACGGGTCGAAGGACACGGCGACCGACAGCACCATCTGCACGAACGCCCGTGCCGCGGTCGCCGGCGGGTACCAGGACCGCTGCGGCCCCTCGCAGCGCCTGCCGTACCTCGTCATCTCGCCCTTCGCCAAGCAGAACGCGGTCGACCACACCCGGATCGAGCAGACGTCGACCACGGCGTTCATCGAGGACAACTGGGGCCTCGGCCACATCGGGGACGCCTCGTTCGACCGTCGCGGTGGATCGCTCGCCGGCATGTTCGACTTCGCGCACCCGCAGCAGCGCGAGGTCCTGCTCGACACCACCACCGGCGCCGTCGCGAAGGTCGTGTCGACCGTCCCGTCGCACACGCCGGCCCCGCCGCACGGGCCGGGGAAGCCGGGGAAGCCGGGGAAGCCGGGCTGGGGCGGTGGGCACCACCACCACCACCACTGACGCCGCCGCGCGTCGGCGGGGGGACGTGACCGCCTGACGGCCGGGAGGCACGGTGCAAGCCCGCACCGTGCCTCCCGTTCGTCGTCGGTCCGGGGCCGCGGCCGCTCGCGGTCCCGCGCGGAGGAGCACGATGGAGGACATGAGCAACGTCGCCGTCATCGGAGCCACCGGTCACATCGGGAGCTTCCTCGTGCCCCGCCTCGTCCGGAGCGGACACCACGTGGTCGCCATCAGTCGCGGGCACCGCGCCCCCTACGTGGCGGACGCCGCGTGGGACGACGTGGAGCGGGTCGTGCTCGACCGCGAGGGCGACCCCGAGGGGTTCCCACGCGCCGTGGCCGACCTCGGGGCCGACGTCGTCGTCGACCTGACGAGCTTCACCGAGGACGACGCCCGGGGCCTCGTCGAGGCGCTCCGCGGGCGCGCCGGGCACCTCGTGCACTGCGGCACGATCTGGGTGCACGGTCCGTCGCTCGTCGTCCCCACCTCGGAGGACGACCCGCGGGGGCCGATCGGCGAGTACGGCACCCGGAAGGCGGCGATCGAGGACCTGCTGCTCGCCGAGTCCGCCCGCGCCGACGGGCTCCCCGCCACCGTGCTCCGCGCCGGCCACATCACCGGCCCCGGGTGGCCCGTCATCACGCCGCTCGGGAACCTCGACGCGACCGTCTGGGAACGCCTCGCCACGGGGGAGCCGCTCACCGTGCCGGACCTCGGGCTCGAGACGCTGCACCACGTGCACGCCGACGACGTCGCCCAGGCGTTCGCGCTCGCGATCGAGCGGCCCGACGTGGCCGCCGGCCGCGTCTACAACGTCGTGTCGCCGCGGGCGATGAGCGTCCGCGGGCTCGCCGAGGGCGTCGCGAGCTGGTTCGGGCGCACCGCGGACCTCCGTCCGGCCTCGTGGGAGGCGTTCCGCGCGTCCACCACGCCGGAGCACGCCGACACGACGTTCGAGCACGTGCGCCGGAGTCACGCGATGAGCATCGACCGGGCCGCGACGGAGCTCGGGTACGCGCCGGGCTGGACCTCCCTGGAGGCCCTCGCCGACGCCCTCGTGTGGCTCGCGGACCACGGCCAGGTCGACCTCGGCGGCTCCGTGCCCGAGGTCGTCCGGACGCTCGCCGCCGGCCGGCGATAGGCTCTTGGCACTCGGATTGACCGAGTGCCAGACCACCCCCTACAGTTGGGGTTGGCACTGCCCCCGGGGGAGTGCCAGCCCCAGTTTTTCTTCAGTACCGAGAAAGAAGAGGTCAGCCGTGGCTGTCAGCATCAAGCCGCTCGAAGATCGCATCGTCATCCGTCAGGTCGAGGCGGAGCAGACCACTGCGTCCGGTCTCGTCATCCCGGACACGGCGAAGGAGAAGCCCCAGGAGGGCGAGGTCGTGGCCGTCGGCCCGGGTCGCATCGACGACAACGGCAACCGCGTGCCGCTCGACGTCGCGGTCGGCGACAAGGTCATCTACTCGAAGTACGGCGGAACCGAGGTCAAGTACTCGGGCGAGGACCTCCTGGTCCTGTCCGCGCGCGACGTGCTCGCCGTCGTCGTCCGCTAGGACAGCACCAGCAGCAGGACCAGCTCCAGCAGGCCCCGTCGGTTCCGACCGGCGGGGCCTGCTGCTGTCCCGGCCCGGGCACCCGGCGTCCGCACATCAGCCTGGCGCGCGTCCCGTCGGACGACTGCGGTTCCGTCGCCCGGGAACGCGCCAGCCGGGCGACCACGGTGTCGTCGGTGCCTAGGATCGGACGCGTGCCAGCACGACCCGCGTCCGCCGAACCCCGATCGGAAGCGGCCGTCGGCGTCGTCCAGGCCCTGGCCGCGTACGGACTCTGGGGCCTCATGCCGCTGCTGTTCGTTGCCATGGCACCGGCGGGAGCCACCGAGATCGTCGCGTGGCGGATCCTCTTCGCACTGGTGTTCTGCGCCGTCCTGACGGCGGTGCTCCGCGCGTGGGGTCGCCTGGTCGCGCTGCTCCGACAACCGCGGGTCATGGGCGTGATGGCGCTCGCCGCGTTCCTCATCGTCGTCAACTGGACGGTGTACGTCGTCGCCACGACCACCGGTCACACCGTCGAGGCGGCCCTGGGGTACTTCATCAACCCGCTCGTGACGATCTTCCTCGGCGTCGTGCTGCTGGGGGAACGCCTCCGCGCCGCACAGTGGGCGGCGGTGGGCATCAGCGTCGTGGCGGTGGTGATCGTGGCCGTTGGGTACGGTCGGATGCCGTGGATCTCGCTCGCCCTCGCGTTCTCGTTCGGGCTCTACGGGCTCGTCAAGAAGCGCGTGAGCGGGGTCGTCGACGCGGTCAGCGGCCTCACCATCGAGACCATGTGGCTGACCCCCGTCGCGGTGATCGGGCTCGTCGTCGTCGCCACCGCGTCCCGTGGGGGGATCACCCTCACGGCGAACGGCTGGGTGCACGCGCTCATCACCATCGCGGCTGGGCCGGCGACCGCGGTGCCGCTGCTGCTGTTCGCGTCGTCCGCACGCCGGCTCAGTCTGTCGACGCTCGGCCTGACGCAGTACCTGACCCCGGTCCTCCAGCTCGTGGTCGGCGTCTGGCTGCAGCACGAGCCGATGTCGCCGGAGCGGTGGGTCGGGTTCGCGCTGGTCTGGGTGGCGCTCGTCGTCCTGTCGACCGACGGTCTGCTCGCCGGGCGCCGAGCCCGGCGCCCCGTCGGCGACCCTGTCCGCGTCGACCCCGTGATCTGAGCGCGCCGACAGGCTGACGCTCCGACGGGCCTCCGGGCCGAGCGCGAGCAGCGCCGGCACTGTGCACCCGCTGGGTCGGCATCGCCGTTCCCGTTCGTTCCCACAGGTTCGGTCACGGTTCAGCAACGAAACACCACCCTGACGAGACCGCCACACGGCCGAAACAATCGAACCCTACGTTTGCTCGCATCCCAGCGGACGCACAGCTGCTCGACGATCGAAGCGGTCGCGGCCGCTCAGAGAAAGGGCATCACGGATGATCAGAACCAGCAGCGCCGCCAAGGCGTTCGCGATCGCGGGAGCAGCCGCCATCCTGCTCGCCGCGTGTTCGACGGAGAGCGCCGGCAGCGGTGGCGCATCCGGTGCGGCGTCGGCGTCGTCGTCGTCGGGCAAGGACCCGGCGGCCAGCTGCAAGGCGCCGTCGAAGCCCAGCCAGGACGCGTTGGAGTACGGCACGCTGCTGCCCCTGACCGGCAGCCTCGCCTACCTCGGGCCGCCTGCCATCGCCGGTGCCGGTCTCGCGATCGATGACATCAACGCCGCTGGCGGTGTCATCGGCAAGGACGTGAAGATCTCGACCGCCACCGACTCGGGTGACAGCACCGACATGACGGTGTCGTCGTCCGCGGCCCAGAAGCTCATCGCGGCCAAGGTCCCCGTGGTCCTCGGCGCCGAGTCGTCGTCCGTGACCCTGAACGTGGTCGACCAGATCACGAGCAACTGCACGATCGAGATCTCGCCGGCGAACACGGCGACCGACCTGTCCGGCTACTCGTCGTACTACTACCGGACGGCGCCGCCGGACACCGTCCAGGGGTCCGCGCTCGGACAGCTCGTCGTCGGCGACGGCAACGCCAAGATCGCGTTCCTCGTCTTCAACGACGCCTACGGCACCGGCCTGCGGAACACCGTGCAGAAGGCCGTCGAGGCCGCGGGCGGCAGCGTGGTCTACGGCGGGAAGGGCAAGGGACAGGAGTTCCCGCCCGGACAGACGACGTTCTCGTCCGAGGTGACCGCCGCGCTGGCCGCCAAGCCGGACGCGATCGTCATCCTCTCGTTCGACGAGACGAAGTCGATCGTGCCCGAGCTCGTCTCGCAGGGCTGGGACATGTCGAAGACGTACATGTCCGACGGCAACACCGCGGACTACTCGAAGGACTTCGACCCGAAGACGCTCCTCAACGGTCAGGGCACGATCCCCGGTTCGGATCCGAAGGCCGCGTTCAAGACGAAGTTGACGACGTGGTACAAGACGAACGAGGGCAAGGACCTCCACGACTTCGCCTACGCCGCCGAGTCGTACGACGCCATGGTACTCACCGCGCTCGCGGCAGAGGAGGGCAAGGGCACCGACGCCGGTACCATCCAGGCGCACATGGCCTCGGTCTCCGGTGCCAAGGGCGGGACGAAGTGCTCGACCTTCGCCGACTGCAAGAAGCTCGTCGACGCCGGCACGAAGATCCAGTACACCGGACCGTCCGGCGTCGGGCCGTTCAACGCCGACAACGACCCATCGAGCGCCTACATCGGCATCTACAAGTACGACCAGGACAACAAGCCGGTCTACCAGAGCGCCATCCAGGGCTCGACCAAGTAGGTCACGTCCGTCTGATCGCAGGGCGGTCCCGGGGCACCGGGGCCGCCCTGGGTCGTCGCTGGATGCACGGTCCGGCGGCTGGGGGTACCGTCCGCGGCATGAGTGACTTCCAGCCCACCACCGCCATCGTCACCGGAGCCGAGTCGGGGATCGGGAGGGCCACCGCGGTGGCGCTCGCCGAGGCCGGGATGGACGTCGGCATCACGTACCTCGAGGACCTCCGCGGCGCGGAGGACACCGCCGCCGAGGTCCGCGCCCACGGACGCCGCGCGGTCGTCATGCAGATCGACGTGACGGACCTGCAGCGCTGCGGGCAGGTCATCGACCGACTCGCGGAGGAACTCGGCGGCGTGGACGTGTTCGTCAACGATGCCGGCACCGGCGACAACGCACCGTTCCTCGAGATGACCCTCGACCAGTGGCGGCACACCGTCGCGACGGACCTCGACGGCGCCTTCGTGTGCATCCAGCACGCGGCCCGACGCATGGTCGAGGCCGGTCGAGGCGGTCGCATCATCGGCATCACGAGCGTGCACGAGCACCAGCCGCGCGTCGGGTCCGCCGCGTACGACGCCGCGAAGCACGGCCTCGGAGGCCTGCTCAAGACGGTGGCGCTCGAGCTCGGGCGACACGGGATCACCGTGAACGCCGTGGCGCCCGGCGAGATCGCGACGCAGATGACGGGCAACGAGGACACCGACCCGCACCCCATCGACCGGCCGGGGGTCCCGCTCGGACGCCCCGGGGATGCGCGCGAGATCGCCGCGGTCGTCGCGTTCCTGGCGTCGCCGCTCGCGTCGTACGTGACCGGTGCCTCGTACGCGGTGGACGGGGGCATGCTCCAGATGGGGCCGCAGGCCGGGTCGCACCTGCAGTCGGACGACTGGCGTCAGGCCTGAGTCGCCTCCGCACTGGGTGGCGGAGCCGGCCTGCTGTCGGCGCGCGCCGCCCGTGCGGCCTAACGCTGCGGTCTTCGACGGGATCGATCACGGCGGTTCCTCCGACTCGCCGCGGATCGATCGCCGAAGGTGGGCGATGGGGAGGAACGGCGTCAGCGCGGCCGGCGGATCCGGATCGGACCGTGGATGTGGTCGGGATCGATCACGGACCCGCGCTGGGTGATCTCGACCTCCCCGCGCGCGACCATGCGGCGCGCGGCCTGCCGCGTCGGCTCCATCAGGCTGCGCCAGTCATCGCCGCCGAGTGCCCGTGCCGCCTCCGACGGGCAGGTGCTCGACGTGGCGGCGCGCGTGTCGAGCAGATGGGCGATCGTCGCCTCGAGGGCGTGATCGGTGTCGGTCAGGACGCCGTCCCCGGCGGTCCGCTGGTCGTCACCCACGACTGGACGCCTCAGTGGTTGTCGTCCGACGAGTCCGCACCCTGCTGCACCCCGCCGGCGACGCCCTGACGGTGTCCGTCGGGGTCGTCCTGCGGCCAGCCGTTGAACTGCCAGCCGGCGACCGCCGGGTGGTCCTCACCGCGCTCGTAGGCGAACCGACGTGCAGCGTCCCGGGCCTCCTGGCAGGCCTGCACGAGACCCGCGTACCGGTCGGCGTCCACGTGGGACAGGGCGTCGGCGGCAAGCGCGAAGCGGTCCATGTCGTTGAGCATGACCATGTCGAACGGCGAGGTGGTGGTGCCGCGCTCCATGTAGCCGTGCACGTGCATGTCGTCGTGGCCGTGCCGGTTGTACGTCATCTGGTGGACGAGTGCGGGGTAGCCGTGGAACGCGAAGACCACGGGCGTGCCGGGCAGGAACAGGGCGTCGTAGTCGTCGTCGCTGATCGGGTGCTCGTGGTTCCGCGGGTCCCCGAGCGCGAGGAGGTCCACGACGTTCACCATGCGGATCGCGACCTCGGGCGCGTTCGCTCGGATGAGGTCGATCGCGGCGATGGTCTCCAGTGTCGGGACGTCACCGGCGGAGGCCATGACGAGGTTCGGCGTGGCGCCCTCCGCGACGGTGCCCGCCCAGTGCCAGACCCCGACGCCGGCGGCGACGTGCGCGACGGCCTCGTCGATCGGGAGCCAGTCGGGCTCGAGGTTCTTGCCCGCGACGATCACCTCGACGCGCTCGGTGGTCTCGAACGCGTGTCGGGCGACGGCGAGCAGCGAGTTCGCGTCCGGCGGGAACTTGACGCGGACGAGGTCCTGCTGCTTCGAGGCGACGACGTCGAGGAACCCGGGGTCCTGGTGTGAGAACCCGTTGTGGTCCTGCCGCCACACGTGCGAGGACAGCAGGATCGTCAGGTTCGAGACCGGGACACGCCAGTCGATGTCCGCGGAGGACTCGAGCCACTTGAGGTACTGGCCGACCATCGAGTCGATGATGTGCGCGAAGGCCTCGTACGTGTTGAACATGCCGTGCCGGCCGGTGAGCACGTACCCCTCGAGCAGCCCCTCGAGCGTGTGCTCGGACAGGACCTCGGTCACCCGGCCCTCGAGGGCGAGGTGCGCGTCGTCCGGTTCGAGCTCGGCGCGCCAGACGCGGTCCGTCGTCTCGAACACCGCGTCGAGCTTGTTCGAGATCGTCTCGTCCGGGCCGAACAGCCGGAAGTTCGACGGGTTGCGGCGGATGAGGTCCCGGAGCCACGGACCGAGCGTCCCGGTGGCGGACGTGTTGGTCGTGCGGTCGTCGGGGACGTCCACCGCGTAGGGCTCGAGGTCCGGCAGGTCGAGCGCCACCCGGAGCCGGCCGCCGTTCGCGTGGGGGGTCGCGCTCATGCGCTTGTCGCCCTCGGGGCGGATCGTGCCGAGGATCCCGATGGGCTGGCCCTGCTCGTCGAACAGTTCCTCGGGGCGGTAGGAGCGCATCCACTCCTCGAGCTGCCGGCGGTGGTCGTCGGAGTCGCGGACGCCCGGCAGTGGGACCTGGTGCGCACGGAAGGTGCCCTCGACCCGCTGGCCGTCGACCTCCTTCGGCCCCGTCCAGCCCTTCGGCGTCCGGAGGACGATGAGGGGCCACCGCGGGCGCTCGGTGCCCGAGCCACCGCGTGCCGCCGCCTGGAGGTCCTCGATCTGTCCGAACGCACGTCGCAGAGCGGCGTCGAACAGGGCGTGCACGGCGAACGGGTCGTCGTCGACCCGGGCGGAGTCGACGATGATCGGCGCGTACCCGAGCCCGCGGAAGAAGGCGACGAGGTCCTCTTCCGGGATCCGAGCGAGCACGGTCGGGTTGGCGATCTTGTAGCCGTTGAGGTTGAGGATCGGCAGGACCGCGCCGTCCTTGACCGGGTCGAGGAAGGTGTGGGCCTGCCAGGACGCCGCGAGCGGACCGGTCTCGGCCTCCCCGTCGCCGATGACACACGCCACGACGAGGTCGGGGTTGTCGAGCGCCGCGCCGTAGGCGTGCGACAGCGAGTAGCCGAGCTCCCCACCCTCGTTGATCGAGCCGGGCGTCTCCGGGGCCGCGTGGGACGGGATGCCGCCCGGGAACGAGAACTGCTTGAAGAACTGCCGGAGACCGTCGACGTCGGGTGTGATGCCGGGGTAGAGCTCGCTCCACGTGCCGTCGAGCCACGCGTTCGCGTCCATCGCCGGACCGCCGTGCCCGGGCCCGCACACGTACAGCACGTCGTGTCCGCGCTCGCTGATGAGCGCGTTGAGGTGTGCGTACACGAGGCTCAGCGCGGGCGAGGTGCCCCAGTGTCCGAGCAGCCGGGGCTTGATGTCCTCGCGGCGGAGCGGGCGGGTGAGCAGCGGGTCGTCGAGCAGGTAGATCTGCCCGACGGTGAGGTAGTTCGCGGCGCGCCACCACGCGTCGATCGCGAGGAGCCGGTCAGAGGTCGAGGCGCTGTGCGACATGGCCCCCACCGTAGGCGCGCTCGAGCGTCACCGTCCACAGGACCGGACGCACGTGCACAGGTCGCCCCCGTCCACAGGACCGGAGACGCCGGTGCGCGCGGTCCCGGGTCGGGACTACCGTCGACCCCGGCGCCGCACCGACGCGGCCCGGGAGGAACGACACATGGAACACCGCTACCTCGGCGACTCGGGACTCAAGGTCTCGGAGATCACCTACGGCAACTGGCTCACCCACGCATCGCAGGTCGAGAACGACGCGGCCATCGCCTGCGTGCGGGCGGCACTCGACGTGGGCATCTCGACCTTCGACACGGCGGACGTGTACGCGAACACGGGTGCCGAGACCGTCCTCGGCGAGGCCCTGAAGGGCGAGCGGCGGCAGTCCCTCGAGATCGCCACGAAGGTCTTCGGGCCGACCGGGCCCAAGGGACACAACGACACCGGTCTGTCGCGCAAGCACATCCTCGAGTCGATCGACGGTTCGCTGCAGCGGCTCCAGACCGACTACGTCGACCTGTACCAGGCGCACCGCTTCGACCACGAGACCCCGCTCGAGGAGACCATGCAGGCCTTCGCGGACATCGTCCGGCAGGGCAAGGTCCTGTACATCGGCGTCTCCGAGTGGACGTCCGAGCAGATCGAGAAGGGCCACGCGCTCGCGAAGCAGCTCGGGGTCCAGCTCATCTCGAACCAGCCGCAGTACTCGATGCTCTGGCGCGTGATCGAGGGCGAGGTCGTCCCCACGTCGGAGCAGCTCGGCATCTCGCAGATCGTCTGGTCGCCCATCGCCCAGGGTGTCCTGACGGGCAAGTACCAGCCGGGCCAGCCGCTCCCCGAGGGATCGCGGGCGACGGACGAGAAGGGCGGCGCGCAGATGATCTCGCGCTGGATGCGCGACGACGTGCTCGAGCGGGTACAGCAGTTGCAGCCGATCGCGCAGGAGCTGAGCCTGTCCATGGCGCAGCTCGCCGTGGCGTGGACCCTGCAGAACGACAACGTCGCGTCCGCCATCATCGGGGCGTCCCGTCCCGAGCAGGTGCACGACAACGCCGGCGCGGCCGGTGTCCGGATCCCGGCAGAAGCCCTCGCCCGCATCGACGAGGTCCTCGGCGACGTCGTCGAGCGCGACCCGGCGAAGACGAACGACAGCTCGCCGAAGACGCGCGAGGCCTAGGAGCGGTCAGCGGCGGCGCCACCATCGACGCCGCCGCTGCCGTTCCTCCGCATCGGCGGCGGCCTGCTCGGCCGCTGCGGCGCGCTCGACCGCTTGTCGGGCCTCCCGGCGGTCGCGCCACCGCTCGATCTCGACGTCGACGTCCCGGACCGGCGTGACGACCGGCGGGCCGCCCATGAGCTGCCGCCGTGCCTCGACGACCCGCGCGTCGAAGTCCTCGACGATCTCGCGGACGCGTCGCTCGCTCGACTCCTCGTCGAGCCGGGCGTCGAGTTCCGCGTCCTCCTTCCGGAGGGCGAGCGCCGGCGGTCCGAGGCCGGTCAGCTCCTCGCGTTCGACGTAGCGCCGGATCCACCAGTCGGGGTCGTGCCGGCCGTCGTTGTCCGGCAGGGGTTTGCCGCGCAGCGGGTTGTGCTCGAACACCCCACGTTCGTCACCCTCCTCGATGAGCGCGTTGGCGTGCGCGACCATGTCCCGGGCACCCCGGAGCCGTCGCTCGGCACGGACCTCGTCGGGGTCGAGCGATCGCGATGCGGGCGTGCCCGATGCCTCCGTCTCGCGCGCCTGCTCCTCGGCGTACTGCGCGAACCGGTACCGAGCCGCTTTCCGCAGCCGGTCCATCCGGGCGTCGGGGTCGTTCGTCATCCTTCGCGGGCCATCTCCTCGATCGTGATCGCCGCGTTGATGAGCGCGAGGTGGGACAGGCCCTGCGGCAGGTTCCCCATGAACTCCCCCGTGTCGGCGCTGATCATCTCGGCGAACAGCCCGACGTCGTTCCCCTGCGCGACCATGTCGTCCATGAGCGCCCTGGCTTCGCCGTCACGTCCCACGCAGGCCAACGCCGACGCGAGCCAGAACGAGCAGGCCACGAACGGCGACTCCTCGTCCTCGAGCCCGGAGTAGCGGTAGACGAGCGGCCCGACCGACAGCTGCTCCCGGATGGCGTCGATCGTCGCGGACATCCGCGGTCCCCGGTCGAACGACGACGAGGCGTGCAGCAGGATCGACGCGTCGAGGGCATCGGTGTCGGGGTGCATGACGTAATGGCCGAGTTCCTCGTTCCAGCCGTGCTCAGCCACCCACTGCTCGATGAGCTCGCGGTTCTCCACCCACTTGTCGCGCGGGCCGCCGATCTGCCCCTTGTCGTGCAGTTCGATCGCCGCGTCGAGTGCCTGCCAGCAGCCGATCTTGCTCGTCGTGTAGTGGTGGGCCTCCTGGAGCTCCCACATCCCGGAGTCCTCCTCGACCCACTTGTGGCAGGCCTCGTCCGCGAGCCGTTCGAGCACGTGCGCCGTCTGCCGGTCGAGGACGTTCCCCTGCGCGACGTACTGCCGCATGATGTCGAACACGTCGCCCCAGACGCCGAGCTGGAGCTGGTCCGCTGCACGGTTGCCCTCGGTCACCGGACCGATGCCGCGCCAGCCGGGCACGTCACGTTCCACGACGCCGTCCGACCGCGCGCCGGAGAGCCGGTAGAAGATCGGCATGCCGTCGCCGTTGTCCGCGATGGTCCGCATGAGCCACGAGACGGCGGCGTGCGTCTCCTCGCGGAGCCCGAACCGCGTCAGCGCGCGGACCGAGTAGGCGAGGTCGCGCACCCAGGCGAACCGGTAGTCCCAGTTCTTGTCGCCGTGCTCGTCCTCGGGCAGCGACGTGGTGGCCGCGGCTGCGATCGACCCCGTCGGCGCGAAGATGAGCAGCTTGAGCGCGAGGGCACTGCGGTGCACGGCGTCCGCCCAGGGGCCGTCGTACGCGAACTCCTTCGACCAGGTCTCCCAGTTGCGGATGGTGCGGTCGACACCGCGCATCGTCTCGTGCGGGTCCGGGATGAACAGCGGCTCGTCGAGCGTCCCGATGACCGACAGGATCGACCTCGAGCCCTCGGACGTCCGGAACCGTCCGGAGAACCGCGGGCCGTCCTCGTGCACGGGCTCGAACCCGAGCTCGACGATGGCGATGCTCACGCCGTCCACCGCCACGATCGAGCCGTTCACCGTGTCGAGTCGTTCCGGTCGGGCCTGCCCGAGGAGCGTGCCCGGCTGGACCGCCCACTCGAACTCGACCGCCCCGCGGACGCCCTGCACGCAGCGCCCGAGTTGGGCCCAGGGCAGTCGTCCGGCCACGCCGGTGGCCATGGCGTCCGTGACCGTGGCCTCGCCGTCGGCGGTGGTCCACGTCGTGCAGAGCACGTTCGTGCCGGGCAGATAGCGGCGCTCCATGTGCGCCGGGCCGGTCGGCTTCAACGCGATGTGCCCGCCGTGCTCGGCATCGAGGATGCTCGCGAAGGGAGCGGGGGAGTCCATGGACGGCACCGGCAACCAGTCGATGCGGCCGTCGCGCCCGACGAGCGCCACGGTGCGGCCGTCGCCGATGGCCGCGTAGGAGCGGAGGGGGGCGTAGCCGTCGGTGCGTTCGGCGTTGTCGGAGGAGTCCGGGGTGTCCGGAGTGCGCTCGGGCATCCTCCTACTCTGCTCCCCTCGACTGCGAGCAGTCCGGCTGCCGTTCCCACCTCCGGTCCACGTGCGCACACCGACCGGTGCGACCCGCGCCGGGCCTTCCGGGCGTGTCGCGGTTGTGCAGCTCGGGCGTGTCGCACTATGGTCGGTGCTCCGTGCCCGCCCTGGGCACTCGACTGGAGGACCGCCGTGCGCGTCGAACAGCAGCCCCGGAAGCGGAACGAGCAGCAGCTCGTGCCGCTCATGTGGCGTGCGCTCGAGCAGCGGCCCACCAGCAGCTATCCCGTGTAGGCACGGTCGTCCTCCGACGCCCGTGCCCACCAGGCCCAGGGCGTCTTGCGCACCCGTCTCCCGTCGACCACATCGGTCACCGACCATCGTGTCGGTCGGGAGGGACGGTGCCGGTCCGCCCCGGACCGTCACCATCCCGATCCGACGGAAGGCGGAACGATGCAGAAGATCAACGACCGATTGCTCTCGTGGGCGAGTCTCCTCGAGGAGACGACCGAGCAGCAGGCACGGACCACGGCCGCGATGCCCTTCGTGTTCCCGCACGTGGCGCTCATGCCCGACGCGCACCTGGGGCTCGGCGCGACCGTGGGCTCCGTCATCCCGACGCTCCGCGCGGTCATGCCCGCCGCCGTCGGCGTGGACATCGGCTGCGGCATGATCGCCGTCCGGACCCAGTTCGACCGCGCCGACCTGCCGACCGACCTGCGCCCGCTCCGCGAGCAGATCGAGCGGGCGGTCCCGCTGTCGGCCGGGGCCGCGAACCGGAAGGTCGTCGCGACGGCCGCGCCCCGCATCGCGGAGCTCGAGGCGCTCGCCGACGCCGCGGGGTTCGACCCCGCGCGAGCGCTCGGGGGATGGCGCGAGCAGCTCGGCACGCTCGGGAGCGGCAACCACTTCATCGAGGTGAGCGTCGACGAGACCGACCGCGTCTGGCTGTTCCTGCACTCGGGCAGCCGGGGTGTCGGGAACAAGATCGCCCAGCGGCACATCGCGGTCGCGAAGCGGCTCATGGAGCGCTGGTGGATCCAGCTGCCCGACGCCGACCTCGCGTACCTGGTCGAGGGGACGCCGGAGTTCGACCGGTACATCGCCGAGCTCCGGTGGGCGCAGCACTACGCCCTGCTCAACCGCGAGGAGATGATGGACCGCGTCGTCCGCCAGCTCAGCGAGGTCATGGGGGTGCTGGTGGACGAGCAGGAGCGCATCAACTGTCACCACAACTTCACGCAGCAGGAGCGGCACTGGGGCAAGGACGTGTGGGTGTCGCGGAAGGGTGCGATCTCGGCGCGCGAGGGGCAGCTCGGACTCGTGCCGGGGTCCATGGGCACGGCCTCGTACGTGGTCGAGGGGCGCGGCAACGCGCAGTCGCTCGCGTCGTCACCGCACGGAGCCGGGAGGTCCTACTCGCGGTCCGCGGCTCGGCGCACCTTCACCCACGAGCAGCTCCGCGCGGCGATGGCGGGGATCGAGTTCCGGGACACGGATGCGTTCCTCGACGAGATCCCGGCGGCCTACAAGCCGATCGGCCAGGTGATGGCGGACGCCGCCGACCTCGTGACGATCCGTCACACGCTGCGGCAGCTCGTCAACGTCAAGGGCGACTGACGCCCCGGGCGCCGCGCCGGGTCACCCCGGCGTGGCGCTCGTCCAGCGTCGGCGGAGCACCCGCTCGACCGGCCCGGAGGCGAACAGCAGCAGGAGCGCGAAGAAGTTGACGGCGGGCACGAGGCTCCCCACCACGGCGGCCAGGAGCAACAGGCCGGCGCTCACGGCCGAGCCGAGGAGCTGCTGGCGGGCGGCGGTGCGCTCGCGGTCGGTCAGGTCGTCGCGGCGGAGGAACGCCCGCGCGATCCCGGCGAGCGCCGCGGTGGCGAGCACGAGCGTGCCGACGTAGAGCTCCACGGTGAGGGGGCTCGGCCGGTACGCGGTGATGATCGCCGTCGGCAGGGGCAGCGCGACGATCGCGAACGTCCACACGAGGTTCCACCGCACGACCGCCCGGCTCAGGCGTGTGACGGTGCGGAACAGTTCGTGGTGAGACCACCAGAACCGCGCGATGACCGCGAAGCTGAGCACGAACCCGCCGAACTGCGGCACGTGCTCGCGGAGCAGCGCGCCGACGTCGCCGTCCCGGTGCGCGGCCTCGGGCACGATGTCGACGAGCGGCAGCACGAGCAGCGTGATCGCGATCGCCGCGACCGCGTCGGTGAACACCACGAGTCGCTCGGTCTCCGACTCGCGCTGCGCATCCACGGGATGAGTATGGAGCACGTGTCACGTCCGGGGTGCGTCCTCAGCGCGGCCCGGGTAGACCGGGGTGCATGTCCACCGCCACGACCGGTCCCGTCCGCGCGTTCACCGATGCGAAGGCAGCGCTCGTCGAGAGCATCGTCTGGGACCCGGACGGCCAGCGCCTGCACTGGACCGACATCCCGCTCGGCACCCTGCACACCGCGACCGCGGACGGCGTCGTGGTGTCCTCGGTCCCGCTGCCGCCGCCGCTCGCGTCGTTCCAGCCCCGTGCCTCCGGAGGGTTCGTCGCGGCGCTCGGGGACCGCGTGGTCCTGACCGACGCCGACGGTGCCGTCGACCGTGAGCTCGCGACCGTCGAGCACGCCAAACCGGACATGCGGTTCAACGAGGGCAAATGCGATCCCTTCGGCCGGTTCCTCGTGGGGAGCATGGACCTCCAGGGCGACGGCGACGCGGCCCTCTACGCGATCGACCCGGACGGCACCGTACGCGTGCTCCGAGGCGGGTTCGGCACGACGAACGGGATGGAGTGGTCGCCGGACGGCAGCGTCATGTACGTCACGGACACCGCGGTCTCCACGATCTTCCGCGGCTCCTACGGGCCGGACGGCGAACTCGGCGACCTGGAGCCCTTCGTCAGTGGTGCCGCGCACGACGGCCTGGTGCGCGACGACGAGGGCTGCTTCTGGGGCGCGATCTACGGCGAGGGGCGCGTGGAGCGCTACTCGCCCGACGGCGAACGCCTGGAGGTCGTCGACCTGCCCGCCCCGAACGTCACCTCGGTCGCGTTCGGGGGCGTGGACATGAGCACGCTGTTCATCGGCACCGCGCGCGAGAACCTCACGGAGGAGCAGCTCGAGCAGGCGCCGCTCTCCGGCGCCGTCCTCGCGGTGCCGACGCGGGTGCACGGGATCCCGGCCCACCGCTTCGCGGGCTGACCGCGCAGGCTGACGGGAGGGACGGGACGGCCGCATCCCGCGCCTCCCGGCCCGTCGCGCCACCCGTTCGGGGGTGCGGCCGTTATCGTCGGTCATCCGCCCGAGCGAGCACCCGGAGGTCCACGTGTCCGACGCCCTGCCGAACGCCACCGTCACCGTCAGTCGCGTCCCGGTCGACGGCACCACCGTCCGCGTGAGCACGATCGGCGCCCCCGGGGACCGTGCGTTCGTGCTCGTCGCGGGCCTCAGCGTCGCGGCGACCCACCGCGAGCGGCTCGCCTCGAACCTCAACGCGTTCGGCCCGGTGCACGCCCTCGACCTGCCCGGGTTCGCCGGGGTCCGACGGTTCCGCGGGACCGTCTCGATCGAGCGGTACGCCGACGCGGTCGAGGCCGTCATCGACGCGCTCGGGCTCGTCGACCCGGTCCTCGTCGGGCACTCGATGGGGGCGCAGGTCGTCACGGAGGTGGCGGCCCGCCGGCCCGACCTCAGCGACGTCGTCCTGATCAGCCCGGTCGTCGACAGCGCTGCGCGCACGGTGAGCGAGTCGATGGTGCGGTTCGCCCGCTCGGTCGTCCACGAGCCGGCCGCGATCCGCTGGCACGCCCTCACCGCGTACGCGTTGTGCGGCTGGCACTGGTTCCGAGCGGTCCTGCCCCGCATGCTCGCGTACCCGATCGAGCGTCGGGCGGAGGCCGTGCAGGCCCGGGTGCTCGTCGTCCGCGGTGAGCACGACGCCCTCGTCCCGCGCGACTGGGTGCGGCGGCTCGGGCGGGTGTTCCCGTACGCGGTCCTCCGTGAGGTCACGGGCGGCGCCCACGCCGTCGTGCACGGGCAAGCGGACGTCGTCGCGGCGCTCGCCGTGGCGCACGTGCGCGGGGACCTGCCGGACCGCGGCGTGGCGTCGCTCACCGCGGTGGCAGACACGACCACGAGGTCGGACCTCGACCGACTGCGCCCTGCGGAGGCGTGGCACGTCCTCGTCGCGCGCCTCCGTGAACTCGTCGGCATGGTCCGCGGGGACGACCTGGTCGCGGCCGGGAAGACCGAGCACGCTCGCGCCACCGTCCACGACGACGAACCGGTCGGCGACGCCGAGCAGGTGATCGCGGACGGCGAGCTCGCCGCGGGGTCGGAGGACGGCGCCGAGCGCCGCGCCGACGGCGACGAGCGGTCGACGCCGGTCCGTGGGCCCGAGCGCGTCGAGGACGCGGCCTGAGCGACGGACGGAGGCTGGGCCTCCCGGCTCAGCCCCCGGTGGGGATCCGGCCCGGCAGCATGTCGGGGGTGAGCGCTTCCGCCTCGGCGAGCACCTGGCGCGCCGCGTCGCGCTGCCCCTGCACGTTCCACAGGAGCACGCCGCGGGTCACGTCCCCGTCGAGGTAGTACACGACGCCCTGTTCCAGCGGGGCCGCCCATTCCTCGACCGTGCGGAGCGTCGCCTGGACGCGGCCGACGGCCTCGTACCCGATGTCGAACACGTTCGAGTAGTAGTAGGGGGTGTGGGTGTACGGCTCGTCGGCACCCGCGAGGTTCCGGCCCGCCTGCCGGCCCTGTTCCTGCGCGTTGTCGACGTGCTCGACGCGGCGGCGGCCGAGGACCAGGTCCGGGTACTCGGCCACGTCGCCCGCGGCGAAGACGTCCGGGTCCTCCGTCACGAGCGTCGCCGAGACGACGACGCCGTCATCGACCGGGAGGCCCGCATCCCGTGCCAGGTCGACGTTCGGCGTGATCCCGAGCCCGGAGACGACCGCGTCGGCGCGGAGCTCGCGGCCGTCGTCGAGCGTGACGATCACGCCGTCGTCGGTCCCGCGCCCGTCGGTGACCTTGCGGCCGCCGACGAGATCGACACCGGCGTCGCGGTACCGGCGCTCGAACGCCGCCGCCAGGTCCGCCGGGAACATGGAGCCGCCGAGCACGTCGTCGGGGTGCACGAGCGTCACGGTCGCGCCGTTCTGCACGAGCGCCGCGGCGAGTTCCGTGCCGATGTACGAGCCGCCGACGACGATGACGTGGGCGTGCTGGTCCGCGAACCCCCGCAGTCGTCGGTAGTCCTCGGCGCTCCGGTAGTCGATCACGCGGTCGTCGTGCTCGATCGGCAGCGGCGTGGGTGTTCCGCCGGTCGCGATGAGCAGCCGCTCGTACCCGAACCGCTGTCCGTCATCGGTCGTCACCGACTTCGCCGTACGGTCGATCGCGACCACCGTCGTGCGCAGGTGGATCTCGGCGCCGGTCGCGTCGGCCGTGTGCAGGTCGACCTTGTCCCAGCTGAAGTCCGGATCGGTCCAGAGTTTCTTCGACAGCGCGGGGCGGGCGTAGGGGGTGTCCACGTCGGTGCTGAGGATGCCGATCGAGCCCTGCTCGTCGATCTCGCGGATGCCCTTGGCGGCGGCGTCGGCGACCATGCCCCCGCCGATCACGAGGTAGCGGTGGTCGGTCATCGTGTGTCTCCCGGTCAGATGGTGGCGACCGAGCCGGCGTCGACCCGGTAGTTGGACCCGTTCACGAACGAGGCGCGGTCGCTGCAGAGGAACGCGATGACGCTCGCGACCTCGTCGGGCTCGCCGCGGCGGTGCAGCTCGAGGTAGGGGCGCTCCTCGTCGAGGAACGACTCGATGGCCTCGTCGAAGCCCTGGCCCGTCTGCTCGGCCCGCTTCGTCATCATGGCGTCCGTCATCGGGGTGTGGATGAAGGCGGGGGAGACCGTGTTGACGAGCAGCCCCTCCTTCGCGTAGCTCCGGGACAGTCCCTTGGCGAACGAGAGCACGCCGGCCTTCGCCGCGCAGTACGGCAGCTCGTCGTCGTAGGGCTGGAGGGCGTCCTCGCTCGTCACGTAGACGATCCGGCCCCAGCCACCGTCGCGCAGGTCACCGATGAACTCACGCGTGATCCGCACCGGGCCCATGAGATCGATGTCGATGGTCGACAGCCAACCCTGCTCGTCGATCTCGTGGAACATGCCCTGGGCGCCCGTGACCCCCGAGGACTGCACGAGGATGTCGATCACGCCGACGGACTCGCGGACCTGGTCGTGGAGGCGGGTGAGGCTCGCGCTGTCGGTGACGTCCGCGGCGAACGCGAAGAGCCGGCCCGGGTGGGCCTCGAGCTTCGCGGCCGAGTCGTCGAGGGCGGCCTGGTCGAGGTCGGTGATCACGACGGTGGCGCCCTCGCTGAGCAGGAGCTTGGCCGTCTGCCAGCCGATGCCGGAGTCCGCGCCGAAGACGAGCGCGATGCGGCCCGAGATGCCGAGGTCCATGGGGTGGTGCTCCTGTCTGTCGTTCTGCGTGCGCGCACGACGACGGCCGCGTCGGCGGATGCCGCCGCGGCCGGTCGCCGGTGCGCCGTGGCCCGGATGGGCGGGTGGCCCGGATGGGCGGGTGACCCGGATGCGCGGGTGACCCGGAGAGGGGTCGGCTCAGCTCAGGCTGGTCGACTGCGCGCTCTCGACGCTCTCGGCGTTCGGAGCGGTCGTCGCCGCCGACAGCGTCTGCTTCGGCGTGCGGTTCTCGGCGCTGACCATCCACGCGAGCTGCTCGAGTCGGTCGATGATCGCGTGCAGGATGTCCGCGGTCGACGGGTCTTCCTCGTCGACCTCGTCGTGCACGTCGCGCATGGTCCCCACGGCCTGGTAGAGGCGCAGGGTGATCATGTCGACGACGTCGTGGGTCGAGACCTCGCCCTCCGGGAACTCGTCGAGGCTCGAGGTGGCGCCGACGGTCTTCGAGCGACCGTCGGGCGTGGCGTAGAGGGCGCGCATGCGCTCCGCCACGGTGTCGGAGAACTCACGTGCCTCCGTGACGATCTCGTCGAGCTGGAGGTGGAGGTCCCGGAAGTTGTGTCCGAGCACGTTCCAGTGGGCCTGCTTGCCCTGGACGTGCAGGTCGATGAGGTCCACGAGGACCTTCTGGAGATTGCCGGCGAGCTTGTCCGATGCGTGCATGATGGCTCCGTTCCGAGGTTCGGTGACGGTTCCCGGTCTACCCGGGGCGGCATGGGCGACGCTCAGCCGACGTCCGGACACGCGTCCCCCGTGACCGGACGGCTGGGCGGTCAGTCCTCGTGCGGGTCGACCATGTCGACCGCCGCACGGACGTCCTCGAGGAAGGTCATGACGACCCGGGCCTCGTCCGCCGTGAGGGACTCCGCGATGTGCATCATCCGCCGGTGCATGCGACCGAGCGTCGCGCGGACCTCGGTGTCCGTGTTGGTCGTCGGGACGATGACGAGTGCACGACGGTCGGTCGGGTGCGGCTCACGCCGGACGTGGCCGCTCCTGACGAGGCGGTCGACCAGGATCGTCGTCGACGCCGACGAGATCTTGAGGTAGGCGGCGAGGTCCTTCGGGCTGATGGTGCGGTCCGCCCGCTGCGCCTGCAGCAGGAACCGGACGGCCAGGAGGTCCGTCTCGCCCATGCCCATCGCGTCACGGGTCCGGCGACGCATCGCCGTCTCGGCCCCGCGGTAGCGGCGCAGGGCGTTCAGCACGTCGACGCCCCGCTGGGTCGCATCGTCGTCGGGGTACCAGTACCCGGACGGCTCGGTGACCTCCTGCGTGCTCATGCACACCACCCTAACCTGCCTACTTGCTAGACCGGCTAGCGAACGCCGGGACGTACAGGAACCACTCGGGCGGTGGTGCGCGCAGTGGCCGGGCGCGGCGGGCAACGGCCAGCTCGCGCTCGGGATGCGGCCCTCTCTCGGGTCCGCGATCCCTCCGAGCCACCGCCGCGTAGCGTGACGGACGCACCGAACCCGCCGCGAGAGGAACGACGCTTCCGTGTCCACCCAGCCACCGGTCCCCGGGACCGACCAGCCGATCCCGTCCCTCCACGACCCGGACTGGTGGCGCCAAGCCGTCGTCTACCAGGTGTACCCACGGAGCTTCGCCGACGTCGACGGCGACGGCGTCGGTGACATCGCCGGGGTGACCGACCGGGTGCCGTACCTGCGGGAGCTCGGCGTCGACGCGATCTGGCTCAGCCCCTTCTACCCGTCCGCCCTCGCGGACGGCGGCTACGACGTGGCCGACTACCGCGACGTCGACCCGAAGCTCGGGACGCTCGCCGACTTCGACGCCCTGGTCGCGGCCGCGCACGCCGCCGGGATCCGGATCATCGTCGACGTCGTCCCGAACCACACCTCCGACCTGCACGTGTGGTTCCAGGAGGCACTCGAGTCCCCGCGGGGCTCCGCCGCCCGGGCCCGCTACGTGTTCCGCGACGGCTCCGGTCCCGACGGCGCGGAGCCGCCGTCCGACTGGGTCTCGAACTTCGGCGGCTCCGCGTGGACCCGGATCGCCGACGGCCAGTGGTACCTGCACCTGTTCGCGCGGGAGCAGCCCGACCTCGACTGGTCGAACCCGGAGGTCCGCGCCGACTTCGAGCAGACGCTCCGCTTCTGGTCGGACCGCGGCGTCGACGGCTTCCGCGTCGACGTCGCGCACGGCATGGCCAAGGACCTGTCGGAGCCGTTCCGGCCGAGCGACCAGGACCACCTGCCCCTCGACGGCAGCGACCCGCTCTACGACCGCGACGAGGTGCACGAGATCCTCGGGTCCTGGCGACGGGTGCTCGACGAGTACGACCCGCCGCGGAGCGCGATCGCCGAGGCGTGGGTACCCGCCCGCCGTCGCGTGCTCTACGCCCGACCGACGGAACTCGGGCAGGCGTTCAACTTCGACCTGCTCGAGGCCCCGTTCGACCCCGAGGCCTTCCGCGCGATCATCGACGAGAACCTCGCGCAGGCGAGCCAGTCCGGGGCCTCGAGCACCTGGGTGCTGTCGAACCACGACGTCGTGCGGCACGCCACGCGGTACGGGCTCCCGGACGGGGCGGACTCGGGCGCCTGGCTCATGAGCGACGGCAGGGAGCCGGTGCTCGACCGCGACCGCGGGCTCCGTCGTGCCCGTGCCGCGTCCCTCCTCGTGCTCGCGCTGCCCGGGTCCGCGTACGTGTACCAGGGCGAGGAGCTCGGCCTCCACGAGGTCGCGGACATCCCGCGCGACCGCCTGCAGGACCCGAAGTGGGCGCGCTCGGAGCACACGGACAAGGGCCGTGACGGCTGCCGCGTGCCGATCCCGTGGAGCCGGTCCGGCTCCTCGTTCGGGTTCGGGCCGGACGGGGCACACCTGCCGCAGCCCGCCGACTTCGGGACGTGGAGCGTCGAGGCCGAGGACGGCGTCGACGGCAGCACGTTGGAGCTGTACCGCGCGGCGCTCGCGTTCCGTCGGACGCACCGCGGCGGCGAGGACCTGACGTGGCTCGAGACACCGGACCGGGTGGTCGGGTTCGCGCGCGCCGACGGATGGCGCTCGGTCACGAACTTCGGCACCGACCCCGTGCCGCTGCCCGAGGGCGCCGTCGTCGTGGCGTCGTGCCCGATCGAGGACGGGCTGTTGCCGGGCGAGAGCACGGTGTGGCTCACCGCGTGAGCTGACGGCGGACCGTCCACTGCGTGCGGTGGGCGGCCCGTCGGCCCGTCGGTCCGCCGTCCACAGCCGGGAGGCCCGGGCGCGGCCTCCACAACCGGTCCGCTCCGGCCTCGGGGGAGCGACTCCGGTCCCCAGCATGGGCGGCATGACATCAGCACCACGAGCACATCCACCGACACCAGCACGACCCGGGACGCCGGGCGCCGTACCCCGCGCCGCGGCGCTGCGGCGACTGCGGCGCATCGCCTGCGGAGCCCTGGCGCTCTCCGCGCTGAGCGCCGGGGCCATGGTCCCCGTGACGACCGCCCACGCAGCCGAGCTCGCGTTCCCGTTCCACACCGACTTCGACTCGGCCGACGGCGGGACGCTGTCCGGCGACGCCGAGGTCGGGGACGGCTGGCTGCGACTCACGGACGCCGTGCGGAGCGAGGCCGGCTCCTGGGCCACCGACGACGTGTTCGCGTCGGACCTCGGGCTCGAGATCGAGTTCCGGTACGCGATGCACGGCGGCACCGGGGCGGACGGCCTGCTCATGTCGCTGTCGGACGGTGCCGTCGCGCCGGGGGTCGGGCGACCCGGCGCGGCGCTCGGGTACAGCTGCTACGACGACTCGGGCCACTACGGCACCTGCGACGTCGCCGGCATGCCCGGGGCGTTCGTCGGCATCGGGTTCGACCTGCGCGGCAACTTCTCACGCCCGTTCAACGGGTCCGGCCCCGGTCCCCAGCCCGACCACGTCGTGCTCCGCGGCTCGGGGAACGGCACGGACGGCTACCGGTTCCTCCGCGGCGCGGTCGGCCCCGACGGTGGAGTGGGGACGCAATCCCGGTCCGACGAACGGACGGTGCACGTCACGTTGCTGCCGGCCGCCGACGGGGTCCTCGCACTCACGGTGCGGTCCGACTCCGGACCGGGTACCCGGATGCGGACCGTGATCGACCAGGTGGCGCTCGAGGGTGACGGACAGGCGCCGCTCCCGGACACGCTGCGCCTCGGGTTCACCGCCTCGACCGGGAACTCGACCAACGCCCACGAGGTCGACGACCTGACCGTGTCCATCCCGACCGACGTCGGCATCACGCAGGAGATGCCGGAGCGCGTCGTCGCGGGCACGCACGTCCGGTACACGGCGACCGCGACGAACCGGGGGCGGAACGGCTCCGCGCGCAACGACGTGGTGATCGCGACGCCGACCGAACTGCACGACGTCCGCTGGACGTGCGCCGCCACGGCCGGTGCCGCGTGCGGTGCGGGGTCCGGCGCCGGTCCGGAGATCGCCACGACGGCCGACATCGACCCGGGGGCCACGGTCACCTGGACGATCGAGGGCGACCTCGCTGCGGACGCCACGGGGCAGATCGCGAGCGCGGCACGGATCACCACGCCACCGTCGCGCGCCGACACGAACACGGCGGACAACGCGTCGACGGTCCGGGCCGCGATCGGGACCGACGCCGCGCTGCGCACCGAGAAGGCCGCCGACCTCCTGCCCGGGGACGTCGAGCTGCTGCCCGGGGGCGTGTTCCGGTACACGATCACCGCGGTCAACGGCGGACCGTCCGACGCGCGCCGGGTCGGTGCGGTCGACGACCTGCCGGAGCCCGTGCGCTTCGTGGGGTCCGAGGACGGCTGTCGCGCCGACGGTCAGCACGTGACGTGCTCCTCGGCGGTCACGGTCGCACCGGGCGAACGGCACCGGTTCCGTTTCGACGCCCAACTCGACGCCGGGTACCGCGGCGACGGCGCCGACGTCCTCAACGTCGCGATCGCCACCTCGCCCGACGACCCGGACGACGGCGACCCGTCGGACCCCGTGCCGCTGCCCGGACCGATCGGCACGATCGAACCGCCCGTCGTGACACCGACCACCCCGCCCCACGGCGGTGAGCACCCGACCGCGACGCCACGGCCCTCGGCCTCCGCGACACCGGTCGCCGCCGGAGCGCACCCGGCCCGGCTCGCCTTCACCGGAACCGTGGGCACGGCTGCTGCGGTCCTGGTCGCGGCGATCGCCGTCGTCACCGGCCTGGGCGTCCGCTCGGTCCGTCGCCGACGTGAGCTCGAGCGACAGGAGGACCCCGCGGCCTGACCGGTCGTGTCGCGCGCCGTCGGCCCGCGGGGTCGGCGGCGCGCGTTCGCGGTTCGAGCATCCTCAGCCGCGACGCCGCCGGCCGGACGGGCCCGCATCGGCCCGGCGGTACCATTGACCGTACGATCAGCCTGCCCAAGAGAGGGATTCCGTGTCCGACACCGTGGACGACGCCGCGCAGCGCGCCCGGTACTGGACGGTCCCGTTGTCCCGGGCACTGCCCGCCGCGGTCGTGGCGATGGTGATCACGTTCTCGTCGAACCACGCCACCTCGCTCGGGCTGGTGCTGTTCGGCGCCTTCGCGATCGTCGAGGGCGCCCTGCTCGGCGTCGGCAGCCTGCGCCGACTCGACGACCCCCGGTCCCGTCGCCTCGCCGTCGTGCAGGCTGCGGTGACCATCGCCGCCGGCGCCGTCGCGCTGTTCCTCCCGTCTGCGGGACTCCCGGCGTTCCTCGCGGTCGTCACCGCGTTCGCGATCGTCACCGGGGGCATCGAACTCCTGCAGGGCGTCCTCGCGCGGCGTACGTCGCCCTTCGCCCGCGACTGGATGACCGTCGGGGGCCTCACGGTCCTGCTGGCGATCGCGTTCCTCCTGACGCCTCCGGACTACTCCAAGGACCTCGGCGGCATCGAGCACGTCAGCGGCACCCTCGACTCGTCGATCATCCTCGTCGGCCTGCTCGGCGCGTACCTCGCCCTGACGGCGGTCTTCCACGTGATCGCCGCCCTCTCGCACAAGTGGGGGACCTCGGCACCCACGCCGTCGGCCCCGAACGGAGCACCACACGCATGACCACCCCAAGCCGCCGCGACCGGCTCCGCCCGGTCGAACTCCTCGCGATCTCGGCGATCGTCGCGGTGTTCGTCGGACTCGTCGTCCTGATGTCCACGCGTCAGCCCGAACTCGCGGCGGTGTTCCTCTGCATCGCGTTCATCGTCGTCATCGTCGTGCTGGCGATGTTGCAGCTGGCGGCCACGAGTGAGCAGGACGACAACGACATGCTCGGCGGACACCGGAAGGACGAGGGCGACGACCACCACTGACCACGACCGACGCGAGTCCGTCCACGCGCGCAGCCCCCAGCAGGGCGACCCGGACCTCCCGTCGCGGTACCGCCACCGGTACGTGATCCTGACGGTCTGCTGCCTCAGCCTCTTCATCGTCTCGTTGGACGCCACCGTCGTGAACGTGGCGCTGCCGTCGATCGGCCGTGAGCTCCACAGCACGATCTCCGGGCTCCAGTGGACGATCGACGCCTACACGCTGGTCCTCGCGAGTCTGCTCATGCTGTCGGGGTCCACCGCGGACCGCATCGGCCGACGCAGGACGTTCCAGGTCGGGCTCGTCCTGTTCACCGTCGGCTCGCTCCTCTGTTCGTTGGCTCCGAGCGTCGGCTGGCTGGTCGTGTTCCGGATGGTCCAGGCCGTCGGCGGCTCGATGATGAACCCGGTCGCGATGTCCATCATCACGGCGACCTTCGACGACGCCAAGGAGCGTGCTCGCGCGGTCGGTGTCTGGGGGGCGGTGGTCGGCGTCTCGATGGGGGTCGGTCCGCTCGTCGGTGGAGCCCTGACGGACACGATCGGTTGGCGGGCGATCTTCTGGATCAACGTGCCGATCGGCATCGCGGCCGTCGTGCTGACGTTCGCGTTCGTCCCGGAGTCCCGTGCGGCTCGCCCCCGGCGCTTCGACGCCCCGGGTCAGGCACTCGTGGTCGTGTTGCTCGCGGCGCTCGTCGGCGGACTCATCGAGGGTCCACGGCTCGGGTGGGGCTCGGTCGCGGCGATCGCCCTGTTCGCCGCCGCAGCGCTCGCGCTCGTCCTCATCGTCGTGGTGGAACGGCGGCGCCGGGAGCCGCTCGTCGACGTCCGGTTCTTCCGGAGCATCCCGTTCTCGACGGCCGTGCTCACGGCGGTCGGTGCCTTCGGCGCGAACGGTGCGTTCCTGTTCCTCAACGCGCTGTACCTCCAGGAGGTCCGGCACATGTCACCGTTCGAGGCCGGGCTCTGGACGCTCCCCGCCGCGGTGGCGACCATGGTCGTGTCGCCGTTCTCCGGTCGCCTCGTCGCCTCGGTCGGCACCCGGATCCCACTCGTGCTCGCCGGCGTCGGCATCGGAGCGGGCGCGGCGGTCCTCACGACGATCGGCGCGGACACGCCGATGTGGATGCTCGTCGTCGCCTTCGCGCTGTTCGGGTTCGGCTTCGGGATGGTGAACGCGCCGATCACGAACACGGCGGTGTCCGGCATGCCCCGTGCCCAGGCGGGATCGGCTGCGGGGGTCGCGTCGACGAGTCGCCAGACCGGGGTCTCCCTCGGCGTGGCGCTCGCCGGGACGGTCACGGGAGCGAGCGGAGCGGCGGCGGTCCACGCGAGTTTCGCGGTCGCGACGCACGCCATGTGGTGGATCGTCGTCGGCATCGCCGTGGGCGTCGTCGTGATCGGCTTCGTGTCGACGACGGCGCGCGCCCGGCGTTCGGTGGAGGCGATCGGTCACCTGCTCGAGGAGCCGTCCGCGGCCTGATCCGAGCCGGCGCTCCGCTCGGCGCTGCCGACGCGGCCGCTGCCGCCGTCGGTACCGCCGCCGGTGCCGCCGTCGGTACCGCTCACGACCGCTCGGGCGAGGGCGCGTGTGGCGCGGTTCAGAGCGGCGCCGGCAGCGGTGGCGAGTCCGACTCGCAGCGGCTCGACCGGGTCCGCGAGTTCGAGCACGACAGCGTCCCCGGCGGTGCCGGGGTCGGGGACGACCGCGACGCCGAGCCCGGTCGCCGCGAATCGGACGACCGACGGCAGGTCGTTCATCTCGGCCACGATGCGGCGCCGGATGCCCCGGTCGCGGAGCGCCGCGTCGAGGATGATGCGGTTCCCGAACCCGCGCGCGGTGTCGACGAACGGCTCGTCCGCGAGTTCGGCGAGGGACACGACAGCGTGGTCCGCGAGTCGATGCCGCGGTGCGACGTACACCCGGAACGGCAGGGCGCGGAGCGGAGTCACCGCGATCCCCGGCGGGTCCTGCGGCAGTGCGGTGAAGGCCAGGTCGAGCCGGCCGGCCCGGAGGTCCTCCGCCAGGCCGGTGGTCCCCGCCGCGGAGGCGCTGAGGTGCACGTCGACGAGCGGGTGCCGCGCGTGGAAGGTCGTGATGATCCGCGGCAGGTCGACGATGTCCATGTTCGCGAAGATCCCGACGCGCACGCGGCCGCGGAGCTGCGCGTCGGCGGTGACGGCGCCGTCCCGGAGGCGCTCGACCGCGCCGAGCGCCGCCCGGGCGTCCGGCAGGAGCGCCTCGCCGAGGGGGCTCAGGGTCAGACGGCGACCGACCCGGTCGAACAAGGCCCCGCCGAGCTCGCGCTCGAGGCTCTGCAGACCGGCGGACACGGTCGATTGCGCAGCGAAGAGCCGGGCGGCGGCGCGGGTGACGTTGCCCTCGTCGGCGACGGCGACGAACTGTTCGAGCAGGCGGGTCTCCATGCGTCCATCATCGTCCACGTCGATGGACGTCAGCGGTCCTGTCCGTTGGACACGATTCGGCGCAGTCCTGCACGCTCGGACCATGACCACCACCGCTCCCCGGACCGCACCCGTGCCGCTGCCCGATCCCGTCGCTGGTGCCGGACGCCCGGAGCGGCCCGCCCGACCGACCCCGAGCCGTCAGCGCCACGCGGCCGGGTTCTGGATCGTCGCGGGGAGCTTCCTCAGCGTCATGGCGTTCGCCGCCGTCCCCGCACCGCTGTACGCGCTGTACCAGGCACGCGACGGCTTCCCGACCTTCACCGTGACACTCGTGTTCGCGGCGTACGCCGTGGGGGTCATGATCGCGCTCTGGCTCGCCGGGCACCTCAGCGACGTCCACGGACGCCGACGGCTCATCCTCGTGTCGGTCGCGCTCGAGCTCGTCGCCGCCGTGCTGTTCCTCGTCTGGAACGACGTCCCGGGCCTCCTCGTCGCGCGGTTCATCAGCGGACTCGGTGTCGGCACCCTGACGGCCTCGGCCACGGCCCACCTCGGTGAACTCCGGGTCCGAGCGCGCCGGGACGGGGGCGCGGGCGGGAACGCGAGCGTCGTCGCCGGAGCGGTCAACCTCGGCGGCATCGGAGGCGGTGCCCTCGTCGGCGGTGTGCTGGCGGAGTTCGTCCGGCACCCCCTCGTCGTGCCGTACGCCGTGTTCGTCGTGGTCCTCGCGGTCGCCTTCGTCGCCATGCTCGTCGTCCCGGAGACCATCGACACGGGGCGGGTACGCCCGGCCTACCGACCCCAGCCGATCACCGCGCCGTCCGGGGCGGCGGGACCCTTCTGGGCGGCGGGTGCCGGGGCGTTCAGCACCTTCGCCGTGCTCGGCCTGTTCACGTCGATCGCGCCGACGTTCCTCGCGACCACCTTCCACGTCACGGACCGGCTCGCCGCCGGTGCGACGAGCTTCGGGGTCTTCGCGGGCGCTGCGGTCGCGCAGATCGCCCTCGCCCGCCTCGCGATGCGTGCGCAGGTCCGCTGGGGCATGCTGCTCGTCACCGTCGGACTCGCCGGGGTCGCGGTCGGCGCGCTCGTCCTCGTCGTCGCGGTGTTCGTCGTGGGCAGCGTGCTCGCCGGTGCCGGCGTCGGACTGCTCTTCCGGGCCTCCATCGCCGGTGCGGGCAGTCTGGTCGGGCCGGAGCGGCGCGGCGGTGTCCTGGCGGCGACGTTCCTCATCGGCTACGCGGGGATGGTCGTCCCGGTGGTCCTCGCCGGCGCGGTGCTGCTCGTGGTCGCGCCGCTGCCCGTGCTCCTCGGGTTCGTGGTCGTCGTCATCGCACTCGCGCTCTGGGCCGGCAGCCGTCTCGCAGCCCGGGCCTGAGCCGCGCCGCCGGGGTCAGGCGTGGACGTCGTGCTCGTGCCGCTGGTGTGACGCGGGCTCGAGCTGGAAGGTCGAGTGCTCGACCGGCACGGCGAAGTGCTCGGCGACGCACTGCTGCAGCTCGTCGAGGATCGTCGGGGCGTGCGCGGAGGTGAAGCAGTGGTCGTCGATCACGACGTGCGCGGTGAGGGTCGGCACCCCGGTGGCGACGAGTGACGCGTGCAGGTCGTGCACGGCGCGCACGTGGTCGAGCCGGAGGATGTGACGACGTACGGCGTCGAGGTCGAGCCCGGGCGGGGTGGCCTCGAGCAGGACGTCGGTGGTCTCGCGGAGCAGCCGGAGTGCGCGCGGCAGGATGAGCGCACCGATGAGGATCGCGGCGACGGAGTCCGCGCGCTCCCAGCCGGTCAGTGCGACGACGATCGCCGCGGCGACGACCGCGAGGGACCCCAGCGAGTCGTTCAGCACCTCGAGCCGCGCCGCCCGCGCGGTGAACGTCCCGCCTCCGGACCGCGCGAGCACCGCCAGCGCGACCGCGTTGCCGACCACGCCGAGGACACCGAACACCAGGAGCGGCACCGCGGGGACGGGGACCGGCGTGACCAGGCGCTGCACGGCCGTCACGAGGACGACGATCCCGACCCCGAGCAGGACCGCGGCCTGCGCGACGGCGCCGAGGACCTCGGCGCGTTGGAAGCCCCAGGTCCGTCTGGCCGTCGGTGAGCGCTGCGCGAGCCGCACCGCGACGAGCCCGATCGCGAGACCGCCCGTGTCGACGACCATGTGCCCGGCGTCGACGAGGAGCGCCAGGGACCCGGTCACGACGGCGCCGACGACCTCGGCGACGAGGATCGCGGCGGACACGCAGAACGCCACGGTCAACGCCCGAGCGCTGGCCGACCGCGCGCCGTGCTCGTGGTGGTGGCCCATGCCGCCATCGTAGGCATCCGCACCGACCGGGCACCGGGGACGTGACAGGATCCGACCGTGACCCCGAGCGCACGATCGCCCTACGAGGCGAGCACCCGTCCCGGCACCCTCGACGCGCTGCACCCCCGCTTGCGCGGCTACTTCGGCGCGATCCCCGCGGGGCACGTCGGACGGGGCACCGGCGTCTTCGACGTCGTCGGGACGCCACGACGCTGGATGTGGCCGCTGCTCGCCTGGTTCGCCCGCGACGCGGTCATGGCGCCCGTGTGGGAACGCGACGTGCCGTTCACGGTCGAGAACCGGCCGGCCGTCGACCGGGAGGGACGCATCGCCGTCCTCGCTCGCCGGACGTTCCACTTCCGGTCCGGGCCCTGGGTGATGCAGGACGCGATCACGGCGGACGCCGATGGGCTCGCCGACCACCTGGGGCGCCGCGGCCGGCTCGTGGCCGCGCTCGACGTCGCGGTCGCCGACGGCGCGCTCCGCCTGGTCTCGACCCGTGTGTCGTTCCGGGTGCTGGGACGGATGCTGCGCCTCCCGGCCGCCGTGGCACCGCGGGTGGTCCTGACCGAGCGGTACGACCCGGGCATCGACCGCCAACGCGTGTCGCTGACGCTGTCGGCGCCGCTCGTCGGCACGCTGTACCGGTACGAGGGGTCGTTCGTCCACGGTGTCGTGCCCGACGACGCGGACGCCCCCGGGGGAACCGGCGGACCGGGGAGGCGTCCATGAGCGACAGCGGGAGCGACAGCAGGAGCGAGCACGGTGCTGCCGGCGGCGGCGGCAGCGGCAGCGGTGGTGGCGACGCGGTGCGGCCACTCGTCGTGGTGGCCGGTGCGTCCGGCTTCATCGGCCGGTACCTCGTCGACGCGTTCCGCGCCGAGGGCGCCGACGTCACGACCGTGGGACGGACCGGCGATGCGGTGTGGGGCGACACCCGCCGGATCACCGAGCTCGTCGACGGCGCCGACCTGGTCGTCAACCTCGCGGGCAAGAGCGTGGACTGCCGGTACGGCGCCCGCAACCGTGCCGAGATCCTCCGCTCGCGGGTCGAGACCACGCGCGAACTCCGGGACGCCATCCGCGCGGCGCGACGGCCGCCGCGGGTCTGGTGCAACGCGTCGACCGCGACCATCTACCGGCATGCGGAGGACCGCCCGCAGACCGAGGCCGACGGCGAGATCGGCACCGGGTTCTCCGTGTCGGTCGCACGGGCGTGGGAGGCGGCGTTCTTCGACGGGGACCTGCCGGGCACCCGTCGGGTCGCGCTCCGCATCGCGATCGTGCTCGGCGACGGCAGCGCCCTCGTGCCGCTCATCCGGTTGGCGCGGCTCGGACTCGGCGGTCCGCACCTGGACGGACCGTGGTTCGCGACGCGTCGCCGTCGCGCCGCCGGGACGTTCCACGAGGACCGGCACACGCACGGGAGGCAGCGCTTCAGCTGGGTGCACATCGCCGACGTGCTCGGGGCCATCCGGTTCGTGCGCGACCATCCGGAGATCGACGGGGTCGTCAACGTCTGCGCCCCCCACCCCACGGACGACCGCACCATGATGCGGACCCTCCGCGAGATCGTCGGGCGGCGTTTCGGGCTCCCGCTCCCGCGCTGGATGCTCGAACTCGGGTCGATCGCGATCCGGACCGAGACGGAGCTCGTGCTGAAGAGCCGGTGGGTCGTCCCCGCGCGCCTGGAGGGAGCGGGCTACCGCTTCGTGCACCCGGAACTCCGCGGAGCGCTCGCGAGCGCCGTGGCGGAGCACCGGCAGCGCGGTCGTCAGGAGTCGAGGAACCCGACGAGCTCGTCGGCGAGGCCGGTGTAGGTCGCCGGGGTCAACGCGGCGAGCCGCGCCTTCGCTCCGTCGGAGATGTCGAGTCCGTTCACGAACGCGACGAGGTCCTCGCGGCCGACGCGGCGGCCCCGGGTGAGCTCCTTGAGCAGCGCGTACGGGTCCTCGATCTCGGAGCGGCCCGCGGTCACCTCGGCGCGGATGACGGTCTGGATCGCCTCGGCGAGGACCTCCCAGTTGCCGTCGAGGTCGGCGGCGAGGCGGCCCTCGGCCACGGCGATCTCACCGAGCCCGCGGCGCAGGTTGTCGAGGGCGAGCAGGGAGTGCGCGAAGGCGACCCCGATGTTCCGCTGCGTCGTCGAGTCGGTGAGGTCGCGCTGCATGCGGCTCGTCACCAGTGTCTCGGACAGCGTCGAGAACACCGCCGTCGAGAGCTCGAGGTTCGCCTCGGCGTTCTCGAAGCGGATCGGGTTGATCTTGTGCGGCATCGTCGACGACCCGGTGGCACCGGCGACCGGGATCTGCGTGAAGTACCCCATCGAGATGTAGGTCCAGACGTCCGTCGCCAGGTTGTGCAGGATGCGGTTCGCGTGCCGGACCCGGTCGTACAGCTCGGCCTGCCAGTCGTGCGACTCGATCTGCGTGGTGAGCGGGTTCCACACGAGCCCGAGCGACTCGACGAACGCCCGGGAGAGTGCCGGCCAGTCGGCCTCGGGATCGGCGGCCAGGTGCGCCGAGAACGTGCCGGTCGCGCCGGAGAACTTGCCGAGGTACTCGGTGTCCTCGACCTGCGCGAGCACCCGCTCGAGGCGGTGGACGACGACGGCGAGCTCCTTGCCGAGCGTCGTCGGCGTGGCCGGCTGTCCGTGCGTGTGGGCGAGCATGGGGACCGCGCGGAGCTCGACCGCCCGGGTGCGGAGCGCGTCGGTGACGGCTCGGGCGGCGGGCAGCCAGACGTCCTGCACCGTGTCGCGGATGGTGAGCGCGTAGGCCAGGTTGTTGACGTCCTCGCTCGTGCAGGCGAAGTGCGTCAGCTCGGCGATGGCGTCGAGCCCGAGTTCGGACAGCCGGGCGCGCACGAAGTACTCGACGGCCTTGACGTCGTGTCGGGTGGTGGCCTCGAGCCCGGCGAGCTCGTCGATCGCCGCCTGCCCGAAGTCGTCCGCGACGGCGCGGAGCGCTGCTCGGTCGTCGATCGACAGCGGCGACGTCGCGAACATCGCGTGGTCCGTCAGGAACACGAGCCACTCGACCTCGATCCGGACGCGGGCCCGGTTGAGACCCGCCTCGGAGAGGTGTTCCCCCACCGTGTGCACGACCGGGAAGTACCGCCCGTCGAGCGGGCTGATCGGCTGCGGGGGAAGGGGTGTCATGGGGCTCCCTGACGGACTGCCGGTTCGATCTGGTGGAAGAGGGCCCGCGACGCGCGTTCGATGGTCGCGAGGACCCGGTCGAACTCGTGCCGATCCGCGTAGTACGGGTCGGGCACGTCGGCGTGCTGCGGCCAGGCCTCGTCGTACCGCAGCATGAGCGTCACCTTCGCGGCGTCGTCCATCGTGGGGGCCCACGATCGCAGGATGCGCTCGTGGGAGCGGTCGAGTGCGACCACCAGGTCGAACTCCGGGAACCGGTCCGGGTCGAACTGACGGGCGCGATGCCTGGACCCATCGTATCCGCGTGCCGCGAGGGCGGCGATCGTCCGCTCGTCGGCCGGTTCGCCCACGTGCCAGTCGCCCGTGCCGGCGGACGAGACGGCGAAGCGGTCGGCGACCCCGGCCTCCTCGACGATGCGGCGGAAGACGACCTCGGCCATCGGGGACCGGCAGATGTTGCCGCTGCAGACGAAGGAGATGCGGAACGGCGACGAGGTCGGGACGTCGGCGGCCGAGGGCATCTGCACATCATGGCGCACCGTCGGCCACGACGCGAGGGCACCCCCGTCCACCGGACGGTCCGTCGTCGGTCGTGCTCGACCCGCGAGCGGTGTCGAGATACCCTCAGGGCGGGAGGGTCTTGCCCTTCACCTCTGGGTACCGGGTGAAGTGGAACGACCCGGTGTTGTTCCGGAATGTCACCCGTGGGCGAGATAACGGCGATGTACGAAGTTTCGCCGTCGCGTCCGCCTGATCACGCACCTAGCCTCCTCGTACCCAGTCAGGGGTACGTGATGTGGTCATCGGAGCGAACGCGTATGGAAGAGATGCTGACCTCGGTCGGGACGGAACAGGCGGCGGACGTCGCTCGGGCGCGAGGCGGAGGTGGTCGGACACCGCGGCCGGGCTACCCGCGACCGCGCCGGTTCCAGCTGCGTCGGCCGCGGTGGCTCGAGGCGCTCGACGACGCCGCTCGCGCGCAGATCGTGTGCGTCCGTGGTCCGGCCGGGACCGGGAAGACCACCGTGGTGGCCGACTGGGTCGACCGCGAGGTCACCGAGGGCGGACGACGCGTCGCGTGGCACGGTGCCCGCGAGACCGACACACGGTGCGGGTTGTGGCGGAGCGTGGTCGCCCAGCTCCGACGGGAAGCGGACGGACCGCAGCCCGAGCACCCCGACCGCGATGACGAGCCGGACGAGGAGGTCGTGGCGGCGTTGCTCACCCGACTCGACGGCGACGAGGTCATCGTGCTCGACGAGTTCGACCGGCTCCGCGATGCCGGGATCGCGGCAGCGGTGGAGGACGACGTCGCCTGGCTGCTCGAACGCACCCGCTGCACGGTCGTGGTCGTGTCGCGGCGCAGCACGGCGTTCGAGGGGAGTGCGGTCGCGGCCCGGTTCGACGTCGAGGTCCTCGACACGTCCGGCCTGCTCTTCACACAGCAGGAGACCGCGGCGGTCCTGACGCTCCGCGGTGTCGCGTTCGACAGCCCCGCCATCGCGATGGTGCACGAGCGGCTGTCCGGCTGGCCGACCGCGGTGCAACGGCTGACGAACCAGCTCGCGCTCGAACCGCACCGGGTGTGGCACCGCGACGAGCTCGAGCCCGTCGTCCGCCGCATCGCCGTCGAGATCGTCGACGAGTTGACGTCGGGGCTGCGGGGGACGGCGTCGTGGCCGGCGATCGTCACCGGCGCGGTCCTCCCGTTCATGAACAAGGACATGCTCGTCCGCGACGAGGGCGACGCGGCGCAGGTCGCGCAGCTCCTCGACGTGGCGGAACGAGCCGGGCTCGGCGCGTGGACCCGCGTGCGCGGCCGCTCCCGCTTCACGCTCACCCCCGTCGTCAAGCGCGTCCTCACGGAGCAGGTGGCCCTGCAGGAGGACCGTTCCATGCCCGACATCGCGGCCGCCGGAGCGCGTCTGCTCGAGGGGGAGGGCGAGATCCGGGAGGCCGTTGGCCTCGCCGCCGCCGCGCAGGACTGGCCGTACCTGGCCGCGCTGACGCGACAGCACTACGCGGTGCTGTGCCGCGACCACCACGCCGAACTCGTGGCGATCCTCGCCGTCGTGCCGCGTGACCACATGGAGACGGACCCCTGGCTCCTCCACCTGCAGGCGGCCATGCACTTCGCCGACGACGGCGGGCGGACGGCGGTGCCGGCCGCGGCCTTCGCCCGGGCCGACGCCGCGGCGCGCGAGCGGTTGAAGTCCGACGTCGGAGCGGAGAGCGTCCGCAACTCGGTCCTCCGCGTCGCGTCCCTCCGCCGCGCCGGGAGCTTCGGACGGGCCCTCGCGGTCGCCCGGTCCCTGCCGGACCTGCTCACGGCGATGCGCACCACGCCGGCAGCGGGCGTGCGCCTGAGCGCGGACGGCCACATGCAGGTCGGCATCACGCACCTGCACGACGGCAGCCACGAGGAGGCCCTGCAGCACTTCGCGCCGCTCGCCCGCTCGAACGAGGACCCGCACCTGCGTATCCAGGCGATGGGCTACTCCGCCTACCTGCACGTCCTGCGCGGGGACGTCCGGCGTGGTCGGGAACTCGTGACCCTCGCGATGCGCGACGGCAGCTGGTTCCCGTGGCGGCACAGCGTGTGGGCGGTCCCCGTCCACGTCGCCGCCGCCCTCGCCGCACTCGAGACCTGGGACCTCCCGACGGTCGACCGGCACATGCGGGTGCTCGACACCCTGCCGTACGACCTCGAGGACTGGCCGCTCGTCGTGCACCTCCGCGCCTTCCGACTGTTGCTCCAGGGCGACGGCCTCGGAGGGTTCGGGGTGATCCGCGACGCCGAGGGCCACTACGGCCGTGACGCCCTGAGCAACCACCACCAGGGGCTCATGCACGTCCTCAAGTCCGACCTGCTGCTGCTCGCGCGGCAGGCGAAGGCCGCGCTCGCCGGCCTCCGCCCGTTCCTCGACGGGCGCGAGAGCGTCGCCGGCGCCCAGGCGCGCGCGCTGCTCCTCGCGGGCAACGCGCCACATGCCCGTCTCTTCGCCGACCGGCTCATGTGGCGGAGCAACCCGAGCCCCCGGACCCGCACCGAGCTCCACGTCGTCCGCGCGGTCGCGTCCTGCCGGCTCGGCGACCTCGACGCCGCGCGGACGTCGCTCGACGAGGCGGCGACGGTGAGCAGCGCGCGGGGCCTGTCCACCCCGTGGTGGCTCGTTCCACGCGACGAACTCGAGGGGTTGTTCGACCAGGTGGCCCCGCACCTCCGGCCGGTGCTCGCGGACGCCCCGTCGGTGTACTCGAGCGACCTCACGGTGCCGCGGCTGACCCGCCGCGAGGGGGTCGTGCTCACGCGGCTCCGGGCACAGGGCTCGATCGAGGACATCGCCACCGACCTGGGGGTGTCGCCGAACACCGTGAAGACGCAGGTGCGGAGCATCTACCGCAAGCTCGGCGTCGGCTCCCGTGCGGAGGCCGTGCGGGTCGCGTACGAGTGGCACCTCATGGGAGCGCCGGAGGGGCAACGGGCCGACGTCTAGGGCCGGGCCACCCTCCCCGCACCAGCGACCGCGCGTGGGCCGCGGAACGGCGGCGGGCCCGCGGAACGGCGACGGGCCCGCCGACCGGAGTCGACGGGCCCGTCCACGGGGAAGCCGTGTCAGCCGCGGTAGTTCGGCGCCTCGACGACCATCTGGACGTCGTGCGGGTGCGACTCCTTGAGCCCCGCGGCGGTGATCCGGACGAACTTGCCGCGGGCCTTGAGCTCGGGCACCGTGCGACCGCCGACGTAGAACATGGACTGCCGGAGGCCGCCCACGAGCTGGTAGACCACGTTGCCGAGGGCGCCGCGGTAGGGCACCTGGCCCTCGATCCCCTCGGGGATGAGCTTGTCGTCCGAGGGGACGTCCGCCTGGAAGTAGCGGTCCTTCGAGTACGAGGTCTTCTTGCCGCGGGTCTGCAGCGCGCCGAGCGACCCCATACCGCGGTACGTCTTGAACTGCTTGCCGCCCACGAACACGAGGTCCCCGGGGGACTCGTCGCAGCCGGCGAGCAGCGAACCGAGCATGACCGTGTCGGCACCCGCGACGAGCGCCTTGGCGATGTCGCCCGAGTACTGCAGGCCGCCGTCCGCGATCACCGGCACTCCGGCCTCGCGCGCGGCCAGTGAGGCCTCGTACACGGCCGTGACCTGGGGCACCCCCACGCCCGCGACGACGCGCGTCGTGCAGATGGAGCCCGGACCGACGCCGACCTTGACCGCGTCGACACCGGCGTCGATGAGCGCCTGCGCGCCCGCGCGGGTCGCGACGTTGCCGCCGATCACGTCGACCCCCGCGAACGCCGGGTCCGCCTTGAGCCGGCGCACCATGTCGAGGACGCCCTCGCTCTCGCCGTTCGCGGTGTCGACGACGAGCACGTCGACGCCCGCCTCGAGCAGGGCCGTCGCCCGTTGCCAGGCATCGCCGAAGAAGCCGATCGCGGCACCGACGCGCAGGCGGCCCTCGGCGTCCTTCGTGGCGTCCGGGTACTTCTCGCTCTTGTCGAAGTCCTTGACCGTGATGAGCCCGCGGAGCCGGCCGGACGCGTCGACGAGCGGGAGCTTCTCGATCTTGTGCTGGGCGAAGATCGCGACCGCCGCCTCGGGGTCGATGCCCTCGGGCGCGGTGATGAGGGGCGCCTTGGTCATGACGTCACGGACGAGTGTCGTGCTCTGCTCGAACGGCGCGACGAAGCGCATGTCGCGGTTGGTGATGATGCCGACGAGCGTGCCGTCGGACTCCACGACCGGGAGTCCCGAGACGCGGAACTGCCCGCAGAGTGCGTCGACCTCGGCGACGGTGGCGTCGGGCCGCGTGGTCACCGGGTTCGTGATCATGCCCGACTCGCTCCGCTTGACCTTGTCGACGGCAGCCGCCTGGTCGGCGATCGACAGGTTGCGGTGCAGGATGCCGATCCCGCCCTGGCGGGCCATCGCGATCGCCATGCGCTCCTCGGTCACGGTGTCCATGGCCGCCGACAGGAGCGGCACCGCCACCTCGATCCGCTTGGTGAGGCGCGAGCGGGTCGACGCCTCGCTCGGGATGACGTCGGTGTGCCCGGGGAGCAGCATGACGTCGTCGTAGGTGAGTCCGATGAATCCGAACGGATCCGGCTGGTCCATGGGTCCCTCTCGTCGTTCCGGGCTGGCTGCAGGTGCTCCGGCCACGACGTCGGGTACCGGATGGGACATGGTAACGCGGGCGCGTGGGCCCGCCATTCCCGCAGCCGGGCGCCGTCCGACCGGGTGGGAGGCAGGACCTGAGCGGTCCGCCCTGGTTCGGCTGAGCGGACGCTGGGTCGCCACTCGCACTCCTGTGCATCATCACGGTTCCGTGACGAAGCACGCAGGGAACCTGATGGAAACACAGGTGACACAAACGCTCCGTACTGTCGGCGCAACCGCACGGACCGCCCGATCGGACGGAGGTCGTGCCGGAACCGTCGACGTCCGACGGTCCGAGAGGGAGGCTCAGTGGGTTCCACGACGTCGACGGGCACGGCGCCGCACACGCGCCGTCCCCGCACCCGGGTGGGCCGGCACCGCCCGGTCGTCCTGCTCCTCGCCGCACTGCTGTCGCTCGCCGCGGTCGTGGGCCTCCAGTGGGCGTCAGCCCCGGGCGCGGTCGCGGCCACGGCGGCGACCTGCACGGTGAGCGACGCGAACGGCTGCATCCAGGGCACGATCCTCGACTCGGACCGCGAGCCGGTCCGGGGAGCGGAGGTCCGGGTCACGGGACCCGGTGGGTTCGCCGAGACCTCCACGACGGAGGACGACGGTCGCTGGTCCGTCCGCATCACGACGTCGGGCCGGTACCGGGTCTCCCTCGACCAGACGACCCTGCCCCAGGGGCAGTACCTGGCCGACGCGCAGCAGGACGCGCGCCCCGTGCAGGCCACGGTCGGGTCGAACGCCGGCACGATCTTCCAGCTGACCACCGTCAAGGGCGCGACGAGCGCGAGCCTCGACGACGGTTCGGGCGTCACCTGGGGTCGGACCTGGCAGCAGCTCGCATCCGGCATCCGCCTCGGGCTGCTCATCGCGCTCGCGTCGGTCGGCCTCTCGCTCATCTACGGCACCACCGGGCTCTCGAGCTTCTCGCACGGCGAGCAGGTCACGCTCGGCGGGCTCCTCGCCTACCTGTTCGCGAACGTCCTGGGGTTCGACATCTGGCTCGCCGGGATCATCGTCGTCGTGCTCTGCGCGGCGACCGGGTACCTGCAGGACGCCGTGATCTGGCGCCCCCTCCGACGGCGGCGGATCAGCCTGACGCAGCTCATGATCGTGACGATCGGACTGTCGATCGCGCTCCAGTACGCGTTCCAGTACTTCTTCGGGGCGGCGACGGTGCGGATCCAGCAGGGCAACCCGCGCACGGTCGACTTCGCCGGCGTGACGCTGACCGTGCAGTCGTACGTCGCGATGGGCATCGCGGTGCTCGTGCTGGTCGGGACCGGCCTGTTCCTCGTCCGGACCCGCCTCGGCCGGGCCACCCGCGCGGTGTCCGACAACCCCGCACTCGCGGCGGCGTCCGGCATCGACGTGGACCGGGTGATCCGGTTCGTGTGGACCCTCGCCGCGGGCCTCGCCGGCCTCTCGGGCGTCATGCTCGGGCTCGTCCTCAACGGGGTGAACTGGCAGACCGGGCTGCAGCTGCTGCTCCTCATGTTCGCGGCGGTCACGCTCGGCGGCCTCGGCACGGCGTACGGCGCGCTCGTCGGCTCGATGGTGATCGGCATCGTCGTGGAACTCACGAACCTCGTGCTGCCCGGCGACTTCAAGTACGCCACCGCGCTCGTCATCCTCATCCTCGTGCTGCTGCTCCGGCCGCAGGGCATCTTCGGACGCGCCGAACGGATCGGTTAGGGAACGGACCATGGACTACCTCGTCAGCCTGCTCACGTCGCTCTCGGCCGAGGCGATCGCGCCCACCACGGCGGCGTTCGCCATCGCCGCGATCGGCCTCAACATCCACTTCGGGCTCACCGGACTGGTCAACATGGGACAGGCCGCGTTCCTGTTGCTCGGCGCGTACGGGTACGCGATCGCGGTCATCCACGGCGTGCCCGTGGGACTGGCGATCGTCATCGCACTGCTCACGGCGATCGTGTTCGCGGTCGTCCTCGGCATCCCGACGCTCCGGTTGCGGGGGGACTACCTCGCGATCGTCACGATCTCGGGCGCCGAGATCATCCGGATGGTGGGGCGTTCCAGCCTCCTGACGACGGTCACGGGCGGGTCGAACGGCCTCACCGGGTCGAGCTACCGCGACTCGTTCAACGCGCTGTCGTTCCTGCCCGAGGGCAGCACGCGGATCCTCTGGTTCGACTTCACGAACAACGGCGTCAACGGCTGGTGGATCCGCATCGTCGGTTGGGGCCTCGTCGCCCTGTTGTCCCTGATGTTGTTCGCGCTCACGCGGAGTCCGTGGGGGCGGGTCCTCAAGGCGATCCGCGAGGACGAGGACGCCGTCCGCTCCCTCGGCAAGAACGTGTACTCGTACAAGATGCAGGCGCTCGTGCTCGGCGGGGTGATCGGTGCGCTCGCCGGCATCGTGTACGTCCTGCCGTCGTCCGTCCAGCCGGACGCGATGGGCCGCTCGATGACCTTCTTCATCTGGACCGCACTCATCCTCGGCGGGGCGGCGACGGTCTTCGGCCCCGTGCTCGGCTCGGTCCTGTTCTTCGTCGTCCGGCTCGCCATCCGCACGCTCGCGAGCGACGTCATCCCGAACTCGATCATGAACACGCAGCAGGCCGAGCAGTTCTCGTACGTCCTCGTCGGGGTCGCGCTCATGCTGCTCATCGTGTTCCGCCCGCAGGGACTCCTCGGGAACAAGAAGGAGCTGACGTTCAGTGTCTGACCCCACGACCGCGGCCGTCGCCCTCCGGGACGTCCCGCACGCGCCCGGTTCCGCCAAGCCAGACCCCGTGCTCCGCGTCGATCGCATCACGCGCCGGTTCGGTGGGATGACGGCGGTGGACGTCGACCACCTCGAGGTGCAGCGCGGCGCGATCACGGCCCTCATCGGACCGAACGGCGCCGGCAAGACCACCTTCTTCAACCTGCTCACGGGCTTCGACAAGCCGAGCTCCGCGCCGCGCGCCCTCGCCCGGCGGCGCCCGGAGGACGCGGCGTGGGAGTTCGACGGACGTCCGCTCGGCTCGGTCGGCGCGGCCGCGGTGGCCCGCGCCGGCATGGTGCGGACGTTCCAGCTCACGAAGGCGCTGTCCCGGCTCACGGTGCTGCAGAACATGCTGCTCGGCGCCACGGACCAGCCCGGTGAGCGGTTCTTCACGGCCCTCGTCAAGCCGCTGTGGGCCAAGCGGGAGGCCGAGATCACCGAGAAGGCGCGCGAGCTGCTCGCCCGCTTCTCGCTCCTCGACAAGCAGGACGACTACGCCGGGTCGTTGTCCGGTGGGCAGCGGAAGCTGCTCGAGATGGCGCGGGCGCTCATGTCCGATCCGACGATGATCATGCTCGACGAGCCGATGGCGGGTGTGAACCCCGCGCTCACCCAGAGTCTGCTCGGGCACATCCAGGGCCTCCGCGACGACGGCATGACCGTCCTGTTCGTCGAGCACGACATGCACATGGTCCGGCACATCTCGGACTGGGTCGTCGTGATGGCCGAGGGGCGCGTGGTCGCCGAGGGGCCCGCGGCCAGCGTGATGGAGGACCAGGCCGTGATCGACGCCTACCTCGGCGCGCACCACGACACGGACCTCGGTGACGACGCGCTCCTCAGCGACGAGACGCTCGACGAGCTCGAGCAGGAGGTCGCGGCCGAGGACGCCGCCCACGACCAGGACCACCCAGCGCCGCCGACGGCGAGCGACCACATCGGAGGAACCACGCGATGACCGCCACCATCGGGGAGCCCGTGCTGCGGGCCGAGAACGTCGTGGCCGGCTACCTGCCGGGCGTCGACATCCTGAACGGCTGCGACCTCGTGTGCGCGCCGGGGGAGCTCATCGGCATCATCGGCCCGAACGGCGCCGGCAAGTCGACGCTCCTCAAGGCGCTGTTCGGGCTCGTGACGGTCCGGAGCGGCAGCGTGACCCTCGAGGGCGAGGACATCACGAACCACCGGGCCGACAAGCTCGTGCGGGCCGGGATCGGGTTCGTCCCGCAGACGAACAACGTGTTCCCGTCACTGTCGATCCAGGAGAACCTGCAGATGGGGATGTACCTGCGGCCACGGAAGTTCGCCGAACGGCTCGAGGTCGTCTACGACCTGTTCCCCGTCCTCGGCCAGCGGCGGGGTCAGCGGGCCGGATCGCTGTCCGGCGGCGAGCGACAGTCGGTGGCCATGGCCCGCGCCCTCATGATGGACCCGAAGGTGCTCCTGCTCGACGAACCGAGCGCCGGGCTGTCGCCGGTGCGGCAGGACGAGACGTTCATCCGCACCCGACGGATCAACAAGGCGGGCGTCTCGATCGTCATGGTCGAGCAGAACGCCCGCCGCTGCCTGCAGATCTGCGACCGGGCGTACGTCCTCGACCAGGGACGCAACGCCTACTCGGGCACCGGCCGTGCGCTCGCGGACGACCCGAAGGTGATCGAGCTGTACCTCGGTACCCTCGCGAAGGACGTCGACGCCGCCGGGTAGGCCGCGCCGACCGCGGGTGCCGCCGTGGGGGCGGCATCCGCCGGGAGGGCCGGACGAGGTCGCGCGAGCGCCGTGCGGTCCTCCCGCCCCCCGGCACCACGCCCGGGAGGCCCGGCCCCGCGCCCGCCCCGCTGCTAGCGTCGGGTCCGTGCCCACGTCCGGCCGCCGCCCCGCCCCACGAACACCGCCCCGTCCTCGACGGCGTGGTGTGGGTCGTGTTCGCCCTGCTCTTCGTCGGCGCGGCCCTCGTGCTCAAGGTGTTCGTGGTGCTCGTCGTCGTGCTCCTCGTCCTCGCCGTCGGACTCGGGCTGACGCTCCGGCTGCTCCGCCGCTCGCGTCGGTGACGCGCGCGGCGGCCGCTGCCGTGCCTCCCGGCCGTGCCCGACGCGTCGCTCGCGGACCGGTGCGCACCGTCCGGCCGGCCCGTTCCCGGGTCGGCCCGGCCCGGCCCGCTAGTCTGACCCGGTGACTGAAGTCGAGATCGGGGCCGGCAAGCGCGGACGACGGGCGTACGCCTTCGACGACATCGCGGTGGTGCCCTCGCGGCGCACGCGCGACCCGCGCGACGTGTCCGTGCAGTGGTCGATCGACGCCTTCACCTTCGACGCGCCGATCATCGCAGCGCCCATGGACTCGGTGGTCTCGCCCGCGACCGCGGTGCACATGGGCCGCCTCGGCATGCTCGGTGTCCTCGACCTCGAGGGCCTCTGGACCCGGTACGAGGACCCGGAGCCGTACCTCGCCGAGATCCGCGAGCTCGCCGACGGCGACGTCACGGCCCGCATGCAGCAGATCTACGCCGAGCCGATCAAGCCCGAGCTCGTGACCGCCCGCCTCGCCGAGATCCGCGCCGCGGGCGTGCCGGTCGCCGGTGCGCTGAGCCCGCAGCGCACGCAGGAGCTGTACCAGACCGTCGTCGACGCCGGTGTCGACCTCTTCGTGATCCGGGGCACCACCGTGTCGGCGGAGCACGTGTCCCAGAACCAGGAGCCGCTGAACCTCAAGGAGTTCATCTACGAGCTCGACGTGCCCGTGATCGTGGGCGGCGCGTCGACGTACACGGCCGCGTTGCACCTCATGCGCACGGGCGCCGCGGGGGTCCTCGTCGGCTTCGGCGGCGGTGCGGCATCGACGACACGCGCGGCGCTCGGCATCCACGCGCCCATGGCCACCGCGGTGGCGGACGTCGCCGGTGCCCGGCGCGACTACCTCGACGAGTCCGGCGGCCGCTACGTGCACGTCATCGCCGACGGTGGGCTCGACACCTCGGGCGACATCGTCAAGGCGATCGCGGTCGGTGCCGACGCCGTCATGCTCGGCACGGCGCTCGCGCGTGCCACGGACGCCCCGGGCGGCGGCTACCACTGGGGCGCCGAGGCGCACCACCCCGAGCTCCCGCGCGGACGCCGGATGCACGTCGGCTCGATCGCGCCGCTCGAGGACGTCCTTGCCGGCCCGACCCCGACGAGCGAGGGCCGGGCGAACCTGGTCGGCGCACTCCGCCGGTCGATGGCCACCACCGGATACTCCGACGTCAAGGAGTTCCAGCGAGTAGAAGTGGTCGTGGCGCCGTACCACGCCTGACCCGCCCGCTCGGCGGTCGTCCGGAGCCCGGCGCCGCGGGCTGCGTCGCCGGCGTGGCCGACCACGCGGTACGGAGGCGGACATGGCCAGGACGACGGTCTCGAACTCGAACAAGATCGGTCCGGAGGAACGTGCGGCGGCCATCCAGGCCCTGAAGTCACGCGAACTCGACGTGCTCGTCATCGGGGGCGGCATCGTCGGCACGGGGAGCGCGCTCGACGCCGTCACGCGCGGGCTGAGTGTCGGCATCGTCGAGGCCCGGGACTGGGGATCGGGGACCTCCAGCCGCTCGTCGAAGCTCGTGCACGGCGGGATCCGGTACCTGGAACAGCTCAACTTCGCGCTCGTCCGCGAGGCCCTCATCGAGCGCGGCCTGCTCCTGCAGCGACTCGCCCCACACCTCGTCAAGCCCGTGAAGTTCCTCTACCCGCTCAACCACCGGGTCTGGGAGCGGTTCTACATCGGCATCGGCATGGCGATGTACGACGCGTTCAGCTGGAGTGGCGGGCGACCCCCGGGCGTCCCGCACCACCGGCACCTGTCGAAGCGCCAGGTGATGCGTGCGATCCCGAGCCTCGCGAAGGACGCCCTCGTCGGCGGGATGACCTACTACGACGCCCAGGTCGACGACGCGCGGTACGTCGCGTCCCTCGCCCGCACCGCAGCGGCGTACGGCGCCCACGCCGCCAGTCGGGTGCGGATCGAGGGCTTCGTCAAGGTCGGCGAGCGCGTCGTGGGGGCGAAGGCGCACGACATCCAGACCGGTGAGCGGTTCGACATCCGCGCGAAGCAGGTGGTCAACGCGACGGGCGTGTGGACGGACGACACCCAGGCCATGGTGGGGGAGCGGGGCCAGTTCAAGGTCCGCGCGTCGAAGGGCGTGCACCTCGTGATCCCGCGTGACCGGTTCCAGTCGACCATGGGCATGATCCTGCGCACCGAGAAGAGCGTGCTGTTCGTGATCCCGTGGGGCCGGCACTGGCTCGTGGGCACGACGGACACCGACTGGGACCTCGACAAGGCGCACCCCGCCGCGACCGCCGCAGACATCGACTACATCCTCGAGCACGTCAACCAGGTCCTCGCGGTCCCGCTGACGCGCGAGGACGTCGAGGGCGTCTACGCCGGACTCCGCCCGTTGCTCGCGGGCGAGTCCGACCAGACGTCGAAGCTGTCCCGCGAGCACATCGTCGCGCACACCGTGCCCGGGCTCGTCGTCGTCGCGGGCGGCAAGTGGACGACCTACCGCGTGATGGCAAAGGACGCGATCGACGAGGCCGTCGCCGCGCTCGACGGCCGGATCCCGGAGTCGATCACGGACGAGATCCCGCTGCTCGGTGCCGAGGGCTACCCGGCCGCGTGGAACCGGCGCGGCAGGACGGCCCGGGCCTACGGGCTGCACAAGGTCCGGCTCGAGCACCTGCTCAACCGGTACGGCACCCTCGCCGACGAGGTCCTCCGGCTCGTCAGCGAGGACCCGACGCTCGCCGAGCCGCTGCCGGGGGCCGACGACTACATCGGCGCCGAGGTCGTGTACGCGGCGAGCCACGAGAGCGCCCTGCACCTCGAGGACGTCCTCGCCCGGCGGACGCGCATCTCGATCGAGGCGTGGGACCGCGGCGAGTCGGCCGCACCCGTGGCCGCGCGGCTCATGGCGGGCGTGCTGGGCTGGGACCGCGAGCGCACCGAGGAGGAAGTGGGCAACTACCTCAAGCGCGTCGCGGCGGAGCGGGCGAGCCAGCTCGAGCCGGACGACGCCTCCGCCGACCGCGTGCGGCTCGAGGCGCCCGACATCGCGTTCGGCTTCGAGGAGGACGACGTCAAGGTCGGCGGCCCGGGTCGCCAGGACGGCGGCCGCGCCGAGGACGAGCAGGTGATCGGCGAGAAGACGACCGAGCCGCGCTGACGGCGGCGGCTCCCGACCGGACGGCGGACGGGAGGGACGGTGCGGGCGCGCCCCGCTCCTCCCGGTCCGCGGCGGCGGGAATCGCGCGAGCGCGTGCGCGGTTAACATGGGCGACAACAAAGGGAGTCATCCATGGTCGACGTTCATCGCGTCAAGCTCCCCGGCGTCGGCGTACTGCACAGCTTCTACACCGACGACGGTGGCAAGTGCGGGGTCATCACGCACCGGTCGGGGCACTCCGACCTCATCTCCTTCGCCGACGTGTCGGACGGCGCCGACCGTGCGCAGAAGGTCTCGCTCCGCCTCAGTGAGGACGAGGCCCACACGCTCGCCGAACTGCTCGGCGGCACCCGGATCACCGAGGGCCTGTCGAAGCTCGACGAGATCCCCGGGCTGTCGATCGACTGGTTCAGCGTCGACTACGAGGACGCCATCGCCGGCAAGCCGCTCGGCGACCTGGCGGCCGCGGGCATCATCGGCCTCACCGTCGTCGCGGTCGTCCGTGGCGACTCGGCGAACCCGGCGCCCTCCGGCGACTTCGTCGTGTTCCCGGGCGACACCATCGTCGTCGCGGGTTCCCCGGAGAAGGTCGCGCGCGCCTTCGCCTACTACCGCAGCGGTGTACTGACGGCGGCGTCCGTCGAGGCCCCGCCCGGAGGATAGGGCGATGCACCTGGGTGGTGAGCTGCTGACCATCGGCGGCCTGTTCCTCATCGCCTACGTCCTCGGACGTCTCGGCAAGCTCATCGGCCTGCCGGCCATCCCGATCTACATGGTGGTCGGACTCATCGCGAGTCCGCACTCCACGTGGATCGGGCTGAGCATCGAGTCGCACACGATCGAGCTCATCGCGACGTTCGGGCTCGTGCTGCTGCTGTTCAACCTCGGGCTCGAGTTCGACCAAGAGGAGTTCTACGGCAACGCGGGCAAGTTGCTCGTGTCCGGCGGTACCTACGTCGCGATCAACATGGGCGTCGGGTTCGCGTTCGGCTTCTCGCTCGGCTGGGGCACGCGCGAGGCCCTCGTCGTCGCGGGGATGACGGCGACGAGTTCGAGCGCGATCGTCACGAAGCTCCTCATCGAGCTCCGGCGCCTCGCGAACGACGAGACGCCGATGATCCTCGGCGTCACGGTCATCGAGGACGTCTTCATCGCCATCTACCTGGCGATCGTGTCCGTCGTGCTCAGCGGCGACACGAACATCTGGGCGGTCGTCGGCAAGCTGGCGCTGTCGTTCGGGTTCCTCATCGTCATGTTCTCGCTCGCGCGCTGGGGCGGCAGGTTCGTCTCGCGTGCCTTCAACACCCGTGACGACGAACTGTTCACGGTGCTGTTCTTCGGGCTCGCGGTGCTGTTCGGGGGGCTCGGAGACCTGCTCGGCGTGACGGACGCCATCGGCGCGTTCGTCATCGGTCTGCTCTGCGGTGCCACCCGGTACCGCGACCGCATCGAACAGCTCGCGCTCCCGATGCGGGACGTCTTCGGCGCGTTCTTCTTCGTCAACTTCGGTCTGGGCCTCGACGTCTCGACGTTCGGCGTCGTCGTGTGGCCGGTGCTCGGCGCCGTGCTCATGACCGTCGTCCTCAACGCGATCGCCGGCCAGGTCGTGGCGCGGATGAACGGGTTCGGCGCCCAGGCGGGCATCAACACCGCCGTGATCCTCGTCAACCGCGGCGAGTTCGCGCTCATCCTCGCGACGCTGTCGGCGGCCGCGGGCCTCGAGGCGCGGATCACGGCGTTCGCGGGGCTGTACGTCCTCGTGATGGCGATCCTCGGTCCGCTCCTGGCCGTGAACGCCGACCGGATCGGCCTCCTCGTGCTCCGCCCGGAGCGGCGGCGTGCGCGTGCTCGGACGGCGGCGGAGCAAGCGCGGCGAGCTGAGCGTGATCGCATGTTCGCCGAGGAGATCGCCCTCGTGGAGGCAGCGGGCAGCGAAGCGCGCGAGAATGGTGCACCGGAGGAGGCACCGGTGCTCGTGGAGGACCGCGAACCCGTACCGGCGTCGCCGATCGACCTCCACGCGGAGCAGGCCGGGCAGCAGTCCGACGTCCGCGCCGAACGACAGCGGGATCCGGAGTACTGACACATGTGGGCTGTGGCGCGTCGACCGCGGTGGATCGGTCTCCTGGTCCTGGCGCTCGCCCTCGCGGCGCTGTTCGCGTTCCTCGGGCGGTGGCAGCTCGAACGGGCGATCGCGACGGCGAAGGTCGGTCCCGCCTCGACCGAGAACCAGCAGGTGCTCGACCGCGTCACGAAGCCGCAGCGCTCCATGCCGGAGGACCTCGCCGGTCAGCGGGTCTCCGTGCGAGGGCACTTCGTCGCGGGCGACACGGTGGTGCTCACCGGGCGCAGCGGCGGTGGCCGCTTCCAGACGGTCGGGCACTTCGTCGACAGCAGCTCGGGCGCCAGCCTCCCGGTCGTCATCGGGTACGCGGACGCGCGGCGGGCGGCCCTCGCGGGTGGTGCCCGGGCCGCCACGGGTCGTACCGTCACGGTCGAGGGCCGCTACTACCCGTCGGAGTCACCCGACCAGGACGCGTTCCAGAAGGGCGAGCACAGCGCGGTGGCCGCGGCGTCGCTCGTCAACGAGTGGCACGACTTCGACGGCGAGATCTACGGCGGGTACGTGGTCGCCACCCATCCGACGGCGGCCCAGGCGCACCTCGGCACGATCGCCGACCGGGCGCCCACCCGGAACGTCCAGTTCAACTGGCTCAACCTGTTCTACGCGGTCGAGTGGGTCGTCTTCGCGGGCTTCGCGGTGTTCCTCTGGTACCGGTTCGTCAAGGACGCCTGGGAGCGTGAGCAGGACGAGGCGGCCGGTGACGACGACGGGCCGGACGACGACCGCGATCCCGACCCGGACCTCCCGGTCGGCTCTGCGGGTGCTCAGGACTCCCAGCTGCTCGCCGGGGCCCACGCGGGCCACCGGTAGGATCGGTCCATGGCCCTGACCGTCCGCACGCGTGACATCCGCAAGATCCCGGGGGCGGTCCGCCTGTACCGGGTCTCCGCGTACATCACGGGTGTCATGCTCCTGCTGCTCGTGCTCGAGATGGTCCTCAAGTACACGCCGATGCACACCGAGATGCAGCTGGGCGGCAACGGCTTCTTCGTGCCCGAGGGCACCTCGGGCAAGGCCCCCGGCACGTTCGACCTGTCGATCGGGATCCTCATCGCGCACGGCTGGCTGTACGTGCTCTACCTCTTCGCCGACTTCCGCCTGTGGAGCATCATGCGCTGGAAGCCGCTGCGCTTCCTGCTCATCGCCCTCGGCGGTGTCGTCCCGTTCCTGTCGTTCTTCGTGGAGCACCGCATGGCGGGCATCGCGCTGGCGACCCACCACGAACTCGTCGCGCAGCACCAGCAGGCGCGCCAGAAGGAGGCCGCTCGGTGAGCGAGACCGACCAGCGTCCCGTCCTCGTCGTCGACTTCGGCGCCCAGTACGCGCAGCTCATCGCCCGTCGCGTGCGCGAGGCGAACGTCTACAGCGAGATCGTGCCGCACACCGTCACGGCCGACGAGATCAAGGCGAAGGACCCCGCCGCGATCGTCCTGTCGGGAGGGCCGTCCAGTGTCTACGAGGCCGGCTCGCCCGACCTCGACGAGGGCATCCTGGAGCTCGGTGTGCCCGTCCTCGGCATCTGCTACGGCTTCCAGGTGATGGCGAAGTCACTCGGCGGCGAGGTCGCGAACACCGGCCTCCGCGAGTACGGGGCCACCGACGTCGAGCTCGTCGGTGACGGCGGCACGCTGCTCGGCGGCCAGCCCGCGGCGCAGACCGCCTGGATGAGCCACGGCGACTCCGTGCGCACCGCGCCCGAGGGCTTCGAGGTCCTCGCGTCGAGCTCCTCGACCCCGGTCGCGGCCTTCGGATCCGACGAGCGCAAGCTCTACGGCGTGCAGTGGCACCCCGAGGTGAAGCACTCCGCCGAGGGCCAGCGGGTCATCGAGAACTTCCTGCACAAGGCGGCGGGCCTGCCGGGTGACTGGAACGCCGGCAACGTCATCGCCGAGCAGGTCGAGCGGATCCGCGAGCAGGTCGGCTCGGCGCGGGTCATCGCCGGTCTGTCGGGCGGTGTCGACTCCGCCGTCGCCGCCGCGCTCGTGCAGAAGGCCGTGGGCGATCAGCTCACCTGCGTCTTCGTCGACCACGGCCTGCTGCGCGCCGACGAGCGGAAGCAGGTGGAAGAGGACTACGTCGCCTCGACCGGCGTCCGGCTCGTCACGATCGACGCCGAGCAGCAGTTCCTCGACGCGCTCGCCGGTGTGTCCGACCCGGAGCAGAAGCGCAAGATCATCGGGCGCGAGTTCATCCGGACGTTCGAGTCCGCGGCCGAGGCCCTGGTGCTCGAGGCGAAGGCGGACGACGACGCGGGCGAGGTCAGGTTCCTCGTGCAGGGCACGCTCTACCCCGACGTCGTCGAGTCCGGCGGCGGGACGGGCACCGCGAACATCAAGTCGCACCACAACGTCGGCGGCCTGCCCGAGGACATGACGTTCGCGCTCGTCGAGCCGCTCCGGACCCTGTTCAAGGACGAGGTCCGGGCGATCGGCCGCGAACTCGGCCTGCCCGAGGTCATCGTCGGGCGGCAGCCGTTCCCCGGCCCGGGCCTCGGCATCCGCATCGTCGGCGAGGTCACGAAGGACCGCCTCGACCTGCTCCGTGCGGCGGACGCGATCGTGCGCGCCGAACTCACCGCGGCGGGCCTCGACCAGGAGATCTGGCAGTGCCCCGTGGTGCTGCTCGCCGACGTCCGGTCGGTCGGCGTGCAGGGCGACGGGCGGACCTACGGGCACCCGATCGTGCTGCGCCCCGTCTCCTCGGAGGACGCCATGACGGCGGACTGGACGCGCGTGCCGTACGACGTCCTCGCGCGGATCTCGAACCGGATCACGAACGAGGTGCGCGACGTCAACCGCGTCGTGCTCGACGTCACGTCGAAGCCGCCGGGCACCATCGAGTGGGAGTAGGGGCCGCCGGGCCAGGGGCCCCGGGGCCGATCTGCTCGCGCTGACGACAAGTGCGCATGCGCCCGCATGCGCACTTGTCGTCTGTGCGCGCACTTCCCGCTCCGCTACGGCGCCCGGACACGGAAGAGCCCCGCCGACGGGGACGCGTCGGCGGGGCTCGGTCCGGGGTGCGGGGACGAGGTCCGAGAGGGCCTAGTTGTTCCGCAGGATCGCGAGGATGCGCAGGATCTCGAGGTACAGCCAGACCAGCGTGACGATGAGTCCGAACGCTGCGGTCCAGCCGTAGATGCGCGGGGCGCCACGCTCGACGCCGGTCTTGATCTGGTCGAAGTCGAGCACGAGCGAGTACGCGGCCATGAGCACCACGAGGATGCCGATGAGCACACCGAGCGGGATGCCGAACAGCGTCACGTTCAGCAGACCGAACGCGCTGTGCGTGACACCCGTCCACATGAGGACGAGGTTCACGAGCGAGAACGCGAGGTACCCGAGCATCGCGACGAGGAAGAACCGCGTGGCCTTCGGGGTCGCACGGACCTTGCCGGACGTGAAGAGCAGGAGCGTCACGGCGAAGACGCCGAGCGTGCCGAACACCGCCTGGGCGACGATGCCGTCCCACTGGGTGTTGAAGACCTGCGAGATCCCGCCGACGAACAGGCCTTCGAGCCCCGCGTAGGTGAGGACGAGGGCGGGTGAGGGCCTGCGCTTGAACGTGTTGACGAGCGCGAGCACGAAGCCCCCGATCACGCCGACGATCATGAGCGCCGGGACCATCCACCCGATGACCGCGCCGACGACGAGCACACCGAAGGCCACGAGCGTCTTGACGATCGTGTCCTCGTAGCTCATGCGGTCGGTCTCGACCGGGCCGGCCGCCGGGCGGTCGTACATGTACTGGAGCTGCTCGGGCGTGAGCGGCTGGCCGCCGGCCCGGCCGTAGGGGGCCTGCTGTCCGTACGGGGCCTGGCCGGAGGGGGCGCCGGCGCCGTAGGCACCGTTGCCCCATGCATTGCGGCCCGCGTCGTTGAAGGCGGGGGACTGGTCGAAACCGGGCTTGAACGCCATGGTGTCCTCGTTGTTCCTGTTCTCTGGGTGCTCTGCGGCCGGGTGTGGTCCGGCTGTCGGGGAGCGTCGCGGGTGCGAACATCCGTGTTCTCTCAGCCTAGGGTCGTTCGACGGCGCCTGGCTGGGGATTCGCGATGAGGGACTGCGGGCCTCCTGGTGGTGACGGGCTGCCATCACCGGTGTGCTCGCGATCCTGTCGCCGTCCTCTGGGAGAACGCCCGTACGCTCGTGCGCATGCCCGACGAGCACGCGCGCACGGCGTCTCCACAGCCCCGCGTCATCGCCCACCGGGGCGCCTCCGGGCACCGTCCCGAGCATTCCCGCGCGGCCTACGACCTGGCGGTGACGCTCGGCGCGGACGCGATCGAGCCGGATCTCGTCGTGAGCCGGGACGGTGTGCTCGTCCTGCGTCACGAGAACGAGATCTCGGGCACGACCGACATCGCGTCCCGACCGGAGTTCCGCGACCGGCGCACCACGAAGCGCGTCGACGGTCAGCGCGTCACCGGCTGGTTCACCGAGGACCTCACGTGGGAGGAGCTGCGCACCCTCCGCGTGCGTGAGCGCCTCCCCGCCCTGCGGCCGGCGAGCGCGGCGTACGACGGCAGCGGGGGGATCCTCCGCTTCGCGGACCTCCTCGCACTGCTCGACGCCGCACCGCGCCCGGTCGGGCTCGTGGCCGAGGTCAAGCACGCCACCTTCTTCGCCGAGCAGGGGTTGCCCCTCGACGAGCTCGTCGACGCCGTCCTCGGCGAGGCCGGCTGGCGCTCCGATCCGCGCCTCACGTTCGAGAGCTTCGAGAAGCAGGTGCTCCTCGACCTGAGGGCCCGGGGAACGGGCGGTCGCTCCGTCTACCTCATGGAGCGGCGGGGCGCGGCGGCCGACGAGCGCGCGCGGCACGGCTCCGCCGCCCCGACGTACGCCGCGGAGCGCACCGACGCCGGCCTGGCCGGGCTCGCGTCGCGCTTCGATGGCATCAGCGTGGACCTGTCGACCCTGATGGCGGGTGTCGACTCGGTCGCCGTGGGCGACGACCGGGAGGTCCGCAGCGGCCTGGTCGAGCGGGCCCACGCCGCCGGGTTGACGGTGTTCACCTGGACGCTCCGCGCGGAGAACCGGTTCCTCCCCGCGCCACTCCGGCGCGACGGCGACCTCGCGGCGCACGGGGACTGGGCCCGCTGGTTCACCTCGGTGATGCGCACGGGCGTGGACGGCGTGTTCGCGGACCAGCCGGACCTCGCGCTCGCCGCACGGTCGATGCTCCGCTGAGCGCCCCCGCTCAACCGAGCGGCACGGCACGTCGGCCGCGGGCGATCCCCCAGGCGACGAGTGCCGCGGCGACGACGGTGAGGACGAGGGACCCGGTGGTCACGGCCTCCCGGAACCCCGCGGTCTGTGCGGCGGTCCACCCGCCCGCGGTGAGCCGACCGACGGCGGACGCGGCGAGGACGGTCCCCGTGACGGCGAGACCGACGCCGGACGCGACCTCGGTGGCCGTGTCGACGAGCGCGGCACCGATCGTCGTGCGCGCCGACGGCAGGCCGCGGAGGACGTTCACGCCCGCGACGACCCCGACGACGCGCATGCCGGCCGCCTCGAGCACGAGCGCGACGGCGACCCAGGGGTAGCCGAAGCGCCCGAGCACTCCGTACACGGCGAGACCGGCCACCACCGCGGCGGCGCTGGACCACGCCGCGTGGTCGATCCCGACGCGGTCGACGAACCGGCCGACGAACGGGCCGCCCGCGACGAGGACGGCGACCTGCGGGAGCATGCCGAGGGCGGCCAGTGCCGGTGCCCAACCCCAGTCCAGCTGGAACTGCAGGGTCACGAGGTACCCGAGCCCGGCGGTGGCGAGTCCGGCGGCGGCCTTGAACGCGAGTCCGCTCGAGACGCGGGGCAGGGCGACCAGGGCGAGGTCGAGCAGGGGGTGCCGCGCGGTGCGTTCGCGGAGCACGAAGAGCGCCGCGGCCACGAGGGCGGCGAGGCTCGCGGCCCACGGCGCGCCGTCCTGCGTACCACGGTCGACGAAGAGCGTCGGTGCGACGAGGCCGAGGACGATCGTCGCCGTGCCGAGCGCCGCGCCGAGGACGTCGATCGGCGCGCGGTGGAGCTCCTCGGGCTCGTCGGGGGCCACGCCCCGGCGGACCCCGATGATCGCCAGCACCGCGATCGGGGCGTTCACGAGCAGGAGGACCTGCCACGGCGCGACCGCGAGGACGAACCCGCCGACGGTCGGTCCGATCGCGAGCCCCACGAGTCCGACCGTCGAGATGAGGGTGGTCGCGCGGACGCGGAGGTCGTCGCGGTCGAAGAGCCGGAACGCCAGGGCCATCGAGCCCGGCGTCGTCATCGCGGCGGCGACCCCCATCACGACCCGGACCGCGATGAGCTCGCCGGTCGAGCCGACGAGTGCGGTCGCGAGACTCGTCACCGCGAGCAGGACGAGCCCGACGAGCATGACGCGCCGCCGCCCGAACCGGTCGGCGATCGCCCCGAACACGAGCATCGACCCGCCGAACACGACGGCGTAGGAGCCGGTCACCCACTGCAGTCCCGTCGTCGTCGTGTGCAGATCCCGGCCGATCGTGGGGAGTGCGACGTTGAGGATCGCGTTGTCGAGCATCTCGAACAGGAACACGGCCGACAGGCCGAGCAGGGCGGGCCACGCCTGTCGGAGCGAGGTGGGCGCGCGCCGGGTGGATCGCGCACCTGGGACGATGGCGCTGGTGGTCGGGTCGGCCATGACGATGACCTTACGTGAGTAAGTTAAGTGACACAAGCAAGTGGAGGAACGATGCCACGGACCACAGCGCGCGGTGGACCCGAGACGCGAGCCAGGATCGCCGCGATCGCGTCCGGCCTGTTCCACGAACGCGGTTTCGACGCCGTGACCGTCGCGGAGGTCGCGCGGGCCGCCGGCGTGTCCAGCGTCACCGTCTTCAACCACTTCCCGCGGAAGGAGGACCTGTTCCTCGACCGCTCGCTCGACGCCGCCGAGCTGCTCCGTGCGGCGGTGCGGTCGCGTCCCGCCGGCACCGACGTCCTGGCTGCACTGCACGCCGTGGCCCTGCGGCTCGTCGACGAACGGCATCCCCTGTCCGGGCTCGACGACCGGTCCGGTCCGTTCTTCCGGACCGTGGCGGAGTCCTCGGCCCTCGTCGCCCGGGCGCGCGAGATCGGCGCGGAACTGCAGCGGACCCTCGAGGACGCGGTCCGGGACGACGGCGGGTTCGACGGCGATCCGACCCTGCTCGCGGCTCTCGTCGTGGCGGGCTACGCCACCGTGCTCGTGGTCACCGCGCGTCAGGTGATCGCGGGGACCCCGGCCGACGCCCTCGTCGACGACCACCGGGCGCGGTTGGGGCGGCTGTTCGACGCGCTCCGGGACGGTCTCGCCCGCTGAGCTCCCGGCGCCGCGGGAGGCGCGGATGCGAGCCGCGGTCGGGCGTCGGACCGATGGCGGTGTCCGTGGTCGCGCCTAGACTGACCCGGTCATGACGATCGTGCTCGACCCCTTCGACTCCGCTCCCGATGACGGGGCGGGTCGACCCGCGCGCAGCGGCACCGCCACCTACGACGACCCCTTCACCGCCGGCCTCAACCCGCAGCAGAAGGCCGCGGTCGAGTACCGCGGCGAGTCCCTCCTCATCGTGGCGGGCGCGGGATCCGGCAAGACGAGCGTGCTCACCCGGCGCATCGCGCTCCTCCTGGCCAACCGCGAGGCCTGGCCGAGTCAGATCCTGGCGATCACGTTCACGAACAAGGCCGCGGCCGAGATGCGCGAGCGTGTCCAGGCGCTCGTCGGCGGGGCGGCCGAGGGCATGTGGATCTCGACGTTCCACTCGGCGTGCGTGCGCATCCTCCGACGCGAGTCCGAGCGGTTCGGGTTCACGTCGTCGTTCACGATCTACGACTCCGCGGACTCGCGCGCACTGCTCAAGCGGATCCTCAAGGACCTCGAGGCCGACGCGCTCGGGCTGACGGTCGGCGCCGCCGCCAACAAGATCTCGAAGCTCAAGAACGAGCTGCAGGACGTCGAGTCCTACGCCCGCGACATCAACACGAACGACCCGCAAGAGGTCATGTTCCTCGAGGTGTTCCGGCAGTACTCACGCGAGCTCCGGCGGGCGAACGCGTTCGACTTCGACGACCTCATCGGGCAGACGGTGTTCCTGTTCCGGGCGTTCCCCGACGTCGCCGCGCTGTACCAGCGGCGCTTCCGGCACGTGCTCGTCGACGAGTACCAGGACACGAACCACGCCCAGTACGCCCTGATCCGCGAACTCACACGGCCGGTCGCACCCGAGCAGGTCGACGCGCTCGAGGCATCGGGGCAGCACGTCGACCGCATGCGGGAGCCCGACGGGTCGATCGCGCCGGCGTCGCTCACCGTGGTCGGCGACTCCGACCAGTCGATCTACGCCTTCCGCGGCGCGGACATCCGGAACATCGTCGAGTTCGAGCGGGACTTCCCGAACAGCCGGGTGATCCTGCTCGAGCAGAACTACCGGTCGACGCAGAACATCCTCGACGCCGCCAACGCCGTGATCGCGAACAACTTCGACCGGCAGGCCAAGAACCTGTTCACGGATGTCGGGGCCGGCGAGAAGATCACGGGCTTCACGGGCTACACCGGGCACGACGAGGCCCAGTTCGTCGCAGACGAGATCCAGCGGCTGCACGACGACGAGCACATGGACTACCGCGACATGGCGGTGTTCTACCGGACGAACTCCCAGACCCGTGCGCTCGAGGAGATCTTCATCCGCGCGGCGATCCCGTACCGGGTGCTCGGCGGCACGAAGTTCTACGAGCGTGCCGAGATCAAGGACGCCATGGCGTACCTGATCACCGTCGCGAACCCCGCGGACCCGCTCTCGCTGCGCCGTATCCTCAACGTCCCGAAGCGCGGCATCGGCGCCGTCACCGAGACGGCCCTGCAGCGGTACGCCGACCAGAACGAGGTCTCCCTGCGCGAGGCCCTCCGGCACGCCGACGAACTCGGGTTCGGGCCGAAGGTCCGCACGGCGATCACCGACTTCGCGGCGCTGCTCGACGCCGTCGCCGAGAAGGCCCCGACGCAGCCCGTGGTCGACACCCTGACGCAGCTGCTCGACGGCTCGAAGCTGCTCGAGGTGCTCCGGATGTCGCCGGACGCCCAGGACGCCGCCCGCGCCGACAACATCGACGAGCTCGTGGCGGTCACGCGGGAGTTCCAGAAGAACAACCCCGACGGCACGCTCTCGGACTTCCTGACCGAGGTCTCCCTGGTCGCCGCGGCCGACGAGCTCGACGACTCCTCGGGCACCGTCTCGCTCATGACGCTGCACACCGCGAAGGGGCTCGAGTACGACGCGGTGTTCCTCACCGGCATCGAGGAGGACCTGCTCCCGCACCGCATGTCCGCCGGCGAGCCCGGTGGCCCGGCCGAGGAACGCCGTCTGTTCTACGTGGGCATCACCCGCGCTCGGAAGCACCTGTTCCTCTCGCTCGCGATGACGCGCGCGCAGTTCGGTGACGTCAACGTGGCCATGCCCTCGCGGTTCCTCCAGGAGATCCCGGACGGGCTCATCGAGTGGAAGCAGTCACCGGGCATGGCGAACAGCCGTGGTGGCACGCAACCCCGCGCCCTGAACGCCCGGCGCGAGGGCGGCGTCGGACCGGGCGGCGGCGCGGGCTGGCGCGGACGGGGCGGCGGGTTCGCGGGCGGCAGCTTCGACCGGGCCACGGCCGCGGCGAAGACCCGCCCGAAGACCGAGTGGTCGAACAGCGTCTCGGGGCAGGTGCGCGACAACGGCGACATGGAGCTCGCGCCGGGGGACCGGATCTCGCACGTCGACTTCGGCGAGGGACGCGTCACCGCTGTGACGGGCAGCGGGGCGAAGCGGATCGCCGAGGTCCAGTTCGACACGGCCGGGCGCAAGAAGCTCCTCATCAAGATCGCGCCGATCGAGAAGCTCTGACGATCCGCGGGAGCCGGGTCGGGCCTCCCGGCCTGCTCAGCGCACCATGCGGACGGTCGCGCCGATCGGCGGGAACGCGCCGGTGGTGCCGTCGGTCCTGAACCCATTGCGCCGGTAGAACGCCTGCGAACGCGGGTTGTCGGCCGCGACCCACAGCGACGCCGGCCGGTCCGCCAGCGCCGCGTCGAGGAGCGCCTGGCCGATGCCGGTGCCGTGTGCGGCGGCGAGGACGTAGAGCATGGTCAGCTCGGTGGGGCGGTGCGCGTCGGGGCGGTCGTCGGCGGCAGGGCCGGTCGGCTGCTCGTCCCCGTCGGGGTCGTCGGGGTCAGTGGTCGTGGCGAACCCGACGACCGCACCGTCGACGACCGCGACCACCGTGCCGAAGGACCCGGCGGCGAGGTTCTGTTCCCACCGCGCGACGCGCGGCTCGATCTGGAAGGCGGGATGGTCCTCCCCGTCGACGAGGTGCGCGTACGTCTCGCGCCACGACACGGCGTGGACCGTCGCGATGCCGCGGGCGTCCGCGGCGGTGGCGGTGCGGACGACGGCGCGGTGTGCCATGACCTCAGGGTAGGACCGGTCAGGGCTGCAGTCGGTCGACCCGCCAGGAGCCCTCCGCGCTCCGGTAGCGGAGGCGTCGGTACACGCGGTCGCGGGCGCTGAGCCAGAACTCCGCCACGTCCGGCACGAGGCGGTACGCGGCCCACGCCGGTGGACGCGGGACGGCGTCACCGTGCTCGTCGAGCAGGGCGTTGGCCTGCGCGATCAGGTCGTCCACGACCGACCGCGGGTCGTGTTCGGCGGGGAACGCCGCGGACTGGTGGCACGCCGCGGTCGCGGCCCGGGACTTCGGGGAGCGCGCCGAGAACAGGGCGTCGGCCGCGGCGTCGTCGAGGCGCACGACGTGCCCCTCGAACCGGAGCTGCTGCCCCGTCTCACGCCAGTAGGCGTGCAGGGCGGCGTTCGGGTTCGCCGTGAGCTCGACGCCCGTGGGGGTGTCCGTGCCCGTGCCGAACAGCAGCCCCTCGTCGGCGAGCTCCTTGACGTCGACGGTCCGGGCGCTGAGCACACCCGTGGGGCTCGCGGTGGCGAGGGTCATCGCGAGCGGTTCGCGGACCTCCCGGGCGGTCGCGGCGTCGAGCCAGCGTCGCGCGAGCGTCATCGGGTGGTCGGGGTGGGCGGTCAGGCCGTCGAACTCCGGGAAGCTGGCGGTGTCGTCGCGGGTGATGCGGTCCGTGGTCACGAGCCCACGATGCTCCTGCGGGCGTGCGAGCGCATCACGACCACGGGCCTTCGAGCGCGTGCTGGGCCGGACTCCGTCGCTTCTGCCAGCGGGTCCGACGGTGATCCGCGATGGGTACGACGGGTCCTCCGGGCCCCCGCGGCTCGATCCGCGCGGGCTGTCCGTGGGCGTCACCCCCGTCGTGCGTTCACGTCGTCGTCGGATCCGTCGCACCGAGCGCGGTCGACACGGGGTCCTGCGTCCTGACCCACATCGCGTGCTCGACGGGCAGTTCGTCGATCCACGTCGTGGTGACCGGATCGGGCACGCCCAGCGACGACGACACGTCGTACACCGCCTCGGCGTACCGCAGCGCGGCGTCCTGATCGCGAGCGGTGACGACCACGAGCAGGTCTTCCGGAAGGGACTCGACCGCATGTCGGAAGACCCACACGCGCGGTGTCTCGGCGGTGGCGGGAGCGTGCGCATGGAGTGCCTCGATGAACCGCCGATCCCGACGCGTCACCCGATCGAGCGCGACCTGCGCGCCGACGGGAAACGGCCCACTGGCGCTCACCAGCGCCGCCTTCTCATCGGGCTGCACGACCTGCGGGAAGGGGCGGTCGATGTCGACCACGAGACCCCACTCGTCGGGGATCCGACGGAGGAGCTCGTGCACCGGGATCGACAGCATCCGGGCAGGGGTCCCCGCAGGGATGCGAGCGAGGGCGTCCTCGGGCACGGTGAACCCCAACACCAGTGCGACACCCGCTGGCGTGCTGACCGCCAACGGAACACCCTGCTCTTCGTGTCGGAGGACGATGACCTGTGCCTCGGCGAACCCGTACTTCGAGCGAAGCATCATGTCGCGGTGCGCGTTCCGCGGAGGCGTCAGGGGCATGGGGTCATCCCGTCGTCGTCGGTGGTCGAGGGAGGCGGTACCGGGCTCCCGGGCTCCCCGTCGAACTCCATCATGGCCGCGATGCGCTGCCCGTTTCGACTGCGGTCACCGGTTCTGGCCGCAAGGGATTCCGCGTGTGACGTCGGCGTCCGGTTCACGGTTCGAGGACCAACGCGAATCGGGGTCGTTCCGCGCGGAACGGTTGGGGGAAGTCGCGCACGATGCCGTGGCCGTCGCCGAAGTCCTCGACGAGGACACCGGCCGGCAGTGCCGCCGTGGCGAGCAGCTCCGACCAGACGTGGTGGCCCGACACCCGGACGCCCGCCGAGTGCTCGACCAGTCCGGACAAGCGCCGGTAGCGGCCGAAGGCGGAGTGCACGCGCGCGCCCGCACCGCGGAGCTGAGCCACCAGTGCGGGGAGACGGCCCCATCCGCCCTGCGGGTCAGCGGGGTCGCGGAGCGCGGCACGGAGCGGGATCGGACGCCGCATGACCGGATCGGCGGTGTCGGTCGCGACCGTCTCCGTGCCCGGACGAGCGAAGCGGAGGTCCACGGCGTACCGCGAGCCGCCAGCCTCGAGCCCGTCGCGGACCCGCAGTCCGTCACCGTCGTGCCCGAGGGCCGGTACGGCCTCGTACGTGGTCCCCGGCGGCAGCACCCACCGCGCCGCGAACTCGGCGGGCGTCGGCACGGGACCGAGCAGCGTCATCCGTCGGTCAGCGATGATCTCGTTCCCTCGCTCCATCGCTGGCCCTCGGTGTTCGAGGAGTTCGTACCCGGACGCCTGGTACCAGTTGACGAGGCCGAGCAGCCGCCCGTACTCGGGCCACATCGGGACGGGCGACGGCGGCACGACGAGCCGACCCGTGCCGTCGCCGGCGGGCTGGGTCGCCCAACTCGCCGAGCGCGGCAGGATCTCTTCGCCGCCCCGCGTGATCCCGCGGGGGCTCACTGCGCAGCGACGGCGTGATGCCGGAGGTCGTCGGCGTAGTCCCAGGGCGTCGCCACGACGAGGCCGCGAGCACCGACACCCATGGAACGGAGTGCGGAGCCGTACTCCTCCATCCGGAGCGTGCCGGGGAGGGGATGGACACTGGCAGGATCCATGAGAGGCCGGTCGATCGACTGGAAGGCCGTGCCCCACGACGAGCGGTCACCTGGGATGAAGACCTCGCTCGCGCCGCCTGCGCCGTACTGCGGATTGGCCACTGCCGATCCGATGGCGTGCGGCAGGGGCTGGGTGACCAGGTAGGTCTCGCCCTGTGGCCGGAAGGTCTGGAACGGGCCGCTCGCGTCGTGCACTCCGACCTGCACGTTGGCGGCGTACTGCGCGGCGTCACCACCAGTCGTGATGAGATCGTGTGCGGGTCCCTCGCTCATCACGTAGAACTCGCCGTTCCCGACCACCTGCAGGCGTTGACCGACGATGGACGTCGGTCGACCCGAGCGCCACGGGTCGACCCCCGGATAGCCGCTCTTCCAACCGCTCGTTGTGCCCTGCCAGTGCCGGGCGCGAGCGGCGACCGAGGGGAGGTCGGACCGCCAGTACGCCTCCACGCCATCGCGGAAGGCGCCGCGCGCGTTCCGCACGTCCCGCACCCCGGCCGGGAGCCCCGCGACGACGAACGCGCGGAGCGACTCCACCGACCGGAGCGCCGTCCCGTGCCGCACGTTGGCGACGAGGTGCGGGAGCGCGGTGAACGACCGCGCCGTGTTCAGCACTTCGGAACCGACGTGCCTGCCTGCGGAGGCGATCCCGCCCGCGAGTCCCGCGCCCTTGGCGAACTCCTCGCCGACCCGGGCCGCGGTGGTGATCCCCTTGCCCATCGGGATGCAGTCGAGGGCCGCGAACGCGAGGTCCCACCCGTCCGCCTGGCCCTTGGTCATCTTGTAGACGGTGTCGGCGAGCACGAGGAGCGCGACACCCGCGACGATCCAGGCGATCGGACCGCCGACGATGAGCGCGATGACGCCCCCCACGGCCACGACGACCTTGGCCACGGAGACGATGTCGCTCCAGACCTCGGACTGGAACACCTCGTCCCAGACGGACTGCTTGCCGAGACCGGCGTCGGCCGCGTGGCCGATCGCGGTCGCCGTGCGACGTTCGCCGTCCTCCCAGTCGCCACGGGCCTCGGCGACCAGACGCTTCGCGGCGTCGATCCGGGACTGCGCGGCGGTGATGGAGCTCTGTGCGGCCTCGACCCCGTCGGATGCCACGGCGGCGTTGTCGGACGCGGCGCGCAGCTGCGCCGGGGTCGGGACCTCCGCGCCGGTGGGCGGCGTCGAGCTGGCGGGGTGCGCGGCGGCGAGCGCGGTGAGACGGGAGGCCGTCGCCGCGCAGTGCGCCGCGGTCGCCTGGGCGTCGTCGAGCCGGTGACGGGCGGCGTCGAGGTCGCCGGCTGCGTCCTTGGCGTCGGCGAGGGCACCGTCGGCGCGGTACTGCGTGTGGTCGACGACGTCGGCCCACCCGAGGAGCGCGGTGGCGACGTCGGCGTACGAGTGCACGAGCTTCGCGAGGTCGGTGGGGGTGTCCTGGATCGCGCGGACGAAGACGTCGGCGGCTTCACCCTGCCAATCGGTGAGCCAGCCCGAGCCGCGGACGGACCGGAGGCGCGTGGTCGCGTCGTCGGCGGCCTCCGAGATGCGCTGGTACTCACGGGCCATCATGCGGACGACGGTGGGGTCGCCGGGGACCGGGTCGAACCCCTGGTCCACGACCGCCCAGCCCGTGGGACGGGACACGGCTACTGCGCCGATCCGGCGGCGGTGGGCCCACCGGCCTGGTCGTCGACCCGCAGGGCGGAGGCGAGGTGGGCGTCGGTCTCGCGGTAGGCGCGCTCGGACGTCGTGAGCATGGCAGCGAGGGCCGCGGTGGAGTCCGTGATCCTCCGGCGCTTGTCCTCCCACCGGTGGTCGAAGTCGTGCAGCGCACCCTGGACGACCCGCGATCCGATCTCGTCGTCGGATGCGTCGACCTGCTTGTGCGCACGCTCCAGCGTGCGGTGCACGGTCGTCAGGTCCCGTTCCAGTTCGCCGAGACCCATGAGGTCGACGAGCAGTCGGTCTGCCATGGCGATGTCCCTCCCCGTCGCGCGGATACGCCCACGACCCGTGCGCCGCGGACGGCGCACGCGTCGTGGAGCGATGTCAGCCCTTGAGGCCCGATGCGAGCGACTCGTCGGTCTCGGACAGGGTCTGCGACGCCTTCGTCAGGAATGACGAGAGCCCGTCGAGGCCCTGCACCGTCTGCGTGACGCCCCGGTTGAACTCGTCGTAGGACTCACCGAACGCCACGGACGACTTGTCGGTGACGTAGCCGTCCGAGATGAGCTGCTGGATCTTGCGCTGCAGCGCGGACAGACGGTCCTCGATGTCGGCTTGCCCCGCCTTGAGGTCGGATGCCGCTGCCTCGAGGTCCGCGTAGGACACGTTGATGTTCGCCACTGGTGCTCCCTTTCCCCGGAGTCATGCTGTATTTCCCCCCGTTCGGGGCGTTCCACGGCGCGACACTACCATCGACGCGTCGGCCGCACAGCGGTTCTCCACAGTTCATGCAATCGCATGTGCTAAGGGGCCCCGCTGTCAGAGGTGCCCGCCACGATGGCGGGGCGAGGGGGAGCAGGATGACGTTCACGTTCACGATGGTGGACCGCGACAGCGGGCAGACGGCCAACGTCCACGTCGACGGCGACACCGGGCGGGCGGTCCGCGAGGTCGTGGCCGAGGCCGAGCGGCTGCTCGCGACCGATGTCACGTCCGCCACCGGCCCGGCGACCTACTTCGTGGGCGAGCGCCCGTTGGACCTCGACGCGTCGATCGCCGCCTCCGGTGTCCGTGACGGCGTGGTGGTGAGCCGGAGCGCCGAGGCCGTCCCACCGCCTCCCGTCCGTGCGCTGTCACTCGGCGAGGTCCGGATCGTGTCCGGACCGCACGCGGGCACGGTCGTCCGGGCCGACGCGGGGATCGTCACGATCGGCTCGGGGGCGGCGGCCCAGCTCCGCGTGGAGGCCGCCACCCAGGCCGACGGCCTGGCGGACGCCGCCGCGGCGCTCGGCGGCCAGGGCGTGCCCGACATTGCGCTCCTGGTCTCCGTCGGTCCGGACGGCGCGACCGTGCGCCCGGTCAACGGGTACGCGGGTGCCGCGCTCGACGGCGACCCCGTGGTGACGGAAACCGCATGGGCCGAGGACGCGCAGCTCACGATCGGGTCGGCCTTGCTCGCGTACGGACGCCCGCGGAGCCGCGGAGCGCACCTCGCGCTCGCCGAGGACGGCATGGCCTTGGAGTACAACCGGCCACCCCGCATCCTGCCGCCGGACGACCACGCGCGGTACCAGTTGCCGGTGCCGCCGGTCGAGCCGCCGGCCAGAGCCCTGCCGATCCTCATGGCCCTGGCCCCGATGGGCATGGCCGTCATGTTCGTGTCGACGACGGGCCGCTGGATCTACCTGCTCGTCGCCCTGCTCTCGCCCCTCGTCATGGTGATCACCGGGTTGCAGGGCCGACGGCAGGGCAAGAAGACCCACCGGCAGCGGGTGGCCGAGTACGAGGACACCCGGGCGCGGATCGAAGCGGACGCGACCGAGTCCCTCCGACGTGAGCGTGCGCGGTGGATCGCCAGCGCGCCCGATCCGGCGGACGTGTACGAGACCGCCGTCGGGCCGCTCCCGCGCCTCTGGGAACGCCGCCCGACCGACCCCGACCACCTGCTCGTCCGCGTCGGCACCGCGACGCAGCGGTCCGAGGTGACGCTCGAGGACCCGGAACAGCTCTCGCACAAGCGGACGGTCACGTGGGACGCCCGCGACGTCCCGGTGCGGATCGAGCTCGCCGAGCGGGGCGTGCTCGGGATCGCGGGCCCGGGGGACGACGCGCGTCGGATCGCGAACTGGGTGGTCGCGCAACTGGCGACGCTGCAGAGCCCGAAGGACCTGACGTTCGCGCTGCTCACCGACTCGACCAGGACGGGCCTGTGGGAGTGGATGTCGTGGCTCCCACACGTCCGCCGCGACGGCGCCGACCAGCCGGTCACGAGCATCGCGTCCACCGCGGCCGGCACCGCACGGCTCATCGCGGAGCTGTCCGCCACCATCGACGCCCGGAAGGAGGCCGGCGTCCGGGCCGGCCGGCAGGCGCAGCACGCCGGCCAGATCGTGGTCGTCATGGACGGCGCGCGTCGGCTCCGCGCCATGCCGTCGCTCGTCCAGGTGCTCAAGGAGGGCCCGGCGGTCGGCGTCTTCAGCATCTGCCTCGACCTCGACGAGCGCCTGCTCCCGGAGGAGTGCGACGCCGTGGTCGTCATCCGCGACGGCCGCCTCCGCGTCCGCCAGCAACGGAGCGAGCGGATCGACGACGCCCGCCCGGACCTGGTGGACCAGGACTGGCTCGAGTGGGTGGCGCGGTCGCTGTCGCCGATCGTCGACGCGAGCCCCGACGTCGAGGACGGCGCGGTGCCGTCGTCGTCCCGCCTGCTGGACGTGCTCGCGCTCGAACCGCCGACGTCCGAGGCCGTCCAGGCGCGCTGGACGCTCGGCGGGCGCAGCACGACGGCCGTGATCGGCGAGTCCATCGACGGCGCCTTCGCGATCGACCTGCACCGCGACGGGCCGCACGGGCTCGTCGCCGGCACGACGGGGTCCGGCAAGTCCGAACTGCTGCAGTCGCTGGTGGCGTCGCTCGCGGTGGCGAACCGCCCGGACGAGATGGTGTTCGTCCTCGTCGACTACAAGGGCGGCGCGGCGTTCAAGGACTGCGTCGACCTGCCGCACACGGTCGGGATGGTGACCGACCTCGACACCCACCAGGTCGAGCGCGCGCTGGAGTCGCTCGGGGCGGAGCTCCGCCGCCGCGAGCACGCCCTGGCCGCGGTCGGCGCCAAGGACCTCGAGGACCACCAGGACCTCCGTGCGAAACGGGCGGCGGCGGGTGACGCCTCGGTCCCCTCCTTGCCCCGTCTGGTCATCGTGATCGACGAGTTCGCGTCGCTCGCCCGCGAACTCCCGGACTTCGTGAAGGGCCTGGTGAACGTGGCGCAGCGGGGCCGCTCGCTGGGCATCCACCTGGTGCTCGCGACCCAGCGGCCGGGTGGCGTCGTGTCGCCCGAGATCCGGGCGAACACGAACATCCGCATCGCGCTGCGGGTGACCGACCAGTCCGAGAGCCAGGACGTGATCGGGGCGAACGACGCGGCGCGGATCGCGAAGACCACGCCCGGACGCGCCTACGTCCGGCTCGGCGCGGCGTCGCTCCTGCCGTTCCAGACCGGTCGCGTCGGGGGTCGTCGTCCAGGGGGCGTCGGCGACGACGCGGACGTCGCTCCGCTCGTGCGCGAGCGGAGCTTCGCGGACCTCAGCGAACCGGCACCGCGCCGCGCTGCGACGGCTTCCGACCTGGCCGACGTCGAGGTCACGGACCTCAGCGTGCTGGTCCGGGCCGTCGGCGACGCGGCCATGGCGATCGGCGTCCCCGAGCAGCGCAAGCCATGGCTCCCACCGTTGCCGTCGCTCGTGACCCTGGCCGACGTGGAGGCCGTGTCCGCGGTGACGGCGCCGCTCGCGGTGGCCTGGGGGCTCGAGGACCACCCCGATCGGCAGGAGCAGCGGCCCCTGGTGTTCGACCTCGACCAGGACGGCCACCTGTTCGTCATCGGCTCGCCGCGGAGCGGACGCAGTCAGGCGCTGCGGACCCTCGCCGGCGCGATGGCCCTGCGGCTCGGTGTCGGGGACGTGCACCTCTACGGCATCGACTGCGGCAACGGTGCCCTCCTGCCGATCGGCGCGCTCCCGCACTGCGGTGCAGTGGTGCAGCGACACGAGCCGGAACGTGTCGCGCGGCTGGTGACCACCCTGCTCGGTCTCGTCCGGACGCGGCAGACGGCGTTCGCCCGCGGCGGATACGGGTCCATCGCCGAGCAGCGCGAGGCCGCGCCCGCCGCCGACGAGGTCCCCATGCCCCACGTCGTGGTCCTGCTCGACCAGTGGGAGGGCTTCATGTCCTCGCTGGCCGAGGTCGAGAACGGCGCACTGCACGACGCCGTCCAGACGCTCCTGCGCGAGGGCGTCGGCGTCGGCGTGCACCTCGTCGTCACCGGGGATCGCACGCTCACCGCCGGGCGCATGTCGAGCCAGGTCGAGCGGAAGCTCCTGCTCGCCCTGGCGGACCGCGGCGACTACGCGTACGAGGGCGTGAACGGCAAGAAGCTGCCCGAGATCATCCCGCCCGGTCGGGGGTTCCGCAACGCCACGGCCACCGAGACCCAGATCGCCGTGCTCCCCGGTGGCGCCACCGGGCGGGCGCAGGCCGACGCCCTCCGCGGGATCGGTGACGAGGTCCGAGCCTTGGTGGCCGCGGACGCGCCCCGGCCGGTCCGGGTCGACGCACTCCCGCAGGGGATCACGCGCTCCGAGGCGGTCCGGTACCTGCCGGTCGCCGATGCGCGCGCCGGGAGGATCGGGGTCGGTGTGGGCGGCGACGAGCTCCGCTTCCACACCCACGACTTCGTCGACGACACCGCGGTGTTCGTCGTCGCGGGGAGCGCCCGCTCAGGCAAGAGCACGACGTTGGTCGCGATGGCCCGACACGCCCTGGACACGGGCGGGAGCGTCGTCGCGGTCGTCCCGCGCGACTCACCGCTGCGCGCACTCGCGGCCGAGCAGGCGCGGTGCACCGTGTTCACCGATCCCGGACTCAGCGCGGACGACCTCGCCGCGGCGGTCGAGGGGGCGGAGGGCTTCACCCTCGTGCTCGTCGACGACGCGGAGCTGCTCAAGGAGACCGATGCCGAGCCGGTGTTCCGCGCGATCATGGCGTCGGAGCGGGGGCGCCGCGTCGGCCTCGTGCTCGGCGGTGACGTCGAGGGCGTGGCGAGCGGATTCCGCGGCTGGCAGGTGGACGCCAAGAAGGCACGACGGGGCCTGCTCCTCGCGCCGCTGAGCACCGTCGACGGCGACCTGATCGGTGCGCGCCTGACCAAGAGCGCGCTGGGTCAGGACCGCATGCCCGGGCGGGGGTTGCTGCACGACGCGGACGGCGTCCTCCGGGTGGTGCAGGTGCCGGAGGGCGACTGATCGCGTGCGCGCCGTCAGTCGAGCGGTGTCTCGGGCACGAGCGCGGTCGCCGGTTCGGTGCGGAGCACGTGACCCCCGAAGACGACGACGTCGTCCGGGCGGATCGTGGTGCGCTGGCCCCGCGAGAGCATCGTGGAGGGGAACCCCGGGCGGTGCAGCTCGGCGCCGTTGGCGGAGTCGGCGTCGAGGACCCAGAACGAGCCCTCGGCCCCGAACCCGAACGCCAGGTGGGTCCGGCTGAGCAACCGATCCGGGTCGTCGAGCGTGATCCGGTGCGCGGTGTCGTCGTCGATCCCGGTGGCACGGAGCGACGGGTCGCGTCCGAGGACCCCGGGGCCACGCACGAGCACGCGTCGGTCGTCGTCGAGCACGAGGACGACGGCAGCGGCGGGCCGCGCCGGTGCCGTGGCGTCGGTGGCCGCGGTGTGCCCGAGCGGCCGCTCCGGGAGCACCGCGAGGAGGTCCCGCACCCGTCCGGCACTCGCCCGCGGCGCGGGCGGTGGCGTCGTCACGACCCGTGCGAGTCGGCCGTCCGCGGCCATGCGCGTGATGTCGTCGGGCGCGACCCGTTCGGGCACGACGGTGACCTGACGACGACGGCCACGGATCGGGAGGCGCATCACCGCGCCTCCCGATCCGTGGCACCGCTCGCGCCCGCGTCGATGAGCTCGAACGTGTCCGTCACCGCCTCGAAGAGGTCGAACAGCGCCTCGGCGAGGTCCACCGCGGGTGAGGCGACGCTGACGAGTGCCACCTGGTCGTCCATCGGCACGAACGTCTGCATCGTCGCGACGGGGAACGACCGCTGCCCGGACGGATCGACGATCCGGCTGATGCCCCAGGTCCGTGGGACCCGGCCGACGCGGGGGAGGTCGTGGAGGTCGACGTGCGCGCGCGCAGCATCGTCGTCACCGCTGTCCCGATCGGCCAGCATGGCGACCCGGTCGGTCAGCGCCGTGAGCGGATCGTCGTCCCCGCCGGGCGCCGGGAGCATGCTGACCGTCAGCGCACCGGACACGACCCCGTCGTCGCTCGGTTCCGCGAACGCGGCGCAGTACCGCGCGCCGGAGTCCCAGGCGGACCGGGCGAACCGTCGGAGGATCCGGACGATCTCGGTGCGGTGCTCCCGCAGGGTCGGCTGGTCCCCGACCCGTTCCTGCACGAGGGCGCTGATCGCGTCGTCGCGGTGCTCGGGTCGGACCGGCAGCTCGAACCAGGTCCGCGGCACGGTGATGGCGAAGTGGTCGGCCCCCATGCCGACCACCGTAGCGGCTGGCGCTCAGCGGCCGAGGCTCAGCGCCTGACGCTCAGCGGCCGACGACGGTGGTGCGGCGCGCGGCCGCCCGTCGGAGCGACCGCAGCAGCATCCGGACCGGGAGGCGCCGCACCGGTCCCGGGACCGCCGCCACGACCCGGCGCAGCACGGCGACGGTGCGGTCGTACCGGCGTTGCTCCGCGCCTCCCCACGCGAACCCGTACGCCGTCCGCAGGTCGGGCGGCAGCATCCCGACGGTGACGATCCGCGCGACGGGCATGAGCGCGCGGATCCAGACGGGCGCGAAGCGCGGGTGGAGCAGGTCCCGGACCACCCCGCGTGCCTCGTCGGTCACCCGGAGCGCCGCGGAGGCCCGGCGCCAGTACGCGTCGAAGGCCGCGGGCGTCGACGGCCACCGGTCCGCGGGGACCCGGAGCGCGCCGCCGAGCGGCTCGTACGCGGTGAGCACGGCTGCGGCCAGCGCCGGGTCGACCGGACCGCGGAGCACCTCGTGCATGCGGAGCGCCGACTCGTACAGGGTCGCGGCGACCCAGAGCTGGTGGTCCGGATCGTCGGCGCCCTGCACGGGTCGGTGGGCGTGCTCGACGAACGCTGCTGCGGCGCGGGCGTCGGCGGGCGAGCCGAGCACGACCGCGTAGACGTACTGCAGCGTGTGCACGAGCCGCTGCTGCGGTCGGTGCGCGAAGTCACTGTGCCGGGCGACACCGGCCGCGACGACCGGGTCCGCGATCTGCAGCAGGATCGCCCGGCCCCCCGCCATGACGAGCGAGCCGTCCGCCGCGAACCGGCGGACGGCCGGGGAGACGGTCGTCAGAGCGACCGGTACTCGTCGTTGCCGAAGTCGACGCCCTGGGACTCGGGCTCGTCCTCGCCGTCGTTCTCCCAGAGGATCGGTTCGCCCTCGCGCGGGGCACCGCCGGTCGGTCCGTTCGCCGTGCCGTCGCCCGGTTCCGGGTCCACGGTCTCGCCGGCGACGGCGTCGTTCGTGACGGTCTCGATGGACTCCTGGATCGCGTCCGGGTCCTCGTCGAACGCGACCTGGTCGTCGGTCGTCGTCTGCTCGCGGAGCTCGGTGGCGTCGTCGTCCGGTCCGATGGCGGGGTCGCTCATGGGGTCCTCCCGTGGTGCTGGTGGTGGGGACGGCCGTGGTGCCGTCCTCGTTCGTTCGTACTCGGTCCGGCCGGGGTGTGCCTCCGGACGGTGGCCGGCGTCGCTCCGCGCCGTGCGTCCGGAGCGGGGTGGTCGGCGTCAGGCCGTGACGAAGTGCGTCTCGCCGCCGGTCAGGTGCAGCTGCTCGGCGAGGCCCTTCTCGTCGGTCGCGCCCCAGCGCTCGACGATCTTGCCGTCCTCGAACCGCGCGGTCTGCAGTCCCCGGACGCGGAAGGTCCGGCCGGTGGGCGCGTGGCCCTGGAACTCGCCGCTGTGCGTGCCGGTGATCGTGAACACGACCGAGACGGAGTCATCGTCGGCGACGAGCGTCTCGGGCTGCAGGGCGACGTCCGGGAACGCGGTCGTGAACTCCTGCCAGAAGGCGACGATGCCCGCCAGCCCCGGAGCGGCGCCCGGAGCCGGGTCGTGGTCGACGACGTCCTCGGCCCACACCTCGCCGAACCGGTCGAACGCACGCTGCTGGAGCAGTTCGCCGAGGTGCTGCTGGGCCTTCGTGTTGACGTCCTTGCTCATGGTGACTCCTGTCGTCGGGTCGGCGCGGGTGCGCCGCTGGGCCACCGCGTCGGGTGACGGTTCCTGGGTACCCGCACCGGGCCTCCCGGCCCCGGCATCCGGAGGTGCCGCACAGGCAACGCCGTGGCGACGCATCGGACCGCGATCCGCCACGCGGTGTTCACCGGGCGGTCACCTGCGCGACGCCCGAGTGGGCCACGCTGCTCTGGCTCGGGGGAGTGGAGCGCGGCCGCCGACGGGTGGTCGAGCGGCCGCGCCTTCCCCCGACCCGCGCCGGGCCGCCGGCAGCGGGTGACGAGGGCCGTCAGACGGTCCGCAGGAGGCCCCGCTCGCGCACCGCGTCGATCGACAGCACGCGGTACCCCACCGACTCGAAGAACACGGTGATCCGGTCCTCCTCGGTGCTCATGACGGTCCCGTGACCCCACTCGTCGTGCTCGACCTCGGAGTCCGGCGGGTACGCGGCGTCGTTCGAGCCGTCCGCCACGTGGGCGTCCTGCGCGTACGCCGAGCCGGAGGCACACGTGTCGCAGTTGCCGCAGGGCTGGGGCAGCTCGTCGCCGAAGTAGCCGAGCAGGAACTGGCGTCGGCAACCGAGGGTCTCGGCGTACTGCCGCATCATCGCGATGCGCGACTCCTCGATCCGCTCACGGTCCTCGGCGCGGGCGACCGCGGCGTCGGCGGCGGCGTCCGCGTCCCGCGCGGCGTCGTCGTCGGTGCGGACGAGGCCGTCCTCGGTCTCCTCGAGCGCCCCGCCCTCGACGAGGGCGTTCGCGTAGCGGCCGAGGGACCGCGTGGGCACCTCCGCCGCCTCGGCGAGCTCGGGACGACGGATCGCGCCGTCGTCGGGCACGGCGTCGAACACCGTCCGGAGCTTCGCCTTGGCGGGCGTGCCGGACGCGAAGAACCGCCGCAGCCCGAGGTCCTCGGCCCGGTAGTGGAGGGTCGTGGTCGCCGGATCGCCGTCGCGTCCGGCCCGGCCGATCTCCTGGTAGTACGCGTCGACGGACTCGGGCACGTCGGCGTGCACGACGAAGCGCACGTCCGGCTTGTCGATGCCCATGCCGAACGCGTTCGTCGCGACGACGACGTCGAGGGTGCCGGCGAGGAACGCCTCGTGCACCTCCTGCCGCTCGGACGCCTTGAGTCCGGCGTGGTACGCGCGGACGTTCCGCCCGCGGTCCGCCAGCTCGTCCGCGTACCACTCGGTCTCCTTGCGGGTCGCCACGTACAGCAGACCGGGGACCGGGAGGGCCGCCACCTGCTCGACGACGGCGGCCCGCTTGCCGTCGTCGTCGCTGTGACGCATGACCTCGAGCCGGAGGTTCGGCCGGTCGAACCCGCGGCTCAGCTCGAGCGGGTCCCGCATGGCGAGCCGCTCGACGATCTCGGACCGGACCGGACCCGAGCCGGTCGCGGTCATGGCGAGGACCGTCGGGTGACCGAGCCGCTCGACGACCTCGCCGAGGACCAGGTAGTCGGGGCGGAAGTCGTGCCCCCAGCTCGACACGCAGTGGGCCTCGTCGACGACGAACAGGCGCACGCCGAGGTCGAGCAGGCGTTCGACGACCTCGTCCTTCGCGAGCTGCTCGGGCGCGAGGAACACGTACTCGGCGTCTCCGCTCGCCAGGTCGGCCCATGCCTGTTCGACCTCGCCCGCGGACCGGGTCGAGTTGACGGCGACCGCACGGGGTCCGCCGGTCTGCTCTCGCGCCTCGAGCCCCGCCACCTGGTCGTCCTGCAGCGCGATGAGCGGGGAGACGACGACGGTCGGGCCGTCGATGAGGAGCCCCGCCACCTGGTAGATACCGGACTTGCCGTAGCCGGTCGGCATCACGGCGAGGGTGTCACGTCCGCCGACCACCGCCTCGATCGCCTCGGCCTGGCCGGCGTGCAGGGCCTCCCAACCGAAGACCTCGCGGGCGGTCGCCTCGGCACGGTCGCGGATGTCGTCGCTCATGCACGACACCCTGCCGGAGCGCCGCTCGGAGGCGACCCGGCGGCCGGGGTACGACCGGCCCGGAGCGCTAGGCTGGCCGCGGCCGTTGTCTCGACATCGAGCGACCTCGACGTCGAGTGCGACCGTCCGACCAGCGCCGACGCACGACGACGGCGCTGCCCGAAGACGCACATCGCGGTGAGGAAGAACAGCGTGGATCTTTTCGAGTACCAAGCCAGGGACCTCTTCGAGTCCTCCGGCGTCCCCGTCCTGCAGGGCATCATCGCCGACACCCCCGACGAGGCCCGCGCGGCGGCCGAGCGCATCGGCGGGGTCGTCGTGGTGAAGGCGCAGGTCAAGGTCGGCGGGCGTGGGAAGGCCGGTGGGGTCAAGGTCGCGAAGACCCCCGACGAGGCGTACGAGGCCGCGCAGGCCATCCTCGGGCTCGACATCAAGGGCCACACCGTGCACCGCGTGATGGTGGCGCAGGGCGCGCAGATCGCCGAGGAGTTCTACTTCTCCGTGCTGCTCGACCGCGCGAACCGCTCGTACCTGTCGCTCGTCAGCGTCGAGGGCGGCATGGAGATCGAGCAGCTCGCGGTCGAGAAGCCCGAGGCACTCGCCCGCGTCGAGGTCAACCCGCTCACCGGGATCAACGACGCCGAGGCCGAGCAGATCGCACGCCAGGCCGGGTTCCCCGAGGACCTGATCCCCGCGGTCGTGCCCGTGTTCGTCGCGCTCTACGGCGTGTTCCAGGGCGAGGACGCCACGCTCGTCGAGGTCAACCCGCTCGTCCGCACCGAGGACGGCCAGATCCTCGCGCTGGACGGCAAGGTGTCGCTCGACGACAACGCGGGTTTCCGGCACGAGGACCACGCCGCGCTCGAGGACAGCGCCTCGGCCGACCCGCTCGAGGCGAAGGCCGGGGCGCACGGCCTCAACTACGTCAAGCTCGACGGCGAGGTCGGCGTCATCGGCAACGGAGCCGGGCTCGTCATGTCGACGCTCGACGTCGTCGCGTACGCGGGGGAGCGCCACGGCGGCGTCAAGCCCGCGAACTTCCTCGACATCGGCGGCGGCGCCTCGGCGGAGGTCATGGCGAACGGCCTCGACGTCATCCTCGGGGACCCGCAGGTGAAGAGCGTCTTCGTCAACGTCTTCGGCGGGATCACCGCGTGCGACGCCGTCGCGAACGGCATCGTCGCCGCGCTCGGGATCCTCGGCGACGCGGCCACGAAGCCGATCGTCGTGCGGCTCGACGGCAACAACGTGGACGAGGGCCGGCGCATCCTCGCCGAGGCGGCACACCCGCTCGTCACCGTCGTGGCGACCATGGACGACGCGGCCGAGAAGGCCGCCGAACTCGCCGCGGCCGCGGCCTAGAAGGGACCAGCACCATGTCCATCTTCCTCGACAAGGACTCGAAGGTCATCGTCCAGGGCATCACCGGCGGCGAGGGCACGAAGCACACCGCGCTCATGCTCAAGGCCGGGACGAAGGTCGTCGGCGGCGTGAACGCGCGCAAGGCTGGCACGACGGTCACACACGGCGACGTCACCCTGCCCGTGTTCGGCTCGGTGACCGAGGCCATCCAGGAGACCGGAGCGGACACGTCGATCGTGTTCGTCCCGCCGGCCTTCGCGAAGGACGCCGTGATGGAGGCCATCGACGCCGAGATCCCCCTCGTCGTCGTCATCACCGAGGGCATCCCGGTGCAGGACGCGGCGGAGTTCTGGGCACACGCGAAGGCGCTCGGGGGGAAGACCCGGATCATCGGGCCGAACTGCCCCGGCATCATCACGCCGGGTGAGTCCCTCGTCGGCATCACCCCCGCGAACATCACGGGCAAGGGGCCGATCGGCCTCGTGTCGAAGTCGGGCACGCTGACCTACCAGATGATGTACGAGCTCCGGGACCTGGGGTTCTCCACCGCGATCGGCATCGGCGGCGACCCGGTCATCGGCACGACGCACATCGACGCGCTCGCCGCGTTCGAGGCCGACCCCGAGACGACCGCGATCGTCATGATCGGTGAGATCGGCGGCGACGCCGAGGAACGCGCGGCCGACTTCATCAAGGCCAACGTCACGAAGCCGGTGGTGGGCTACGTCGCCGGGTTCACGGCGCCGGAGGGCAAGACCATGGGGCACGCCGGGGCGATCGTGTCCGGCTCGGCCGGCACGGCCGAGGCGAAGAAGGCGGCGCTCGAGGCCGCCGGGGTCCGCGTCGGCAAGACCCCGAGCGAGACCGCGGCCCTGCTGCGGGAGGCAGTCGCCGCACTCGGCTGAGTGTCGCCCGGCCCGCCGCGCGCCGACCCGGTGTGCGGCGGGCCCTCCCGTATCCTCGTCCGCGATGAACCGCCCGGGCACCGCTCTCTTCGCCGCCGTCGAGGCCGTCGTGACGGTCGCCGTCGGCGTCGGGATCGCCCTCGTGCCGCTGACGCTCCTCTGGGGCATCGAGTACGGCCTGCAGGTCCCGTGGCTCGCGTTCTGGCGGGCGGCGGGCAGTGTCTGGCTGATCGGCCACGGCGTCGACGTCACCTTCGTGCTCGACGCCGCCACCGCCAAGGCGACCGGCCTCAGCGGCGCCGACGCGCCCATCGTCCTGACGATCGCGGCGCTCGGGTTCGCGGTGATCACCGCGTGGCTCGGCGCACGCGCCGGTCGACGCCTCGCCGAGACCGAACACCGCGTGACCGGCAGCATCGCCGGCATCGTCGTCGTCGCCGCGTTGGCGCTCGCCGTCGCGCTGTCGACCGTCAGCGTCGCGGCTCGTCCCTCGATCTGGCAGTCGGTCCTGCTGCCGACCCTCTGGTACGCCGTGCCGCTGCTCGTGGCGGCCGAGGTCGCCCGACGCCGCCGGGGCGCCGATCCCGACCCCGCGACCGCCGCGGTGCTCGACGCCGTCGACCGGATCCCGGGCCCGTGGCGCTCCGTGACCGACGTGGCGCTGCGCGGCGGTCTCGGCCTCGTGGCGGTGCTCGTGACCGCGGCGGCCCTGCTCGTCGCCCTGCTCGTGCTCGGGTCGTACGCCCAGGTCATCACGCTCTACGAGCAGTCGCACGCGGGACTCGTCGGCGGCCTCGCGATCACGGTCGGTGAACTCGCGTTCCTGCCCGACCTCGTCGGCTGGGCGATGGCGTGGATCGTCGGCCCCGGGTTCGCGATCGGCACCGGGTCGGACGTCTCGCCGATCGGCACGACCCTCGGTCCGATCCCGGGCATCCCCGTCCTCGGCGCGCTGCCCACCGGAGGACACACGTTCGGCCTGCTGTCCGTGCTGGTGCCCGCCGTCGGGGCGTTCCTCGTCGCCGCGCTGCTCCGCCCGCGGCTCGTCCGCGCCCTCGCGGAGGGGAACACGGCCGGACGCCGCGCCGTCGCCGGCGTCGGCATCGGCGTGGTGGCGGGGTTGGCGACGGGACTCGCCGCGTGGCTGACCGCCGGTTCCCTCGGTCCCGGACGACTCGTCACCGTCGGGCCGTCCCCCGTCGCCGTCGGGGCACTCGCCGCGCTCGAGGCCGGTGTGCCGGCGGTCCTCGCGCTCGCGGTCGGCAGCGACCTGGTGCGGTGGCCGGAGCGCGACTCCTGGCTGCCCCGCCGTGAACGCTGGCGCGACGACGATGCGGAGGCGGCCGCCCCGCTCCCCGTGGACACCATCACCGAGGACGACGACGGCGGGTTCCTCGGCGCGCTCGACCGGGCCGGGGCGGCGGACACGACGACGGTGGGCGGCCGCACCGGTGGCCACTCCCGGTTCCGCGTGACGGGACGCAGTGGTGCGACGATCGCGCACCCCGAGCAGCCGACCGAGCCGGTGTCCGACGGGGACCCGGAGGTCGTCCGCGAGCTCGAGCGCGAGCTCGAGCGGGAACGCGAGGCCGCGCTGCCCCAGCTCCCGCTCGGATGGGCGGCCCGGCCGTCCGGGCACGCCGAGACCAGAGGGTCCGACGGCGCCGAGTCGACGTCGCCCGAAGCGGTCGGCGGCGAGGCCGACCAGTGGGACACCGACGTCGTCGACGAGATCCCCGAGCACGAGCTCCCGTGGTGGCGTCGGCCCAAGGGCGACGCCGGCCGCTGAACGACAGCCGCGGCGACGCCGCCCGCTGAACGACACCCGCGGCGACGCCGCCCGCTGAACGACACCCGGTAGGCTGGCGACCGTGCTCGAACTGGTGGTGCTGATCTCCGGTGCCGGATCGAACCTCCGCGCGCTGCTCGACGCCGCACGGGACGCCGAGTACCCCGCACGGGTCGTCGCCATCGGTGCCGACCGCGACGCCGAAGGGCTCGATCTCGGCGAGGAGTACGGCATCCCGACCTTCACGGTCCCCTTCACGGCGTTCGCGACCCGGCAGGAGTGGGGTGCCGCCCTGGCCGAGCAGATCCGCCCGTGGACGCCCGACCTGCTCGTGCTCTCGGGGTTCATGCGGCTGCTCCCGCACGACGTCGTCGCCGAGTTCAGCCCCGCGATCGTCAACACCCACCCCGCCCACCTGCCCGAGTTCCCCGGCGCGCACGCCGTGCGGGACGCCCTCGTCGCGGGCGTGCGGCAGACGGGCGCGAGCGTCATCCTCGTCGACGACGGCGTCGACAGCGGCCCGATCATCGTCCAGGAGCGGATCCCCGTGGAGCCGGACGACTCCGAGTCCACGCTGCACGACCGCATCAAGCACGTGGAGCGACGGCTGCTCATCCAGACCGTCCTCGACATCGCCAACGGAACCGTCGACCTGAAGGAACTCGCCCGCGCATGAGCGTCCACGCCGCCGATCCCAGCCTCTACCGCGAGCGCGACCGCGTCGCCGTCCGCCGCGCGCTCATCTCGGTGAGCGACAAGTCCGGCCTCCTCGACCTCGCCGCGGCCCTCGACGCCGCCGGGGTCGAGATCGTGTCCACGGGGTCGACGGCGAAGGCCATCGCCGACTCGGGCATCGGCGTCACCGAGGTCGCCGCGATCACCGGGTTCCCCGAGTCCCTCGACGGCCGCGTGAAGACCCTGCACCCGGCCGTGCACGCGGGTCTGCTCGCCGATCTGCGGCTCGAGTCGCACGAGCAGCAGCTCGCCGACCTCGGGATCGCGCCGTTCGAGCTCGTCGTCGTGAACCTCTACCCCTTCGTCGAGACCGTGGCGTCGGGTGCGGACACGGCGACGGTCGTCGAGAACGTCGACATCGGCGGCCCCGCGATGGTGCGCGCATCCGCGAAGAACCACGCCAACGTGGCCGTCGTGGTCTCGCCGTCGTCGTACGCCGAGGTCATCGCCGCGGTCCGGTCGGGAGGCACGGACCTCGCCCTCCGCCGTCGGCTCGCCACCGCGGCCTTCGCCCACACCGCGGCGTACGACACCGCCGTGGCCGCGTACTTCACCGAGCACGTCGCGGGCGGCCCGACGGTCCATGGCGACGTCGCGCAGCCGGGAGGCCCGGGGAACGGATCAGCGGACGGGTCCGGCGCCAGCGGCTTCGCACCGACGATCCAGCTCGAGGGCTCGCTCGCGGCGGGTCTCCGCTACGGCGAGAACGCGCACCAGGCCGCCGCGCTCTACACCGCCGCCGACGGCCACGGCATCGCGCAGGCGACCCAGCTGCACGGCAAGGAGATGTCGTACAACAACTACGTCGACGCCGACGCAGCGCTCCGTGCCGCGTACGACTTCACGGAGCCGGCGGTCGCGATCATCAAGCACGCGAACCCCTGCGGCATCGCGGTCGCGGCACCCGACGCGGCCGACCCGATCGCCGACGCCCACGCCCGTGCCCACGCGTGCGATCCCCTGTCGGCGTTCGGCGGGGTCATCGCGGCGAACCGCCCCGTGTCGCGCGGCATGGCCGAGGCCGTGGCGGACATCTTCACCGAGGTCGTGATCGCACCCGCGTTCGACCCCGAGGCCGTCGAGATCCTGTCCGCCAAGAAGAACATCCGGCTGCTCACCCTGCCGGCCGACTTCGCCCTGGCGCCCCGCGAGGTCAAGCAGATCTCGGGCGGGTTCCTCGTGCAGGACGCCGACCGGTTCACGACGTTCGACCAGGCGACGTGGGACCTCGTGTCCGGGGACGCCGCGGACGACGCCACCCTCGCGGACCTCGCGTTCGCGTGGAAGGCCTGCCGGGCCGTCAAGTCGAACGCGATCCTCCTGGCGAACGCCGGGGCGAGCGTCGGCGTCGGCATGGGCCAGGTGAACCGGGTCGACTCGTGCCACCTCGCCGTCACCCGGGCGGGCGACCGCGCCGCGGGGTCGGTGGCCGCCTCGGACGCCTTCTTCCCGTTCGCCGACGGGCTGCAGGTCCTCATCGACGCGGGTGTCCGGGCGGTGGTCCAGCCCGGCGGGTCCGTGCGCGACGCCGAGGTGATCGCTGCGGCGAACGCGGCCGGCGTGACGATGTACTTCACGGGCGAACGCCACTTCTTCCACTGACGCCCGCCGCGCCGCCCCGGGCGACACGCCGCACCGCATTGCATCGTGCGACTGCCTGCGAATAGTCTGTGAGGCTCCGACCGGCCTCGACACGCCCCACCAGCGCGGCCCGGTGGTCGGCGTGACGATGACGACGACTGGAGTGACGATGAACGCGATGACCAGCACCCTGGCTCCTGCCGGCCTGGACGCCTTCGGAGTCGTCGCCCCGTCCGTCGAGGGACCGACGTTCCGCTAGTCGCCCCCGCGGGGACCAGCACGCCGCCGACGGGCCACCGGTCCGCCGCTCGCGGCGCGTGACGCCTCGGCGTCCGCCCCCGCCCGCCCCACCCGGCCACGCCCGTCGTCACCATGACGTCGGGCGGAGGTCCCGCCTCCCGGCCCGCCCGACGGGTCGGAGGTCGCATCAATCCGCACTCCGGTCCCGACCGGTTCGACGATGAGGTCTCCCCATGTCGAGAACGCCCGCTGCAGCAGCGCGTCCGTCCACCTTCCGCGCCATCGCGCGGATCTACCCCTACGTCCAGCCCGCGATCGGGCGCATCGTGCTCGGTATGGTCGCCGCGATGGTCGCGTCGCTCGTCGCGCTCGCGATCCCGTTCGTCCTGCAGGCCCTGGTCGACGGGCCGCTGAAGTCCGGCGACCGTGGCCAGATCGTCCCCGCGGGCCTGGCGGTGCTCGGCCTCGGGGTGCTCGAGGCCCTCATGATCGCCGCGCGCCGTCGCCTGGTCCTCCGGCCGGGCACGTACGTCGAGTCGCGCATGCGCAACGCCCTCTACGCCAAGCTCCAGGACCTGCCGGTCGCGTTCCACGACCGGTGGCAGTCGGGTCAGCTGCTGTCGCGGTCGGTGTCGGACCTCAGCCTGATCCGACGCTGGTTGGCGTTCGGCATCGTGCTGCTCGTCGTCAACATCGTCACGATCATCGTCGGCTTCGGCGTGCTGTTCACGTGGAGCTGGCTGCTCGCGCTCATCTTCATGGTCGCGTCGATCCCGATCTGGATCAACGGCCTCGTGTTCGAGCGCAAGTACTCGGTCGTCGCCCGGCGCAGCCAGGACCAGGTCGGTGACCTCGCGACGAGTGTGGAGCAGTCGGTGCACGGCATCCGCGTGCTCAAGGCGTTCGGCCGCGGCCGGTACAAGCTCGACGAGTTCAGCGAACAGGCCGAGCAGCTCCGGGGCACCGAGATCGAGAAGGCCCGGGCCATCGCCGGCATCTGGCTGTGGCTCCTGCTCGTGCCCGACGTCGCGTTCGCACTGTGCCTGCTCGCCGGGATCTGGCTGGCGTCGCAGGGCCACCTGACGGTCGGGGAGCTGTTCGCGTTCTTCTCGGCAGCGGCGGTCCTCCGGTTCCCGATCGAGTCCATCGGGTTCCTGCTGTCGATGACGTTCGACACCCGGACCGCGGTCGATCGGTTCTTCGAGGTCATGGACTCCGAGAACACGATCCAGGACCCGGAGCGCCCGCGCACGATCACCGACCCCCGTGGTGCGTTGACGTTCACCGACGTGCACTTCCGCTACCAGGACGCGCCCGCGGGCACGCCGGACCTCGTCGACGGGGTGGACCTCGTCCTGCAGCCGGGCGAGACGATGGCGCTCGTCGGGCTCACCGGGTCGGGCAAGACGACGTTGCTCGCCCTGGTGCCGCGTCTGTACGACGTCACGGGCGGCTCGATCACGATCGACGGTGTCGACGTCCGCGAGCTCACGCGCGAGGAACTGCGGCACCGGGTCGGCGTCGCGTTCGAGGACGCCACGCTCTTCAGCGCCTCGGTGCGGGACAACGTGCTCCTCGGCCGCCCGGACGTCTCGGGGGACGAGGCCGAGGCCCTGCTCCGCGAGGCGCTCGACGTCGCGCAGGCGGAGTTCGTCGACCGGCTCCCGGACGGCGTCGACACCCGCGTCGGCGAGGAGGGCCTGAGCCTGTCCGGCGGGCAACGGCAGCGGCTCGCACTGGCCCGGGCGATCGCCGCCCGACCGAGCGTGCTCGTGCTCGACGACCCGTTGTCGGCGCTCGACGTCGACACCGAGGCCCGGGTCGAGGCGGGACTCCGACGCGTCCTCGCCGAGACGACCTCGCTCATCGTCGCGCACCGCCCCTCCACCGTGACGTTGGCCGACCGGGTCGCGCTCATGCAGGACGGGCGCATCACCGCCGTCGGGACGCACCACGACCTGATGGCCACGAACGACCACTACCGCTACGTCATCTCCTCGCTCGACGAGGACGACGCGACCGCGCGAGAGGAGGCACTGGCATGAGCGACCCCCAGCGGACGTCGGCCAGGCCGGACGCCCCCGGCGAGCCCGAGGACGAGTACCAGACCGAGTTCGAGGAGCGGGCCCAGCCCGCCACGGACACCGCACAGCCGGGAGGCCCGGCCGCCGTCGTCACCGCGGCCGACGACGGGCAGCCGGTCACCGCCTCCATCACCGTGCGCGGTGTGCGCGGCGAGGAGCGGGAGCACTTCACGAAGGCCGAGAGTCGACGGCTCCGGCGTCGGTCGCTCGCGCTCATGCGCTCGCTGCTCGGACCGCTCCGGCGCGACCTGTGGACGATCGCGATCGTCGTGGTGGTGTCGACCGGCGCGCAGGTGGCCGGTCCGACCCTCATCGCGTACGGCATCGACAGCGCGCTGCCGTCGGTGCTCCACCGACAGGACTGGCTCCCCGCGTACCTCGTGGTGGCCGGCTACATCGTCGTCGCCGTCGCGGGCGCGCTGCTCACCGCCTGGTACACCGTGCTCGCGGCGAAGATCAGCCAGAAGATCCTGCTCGACCTGCGCAAGCGCGTGTTCCTGCACACCCAGCGTCTGAGCCTCGAGTTCCACGAGACCTACACGTCCGGGCGGATCATCTCGCGCCAGACGAGCGACCTCGACTCGATCCGCGAACTCCTGGACTCCGGGCTGAACCAGCTCATCCAGGGCGTGCTCTACATGGTGTTCACGGCCATCGCGCTCGTGTCGCTCGACCCGACGTCCGGCCTCGTACTCGCGATCGCCCTCGTGCCGCTGTGGTTCCTGACCCGGTGGTTCCAGAAGCGCTCGCAGCAGCTGTTCCGGGCGACGCGTGTCACGAGCGCCCGGGTGATCGTGCACTTCGTCGAGACCATGACGGGCATCCGGGCGGTGCAGGCGTTCCGCAAGGAGTCCCGCAACCGCGACGAGTACGCCGGGTACGTCGAGGACTACCGCGCCGCGAACGCCAAGGTGTTCAACCTGTTCGGGACGTTCGACCCGGGCCTCGTGCTCATCGGCAACGCGACGCTCGCGGCGGTCGTCATCATCGGCGCGTTCCGCGTCGTCGGTGGCTCGCTCGAGATCGGCGCCCTGCTCGCCGTCGCCCTGTACGCCCGGCGGTTCTTCGACCCGGCCGAACAGCTCGCCATGTTCTACAACGGGTACCAGTCGGCGTCCGCTGCGATGGAGAAGATCTCGGGCGTGCTCGAGGAGGAGCCGAGCGTGCCGGACCCGGTCCGGCCGCAGCACCTCGCCCAGGCGAAGGGCCGCGTCGACTTCGACGACGTCGTGTTCGCGTACAACGCCGAGACGGTCGTGCTCCCCGAGTTCGACCTGCACATCCCGGCCGGTCAGACGATCGCGCTCGTGGGGTCGACGGGCGCGGGCAAGTCGACGCTCGCGAAGCTCATGGCGCGGTTCTACGACCCGTCACAGGGCTCCGTGCGGCTCGACGGCATCGACCTGCGCGATCTCGACCCGCGGGACATGCGGCGCGCGATCGTCATGGTCACGCAAGAGGCGTACCTGTTCTCGGGGTCCGTCGCGGACAACATCGCGCTCGGCAAGCCGGGGGCGTCACGGGCCGAGATCGAGCGGGCGGCGAAGGCCGTCGGCGCCCACACGTTCATCGAGGCGCTGCCCGACGGGTACGACACCGACGTCAACAAGCGCGGTGGCCGGGTGTCGGCGGGCCAGCGGCAGCTGCTGTCGTTCGCCCGGGCGTTCCTGGCGGACCCGCGCGTGCTCATCCTCGACGAGGCCACGGCGTCGCTCGACATCCCGAGCGAGCGGCTCGTGCAGGAGGGTCTCGAGACCCTGCTCGCCGACCGCACGGCCGTGATCATCGCGCACCGCCTCTCGACGGTCGCGATCGCCCACCGGGTGCTCGTCATGGAACACGGGCAGATCGTCGAGGACGGCACGCCGGACGACCTCATCGCGGGTACCGGCCGGTTCGCTCAGCTCCACGCGGCCTGGCGGGACAGCTTGGTCTGACCCGCCGGCCCCGGTCCGGCCGGCCCCGCGCCGGCCGTCCCGTCCCGGTCCTCCCGCCGAGATCGCAGAACACGCCGCTCACGTCCTGGCGGTTTCAGCTGGTGAGTGCAACGCCTGAGGTTCGGGAGTTGTCGTGGCAACGCATGCGTCGTTGGTGGTTCGGGCGTCCGCGGTCGGGTCGCTGATCGATGGGGAGTCGGCAGGGTCGGTTGCGGGACGGTTCGGTGTGCCGCTGCGGACGGTCACGACGTGGGCGATGCTTGCGGGCGTGGAGCTACAGCGAGGTCCTGATGGTGGCGCGGTCCGAGTTCGTCAGCTCGTCCCGGGTGGGGTGGGTCATGGTCGGCGGCTTTCGCGGATGGACCGGGTCCGGATCGAGATCGGGCTCGGCCAGGGACTGTCGATGCGAGCGATCGCGGCGCTGATCGGCGTGTCAGCATCGACCGTCTCGCGAGAGGTGCGTCGGAGCCGGAGCGTGTATCGGTCCCGGTGGCACTACGACGCCGCGATTGGGGAGCATCTCGCTGGGCAACGCCGCCGTCGGCCGCGGCAGCGGCTGCTGGACGCCCGGCCCGAGCTGCGGGAGGCGGTCGTGGTGCAGCTGAACGATCGCCACTCCCCGCAGCAGGTCGCTGGCCGGCTGCGGGACGTGTTTCCGGGGCGCGAGGATATGCAGGTGTCGCACGAGACGATCTACCAGGCCTTGTATCTCCAGGGCCGTGGTGCGCTCCGGCACGAACTCACGGTCGAGAAAGCACTCCGCTCGGGTCGGACCGGTCGGTTGCCGCAATCGAAACTACCCAGGCGCAGTAGCAGGCCCTGGCTTGAGGGCGCGCGGTTGTCCGAGCGGCCCGCGGTCGTGGAGGACCGCGCGATCCCGGGGCACTGGGAAGGGGACCTGGTTGTCGGACCCCGGAACTCCGGGATCATCACCCTCGTCGAGCGCAGCACCCGGTTCGCGCTCCTGGGTCGGCTTCCCGGGAGCCGGGACTCCGACACCGTCATCGACCGGCTTGCCGCGATGGTCGCGACGCTTCCCGAGCAGCTGCGCCGTTCCGTGACCTGGGACCAGGGCACCGAGATGGCCAAGCACGCGAGGTTCACCGTCGCGACCGCGGTCCCAGTGTTCTTCTGCGACCCCCACTCGCCCTGGCAGCGGGGCAGCAACGAGAACCTCAACGGCCTGCTCCGGGTGGATTACTTCCCCAAGGGCACCGACTTCAACACCGTCACCGACACCGAGCTCCAAGCCGTACAAGACCAACTCAACCGCCGACCCCGCCAGACATTGCGCTTCCGCACCCCCGCCGAGAAACTCGACGAGTACATCCAACGCGTTGCACTGACCGCCTGAGACCGCCCCTCATGTGAGCGGCGTGTTCTGCGATCTCGGCGACTCCGGGGACGGCGCGGGGGCGGCGCGGGGGCGTCCCCGGACAGGGCAGGATGGTCCCCATGAGCGACGGTGCCCGACCGACCACGACCCGACCGGACCGGACGGGAGGCCCCGCTGCGGCCCTCCCGATCGGCGTGCCCTGGTACGGCGCCCCGCTGCCCGTCGCCGTCCGCCGGTTCTGGCGCGGCTACGTGGTGCTGCGGGGCCGCGCGAGCCGCAGCGAGTGCTGGTGGTGGCTGCTCGTCGCGGCGCTGGTGGGTCTCGTGTTCGGCATCGTGGCCGGGATCGTCTTCGGGGTCACCGTGGCCACGCTGCCCTCGGGCACGACCACGAGCGGCGTCCCGGACGGGCCCGTCATCGCGATCGTCGTCGTCGTGGCCGTCAGCGCGGTCTGGGGCCTCGCCACGCTCCTGCCGACGATCGCGCTCGGGGTCCGACGCCTGCACGACACGGGACGCAGCGGGTGGTGGCTGCTGCTCGACCTCGTCCCGGTCGTCAACCTCGTGCTGCTCGTACTGCTCGCCCTGCCGACCGCCCCGCGGGGCGACCGCTACGACCTGGAGGCCGGGCCCGCGACCGCCTGACGGCCGCGGCCCGGCGACCGGTCAGGCCGAGGCGGGGTGCAGCACGACCTTCGTCCAGCCCTCGTCGCGGGCGTCGAAGTGCCGGTACGCGTCCGGTGCCTGGTCGAGCGGCAGGTCGTGGCTCACGATGAAGGACGGTTCCGCCTTGCCCGCGGCGATGAGGTCGCGGAGCTGCCGGTTGTACCGCTTGACCGGCGCCTGCCCGGTGCCCATGTGCTGGCCCTTGAAGAAGAACGTGCCGTAGTCGAGCGCGATCTGCCCGTTCTTGGCGAGCTCGTCCGAGGCGCCCGGGTCCTGCGGCAGGTAGACACCGACGACGCCGATGCCGCCCGTGAACCGCACGGACGCGATGAGGCGGTTCAGCACGAGGTTCGGCTGCTCGTTGCCCTCGGGGTCGTGTGCCTGGTACCCGACGGCCTCCACACCGGCGTCCGCCCCGAGCCCCATGGTCTGGTCGAGGACCGCCTGGACGGGGTCGACCTCGGCGTCGTTGATCGGGATCGCACCGATCGACTCCACCAGACGCAGGCGGTCCGGCTGCCGGTCGACGACCATGACCTTCGCGGCACCCTTGATCGTGGCCGACAGTGCCGCCATCAACCCGACCGGGCCGGCGCCGTACACGACGACCGAGTCGCCCGGCTTCACCCCCGCGAGCTCGGTGCCGTGCCATCCCGTGGGGAAGATGTCCGACAGCATCGCGTAGTCGTTCTCCTTCTCGACCGAGTCCTCGCCGAGACGGAGTGCGTTGTAGTCACCGAACGGCACGCGGAGGAGCTCCGCCTGCCCGCCGCGGTACGGACCCATGTCCGCGTAGCCGTACGCCGCACCGGCCGTCTCCGGGTTCGGCTGCGTCGTCAGGCAGAAGCTCGACCAGCCGCGCTCGCAGTTCTTACAGAAGCCGCAGCCGATGTTGAAGGGGAGGACGACGCGCTCGCCGACCGAGACCTTCTCGACCCCGGAGCCGACCTCGATCACCTCGCCGAGGTTCTCGTGACCGAAGACGCTGCCCGGCTCGATGTCCGTCCGGCCGTCGTACATGTGCAGGTCCGACCCGCAGATGTTCGTGGCGGTCACCCGGATGAGGATGTCGGTCGGCTTCTCGATCCGGGCGTCGGGGACGTCCTGGACGCTGACGTCGCGCGGTCCGTTGTAGACGACTGCTCGCATGGTGCTCCTCCTGTTCGTCGCCGGACGACGGGAACGCCCGGCCCCCCGGGACGGTACGCGCGGCGCAGGCCGACTCCGGTCAGGGTGTGTCCCCCGCGAGCGGTTCAGGAGGGCGACCAACGCGCCCGACGCATGTCGACCCTCCAGGTCGGTGTCCCCGGCCGGAGCGGGGTCCCCTCGGTGCGCCAGTGCTCGAGGGCGCGGGCCTCGTGCTCGACGGGCGGCAGGCCTCCGGCGCGGACGACGCGCCACCACGGCAGACCGTGGCCCTCGTGCGCCATGACCCGGCCGACCTGCCGCGACGCCCGAGAACCGAGCACCGCCGCGACGTCGCCGTACGTCATCACCCGGCCGGGCGGGATGCCGCGGACCACATCGGCCACCGCGGCGCCGAAGTCCGTGCCGGGGTCTCCGGGCTCGTCCACCACCGGGTTCAGAGTGTCAGGGCGGCGAAGTGCTCCCCGTACTGGGTCTCGCCGATGACCTGGAACCCGATCGCGCGGAAGAACGGCTCGGGGCCGTCGTCGCCGGGCTCGAACATGACGGTCAACCGGTCGAACCCGCGCGAGCGGGCTTCCTCTGCCAGGCCGTGCACGGCGAACCGGCCGACTCCGCGGCCCTGCGCCGAAGCGGCGACGTTGAGCCGCCAGATGCAGCTGCGGAGCTCCTCCTGGCTGTTCTCGGCGTCGAAGTTCCCCATGATGAACCCGACGACCTCGTCGCCGTCGAGCACCACGCGCGGCCAGGCCGTCGTCGGTCGGACGTAGGCCTCGGCGATGGAGTGCGACACCGGCTGGACGTACTGCTCCTGCCCTGGCTTGAGCGTGAGCGAGTTCGCCGCGACGATCGTCGCGGCGGAGAGGGGCTCGAGGCGGAGGTCCGTCATGCCGGTCAGGGTAGCGGTGCTCCTGCGAGCGGACCAGAGGGGCTGCCACGAGCTTCCGGAGAACCAGGACGCCCGGGCGTGGCGGGTCGGGCGATAGGGTCGGCCCCGGACGAACGGAGGAGCGATGGCCGAGCATCGACGCGGTGCCAACCTCCCGGCCATCGGCGGGTTCAACCGCACCGTGGTCCTCGACGCGATCCGCCGGAGCACCGACGGGTTGAGTCGCGTCGAGCTCGCCGACCGCACGGGGCTCAGCCCCCAGACCGTGTCCAACGTCACCCGGCACCTCATCGACGCGGGCATGGTCGTCGAGTCGGGCACCGTGGTCGCGGGCCGCGGCAAACCCCGCACGATCCTCCGACTCGATCCCACCAGTCGGTACGCCGTCGGTGTCCACGTCGACCCGGCGGTCGTCACGAGCGTGCTCCTCGACCTCACGGGGGCGGTCGTCGCCGGGGCGAGCGTCCCGACGCCCTCCGCGGCGAACCCGGACGACGTCGTGTCGACGATGGCCGACGCGGTCGAGCGACTCGTCACCGATGCGGGCGTCGACCGCGCGGCAGTGCTCGGCGTCGGGGTGGCCTCGCCCGGACCGATCGACCCGGAACGGGGCGTCGTCCTCGACCCGCCGTTCCTGCCCCGGTGGCGGGACGTCCCGGTGCGCGACGCGCTCGCCGCGGCCACGGGCCTCCCGGTCCTGCTCGAGAAGGACGTGACGGCCGCCGCCGTCGGCGAGATGTGGCTGACCGACGAGGCGTCGGCCCGGAACTTCGCCTTCGTGTACTACGGCACCGGGTTCGGCGTCGGGCTCGTGATCGACCACGAGCCGCTCCGCGGAGCGGGCGGGAACGCCGGCGACGCCGGCCACATCATGATCGACCAGGGCCTGCTGGCCGAGCTGCCCGAGGGACCGGCCGCGCGCCGGATGTCGGACCGTGGCAGCCGGGGGGTCGGCACCGCGCCGGTGACGACCCGGGCCACCCGGTCGGGGGAGGGCCGGGCCGAGGTCGGCGACACCGTGACGCCCGAGCGCCTGGTCCGCTTCGGCGCCGCGGCCGGACTGGACATCGGCGCGCCCTGGGCGACCGGGGACGGCCCCACCGACGTGGCCGCGGTCGACGCCGCGTTCTCCGAGCTGTCGGCCCTGGTCGCGGAGGGCGACCCGATCGCGCGAGCGATCGCCGCGGCGGCCGGCACCGCGATGGGCCGTGCGGTCGTGGTCATCGTCAACCTGCTCGACGTGGACCGCGTCGTGTTCGGGGGACCCTTCTGGTCGCGCATCGCCGTGGAGGCCCTGCCCGCGGCCGCGCAGGCGATCGCGTCGTCGCCGGTCCTCGTGGCGAAGCACCCCGTCGTGGTCGAGCAGAGCGAGATCGACGAGGACGTCACCGCCGTGGGAGCGGCGTGTCTGGTGCTCGACACGACGTTGTCGCCCCGGGCCTCCACCCTGCTCATCGACCGCTGAGCGCCGCCCCGGCCGCCCGTCGGCCAGGCAGCCCCCTCTCCGCGAAATCGTACTCGTTGTCGCTCTGAGCGCGTGCTGAACGGCAACGAGTGCGATCTCGCGGGATCGGGGCGAAACGCACCCCCGTGGTGCTTGACAAGCATTAAGTCCATACGGTGGACTAATCGCGGACCGGGCAAGGGAGCCCGAAGCGTCCTGTGGAGCAAAGGAGCACCATGAAACGCCCTCGTCTCATCGCCGCGGTCGCAGCAGCAGCGGTCGCAGCCCTGGCCCTGGCCGGGTGCAGCAGCTCGGGATCCTCGAGCAGCGACACCATCAAGATCGCGTACCAGAAGTTCGGCAGCTTCCAGCAGCTCGACCACCACATGAAGGACGTCAAGGCGGCGTTCGAGAAGAAGTACCCGAACATGACCGTCGACCTGGTGCCGATCCAGGCGCAGGAGAACGACTACTACACGAAGCTCGCGCTCATGAACAAGGCGTCGGCCACCGCGCCCGACGTCATGTACGAGGACACCTTCCTCGTCAAGGCGGACGCGCAGGCCGGGTACCTCCTGCCGCTCGACAAGTACACGGCCAAGTGGAGCGACTGGAGCAAGTTCTACACGAACGCCAAGCAGGCGGGGCAGGGCGTCGACGGCAAGACCTACGGCGTCCCGATGGGCACCGACACCCGGGCCCTCTGGTACAACAAGGACATCTTCAAGAAGGTCGGGCTGCCCGTCCCGTGGCAGCCGAAGACCTGGCAGGACGTCCTCGACGCGGCGAAGACGATCAAGGCCAAGGACCCGAGCGTCATCCCGTTCCACATGTACTCGGGCAAGCCGCAGGGCGAGGCCTCGACCATGCAGGGCTTCGAGATGCTCCTGTACGGGGCGGACGGCAAGGGCAACACCCTCTACCAGAACAAGAAGTGGGTGACGGGCTCGAAGCAGTTCGTCGAGGCGCTCCAGTTCGTCAAGGACGTCTACCAGGGCGGCCTCGGCCCGACACCGCAGCAGGAACTCGACCCGAACGTCGGCACGACCGTCGCGAACACGTGGCTGCCGAAGGGCCAGCTGGCGATCGACCTCGACGGTTCGTGGCAGTCCGGCACGTGGCTGAAGACCGGGACGGCCCCGTGGTCGCAGTGGTCGAGCGTGCTCGGCCAGGCGCCGATGCCGACGCAGAACGGCCAGGCCCCGGGCTACAACAGCATGTCCGGTGGCTGGACGCTCGCGGTCGGGGCGCATTCCGGGAACCCGCAGGCCGCGTTCAACTTCATCACGATGGCGTTGGACAAGCAGGGGTCACTCAAGTACGACATCCAGAACAGCCAGATCGCGGTGCGCAGTGACGTCGCCGAGGACCCGACCTACGACGCGTCCAACCCGACGTTCAAGTTCTTCTCCGGACTCGTGGAACACACGAACTTCCGCCCGGCGACGAGCGACTACAGCCAGATCTCGAACGCCATCCAGGTGGCCATGGAATCCGTGATGACCGGGCAGCAGACGCCGAAACAGGCGGCTGCGACCTACGACAAGGCGGTGATCGGGGTGGTCGGTCAGGACCACACCGTCCAGATCAAGTAGGTGGGCCGGCCGGGAGGGCGCCCGCCGCTCAGCGGGATCGCGCCAGCGATCCGCGGCGGGCGCCGGGCGAGCCTGCGAGCCCGGACGGGCCCGCACCGCGCCTCCCGGCCCGACCCGGTCACCCCACCCCACCGGCCACGACCCAGCGAAGAGGCGGTACCCCGATGGCAACCCAGATCGCGCCGGCCCTGCCCGGCACCCGCGGACCCCGACGAACGGACCCGCCCCGGCGGCGGAGCGGACACGGCCTGCGCACGGCCGCACGGGCGACGCCGCTCGTGCCGGCGATGGTCCTCATCGTCGTGTTCCTGGTCGGGCCGATCATCTCGTCCTTCTACGGCTCGTTCACGAACTCCGCGCTCACCGGCGCGGCCGCGTCGAGCCAGCAGTTCGTCGGACTCAAGAACTACGTCGACCTGTTCCAGGACAAGGACTTCCCGAAGTCCGTGCTGCTGACGCTCGTGTTCCTCATCGGCTCCGCGGTGATCGGGCAGAACGTGCTCGGCCTCGGCCTGGCACTGCTCATGCGGGAGGCGAACCGGGTGATCCGGGCACTCGTCGGCACCTTCGTGGTGGCCGCGTGGGTGCTCCCCGAGATCGTCGCGTCGTTCGCGGCCTACGCGTTCTTCAACGACAAGGGCACGCTCAACACGTTCCTGTCGATGATCGGGATCACCGGCGCGAACTGGCTCTACACGTACCCGATGATCGCGATCATCCTGGCGAACATCTGGCGCGGGACCGCGTTCTCGATGCTCGTCTACTCGGCGGCCGTGCAGGAGGTCCCGGACGAGATCACCGAGAGCGCCGAGGTCGACGGTGCCACCGGCTGGCAGCGGCTCGCGTACATCACCCTGCCGGTCATCCGGCGGAGCATCTCGACGAACCTCATGCTCACCACCCTGCAGACCCTGTCGGTGTTCACCCTCATCTACGTGATGACCGGTGGCGGCCCCGGCACGAACAGCTCGACCCTGCCGATCCTGGCGTACCAGGAGGCGTTCAAGTTCTCGCAGCTCGGGTTCGGGACGGCCATCGCGACGATCCTCCTCATCGTCGGCGCGGTCTTCTCGATCGTGTACATCCGGGCGCTGAAGCCGGAGGTGGACTGACCATGGCCATCACGATCGACCAACCCACGGCCACCGCGCCGGGGAACGCGCGCACGGGTGCCCGCGACCACGCCCGGTCGCTGCACATGACGAGCCCGGGGCACCGGACGATGCGCTGGGTGGCGAACGTCGTCCTGGCGATCGTCGCGATCTGCTTCGCCGTGCCGCTCGTCTGGCTCGTCCTCGCATCGTTCGACGCGAGCGCGACCCTGAGCGTCAAGCTGCCGACGCACTTCACCCTCGACAACTTCACGAAGGTCCTCACGCCGCAGCTCGCGTTCGTGCCGTTGCTCAACAGCCTCATCCTGTCGGGCGGGTGCGCGATCGTCACGGTCGTCATCGCGATCCTCGCCGCGTACCCGTTGTCGCGCTACCGGATGCGGGTCAACAAGCCGTTCCTGTACGGGATCCTGTTCGGGACGGGCCTGCCGATCACCGCGATGATGGTGCCGGTCTACAGCCTGTTCGTGTCGCTCAACCTCATCGACAACGTCGCCGGGACCGTGTTCTTCCTCGCCGCGACGAGCCTGCCGATGGCGATCTGGATGGCGAAGAACTTCATGGACTCCGTGCCGGTGCAGCTCGAGGAGGCCGCCTGGACCGACGGTGCCTCGATGATGGCGACGCTGACCCGGATCGTCGTGCCGCTCATGCGTCCGGGGATCGCCGTCGTGTTCATCTTCGTGTTCATCCAGGCGTGGGGGAACTTCTTCGTCCCGTTCGTCCTGCTGCTCTCACCCGACAAGCAACCCGCCGCGGTCAGCATCTTCAACTTCTTCGGGCAGTACGGATCGGTGGCGTACGGGCAGCTCGCCGCCTTCTCGATCCTCTACTCCGTCCCGGTGATCGCCCTCTACGTGATCGTCTCCCGCGGCCTCGGCGGCGGGAACGCGCTGGCGGGCGGCATCAAGGGCTGACGCCCGGGAGGCCCGACCGCGATCCGTCACGGACCGCAGCCCCGCCACGCCCCGGCCCGTCCACCAGCGCCGGTCCCGCCACGACCGGATCCGTCACCACCGACCCCTCCACACGCACGCCCGTCACCAGGAAGGCATCCCCGTGCACCACGACGAACCCCTCGTCCAGAGCCGCATCGCCCGGCTCGTCCGCGACCGCATCGACCCCCACGTGCACCGCCGGACCGCTCCCGTCACGATCACGGCCTGGCAGGTGCCGGACGAACCCGTGCCGTTCACCGAGGCCGTCGCGCAGCCGTACGAGCCGTTCGCGATCGGCGACCCGTGGGGTGGGAAGCCCTGGGGCACGACCTGGTTCCACGTGACGGGGACCGTGCCCGACGACTTCGGCACCGCCGAGGGCACGAGCGTCGACCTCGTCGTCGACCTGGGGTTCAGCGCGCGACAGGCCGGGTTCCAGGCCGAGGGGCTCGTCTTCCGGCCGGACGGCAGCACCGTCAAGGCGATCGAGCCCCGCAACACCGTGGTGCCGATCACGGCCGGGCCGGGTGGCACGGTGGACCTCTGGATCGAGGCGGCCGCGAACCCCGACGTTGGCGGCCACTTCGCGTACGACGCGACGCCGCTCGGATCGAAGCGCACGGCGGGGCACGAGCCCATCTACCGGCTCCGGGAGCTCGCACTCGCGGAGCGGGACGACGTCGTCTGGGAACTCCAGCAGGACCTGTGGGTGCTCCGCGGGCTCCTCACCGAACTGCCGACGGACTCGACGCGCGGTGCCGACATCCTCCGCACGCTCGAGCGTGCCGCCGACGCGATCGACCCCGACGACGTCGCGGGCACCGCCGCCGACGCCCGCGCGGTGCTGCGCGACGTCCTCGACGTCCCGGCCTCGACGGCGTCCCACCGCGCGGTGGCCGTCGGGCACGCCCACATCGACTCGGCGTGGTTGTGGCCCGTGCGCGAGACCATCCGCAAGTGTGCCCGGACGTTCTCGAACGTCCTCGAACTCATGGACCGCGACCCCGAGTTCACCTTCGCCTGCTCGAGCGCCCAGCAGTACGCGTGGATGCGGGACCACTACCCGGAGGTCTTCGCCCGCATCAAGGAGCGGGTCGCCGAGGGGCGCTGGATCCCGGTCGGCGGCATGTGGGTGGAGTCGGACACGAACCTCCCCGGCGGTGAGGCCCTCGCTCGGCAGTTCGTCGCCGGCAAGCGGTTCTTCATCGACGAGCTCGGGTTCGAACCCCGCGAGGCCTGGCTGCCCGACTCGTTCGGCTACACCGGCGCCCTCCCGCAGATCATCCGGGCGGCCGGCTCCCGGTGGTTCCTGACGCAGAAGCCGTCGTGGAACGAGACGAACGTCATGCCGCACACGTCGTTCCACTGGGAGGGCATCGACGGCTCGAGGGTGCTCACGCACTTCCCGCCCGCGGACACGTACAACTCCGAGCTGTCCCCGGCGGACCTGCACCGCGGCGAACGGCAGAACAAGGAGCGCGGCACCGCCGACGTCTCGATGCTCCTGTACGGGTTCGGCGACGGCGGTGGCGGCCCCACGCCCGAGATGCTCGCCGCGGCGCACCGCCAGCACGACCTGGAGGGCTCGCCGCGCGTCGAGCTCGGCACCCCGGCCGACGTGTACGAGGAGCTCGAGCGTCTGCTGCCGTCGCCGTCGGTGTGGTCGGGGGAGATGTACCTCGAGTTCCACCGCGGCACCTACACGTCACAGATCCGGACCAAGCAGGGGAACCGGCGGTCGGAGCACCTGCTCCGCGAGGCCGAGCTCTGGGCGACGACCGCGGCCGTGCGACTGGGGCTCGACTACCCGTACGCGGCGCTCGAGGACGCCTGGCACACCGTGCTCCTCCAGCAGTTCCACGACATCCTGCCCGGCTCGAGCATCGCCTGGGTGTACGAGGTCGCGGAGGAGCACTACGCGGCCGTCGCGGCGACGCTCGAGGGGCTCGTCGGCACGTCGACGTCCGCGCTCGCCAACGGGGGAGCCGCCGCGCTCGCCGGGGTCGCCGCCTCCTCGACCGCGATCGCTGACGGTGCGGGCCCGCTCGACGCACCGACCACCGCGGACGCCCTCGGTGTCGGCGGTGACGGGACGACCGGCGCGGTCGTGCGCTTCAACGCGGCGCCGGTCCGCGCGGAGGGGGTGACCGCGCTGGCTGGCGAGGTCGTCCCGCAGCCGGAAGCCGTTCCTCCCGTCCGGCAGGGCGATGCGTGGGTGTTCGACACCGGTGTCGTGGTGGCGACGGTCGACGACGACGGGCTCGTGGCGTCCGTCGTCGACCCGGCGTCGGGGCGCGAGGCGATCGCCCCCGGCACCCGGGGCGCGCTGTACACGGTGTTCCGCGACACCCCGAACCAGTGGGACGCCTGGGACATCGACCGGTCGTACCAGCGGCACGCGACCGAGCTCGCGACGGCCGACACGATCGCGGTCGAGGGGGACCGGCTCGTCGTGACCCGTGCGTTCCACGACTCCACCGTCACCACCCGGTTCTCGGCCCTCCGCGGCGAGCCGGAACTCCACGTCGAGACCGAGGTCGACTGGCACGAGCAGCAGAAGTTGCTCAAGCTCGGGTTCCCGATCGACGTCAAGGCCGACCAGGCGTCGTCGGAGATCCAGTTCGGTCACATCGACCGGCCGACCCACCAGAACACCTCGTGGGACTTCGCGCGGTTCGAGACGAGCGCGCACCGCTGGGTGCACGTGGCCGAGCCGGGGTTCGGGGTCGCGGTGGCGAACGACTCGACGTACGGGCACGACATCACCCGCGTGACGCGGCCCGACGGCGGGACCACGACGCTCGTGCGTGAATCGCTCGTGCGCGGGCCCAAGTTCCCGGACCCGTCGGCGGACCAGGGCCGGCACGTGTTCCGCACGGTCCTCCGGGTGGGAGCGACGGTGCTCGACGCCGCCGACAGTGGGTACCGGCTCAACCTGCCGGTGCGCGCGGTCGCGGGGGACACCCCGGTCGCACCGATCGTCACCGTGTCGGACCCGGCGGTGTTCGTGGAGGCCGTCAAGCTCGCGGAGGACCGCTCCGGCGACGTCGTCGTCCGCCTGTACGAGGCACGCGGCGGGCGGGCGACGGACGTGCTCGTCGACCTCGGGTTCCCCGTGGCCTCGGTCACGCGGACCGACCTGCTCGAGCGTGACCTCGCCGCTGGCGAGCCGGGCTCGGGTGCCTGGGGTGCGGACGAGCCCGTGACGCTGACGCTCCGTCCGTTCGAGATCGCGACGCTGCGGGTGCGGCGGGCCTGACCGTGGTTCTGGCCAGCCGGCCGGACCGGTCAGCCGGACCGGTCGGCCGGCCCGGCCCACCGGGATCTCGGCGAAGACTCGGCGACCTCTCGGCATCCTTCTAGCACTCGACCTGCCCGAGTGCTAATCTGGTCACAGCTTGAGTCGATGGGACTCAAGTCCTCGATCACTCGACACGAAGGAGCTGATGACGATGGCCAACTTCGACCCGTTCCGTGAGCTCGACCGCATGGCGAGCAGCCTTTTCGAGAGCCGCGGTCCCCGTGTGATGCCGATGGACCTCTACCGCGACGGCGACCACTACGTCCTGAGCGCGGACCTGCCGGGCATCGACCCGGGCTCGGTGGACATCGACGTCGACGGTCAGCTCCTGACGATCCGCGCCGAGCGGACCGTCGGGGCCCCGGACGGCGCCAAGTGGATCACCCGCGAGCGTCAGTCGGGCTCGTTCCTGCGCCAGCTGACGCTCGGGCAGGGGCTGGACACGGCGCGCATCGCGGCGAGCTACGACAACGGCGTGCTCAGCGTCACGATCCCGGTCAGCGAGGCCGCCAAGCCCCGCCGGATCGAGGTCACGACCGGCAACCCGAGCGGCCAGACCCTCCGCGTCGGTGCCGGCGCCGAGGCCGGTCCCGCTGAGCTGCAGTCCTGACGCACGCGAAGGGCCCCGACCATCGGTCGGGGCCCTTCGTCGTGCCCACCACTCCGGCGAGATCGCACTCGTTGCCGCTTTGGACCCGTGCCAAGCGGCAACGAGTGCGATCTCGCGGTGAGAGGGGGCGGAGAGGGCGAAGTGCGGGGTCAGGCCCGGGCGTGCCGGATGACCGGGCGGGCCAGGAGGCCGATGAGCCAGGCGAATACGGCGAGCACGAACGCGCCGACGATGCCCCACCCGAAGCTGTCGACCCGCAGACCGAAGCCGATCGAGGTCGAGATCCCGGCGACGACGAGCAGCAGGACGGCGTTCACGATGAACGACACGAGCCCGAGCGTCAGGATGTAGATCGGGAACGCGACGATGCGGATGAGGGTCCCGATGATCCCGTTCACGAGCCCGAACACGAACGCGACGAGCAGGTAGGTCAGGACGGTGGCGACGAGCCCCTGATCACCGAAGGCGTCGACGTGCACGCCGGGGACGATGAGCGTCGTGAGCCAGAGGGCCACGGCGTTGACGACGAGTCGGACGAGGAATCGCATGCCCCCATACTGCCCGCGGTGACCGTCCTGCGCCGAGGGCCGGACGGCGTGCGTCGCTAGGCTGACCGGGTGACCCAGCAGCCCGTCCGCCTCCGTCCCGAGATCGCGGCACTCCCGGCCTACCGGCAGGGCCGTCAGGCGCCGGGCGACGCCTTCAAGCTCTCGAGCAACGAGAACCCGTTCGACCCGCTGCCCGGCGTGGTCGAGGCCGTCCAGCGCCAGACCGCGTACAACCGGTACCCGGACGCCTCGGCGATCGCGGTGCGGGCGGTCCTCGCCGCCCGGTTCGGACTGACGGTGGACGAGGTCCACGTCGCGTCCGGCAGCGTCGCGATCCTGCACGAGCTCGCCAAGGCCGCGGCGGGCCCGGGTGACGAGGTCGTCTACGCCTGGCGGTCGTTCGAGGCCTACCCCGGACTCGTCACGGTCGCGGGGGCCGAGAGCGTGCAGGTCCCGAACCGACTGGACGGTGGCCACGACCTGCCGGCGATGGCGGCCGCGGTCACAGAGCGGACCCGCATGGTGATCGTCTGCTCGCCGAACAACCCGACCGGGCCGATCGTCACGGGCGCCGAGTTCGCCGCGTTCATGGAGTCGGTGCCGACCGACCTGCTCGTGGTCCTCGACGAGGCCTACGCCGAGTTCGTGACGGACCCGGACGCCGTCCGCGGCGCCGGGCTGCTCGAGCGCTACCCGAACCTCGTCGTGCTCCGGACGTTCTCGAAGGCGTACGGGCTCGCGGGCCTCCGCATCGGCTACGCGCTCGGCCCGGCGTCCGTGCTCGACGCCGCCCGGTCGACCGCGATCCCGCTGTCGGTCACGGCGCAGGCCCAGGCGGCCGCGCTCGTGAGCCTGGAGCGCGAGCCGGAACTCCTCGAGCGGGTCGACCGCATCGCGGCGCTCCGGGACCGCGTGCGCGACGCCTTGCTCGACCAGGGCTGGCGCGTCCCGGTCGCGCAGGGCAACTTCGTCTGGCTGCCGGCGGGTGAGCGCACCGCCGCCGCCGCCGAGGCGTTCGAGCGGGCCGGGATCATGGTGCGCGCGTTCGCTCCCGAGGGCATCCGGGTGTCGATCGGGGAGTCGGAGGCTGTCGACACGCTCTTGCGGACCGCCCAGCACGTTGTCGGGAGTCTCACGGAGTAGGGCCTCGCGCGGCCAGTAGGTTGGTCCGCATGCCTTCCCCCGCCGCGGGTCCCGCGACGACCACGATCCGCATCCTCGACCCCGACGGGCGGTTCGTCGAGGACGACACGAACGCCGAGTACGCCGCCGTCGCGCGGAACATCCCCGACGACGTCCTGCTCGGTCTGCACCGCGACATGGTCGTCACCCGACGCTTTGACCACACTGCGGCGAACCTGCAGCGACAGGGCCAGCTCGGCTTGTGGGCACCGAGCCACGGGCAAGAGGCCGCCCAGGTCGGGTCCGCGCACGCCCTGCGTCCGCAGGACCACGTGTTCCCCTCGTACCGGGAGCACGCCGTCGCCCTGACCCGCGGTGTCGACCCGATGGAGATCATCGGCGTGTTCCGCGGCAACGCCCACGGCGGGTGGGACCCGGACGCCCGGGGCAACACCCACATCTACACGCTCGTCATCGGCTCCCAGGCCCTGCACGCCACCGGCTACGCGATGGGGCAGCGGCTCGACGGCGTGGTCGGCACGGGCGACCCGGGGGTCGACGCCTGCACGATCGTCTACTACGGCGACGGTGCGACGAGCCAGGGCGACGTCAGCGAGGCGTACGTCTTCGCCGCGAGCACCGGTGCGCCCGTGGTGTTCTTCCTGCAGAACAACCACTGGGCGATCTCGGTGCCGGTGTCGGTGCAGTCGCCCACGCCGCTCGTCGACCGGACCCGCGGGTTCGGGATCCCCAGTGTGCACATCGACGGCAACGACGTCCTCGCGGCCTACACGACGACCCTCGCGGCCGCCGACGACGCCCGCGCCGGTCGCGGCCCCCGCTTCATCGAGGCCGAGACCTACCGGATCGGCGCACACACCTCCTCGGACGACCCGACGCGGTACCGCGGCGACGACGAACTCGCCGCGTGGGTCGCGCGCGACCCGATCGTCCGGTCCGAGCGTCACCTGCGGGCGCGCGGCGTGGACGAGTCGTGGCTCGCCGCGATCGAGGAGGAGGCCGAGGACGTCGCGGCCGACGTGCGACGCCGGACCACGGCCCTCCAGGTCCCGCCGATGGAGGCCATGTTCGACCACGTGTACCGCGAGGCGCACCCACGCGTCGCCGAGCAGCGCGCGTGGTTGCGCGCGTACGAGGCGGCCCACGACACCGCAGGAGGCGATGCCGCGTGAGCGGGACCGAGGAGCTCGTCGACTACACCCTGCGCACCCACCCGGGTGCGGGGGCGGTCCCGTCGGATCCGGCCCCGGTCCTCCCGATGGCGAAGGCGCTGAACGCCGGGCTCGCCGCCGCGATGGAGCAGGACCCGCGGGTGCTGCTCATGGGCGAGGACATCGGCACGCTCGGTGGCGTGTTCCGGATCACCGAGGGGTTGCAGGAGCGGTTCGGGTCGCAGCGCGTCATGGACACCCCGCTCGCCGAGTCGGGGATCATCGGCACCGCGATCGGCCTGGCGCTCCGCGGGTACCGGCCCGTCGTCGAGATCCAGTTCGACGGCTTCGTGTGGCCCGGGTTCGACCAGATCACGTCGCAGCTCGCGAAGATGGCGAACCGCCTGCCGGCCCACATGTCGGTGCCCGTCGTGATCCGGATCCCCTACGGCGGCCACATCGGCGCGGTCGAGCACCACCAGGAGAGCCCCGAGACGTACTTCGCGCACACCCCGGGCCTCCGCGTGGTGAGCCCGAGCACCCCGAACGACGCCTACTGGATGATCCAGGAGGCGATCCGGTCGGCGGATCCGGTCGTGTTCCTCGAGCCGAAGAGCCGGTACTGGCCGAAGGGGCAGGTCGACCTGGTCGACGGCGGCGTCCCGATGCACACGACGCGCATCGCCCGGACGGGGTCCGACGTCACGGTGGTCGGGCACGGCGCGATGGTGTCGACGCTGCTCCAGGCGGCCGAGATCGCCGAGACCGAGGGCACGAGCCTCGAGGTCGTCGACCTCCGATCGCTGTCGCCCATCGACTGGGAGCCCCTGCTCGAGTCCGCTCGTCGGACCGGCCGTGTCGTGATCGCGCAAGAGGCCTCCGGCTTCGTCAGTCTCGGCAGCGAGATCGCGGCGACCATCGCCGAGAAGACCTTCTACACGCTCCAGGCACCGCCCCTGCGGGTCTCGGGGTTCGACATCCCGTTCCCGCAGTCGAAGTTGGAGCACCTGCACCTGCCCGACGCCGACCGCGTGCTCGAGGCCGTGGACCGCGCGCTCGCCTACTGATCCTGTCCGAGCGCGGTTCCCTGGCCGCGCCGGCCCGACCGAGAACGGAGTCACCATGCCCGTCGCAGAATTCCCGCTCCCCGATGTGGGAGAAGGCCTCACCGAAGCCGAGATCGTGCAGTGGCGCGTCGCGCTCGGGGACGAGGTCAGTGTCGACCAGGTCCTCGTCGAGATCGAGACCGCCAAGTCGCTCGTCGAGCTCCCCTCGCCGTTCGCGGGGACGGTGACGCGGCTGCTCGTGGACGAGGGCGCCACGGTGGAGGTCGGCGTGCCGATCATCCAGGTCGACTGCCCGGTCGAGGTCGGCACCGGCGAGGTCGGCGCCGGCGAGGGCGGCCCCGGCGAGGGCGGCCCCGCCGGGGCCCGCTCGGGCGCTGGCGCGACCGACTCCGCGTCGGACGGCACCGCGGCGGTTGCTGCGGGCTCCGACCGGTCGGGAGGCACGACCGCGGTCCTCGACGCACCGACCGTCACGACGACCCCGCAGATCGCCGACACCGCGATGCCGCTCGGCACCGACGAGGCGTCGGGCGCGGTCCTCGTCGGCTACGGGTCCGCCGCCGGTGCGCCGTCGCGCCGCCGGCCCGGTGCCCGCCGCGCTGCCGCCGTGGCCGCCGAGGCGGGGCGGGCGACCGCTCGGGCCGACCAGGAGGCCGCTGCAGCGCGTCGCCCCGCGAGCGTGCCGGCCGCGTCGGCGCTGCCGGTCGTCGCCAAGCCGCCGATCCGCAAGCTCGCGAAGGACCTCGGTGTCGACCTGACCGCCGTCGTCGCGACCGGGCTCGCGGGCGAGGTCACGCGCGACGACGTCATCCGCTCCGCGACCCAGGCCACGGTGTTCCGCAACCTCGAGACCCCCGAGTGGGGCGACGTGCGCGAAGAGCGGATCCCGGTCAAGGGCGTACGCAAGGCGATCGCGACCGCGATGACGTCGAGCGCCTTCACCGCGCCGCACGTCAGCCTGTTCGTCGACGTCGACGCGAGCCGTGCGATGGAGTTCGTCGCACGACTCAAGACCTCGCCCACGTTCGCCGGGGTCAAGGTGTCGCCGTTGCTCATCATGGCGAAGGCGGTGATCTGGGCGGTGCGGCGGAACCCCACCGTGAACTCGACGTGGACCGACCGCGAGATCATCGTGCACCACTTCGTGAACCTCGGGATCGCCGCGGCCACCCCGCGCGGTCTCATCGTGCCGAACGTCAAGGACGCCCAGGACATGTCGCTGTTCGAGCTCGCGCAGGCGCTCGAACGGCTCACGCTGACGGCGAGGGACGGCAAGACGACGCCCGAGGACATGGCTGCGGGCACGGTCACGATCACGAACATCGGCGTGTTCGGCATGGACACGGGAACGCCGATCCTCAACCCGGGCGAGGTCGGGATCGTCGCGATGGGCACGATCAAGCAGAAGCCGTGGGTCGTCGACGGCGAGGTCCGATCGCGCATGGTCACCACGATCGGCGCGAGCTTCGACCACCGTGTGGTGGACGGCGACGTCGCCAGCCGCTTCGTCCAGGACGTCGCGTCCGTCATGGAGGAGCCGGCGCTCCTGCTCGACTGACGGGCGACGTCCGGAGCGGCGACGTCCAGGGCGGCGGGGGCCCGCGCGTCGGCGTCCTCGATCACGCCTAGGCTTGGACCACGACCGATATACCAGGTTTCGTCCTCGAGGAGTCGTCCATGTCCGCTTCGCCCGTGCCCTCGCCCGGACCCCGCTCGGGTCCCGACCGCTCCGGCCGACCACGACCCTTCCCGGCGCGCATCGAGCGTCCGTGGCTGGGCGTCGCGGTCGCGATCGTGGTGGTGCTGGTGCTCCCGTTCGCCGTCCTCGCCGGGCAGGCGGTCAGCACCGGGTCGGGCGTGAACCCGCTGTCGTCGTCGCAGGCGCTCCTGCACCAGTCGGCGGGCGAGGGCGTGCTGCTGGTCGTGTTCGCGGTGATCGTGACCGTGTTCGGCGGGTGGCGTCGGGTGCTCGCCGAGAGCGCGTCCGCTCGCCCGTGGTGGGCAGTGGTGGCGCTCGCCGCGTACGTCGTGGTGGCGGTCCTGACGTTCCTCGCTCCGGTCCGCTCCGGCGCCGCCGGGTACCTCGGGGCGCTCGTCGTCGCCGTGATCGCGGTCGCGGTGGTCGAAGAGCTCGTCTTCCGTGGGATCCTCGTGTCGGGGCTCCGCCGGGCGACACCGGAATGGGTGGTCTGGCTGGTGTCGACCGCGGTGTTCGCCCTCATGCACCTGCTCAACCAGGGTGAGTCCGCGGGTGGTCTCTACCAGGTCGTGACGACCTTCGTGATCGGCTCGGCCTGCTACCTGGCCCGACGCGTGGCGGGGGCGCTCTGGGGTGCCGTGCTGCTGCACGCGCTCTACAACGGGATCCTCGGGTTCCGCGGGCACGCCACCATGGGCGTTCCGCCGCTGCTCGTGGTCGCCGCGACGGCGGTCATCGTGGTCGCCGCGGTCATGGGGATGGTCGTCGCGCTCCGTCGCGCTCCGCAGGACCGCGTCCACACCAGCGGCGGGGCGACCCCGCGCTGAGCGCGTGGTGGCTCAGCGGTCCTCGACGTCCTCGATGTCGTCGACGTCCTGTTCGACGTCAGCGAGTCGCTGCTGCCACACGATGCTCGCGGCCGCACCGCCGAGCACCTCCGTGGGCTCACGGTCCTGCTCCTGGGCGAGCGCGCTCCCGAGGCCGGCCGTGAGGCTGCCGCCCATGGCCCCGAGGGTCTCGACGACCTGTTCCTGTCGCGGCGTGAGCGGTTCGTCGACGAGTTCGGCGACGACCTCGCGGAGGTTCTCCTCGCTCGCGCGGAAGGCGTCCTCGTCGCCGGTCGTCATCGCGGTCGCCTCGCCCACCATGGCGAGCCCGAGACGCGCTGCGTCGTCCTGGATCCGTGTCACCCGTTCCGCCTGTGTCGTCTCGGGGTCGTCCTGGTCGATCCGTCCGTGCTCCTGATCCGTCATGCCGGGGACGGTACGCGCTCTCCATGGACGCGCGTCGGGTACCCGGCTGTCCCCGGAACGTGGCCGTCGCGTCGGTTGCGGACACGCGCGGCCCTCGCCCGGTTGGATGGACGGATGAGCCGATCCTCCCGTCATCCCCTCGGTGTCACCCTCGTCGAGGATGGTGCCAACGTCGCCGTGTTCTCCGCCACCGCCGACCGCGTCGAGTTCTGCCGGTTCGACGAGGACGGGACCGAGCACCGCACCGAACTCACGAACCGCACCGGGTACGTGTTCCACGACATCGTCCCGGACGTCGCCGTCGGCACCCGGTACGGCGTCCGCGTGCACGGTGCGTGGGACCCGGCGAACGGGCTCCGCCACAACGCCGCGAAGCTCCTGCTCGACCCGTACGCCACCGCGATCGACGGCGACTACGAGTGGGGCCAGGCGCTCTTCGGGCACAAGATGGACGCCCCGGACGAGATCGACGACACCGACTCCGCCAGCGCCATGCCGAAGTGCGTCGTGGCCGATCGGGCGTTCGACTGGGACGACGACGCCCCACTCCGCACCCCGCTGTCCGACACGATCGTGTACGAGACGCACGTCAAGGGGTTCACGAAGCAGCACCCCGACGTGCCCGAGGAGATCCGGGGCACCTACGCCGGCATGGGGCACCCCGCCGCGATCCAGCACCTCGTCGACCTCGGCGTCACCGCGGTCGAGCTCCTGCCGACCCACCAGTTCGTCCAGGAGGCGACGCTCACCGACAAGGGTCTGCGGAACTACTGGGGCTACAACACCATCGGCTTCCTCGCACCGCACAACGAGTACTCGTCGTCGGGCACCGCCGGGCAGCAGGTGCGCGAGTTCAAGGAGATGGTGAAGGCCCTGCACGCCGCCGGGCTCGAGGTCTTCATGGACGTCGTGTACAACCACACGGCCGAGGGCAACCACATGGGGCCGACCCTGTCGTTCAAGGGCATCGACAACACGTCGTACTACCGGCTCGTCGAGGGCGACGAGGAGCACTACTTCGACACGACCGGCACCGGCAACAGCCTCAACGTGGCCCACCCGGCCGCCCTCGCGCTGATCATGGACTCGCTGCGCTACTGGGTCGAGGAGATGCACGTCGACGGCTTCCGGTTCGACCTCGCGACGACGCTCACCCGCCAGGGCGGCGAAGCCGAGAAGTTCTCCGCGTTCCTCGACATCATCCACCAGGACCCGGTGCTGCGTGAGGTCAAGATGATCGCCGAGCCGTGGGACACCGCCGGGTACCAGGTCGGCGGGTTCCCCGCGGACTGGTCCGAGTGGAACGGGAAGTACCGGGACGACCTCCGCGACTTCTGGCGCGGCACCCCGGGGTCGCTCGGCGCCGCCGTCCAGCGCGTGCTCGGCAGCCCCGACGTCTACGAGGCGTCCCGCCGCTCCCCGCTCTGCAGCGTCGACTTCGTCACGGCGCACGACGGGTTCACGCTCGCCGACCTGACGATGTACGCCGAGAAGCACAACGAGGCCAACGGCGAGGACAACAACGACGGCGAGAGCGACAACCGCTCGTTCAACGGCGGCATCGAGGGACCGACCGACGACAGCTCCGTGAACGACTACCGGAACCTGCAGCGCCGGAACTTCCTCGGGACGCTGCTGCTGTCGACGGGCGTGCCGATGATCCTCGGGGGCGACGAGATCGCCCGGAGCCAGGGCGGCAACAACAACGCCTACTGCCAGGACGACGAGATCTCGTGGTACGACTGGGCCGCCGCCGACCGCGAGCTGCAGGCGTTCACCGCCTCGGCGATCGCGTTCCGCAAGGCGCACCCGGCCCTGACCCCCGAGTGGTACCGCGTCGCGCCGGAGTACGGCGTCGAGACCGTGCAGATCCTCCGCGCCGACGGTGAGCCGTTCGGCGACGACGACTGGGAGGACCCGCTCAACATGGCGGTGACGCTGCTGCTCACCGACGGCGAGGACGTCGTCGCGGTGCTGCTCAACGCGTCCGAGACCGTCGTCGAGTTCACGCTGCCGGAGCGCCCGGGCGGCGGCGACTGGTCCCTCGGGCTGTCGAGCGACGCGGAGCAGCAGGTCGAGGAGGGCGCGACGACGCTCCTGGTGCGCGACGCGTCCTTCACCGCGCTCGTCTGAGCACTGCGCGCGGGACCACGGACGGGTGGTCGGGCATCACGCCCGGCCACCCGTCCGTCGTGCCACCCGCCACACGTCGACGCGTTCCTCGCCCGAGCCGAACCGTCGTTCGAGCACGGCCCGTCGCACCGCCGCGTGGACGAGGGGCAGGTGTGCCAGGTCCTCGCGCACGGACACGGTCGTGACCACGTAGTCGACCGTGCGGCCGTCGTCGGTGCGGCGTCGGACCTCCGGATCGCTGTCGAGCTTGTGGAACCACACGACGTCGTCGGGGTCACGGCCGGCGCGCACGAGGTCGAGCCACATGGCGTCGTCGACCACCACGACCGCGTGTCGGCCGACGTGGGCGGCGAGCCACCGTTCGGCGGATCGCATCGGACGGTCGGCATCGGCGGTCGTCAGCCAGCGGAGGCCCTGCGTGGCGCTCGGCACCCAGAACGCGCCGACGGCGACCACCGCGAGCACGGTGCCGGCCGCCATGGCACGCGTCAACGACCGGGGGAACCGGCGGTCGTGTCGCAGCCATGGGCGCAGGCTGCCCTCCACGACGAGCGCCACGAGGACGGCGCCGAACGGCAGGAGCACGACGACGAACGGGACGGGCAGGTACCCGCCGGGCCGGAGCGCCACGGCGACGTGTCCGAGCACGAGGACGGCGATCGGGCGGAGCCGCTGCCGGGCCGTGGCGAGCACCGCGGCGGCGAGCCCGGCGACGACGAAGGGGGCGTCGAGGGACCACCACGACGCCAGCGTGCGCGCGGTGTCGCTCGTCGCGTCGAGGACGGAACCCCCGGCCTCCCGACCGGCGACCTGGAACCACGCCGACCCCAGGAGGCTCACGTGACCCGCGCCGGGGAGGAGTTCGTCCTTGATGGCGGCCGACACCGGGTACACGGCGACGAGCAGGACGAAGAGCGGCACCGCCACACCGGCGGCGGTGCGGCGGACGGCCGGGTGCCCGCGCTGCGCGGCGACCCACGCCAGGAACGGGACGACGAGCACCGTCGTCTCCTTGGTGAGGACCGCGACCGCGCACGCGGCGGCCGCGCCGGCCCAGGCCGGCAGCTGACGGTGTCGCGCCGTGACCAGGACCGCCGCGAGCAGGACCCACGGCACGGCGAGGTCGTCGAGGTAGACCATCCGGTGGAACGCGACCGCCAGCGGCGAGATCGCGAAGACCGCCGCCGCGACGGTGGCTGCGACCGGGGAGCCGCCGAGGCGTCGGGTCAACAGCCAGGTCAGGACGGTGGCCGCGAGGGTGGCGGTGACCACGGCCTCCCGGCCGGCGAGCACCGCGGACTGGTGCCGCGCCAGCGCACCCGTCGCGCCGAACCACAGGGCGAGTTGCATCCACCCCGCCGGGGGATGGTCGTACCAGTAGGTGTAGTGGGCGAGCGCGCCCGAGTGCAGCGAGGACCAGGCCTGCGCGACGTACGTGCCCTCGTCGTCGGCGCGCTGGGGCGTGCGGCCGAGGCCGACGCACAGTGCCACGATCTCGACCACGAGCACGGGTCCGCACCAGACCACTCCCCGCAGGACCGCGGAGCGGCTGGTCACGCCGGGGCCCGGCTCGGCGTGGGGGCACCGCGCCGCTGACGCCGGTGCAGGCCGGTGTGCACCGTCTTCTGCCACGAGTGGTCGCCGCGCACCTCGCGCCACACCGCGACGACGGCCGCGACGGACAGGACGACCTGGAACGGGATCGCCCCGAGCACGAGTCGGACGTGGTCCGCCGGCCGGACCCGACGGCCGAAGGCGCGACCGAACTGGTCGAGCGCGAGGCACTCGACCACGAGCATGAGCGCGGACGGCGCCACGGGCGCGAGCGTCACGAGCGTGACGGGGACCGGGAGGCGCACCGCCAGCGTCTCGACGACGGCCACCGGGACCGACATGCCGATGAGCACCTGCGCGAACGGCATGCCGAGCACGACGCGGGCGAGCGTGCGCCGCCGCCACGACGGGAGGCCCTTCCAGGCGCCGCCACGCAGCACCTGGAGGAACCCCTGGTTCCAGCGCACGCGCTGGCGGAGGAGCCCCCGGAGGTCCGGCGGGGTCTCCTCGCGGGTCGAGTACGTCGGGTCCGTGACGACGTCGATCCGGGCGCCCGCTGCGGAGAGCCGGATGCCGAGCTCGCAGTCCTCGGCGAGGCAGTCGTCCTGCCAGCCGCCGATCCGCTCGAGCACCCGACGGCGGACGAACACGGTGTTCCCCGCGAGGGGCACGACCCCCGCCGCCGCGTGCGCGTGCAGCCGTGACCCGAACCAGAGCGCGTACTCGACCACGTTCCGGACGCGCCACCACGACCGCGCGTGGTTCATCAGCTGCACCCCGCCCTGCACCACGTCCGCGCCCGTCTCCGCGAACCGCGCGTCCACCCGCTCGAGGAGTCGCTCGTGCACGTCGTCCTCGGCGTCGAACACCCCGATGACGCTGCCCGTGGCGACCGCGAGCCCGCGGTTCAGGGCGCGCGGCTTCGTCTTCACCCGCCCCCGGTCGACCACCACGCGGACGTGGTCCGGGTGCCGGGCCGCCGCGGCCTCGGCGATCCGGGCCGTCGCGCGGTCGTCGTGCCCGACGATGACGATCACCTCGAACCGCGGGTGCGTCTGGGCGGCGAGCAGGTCGAGCGTGTCCGCGAGGACCCCCTCCTCGTGCCGGGCCGGCACGAGGAGCGAGAACGACCGCGTGCACGCCCGCGGCGTCCGGTCGAACCGGCTCCGCCCCACCCGCTCCGGTGATGCCTGCGTGTGCAGGGACCACAGGAGCGTGAGGGCCGCGAAGGCCGTCAGGGCCGCGGCGAGGGCGAGGTGCGTGGCGATCGCGGCGGCGAGGAGTGGCGCGTCGAGCACGGGGTCCCTCCACATCACGGGGCGTCGGGGGTCGGCGTCCCGAGACCGCATGGTGTGCGGGTCCGGACGTGTCGAGGACGTCGAACCGCACCGATCCGCCCGTCGGCGTCGCTCCTTTACGGCACGCACTCACCCGGGCGGGGATCCGCTGTCACCCGCGGTCCCGTCCGGCCGGATGACCCTGGCGCTCCCAGCGCTGTTCGCTACTGTGTGCTCGACTGGTCATGTCCGCACAGGACCAGCCCCCGGTCGCCGGGCCTCCACTGCGGGCGAGGAGTACGACGCGTGGCACGACGCAGCGACGAGGGTGCGGCACGACGGATCACCGAGAGCGCGATCCCGAAGCACGCGCAGCTCCGGCGGATCCTGCTCGAACTCGTGACCGAGCGACTGCAGCCGGGCGCCGCCATCCCCTCGGAGCGGCAGCTCATCACCGAGTACGGCGTGAGCCGCATCACCGTGCGCGAGGCCCTCGGCCAACTCGTCAACGAGGGCTACCTGACGCGTGTCCGCGGCAAGGGCACGTTCGTCGCGCACCGACCCGTGCAGTCGACGCTCCACCTCGCCTCGTTCACCGAGGAGATGCGTGCGCTCGGACACACGCCGACCACGGTCGTGCTCGTCCGGGAGGAACGGGTCGCGCCCGCGGACACCGCGGCCGCCCTGCACCTCGAGTCCGACGACGTCGCCGTCCACCTGAAGCGCCTGCGGCTCGCCGACGGCGTGCCCGTGTCGATCGACGACGCCTGGTTCTCGCGCGCCGCGTACCCGGGGCTCCTGGAGCACGACCTCAGCGGCTCGGTGTACTCGCTGGTGGCCGATCGGTACGGGCTGCCGATCGTCCGCGCGGTGCAGACGGTCGCGGCGGACCCGGCGAGCGACGACGTGGCGACACTCCTCGGCACGCGGACCGGGGCGCCCGTGCTCGTGTTCGACCGCGTGTCGTTCGCCGAGCCGGGCCCGGTGGAGCACACGCGGAGCTGGTACCGGAGCGACCGGTACCGGGTCCAGATGGAGGTCTCGGCCGAGGCGCCGCGGACGATCGCGCTGATCTAGGTCGTGTAGAGCGTCGCGCCCTCGGGCAGGGAGCTGCCCACGGCGTCCTGGGGGACCGAGTCGGGCGTCGAACCGAGGACGACGACCGGGCACACCGGGGCGTAGCCGGCCGCCACGATCGCCGCCGGGTCGAACCGCACGACGGGGTCACCGGCCGCGACGGTGTCCCCCTCGGCGGCGAGGAGCTCGAACCCCGCACCGCCGAGCTTGACCGTGTCGATGCCGACGTGCACGAGGACGTCCGTGCCCTCGGCGCCCTCGATCGCGAACGCGTGCGGGTGGAGCTTGACGATCGTGCCCGCCACGGGCGCCACCGCCGTCACGGACCGGGCGTGCTCGTCCGGGCGCACGGCGACGCCCGCCCCGACGAGCTGGCCCGCGAACACCGGATCCGGCACGTCGGCGAGCCCGACGACCGGTCCGGCGAACGGCGTGCGGACGTCCGTCACAGGATGTCCTCGATGTCCTGCGCCAGGTTGTCGGCCTCGGGGCCGACGATCACCTGCACGCCGGTGCCCATGGCGACGACGGCGATAGCACCCGCCTGCTTGAGCGCGGCCTCGTCGACGAGCGACGGGTCGACCACCTCGGTGCGGAGGCGCGTGATGCAGCCCTCGACCTCCTCGATGTTGTCGGCGCCGCCGAGTGCTGCCACGATCGCTTCTGCCTTCGACATGGGTCCTCCTCCAGGGGATGAACTGCGGTCTCGACGGGGCCGGGACCGGGTTGTTGACACGGACCACGCTGATGTGGAGACTACAGCGAACTGGTCATGACCGGACAGGACCGGCACTGTTCTCGAACAGTACCGACGCGGGATCCGGGCATCAACCACCCATGCTCCACCCGATGACGAGAGGATCCACCATGACCACGGCCGAAGCCGTCCCGGTGTCCACCCCACCGGCCAAGAAGCCCAGTCGCGCGTTCGCCAACCTGCAGCGGCTCGGCCGGAGCCTCATGCTCCCGATCGCGGTGCTCCCGGCCGCCGGCATCCTGCTCCGCCTCGGGCAGGCCGACCTGCTCGGCGCCATCCCCGGCTTCGGGCAGTGGGCCGCGGTCATCTCCGCTGCCGGCAACGGCGTCTTCACGTGGCTGCCGCTCATCTTCGCCGTCGGCATCGCGATCGGTTGGGCCAAGAAGTCCGACGGGTCGACCGCCCTCGCCGCGGTCGTCGGCTACATGGTGCTCTCGAGCGTGTTCACCGCGATGTCGCCCATCGTGCTGGGCACCCACAAGAACGCCGCCGGCACCGTGCCCACCATCAACTACGGGGTCCTCGGCGGCATCGTGATGGGGCTCGTGTCCGCGGTGCTCTGGCAGCGGTTCCACCGGACGAAGCTGCCCGACTTCATCGGGTTCTTCTCCGGCCGACGCCTGGTCCCGATCCTCAGCGCGTTCGCCGGGCTGTTCATCGGCGTGGCGATGGCGTTCCTCTACATCCCGTTCGACGCCGTGATCACCTGGATCGGCAACGCGGTCGCGTCCAACTCAGTCGTCGGCGGTGGGATCTACGGCGCGGCGAACCGCCTGCTCATCCCGACGGGCCTCCACCAGATCCTCAACTCGGTCGTCTGGTTCATCATCGGCGACTACCACGGCGCGCACGGCGACCTCAACCGCTTCTTCGCGGGCGACCCGCACGCCGGCATCTTCATGACCGGGTTCTTCCCGATCATGATGTTCGGTCTCCCGGGCGCGGCCCTGGCGATCTGGCGTCACGCGAAGCCGCAGAACCGCAAGGTCGTCGGCGGCATCATGCTCTCGGCCGCGCTCACCTCGTTCGTCACGGGCATCACCGAGCCGCTCGAGTACTCCTTCATGTTCGTGGCCTGGCCGCTCTACGTCGTGCACGCGGTCCTGACCGGCACGTCGCTCGCACTCGTCAACGCGCTCGGGATCCACGACGGCTTCACGTTCTCCGCGGGCGCGATCGACTACGTGCTCAACTTCGGCAAGGCGCAGGGCGCGATCTGGCTCATCCCGATCGGCATCGCCTACGGCGTCATCTACTACTTCGTCTTCAGCTTCGTCATCAAACGCTGGAACCTCCGGACCCCGGGGCGCGAGGACGACGCGGCGGCCGAGTCGGTCGAGGCGGCCACCACGCCCTGACATGGCGCGACGGACGGGAGGCGCGGTGCCGGTCGGTACCGCGCCTCCCGTCCGTGGTTTTGACGATCATTCTCAACAGGTCTAGCGTCGAGGGGCGGCAGCGCACGGATGCTCGCCGCGAGGAAGGACCGCCGTGACCCCGCGCGCACCCCACGAGGACGAGCAGGACGCCGTCCTGTCCCTGCGTGGCGCCGGGCTCGCGTACGGGTCACGGCACCTCTGGCACGACCTCGACCTCGACGTCCGGCCGGGGGAGTTCCTCGCGGTCCTCGGACCGAACGGCGCCGGCAAGACGAGCCTGCTGCGCACCGTGCTCGGGCAGCAGACGCTCACGACCGGCTCGATCCGGTTCCTCGGCGAACCCGTCACCCGCGGACACCGGCGCATCGGGTACGTCCCCCAGCAGCGGCTCATGGAGTCGGGCACGCCGCTGCGGACCCGGGACCTGGTGGCGCTCGGGGTGACCGGGCACCGGTGGGGCCTCCGCCCGGCCCGCGCGGCGGAACGCGCCCGCATCGACGCGATCCTCGACGAGGTCGGCGCCGCCGCGTTCGCCGACGCCCCGGTCGCCGAGCTGTCCGGCGGCGAGCAGCAGCGCGCCCGGGTCGGCCAGGCGATCGCCGCGGATCCCGCGCTCCTGCTCTGCGACGAACCCCTCATCTCGCTGGATCTCCGGCACCAGCGCGAGGTGACCGCGCTCATCGACCGGCAGCGTCGCCAGTGGGACGCCGCCGTGCTGTTCGTGACGCACGACGTCAACCCGATCCTCGACGTCGTCGACCGCGTGCTCTACATCGCGCGCGGCCGCTTCCGGATCGGCGCGCCCGACGAGGTCCTCCGCGCCGACGTCCTGTCCGACCTGTACGGCACGCCGGTCGACGTCGTCCGGACCATGGGGCGGATCGTCATCGTCGGTTCGAACGACCCGCACGACCACCTCGGTGAGCACCACCACCACGAGGGCGATCACGACCTCCGGATCGCCGACGACGCGACGGAAGGACCGGCGCGCCGATGATCCTCGCCACCGACCTGCACCAGCTGCTCTCGACCGTGTTCTCGTTCCAGGACTTCGGCGCGCTGCTCGGCCTCGTGCGGAACTCGATCCTCGCCGGCGCGGTACTCGGGATCGTCGGGGGGCTCATCGGGCCGTTCGTCGTGGCCCGCAACCTGCCGTTCGCCGTGCACGGCATCAGCGAGCTGTCGTTCGCCGGGGCGTCCGCCGCACTGCTCATGGGCGTCGACGTCGTCGCGGGGTCGCTCGTCGGGTCCGTGCTCGCCGCGGTCGTCATCGGCCTGCTCGGATCCCGGGCCCGCGAGCGCAACTCGATCATCGCGGTGCTCATGCCGTTCGGCCTCGGCCTCGGGATCCTGTGCCTCGCGCTGTACCGGGGCCGCGCGGCGAACAAGTTCGGGCTGCTCACCGGGCAGATCGTGGCCGTCGACGACCCCCAGCTCGGCATCCTGCTCGTCGTCGCGGCGATCGTCGTCGTGACGCTCCTCGTCATCTGGCGACCGTTGCACTTCGCCAGCGTCGACCCCGACGTGGCCGCGGCCGCGGGACTGCCGGTCCGGACCCTCGCCCTCCTGTTCATGCTCGTCCTCGGGCTGGCGACCGCGGTGTCCGTGCAGGTCGTCGGGGCCCTGCTCGTGCTCTCGCTGCTCGTCACCCCCGCCGCGGCGGCCCTCCGCGTGACCGTGCACCCCGTGCTCGTGCCCGTCCTGTCGATGGTGTTCGCGGTGACGAGTGTCGTCGGCGGCATCCTGCTCGCCCTCGGCGGAGGCCTGCCGATCAGCCCGTACGTGACCACGATCTCGTTCGCCATCTGGGTCGTCTGTCGGATCGTCGGTGGTCGGCGGGACGCTCGGGGGCGGGACCGCATCGCCCGCCGAGCGGCACGCGAGGACCCAGTGACCACGACGACCCCAGCGGAGGTGGGCGCATGACCCCGACGGACGCGACGGACGCGACGGACGCGACGGACGCGACGGACGCGACGAACGCCCTGCCCGCGGCGGACACCGCCGACGCGACCCCGCACAAGCGCACGACCCGGCAGCGCGGGGCGGTGCGCGAGGCCCTCGACGCCACCGAGGGCTTCGTGAGCGCCCAGGGTCTGCACGCCCGGCTCCGCGACACCGGGTCGACGATCGGCCTCGCGACCGTCTACCGCGCGCTCGGCGGTCTGGCCGACGAGGGCGCCGCGGACGTCCTGCAGCAGGACGGCGAGACCCTGTACCGCGCCTGCACGCCGGGCACGCACCACCACCACCTCATCTGCCGCACGTGCGGCACCACCGTCGAGATCGAGGCGGACGAGGTCGAGTCGTGGGCGCAGCGCGTCGCCGCGGAGCACGGGTTCACCCGCGCGAACCACGTCGTCGACGTGTTTGGCGAGTGCGCGTCCTGCAGCGCGCGGCGCTGACACGGGGCGGCGCACCGCACCACGGGTCGGCCGGGAGGCACCGCGCGTGCCCGGCACACGCCCTCCCCGTCCGTCCCGGGTCGGCGTTAGGCTGCGGCGCATGTACGTGATCCTGGTGCCGGGGATGTGGCTCGACGCGAGCGCGTGGGACGACGTCGCCCCGGTCCTCCGCGCCGCCGGGCACGAGGTCGAGGCCGTGACGCTCCCCGGGATGCACCCGGGCGACGACCCCGCGTCGGTCGGGTTCGAGGACCAGGTCCAGGCCGTCGTGGACCGCGTCGACGCGGCGAGCCGCACGACCTCGGGTGCCGAGTCGATCGCCCTCGTCGGGCACTCGGCCTCGGGCGCCGTGGTCGGCGTCGCGGTCGACCGCCGGGCGGCGCGGATCCGTGCCGCGGTGTACGTCGACGCGATCCCGTTCCCCGAGGGCGACTGGGACAACGACGAGTTCCCGGTGGTCGACGGCGTCGTGCCGTTCCCGGAGCGCTCGGCGTTCGGCGAGGCCATGGTCCGGGACACCACCGACGAGCAGTGGGCGGCGCTGCAGGCGCGGGCGATCCCCGTGCCCGCGGGGGCGACCCGACAGCACTTCCGGCTGACGGACGAGGCACGCCGCCGGGTCCCGACGACGGTCATCACGAGCGAGATGAGCCCGGACGAGCTCACCGCGGGGATCACGGCGCACGCGGACTGGGCGACCGAGCTCGCGGCGACCGAGGACCTCCGCATCGTCGGCCTCGACACCGGGCACTGGGCGATGTCCACCCGGCCGGCGGAGCTCGGGGCGCTCATCGTCGAGGCGCTCGCGCCGCGGCCGACGCAGGGGGTCTGACCCCGCGTTCGCCGGCGCGGCATTCGCCGGCCCTGCGCTCGCCCGGCCCGGTGCCCACCTGCCCTGCGCCCGGCCGGACCGGTCCCGACCCGGACCCGCGTAGCCTCCCGGCCATGGACGTGAGCACGCTGACCACGTGGGCCGGCGCGACCGACTACGACCTGGCGCGCCAGGTACTGCAGCGTGGTGTCGCGGCGGTCTACGCCATCGCGTTCCTGTCCACGCTCGCGCAGTTCCCGGCGTTGCTCGGTGAGCACGGCCTCCTGCCCGTGCCCCGGTACATGCGGCTCCGGTACGCGCAGCAGCAGCCGATCGTGTGGCGGTGGATCCCGTACACCGACCGGCGGTTGCGGATGCTCGCGGGAGCGGGCGTCGTGCTCGCGCTGTCGGTCGTCGCCGGGTTGCCGCAGCTCGGGCCCGCCTGGGTGCCCGCGGTCGTGTTCCTGCTCATGTGGCTCGGGTACATGTCGATCGTCGACGTCGGCCAGACGTTCTACGGCTTCGGATGGGAGTCGTTGCTCCTCGAGGCCGGGTTCACGGTCGCGTTCCTCGGCTCGGACGACGTCGCCCCGTCGGTGATCGTCCTGTTCGCGATCCGTTGGCTCGTGTTCCGGCTCGAGTTCGGTGCGGGGATGATCAAGATGCGGGGCGACGCGTCGTGGCGGGACCTGACCGCGCTGTACTACCACCACGAGACGCAGCCGATGCCGAACCCCATGAGCCGCACCGCGCACCTGCTGCCGAAGCCCGTGCACCGGTTCGAGACGCTCGGCAGTCACGTCGTGCAGCTCGTCGTGCCGTTCTTCCTGTTCGCACCCCAGCCGGTCGCGAGCATCGCCGCGGCGCTCGTCGTCATCACGCAGCTCTGGCTCGTGGTGAGCGGCAACTTCGCGTGGCTCAACGTCCTCACGATGCTGCTGGCGTTCGCCGCCATCGACGACCGGGCGTTCGGCGCGGTGATCCCCGCAGTGGACGCTGCCGCGGGGCCGACCGCGACGCCCGTGTGGTTCGTCGTGCTCACCGTGCTCGTCGGGCTGCTCCTGCTCTGGCTGTCGTGGTCGCCCGCGAAGAACCTGGTGTCGAAGCGGCAGCTCATGAACGCGAGCTTCAACCGCTGGCACCTCGTCAACGCGTACGGGGCGTTCGGCAGCGTGACGCAGCAGCGGTCCGAGGTGATCGTCGAGGGCACCGAGGCCGAGGTCCCGCAGGAGGGCGACTGGGTCCCGTACGAGTTCAAGGGGAAACCGGGGGACCCGCGCCGGCGCCCGCGGCAGTTCGCGCCCTACCACCTGCGGCTCGATTGGCTCATGTGGTTCCTGGCGCTCGGCGCCGACGACGGCTGGTTCCGGGTGTTCGTCGTGCGCCTGCTCGAGGCGGACCGGCCGACGCTCCGCCTGCTCCGGGTGGACCCCTTCGACGGGCGGCGTCCACGGTGGATTCGCGCGCGGATGTTCCTGTACCGGTTCGCGACGCGTGAGGAGCGCCGTGCGACGGGCCTGTACTGGGTGCGGCAGGAGCAGTTCACCCTCGTGCGTCCGACGGGGATGGCGCCCCAGCGCGAGCGGTGACCCCGGGTGCGGTCCGGCCCCGCCTCCGGCCCCGGTCGGGCCTCGGCTCCGCCGGGCCCCGGCTCACGAGCGTGCAAGACGGGCCGCTCACGTTCCTCCCGTACGGCGAGTCGTGCTCTCTCGGCGGACGCGAGCGGCGGGTCGGGCGGTCTCGGCGCGGACGCGAGCGGTGGCCGCGTGCGGCCGGCCGGGAGGCGCGGCTTGCGACGCGCCCGGGCCTCACGTAGGCTTGTCGCTTGGTCCGTCGCGTCCGCGCGGCGAACTGTTGTTCTGCCCTCCGACCATCGCAGCAGCCGTGGTCGCGCGGATCCGCTCCCTCGGGAACGGACGGGGCGGTGCGCACAGCCCCCTCGCTCCTGTCGATCGGTCGACTCGAGCGCGTGCGCGCCAGGCAAGTGACCTTGGGTGTGGCCGATCCGGCCGCACGGTAACCATCTCAGGAGGAGACCATGGCAGCAGTCTGCCAGGTGACCGGCGCCGTTCCCGGCTTCGGGCACAACATCTCACACTCGCACCGCCGGACGAAGCGCCGCTTCGACCCGAACGTGCAGAAGAAGACGTACTTCGTGCCGTCGCTCCGGCGCAACGTCACGCTCACCGTCAGCGCGAAGGGCATCAAGGTGATCGACGCCCGCGGCATCGAGTCCGTGGTCAAGGACATCCTGGCCCGTGGGGAGAAGATCTGATGGCCAAGCGCGGTCAGGACATCCGTCCGATCATCAAGCTCCGTTCCACGGCGGGCACCGGGTTCACCTACGTGACCAAGAAGAACCGCCGGAACAACCCCGACCGCCTCGTGCTCAAGAAGTACGACCCGGTCATCCGCAAGCACGTCGACTTCCGCGAGGAGCGCTAAGCATGGCCAAGAAGAGCAAGATCGCCAAGAACGACCAGCGCGCGGTCATCATCGAGCGCTACGCCGAGCGTCGTCTCGAGCTGAAGAAGGCCCTCGTGGACCCGAACGGCACCGACGAGAGCCGCGAGGCCGCCCGCGTCGGCCTGCAGAAGCTCCCGCGCGACGCCTCGCCGGTCCGCTACCGCAACCGCGACGCCATCGACGGTCGCCCCCGCGGCAACATCCGCGAGTTCGGCATCAGCCGTGTCCGCTTCCGCTCCATGGCGCACCGCGGCGAGCTCCCCGGCATCACCAAGTCGTCCTGGTGACGCCGACCCGCTGACACCGCGGGTCACCACGAACGAACGCTCCTCGTCCCTCGGGTCGGGGAGCGTTCGTCGTTCCCTGGTGATGCGGTCCACCCAGGGTGATGCGGTCGACCGCGGGTGATGCGACGGGCCGTGCGCTCGGTCACGTGGGTCACAGCAGCCCCAGCAGTCCCGAGCAACCGCGAGAATCCGGGCGAGTTGGCCGGGATGCGCCCGGGTGGCTGGTAGGTTCGCCTACGGTTCCACGGGCCCTCGGCCTCGTGGTCACCCCGCTCGGGTGCGGCATGCGCCCGGTCTGTACCGCTGAGAGTCCGAGGAGGACATCCATGGCTGACAAGTCCCTCAACCGCACCGAGCTCGTCGCCGCGATCGCGACCGAGTCGGGCCAGAGCCAGGCCGCCGTCAACGGCGTCGTCGACGCGCTCTTCTCCGTCGTGTCGAAGTCGCTCAGCGAGGGCGCCAAGATCTCGATCCCCGGGTGGATCGCGTTCGAGAAGACCCACCGCGCCGCCCGCACGGGCCGCAACCCGCAGACGGGCGAGGCGCTCGAGATCGCCGCGAGCGACAGCGTCAAGGTGAGCGCGGGCAGCAAGCTCAAGGCCGCCGTCAAGTAACGACGGCGGATCGACGACGGGGACGGCGCGTTGCGCCGTCCCCGTCGTCGTTCCCGGCCTGTCGTGCGTCCCACGACCGCGATCCACAGTCGGTCGGGGTCGCCGGGGCATCGCCGTAGGCTGGACGGGTGACTCGTCTCGCCCGGATCGCCGCGCCCGCGGTGCTGCTCCTCGTGGCGTTCGTGTCCGTGCTCGTGGCACTCGTCATCGGTGGTGCGGCGGACGCCCCGCTCGTGTCGGATCCCGGTGCCGCCGTCCGGTTCGGTCTGCCGATCGCCAAGACCGTGGTGGACCTGGCGGCCGCCGCGACCATCGGCGGCCTCGGGCTCGCCACCGTCGCGCTGTCCCGCACGGCACCGGAGTGGAACCGAGCACTCGACGTCGCCGCCGCCTCCGCCGGCGTGTGGACGGTCGCCGCCGCGGTCACCACGTTCTTCTCGTTCCTCAGCGTCGTGGACGTCCCGGTCACGCTCGACCAGCAGTTCGGCCAGTCCCTCAGCGTGTTCCTGACCGGCACGGATCTCGGGTTGGCATGGATCGTCACGGTCCTCGTCGCCGCCGTGGTCACGGTCCTCTGCTTCGCGGTCCGCTCCCGCGGGCTCGTGGCCCTCGTCGCCGGGGTCGCGATGGTCGGCCTGGTCCCGATGGCCGAGCAGGGGCACGCCGCGGGCACGGCCAGCCACGACGCAGCCGTCACGGCACTCGGACTGCACCTCGTCGGCGCGGCGCTCTGGGTCGGCGGGCTGCTCTCCCTGGCGCTCCTCCGCGGCGTCCTCCCCGCCGAGCGGCTGCCGCTCGTCACCGCGCGGTACTCGAGCATCGCGCTCGGGTGCTTCGTGCTCGTGGCCGCCTCGGGGTACGCCTCCGCATCGATCCGCGTCGGGAGCTGGGGGGCGTTGCTCACCCCGTACGGCGTCCTCGTGCTCGTCAAGACCGCGGCGCTCCTGGGCATCGGTGTGCTCGGCGCACTGCAGCGTCGTCGGACCGTCGTCGCGCTCGCGGCCGACCCCGCCCGGCGGCGCCCCTTCTGGACGCTCGTGGTCGCCGAGCTCGCGGTGATGGGCGTCGCGTCGGGCTTCGCGGCGGCGCTCGCCCGCACTGCGCCCCCGGTCGACCAGGTCGCCCTGAGCACGACCAGCGACCCCACGCCCGCCGAACTGCTCACCGACGATCGTCTGCCCGCCGCGCCCGGCGGGTGGACGTGGCTCACCGGCGGCTCGCTCGACCTGTTCTGGGTCATGGCCGTCGTGCTGCTCGCCGCGGTGTACGCGGCCGGGGTCATCCGCCTCCGGCGTCAGGGTCGGCGGTGGCCGGTGCTGCGGACCGTGTCGGCGATCGCGACGGTGCTCGTGCTGCTCGCCGCGACGAACGGCGCGCTGCACCGGTACGACCGGTTCCTCGTGTCGTCGGCGCTCGCCGAGCACGTCCTCCTCGGGCTCCTCGTGCCGGTGCTCGCCTGGGGTGCCGGTCCGGTCCTCCTGATCCGGGCCGCGGTGCACCCGCGGCAGGACGGCAGCACCGGCGTCCGCGAGTGGACCGGGATCCTCGTCGACAACGTGGTCGTCCGCTACCTGGCGCAGCCGTTCCCCGCGGCCGTGCTCCTCGGCGCGCTCTGGTGGGCGTACGTCGACACCGACGCCCTGCGGTGGGCGGCCGACGACGGCATCACCCGCACGGTGACCGACGTCGTGTTCCTCGCGGTGGGGCTCGTCGCCGTGCCGACTCTCCTGACGCCGGTGGCGGTCGGGGCTCGACGCCCGAGCACCGGGGCGGCACTGGTCCGGATCGGCAGCGGGGCGCTCGTCGCGGCGTCGATGGTGGTGCTCGGCTCGGTGCTCCGAGGCCCGCTCGGCCTGGTCCAGGCGTCCTGGTTCGGCGCGATGGGCCGGACGTGGGGTCCCGATCCCGTGGTCGACCAGGCGCGGGGCGGACTCGTGCTCGTCGTGGCCGGCATCGCCTTCCTCGTGCTCGTCGTCGTGGTGGTCCTCGTGCGGTCCCGACGCTCCTCGTCCGAGGGTGAGCCGACCGCCCGGTCGACGGGTCCGACGGCCCGGGTCGACGCGGGTGTGACGACAGCGGTGGCCCGGTCATGAGTCCCGAGCTGACGCCGGAGCAGCGGGCGGTCTTCGAGTACATCGAGTCCACCCGTGACCACGTGTTCATCACCGGCCGGGCGGGCACCGGCAAGTCGACCCTCCTGCACCACCTGTCGTGGAACACCGCCAAGCAGGTGGTCATCTGCGCGCCCACGGGTGTCGCGGCGCTCAACGTCGGCGGTCAGACGATCCACTCGCTGTTCCGGCTGCCGATCGGGCTCATCGCGGACGCCGACCTCGAGCAGAACAGCGAGGTCCGCAAGCTGCTCAACACGATCGACACCGTCGTCATCGACGAGATCTCGATGGTCAACGCAGACCTGCTCGACGCCATCGACCGCTCCCTCCGCAAGGCACGCCAGCGCTCCCGCGAGCCCTTCGGCGGCGTGCAGGTCGTCATGTTCGGAGACCCCTACCAGTTGCCACCGGTGCCGGGGGACGCCGACGAGCGGGCGTACTTCGCCGACCACTACCGGTCGATGTGGTTCTTCGACGCCAAGGTGTGGCTCGAGACCGAGCTGCACATCGTCGAGCTGGCCCGCATCCACCGGCAGCGTGACGACGCGTTCGCGGCGATGCTCACGGCCGTGCGCCACGGGCGGGTCACGGCGGACGTCGCGAACGCGCTCAACACCGCGGGAGCGCGACCGGCTCCGGACGGCGTGATCACCCTCGCGACCCGGAACGACACCGTCGCGCGGATCAACAAGAGCGCGCTCGACCGACTACCCGGCCGCGTGAAGACCGCCAAGGCCGAGGTGAGCGGGGACTTCGGCGGCCGGAACCACCCCGCCGACGAGGCGCTCGAGCTGAAGCCCGGAGCACACGTCATGTTCCTGCGGAACGACGCCGACCAGCGGTGGGTGAACGGGACGATCGGCGTCGTCACGAAGATCCGCGACACCGTCTGGGTCGAGGTCGACGACGAGGAGTTCGAGGTCCAGCCGAGCGTGTGGGAGAAGGTCAAGTACTCGTACTCCGCGGCGACGAAGGAGCTCAAGAAGGACGTCGTCGGCGAGTTCCAGCAGTTCCCGCTCCGCCTCGCCTGGGCCGTCACGATCCACAAGTCGCAGGGCAAGACGTACGACCGTGCCGTCGTCGACCTCGGGAACCGGGTGTTCAGCGCGGGGCAGGCGTACGTCGCGCTGAGCCGGATCACCTCGCTCGACGGGCTCTACATGACACGGGACCTCCGGCCCCGCGACATCATCGTCGACAACGACGTGCGGCGGTTCATGTCCGAGGCGCCGCGGATCGTCGCGACCGCGTTGCCGGCGCCGCCCCGGTGAGCTCGCGCGTCCGCGGACGCGGTGGCCGGGCGACGACGCGGAGACCGGGCGAATGACGGGGGAGCCGGGGAGTGCCTCCCATGCGGCGCGCCGCGCGGACAGGACGACGCCCCCGGGATGTCCCGGGGGCGTCGTCGGTGCCGTGGAGCGGGAGCGCTCAGGCGCCGGCGCGGTTGAGGCCGCGGATCGCCCGCAGGTTCTGCTTGTCCGCACCGATCGCGGTGAGCACGAGGATCGCGCCGACGATGACGTGGAACACGTTGTCGGTGGTGTTCGCCGCCAGGACGTTCGCGCTCGTGTTCATGAACACGAACCCGTAGACGCCGATCACGAGGACGATGACGCCGACGAGCAGGTTCATGCCTCGCGCCGACGGGAGCGTCCCCATGCCGGCGATGAGGAGGGCCGCCGCGAGCGCCGTCCAGATGAACGCCAGGGCGGGGTTCACGAGGAACGCGCCCCAGAGGTAGCCGCCTTCGTTGCCGAGGAAGTGGTGACCGCCGTTGCCCGCGAAGAAGAAGCCGAGGACGCCCCAGATGGCGAACATCGAGCCCGCCGTCATGGCGAGCGCCCGGTTCGGTGAGGACGCGAAGCTCGGCTGGACGATGGACATCTCGTTCTCCTCTCCTCGGACGTCGTGGTCGTCCTCGGGATCGTGGGTCAGTGCCGCCCAGATGCGCGCCGAGCGCGACGGTCGATGGTCGCTCTCAGCCTCCGGCGGGCGGGGAAACGGTATCGTGTCCCGCCCCGACCGGCCCAATCGGAGCGCCGCCACGATGCGGATGCCCACGCCGACGACCACCGCCCCGATCAAGAGGAGTCCCGTGACCTTCACGCCCGACCGCACCGGCGAGGTGTCACGTCGGGGACGGTGGTTCCTGCTCGCTGCCGTGGGTTTCGTGGTCGTGCCTCTCGTCTACGCGGCCGCCGTGCTGACCCCGATCGGTCAGCGCCTCGAGGACGCTGCGTTGAGCGGGGTCCGTGACACGGACCTGTTCGGGTCCGACACCGCGCTCAACGTCATCTCGGTCCCGGTGATCCTGCTGCTCGTCGTCGTGATCGTCGCCGTCGGTCTGGGCCGACGGCGGCTCGGCGTGGGCATCGGAGCCGGGGTCGTGGTGCTCGCGTCCGCGGGGACGTCGACCTTGCTCAAGCGTATCGCCGCGCGCCCTGAGATCGCCGGGTCGACGACCCCGAACTCGTTCCCGTCGGGTCACGCCACGATCGCGCTCGCGGCGTCGTTCGCGGTGCTCATGGTGACCCCCCGGCGGTTCCGGCCCGTGGTGCTGCTCGTCGGCGCCGCCTACGCGGTGATCGTGGCGAACCAGACCGTCGTCTACGGCTGGCACCGCATGAGCGACATCGTCGGCGCGTGTGGGGTCGCGCTCTTCTGGCTCGGGATCGTCCGGGCGGTCGGACCGCGGGTCGACCTCGGCCTGCGGGGCGACCGCGACGCTCCGCGGGGGCCGCGCGTCCTCGTCACCGGAGCGCTCCTGGCGGCCCTCGGCATCGCCGTGCTCATCGGCGCCGTCGCCGCGGTCGTGTTCGTGGTGAGCGACGCGGCGGACGTTCCGTCCCTGCTGGTCGCGGGTCGGATGGCGGCGTCGGGGAGCGTCGTGCTCACGATGCTCGCGGTGTGGCTCGCCGACGGCATGCACCACGCCGGTGGGGGTGGTCGGCGCTGACGAGCGGTCTGGCCGGAGTGCGTGAGGCGGTCGCCGCGGTTCAGCGCTGCGAGACGGGCGAGATGACGAGCTCGTCGACGCGGACGTGCCCGGGAGCGTCGAGGACGAACTGCACGGCTGCGGCGACGTCCTCGGGGGTGAGCATCACCGCGCGGGCGTCGGCGTCCGGCACGACCGGACGCATCGCCAGGAAGTCCGAGTCGACGTCTCCCGGGCACAGGTGGCAGGCCCGGACGCCGTGCTCGGCCTCCTGGTCGTTCAACGTCCGGACGATGGATCCCAGGGCGGTCTTGCTCGCGCTGTAGGCCACGCCGGCCCCGGGCGAGAACTGCCATCCCGAGTACGACGACACCACGACCACGACGCCGGCTGCCCACCGCAGCTCCGGCAGCGCGAGGTCGACCGCCGCCACCACCGCCGTGAGGTTCGTGTCGACGATCTGTGTGAAGCGGGCGAGGTCCTGGTCTGCCCATCGTCGTGCCGGATCGTTGAGACCGGCGGCGAGGACGAGACCGTCGATGCGGCCCCGACGATCGACGAGCTCGGTGTGGGCGGCGGCCAGGGCCCGCCGGTCCGTCACGTCGACCGGCAGGGCGATCGCGTCCCCACCGTCGGACCGGACCTCCGCCACCACCGCGTCCAGGGCCTCCCGGCGACGGCCGCTCACCGCGACGCGCCACCCTGCGGCCGCAGCCGTCCGCGCCGCCGCGCGCCCCATCCCGGTCCCGCCGCCCGTGATCCACAGCACCCGTGCGTCATCGCTCATCGTCCGTCCTCCTGTCGTCAGTATGCTCGGCGGCACGACGCGGACGGGTGGAGGCAGCGAGGATGCTGATCGAGTTCAACGACCAGGTGGTCGTGGTGAGCGGTGCGGGCCGGGGGATCGGACGCACCATCGCGGAGCGGTTCCTCGCCGAAGGTGCGACGGTGTTCGCGCTCGACCTGGCGTTCGGTGCGGCGGACGACGGAGCTGCTCCGACGCCGGCCGAGCGGTTCGTCGAGCTCGTGTGCGACGTCAGCGATCCGGCCTCGGTCCGCTCCGCGGTCGCGACGATCGTCGAGCGCGCCGGACGGATCGACGTGCTCGTGAACAACGCCGGCATCAACGTCGAGGGCACCATCGACACGCTCGACCCCGACCGCTGGCGGCGGTGCTTCGACGTCAACGTGGGCGGGGTGTTCCTGCTGAGCCAAGCCGTGATCCCGACGATGCGCGCCCAGCGGTCCGGACGCATCGTCAACGCGGCGTCGTTCGCGGCGATCGTGCCGAGCGTCGGGAGCGCCGCCTACGCGGCCTCCAAGGCAGCGGTCGTGCAGTTCACGCGCGTGCTGGCGGGGGAACTCGGTCCCTGGGGTGTCACGGTGAACGCCTACGCCCCGGGGATGGTGCCGACGGCGATGAACGGATTCGCCGACATGGACGACGCGGCCCAGGCGCGCCTGCTCGACACGCTGTCACTGCGGCGATGGGAGACCGCCGACGACGTCGCCGACGTGGTCTGCTTCCTCGCGAGTCGAGCGGCCGGGTACGTCACGGGTGCGCTCATCGACGTGAGCGGCGGGAAGTTCGCCACGCAGATCCCGGCGAAGGCCTACGAGATCGCGGGGCTGGCGGACTGACGCGGTCCGGTTCCGGAGAGCGGCTGCGTCCGGATCCGGGGAGGGCCGAGACCGGGCGGGGGAGTGCCGTGTCCGGACCCGGGGAGGGGCTGCGTCCGGGTCAGGGGCAGTGCAGCGTCGACGACGCCCGCTGTCCTTCGCGGCGCTCGACGCGGTGCTGCGAGAGCGGCGCGCCGCAGAGCGGACACGCGCGGTCCACCGTGCGGTCGTCGGGGCCCTCGGGATGTCCGGCTCCGATCTGCGACGGCCCCATCTTCTCGACGAGTGTCGTGTTCCAGCGCATGTACCAGCGTCCGAATCGACCCGCCATCGCTCCTCCTGTTCGTTCGTGCCCTAATGATCAGTGTACGACCGTGTTCGGCGGCGGGCCAGTCGAGATCGCACCCAACCGGGCCGCGGTGCGTCACGAGACGTCGTCGACGACCAACAGGAGGGCCGTCAGGTCGTCCTTGAGGGCCTCCAGGCGGGCGACCGGCCACCCCAGCCGCTCGGCGACCGCGAGCGGCACCGCCTGCGCCCGCTCGCGCAGCGCGCGACCCGCCGTCGTCAGCGAAACCTGCAGCTGGCGCTCGTCGCTCGGACTGCGGTCGCGTCGGACGTACCCGGAGGCCTCCAACCGCTTGAGCAGGGGGCTGAGGGTCGCCGAGTCCAGATGCAGCTCGCGCGCGATCGCCCGGACCGACCGAGGGGAGTCCTCCCAGAGCGCGAGCATCACGAGGTACTGCGGATGGGTGAGTCCCATCGGCTCGAGGAGCGGCCGGTACAGCCCGATCACGGCCCGGGAGGTCGCCGCGAGCGCGAAGCAGAGCTGGCGGTCGAGCGCGAGCGGATCAACGGTTTCCGAGGCGGCGGTCATGCCGACGATCTTACGTTCGTGCCCTCATCGTTCGCGCCGCACCGCCCTCGAACTGGGGCGCGCGGCACCGTTGTCCGCCATCCGGCCGACACCTACGCTCGGAGGAGTACCCGCTGCACCCGGACGGACCGGACACCGCCCGAGCCCGGTCCGAGCGGTGTATCCCTCCCGGTCCCTGCTCCTGTCGACGCGCTACCCGTCACGTCGAGCGGGCAGTGGACCGGGATCCCGAACGAACGGTGTCCGGCGCCCGGCGGGCTGGGAATCGACGTGGGATCACACCGGCGCGCGGTGACGCGGGAAACCGTCGGCGCCAGGTGACACGCGAAGCAGTCGGCGCGAGGGGCCGCCGGCACGACCGGCGTCGTGCTCGTGGCGCCCGAAGACTTCCTCGCCGCCGACGAGGTCGTCGTGCTCTGGTCCGACGCCGGCTCGATCGTTTACAAGCTCGACACCCTCGCGCACGCCGCACCGACGCGCGTCTGAATTGATGAGCCAGTGTCCCCCAAAGTGAGTACATGCGCGAAATCCGAGGATGGCTCAGACATCTCATAGGGGGAAGGGAATGGCCGTTCCCTCTTGAGACATATGGGGATTGCAATGAACATCTCGCGCAAAGCCTGGCGGTTGGGGTCCGCCATCGTCGCCGTCATCGGCCTGACGCTCGTCGCGGCGCCGGCCCACGCCGACACGTCGTCTCCGAACGACGTCATCTACGTCAACAAGTGGAAGGTGACGAGCGTCGGCAGCGCCTACACGACCACCGGATCGTGGCACAACTGCCAGGCCGTGACGAAGTCGTCGGTGGCGGGCTCCGTGACGTGCTCCCTTTCGACGTCCATCTCGAACACGCTGACGGGATCCGTTTCGGCGTCGGTTGCGGACATCAACGCATCGGTCGGCTACAGCACGTCGGCGACGACGACCGTCAGCACGTCCCGTTCCTTCAACATCGCCGCCGGTGAGACTGGCGAGCTCCAGTGGCAGGCGCAGTACACGTCGAAGAAGGTGACGCAGACGGAGTACCAGTGCCTCGCGAACGGGAACGGCTGCACCAGCCTCGGCAAGACTGCCGTGGCGGTCGCGAGCAAGTACAACCAGCCGAACTTCCGCTTCGTGGCCTCCTAGGCCCTGGCCGCGATCTGCGCTAGACAGTTGACGACCGAGCATAAATCGAGGATCACCATGAAGCATCGCCACCTGGTCGCTGCGGTCACCATTGCCGTTGCGGCTGCATCTCTGACGGGGTGCTCTTCGACGTCTCAGGCACTGCCGTCGCTGACCGCGCAGGGCGCGTATATCGTGCCGCCCAGCACGGGCACCGGGTCCAAGTCGCTCGGTACGTTCGATGCGGCCACGGACACCGTCTACGTGGCCATCACCTGCCACGGCGGCGGTGACGTGGTCCTCACGCTTCCGCCGTCGACGGTCTCCGTCGACGCGGGATGCACGAGCCCGAGCAAGAAGGGCGGACAGATCGCAAGCAGGACCATCGCCCTCGACAGCACGACGGGCAAGGTGGAAGCCGTGGTCAAGGCGTCCAAGGACGACTCCTGGGGCCTGCTCGTGTCGAAGAGCAAGTGACCTCGGGCCTGGCGTCCTAGGAACACACGACAGACCCCCGCAGCCATCACGGCTGCGGGGGTCTTCCTTTTTGCGACCGCGCTCTCGTGAGAGTCGCCGCCCTCGGGTCGGCGGCGTCGGATCACATCATGCGCTGGGTGACGACCTCGCCGCCATCCCCCGCGCCTCACGAACGAAGCCCCCCGTTGCAGCAGTCGCTTCGGCGGGGGCCCGGTCGCGGGGCGCGCAGTACATTGGCGCGATGGTAGCCGCCGCGTTTACGGAGTTCTTCGTCGCTGAAGTCGGTGCTGCGGCGGCGCTGATCGGGTTGCTTTTCGTCGCGATCTCGGTCGCGCCGGAGCGGATCAGCGGCCCAACCGCGTCCCTCGTTGAGCAAGCCCGCGCCTCGAGCGCGCTGACTTGCTTTCTCCTGCCGCTCACTCTCGCCCTGTTACCAGGGGCGCACCTCGCCATCCCGGCCATCGTTCTCAGTTTCGGCGGCTTGCTCTTTGTTGCCGCAACCCTTCGCCGGTACCTCGCAACACCTCGCCGGCGAAAGGAGCCCCGCGATGGCCTCCTCGGCCTCGTCGGCTTCACCGCAGTGCTCGGCGTCATCCTCGCCTACGGCATCGTTGCACTGGTCGCCCCCACGGGGTCCTCGGCGACCCCCGCCATCGCCAGTGCGACCATTGCTTCGATTCTCCTCGGCGTCGAACGCGCCTGGGCCCTGATCGGCGGGCGCCCCACGAGTAGGACGCAAGTCCTCCGGGACCTTGTGCAAGGGCAGCCCCACGGCGCCACACCGCCGGCCACCCGCGAGTCTGACTCGTCTGACGCAACCCGCGAGGATTGACCGTCCGGGCGGAAGGAGGGCCGAGCACCCCTTACCCCGGTGTGCGCGAACGCGCGGATGGGCGAGGTCGCGCTCCGGGAGTGCTCGGACGGCTAGGGGTCTCCGTACGGCGGCGCACAGGATCGACGCGGAGAGGTCGCCTTACTTCTGGTACAGGACGCTGCGCACCAGCGCGGACTGCGCCCGGCGGATTTCGTCCGTGCTGCGCCCGGCGGCGATCAGCTCGTCCAGGATGTCCGCATGCATGGCAGCGAGCAGCGCGTGACTGACATGCACGGCGTCGGCGATCGGGCGCGTGCCGAGGATTTCGCGAACGAGGGGTTCAAGCCGCGCGAATTCGGCGAGGTAGCGGGCGCGGCGTAGGGCGCCGGGCCGCGCGATTTCGTGCGCGCGGGCCAGGTAGCGGTTCTCGAGCTTGAAGATGAGCAGCTGATCGAGTAGCAACACGATGCGCTCGGGCGCCGAGACGCCTGAGTCGCCCGGTGAGTGTCGAGCACCATGTGCACCGGGGCCAGTTTCGCCTCGATCAGCGCGTCGAGCAGCCCCTCACGGCTGCCGAATGCGCGAAAGAGGGTGCCCTTGCCCACGCCCGCCTCGCTCGCGATTGCGTCCATCGTGACGTCGCTCGGCGCCGAGACCGTCACCCTTTGATCCGACTCCGGCGCGCGGACGGCGTTCGTCCGCGCGCCGCTCGCATCCCACCAGGAGCCGCCATGTCACCACGCTGACCACCGATGATCGACGGAGGTTGCTGCGCCGCGGGCGAGCACTGGAGTGGTGCACTTGTGCGGATTCAAGGGGCTGGAGTCTCAACTACTCCGAGAGAAGTCTCATCTGGGTTGAGAAACGACAGCGGTCGACAGGGGTGCTGTGGAGCGAGTGACGGGAATCGAACCCGCGCTACCAGCTTGGGAAGCTGGAGTTCTACCATTGAACTACACTCGCGTCGCCCGGAGGCTCGAACCAGCTTAGCGGATGCGCGCGGCACCCGCGCGCACGAGGTGAGCGGGGCCTCCCGGTCGATCGCCGCACGTCGGCACGCGGAGCGGGGCGCCCGTTCCAGCCGGGAGGCCCGGGCCGCCTCCGGCACGTCCCTCCAGGATCCCTGGGAGCGGCCGTGCTCCACGGACACGCCGAGCGTCCGTGTGTACCGTCCACGGTGCCGAGCGATTCCCTGCGCTCGGTGCCCATCGGCCCGTGAGCAGCACTCGGGAGGCGAAGCGGATGGTCAGACACCCACTCATCGACGACGTCGTCGGACCGGCGATCGTGGTCGAGTCGAGTGCCCCGGTGGTCTGGCTCACCGACGCCCTCGCGTCGTTGCTCGCCCGAGCCGCGACGAGCGAACGCCTCGTCGTGCTCCGGACCGAGGCCGACGCCGCGATCACACCCGCGCTCCGGCACGCCCTCGGTGCCCACGGTGCGGCGTGGGCCGTCACGGACCGCGACGGCTCCCTGCGCGACGGCCGCACCGGGGTCCGTGCGACCTCCATCGACGACTTCGTGCTCCGCGGCCCGGAACTGTCCGGGACACCGTCGCCCGAGCACCCGGTCGCCCCGCACGCCGTCCCGCAGGTGAGCATCGACCTGACGCTCCGACACCACCCCGACCGCGAGATCAACGTCGGCGGTGCGCTCGAGGCGCTCTGCGACGCGGCGGACAGCTGCCCGGAGCGATGGGGAACCGCCGAGCCGCTCACCGTGCCGTGGGACCGCTGGGTCGTCACCCAGTACGCCAAGCACCGCGCGCCGGACGTCAGCACCTCGTACGCGATCGGGGACGGCATGGCGGCCACCATGACCGCGCACATGACGAACGGCTTCGTGGTCGAGACGCTCTCGGCCATGGTCACCGAGCCGGACGGCGGAGTGGACGCCGTGCTCGACGCCGTCCGCGAGGTCGCGAACGACGTCGTCCCGGTGTTCGGCGTCGTCATGCGGCGCCACGGCGATGCTGACCACATGGTCCGCGCGGTGTCGTACGGCGAGCCTGAGCCCGCCGCGGTCGTCGTCGGCCCCGAGGCGACGGCCTTCCTCGACCGCAGCGGCCACTGGCCGCCCGCCGACACCCGCATCGAGACCTTCGGCTCGGACGGCCACGAGGGTCTCCTCGTCCGGTTCGACTCCGGCTGGGACGCGCTCGAGGCGTTCCTCGACCGCATGGACGAGGACCGCTTCCTGACGCTCGTCGGCGGCGGTCCGCTCGAGCCCGCGCAGGCCGAGGGCGCCCTCGACGAGCACGATGCACGGACGCTCGGAGGCGCCGGTGCCCCGTGACGTCACCCTGCTCTCCCGCAAGCCCGTCGACCTGCGGGAGGTGGCGGAAGCGATCGTCGCGCATGCTGACGGTTGGGGCGTGCGCGCCCTCGACGACGGCTCCGTGCTCCAGGTCTGCCGTGACGCCGATCACCCCGTGATCAGCGTCCTCGGTGTGCACCGGGTCGACGCCGCGAGCGAGGTGGAGCGCATCCTGCCCGACGCGCCCCCGCTGCCCGTACCGCTGTGGTGGGTCGACGCCGTTGCGCCCTACGGGCCGGACGGGGAGGCCGGGGTCGCCGCCGCCGAGGAGGCAGCCCGAGCGCTCGACGCGGTCTGCATCGTCCACGGGAGCTGACGCCCCCCCGGCCGCTGGTTCCCCCGCTCGGCGCAGCGGAAGGCGGCCGGGGTGCTACCGCTGGTCCCCAGCGCCGGGAGCCCGGCGGCCGTTCATCGCCGCGAGCCGCTCGTTGTACGCGTTGAGTTCGGCGTCGCCGTCACGGTCCGCCTGCCGGTCGAGGCGCTTGGCGGTTCGCTCGTCCGACTGGATCCAGCCCCGGACGACGAGCAGTGCGACGAGCACCATCGGGATCTCCGAGGCGCCCCAGGCGATCCCCCCGCCGGTGTGCTGGTCGGCGAGGAGCGCGGCGTCGTTCGTCTGCCCGAGCGCGTGGTACCAGTCGAGCGCGTAGACGTCGGAACTCGTCATGACCGCGACCCCGAAGAACGCGTGGAAGGCGAGCGTGGCCAGCAGCGCGATGATCAGGATGGGGTACGGCGGACGCTTCGGCCCCGGGTCGACCCCGATGAAGACCCAGAAGAACAGGTACCCGCTCAGGATGAAGTGCACGACCATCACGACGTGCCACTCGTGGGACTGCATGGCGTACTGGAACGCGGGCGTGAAGTAGAAGACGATGAGCGAGCCCGCGAAGAGGGTCCCCGCCACGGCGGGCTGCCCGAGGAAGTGCATGTAGCGGGAGTGCACGAACAGCATGAGCCACTCACGCGAGCCCCGGCTGCCGTCGTTCCGCACGGGCAGGGTCCGCAGCGCCAGGAGCACGGGGCCGCCGAGCACGAGCGGCAGCGGCACGAACATCATGAGACCCATGTGCTGGATCATGTGGCTCGAGAAGTGGATCATCCCGTAGACCGCGGGCCCACCGCTCGTGAACCAGATGAACAGGACGCATCCGAGCAGCCACGCCACCGTCCGGTGTACTGGCCACTTGTCGCCGCGGCGACGGAGCTTGCGGACCGCGAGCAGGTACCAGACGCCCATCGTCACCGCGACGGCGAGCCACGCCCAGTCGATCTGCCACTGGGTCAGGAACGTGTGCAGGGTCTGCGCGGGCGGGTACGGGAACCCGATCAGGCCGCTCCGCGCGTCGTCGCCCACCACCGGCGTCTGCGGCACCGGCGGCTGGCTCCGCGACAGACCGACCGAGACGCCCATGGCGATCGCCATGAACACGATCTCGGCCAGGGCGAACCGCACGAACAGGCGCCGGTCGGACGGGTCCCGCAGGAGGCCCGGTACCAGTCGGCGACGCTGCACCACGCCCGCGATCCCGAGCAGGACGAGGATCGTCGCCTTGATCGTGATGAGCCAGCCGTAGGGCGTCGTCACCAGGTCGCCCGGGCCGGTGATCCGGAGCGACGCGTTGATGATCCCCGAGAACGCGACGGCACCGAAGCACCAGCCCGCGAGCGTCGAGTAGCGGGCGACGACGCGGCCCGTCGCGCCCTTCGTGCCCGTGCGCAGGAGCACCACCGCGACCAGACCGCCGACCCAGACACACACGCCGACCAGGTGGATCGCGAGCGAGTTGACCGCGTTCGCGTGCTGCAACGACCCCGCCGAGTGCCCGGAGAGCGCGAGCGGCAGCAAGGCGAACAGCGCGAAGCACGTGGCGACGGCGAGCGTCGTGACGCGGGTGGCGAACGCGGCGATCGCCGTGGCGATGAGGACTGCCGCCGCCGAGACCACGAGGGACTCGCCGATCTCGACCTGGAACGCGAACACCAGGAAGTTCCGCGCGTACACGGGGCTCGTCAACGGCACGCTGAGGGTGGTCGCGGCCGTGAGGAGCACCCCGACGACCGCGGCGAGGAACCAGACGGACCCGGACACGGCGGCCCACCGTGCGGCGCGGTGCTGGATCCGCGACATCTGCTTCGGGTCCTTGCGCTGGGCCGGCAGCGCGAACGCGGCGACGATGAGCAGCCCGACGGTGAGCGCGGCCATGCCGTCGTGCACGGCGCGGGCGATGGGCAGGCTGACGGCGACGAAGTTCCCGGCGTCGACCAGTGACCGGTCGCCCGTCAGCGCCCCCGTGAACGCCATCGACCCCACCGCACAGGCCACCGCGAGCGGCACCGCGATGGCGAGGACCGTCGCGACGGTGGACGCGCGGGCCGGGGCGGGCTCGGTGTCCGGTGCTGGGCCTCCCGGCAGTGCGCCGTCGGTGTCGGAACCGGCGCTGCGCGAGGGGTCGACGCGGTCGTCGGCAGCGGTGGGGGCACCCTCGGTGGGGGAGGAGGTGACGGTCATGCCTGGTCTCGACGGCCTGTTCTCATCAGCGGATGCGCAGCGGGGCCGGGAGGGCCGGGGTGCGCGGACGGTCAATCGTACGTCCGCCTCCCGACACGCCCGCTGAGTCTCCACAGGCCGGGCGCTGCGGCCCCACTCAGTGCACGACGGTCGCGGGCGGAGGCGGCTGGCACCGTCCGGACCGCGCGCAATACGATCGACCCGTGCTGCTCTCCGACCGCGACATCACCGCTCAGCTCGACGCCGGACGGATCGGCCTCGACCCGTACGACCCGTCGCTCGTGCAGCCCTCGAGCATCGACGTCCGGCTCGACAAGTTCTTCCGGCTGTTCGACAACCACAAGTACCCGCACATCGACCCGTCGGTCGACCAGCCGGACCTGACGCGGCTCGTCGAGACCACCGGGGACGACCCCTTCGTCCTGCACCCGGGCGAGTTCGTGCTCGGGTCGACGTTCGAGGTCGTGACGCTGCCCGACGACATCGCGGCGCGACTCGAGGGGAAGAGCTCGCTCGGACGCCTCGGGCTGCTGACGCACTCGACCGCGGGGTTCATCGATCCCGGGTTCTCCGGGCACGTCACGCTCGAGCTGAGCAACGTCGCGACGCTGCCGATCATGCTGTGGCCGGGGATGAAGATCGGGCAGCTCTGCTTCTTCCAGCTCTCCAGCCCGGCGGAGAAGCCCTACGGCTCGGCTGAGTACCAGTCGCGGTACCAGGGGCAGCGGGGTCCGACGGCGTCCCGCTCGGCGCTCAACTTCCACCGCACCGACGTGTCGGGGGAGCGGTAGCGCGCCGGGTCCTCGCCCCCGGCCGCTCCCGAAGACGCGCGGGTCGTGCCCACCGCCGGGAGGCCCATCCCGGCTCGGAACGACGAGGACCCCGCCCGCGACTGGGTCGCGGACGGGGTCCTGGGTGCGTCGGTGACGCGGCGGGTCAGCCCTGCTTGGCGAGCTGCTCGAGCGTCGGGTTGTTCTTGTACGCCTGGACCGCGTTCTCCTTGGTCACGAGGACCGGGGTGAGCTCGATCGCGGGCACCGTCTTGACGCCGTTGTTGTTGTTGGCCTTGTCGAGGACCGTCTTGGGCTTCTTGCCCTGGCTGAGGGTCTTGACCAGGTCGACGGCCGTGTTGGCCTCGAGCGTCGTGTCCTTGTAGATCGTCGAGTACTGCGTGCCGTTCATGATGAGCGGGATCGACGCGGTCTCCGAGTCCTGGCCCGTGACGATCGGGTTCGGCATACCGGCGGCCTTGGTGGCCGTCAGGATCGCGCGGCCCAGGGTGTCGTTCGGCGACAGGACGCCGTCGAGCTTGGTGCCGCCCGAGTAGTAGTGCGTGATCAGGTTCGTCATGCGGGACTGGGCGTTCTGGGCGAGCCAGCCGTCCGTCTCGACGTTCTGGAACTTGGTCTGACCCGAGACGACCTTGAGCGTGCCGTCCTTGATCTTCGGGGTGAGGACGCTCATCGCACCGTTGTAGAACACCGTCGCGTTGGCGTCGGTGGACGCACCGGCGAAGATCTCGACGTTGTACGGGCCGTTGCCCTTGCTCTTCTTCAGGCCGTCGAGCAGGGCGTGCGCCTGCAGCTGACCGACCTTGTAGTTGTTGAACGCGACGTAGTAGTCGACGTTCTTCGTGTTGAGCAGGTTGCGGTCCCACGCGATGACGGTCGCGCCGGAGGTCTTGGCGGCCTTGACCTGCGAGCCGAGCTGCGAGCCGTCCTGCGCGCCGATGATGATCGCCTTGTCGCCCTTGGTGACCATGCCGGAGACCTGGCTCTGCTGGTCGGACACGGTGTTCGTGGCGGCGGCGTACTGGATGTCGGCCTTGAAGCCGGCGGCCACGATCGCCTTCTTGAAGGCGGCGCCCGCGAGCACCCAGTTCTGCGACGTCTTGGCGGGGAGCGCGACGCCGATGGTGTCGCCCTTCTTGATGTCCGCACCGCTCGCGCTCGAGCCACCGCGGGCCGAGCAACCGGTGAGGGCGAGACCGGCGACGAGCACGACGCTCGCACCGACCATGAACTTCTTGCGCATGTGATTGCTTTCTCTTCGTTGAGCTAGGGGAGGGACGGTGCCGACCCTCCCGGGTCGTGTCGACGGCGGAGGCCGTCGTCGGGTGCCGGCGGCGGTGGTGACCGCCGCCGGCGGGTTCAGGGGATGGATGGGGTCAGTGGGAGAGGACCTTGTCCGGCTGGTCCTGGATCGACTGCGGCTGCTGGTCCGCGATGGTCGTCTCCTGGGTCTCCTGCCGCCGGAACTGGCGCATCATGCCGCCGATGAGCGACGGACGGCCCTGCGACTTCGAGTAGACGTCGAAGGCGACGGCCACCAGGAGCACGAGACCGCGAATGATCTGCGTCATGTTGGACTCGATGCCGAGCAGCGACAGGCCGTTCGTCAGGAGGGCCATGACCAGACCACCGACGATGGAGCCGGAGACGGTACCGATACCACCGGAGACCGCGGCACCACCGACGAACACGGCGGCGATGGCGTCGAGCTCCCAGCCGGTGCCGTCGTTCGGGCCCGAGGCGTTCGAGTAGGCGGTGAACACCATGCCGGCGACGGCCGCGAGGAGCGACATGTTCGCCATGACGAAGAAGTTCACCTTGCGGGCGCTCACGCCGGACAGGACCGCGGCGTTCGCGTTGCCACCGACGGCGTAGACCTGACGACCGAAGATCGTGTTGCGGGTCACGAAGCCGTAGATGATGACCAGCACGCCGAGGATGATCGCGACGACCGGGACCGAGGTGCCGACGTTGCCGGACGCGAACAGGTAGGTCGCGAACAGGGTCACGGCCACGAGCACGCCGGTCCGGACGAACGACACCCACACCGGGGGGACCTCGGCCTGCATCTTCTTGCGACGCTGGCGACCGCGGACCTCCATGTAGATGAGCGCGAGCGCGGTCACGATGCCGAGGATCAGGGTGCCGTTGCTGAAGCCGAAGTCCGGGCCGAAGTCCGGGATGAAGCCGGCGCCGATGGTCTGGAAGTCGTTCGGCACGGGGACCGACGTCGAGTTGCCGATGATCTGGTTCGCGCCACGGAAGATCAGCTGACCGGCGAGTGTCACGATGAACGCCGGGACGCGGACGAACGCGACCCAGAAGCCCTGCCACGCGCCGACCGCCGCACCCACGGCGAGACCGAGGATGATCGCGAGCCACCACGGGAAGTGCCAGACCGCCATGGACTGCGCCACGATGATGCCGACGAACGCCGCGACCGACCCGACGGACAGGTCGATGTGACCGGCGATGATCACCATGACCATGCCGAGCGCCAGGATCAGGATGTACGAGTACTGGAGGAAGACGTTGATGATGTTCGTCGGGTCCAGCGTGAGCCCGTGGGTGAAGATCTCGAAGATGATCACGATCGCGACGAGCGCGATGATCATGCCGTACTGGCCGACGCTGTTGCCCTTGCCGAAGAGCAGTCTGAGGTTGTTCATTTCGTGAGTGCGCCCTTCCGCGCGGAGGTCATGCTTCGCATGAGGGTTTCGGGGTCCGCCTCACCGGCGGGGAGGTCGTTGGTGATCGCACCCTCGAAGATCGTGTAGATGCGGTCCGAGAGGCCGAGGAGCTCCGGGAGCTCCGAGGAGATGAGGATGATGCCCTTCCCCTCGGCCGCGAGCTGCTGGATGATCCCGTAGATCTCGAACTTCGCGCCGACGTCGATGCCGCGGGTGGGCTCGTCGAGGATGAGCAGGTCGGGGTCGGTGAACATCCACTTCGACAGGACGACCTTCTGCTGGTTCCCACCGGAGAGCTTGCCGACGCCCTCCTCGACCGTGGGCACCTTGGTGCGGAGCATCTTGCGGTACTTCTCGGCGACGTCGTACTCCTCGAGGGAGTCGACGACGCCGCCCTTCGAGATCTTCTTGAGGTCGGCCGCGACGGTCGAGCGCTTGACCGTGTCGAGGAGGTTGAGCCCGAGCGCCTTGCGGTCCTCGGACACGTAGCCGATGCCGTTGTCGATCGCCTGCTGAACGTTGTTGACCTTGATCTCGCGGCCGTCCTTGATGATCTGGCCGCTGACGAAGGTGCCGTACGAGTGGCCGAAGATGCTCATCGCCAGCTCGGTGCGTCCCGCACCCATGAGGCCTGCGAAGCCGACGATCTCGCCGCGGCGCACGTGGAAGTTCGAGCCCTTGCAGACGAGGCGCGTGGGGTCGACCGGGTGCTGGACCGTCCAGTCGCGGACCTCGAAGAAGACGTCGCCGATCTTCGGGGTGCGGTCCGGGAACCGGCTCTCGAGCGAGCGGCCGACCATCCCGCGGATGATGCGGTCCTCGTTGACGCCGTCCGCCTGGACGTCGAGCGTCTCGATGGACTTGCCGTCACGGATGATCGTGATGCTGTCCGCGATCTGCTCGATCTCGTTGAGCTTGTGGCTGATGATGATCGAGCTGACGCCGCGGGACTTGAGGCCGACGATGAGGTCGAGCAGGTGCTGCGAGTCGTTCTCGTTCAGGGCCGCCGTCGGCTCGTCGAGGATGAGGAGCTTGACGTTCTTGTGCAGCGCCTTGGCGATCTCGACGAGCTGCTGCTTGCCGACACCGAGGTTCTTGATCTGCGTGTCCGGGTTGTCGTCGAGGCCGACGCGGGCCAGGAGCTCCTCGGCGCGGAGCTGCGCCGCGGTCCAGTCGATGACGCCGAAGCGGCTCGGCTCGCTGCCGAGGAACAGGTTCTCGGTGATCGACAGCTCCGGGATGAGCGCGAGCTCCTGGTGGATGATGACGATGCCGGCCTGCTCGGACTGCTTGATGTTCGCGAACCGGACCTCCTCGCCTTCGTAGACGATGTCGCCGGTGTAGGTCCCGTAGGGGTACACGCCGGACAGGACCTTCATCAGGGTCGACTTGCCCGCGCCGTTCTCGCCGCAGATCGCGTGGATCTCGCCGGCCCGCACGGTCAGGCTGACCTCGGAGAGGGCCTTGACGCCGGGGAACTCCTTGGTGATGGACCGCATCTCGAGGATCGTCTCGTTCGCGGTGATCGACCGGGTCTCGGTGCCGGTTTCGAACTGGCCGGAGCCGGTTCCGATCGGGTGTGACGCCACAGTGCATCTCCTTCTGCCGAGGTGTCGGCAGTCCTTCTGGTGATCGCGCCAGCGGAGGTCACAGCAGCACTGTGTCGGACTCCGTTGTCGCGTCCGGGTCGTCCGCCATGTGAACGGTCACATCGAGCGGAACGGGGGCAATATTACGCACAGGTTCCGGGCGGCTGTCAATTCCCCGGGGTCGCGGTTTGGTAACGCGGTCCGGAGGCCCCTGGAACGGGGGTCAGGGGCGGTCACGACCGGCTCCGGGGCGAGCCGGTGGAGCCGCGGACGACGAGTCGGGGCACGATGTCGACGGGCCGGAGGTCGCCCTCGACCGGGAGCAGGAGGTCGACGCAACGGCGCCCGAGCTCGGCGAAGTCGACGGACACCGTGGTGAGCGGCGGCCAGAAGTGCTGCGCCTCGGGGATGTCGTCGTAGCCCACCACGGACAGGTCGCCGGGGACGTCGAGCCCGTAGGAGCGGGCGGCGTGCATGACGCCGAGGGCCATGGCGTCGTTCGAGCAGAAGATCGCCGTGCAGTCCCGCCAGCGCAGGAGCTCGCGGCCCGCGTGGTACCCGAAGTCGGCGGTCCAGTCCCCGAGGATCGGCGGCTGCACGGGCATGTCACGGTCGGACATCTCGCGCAGGAACCCCTGCATGCGCGCGTCCGCCTCGATCCAGTCCCGCGGACCGGCGATGTGCCGCACGTACTGGTGCCCGAGGTCGAGCAGGTGCGCCGTGGCGAGCCGCGCCCCCGTCATCTGGTCCACCCAGAGCGCGGTCGGGTCCTCGCCGATGCTCGATCGCAGGGTGACGTACGGCGTCTGCATGCCGGACTCGGCGATCACGTCGAACACCCGCGTCTGCGGCGCGATGACGACGATGCCCTCGACGTCCTGGTCGAGCAGGTGGCCGAGGCCCTGGCGGATCGACGCGTCGTCCGGCGCCGCGATGTTCGCGGTCGTCACGAAGTACCCGCGTCGGACCGCAGCGTCCTCGATCGCCTGGAGGGTCAACGTCGGCCCGTAGTGGGAGCGCTGCGAGGTGAGGACCCCGATGGTGCGGGAGCGACTGGTGACCAGGGCGCGGGCGGCCCGGTTCGGCCGGTACTGCAGCTGCTCCATCGCGGCGACGACCTTGTCCCGGGTCGCCTCGCGGATCGCGTCGGAGTTGTTGAGGACGCGGGAGACCGTCTGGTGCGACACCCCCGCGACCCGAGCGACGTCCCGGATGCTGGGCGCACGCGACTTCTCTGTCTTCGCCGACGCCATTGCCTTCTCATTCCACCCCGATGTGCACGTTCACATCGCGAGCCACATCATTATGCACGTTCCGCTGTCGGGCGCCGCATCGAGTTCGCGCAGGCACCGGAGCGGCGGCCCGGCCGCAGGGTCCCGCAGTGGAGGGGACGCCTCCCGGGCCGCCGTCCGGACCACCCGGGGACGGGGTCCACCAGGCGTCCGCCTCAGTCGAGCGCGCGCGCCGGAAGCACCGCGAGCTGCCACCCGAGCCACGGGCTGAACGCGAACGGAGCCGCGGCGACCGCGGCCCGCAGCTCGTCCTCGGAGACCCAGATCCACTCGGCGACCTCGTCCGCCGCGGGTCGTGGCACGTCGGTCGTCGTGGCACGGAACACCGGGCAGACCTCGTTCTCGACGATGCCGGACGCGTCGACGGCGCGGTACCGGAAGTCGGGGAGGACCGGGGTCACGTCCGCCACGGTGATCCCGAGTTCGCGCGCGGCACGTCGGGCGATCGCGTCCTCGAAGGACTCGTCCGGCCCGGGATGTCCACAGAACGTGTTCGTCCACACCCCGGGCCAGGTGGCCTTCGTCAGGGCCCGGCGTGTGACCAGGATGTTCCCCTCGGGATCCGACACGTGGCACGAGAACGCCAGGTGCAGCGGCGTCGCGTCGGTGTGCACTGCGAACTTGTCGGCCACACCGATGGGGGCGCCGTCGTCGTCCAGCAGGACGACGGTTTCCGGGAAAGTGCTCATCGCGATGGATAGGTTAGGCCAATGAACGACGACGCGACCGCCGTCGCCCGGGACGGACTCACGCTCGTCGACGAGTGCCTCGAGCGGTTCTTCGCACTCGCCGCGCGTCGGGCCAGCACCTACGGCCGTGCGTCCGAGGACCTCTGGCGTGTGCTCAAGCGCGCCAGCACCGGCGGCAAGCAGTTCCGTCCGCGGATGGTGCTCACCGCCTACACCGGACTCGGCGGGCGGGACCTCCATGCGGCGGCCCACGTCGGCGCGGCATACGAGCTGCTGCACACCGCGCTCGTGGTGCACGACGACGTCATCGACCGCGACTGGTCCCGGCGGGGCGTGCCGAACGTCGCCGGCAGCTACCGGGACGAGGCCACGACGGGCGGCATCCCGACGCCGGTGGCCGAGCACCGCGGCACGAGCGCGGCCGTCATCGCGGGGGACCTGGCCCTCGCGGGCGCGCCGCGGCTCATCGAGTCGAGCGGCGTCGACGGCGAGCGCCGCACGCGACTGCTCGACCTGTTGGACGAGGCCGTGTTCGCGAGCGCCGCGGGCGAGATGACCGACGTCGACCTGTCGATCGGGGTCATGCCGAGCGTGGACGAGATCCTCGCCATGGAGCGCGCGAAGACCTCGGTGTACTCGTTCGAGGCACCGCTGCAGTCCGGCGCGGTGCTCGCGGGGGCGTCGGACGCGGTGGTCGCCGCGCTCGGGGTGTTCGGGCGCGAGATCGGGGTCGCGTACCAGGTGGTCGACGACATCCTCGGGGTCTTCGGGGACGAGGCGACGACGGGCAAGACCGCGGTGGGCGACCTGCGCGAGGGCAAGCGCACCGTGCTCGTGGCCCACGCGGCGACGACCGAGCACTGGGCCGCCATCGAGCCGTTCCTCGGGAACCGGGACCTCACCGACGATCAAGCGGAGCACCTGCGCTTCCGTCTGCTCTGCAGTGGCGCACGTGACGTCGCGCAGGAGCGGGTCGAGCGCCACGCGAGCCTCGCGACGGCAGCGCTGGCGGGCCTCCCGGACGACCTGCGGTGCCAGCTGGCGGCGATCGCGACCGAACTCGTGGACCGGGTCCGGTGACCCGGGGCGACGTGACGGGCGCGGCCCCGACCGTGACCACGGGGCTCGGCCTGTACGACGCGACCGCGGCGGCCGCCTCGTCGGTCGTCATCCGCCGGTACTCGACGTCGTTCGGGCTCGCATCGCGCCTGCTGCCAGCGCACGTCCGCGAGCACATCGAACACGTGTACGCACTCGTGCGGGTGGCCGACGAGATCGTCGACGGCCCCGCGACCGAGGCCGGTCTGGACCCGACACTCGCGGGCCGCCTGCTCGACGAGCTCGAACAGGACACCGAGCGTGCGATGACGATCGGGTTCTCCGTCAACCCGGTCGTGCACGCCTTCGCCCGGACCGCCCGGACCACCGGGTTCGGGGCCGAGCTGACGCAACCGTTCTTCCGGTCCATGCGGGCCGACCTCACGCGCAGCGAACACGACGACGCTTCGTTCGTCGACTACGTGTACGGCTCCGCCGAGGTCGTCGGACTCATGTGCCTCCGCGCATTCGTGTACCGGGCGGGACGGCCGACCTTCGACGAGGCGGTGCTCGTCACGGGGGCTCGTCGGCTCGGGGCCGCGTTCCAGAAGGTCAACTTCCTGCGCGACCTGCGGGCGGACTTCCTCGAGCTCGGCCGGTCGTACTTCCCCGGGGTCGACGTCCGGTCCTTCGACGAGGCGACGAAGGCGCGGCTCGTGGCCGACGTGCAGGACGACCTCGACGCCGCCGCGCGTGCGCTCCCGCTCCTGCCCGGCCGGGCACGTCCTGCGGTGACCCTCGCGCACGCCCTGTTCCAGGAACTCAACGACCGGATCGCCGCGACCCCGGCCGAGCGGCTCGTCACGACGCGTGTCCGGGTCCCCGACCCGGTCAAGGCCGCTCTGGCCGCCCGGGTGCTCGTCGGCCGCGCCCCCGTCCCTCGCGTTCGACGCGGCAACCGGCCGGGAGGCACGGCATGAGCACCGAGACCACCGCGGCCGACCAAGCCGCCGACACCGCACCGTCCGGCCGCCGCGTCCCCGCCCGTCGCGTCGTCGTCGTGGGTGGCGGCATCAGCGGGCTCGCCGCCGCCGCACTGCTCGCGCGCGACGGCTACGCCGTGACCGTGCTCGAGCAGCGGTCCGAGCTCGGGGGGCGCGCCGGGACCTGGTCGGCCGGTGGCTTCCGGTTCGACACCGGGCCGAGCTGGTACCTCATGCCCGAGGTGTTCGACCACTTCTTCCGGCTGCTCGGGACGTCCGCGGCCGAGCAGCTCGACCTCGTCCGACTCGACCCCGGGTACCGCGTGTACAGCGAGGGCCACGACGAGCCCATCGACCTCGCCGCGACCCGCGAGGCCAACGTCGCGCTCTTCGAGTCGATCGAGCCGGGATCGGGCCGTCGGCTCGAGCGCTACCTCGACTCGGCGGCCGAGACCTACGCGATGGCCGTGCGCCGGTTCCTCTACACGAGCTTCCAGGACCTGCGGCGGCTCGCGACACCCGACGTGCTCCGTCGCGCCGGGCGGCTGCTCCGCCTGCTCACCCGGCCGTTGTCGTCCTTCGTCGAGGCCACCGTGCAGGACCGGCGCCTGCAGCAGGTGCTGGGGTACCCCGCCGTGTTCCTCGGCACGAGCCCGTATGCCGCGCCGAGCATGTACCACCTGATGAGCCACCTCGACCTCGCCGACGGCGTCCTGTACCCGCAGGGCGGCATCAGCACGGTGATCGACGCGGTCGAGCGGATGGCATCGGCCGAGGGCGCGAGGATCGTGACCGGGGCCACGGTCGACCGGATCGTCGTCGAGCACGGCACGGTGACGGGCGTGCACCACACGACGCCCGACGGCGACGCGGTCACGACCCCGGCCGACCTCGTCGTCAGTGCGGCCGACCTGCACCACACCGAGACCGACCTGCTGCCGCCGCGGTACCGATCGCACGGCGACGCCTACTGGGAACGTGGCGACCCGGGTCCGAGTGCGGTGCTCGTCTACCTGGGCATCGACGGACCCGTCCCCGGCCTGCTGCACCACACGCTCGTCTTCACGGCGGACTGGCACGCGAACTTCGGCGCGATCTTCGGCAAGGAACGCCACGTGCCCGACCCCGCGTCGATCTACGTGTCCGCGACCTCGGAGACCGACCCCACCGCCGCGCCGGCGGGGTCGAGCAACGTGTTCGTGCTCGTCCCGTTGCCGGCCGACGTCGGGATCGGACGTGGCGGGATCGACGGTGCGGGGGATCCCGAGGTCGAGCGCATCGCGGACCGGGCGATCGCGGCGCTCGCCGAGCGTGCGGGTGTCCCCGATCTCGTCGACCGCATCCGGGTGCGCCGCACCGTGGGGCCGAGGGACTTCGCCGACGACTACAACGCGTGGAGCGGGAGCATGCTCGGGCCGGCCCACACCCTGCGGCAGAGCGCCTTCTTCCGGGCGCGGAACGCCTCGACCCGGGTCGACGGGCTCTACCACGTCGGGGCGTCGACGATCCCCGGCATCGGGCTGCCGATGTGCCTCATCAGTGCCGAGGTGCTGCTCAAACGGATCCACGGCGACACCTCGACCGAGCCGCTCCCGGAGCCGCTCGAGCGACGGCGGCCCTGATGCCCGGGCTCTACCTGGCGGGTCTCGTGGTCGCGCTCGTCGGCATGACGGTGCTCGACGCCCGGTTCCGCCTGTTCTTCTGGCGGGGCCCACGGCGGGCTGCCGCCGTCATGGCCGTCGGGATCGCGTACTTCCTCGTGTGGGACCTCGCGGGGATCGGGCTCGGTGTCTTCCACCGCGGACCGTCCTCGTGGCTCATCGGTGTCCAGGTGGCGCCGGAGGTCCCGGTCGAGGAGCTGTTCTTCCTCGCGCTGCTCTGCTACGTGACGATGGACCTCATCGGCTTCGTCCGACCCGTCGTCGAGCGCACGGCCCCGCCGCGCGTCGAACCTCCCGCCCGCCGGACGAACGGGGTGGCGCGGTGAGCGGGGTGCCGCCGCGGGTGGCCCGCGTGCTCTCGGTGCTCTCGGTGCTCCCGGCCGCCGGGGTGGTGCTCCGATGACCGCGGGCGCGGCGACCTACGCCCTCCTCGACCTCGCGTTCCTCGCCGTCGTGGTCCTCGTGGCCGTGGTCGCCGCGGTCGTCGCGGTGCGTCGGGTGGCGCTCCGGCGCGGACCGGAGGCCGTCGTGCGGTGGCGTCGCACGGTCCTCCTGACCGGCCTGGTGGCGGGCGTCGTCCTGGTCGTGGCGACGGTCGTGTTCGACAACGTGATCGTCGGCACCGGCATCGTGGCGTACGACGCGCAGCGGATCAGCGGCATCCGTCTCGGCGTCGTCCCGGTCGAGGACCTGGCGTACGCGATCGCGGCGGTCCTGCTGCTGCCGTCGCTCGTCGTGCTGTTCGGGCCCCGATCGAGGTCGGAACGATGAGCGCCGCGAGTCCGACGGCCCGACCGCGCCGCGCGGGGTCGACACTCCGGGCGCTGTTCGTGTCGTCCCGGCCGGTGAGCTGGGTGAACACCGCGTACCCGTTCGCGGCCGCGTACGTGCTCGGCACCGGGGTCGGGACACACGAGGCGGACGGCTTCCACCTCGCGGTCCTCGTGCTCGGGGTCGTGTACTTCCTCGTCCCCTACAACCTCGCGATGTACGGGATCAACGACGTGTTCGACTACGAGTCGGACCTGCGGAACCCGCGCAAGGGCGGCGTCGAGGGCGCCCTGCTCGACCGCAGTGTGCATCGGACGACCCTCGTCGCCGTCGTCGTGACGAACGTGCCGTTCCTCGTCGCACTCGTGTTGCTCGGCGGCCCGTGGAGCTGGCTCGTGCTCGCCGTCAGCGTGTTCGCCGTCGTCGCGTACTCCGCGCCGGGGTTGCGGTTCAAGGAGCGGCCGTTCCTCGACTCCCTGACCTCGAGCACGCACTTCGTGTCCCCGGCGGTGTACGGCCTGACCCTCGCGGGGGCGCACTGGACGGGCTCGCTCCTGGCCGTGTGCGTGTCGTTCTTCCTCTGGGGTGTCGCGAGCCACGCGTTCGGTGCGGTCCAGGACGTCGAGGCCGACCGCGCCGGGGGCATCGGGTCCGTCGCGACGGTCATCGGCGCCCGGGCCACGGTGCGCCTGGCGTTCGTGGCCTACGTCGTCGCGGGGCTCGTCGTGCTCGCGACGCCGTTCCCGGGGCCGTTCGCGGCGATCGTCGTCGTGCCCTACGCGCTGAACGTCCTGCCGTGGTGGTCGGTCGCCGACGCCGACGCCGACGCGGCGAACGCCGGGTGGCGCCGGTTCCTGCTCGTGAACTACCTGGCGGGGTTCCTCGTCACCATGGTGCTCATCGGCTACGCCGCGACCCGCTGAGTCGCGGCGGCGTCCGAACGCTCGCGACCCCCGTCCGACTCCACCCGACCCGCGCCCCGTATCCACGCGACCCGCGCCCGACCTCACGCGACCCGCGCCCGACCTCACGCGACCCGCGCCCGACCTCACGCGACCCGCGCCCGACCTCACGCGACCCGCGCCCGACCTCACGCGACCCGCTGGGTCACGTCGGCGAACCCCGACCTCAGTGCGCGGATCGGCGCTTGGCCTGCTCGACCGCGCTCCGGATGCCCCGGCGCCACTGGGGGCCGTGCCCGGGGAGCACGATCCGTGCCTCGGTGTCGACGAGCCGGTCGAGCGACTCCAGGGCGGCGCCGCTGTCCGCGGTGGCCGACCCGGCGACGATCTGCGGCCCGATCCCACCGGTGTACGGGTCGAGCGTGACGATCGCGTCGCCGGCGATGAGAGCGTCGCGGTCGGCGAAGTACAGCGCGACGTGGCCGTCGGTGTGCCCGGGCGTCTCGATGATCCACGGGGAGGCCTGCACGGCGTCCCGCTCGTCGAGCGGCTTCGTGTCGGTCACACCCTCGACCATGAGCGCTCCCGCGACCACCATCCGCGCGAGCTTCGGGAGGCCGGCGGGGTGTGTCAGCGGGTACACGAGCCGGTTCCGCTCCGTCCGGTACCGGTAGGGGTGAGCGGCCAGCTCCGCGTCCCGCGGGTGCACGAGCACGGGCACGTCCCACTCCCGACGCGCACGGGCCGCGGTGCCGACGTGGTCGAAGTGCCCGTGCGTGAGCGCGATGCCCTCGACGGCATCGGGGGTGTACCCGAGCTCGGCGATCGCGACGAGCAGGTGCGGCCACGCGGCGGGCAGACCGCTGTCGACGACGAGCAGTTGGTCGCCGGTCTCGACGAGGTAGAGGTTCGTGTGGGCGATCTCGAGGCGGTGGATCCCCTCGGCGACGTCTCGGAACAGCATGGCCGCAGGCTACTCGTCGGCGCCCGCGCGGGCCGTCGGGCGGCACGACGGTGTGCGCGACCGGGGGACGGCCGACGTCGGCGCCTGGGAGACCGGTGCGAGCCGCATGAGCGTCCACTCGACTCCGAGTATGCACGGCGGTGGACGACTCCACACGAGAGGACCACCATGAAGAGACTGCTGTTCATCGCCGGCATCGCGCTGGGGTACGTGCTCGGAGCCCGAGCCGGACGCTCCTCGTACGAGCGCATCCGCACCCGGGCGCAGGGCGTGTGGTCGGACCCGAAGGTGCAGAAGGGCCTCCACGACGCCGAGGGCTTCGTCAAGGACAAGGCACCGGTCGTCGCGAGCAAGGTCAAGGACGCGGCGACGAGTGCCGCCGGCGCCGTGCAGAGCAAGGTGAAGTCGTCGGGCGACACCGACACCGACGCCTCGAGCACCGACACCGTGGCCGGCGGACCCGGCACCGCGGGTCCGAGCGCTGCGGGCAAGCCGGAGGCGCCGAGCGCCGCCACGTCGAGCGAGACCGACACGACCGGTACGGCAGGCACGCCGTCGCCGGACGCGGTGTAGGCCCGGTATGTCCGACAGCGGATCGCGCGACAGCATCCCGCAACTCGAACTCCAGAACGTGCGGACGCGCGAGGACCTGCGCCACACCGTGAACGAGGTCGTGCGGCGCTCGGACGTCCCCGCACAGTGGCGCTTGGCGGTCGCAAAGGCGCGTCAGCAGTTGCACCGGGACCCGACGCCCCTCGTGGCCATGGCCGTCACGGCCGGTGCGGGACTCGTGGCGATCGTCGGCGGCGTGGTCATCGGTCGGACGGACGCGGGGCGCCTCGACGCCGCGCGGGAGCCGATGCTGCTGCCCGTCTACAAGCCCGGCAAGACCAAGAAGAGCGGCAAGCGGAAGAAGGCCGCCTTCGCCCGCAAGCCCGACAAGCTGAACCCCGTCCAGAAGCGTCGCGACGCCGACGACCGGTGAGTCGCCACCCCGCGACCCGCTGACGACGTCGACCACAGGAGGAGCCACCGATGGCAAGGAACACCGCACCGGACCCGGACGACCCCCGCAAGCCGGACGACCCGACCGACCTGACGAAGCCCTCGTGGCAGTACACGCTCAAGAAGACGCTCCGCGAGTTCTCGAGTGACCAGTGCACCGACCTGGCAGCCGGCCTGACGTACCACGCCGTCCTGGCGGTGTTCCCCGCGATCCTCGCGATCGTCTCGATCCTCGGCCTGTTCGGCGAGGGGCAGGCGACGGTCGACCAGGTCATGAAGGTGCTCGGCAACGTCGGTTCGAACCAGGTCGTCGACCTGCTCAAGGGCCCGATCAACGGTCTCGTCCGGTCGCCCGCGGCCCCGCTCGCGTTCATCGTGGGTGTGCTCGGCGCGCTGTGGTCCGCGTCCGGGTACGTCGGGTCGTTCGGCCGTGCGATGAACCGCATCTACGGCATCCGTGAGGGGCGCCCGATCTGGAAGCTCCGCCCGACGATGCTCGGTGTGACGGTGTTCACGGTCGTCCTGCTCGTCATCGGCGCGCTCATGCTCGTGCTCTCCGGCCCGGTGGCCGAGGCGGTCGGCAACGCGATCGGACTCGGTTCCGTCGCGGTGACCGTGTGGGACTACGCCAAGCTCCCGATCCTCGCGGCGATCGCGGTCGTGATCATCGCGATCCTCTACTACTGGTCGCCGAACGTCCGGCAGCCGAAGTTCCGCTGGATGAGCCTCGGCGCGCTCCTGGCGCTCCTCATCTGGATCATCGCCTCGATCGCGTTCGCGTTCTACGTCGCGAACTTCTCGCACTACAACAAGACGTACGGGTCGCTCGGCGGCGTGATCGTGTTCCTCCTGTGGATCTGGATCACGAACTGCGCCCTGCTGTTCGGCGCCGAGTTCGACGCCGAGGTCGAGCGCGGCCGCGAACTCCAGGCCGGCATCCACGCCGAGGAGGACATCCAGCTCCCCGAGCGCGACACCCGCCAGATCGACAAGCAGGACGAGAAGCACGCGAAGGACGTCCTCTCCGGCATCGAGATCCGCGAGAGCGCCGGTCGAGAGAAGTGAGCAGGGGCCTCCCGTCCGTCGCGCCGCCCGCGTCGCGACCGGGAGGCCCGACTCGGCCCGGCACCGCAGCGGCGTTCCGTAGGCTGACACGGTGACCGACATCGTGCCTCCCGTCCGACCGACCGCACTCGTGACCGGGGCGACCCGGGGGATCGGACGCGCGATCGCGGCCGACCTCGGCCGCACGCACCACGTGCTCGTCGGTGGGCGGTCCGCCGCTGCCGTCGCCGCCGTCGTCGACGCGCTTCCGTCCGCCGAGCCGTTCGTGGCCGACCTCGTCGCGGGCCCGTTGCCACCGCTGCCGGACCGGCTCGACGTGCTCGTGCACTCCGCCGGCATCGAGGAGGGCGGCCGCGTCGCCGACACCCCCCGCGACGTGTGGGAGCGCGTCCTCGCCACGAACGTCGTCGCGGTCGCGGAACTCACCCGGCTGGCGCTGCCCGCGCTCCGGTCCGTCCGCGGCCTCGTCGTCACGATCAACAGCGGCTCGGGGTTCGTGAGCGGGCCCGGCGGCGGCGTCTACGGTGCGTCGAAGTTCGCCCTGCGGGCCTTCGCCGACGCCCTCCGCGAGGAGGAGCGCGAGCACGGGGTCCGGGTGTCCGGCGTCCACCCGGGACGCGTCGACACCGACATGCAGGTCGCCCTCGCCACGAAGCTCGGCGAGGACTACGACACCCGCTACTACCTGGCGCCCGAGGACGTCGCCGCCGCGGTGCGGACCGTGGTCGACCTGCCGGAGCGCGGCACCGTCGAGCTGCTCAGCGTTCGGCCCACCCGCAAGCGCTGACCCCGGGGTACACCGCGGAGCGCCAGGCACGGAGGTGCGCCGCGCAGGATCGGGACATGGCCGACGACGAGCAGCAGACCCGCGAGGACTTCCACCGCGCCGTGAACATGACCGCGACCGAGCTGCGGCACTGGCTCGACACCGACGACTCGAAGGCCGTGGGGCAGAAGCCCGACGGCGGCGGCGAGTCGACCGGCCACGAGAGCGGCCGGCACATCGTCCGGATCCTCGAGGAGCGACAGGGCGAGTACACGGACGACGACTACGCGCACATGCGGAAGGTCGTCGGCTACGTCGCCCGGCACTCCGCCCAGCGTCCCTCGGGCGACGACACGCACACGCGCTGGCGGTACTCCCTCATGAACTGGGGCCACGACCCCGAGAAGTGACCGGGCGCCTGCTCAGCGCAGGAGCACGGGACCCGCGTCGATCCGGAAGCGGAACAGCGAGTACGGGTACACGCGGAGGTCCTCGCCGCCCTGGTAGTCCGCCTGACGGTGCAGCTGGTTCGCGGTGACGTAGAGGTAGCCGTCCGTCGCGACGGACATCGTGTCGGTCCACAGCAGGCGCGGGTCGTGCACGAGGGTCTGGATCTCGCCGGTCGGCAGCCGCCGGGTGATCGACTCGTGCTCCCAGTTCGTGGCGTACAGGCGGCCCTGGTCGTCGGACTCCAGGCCGTCCGCGCCCCCGCCCTTGTCGCCCTCGTCGACGACGGTCCCAGCGACGGTCTCCTCCGAGATCGCCCGGTCGACGAGCGCCCCCACCGACACGCTGTACCAGCGGCGGCTGATGAGCGGGCAGTACCAGAGCCGCTCGCCGTCCGCCGAGATCGCGATGCCGTCCGCACCCATCGTCACCGGCTTCGGGGCCGCACCCGGGGCGCGCTGTGCGAGCACCCGTCCCTCGGCCATCGGGACCATGTCCTGCGGCGGGCAGGCCTTGGTGGACGGATGGTCCTCGAGCCGCCGCCACGCCTCACCGGTGGCGAGGTCCACGACGATGATCGCGTTCGGGCCCTCGGACGCCGAGTCCGTGACGAACGCGAACCCGGCCTCGCCGCGGCGGAGGTCGAACCGCACGTCGTTGAGGTACGTCGTCTCGTACGCGACGCTGCGCGGGAGGACGATCGTCTGCACGACGCGGTCCGTGCCGAGGTCGACGCACACGAGCTTCGGGCCGCCCTCCTTGGTCGGACCCATCATCGGGCTGCCCGTGTCGAGGATCCAGAGGCGGTCGTCCGGCGCGACGACGATGCTCTGCACGCTGACGAGCCGCTCGGCGTCGTCGATCGACCGTGCCTGGTTGATCTCGACCGACGGGTAGGGCACCGCCTGCCCGTCCACGAGTTCGACGACCGTGGCCGGGACGTCGTCGCCCCACTTCGGGAAGTTCACGAACACCCGGCCGCCGTGGGAGACGCTCACGCCCGTGGGCATCGGGCCGTCGGTGAACTCGTGGACCACCTCGAGGTCGCCGCGTGGTTCGTCTTCGGGGGCGGTCGGGGCGGCGTGGTCGGCGTCGAAGTCGCTCATGCGGTGGACGGTAGGCGCGGGGCCTGGGGGTCGCCGGTGCGCGTCCCCCGGCGTCTGGCCGCGCATGTCGTCGTCGCGCGGACCGCGTCGGCCGTGCTGTCACGGTGCGCCGTGCGAGGCTGGTGCGTATGACCGACAACCTCCTCGGCGTGCCCGAGACCCGCCTGCCCGACGACCCGGGCGTCACCGCCGCCCTCGCCGCGGGCACTCCCGTGGCCGACGTCGCGACGGCGCACCCGTCATCGAGCCTGGCGTGGGCGCTCCTCGCCGACGAGGCCTGGGACCGCGGCGCCGCGCTCGAGTCGTACGCCTACGCCCGCGTGGGGTACCACCGTGGCCTCGATGCCCTCCGGAAGGCCGGCTGGCGCGGGCAGGGCCCGATCCCGTGGGCGCACGAGCCGAACCGGGGCGTGCTCCGCTCGCTGTTCGCGCTGCGCCGGGCGGCCGACGGCATCGGCGAGGAGCCGGAGGTCGAGCGCCTGTCGACGTTCCTCCACGACGCCGACCCCGCCGCCGCGGACGCGATCGCCGCCGAGCAGCGCTGACGCCGCCGCGGGCCCGTCGCGAGGTGCACCGCCTCCGTCCCGTCGAACACCCGCATCGCGGGGTTCGAACGGAAGGAACCGGTGCGACGCCGGCAGGCCCGGGTGCCCTACCCGAGCAGCACCTCCCACGCCCGCGCCGCCGGCCACAGCTGGTGCTCCGGCAGGACGTCGAGCCCGCACGCGCGCGACCCGAGCCCGTGCTGCGCCTCGTCGAGGTACAGGTACAGCGCGTCCGAGGCCGGCAGCTCGTGCGGGTGCCCGGCCGCGGTGATCTGCTGCGCGGTCCAGCGCGACAGCGTGAACCCCGCGCGGTGACCGGCGTGCGCGCCGTGCCCGGATCCCGCCGCGGGCACGGTCGTCACGCGGAGCGGCCCGAGCTCGAGCCACCGCAGGTCCGGCCGGTGCCCGGTCTCCTGGGGCCGTGAGTACCGGACGGACAGGTCGTCGACCGCGGCGGTGAACCGACCGACGCGGACGGCCTGTGACGAGTCGGCGTAGGACTCGTCGGGCCCCGTCCCGAGCCAGGTCACGTCCGAGTCGGCCAGCGAACCGGGCAGGTCGAACCGGACGCCGATCCGCGGCCAGGTGCAGTCCCACGCGCCGAAGGGGACGGCCTCGGTGCGGAGCAGCACGCCCTCGGCGGTCGCGGTCCACCGGTGCACGACGTCGACCCCGGCGCCGCTGTTCGCCGCGGACACCCGGACCCGTTGGACGAGCCCGTGCTCGGTGCGCTCGACGGCGACCAGCCGGTGCGTCAGGCGGTGCAGCCCGTGGGCCTCCCACCGCACGGCCGAGGCGGGAGCGATGCCGCCGACGCCCAGGGTGAGCGCGGGGTCGGCGACCTCGTACGAGCCCTGGGACGCACCGCGGTCGTTGTCGGTGGGCGCGCGCCAGAGCTCGAGGCGCGGCCCGGCGACGGGCAGGCCGTGCCACGTCGCCAGGTCGCCTCGGGCGTCGAACGTCGCGATCCCCAGGGCGTCGCCCTGCCACGACGGCCGGGAGGCCCGGTGCGTGCCCACCCCGCGAGCGTCGGTCGCCGGGCCGGTGGCGTCCGCCACGACGGGGACGGGCACCTGCGTGCGGGCGATGACGTGCCCGGTGTCGGCCCAGGCGGTCGGCCCGGCGAGTTCGGCCGTCACGTCGAGGAACAACTCGCCCTCGACGCCCTCGGCGGCGACCGCGAGGACCTCGGGCGGGACCGGAACCGTGGCGGAGGCGCCGGCCGCGACCAGGCCCGGAGCGAGCCTCCCGGCCGCGACCGCGACGCCGTCGCGCTCGAGCGTCCAGCAGAAGCGCAGTCCCGCGGTCGACGCGGAGTGGTACCGGTTCTCGACGAGCACCGTGCCCCCGGCGACCGTCGTGGAGACGCTGATCCGGATCGGCGCGACGACCGCGGCGAACTCGGCGAGTCCGGGCGTCGGGGTGTCGTCGGGCAGGACCAGACCGTCCATCACGAAGTTGCCGTCGTGCACGACCTCGCGGAAGTCGCCGCCGTACGCGTGGTAGGGGGTGCCGTCGGCCGTGTGGCTGAGCAGGCCGTGGTCGCGCCACTCCCACACGAACCCGCCGTGGAGGCGCGGGTACCGGTCCACGAGGGCCTCGTACTCCGCGATCTGGCCCGGTCCGTTGCCCATCGCGTGCACGTACTCGCAGTGCAGGAACGGCTTCGACCGCTGGCGTGCCGCCTCGGCCGGACCGCACCCGAGGAGCGGGGTCACGACGGGGCCGCCGCCGATCGACTCGGTCTCGACGAGCGAGGGGTACATGCGCGAGTAGACGTCCGTGTAGGAGCCCGTGTAGTCGCCCTCGTAGTGGACCGGGCGCGAGCGGTCACGGCGGTGGACCCAGTGCGACATCGCCGCGAGGTTCCGGCCCGTGCCGGACTCGTTGCCGAGGGACCACAGGACGATCGACGGGTGGTTCTTGTCCCGCTCCACCGTCCGGGCGATGCGGTCGAGGTATGCGTCCTGCCACGCCGGGTCGTCCGACGGGTTGCCGGCCCAGCCCAGGTGCTCGAACCCGTGCGTCTCGAGGTCGCACTCGAGGACCACCCAGAACCCGAGCTCGTCGGCGAGGTCGAGCACCCGGGGGTGCGGCGGGTAGTGCGAGGTTCGGATGGCGTTGACGTTCGCGCGCTTCATCATCGCCATGTCCGCGCGCGCGTGGGCCTCGTCGAACACGCGGCCCCGCTCCGGGTGCGTCTCGTGCCGGTTGACACCGTGGAACACGACGCGCTCGCCGTTGACGAGGAACCGGTCGCCGCGGATCTCGACCGTGCGGAACCCGAGTTGCAGCGTCACGGTCTCGCCAGCGCCCGTCCCGCCCGCGGCCGTCCCCGACGTCAGGGTCGCCTCGTACCGGCGGGGGACCTCGGCGCTCCAGGGCTCGACGGCCGGCAGCGTGACGGGCTGGACGTCCGCGGCGGTCGCCCACCGTTCCTCCAGGCCGAGCTCCGGGATCCGGAACACCACCGGGAACACGGCGTCGAGCTCGACCGTGACCGTACCGACGCCGGTGGCGGGGGCGCCGGACGCAGCGGTGCCGGCGGCGGCGGCCGACGCGAGCAGCGGAGCCCAGTCGGCGCGGACGAAGGCGTCCTCGATCGCGGCGACCGGGCGCGCGAGCAGCGTGACGTCGCGGAAGACCCCGGGCAACCACCACTGGTCCTGGTCCTCGAGGTAACTCGCGGCGGACCACTGGTGCACCCGGACCGCGACCGTGTTCGCGCCCGGGCGGAGCAGCGCCGTGACGTCGAACTCGGTCACGAGGCGCGACCCCGTCGACCAGCCGACCTCGACGCCGTTGAGCCAGACGCGGAAGTGCGACTCGACCCCGTCGAACCGCAGGACGACCCGGTCGGCGTCCGCGAACGACGCCGGGAGCTCGAACGTGCGGCGGTGGTCGCCCGTCGGGTTCTCCTCCGGCGGGTGCGGTGCGTCGATTGGGAACGGGTACTGCACGTTCGTGTAGATCGGCGCGCCGTGCCCGTGCAGCACCCAGTGCGACGGGACGGGCAGGGTCTGCCAGTCGGCGTCGTCGAAGGTGTCGGCCGCGAAGTCCTCGGCGACCTCGGCGACGGGCGACCAGCGGAACCGCCAGTCCCCGTCGAGCGACAGCGACGGTGCGTCGGTGTGCAGGTGGGCGCGGGGGCGACGGCGCGAGGCCGAGCCGGGAGCGGTCGAGTGGAGGTCCGAGATCGCCCGGGGAGCGGGCGCGGTGGCGATGTCCGTCATTGGGTGCTGTCCTCGACCGCGAGGGTCGTCGTCGATCCTGGTCCGCCGGCCGGCGGGTGCTCCAACCCTAGCGAGCGTCCGCTGCGGCCCGGGCGTCCCGTCGGTACGGGGCGCCCGCCGGACGGGAGGCGCGGGACCGGCCCGCCCCGGCCCTCCCGACCTCGACGTCCGCCGTGAGCTGCGGACACACGCAGGCGCGGCCGCCGACCATGGCGGGACCGACGGAAGGAGATCGACATGATCGAACGGGGCAACACCACCCACAGCCCGGAGGTCGACGAGCAGATGGCGCACGAGGCGCAGAGCATCGTCCAGGGGCACGGCAGTTCGTCCCACGTGGAGGAGTTCCGGCAATCGGAACCCGTCACCGACGACACCGACGCCCCCGAGACCCTCGCGGCGTCCGGCTACGACGGCGAGTTCGTCGACGACGCGACGCACGCGCTGCCCGAGGACGACGCCGACGGCATCGACACGACCGTGTACACGACCGAGACGGACCAGGTCTCGGAGGGGAAGGTGGTGGACCATGGCGCCGACGACCGCTGAGCAGGTCTCAGAGGAACACCGGGGGCTCGCTGCCCTCCTCGCGCAGCCCGGTACCTGGTCGTGGGCGTACGTCGACGTCTCGGGCGACCGGGAGGACCCGCAGCACCTCGCCTCGCTCCAGGTCCGCGCCGCCCGCGACCAGCTCATGGCGCAGGGGGCACCGTCCGCCGACGTCGAGGCGATCGAACGCGAACTCGGTGAGGCACCCGGCGTGCCCGCCCCGGTCGCTCGGTTCGTCCTGGCGCGCGACGGCGAGCTCGTCGTCAGCGAGGTCCTGCCCGGGCACATGCACGGACCCGAGAGCGTCGGGTACGGCGCCGTCCCGGACCTCGTGCCGCTGCTCGCCCACCGGCCGCTCGACGTGCCGTTCCTCGTGGTCGAGGTCGGACGCGAGGGCGGCGGCTACCGCGCCTACCGGCTCGGGCACGCCGAGCCGAGCGGGCAGCAGGAGGAGGAGTACGTCGAGGGGCGTACGGACACCCTCCACAAGTTCCAGGGCGGCGGCTGGGCGCACCTGCGCTGGCAGCACCACACCGAGGAGATCTGGCGCGAGAACGAGGCACAGGTCGTCGAGGCCGTCGAACAGGCGGTCGACCGGCTGCGGCCGCGGCTCGTGGTCGTCGCCGGGGACATCCGCGCACGCCAGCTGTTCATCGACCAGCTGAGCACCGCGACCCGGCCGCTCGTGTCCGAGGTGCCGGTCGACACCCGGGCACCGGATGCGTCCGAGAACGCCCTCGTCGAGCACGTCGAGATCGCCCTCGCGCGGGTCGTCGCCCAGCGCCGCCACGACGTGGAGGACCTGCTCCGTACGCACGTCGGCCGTGGCGACCGCGAGGCCGTCACCGGTGTCGGACCCGTCGTGTCGGCGCTCCAGCAGGCGCAGGCGTCGATCGTCGTCGTCGACCCGGCCGCGTTCGAGGACCGCACGGTGCTCGCGCTCGACGCCGCGCCGTGGATCGCGACCGCGCCCGAGGAGGCCCTCGGCAGCACCGTGCTCGGGTCCGTCCCGGCTGCGGTCGGCATCACCCGTGCGGCGCTCGTGACCGACGCGGAGGTCGTGCTCGTGAACGCGGCGTCCGTGCCGTCCGGGGCGCCGGTCGCCGCGTTGCTCCGCTGGCACGTCGGGCCGGACGTGCCCGGGGCGGGGCCCGCGGCCGGTGCGACCGGGCGGGGCGAGGGCCCCGACCGGGGCTGACCTCCCTCCCGCGAGATCGCAGGAGATGCTGTTCAGCGGGCCTCCAGAGCGGCAAATACTGCGATCTCGCGGAGGGTGGCGGAGGGAGGCGGAGAGTGAAGGGGCGCGGTCAGGCCGGGCGGTGCTCCCGGTCCCTCCGCGGGACGAGGGCCAGGGCGACGACGGGCAACGCCGCGACGACGAGGAAGCTCCCGGCGAACCCCACCGCGCCGACCAGGGCGCCGACCCCGGGTCCGACCGCCGACGCCGCCACGAACTGCCCCGTGTTCTGCGCCCCGAGCGCCCGACCCGACCAGTGCGGCCCCGCGGCCTCGGCGACGGAGGTGAACGCGAGCCCGTTGTCCGCCACGGTCACGGCGGTCGCCACGACGAGGAACACGGCGGCGGCGGCCAAGTGCGTCGCGTCGACGGCCGCGAGGACGCCCATCACGACGGCGGCGGACACGGCCACGACGCGTAGGGGTCCGACGCGGGACCCGGCACGGTCGCTCCACAGCCCGACGACGATCCGCCCGAGCGCACCGACGAACTGCGACGCGCCGACGAGCACCCCGGCGGCGAGCGCGCTCCAGCCGAGGTCCCGCGTCAGCCACACGAGGCCGTACGTCGAGAGCGTGAACTGGGGCACGACGAGCAACACGGACACGGCGTGGATGCGCCAGAGGAACGCGGACTCGCGGTAGGGGTTCGTCACGACCTCCGCGGCGTCCCGGCTCGGACGCGGCGGATCCACCACGGCGAGCGCACAGCAGACGGCGAGCAGGGCGGTGAGCGCGATCGGCAGCACGAGCGCCGCCCGGACCCCCGCGCTCCCGGCGATGGTCGGGACGGTCAGCGCCGCGAGCGTGACCCCGAGCGGCTGCGACATCTGACGGATCCCCATCGCGAGTCCGCGCCGGTGCTTCGGGAACCAGCCGACGACCACGCGGCCGCTGGCGGCGTTCGTCGAGGCGCTCGTCATCCCCGCGGCGAGGAACGCGACGCCGAGGAGGACCGGGTTCCCCGCGGCGAGCAGGGCGCCGGTCGTGGCGAGGGCGGTGAGCACCAGGCCCCCGGCGATGACGACGCGCTCGCCGTGTCGGTCGGTCACGGCGCCCCAGGCGATGAGGGTCAGGACCATGCCGAACGTCGGCGCGCCGGCCAGGAACCCCGCGGCCGTGAGCGGCATGCCCTGCCGGGTGAGGAGGGGGATGAGGAACGCGGGCGCCGAGACCACGAGCGTCCCCGTGGCCTGTGCGGCGACGCCGAGGGCGAGCATGACCCACGCCCTCGTCGTGGTGACCGTCGTCGTCGCCATGTCACCGCCTCCCGGGTCGTTGGTATACCAAGACGGTATACCATCGCGCGGGCCCCTCGGCTACGCTGACCGACCGTGACCGCACCGATCGACGCCGCGCCCGTGTCGCAGACCACCCTGCTCTACGACAACCTGCGGGCCGCGATCCTGTCGCTCGGCATCGCGCCCGGCGAGCGGATCTCGGAACGCGGTCTGGAGGCCCGGTTCCACGCCTCACGCACGCCCGTCCGGGCCGCGCTGTCCCGTCTCGAACGCGAGGGCCTCATCCTGCACGAGGGGCGGTCGTGGACCGTCACGCCGATCGACCTCGACGAGATCGCAGCGCTCGCCGAACTCCGCGTCGTGCTCGAGCCGGCCGCCGCCCGTCTGGCGGTGGAGCGCGCGACGGACGCGGCGCTCGCCGAGGTCCGGGCGCACCTCGAGACCCTCCGTCCGGCGCCCGACGAGGCCGCCGGCGTGCAGGCCGGCAGCACGTTCCACCTCGACCTCGCCACGCTCGGCGGCAACCGGTTCGTCACCGAGGCGATCGCCGACGCGATGACCCGCCTGGAACGGAGCCGGTGGCTCGAGGTGCGCACGCCCGAGGCCCGGGACGCCGCGTGGGACGAGCACAGCGCCATCCTCGACGCCGTGGCGAGGCGGGACGCGGACCGCGCCGCGGAGCTCCTCGCTGCCCACGTCTCCGGCACGAACGACCGCCTCATGGCGTTCATCGCGCAGGAGCGGCGCCGCCTGCGCGGCGCCGGCATGGCCGTGGTCGGGAGCAGCACGCTCGACTGACGCCGCGCCTCCCGGCCGACGCCGCGTCTCCGGGCCGACGTCGGACGGGAGGAGCAGCATGGGTCGCGTGCACCGCCTCCAGACCGTCCCGCCGTTCGGCGACCTGCCCACCCCCGACGGCGTCGACGTCGTCGGGGTCGACCTGCCCGTCGGTCGGCTGACCGCGTACCGCGGCCTGCCGGACGGCCCGAGCCGCGGCAGCGTCCTGCTCGTGCCCGGGTTCACCGGGTCGAAGGAGGACTTCCGCCCGCTCGTGCCGCTCCTGCGCGATGCGGGGTGGTCGGTGCTGGCGATGAGCAGGCGGGGGCAGGGGGACTCGGCGGCGCCCACCGACCCGGCTGCCTACACGCTCGACGAGGAAGCGGCCGACGTCGTCCGGGTCGCGGCCCTGGTCGACGACGGCGCGCCCGTGCACCTGCTCGGGCACTCGCTGGGCGGTGTGATCGCGCGGGCGGCGGCCATCGCGAGCCCGAGCGCGTTCCGGTCCGTCACGATGTTGTGCTCCGGGCCGCACGGGTGGCCGAACCGGATGTTCCTGGCTCGGCGTCTGGCGGCGGAGCAGGGCAACCGGGCGCTGTTCGACGCCCAGAACCCGATCGCGATCGGCGTCGCGGACGCGGCCCTCGACCAGGCGACGCGGTTCGCCCGCATGCGGATGGACCGGTCGAGCACGGTCGGCATCACGACGACGGCCGCGATCCTCGAGCTGGCCGACGACACCACCGCGGCGCTCCGGGACACCGGGCTGCCGACCCTCGTCGCGCACGGCCAGGACGACGCAGCGTGGCCGCAGGTGTGGCAGCACGACATGGCCGAACGGCTCGGCGCGCGGTACGCGGTGATCCCGGACAGCGCGCACAGCCCGGCGGTCGAGGCTCCGGAGGCGACCGCGAGGCTGCTCGACGGGTTCCTCGCGGACGCCTGAGCGCCGGACGCACGGAGCGCCGGTCCTTCCGGGTAGGTTCGGCAGCGACCCCACCCGAGGAGGCCACGTGTCCGGTGCCGCGATCGCCGTCGACGACTTCGTGATGCGGTTCGGCGACCGCACGGTGGTGGACGGCCTGTCGTTCCAGGTGGGTGCGGGTGAGACCTTCGGACTGCTCGGCAGCAACGGTTCGGGCAAGACGACCACGATCCGGGCGCTCCTCGGCATCACCGAGCCGACGTCCGGCTCCCTGACGATCGACGGTGCCCGCTACCGGGCCACGGCAGGTGGCGGGGTCGGGTACCTGCCCGAGGACCGCGGGCTCTACCGCAAGGAGACCGTCCTCGACGTCATGACGTACTTCGCGCGGCTCAAGGGGATGACGTCGCGGCACGCGAGCGTGTGGTCGCAGGCGTACCTCGAGCGCGTCGGGCTCGCTGACAAGGGGCGGCTCCGCGTCGACAAGCTGTCCGGCGGTCAGCAGCAGAAGGTCCAGCTCGGCATCACGATCATGGACCGGCCCCGGCTGCTCATCCTCGACGAGCCGACCAAGGGCCTGGACCCGGTGAACCGGCGGTTGCTGCTCGACCTCGTCGACGAACGCCGAGCCGACGGCGCGACCGTCATCCTCGTGACGCACCACATGGACGAGGTCGAGCGGCTCTGCGACCGGATCCTGCTCCTCCGAGACGGCGTCGCGGCGGCGTACGGGTCGATCCCCGAGGTGCAGGACCTGTTCGGCGGGGCCGTCGCCCGCGTGCACGCCGAGCGCGAGGTCCCCGTGAGCCCGCGATACCGCGTCATCCGGCGCGAGGGCCACGTGACCGACCTGGCGCCGACCGAGCCGACCGACGGTGCGGACCTCCTGGCCTCGCTCGTCGCGGCAGGCATCGGCGTGACCGGGTTCGAGATGCGGCGCATCCCGCTCGACGAGATCTTCGTGCAGGTCTACGGGCACGACGCCGGTGTCGAGACGCCCGTGCCCACGCCGGTCGCGGCGGAGGCCCGGGCGTGAGCGGGCGGTTCGGCAGCGGCCGGCTGGGCACCGTCGTCCGGTTCGAGTTCGTCCGCACGGTCAAGAAGCCGTCGTTCTGGATCGGCACGCTGGCGCTCCCCGTGCTCATCGTCGTCGTCGGGCTGCTCGTGGGCGTGGGCAACGCGGCCGGAGCCGACTCCGTCACGAGCATCGGTGCGGCGACGAAGGTCCCGTTCACCTACGTCGACCACTCGGGTCTCGTCTCGGAACGGGTCGCGGCACGGTGGGGAGGCACGCCCACGTCCGACGCGCGGGCGGCGGTCGCCCGCGTCCGTGCCGGCACGCTCGACGCCTTCGTCGAGTTCCCGGCCGACCCGGCGACGGGCACGATCGAGGTCGCGGCACGCGACGCCGGACTCTTCGGCAACCAGAAGTACGCGAACACGGCGACGAAGGTCCTGCACGCGAGCGTCGCCGCACGCGTGCACGACCCGGAGGCCGTCCGGCTCCTGCGGGGGACCCCCGCCACGAACGTCACCGCCTACGCGCACGGACACGTCGCCCCCGGATGGGCGTCCGCGCTCCCGCCGATGGTGTTCGCGGCGGCGTTCTTCGCGCTCGTGCTGTTGCTGGCGGCGCGCATGGTCACGGTCGTGGTCGAGGAGAAGGAGAACCGCATCTCCGAGATGATCCTGACGACGCTCGACGCGACCGTGCTCGTCCGCGGCAAGGTGATCGCGATGCTGCTCGTCGTGCTCGTGCAGCTCGCCGTGTTCCTCGTGCCGTCGCTCGCGACGATCGGGGTCGTCCTGCCCGTGCTGGCGGCGCGGTTCGGGCCGATCCCCGTCGACCCGTGGCGGATGCTCGTCGGGGCGCTGCTGCTCGTCGGCGGCGTGCTCCTGGCGTCGAGCCTGTTCGTGACGGTCGGCGCCGCGGTACCGACCATCAAGGACGCCAGTGCGCTGCAGTCGGTGGCGCTGTTCTCGGTGCTCATCCCCGTGTACGCGGTGTTCTTCGTGCTGACGAACCCGACGTCCCCGGTGACGGCGGTGTTCACGTACTTCCCGACGTTCACGCCGGTCACCGCGATGCTCCGGAACGCGATGGGGACCCTGGGCCCGGTCGCGTCGGTGGTGTGCGTCCTCGAGCTCTACGTGGCGGCGTTCCTCGTCCTCCGCTTCGCGGTGTTCCTCTTCCGGCACTCCGTCGCGCAGTACGGCAGCAAGGTGACGCTGCGGCAGGTGCGGTCCTGGCGGTCCGCGCGCCGACCGACGGACTCGTCCTCGGCCTCCTGACCGGGCACACGGACTTGCGTCAGGTCGACGCAACTTCTGGCACGTGGACTTGACGTCCAGCTGGTGGTGAGTAAAGTTGAGTCCAGCAGGCGCAAGTCCTGCGACGACTTCCATCGGTCCCGCCGTGACGGCAGGGCCAGCACCAACAGAAGGAGACCCAACACATGGGACGTGCAGTAGGCATCGACCTCGGAACGACCAACTCGGTCGTCTCGGTCCTCGAGGGTGGTGAGCCCACCGTCATCGCGAACGCCGAGGGCATGCGCACCACGCCGTCGATCGTGGCGTTCACGAAGGACGGCGAGGTCCTCGTCGGCGAGACCGCCAAGCGGCAGGCCGTCACGAACGTCGACCGCACCATCGCCTCGGTCAAGCGCCACATGGGCACGAACTGGAAGGTCGACGTCGACGGCAAGGGGTACACCCCGCAGGAGATCTCGGCGCGCATCCTCGGCAAGCTCAAGCGCGACGCGGAGCAGTACCTGGGCGAGGACGTCACCGACGCCGTCATCACGGTGCCGGCGTACTTCAACGACGCCGAGCGGCAGGCCACGAAGGAGGCCGGTGAGATCTCCGGCCTCAACGTGCTCCGCATCATCAACGAGCCCACCGCCGCGGCGCTCGCGTACGGCCTCGACAAGGGCAAGGAGGACGAGCTCATCCTCGTCTTCGACCTCGGTGGTGGGACGTTCGACGTCTCCCTGCTCGAGGTGGGCAAGGACGACGACTTCTCCACCATCCAGGTCCGCGCCACCGCCGGTGACAACCGCCTCGGTGGTGACGACTGGGACGCCCGGATCGTCGACCACCTCGTCAAGAAGTTCAAGGACGCCCACGGTGTCGACCTGTCCACGGACAAGATCGCGCGCCAGCGCCTCAAGGAGGCCGCGGAGCAGGCGAAGAAGGAGCTCAGCTCCCAGATGAGCGCGAGCATCCAGCTCCCGTACCTCACGCTGACGAGCGACGGCCCCCTCAACCTCGACGAGACCATCTCTCGCGCGCAGTTCGAGCAGATGACCTCCGACCTGCTCGACCGCACCAAGAAGCCGTTCAACGACGTCATCCGCGAGGCCGGGGTCAAGGTCTCCGACATCGCGCACGTCGTGCTCGTCGGTGGCTCCACCCGCATGCCGGCCGTGGCCGACGTCGTGCGGCAGCTCACCGGTGGCAAGGAGCCGAACAAGGGCGTCAACCCGGACGAGGTCGTCGCCGTCGGCGCCGCGCTCCAGGCCGGTGTCCTCAAGGGCGAGCGCAAGGACGTCCTGCTCATCGACGTCACGCCGCTCTCGCTCGGCATCGAGACCAAGGGCGGCACGATGACCAAGCTCATCGACCGCAACACCGCGATCCCGACCAAGCGCAGCGAGACCTTCACGACCGCCGACGACAACCAGCCGTCGGTCGCGATCCAGGTGTTCCAGGGCGAGCGCGAGTTCACCCGCGACAACAAGGCGCTCGGCACGTTCGAGCTCACCGGCATCGCACCGGCCCCGCGCGGCATCCCGCAGATCGAGGTCACGTTCGACATCGACGCCAACGGCATCGTGCACGTGTCCGCGAAGGACAAGGGCACCGGCAAGGAGCAGTCGATGGTCATCTCGGGCGGCTCGTCGCTGTCCAAGGACGACATCGAGCGCATGGTCCGCGAGGCCGAGGAGCACGCGGCCGAGGACAAGGCGCGTCGTGAGGCCCAGGAGACCCGCAACTCGGCCGAGCAGCTCGCCTACTCGATCGAGAAGCTCATCAAGGAGAACGACGACAAGCTCCCCGCGGACGTCAAGTCCGAGGTCCAGGGTGACGTCGACGCGCTCAAGTCCGCGCTCAACGGCGACGACGACGCGGCGGTCAAGTCCGCGTTCGACAAGCTGAACGAGTCGCAGAGCAAGCTGGGCCAGGCGATCTACGCCCAGGGCCAGCAGGCCGACGCAGCCGGTGCCGCCGGTGCGACCGACGGTGCCGCGACCGGTGACGACGAGGACATCGTCGACGCCGAGGTCGTGGACGACGAGGACGACAAGAAGTAACCCATGACAGACGAGAACCGCAACGAGAACGAACACGAGGAGCCGATCGTCCGCGACAAGCGGCGGATCGACCCCGAGACGGGCGAGCTGCGGTCGGAGTCGGCGGCGGGGGCGGACGACGCCCCCGCCGGCACCCCCGGCCAGACGTCCGAGGACGGCGGCACGGCAGACGTCGACGGCACCGAGGACCTGGTGGACGCCGAGGACGCCGACGTCGAGCTGAGCCCGGAGGACCAGGCACTGCTCGACGACGCGGCCCGCGGCCTCCGCGAGGACACACTCACCGTCGACGAGCGCGACCTGGTCGCCGAGATGCGCGCGGACATGCTCCGGGCACAGGCCGAGCTGGTGAACTTCCGGAAGCGCGTCGAGCGCGACCGCGAGGCCAACCGCGACGCCGTGATCGCCGAGGTCGTGCGCGCGCTGCTCCCGGCACTCGACGACCTCAACCGCGCCGAGGCGCACGGCGACCTCGCCGAGGGCCCGATGCAGGTCATCGCGTCGAAGCTCCGCGGCGGGTTCGACCGCTTCGGCCTCACCCCGATCGGCGAGAAGGGCGAGAAGTTCGACCCGCAGGTCCACGAGGCGATCGTGCAGCTCCCGACGCCGGGCGCGACGGAACAGACCGTCGCCGACGTCGTCGAGCCGGGCTACAAGCTCGGCGAGCGGGTGCTCCGCGCCGCCAAGGTCGCGGTGTCGGTGCCCGCCTGACGATCGACCCCGGCGAGCGGGAGCCCCTGTGGGCTCCCGCTCGCCCCGGTTCCGGGTGCGACCCGCCCCGGGACCCCGAGACGACATGACGAAGGAGGTGTCGGTTGGCCAGTCAGGACTGGTTCGACAAGGACTTCTACGCGGTCCTCGGCGTCTCCAAGGACGCGTCGGACGCAGACATCAAGAAGACCTACCGCAAGCTCGCGCGGCAGTACCACCCGGACTCGAACCCGGGCAACGCCTCGGCTGAGGCGAAGTTCAAGGAGATCTCCGAGGCCTACTCCGTGCTCTCCGACAAGGAGCAGCGCGCCGAGTACGACCAGATCCGCGCCATGGGCTCCGGTGCGCGCTTCACGGCGGGTGCGCCGGGCGGTGCCGGTGGCTTCGAGGACGTCTTCGGCGGCATGTTCGGTGGGGGCGGCGGCGGTCAGCGCGTCCGCTTCGGCCAGGGCGGCGGTGGCTTCGAGGACATCCTCGGCGGCATGTTCGGCGGGGGCGGTGGCTTCGGCCAGTCCTCCGGCGGCTACCGCGGGTTCGGCGGTCCGACGAAGGGCCGCGACGTCACCGCGTCGACCACGCTCGACTTCACGACCGCCATCGCGGGCGACACGGTCAAGCTGACGCAGGGCTCCGGACGCCCCGTCAACGTCCGCATCCCCGCAGGTGTGGCCGACGGCCAGAAGATCCGGCTCAAGGGTCGGGGCGAGCCGAGCCCCGACGGTGGCGAGGCCGGCGACCTCGTCGTGACCGTGCAGGTCCGCAAGCACCCGGTGTTCGAGCGCGACGGGCTGAACCTCCGCGTCGACGTCCCCGTGACGTTCGTCGAGGCCGCGCTCGGCGCCACCATCGAGGTCCCGACGCTCGGCGGCGGCCCGGTCAAGCTCCGGGTGGCTCCGGGGACCCCGTCCGGACGCGTCCTGCGCGTCAAGGGCCGCGGCGTGACGACGAAGAACGGGACGGGCGACCTGCTCGCGACCGTCCAGGTCGCCGTGCCGTCCCACCTGACCCCGTCGGCACGCGAGGCGGTGGAGGCACTCGCCACGGCCCTCCCGGCCGAGAACCCGCGCGACGACCTGATCGCGCGCGCCCGGGAGTCCTGAGGCCATGGACGAGTACTCGCCGGTCCTCGCGATCGCGATGGCGGCGGAACTGGCGGGGCTCCACCCGCAGACGCTGCGGCAGTACGACCGGCTCGGGCTGGTCGTGCCGCAGCGGACGCGGGGTGGGTCCCGCCGGTACTCCATGCGCGACGTCACGCAGCTGCGCGAGGTCGCCCGGCTCGGCGCCGAGGGCGTCAGCCTCGAGGGCATCCGCCGCGTGATCGACCTCGAGAACGAGAACACCGCGCTCCGCGCCCGGGTCCGCGAGCTCGAGAGCGCACTCGCCGACGAGCTCATCAGCCGTCCCGGCGCTCGGATCTTCGCGGCGACCATGACCGGAGGCGCGGTGCCGCTCCGTGCGGGGTCCCGGCCGGAGCGCAACACGGCCGTCGTGCTCTGGCGTCCCCGGGGGGACTGAGGCCCCGCGTTCCCAGCGCGGCCCGGTAGCCTCCCACGATGCCCTCGTTCGACTTCGTGGACCACTTCCGGCGTTTCCCGGAGGTCGAGGAGCCCGATCTCATGGCGATCGACGGCACCGACCGGTTCATGCTCGACGAGGCGCCGCTCATCCACGGCGACGCGCTCCGGCACCCCGGCGCCGTCACCGTCGTCGACGACCAGTTCGGGGTGCTCACCCTCGGTGTGATCGCGCTGCACGGCGCGAGCGAGGTCCGCGTCCTGCAGGACTCGCTCGTGGGGGAGCGGGCGCTCGCCGCCAACGCCGGCACGTTCGGCCGGGGCGGCTTCCAGCACCCGCAGAACGACGAGGAGGCCTTCGAGGACGCGCGCCTCGTGCTGTTCCGCCTGCCGAAGTCGCTCGACCGGCTCGACGAGATCGCCCGATCGGTGGCGCGGTTCGCCGCTCCCGACGTCGTGCTCCTGGCCGGGGGCCGGACGAAGTACATGACGCTGTCGCAGAACGACGTCCTCCGCCGCTCGTTCGGTGACGTCACGGCGAGCCGGGGACGCCACCGTTCCCGCCTGCTCGTCGCGACGGACCCGCTCCGGGCCGCGGCGAACCGGGCCTCGATCACGGACCCGTGGCCCCGACGGGTGTTCTCGGACGAACTCGGGTTCACCGTCGCCGCGCACGGCGGGGTGTTCGCGGGCACCGCGCTCGACCAGGGCACGCGGGTGTTGCTCGACGTGGTCGACGAAGCGGTGCCCGGCGCCCGGGACGTGGTCGACCTGGGGTGCGGCAGCGGTGTGATCGCGACCGCGGTCGCGCGCCGTCGGCGTGGGGTGCACGTCGTCGCGACCGACGTCGCCACGTCGGCCGTGACCTCGGCGCGGCTGACGGCGGACCTCGCGGGGGTCGGCGACCGGGTGACGACGGTGCGGTCCGATGCCGGCGACGAGCTCGACGACGAGAGCGCCGACCTCGTGCTGTGCAACCCGCCGTTCCACGACGAGACCGCGGTGACCACGGACGTCGCGGTGGAGATGTTCCGGCACGCGGCCACGGTCCTCCGCCCGGGCGGCGAGCTCTGGGTCGTCTGGAACTCGCACCTGCGCTACCGCCCGATCCTGGAGCGCCTCGTGGGGCCGACCCGGCAGGTCACGCGCACCCCGAAGTTCACGGTGACGGCCTCGACGCGCCGCTGAGCTCGTCGTGGATGCGCATGCGCACGACAACTGCGCATGCGGCCGCATGTCCCGTTGTCGTCCGCGTGCACACCAGCCTCATGCGGCGAGGGGAAGTCCGGCCCGACGGAACACCGCGGCCAACGCTGCCCGCCGGAAGAGCTGCGCCCAGCGGACCCGGACGAAGGAGTGGACCTCCGGCACGGCGCGGACCCAGTCCTCCCGGTACTTCTCGTCGATGACGACCTGCTCGAGGTCGCGGCCGGCGCGCATCGCCCGGTCCCGGTACTTGACCTCACCGTCGAACTCGACGACGACGCCCTGGTCCGGGAACCAGAAGTCCACCCGCGCCAGTGCTCCGTCCGGGGCGTGGAACTCGTGCTGCAGGACCGGCGGCGGGGCGCCGAGCTCGTGGAGCACGACGCGCGTCAAGGACTCGCCCACCGATTCAGAGCGACCGTCGGCGAATGCGAAGGCCCGGCGAGCACGGGCCGCGCCACGAGCGCCGGCCCCACTCGCGAGTTCCTCGGCGCGCTGCCGGTCGACGCCGGATCGCACCGCGTGGTCGAGCATCACGACGGCCTCCGGGAACGTCGCCGCGCGAGCGATGTCCGCCGCGACCACGGCGGGGTCGTGCACCGGGACGAGTGCCCCGAGCGCCTCGCGGAGCTCGTGGGCCTCCGCCGTCATGGGGTGCAGCGCGACGGATCGCGCCCGACGGTCGAGTCGGACACGCCCACGCTCGGCGAGGTCGACCTGCGAGGGCCAGCCATCCAGGACGGGCCAGCCGTGGAGCGCCGCTGCGGAACGGTGCGCGACGACGCGTCCCTCGCGGATCAGTGGTGCGATGGCGGCGATCCTGGCGATGTGACGAGTCCGGCGGTCCGCGGCCTCCCAGTCGTCCCGACGGACGTAGGCACCCGTCGCGAGCCGGAGCAGGCCCTCCCGCACCGGTGCCCCGCGGGCGTCGGACGCAGCACGCTGCCGACTCCGCGCGACGTCGTCGGGCGTGCGGGCGTCGACACGGAGGACCTCGAGCATCAGCAGATGCTGCCCGACGAACGGCCGTGTCCCGACGTTCTCCACAGCCTTCTCGTCGCGATGCTCACGGGAACGACAAGTGCGCATGCGGGCGCATGCGCACTTGTCGTCTGGATGAGCAGCTGCGGGAGCGGAGCCGCGCGCGCCGGGCCTCAGGCGGGCACGTAGTCGAACGTGTCGGGGTCCGGCCCGGTCCGCTGCCCCTTGTCGAGCGACGTGATGTCGGTCATGTCCTCGCCCGAGAGCTCGAAGTCGAACAGGGCGAAGTTCTCCTCGACGCGGGATCGGGTGACCGACTTCGGGAACACGATGTCGCCGCGCTGAATGTGCCAGCGGAGCACGACCTGCGCGGGCGTCTTGTCGAGGGCCGAGGCGATGCGGGTGATCGTCGGGTCGTCGAGCACGAGGCCCTGCGCGATCGGGGACCACGCCTCGGTGGCGATCCCGAGCTCGCTGTCGGCCGCACGCAGCGGGTCCTGCACGAGGTAGGGGTGGACCTCGATCTGGTTCACCGCGGGGGTGACCGTCGTCTCGTCGCGCAGACGGTGCAGGTGGTGCGCCTGGAAGTTCGAGACGCCGATGGAGCGGGACGTCCCCGCGTGGTAGAGCTCCTCGAGCGCCTTCCACGTCGGCACGAAGTCGATCACGGTCGCCAGCGGCCAGTGGATGAGGAACAGGTCCATGTAGCCACCGAGCAGCTCGGCCGACTTCTTGCCGTTCTCGAGCGCGGCGTCGGGAGCGTGGAACCCGTTGTTGAGCTTCGAGGTGATGAAGATCTCCTCACGGGGGATCCCCGATGCGGCGACGGCCTCGCCGACCTCCTTCTCGTTGCCGTACATCTCGGCCGTGTCGATGTGGCGGTAGCCGACCTCGAGGGCGGTGAGTACCGCCTCCTTGGTCTGCTCCGCGGGGATCTGGAACACCCCGAAGCCGAGCTGCGGGATGGTGCGGCCGTCGTTCAGGGTGATGTCGGGAACGGTGCTGGTCACGGTGCTCCTTCGTCTGGGTGGTGGTGCCGTGCGGCACCCGTGCCGAGCGGCACCCGTCGAGTCAACACCCCGCTCCGAGCGGACGCTCCGGGAACGCCCGGCTGGGGTCGGCCCGGAGGCCCGGCACCCGTCCGGCGGGCGCGTCCGGCCGGGAGGCCCGGCAGCAGCCCCGTGAGCGGGTCCGGTCCGGCCCGGCGGCCCGGCAGCAGCCCGCGGCAGGTCCGGTCCGGGAGGCCCGCCTCCCGCCCGGTGATCGGGCCCGGTCCCTCAGATGGCCAGCGAGGCCGTGATGTAGGAGCGCAGCGCCTCGCCGTAGGCCGTCGCGGCGTCCGGCGCGGCGAAGGTCCGCTCGACGTCGTCGATGCGGCAGGTCACGGTGTGCACGACGCCCCGGTCCGCGGTCTCGATGCGGGTGAGCCCCACGAACGCCGGCCCGAGCAGCGTCCGGAGCTGGTCCTCGCGCGGGATCCAGAGTGCGTCGTCGGCCGCCACGGAGTCGAGTGCCCACTCGGTCGTGCCGTTGAAGCCGAGGATCGTGCCGCTCGGGTACTCGTGCTTCTCGATCGTCATCTCGGACACGGTGTAGACGTCGTCGTCGACCCCGGGCTTGTCGATGACGAAGCGGTCCCCGGTCTCGGGGTGCCACCGGAGTCCCGCCTCGCGCAGGGTCCGGGCCAGGTCGACGCTGATCATTGCTCCACCTTGCCACGCGGTGGTGGATCCGGACTCGGGTGCTGCCGACCGCCGGTACACGGAGTCTGACGGAGTGTCGTGGACGCAGGGACTAACATTCCGTCGCAGCTCAAGGCGGCGTCCCCGGGAGGTCCGGGGACCGCGCCGCAAGGTGACGACGACCGGAGCGGTGGGGGCCCGACGCGGCCGATGCCGCACCGTGTCCCGACCGCCGGCACCGCAGCGCGGGGCCGAGAGAAGGACCCAGATGACCCTCGAACGCGAGGAACTGCGAACCGACTGGACCGCCATGCTCGCGGAGGACGCCACGAGCGGGGTGCCCGCGGGCCTCCCGGCCGGGGTCCGCGGCACGGCGATCCCGGCGACGGTGCCGGGGCAGATCCACACGGACCTGGAGCGTGTGGGCCTCGTGCCCGACCCGACGCGCAACCGCGACGAGGAGCTCGTGCGCTGGGTCGGCCAGGCCGACTGGGCGTACCGGCGACGGATCGACGTCGACCCGCGCGGACACGACCGGGTCGACCTCGTCGCGGACGGTCTCGACACCGTGGCGTCGCTGTCCCTCGACGGCGTGTCGATCGGGTCGACACGGAACATGCACCGGCGCTACCGGTTCGACCTGCGGGACCGGACCGGGGGCACGAACGAACGCACGGACCGCGAGCTCGAGATCCTGTTCGAGTCGCCCTACCGCGAGACCGAGCGCATGGCGGACCGGTTCGGCAGCATGCCCGGCCCCTACGACGAGCCGTTCGCGTACGTGCGGAAGATGGCGTCGAACTTCGGCTGGGACTGGGGCCTGACGTGCGTGACGAGCGGGCCCTGGCGCCCGATCGCCATCGAGCGCTGGTCGACCGCCCGGCTGCGCGACGTCCGTCCGCTCGTCGACGTCGAGGCGGGCGAGGGCGTCCTCGACGCGCACATCGCGATCGAACGCTCCGGTCCGACGCCGGCCGGTGCGACGACGGCGGACCGCGACCACGACGGTGAGGACGACGACCTCGTGCTCGTCGTCACGGTGTCCGGGCACGACACGAAGCAGCGGTCGCGGGTGACGGTGACGCCGAAGGAGGACGAGGCCGTCGTGACGGTCCGGATCCCCGACGCGCGGCTCTGGTGGCCCCGGGGGTACGGCGAGCAGGCGCTGTACGACGTCGAGGTGCAGGTGCAGACCACCGACGGCGAGGTCCTCGACCGCGACGTGTTCCGGACGGGCTTCCGGTCCCTCCGGGTCGACACCGAGCCCGACGCCACCGGCCGCCCCTTCACGATCGTGGTGAACGGCGTGCCGATCGACGTGCGCGGGGTGAACTGGATCCCCGACGACGTCATCGTGTCCCGGGTCGACCGTGCCCGGTACGCCGCGCGGCTCGCCCAGGCGACGGCGTGCAACGCGAACCTCGTGCGGGTGTGGGGCGGCGGCGTGTACGAGTCGCGGGACTTCTACGAGGAGTGCGACGCCCGGGGCCTGCTCGTGTGGCAGGACTTCCTGTTCGCCTGCTCCGCGTACCCCGAGGGCGAGCCCATGCGCTCCGAGGTCATCGCCGAGGCACGGGACAACGTGGCGCGCCTGAGCCGGCACCCGAGCCTGGTCGTCTGGAACGGCAACAACGAGAACATCTGGCTCCACGACGACATGGGCTGGGCGGCGGAGCTCGGTGACCGACCGTGGGGCCTCGACTACTACCTGGACCTGCTGCCGACCATCGTCGACGCGGTGGACCCGTCGCGCTTCTACACGGCGGCGAGCCCCTGGTCCGGTGACGAGCGCGTGTACGCGAACGACGTCGACCACGAGACCCACCACTCGTGGCAGGTCTGGAACCAGATCGGCGACGAGCACTACCGCGACAGCGTGCCGCGGTTCGTCAGCGAGTTCGGCTGGCAGGCACCCCCGCAGTGGCGGACGATCCGGGAGGCCGTCGACGACGAGCCGATGACCCCGACGTCGCCCGGCGTGGTGCACCACCAGAAGGCCGAGGACGGCATGGGCAAGCTCGCCCGTGGCCTCGCGCCGCGGTTCCCCGTGCCGCAGGGCGACACCGACGACGTGTTCGACCGCTGGCACTACCTGACGCAGCTGCAGCAGACCCGGGCGATCGCGACGGGTGTGGAGCATTGGCGCACCCACTGGCCGCACAACACTGGCGTCGTGGTGTGGCAGCTCAACGACCTGTGGCCGGTCGCGTCGTGGTCGGCCGTCGACGGCGCCGGACGTCCGAAGCCCCTGTTCCACGAGCTGCGCCGCCTGTACGACGACGTGCTCCTGGCGATCGTGCCGATCGAGCCACCCGCGGCGGGGGAGCGGGACCGGCCCCTCGACGGACGGGACCGTGCCGCCGACCCGGGAGGCGCGCACCCCGCGACCCTGTCCCTCCCCGTCCCCGGGGCGGCTGACCCCGCCACCGAGCCGGGCCGTCCGACGGCCGGCAGCGACGAGGAGGCCCTCGGGGACCTCGCGGACACCGCGGTCCTCGACCCCGGGACCGTGCGCGGTCGACGACGCGACCGGGAGGCGGACCGCCGCGTGCCCGTCGAGATCGCGATCCGGTCCTCCCGGCGGGGACTGACGACCACGGTGCGGGTGCGACGGATCGACCTGACCGGACGGATCCTGCAAGAGGTCGTCCTGCCGGTCGAGCTCGCCGGACCGGGCGTGCTGCGGCTCGCGGTGCCCGACCACGTCGGTGTCGTCGACGACCCCGCTGAGGAGCTCATCGTGGCGGACATGGACTGGCGCCGGGCGGTGTGGACGCCCCTGCCGGACCAGGAGATGCACTGGCGGCCGGCCGAGTACCGCGTGTGGGTCGAGGACGCCGCGTCGGGGTCGGTGCTCACGGTCGAGGCGCAGGGGCTCGTCCGCGACCTGCTCGTCCAGCCCGACCGGGTGAGTCCGACGGGCCGTGTCGACCGCGGGTTCATGACGCTGCTGCCGGGGGAGCGCGTGCCCTTCCGGCTCGACGGTGTCCGGGCCGACCGGAGCGCCGAGCTCGTGCGGGCGCCCGTGCTGCTCACGCTCGACCGGGTGCTCGCGGACGAGGCCGCGGCCGCCAGTACCCGCTAGCCCGGGCGGCACCAGGCCTGTCCTGAGAGCATCCCGGTGCCACTGGGCTTCCGGGCGAGGCGGCGTTACCATGGAGCATCACGGACTCCCCGGGGTCGCTTCGACGGCGATGCGCTCCCGACGAGTTCCAGACAAGGAGTGGACATCATGTTCCAGGGCCTCACCGGCATCCACCTGATCATCATCCTCGGCATCATCGTGCTGCTGTTCGGTGCGACGAAGCTGCCGGCCCTCGCCAAGGGTCTGGGGCAGTCGATCACCATCTTCAAGAAGGAGATGGAGACCAACCACGACGCTCCGACCACGACGACCACGACCACGACGGCGGCGCCGCAGGCCGGCACCGTGCAGCAGGAGCCGGTCCTCAACCCGGCCCCGTCGGTCCAGCCGCAGTCGGACCACCGCGTCTGAGACACCGCGTCCGGGTCGCCGCGCGCGGCCCGCTGCATGCCCGGCGGCACCGCCGGAGGACTCCCAGCCCCGGGACCGAGACCGCCGCAGCCTCTGTGAGGCGCGGCGGTCTCGTCGTTCCCGCCGCAGCCTCTGTGAGGCGCGGCGGTCTCGTCGTTCCCGGGGATAGCGTCGGTGGCGGTGCCCGACGCGTGGGCGCCGAGAGGAGGCCCCCATGGGCAAGGTGTGGTTCATCACGGGCACGTCCCGCGGACTCGGCCGTGAGTTCGCCCTCGCCGCCCTGGGGCGCGGTGACCGGGTCGCGGCGACGGCGCGCGACGCGGCGACGCTCGACGACGTGGTGGCCGCCTACGGTGACGCGGTCCTGCCGCTGACGCTCGACGTCACCGACCGCGCGCAGGTCGACGACGCGGTCCGCCGCGCGCACGAACGCTTCGGACGCCTCGACGTGGTGGTCAACAACGCCGGGTACGGCCACTTCGGGTTCGTCGAGGAGCTCACCGACGCCGAGCTCCAGGACCAGCTCGACACGAACCTGTTCGGGGTGCTGCACGTGACGCAGGCGGTGCTCCCGATCCTGCGGGCGCAGGGCTCCGGTCACATCGTGCAGATCTCGACGATCGGCGGCATCGCGGCGTTCCCGATGATCGGGGCGTACCACGCGTCGAAGTGGGCGCTCGAGGGGCTGACCGAGGCCCTCGCCCAGGAGGTGCGCGGCTTCGGCGTCGACGTGACGCTCGTCGAGCCCGGCGGGTTCTCTACGGACTGGGCCGGGTCGAGCGCCCGGCACTCCGCGCCCCTGCCGGCGTACGACGGGCTCCGTGAGCAGGTCCTCGCGGGGCGGGCCGCCGCGAGTGCCGGCCGGGGTGACCCCACGGCGACCGGGGCGGCGCTGCTCCGCATCGTCGACGCCGACGACAAGCCCCTGCGGGTGCTGTTCGGGGAGCAGCCGACGCACCTCGTCAAGACGCTCTACGCCGACCGCCTGCGGACCTGGGTGGAGTGGGAGCCGGTGTCGCTCGCTGCGCAGGGCGGGACGCACGCCGGCGAGCCGGCCGCCGGATGACCGACGGGGCCGACGGATCCGGCGCCTCCGACGGATCCGGCGCCTCCGGCGCGTCCGGCAGCGTCGACGCCGATCGGCCGGGAGGCCCGGCACCACTCCACCGCGACCGTCGCGTCGTGCTCGTGGTCGCCGTCCTCGCCACGTTCGTCGTCGGCCTCGACAGCAGCGTCGTGAACGTCGCCCTGCCGTCGATCGGCCGGGAGCTCGGCGGTGGGATCGTCGTGCAGCAGTGGACGGTCGACGCCTACCTCGTGACCCTCGGGGCGCTCATCCTGGTCGCGGGCTCGGTGTCCGACCTCGTCGGGCGGGTCCGGGTCGTCACCTGGGGACTCGTCCTGTTCGGGCTCGCGTCGGTCGCGTGTGCGATCGCCCCGACGGGCGGCGTGCTCGTGGGCGCGCGGGCCGTGCAGGGCGTCGGGGGCGCGCTCGTGACGCCGAGTTCGCTCGCGCTCGTCATCGCCGCGTACCGGGGTGCGGCACGGGCCCGGGCGATCGGCACGTGGACGGCGTGGTCGAGCGCGTCGGTCATCGCCGGGCCCGTGATCGGTGGGGTCGTGGTGGACTCGATCGGCTGGCGCTGGGTGTTCGTCCTCACGGCGGCGCCGATCGCGGTGACGATCCCGCTCGTCCGTCGGGTCACCGGGGACGTGCGCGCGACGGACCGGCCCGCGATCGACGTCGTGGGTGCCGGCCTCGCCGTGCTCGGGGTGGGGGCGCTCGTCCTCGGTCTCATCGAGCAGGAGCGCCTCGGGTGGGCGTCGCCGCTCGTGGTCGTCGCACTCGCCGTCGGGGTGGGGGCGCTCGCCGTGTTCGTGCCGTGGGAGCGCCGCGTGGCGGCCCCGCTGCTGCCCCTCGACCTGTTCCGAGCCCGGTCGTTCACGGTCGGGAACCTCACGACGCTCGCGGTGTACGGCGCGCTCGGCCTGTCCGGGTTCACGGTGACGCTGTTCCTCCAGGAGGTCTGGGGGCTCTCCGCCTGGCTGGCGGGCGTGGCGACCCTGCCCCCGACGCTCGTGCTGCTCGGGTTCTCCACGACGGTCGGGCGGTGGTCCGGCCGCACGGGGCCCCGGTGGTTCATGGCCGGCGGTCCGGTGCTCGCGGGGCTCGGCGTCCTGGTCATGCTCTGCGCCGGGGACCGCCCGCGGTACTTCGCGACCGTGTTCCCGGGCATGCTCCTCATGGGTGTCGGGTTGACCCTGATGGTGGCGCCGTTGACGAGTGCCGTGCTCGGGTCCGTCGCGGAGACGCGGGCGGGTGTCGGCTCCGCCGTGAACAACGCGGTCGCCCGGATCGCGAGCCTGGTGCTCGTGGCCCTGGCGGGGGTCGTGCTCGGCGCCGACGGCATGAGCGTGGCCGGCTTCCACCGCGCGGTCGTCCTCATGGCCGTGTTGCTCGTGGCGGGCGGCACCGTGTCGGCGATCGGCATCAGGAACCCGCGCCGCGATCGCCCGACGCTGGCGGACGCGGTGCCGTCGGAGTAAACTTGAGTCAACAGGACTCAAGGTGCCGGAACCACCGCACCAGGACATCAGGACCACAGGAAAGGACGCCCCCATGGCCAACCTGCAGGGCGCTCCCGCGTCGCAAGAGCAGCAGAAGACCGCACTCGAGCAGTACGGCGTCGACCTCACGGCGATCGCGCGGAGCGGCAAGCTCGACCCGGTGATCGGACGCGACTCGGAGATCCGCCGGATCTCGCAGGTGCTCACGCGCCGGACCAAGAACAACCCCGTGCTCATCGGCGAGCCCGGCGTCGGCAAGACCGCCGTCGTCGAGGGGCTCGCGCAGCGCATCGTCGCCGGTGACGTCGCCGACAGCCTCAAGGACAAGCGGCTCGTCTCGCTCGACCTCGCCGCGCTCGTCGCCGGGGCCAAGTACCGCGGCGAGTTCGAGGAGCGCCTCAAGGCCGTCCTCAAGGAGATCGACGACTCCGACGGCCAGGTCATCACGTTCATCGACGAACTCCACACGCTCATGGGCGCCGGCGGGGGCGAGGGCTCCGTCGCCGCCGCGAACATGCTCAAGCCGATGCTCGCCCGCGGTGAGCTCCGCCTGATCGGGGCGACCACGCTCGACGAGTACCGCGAGTACATCGAGAAGGACGCCGCGCTCGAACGCCGGTTCCAGCAGGTGTACGTCGGGGAGCCCAGCGTCGAGGACACCGTCGCGATCCTCCGTGGGCTCAAGGAGCGCTACGAGGCGCACCACAAGGTCACGATCGCCGACTCCGCCCTCGTCGCCGCCGCGGCCCTGAGCGACCGCTACATCACCGGTCGGCAGCTGCCCGACAAGGCCATCGACCTCATCGACGAGGCCGCGTCACGCCTCCGGATGGAGATCGACTCGAGCCCCGTCGAGATCGACGAGCTGAAGCGGAGCGTCGACCGCCTCATGCTCGAGGAGTTCGCGCTCAAGAAGGAGAAGGACGACGCCTCGAAGGACCGCCTCGAGAAGCTCCGCGCCGACCTCGTGGAGCGGCAGGAGCGCCTGACAGAACTGCAGCAGCGCTGGGAGCTCGAGCGGGCCTCCCTGAACCGCGTCGGCGAACTGAAGACCCGGCTCGACGACCTCCGCATGCAGGCCGAGCGCGCCCAGCGCGAAGGCAACCTGGAGCGGGCCTCCCGGCTGCTCTACGGCGAGATCCCGGTGATCGAGCGGGAACTCGCGGAGGCCGAGCGCAACGAGCCGGCCGGTCCGCAGATGGTGAACGACCGCGTCACCGACGAGGACATCGCCGCCGTCATCGCCGCGTGGACCGGCATCCCCATGGGGCGGCTGCTCCAGGGCGAGACCGAGAAGCTCCTGCACCTCGAGACCGAACTCGGCAAGCGGATCATCGGTCAGCGCGAGGCCGTCACGGCCGTGTCCGAGGCCGTCCGGCGTTCCCGGGCGGGCATCTCCGACCCCGACCGCCCGACCGGGTCGTTCCTGTTCCTCGGCCCGACCGGCGTCGGCAAGACGGAGCTCGCGAAGGCGCTCGCCGACTTCCTGTTCGACGACGAGAAGGCCCTCGTCCGCATCGACATGAGCGAGTACGGCGAGAAGCACTCGGTCGCGCGACTCATCGGCGCCCCGCCCGGGTACGTCGGGTACGAGGCCGGCGGCCAGCTCACCGAGGCCGTCCGTCGCCGCCCGTACTCCGTGATCCTGCTCGACGAGGTCGAGAAGGCGCACGCCGAGGTCTTCGACGTCCTGCTCCAGGTGCTCGACGACGGCCGTCTGACCGATGGTCAGGGCCGTACCGTGGACTTCCGGAACACGATCCTCGTGCTCACGTCGAACCTCGGATCGCAGTTCCTGACCGACCCGTCGCTCGGTGCCGCGGAGCGCGAGGAGTCCGTCCGCGCCATGGTGCAGCAGGCGTTCCGGCCGGAGTTCGTCAACCGCCTCGACGACATCGTCGTGTTCCAGGCGCTGACGACCGACGACCTCGGTCAGATCGTGTCGCTCTCGGTCGACCGACTCGCGACGCGCCTCACGGACCGTCGGCTCGAGCTCGCGGTCACGCCCTCGGCCCGGACCTGGCTGGCGGAGCGCGGGTACGACCCGGTGTACGGCGCGCGGCCGCTGCGTCGCCTCATGCAGCGGCAGATCGACGACCAGCTCGCCCGGGCACTGCTGGCGGGCGACGTCCGCGACGGCGACACCGTCCGCGTCGACGTCGCCGACGACGGCGAGTCGCTGACGGTCGAGCCGTTCGTGGTGCCGGAGTTCGTCGAGTAGCGCTCGGCGGGACGGACGGGAGGCGCGGGGTGCGGAGGACGCACGCCACGCCTCCCGTCCGTGGTGCGGGTGACCGACACTGTGCCTCCCGGCGATCCGGCGGGTGAGACATCGCGTGGGCAGCGCCATGTCGTGTACGCGGAAGGTGCGGATCCCGGACCCGGGGCCCTACCCTCCACGGGATGCGGGTGCTGGTGGTGGATGACGAGCAGTCCCTCGCCGAGTTGATCGCCCGCGGGTTGGAACGGCAGGGGATGACCGTCGACGTGGTGTTCCGCGGCGACGAGGCGGACGAACTCCTGGCGGTGAACGACTACGACGTCGTCGTCCTGGACCGCGACCTGCCCGGCCTCCACGGTGACGAGGTCGCTCGTCGGTGCACCGCCCGTGGTGGGTGCACGCGGGTGCTCATGCTGACCGCCGCGACGACCCTGGCGGACCGCGTGGCCGGGCTCGAGCTCGGCGCCGACGACTACCTGCCGAAGCCCTTCGAGTACCCGGAGCTCCTCGCGCGGGTGCGGGCGCTCGGCCGCCGGAGCGCCCCCGCTGCCCCGCCGGTGCTCGGGCACGACGGGATCGTGCTCGACACGAACCGGCTCATGGCCACCCGCGACGGGCGCCCGCTCGACCTGACGCCCAAGGAGTTCGGGCTGCTCGAGGTCCTCCTCCGGGCCGACGGCCGGTTGGTGAGCGCTGAGGAGCTGCTCGAGAAGGTGTGGGACGTCAACGTCGACCCGTTCACGTCCGCCGTGCGCGTGACGATGTCGAAGCTCCGCCGCAAGCTCGGTGAGCCCGATCCGATCAGGACGGTGCCGGGCAAGGGGTACGCGCTGTGACGACCGGGTCGGGGCGCGCCGACGGGTCGCGCCCGGGTCGAGGACCGCGGATGCGGTGGAGCATCCACACGCGCACCGCGGTGGCGTTCGGCGGCCTGTCGATGGTGCTCGCCGCGGCGGTCCTGGTGTTCGTGAACCTCATGACGCAGCGCGGGATCGTGACGGTGCTCGAATTCGACGACGGCGGAGCGTGTCCCCGCGCCGACGTCGCGGGGTGCGGCACGAGCGCGAGCCCGGTGTGGACCGTCCCCGAGGCGACCGCGTCGGCGCGCGCGGCGCTGCCGGGTGCGCCCCCTCCGGAGGGGCACACCGGCCCGAGCGGGTCCGTCGCCGGCGTCGCCCGTGTCGGGCAGCTGGTGGCGTCGCAGCAGTGGCTGTGGTCGGCGGTCGGCATCGGGACGGCCGGCCTGGTCGCCGCCGGTGCCGGCTGGCTGGTCGCCCGGGCCGTGCTCCGTCCGATCGGTGTGATCCGCGCGACCGCGGAGCGGATCTCGGCGACGACCCTGCACGAACGCATCGACCTCGGCGGCCCGGACGACGAGGTCCGACGGCTCGCGGACACGATCGACGCGTTGTTCGGACGGCTCGAGCAGGCGTTCGAGGGGCAACGCCGCTTCGTCGCCCAGGCCTCCCACGAGCTGCGGACGCCGCTCGCCCTGCAACGGGCCGCGATCCAGATCGGGCTCGAGGACGACGCCGACCCCGACACGATCCGCGCCGTCCGCCAGGAGCTCCTCGACGCGAACCGGCGGAACGAACAGTTGGTCGAGGGCCTGCTCGACCTGGCGGAGGCGGAACGGGGTGTCACCGGCCGAGCCCAGGAGGTCGACCTCGCGGACGTCGTCGAGGGCGCCGCGGCCGCGTCCCGGACTCGTGCGCGGTCCGCGGGCCTGGACCTCCACGTCCAGCCGGGCGACGGCCTCCGGGTGGCGGGCGATCCGGTGCTCGTCCGGCACCTGGTCGAGAACCTCGTCGACAACGCGCTCGAGTACAACCGACCGGACGGGTTCGTGCGCATCGAGGTGACCCACGACGGGCTCGTCGTCGAGAACAGCGGGCCACTCGTGTCGCCGGAGACCGCCCGCACCCTGACCGAGCCGTTCACGCGCGCGGAGCAGCAACACCCGGGCCGTCGACACAGCGGCATCGGGTTGTCGGTCGTCGACGCCGTCGTGCGCGCGCACGGGTGGCGCCTGGCGATCACGCCCCGGTCGGCGGGCGGCCTGGTGGTCCGCGTCCACGGTGTTTCGCCCGTGTGACCGTCGACCGGACGCCCGCGAAACGGCCCGCCCGCTGGACTGTCCGCATGGAACGAACCAGTGACACCGACCGGCCGCGGAGGAGGCCCCGTGCGGCGCTCCTCCTGTCCTCCACGATGGCGCTCGCGGTGAGCGTCGTCCTGTCCGGGTGCTCCGACGCGCCCGGATCCTCGTCCTCGCGCGGGGGCTCCAGCTCCGTCGGCGCCGCCGCGTGGGGCTCCTGCATGCGGGACGCGGGGTTCGACATCGAGGACCCGTCCGAGGCGGAGTGGTCCTCCGGAGTCGTCCGTGCTCCGTCCGGGGTGGACGGTGACGCGTTCCAGCGTGCGTCCGCGAGCTGCCGGGGGGACGACGCGCCCAGGGCCTCCGACGAGCAGAAGGCCATCTGGGACCAGGAGCTCCGCGACTTCTCGGCGTGCATGCGGGAGCACGGCCTCGACGACTTCCCGGAGCCGGAGCCGGAATCGGGGCTCGACTACGGCAAGTACGCCGAGGAACCGCTGCGCGACTCACCAACCGTCGCGCAGGCCGACGAGGAGTGCAGCGATCGGTACCTCGCCGACTGGGGGACGACCGGATGACCCGGGAGACGCCGTTCACCGAACCCGGTCGCCGGGAGGCGGCGACCACGACGCACAGGAGGACCACCATGACCATGACCACGACCACGAGGTCGCTCCGCGATGACGGACGGCGCTCCGGACTCGGCGGATCGGTACCGACCCACGGGGTCCGGGTGACGCTCGCCGTCGTCCTCGCCCTGCTCAGCATGACCGGCGCGACCGGCTGCGCGGCTGAGAGCGGGCGGGACGAGGCGGGCCGCACCCGCTCGTCGGCACCGAGCGCGGACGCGAACGCGTTCTCGGCGTGCATGCGGGACCGGGGGATCCCGATGGAGGACAGCGACCCGACGCAGGGGGGCGAACGTGCAGCGGTACCGGAAGGCGTCGACCCCGACGCCTACCAGCGTGCACTCGTGTCGTGCGCGGAGGAACGCGCCGGTGGTGCCGAGCCCGCGGAGGCGGTGGACGCCGATCCCGAGGTGTCCCGGTGCATGCGCGAGCACGGGATCACCGATTACCCCGACCCCGTGCACGGCCAGGTGGACTACGACCCCGGTGACCCGCCCTCGAGCGCGTTCCTCGCGGCCGAGGAGACGTGCTGGAAGCAGGTCCACGGCGCGGAGATCGCGAAGTGAGCCGCCGCGTACGGCCGGCGCGACGACCCACGCGGCCCACGCGGGTGCGCCGCGGGACGGCGGTCACCGTCGGCGCCGCGGTCGTGGTGGTGGTCGCGAGCGCCACGGTCGCGGTGACGACCGTCGTGCCCGAGGACGATCGCGCGGTCGCCGCGCCCGGCAAGGCCGCGTCCGCGAGCGCGACCCCGTCCTCCGGGGGCGGAGCCCCGAAGCGCACCGCGGACGGACGCCCCACGGCACCCGTCGTCCGGGGCGACCTCACGGAACGCCGCACGTTCGCGGGCACGCTCGGCCACGGGACGCCGAAGGACCTGCTCGGGTCCGGGAGCGGCACCCTGACCGGCCTGCCCGACTACGGACAGGTCGTGCACCGGGACGAGGCGCTGTACTGGCGCGACGAACGGCCGGTCCGGGCGATGCACGGCGCGGTCCCACTGTGGCGTCCGCTCGAACGGGGCCTGCGTGGGACCGACGTGGCGCAGCTCAACCGGAACCTCGCTGCCCTCGGGTACGACGTCGCGCAGGACGACCGCTTCGGCACTCGGACGGCCGCGGCGGTGCGTCAGTGGCAGCGGGACCGCGGGTTCGCGGTGACCGGACGGCTCACGGCGGACGACATCGCCTTCGTGGACGGGGACGTCCGCGTCGCCGAGCCGAAGGCCACGGTCGGTTCCCCGGCGAGTGGACCGCTCTACGGGTACACGAGCACCACCCGCACGGTGACGGTCCCGATCGACGAACTCGCTGCCGGCTCGTTCCCGGTCGGGTCCACCGTCTCGGTCGGCTTCTCCGGATCGACCGAGCACGTCGACGGCACGGTGCGCTCGGTGGGCGCGGACCCGTCGTCGGACGACGGCGGCCTGGTCGTCGAGATCGACCTCCGTGCCGCGGTCCCGTCGGGCGTGGCCGAGGCGGCTGGCGTGGACGTCCAGGTGGAGGGCGAGACGCGGAAGGGGGTGCTCTCGGTCCCGGTCGGGGCACTGCTGGCCGCGCGCGGCGACGGGTACGCCGTGGATCGTGTCCGGGCGTCGGGCGAGACCGAGCGGGTACCGGTCGAGGTCGGGTTCGCGGCCGACGGGCGCGTCGAGGTCAGCGGCGGGGTCCACGAGGGCGACCGGGTGGTGGTGCCGTCATGACCGCGGTCGCGACCGTGCCCCGGCGGACGACGGCGCCGGACGACCCGGAGGGCCGCGTCCTGGTCCTCGAGGGCGTCACGAAGCGGTACGGCGAGGTCGAGGCCCTGCGCGGGATCGACCTGCGGGTGTCGGCGGGCGAACTCGTCGCGGTCGTCGGGCCGAGTGGCTCCGGCAAGTCGACGATGCTCAACATCATCGGCACCCTCGACCTGCCGACCGAGGGCCGGGTCGTCATCGCCGGGCACGACGTCGGCACGATGTCCGACGACGCGGTGTCGCGGCTCCGCGCGGACCACATCGGTTTCGTGTTCCAGCACTTCCACCTGGCGCAGGGCGCCACCGCCGTCGAGAACGTCGCCGACGGCCTGCTCTACACGGGCACCGGCCGCCGCGAGCGCACCGAACGGGCCGCGGACGCGCTCCGCAGGGTCGGGCTCGGGCACCGGCTCGACCACCGTCCGCACGAACTCTCCGGCGGCGAGAAGCAGCGCGTCGCGATCGCCCGGGCCATCGTGGGCGACCCCACCGTGCTCCTCGCCGACGAGCCGACGGGCGCGCTCGACACCGCGTCGGGCGCAGCGGTGCTCGACCTGCTCCGTGAGCTCAACGCGGGGGGCACCACGGTGCTCGTGATCACCCACGACCTCGAGCTCGCGGCCTCGTTGCCCCGGCAGGTGCGCATGCGCGACGGCCGGATCGCCGACGAGACCCACGGCGGAGGCGACGGGCACGACGGACGCGGTGGGCGCATCGACGCCACGACGCTCGCCGACGCGATCCGGGCAGCGGGCACGGGGACGGAGGCGCGGGCATGACCGCGACCGGCCACGTCCACGCCGGCGACCTGGTGCGGCTCGGACTGTTCGGGCTGCGGACGCGTCCCACCCGGGTCGTCCTCTCGGCGCTCGGCATCGCGATCGGCATCGCCGCGATGGTCGCGGTGGTCGGCATCTCGAGCTCGAGCAAGGCGAAGCTCGACGCCCTGCTCGACGCGCTCGGGACGAACGTGCTCGCGGCACAGCAGGCCACCGGCTTCGGCGAGCCGGAACCGCTCCCCGTCGACGGGGTGTCGACGGCCGTCCGACAGTCCGACGTCCGCGACGCCGCCGGTGTCGGACGCGTCGAGGACGGACGCGTCTACCGGAGCGCCCGGGTCCCCGCGCTCGAGTCGAAGGGCATCGGCCTCGTGGCCGCGTTCGGCGACGTCCCACGCGTGCTCGCCGGTCGGTTCGCCGCGGGGCACTGGCTCGTCGGCGCGGACGACGCATCCGCGCCGGAGCAGGCGGTCCTGGGCGCGGAAGCGGCGAAGCGCCTGGGGATCGACCGGGTCACGGACGACACCGCGATCTGGACGGACGGACATCGGCTGGCGGTCGTCGGGATCCTCGAGCCACTCGCCCTCGCGCCGCAGCTCGACACGCAGGTGTTCATCCCGCGCTCCACCGCCGCAGGGATGGGGTTCGACGGGCATCCGACGCAGATCCTCACGCGGGTGGACCCGGACGCGGTCGCCGAGGCCCGCGAACGGTTGCCCCGGTCGATCAGTCCCCTCCACCCGAAGGACGTCGCCGTGACCCGGCCCTCCGACGCGCTCGCCGCGAAGAACGCGTCGCAGGACTCGTTCACCGGCCTGCTCGTCGGTATCGGCGGTGTCGCGCTGCTCGTCGGCGGCATCGGCGTGGCGAACACCATGGTCATCACGGTGCTCGAGCGCCGAGCCGAGGTCGGGGTCCGCCGGTCGCTCGGGGCACGCCGACGGGACATCCGCGACCAGTTCCTCGTCGAGTCGCTGCTCCTGTCGCTCCTCGGCGGCGTGGCCGGCGTCACGATCGGGGTCGCCGTGACGGTCGGGTTCGCGCTCGCGCAGGGGTGGCCGGTCGCGATCCCGGCGTGGGCGGTCCTGGGCGGGGTCGGGGCGACCGTCCTCATCGGTGGCGTCTCGGGCATCTACCCAGCCGCGCGGGCGGCACGGATCCCGCCGACGTCGGCGCTCGCGGCCGCATGACCCGGAACGGACGGGAGACGCGGCACCGGACGGTCGCCGTGCCTCCCGTTCCCAGGTTCCTGCGTACCGGCCGGGAGGTCCGGGACCGACCCGAGCGGGCCTCCCGTCCGCCGACTACGGTCTGGGACAGCCGATCCGAGGGAGCGTCATGCGGGAGATCCGTGCACTGCAGAGTCTGACCAGCGCGATCGAGCACGCGAGCGTGCTCGACAAGCTCATCGACGTCGACGTGAAGGCCGTCAAGGCCCTCGTCCAGCCCGACGCCCTGAAGCAGCTGCTGCACGGCGTGCCGTTCGGGCACCCGCTGCACCCGCTCATGGTCCAGGTACCCCTCGGCGCGTGGCTGTCCTCGGCCCTGCTCGACCTGCTGCCGGGGACGCACCGGTCGTCCCGAACGCTCGTCGGCGTCGGCGTGGTGTCGGCCGGCGTCGCGACCACGGCCGGGCTCACCGACTGGTCGGAGCTCGACCGCGAGCAGCAGCGCACGGGGTACGTGCACGCCGTGGTGAACGGCACCGCGATGACGCTCTACGGGCTGTCGTGGTGGCAGCGGAAGCGCGGGAACCACCTGCGCGGCAAGGTCCTCGGCATGCTCGGACTCGTGGTCGTGTCCGGCGGCGGCTACCTCGGTGGGCACCTGTCCTACCGCCAGCGCGCGGGCGTGAGCGAACACGGCGAGGTGCCGTTCGAGCGTCCTCCCGTCGGCGCCTGAGACCGACGCAGGGTGCGAGCGGCGGGACTGGTCGCACACGGCCGGACGCGGTAGTGTCCGGGGGTCTCCGGCGTCAGGGGTGGCGCCGGGGTGGAGATGCCGGGGTGGCATCGGCGGGAGGCGGGCGTCCGACTGGGCGCCGCCTCCCGTTCCCACTCCGAGGGGGTGTCCGGCCACACGGCACCGCGTGCCCAGGCGCCGTCGGTACCGTGCGGGCATGACGATGACCGCCACCGCCCGCACCGACGGTCCGAGCGGGGTCGGCGGCCTCACGGGGTTCGTGCTCGAGGTGATCGACCGCCTGGGCGAGTGGGGCGTCGGACTCCTGCTGTTCGCGGAGACCGTGTTCCCGCCGATCCCGAGCGAGGTCATCCTGCCCCTCGCCGGGTTCCTCGCTGGCGCGGGAGCGATGGACCTGGCGCTCGTCCTCGTCGCGGCGACCATCGGCTCGTGGCTCGGGGCGCTCGCCCTCTACGCGCTCGGGGCCCGGGTCGGACTCGAGCGCTCGATCGGGTGGGCCGCGCGGTTGCCACTCGTGGACGAGGACGACCTGCGTCGCGCCGCGCACTGGTTCGACCGGCACGGAGCGGCGGCGGTGTTCCTCGGGCGGCTCGTGCCCGGCGTGCGGAGCCTCGTCTCGCTGCCGGCCGGCGCCGGGCGGATGCACCTCGTGACGTTCTCGGTGTGCACCGTGCTCGGCAGCGTCGTGTGGAACACGGCGCTCGTCCTCGCGGGCGCGGCGCTCGGCTCGCGGTGGGAGCTGCTCGAGGGCTGGTCGGCGTGGATCGACCGCGGTGTGTACGCCGCGCTCGTGGCCGGCGTCGCCGTGTTCGTCGTGCGGCGCGTCCGGCGTCGGGGGCGGGAGCGCCGCCAGCGGGGCTGAGCCCCTCGAGCCCGACTGCGCGGCTCGTCGTGCGCGCTCCTGGTGCGCGGGTCGTGTGCGCGCGGACGACAACTGCGCCCACGCCAGCACGCGCAGTTGTCGTCGACACGCGCAGGTGCCGCCGGGATCACCGGTACGGCCGGGGAACTGCCCTCAGGACCGGAGCGCCGACTCCTTGTGCGCGGCCTTCTTGCCGGACTTGGCCGACTCGACGATCCAGTACGGGTCGTCGTCGGTGGGCTTGAAGTCCTGCCCGTCGAACGTGAAGTCCTTCGTCTTCTTCTCGCGCGCGGTGCCGGTCGTCTCGCCCTGCGAGGTGTTCCAGTGCACCTCGTCGCCCTCGTGGATCGCCATGCGCTGGACCGTACCCGGCGACTTGCGAGGACGTGCAGCGCTCGCGGTACATCCACCGGTCACAAGTGGATAACACGGCATGCGCGCCGAAGGTGCACGCGTAGCGTGGACGGTGCGTCGCCCACCCAGCGACGCGCTGCGCACCCCCGGCGCCCCGAGAGGATCGACGAACCCGAATGAGTCTGGTCTCCAGCACGGTGACGGCCGACACCGTCCTCGCCGGGCGATACCGGCTGACGGAGGTGATCGGCACCGGCGGCATGGGGACCGTGTACCGCGCCCGTGACGAGCACACCTACCGCGACGTCGCCATCAAGCTGTTCGCGACGCCCCAGTCGACGACGCACGCGGACCGGGTCCGCCAGGAGCGCGAGATCCGGCTGCTGAGCATGTTGAGCCACCCCGGACTCATCCCGCTGTACGACGCCGGGACCCACGAACTCGTCGACGGGCCCCACCGGTTCATCGTCATGGAGCTCATCTCCGACCCGACGCTCCTGCGCCGCCTCGCCGACGGACCCCTGCACAACTACGAGGTCGCCTCGCTCGGGGCGCAGCTCGCCGACGCCCTGGCGTACGTGCACGCCCGCGGCATCGTGCACCGGGATGTCAAGCCGGCGAACATCCTCATCAGCGACGAGGGGTCCGCGGGGTTCGCCCGCACCGTCAAGCTCACCGACTTCGGCGTCGCCCACTTCGTCGACGGCTCCCGCCTGACCGGCGACGGCACGATCATCGGTACCGCCGCGTACCTCAGCCCCGAGCAGGTCGCGGGCGAGTCCATCACGTTCGCGACCGACGTGTACTCCCTCGGTCTGGTGCTCCTCGAGGCCCTCACCGGCAAGCAGGAGTACTCGGGCACGGTCATCGAGGCCGCCCTCGCCCGGTTGCAGCACGACCCCGAGATCCCCGAGACGGTCGGCAGCGAGTGGCGTGATCTCCTCGTGGCGATGACGTCGCGTGAACCCGAGGAGCGACCGAGCGCCGTCACCGTCGCCCGCGTCCTGCGTGGAGGCGCGTCCCGCGTCACGGGACCGGTCCCGCTCGGCCGGACCCGGTCCTCCCGTTCGTCGCACCGTGCCGAGCACCGGCTGCACCGCGCCGCACACCGGCACACCCGCCGGGGCACGTTCGACGCGGTGCGGCGGTGGCGCCGCCGGAACACGATCGTCGGCAGCCTGGCCGGCATCGGCGTCGTCGCGGCCTGTTTCGGGTCGTACCTGCTCGGCGCCGCCGCGCACTAGACGGTGCCGAGGGTGCACGACGCGCCGGGTGTTTCCGCCACGGGTGCACGACGCGCCGCTTCCTCTGAACCCGAGCGGCGCGTCGTGCACTCTCGCCCGGCGGGGTCGGCACGGGTCGAGCACCGAGGGTCACGGGAAACGCCCGGGGCGACGCCGACGGACCCGCGGCCGTGACAGCGCAGGTGCGGTCGGGCAGGATCGGAGCATGACCACCGACGCCCTCTGGATCAAGATCTGCGGACTGTCGACCCCCGAGACGGTGGACGCCGCGATCGACGCCGGAGCCGATGCGCTCGGCTTCGTGTTCGCGGCGGGGAGCCCCCGCACGGTCACGGCCGACCAGGCGAAGGAACTCGTCGAGCGGGTGCCGGAGGGCATCGACGCCGTCGGGGTGTTCCGCGACCAGGAGATCGACGAGATCGTCGGGGTCGCCTCGGCGGTGGGGCTCACGACGCTCCAGCTCCACGGCGACGAGACCCCCTCGGACTTCGCGCGCGCACGCGACGCCGGGTTCTTCACGATCCGGGCGGTGGCGGCCCAGGATTACCTCCGCGAGACGCCCGAGCAGCGCGCCGCGTACGACCACGACCTGCTCCTGCTCGACGCAGCGGAACCCGGGGCCGGCAAGCTCGTCGACCCGAGCACGATCGCCGGACGCGTCGACGAGGCCTGGATCCTCGCGGGTGGACTCACGCCGGCGAACGTCCGCGCCGCCGTGCAGCTGTTGGACCCGGACGGCGTGGACGTGTCGAGCGGCGTCGAGTCCTCGCGCGGCGTCAAGGACCCGGCGCGCATCCGGGCGTTCGTCGAGGCCGTCCGCAGCATCGCCTGACCCGCCGCGCGGAGGCGAGGGGCGGGCCGGGGTGTCGCGGGCGCGCGCCGACGACGAGCGGGCGCGCGCCGACGACAACTGCGCCGTCGTCTGCGGGCGCACTCGTCGTCCACGCGCGCACCTGCGGGGCCGGACAGGAGGGACGGGGCCGGGCCGGGCCTCCCGGCCGGCGCATCCGCGGGCCGGCGTCAGACGACGGGCGCGCGGAAGCGGGGGATGAGCTCGTCGAGGTAGTCGGCGGTGTCCGGCCAGCCCGTGACCGCGTGGCAGGGGACGCCGAGCGCCTTGACGGGGTAGTCGTTGCCCTCCGGGTCGAGGCGGTCGCCGACGAACAGCATGTCGTCGAGCGCGATGCCCGTGATATGCGCGAGTTTCGTCATCCCGTACGCCTTGTCGATGCCCTTGCGGGTGATGTCGATCGACGTGGAGCCGCCCGAGCGGACCTCGAGGTCGGGGAGCTGCGCCTGCACGAGCCGCTTGAGGTGGTCCTTCTTGCTGCCGTCGGGGTCCCACGCCTTCTTCGCGTCGACCGGAGCGGCCTGTCCCAGCGCCGAGAACGTGATCTGCGAGCCGCGGTCCTCGATGATCGGCCCCCAGGTCTCGGTCTCCCACAGGCCGGCCTGCTTCGCCTGGTCCTCGACGGCGGCGATCGCTCGGGTGCGTTCGTCCTCGGTCAGGTCCTCGGCGTACTCCAGGTGCCAGTCGGCGTCGAGCCAGCGGTAGTAGCGGGTACCGCAGGTCGGCATGAGGTGCAGGTCGTCGAGGCGGAGGCCCTCACGGGCCCGGAGCGGGGCGACGAGCTGCTGGTCGAACTGGGCGAACTGGCCGCCGGAGATGACGGCGACGGGGACGGCGTCGAGCAGGCGGGCGAAGGTGTCGAGCATGCGGGGGTCGAGCGGGGACTTCGACGGGGCGAGGGTGTCGTCGAGGTCGAAGGCGACGAGACGGGGTACGGGCATGGCGACCATCCTGGCAGAGGCGCCGGGGCGGCAGGAGGGTCCGCGGGGACGAGGCCGGCCGCGCTGGCCAGGGGTCTCCTGAGGGTCGGTAGGGTGAGCGCGTGCTCATCGTCCTGGCGGGGCTGCCCGGTGTCGGCAAGTCGACGTTCGCGGCGGCGCTCGCGGCCCGGGTCGACGCGGTCGTGCTCGCCGTCGACCTCGTCGAGGACGCACTGCTCGCGGCCGGGCTGCCTGCCGGGTCCACCACGGGTGTCGCCGCCTACGGTGTGGTGGAACGCGTCGCGGAGGCGCAGCTCGCCGTGGGACGATCGGTCGTCGTCGACGCCGTGAACGACGACCCGCGCGCTCGCGAGCAGTGGATCGGGCTCGCCGAACGGTCGGGCGCCGAGACGCACTGGTTCGAGCTCCGGCTCGCGGACCCGGACCGGCACCGCGCCCGTCTGGAGGGCCGGGGTCAGCGCTTCACGCGCCTCCCGGAGCCGGGGTGGGACACCCTGGCTCCGCGTGCGGACGCCCTCGACGGATGGGCGGCGGAGCGCTGGGCGGCGGAGCGCACGGTGCTCGACGCGGCGGAGCCGGTCGAGGCCCTGGTGGCCGCGGCCCTCGGGGCCGTGCGGCCGCCGCGCCCCTGACGGGCCGCCGCCCGCCCTTGCCGGGCGCTCCCCGCCCTTGCCGGGGCGCGCCCCCCGCCCCCTCGCCGAGATCGCAGAAGATGCCGCTCTGACAGGGGTCGAAGCGGCATCTTCTGCGATCTCGGCGGAACAGGGGGCCGGGGGCGGGGCCCGGGGTCCCGGACCCGGGGTCAGTCGCGCGCGAGCACCAGCTCGTCGAGGGGCAGGCGCGTGCGGGGCGCGAGCTCGCGGGCGGCGGCCTGCTCGTCGAGCTGCGACGGGTCGGCGACCGTCCCGATCGCGGTCACCGTGACGGGCACGAAGCGCTCGGGCAACGCGAACGCGGTGCGGAGGCCGTCGACGTCGATGCCGCCGAGCTGGTGCACGTGCAGCCCCTCGGCGTGCGCTTGGACGGCGAGCGCGGCGATCGCCTGACCGAGGTCGTACTCCGCCCAGCGGCGGGGCTGACCGTCCTCGTCAGCGGTCTCGGCGATCGCGACGACGAGGGCGCTCGCGCGGTGCGCCCACGCCTGGTTGAAGCCCATGAGGTGCTCCATGATCACGTCGAACGTCGGGGTGCCGCGGCGGCCCACCACGAACCGGCGGGGCTGGGTGTTCGACGCGGACGGGGCCCAGCGCGCGGCCTCGAGCAGCGTGGTCACGGTGTCGTCGTCGATCGTCGCCGTCTCGTCGAACGAGCGGGGGCTCCAGCGCTCCTCGAGCAGCGGCACGAGCGGGCGGCTGGAGTCGGTGGAACGGGTCAGCGTGGTGGTGTCGGACGTTGCGGTCATGGTGCCTCCCAACGGTGTTCCATGCGAACGTATTCCCACGGGTGTCGTCGACTCCGACCGGCGCCCGATGTCGGATCAGACGGCCGTCCCTCCGCCGATGCGCTCGATGCCAGGATGGACCCGTGAGCGGAGTGCTGATCGGGTTCGCGATCATCGGCGCCGTGATCGCCACGGGGTACCTCGTCGGACGGCTCGGGGTCCTCGGCCCGCACGCGCAGTTCGTCATGAGCCGGCTCGTGTTCTTCGTCCTGACCCCGTGCCTGCTGTTCCACACGATCGCGACGGCGGACATCCACGTGCTGCTGTCCGAGATGCTCGTGGTGTCGCTCGTGACCGCGCTCGTCGTCGCGCTCGGGACCGCCGCCGTGTTCCGGTTCGTGCTGCGCCGCGACCTCGCCCAGACCACGGTCGGGGCGCTCGCCGCCGGGTACGTCAACTCGAACAACATCGGCCTGCCCGTCGCCGTCTACGTGCTCGGCCATCCGGCGTACGTGGTGCCGGTCATCCTGCTGCAGCTCGTCGTGCTCGCGCCGATCGCGCTGACGATCCTCGACACGGCGACGTCCTCGGGCGGGGGCCTGCGGCGGCGGATCCTCGGACCGGTGAGCAACCCGCTCATCATCGCGTCCCTCCTCGGCCTGGTCGTGTCGCTGACCGGCGTGCGGATCCCCGACCCGGTGATGGAGCCGTTCTCGCTCGTCGGCGCGGCCGCGGTACCCGTCGTCCTGCTGTCGTTCGGGATGAGCCTGCACGGCAACGCGCCCTTCCGTGACCCGGACACCCGGGTGGACGTGGTCGTGGCGAGCGCGCTCAAGCTGTTCGTGATGCCGGTGCTCGCCTACGTCATCGCGCGCTTCGTGTTCCACGTGTCGCACGAGCACCTGTTCGTCCTGACGGTGCTCGCCGGGCTGCCGACGGCGCAGAACGTCTTCAACTACGCGCAGCGGTACGACGCGGCCGTGCCCGTCGCGCGGGACGTCGTGCTCGTGTCGACGATCGGCGCGGTGCCCGTCCTCGTCGTCGTGGCGGCGCTGCTGCACTGACGCCACCGCCGGCCGGGAGGCGCGGGACCGGCCCGCCCCGGCCCTCCCGTCCGGCGGATGCGGCGTCAGAAGATCATCGGGCGGTCGTCGTCGAGGCTCGTGTCGAGGTCGAGGTCGACGCTCACCGGCACGTGGTCGCTCGGGGCGTCGCCCTTGCGCTCGTTGCGGTGGATGGCGGCTGCCGTGACGACCTCGGCGAATGCGGGGGACCCCATGACGAAGTCGATGCGCATGCCCTCGTTCCGCGGGAACCGCAGCTGCTTGTAGTCCCAGTAGGTGTACCCGGTGGGCACGAGCGGCCGGACGACGTCGGTCAGCCCGATGCCCTCGAACGCGCGGAACGCGGCCCGCTCCGGCTCGGACACGTGCGTGTGGCCCTCGAACAGCGCGCGGTCCCAGACGTCCTCGTCGAAGGGGGCGACGTTCCAGTCGCCCATGAGCGCGAGCGGCTGGTCCGGAGCGGCGGCGATCCACTCCTCGGTGCGGGCCGCCAGCCGCGCGAGCCAGTCGAGCTTGTACGTGTAGTGGGGGTCGCCGACCGCGCGGCCGTTCGGCACGTACAGGCTCCACAGCCGCACGCCGTCGACCGTCACACCCATCGCGCGGGCCTCCACGGGGACGTCGTCGCCCTCGTGCCCCTTGAGGAACCCGGGCTGCGTCGGGAAGTCGCGCGTCACGTCCTCCATCGGCAGCCGGCTGGCGAACGCGACGCCGTTCCACTGGTTCAGGCCGTGGGCCTCGACGGTGTAGCCCGCGGCCTCGAACAGGTCGACCGGGAACTGCTCGGGCTTGCACTTGATCTCCTGCATGCCGAGCACGTCGACGTCCTCACGCACGAGCCAGTCGACCACACGGGAGGCGCGGGATCGGATCGAGTTGACGTTCCACGAGGCGACACGCATGGTGACGAACCTACCGGCCGCCCCCGACGCCCGGCGGTCCCTGGGGGTCTCCCGACCGGGGCGGTCGGCCCCGCACGGCAGGGTGTTGGTTGGACGGCAGACCCGGCGCCCGCGGCGCACGGTCGCAGGACCTCCATCACGACATCGACGACGGGAGCGGACATGGCAACCACCACGAACGGCGCGGGCGGAGCGGCGACCCCCGGCCGCGCGGGCACGACCGGCGCGAGCACGACGCGGGTGACGACAGCGCGCACGACGGCGGGCGGGTCCTCGCGCGTCGACGGTTCGAGCGCGGTCGTCGCGGACCCCACCACGACCACCGAGGTCACGACGCACGGCCGGACCGTCATCGACGACGCGGTCGTCGCGAAGGTGGCCGGGATCGCGGCGCGCGAGGTCCCCGGCGTCTTCGCCCTCGGCGGCAACACCGCCCGCGCGTTCGGGGCCATCCGCGACGCCATCGGCTCGAGCGACCTCGGGCAGGGCGTCCGCGTCGAGGTCGGCGAGACCCAGGTCGCGGTGGACCTCACCATCGTGGTCGAGTACCCGATGCCGATGATGGAGGTCGCACAGGACGTCCGCTCGGCCGTCACCGCCGCCCTGACCACGCTCGTCGGCCTCGAGGTCACCGAGGTCAACGTCGCGATCAACGACGTCAACATCCCCGCGTTGAACGGCGAACCGACCGAGGCGCGGGTCCAGTGAACGCCACGGTGGTCGGCATGGGCGCCGGCGCGGTCCTCGCGATCGTGGCCGTGACGCTCGGGTTCTGGGCGTTCGTCGTCGTCGCGGTGTTCATGGCCGTCGGCGCTTTGGTCGGACGGCTCGTCAGCGGCGACATCGACGTCCGCCGGCTCGCCGACGTCCTGCGTGGACGCCGGAGTTCGTCGTGACGAGTGAGCCGAACGGGCCGGTGGGGGCGGTCGGGTCTGCCGCGTCGGCCGGGTCCGTCGGGTCCGTCGGGTCGGCCGGGCCGGTCGGGTCGGTCGGGTCGGTCGGGTCGGCCGGGAGGCCCGTCCCCGGCTGGGACCGCATCGCCGCGCCCGCTCTCGTCCACACCGCGCAGGCCGCCGCCGCCGAGGCCCTGCACGTGCCCGTCCGTGAGGTCCGCGCGCGCGTCGCCGACGACGGCCGCGGTGCCCTGGCGATCGAGGTCCGCGGACCGCTCGCGCTGCCACAGCTCGGCTCGCACCGGGTGCCCGACGAGCCGGTCCTCGCCCGCACGCACCGCGCCCGCGGCGTCATCGCCGAACGGGTGCACACCGTGACCGGGCGTCACGTCTCCCGTGTGTCCGTGGTGTTCACGTCGTCGATCGTCGAGGTCCCGGGGCGGGTCCGATGAGCATGGAGACCGGCGACCGCGCCAGCTCGCCCGGCGGTCCCGACGGTCCCGACGGTCCCGACGGTCCCGACGGTCCCCGCGCCTCCCACGGCCGCGGATCGCCGCACGGTCTCGCCGCCCTGCCCGGCTTCGGCGACCCCCGTGACCGGTTCACCGACGACCCCGCCGAGCACGACCGCGTGCACCGTCGGCTCCTGCGGCGCGAGACGCACGTCTCCCGGTCCGTCGCCGTCTCCGTCACCATGGTCTGCGTCGTCCTCGTGGCCGCCGCTGTGGCGCTCGCCGCGGTCCTCGTCCTGCTCCACGAACGCCTTGCGGGGTTCGAACCGCGCACCGTCGTCGACGCGGCCGTCGCCGCTCCGGCCGGCACGGTCCTCCCGGTCCTGGACGTGGTGGGCGGGCTCGTGGCGTTCCTCGGGCTCGTCCTCGTGCTGCTCGGTGTGCTGCCGAAGCGGCGTGCGCGGCACACGATGCCGTCACAGCGGCTCGCCGTCGTCGTCGACGACGAGGTGCTGGCCTCCGCCACCGCGCGCGCCGCCCGCAGCGTCACGCGCCTCGGCCCGGAGGGCGCGGTCGGCACCGTCGGGCGCCGAACCGCCGAGGTCGTGCTGCGGCCCGCCGCCGGCGTCGACGTCCCCGTCGTCGCCGTGACCGAGGCCGTGCGCGCCGAGGTCGACACGATCGACCCCACACCCGCGATCAGCGTGCGGGTGCGCGTGCAACCGGCCGGGAGGGTCGACGGATGACCGCGAGCAACCGCACCCTCGGCCGCGTGCTGCTCGTCCTCGTCGGCCTGGTGCTCCTGGCCGGTGGGCTCGCCGTGGTCGCGCTCGGCACCGTGCCGGGTGCCGCACGGACGTGGCACCGCATCGCGCCGGGCGCCCTCGCCGGGTTCGGCTCCGGTGCCGACCGTCCGGCGTCGGTCACGGCGTGGTCCATCGCGCTCGGTGTGGCCCTGCTCGTCGCGGTCCTCGCGCTCGTGGTGCTTGCCACCCGCGGTGGCGGTCGGGTCGCCACGGTGGTCGAGGACGAGGGCACCGCCGCCCCCGTCGACGGCCTCGTGACCATCGACTCCACCGCGGTGCAGCACGCGCTGTCCTCGGCCATCGGTGCGCTGCCCGAGGTCCACTCGCTCGCCGTGGACGTCTACCGCGTCCGGGGCGCCCGTGCCGTTCGGATCCGGGTCCGGCCCCGGCAGGGTTCGGCGCCGCGAGATCTCACGACGCGGATCGAGGACGTCGTCGGCGACCTCGACGCCGTGCTCGGGATGCGGCTGCCGGTCCTGCTGCACATCGCACGCGGGGGTGCGGCCGGGCAGCCGGTTCGGGTGCACTGAGGCGGGGGGTCGCCGGCCGGGGTGCGTCGGCCGGAGGTGCGCCGCCGGGGGTGCGTCGGCCGGGGGTCGTGTCGCACCGGGTCCTTCCGGTCGAACCGCGGCATGTGGGTGTTCGAACGGAAGGACGCGGTTCGACGTGCGCCGGGCGCCGCTCAGTCGCGCGGCAGCGCCCCGTCGCCGAGGTTCCACAGCGCCCGGTACCAGCGGGTGCGCTCGGGGTCGGGCGCGATGCCGTACGCGTCGAGGAACAGGGACTCCCACCCGTCGCCGAAGTTCCATCCGAGGGCCATGGTCGCGACGGCGATGTCCGCCCACCGATCCGCGATGCCGAGGGCGTCGAGGTCGACGTGGCCGACCCACTGCCCGTCCTCGCCCACGATCGTGTTCGGGGTGCACGGGTCCCCGTGGCACACCACGATCCGGTCCGGCTCCGGACGGGGACCGAGCGCCGCCACCGTGTCGTCGTCGGCACCGGAGCGGGCGATGCGCTGCGTGACCGACCACTCGAACGGACAGTCGGCCACCGGGAGGGCGTCGTGCAGGGCGCGGAGCCCATGGCCGGCGGCGATCACCGCGGGCCGGGGATCGGCCTGGAACCGAGGGTCGACCGCAGTCCGACCCGGGAGCGCGACCGTCCGGAGCCAGCGGCCGTCCGGGTCCTCGCCGTGGTCGACCACGCGCGGCACCGGCGTGTACGACCCCGCCCACGAGAGCCGCGCGATCTCACCGAGCAGGTCGAGTCGCACACCGTGGGGTGCCCACTTGACGTACTGGGCCGCGGGCCCCTCGCCGAGCCGGAACGTGCGGCCGTCGAGGGCGTTGCGCCACACCGCGGTGATCGCCCGTCCGGCGGCCAGGGCCGAGACGCACTCGGGGACGTCGACGTGGCCCTGGGGAAGTCCGGCGATGGGCAGCACGGACCGATCCTCGTCGCTCTGGGCGGTCGACGCCAGCGCACGGGTCGAGGTCTACCCGCCGAACCCGCGCTCCTCGATGAACTCCTGCGCGGTCGAGACGACGTCGTGACGTAACGTCGCGGCGCCCGGCGTGCCGGCGTAGTCGTAGATGTCGTAGCCGGGGCAGTGCACGATCGCCGAGGGATCGCCGAGGGCGTCCTGCACCGGGGTGGTCCAGACGTCCTGCGACCCGATGACGACGTAGGTCGGACGGGCGTCGCGGTAGGCGGCGAGGTCCACGAGCCACGGGTAGGTCGTGAAGTCGTCGCGGACCTGGAGCAGTCGCACGCCCTCGTCCCCGTACGCGGCGAGCGGTCGGACCGTCCAGAACTGTCCGACGCCGACGACCCCGCGACCGCCGACCCACCGGTCCAGGCACGAGGCGGGCGCGTAGGAGGCGGTGACCACGGCCTCCACGGTCGACGGCGCGACCGCCCCGCCCACCGCGAGCAGCGCGACTGTGGCGGCCACGGCGATCAGACGGAGTCCGCGTCCAGCGGTGTGGAGGCGCGTTCGCCGGATCGCCGTCCGGGCCAGCTCCGCGACCGCGACGAGCCCGATGAGCGGCGCGGTGACGATCGGCTCGAGGTAGCGCGGCGTGGACGAGCCCGCGAGCACGACGCCGACGGAGACGGCGACGACGGTCACCATGCCGAGCGCCGACGCCACGAGCACCGTCCGGGAGCTCCGGACGCGCCAGGCCCACACCGTGCCGCCGAGGGAGGCGAGGAACAGCACGAGCAGCAGCACGAGCTCGACCTCGCCGAGGCCCGCGCCGGCGCGCTCGTCCGTCAGCGCCGCGAAGTACGAGAGCGTCGTGCCCGCACCACCCGGGTGGATGTACGTCGACGGGTCGAGCGACACGAACGGCGCGAGCGGGATCCGGAGCAGGTAGCCCAGCGCGGACCCACCGGCCAGCGCGACGCCGAGCCCCCACACCACACGCCAGGGCACACGCCGGGCCAGGGCGAGCAACCCCACCGTCACGATCACGGGCGCCGCGGACCACGGCACGTACAGCGGGTCCGACGCCGTGCTGGACGCCGCCACGAGCGTCGTGACGGCCAACGCGACCCACGACGTGCGCGGCACCGGCAGGGAGGCCGTGCGCACCACCCGCAACGCCAGCGCGGCCGTGCCGAGCATCGCGAGCACCGCGCCGTAGTAGTACGTCGTCGTCAGGAGAAGCGACGCGAGTTCGAGACTCGACGCCGTCCCGGAGGACTCCGTGAGGACGAGCAACGTCACGACGCCGAGGGCGCCGACCGCGACGGCGACGCGGACCGCACGGGGCGCCTCGGGCATCACCTGCGCGGCGACCGCCCGCACGAGGACGTACACCGCCACGACCACGAGCAGGCCGTTCAGCGCGAGTGCCTGTTGCGGCGTGGACGTCAGCGCGGCGCACGCCAGGTACACCGGGATCTCGGGGAAGAAGAACAGCGTGGGCGACATCGCCCACTCGAACGACTGCCCCAGCCGGAGCGAGCGTTCGACCAGGGGGAGGAGCACCGAGTCGCCGTCGTACCAGAGCAGCCGGACGCGGTCGGTGGCGAGCACGTGCCGGAGTGCGGCGAGCGCGAGGGCGAGGGCCATCGCGGCACCGAGGGCCTCGGCCCCGAGCACCCGCAGGAGCGCGCGGGGTCGGGTCGCCTGGGCCATGTCCGGAGCGTACCGGGAGGCGCTGACCCGCCAGGAGCGCTGTCCACAGGCCTCGTCGGTGGGCTGGGATCCCCGAGGGGGAGCGGATACTGTGGTGGATCGTGACCGACGCGCGTAGCCAGCTGATCGCCCACATCCGGGACGAGGCCGTGTTCCACGGCGACTTCACGTTGACCAGCGGCAAGAAGGCGACGTACTACATCGACCTGCGCAAGGTCAGCCTCGACCACCGGGTCGCGCCGCTCATCGGCCAGGTGATGACGGACCTCGTCGCCGAGGTCCCCGACGTCGTCGCGGTCGGCGGACTGACCATGGGCGCCGACCCGATCGCCACCGCGGTGCTGCACCAGGCCGCGGCCCGGGGCCAGGCCTACGACGCGTTCGTCGTCCGCAAGGAGCCGAAGGACCACGGCCGCGGCCGGCAGGTCGAGGGCCCCGACGTGCGGGGCAAGCGCGTCGTCGTGCTCGAGGACACCTCGACCACGGGTGGCTCCCCGCTCAAGGCCGCCGAGGCGCTCGAGCGCGAAGGCGCCATCATCGCCGCCGTCGCCGTCGTGGTCGACCGTGACACCGGCGCGAAGGAAGCCATCGAGCGTGCCGGGTACCCCTACTACGCGGCGATCGGACTGGCCGACCTCGGGCTGGCCCCGTGAGCGGACGTCCCACCGACGGCGAGCCCGAGGAACCGCGTCCGGACGATGCTGTCCGGTCGGATGACGACGCTCGCACTGCCGCGCGCTCCGTCCCGCCGAGCGGTCTCCGCAGCGCGTCGTCGATCTTCGGCGAGGCGAAGCTCCCCGACAACTGGCCGACCCGCCGCGAGCGCCGAGCCGCCGAGCGTGCCGCCGAGTCAGGCGAGGTGACGCCATTGCCGCCGACCGAGCAGATCCCGCCGGAGCTGCCGGCCGCGGACGCGTCTGCTGTGGCGGAGCCGCCTGCTGTGCCGGAGCCGCCTGCTGCGCCGGAGCCGCCTGCTGCGCCGGAGCCGCCTGCTGCGCCGGAGCCGCCTGCTGCGCCGGAGCCGCCTGCTGCCCCAGAGCCGCCTGCTGCGCCGGAGCCGCCTGCTCCACCTGCGACCCCTGCCCGGGCGGTGTCCCACCCGAGCTCCCTGCGGCTGCCCACGGCACGGTCCACTCGGGATCAGCGCGCCGAGGAGGTCCGCGCGATCGACGAGGAGCGCCGTCGGGTCGACCCGCACGGCACCGGCCGTGAGGACGTCGACTGGCTCGGCCGAGCGACGGGGGTGGCCCCGAGCCTCCCGTCGGAGCGCGACGACGTGATCCCGCCCGCGGCCGCACCGACGGAGCCGCCCGTCGCGGGTGTCCGCGCCCGGTTGCCCCGCGGCGAGGAGCGGCCGAGCTTCACCGATCTGCTGCGCCTGCCGGGCGACGAGGCAGCGGGCGCCGGAACGTCCGACCACGACTCGCGCTTCGACTGGGCCGCGCTCGGTGGTGCCGACGACGAGGGCACGAACGCCGACCGCGACGCCGATGCCGGTGATGCCGACGGCGCTGACCGTGCTGGTGATGTCGACGCCGAGGCGAGCCGTGCCGCGGTCGTCGACGGACCTGCAGCTGCCCCTGCTGCCTCCGCTGCTCCCGTTCCTGCCGCTGCCGTCCCTGCCCCCGCAGCGGGCTCCCGGCCCACGCGTTGGTCCCTGTCCGACGACGATGCGGGATCGGACGCCGCCGAGGCGGGCTCCGCGCTGACCGCGCAGTCCGCGCACTCCGAGGTCACGGCGGCCATCCCGGCGCAGCACGACGCCCCCGAGGGCGTCCCTGCGGGATCCGACACCGCGGAGCCCGTCGTCGACACGGCAGACGCCGCCGAGCGCGACACGGACGACTCCGGCGTCGACACCCCCACCGCTGCGCTGCCCTGGTGGGCGCAGCCCGAGACCGGCCCCGCAGTCGTGCCCGAGAGCCCCTCGCGCGCCGCCGATCCGCTCCCACCCACGGCCGCGCCGCCCCTGGTGTCGCCCGTGGATCCGGCCCACCCCGAGCAGGTCTACCCGGCCCACCTGCCTCCGGCCGTCGGCCAGGACCTCGACGCGTTGCTCGGCACCGACCGATCGGCGCACGTGCCGGACGACCGCCGTCCCCGTCCCGAGCAAGGGCCGGAGGCGATGGCCTGGGCGCACGAGACCGGCCCCGAGACCGGCCCCGCGGACGTCGTCGAGACCGGACCCGCGGACGTCGTCGACCAGACCGAGTGGGACGGCCGCGAGACCAGTGACACCCGGGCGATCAACGCGCTGTTCGGCACGGGCGCACTCCGCGCCGTCGACGGGGTCGAGGACGACGTTGCCCTCGGCGACGACCACGCCGACTCCGCCGCCGGTCGCGTCGGGGACACGGGCACGCGGATGATGCCCGTCGTCGGTGCTCCCGGTGCTCCTCCGACCGGCGCTCCTGGTGCCGCTCCGGCCGGCGCCGGTCGTTCCTCCGGCTCGGCGCTCCCGGGTCAGAGGGCTCGTGGTGCCGTGCCGGTCGGGCGGGGGGACGGCCGCGGCGACAACCTCCTCAACGAGGGCTTCGGGCGCCTCGCCGCGCAGGGTCGTCGGGGCAAGCAGCTGCTCGTGTACGGCGCGATCGCGATCATCATCGTGTTGCTCGTGCTCGTGTTCCTCGTCGTGCGGTGGATCCTCGGCGGCGACCCGCAGAACCAGCCGGCGCCGGCTCCGTCCTCCACGTCGTCGCCGAAGGCGTCACGGTCACCGGCCGCGGCGTCGACCCGGTCGACGTCCTCGACGCCCGCGCCGGCTCCTTCGGCCACGGCGGTGTTCGCCACCACGGCGGCGTCGGTGGGGCAGCACTCGTGGCGCGACCTCGCGGGCGGCGAGTGCCTGTCACCGTACGAGAACGCGTGGGCACAGATCTTCACGGTCGTCGACTGCTCGGCCGCCCACGCTGCGCAGATGACGTTCCGCGGCACGCTGACCCAGTCCAGCTACCCCGGGCCCGACGCATTACGCGGTCAGATGACCGAACTGTGCAGCGCGACCAGTGCGATCGACCTCGGCGCCGCGGCCGCCTACACGGACCTACAGGTCCAGGGCGCGTACCCGGCGGACCAGAGCGAGTGGAACGCGGGCGACCGCTACTACTACTGCTTCGCCTCGCGGTCGTCGGGACAGCCACTGACGAGTTCGCTCGCGCCCTCGGCCTGACCGTGATCGCCGCCGCGCTGCCCCCGCGCGCCGGACGGGAGGCGCGGCACCCGCTCGCACCGACCCTTCGGACCTCCGACACGACGGACGGGAGGCGCGGCACCCGCTGGTACCGTGCCTCCCGTCCGTCGTCCGATCGGTCCCGGGTCAGGCGGGCACGGCGGCCGACGCGTCGCTGAGCGCGGCGATCTCGTCGGCCGTCAGCACGAGCTCGGCGGACCGGAGGAGCGCCGGCAGCTGCTCGAGGTTCCGGGCGCTCGCGATCGGCGCGACGACGTCGGGTCGCGTCTGCAGCCAGGCGAGCGCGACCGACGCGATCGGGGCGTCGTGCGCCTCGGCGACCGAGGCGAGGGCGTCGACCACGCGCAACCCCTCGTCCGAGAAGTACCCCTCGAGCTGCCCCTGGCGGTCCTTGCCCGCGATGTCCTCGCGAGTGCGGTACTTGCCCGTCAGGAACCCGGCGGCGAGCGCGAAGTACGGCACGACGCCCAGGTGGGTCTCGTGCACGAACGGTGCGAGCTCGGCTTCGTACGGCTGCCGCTTGACGAGGTTGTAGTGCGGCTGGATCGCGACCGGCTCGGCGAGGCCGTTCTCCTGCGCGATCCGGATCCACTCGCGGGCGCGGTCGACGGAGTAGTTCGAGATCGCGGTGAAGCGGACGATGCCGTCCTTGACGAGCTGGTCGAACGCGCGGACGGTCTCCTCGAGCGGGGTGTCCTGGTCGTCGAAGTGCGCGTAGTAGAGGTCGATGCGGTCGGTGCCGAGGCGCTGCAGCGAGGCACGGGCGGCCGCGGCGACGGTGTCCGCTGCGAGGCCCTGGTACTCCGGGTGCTGCGAGCCCTTCGTCGCGATCACGACGTCGTCGCGCTTGCCCGTCGCCGCGAGCCACGATCCGATGACGGTCTCGGACTCACCACCCGAGTTGCCCGGGGCCCACGCCGAGTAGACGTCGGCGGTGTCGATGAAGTTCCCGCCGCCGTCGACGTACGCGCTGAGGACGTCGTGCGAGGTCTGCTCGTCCGCGGTCCAACCGAAGACGTTGCCGCCGAGGGCGAGGGGGAAGACGTGGAGGTCACTGGTGCCGATGCGGGTCATGCCGCGAGGCTATGCCTCGGGCCTCCGAGTCGCTCCGGGACCGGTACGGATCCTCAGCCGACGGAGATCGCGATGAGTCCGCCCACCCCGATCAGGTACAGCACGAGCACGACGAACGAGTCGATCCCCATGCCGATGATCCGCTTCTGTGGCCGGAACACGAGCCCGACCGCGTAGACGAGGGTGAGCAGCGCGGCGATCGCCGTCAGGTAGATGTCGCTCGCGTTCGCCTGCGGCAGCACCGCCTTGCCGCTGATCACGGTCGCGACGAGGAACAGCACCGGCAGGAACGCGTTCCCGCCGAAGATGTCGCTGATCGCCAGGTTGTCGTCGCCCTGCCTGACGGCCTGGAGGCCCGTGGAGATCTCCGGCAGGCTCGTCGCCAGGGCCAGGACGGTCGCGCCGAACAGCACGCCCGACAGGCCGATCTGCCCCGAGGCCGCATCGCCCGCCTGCTCCACCGCGACACCGGCGACGAGCGTCGCCGCGGCCGACACCGCGAAGATGACCGCGGCCTTCGCGGTGCCCATCGGCGGCGGCTTCGGCTTGGAGCGGCGGTGCCCGGTCGCGTGCGGCGAGCTGTCGGGGGCCGTGCCGTTGTCGTGCCACGGCAGGCTCTTGCTCGCCCGCTGGACGAGGAGCAGGCCGACGACCCAGATCGCGGCGATGAGGACCACGTCCGGGGTCAGCCGGGCGAACAGCAGGTTCGAGGGCAGCTGGCTCCCTGCGATGACGACCGCGAGCACGGCGACGACGACGATCGCCTCGAGCACGAGTCCGAGCGACGCGGCACGGTAGGTGATCGGCTTGACGCCCTTCCCGCGCTTGCCGAACGCGTCGATGATCATGATGACGACGGTCTGCAGCGCGATGCCGCCGAGGATGTTCCCGGCCGCGACCTCGATCGAGCCGGAGAACGCGGCGCTCACCGTGATCGCGATCTCGGGCAGGTTCGTCGCGAGGGCGAGCACGATGAGGCCCCCGAGCGCGCTCCCGAGGTGCAGGCGGTCGTCGAGCACGTCGGTGGTCTTCGACAGCTGGATGCCCGCCACCCAGATGACGGCGGACCCCGCCACGAACACGAGCACGAGCAGCCAGAACGGGAGGGACGCCATGGTCCCATCGAACCCTCCGGGAGCCGACGCGGTGCCGGAGCGGCGATGTACGCTCCCTGCAGGGCGCGCCCGGACGCCCGGAGCGGGGGAGCGGCGTGCGCGAACGGTCGACGGAGCGCAGGCGTCCGCGCGTCCCCCCGTCCCTCCTGGTCGGCATCGCGCCGGTCGTGGTGTTCGCGACGATCGAGGTCATCCGTGCCCGGCCCGGTGACGACTACGAGCGGGTCGGCCTGACGATCCCGAGCGTGGTCACCGCCCTGCTCGTGCCCGAGGCGATCGCCGCCGTCGCGCTCGCCCTCGTCGTGACCGGACTCGGTTGGTGGCGCATCGGCACGATCGACCTGCGTCGCGGAGCCCCCGGATGGGCGGCCGTCGCGCCGATCGTCATCCTCCTCATCGAGGCGGGGAGGCTCGCCACCGTCGCCTGGAACGGCCGCCCCCTCGCCTACTTCTTGTTGCTCGGACTGGCGACGCTGCTCGTCGGGTTCTTCGAGGAGACCATGGCCCGCGGCGTCCTGCTCGTCGGGCTCCGCCGTCGCCTGCCGGAACTCTGGGTGTGGATGGTGTCCTCGGCGGTGTTCGGCTGCCTGCACCTGCTCAACGCCCTCGCCGGACAGGGCCTCGGGACCACGATCGAACAGGTGGTGTTCGCGGCCGCGTTCGGGTCCGTGCTGTACATCGCGCGGCGGCTCACCCGGACCCTGCTCGTGCCGATGCTGTTGCACGCGGTCTGGGACTTCGGCGTGATCGGTGCCGGAGCCGCGGGGACGAGTGTGCCGCTGCCCGTCGTCGGGTTCCTCGGGCTGCTGACCTTCGGGATCCTCGTGTTCGGCGTCGTCGCTGCCGCGTTCGTCGCGCTGCACACCGATCGGCCCCGGCGCCTCGCGCAGCGCTGGAAGCACGTTCCACCACGCTCGGCGTTCGAGGTCCCGGCGGCCGTCTCACCGCACGCCGCCGATGGGCCGCCGCCGTCGGGTCCGGTGTCCGAGGGGCCGCCGCCGTCGGGCCCCGCGTCCGACGCCGAGCCCGTGGCCCTGGGCTAGCTGTAACGGCCCTCCCCCGGGGCCGGGACGCGGAGGGAACCACCCGAGCAGCCCCTACATCTCCACTTCGTACGGGGTCTGCGTCACGAGCTCGTGCACGCCCGACAGGATCTCGTTCGGACGGAACGGGTACCGCTCGACCTCGGACATGTCGCTGATGCCGCTCATCACCAGGATGGTGTGCAGCCCGGCCTCGATGCCCGCCACGATGTCGGTGTCCATCCGGTCGCCGATCATCCCCGTGTTCTCGGAGTGCGCCCCGATGCGGTTCATCGCCGAGCGGAACATCATCGGGTTGGGCTTGCCGACCACGTAGGGCTCCTTGCCCGTGGCCTTCGAGATCATCGCGGCGATGGCGCCCGTCGCGGGCAGGACACCCTCGGCGCTCGGACCGGTGGCGTCCGGGTTCGTGACGATGAACCGGGCGCCGTCGCGGATGAGTCGCACGGCCTTCGTGATGGCCTCGAACGAGTAGTTCCGGGTCTCGCCGACGACGACGTAGTCCGGCGCGGTCTCGGTCATGATGAACCCGGCCTCGTGCAAGGCAGTCGTCATGCCGGCCTCGCCGATCACGAACGCGGAACCGCCGGGCATCTGCGACGCGCAGAAGTCGGCCGTCGCCAGCGCCGAGGTCCAGATGCGGTCCTCCGGCACACTCAGACCGGACCGTCGGAGCCGCGCGCTGAGGTCACGCGGCGTGAAGATCGAGTTGTTCGTCAGCACGAGGAACGGCGTCCCGGTGTCGAGCCACTGCTGCACGAGTTCGGGCGCCCCGGGGAGCGCGTGGTTCTCGTGCACGAGCACGCCGTCCATGTCGGTGAGCCACGCCTCGACCTCGTCGCGCGATCCCATGCGTCCCTCTCGTCGGAGTCCGGTCCCGCCGCCCAGCGGGCCGCTTCACCATACCGTCGCAGCCTCGACCACCCGTCGGGCTCACGGCTGCCTGTGGGCGGAGTGCCAGCCCGGCCACGTGGTGAGGGATCGAGCACGCGGACCCGAGCCGCGCCTCCCGGCCGCCCGCTCGGTGCGGGAACGCGCCCGCGCACCGGACCCGTGCCTCCCGGCCGCCGTATCCTCGACTGGTGACCGACGACGCCCCGGCACCCGACGTCCCCGTCCGGCCGGGAGGCCCCGCTGCTGTCCCCGACGCAGCCCCGGCCCCCGTCCTCCCGCCGTCGCACGAGCACACCACCCACGGGGTCGGGCCCCACCCCCGACCGTGGCCCGACGACCCACGGCTCGACCCCGAGCTGCTGCAGCACGGTGACACCCGCAACGTCGTCGACGCCTACCGGTACTGGCGGATGGAGGCGATCGTCGCCGACCTCGACACCCGTCGGCACGGGTTCGACGTGGCGATCGAGAACTGGCAGCACGACCTCAACATCGGGTCGATCGTGCGGAGTGCGAACGCGTTCCTCGCCGGCACGGTGCACATCATCGGACGGCGGCGCTGGAACCGACGCGGGGCGATGGTGACCGACCGGTACCAGCACGTGGTGCACCATCCCGACGTGGCGACGTTCCTCGCGGCGATGCGGGACGAGGGGCGACCGGTCGTCGCGATCGACAACCTGCCCGGCGCCGAGTCGATCGAGACCGCGGCCGTGCCCGAGCGGTGCGTGTTCCTGTTCGGGCAGGAGGGGCCGGGGCTCTCGCCCGAGGCCCTCGCCGGCGCGGACCGGTCCCTCGAGATCACGCAGTTCGGGTCGACCCGGAGCATCAACGCCTCGGCCGCGGCGGCGATCGTCATGCACGCGTGGATCGTGCAGCACGGGGTGTTGCCCGGCAGCGAGCGTCGACCGGCGGGCTGACCCGCGGCGCGGGGTTGCACCGCGCGAATGCACGTCGCACCGCTGAATGCCCCGGTTCAATGTCCCGTACCCGGTTCAACGCCCGTACCGGGTTCAACGTCCCGTACCCGGTTCGACACCGGGGGAGGGTGCAGCGGCGTCGGCGACAGCACCCGGCGACGACCGGCGCGTGCTCGCCTGGGCCGTGGTGGGCCTCCCGGCCGTAGTGTCGACGCATGGCGACGCTGCTCATCACCGGGGCCGCGGGACGCATCGGGTCGGCGCTGCGCCCGAGGCTCCTGGCGGCCGGACACTCCCTCGTGCTGTTCGACGCGCGCGAGCCCGACCCACCGGTGGGCGACGGGGAGCGCTTCGTGCCGGGGGAACTCCACGACCGCGCCGCGCTCGAGACCGCGATGATCGGCGTCGACACGGTCGTGCACCTCGCGGGCATCCCGACCGAGGCCACCTGGGACGACATCGTCGCGACGAACATGACCGGGACCAAGGACGTGCTCGAGGTCGCCGCGGCGAACGGGGTGCTCCGCGTGCTGCTCGCGAGCTCGATCCACGCCGTCGGGTTCGTCGCCGAGGAGCACGACGCCCCGAGCAGTGTCCCCGGCGACCGGCTGCCCCGCCCGGACTCGTACTACGGGGTGTCGAAGGCCGTGATGGAACTCCTCGGGAGCCTGTTCGTCGACCGTTTCGAGATGTCGATCGTCTCGGCCCGGATCGCGGCGTTCGCGCCCGAGCGTCCGCACTCCCGACGGGCGCGGTGGGTGTGGACGTCTGCGGACGACCTCGCGCGCCTCGTCGAGGTCACCGTCGGGTTGACCGAGCCGGGGCACCACGTGGTGTGGGCGACCTCCCGGAACAGCGGCTCGCAGGTCGACCTGACGGCGGGGGAGCGGATCGGGTTCCGCCCGGTCGACGACGCGGCCGCGGTGCTGTCGGACGAGGAGTTCGCCGCGATGCCCGACGAGGAGATGCGGTGGCTCGGGGGGAGCATGGCGACGCAGCCCCTGGGCGAGCCGGCCCCCTGACCCGAGGCCCCGTGACCCGAGGGCCCCGTCGCTCGGAGCCCCGGCCTACCCGATCAGGCTCGGCCGCAGGTCCCGCAGCGTCCGGAACCGACTCTGCCGCCCGGCCACGAGCGCGGTGACCACCAGTGCCCCGAGCAGCCAGCAGGCGAGCACGCCCGAGTCCGACCACGCAGCGGACACCGAGCCGCCGTACATGAGCTGCCGGATCGCGTCGACCGAGTAGCTCATCGGCAGGGCGAAGTGCAGTGCGGCGAGCGGCGCGGGCAGCGTCTGCCACGGGAAGGTCCCGCCCGCGGTGACGAGCTGGATGAGCATGAGCACGAGCCCGAGGAACTGCCCGACGGACCCGAGCAGCACGTTGAGCATCATGATGATCGCGGCGAAGGTGACCGACGCGAGGACCATCACGGCGATCGTGCCCGCGACGTGCTCCACGCCGAACCCCAGCGCGAACCGCACGATCGCGAACAGCGCGAGCATCTGCACGAGGCCGAGCAGCGCCGGGGTGAGCCAGGCGCCGAGCGTGATCGGCAGGGGCTTCCGGACGGCGGTGATCGCGCGGCGGGAGATCGGCCGCAGGATCAGGAACAGCGCGTACATGCCGATCCACGCCGCGAGCGAGATGAAGAACGGGGCGAGCCCCGCGCCGTACGTCCCGGCGTTGGCGATGTCCTGGTCGGCGACGCGCACCGGGTCCGAGATGACCGACGCCTGCGCGTTCCGGGTCGAGGCGTTCGATGCGGGGATGTCGTTCCGACCGGACTTGAGCGACGTGTGCAGCTCGACTGCGCCGGCGTGCAGGGTGTCGAGCCCGGACGCCAGGGACGTCGCGCCGGCATCGGCCGTGGCTGCCCCGGCGGCGAGGGACGACGCGCCCGAGGACAGGGTCGTGGCGCCCTTCGCCAGGGCCGATGCCCCGGAGGACACGGCCGCGGCGCCGCTCGAGACCTGGGCGGCACCGGAGGACAGCGTGCCGGCGCCGTCGTCGAGCCGTGCGATGCCGTTCGTCAGCGTGGGGGTCGCGGTGGCGAGCGAGGCCGCGCCGGACGACACCTGGGCGGACCCGGAGGCGAGCTGGTCGAGCTGGGTGCGGAGCGTGGCGCTCTGCTGCTGCAGGCCGGTGATCTGCTGCTGGAGCGTGGAGTTCTGCAGCGCGGCGGCGATCGCGGCCTGCTGCGCGGGTGTCAGGGCGGCGTCGGCGGGCAGGGCGGCCTGGATCTGCGTCAGCAGGGTGGTGGGCGACAGCGCGGCCACGCCGTTCAACACGGGGTCGAACGTGGTGGCGAGCTGCTGGTTGCCGGCGGCGACCCGTGCGGCACCGGTCGCGAGCTGCTGCGTCGACGACGGCAGCGAGGCCGTCTGGGACCGGAGCTGGTCGAGCCCGCCGTCCAGGGACGCGGCGCCCGACGCGACCGAGGCCGAGCCGGAGGCCACCCGTGACGCGCCCGAGGCGAGCGCGGCGGTCTGCGACGGCAGGTCGGCGGTACCCGACGCGAGCTGCGACGCCCCGGAGGAGAGCTTCCCCGTCCCCGCCGCGAGCTGCTGGGCGCCCGACTCGGCCGTCCCGAGACCGGACGCGAGTGACCCGCTGCCCCGGACGGCCGGCAGCAGGTTCGTCCGGATGTCCGCGAGCCCGACGAGCAGGGTCTTGGCGGCTCGCTTGCCGACCTGCTCGGACACCGAGGTGCGCATGGTCTTGCCGGCCTGCTCCGCGATCGTCGACGCGAGGTAGGAGTTGGCGTCGCTCGTCGTCATGACGAGCTCGGCGCGCTGCGGGTCGCTGTCCGAGGCGCTCGCGAGGTCCCGGGAGAACGCCGCGGGGATCGTGACCACGAAGTCGTAGCGGCCGGACTTGATGCCGGAGGTGGCGGCCGACGCCGACGTGACGGTCCAGTCGAACGAGCCGTCGCGGACGGTCTGCTTCGCCACCTGCTCGCCGTAGTCGACGTGGTGGCCGTCGACGGTCGCCCCGGTGTCGTTGACGACGAGCGCGGCGGGGACGTGGTCGAGCTTGGCGTACGGGTTCTGGTTCGCCCACAGGTACAGCCCGCCGTACAGCAGCGGCACGATCATGAGCGCGATGAACGCGACGCGGGCGAGGGGGGTCGCGGTGAGCCGGCCGAGTTCAGCGCGGACGAGTGCGGGTGTGGTCACGAACGGGTGCTCCCCTGGGTGGACGCTGCGGGTGCGGGTGCGGGTGCGGGTGCGGGTGCGGGTGCGGGTGCGGCTGGCGATGCGGCCGGGAGGGACGGTGCGCGTCCGTCGTGCGCCGTGCCTCCCGCTCGTGGCTGGCTCCGCTGCATGATGGCGGTGATGGTCTCGACGGCCGCCGCCGAGGCGATGACGAGGACGGCGATGCCGCGGTCGGCGACGTTCTGGAGGACCGCGAACCAGTCCGCCACGGACCCGCCGTGGCGCTCGGGGGTGGTCACGACGAGCCCCTCGACGCCGTCGCGCAGCAGTGCGAGCTCGACGAGCAGGCGGATGCGCGGCGCGGTCGGGACGCGTTCGATCGGGGTGTCGGCCCACTCGGTCAGGTCGAGTTCGTCGAGCACGGTCGTGACGGCGTCGCGGCCGGTGTGGCGTCCGGCGAAGGCGAGTTCCTCGCGGACGATGCGGCGCACGGTCATGACGGCGAAGGGCTCGGCGACGGTCGGTGTGTCGACGAGGGCGACCGTCCGGCGGACGCGGGCCGGGTCCTCGACACCGTCGACGAGCAGGCGGCCGGCGTCGGGCTGCATCCGGCCGCCGGCGACGAGTGACGCCACGACGGGGGTCTGCTCGGTCTCGACGGCGACGAGCCCGGGGCGACCGGGTTCGGCGACGGCGGACACCGGGGGCAGTGGGGCGCCGGGCCCGCTGCCGATCGCGAGGGCGTCGAGTTCGAGGATCATGCGGGCGGCTCCGGGGTGACGGGTCTGGATGCGGATGCGGGTGCGGGTGCGACGATGGGTGTCCGCGGCGGGACGGTCTCGAGGACATGGAGGGAGGACCTCCAGTCCAGCCCTGCCATGCCGAGTGCGGACACGACGACCATGCGGTGCCCGTCGGCGGGACTCGTGCCGGCGCGTGTGGCCTCGTCGAGCACGGCGATGCAGGCGCCCTCGACGAGGCGCGCGAGCGATTCGACGGGCACGTCGTCGCGGAAGAGCCCGGCCCGGACGCCGTCGGCGCAGGCGTCGAGCACGGCGGCGCGGAGCGGGGCGAACACCGACGCGATGCGGTCGACCGAGGGTCCGTGCAGGGCGATCCGGGCCAGGGAGCGGACGTCGGCCACCTCGGCCCAGAGCGCGGCGGCGATGGTCGCGATGCGGACGTCGGGCAGGAGCGGTGCGAGCTCGGCCGCCGCGGGCATCGTGCCGAGGATCCGGCGCGCGCCGCCCGTGACGACCTCGTCGACCAGGTCCTCACGGGTGGGGAAGTGTCCGTAGACCGCGCGGCGCGACAGGCCCGCCGCCGCGGCGATGGTCTCGATCGAACCGTCGGGGTCGGCCTGGAGGACCGTGCGGGCGGCGTCGACGAGCGCGGTCCGGTTCTCGGCTGCGTCGCGTCGCGGACTCCTCGAGGGCATGGGATCAGCCTACGAACGTGCACAGTGCTGTGCAACATCGGGGTGGCGGATCGCGATCGGCTGCGCAACGCGGCTCGGAGTTCGTTCTGCGGCCCTCCGGAGGCCTTGGCCCGCGTCTAGGGGATGCTCTGACGCAAAGGATGCGCAAGGTGGACAAGTAGTTAGACGGCCTAGTGTTTCGATGCCATGCTCGACCCATGACGAACCGGCGCAATCCCGAGGGGCCCCACGCGGTCGACGCGTTCCCCCCGACGCAACCAATCGACATGCGCCAACTCTTCCTCGACCAGGAGGCCATCAATGCTCGACCGTGAGACCCTCGCCAGCCTGCGCCAGAACCCCATCGAGTGGCGCCGCCGTGGCCTGACGCCGCCGGACGCCCTCGCCGCCATGGTCGAGGCCCGCGTCTCGGGCACGTCGAAGCTGCGCCGTCCGCTCGACCCGAGCTACGCGGACTTCTTCCAGGCCTGAGCGCCCCGCGGGTCCGTCCCGCGCTCGGCCCACGACGGCACCCCTCCTGACCGGAGCGGGTGCCGTCGTCGTCCCGGGACCCGGCCGGGACGCGCGTTCGTCTCGTTCCCTGGACAGGACGTGAACGCGCTCCGGGAGCCGGTGTTTCACTGGTCGGCAGGATGCAGGAGGAGCGATGAAGTACATCCACTACGACAGCACCGCGGTCATGACGGGGAGCGAGATCGCCGACGCCGTGATCGAGTACGCCGCGGCCCTCGGCGCGGCCGGTGGTACGGACACCGTGCACGTCCCGACCTTCGACGACCACGGATCGGTCGCGTACGCGACGCTGCTCATCGGACCCGCCAGCGAGATCGTCGTCGACGACGCCCCGGACGACGAGCTCGAGCCCGAGGACCCCGCGTTCGTCGAGCGGCTCCGTGAGGGCGCCCGGAAGCTCTCGGGCGCGACGCCGGTCCACGCCGACGGCACACCGGACTTCCGCGCTGGCGTCCCGCACCCCGAGGGCGACTGAGGCACCGGCAGCAGGTCCCGCCGGCGACGGAGCCACCGGCCCCGAGCCTCCCTGACGGGGCGGCACCCGTCCCCTGACGAGTCGGCACCCGGTCTCCCTGACGACGACGGCACCCGGTCCACAGGGAACGGGTGCCGTCGTCGTGTCGGTGGAGCGGGGTCAGTTGCCGATCTTGTCGTCGGCGGCCTTCTCGCCCTTCTCGATCTGGTCGGAGTGTCCGCCGCCGGTGGCCTTGTCAGCCGCGCCGGCCGCCTTGTCGAGGCCCGCGTCGGTCGCCTTCTCGCCCTTGTCGCTGTCCGCGAAGTCCTTCGCCTTGTCGCCGAGGTCTGCCATGTCGTGCTCCTTCCGAGTGCTCCAGCCCGCCCGGGATCCACTGCCCCGGACGTCGGGTGCCCACGTTCCTCCCGGCTGCGGAGAGCGTTCCCAGCGTCTCCGCCGGTCATCGCGTTCACTGGGCTCGTGACCATCCACATCGGCATCAGCACCAAGCTCTACCTGTCGTACCGCCAGTCCCTCGACTGGCTCGGCCGCGTCACCGAGCTCGCTCGGGACCACCCCGGCGTGGTCGACGGCCGCGTGGCGCTGTTCGTCGCGCCCTCGACGCCGCTGCTCGAGTCCGCCGTCCGGCTCGCTGCGGGCACCCGGGTCCGCGTCGCCGCGCAGGACGTCAGCCGCTACGCCGAGGGCGCCCACACCGGCGAGACCGGCGCGCCCCTGCTCGCCGAGCTCGGGGTCACGATGGCCGAGATCGGGCACGCCGAGCGTCGCGCCGACGGCGAGACCGACGCGGTGGTCGCGGCCAAGGTCGCCGTCGCCCAGGAGGCCGGGCTCACCCCGCTCCTGTGCGTCGGCGAGACGACGCGGTGCGACCCGCGGGAGGCCGCCGCGTGGTGCCTCGAGCAGGTCCGCGCCGCCACGACCGGACCGCTCATGATCGCGTACGAGCCGGTCTGGGCGATCGGTGCCGCGGAACCGGCCCCAGCGTCCCACGTCACGGCGACCGTCGACGCCCTGCGCGACGGACTGCCGGGAGCGCTCGCGGGCACGCCGATCGTCTACGGGGGGAGTGCGGGCCCGGGGTTGCTCGGACGGCTCCACCCGAGCGTGGACGGCCTGTTCCTCGGGCGCTTCGCCCACGATCCGGAGAACGTCCGCCGGGTCCTCGACGAGGCCGCGGCCCTCACCGCCTGAAGCACCGCTGCCCGATCCCGACGACCACGGCGATCAACCGCCTGCTCTCGACGACGCGGCTGTCGGACGACGCCCGGGACGTCGCTGCTCGCAGGTGTCCGCGCCGGGACGGTGCCGGAACGGCGCTGCCCGACACCCCGGGTAACGGGGGACAGGAGGCCGATAGACTCGGGTGGACCACCGGCCGCTCGGTCGGGCCCGGTCCTCCGCAGACGTGAGGAGAACCACATGCCCGCAGTCGTGATCATCGGAGCCCAGTGGGGGGACGAGGGCAAGGGGAAGGCCACCGACCTCCTCGGCAGCCGCATCGACTACGTCGTCAAGTTCAACGGCGGCAACAACGCCGGGCACACGGTCGTGGTCGACGGACAGAAGTACGCCCTGCATCTGCTGCCCTCGGGCATCCTCACGCCGGGCGTCACGCCGGTCATCGGCAACGGCGTCGTCGTCGACCTCGAGGTCCTGTTCCAGGAGCTCGACGCGCTCCGGGCCCGCGGGGTCGACGTCTCGAAGCTGCGGGTGTCGGCGAACGCCCACGTCATCACGCACTACCACCGGACCATCGACAAGGTGACCGAGCGGTTCCTCGGCAAGCGGCAGATCGGCACGACCGGCCGGGGCATCGGGCCGACCTACGCCGACAAGATCAACCGCGTCGGCATCCGGATCCAGGACATCTTCGACGAGAACATCCTCCGGCAGAAGGTCGAGGCCGCGCTCGAGCAGAAGAACCACCTGCTGGTCAAGGTCTACAACCGCCGGGCGATCGAGGCGGAGGAGGTCGTCGAGTCGCTCCTGTCGTTCGCCGACCGGCTCCGCCCGATGGTGACCGACACGGCGCTCGAGATCCACCGGGCGCTCGAGCGCGGCGACACCGTCCTCTTCGAGGCCGGCCAGGCCACCATGCTCGATGTCGACCACGGCACGTACCCGTTCGTCACGTCGTCCTCCGCCACGGCGGGCGGCGCCGCCACGGGTTCCGGCATCGGTCCCGGCCGCATCGAACGCGTCATCGGCATCGTCAAGGCGTACACGACCCGGGTCGGCGCCGGCCCGTTCCCGACCGAGCTGTTCGACGAGTCGGGGGAGTTCCTCCGTGCGAACGGGTTCGAGTTCGGCACGACGACCGGACGGCCGCGCCGCTGCGGCTGGTACGACGCCCCGATCGCCCGGTACTCGGCTCGGATCAACGGCGTGACGGACTTCGTGCTCACGAAGCTCGACGTCCTGACGGGCCTCGAGACGATCCCGGTCTGTGTCGCGTACGAGGTCGACGGCGAGCGCATGGACGAGGTCCCGGTGTCGCAGTCGGACTTCCACCACGCCGTGCCCGTGTACCAGGAGTTCCCCGGCTGGTCCGAGGACATCTCGGGCGCGCGGAGCTTCGACGACCTGCCGAAGAACGCGCAGGACTACGTGCTCGCGGTCGAGGCGATGTCGGGCGCCCGCATCTCCGCGATCGGGGTCGGCCCCGGCCGTGACGCCATCGTCGTGCGCCACGACCTCCTCGGCGCCGAGTAGCCGACGCCGCGGCGCCCCCTCCGGCCGGCGCCGGCGGCCGGGGCGCCGGCCGAGGCCGGTGGCGCCCCTTCTCTCCCACGAGATCGCAGTCGTTGCCGGTACGACCCCGGTCGAAGCGGCAACGACTGCGATCTCGCGGTTCGGGGGAGCGGCCGGACGCCGGTTGGCCGGTGGCCGGTGGCCGGCCGCCCGGGCGTCAGCGGTAGCCGGCGGCGGCCGCGAACGCCGGCCATCGTGCGGGGGCGGCACCGGGGCGCCCGCGCTCCTGCGCGTCGATCTCGGCCGCCAGCGCTCGGATCGCGGTCACGTGCTCGGGCAGGATCAGGTCCCACGGGGCCGGGAGGCCCGGCTCGAGCAACGCGGACAGGCCCGCATCCTCGGCGCGGTGCAGATCGCGGAGGACGGTGGCGAGGTGGACGTCACGGACGAGGCGGGCGGCACGGAGGTCCTCCAGGACGGCGTCGCACTCGGCTGCGGGGCGTGCGGTCCGGGTCGCGCCGACGAGGCGTTCGAGCAGCGCGCGCTCGTTCCACAGCGCGGCTGACAGGTCTCCGGCGTGCACTCGTCCTCCTGACGGTCGGGGGTGGGAGTCATTCGACCAGGTGTTCCCATCGATCACCAGGGGCCGGGGTGTCGGGAGTCGCAGGTGCCAGGGCCGCCTCGGTGTGACGCGTGTGTACCCCTGTACCCCAACGCGGGGGATAGCGGGAGTCATGCGTGACCCGTGAATCCGGGCCTCGCCTTGCCTGCTGCTCCGAGGATCCCGGGAGATCACGGGCTCGACTGGCGCGCTCGGACCCGTGGTTCGTACGGTGGAGGAGTACCGCAGACGTACCCCGAAGGAAAGCGAGGCCGCGACATGAGCATGACCATCTCCCACTCCGACGTCACCCTGGACACGGACACCGTGGACACCATCGCGATCCTCGAGGCGGAAGCCGCAGCCGCCGGCCAGGTGACCCGCGCGCAGATCACGTGGACCGAGGCGGACAAGGGCCTCTGGGTCGCGAGCTACGGCGGCTACTACGGCGGCACGGTCGACAAGCAGGGCGCCCACTACTTCGCGTCGGACACCTTCGGCCAGTACATCGGCGACTACGCCTCGCTCGAGGACGCCCAGGCCAAGCTCTCGGAGCACCTGCACCTCATGCTCCCGAACGTCATCCGCCCGATCCGCTGAGCTCGAGCGCTCCACGATCGACGGCCTCGCGCCCTCGCTGCTCCGGCAGCGGGGGCGTTCGTCGTCCCGGCCGGTGGTGCGGTCGGCGGTCGCGCGGACGGGTGGTCCTGCGGTCGTGCGACCGCCCGTCCGCGGTCGGGCCGCAGTCGGATCGGCGCGTCAGGCGGGGGGCGCGGCGTCCACCGCGCCGACCTGCTCGAGCACGGCGTCGACGTCCGTCACGCCGACCCCGGCCAGGAGGTCCGCCCACAGCGCCCGGAGTGCCGCTTCGGTGTCGATGGCCTGGAGTCCGCGGCTCTCGGCGTCGAACACACCGAAGCTCGCGTTGAGCAGCCGTCGCGCGAGTTCCTCGGCGGGGCGGTCGGACGGGATCCGTCCGGCGTCGATGTCGATCTGGAACTGTTCAGCCACGTACGCCCGCCACGGCACCGTCGAGCGCGGCAGGGTGATCCCGTTCGCACGCTGGTCGGCCAGGAGGCGCACTGCGGCGAGTGCGCTCGGGTGCTCGCGCGCGTCGAGCGCCGCCGTCATGAGGAGGCGCAGCAACCGGCCGAGTCCGGGCGGCGTCGCCTGCTCGACCTCCGCCCGCATCGAGGCCCACGTCTCCTGCTGCTGCCGGACGATCGCCTCGGCGATCTGCTGCTTCGAAGCGAACTGGTGGTGCCCCACGGCTGACTTCGGCTTGCCCATGGCCGCTGCGATGCTCGCGATGCTCGTGCCGGCGTAGCCCCGGGTCGCGAACTCCGTCGCGGCGGCGCGCAGGATCGCGGCACGGGTGTTCGCCTTCTGCTCCTGACGGTGGTTGGTCGTCGATCGCTGGTCGTGCATCGCATCACCGTATCCGGATCGGCGAGCAGAGCGGCGAGGACCCTGCGGCACCGCCCGGCCGCCACCGGCCGGTTCGCCAGACGAACGACTTGTGGAACGTGTCCGAACCAGGCAACATGTGTCGCACCTCGCTCCGCGCCGGTTTCGGGTCTGCGCTCGGGGTAGAGGACACCCGTCCGGGGCGGTGGTCGAGGAGCGCTTCCCGGTTCCTCGTTGGAGTACCACGGTGTCGCCGCTCCGGACGAGGTGGTCGGGGACCAGGGGGAATCGATCCATGCCGGACGAGACACAGCCGACGAGCGATGGCGGGCAGCCGCGGCCCCACGTCGAGACGTTCCACCAGCTCCACGACGGCACGCCGATCCTGCTCGCCTGCTTCTGCGAGCGCGGCGAGGACCACGTGACGGTGCCGGCGGGTGCTGGGCTGGTCCCGCAGCCGCACTGGCGGGCGCCGCGTCGCCCCGTCCGCACTAGCCCCTGAGGGCATCTCGGGTTATTCTTCGGCTACCCGAAATCCCGAATCCGCTTGGTTCCTACCCGAAAGGCCACCATGCAACCCGTCTACAACCGCGCCCAGAATCGCTACTCCCGTACGCAGATCCGGCACATGCAGCACACCGCGCAGCGCGACCGCTACGGCCGCTTCCGCGCGACCTGGCACCAGTGGGCCACGCTCGGCGTCGTCACGGCGTCGTCGGTCTCACTCGTGTGGCTGGCGTACGAGCACGTGCACCCGGTCATCCACTGATCGAGCGCCCATGCTCACCGCATCGCGGTCGTGTTCACCGAGGCCAGGTGAGCGCGACCGCGATCGCGTTGAACAGGACGTGCGCGAGGATCGCGCCGCCGAGCCGCTTCGTGACGGCGACGAACGTCCCGAGCAGCAGCCCGAGGACGAACGTGCTCACGAAGGTGACGAACGCCCCCTCGACCGTGGTGTTCGCCACGAGGACGTGCATCGCGGCGAACAGCACCGCGGCACCCACGACGCCCAGGACGGTCGCGAGCCGGAGGTTGCTCCGTCGGTCGTCCTCGCCGCCGATCCGATCGGCGAGCAGTGGCTGCAGTGTGCCGCGGAAGAACAGCTCCTCGATCACGGGCGACAGGATGCACGGGCCGAGCACCGTGAGCGTGAGCACCGCGACCTGGACCCCGCCGCCGAGCACCGGCTGCGGGCTGAGCCCCGTGCTGTCGAACATCGCCAGGTTGAGGAACCCGTCCACGGCCCGCGCCAGGCAGGCGATCGCGATGGCGGGGAAGACGTCGAACACGCTGATCCGGAGGCCCAGGCGATCGACGACCGAGGTCGCGCCGCGGTCGCGCAGGTACCAGAGCACCCCCAGAACGAGGGGCACCCACGACGCCAGGTCCGACAGCAGGAGCTGCACGGGAGCGCTCGGCACCGACCCCCGCTGCACGGCGCTGCTCACGATCCGCTCGAGCACGATCACGATGACCAGCGCGATCCCGAGGGGCAGGAGACTCCGGCGACGCGGCGGAGCGATCGTCGGTTCTTCGGCGCTCATGCACTCACCGTAGGGGTCAGGTCCAGCCCGATGTGCATGACGAACCCGATCCCTCCTCATCGGTATGGCACTATTTCCTCACCGGTGGCTGTCACACGACGCATCAGGAGCATCGGTGACGTCAGTTCGGGGAAGGCTGGAGCGTGGAGCTTCGCGACTACATCACGGTGCTACGCAAGGGCTGGATGATGATCCTCATCCTCGCGCTCGTGGGGGTGGCAGCAGCGGCCGGGTTCTCGATCGCGAAGACGCCGCAGTACGCCGCGTCGGCGCAGGTGTTCGTCTCCACCGAGACGAGCGGCAGCGCGTCCGACCTGGCGCAGGGCAACACGTTCACGCAGCAGCGGGTCGTCACCTACTCGAACCTCGTGAGCACGCCGATCGTGCTCCTGCCGGTCATCGCCAAGCTCCACCTGCACATGACGGCCGAGCAGCTCGCCGGCCTCGTCAGCGCCGACGCCCCGACGAGCACCACGCTCATCACGATCAACGTGACCGACGTCGACCCGGTGCGAGCGGCGGACATCGCGAACGCGACCTCGTCGAGCCTGACGAACGTCGTGCAGAACATCGAGGCGACGGACGCGAACGGCCAGAGCACGGTCAAGCTCACCCGCGTCAAGGAGGCTCAGGTCCCCTCGAAGCCGGTCAGCCCGAACGTGCCGGTCAACATCGTCCTCGGCCTGCTCGTCGGCCTGGCGCTCGGCGTCGGCGTGGCCGTGCTCCGCGAGACGCTCGACAACCGCGTCCGCACCGAGACCGACATCGAGCGCATCAGCACCAAGCCGATCATCGGTGGCATCGCCTTCGACAACAAGGCGGCGACGCGTCCGCTCATCGTGCAGGCCGACCCGCGCAGCCCGCGCGCCGAGTCGTTCCGCACCCTCCGCACGAACCTGCAGTTCCTCGACCTCGACGGCCCGGCGCGCACGTTCGTCATGACGTCGTCGGTCGAATCCGAGGGCAAGAGCACCACCGTCGCGAACCTCGCGATCGCGCTCGACACCGCCGGGTACAAGGTCATCCTCATCGACGCCGACCTGCGCCGGCCGAAGGTCGCGCAGTACATGGACGTCGAGGGCGCCGCGGGTCTGACCGACGTGCTCATCGGCCGCGCCGACCTCGACGACGTCGCCCAGCCCTGGGGTCGCGGTGCGATGCGCGTCATGCCCGCCGGGCCGATCCCGCCGAACCCGTCGGAGCTCCTCGGCTCGCGGAACATGCAGCTGCTCATCGAGCGCCTCGAGCAGGAGTACGACTACATCCTGTTCGACGCGCCCCCGCTCCTCCCGGTCACCGACGCGGCCATCCTGTCGAAGAAGGCGAGCGGCGCGATCGTCGCCGTCGCCTCGGGCAAGACCCACAAGGCGCAGCTCGCCGGCGCCGCGTCGACGCTCGAGAACGTCGGGGCACCGATCGCCGGGTTCGTCCTGACGATGATGCCGACCAAGGGTCCGGGTGCCTACGGCTACGGCCGGTACGGCTACGCGTACGGCTACGGGCTGGACAACGAGGACGAGGCCGAGATCCCCCGCAAGCCCAGCGCCGGCGTCGGTCCGCTGCGGAAAGCGGACTGATGACGACGGGGGAGGGGACCGCCCGTCCGTTCACGATCCTCACCGTCTGCACCGGCAACATCTGCCGGTCTCCGCTGGCGGCGCAGCTGCTCCGCGCGCAGCTCGCCGACCTGCCCGGCATCGTCGTCGCCAGCGCCGGGACCATGGCCGACGACGGCGCGCCGATGGACGTCACCGCCGCCGTGCAGTCGGAACGGCTGGGAGGCGACCCCAGCGACCACCGGTCCCGGTACCTCACGGAGCGCATCGTCGCCGGCGCCGACCTGATCCTGACCGCGGAACGGGCGCACCGCGCCGCCGTGGTGTCGCTGTTGCCGCGGGCGTCGCGGCGGACGTTCACGATCCTCCAGTTCGCGCGGGTGCTGCGCGGGCTCGAGCCCGCGGACCTGGAGGCCGTGACCGACCTGGCCTCGCTCGTCACGACGGTCGCGGCCGCGCGCGGCATGGTGCCGCCGCCGGCCGACCCGGCTGACGACGACGTCGAGGACCCGTACCGGCGGTCGCCCGAGGTCCACGAGCGCGTGGCCGACGTGCTCGCCGGGGCGGTCGGGACCATCACGACCGCGATCCACTCGACGACAGCAGGGGGCAGTCGGGGATGAGCTCGAACGGGGGGAAGGGGCGTCTGGGCTTCGCGGTGTCGCGACAGGCGCTGGTCTGGGTGGCCGCCGTGGTCGTGGTGCTCGTCGTGGTCGACGTGCTCCTGGTGACCGTGGCGCTCGGGCGGACCGCCCCCGGGGACAACGGCCAGGCAGCACCGATCCCGACGTTCAGCAGTGTCCCGGCTGCGACCGCGACCCCCACCGCTCGTCCCTCGGCCTCGGCCAGCGCTACCGCCGACCCGACCCCGTCGGCCACCGGGACCCCGACCGCTGCGGGTGACGGTCAGCGGCGGTTCCTCGTCGCCGTCAGCGCCTCGGAGCTCTGGCGCGCGACGTCCGGGTCGTGCACCGGCGGTGACGCCGTCGTCGAACGGTCGACGGACGGCGGAGCGACCTGGAAGGCGGGATCGACCGCGCAGTACGACGTCCACACCGTCGCCGGGCTCGACGCCGGCAGCGTCAAGACGAGCATCGTCGCCGGCACCGGCGCCAGCTGTGCCGAGACCGCGCTGTCGTCGTACACCGACGGCGAGTACTGGGCCCCGGACGATGCGGCTCTGGTCTCCGACTACGTGACGGCCGACTCGCGCATCCACATGTCGTCGGGCACGTCCGCCTCGCCGTGTGCGTCGCCGACCCAGGTCCTGACGAGCGGCACCACCGCCGCGGTCGTCTGCCCCGGGGTGCTGGCGGTCCGGCAGACCGCCGCCGACGACTGGGTGCAGGTGCCGGTCTCCGGACTCGTCGCGGCCACCCCCACCGACAGCGGGTTCACGGTCGCACGCACCGGCCGCTCGACGTGCGACGGCGTCGAGGTCGACACGCTCACCACGGCGGCCGCCGCCGCGGGGTCGAAGCCGACCCACGCCGGGTGCGCTCCCGCGACGACCACGAGTGGCGCCGTGGCGATCGCCCAGACCGACAGCAGGGTGTCCGTGTGGAGCGGGTCGCAGGTGCTGACGTCGACCGACGGGGGCGCTACGTGGTGACCGGGAGGCGGCGGCGACCATGACCGCGGAACGCGAGACGGCCCTCCAGACCGACGCATCGACGTTGGGCTGGAGTCGTGCGTTCGCGCGCCGTCTGGTGATCACGGACGTCCTCATCCTGGCGTGGGTGGTGTTCGGCGTGCAGATCGCCTGGCTCGGCCTGCGCTCCAACCTCGTGTCGAACGAGAACGACCTGAAGCTCAGCTACACCGGGATCTCGGTGTTCGTGATCGTGGTGTGGACGCTCGCACTCGGCGTCTACGACACCCGGGGCGACCGCGTGATCGGCGTCGGCAGCACCGAGTACCGCCTGGTCGCGGACTCGAGCATCCGCGTCTTCGGTCTGTTCGCGATCGCCGCGTTCCTGCTGCACCTCGAGCTCGCCCGCGGCTACGTGCTCATCGCGTTCCCCATCGGCATCCTGGTGCTGCTGTTCTCGCGGTGGATGTGGCGGCAGTGGCTCATCCTGCAGCGCAAGCAGGGGCGGTACTCCGCCCGCGTGCTGCTCGTGGGCTCACCCGCCAGCGTCCGCCACATCGCCGCGCAGCTCGAGCGCCAACCGGCCGCCGGCTACCGCGTGCTCGGCGCGGCCGTCTCCACCGGACTCGTCGGCGTCCTGCCGGGTACCGACCTGCACTCCTACGGCGGTTTCGACGACCTGCAGCACGCGCTCGACGCGACGCACGCCGACACCGTCGTGATCACCAGCGCGGACGACCTGCCGCCCGAGCGCGTGCGCGAGCTGAGCTGGTCGCTCGAGCCCGGCCAACAGCACCTGGTCGTCGCGCCGAGCCTGACCGACATCGGTGGTCCCCGCATCCACACGCGCCCCGTGCAGGGCCTGCCCCTGATCCACGTCGAGACCCCGACGTACTCGGGCCGCAAGCTCTACACCAAGCGGGTCTTCGACCTGGTGATCGCCGCCGCGCTCGTCATCGTGCTGTCACCCGTGTTCCTGCTGCTCGCGATCGCCGTGAAGGTCACCTCGCCGGGCCCGGTGCTGTTCCTGCAGGAGCGCGTCGGCCTCAACGGCTCGACGTTCCGGATGATCAAGTTCCGGTCGATGGTCGTCGACGCCGAGAGCCGGATCCAGGAGGTCAGCCAGCTCGACCGCGCCGAGGGCAACGACGTGCTGTTCAAGATGCGCAACGACCCCCGCGTGACCCGCGTTGGCTCGTTCATGCGGCGGTACAGCCTGGACGAGCTCCCGCAGCTGTTCAACGTGTTGCTCGGCAACATGTCGCTGGTGGGCCCTCGACCGCCGCTGCAGCGTGAGGTAGATCGGTATGACCCCCGCGTCCATCGACGCTTCCTGGTCAAACCGGGGCTAACGGGTTTGTGGCAGGTGAGTGGTCGCTCCGACTTGTCCTGGGAGGATTCCGTCCGCTTGGATCTCTACTACGTGGAGAACTGGTCCACGACAGGTGACTTGGTAATCCTTTGGAGGACTGTGCGGGCAGTGATTGCATCCCGAGGCGCGTACTGACATGGTCTCAAGGGACAGGCGTGTCCGCATTGCACACGACTACATCAGCCAGAAGGGTGGAGCTGAGCGAGTCGCGCTATCGATAGCGCAGCGGCTCGGAAGCGGAAGCGTTCTTACCGCGTTGTATGAGCCGAACGGATCGTTTCCAGGCTACCGCGACATCTCAATCAGCCCATCCTGGTTGAACAGGTTCAAGTTCTTCCGGAAGGATCCCCGGCGAGCACTTCCGCTCCTGCCCCTAGCGTGGGCGTGGCGGAGGAAAGTGGATGCGGACGCCGTGCTCTGTAGTTCATCGGGTTGGTCGCACGCGATCCGTGTTACTGCCGGTACCGCGAAGGTCGTCTATTGCCATAACCCACCTCGCTGGCTTTACCAACCAGAGGATTATTTTCGCGATCAGCCAGCGGTTGTCCGGAGGTTAGCTCGGCTGTTGACCCCATGGCTGATGAGGTGGGACAAAAAGGCTGCGTCAACTGCAACGACCTACATTGCTAATTCGCGAGCGGTAGCAACTCGAATTCAAGAGGCATACGGGGTAACCCCCTCAATTATTCACCCCCCCATCGATATCGATGAGAACGGAGCACGGAAGCGTGTCGCCGTTCCGAACGATTTCTTCCTCACGGTCGCGAGAGCGCGGGGGTATAAAGGCACGGACATGCTGGTGGACGCCTGGAGCGGGATGCCCGACCTTCCTCTCGTGATCGTGGGTGACTGGCATGCACCGTTGCCGCCGAACGTGATAAGCGTGGGTCGTGTCTCAGATGCAGAAATCCGATGGTTGTACGAGAACGCGAGAGCCTTGGTATCCGTGTCCCGCGAGGACTTCGGGCTGACTCCGCTCGAGGCGAACGCGTTTGGCACGCCTTCACTCGTGCTACGCGCGGGCGGCTTTCTCGACTCGACTTCGGACGGAGTGTCAGGGCGCTTCATTGACGCTGACGACGTGGATAGTATTCGGCAAGCAGTGCGAGGATTCCCTCGACTATGGGACCGGGACGCAATCCGGTCACATGCCCAACGTTTCTCTGTCCGGACGTTCATCGAGCGGCTCGAGTTAGCAGTTGAAGAAGCGGTGCGGCTTCGGAACGAAAGGCCGTGAGAATGCACAAAGTAAAAGCGTATCCGCTTCCACACGTGCTCGGACGTGCCTTCGGTGGCTTCTTGAGCTCGACTGTGCTGACAACTGTCGCTGGCGCGGTCGTCATTCCCGTACTCATCCATGCGGTCGGCGCTTCGACCTGGGCGGGGGTCGCCGTCGCCCAAGCGACCGGGGCCGTAGGCGCGATTTTAATCAACCTTGGCTGGGGTGTGTCGGGACCTGCAGAAGTGGGCACTCTTGACGGTGAAGATCAGCTGGAATACTACCGGCTATCGGTGTTGGTGCGTCTTGCGGTCGCGGTGCCGGTCTCTATCGCGTGTTTCGCCTTGGCTGCTCTGCAACGGGATCAAGAAAGCTTCTCGGTTGGGCTGATCGCCGTGGCGGCTGCGCTGGCGGGTCTCGGAGGACAGTGGTATTTCTACGGAACCTCCGCGCCTCGATCACTACTACTGCTCGACACGCTCCCCCGAACCACGCTTTCGGTGGTCGGCGCTGTCCTTACCTTGCCGACACACTCGGTTGCCCTGTTCGCTGTGGCGCAGGTCCTGGGGGCGATTGTGCCGGTCGCCCTAACCACCCGGCGGCTCGTCGGTTGGCAGGTCTGGCATCGGCGGTCGGGCGTGTCGGACAGTGGAGGCGTGCGGGCACAGTTCTACGGGACCGCTACCGCCCTGTTCGGTAGCGCCTATCTCACGCTGCCGGTTGTGATCATCGCCTATTCGGCGCCGGGTTCGGTCGTCGCATTCGCGCTCGCTGACAGGCTCGCGAGGATCGCACGGCTAGTCATCGCTCCGATGACTCAGACGCTACAGGGGTGGGTTGCTTCAGCAAGGGACCGAGTCTCACGGCGAACCCGTGATCGCTCGAGCCTAGTGACTGCAGCGCTCTGGGGGTTGCTCGTTGCGATCGTCTATGCATCTCTGGCGCGCCCAGTTGGTCAAATCCTCAGCGGGGGAGCGATCGATCTCAGGTTTGGTCTGGTGGTATTCACGGCCGGCACACTTCTGCTCACTGCCGTATCGCAAACTACGGGCACGATCGGGCTTGTGCTGAGCGGGCGCCGTAGCTGGCTGGCAGCTAGCGCGATAGTTGGCGCAATCGTCTCCCTTCCTCTGCTGCTCCTACTTCCTGCCAGGTACGGGGCGAGCGGGGGCGCAATGGCGATTGTCATCGGCGAGGCCGCCGTTCTCGCTGTCCAATTTGTCGGACTCGCGACGGGCGGGAGATCGGCTTCCGGGAAGACCGAGGGTGTGTGAGGATGATTAGGAGGGCGAGCCGCTGGTTCACTGAGGGGGATCCTGAAAGGGCGCTTTTTGTACACCTTAGCCACACTGCTGATCCCGGGGGTGCGGAGCTTGCCCTCATCCGCACGTTGGCATCAGCTCCGTGGAATTGGCGAATACAACTTCCCCGAAACCTTCATGGCGCACAATCACTGTACACGTCACTACTCGAGGCATTCCCGGGGCGTGCGCTTTGGCGGGGTCCTGGACACGGCGCTGGTGCATCGTCGTCACCTCTCAAGGCGCTCGGACTTGCGGTGAGAGTTGTGGCTACGGCACTCGACCTGCTTCTTGACCGTGAGGTCAAAGCTGCTAGTCTCCTGATCGCGAACTCGTCCAGGAACGCGTTGTACGGCGCCCTCGTTGCAATGGCGCGCCGCGTTCCGCTCGTGGTTCATCTTCGCGACCGCGTGGAGAAACCCTTCCTCGGCACGTTCGGCTACTTCGCCATGACGCGTCTTGTCCTACCGGTTGCGGCCGGGGTTGTTTCCAACTCCGAGGCCACACTCGTTACGGCTCGACCCTTTTTGCGAACGAGCACCGCGACCGTTGTGGCCCCCAGCCCGATCGGGTGGTCGGGGCCCGAGCTTCATCCGAAGGTGCTCCAGGAAGCGAGCCGACCGCTGGTTGTCGGGATGATTGCACGGTTGGCCCCATGGAAAGGCCAAGACCTCCTTATACGAGCGTTCGCGTCGGCATTCCCGGCTGAGGACTCCGTCTTGCGTCTCGTTGGCGGTACGTCCTTCGGAGGCGAGCAGTTCGAGAAGGAGCTTCGCGAACTAGCGGCGGAGCTTGGGGTGCAGCATCGGGTGCAGTTAACAGGACATGTCGACGATCCGCTGATTGCCGCTCGCAGTTTAGACATTTGCGTCCAGTACTCGGTCCGCCCGGAGCCGCTAGGTCAAAACGTACTGCAATATCTGGCGCTCGGGAAGGCACTCCTTGTGGCGGACGAGGGTGGGCCAGCGGAGTGGGTGAACGATCGCGTGAACGGGCTGAAGGTGCGTCCTCGCGATTCGGAAGCACTCGCGGCAGCGCTGAGGCTGCTGGTCGGGGATCCGGCCCTGCTAGAGGAGATACGGCGGGGCGCTCGGGAAACACAGGTTCCCACCGACGAGCAAGTCGCCAGCGTTCTCGAGAATTTCTATCGGAAGGTCGCACTGGGTGGTCCGTCGAACTGAACGTAGAGCAATGGCAACGAGATTAGATGTGGTCCACGTTGTGCCGCACGTTCGTCGAGTTGGAAATGGTATCGTAAATGCCGTGGTTGATCTCGCCATAGCACAGGCGAAGGACGGCTACTCGGTCGGGGTGATGAGCGCCGGCGGGGAGTGGAGCGAGCTGCTCAGTTCCTACGGGGTCCTTCACCTGGCACTGCCCTTGGACAGCTGGCGGTCGCCTGGGCAATGGTGGCGGATAATCGCGGCGCTCCGTCGGATGGCTAGAGCAAAACCGCGTATTATTCATACGCACACGCTCGCGGCGCTGGTGCTTACTTTCAGCCTTTCTCGCCAGCCCATCATCCATACCTTACACAACCCCTGGCAGAAAGCTTCTTTCTTAGGCCGGATCTTACCGCGGCGATCAATTTTGCTCTCGGCCTCAGGCGACACCGGTCGAGGGAGAACACGGGTGGTAGTCAATGGCGTGGTGAACAGCCCGCGCTACGGGGAGAGCAATATGGCAGTGGAGCTCGTGTCTCCCTCCGTCGCGACTGTCTGCGGCCTGCACGAGCGGAAAGGAGTGCAGGATCTCATCAGGGCAGTAGCCAAATCACGGGCGTCTTGGCACTTATACATTGTGGGTGAGGGACCCTACCGACGCGAGCTAGAGGTAGAAGCGGAGCGGCTCGATATCGCAGCTCGAGTTCATTTTGTCGGCTTCCAATCAGATCCCGCGCCTTGGATTGCTTCGGCCGACCTGTTCGCACTGGTGAGTCACGCGGAGGGCGGGGCCCTAGTGCTCACCGAAGCCAGGATGGTCGGTGCACCAATCCTTTACACGGCTGTAGGGGACATGAAGTCGATGCTTCGACCGCGGGCAGGACGAGCAGTGGCGCCGGCGGATCCGGGCGGCATCTCGGTAGCACTAGACGAATTCGCGTACGACCGCGGCAAACTGCTGTCCCTTGCTTCGCGTTCGCTGGAGGGGCTCGATTATTACTCAGTCGAACGGGTAAATCGAGACGTCCTGGGGGTTTACCGCGAGATCCGTCCTGACTTGGAGCCAACTCGTGTCCCGCGTTAGGGAGATGGCGGGTGACGCCGTGGTTTGGCTGCTAGGCGCCCTGGCGACTGCAGCACTCGTGGTCGTCGCCTGCGAAGTGGGCCTCGGCCTTAAGTACGTCTTAGTTGCCATCGCGGGTTCCTTTGCCTTTGTGTTAATTTACGTTCGGCCGTCGACCGCCATCCCTTTTTCAATATGGGCATTGTTCTTCGTTTCGGTCTTCCGGCGCGTGCTAGGCGGCGCCGACGGGTACACGCCAAACGATCCGTTGATTCTGGTCCCGACAGTTGTCCTACTTCCGTTGATCCTGAGGCGGCTTGGATCGTCACGCAAATTGCGCACGAGCGCGAAATTCCAGGTCGTTCTGACTCTCGTAGCGCTAATCACGACAGTGCTCGGTCTGATGCAGGGGGCCCAGGCGACGACGGTGGCGCTCGGCTTTGTGCAATTTGTGATACCGATGCTGGCCGTTCTTGTACTTGGGCCACAAGAACTAACGTTGAGCTTCAGGCGTGCGATCGGGCATATTCGGACGGCGGGAGTACTCGCGGCCGCCTACGGTTACGTGCAATACTTCGCCCCGCCGCGTTGGGATCTCAGCTGGTTATCGAGCAGAGCGAGTGTGGTGTCGAGTTTCGGAGTTGCAGCAAAGGGCGAGTTCCGTTTGTTTGGCACGTCGTCGTCCCCCCTCGGTTATGCGACTCTTCTCGCTTTGGTGATATGCTGCTGGCTGCTTGTGAGGGGGAAGGCGCCGTGGTGGGTAAGTGGTCTGGTTGTCGCGTTTGTGGCGGTGCCGTTGTTGTTGACTTCCGTGAGGACAAGTGTCTTTGCACTACTCATGGCCATAATGATTTACGCCCTGTTTCGCAAAGGCCCTCTTGCGTTGCTTGTTCTTGCGCCGATTCCTGTCGTATACGCGGCGCTACCGCTTGTGCTTGGGAGGATCGACCCGCGACTCTCGGCTCGCTTCAGCCTGACTGGACTCCATTCGGACACGTCCCTAGAGGCGCGCGTTCACCTCTTGTCCTCGGAGCTGCTGCGCGCGGTATTCAGTCTCGGGTTGGGACCGGGAGGGAGCACCGACCAGAGCACCGTCGTCGACAACGGCTACCTAGCCGCATTCCTCGATCTGGGATTGCTGGGTGGCGTCACATTCCTTGTTGCCATCGGGTGGGCGCTGATCAAGGCGCTGGGCGCAGCCACTGGTCGCATTGAGGACACCGCGTACAGCGTTGCGATCGTGCTTGTGGTCCTGCTTGTGGTCGCCGAAGCTTCGGCTCCTACTATTCAGGGAGACGTCGGTTTGTTATTTTGGCTCTCGGCGGCGTTCCTAGAAAGCCGGCGTGAAATCGCTCGAAATCCAACTCAGGTGATAAGTTCGCAGCTGGGGGTGGTAACGTGAATCGGACGTCGGGTACGCCTGTTGCAGCCTATCTAGCAGTTCATGATTCTTCTTACCCGCGGAACCGTGCAATTCGTCAGGCCCTCGAGGCTGACGGCTGGCGCGTAGCAATCGTCGAGACGGGTACTGGTAGTTATGTGGCGAAGACACTCCGTCTGATCACCCGGTCTCTGCTTGTCCGTCCCGCGCCTTCAGTGGTGATCCTGTCGGAGTTCTCGGTGCAATTCGGGGCATTGGCATGGTTGGTCTCTCGGGTATTGCGGGTTCCCTTGATAGTCGATTTCTTCGTCGGGATGTACGAGACGAGGGTGGAGGACTATGGGAGGGTAGCTCACGGGTCTATTAAGGCTCGTCTGCTTTGGTTCCTCGATTGGCTGGCGCTTCGACTCGCCGATCAGGCTTTCACAGATACCCCTCCGCGGGCAGCCCGATTTACTGAGCGCTACAAGTCGGCGCGTCGTGTGATTCCGGTTGCTGTCGAGCCGCCAGTGTGGGCGGTTCCTGGGCCGCCTTCCGCTTCAGAGCGCCTCGAGGTACTGTATTACGGAAACTACATTCCTCTGCATGGCCTTGAGTATGTATTCGAAGCAGCAAGACGAGTTGCTAACCCCGAACGGTTCAGCTTTAGGTTTGTTGGCGGCACTGAGGGCCAGCGGTCTGCAGCAATCGACCGGCTTCGAGCAGCGGACGGCAAGCTGAGGGTCGAGTTTATTCCGGATATTCCGGAGTCCCGACTCGCAATGCTGATTGCGGATTCGGATATTGTCCTTGGCGTCTTCGGCACATCACCTAAGGCAGGTGAGGTCGTAGCTAACAAGGTGGTGCAGGGGTTGGCATCAGGGCGAAGAGTACTGACGCGCGAGTCGCTGGCGCTGAGCGAGTTGCAGGAGTTGATGGGTCCACTCCTGATACAAGTGGCGCCCGGTGATCCAGCGGCGATAGCGTCAGCTCTGGAGAATGCTTCAATTTGTCGCCCGTCCCCACCCGAGGTGGAGCGGGTCGCTCGACTGCCACGGGAAGCAGCCCGATTATCTCGCGATGCCCTACTCCGTCGGATACGGGAGCTTGCTGATGGTTGAGACGGAACGGATCGACGGCGCAGCGATCGTCGTGACATACGAGCCCTCAGCTGAAGTCATCCGGGTCCTACTTGGCGAACTGCAGAAGGCTGGTATTCCGACGTTTGTGGTTGATAATTCGTCAGGCGGGGGGGCTGCTGTTGCCCGCGCAGCGGCGTCCCAAGCGGGAGTTCATTATCTCGGAGATGGAATCAACCGGGGTATTGCGTGGGGTCATAACCGGGGTTTGAGAAGCGCTGCTAAGCAAGGATTCGAACGCGTCCTCCTGCTGGATCAAGATAGCGGTGTTGACGCGGCCTTCCTTCGGCTACTCTTCGCTCGAGCAGCGGACGCCTTCGTTACATCCACCACCATCGCTGCGGTGGGGTGCACGGCGGTTGATTATCGGACCGGGCAATCGTTGATCTACCGCGAGGGACGTTATCGGACCTCGCTCGTGAGGCACTCTCCAGTGCTCGATTCGGATTACGAGGCACCGTTCCTACTTGCTTCCGGAACAATAATGCGTGTTGCCGCCTATGAGGCGATTGGAGGCTTTCGGGAGGACTTCTTCATCGACCATGTGGATCGTGAATGGGGTATGAGGGCGCGGAGCCAGGGTTACTCTCTTGTGCAGTTCCTAGATATTACGATGTCGCATACTCTGGGTGACTCGGCTAGCTCGAGCATGCTCACTGGTGCGACCGTGTACCATCATGCGTCGGCGGACCGGGACTATTACCTGAAGAGAAATACGATTTTGATGGCGCGAGGTGGCATTGGTTCGTATTCGTGGCGCGTCGGCGAGTCGTTCAGTGCGGTACTCTCTACGTTCACCTGCCTATTCCGCGACCCGGCTCGCGCAATGTTGATGGTACGCGGTCTGCTGGACGGAGCGCTGGGCAGGGGTGGTCCACTTCCGTAACAATCGAGGCAGCGTGCGGCCGATTGACGAGGACGAGGGTTTGCTGAGGCAGCGTGACGGCCTCCTCCCGAAGAAAGCCGGGCATAGACGCGTCCCGCACGCACGGCCTGAACTTTGCATATGAGCCTCCGCCAAAAGGCAACTTGGTGCTGGTCAGCGTCGCAGCCATATCCTTTGCGGTGCCGAATTGCGTTCGGGTGGCCCTGCTTCTGGCGTGGGTTTCGGGATCGGCCAGGTTCCGTTTCAGTCCGGAAATAACCCGTTGCGCCAGTCCAGACTGGGCGACAACTCATTCAACAGCCGCAGACGTTTTTCCGGGCACGGTCCTAGCGACGCGGCTCTAATGGTTTCGTCGGGCACGGTCTGGGCGAACTGGAGATTCGTTCACGTACTCTGAGTGATGATGCGGAATGGCGCGCCAGCAGGAACGTCCCGGACCCGATCTCACTGCTAGGCGGGAACAACGGCTCGATCCCGCTGGTTTTGTCGTCAGCCCCCGAGAAGCTGGCGACCCCGCGCGACCCCCTTGTCCCCTTGACGCCCGGCGTGGAGAACCATCTGAGTTTGACGACAGTCGTCCGGTTGAAGGCTGAACTTCCGACAAGTCGACAGATTGTGAGTCAGGCGCTGGCTTCGTCCTCTACGCTACAAGCATGTCCGACCTGCCGGAGTCGCGACAGGTGGTGCGGGCTGGGGACTCTCGGGGACGCCGGCGCGTCGTCTGGATCGCGCTTGTCATCGTGTTGCTCTTCGTCGCCGCAGTCGCGTGGGTCGGCGTCCGTGCCTACCTCGCGAAACGGGACCTCGAGGCATCGGTGTCGCTGGTCACGCAACTCAAACACGACGTCAGTTCCGGCGATGGGACTCGGGCGCAACAGTTGGCGAAGGAGCTCGAGCAGCGCGCGGGTGGTGCACGTTCGCTTACGAGCGACCCCATCTGGCGGACCTTCGAGTACACGCCACTAATCGGCGGGAACCTCCGGGTGGTGCGGCAAGTGGCGGGCATCGTTGATGACGTCGCCTCGAACGCGGTGCAGCCGATCGCACCGGTGCTCTCGAGCTTCAACACATCGTCGTTGAGGCCCGTCGACGGCCGTGTCGACCTCGCTCCGTTGGAGCGAGCACAAGCGCCGGTGGCCAGAGCAGCGACGACGCTGCAGCGGGCTCAGCGGGACGCCGAGGCCATCGACACGGCGGACACGGTGTCTCCAGTCGAATCGGCGGTGAACCAGTTGCGGTCCACCCTGCAGTCGGTTGCCGGAGAAGCCGGAGTGGCGAACCGTGCCGTGCAGCTCGCACCCTCGATGCTCGGGGCGCATGGTTCGAAGCAGTATCTGCTGCTCTTCGAGAACAACGCCGAACTCCGCGCTGGCGGCGGGATCTCGGGCGCCATCGCGCTCTTGAGGGCGGACAACGGGTCGATCTCCTTGGAAGGTCAAGCGTCATCCTCGGACTTCACGAAGGCGCCGTCACCGGTGCTGCCGCTGCCGGTCGAGACGCAAGGACTGTACGGCTCGATCACGGGCGAGTACATCCAAGACGTCACGCTCACGCCGCGGTTCTCGAGCTCCTCGAAGCTCGCGCGAGCTATGTGGAAGCAGAAGTATGGCCAAGACGTCGACGGCGTCCTGTCCATTGACCCCGTGACCCTGAGCTACATCCTGAAGGCGACGGGGCCCGTCACGCTCCCGACCGGGGACACGCTCACGTCGTCGAATGCGGTGTCACTCCTGCTCAGTGAGGTGTATGCGCGATACCCCGACAATGCGGAGCAAGACGCCTTCTTCGCTGGTGCCGCGGCCGACGTGTTCGCGAAGGTTTCAAGTGGTCGATTCGACCCAAGCTCCCTGGTCTCGGCGCTCGCCAAGGGGGCGGGCGAAGGCCGCCTCAAACTGTGGAGTGCCGATCCGGCTGAGCAGCTGATCCTCGCGCCGACCGCGATCTCGGGCTCGCTGCCGCGCAGTTCCGCTTCTACCGCGAAGTTCGGCGTCTACCTCAACGACGCCACCGGCGCGAAGATGGACTACTACCTCACGAAGCAGATCGCCGTGGGGAGCAAGGTCTGCCGCGCCGATGGTCGCCCGACCTGGACCGTGCAGGTCACCCTGAAGAACACGGCGCCCGCGGACGCCGCCACGAGCCTTCCCCGGTATGTGACCGGTGGTGGGGGCTTCGGCGTGTCGCCGGGCAACGTCGGAACGAACGTCGCGATCTACGCCCCCAGAACGGGGGTGTTCCTGAGCGCGTCACAGGACGGCAAGGCGGCCAGCCCCCAGACTGCGCTCGACGGCACGTACCCGGTCGTGCAGATCCCAACTCTGCTCTCACCAGGGCAAAGCACCACGCTGACGGTGCAGTTCCTCGGGCCGAAGGCGGCAGCGGGCCACACGGTCGCGGCCGAATCGACCCCGGGCGTTCACCAAACTGTTACACGACCCGTGGACGTCACCTGTGAAAGCCGATAGTTTGATGGAACTTCGCTAATCGAGCGTCCTGCGAGAGGTCAGGCCGCCGTCGCGTTCGAACTAGGGGATCACTCATGAAGAAGACAATCGCGGCGCTGGTGCTCGCCGGCGCAGCCGTCATGGCCGCTCCGATGGCAGCCAACGCCGAGGGCTACGTGCCCGCCAGCAACGTCAGTGTGTCGGGCTCTGTCGTCGCCGGTGGTACGACCATCATCAACTTCGCGCCGGGCTCGTTCGCCGACTCGGAGAACGTCACCATCTCCGTCACGGGTGCTGGTGCCGTCACGATCGGCGCGCTGCCGACGCAGACCGTCACCGCGGTCCGCCAGGCGTCCGCAACCGGCTCGCTCAACGCTCCCATCACGCTGCCCCGCGGTGCCTCGGGCACCTACGAGGTCACCGCGACCGGTGTCACGTCCGGCAACATCGCGACCACGGCCCTCACCGTCGTTCCGGCGGCCGCCACGGGCACGGGCGCCACGGTCACCGCGACCAGCACCGGCACCGGCCTCGCCTTCACGGGTTCGACCGTCCCGACCCTCCTGGTCTGGAGCGCCGGTGGCGCGGTCGTCCTCGGTGGCGCGCTCGTCGGCGTCACGGCGGCCACGCGTCGTCAGCGCAAGAACGTCTGACACCCAGCACCACGCCGAAGCCCCCGAGCCTGCTGGCTCGGGGGCTTCGTCGTTCTCGGACGGTGAGCCGACGTCGGCGAACGCAGGCGGAGGCGCGCGCCCAGCGGTTCAGCCGAGCTGCCGCACCGCGGCCCGCCGCCGCAACCGCGCCAGGACGACGATGCCCACCAGGGTCCCGAGCAACGCCCCGGCCGTGTTCGACAGGACGTCGTCGACGGAGCCGGTCCGCTCGGGCAGGAGCACCGATTGCACGACCTCGATGAACGCACTCGCCACGAACCCGATGGCCACCGGGAGCCACCAGCGCCGGACGCCGATGAGCAGGGCGACGAGGATCCCGAGCGGCACGAAGTACACGATGTTCGCCGTGAACTCGACGGCGGCGTAGCCGATCCACTGCGGCGTGCCGTGCCGGTGTAACCAGTCGAGCACCCGGAACAGGAACCCGTCGCTGCCGGCGTCGACGGGGGAGCCGTGGAACGCGATGAGCATGACGGCCACGACGTACAGGACCATCAGGGCGAGGGCGATCCATCGGCTCCGGCCCGTGGGCCCCTCGGTCTCGTGGCCGCGCAGGGCGGCGAGCGACCGCGCCGCCAGGTCCACGAGGACCCCGAACGCCAGGCCGACGACGCAGCCCAGCGCCACGGAGATCGCGTGGGTGCCGGACAGCAGCCGCAGCGCGGCACCCAGCACGACGACGAGCAGGACGACCACGGCGGCCAGGGCCCACGCGGCGCGGGCACCCAGGCGGGGCAGGAGCACCCGGGCGGCGATCGGCAGCGGCGCCACGACGAGCGACACGGCCATCGCGGCGACGAACCCGCGGTCGAGCTGGAGCGTCCCGTGCCCGACCGACTGCACGGCGAGCAGGACGCGGACCGCGTCTGCTTCGAGCCGCTGCCGCGCGGCACCGCCGATGAGCACGAACGCGCCACTCGCGAGCGCGTACACGCCCAGGAGCACGGCGGCGGCCCCCACCACGAACGGGCGTCGTGCTGTCATGCCGAGCAACGCTACCGGGCGGCCGACGGCCCATCCTGGAGGCGCCCCCACCACGGCCTGAACGGTTCCGTCTCCCCGGACCGGCGTGCGCACATGCATCGCGCCTAGGGTTCGCGCATGTCCGCCAGACCGCGCTCACGACCCAGCTCACCCATCCGCCCGCGCGGCTCGAACGGCCGCGCCAAGTTCCGCTGGTGGCAGTGGGTGCTCGTCGCCGCGCTCGCGGTGGTGGTCGTGGTGCTCGTGGTGGTGGCGCTCACCCGGTGACGGTGGGCTACGCGACCGGCTCGATGAGCTGCGGCCCGGCGTTCCGCACGCTGTTCACCGCGCGGGAGACCTCGTACTGCACCAGGTCGTGCGCGACCTCGTGCGATTCGCGGTCGAGCAGCGCCAGGAGCTGGTCGGGCGACAGGGTGTCGTCGAGCCAGGCGTCGTAGCTGTCCGGGGTCAGGAACGCGGGCATGCGGTCGTGGACCTCGCCGGGGGCGACGTGGGCGTCGCGGGTGATGATCGCCATCGACAGGCGCCACTTGTCCGGGTCGCCCTCGGGCTTGGTCGGGTCCGGCCAGGCGCTCACGACGCCTGCCATCGCCAGGGCGCCGTCGGGCTGGTGGATGTAGTGGGGCTCCTTGCCGGTCTCGGTCAGGACCCACTCGTAGTACCCCTGCGCCGGGACGATGCAGCGGTTGCCCGCGAACGCCGTGCGGAACATGCCCGAGGTCGCGACGGTCTCGATCCGGGCGTTGATCGGCTGGGGCCGCTGCTTCCGGAAGTCCTTGGCCCACGACGGCACGAACCCCCAGTGCACGTCGGGCATCGCCCGCTCGCCGCGGAACTGCCGGACCGCCTGCACGTCGTCCGTCGGGGCGATGTTGTAGTTCTCGACGAGTCCGGTGCTGACGACGCCCGTGTCCTCGTCGACGTGCTCGGTGCGGGACGCGAGCTCACCCACGAGCTCGGGCAACAGGTCAGCGGTGGTGTCGGAGACGACGAATCTGCCACACATGCGACCAGTGTGCCCGAGCGCAGCCAGTGTGCCCGAGTCTGGGCGCGCTCACCGGACAAGGGCAGCGCGCTACCAGATCGGTGTCATATGCTCGCGCATCCGGCACGTTCCTGATGTGCTGGTACCGGCGCGGACCCCGACGTGCCGTCCACGATCCCGAGAGGTACCCGCCTCGTGACCAACGAACACCCCGACGTCCGTCGTCCCTCCGCGCACCACCTCGACGAGGCGGAGCAGGCGGCCGAGGCCGAGCGCGCCATCGCCATCCGCGAGGAATCCGAGCGCGCCGAGGCCGGCCACGCCGGCGAGGCCGCGCTCGTCGTCCCCGTGCCCGAGGAGGACGACGACGACCTCGACGCCGAACTCGCCCCGAGCGGTCCGTCGATCGCCGGGCTCCTCGCCTCTCCCACCCCTCGGACCGCGCAGGCATCCGCCGTGTCGGTGGCGCGGCCGGGCGACGGCGGTGTCCTCCACGATCCCGACCTGCTCGCCGCACCGAACCGCGCCAACGCCCGTCGTGCGACGCGCCGGAACGTGCTCATCGCCTCCATCGGGTTCGTCGTGCTCGGGCTGGTGCTGCTCGTCATCGCGGCGCCGACGCACGCACCGATCTCCGTGCCGATCGTGCTCATCGTCGCCGGACTGCTCGGTGCGGCCCTGTCGCTCGTGCTCCGCCGCGACAGCCGGGAGGACCGGGAGCCGTCCCACGGATCGGCCGAGGGCCGACGCCGACGCTGAGTCGCCGGGTCGGGCCTCCCGGTCGTGTCCCCGCGGCACCCGGAGCGCGCCGTTCCGGCGCGGTCAGACCACCGAGAACCCGTCCGGGAGCGACCCGCGCCCGGTCAGGGCCAGGAGGACCGCCTCGCCGTCGCCGCGCGCGTTGCCGGCCGACACGGCCAGGACCGCGCACGACTCCACCGCGTCCGGCGGGGGCGCGCACGGCACCTCGATCGCGCGTGCGAGGTCGATCGTGTGCACGACGAGCTCGAACACCCGCGTACGCAGGTACTCCTCGAGCGGGATCCCCATCCCGCCGATCGACACGGCACGGTCCGGGGGAGCCGCCTCGATCGCGGCCTTCGCGCGGGCCAGGGCGTCCGTGATCCGCAGGAGCTGCTCGTCCCCGAGCCAGATCCCCGCAGCGATCCCGCGCTGCGTCACGGCGTTCGAGTCCGTGAACTGCTCGTAGACGGTGGCGTAGTACAGCGCCGCGGTCGGGATCGTCACCTCGGCCGGGGGCTCGAGGTGCAGGTACTGCTCGACCGTCAGGAGCGCGCGCGTGGTGTGCCCGACCAGGCTCCGCACGGTCCACTCGCCCAGTGCCGGTCGCTCCCACGCGTCGTGGGGGACCTGCGCGACGACGGCCACGAAGGCATCGGCGGACGAACTGAACTGGGCAACGCTGCTCACCATCACATCGTGGCCGCTCCTTGCGGTGTGCGTCCACCGGATACACGTCAGCGACCGTCCAGTCCCGTGGTGTGAGGTGGGGTCCATGACCCTTGACATCACGTACACCGCGATCGCCCACGCCACGGGCGGCGGTCGCGACGGACACGTCCGGAGCGAGGACGACCGCCTCGACTTCGACACCCGCCCGCCCACGGAGATGGGTGGCAACGGCGAGGGCACCAACCCCGAGCAGCTGTTCGCCGCCGGGTACTCGGCCTGCTTCCTCGGTGCCTACCACTTGGTCGGCAAGCGACTCGGCGTCGACACCACTGACGCCTCCGTGTCGGCCAGCGTGAGCATCGGCGACAACGGCGAGGGCGGGTTCGGCCTGGCCGTCGAGCTCGACATCTACGCCCCGAACGTGCCGGCGGACCGTCGGCAGGAGGTCGCCGAGGCCGCGCACCAGGTGTGCCCGTACTCGGACGCGACGCGCGGCAACGTCGAGGTCACGCTCTCGCTCGTCGACTGATCGTCGGCGAGCAGCGCCGAACGCCCGGTCCCCGATGCGGGGGCCGGGCGTTCCACGTGCCGGGACGTCGTACTCCTGTTCGTGAGTGGTTGTCAAACCCCAGTGTTGGAGCGAACGTACCCGCCACCCCCGGGCCTAGCGTGCGCAGGCAGAACAGCTCGTGAAGGGGGCGCCATGCGACGGAGCGTGGGAATGCGGTTGTCCGCGGTCGGCTTGTCCGCGGGACTGGTGGTTGGGGGTGCCCTCGTCGTCGCAGGACCGGCGTCAGCGGCACCGGGGGATGCGTCGGCGGTCGGCATCAGTGCCGTCGCGGACGCGGATGTCGCAGGCGTGGCCACGCTGGACGTCAACGCGGCCGTCGGTGACGTCGCGGTCACGGGATCAGGTGACCGCGCCTTCACCGACGCGGACGGCTCGACGCTGGCCGACGTGGCGGCCGCGGACATCACCGTCGGGGCGGTGACGACCTCGGCGAGCAGCAACGCGACGCGGTCCACCGCGTCCTCGCGGATCGCGGGTGCGAACGTGGCGCTGTTCGGGCAGAGCGTGCTCACCGCGGACGCGGCGACCGCGACGGCGACGTGCCCGGTGGGCGGGACGCCGACGAGCGCCGCGGACCTGGTCGGCCTGACCCTGCTCGGCCGTGCGGTGACACTGAACGCCGCCACGCCGACCGCGACGGTGAGCGCGGACCTCACCGGAACGCTCGCCGGTGCGACCCTGACGGTCCAGGCGAGCCGCGTCCAGACGACCACCGGGACCACCGCGACGGGCACGGCCGTCCGCGCGGTCGCGACGCTGAACGGCACCGTCGCCGGTGTTCCGCTGGTCAACGAGACCGTCGCGACGGTCGTCCTCGCGAACGCGACCTGCGAGACGCCCACCGCGCCGATCCCGGTCACCGCGACCAGGATCACGCCCGCGACCGGGCCGACCACCGGAGGCCAGACGGTCACCATCACCGGCACCGGGTTCACGCCCGACACCACCGTGACCTTCGGCGGGACCCGGGCGACGAACGTCCAGGTCGCCGCCGACGGGAACTCCCTGACCGCCGTCACGCCGGTCGGCGCCGCGGGCCCGACCACCGTGGTCGTCAGCGACCCGAACGGGACCGCCCGGCTCGGCTACACGTACGTCGCGCCGACCGTGACCGGGATCACGCCGGACCAGGGCCCCGCTGCGGGCGGGACGTCCGTCACCATCAGGGGAACGGGCCTCCAGAACGCGACCGGCGTCACGTTCGGCGGAACGGCCGGCACCGTCCGCTCCGTCTCCGCTGACGGCACGCAGATCGTCGTCACGACGCCGCCGGGTGCCGGCCTCGCCGACGTCGTCGTCGGGTTCCCCGGTGGCACGACGGTCGCCGCGCCGGACCAGTTCCTCTACGTCACCGCCGGTGCGCCGACGATCACCGGTGTGACCCCCGCGTCCGGTCCGACCTCCGGCGGCCAGACCGTGGTCGTCTCGGGTACCGGGCTCGGTGACGTCACCGGCGTCACGTTCGGTGGCGTCCCGGCGACGGTCGTGGGCACGCCGACCGACACCAGCGTCACCGTCACCACGCCCGCCGGTGCCGCCGGCCCGGTCGACGTCGTCCTGACCGATCCGGCCGGTGCAGCCCGTGACGATGACGGCTACACCTACCGCGCCGCACCCACCGTCACGGGCACCGACCCCGGGCAGGGATCGACCGCGGGAGGCACGACGGTCACCGTGAGCGGAACCGGCTTCGTGCCCGGCGGGACCAGCGTCACGATCTGCGGGACGACCATCCCCGCTGCGGACGTGACGGTGAACGCTGCCGGCACCCGGCTGGTGTTCACGACGCCGGCCTGCGACCCGGGAGCCACGACGATCACCGTCACGACGACCGGTGGCACGAGCGGCGCCACGGGCTTCCGCTACGTGGCTGCGGCGGCCACCGGGACCGGCGCGACCGGTGCAGGCACCGGCGCTGCGCTGCTGACCGGCGACCGTGGCGGTGACGGCACCGGGGCGAACGCCCTCGCCTACACCGGCTCGGACGCCCGACCCGCTGCGATCACGGGCATCGGCCTGCTCGGGCTCGGCGGGATCGTCGCGCTCATCGGGTACCGACGCCGCCGCCACCTGCGTCTCCGCTGACGCGGCGACCGGCGACCTGGAGGCCGCCGTGGGTGATCCTGATCACCCGCGGCGGCCTCCGTCGTCCGTGGGCTACTGCGCTGCCGCGTGCCGCTGCAGGTGCTCCGACGTCTTGAGCGTCAGGTAGGAGCACAGGTGGCCGATCGCGCTCACCTCGGCCGCCAGGGTCAGCACCTGCTCGGCCGAGACCCGGGCGTCGTTCTCACGGCGCTCGAACGTCACCGTCCACTCCGGCGAGACACCGATCTCGCGCTGCAGGTAGACCTCGGTGCCACTGGTCTCCAGGTGCATGACGATGAGCGCGGTGTCGATGGTCGCCTGGTCCCACGACATGTCGACCGCCTGCGGGCTCGAAAGCAGGTGCGACGACCCCGCCCGGAACTCCGAGATCCAACCCTCGAGCTCGTCCATCGTCAGTCGGGGCACGGCGCCTCCTCGGGGCGGGATCGTGCGGCGGTCTCATCCGTCGCGTGAGCCATTGTCCCTGATCGGACGGGCTGCTCGTGTCAGCCGACCCGGTCCACGTCCTCGGTGTCGACCTCATCGCGGTCGCTCAGCGGCTTCCGCATCACGACGAAGTGCACGTCCGGCACGAGCGGCGTCGCGCCCCAGGCCTCGGCTGGGAACGGCCGGGTCGCGCCGGTCGGCACGAACCCGAGGCGTCGGTACCAGGCGATGAGTGCCGACTGCTGCGCGACGACCGTGATCTCGAGCGCGGCGGCATCGAACGTCGTGCGGGCGTGCTCGGCGGCGGCCTCCATCATCCGTCGTCCCAGGCCCCTGCCCTGGATCGTCGGCTCGACCGCGAAGGTGCCGAAGTACGCGAGGCCCGGGCCATGCCGCTGGACCTGGCAGGTCGCGATGATCCGGCCCTCGTCGACGCCGACGAACACGACCGAGTCGGGCGCAGCGATGAGCGCGCGGATCTGCTCCGTGTCGGTACGGCGACCGCCGATGACGTCGACCTCACTCGTCCAGCCCTCGCGGCTCGCCTCGCCGCGGTAGGCACGTTCGACGAGGTCCGCGACGGTCGCGGCGTCCTCGAGCGTGGCGCGTCGGATCATCAGGGGAGTGCTCATGGACCAACCGTAAACGCGGTCGCGGGGTGCGGCGGTCCTCGCGGGCCGGTGGTGGGGTCGATGCGGACGTCACGCATGCGGCGGGGAGGGGTCGGGCCTCCCGGGCCGGTGGCGAGCCGGCGTCGCGGTCCTACGCTGAGGACATGTCAGCGGAACGATGCCCCTGCCTGAGCGGCAATCCGTACGCAGAGTGCTGCGGCCCCCTGCACGCGGGAGCGGCCGCGCCCACGGCCGAGCGGCTCATGCGCTCGCGGTTCACGGCGTTCGCGCTCACCATGCCGGAGTACCTGTTGACGTCGTGGCACCCGCGGACGCGGCCGACGAGCCTCGAGCTCGACCCGATGATGCGGTGGACGCGACTCGACGTCCTCGGGACCAGCTCGGGAGGCCCGTTCGACACGAGCGGGACCGTCGAGTTCCGCGCGTGGTGGCGGACGCCCTCGGAGCGGGGCGAGCTGCACGAGGACAGCGCGTTCGTGCGCGAGGCCGGGCGCTGGTTCTACGTGGACGGTGTGACGAGCTGACGCCGGTTCCTCCCGGTCGCCGGTGCCTCCCGGTGGCCGGGCCCCTCCCGGTCGTCGGTCCCTCCCGGCAGGGGGTCAGTCGGCGTGCTCGACGGCCTGGACCGCCGCGGCGACGCCGCCGCTCCACGGGGCACCGTGACCGGGGAGCACCCAGTGGGCGTTCGTGTCGACCAGGGCGCGGAGCGACCGGACCGCCTGCTCGGGCTCGTCGGTGAACGGCGCGGGCGCGGGACCCGTGCGGCCGGTGAGGACATGCCGGGTCGTCAGGCCGTCGCCGACGAACACGGCGTCGACGGCCGGGACGAACACGGCGATGCTGCCCGGCGAGTGCCCCGGCGTGCTGATGATCCGCGGGGCGCCGGGGAGGTCGAGGGTCTCGCCGCCGTGCACCTCGACCACCTCGGTGAGCCAGTTCGTCCGGAGCCCGCCCTTGCGCATCGAGTAGCCGACGAATCCGAGCAGGGGGCCGAGGCGCATCGACTGCTTGCCGGCCTTCGGCTTGTCGCCGCCCTTGGCCCGCGCGGCGTCGGCGGCGTGGACGTACACGGGGACGCCGCGCTCACGGCGCAGGCGTTCGGCGAACCCGACGTGGTCGGAGTCGCCGTGGGTCAGGACGACGCCGCGCACGTCCTCGAGCGAGCGACCCATCGAGGCGAGTTCGGCGACCAGGTCGTGCCACGACCCGGGGAGGCCGGCGTCGATGACGGTGATGCCCTCGGGCGCCACGACGAGGTACGCGGCGACGATGTCGTTGCCGATGCGGTGGAGGTTCGGTGCCAGTTCCATGATGGCTACTGTACTTAGCCATGATGGCTACCGTCAATAGCTATGCTGATGGACATGCCCACGCCGGAACGCACCTCCCTCGACGCGATCGTGACCGCCGCCCGTGACCTGCTCGAGCACGACGGGCTGGCCGGTCTCACCATGCAGTCCGTCGCGCTGCGGGTCGGGGTGCGGGCGCCCTCCTTGTACAAGCGGGTGTCGAGCCGCGACCACCTGATCCAGCTCGTGGCCGAGGCGACCCTGTCGGACCTCGCGGGGCGGATGGAGTCCGCGACCACTGCCGCCGAGGTCGTCGACGTGTTCCGGACGTTCGGGCACGAGCGACCCGCCGCGTTCCAGCTCGTCATGACGCCGGGCGCGGGCGTCTCCGCTGCCCGGCCGGAGTTCGGCGCTGCGGCCAGTGTCGCCGTGGTGCGGTTCGGGGGCGAGCTCGCCGGCGAGGAGCACGCGCTCGAGGCGGCGCGGACCCTCACGGCCTGGGTGGTGGGGTTCGTCGGCATGGAACTCAACGGGCGCTTCGAGCTCGGCGGGGACGTCGAGGCGGCGTGGGCGTTCGGGCGGGAGCGCATCGTCGCGGCACTGGGGATGGGGCGCTGACGCAGGTCGGGTGCGCATGCGGACGACAACCGGGCATGCGGCCGCGTGCGCACTCGTCGTCCGCATGCGCAGCCCTGGCGTCAGGCTCGGTCCCGCGCTGGCGTCAGGCTCGGTCCCGCGCTGGCGTCAGGCTCAGTCCCGCGGCGGCTCGAACCCGTGTCGGCGAGCGCCGAGCACCCGCTCGGTGACCTCGCGCTCGGCCTCGGGCGAGAACGGCTCCTGCCGCGCTCGCACCGCCGCGGCCGTCTGCTCCTCGATGAGGTCCATGTTGACCGCCGCGCCGGCCATCACGCCCGCGGCGGCGGAGCTCATGACCTGCGCGCCGATGTCCGTCACGTTCCCGGTCGCCCACACGCCGGGCAGCGCAGTCCGACCGGTCGGGTCGGCGGGGACGTGTCGGCCCATGCCGCTCGGATGCTCGGCGACCTCGCCGCCGAGGTGCTCGAACACGTCCGCTCGGGCGACCACCCGCGTCTGCACGGCCACCGCGTCGAGGGGGAACACATGCCCGTCGTCGAGTTCGACGGCCGTCAACCGGTCGTCGTCGACGAGCACCCGAGCGACCGGACCCTCGACGACGCGGATGCCCCGAGCCGCCAACCGCTCCCACTCCTCGTCCGAGGGCTCGGGCATCGTGTGACGGAAGAGCGTCACGTCGTCGCTGAGCTGCCGGAAGAGCAGCACCTGGTGGACGGCCATCGCGCCGGAGCCGAGCACGCCGATCCGCTGGCCCCGGACCTCCCAACCGTGGCAGTAGGGGCAGTGCACGACGTCGCGCCCCCAACGCTCGCGCAGTCCGGGCACGTCGGGGAGCTCGTCGACCGCGCCCGACGCCAGGACGAGACGGCGGCCGCGGAGTCGGCTGCCGTCCTCGAGGCTGACGGCGATGCGGTCGCCCTGACGTGCAGCGGTGGTCGCTCGTCCGACGGTGATGCGGACGCCGTAGCGCTCGGCGTCCGCGCGAGCCAGGCGCAGGAGGTCGGCCGGTGCGGTCCCCTCGCGGCCGAGGACGTTGTGGGCGGCCCCCGCCCGTGCGTTCCGGGGCTCGCCCGCGTCGACGACCACCACCGATCGCATCGAGCGCGCCAGTGCCGTCGCGGCGCTCAGGCCGGCCGCACCGCCGCCGATGACGACGACGTCGTGGTCAGTGTGTGTGGGCATGTCGTTCCTCCTCGTTCGACCGTCAGCTTGTGCGGTGCTCGCCGAAGTGGCAATCGTTCTTGCGGGAATGGCAAAGTGGGTCCATGGACGAGACGTGGGAACGCACCCTCGACGCGGTCGGTGGCCGGCTTCGGAAGCTCCGGACCAACCGCGGACTGACGCTCGCGCAGGTGTCCGCCGCCACCGGGGTGTCCGTGAGCACGCTGTCGCGGCTCGAGTCGGGCGGGCGACGTCCCACACTCGAGCTGCTCCTCCCGCTCGCCCGCGAGTACCAGGTGCCGCTCGACGAGCTCGTCGGAGCGCCGCCGAGTGGCGACCCGCGCATCCACATCCGACCGTTCCGCGCCCACGGCCACACGATCCTGCCGCTCGGACGCGGGGCCGTCGGGATCACCGCGTTCAAGCACGTCATGCCGGGACGGGCCGCGCCGGCCGTGCCCGAGCCCATGACCCATCCCGGGCACGAGTGGCTGTACGTCCTGACCGGCCGACTCCGCCTCGTGCTCGGCGACCAGGACATGGTGCTCGGTCCCGGTGAAGCGGCCGAGTTCGACACCCGCACCCCACACTGGTCCGGGGCTGCGGGACCGGAAGCGGTCGAGTTCCTCAGCCTGTCCGGGAGGAGTGGGGAGCGCGCGCACGTCCTGCCCACGTCCGGCGCGCGGTAGCGTAGGAGCGTGCGCAACTCGTCATGGCAGGAGGTCGCCGGCGGTCCATCCGCCGACGTCAGGTGACGGCCGCCCCGGCCCCCGCTTCCGCGGATGCCGGCTGGCGGCGCAGTGGATCGATCCCGGTCGTCGTGACCGTCGTCCGCTGTGCCCTCCTCCCCATGACACCCGCCCGGCGCCTGCGCGCCCGGGCTGAGAGAACGGCACACCCATGCTCCCCATCACCGAGAAGGCCATCCGCGCCGCGTTCGTGAACGCCTCGCGCAAGGAGGTCTCCGACATCACCCTGCCCAGCGGGTTCGACGCCCTCGACTGGGACGCCCTCGATTACCTCGGCTGGCGCGATCCGAAGATCGGACGCCGGGCGTACGCGATCGTCCCCGACGGCGACGCCCTCGTCGGCATCCTGTTCCGCCAGGCCGATGGCGGCACCCGCACCCGGCCGCAGTGCGCCTGGTGCCAGGACGTCCGCCTGCCGAACGACGTGCTGTTCTACAGCGCGCGCCGGAGCGGGGCCTCGGGGCGGAACGGCAACACCGTCGGCACGCTCGTCTGCGCCGACTTCCAGTGTTCGGCCAACGTGCGGAACCCACCGCCGCCGGCGTACCTCGGGTTCGACGTCGAGGCGGCCCGGCAGGAGCGCATCGTCAGCCTCCGGCAGCGGGCGGCCGCGTTCGCGCGGGACGTGCGGGGGGCGTGAACCGTCCGGGGGGCGTGAGCCGCTGGGGAGGCGCGGGCCGCGCCTCCCCAGTGCATCGGAATTGACAATCATTATCGATAGTGAATAGCGTCGCGGTGCGGGCGCAGCGTGGTCGCCGCCGCCCGCCCCTGTCGAGCGGCCTCGGAACGGACCTCCACCCCTCATGCGTCAACGCGCCCTCATCGCCCTCGCCGCCGTCGCCGGCGCCGCCGCTCTCGGTCTCACCGGATGCTCGAGTTCCGGAGGGGCGGGTGGAACGTCCGGATCCGGGTCGTCCGCCTCCGGTGGCTCCGGGTCCTCCGGCCGGATCGACGTCGTGGCGTCGACCAACGTGTACGGCGGCCTCGTGTCGACGATCGGCGGCTCCCACGTCCACGTGACGAGCATCCTGTCCGACCCCTCGCAGGACCCGCACTCGTTCGAGGCCTCGCCCCGCACCCAGCTCGCCGTGTCCCATGCGGACCTGCTCATCGAGAACGGCGGCGGGTACGACTCGTACATGGAGACCCTGCGTGACTCCACGAAGTCCAAGGCCGACCTCATCGACGTCGTCAAGCTGTCCGGGCTCCAGAAGGCCGGCGACGACGACTTCAACGAGCACGTGTTCTACAGCTACCCGACCATGGTCCGGTTCGTCAGTCGCGTGGCGACCGAGCTCGGCCAGGAGCAGCCCACGCACAAGGGGTCGTTCCGGGCCAACGCGGCACGAGTCACCAAGCAGCTCCAGGGCCTCGAAGCGCAGACGGCAGCGCTCAAGCAGCAGGACGCCGGCGACCGCGTGGCCTACACCGAGCCGGTGCCGGGTTACCTGTTCGACGCGATCGGGCTGCGCAACGTCACCCCGCAGGACTTCTCGGAGGCGATCGAGGAAGGCGACGACGTGCCACCCGCGGCGCTCAACGACACGCTCCAGCTGTTCAGTGGCAAGGACCCCGTCAAGCTCCTCGCCTACAACGACCAGACCTCGAGCCCCGAGACCGAGCAGGTCAAGTCCGCGGCGCGCAGCAACCACGTGCCGGTCGTCGGCGTCACCGAGACCCTGCCGTCCGGCAAGGGCTACATCGCCTGGCAGCAGAGCAACATCGACGCCGTCAAGAAGGCGCTTGCGGGCTGATCGCCGACAGCCCGACCGAGGCCCGCATGGCATCGCGGACGCGGGCCTCGTCAGGCAGCAGCAGGTCGGCGTCCCCGCTCGTGAAGAACCGGATCTGACCGATGGCCTGCTCGACGAGCATGTCGAGCCCGTTGAGCACCCGGCCGCCCGCTGCCGACCAGCGCTCGGCGACCACCGACGGCCACGGGTCGTACGCGACGTCGAACAGGACGGCGTCGTCGCCCGACGGGTGCAGTTGCAGGGTGTCGGCGGCGCCGCCCGGCAGCGTCGAGATGACGAGCCCCGACGCGGGAGCATCGGGCAGGTCTGCCAGCGGGTGCACCTCGAGCGTCACACCGAGCCGCGTCGCGAGCAGCACGAGTTCGCTCGCCTTCGTCGTGTCGCGCAGGTACACGCGCACGAACGACGCCCCGAGACGGAGCGACGCGAACAAGGCGCTCGCCGCGGTGGCTCCGCCGCCCAGGATCGTCGCGGCACCCGGCACGTGCCCCAGGGCCTCGACCGGGCGGACGATGCCGTCGACGTCGGTGTTCGCCCCCGAGAGCACGGTGCGGCCGGCCTCGGTCCGGAGGAGCAGGGTGTTCGCGACGCCGAGCTCGTCGACGAGCGGTGTCGTGCGATCGAGCAGGGGCAGGACCTCGCGCTTGAGCGGCATCGTCAGGCTCAGGCCGCGCCACGAGCTGTCCAGGTCACCGACGAATGCCTCGAGCTCGCCGGAGCCGACCTCGTGCCGCTCGTACGTCAGATCGAGACCGAGGGCCTGGTACGCCGCCGCGTGCAACGTCGGCGAGAGCGAGTGGTCGATCGGCTGACCGAGGACGGCGAGGCGGGTGCGGTCGGGATCGGGGAGAGCAGCGGGCACAGCGCATCACCCTACCGACCGGGACCGTGACCGCCGGGCGACTCAGCTGGGCAGGAGCGGCGAATCCGCGGGGTCGAGCGGTGCCGCCCCGGTCGCCCCGAGTGCCCGGATCAGGTCGAACCGCGAGGCGTCCTCGGTGCCCGGCTCGGCCGTGTTCGTGACGATGTGCAGGTCCTCGCCTGACACGCTGAGCACGTCGCAGTCGAGCAGCACCGGCCCGACCGTCGGGTGCAGGATCGTCTTCCGCTCCGTCCGGTGTCGGGCGGCGCCGACCTGCGCCCACAGCTCGGCGAACCGGGGACTCCCGGCGACGAGTTCGTCGATCAGCGCCTGCAGCTGCCGGTCCTGCGGGTAGCGCACCGTCGTCGTCCGCAGGTCCGACGTGATCGCCTGCTCGAACCGCTCGGTCTCGCCCTCCTCGCGCAGCAGCCGGGTCGGCGAGCCGAGGAAGTGCCGCCGGACGACGTTCCGCTCCGGCCCGCTCGCCGGAGGAGCGCCGTGCAGCGCGTCCCATGCCGCGTTGGTCGTCAGGATCGTCCAGTCCGCACTGCACACCGCGATGGCGGCGTCCGGCATCCGCGTGATCAGCCGTTGCACGCTCGGTGGCACGAACGTCGGGACCACCGTCGGTAACGGAGCGGCGAGCCCGGCCGCCACGTACAACTGGTCGCGCTCGCCCTCGGACACCTGCAGCGCGCGGGCGATCGCGGCGACGACCTGCGCCGACGGCCGGTCCGCCCGCCCCTGCTCCAACCGCACGACGTAATCGACCGACACCCCGGCCAGGGCCGCCAGTTCCTCACGCCGCAACCCAGCCGCCCGCCGCCCGGCACCGGCAGGGAGGCCCGCCGCGGCCGGGTGCAACCGGTCGCGCCACGCGCGCAGCAGGGTCGCGAAGTCGCCTCGTTCGGTCATGCATCGATGGTCCCACCGACCGCGGTCCCCTGGGTGGTACCGCCGGTCACACTGTTGACGGTTCCCTGGTAGCCCCCGCTGTGGAGGAGCACGGTGGAGCCATGACAACGACACTCATCACCGGCGGCAACAAGGGACTCGGGTACACGGCGGCGCAGCGACTCCGCGACCTCGGGCACACCGTCGTCATCGGATCCCGCGACCCCGAGCGCGGTGCATCGGCAGCAGCGGAGCTCGGCGTGGACTGGATCACCATCGACGTCGCCTCCGACGAGTCGGTCGCGACGGCCGCCACCGAGTTCACCGAGCGGTTCGGCACGCTCGACGTGCTCGTCAACAACGCGGGCATCGCCGGAGGCCGTGCACCGCTCGACGAGGTGGACGGGCCCGCGATCGCCCAGGTGCTCGACACGAACACGGTCGGCCCCGTCCGGGTCGTCCACGCGTTCCTCCCGCTGCTCCGTCGTTCCACGGCACCCGTCGTCGTGAACGTCTCGAGCGGCCTCGGCTCGTTCGCCGTCCGCGCCGACGACTCCCGGATCGAGGCGCAGATCCCGACCCTCTCGTACAGTGCGAGCAAGGCCGCGCTCAACATGCTCACGACGATCTACGCCAAGTGGATCCCGGAGGTGCGCTTCAACGTGGTCGACCCCGGCTACACCGCCACCGACCTCAACGGCAACTCCGGTCACCAGACCGTGGAGGAAGGCACCGACGCGATCGTCGCCATGGCCACGATCGGCGCCGACGGCCCGACCGGCACGTTCGTCGATCGCAGCGGCGCCGTCGCCTGGTGATCGGGCCATCGACCATGGCCGCGAGGCGGGGCGCGCGTCCGACGTGCGTCGCGCCTCCCGGCCACGTCCTCGAGGGGCGGTGTGCGTCCGATGTGCGCCGCGCCACCCTGCGGGGCCGCGGACGCGTCGCTAGCTGTACTGCCCAGGGACGTTGGTTGTGTTGCGACGACTCGCTGTAGTCGTTGGGATGTGAGAAGGACCTCCTGCAGTGGAGTGGAGCTGTCTAGTTCACACACTCTCCGCAGGAGGTCCTCGTGTCCCACGCTAACGCTGCCCTGACACCACGCCAACGCCTCCGGATAGGTCGTCTGATCGTCGATGACGGCTGGCCAGTCCGGCACGCAGCCCTGTTCTTCCACGTGTCCTGGCCGACCGCGAAGCGCTGGGCCGACCGGTATGCGGCCATGGGCGCCGAGGGCATGCATGACCGCTCGTCCCGTCCGCACCGGTCCCCGAACCGCACCCGCCCTGAGCTGGTGAAGAAGGTCGTCGCACTTCGCTGGCGAAAGCGCCTCGGTCCCGTTGGGATCGGCGGGCAACTCGGCATGCCGGCCTCGACAGTGCACGCCGTGCTGACCCGCTGTCGGGTGAACCGGCTGCACCACATCGACATCCGCACCGGCGAACTCGTGCGCCGTTACGAGCACGAACGTCCGGGCGCGATGATCCACGTCGACGTGAAGAAACTCGGCAACATCCCCGATGGCGGCGGCTGGCGCTACGTCGGCCGACAGCAAGGTGGGCGGAACCGGTCAGCAACGCCCGGTAAGGGCCGCAGCAAGCATCGCGGCCCGCTGATCGGGACCGCGTTCGTGCACACCGTGATCGATGACCACTCCCGCGTCGCTTACGCCGAGATCCACGACGACGAGAAAGCAGCGACCGCGATCGGGGTGCTACGGCGGGCCGTGTCGTGGTTCGCCGCACGCGGTGTCCGGGTGGAGCGGGTCCTCTCCGACAACGGCTCTGCCTACAAGTCCCACGCCTGGCGCGAGGCCTGCACTGAGCTGGAGATCACGCCGAAGAAGACCCGCCCCTATCGGCCGCAGACCAACGGGAAGATCGAACGCTTCCACCGCACCCTCGCCGACGGGTGGGCGTTCTCACGGCACTACCCGACCGAGCACGCCCGCCGGAACGCCCTCCCGGCATGGCTGCATCACTACAATCACCACCGGCCCCACACCGCCATCGGGAACCGGTCACCGATCACTCGGTTGACCAACCTCCCTGGGCAGTACAGCTAGCGCTGGGCGATGAGGACGGCGGCCGCGTCGCGGGCCTCGGCGGCCCACGGCAGCTGCGGCTCCGTGTGTGCGCCCACCATGGCACCGTCGTAGAGCATCGCGAGCCGGATCGCCGTCGCGGCGGGGTCGGCGGTGCCGGCCCGGGCGGCGAGGTCGGTGAAGAGCGCCCGGATCCAGGTGCGGTGCTCGACGTTCACGACGTGCGCGGGCGAATCCGTCGTGCTCTCGGCCTCGGCGTTGATGAACGGACAGCCGTTGAAGTCGTCCGTCGCGAACCACGTGCCGAGCAGGTCGAAGACCATGAGGATCTGCTCTGCCGCGTCGACGTCGGCCGCGGCGAGCTGCGTCGTGAGATGGTCGCGCCAAGCGAGGCTCCGGCCCTCGACGTACGCGCCGACCAGGTCGTCCTTCGTGCGGAAGTACGTGTACATGGTGGCCTTCGACACGTTCGCGGCATCGGCGATCGTGTCGACGCCGGTCGCGTGGATGCCGTCGGCGTAGAAGAGCCGGTCGGCGGTCTGCACGACGCGGTCGAGCGCAGGGCGCTTGCGGGTGCGGGGTGTCGTGGTCGCCACGTCGGGCCTCCTTGAACTGATCTGTTCAGTCTACGACGCGGGCGGGGGCGCCGATCGAGACGGCGGCACCCCCGCGCTTTCCACGTCAGGCCTGCTGCTGGTACGCCAGATCGGCGGCGGTGAGGCCCTCGAGCGCCATCCCGAACGGGACGTCCTGGGTCAGCCGGCGTCGCAGGGCGAGGTTGAGCGTCTGCTTCTGCAGCGAACGGTAGAGCGCGGGCTTGGCGGCGAGCTTCCGCGCGATCTCGATGCCGCGCTCGAGGGCGTGCTCGTGCGCGACGACCTCGTTGACGACACCCCACTGCAACGCGGTCTGCGCGTCGATGGTCTCGCCGGTCCAGAGCAGCCACTTGGCGCGCTGGGTGCCGGCGATCTCCTCCCACACCACGTGCAGGCCGTCGCCGGCGGTGATGCCGAACGCGGGGTGTGGGAAGTCGCCGTAGGTCGCCCGCTCCGACGCGATGTGCACATCGGCGAGCAGCAGGTACTCCGAGTGGATCGTGGCGGTGCCGTTCGCGACGCCGACGACCGGCATCGGCAGGTCGAGGAGGCGCTCGAGGACCTTGCGGCCCTCGACGCGGGTCTTCTCCCACGCGGCCGGCTTGAAGATCTCGCCGAGGCTCGGGCCGTCGATGTCCTTCATGAAGTGCTCGCCGGTGCCGGTGATGACCAGGGCCCGGTTGTCGGCGTCGAGCGCGATGTCCTCGAGGGCCTGGGGGAGGTCCTCGTGGGTCCGGCCGGTGAAGGTGAGGGGTCCGCCGTCCGTGTGGAAGCGGAGGACGAGCACGCCGTCCTCGTCGCGCTCGAAGGCGAGGTTGTCGTACTGGTCGAAGTAGGTGGGCGTGGTCATGGTGGCTCCTCGGGCTCGGTTGGCAACTGAACAGGTCTGTTCAGCCGCGTTGGCTCAACCATACAGATCCGTTCAGTTACGTCAAGCCGGACTCGCGGGAGGCGTGGGGGCGGCTTAGGGTAGCCTCACCTTCGTGACTGCCAGCCGTCGGCCCGCGCGCCGCCTCCGTTCCCTCGTCGCCGCCATCGCGACCGCCGTCGTGGCCACCCTCGTCCTCGCCGGGTGCAGCAGCGGCACCGCCTCGAACAGCGCCTCGCAGACGGCGACGAGCGGCTCCTCCTACCCGGTGTCGGTGCAGACCGCGTTCGGCACGACGACGATCCCGTCCGCGCCCAAGCGCGTGGTCGCGCTCGGGTGGGGGGACGCCGAGACGGCCCTCGCCCTCGGTGTCCAGCCCGTCGGCGCGAGCGACTGGCTCGCGTTCGGCGGCGAGGGCGTCGGCCCCTGGCTCAAGGGCGCGTACACCACGTCGCCGAAGATCATCGGCACCCTCGAACCGAGCTACGAGCAGATCGTCGCGCTCAAGCCCGACCTGATCCTCGACACGAAGAGCTCGGGCGACAAGGACCGCTACCAGAAGCTCTCCGCCATCGCCCCGACCGTCGCCATCCCGAAGGGCGGCGCGAACTACCTGACGAGTACCGACCAGCAGGTGACCATGATCGCGAAGGCCCTCGGCAAGGTGCAGCAGGGCAAGGACCTGCTCGACCAGGTGGACTCCGCGTTCGCCAGCGCGCGGAAGGCCCACCCCGAGTTCAAGGGCAAGACGGCCGTCATCGGTGCGTACACGTCGAGCGGGTACGGCGCCTACGCCTCGGGCGACTCCCGCGTCGCGTTCATGAAGCAGCTCGGGTTCACCCAGCCGAAGGCGGTCGACAAGGCCGCGGGCAGCGCGTTCTCCGCGACGCTGTCGAACGAGAACCTCGACCTGCTCGACGCCGACCTCACCGTGATCCTGCCGATCTACACGACGGCGGCCCAGGCGTCCTCGAGTCCGTTGTTCAAGCAGGTGCCCTCGGTGAAGAAGGGTCACGTCATCGTCGAGCGCAACGCGGACGTCTCCTCCGCGTTCTCGATCGGGACGGTGCCCGCGATCCTCTGGGCCCTGAAGCGGCTGCCGGACCAGTTCGCGGCGAAGCTCGGCTGACCCGCCTCGGGCCCTCGGCCCCGCCCCGGGCCGCCCGCCCCCGCCCCCCTTCGGAGACCGCCTGTTCCCGACACTGTGCCCGTCGTCCGACAACGGGAACGTCGCTTCATACGTCCGCAGATGCTGCGTGCGCATGTGACGACGGAACCACTGTCGGACGACACGAGTTCGGTCGTGTGTGCACACGACGCCGTCCGAGCAGTGCTCCGCGGCCGGGAGTTGGATGAGCGACATGACCGATGACAGCGCCTTCCGCCCCGCCGGCTACACCAGCCTGACCCCGTTCCTCGTCGTGCACCCCGCGGCCGAGGCGATCGCGTTCTACGTCGATGTCTTCGGCGCCGAGGTCGTCTACCGCCTCGACGCTCCCGCCACCCAGGGCGGTGAACCGTTCGTGGGGCAGGCGGAGCTCGACTTCGGGACCGGGCGACTGCAGCTGTCCGACCCGATGCCGGCGATGGGACTGACCCCGCCGCAGAAGGGCGGCGACGGCGTCAGCAGCTCGACCGTCCTCTACGTGGCGGACGTCGACACCGTCTACGCCAGGGCGGTCGCAGCAGGCGCCGACGGGCGCGAGGCCCCGAGTGACTTCGTGTCCGGCGATCGCTTCGCGTCGATCATCGACCCGTTCGGACACCGCTGGGCCCTGCTCAGCCGCCGCCCGGACATCTCCGAGGAGCAGAGCATCCGCGCCGTCGAGGAGTGGTGGGGGCAGGCCGCCGCACAGCTCGCCGCCGACGCCTGAGCACCGGGCTGCTCAGCGCCCGGGCCGTAACCAGCGCCCGTGCCCGTGCCCGAGCCCGTGCCCGTGCCCGAGCCCGCGGTCGCGGCCCGGTGTGGGGACGAGGTGCTCGAGGATCCCGCGTCGCCCCCAGGTCATGCGACGGGTGACGTGACCGGCCACGACCCCCGTGTGCCGCGAGGGATGGCCGATCGCCGCCGCCCGTGGACGTCAGAGTGAACGCCTCCCGTTCATGACGTCCACCCGACCGCGGTCGCCGCGGTCCGCGGTGGTGGAAGGCCCACGCTGCCCCGATGCACACGCAACACCACAGGAACCGCCCCGGCGGCGCACCCATCCGGAGGCGGATCGCGGCTCTCGCAGCCGCCGTCCTTACCGCGAGCACCGCTCTCGCCACCGGCGTCCTCGCGCCCGTCGCCGAAGCCCGGACCGTCTCGGATTCGCCCACGGGCTGCGGGTACGGCAGTGGAGGGACTGAAGCGTCCAATCTGTGCTGGTTGGACATGTCCTCGTACGACGAGGGTCAGGCGCGCTCCGCGACCGGCCAGACGATGAGCGCCAGGCTCCCCGGCGGTTACGTCCTGCGATACACCATCAGGACCGCGACGCCGAGCGGGTACCGTGCCGGCACCACGCGTGCTGCGAGCACACCGACGTACAAACAGGCGTACATCGGGACGCAGATCTACCGGGGCATCCCAGGTCGACCGGCACTCGGGTTCGACGACGCGCGGAACGTCGGGGCGCGCTTCGCATTGAGCGACATCCACGTCGAGGACGCGTCGGGGACGCCGGTCACAGGATGGGGCATGGTCGCCGCCGATGCGGAGACCTCGGAGACCCACGAACGGATCGACTTCGCGTCGGACGTTCCGCTCGGTCGCCTCGACGTCCCGGATCCGGCGCGACCCGCATGCAGCGGGGGCGTGACCGGGATCGGATCGACCGCGGTCCGGTGCGAGGGGGGCAGAGGACCGTTCGGTGCGCTCGTGCTCCAGGCGAACGAACCGACGTCGATCGAGGCCGTCCTGAGCGAGACCAACCGCAGCGGCGCGGAGGCTGTCGCGTTCGCGTTCGTCACGTCGAGGTTGACCCTGCGGAAGGCGGTCGACGGCCGCTCGAGTCCGTCCGACTCGTTCGACACGGCGATCACGTCACCGCAGGGGACCGTCCTGGCATCCGCGACGACCGGGGGTGCCGACACCTCGACGACGGGGTCGACCACGGTCCTCCCGGACAGCCGTGGAGGCGCGTTCACGCTCTCCGAGACCGCCACCACGGGCACGGGCACCGACCTGTCCGGGTACGCGCAGCAGTGGACCTGCACCAACGCGAACCCCGAGAGCCCGACGCGGTTGCCGTCGGGCGGCGGCACCGTCCAACGCGTGACCCCGGCGGCCGGTGACGACATCACGTGCACGGTCACCAACAGCGCCCGGAGCTACACGGTGACCAAGTCCGCCTCAGCGACGGTCGCACAGCCGGGGGACCGCGTGTCGTACACGATCACGGTGGCCAACACGGGGAACGTCGACTACACGTCGGAGGACCCCGCGTCGTTCACGGACGATCTCACGGGTGTCCTCGACGACGCCAGATACCGCGACGACGCGTCCGGTGGTGCGGTCGTCACCGGGAAGACGCTCTCCTGGTCGGGCGCGCTCGCAGCCGGTGCGACCCGCACGATCACGTACTCGGTCACGGTGGACGATCCCGACCAGGGTGATCACCGACTCCGCAACGTGGTCGCCCCGTCGTCCCCGGGCGGGACCTGCGGAGCGGCCGGGTGCGCCACGACGACGCCGGTCCGGTCGTACGTCCTGACGAAGACGGCGGACCGTTCCGACGTCGTCGCGGGATCGACCGTCCGCTACACCATCACGGTCGAGAACACGGGCGCGGCCCCGTACACGGACGCGCATCCGGCGTCGTTCGACGACGACCTCGCCCAGGTCCTCGACGACGCTGTGTACGGCCGGGACGCGACGGCGTCCGGCGGTGCTGTGGGGTACGACGAGCCCGGGCTGCGGTGGTCGGGGCCGTTGGCGGTGGGGGCGAAGGTCACCGTGACGTACTCCGTCCTCGTCGGTGATCCGGGTGGTGGCGGTGACGGCCGGCTCGACAACACCGTCGTCGGCACTGCTCCGGGCGCCAACTGCACGACCACAGACCCACACCCGGGCTGCACGGCCCACTCCCGCGCCGCCGCCTACACCGTCGAGAAGCGAGCGTCTGTGTCCGCCGCCGACCCGGGCGACGTCGTGACCTACACCGTTCGGGTGTCGAACACCGGCAAGGTCGACTACACGGCGGGGAACCCGGCCTCGTTCACCGACGACCTCTCCGGCGTGTTCGACGACGCCGACCACCAGGGCGACACTCCGGACGGCGCGACGATCTCCGGGAACACCCTCTCCTGGTCGGGGGCCCTGGCCGTGGGGCGGATGAAGACCATCACCTACTCGGTGGCCGTCCACGACCCGGACACGGGCGATCACGAGCTCGTGAACTCCGTCCGACCGACGGCCGCAGGGGGCTCCTGTGGGACGGCAGGGTGCGCCACGACCACGAAGGTGCGCTCCCTGGCGGTGAGCAAGACCGCCGACGTCGACGTCGTCACGCCGGGAGGGACGGTCACCTACACCGTGACGATGCGGAACACCGGTACCGCGGACTACACCGCGGCACACCCGGCGACGTTCGTCGACGACCTGTCGGGGGTGCTCGACGACGCGACCGTCGACACCCTCCCGGACGACGTCACCTACCGCGAGCCGGAGTTGACGTGGAGCGGCCCGCTCGCCGCCGGCGCCTCCGCGGCGTTCACCTACTCCGTCACCGTCGGTGACCGTGCCGCGAGTGACGCCGACGACGTCCTGACCAACACCGTCGTCGCGCCCCACAGCAACTGCCGCTCCCACCTGCAGGACCCGACGTGCGTCGTGCGGGTCCCGGTCCGCTCGTACACCGTGCAGAAGACGGCCGACACCGACCACGCGGATCCGGGGGACGTCGTCACCTACACGGTGACGGTGGAGAACACCGGGGCCGTCGCGTTCAGGGACGAGGACCCGGCGTCCTTCGAGGACGACTTGTCGGCGGTCCTCGACGACGCGACCTACGACCGGGACGCGGACCACGGCGCGACGGTGTCGGACGCCACCCTCGCCTGGTCCGGGGCGCTCGGGGTGGGCGAGACGACGAGGGTCTCGTACTCGGTGACCGTCGACGATCCCGACACCGGCGACCGATCGCTCGTGAACGTCGTCACCCCGAGTGCTCCGGGCGGTGCATGCGTGACCGACGCAGGATGCACGACGACCACGGTGGTCGCGCCTCCCGAGCCCGAGCCCGGCGCGGAGGCCGCGCCGGACGAACCGGTGACCGGCGCGGCGGTGCGCACCGGGGGCACGGTCGCCGAGCCCGGGGCGGGCGCGCGCTGGTGGACGGTGCTCCTCGGTGCGGGAGGCACGGCGCTCGCCGGTGTGGTGCTGTTCACGGTCCTCCGGCGTCGCCAGCGGTGACCGATCCGCAGGCGGATCCCGCGCGACGGGGACGTCGGACGGGCCGGCGCCGGCCGCGGGTGCTCCTCGCGGCCGGCGCCCTCGCCGTGCTCATGATCGCCGGTGGCGTGGGCGGGTACTTCCTGGACGCCGGACCCTCAGCGGCCGGAACGGTGGTGGACATGCGCGGCAACGCCGTGCAGCTCGACCCGGAGGGTCCGATCGCGACCCGGCCCGCGACCGGGGCCGGAGCCACGACCGGTGCCGGAACCGCGGCCGGGCAGGAGGAACGGGCCGGCTCCCGGTTCATCGTCAGGTCCCTCGATCTCGACGTGCCCCTCGCACGGCTCGCCGCCGCCGGCGGGGTCATCACCCCGCCCGGGTTCACGTCCGCCTACGTCGTGGACGGTCTCGGGGCGTCTCTCGCCGAGGGGGACCGCGGCACGGTCTTCGTGGTCATGCACTCCCTCCGCAACGGCGGCCTCGCGCCGGGGAACTTCTTGATCGACGTCGTTCGGCGGCGCGCTTCGGTGGCACCCGGAACGGTCATCAGCGTCGGCGGTGTCGAGTACCGCGTCAGCACGGCGCGCGTCGTGCCCAAGGGTCGGCTCGCGTCGACGTCGTCGATCTGGAGGGACGTGCCGGGCCGACTCGTCGTGATCACGTGCCTCCAGCGACCGGACGGCCGCCGCTCCGTCGACAACGTGGTGATCGAGGCGACCCGGGAGTGAGCGGGGCCCGCCACGCGGTGCGGCCGGGAGGCGCGGCTCAGGACGCGAAGAACGACCCGATGAACGCGAACACGAGCGCGATCAGCGGGAACGACCCCTGCACCAGCGCGGAGTTGCGGTAGCGGCGACCGGTGGCCCCGAGGATCACCGATGCGCCGACCATGCACGCGCACGCGAAGACGACGAGAGCCCACCCGGTCGCGCTGCTGCCCGTGACGACGAGGACGACCCCGAGCACCGCCCCGATCGCCAGGAAGAGGTTGTAGAAGCCCTGGTTGAACGCCAGTGTCCGGGTCGATCGCGCCTCGGCCTCGTCCGCGATGCCGAACACCTGACGCGTGCGCGGGCTCGTCCAGGCGACGGATTCGAGGAAGAAGATGTAGACGTGCACCAGTCCGGCGAGGACGGCGAACACACACGAGATCCCGAGCACGATCGACATGGGAACCATTGTCCCAGGAGCGGGGAGCTGCCCAGACCACGCCCAGGAGTGGTGTGGACGGCAGTGGTGTCAGCGGGGTGTGTGGGGGAACCCCCGATCAGAGTGCGCGGAACGTCCGCCGCTCCCGGCCCTCCAGATGGGGGATCGCTCCCAGCGTGCCGTACTCCGAGAAGTGGGGCGAGTCGATGTGTGCCTGGAACGCGTCGTCGTCGACGTACTTCTCGAAGATCCGGAACACGCGCGGCTCGGCGTCGTCGACGTAGACCTCGTACACGAGGTTGCCCGGCTCCGCGTGCGTGGCCTCCACGAGGCTCTGCAGGGACTCGGCGACGGTCCCCTCGTGTCCCTCGATCGCGATCCACGTGGCGCTGACGATCGTTGCCATCCTCGACTCCGTTCCCGTGCCTCCCGGCCCGCGCCGGTCCCGGCCGACGCCGGGCGCTGCCGAGCCTAGGCGGGCAGGAGGGCCGTGTCCGGCATCCTCCCCTCCACAGCGCCGACCGCACCGCCGTCGTCCCCAGGGTCAGCCGGGAGGCCCTGGCGCGCCCGTCCTGGCGCGTAGCGTCACCGACATGGACCGACCCGTCATCGTGCTCGACGTCAACGAGACCCTCTCCGACCTGTCGGCGCTCGCCCCGGCCTTCGAGGCCGAGGGGGCTGCCGGTGCCCTCGCGCAGACCTGGTTCGCCGCCACCCTGCGCGACGGCTTCGCCCTGACGATGGTGGGCGAGTCCCGTTCGTTCGCCGAGGTCGGACGCCCCGTGCTGCTCGGGCTCCTGGCACACGTCGAGGCTCTGCTCGACGAGCCGGCGGATGCGGCTGACGCGATCCTCGGAGCGTTCGCCGAGCTCCCGCCGCACGACGACGTCGCAGGGGGGATCACCGCGCTCGCCGCAGCGGGGCACCGGATCGTGACGCTGTCGAACGGGGCGGGAGCCAACGCACGGGCACTGGTCGAGCGAGCCGGGGTCGCGGACCTGGTCGAGCGGCACATCGGCGTCGAGGACACGGGCGTCATGAAGCCCCACCCGGACGCCTACCGGCGCGGGCTCGCGTCGATCGGGGTCGAACCGGGCGAGGCCGTGCTCGCCGCGGTGCACCCCTGGGACCTGCACGGTGCTCGGCGGGTCGGGCTCCGGACGGCGTTCGTCGACCGCACCGGAGCGCCCTGGCCGGCGGTGTTCGAGCGAGCCGAGTTCGCCGTGCCGTCCCTCGTCGAGCTCGCAGGCGTGATCCACAGCCGCTGTCACACAGCGACCCGCGGTGGTGGCCGCCGTTAGGCTCGTCGCATGACCGCCGCCGATCAGCCCTCCGGGACCACCACCGACACCCGAGGAACCCGCTCGGCCTCGCCGTACGAGCGCTCCGCGGTCGACGAGCTCGCGGCGATCCGGCAGAGCATCGACAACATCGACGCGGCCGTCGTGCACATGCTCGCGGAGCGGTTCAAGTACACGCAGCGGGTGGGGTACCTGAAGGCCGCGGCCGGTATGCCGCCGGCGGACCCGGAGCGCGAGCAGGTCCAGGTCGCGCGGCTGCGATCGCTCGCGGCGGAGTCGCACCTCGACCCCGCCTTCGCCGAGAAGTTCCTCAACTTCATCATCGCCGAGGTGATCCACCACCACGAGCGGATCGCGGTGGGCGACGAGTGACGGACACCGCGGACGGGGCGGGGCAGGGACTCGCCGCGCTGCGGTTCCTCGTCGGCGGGTACACGGCATCCCGGGGTGGGAACGCGACGGGGATCTCCCTGGTCGAGGCGGACACCGCGGGTGACCTGGCGGCGCGGACCATCGCCGTCGTCGACAACCCCTCGTTCCTCGTGCAGTCCGGCGACAGCGTGTTCGCCGTGTCCGAAGCGGCGGAGGGCAGCGTGCATGCGTTCCGCCGTCACGACGCCACCCTCGAGCACCGTTGGGATGCCCCGAGCCACGGTGCAGACCCCTGCCACGCGCACGTCGATCCGTCCGGCGTCCTGCTGCTCGCGAACTACTCCTCGGGCAGCGTCGGTGCGGTCGCACTCGAACCAGCGGACGTGCACGCCGAGTCGGTCCTCCACGACGGGACCGTCGCGTACGAGCACGGTGCGGAGACCCGGGCCGGAGCCCCGGTCCTCTCGACGACCGGCACCGACCTCCCGCACGGCTCGGGGCCGGTCGTGACGCGGCAGGAGCAGCCGCACGCGCACCAGGTCGTCCCGGGCCGCAACGGCACCGTCCTGGTCTCGGACCTCGGCGGGGACGCGATCCACGAGTACCGCATCGGTGTCGACGATGACGGCGCCCCCGTCATCGACCACGTCCGTCAACACGCCCTGCCCGCCGGGACGGGGCCCCGGCACATGGCGTGGTGGGGCGACCACCTGCTCGTCAGCGGCGAGCTCGACGGACGGGTGCACCGCCTCCAGGCCGATGCCGGCGGCGTCCTGCACGACGTCGAGAGTGCACCCGCGTTCGACGGGCCCGTCGGCGAGACGCTGCTGTCCCACATCGAGGTCGACGACGCCGGTCGCGTGTACGTGGCGGCTCGCGGGCGCGACACCATCTGCGTGCTCGATGCCGCACAGGGGCTGCGACGCCTGGCGGAGGTCCCGTGCGGTGGATCGTGGCCGCGGCACTTCGCCCGCGTCGGCGGGTTCCTCCTCGTCGCGAACGAGCGGTCCGACGGCGTCGCGGTCCTGCCGCTCGACCAGGACGGCATCCCGGGTGCCCCCGTCGCGGTCGTCCCCGTTGGGACCCCGACCTGCATCGTGCCCATCCCCTGAGCCGAGGGTTGGGCCCGGGGCGCCGTGTCCGCGGGCGCCGTGTCCGCGGGTGCCGTGTCCACAGGCCACGCCCGGACCGTCGAAGACAGGCGGAACGGGATCGGTGGGCGCGGTCAGGCCGCGGGGGAGCCCGCCCCCTCGGGCTCGACCACGTTCACGAGCGGCCGCCCGGCCGCCAGGGCCGCCACCTGCCGCCGCATGAGGTCCACCGTCCGCGGCACGCTCAGACCCGTGTTCCCTCCGACGTGCGGCGTCAACACGGTGTTCGGCGTCGTCCAGAGCGGGTGCCCCGCGGGCAGCGGCTCCGGGTCGGTGACGTCGAGCGCCGCGGACAGGCGCCCGGACGACAACTCGGCCACGAGCGCCTCGGTGTCGACGACCCCACCGCGGGCGACGTTGACGAGCAGGGCGCCGTCGGGCATGGCGGCGAGCAGTTCGGCGGACACCAGCCCGGCCGTCGTGTCGGTGAGCGGGGTGATGAGCACGACGACGTCGGCCGTCGCCACGAGCGTCGGGAGCTCGGTGAACGCGTGCACCTGCCGGCCGTCCTGCTCGCGAGCGGTGCGGGCCACGACGGTGACGTGGGACTTGAACGCCTCGAACCGCGCGGCGATCTCGCGGCCGATGGAGCCGTGGCCGACCACGAGCACCCGCCGTTCCGCGAGCGAGCGCCCGAGCCGAACGGTCCACTCCTGCCGGGTGCGCTCGAGCGTGTGCACGTCGAGGTTCCGGAGCGAGGTCAACGCCAGGCCGACGGCGAGTTCGGCGGTCTCGTCGTCGTGGATCCCGCGGCCGTTCGCGAGCGTGGCGTGTCCGGGCACGTGGGGGAGCGCCCACTCGTACCCCGCGCTCGGGAGCTGCAGGAGCTCGAGCCCGGGCAGGTCGTGCACGTACTGCCAGCGATGACCGCCGCGGAAGTACGCCGGGATGAGCACGCCGATGACGGAGGACGGCCGGGGGTGCGGCGACTCGATGTCCCACACCTCGAGCGTGACGCCGTCGGGCGCGGGCCCGAACAGGTCGAGCATCTCCGCGGTCGGCAGGGTGACGACCGTCATCGTCAGCCGAGCGTCCCCTCGGTGACGGTCTCCTCGACCACGGCACCGAACCGCTCGGGCAGCGTGCTGCCGTGGGTCCGACGGAGCTCGGCGAGCGGCACGGTGAAGGCGCCCTGGAGCTCGAGCGCCTGCGACTCGGCGTCGGTCACGCCGATGCGGAGCACCGGGTACCCGCGGCCGTCGCAGAGTCCCTGGAACCGGACGTCGTCCTCGCGCCGGACGGTGACGAGCACGCGGCCGGTCGACTCCGAGAACAGCGCGGTGGCGAGGTCGATGCCGTCGCGGTCCTCGAGCTCGTCGAGCACGACGCGCGCGCCGATGCCGAACCGCAGCACGGACTCGGCGAGCGACTGCGCGAGCCCGCCGTCGGCGAGGTCGTGCGCGCTCGTCAGCAGCTGCTCGTCGGCCGCGGCGTGCAGGAGGTCCGCGAGGGCCTTCTCCTGGTCGAGGTCGACCGCCGGCGGACGCCCGCCGAGGTGCCCGTGCACGGTGCCGGCCCAGGCCGAGCCGTCGAGCTCGAGCGAGGTCCGTCCGAGCAGGTAGACGTTGTGGCCGTCGTCCTGCCAGCCCGACGGCACCCGCTTGGCGACGTCGTCGATGATCCCGAGGACACCGACCACGGGGGTCGGGTGGATCGGCGTCGTGCCGGTCTGGTTGTAGAACGACACGTTGCCGCCCGTGACGGGGATCCCGAGCTCCATGCAGCCGTCGGCGAGGCCTTCGACCGCCTGCGAGAACTGCCACATCACCTCGGGGTTCTCGGGGGAGCCGAAGTTCAGGCAGTCGGTCACCGCAGCGGGCACCGCACCCGTCGTCGCGACGTTGCGGTAGGCCTCGGCGAGGGCGAGACGGGCGCCCTCCTTGGGGTCGAGGTAGCAGTAGCGGCCGTTGGCGTCCGTGGCGATCGCCACGCCGAGGCCGGTCTCCTCGTCGACGCGGATCATGCCGCCGTCGTCGGGGAACGACAGTGCCGTGTTCCCGAGGACGTACGTGTCGTACTGGTTCGTCACCCAGCGCTTGTCCGCCATGTTCGGCGAACCGAGCACCTGCAGGAACTGGGTGCGGAGGTCCTCGCCCTCGAACGGACGGTCGAGCGAGGCCGCGCTGTCCTCTTGCACCGCGTCGATCCAGGTCGGGTAGGCGACGGGCCGGTCGTACACGGGGCCGTCGACCGCGACGGTGCGGGGGTCGACGTTGACGATCTCCTGCCCCTGCCAGTCGATGACCAGGCGGCCGGTGCCGGTGACCTCGCCGAGGACGCTCGTCTCGACGTCCCACTTGGCGGTGACCGCGAGGAAGGCGTCGAGCTTGTCCGGCCGGACGACGGCCATCATGCGCTCCTGGCTCTCCGACATGAGGATCTCCTCGGCCGTGAGCGTGGGGTCGCGGAGCAGCACGTCGTCGAGCGAGATGTGCATGCCGCCGTCGCCGTTCGAGGCGAGCTCGGAGGTCGCGCACGAGATGCCGGCCGCGCCGAGGTCCTGGATGCCCTCGACGAGGTCAGCGCGGAACAGCTCGAGGCAGCACTCGATCAGGACCTTCTCGGCGAACGGGTCGCCGACCTGGACCGCGGGCCGCTTGGTCGGGCCGCCCTCGGTGAACGTGTCGGAGGCGAGGATCGACGCGCCACCGATGCCGTCGCCTCCCGTCCGGGCGCCGAACAGGACGATCTTGTTGCCGGTGCCCGACGCGTTCGCCAGGTGCAGGTCCTCGTGCTTGAGGACCCCGACCGCGAGCGCGTTCACCAGGGGGTTCCCCTGGTAGATCGGGTCGAAGTAGGTCTCGCCGCCGATGTTCGGCAGGCCCAGGCAGTTGCCGTAGAACGAGATGCCCCCGACGACGCCGTGCACGACGCGCGCGGTGTCCTCGGCGTCGATGGCGCCGAACCGGAGCTGGTCCATGACCGCCACCGGGCGGGCCCCCATCGAGATGATGTCGCGGACGATGCCCCCGACACCCGTGGCCGCGCCCTGGTACGGCTCGACGTAGGACGGGTGGTTGTGGGACTCGACCTTGAACGTGACGGCGTAGCCGTTGCCGACGTCGACGACGCCGGCGTTCTCGCCCATTCCGACCATGAGCCGCTTGGTCATCTCCGGCGTGACCTTCCGGCCGAACTGCCGCAGGTAGTTCTTCGACGACTTGTACGAGCAGTGCTCGCTCCACATCACCGAGTACATGGCGAGCTCGCCCGAGGTGGGGCGGCGCCCGAGGATCTCGCGGATCCGGGCGTACTCGTCGGCCGTGAGCCCGAGGGCCTCGTACGGCTGCTCCTTGTCGGGCGTCGCTGCGGCGTCCTGCACGGTGTCGGGAGCCGGGACCCCTCGGCCGCCCACGGACGGACCGCCAGCGGCGCCAGCGGGAGCGGGCCCGGGGATCGAGGGTGCCTCGGCGACCGGGGCGCCCGGCGCGGTCGTGGCGGGCTCGGGCGCGAACTGCGCGTGGGCGTCGGGCTGCTGGGCGTCGGTCACGGCTGCGGAGGCTCCTGGTCGCGGGCGTCGACGGTTCGGCGCCGGGTGGTCACGTCGGTGCTCGCCGTGTGACGAGCGGGGGTGCTCGTCACCGGACGAGCGTCGACTCGATGACCGAGGTGAAGAAGGTGAGACCGTCGGTGCCCGAGGACATCGCGGCGGGGGTGTCCGGCCCGAACCCGGGCTCGGTGGCGTGCTCGGGGTGCGGCATGAGCCCGACGACGTTCCCGCGCTCGTTCGAGACACCGGCGATGTCGTCGATGGAGCCGTTCGGGTTGACCCCGACGTACCGGAAGACGACCTGCCCCTCGCCCTCGATGCGCTTGATCGTCTCGCTGTCGGCGACGAACCGGCCGTCGGCGTTCTTGAGCGGGATGGTGATCTCCTGCTCGGGCGCGAACCCACTCGTCCACGCGGTCTCGGCGTTCTCGACGCGCAGCTTCTGGTCGCGCCGGATGAACTGCTGGTGCGCGTTCCGGGTGTGCGCGCCGGGGACGAGCCGGGCCTCCGCGAGCATCTGGAACCCGTTGCAGATGCCGAGCACCGGCATCCCCTTGTCGGCGGCGTCGATGACCTCGGCCATGATCGGCGCCTTCGCGGCGATCGCACCGGCGCGCAGGTAGTCCCCGTACGAGAACCCGCCGGGCAGCACGATGCCGTCGACGCCCTGGAGGTCGTGGTCGCCGTGCCAGAGCGCGACCGGCTCGGCACCGGCCAGGCGGACGGCGCGCTGGGCGTCGCGGTCGTCCAGCGATCCGGGGAACGTGATGACGCCGATGCGCACCGGGGTCACTCGCCCTCGACGTGGACGGAGACGACGTCCTCGATCACGGCGTTCGAGAAGACGTCGGCCGCGATCCCGCGGACCTCGTCGAGCTTGGCGTCGTCGACGGGCCCGTCGACGGACACCTCGAACCGCTTGCCGATGCGGACGTTCGTGAGGTCGGACTTGCCGAGGCGGGCCAGGGCGCCGCCCACGGCCTTTCCCTGGGGGTCGAGGATCTCTGCCTTCGGCATGACCTCGACGACGATCGTGGGCACCTTGTCAACTCCAACAGGGGTCGGGGGGAAGGGACCAGCCGAGTCTACCCTTGCGTCCGGTTGTTCCAAGGCGTATATTCCACGTCGAATAATTGGCGTCGGACAGTCAGGACGGGAGGCCCTCCATGCCGGACATGACACCGCTCGCGTTCGCCGCGCTCGCGCTGCTCGCCGAGCGCCCCATGCACCCGTACGAGATGTTCCAGACGATGGTGCTCCGGAAGGAGGACCGGAACGTCAAGGTGCGCCCGGGCACGCTCTACCACCAGGTCGGGCGACTGACGCAACTCGGATACCTGGTCGAGCAGGGCACGGACCGCGAGGGCAACCGGCCCGAGCGCACCACCTACGCCATCACGGAGCAGGGGCGGGCGGTGCTCCGCGAGCAGCTCCTGACGATGCTCGCGACCCCGGCCGAGGAGTACCCCGAGTTCCCGCTCGCCATCGCCGAGGCGCACAACCTGCCCCGCGTCGAGGTCCTCGACACCCTCGGCACGCGGATCGCCGCGCTCCGGGAACGGACGGCCTTCCTCGACGAGGCGTACGAGAGCGTCACCTCGAAGCACCTCCCCGAGCGCTACTGGCTCGACCTGGCGTACCAGCGCACCGTGCTCGCCGCCGAACTCGCGGCGGTCGAGCAGGTCGTCGACCGCCTCACCACGGGCGACCTCGACTGGGAGGGCGCGGACGACCACCCCGACGCCCTCGCGTACCACGCGACTGACCACCACAAGGAAGCAGAACCGAACGCATGACCACCGAACGCAAGCCCTGGCCGGCCCTCTGGGCCCTCGTCATCGGCTTCTTCATGATCCTCGTCGACTCGACCATCGTGTCCGTCGCGACCCCCACCATCGAGCGGAAGCTCGACGCCGACATCGACTCCGTCATCTGGGTGACGAGCGCCTACCTGCTCGCGTACGCCGTGCCGCTCCTCATCACCGGTCGCCTCGGTGACCGCTTCGGCCCGAAGACGATGTACCAGATCGGGCTCGTCGTCTTCACCCTGTCCAGTCTCTGGTGCGGGCTGTCCGGCTCGATCGGCATGCTCATCGTCGCCCGCGTCGTGCAGGGCCTCGGTGCCGCGATGATGACCCCGCAGACCATGGCGACCATCACGCGGATGTTCCCGCCCGAGCGCCGTGGTGCCGCCATGGGCCTCTGGGGTGCCACGGCCGGCGTCGCGACCCTCGTCGGACCGATCGCGGGCGGCCTGCTCGTCGACGGCCTCGGCTGGCAGTGGATCTTCTTCGTGAACGTGCCCGTCGGCGTCGTCGCCTTCGTGCTCGCGCAGCGGCTCGTCCCCACGTTCGACACGCACGCGCACTCGTTCGACGTCCTCGGCATCGTGCTCAGCGCCGCCGGGCTGTTCCTGCTCGTCTTCGGCATCCAGGAGGGCGGGACCTACGACTGGGGCACCATCACGGGCCCGATCTCCGTCTGGTCGCTCATCATCGCCGGCATCGTCGTGCTCGCCGCGTTCGTGGTGTGGCAGGGCGTGCAGAAGGGTGAGCCGCTCCTCCCGCTCGGCCTGTTCGCGGACCGCAACTTCTCGCTCGCCAACCTGGCCATCACGGCCGTCGGCGTCTCGATCTCGTCCTTCGCGCTGCCGGTGACGCTCTGGGCGCAGGACGTCACGGCGTTCTCGCCGACGCAGGCCGCGCTCCTCCTCACGCCCATGGCCGTGCTCTCCGCGGGGCTCGCGCCGTTCGTCGGACGCAACATGCACCGCGTCAACCCGAAGTGGATCGGGGCGTTCGGGCTCGCCTGCACCTCGGCCGGGCTGTTCTGGATCGGCTCCCTCATCGCCGGCAACGCGGCCTGGGGTTGGATCCTGCTCCCCGCGCTGCTGCTCGGCCTCGGCAACGCCTGCATGTGGGGGCCGCTGTCCGTCACCGCCACCCGGAACCTGCCGCCGCGCCTCGCCGGCGCCGGCTCCGGCGTCTACAACACGACACGGCAGATCGGCGCCGTGCTCGGTTCCGCCGGCATCGCCGCGCTCATGGAGTCGCGGATCTCCGCCGAGTTCCCCCACTCGGGAGGCGCGGGGAACTCCGGCAGCGCCTCCTCCGCGATCGGGGTGCTCCCGTCGTTCCTCAAGCTGCCGTTCAGCACCGCGATGGGGCAGGCGCTCGTGCTCCCCGCGGCCGTGCTGATCGTGGCGATCGTCGCCGCGCTGTTCTTCGCGAAGCCGAAGGCCGCGGCGTGGGGCGGGGCCGGTCGTCCGGCTGCGGGTGCGGGTGCCTCGGCGCAGGCCGGTGCCCCTGCCGCGGCGGCGGGTACTCCGGTCGGTGCCGGTGCCGGTGCCGGTGCCGGTGCCGGTGCCGGTGCTGGTGCGGGTGCCGGTGCCGGTGCTCCGGCGGGGGCTGACGCAGGGGCGGAGGCCGGTGCGACCGCTGTCCCGGCCACCGTCGGCCCGACCACGGACGCGACGCCGACCATCCTCGAGTAGCCGCGCCCGGCCTCCCGGCCCCGCCGTCCCATGCACCTGCATGTGGCGACGGGGCCGCCGTCGTTCGACCGCGGGAGTGTCGGGAACGGGCGGAAGCGGGGCCCCGGAGGGGGGACGGCGGGTCAGGCCTGGCGGCGGAACCGGTCGAGGTGTTCCCGCGTCATGGCCTCGACCTCCTCGTCGGACAGCTCGTCGATGCTGCGGGCCTCGCGGCGGTCGGTCCGCTGCCACCGGATGAACAGCGCGATGAGGATCGGGATGTCCCCGACCTCGGCGATGAACCAGAGCAGGTCCGCCGCCAGGTGCTGGTCCTGCAGGGCGGACGGCGCCCACGACGGCCCGACGAGCCCGACGCCCGCGTGGTCCATGACGTGGTTCGTGATCCGCATGACGACCCCGGGCACGGCGTCGAGCAGCAGCTCCACGAACGCGAGCAGGAACTCTGCCGTGAGGAACGTCGTGGAGCGCAGCACGCCCGGCTCCGAGATCGGCGCGACGAGCGCGAACCCGAGCATCGGGACGAACACGGTGATGACGACCTCCCACACGCCCGACGTGCGGATCGTCGCCGCGAGCGGAGTGAGGAGCACCGCGAACACCGCGAGCGCGACGAGCGGCGACACGATCGCGTTGCCGAGCAGCCGGACCGCCCGCGAGTGCAGCAAACCGTCGACGACGCGGACGCTCCGCTCGGAGCCCGCCAGACGGACGAGCGTGAGCGGGCCGCCGAGCGCGGCGAAGGTCGGCACGGCGATGAGCAGCAGCGCGAGCCGGAGGACGAACGCCCAGCGGAGTTCCCGGTCGTACACGCCGGTGATCCCGAACTGCAGGACCGCGAACAGCACGAGGGCCGCGACGAAGCCGAGCACCCGCGCTGCCGACCACTGGTGTCCGCGGCGACGTGCGATGACGAGCCACCGCCCGTACGCCACCGCAGCGACGACGAGCATCACGGCCGCGAGCGGGTCGAGGTGCCAGGTGCTCCAGAAGACGGCGGGCGTGGGCGTGGGGTGCCTCCTGGCGTGCGGGGCCGCGGCTCGCGCGGGAGCCGCGGCGGTGGAGGTTCCATTGTCGGTCCACGGCGACCGTCCGGCACGCTCCGCCTCGGTGAGATTCGGCTCAGCCCCGCTGTGCTCCGCACCGGGTGCCGTCGCGGCGGACCGGCATCCGGCTCAGACCAGCTGCGCGTCCCAGTGCAGTTCGCCGCCCGGCCAGTCCTCGAGCGTCGCGCGGACGGGCAGCACGAGCCACCCCTCGTCGTCGACGACGGTGAGGCCCGCCCCGTCGGCGGTGAAGGCCGAGTACCAGCCCGCGGTGTCGGAGAGCAGTCGCCAGCCGGCCGAGCCGTAGAACGGCACGCGGTCCTCACCCGTCCCGAGCAGGCCGAAGGGGACCGCGAGCTCGTCGAGCACCGCCGCGGTCCGCGCCAGGAGCTCGCCACCGAGCCCCCGGCCCTGGAGGCGCGGGGTCACCCCGACGAGCCCGACCGCCCCGACGAGCTGGTCGCGTCCGCCGACGGTCACGAACATCCGCCGGATCCCGACGTGCGCGACGACGACGTCGTCCACGGTCGCGATCACCCGCCGTTCGGGCTGCATCCCGCTCCAGCTCCGCCCGCCGACGTACCAGTGGTCCCAGTCCGGGAACGCCTGCGCGAGCATCGCCGCGATGGCCTCGTGGTCGGTGAGGGTGAGGTCGCCCTCGCGGACGACGGTCCACTCGGGTGCGGGCTCGGTCATCGCTCCATCCTGCCCCGGCTCAGACCTCGAGCGAGAACCCGCCGTCGGACTTCAGCAGCTGCCCGTTCACCCAGCCGCCCTCGGGCGAGCAGAGGAACCCGACGAGCGCGGCCGTGTCCGCGGGGGTGCCGAGTCGACCGCCCGGGGTCCGCCCGAGCACCATCTCGACGACCTCGGGCGTCATCCACCCGGTGTCGTTCGGTCCGGGGTTCACGAGGTTCGCCGCGACACCGAGGTCGGCGAGCTCCTTGGCGGCGGCCAGGACGATCCGGTCGAGCGCGCCCTTGCTCATGCCGTACGCCAGGTTGAACGCGGTGTGGTCGCTCGTCAGCGCGACGATCCGGCGCCGCTCCCGCGGGACGCCGGCGGCCGGGCCCCGCAGTGCCTCGGCGTACGCCTGGATCATCAGGAACGTGGCCCGGGCGTTCACCGCGACGTGCCGGTCGAAGGCCTCGACCGTCGTGGTCGCGATCGACGAGTCGACCGACTCGGCGTGCGACAGCACGAGCGCCGCCACCGGTGCGTCGAGCGCCGCCGCCGCCGCGGGCACGAGTCCCGCCGCCTGGTCCGCCTCCGCCAGGTCGACCGGGAGGCGCGCCACTCGGGCACCGGCAGCGGCGCAGGCCTCGACCACCGCGTCGACCCCCTCGGGGTCCGGTGCGCCGTACACGCGCTCGTCGTACGGACCCCACCAGCTGAAGGCGAGGTCCCAGCCGTCCGCCGCCAGCCGTTCCGCGAGCGCCGCCGCGATGCCCGCGCGGCGCCCGACCCCCGTCACGAGCGCGACCGGTCGCGCTGATGTCCCTCGGTCGACCACGTCGTCGTCCTCCCCGTCGGCTGTCTCGTCCGCCTCGGACATCATGGCCTCGCTGATGATCGTCGACGGGCTGCACACGCCGGAACGGAGATCAGCGGTGGCAGCCCCCGGTGCCGAGCCGGACGTGGACGACCTCGTCGACGTGCAGCGTCGTGCGCAGCGTGCAGAGCCCCGACGCGCGGACCGTGATGCGCCCGAGCGGCACCCCGGCGAAGTCGGACGACTGCCCGGGGAGCATCGACTGGTGCTCGACGAGCTGCCCGTCGGCGTCGAGCACCTGCACGTTGTAGCGGTGTCCCTGCGCGGCGTCGGTGCTCACGTCGACGCTCACCCGACCCGTGCTGTCGTGGACGGAGCAGCCGGCCAGGCCGGTGACGAGGCCTGCGGCCAGAGCGATGGAGCACAGGACGCGAGGCACGGATCCAGCGTACGTCGCGCCTCCCGGACCGGTGCTCGGAGCGTGACCGGCCGGTGCCGTGCTGCGACGCGGCGGGTCAGGCGCCGAGGCGTTCGATGAGCTCCCGGTACCGCGCTGCGGTCCGCTCGACGATCTCGTCGGGCAGCACGGGCGGGGTGCCCTGCCCGTCCCAGTGCTCGGTGAGCCAGTTCCGCACGATCTGCTTGTCGAACGACGCGGTGCGGTCGCCGCCCTCGTGGGCCTCGGCGTCCCAGTAGCGGCTCGAGTCGCTCGTCAGGACCTCGTCCGCGATCCGGATCTGCCCGGCGGCGTCGTGGCCGAACTCGAACTTCGTGTCCGCGATGACGACCCCGCGCTGCAGGGCGATCGCGGCCGCGGACTCGTACACGTGCAGGGACATGTCGCGGAGCGCGGCGGCGACGTCCGGCCCGACGAGCTCGACCGTCCGCTCGTAGGTGATGTTCTCGTCGTGGGCGCCCTGCGGGGCCTTGTACGCGGGGGTGTAGATCGGCTCGGGCAGGCGGTCGCCGTTCGACAGTCCCGTGGGCAGGGCGACTCCGCACACGCTCCCGGTCTCCTGGTACTCCGCCCAGCCGCTGCCGACGAGGTACCCACGCACGACGCACTCGATCGGGAACATCGTGAGCGGCCGGACGCGCATCGACCGTGCCGCCACGGCCTCCGGTACGGGCGTGCCCTGGTGGGTCTCGCCGAGCAGGTGGTTCGGGACGTCCCCGAGCTGCGCGAACCAGAACCGCGAGAGCCGCGTGAGCAGCTCGCCCTTGCCGGGGATCGGCGGTTCGAGCGCGTGGTCGAACGCGCTGACGCGGTCGCTCGCGACGAGCAGGAGCTCGGTCGCGGTCGCCGGGGAGGCCGCGCTCGTCGGCACGTACAGGTCACGGACCTTGCCGGTCGCGACGTGCCGCCAGCCTTCGAGCTCCGCTGCGGTCGCGGGGCGCACGCCCCCCGTCTCCGCGGCGGTCACCGTGCCACCCGCGCCGCGATGTCGGTGCGGTACTGCGCGCCCTCGAGGTGGATCCGGGACAGGCCGGCGTAGGCCCGGGCCCGCGCCTGTTCGAACGAGTCACCGATCGCGACGACGTTGAGCACCCGGCCGCCCGTGGCGATGAGCTGTCCCTCGAGCATCCCCGTCGCGGCGTGCAGGACGGTCACGCCCTCGAGTGCCGCGGCGTCGTCGAGTCCGGTGATCGGCCGACCGGTGACGGGGTTGTCGGGGTAGCCCTGGCTCGCGAGCACGACGGTGACGGCGGCACCGGGCGCGAACTCCGGACGCGGGGTCTGGCCGAGCCGTCCGGTCGCGGCGGCGAGCATGAGCGCGCTGAGCGGCGTCACGAGGCGGGGGAGCACCACCTGGGTCTCCGGATCGCCGAACCGCGCGTTGAACTCGATGACGCGGACGCCCTGCTCGGTGACGATGAGGCCGCAGTAGAGGAGCCCGATGAACGGGGTGCCCTCGTGCTCGAGCCGGCGGACCGTCGGCAGCGCCACGAGTTCGGTGACCTCGTCGACGAAGGCCCGCTCGGAGCCCCAGCGTTCGTCGAGCCACGGCAGGCGCGAGTACGCCCCCATGCCGCCGGTGTTCGGCCCGACGTCGCCGTCCCCGAGCCGCTTGTAGTCCTGCGCGGGGGTCATCGGCAGCACGTCGTGGCCGTCGCTGAAGAAGAAGAGCGAGACCTCCTCGCCGTCGAGGAACTCCTCGATGACGACGTGGCCGTACTGGAGCCAGTAGGTCGCGTGCTCGACGGCGGCCTGGCGGTCCTCGGTCACGAGCACGCCCTTGCCGGCCGCCAGCCCGTCCGCCTTGACGACGTACGGCGCGCCGAGGCGGTCCAGGGCGGCCTCGACCTCGTCCGCTGTTCCCACGTGGGCGGCCTCGCCCGTCGGGACCCCGGCCTCGGCCATGATCCGCTTGGCGAACGCCTTGGAGCCCTCGATCCGCGCCGCGGCCTTGCCCGGCCCGAACACCGCGATGCCGCGCGTCCGGAGCGCGTCCGCGACGCCCTCGACGAGCGGGGCCTCCGGGCCGATCACGACGAGTTCGATGCCGTTCTCGATCGCGTACTCCGTCACGAGCCCGCGGTTCGTCGCGTCGAGCCCGACCGTCTCGACGTCGGCGGCGATGCCGGTGTTGCCCGGGGCTGCGGTGATGACGTGGCCGGCGTCCTCCGCGAGGAGCGCGGCGATGATCGCGTGCTCACGGGCACCGGAACCGAGGACGAGGATGCGCACGGCCACAGCCTACCGAGCGCCGGTCGACCGCCGGCCCGGGCGGTACGCTGACGCCGTGCCCCGCAGGACCATCGACGCCGCCGAGGGCGCCGCCGCGCTCGCCGCCGTGCAGGGCGGAGCCACCGATCGCACGTCCACCGCGACCGCCGTGCGGTGGACGCTCCAGGAACTCGCCGACACCGTGCCGGGCAACAGCGTCGAGGTCCGTGTCCCCCCGTACGGAGCCGTCCAGGCCGTTCCGGGACCGCGCCACACGCGCGGCACGCCGCCGAACGTGGTCGAGACCGATGCCGCGACCTGGATCGCCCTCGCCACGGGGGCGATCTCCTGGGCCGAGGCGGTCGGAGCCGCGCGCGTGACGGCGTCGGGATCACGCGCCGACCTGGCCCCGTTCCTCCCGGTCCGCCTGCCGCGCGCCTGACCGCGCTCGATCGGTCCGGTTGTCCCCCGTGTCCCTCGGGCGGGTGACAGATTTAGGTACCTGCTTACCGATGCCGACCGGTGGGTCCCCTCGTTAGCGTTGGTGGAGCCACCGGGAGGCGGGCCCGACCCGAACGGGCCCGACCCCGACGACACCCACACGACGCTGCCCGAACAGCGTTCGTGTGGGTGCCATGGCCGTGATCACGGCGCACGTGGTGTGCGGCGGACTCGACGATCAGAGTCGATCGACGAGTTCCGACCGCGAGTGGATGTCCCACTTGGCGAAGATCCGCGCGATGTGCGCGTCGATCGTGCGAACGCTCCGACCGAGCTGCTCGGCGATCTGTCGGTTGCTCAGCCCCTGCCCGGCGAGCTCCGCGATCTCGTACTCGCGACGGGTCAACGGGGGGCCCTTCTGGCCGACGCGGATCATCACGCCCGCGGCCGCCAGGGTCGCACGTGCCTCGGCGATGACCCGCTCGTCCCCGCTCGCGAGCGCCGCTGCGTGGCCGACGATCGCCGGCGCGAGGGCACCCTCGACGTGCTCGGCGGCGGCGCGGAGCCGGGCCAGGGCGCCCCGGGTGTCCGCCCCCTGCGCGAACAGCAGCACGAACTGGACGTTGCGCGCGAGCATCGCCGGCATCCACGCGCCCGAGCGCTCCGACCGCTGCGCGATCGTCATGGCGTCCGCCATCGCGGCGGGTCGCCCGAGCACCGAGTCCGTGAACGTCAGGCTCAGCGGGATCTCCTCGCCCGTGATGCGCATCCCACGGAGCGGCGTCGCACGGGCGCGTTCCGCCGACACCACGGCCTCGCGCGTCCGCCCCGCGACGGCCTGCGCGAACGCGAGCTTCGCCCAGGCGTATCCGGCGAACCCGCCGTGGTCGAGCACCGCGAACCGCTCGCACGCGCCGGAGAACGCGGTGATCGCGTCGTCCCAGCGGCGCTCCGCGAGCGCCTGGTTGCCGGCGCCGAGGAGCTCGAGCGTGAAGTCGTACTTGAAGAACGGGCTCCACCGACGGTCGACCTGCACGGTCAGGCCGCTGACGTCGCCCGCCCAGAGCTGGACCTGGTGCAGCACCGAGTACAGCTCGCCGAGGCTCCACGGCGCGACCTCGATGTTCGCGGCGGCGACCTCGAGTGACGTCCGGCACAGCCGCAGGGCCTCGCCGATCCGGCCGGTCGTCGCCAGTGCCACCACGGCGCACGGTGCGATCGCCAGGAACCCGAACGGGATCACGGGCGCGTGCAGCACGCCGCTGCGCTCGACCTCGGCGAGCACCTCGGCGAACCGGCCGCCCCAGCCGAGATGCGTCAGCCGGAGGACCCGGAGACGCTCCCGGGACGCGTCGTCCACGAGCGTCGCGGCCTCCTCGACCAGGGCGACCGCGGCGTCGACGTCGTCGTCGTGGAACTGCCGGAGGTTCGCCAGGACCTCCACGGCCTCGACGAGCAGGTCCCCGGGCAGGGCGGTCGGGTCGGAGCGGGCGAGCAGCCAGGCACGTTCGGCGTCGTGGCGCGCGGCCTCACGCCCGACCCCGTAGGTGCGGGCCGTCGCGCGGAGGCACAGCGCGGCCACCGACACCGCCAACGTCGTGTCGTCGGCCGACAACGCTGAGGAGGCGAGCGCCGTCGCGCTCTCGTACTCCTGCAGTCGTACCGCCACCCCGGCGGCGTCGAGCAGCTGGTCGGCCGACGGCACGACGCCGCACTCGAGCGCCCACAACGCGGCACGGAGGCGCGCGGCCGGTGGGGCGTCCCCGCCGACCGGGTCAGCGCGGAACGCGTTCGCCCGCGCGAACAACCGGGCCCGACGTGCCACTGGGACGAGGGACCGGACGACCTCGCCGACGAGCGGGTGGGCGGGCCGGACCACCGGTGTGCCGTCCGCCGTCATGTCGGAGTCGACGGACACGAGACCGAGCGACGCGACGCGGTCGACATCGGCGTCGTCCACCAGGGCCAGCAGCCGCGACAACGGGATCGGGTCCGCCAACGCCACGATGTCCACGACGTCCCGGAGGGCCGGTTCGAGGCCCGCGAGTTCCGATCGGTACATGTCCGCCAGGCTGTTCGACGCGGTGATCCGCCCGGGCCAGTACCACCCCGACGCGGTCCGCTCGAGGGCGCCGGACGCCACCGCCGCGCGGACGACCTCGCGCAGGTGCAGGGGGTTGCCGCGGGTCGCACGGTGCACTCGTTCCACGCTGGCGTGCTCGAGCGGACCGGAGAGCGCCCGCTCGAGCAGCCGCTCGGTCTCGCGGAGGTCGAGCGGCGTCAGGTCGATGCGTTCGAGCAGGTCGTCCTGCCACAGGCGGCGCAGGGGCTCCTCGAGCCCGGTGAAGTCGCGGCACGTCAGCACGAGCCGTGCGTGCGCGTGCCGGACGAGCCAGGCGACGTACCGCGCGGTGATCGGGTCGAGGTGGTCGGCGTCGTCGATGCGCAGGACGACGTCGCGGTCGACGAGGTCCGCCGCGACGCGGAGGGTGTGCTCGGCCTCGAGCTCGTCGGTGAGCGCCGCGGCCGGCAGGTCCCCGAACCGGGCGATGGCGGCCGCGAACGGCTTGGCCGTCTCGTGCGGTGAGGCCGTGATCGGGATGACCCGGACGTCCCCGGTGCTGCGCTGCGCCACGCGGTCCGTGACGCGCGCGGCCACGACGCTCTTGCCGAGTCCCGCCGCGCCGACGATGGCGACACTCCAGCCGTCGTCGGCGAGCACGGTGACGGCGCGGTCCTCCTCGCGCCGGGGGACGAGTGGCCACGGCAGACGGGCACCGGGACGGGAAACCCGTCGGCGCGTGTCGTCCTCCGGCTCCACCACGGCCGTCGCTCCTCGCATGTCGGGACTTCGTCGTCCCCCATTGTCCTCGGTCCGGGGGACCCATGGCCAGGCCGCGGATGTCCCACAGTGGGGGACAATGGTCCGGTGAGCACCACCGAGCCGCCCCCAGACCGCGGGACCCCCGACGAACCGCGGACCGTCGACGCGTCCGTCCCCGCCCCGTCCGAAGTGGCGTCGCGTCGTGAGGTCTCGATCCGGCGTGCTCCGAAGTTCGGCGTGTTCATCGTCGGCGGCGGCCTACTCGGATTCGTCGTGACCTTCTTCGTCGTGCTCGCCACGCAGCACCTCGCCGACGGCGCGTCCGTCGCCACGACCGGCACGAGCCGCGGGTCCGACGTCGGGTTCTGGGGTCTCGTCGGGTACTTCTCGTTCTACGGTGTGACGGCGGGCGGCGTCATCGGCGCGATCGTCGCGATCGTGCTCGACCACCGGTTCTCGAAGCAGGCCCGACGGCTGACCGCCGAGCACCTCGGCATCACATCGCCGACCGAGACGGTCGACGGCGTCGTCGAGGACGACCGCGGGCGCTGAACCCGACCGCGGGCGCTGAGTGCGACCGCGGGCGCCGCGGGCGCCCTCCCTCCGGTCCGAGCACCACGCCTGGTCCGACGGGCCGGACACGCGTGACGGCCGGGAGGCGGGCCTCCCGGCCGTCACGCACCCGTGCGTCGGGCGTCAGCTGAGCTGGTTCGCCTCGACCCAGGCGAGGTACTCCGGCGTGACGGTGCCCGTCACGTACTCGCCCGTGAAACAGCTCATCTCGAGTTCGGTGACGTCCGAGCCCTCGATGATCGCCTGCTCCATGTCCGCGACCTCCTGGTAGATGAGGTGGTCGCTCCCGAGCACGGCGTTGATCTCCGGGATCCGGCGGCCGTGCGCGATGAGCTCCGCGCGGGTCGGCATGTTGATCCCGTAGACGTGCGGGTAGCGGACCGGCGGCGCGGCTGACGTGAACGTCACGTTGTTCGCCCCCGCCGCGCGGGCCATCTCGACGATCTCGCGACTCGTGGTGCCCCGGACGATCGAGTCGTCGACGATGAGGATGTTCTTGCCCTTGAACTCGCTCGACATCGCGTTGAGCTTCTGGCGCACCGATCGCTTGCGCTCCGCCTGCCCCGGCATGATGAACGTGCGGCCGACGTACCGGTTCTTGTAGAAGCCCTCGCGGTACTCGATGCCGAGCTTCCGCGCGACCTGCATCGCCGCGGGCCGTGACGAGTCCGGGATCGGCATGACGACGTCGATGTCGCCCGCCGGCGCGTACTTGGCGACGGTGTCCGCCAGGCGCTCGCCGAGGCGGAGCCGGGCCTCGTACACCGAGATGCCGTTCATGATCGAGTCCGGACGAGCGAGGTAGACGTACTCGAACGAGCAGGGGACCAGACGCGGCTCGACGGCGCACTGGCGCGAGACCATCTGCCCGTCGACCGAGATGAACACGGCCTCGCCCGGGGCGACGTCGCGCACGATGTCGTACCCGCCGGACTCGAGCACGAGCGACTCGCTCGCCACGATCCACTCGCTCGACCCCGCGTCGTCGAACCGGTGCCCGAGGATGAGCGGCCGGATGCCGTAGGGGTCGCGGAAGGCCAGGACGCCCTGCCCGGCGATGAGCGCGATCGCGGCGTAGGAGCCCTCGACCCGCTCGTGCACGCGTGCGACGGCGTCGAACACCTGGTCGGGGTCGAGGTCGGTGCCGCGGACCTGGGCCTGCAGTTCGTGCGCCAGGACGTTGACGAGCAGCTCCGTGTCCGACGACGTGTTGAGGTGCCGGCGGTCGATGTCGAACAGCTCGCGCGTGAGCTCACGCGTGTTCGTCAGGTTCCCGTTGTGGACGAGCACGATGCCGTAGGGGGCGTTCACGTAGAAGGGCTGGGCCTCTTCCTCGTTGCTCGCGGCACCCTTCGTGGCGTACCGGACGTGGCCGAGGCCCATCGTGCCGAGGAGTGCGCGCATGTCGCGCGTGCGGAAGGCCTCGCGCACGTGTCCGCGGGTCTTGTGGGAGTGGAAGACGTGCCCCTCGGCGGTGGCGATACCGGTCGAGTCCTGCCCGCGGTGCTGCAGGAGGAGGAGTGCGTCGTAGATGGATTGGTTGGCTGGTCCCTGGGAGACGAGACCGACGATGCCGCACATGCGCAGCGGACTCCAGACCGTAGAGTGGGGGGTACCGAACAAGTCTGCCACGCCCTCGGAGGATGAACGAATGGCGAATCCCTACGCCGAGGCCGGTGTGGACACGGCGGCGGGCGACCTCGCCGTCGAGCTCATGAAGACCGCGGTGGCGGCGACGCACTCCGCGTCCGTGCTCGGGGGCGTCGGTGGGTTCGCCGGGCTCTTCGACGTCTCGTTCCTGCGGGACTTCAGCCGTCCGTTGCTCGCGACCTCGACCGACGGCGTGGGCACCAAGGTGGCCATCGCGCAGACGATCGACAAGCACGACACGATCGGCCAGGACCTCGTCGGCATGGTCGTCGACGACATCGTCGTGGTCGGCGCGCGGCCGCTGTTCATGACGGACTACATCGCCTGCGGCCGGGTCGTGCCCGGTCGCATCGCGGACATCGTCGCCGGCATCGCCCGCGGCTGCTCGGCCACGGGCACGTCGCTCGTCGGCGGCGAGACCGCGGAGCACCCCGGGCTGCTCGGTCCGGACGACTACGACGTCGCCGGTGCCGCCGTCGGCGTCGTCGAGGCCGATCTGGCCCTCGGCCCGCAGCTCGTGCAGGACGGGGACGCCGTCATCGCGATCGCGTCGTCCGGCCTGCACTCGAACGGCTACTCGCTCGTCCGGCACGTCCTGGCCGCGCGGGGCGTCGGGTACACCGACCACTCGGACGACCTCGGCGGCACCGTGGGCGAGGTCCTGCTCGAGCCGACCCGGCTCTACACCGCGCCGCTGCTCGACCTGCTCGGCGACCCCGTGTTCGCCGGCACCGTGCACGCGCTGAGCCACGTCACGGGCGGGGGCATCGCGGCGAACCTCGCCCGGGTCCTGCCGCGCGGTGCCTGGGCCGAGGTCGACCGCACGACGTGGGCGCCCCTCCCGGTCTTCCGCGTGCTCGCCGACATGGGCGACATGAGCGTCGAGTCGACCGAGGGCACCTGGAACCTCGGCGTCGGGATGATCGCCGTCGTCGCGCGGTCCGCCGCCCCGCAGATCGTCGCCGCGCTCGGGGCCTCCGGGCTCGCCGCCTGGCAGGTCGGCGAGGTCTCGACCGCCGAGCACGACCTCGACGGGTTCGAGCAGGGCGCCAAGGGCGTCGACGGGGGCGGGGTCCGGCTGGTCGGACGCTACGCGGACTGACGCGATCGGGCCTGCACGCCGCTGCGCGATCGGGCCTCCACGCCGCTGCGCGATCGGGCCTGCACGCTGCTGCGCGCCCGGACGACACCTGCGCGCCCGGGCGACGGCGCCCGTGTGTCCTCGGCGCGCGCCCGTTGCGGCCGCGCGCCGACTGCGCGTGCGGGCGACAACGGCGCGATCAGGCGACGGCGCACTCGTCGTCGGGGCGCCCGGTCGCTGACCGCGCACGAAGCCTGCGGACACAGCGAAGCGCCGCGCGGTCCTCCGCGCGGCGCTGCTCCCGACGATGCCGATCCCGATCCGGGACGACGCCCGGGCCGGACGACGAGGTCAGGCGGACCGGTCGTGCTGGTCCTGCTCCTGCTCGACCTCGTCGTCATCGTCGGCGTACTGATCTGCCCACTTGTCGACGTAGTCGTCCGAGGACTCATGCCCTGCGGACAGCTCGCGTTCGAGCGCACCGTAATTCGTCTCGGGGCTGAAGTACTTCAGCTCCCGAGCGACCTTGGTGTGCTTCGCCTTCTGACGGCCGCGCCCCATGCGTGACCCCCTCGTGTGATCGGCCCGGCATCCGGCTCGGGCCCGTCTCTCCGGGTCGAACCCGGGCAGCCGAACGGTGCGTGGTTTCGAAATCTAGCGGTCACTTTACCATGTACCCCGATCCGCTCATGGTCGTCGGGGGGCGTCCACAGGAGAATCGAGGGGATGCACGCCACCCTGCCGACCGGACGCACGCGCGTGCTCGTCGTCGGTGCGGGTCAGGCCGGGCTCGCGGTCGCCTACCATCTCGGCCGGCTCGGGCTCCGGACCGCCGATCCGGCGTCCTCCGCGGGCACCGTCGGCCTGCACGAGGTGGTCGTCGTCGACCGGGCACCCGGGCCGGGAGGCGCGTGGCAGTTCCGGTGGGAAGCCCTGCGGCTCGGCGCGGCGCACCGGGTGCACGAGCTGCCGGGCATGGGGGCCATGGGCCTGCACTTCGCCGACGCCGACCCGGAGCGTCCTGCCCGGGACGTCGTCGCGGAGTACTACGGCCGCTACGAAGCGCACCACGGGATCCACGTGGACCGCCCGGTGGAGGTGGTCCGTGTGGCCGACGGCGGCCGGGACGGCGGCGCGGACGCCGGCGGCGGGAACCGCGGCGGCGGGGACGGCGGCGGCGCGGACGACGGCGGCGCGGACGACGGCGGGGACCGCGGCGGCGGGGACCAGGTCGGCGGGGACCAGGTCGGCGGGGACCGCGGGTGGGCGGGTGACCTCGTGGCGACCCTCCGAGCAGCTGACGGCGCCTCGGGCGAACTCAGGACCGCCGTGCTCGTGAACGCCAGCGGCACGTGGGGCACGCCCTTCGTGCCGTGGTACCCGGGCCGCGACCGGTTCGCCGGTCGGCAGCTCGACACCACGGGCTACCGCAGCGCCGAGGAGTTCCGGGGCCAGGACGTGGTCGTGGTCGGCGGCGGCACGAGTGCGATCGGCTTCGTGCTCGAGCTCGACGGCGTGGCGGCCTCGGTCACGTGGTGCACCCGCCGTCCGGTCGACTGGCGGGACGAGTCGACGCTCGGCGTGGAGTCCGCCGTGGCCGCCGTGGCCGAGCAGGACGCAGCTGCCCGGGCGGGTTCGGTCCTGCCGAGCATCGTCCACGGGACGGCCGTGCCGGTGTCACCGCGGATCCGGAGTGGCCTGGATCGTGGCGTGCTCGTCCCGCGCCCGGTCCCCGAGCGCATCGAGCCCGACGGCGTGCGGCTCGCCGATGGGTCGTTCCACCACGCCGACGCGATCATCTGGGCCACGGGGTTCCGGCCGGACGTCCGGCACCTCGGTCCGCTCGGGCTGCGGACCCCGGCGGGCGGGATCGAGGTGGCCGAGGGCGAGGCGATCCGCGACCCGAGGGTGTTCCTGGCGGGGTACGGGCCGCAGGCGTCGACGCTCGGGGCCGATCGTGCGGGGCGGTCCATCGCGCGGCGCGTGCTCGCCCGGCTCGAGCGCGGGGCGTCCTGAGCCGGAGACACGGCACCAGCACCGGCACCGTCAGCGGCGTCAGTCCTGCCCGCGCCCGGTCTCCTGCTGCAGCCGGTCGATGTTCTCGGACGCCTCGGCCTTGGTCAGGTCGGCGGGGAGTTCCTCACCGGCCTCACGCGCGAGCGTGTCCAGGTAGCTGCGCTGCGGGCCGGTCATCGGCTCGTCACCGGTGACCCAGTCCGACGGGTCCTTGCTCGCGGTGGTCGAGGGGTCGGGGCGGGGGCCGCCGAGGGTCTCGCCGGCGTGGTCGTCTGCGTTGCTCATGCCCGGGAGGCTACGCCGCACCCCCGACACGCACCTCGACGGCCGGGACCGAGCGGGGTACGCCTACGCGGCGACGGCCTCGGTGACGTACCGGACCAGGTCGGGCCCGACGCCGGAGACCGCCACGGGCACCGGACCCCGCTGGCCGCGGTCGACCCACATGGTGTTCGCGGGGGCGTCGAGGCGGACGATCTCGGCCCGCTCGCCCTGCTCGACCCAGAAGGCACGGACACGGACCGACCCGGGTGCGGGCGCGGGCGGCAGACCCGCGCGGTCGCCAGCGTGGTCGGGGTAGACCCCGGGCGCGAGCACGGGCAACACGGGCGTGGTGAGCACCGCGACGGCCGATGCACCGTCCTCGGTCCGGGCGTCGTCGCGCACCTCGACGACGCGGACGACCTCGTCCCGCGGCAGGGGAGCGTCGAGCCGGAGGTCCCCGGGCGACCCGGCCAACGCGCGGAACGCGGGCCGACCGTCGGGGCCGACGTGACCCTCCCGGTCGTCGATGCGGACGCGACCGCGCGTGCGGGTGTCCGCGAAGAGCCCGGGGCGCAGTCCGGCACCGTGCGCTTCGGAGAGGGGCACGATCACCAGGTCCGGCCGGTACCAGTCGCGGAGCGTCGCGGGGTCGACCCAGCCGACGGTCGGTGTGCCGCGGACGAGTTCGGCGCCGTCCTCGGCGTGTTCGTCGAGCGCGCCCGTGGGCCAGGGGCCGCGGACGGCGACCATGCCGTCGTGGCGCCCGTCAGCGGCCGAGGACGGCACGTCCGTCAGCACCTCGACCCGCTTGGAGACCTTGCCGCCGTGGCTGTCGAGCGTCGCGTAGGTCCGGAGCGCCTCCGGCGCGCTCGTGGTCCAGTCGGTCATGGTCGGCCATCCTACGTCCGGGTCCGGGTCCGGGTCCGGGTCCGGGTCCGGCCCGGGTCCGGGTCCGGGTCGGACCCGGTCAGTCGTGCGAAGCGGGGGTGCGGCCGTGCGCGGCGGGGACGAGCGCGGGCAGCTCGCCGCAGTCGCCCGCCGGGTCCACGCCCTCGGCGGGGCCCGCCGGTCGCGTCGCGCGGCGGACGTGCACGCTGTTCCGCTGGTCCGAGCGGAGCAGCCGGTCGGTCCGGAGGAGGTCCTCCGTGCCGCGGTTCGTCTGCTCGGCGCCGCGGTGCACCTGCGGCCGGATCGGCTCGCCGCGTCGCTCCTGGCCGGGCAGCGGCCGCGAGCGGCGGCCGTACAGCAGCTCCGAGGAGTCGAGCAGCCACGGGACGAGGGCGACCGTGACGCCGTGCACGAGGAGCAACTTCTTGCGGATCCGGCGCCCGCGGTGGTTGTGGAGCAGGGCCTCCCACCAGTGTCCGACGACGAAGACGGGCGTGTAGACGGTCACGACCTCGGCGCCGTGCTCCTGCCGGTGCGCCTTGATGTGCTTGATGAGCGGCATCGAGATGTCGCGGTACGGGCTCGGCACGATGGTGAGCGGGCACGTGATGCCGTAGTCGCGCCACTGCTGCTGCAGGGTCGCGGCGTCGGCCTCGTCGATGGCGACGTGCACGGCCTCGAACGACGCGTGCTTGGCCGCGATCGCGTAGTCGAGGGCCTTGATCACCGGCTTCTGCAGCTTGTTGACGAGGACGATCGCGTGGTCGCCCGTGGCGCCGAACCGGGTCTCGTCGTCGGCGGCGATCTCGTGCGAGACGTCGCGGTAGTACCGGTTCACGCCGAGCATGAGCAGGAACAGCACCGGCATGATGACGAACACGAGCCAGGCGCCGTGCGTGAACTTCGTGATGGTGACGACGACGAGCACCACGAAGGTGAACGACGCACCCGTGGCGTTGATCGACAGGCTGCGCCAGATCTGCCCGCGGTTCGGCGGGTCCGTCGCGAGCAGCCGGAGCCAGTGCCGGACCATGCCCGTCTGCCCGCATGTGAACGACACGAATACGCCGATGATGTACAGCTGGATGAGCGCCGTGACGTTCGCCCGGTAGACGATGAGGAGTGCCGCGGCGACGAGCGCCAGGACGATCACGCCGTTCGAGTAGATGAGCCGGTCGCCCCGGGTCGACAGGGCCTTCGGGGCGTACGAGTCGCGGGCGAGGATCGACCCGAGCAGCGGGAACCCGTTGAACGCGGTGTTCGCCGCCAGGAGCAGCACGGCCGCGGTGGTCGCCTGGATCACGAAGAACAGGACACTGCCCCCACCGAACGTCGCCGCGGCGATCTGCGCGATGAGGGACCGCTGGGGTGTCGTCGTGCAGTGCGCGAAGCCCCGGAGGTCGCACGCGCTCTCGGCGTAGTGCACGTGCGCGATGAGCGAGAGCGCGACGAGGCCGACGAACAGGACGATCGCGATGCCGCCCATGAACACGAGCGTCGTCTGGGCGTTGCGGATCTTCGGGCGGCGGAACGCCTGCACCCCGTTGGCGATGGCCTCGACGCCGGTGAGGGCGGAGCACCCCGACGCGAACGAGCGGAGGAGCAGCAGCACGAACGCGGCGCGCGTCACGCTCTCGGTGTTCGCGATCGTGTACCCGGCGCTCTCGGCGACCGGGGCGTGCCCCAGGGCCGTGCGGACCAGGCCCGTGACGACCATGACGAACACACTCGCCACGAACAGGTAGGTCGGGATCGCGAACGCCTTGCTCGACTCGCGCACCCCGCGCAGGTTCACGGCGGCGAGCAGGACGACGAACACGAGCGCGAGCTCGACGCGGAACTCGTCGAGCATCGGCAGCGCCGAGATGATGTTGTCCACGCCCGAGGCGACCGACACGGCGACGGTCATCACGTAGTCGACGAGCAGGGCGGAGGCCACGACGAGCCCGGCCTTCTCGCCGAGGTTCCGGTGCGCGACCTCGTAGTCCCCGCCGCCCGACGGGTACGCCTTGATGAGCTGTCGGTAGGACGCCACGACGACGACGAGCAGGAGCACGACCAGGGCCGCGACCCACGGCGCGAAGGTCAGGAATGACATCCCGCCGAGCAGCAGGATCATGAGGAGCTCCTGCGGCGCGTAGGCGACACTCGACAGCGGGTCACTCGCGAAGATCGGGAGCGCGAGGTGCTTCGGGAGGAGCTGACCCTCGAGCTGCTGCGAGGGCAGTGGATCCCCGATCAACCGGGCCTTGAGCGACCGGATCTCGTTCGTCACGAGGGGACAACCTACTCAGGATGGAGGGGCTGTCAACACGGCACCCGTCCCCGTTGTTCCCGATCAGTCCCGGAGTGTCGACCGGATCCCGTCGAGTCCTCGGCGGAGGGCGGCGACGACCTCGGGCGTGAGCGTGCCCCGGGTCGCGCGTCGGCGGGCCTCGGCCCGGACCTCCTGCCGGAACGTCGCGAGGAGCAGTTCGACCTCGCGGAGGGACCGGGCGCCCTCGTTCGGCGTCGAGGTCGGCGCCCCCGCCGGGTGGGGACCCGATCGGTGCGGGGCGGCCGGTCGAGCGGACGCGGCGAGGTCGGCGCGGAGCGACCGCATCGCCTCGCCGACCGAGGCGCGCACGCCGTCCGCGAGGGAGCGCACCGAGTCGGTGACGCCGGACTCGAGGTCGGCGACCTCGTCCTGGCGCGCGGCCAACTCGTCGCGGCCGGCCTCGGTGATCGCGTAGACGGTCTTGCGGCCGTCGGCCTCGCTGGTCACGAGGCCGTCCTCCTGCAGCTTGCCGAGACGGGGGTACACGGTGCCGGCGCTCGGGACGTACACGCCGCCGAACCGGGTGCCGAGCGCCTGGATGAGTTCGTAGCCGTGCATCGGGCGCTCCGCGAGCAGCACGAGCAGGTACAGGCGGAGCTGTCCGTGGGCGAACACCGGGCTCATGCGCCGAGCCCCTCGGTGCCGTCCGTCGTCCACGTGCCGTCGGTGTCGTCCGTGGCCGTCGCGCCCGCCGTCGCGCCCGCCGTCGCGCCCGCCGTCGGGCTCGCGGCGCTCGGCTCCGGGTCCGCGTGGAACAGCGCGAACCGGCCGGACACCGTGGCCACGCGCACGTCGGCCCAGCGCCCCTCGAGCGTGCCGGACCGGCGGGTGTACGGGCCGTGCACACCCCGCACCTCGTCGTCGTCGAACTGGAGGCGTCCGGTCGCCGTGGTCACGGAGCACGCGTACCCCACGCCGTCCGCGAGCCGGAGGCTCACCGCGCCCGAGACCGTGCTGACCCGGACGCCGTCCGGGACCCCCTGCAGGTCGAGCAGGACGTCGGCCGAGATGCCGTCCGCCGTGAGCCGGGTGACCGCGCCGGTGGCGGCGACGTCGCCGGAGACCGTCCGCACGGCGAGGGCGCCCGCGTGCTCGCGGACGGTCACGGTGCCCGAGACGCTGTTGACCTGGAGGTCGCCGCTCACCCGGTCGACGACGAGGTCGCCGGACACCGCGTGGAGCGCCGCGTCGTGCGTCAGCCCCGAGACGAGTGCGCCGGCCGAGACGACCCCGAGCGTCAGTGCCACCTGCCGCGGGACGAGGATGCTGACGTCCGCGGACTCCTGACCGCGGAAGGCCCGGAGGAAGCCGAGCGGGTCGTCCCAGCGGACCTGGGCGTGGTCCACGGTGAGCACGCCCGCGTCCATCTCGACCCGCAGCGGCCGCCCCGAGACGGCGTGGACCTCGACCCGCGCCGTGGGTTCGTCGTGCGCGACGACGTCGACCTGACCCCCGACGAGGCCGACCTTGAGCTGCCGGACCACCCCGGTGTCGATGACCTTCGGCTCGTCGACGAGCCACTTCTCCTGCGCCATGGTGCACTCCGATCTCGCGATGTATCGCGTTGTCGTGCCGGCAACCGTACGCCCGTGGGACGGGGCGATCAAGGGTCATCCGTCCGGCGGATGCCGAGCGAGCCGCCCTCGCCGATCCTGGAGGCATGGAAGCACCGGTCCTGCCCCGTCGCGTCGTCGTCCCCCCGCGATCCGGCGCGCTCCCGCGTCCCGCCAGGGTCGTCGTCGCGCTCGCCGGAGCCCTGCTCGTCGGGATGCTCACGAGCATCGGCCAGAGCGGGTCGGCGTTCGTCGCCACGTTGTCGAACGCAGCCGGCCCCTGGTTCGTCGCCGCGGTCCTCCTGGTGCTCGTGGTCCGACCCGGCGCGCGTTGGGCGGCGGCGCTCGGGGTCGTGTGTCTCGAACTCATGCGCGTCGGCTACTGGGCCGCGACCGTGCTCGCCGGTCGACCCGACGCGCTGTCCCCGTTCGGGACATGGGAACTCCTCGGGGTCCCCGCGGGCGTCCTCGCCGGACTCGTCGCCGTCGGCGTCGTGTCCCGTGACGGCCGGGTCCGCGGTGCGTCGGCCGGCGTGGTCGGCGCCGTCCTCGTGGGTGAGGGGATCCGGGGACTCCTGGTCGTCGCGGCGACGACGAGCAGCACGGCCTGGACCTCCGAGGTCGTCGGCGGCGTCCTCTGCGTCGTCGCCGCGGTCGTCGCCGGTCGCAGCCCGATCGGCCGCGTCGTCGCGCTCGGGACGGGCGTGGTCGGGGCCGCCGGCGTGCTCGGCGCGCTCCTCGTGGTCTGACCGGCGGTCGACCCGCGGGGCACGTCCGGCCGGGCGCGGTGTCAGGCCCCGCTGGGAGGATCGACCGGTGCACCTCCTCTCGGTCCTCAGCCTGCGCAACCGCGCCCTCATCGCGCTGGTCACCATCGTCGTCGCGATCTTCGGTGGGGTCGCCCTCACGAGCCTCAAGCAGGAGCTGATCCCGAGCGTCGAGTTCCCCCAGGTCGCGATCGTCAGCACTTACCCCGGCGCGACGCCCGAGGTCGTGTCGAACGACGTGTCGACCAAGATCGAGCAGGGGATCCAGGCCGTCCCCGACCTCAAGGACACCACCGCGACGTCGTCGACGAGCCAGAGCGTCGTGTCGGCCGAGTTCCAGTACGGGTCGAACCTCGCCAGCGCCGAGGACAAGATCCAGACGGTCGTCAACGCCCTCGACCTGCCCGACAGCGTCCAGACCCAGATCGTCACGGGGTCGTTCGACGACATCCCGGTCCTCCAGCTCGCGGTCTCCGAACCCGGCACGAGCGAGGAGACCCTGGTCGGGCGGTTGAACAAGACCGCGGTGCCGGACCTCGAGAAGCTCGACGGGGTGCGTGAGGCCGACGTCTACGGCAACCCCGGACGCCGCATCGTCATCACGCCGAACCAGACGGAACTCGCCGAGCGCGGCGTCGCCCAGACCGCGATCAGTGACGCCCTCGACGACAACGGCACACTCGTCCCGGGCGGCACGATCACCGAGCACGGCCGGACCCTGTCGGTGCAGACCGGGTCGAGCCTCGGGTCGGTCGGTGACATCCGCGACCTCCCGTTGGCCGGCGCCCGCGTCGCGACCACGATCGGCGACGTCGCCGAGGTGAGGCTCGTCGAGTCCCCGCGCACGTCGATCAGCCGGGTGAACGGCAAGCCCGCGCTCACCATCGCCATCACGAAGACGCAAGAGGCCAACACCGTCGACGTCTCCCGCACCGTGCAGGACGCGCTCCCCGGCATCGAGGCGAAGGTCGACGGCTCGCCGCGGTTCACCGTCGTGTTCGACCAGGCGCCCTACATCGAGCAGTCCATCGACTCGCTGGCGGAGGAGGGCCTGCTCGGACTCGGGTTCGCGGTCGTCGTGATCCTCGTGTTCCTGCTGTCGTGGCGCTCGACCCTGGTCACCGCGATCTCGATCCCGACGAGCGTGCTGCTCACCGCGATCGGCATGGAGGCCGCCGGGTACACGCTCAACATCATCACCCTCGCCGGCCTGACGATCGCGATCGGCCGCGTGGTCGACGACTCGATCGTCGTCATCGAGAACATCAAGCGGCACATGCAACCGGGCGTCGACCGGCTGCGCGCGGTGCTCGACGGCGTCCGCGAGGTCGCCGGTGCCGTGACCGCGTCGACACTGACCACGGTCGTGGTGTTCCTGCCGGTCGCGTTCGTGCAGGAGCTCGTCGGCGAGCTGTTCCGGCCGTTCGCGCTCACCGTGTCGATCGCGCTCGCCGCGTCGCTGCTCGTCGCGCTGACGATCGTGCCGGTGCTCGCGTACTGGTGGCTCCGGCCCGGACGGGGATCCGGGCAGTACCAGTCCGCGACCGCCGACACGGCCCCGGTCGACCCCGTCGGAGCACACCGCGCGGCGCCCGCCGAACTGGTGGCGGCCGAGTCCCGGTTCGCCGCGGGGGCCTCGTCCGTCGACACGACGCTCGGCAGCGCCGCGGACCTGCACGACGCCGGGCACCGCGACCGCCTGCGCCGGGGCTACCTGCCCGTGCTCGACTGGGTGCTGCGGTTCCCGGCGCTCGTCCTCGTCCTCGCCGTGCTCGTCCTCGGTGGCACCGCGGCTGCGCTCCCGTTCGTCAAGACCAACTACCTCGGCGACTCCGGGCAGAACACCTTCACGGTGAGCCAGACGCTCGCACCGGCCACGAGCCTCGCGGAGCAGTCCCGCTCGGCCCGCCGGGTGGAGCGCGCGCTGCGTGACGTGGACGGCGTCGACACCGTCCAGGTGACCATCGGCTCGAGCGGCAACTCCATCCAGTCGGCCTTCGGCGGCGGGGGGAGCGCGTCGATCACGTACTCCGTCACCACGGACGACAGCGCGGACCAGACGGCCCTGCAGTCCCGGGCGCGTGCCCGGCTCCGGGCGCTCTCCGGCGTCGGGACGGTCTCGCTCGCCTCGACCTCGGGCTTCGGGTCGACGTCGGACATCGACGTCGACGTGACCGCCCCGACGCAGGCGCGGCTCCGGTCGGCGGCCGAGCAGGTGCTCCACGCCATGCAGGACGTGCCGAACACCACGGGTGCGTCGAGCAACCTGTCCGCCGCGCAGCCCTACCTGGCCGTCCGTGTCGACCGCGCGAAGGCGGCCGCGGCGGGCCTCACCGAGACCCAGGTCGGCGGGATCGTCGCGGCATCGGTGTCGCCGCAGGACAAGGGGACGGTCGAGTTCGGCGACCAGACGCTCGACGTGTACATCGAGAACCCGCACCCACCGACCAGCGCGCAGGCCCTGCGCGACCTGTCGATCCCGACCGCCGCAGGTGCCGTGCCGCTGTCGTCCGTCGCCACGGTCGACCAGTCGAACGGGCCGACCACGGTCACGACCTCGAACGCGGTGCGCACGGCGACGATCACGGTCACGCCGTCGGCGACGAACCTCGGCGCCGCGACGCAGTCCGTGACCGACGCCGTGGACGGCCTCCACCTGTCGAAGGGCGCTGAGGCCTCCATCGGCGGTGTCGCATCGAGCCAGTCGTCGGCGTTCCGACAGCTGCTCCTCGCCGCGCTCATCGCGATCCTCATCGTCTACGTCGTGATGGTGGCGACCTTCCGCAGCCTGCTCCAGCCGCTCCTCCTGCTCGTGTCGATCCCGTTCGCGGCGACCGGCGCGATCCTGCTGCAGGTGGCGTCGGGGATCCCGATCGGCGTCGCGTCGCTCATCGGCGTGCTCATGCTCGTCGGCATCGTCGTGACGAACGCGATCGTGCTCATCGACCTCGTCAACCAGTACCGGCGACGGGGGTTGCGCGTCCGCGAGGCGCTCGTGGAGGGCGCGGCCCGACGTCTCCGACCGATCCTGATGACGGCACTCGCCACGATCTTCGCGCTCGTGCCGATGGCGGTGGGCATCACCGGACACAACGGGTTCATCTCGCAGCCGCTCGCGCTCGTCGTGATCGGAGGCCTCGTGTCGTCGACGCTCCTGACCCTCGTGGTCCTCCCGGCGCTCTACTACGTGGTCGAGCGTCGGCGGGAACGGTTCACGGACGTGCGGACGAGCGTGCCCGTGTCGGTCCCCGGTGCGCGGGAGGCCCACCACCCGCGGCACTGACCCCCGATCGAGCGGCACCCGCTCTCGGGACTGTCACAGGGTGCTCCCACCGCCGACACTGGTGGTCGTGACCATCCGCGACGTCCCGAGAGCCCAGCGCGCGACCACCGAGTGGTCCGGGATGACGTACATCCACACCGGTGCGGAGCTGCTGCTCGGCATCTCGTTCATCGTCACCGTGGTGTTCGCCGCGCTCGGTGTGGTCGAGCACCACCGCTCGATCGTCGCGGAGGTCGCGGCGATCGCGTTCATCTGCTCCCTCGCCGCCGTGCTCCTCGACTGGGTCACCGCGACCGACGAGGACCCGCGCGGCTGGGACTGACACCTTCCCACGGAAGCGGCCCCGTTCCTCCCCGGGAGGAGCGGGGCCGTCGTCATGTCCCCCGCCCCGCGCCCTGTCGGGCGTCAGCCGAGTCGGTGACGGAAGTACGCGACGACCCGTTCGCTCATCGCGCGGTCGAGCTGCGCGATCGAGTGCGCGGTGCCGCGGACCTCGACGAGGGTCACGGGGACGCCGTGCCGTCGCAGGGCGCGCGCCAGGTGCTGCGACTCCCACAGCGGGATGAACTCGTGGGTGCTGTGCCCGATGAAGAAGGGCGGGGTCTGCGCGGTGACGTCGTCGACGGGGGAGGCCCGCCGCGCCGCCGGACAGTCGGCGTAGCGGGTGCATCCCAGGTAGAGCAGCTGCTTCCGAGCGAACGACGGCGTCACGCCGCCGGCGTCCGTGGAGGCCGCGGTCAGGTCCGAGGGCCCGCTCAGCTCCGCGACGGCCCGGATCCGGTCCCCGTTCGCGTACGCGGTCGACGCGTGGTCCTGCACCGCGAGCATCGCGGCGAGGTTCCCGCCGGCGCTCCCGCCGAACACCCCCACGCGTTCCCGGTCCACGCGGAACCGGGTGAGCGTCGCCGTGCGGAACACCCAGTCGAGGGCGCGCCGGACGTCGTCGAGTCCGGCGGGGAACGGGTCCGTCGGCGCCAGGCGGTAGTCGATGTCGAACACCACGAAGCCCTGGGACGCGAAGTACTCGCACACCGCGTGGTAGGCCGCGGTCGCCTTGTCACCGTGTGACCAGCTGCCGCCGTGAATCATCATGACGGCAGGGCGGTCGGTGGTGCCCTGTCCCGCCTGCGCGCCGACCCCGCCACCCGGCAGGGGAGCAGCGGTCGCGGTCGCGGTCGCCGCGGCGGCCTCGTGCCCGGCGGGCAGGCAGACGTCGAGGCGCTGCAGCCGGTCCTCGCCGTACGCGACGTCGGACACGGTCCGGACGTCCGGGTACCGCAGCGACAGCGGGTAGATCACCGGTCCCGCGTCGACCGTGGCGTTCGTGTCGCCGGTGGGGCCCTGGACGCATCCGGTGAGCACGAGCACGAGCGCGAGCACGACCGTGGTGAGGGCAGGGAGCCGTCGGTGGTCCCCGACGCGTGCGACACCGCGGGCGTGACGGCGCTGACGGACGGGAGACGGCATCGCGCCCAACCTATCGGGAGCATCCGTACGGGGCTGGCGTCCCTCCGGGTTCGCGACTAATGTAGGTAGGTCAGCTCTCGACAGCGCGGCATGTGGCCGCGACGGGTGTGTGTGTCTCGAGGGCTGGAGTCACGTCGATCACGACGGGACGGACCCCCTCCCCGCACTTCGATCCGGCCGACGGCGCCTCGGGTCCTGCGGCATGTCTGCACGCCGGAAAGAACTCGCATGTCCCCCTTCAAGAAGGGCGCGCCCTCGCGCGCCGACAACACCGCCCGCCACGCGAACGGCACCCCTGCCTCGCGGAGCCCGAAGCACCGCGGCTACCGTGCCGAGGAGCCGTCCGCTGGTCGCCAGAAGGCGCGTTGGGACGCGGCGGAGCGCCGCGACCGCGCCGCGTCCGGAGAGCGCTCCGGCCGCCCGAACTGGGAGCCGCGCAGCAACGACGACGACCGCAGCCGCGGGCGGTTCCCGCGCGACGACCGGCGCGGTGCGCGGTCGTCCGACCGGGACGACCGCGGCGGCCGTTCGTCCGGCCGGGACGACCGGGGCGGCCGGCCGTACGACCGGAGCGACCGGCCGCAGCGTTCGTTCGACCGAGATGACCGTGGTGGGCGTTCGTTCGATCGCAGCGAGCGGCCGCAGCGTTCGTATGACCGTGATGACCGTGGTGGGCGTTCGTTCGACCGGAGCGACCGGCCGCAGCGTTCGGTCGACCGTGGCGGCCGCTCGTACGACCGGAGCGACCGGCCGCAGCGTTCGTATGACCGTGATGACCGTGGTGGGCGTTCGTTCGACCGGAGCGACCGGAGCGATCGGCCGCAGCGCTCGTTCGACCGGAACGACCGGAGCGACCGGCCGCAGCGTTCGTATGACCGTAATGACCGTGGTGGGCGTTCGTTCGACCGGAGCGACCGGCCGCAGCGTTCGTTCGACCGGAACGACCGGCCGCAGCGTTCGTTCGACCGGAACGACCGGGACGATCGGCCGCAGCGTTCGTTCGACCGGAACGACCGGCCGCAGCGCTCGTACGACCGGAACGACCGGAACGACCGGCCGCAGCGTTCGTTCGACCGCGATGACCGGACCGGTCGCACCCCGCGCGCCGCAGAGCGCTCGGGCCGCCACTTCGGCGACGCCCGTGAGGACCGTCCCGCTTACGTGCCCGCGGACGACGTCAAGCTCGAGAAGCTCCAGGCCGAGGCCACCGTCGCCGCGGACGTCGAGGGCGTGACCTTCGGCGACCTCGGCATCGGCTCCAACATCGTGCGGGTGCTCGCGGAGCTCGGCGCGGATCGTCCGTTCCCGATCCAGGCCGCGACGATCCCGGACGTCCTCGCCGGCAAGGACGTGCTCGGTCGAGGCCGCACGGGCTCCGGCAAGACGATCGCGTTCGGCGCGCCCCTCGTCGAGAAGCTCATGGAGAACGGTGGGGGCAAGAACCGCCGGATGGGCCGCAACCCCCGTGCGCTCATCCTGGCGCCGACGCGCGAGCTGGCGCTGCAGATCGACCGCACCGTCCAGCCGATCGCCCGTGCGGTGGGCCTGTTCACGACCCAGATCTACGGCGGGGTGCCGCAGGGCCGTCAGGTGGGCGCGCTGCAGCGCGGTGTCGACATCATCGTGGGCACGCCGGGTCGCATCGAGGACCTCATGGAGCAGGGGCGCCTCGACCTCAGCGAGGTCGTCGTCACCGTGCTCGACGAAGCCGACCACATGTGCGACCTCGGGTTCCTCGAGCCCGTCCGGCGCATCCTCCAGGCGACCGCCGACGTCACGCCGACCGGTGCGCGCGCGCAGAAGCTGCTGTTCAGCGCGACGCTCGACACCCAGGTCGCCGCGCTGGTCGACGAGTTCCTCGTCGAGCCGTCCGTGCACGAGGTCCTCGGCGAGGACCAGGCGTCCTCGACGATCGACCACCAGGTCCTCGTCGTCGAGCAGCGCGAGAAGGACCGCGTCATCGAGGAACTCGCGAGCGGCGACGGCAAGACCGTGGTGTTCGCGCGGACCCGTGCCTACGCCGAGCGTCTGGCCGACCAGCTCGAGGACGCCGGCATCCGGGCGACGAGCCTGCACGGCGACCTCAACCAGTCCCGACGCACCCGGAACCTGTCGCTCCTGACGAGCGGCCGGGTGAACGTCCTGGTCGCCACGGACGTCGCGGCGCGCGGCATCCACGTCGACGACGTCTCGCTCGTCATCCAGGCGGACCTGCCGGACGAGTACAAGACGTACACACACCGCGCGGGGCGCACCGGCCGTGCCGGCAAGGAGGGCACCGTCGTGACCCTCGTCACGCGGAACCGCGTCCGGAAGATGGAGGGCATGCTCGAGCGTGCCGAGATCGACGCCCCGATGACGCCCGTCGCTCCCGGCGACGCGCTCGTCACGGAGCTCGCGAAGCGCTGACGCCGGGCGCGATCACGGACGGGAGGGACGGTGCGGGGTGACCCGCGCCGTCCCTCCCGTCGTTCCCCACCTGCGCGTCAGGACACGAAGAAGAGGAGTCCGCGGACGTACCCGGCCTGTCCAGCGTGCTGGACGCAGTCGTCGAGGATGCTGACGAGGCGGACGCCGGCGGTCACGGGCGGGTCCCATGCCTCGTCGACCACGGCGTCGAGGTCCTCGGGTGCGAGGCCCCGGACGTACTCGAGTGTCCGGGCGGTGGTCGCGCGGAGGTAACCGAGCAGCAGGTCGGACGATGCGCGGACCCGTCCGACGTCGTCGCGGGACATGCCGTACCCGAGCGCGTCGGCCGGGAACGGCAGGCCGAACCGGTCGTACCAGCCGTCGCTCGTCCACACCTGCTCGCTGCCGGTGAGGTCGGCGATCTGCGCGTCCTGCCCGCGGGCGATGTGCCAGGCGAGCCAGGCGAGCGTGTTCGCACCGGCGGCGGGCCGAGCGGCGAGCTGGTCCTCCGACAGGTTCCGGACGGCGCGCTCGACGGTCTCGGGGACGCGGGCGAACGCTTCGGCGAGGAGTTCTGCTGGTGTCATGTCCGCCACGCTAGCCCCGGGCGCCGACGGTGGACGGGCGGACCCGGGACGCTGTGGAGGATCAGCCCGCGGCGTGGACCGCGTCCGGGCAGCCGTCGGCGCTGGCGCACTCGCCCAGGCGCGCGGCGACCTGCTCGAACGCCCGCGCGAGCGGGACGAGGTACTCGGTGGGGATCCCGGACTCGAACGCTGCGCGGTAGACGACCCCGATCTGCTCGGCGGTCTCGGCCCCCGTCGGCGTGAGTTGCAGGAGGACGCTCCGCCGGTCCTCCGGGTTCGGGCGTCGCTCGATGTGCCCGCGGTCGACCAGGCGGTCGACGAGGTTCGTGGTGGCACCGGTCGAGAGTGCGAGGTACTCGCTCGCCTGCTTCGGGGTGACGCCGGCCTCCGCGACCGAGAGGAAGAACACGAAGCGCGCGTCCGTGGCGTTGAGTCCGCGCGCGGCGCTCTCGCGGGTCAGCACGCGGGCGTGGTGCACCTGCATGAGGCGGTACGCGTTGAGCACGCGGGAGAGTGCCGCCGCGTCCGTGCCCGGGGCCCTGTCCGTGGCCGTGGTGGTGGTGTCCGTCATGTCGTCCCTGATCGTCGGCGGCGCCGAGCGTGCTCCCGCCGGCACTCCATCCTCGCCCGGCGCATCTCGATGAGCAAGTATCTTGATAATCAAGCCATGCCCCCAGCAGTGGGGGTATGGCTCGGCTTGTAAGCAGCACGACGGCAAAGTAACTTGATGGTCGTACCAAATCCCGCATCGCAGATCACATCGCAAGGAGTACCGTCATGCCCCGCGTCAGCCCCCGCACCGCCCGTGTCGCCGCCTGGATCGCCATCCCCGCCGCCTTGATCGCCTCCGGCGTCGTCGTCTCCACCGCCTCGTACTCGGCCTTCTCCGCCACGACGGTGAACCCCACCAGCAACTGGACCGCCGGGACCGTCGCCCTCTCGGACGACGACGCGAACACCGCGCTCTTCTCGGCCACCAACCTCAAGCCGGGTTCGACCGGCTCGAACTGCATCACGGTCACCTCGACGGGCTCGCTCGCTTCGGCCGTCAAGCTCTACGGCACGAGCGCGGCCACCACGAACGGGCTCTCGTCCTACGTGAACATCTCGGTCCAGCAGGGCACCGGCGGCGGCTTCGGCAGCTGCACGGGCTTCACCCCCTCGAGCACCAACGGCACGCTCTACACGGGCACGCTCGCGAACTTCGCGTCCTCGTACACGAACTACAGCAACGGCCTCGGCACCTGGACCCCGACCGGCTCCGCCTCGGAGTCGCGCGTCTACCAGGTCACCTACACGGTCTCGTCGACCACCCCGAACTCGGCGCAGGCCGGCACGGCGGCGCTCGGCCTCACCTGGGAGGCCCAGAACAGCTGAGCCCCCACCTCCTGACCGCCCGTGACGGCGAGCGGTCAGGACCGGCGGGACCGGGCGCGCCCCCGCTGCGCCCGGTCCCGCCGACACCACCACCGTCGACCGGGAGGCACGACCTCCCACCCAGCACCACCCACCAGCCCGATCCACCACCAGCGGTGCCGCCCCCGAGGAACGAGTCATGACCACGACCAACATCGCCATCCCGGCCCCCGCCGCGGTGCCCGCGGTGCGCGTGGACCGGCTCCGTGACCTGCGCGACTGGAACCGCCTGGTCATCGCCACCGTCGCACGCGGCGTCATCGCCACCATCCTCGGCATGGCGCTCTGGGCCGTGGCACCGGCCGTCATCGGCTGGCACCCCACCACCGTCATGACGGGTTCGATGGAGCCGCGCCTCCAGCCGGGCGACGTCGTCGTCTCGAAGCCGGTCGCGCCGACCTCCCTCCACCTCGGTCAGGTCCTGCTGTACGACGACCCCGACCAGCCGGGCGAGCTCCGTCTCCACCGCTTCCACAAGGCGGGCGAGGACGGCCAGATCATCACCAAGGGCGACGCCAACCCGCAGGCGGACTCCACGCCGATCACGCGCAGCGCCGTCCACGGTGTCGGGTTCATCCGCGTGCCGTACATCGGGATGCCCGTCATGTGGCTCCGCGACGGTGAGTGGAAGAAGGTCGCGATCCTCGTCCTCGCGCTCACGGCCATGGCGTTCCTGTCCACGATCGACGCACCGCTCCGTCGCGGCCCCGTCGTCGCCGCGACGGACGACGACGAAGCCGGGGAGGGCCTCCCGGACGACGTCGACGACCTGCTCATCCCCGTCCTCGTCGACGAGGACGAGGACGACGACGCGGACGTGCCGTCCGGTGCCCCCGCGGCACAGGGCCGGGAGGGACGTCGCCGTCTCCCCGCTCGCCTGTTCGCCCTCATCGTCGGCTCGGCCGTCGCGCTCGCCGCCGTCGGGACCGGACTGCTCCTGCCGAGCAAGGCCGAGGCCGCGCCCTTCGGCGCCATGACCTCCACGAGCGCGTCCTTCGGGGCCGCCTCGTCGTTCTCCTGCCTCGGTCGCACCGTGACCTACTCGCCGACGATCGACTACGCGTTCAACGCGGCGTCGGGCACGAGCGAGACCGACCTCGGTTCCAGCGGCACGACGGCCACGCTGTCGAGCGGTGTCACCCGCGTCGCCGGCACGTGCGGTTCGAGCCCGTACGTCACGCTCGACGGCGCGACCGGTCAGGTCACCTCGACGTCCACCACCAAGATCACCGCCCCCTCCGTGTTCACGGTCGAGGCGTGGATCCGGACCTCCACCGCCGCGGGCAAGGTCATCGGCTTCGGCAACAGCCAGACGGGCAGCTCGAGCGCGTACGACCGACAGCTGTACATCAACTCGGCGGGCGACGTCTCGTTCAGCGTCTACAACAGCGGCAACATCACGCTCACGTCGACCAAGACGGTGACGGACGGCCGGTGGCACCACGTGGTCGGCACGATGTCGTCGAGCGGCATGGTCCTCTACGTCGACGGCGTCAGCGTCGCCACGAACACGAACACCGCTGCCGAGCCCGACTCCGGCTGGTGGCGTATCGGGTACGACAACCTGAGCGGCTGGCAGAACGCGCCCACGAGCAACTACTACAAGGGCGACCTCGACGACGTCGCGGTCTACAACTCGGCCCTGTCGGCTGCCCAGGTCAGCGCGCTCTACTCCGCCGGCCGCTGATCCTCCCAGACCCCCGCGGTGCGCGGTGTCCCTGACCGGCACCGTGACCGCGGGCCCACACCCCGGCGCAGCCGGCGATGTCCGCGGTGCCCGCTACCGTGACCTGGTCCGGACGCTCCGGGCGCAGCGGCGGAGGGGGCACATGCGGATCCTGCACACGGGGGACTGGCACCTCGGGCGGACACTGCTCGGCGCGGACCTGCTCGACCACCAGGCGGCCTTCCTGGACCACCTCGTCGATCTCGTGCAGGAGCACGCGGTGGACCTGGTCGTCGTCGCGGGCGACGTCTACGACCGGGCGGTCCCACCCGTACCGGCCGTCCGCATGCTGTCCCGCGTGCTGGAGCGACTGAGCGCCCTCGCCCCCGTCGTCGTGACGCCCGGCAACCACGACTCCGCCGTGCGCCTCGGCTTCGGCGCCGGCGTGATGGCGGAACGGGTCCGGATCCTCGCCGAGGTCGAGCGGCTGCACGAGCCGGTCCTCCTGGACGACGACCACGGCACGGTCGCCGTCTACGGGGTGCCCTACCTCGCGCCGGACATGGTGCGCCATGCGCTCGCGGCCGATCCCGACGCGCCGCTCGCGCGCTCGCACGAGGCCGTCGTCCGTGCCGCACTCGACCGGGTCCGCGCCGACCTCGGTCGCCGTCCCGGTGTCCGGAGCGTCGTGGTCGCGCACGCGTTCGTCGGCGGCGGCGCACCGAGCGAGAGCGAGCAGGACATCCGCGTGGGCGGTGTCGACCGCGTGCCCGCGGGCGTGTTCGACGGCATCGACTACGTCGCTCTCGGGCACCTGCACGGCCCGCAGCGGGTCGGCGACGGCGACCGCATCCGGTACGCCGGTTCACCGCTCGCGTTCTCGTTCGGCGAGCGGCACCAGCGCAAGTCGGTGGCCCTCGTGGAGCTCGGTGCGGACGGCGGGGTGTCCGTCGAGTTGCTCCCCGCACCCGTGCCGCGGCGGCTCGTCGACGTCCGGGCGACGATGGCCGAGATCGAGCAGGGGGCGGCCGCCGAGCACGCCGATGCCTGGGTCCGTGTGAGCGTCACCGACACCGTGCATCCGGATCGCATGTACGCGCGGGTGAAGGACCGGTTCCCCCACGCCCTGTCGATCCTCCACGAGCCCGCGGGCGGTACCACCGATCGCACCGCCGCGACCGTCACCGCCGCGTCGGACCCGGTCGAGGTCGCGGCCGACTTCGTGGCGTTCGCGACCGGTGGCCCGGCGACCGAGGCCGAGACCGCCGTGTTGCGCGACGCGTACGAGGCCGCCCTCGCCGCCGGAGGGGAGCGCTGATGTACCTGCACCACCTTCGTCTCGCCGCCATCGGTCCGTACGCCGAGACGGTCGACGTCGACTTCGCGGCGCTCGGGGCCTCGGGTGTGTTCCTGCTGGAAGGGCCGACGGGCGCAGGCAAGTCGACGATCATCGACGCCGTCGTGTTCGCCCTCTACGGGTCGCTCGCGGGCGAGGGTGCGAGCAAGGACCGCCTCCACAGCCACCACGCCGACGCCGGGGTCGAGCCGTTCGTCGAGCTCGTGTTCGAGACCGCGGCAGGGGTCCACCGGGTCCGGCGCACCCCCGCCCACGACCGCCCGAAGAAGAGCGGAGGCGGCACGACGCGGCAGAACGCGTCAGCCCGCCTGTGGCGGCTGGCCGCGCCCGGGGACGCCGTCGGGGAACCCCTGTCGATCGCGACGCAAGAGGTCGGCGCCGAGGTCCAGCGCATCATCGGGCTCGACCGCGCCCAGTTCGTGCAGACCGTCGTGCTGCCGCAGGGGGAGTTCGCCCGCTTCCTGCGCGCTCCCGGTGAGGACCGTCGTGCACTGCTGCAGTCGCTGTTCGGCACGGACGTGTACGAGCGCACGACCGAGGAACTCGTCGCTCGCCGCCGTGCGGCCGCCGCGGCGGTCGAGCGTGCGGACGCCGCCGTGCACGACGCGCTCAACCGCCTCGCCGAGGCGGCGGGCCTCGAGACCGTCGACGAACTCGCGGCCGATGCCGTGGTCGCCGAGGTCACCGCCGCCACGCACGAGGCGACCACGGCCCGGGACGCCGCGGCGGGTGCCGCCGCGCGCGCTCGCGCCGACCTGGCGGACGCGGAACGCCGGGCGCGGTCACTCCGGCGCCGGGCGGACCTGCTCCGCCGACAGGCCGCGCTGTCGGACCGCGCGGAGCAGGTCGCCGGTGCCCGGGCCCGGCTCGAGCTCGCGGAACGGGCCGGTCGCGTGCTCGGCCTGGTCGTCGGCCTCGACACCGCCCGGACGCGTGCGGAGCGTCGCGGCGCGGACCTCGCGCGGGTCGTCGCCGAGCACCGGGACGCCCTCACACGACACACCGTCGGGGTGGGCGCCGGAGCCGGCGGCGCGCCGCTGGACGCGGGCGGCAGCGTGTTCGAGGACCTCGAGTCGATGCCGGCGGTCGACACCACCGCGCTCGCCGCGCACGCCGCCGCGCTCCGCGACGTCGTCGCGGGCGCGCGGCACGCCGTCGCGCTCGAGCGCGATCTGCCGGCCCGGCGCGCCGCCCTCGCCTCGGCCCGCACCGAGCTCGCCCGCGCCGAGGAGCGCCGCGCCGCGCTCGAACCCCTCCTCGACGCCCGGCCCGCCGAACGGCTCGCGCTCGTCACGACCTCCCGTGCGGCCGCCGACCGGGCCGCCGACGGACCCGTCGCGGAGCGCGCGCTGGCCGACCTCGACGCCGTGCGGGCCCTGCTCGACGACCGGGACCGCGCCGCGGCCGACGCGACCGCCGCCGACGCCGACCTCGCCGCCGCGTCGCTCCGGGCGCAGGCGGCCATCACGCACGAGGCCGACCTGCGGACACGACGGGCGGCGGGCCTCGCGGGTGAGCTCGCCGGCGTCCTGACGCCGGGAGAGCCCTGCCCGGTGTGTGGTTCCGTCGACCACCCGGCGGTCGCGGCGCCGCTCGACGGCCACCCGACGGACGACGACATCGAGGCCGCCGCCGACGCCCGCGCCACCGCCGACGTCGACCAACGCGCCGCCGCCGCTCGGCAGGCCGTCGCGCGGCGTGAGTGCGACCGGCTCACCACCGCCATCGGTGCGGCGACGCCCGAGTCCGTCGCCGCGACCGCGTCGGCGCTGCGCGACCGGATCGCGCGTGCGCACGCTGCCGCGGCCGAGGTCGCCCGGGCCGAGGAGCGACTCGAGGCGTTCGACCGCGACACCCGCGCCCTGGCCGAGGAACGCAGCACGCTGGCCGCGCAGGTGGCGGCCGGGCGCGCCGGCCACGCCGCCGATGCCGCCGCGCTCGCCGCCGACGAGGCCACCGTGGAGCGCTGCCGTGCCTCGGTGGTCGACGCCGGCGGTGTCGGCACCGGCTCGCTCGACCAGGCCGTCGCCGCGCTCGATCGTGACGCGGCCGCTTGCGCAGCCGTCGCCGCCGCGGCCGACGCCCTGCGGAGCGACGACCGTGACGTGCTGGCCCGCGCAGCGGAGGTCGAGCGCGCGCTGGGGGACGCGGGGTTCGCCGACGCCGACGCCGCCCGCGCCGCCGGGCTCGGGCCGGACGAGGCGGCGCGGCTCCGGTCCGAGGTCGCGGGAGCCGAACGCGAGCACGCGGTCGTGCAGGCCGGCCTCGCCGAGGCGGACGTCGCCGCGGCCGAGCACGACGCCGTCGACGGAGCCGAGTTGGAGGCCGTCCGGACGCGTGCCGACGGAGCCGAGGAGGCCCTCCAGGCCGCCACCGGTGCGGCGGCGACCGCGGAGGCCCGTGCGGCCGCGACCTCGGCTCGACGCGGCGACCTCAACCGGGCGGTGCGGGCACGACAGGAGACCTCGGCCGAGAGCCGCGCGGTGGTCCGCCTCGCCGACATCGCGACCGCGGCGTCGAGCGTCAACCCGACGGGCATCACGCTCGGCACGTACGTGCTCATGCGGCGGTTCGAGGACGTCGTCGCCGCCGCGAACAGTCGACTCGGCGCGATGCTCGGGGGCCGGTTCGCGCTCGAGGCCTCAGACGAGCGCGAGACGTCCTCGCGCGCCCGTCGCACGGGTCTGGCCCTGGCGGTGCGCGACCACGAGACCGGACGGACGCGCGACCCGCGGAGCCTGTCGGGTGGCGAGACGTTCACGACGTCGCTGTGTCTGGCGCTCGGCCTCGCCGACGTCGTCCAGGCCGAGGCCGGCGGTGTCGAGCTCGGCACCCTGTTCGTGGACGAGGGGTTCGGCACGCTCGACCCGGAGACGCTCGACGGCGTCGTCGGGCAGCTGACGCGTCTGACGGCCGGCGGACGCCAGGTCGGCATCGTCAGCCACGTCGAGGAACTCAAGCAGCGGATCCCCGACCGGATCGAGGTCCGGCGAGCACCGGGCGGAGGGTCGACGGTGCGGACGACGGTGTGACCCGCGCGGAGCTCAGGCCCCGACGACCGGCAACGCGTACCGGACGACGGGGTCGCCCCCGAGTGGATGCGGCACGGGGTCGCCCTCCGGCCGGAACCCCGCTGCCTCGTACACCGCGATGGCCCGGGCGTTGGTCACCCGGCTCTCGAGCTCGACGAGCACCGCGCCGCTGGCCTCGGCCTCGGCGAGGACGCGCTCGAGCAGGGCCCGTCCGACGCCCAGACCCCTGGCGTCCGGCCGCGTGGCGAACAGCTCGAGCCCGACCACCGCGTCGCCCCGGTCACTCGTCACCGCGAAGCCGACGATCTCCGACCCGGCGCCGCCGTCACCGGTGCGGGTCGCGACGAGGAGCTCCGCCCCCGGCAGGGCGAACTTGGACCGGGCGCGTTCCCGCACGGGCGCGCCCTGGTCCTCGTCGTCGCGATCGGTGAGCGCCGCCAACCAGAGGTCGACGCACGCGTCCGCCTCGATCGCGGTGCCGGGCCGGACCTGGATGCCGTCCAGCGCGCTCACGCCGCCACCCCCGCCGCCAGTGTCGCGAACCGGCTGCGGATCTCGTCGGGTGTGACGGCTCCGGGCTGGAGGTGGTCGCGGGCGGCGACGCGTGCCAGGTGCTGCACGAGCGCGTTCCGCGGTGCGTGCGTGCCGGCCGACCGCGCGAGCAGCGCGATCTCGCCGTTGAGGTAGTCGGTCTCGATCGAGCCGGACCCGCGCACGAGCGATTGCCAGGACGACCCGCCGAGTTCGTGCTCGACGCCGGGGACGGGGCGGGAGCGGAACGTGTCGCCCCGTCGGGCCTTCTCGGTCGCGTCGGACACCGCCTGGACACCGGCGGCGGCGTAGACCCCGAGGGCTTCCTCGCGGAGCGCTGACGCGAGGTCCCGCCAGGACGCCCCGTCCGGACCGAGCAGGGCCTGGAGGCCGTTCGCCAGGTTCGACAGCAGCTTCTGGTACTTCCACCCCATCACGTCGGCCTCCGGGTACACGTCGACGCCGCTCGCGCGGAAGTCCGCCGCGAACGCCGCCACGACCGGGTCGTCGTCGACCGGGCGGACCGGGTACGCGCCGATGGTGAGGATGCCGATCGTCGGCGCGATGCTCACGACGACCTCGGCGGGGTCGAGGCTCACCGCGGGGAGCCAGACGCAGACGCCGTACACGCGTTCGAAGTACCGGAGGGCGATGCGTTCGGACTCGACGCCGTTGAGTGCGGTGCAGACGGGGAGCAGGTCGCCCGCGGTACCGACGACCGTGCCGCCGGCGTCGTGCACGGGCGCGTCCGCCCAGGTCCGGAGCGCCTCGTCCGCCTGCTGCGTCTTCGTCGTCAGGACGAGCACGTCGTCGTCGCGGAGCGCGGCCTCGTCCGGGGCCTCGACGACCGCGACCCGGACGGTGACGTCCTCGTCGGGTGTCCGCAGCCGGATCCCGCGGTCGCGCAGGGCCGCGGCCCGGGCCCCGCGGGCGACGAGGACGGGCGGGTTCGGGCTGTGGCGGGCGAGGCGGGCCGCCAGGGCGCCGCCGATCGATCCGGCCCCGATGATGACGTAACGCACACGTCATGCGTACCACGGGCCTCCCGGCAGGCTCCGGGCGGACGCGGACGCGGGTCCCGCCGCCGGAGCGGAGTGTCCGGCGAGGTCGGCCCGGTAGCCTTCCGGCGTGAGCGTCCCCTACCACCGCCTGTTCCGCGTCCACTCGCGCTGGCGGTGGTGGCGACCCCTGGTGGCGCTCGCCGTGTTCCTCGGGTTCTACCTCGTCAGCCAGGTGCTCATCGCGATCGGGTTCTTCGTGCCGATCCTGGCGCGATCGGGTGTGTCGGGCCTCCAGCGGTTCGCGCACGAGATCCAGCACGACGCGCTGTCGTCGACGGATCCGCTCGTGCTCGGGCTGACGCTCGCCTCCCTCGTGTTGCTGTTGCCGGCGATCATGGCGGCGGTCCGGATCGCCGGGCTCGGACCGTGGGGTCAGCTGTCCTCGGTGCGGTTCCGCGTGCGCTGGGGGTGGATGGCGCGCTGTCTGCTCCCGCTCCTCGTGCTCGCGGTCCTCACGGTCGGCATCCAGGGCTGGTCGATGTTCCACACGCCCGGCGCCGGCTTCCTCACCTTCGGCACACGGCAGCTCGGGCACCAGACGGTGTCCTCGACGACGCTCATCGTGACCGTGGTCATGGTCGTCGTGCTCGTGCCGTTCCAGGCCGCGGCCGAGGAGTACATCTTCCGCGGGTTCCTCATGCAGACGATCGGCTCGTGGGTGCGGAACCCGATCCCGGCCGTCCTCGTGTCGACGATCTGCTTCGCCCTGCTGCACCTGCCGAACGGGTACGACGTGTGGGGGATCGTCGACGTGGGGTCGTTCGGCGCCATCGCGGCGATCCTCGCCTGGCGGACGGGTGGCCTCGAGTCGGGGATCCTCGCCCACGCGCTCAACAACGTGGTCATCTTCCTGCTGCAGGCCCCGGGGTGGTCGCGGCTCGACACCGCGTCCTCCGACGGCTCGGCCGGAGGCGCGATCGTCACCATCGTCACCATGGGGATCTACGCGCTGCTCGTCGAGCTGCTCGCGCGGCGGTCGCGGCTGGACCGTCGACGCCCGGGCGCGGAGGGTCCGCGGTTCCGCGGGCGGACGCCGATCTGGAGCAGCACCGTCGAGCCCGGTTGGGAGGCCGTGCCCACCACCGCGGACGTCCTCCCCACCTCGGACGCGAGCGTGATCGCCCACACCGGGACGGACCGGGAGGACCGTGTCGGCGGACGCCCGTAGGCTGCCGGCATGAGCAGTCCCTCGTCCGTCCGCGCGCCCGGGGTCTCCGGTGCCCGGGACGCGTCGAGTGCGCGGTCGGCGCCGCTCGAGGTCCTGCAGCGCGTCTGGGGGTACGACGCCTTCCGCGGGCAGCAGGCGGCGATCATCGACCAGGTGGTCGGTGGCGGCGACGCGCTCGTGCTCATGCCGACCGGCGGCGGCAAGTCGCTGTGCTACCAGGTGCCCGCCCTCGTGCGCGACGGCGTCGGCGTCGTCGTGTCCCCGCTCATCGCGCTCATGCAGGACCAGGTCGACGCCCTCGCCGCGAACGGCGTGCGCGCGGCGTTCCTCAACTCCACGCAGACGCCCGACGAACGTGCCCGGGTCGAACGCGACCTCGTGGACGGTCGGGTCGACCTGCTCTACCTGGCGCCCGAGCGACTCCGGCTCGAGTCGACGCGGGCGTTGCTCGACCGCGCGGCGATCAGCCTCTTCGCCATCGACGAAGCCCACTGTGTCGCCCAGTGGGGGCACGACTTCCGGCCGGATTACCTCGAACTCAGCGTCCTGCACGAACGGTGGCCGAGCGTGCCCCGGATCGCGCTCACGGCCACCGCGACGCCGCAGACGCACCGCGAGATCTCCGCGCGGCTCGGCCTCGACGACGCCGCGCACTTCGTGGCGGACTTCGACCGCCCGAACATCCAGTACCGGATCGAGCCCAAGGCAGCCGCGTTGCAGCAGTTGCTCAAGTTCATCACCACCGAGCACGCCGGGGACGCTGGCATCGTCTACTGCCTGTCCCGGGCGTCGGTGGAGCGGACCGCCGCAGCGCTCGTGGAACGCGGGGTGCCGGCGCTGCCGTACCACGCCGGACTCGACGCCGGGGTGCGCGCCCGGAACCAGGCGACGTTCCTGCGCGAGGACGGCGTCGTCATGGTCGCGACGATCGCGTTCGGCATGGGCATCGACAAGCCCGACGTCCGGTTCGTGGCCCACCTCGACCTGCCCAAGTCGCTCGAGGGCTACTACCAGGAGACCGGCCGTGCCGGACGTGACGGCCTGCCGTCGACCGCGTGGCTGGCGTACGGACTCAACGACGTGGTGCAGCAGCGTCGGATGATCGACCAGTCCGAGGGCGACGCCGCCCACCGCCGACGGCTCAGCATGCACCTCGACGCCATGCTCGCCCTCTGCGAGACGGTCGAGTGCCGCCGCGTGCGACTCCTGGCGTACTTCGGGCAGGAGTCCACGCCGTGCGGCAACTGCGACACGTGCATCGCCCCGCCCGAGGCCTGGGACGGCACCGTGCCCGCGCAGAAGCTCCTGTCCACCGTGGTCCGGCTCGACCGTGAGCGCGGCCAGCGGTACGGCGCGGGGCACATCGTCGACATCCTGGTCGGCAAGCAGTCGCCGCGGGTGCAGGAGCTGCGCCACGAGTCCCTCGCGACCTTCGGGATCGGGCAGGACCTGTCCGAGGGCGAGTGGCGCGGCGTCGTGCGGCAGCTCCTGGCGCAGGGGTTCGTCGGTGTCTCGGGCGACGGGTACGGCACCCTCGTGCTCACCCCGATGAGCGCCGACGTCCTGGCCGGTCGTGTCCAGGTCCGGCTCCGGCGCGAACAGCCCCGTCCCGTGCGGGCGACCCGGCGTCGGGCGGCGCCCACGGACCTCCCGAGCGAGGCCACCGGCCTGTTCGAGGCCCTGCGCGCGTGGCGGAGCACCCGCGCGCGAGAACAGGGCGTGCCGGCGTACGTCGTGTTCGGCGACGCCACCCTGCGCGGTATCGCGGCGACGCGACCGGCGACGCTCGAGCAGCTCGCGCAGATCAGCGGCGTCGGAGCCGCGAAGCTCGAGGCCTACGGCCAGGGTGTGCTCGAGGTCGTGGCGAACGCAGCCTGACTCGCCGTCCTCGCGGGCTCCTCGGCGTAGCGTCGGCGGCGCTGCCGCGGCGACCGAGCCGGGCACCGGACGGAGGAGGCGCGCATGCGGGTGACGGTGTTGGGGACGGGTGCGATGGGTGCCGGCGTCGCGGGGTCGCTCCTGCGCGAGGGGCACGACGTGACCGTGTGGAACCGTTCCGCCCAGCGTGCGCAGCCCCTCGGCGAACAGGGCGCCACGGTCGCGACCTCGCCCGCTGACGCCGTGGCATCGGCGCAGGTCGTCCTGCTGACGCTGTTCGACATCGACGCCGTGCTCGAGGTCCTCGGGCAGGCGGCGGACGCGGCCCCCGAGTCGGCCATCTGGGTCCAGAGTTCGACCATCGGCCTCGAGGGCACGGAGCGCGTGGTGCGCGTCGCCGCCGAGCACGGGATCACCCTGGTCGAGGCGATGATGCTCGGGACGAAGGGACCGGCGGAGCAGGGCAAGCTCACCATGCTCGCCGCCGGTCCGCAGGAGTTCCTCGACCGCGTCCGGCCGGTGCTCGAGGCCATCAGCGTCAAGATCGTCGTCGCCGGGGACGCGGTCGGGGCCGGGACCGCACTGAAGCTCGCCGCGAACGCCTGGATCGCCTCGATCACGGCCGCGACGGCGCAGTCGCTCACGCTCACCACCGCACTCGGACTCGACCCCGACCTCTTCCTGCAGGCGATCGACGGCAGCGCCTCCGACTCGCAGTACGCGCACACCAAGGGCGCCGCGATGATCGCCGACCGGTTCGACCCGCAGTTCGCGCTCGACGGACTCCGGAAGGACATCGGCCTGATGGTCGACGCGGCGAACGAGTCCGGCGTCAGCACGACGCTGCTCGACGCCCTCGTGACCGTCTACGGGCAGGCGAGCGCCGCGGGGCACGGTGGGGACGACATCGCCGCCGTCGTCACGGGGTTCCGGCCGCAGGGCGCGGCCGACTGATCGCGAGCGTCGCCGACCCACAAGGACGCGGCGGGCCGGGTCGGACCGGACCGGACGGGGTCGGCCCGGCGGTGCGCGCGCCCCCAGGCCGTTCGCGGCGGTGCGGCGGTGACCGCGTCAGTGTCGCCGGAACCAGCGGGTGAGTCGAGCGCGCACGCGCGCGACGGTCTCGTCGTTGAGGGTGTTCGCGAGGTCGAAGGCCTCGCGCCCCGGGTCGCTGCCGGCCGCGATGCGCCGGAGTGCCGCCTCGGCGCGGGCGTGTGCATCGAGCTCGGCGAGGGGCATGGTGTCCTCGGGGTGCACGCTGCGCTCGTGCTCCGCCGTCCGCTCCTGATGCGGGTCGGGCACGCGCTCGGGGTCCGATCCCTCGTCCGCCTGGTCGTGCCCCATGTGCCGACGATACCGCCGGGCGGATGGACACCGGTCGGGAGCGTGGCAGGACGGACCGAGTCCCGTGAGCGGCGAGGAGAAGGGGGACGGTGCGGCCATCGACCCGAACGAGGCCGCACCGTCCAAGGGAGGAGAGAGGTCCGGCTCCGACCCGAACGGCGCCGCACCTCTTGCCTCGCGGGTCACAATCTAGATGGCCTAACTAGAATTGTCCATACCCGCGGGTACGGAATCTTCGGCGCCCACCGCATCGGCCATCTCGGTGAGGAACCGCAGGACCACGTCAGCGGCTCCGGCAGGCAGGTCCGCCACCGCTCGACCCCGTGTCGCGTCGAGTTCCGCGATCACGCGACGGGCGCGGTGGGCGGCCGGGCCGGTGGCCGTGAGGAGCACGCCACGGCGGTCCTGTGGGTCCGGGTGACGCTCGACGTACCCGCTCCGGACGAGGCGCTCGACCAGCACCGAGGTGGAGGCCGCGGTCACCCCGAGCCGGACCGCGAGGTCCTTCGCGTTGACGTCCTGCCCGACGGCACCGGCCTCGAGCAGGAAGCGCAACGCGTGCAGGCCGTTCTCGCCCACGTGGAGGGACGCACACGCTCGGCGGTGGGCGCGCTGCTCGGCCTCGCGGAGCTGACGGAGCGCCTCGAGGACGTCGGTCACCGATGCCGGGGAGGCACTGTCCCAGAAGCCCCGGGCCTGCGTCGTTGGCTCGGACATGGAGGACATGCTAGATCATCTAGCAGCTAGTCAGTCGAGGGATTTGCCGGGTCGCCGATCGGCCGCGGGCACCGCAGCTGCAGCTGCATCATGGGGTCGCTGGAGGAACAGCCCCATGGACCGCACGGCGATGCTGCCCACGATCACCGTCGCGAGCGCCACGACGACCCAGGCCGACGCGATGCCGAGCGTCCCGAGGCCCGCGGACGTGAGCAGCCGGATCCCGTAGGTGGCGCTCGCGGCTGTCGTGAAGGTCATCGCCCAGAAGCCGATCGCGAACCCGGACCTGAGGTAGCGACGGACGAGGAAGGCGTGCGGGAGCAGGAAGGCGACCATGATGCCGGCGAGGGCGGTGTGCACGACGGACGGGGCGCCTCCCGTCAGCACCCACCAGGCGTTGCCCGCGACCGCCGGCGGTGCGGAGACGATCGCGAGCGTGGGCAGGAGTGCGGCCGGGATCGCCGGTCCGGTCGCGAACCGAACGAGGAGCACGGCGCCGACGAGGAGCCAGAACAGCACGCCGGTCGCGAAGAAGCCCGTCGCGAGTGCCGGGTGACCGATGGTCGCGAGCGCCTGCGCGCCGAGCAGCGAGCTGGCGACGGTCGGGAGCAGGTACCCGCCGTGGAGCGTTCCCGGGTCGCGAGGCGTGGTGAGCAGGTCGGTCACGAACCACGCACCGAATGCCGTGGTCAGCGCGAGCATCGCCCAGACGCCGACCGCCCCGACCGTCGGCGCCCACGTCGACACGTGCACCGCGAGCAGCGACCCCACCGCGGGCACGAGCGCGGCGAACGGACCGAGGACCGGGTGGGGGAGGTCGGCGACGACGGCTCGGATCCCGCCCGGTCGGCGCAGGTACCGGACGATGGTCACGACCCAGGCGACCGCCGCGGCGGCCCACAGGACTTCGCCGATGGCGGCCGGCGCTCCGAGCAGGTCGCCGGCCGTGGTCCAGGTACCGGCGATACCTGCCGTGCCGAACGAGATCCCGAACGTGTTGAGCGGCAATCGTGGTCGCGGTGTCGTCGTGGTGGTCATCTTGGCTCCTTGTTCGCGTGCCGATGTAACCCTCATAGGCGGCACAGCATTCCCCGCCCACTCCCGTTGCGACCGGCGCGTCCGGTCCGTGCACGTCGCTGCTGCCCGGCGCGCCTCCGGACATCGCGGACGCGCTCACGCATCCGCAACATCCGTGACCCGGGCATGAAACACCGCGGCAATCACGAGTCGTTATGTTCTCGGCATGGCCGCTCCGTCCGCTGCGGCCGACGGGTCCGGAACGTCCGAGGAGGCGACGTGCTGAGCCGCACCGCCGAGAGCGTCTTCGGGATCGGCCGCTCCGTCGAACGCGCGGACGGGACCGCCCGGCTCCTCGACGTCCACCTGCAACTGCTCGACGAGGAGCCGTGGATCGAGGAGGACCTCGCCTGCCGCAGTCTGCTCGGCGTCCTGGGGGCATCGGTGCCCGACGACGAGCGACTCACCCGTGCGGACGTGCTCGGCATGCTCGCCGTCGACCGGCACAACGCCGCCTCGATCGCGTGCGCCCTGGGCGCGGCCCGCGAGGACGCACGCCGCGCCCGCGAGTTCGTGTCGACCGAGCTGTGGGAGTGCCTCAACACGACGCGGGCGCGCATGCCCCGCAAGGTCGCGAGCGACAAGGTGCACGAGTTCTTCGGGTGGGTGCGGGAGCGGAGTGCGCTCGCGGTGGGGATCATCGAGTCCACCACGAGCCACGACGAGACCTGGAACTTCTTCACCCTCGGACGCTCGATCGAGCGGGCCGACCTGACCGCGCGCTTGCTCGCCAGCCGCATGCTCACCGAGGTCGCCGGGCCGAGCTGGACCACGATCCTCCGCTCGTGCGGCGCCTACGAGCCGTACCTGCACACGCACCGCGGTGTGCCGTCGGCGCGGACTGCTGCCGAGTTCCTCCTGCTCGACCCGTCGTTCCCGCGCTCCGTCCTGTTCTCGGTGCGCCGCGCCGAGCAGTGCCTCCGCGAGGTCGAGCCGGCGACGGAGCGGGCCGGTACGGAGGACGATGCCCAGCGCCTCCTCGGTGGGATCCGGTCGTCGCTCGAGGCCGCGCCCGTGGCCGCGATCCTCGAGGACCTGCCGAGCCGCATGGAACAGGTGCGGCAGGCGACGACGGAGGTGTCCGACGCGATCCGTGCCCGGTACTTCCCGACGGACGCGGCCCCGTCCTGGGCCGGAGGCCGCTGACCTCAGGCGGAGCTGGTGCGGTTCGCGACGGCTTCCTCCGAGGCGAACTCGGCCTGCATCGCCGCGCGCGCCCGACGCCCGCCGACCACCGGGATCGAGCTCGTCACGGCCAGGTGGAGCCGACTGTCCGCGTCGTACCGGAGTCGGAGGTGCTGGAACCGGGACAACCAGACGAGCGCGATCGCGAGGGCGACGAACCCCGACAGGGCCCCGACGCCGAGCGCCCACCGGGGACCCCAGGAGTCGGCCACGGCGCCGACGATCGGCGCCCCGATGGGTGTGCCACCCGCGAAGATCGCCATGTACAGCGCCATCACCCGGCCGCGCATCGCCGGTTCGGTCGTCGTCTGGACGAGGGCGTTGGCGGTGGTCATGAACGTCATGGCGGAGAGCCCGACGAACACGAGCAGGATCGCGAACGTGGCGTACGTGGGCATGACCGCGGCGACGGCGCATGCGAGCCCGAATCCCGTGGACGCGACGACGAGCAGGCGCAGGCGCGGACGTTCGCGACGGGCCGACAGGAGTGCACCGAGCACCGAACCGATCGCCATGACCGAGTTGAGCAGGCCGAACTCGCCCGCGCCGCGGTGGAACTCCACGCGCGCCATGGTGGACGTGAAGATCGGGAAGTTGAGGCCGAACGTCCCCACCACGAAGATCATGCAGAGCACCACGACGATGTCGGGGCGGGTGCGGACGTAGGTGAACCCCGCGCGGATCTGACCCTTGCCGCGCTTCGGCCGGATGCGCCGAGCGAGCTGTGCCGGGTCGACGAACCGCAGCGCGATGAGCACCGCCAGGAACGACGCCGCGTTGATCACGAACACCCAACCGGAACCGATGGCGGTGATGAGCACGCCGGCGATCGCGGGGCCGATGAGTCGGGCACCGTTGAACGAGGCGGAGTTGAGTGCGACGGCGTTCGCGACGTTCTCGCCCTGGACGACGTCCGACACGAAGGCCTGGCGCACGGGGGTGTCGAAGGCGGCGACGATGCCGAGCGCGAGTGCGAACCCGTAGACCGACAGGAGCGAGGCAGCGCCCGTGACCACCATGATCCCGAGTGCGAGACCGAGCGCTCCCATGAGGGCCTGCGTGACCATCAGGGTGCGCCGGCGGTCGAACCGGTCGGCGACGAGTCCGGTGATCGGCATGAGCACGAGCTGCGGCCCGAACTGGAACGCCATCGTGATACCGACGGCGACGGCGCTGTCGTGGGTGAACTGCGTCAGGACGATCCAGTCCTGCGCGGTGCGCTGCATCCACGTGCCGACGTTCGACACGAGGGCGCCGGAGAACCAGATGCGGTAGTTGCGTCCCGAGAGGGAACTGAACATGGCGGTCACTGCTGGGTGAGCCTCCTCAGGATGTCGGTGGCGTCGGCGAGGGTGCGCCGTTCGGCGGGTGTGAGCTTGGCGATGCGGGGCGCGAGCCAGGCGTCGCGGCGACGACGGGTCTCCCGGACGAAGGCGGCACCGGCATCGGTGGCGCTGATCAGGACCTTGCGCTTGTCGACGGCGTCCTCGGTCTTCCGGACCAGCCCACGTTCGATGAGGGCGTTCACGGTCTTCGTCATCGAGGGGGGCGTGATGCCCTCGGCATCGCTGAGGTCGGCCAGGGAGCGAGGACCGTTCCGGTGCAGTTGCGCGAGGGCGGAGAACTGGGCATCCGGGACGGAGGCGTCGGCCTTCTGGGCGCGGAGGGTCCGGGACAGGCGGTTGACGGTCATCCGCAGGTCGCTGCTCAGCGATGCGTGCGGTGTCGCCCGGTCGGGGCGAGCGGGGACTTCGACGGACACATCGTTAGCCTATCAAATTAGTTCGGCGAACGAACTGGTTCCGCGGAGGGCGCAGCCGCGTGCCCGCGCGGTCGCCCGCGCCCACCGGTCGCCATGGGGTCGCCCCCATTGCGTCGAGATCGCAGAAGATGCCGCTTCGGAGGGGGCCAAAGCGGCATCTTCTGCGATCTCGAAGGATCTGGAGGACCGGCCGGACCTGGAGGACCGGCCAGCCCTGGCCGGGTTGGCCAGCCCTGGCCGGGCCGGCCAGCCCTGGCCGGGGCGGCCGTCAGTGGAACTGGGGGACGGTCAGCCAGATCCCGAACAGCACCGCGGCGGCGACGACCGCGAAGCACAGTCCCGCACCGGCGATCGCCGCGGGCGGCGTGCGGCCCGAACGCGGGGCCTCCTGGTCGGAGGTCGTCGCCTCACCGCGCGGGTCCTGCGGCTGGCCGACCCCGAGCAGGCGGAGGCCCAGGGTGTAGACGACGACGATGCCCACCGCGGCGACGAACCCGACGCCGAACACCTCGCCGATGGCGCTCCAGTCGATGGTGGACCCCATGTCAGGCCTCCGCTCCGGCGGCGACCGGCTCGCGCTCCGGGGCCGGCTCGTCGTTGACGTTCTCGTGGGTGATCGGCTTGCGTCGGGCGAGCATGACGAAGGTCCCGCCACCGGCGACCGCGAGCAACGCCACGATGACGAGCCCGATCGCCGAGGACGACGCGATCCAGGTCGCGATGCCACCGGCCACCGCAGCGGCGGGCAGCGTGATCACCCAGGCCGAGGCGATCCTCCCGACCACGCCCCAGTGCACGTCGGCGAGCCGCTTGCCGAGGCCCGACCCGACGACGGACCCGCTCGTCACGTGCGTCGTCGACAGGGCGAACCCGAGGTGGCTCGAGATGAGGATCGTCGCGGCCGAACTCGTCTCGGCGGCGAACCCCTGGGGCGACTGGACGTCCCAGATCCGCTTGCCGACCGTCCGCATGATCCGCCAGCCGCCGGTGTAGGTGCCGAGGCCGATCGCCAGGCCGCAGGCGAGGATCACCCACAGCTCGGGGCCGGTCCCGGACTCCTGGTAGTGCGCCGCGATGAGCGTGAGCGTGATGACGCCCATCGTCTTCTGCGCGTCGTTCGTCCCGTGGGCCAGGGACACCAGCGACGCCGAGATCGTCTGCCCGTGCCGGAACCCCGTCGCAGCACCGTGCGTCGTCGCGTTCCGGGTGAAGCGGTAGGCCACGAACGTCGCGACGAGTGCGATGACGCCCGCGATCACGGGGGAGAACAGGGCCGGCAGGACGACCTTCGACACCACGGTGGTCCAGCTCACCGACTGGAACCCGGCGCCGATGACCGCGGCCCCGATGAGACCGCCGAACAACGCGTGGGTCGAGCTCGACGGCAGGCCGAGGTACCACGTGGCGAGGTTCCAGAGCACCGCGCCGACGAGGCCGGCGAAGATCATGACGGGTGTGATCTCGATGCCGCTCTGGCCCTCGTTGATGATCCCCTGCGACACCGTCGAGGCGACCTCCGTGGACAGGAACGCGCCGACGAGGTTGAGCGACGCCGAGATGAGCACCGCGGTGCGCGGTCTGAGGGCACCGGTCGCGACGGACGTGGCCATCGCGTTGGCGGTGTCGTGGAACCCGTTCGTGAAGTCGAACACCAGGGCGACGACGATCACGAGGACCACGGTGACGAGGACGTCCATGCTGCCTCCTGTCGTGAGGGCATCGGCAGCGGGACTGCCGACACGGGCGCCACGCTAGGCGAGTGCCGCACGCGCCGAGGTGAACAGCGGGTGAACTCGGGCGTCGGCGCGGCAAGATGGTGCGGTGACCGCATCGCAGCCGACACCGCCCGGTCCGAGCGCGCCGATCGAGGCGACGTTCAGGGACGCGTGGGGGATCGACGTCGTCTACGACACCTGGAGCGCGGCGGACCCGCACGGCGTCGTGCAGATCGCCCACGGGGTGGGGGAGCACGGCGGGCGGTACGCGTCGCTCGCCCGGGACCTCGTCGCCGCGGGGTGGACCGTCGTCGTCAACGACCACCGCGGGCACGGGCGGACGGGCCTCCGACAGCACGGTGACGACCGGACGCAGCTCGGCCGGCTCGGACCCGGCGGTCTCCGCGCCGCCGTGGCCGCCGTCCAGCAGATGACGCAGGTCGCGCGGCAGGCGCACCCGGGCCTCCCGATCGTCCTGCTCGGCCACTCGTGGGGATCGATCATGGCGCAGAAGATCGTCAACACCGCCAGCGGCGAGTACGACGGCCTCGTGCTGTCCGGGTCCGCCTACCGTGTGCCCGGTTGGATGAACGGCGGCGACCTCAACAAGCGGCACGCGCACCTCGGGCCGACGAAGTACGAGTGGCTGACCCGCGACCGCGCGATCATCGAGGCGATGGCGGGTGACCCGCTCGCGGCCGAGGCGGACGTCATCGGGCTGTTCGGGATCGCCGACACCCTCCGGCTGCTCGGCGTCCCGCGGCGTCGGATCCCGCACGACCTGCCGCTGCTCCTGCAGGTCGGGTCCGACGACCCGCTCGGCGGCCCGCGCTCCGTGCACCGACTGGCCCGCGCGTACCGTGGCCGCGCCGGCCTCACCGACGTGTGGGTGCACGTGTACGAGGGCGCGCGACACGAGGTCTACAACGAGACGAACCGGGACGAGGTCATCGCCGACCTGGTCGCCTGGCTGAACGCTCACACCCGCACTGCGGACGTCCGGGGCGGGGGCGTAGCCTCGGCCGGATGACGACCGAAGTGCGGAACGACGCCGACCAGAACCAGTACTCACTCGTCGAGGACGGTGCCGTCATCGGCTTCGCCGCGTACGAGATCGACGGCGACGTCATCCGCTTCGTGCACACCGAGGTCGACCCCGAGCACCGTGGCGGCGGCAATGCGTCCATCCTGGTCCGCGGAGCGCTCGACGACGTCCGTGCGGGATCCGACCGGTCGGTGGTCGCGCAGTGCTCCTACGTACACGCCTGGATCGAGAAGCACCCGGACTACCAGGAGCTCCTGGCGGTCTAGAAGCTGCGCTCGTGCGCCCCGGCACGAGCCGGCCCGCGGTCCGCACGGACCGTGGGCACCCGGATGAGCACGTGGCCGCTCAGCAGGTCGTGGTCGTCGTCCGCCGGCGTCGGCGCCTCGACCGGGAGGCGCGACTGCCGATCGAACTCGGCCTGCGTCTCGTGACGGGTCGGCGCGAACACCTCGTCCATCATCGCGATGGCACCACCGGACGAGCCGCCCCGGCTCGCCTTGTTCGACAGGTCGACCCAGCCGAGTCGGTCCGCGACCCACGTCGCGAGCACGGCCGCCGCCATCGCGCCGAGCACGATCAACCAGTTCACGAGCACCGAGGCTACGTGGGTCGTCCGCGCGGGGGATCAGCCGCGCGGGTGATTCTCATGATCCTCGAGTCCCCGTCTCTGGTCCGGCGTCGACGATGCTCGCGTGGCGTCCGGGAGTCCCCTCCTCCCGGACGCCACGCCCTGCATCAGGGGACGCGCTCGAGCCACTCGCGAGTGGCGAACTTCGTCGCGACGAGCTCCTGGGCGCGGGCACGTTCCTCCGGCGTGACGTGGCCCTCGTGCGCGCCGTACAGCCGGGTGAACGTCGCGATGAGTCGGTCGATGATCTCGGCGCGTGACAAACCCGTCTGCGACCGCAGGGGATCGACCCGCTTCGCAGCGCTCGTGGTGCCCTTGTCGCTCATCTTCTCGCGGCCGATGCGCAGGACCTGGACCATCTTCTCGCCGTCCATGTCGTAGCTCATCGTCGCGTGGTGCAGGATCGCGCCCGTGCCGAGCCGCTTCTGCGCGGCACCGCCGATCTTGCCCTTCGCCGAGGTGATGTCGTTGAGGGGCTGGTACCAGGCCTCGATGCCCAGGGACTTCAGCGCCTCGATCACCCACTCGTCGAGGTACGCGTAGGAGTCGGCGAAGCTCATGCCCTGCACGAGGTCCGCCGGCACGTAGAGCGAGTAACTGATGATCGCGCCCGCGTCCATGAACATCGCGCCCCCGCCGGAGATGCGGCGGACGACCTCGACGCCGTACCGCGCCGCGCCGGCCGGGTCGACCTCGTTGCGCAGGGACTGGAAGCTGCCGATCACGACGGCGGGCTGGTCCCATTCCCAGATCCGCAGGGTCGGACCGCGGCGTCCGGCACCGACCTCCTCGGTGAGGACCTGGTCGAGCGCCAGGTGCTCGTTCGGCGGGATGGGGCCCTCGTGGATGATCTCCCAGTCGTGGTCCTGCCAGGTCGAGGCCCGGGCCAGGGACCGACGCACGGCCGTGGCCACCGCCTCCGGGGTGAACCCGAGCAGGACGGCGCCCTCGGGCAGGGCGGCCCGGACGGCGGCCGCGATGCCCGCGGCGTCGGTCTCGACCGGCAGGCCGTTCACCGCCGCGTCGATGCGGGGGAGGGCGTCGTCCGGTTCGAGGAAGAAGTCCCCCGCCAGACGGAACCCGTCGATCCGGCCGTCGACGACCTCGAGGTCGACGACGACGAGCTTGCCTCCGGGGACCTTGTACTCGCCGTGCATCCCGTCAGCCTATGCCGGACGCGACGCACGCGAGCGGCGCGGGGCGTGCCTCCCGGCCCGCGGAGCGCGTCATGATGAGCGGGTGCACCCCGTCCCCGTCACCGACGTCGAGCCCCGCCCCGCGGTCGAGCCCGACCGGGTGGTGCACGGCGACAACCTCGACGTCCTCGCGACGCTGCCCGACGGGCTCGCGACGCTCGTCTACCTGGACCCGCCGTTCAACACCGGACGGACCCAGACGCGTCGTGCGTCGACGGCGGTCCGCGCCGTCGACGGCCCCGTCCGGGGGTTCCAGGGGCGGTCGTACGAACGCGTCCGGGGTGACCTCATGCGGTACGACGACCGGTTCGAGGACTACTGGTCGTTCCTCGAGCCGCGGCTCGCGGAGGCCTGGCGGGTGCTCGCCGACGACGGCACGCTGTACGTCCACCTCGACTACCGCGAGGCGCACTACGCCAAGGTCCTGCTCGACGCGCTGTTCGGCCGCGACGCGTTCCTCAACGAGATCATCTGGGCCTACGACTACGGCGCCAAGTCCCGGACCCGCTGGCCGACGAAGCACGACACGATCCTCGTCTACGTCAAGGACCCGGAGCGGTACCACTTCGACTCCGAGGCGGTCGACCGCGAGCCCTACATGGCGCCCGGCCTCGTCACGCCCGAGAAGCGCGAACGCGGCAAGCTCCCCACCGACGTGTGGTGGCACACGATCGTGTCGCCGACGGGTCGCGAGAAGACCGGGTACCCGACGCAGAAGCCCGAGGGGGTGCTCCGCCGGATCGTCCAGGCGTCGAGTCGGCCCGGGGACCTCGTGCTCGACTTCTTCGCCGGCAGCGGGACGACCGGGGCCGTCGCGGCGGCGCTCGGACGGCGGTTCCTGCTCGTCGACGACAACCCCGAGGCGATCGCCGTGATGCGGCGACGTCTGCCCGCGGCGGTGTTCACCACGGCCGAGCCGCCCGCCGCGGACGTCGAGGACCCGGCCGTCTGACCGCGGGCGTCCCCGCGGAGTTCCCCGTTGTCGGCGAATCCCGGGCGCCGCTCGGAGCTTCCGCTCCGAGACGCACGAACGCTCCGAGACGCACGAACGCCCCGGAGTGGTCTCCGGGGCGTTCGTGGTCGTCGAGGTGCGACGTCAGGCGCTGTGCTTGCCGTGCCGCTCGGCGTGGCCGACGTCGGTGGTGCCGTCGGTCGGCGAGGCGGCGGGGGCGGCTACCCTGCCCCGCTCGGCCTCGAGGACCGGTGCGGCGTGCTTGGGCGCGTCCGACTCGGTGTGCACACGACTCGGGGAGTCGACCGTGGCGGCGGCGGAGTGCGCGCCGTGCGTCGGCGCATCCGCGAGCGGCGCGCGGGTCTCACCGCTGTCGAGCGACACGTCCGGTGAGGTCGGCACGGTGTCGACCGCGCCGGTGTCGGGGGACACGAGCGAACCCATCGACGCGGCCGAACCCTGAGCGCCGACGTCGAGGTCGTCGCTCCCGCCGTTGTGTCCGGCAGCGCCACTCGGCACGGACCCCGCAGCGTCGTTCGCCTGCTCCTGCAGGGCCGAGACCTTGCGGAGCGGCGGCGTGCGGAAGAACCACGTCAGGATGAACGCGAGCAGGAGCACGCCGAGGCCGACGTAGTAGATCTGCACGGCGGAGTTGTTGAAGCCGGTCAGGAACGCCCTGGTCAAGCGCGGGTCGGCGCCGTTGAGGAACGACGTGTCGCTCGTGTCACTCGTCGTGCTCTTCGCGTTCGACGAGCCCTTCTTGACCTGCTTGATGATGGTCGGCGCGACCGCGGTGACGATGTGCTTCCGCTGCGAGGCGTTCGCGTAGTCGATCCGGAGCCCGCCGTTGCGGACGGAGGCGTGCGCCCGTGCGGCCGCGGCCCGCAGTGCCTTGCGCTCCGCGGCAGGCCGCGCGGCGGCGACCTGCTGCTGGATCACCGACTGCGCGGCGGCCGCCGGGACCTTGCCGGCGCTGACCTGCTGCTGGACGGCCGTCGTGACCTGCTTCGTGACGGCCTGGTCGGCTTGGCCCTTCGCCTGGGTCGCGCCCTGGTCGAGCTGGCTCTGGATCTTCTTCTTGACCGGGGTCACGATCGGGTTCCAGATCTGCTTCATGACGCCGGCGTTCTTCGACGCGTTGGCCACCGACGGCGTGAGGGCTGCGTCGAGGCCGTTCGTCAGGGTGCTCTTGTTCTCCATGGCGGTCGAGATGTTCGTCGGCATGCTCGCGAAGAGCACCGACAGCAGGATCGCCGTGCCGAGCGTTCCACCGATCTGCCGGAAGAACGTCGACGCGCTCGTGGCGACGCCGATGTCACGCGGACCGACCGAGTTCTGCGACGCGAGCGTCAGGGTCTGCATGAGCTGGCCGAGCCCGAGGCCGATGAAGAACATGGCGATGAGCAGGAACCACAGCGGCTTGTCGACGGTGATGAACGTCAGGACGATGTAGCCGATCGAGGTCACCGCGGTGCCCGTCACCGGGAAGATCCGGTACTTGCCGGTCCGCGAGATGATCTGGCCGGAGGTGATCGAGGCGATCATCAGTCCGAGGACCATCGGGAGGGTGGCGAACCCGGACTCGGTCGGGGTCAGGCCCTTGACGATCTGCAGGTACAGCGGGAGCGTCAGCAGCGCGCCGAACATGCCGAACCCCACGAGGACACCCAGGATCGTCGACATCGAGAACACCCGCGAGCGGAACAGCTTCATCGGGATGATCGCGTCGTCGCGCATCGCGCGCTCGACGAGGATGAACGCCAGCAGGCCGAGCCCGCCGATGACGTAGCAGGTCCACGATCCGACCGAGGTCCAACCCCAGTCGCGACCCTGCTCGGCGACGAGCAGGAGCGGCGCGAGGGTCACCACGACGAGCGCGGCACCCCAGTAGTCGATGCGGACCTTGCGCTTGTCACCGACCCGCGGCAGATGCAGGAAGACGATGACCATGATCAGCGCCGCGATGCCGATCGGCACGTTGATGAGGAACACCCAGCGCCAGCCCGTGATGAACAGGATCTGCGCGGCGCCGGAGAACAGACCACCGACGAGCGGGCCGATGACCGACGAGACGCCGAACACCGCGAGGAAGTACCCCTGGTACTTGGCGCGCTGACGCGGGGCCAACATGTCGCCCATGATCGCGAGCGGCAGCGACATGAGGCCACCGGCACCGAGGCCCTGCACGCCACGGAACGCGGCGAGCATGACCATCGACGTCGAGAACGACGCGGCGAACGAGCCGATGATGAAGATCGCGATGGCGATGAGGAACAGCGGTCGCCGCCCGAAGAGGTCGGACAGCTTGCCGTAGATCGGGGTCATGATCGTCGACGCGATGAGGTACGCGGTCGTCACCCACGCCTGCTCGTTCAGCCCGTGCAGGTCGTCACCGATGGTGCGGATCGCGGTCCCGACGATCGTCTGGTCCAGGGCGCCCAGGAACATGCCGGCCATGAGGCCGTAGATCACGAGCAGGATCTGCCGGTGCGACATCACCGCGTTCGATGACGTGGTGGGGGACGACGAGGTGCCGGCCCGTTGCGTCGCGGTCTGGGTCATTGTGCTGGTTCTCCGTCTGGTGCGGGGTCTGGGATGTTCGGCGGCGCTCGGTGCTCGAATCGATCGGGCCGCCGTTGCCGAGAAGTTTGCGTCGCGTGCAAAGTTACAGGTCACGCAACTCAGGCGACAACGCGACGATCAGGCCAGGGTATTCCCCGTCGCTCCGACCTGATCGAGCTCCGGGCGACCTGTGGACGGAGGCCCCGCGATCTGTGCCCATGCGCAGGTAGGCTCCGCCGCATGGTCTCCGAACCCGCCGGGCTCACCTACCGACCCGCGGATCTGCCCGGCCCCCGTCCGACGGTCCTCGTGCTGCCCGGTGGTGGGTACGAGGAACACGGCCGCCCGAGTTCGGAGCTGCTCGCTGAGTGGTTCGCCGGGATCGGCGTGCACGGGGTCGTGCTGCGCTACCCGGTCGCCCCGCACCGGCACCCCGAACCCCTGGACGCGGCACGGGCGGCGTTCCGCTGGCTGCGGTCGGGCGCGGCGCCGATCGACGTGGACCCGGCGCGCGTCGGTGTCGTCGGTTCGAGCGCCGGCGGGCACCTCGCCGCGTGCCTGGCGAACGGGATCGATGACCCCGACGACGACCGGCCCGCGTTCTGCGTCCTCAACTACCCGGTCGTCTCGATGGAGCACCCGACGCGGACCCGGCCGATGCGGAACCTGCTCGGCGATGCACCGTCGTGGCGGCTCCGGCGCGAGCTGTCCATGGAGACCCGGGTCGACGCGCGGACGCCACCGACCTTCGTGTGGACGACGGCGGACGACCGCATCGTGCGCGCGACGCACGCACTCGCGTACGTGGAGGCCCTGGTCCGGAACGAGGTGCCGGTCGAGTTCCACCTGTTCCCGCACGGGAGGCACGGGCTCGGCACCGCGGTCAAGGAACCGCACACCTCGCAGTGGACGCGCCTGTGCGAGAACTGGCTGCGGTACCAGCGCGTGCTCTGACCGTCAGCTGATCGGGAGGCGCGGGGCGGAGCCGCACCGTGCCTCCCGACCGAGTGCCCGGGTCGTCAGGCGCCGCCGAGCGCGGCGTCGACGATCTCCTTGGCCTCGCGCTGGACCTGCTCGAGGTGCTCCTGCCCGACGAACGACTCCGCGTAGATCTTGTAGACGTCCTCGGTGCCGGACGGGCGTGCGGCGAACCACGCGCGGTCCGTGACGACCTTGACCCCACCGACGGCCGCGCCGTTGCCCGGGGCCTTCGACAGCTTCGCGACGATGGGGTCGCCCGCCAGGGTGTCCGCCTGGATCGCGTCGCCGTCGAGCTTGCCGAGCGCTGCCTTCTGGGCCTTCGTCGCAGCGGCGTCGACGCGCTGGTACACCGGGTCACCGAAGCGCTCCGTGAGCTCGCGGTAGAGCTGCGACGGTGTCTTGCCCGTGACGGCGATGATCTCGGACGCGAGCAGCGCGAGGATGATGCCGTCCTTGTCGGTCGTCCACGCGGTGCCGTCCATCCGGAGGAACGAGGCACCCGCGCTCTCCTCGCCACCGAAGCCCACGGAGCCGTCGATCAGGCCCGGGACGAACCACTTGAACCCGACCGGGACCTCCCACAGGGTCCGGCCGAGCGACTCCGCCACGCGGTCGATGATGCTCGAGGAGACGAGGGTCTTGCCGATCGCGGCGTCCTGCCGCCAGTGCGGACGGTGCGAGTACAGGTACTCGATCGCCACCGCCAGGTAGTGGTTGGGGTTCATGAGCCCACCGTCGGGCGTGACGATCCCGTGCCGGTCGGAATCGGCGTCGTTGCCCGTGAGGACGTCGAATTCGTCCTTGTGCGCGAGCACCGACGCCATGGCGGACGGGCTCGACGGGTCCATCCGGATCTTGCCGTCCCAGTCGAGGGTCATGAACGACCACGTGGGGTCGACGTCGGGGTTCACCACCGTCAGGTCGAGGCCGTAGTGGTCCCGGATGCGGTTCCAGTAGGGCAGGCTGGCGCCGCCGAGCGGGTCCGCGCCGATCCGGACGCCCGCGCGCTTGATCGCCGCGATGTCGATGATGTCCGCCAGGTCGTGCACGTACGTGTCGAGGAAGTCGTACCGGCCGGGGCTCGCCTGCTCCTGGCGCTGCACGTCCACGAGACCGCCGGCGATGATCGCGTTGGCCCGGTCGGCGATCCACTTCGTCGCGTCGCTGTCCGCGGGCCCACCGTGCGGCGGGTTGTACTTGAAGCCGCCGTCGCGCGGGGGGTTGTGGCTCGGCGTGATGACGATGCCGTCGGCGGTGTCGTCGTGGCCCTCGCGGTTGTAGCGGATGATCGCGTGGCTCAGCGCGGGCGTCGGCACGTAGCCGTTGTCCTTGTCGGCGAGCACGGTGACGCCGTTCGCGGCCAGGACCTCGAGCGCGGTCCGTTCGGCCGGACCGCTCAGCGCGTGCGTGTCGCGGCCGATGAACAGCGGCCCCGTGGTGCCCTGCTGCGCGCGGTACTCGACGATCGCCTGGGTGATGGCGGCGATGTGTGCGTCGTTGAACGCGGTGTCGAGCGAGGAGCCCCGGTGGCCGGACGTGCCGAACACCACCATCTGCTCGGGGTTCGATGCGTCCGGGACCCGCGAGTAGTAGGCGTCGACGAGCTCTTGGAGATCGACGAGGTCCTCGGCGGTCGCGGGCGTTCCGGCACGGTCGTTCATGCGCCCATCCTGGCACCGCGCCGTGTCCTGTGCCCGACTGTCCACAGGCCGGCGCCCGACGGGGTCCAGGGAGGAATGACACCGGTTGCATCGACAACCATTCCGTAGGATCGGGGGATGACGACGGACGACGTGCCCTGGCTCGACGGCGAGCAGGTCCGCGTGTGGATCCGCCTCGTCGCCGTCATGGAGCTCCTGCCCGCGGCGCTCGACCAGCAGTTGCAGCGCGATTCCGACCTGACGCACTTCGACTACATGGTCATCGCCATGCTCTCCGAACGCGACGACCGCACACTGCGCATGACGGCCCTGTCCGCCGCCACGAACAGCTCGTTGCCCCGGCTGTCCCACGTCGTCACCCGCCTCGAGAAGCGCGGGCTCGTCTCGCGGTGCCCGTCGACGGACGACCGGCGGGCAACGGACGTCCGACTCACGGACGCCGGGTGGGAGGCCGTGGTCGCCGCTGCCCCCGGGCACGTCCGGAACGCCCGCCACCTCGTGGTCGACGCGATCGGCGAGGACCGCTTCCGGCAGCTCGACGCCGACCTCCGCGCGATGCTCCGCCGACTCGACCCCGAGGGTCGCCTCGCCGCCCTCACCGACCCGGATGGCCGCCCGCCCGTGCAATAGAGTCGGCCGCATGGCCGAGCCCGATGCCTCCGCGTCCGACACGTACAGCTACCTCGGACCGGCCGGGACCTTCACGGAGGCCGCGCTCAAGCAGGTCGCCGCGGCCGCCGGCAAGCCCTGGCGGTCGGTCAACAACGTCGGCGAGGCCCTCGACGACGTCATGAGCGGACGGAGCGTCGGCGCGGTCATCGCCATCGAGAACAGCGTCGACGGTGGGGTCACCGCCACGCAGGACGCCCTCGCGCGCATCCCGGGGGTCCGCATCATCGGCGAGTACCTCGTGCCGGTCGACTTCGTCCTCGTCGCCCGGCACGGCACCGTGCTCGCGGACGTCCGCACGGTGAACGCCCACCCCGTCGCGTACGGGCAGACATACCGCTGGCTCGAGGACCACGTCCCGGGGCACGGACACATCCCGGCGTCGTCGAACGTCGCGGCGGCGGCGGCGCTCCTCGACCCGGCCGCGGGGGCGCTCGCCGAGGCCGCGGTCGCCCCGCCCGGCATCACCGACCACCACGACCTCGCCGTCCTCGCCGAGCACATCGGCGAGAACCCGTTCGCCGTCACGCGGTTCGTCCTCGTGTCGCGGGACCTGGCGATCCCGGCCCGGACCGGCGCCGACAAGACGAGCGTCGTCGTGGAGCTGCCGGACGACCGGGCAGGTGCGCTCGTCGACCTGCTCGAGCAGTTCGCCACCCGGGGCATCAACATGGGGCTCCTCAGCTCGCGGCCGATCGGCGACGAGCTCGGCCGCTACCGCTTCGTCATCGACCTGGACGGCCACGTGCACGACGAGCGCGTGGCGGACGCGCTCCTCGGCCTCCGGCGGTTCAGCCCCCGGGTGACGTTCCTCGGGTCGTACCCCAGGGCCGACGGCCACGCGTCCGAGGTGCAGGCCCGGTACCGGGACGAAGCGTTCACCGAGGCACGCGAGTGGCTCCGACGGATCGTCGCGGGCGAGCCTGGTTGACCCGGCCGGGCCGGACGCCGGTGACCCACCAGGTGGGCGCCTGTGGAACGACCCGGCCGTCCACAGAAGCCCGGGGGCCGAGAGGACGGATCAGGCGGTCCCGGTAGCGTTGTCGCATGACGACGCCCCCCGAGACCGATGCGGCCCCGCGCGACGACGTCGCCGCGGTGCCCTCGACCGCCGCCCACTCGGCCACGAGCCAGCACACCGCCGCCGTGGTCTACAACCCGATCAAGGTCGACCTGCCGGCCCTGCGCCAGAGCGTGAGCCGCTACGAACGTGAGGCCGGGTGGAGCGAGACCCTCTGGTTCGCGACGACCGAGGAGGACCCGGGCGCCGGCATGGCCCGGGCCGCGCTCGAGGCCGGGGCCGATGTGGTGGCCGCCGCGGGCGGCGACGGCACGACGCGGATCGTCGCCGAGGTCGTGCACGGATCCGGCGCGTCGCTCGCGCTGCTGCCGAGCGGCACCGGCAACCTGCTCGCGCGGAACATGCGGTTCCCGCTCGACGAGATGGACACGAGCGTGCAGACCCTGTTCCACGGCGAGGACCGCGCGGTCGACATCGGCATGCTCACCGTCGAGCGTGAGGGCGGGGAGCGTGAGGACTTCGGGTTCCTGGTCATGGCCGGGCTCGGGCTCGACGCCCGGATGCTCGCCAACACGCGCCCGGAGCTCAAGAAACGGGTGGGCTGGCTCGCCTACGTCGACGCCGTGGCCCGATCGCTCCGTGACTCCGACAGCATGGAGGCCCGCTACAACCTCGACGGTGCCGGCAACCGCTCGCTCCGCGCCCACACGCTCATCGTGGGCAACTGCGGCACCCTGCAGGCCGGCATCCTCCTGCTGCCCGACGCCACGATCACGGACGGCGTGTTCGACGTCGTCGCGCTGCGCCCGAAGTCCGTGTTCGGCTGGGCCCGGATCGGCGCCCGCCTGATGTGGGAGAACGCGATCCTGCGGCGTGCGCGATCGACCAAGATCGGCCAGACCGCGGTGGGGGAGCGGATCATCGCCCGGGCACGTGAGGAACGTCCGCTGCGGTACATGCGCGGCAAGGAGATCGTCGTGCGGCTCGAGACGCCCGACGAGTTCGAGATCGACGGCGACCCGGTGGGTCGGATCCGGGCGTTCCGGGCGCGCATCGACGAAGGCGGCTTGACCGTGCGCGTGCCCGTCGGGCACGTCCTGCACTGAGCGACGGCCGCCGACGACGGACGTCCGGCACCCACCAACCTCCTGCACGATCCGTGCGGCGGCCGGGAGGCGCGGGACGGGCGCGCGCCGTCCCTCCCGTCCGATCGGCGCCGGACCGGCGCGAGGGGGCGGTCGGTAAGATGCTCCAGTGATCGATCCGCAGCTCCTCCGCGACCACCCCGACCGGATCAAGGCATCGCAGGCGGCCCGTGGTGACTCCGTGGAGCTCGTCGACCAGGCGCTCGCCGCGGACACCGCACGTCGGCTCGCGATCTCGTCGTTCGAGGCGCTCCGTGCCGAGCAGAACGCGTTCGGCAAGACCGTCGCGAAGGCACCGAAGGACGAGAAGGCGGCGCTCGTGCAGCAGGCGCAGGCGCTCGCCGCCCGGGTCAAGCAGGCCCAGGCGATCGTCACCGAGTCCGAGGACGCGTTCCGCACGACCGTCGGGAAGCTCGCGAACCCGATCATCGAGGGCGTCCCGAGCGGCGGCGAGGAGGACTTCGTCACCCTGCGCACCGTCGGCACGAAGCCGGAGTTCGACTTCGAGCCGAAGGACCACGCCGACCTCGGCGAGCACCTCGGTATCATCGACATCCCGCGTGGCACGAAGGTGTCCGGCTCGCGCTTCTACTTCCTCCGCGGCATGGGGGCGCGGCTCGAGATCGCGCTCATGAACCTCGCGCTCGACCGGGCCATCGCCCACGGCTTCGAGCCCCTCATCACGCCGACGCTCGTGCGCCCCGAGACGATGGCCGGCACGGGGTTCCTCGGTGAGCACGCCGACGAGATCTACTACCTGCCCGCCGACGACCTGTACCTGACCGGCACGAGTGAGGTCGCGCTCGCGGGCTACCACGCCGACGAGATCCTCGACGTGTCGAACGGGCCCCTCCGCTACGCCGGGTGGTCGACGTGCTACCGACGCGAGGCCGGGTCCGCGGGCAAGGACAACCGCGGGATCCTCCGGGTCCACCAGTTCAACAAGCTCGAGATGTTCGCGTACGTGCACCCCGACGAGGCCGAGGCGGAGCACGACCGGCTCGTCTCCTACCAGGAGGACATGCTCGGCGCGCTCGGCCTCCACTACCGCGTCATCGACGTCGCCGCCGGTGACCTCGGGCAGAGCGCCGCCCGCAAGTTCGACATCGAGGCGTGGGTGCCGACGCAGGGGACCTACCGCGAGCTCACCTCGACGTCGAACTGCACGACGTTCCAGGCCCGCCGCCTCGACATCCGGCACCGCACCGAGTCCGGCAAGACCGCCCCGGTGGCGACGCTGAACGGCACGCTCGCCACGACCCGTTGGCTCGTCGCGATCCTCGAGACGCACCAGCAGGCCGACGGCTCGGTCGTCGTGCCCGAGGTCCTCCGCCCGTACCTCGGCGGCACCGAGGTGATCGAGCCGCGATGACCGACGACCTCCGCGAGCAGGCCGTCCCCGACCCCGGGGCGAGCTCGGGTGCGACGTCGACGGCGCCGCGGCCGGACCACTGGCTCGTGGCGCTCGACATCGACGGGACGGTCATGCGCGAGGACGGCGTCATCACCGACGCGACGAGCGCGGCCGTCCATGCTGCGGTGGAGGCCGGACACGAGGTGATGCTCTCGACCGGTCGCAGCGCCTCCATGACGTTGCCCGTGGTCGCGGCCCTCGGGATCCGCCCACGGTTCCTGGTGTGCGCGAACGGCGCGATCACGCTCGAGCGGAGCGACGCCCCCGAGGACACCGAGCGCGGGGGCTACCGCCGCGCGTTCGTGGAGTCCTTCGACCCGACCGAGGTCCTCCGCACCATCCGCGGGTCCCTGCACGGCGCCGCGTTCGGCGTCGAGGACGAGACCGGCCACTACCGCGTGCACGGGATCTTCCCCGAGGGCAGCCTGAGTTCGGACGTCGAGCACGTCGCGTTCGACGACCTCTTCGGCGTCGAGGCCACCCGGGTCGTCGTCATCTCACCGAACCACGACCTCGACGACTTCCTGCGGGCGGTGGACCGGATGGGCCTCCACAAGGTGTCCTACAACGTGGGGTGGACCGCCTGGCTCGACATCGCGCCCGAGGGCGTGACCAAGGCCAGCGCGATGGAGCGGGTCCGGTCCGTGCTCGACGTCCCACGGTCGCGCGTGTTCGCGGCGGGCGACGGCCGGAACGACATCGACATGCTGCACTGGGCTGCCGAGTCCGGCCGCGGCGTCGTGATGGGCCAGGCGCCCGAGGACGTCGTCGCTGCCGGCGGTGAGGTCACCGGGAGCGTCGCGGTGGACGGCCTGGCCGCCGCACTCGCGACGCTCCCGCGCTGACCCGGCCCGGTTCCCGGTTCCCGGTTCCCGGTTCCGCGAGATCGCAGTCGTTGCCGTTTCGACGGTGGTGTGAGCGGCAACGACTGCGATCCCGGTGGGATGACGCGGCGTCAGCCGCAGAACTCGTAGGGCGGCACCCGGTCCGTGCTCACCCAGATCGACCGCACCTGCTGCGGCGTCGACCGCACGTCGAACACGATCCAGGCGCCGTGGTCCTGGTAGCCGCGGTAGTCCTCCTGGTCGTCCTCGCGGATCTGCACGAGGTCGGGGTGGTGCGCCTCGAGGGTCGCCAGCGGTGTGCCGAGCGTGTCGCCCTGCGTCGTCTTGGGCGAGGAGGCCCCCGCGCCCTGCAGGAGGATCCCGTGCACGACGTCGCGCGCGTCCGGCAGCGCCTGGGTCCACACGGAGGAACCGGTCCGCCGCCACATCGCGATGTTGGGGTTCGGGCAGTCGTCCGAGCGGGTGTACGCGGTCATGGACGCGCCCTCGGCCGTCACCGAACCGCCGATGGTGAGCGGCCCGACGCCGGCACCCGTGATCGTCCACGTCGTCGGGTCAGCGAGGTCGAGCGTCGGGGAGGCGGATGGTGTGGCGGCCGGCGGCGTGGTGGGCGTCGCGGTCGTGCTGGGCATGGGCGTCGTCGTGGTGGCCGACGCGCTCGGGCGTCCGGTGTGGCCGACCGTGGTGGCGGTGTCGGCCGCGGTCGAGGTGCTGCAGCCGGCGAGGGTGACGACGAGAGCGGTCGCGGCGATCAGGACGATCGCGGACCGCGGTGTGGTGGACATCGAGGCGTTCCGTTCCGGGAGACGCCGGTGCCCCGTGGCATCCGCTCCACGTCCCCCGACGCTCATCTTGGTGGTTCCGTCGTCGGTGCGCCGCGGCCTGTCGATCACGGTTCCGTCACACCGATCACGGTTCCGTCACGGTGTGCGGGAGGCGCCTCCCGGCCGTCCCGGCCGCCGCTCGTCCGCCGCATCGCGAGATCGCAGAAGGTGCCGCTCTGGGGGTGCTCAGAGCGGCAACAACTGCGATCTCGGCGGGAGGGTCGGCAGGGCGAGCGGCGCGGCTGGCCGAGGCCGTGCCTCCCGGCCGGGAGGCTCGCTAGACTCGCACGCGCCGGTCGCCACCGTCAGGTGGTCCAGCCAGGAGGGTTGTCCGAGCGGCCGATGGAGCTTGTCTTGAAAACAAGTGGGCAGTGATGTCTCGTGGGTTCGAATCCCACACCCTCCGCCGACGGGCTACGCGGCGTCCGCGGCGGCGCGCGCGAGCAGTCCGAGCGTGTCGACCACCCGGTTCGAGAACCCCCACTCGTTGTCGTACCAGGCGACGACCTTGACGTGGCGGCCGCCGTCGACGCGCGTGAGGAGCGAGTCGAACACGCTCGACTCCGGGCGCCCCGTGATGTCGGTCGACACGAGCGGGTCCGCCGTGTAGGCGAGCACCCCGGCGAGTGGCCCGTCGGCAGCCGCACGGTAGGCGGCGTTCACCTCGTCGACCGTGACGTCACGGGCCACGACGGTGTTCAGCTCGACGATCGACCCCACGGGGACGGGCACCCGGATGGAGTCGCCCGAGAGCTTGCCGTCGAGTCGGGGGAGCACGAGTCCGATGGCCTTCGCGGCGCCGGTGGTCGTCGGGACGATGTTCACGCCCGCGGCCCGGGCTCGCCGGAGGTCCCGATGCGGGCCGTCCTGCAGGTTCTGTTCCTGCGTGTACGCGTGCACGGTCGTCATGAACCCGTGCTCGATGCCGGCGAGGTCGTCGAGGACGCTCGCGAGCGGCGCGAGGGCGTTCGTCGTGCAGCTCGCGTTGCTGACGACGGTGTGCGTGGCCGGGTCGAACGCGTCGGTGTTCACGCCGTAGGCGAGCGTCACGTCCGCCCCGGTGGCCGGTGCGCTCACGAGCACGCGACGGGCGCCCGCCTCGAGGTGCTGCGCAGCGGCCTCCCGTGCCGTGAAGCGGCCGGTCGACTCGAGGACGACCTCGACGCCCAGGTCGGCCCAGGGCAGTGCCGACGGATCGCGCTCGGCGAGCACGCGGATCCGCTGACCGTCGACCACGAGCGTGTCGTCGTCGACCTCCACGGTGCCATCGAAGGGGCCGAGTGCTGAGTCGTAGCGGAACAGGTGGGCGAGGGTCGCGGGTGCGGTGAGGTCGTTGACGGCGACGACCACGAGGTCCTCGCCGCCGCGGGCCAGGAGCGCGCGCAGGGTGTTGCGGCCGATGCGGCCGAATCCGTTGATGCCGATGCGGGTCATGTGGGTTCCTTCCGTTCCTCCGCTCATCGTCATCGAGCCGGGAGGCCCGCTCCAGTGGCAGGAACGTCATGATCCGGGAAGATCGCGCCAGGGCTACTGCTGGAACACGCGACGGTAAGCGGTGGGGGAGATGCCGAGGATCCGCCGGAAGTGCAGACGCAGGTTGGCGTCCGTCCCGAGCCCCACCCGCGCGGCCACCTGGTCGACGGCGAGGTCCGAGCGTTCGAGCAGCTCCCGCGCCAGGTCGACGCGTGCCCGGAGCACCCACTGCATCGGCGTGGAGCCGGTGCTCGCCACGAAGCGGCGTGAGAACGTCCGGGCGGACACGTTCGCGTGCGCGGCGAGGGCGTCGAGCGTCAGGGCGTCGCCGAGGTGACGCAACACCCATTCACGCGTCGTCGCGAAGGTGTCGTCGGTCGGGTCCGGCACGGTCCGTTCGATGTACTGGGCCTGGCCGCCGCTCCGGTGGGGCGCGCTCACGAGCCGTCGGGCGACGTGGTTCGCGAGCCCGACGCCGTGGTCGCGTCGGACGATGTGGAGGCAGAGGTCGATGCCGCTCGCCGCCCCCGCGCTCGTGAGCACCGACCCCTCGTCGACGAAGAGCACGTCCTCGTCCACCTCGACGCCGGGGTACCGGTCCTGCAGCACCCGCGTGTAGTGCCAGTGGGTCGTCGCCCGGCGCCCGTCCAGGAGGCCCGCCGCAGCGAGCGCGAACGCCCCGGTCGAGATCGCGGCGACACGCTTGCCGCGCTCGTGCGCGTCGCGGAGTGCCGTGACGACCTCGGGAGGCGGCGGCGTGTCCGCCGGGAATCGGTACCCGGGCACGAACACGGTCTGCGCCCAGTCGACGGCCTCGAGCCCGCGTCCCACCGCGTACGCGAGGCCGTCCCCGCCGCGGACGGTGCCGACGCTCGGGCCACAGACGCGCACCTCGTACGGCATGCTCGGCCGGTTGGCGAACACCTGGGCGGGGATCCCGACGTCGAGCGGCTTCGCGCCGGGCAACACGAGCACCGCCACACGGTGCGGTCGGACAGCCATCCTGCGACGGTAGCCCGAACCCGCGAACACTCGACGCGCGTCCAGCGTACGGTCACCGGTGCGTGCCGCCGAGGGGCGGCCGTGCGAGGAGGAACACCGACATGAGCAGCACCGGCGCCGTTCGTGATCAGCCGACCAGGAGTCTCGTCCCGGCTCGGATGGATCGCTTGCCCTGGACCCGGTTCCACTGGTCGATCGTGGTCGGCCTCGGGATCTCGTGGGTCCTCGACGGCCTCGAGATCCAGATCGTGTCGAACGCGGGATTCCAGAAGCCCCTCGGCCTCTCGACCCAGGAGGTCGCCGACCTCGGGACCATCTACCTGTTCGGGCAGGTCATCGGCGCGCTCGTGTTCGGGCGGCTCTCGGACCGGCTGGGTCGACGGAAGCTGTTCCTCCTGACCCTCGCGATCTACCTGGTCGGCTCGGGCATCGCCGGGTTCGCGCCGGACTTCGCGTTCCTCGCGGTGTTCCGGTTCGTGGCCGGCCTCGGTATCGGTGGCGAGTACGCGGCGATCAACTCCGCGATCGACGAGCTCATCCCGTCGCGGTTCCGCGGACACGTGGACATCGCGATCAACGGCACGTACTGGGGCGGTGCCGCGATCGGTGCGGCCGCGAACATCTACCTGCTCAACACCGCGAACTTCTCGGAGAACGTCGGCTGGCGCATCGGGTTCTTCATCGGCCCGGTGCTCGGCATCCTCATCATCTTCCTGCGGCGACACATCCCGGAGAGTCCGCGATGGCTCATGACGCACGGGCGCGAGCAGGAGGCCGACGACACCGTGACCCGGATCGAGGCCGAGGTCGAGCGGGAGTCGGGGCATCCCCTCGAGCGGGTCGACGAGTCGAAGGCGATGGACGTCACGCCGCTCGACCGCGTCGGCTTCCGCACGATCGTCGGTGTGCTGTTCCGGCAGTACCCCACGCGGACCCTGGTCGGCGCGACCATGATGATCACGCAGTCGTTCCTGTACAACGCGATCTTCTTCACGTACGCGCTCGTGCTCACGAACTTCTACGGCCTGCAGACCTCGCAGACGTCGATCTACTTCTTCCCGTTCGCGATCGGGAACCTGCTCGGGCCGCTCGTGCTCGGCCGGCTGTTCGACACCTGGGGCCGTCGGCAGATGATCTTCCTGACCTACCTGGTCTCGGGGATCGTGCTGGCCGTCTCGGCGTTCCTGTTCCAGGCCGACGCGATCAGCGCCACCTGGCAGACGGTGTTCTGGTGCGTCTCGTTCTTCTTCGCCTCGGCCGGTGCATCGAGCGCGTACCTGACGGTGAGCGAGATCTTCCCGCTCGAGCTGCGGTCGCAGGCGATCTCGTACTTCTTCGCCCTCGCGCAGATCTTCGGCGCGGTCGCGCCCCTCATCTACGGCGCGTTCATCGGCGACGGGTCGAGCCGCACCCCGCTGTTCTGGGGGTACCTCATGGGCGCCGCGATCATGGTGCTCGGTGGTGTGATCGCCCTGATCTTCGGGGTGGACGCGGCGCGGAAGGGCCTGGAGTCCGTCACGCAGCCGCTCTCGGTCGTGGGAGGCGGGGCGCGCACGAGCGACCGGGCCGACCGGGCTCGCGCGCGCCGGTAGGCGCGGCTCCGCGCCGCTCGGGGTTCGACTTCGTACTTCGTATCCCGTATTCAGGATGTTTGGCGCATCGAACGGTCGCCTGGCAGCCTTCCGGTTCGAGCGTGTGGAAGCCACGCGCTCCGGACCAGGGGCGGAGGCGACATGGGGTCAGCGCAGGGCGGAGTCGAACCGGGGCGAGCGCGGGGCATCCAGGTCGGTGCGGTGGCGTGGACGGGTGCGGTGGCGCGGACGGGTGCGGTGGCGCGGACGGGTGCGGTGGCGTGGACGACCGTCCTCGGGGTCGGCCGGACGGCTGCCATCGGCAGCTGCGGCAGCGCCCGCGATCTGAGGTGCTGCCCCGTCCACATCGAGAGTCCGAGTGCGCTCGTCCCGAGTCGGCACATCCAGCGGGGCACGGGCCGATGCCGCTGAGCGAGGGTGTCGTGATGCACCGCTCAGATCGCGCCCCGGTCCCGGGTGGGCGGACGACGTCCCCCGCCGATGGTGGTGCGCGGACCAACGCTGCACCAGCCGCCGGGCTCGGTCGGTCAGCGACGCGCGCGGGTGCTGCCGGGCTCGACACCGGCGTCGTGCCGATCGACGAGACGCCGGGTGGGGGCATGACCGGTCCGGACGCAGGGGTGGGTGGCGCGGTGCGCCGTGACCTCCTGCGCGACGCGGTGTTCACGCGGCTGGTCCACCGGATCCTGCGCGGGGAGTACCGGTCCGGGCAGCGGTTGCGGCTCGACGGGATCGCCGCCGAACTCGGGGTGTCCCGGACTCCGGTGCGCGAGGCCCTCGTCCCGCTCGAGGCGTTGCGGCTCGTCCAGGTACAGCGTTACGTCGGCGTGGTCATCGCGCCCTGGACGCCGGCGCACATGGTCGAGCGGGTGCAGATCGCGCAGGGTCTGCTCGCGGTGCCGTACCCGACATCGTCCATCGAGCGTCATCGGAGCGACCCGCCGGTCGACGTCGGAGCGTTCGATGCGACCGCGCTCCGGGCCTGCCGATCCGACGCCGGTCGGTTCGCCGTCCTCGCCGAGTGGACGCTCCGGCGCCTCGATCGCCCGGTGAGTGCGGACTGGCTCGCGGCGCAGCTGCCCGTGCTCGACGCCTTCTACATGCGTGAGGTCGCCGGCCGGCACGGGTTGGACGTCGCCGTCGGGGCCGCGGAACGCGCGAGCTCGCTGGCGTCAGCGCTCGGGGCGGTGTGGGACGAGGACCTCGTCGCGGCCATCCGTCACCTCGACGCCTTCGCCGACGCGCTCGCTGCGTTCGACCGAGGGACCCACAGACGCGACCTCCACTGAACGACCATCGCGGAACTCGGCTACCGCTGCTAGCGTGATCGCAATTCGTGATAGGAGGGCCCATGATGTTCGAGACCGCACTGCTCACGAGCTTCCTCGCTGTGGAGCGCACGGGGGGCTTCACCGCTGCTGCCAAGGACCTCGGTCTGCGGCAGTCGACGATCAGCGGACACGTCGCCCGACTCGAGCGACAGACCGGTCGGCAACTGTTCCGACGGGACACGCACGCCGTGGAGCTGACACCGGACGGCATGGCCATGGTCCGCTTCGCCCGCGAGATCCTCGCCGCACAGGGACAGGCCGAGGCGTACTTCACGGACACCGGACTCGCCGGTCACATCCGGTTCGGTGCGTCCGAGGACATCGTCGCGACCGGTCTGCCGGACATCCTGCTCGACTTCCGGAACGCGTACCCCTCGGTGGACCTCGACCTCCGGGTCGGGCTGACGGCGGAACTGCGCGAAGAGGTCCGGAGCAACCGGCTCGACCTCGCCCTCGTCAAGCGCCGTCCGAGCGAGGACGTCGGCGACCTGGTGTTCCGCGACCCGCTCGTGTGGGCCGGGCGCGAGGGTGAGGTCGTCGACCCGGACGAACCCGTGCACCTCGTCACCTACCCCGGCACGAGCGTCACCCGTGATGCCGCCGTCGCCGCGCTCGAGGGTGCCGGCCGTCCCTACCGGATCACCTGCGTGTCCGCGAGCCAACAGGGCATCCGGGCAGCGGTGTACGCCGGGCTGGGCGTGACCGTGCACCCCGGGTCGATCCTCCCGGCCGGGTTGGTCCCACTGACCGGACTGCCGGACCCGGGCTGGACGGAGTTCACGCTCGTGTCGCGTGCCGGACCGCCGAGCGTCGCGATGTCGGAACTCGTCAACGCGATCCGTACGGGCGCGGACCGCGTCATCAAGGGGCATTCGATCGCGCGCGCGGGGGCCTGACGCTCCCTCGACGTGACCCCCATTCGGGGGCACGCCGAGGGGATCCCGGCGGTGGCCACCCGCTCGGGTATCGTCCCCGCGGACGACGGCACCCGAGCCGTCAGCCCGAACTGCCAGGAGGAAGCGTCGTGTCCGACTTCGACGACCTCACCGACCCGCGGCGGGAGCCGACGATCCTCCGAGGTCCGGGCGGTCGTGTGATCGGCGCACGGCACGGTCGACGGCACCGCGGGTTCCGGCCGGCGCGACTCCTGGTGGGCGTGGCGATGCTCGCCGGCATCAGTGTCGTGACCGCCGGCTCACTCACTGCCTACGCCGCCTACGACCTGGGGCACCGGATCGCCCAGAACGCGGTCGACGTCGGGGGAGCGGGCGGGCAGAGCACCGACGGCGCGTTCAACGTCCTGGCCGTGGCTGCCGACAACGACCCCGGGCAGGGCACCGAGTACGGGGTCCGGCAGGCGACGCTCAACGACGCGAACGTGCTGCTGCACGTGTCCGCGGACCACACGCAGGCCGTCGCGATCAGCTTCCCCCGCGACCTGCTCGTCGACCAGCCGGCCTGCACGAGCCACGGGACGACGACTGCCGCGGTGCAGGACACCCCGCTCAACGAGGCGTACGGGCGCGGCGGCCTGGGCTGCGTGGTGAGGACCGTCGAGCAGGTCAGCGGACTGCGCATCCCGTACGCCGCGCAGATGAGCTTCGACGGCATCATCGGACTCTCCGACGCGATCGGCGGTGTCCCCGTCTGCGTGACGGACGACGTCGACGACCCGTACACGGGCCTCCGGTTACGCGCCGGCGAGCACACGGTGTCGGGGGCGACCGCGCTGGCGTTCCTCCGCGACCGCCACGGGATCGGCGACCAGAGCGACCTGTCCCGGATCTCGAGCCTGCAGCAGTTCCTGTCGTCGCTCGTGCGGAAGGTCAAGGGCAACGGCACGCTCGGCGATCCGGCGAAGCTGTACGGGCTGGCCCGCGTCGCCTCGCACACGGTCAAGCTCTCGACGACACTCACGGATCCGTCGACCATGGTCGCCATGGCGCGGACGTTCCAGGGCATCGGACTCGACCGCATCACGTTCGTGCAGTATCCGGGCGCCACAGACGACCCGGACCACCCCGGCAAGGTCGTTCCCGACTCCACGACCGCGCGCCAGCTCATGGCGGCGGTGCGTTCGGATCGGTCGTTCTCGCTCGCCGCGGGGTCGGTGGGCCGTGGGTCGGAGTCGGTCAGCGGTGGGTCGAGCGGGTCGGGTGGGTCGAGCGGGTTGGGCGTGTCCAGCGCGGCGGGCGGGTCCTCGGGTGCGAGCGGCGGTGGCTCAGGCGGCAGCGGCAGTGCTGGCTCCGGCGGCTCCGGCTCCGGTGGCTCCGGCTCCGACGCCGATTCCGGCTCCGGCTCCGGCTCCGGCTCGGCAGGGTCGGGAGGCGCGGGGCACGAGGGGACTTCGGCCTCCGCACGTCCCGAGACGATCAGCGGCGTGACCGGTCAGACCGCGCAGCAGCGGACCTGCGCGGTCGCGGCCGAGTGACCGGAGGAACACTCGGGTCGCGGACGCGACCACGAGGTGACGTGCGGGGTGAGCGGGGCCGGAGCTGGGCCTCCCGGCCGGTGCGCTCGTCGTACCGTCCTGCCCGAGTCGACACATCGTCGGCTCGGACAGGAGGAGTGCCATGAGCGTCGTCCGAACCGTCAGCGTCCCGGCCCCCGACGGGAGTCCCGCGCACTGCTGGGCGGGGATGATGATCCCGCAGGCGGTCGTGCGGAACCCCCGGAACGGGCACGTCCTCATCGCCCGGTACCGGGCCGACCGGACGATGGGCGTGCTCGACGTCGACGTCTCCGGCGCGACGGCCCGCACCCGATCGGACACCACGCTGCTCGACGGTGCCGGCGCCGCCGTCGTGTTCGACCAGGGGCAGGCGACGGCGACGGCGAGCAACGGGAACATCAACGACTCGCACAACCTGGTGTCCGCGGTCGTCGACCGGCAGGGGGACCTGCACGTCACCGGGAACAACCACAACACCGCGCTCCGGTACTGGCGGACCACGTCGGCGGACGACCCGACCACGCTCCGGAGCAAGGACGCGCCGGGGCCCATGGACGGCGTCTGGGTGGTGAAGGACCGCACGGGCGCCGAGGTCCGGCGGTACCTCGACGCCGGTGCGGAGCTCGGCGCCTGCAGCTACCCGACGTTCTTCCGAGGCCCCCAGGGGCAGGTGTTCCTGTCGTGGCGGAACGGGGAGTCCGGCCGCGGCAACCAGTTCCTGTACGGGTACGTCGAGTCGTCGAAGCGGTGGGTGAGCGTCGCGGGGGAGGACATGCGGTACGCGCCGTACCCCGACGGCCGCATCCTGCTCGAGGGCATGTCGAACGACGTCAGCCCCTATCCGAGCGTGCCGGTGCCCGGGCCCGACGGATGGTGGTGGATGGTGTGGGTCTGGCGCGGGGACCCGACGGACGCGGACACGAACGGACGGCTCTCGGCGGCGCGGAGCCAGGACCTGCGCCAGTGGTACGGCCTCGACGGGACGACGCTCCCGCCGACCATCACGTTCGGGACGCCTGGGGTCGTGGTGGACGACCTCCCACTCACCGGGAGCGGTCTGCTCAACGACGCGACGCGCATCGGGTTCGACCGTGCAGGGCGACCGGTCATCGCCTACTACAAGTACGTCGGCAGCGGGAGCGGGCGGACGACGCAGCTCTTCGTGGCCAGGCCGGACGGGGCCTCCCGGCAGTGGGTCGTGACGCAGGTTTCGGCCTGGAGCGGGGCCTACGACCTCGCCCGACTCGGCACCGCGCAGCAGGGCATCGCGGTGACGAGCGTGTCGACACCGGTCCCGGCGGCGGCACCGAACGACGTCGTCATCGGCTACGCGCGATCGAACGGACCGGCTCGCGCGATCACGGTGGCGAGCGGGGCGAGCGCCGGCAGCGCACACAGCGTCGCGGACGCGCCCATCCCGACCACCACGACCCCGCCCGAACTCACACAGCGGTCCGTCGACCCCGCGCGATACCCCGGTCTGGCCGTGCGGACGGCCGTCACGGACGCCTTCGACGACGGCGGCCGCCGCGTCGCGTGGACGCTCCGGTGGGACGCGGGGCCGTACCGGAACGATGGGCGGGCGCCCGACGTCGCGTTCTCGGCCGAGGGGTCGCCCCTGACGCTGGTGCTCACCGACGTGGACGACTCGGGGGTCGCGGGGTAGGCGGTCGGGCGGGGCGGGCAGCGGTGGCTCAGAACCCGTAGAGCAGGGATCCGTGGAGCTCGACGCCGGATACGGCGGAGACGGTGGGATTTGAACCCACGGTTCCCAAAAGGGAACTCCACCTTAGCAGGGTGGTGCACTAGGCCTGACTATGCGACGTCTCCCGGTGCCCACCGGAGCGAGCACGCGACCACCATCATAGGGGAGCCGAGCGGCGGGCGGGACCATCGCCTCCCGGACCGGTGCGCCTGACCCGCGCCACGCAGACCCTCGAAATGGGGACAACGCGCCCGTTGTCCGCCGTTCTGGGGACTCGTAGCATCGGCTCCGTCGCGCGCGCGATCACATCCGGGTCGTCTGATCCGGTGCGCGGACACGTACACAGCAGAGGCGTCGCTCCTCGCGAGCCCCAGGGCGCGGCCGTATCCGATCGGCATGCGCGGGGTGGGGAGCGGCTCGAGGGGGCGCGGCCGTCGTGTCGCGTCCCCTCCTGTACTGCTGCGCGTCGTGTGCGAGCCCCGCAGATTGCTTCGGCCTGCCGCCGACGTCATGTCGACTCGCGTCCCCACGGGGTCGCCGGATCACCGCGGGGAGATCGGCACGATGGCGCCGCGAGCAACGGAGCGAGGGGTTGCTTGTTCGAATGATGCTCGCTAATCTACGGGCGGCCGGGTGTCGGGGCTGGCGGTCATCGTGCTGGTCGACGCAACGAAGCGTTTTCCCGGGAGCTGGTCAACCGCAGCGGTGAATCAGGGGCACATGCGACGCGAGACGAGCACACAACCAGGGCGGGCAGGGGAAACCGTCGTCGAATTGGCGGCGTTCTCGAAGTCGTTCGGGGAATTCCCCGCGGTGCAAGATCTGGATCTCGAAATCGGCCGCGGTGAGGTGTTCGGTTTCCTCGGTCCCAACGGAGCAGGCAAGACGACCACCATCGAATGCATGGTGGGCCTGCAACGTCCCACCAGCGGAGTCATCCGCGTACTCGGACTCGACCCAGCCATCGAGCGACAAGCGATCACACGTCGTGTCGCAGTACAGCCGCAGTCGGCGAGCCTCTTCGACACGCTCACCGTGCGGGAAACGCTCGAGCTGTTCGCCTCGTTCCACGAGCAACCCAGCCCCATCGCGGACGTGCTCGCCGAGGTCGGTCTCTCGGATCAAGCGGTCGAACGGACGAAGGGACTGTCCGGCGGGCAGACGCGCCGGCTCCTCCTCGCTGTGGCCCTGGTCGCAGATCCCGAGGTCCTCGTCCTCGACGAACCGTCCGCCGGCCTCGATCCTGCGGCACGACAGGCGCTGTGGCAGATCATCCACGGCCTGCGGGACAGGGGAACGACGATCGTCCTCTCCACACACCACATGGACGAAGCGACGACGGTCTGCGATCGTGTCGCCATCATCGTCGGCGGGCGCCTGGCTGCACTCGACAGCCCGGACGAGTTGATCCGTCAGCACGCGACCACCAGTGACGTCGCCTTCACCGTGGCCCCGACCGTCACCGATGAGCAGATCGGCGCCGCCCTGCGGACTCCGTACAGCTCCGAACCCGTGCTGGGAGGTGTCCGCGTGCAGGTCACGACAGAGGACCCGGACGAACTGATCCGTCGAGTGACGTTCGCCCGGACCCTGCGGGCTCGCGAGCTCAATGTCCGCCAGGCGAGCCTCGAGGACATCTTCCTGCAGCTCGCAGAACTGCCGGACGAACGTCGCGTGCGCCGGGGGGCGACGACGAAAGGGAATCGGCCATGAGAACCGCACCGAGCGCCTCCGCGCGGTCGACCCATCGCGACGCGTTCCGGCAACTGGTGTTGTTGAGCTCTCGAGAGCTGTTCCGGAACATCAAGACGGTCATCGCCTTGATGTTCATGTTCTTCTTCTTCCTGATCCTGATGGTCGGGATCGACTTCGTCATCAACGGCGGTCGGCCCGCTCCAGTTGCGTCGGTCGCGAACGGGCCACACACCGCGCAGGTCGTCGAGGCGTTGCGGAACCGCGACATCGCCGTGCGGGCGGAGGACGCGGCGACCGCCAGGATCACGGTCGAGGATGACAGCGCGCGGATCGTGCTCGTCGGCAAGACCAAACCGGCGTGGAAGCACCTCGTCGCCGCGGTGCACTCCACCGGGATCCCGTCGGCGGACATCGTCGTCACTGATGCGTCCGGCGAGGCCGAGACCGACATACTGCGCGTCAATCTCGCCACGGTGCTGGTCACCGGGTTCATGGCGATCGCGTTCATGGGGACCTCCGTGCCGTTGGTCGCGCTCCGGCAACGCGGCACACTCCGGCTGCTCGGGACGACTCCGGTCAGACGGATGGCGTTCATCCTCGCGCAGAGCCCGGTGCGCTTGGCCCTGGGCATCGCCGAGGCGATCGTCATCGTGCTCATCGCCTGGAGCCAGGGGTACGTGGAGTCGTTCAACATCGTGCGACTGTTCGTGACCCTCGTCCTCGGGTTGGCGATGCTGTTCGCCTTCGCCTACCTCTTGGCGAGCCGTTCCGCCAACCCTGATGTGACCACACAGATCACCGGGTTCCTCCCGGTCATCGTCATCCTGACCTCCGGCACCGTCGTGCCGATCGACGTGTTCCCGAACGCAGTGCGCTCCATCACCGACGGGTTCCCGAGCACGTGGTTGATGCAGGCCATCGGGGCGGACATCACCGGGACGGACCCGTTCGTCTCGGTCTACTGGCTGTGGCTGATGATGGCCGCGGTCGGCATCGCAGCTGCGCTGCTCGCGGCGCGACTGTTCAAGTGGGACCAGGGCGAGCTGTAGTCGCGATGTTGAGGAGATGCCGCTGGCGTCCGCGGGTCGCTTGGGTGTCCGAGCCTTGTCGTTGCGCCGGCCTTACATAAGGTTGTGCCATAACCTTATGCAAGGGGGTGGCGACCGATGAGTTCAGGAGCGAGTTCGGCAGGGCAGGACGGTCCGGCGGTGCGGTACGAGGAGCGCGTGCTCCCGCCTGTGCACAACCCGGACCTGCTCTCGCGACGAGCAGCCGAGCGGCGTCGCGCGCCCTACCTCGCCGCCGTTCCACCGGCGATCGCCGCGATGCCCTTCACGATCCCCACCGAGGTCCTCGCCGAGGTCGATGACGCGTCCAGGACGATCACCCGGTTCGATGCGGAGTTCGCGGGATTCCCGGCGCCGTTCTCGGCGGTCCTGCTCCGCAGCGAGTCCGCGTCGAGCTCGCAGATCGAGCACCTGACCTCCGGTGCGCGGGCCATCGCCGAAGCGGAGATCGACGAGCGGATCCAGGGCAACGCGCCGCTCATCGTGCGCAACGTCCGCGCCATGGAAGCAGCGATCGCCCTCGCCGACGACATCAGCGACGCGACGATCATCGAGATGCACCGCCAGTTGCTCGAGAGCTCCGCACCCCGGCTGGTCGGCGGGTACCGCGCCGAGCAGGTGTGGATCGGGGGCGCACTCCCGCACGACGCGGCGTTCGTCCCGCCGCACCACGAACGCGTGGCGGATGCGATGGCCGATCTCGTCGCGTTCACCAGGCGGACGGACCTCCCCGTCCTCGTCCAGGCGGCCGTCGCACATGCGCAGTTCGAGACCATCCACCCGTTCCCCGACGGGAACGGCCGGACGGGCCGCGCGCTCGTGCAGGCCATCCTCCGCAACGGTCGGCTGATCCGACACATGACGATCCCGGTCAGCAGCGGCATCCTCACGGACGTCGACGCGTACTTCGATGCGCTCGACGCCTATCGGCGGGGGGACGTGGCCCCGATCGTGACCGTGTTCGCGACGGCCTCACTCGCAGCGCTCCGCAACGCGACCGTGCTCGCCGAGGACTTGGCGCGACTGCAGCGCGAGTGGGACGGTCGGTTGACGGGCCTCCGTGCGGACTCGACGGCGCGACGGCTCGCGCGGGTGTCCATCGAGCACCCGGCACTCAACGCTCGGCTCGCACGCGAGCGCACGGGCGCGAGCCAACCGGCGGTGGACAACGCGCTGCAGCAGTTGACCGAGCGCGGGATCCTCCGGATGGTCAACGGCCAGCGGCGGAACCGGGTGTGGCTGAACCCGGAGGTGCTCGACGCCCTCGACGCCTTCGCGGAGCGGAGCGGCCGGCGCCAGGATCCGTCGTACTGACGACCCTCCGGACACCGCCACTTCGGGGGTACGCGAGGACTCCTCGCGACCCCTATGCTGACGCTGATCGGTGGATCCGGTCGCAGCGCCGCGGACCCGAACCCGGCGGCGCACGGAGGGGAACATGCGCAAGCGCGCCATCACCATCGGCCTCGTGCTCACGGCGGTCGCGGTCGCCGGGGTGGGCAACGCCACCGCCGCCGAGGCAGCCACCACCAAGTACGCCAACTGCACCGCGGTGCACAAGGTCTACTCGGGCGGCATCGCCAAGACCTCGGTGACGTACAACACGGTGCACCACACCAACGGCACGGTCGAGCACCGCAAGCTCAAGGGCACCGTCAAGAAGGACAACGCCCTGTACTCGGCGAACAGCAAGCTCGACGCCGACAAGGACGGGATCGCCTGCGAGGCTGACTGACCCGGCGCGACGGCCGCGCCAGCGGGATGAGCCGCGGAACGGACCAGGAGCCGCGCATCGCCCCGGTTCACAGTCCGTTCCGCGGCTCATCGACGTCGGTGCGACGTCGGTGCGACGTCGGTGCGACGCCGCGCGACGGCGGAGGCGGTGCGCCGCCTCAGACGAGGATCGCGTCGTGCGGCAGCAGCGCGTGCACGCCCCACGTCTGGTTCGCGATCTGGGTGACCCGCATGCTGACGGCGACACTCGCCATCGCCAGGGCCTGCGCGCGGGTGACGTCGTGCAGCGCAGCGATCCAGTCGACCATGGCGTTCAGGGCCGTGGCGGTCGCCGCGTTGAGGTCGGCGTCGAACCCGAAGGTGATCCGACCCGCCGGGGTGTCGGCGTGGACGCCCGGGACCGGTGCCGTGTCGAGCAGGGACAGCGTCATCGTCGTCGTCATGTCGCACTCGACGGCGGTGCCCGAGACCTCGCCGTCGCCCTGCGCGGCGTGGCCGTCGCCGACGAACAGGAGCGCGTCCGGCACGGTGACCGGGAGGTACAGCGTCGCGCCTGCGACGAGCTCGCGGCAGTCGATGTTCCCGCCGCCGACGGGCCGCGGCGGGATGGTCGAGTGCTCGCCGGTCGGCTCGGGAGGCACGCCCACGACGCCGAGGAACGGTGCGGTCCGGACGCCCAGGCCGAGCTGGTTCCGTGCCACGCCGGCCTCGGCGTCGATGTCCCAGAGCAGCGGGCCCCGCGTCGCGGCGTCGGCGAGACCGAGGGCCCGGTTCAGCTCGTTGTCGACGCCGCCCGAGCCGGTGTAGCCCCAGGTCCCGGGGACCAGGGCGTCGAACCGCACGGCGAGCACCTGCCCGGGCAGCGCGCCGGTGAGCGCGACGGGGCCGACGAGGCAGTGGCCGCGGCGGCTCGTGATGAGTGTCGGGACCTCCTGGCCCGGCTCCTGCTGTCGTTCGAGGTACCCGGCCGCGCTCAGCGTGCGGACGGTGACGGTGTCGCCGGCGGACGCCCGCAGGACGGGCGCGCGCTCCGCCGTGAAGACGTCGATCGCCGTGTCGGTCGTGGGCTCGAGAACGTGGTCCGCCATGCACCGATCCTGCCACCGAGAGGGGTACAGAACGGCGCCCGCCGTCGCGGAGGGGGCTGCCATCGGCCCGAGGTAGCATTCCCGGACACGTCCTACGAGCCTGGAGGTCCGGCTTGCCACACAGCGCTGACGTCGCCGATCCGGGGGGACCGGGCCGGGCGGGGGCATCGTTCCCGGTCGACGAGATCCGCTCCGCGGGCGACGCGATCGTGCGTGCGGTGGGCACGGTCGTGGACGGCAAGACCGAGGCGATCCGCACCGCGCTGACGGTCATGCTGGCCGAGGGGCACCTGCTCGTGGAGGACGTCCCGGGTGTCGGCAAGACCGTGCTCGCGAAGGCCCTCGCGGCCACGGTCGGTGGGTCGGTGAGCCGCATCCAGTTCACGAGCGACATGCTGCCGTCCGACGTGACGGGCGTGAACATCTACGACCAGGCGTCCGGGTCCTTCCGGTTCGCCCCCGGGCCCGTGTTCGCGAACGTGGTCATCGGCGACGAGATCAACCGGACGAGCCCCAAGACCCAGTCCGCCCTGCTCGAGGCCATGGCGGAGTCGCAGGTCACGGTCGACGGCGTGACACGGCCCCTCGAGTCGCCGTTCATGATCGTCGCGACGCAGAACCCCATCGACATGGAGGGCACGTACCCACTGCCCGAGGCACAGCGTGACCGCTTCATGGCCCGTATCACCATGGGCTACCCGAGCCTCGACGCCGAACGCGAGATGCTCCGCAGCCGTGGCGTCGGTGACCCGATGTCGGCACTGCGGCCCATCGTCGACGTCGCGACCCTCGCGGCGATGATCCGGGCCGTGCACGCCGTGCACGTCGCGCCCGACGTCGAGGGCTACGTCGTCGACATCGTCCGCTCGACCCGGAGGCACCCGGACCTGCTGCTCGGTGCGAGTCCGCGGTCGACCCTGCACCTCGCCGGTGCCGCACGCGCTCGCGCCGCGCTCGAGGGTCGTCCGTTCGTCACCCCCGACGACGTCGCCGCGCTCGCCCCGGTCGTGCTCGCGCACCGCCTCGTGCCCGTCGCCCGGAACCTCGGCGGCGGTGCTGAGGACGCCGCTCGTGACGTCGTCGTCCGTATCGTCGCCGACACGGCGGTGCCGTTCGGCGCCGCGGCCGTGCGGTCCTGATGCCCGGGACCCGCCGCGGTCGGGTCGCCCTGCCGCGCCCGACCTCACGCGGGTGGACCACGGTCGCGGTGGGCATCGGTCTGGTCGGGGCCGGGCTCGTGGCGACGACGAGCCTCGCGGTGACGGCCGGGCTCCTCGTCCTCGTGCTCGTCGTCCTCGGCGCCGTCGTCGCGATGGTCGCCGCCCGACCGATCCGGGCGACGCGGCAGGTCCCGCGTACGACGATCGAGGCCGGTGCCGTGTTCCGCGCCACGCTGCTGGTCGAGGGTCGGCAGCGGGCGCTCGGCGTCGTGCGGGTGCTCGTGCGTGACCGCCTCGACGACCACTTCGCATCGGCAGGGGACCTCGAGGCCCTCGTCGACGTCGGGTCGGGTCGTCCCCCGGCGCGGCTCACCGTCGAGGCCATCGCCGCGCGCCGCGGTCGTCCCCGGTTGGGTCCGGGGACGGTCCGTGTCGCCGACCCGTTCGGACTCGTCCACGTCGACCGGGTCGTCGTGGCGGCGCAGGAGATCGTCGTCGTGCCCCGCACCACGGTGCTCGGCGCGATCGAGACGGGCGTGCTCTCGGGCGCGGTCTCGGCCGAGGCCGGACGAACCGGCCAGGGCGGGTCCGCGGACGACAGCGAACTCCGGCCCTACCGACCGGGCGATCCCATCCGCCGCGTGCACTGGGGGCAGAGCGCCAAGCGCGGCGAACTCCACGTCCGGCAGACCGCACAGGCCCAGCCGCCCGAGGCGACCGTCCTGCTCGACGTGCGCCGCGCCTCCTACCAGGAGCTCGGCCGCGACCCGTTCGCCGAGCTGTCCGACATGGCCGGGGACGCCGCGTTCGAGCACGCGGTCGTCGTCGCCGCGAGCGTCGCACGGGTGCTCGCCGCGCGGACGTCCCGCGTCGCCCTCGTCACCGCGGACGACGTCCAGCCGTCGCCCGCGGGGGACCTGGCGTCCGTGCTCGTCGGACTCGCCGACGTCACGCTGCGCTCCGACGCGCGCCCGGTGGCCGAGGTCCTGCCCGAGGTCCGTGCCGTCGACGTGCACGGCATGACCGCGGTCGTCACGGGCCAGTGCACGGCGGAGCAGGCGTCAGAGCTCGTCGCTCGCACGCCCCCGGCCTCGCGCGGGCTCCTCGTGGCGATCACGCCACCGGACGCCGCCGCTCGCGGGGTCCTCGACCGTGCCGGATGGCGCGTCCTCGTGGTTCCCGTGGGCGGGAGTGCCCGATGACCGACACCGCCCGTCGCCCGGTCACGGGCCGTGACGTCCTCGAGCGCGACGACCGCACCGACGAGGACCCGGGCACGCCGAGCCGCATGCTCGTGGCCGCCGCGGCGCTGCCCGTGGTCGTGGCGTCGCTCGCCGTCCGCCCGCTCGTGCAGGGGATCGCGTGGTGGGTCTCCGCGCTCGTCGTCACCGCCCTGCTCGTGGGCGTGATGCTCGCCGTCCGCACCCGCCCGCGGTGGGCCCGCTTCGTCGCGCTCGTCGTCACCCTCGTCGGCGGTTCATGCGCGCTGGCGATCCTCGACGGCACGGAGCCGCTCGGGTGGCTCGACCGCAGCGGCGCGCTCGGGCAGGCGCTGCTCGCGATCAAGGTGAACCCCGCGCCGCTCCCCGAGACCGACGCGGTGCAGCTCGTCGTGTCCGTGACGCTCGTCTGGACCGCCGGCGTCGCCCTGTTCGTCGCGGTCATCGCGCCCACGGCCGCCCTCGCCGCCGTGCCCGCGTTCGTCGCACTCGTCGTCCCGGGGATCGTGACGGGAACGGCGCCGAGCGTGGTGCTCGTCGTGCTCACGGGCATGGCGTTCCTGCTCGTCCTCTGGTTGTCGGTCCGGCCCGTGCAGCAGGCGTTCCCGGCGATGGTGATCGGCGCGGTCGCCCTCGTCGTCGCGGTGGGCCTGCCGACCGTCGTCCCGATCGACGCCAGCTGGCTGTCGGGGGTCACGGGCGCGATCCAGGCCCCGATCAACCCCGGGCGCCCCGGCACCCTCCTCAAACTCGGTGACGACCTGCGGCGTCCGAGCGAGATCGAGGTGTTCCGCTACCGGACGACGACGGGGGTGCCGGAGTACCTCAAGCTCGCGGACCTCGACGAGTTCGGCACGGGCGACTGGGTGCCCTCGGTGGTCGATGCCAGCACCGCCCCGAGCGCCGACCAGGGCCAGTTCGCCACCGGGGTGAACCCGCGGGTCGCCAGCCGCGAGGACGTCCAGGTCCGGGTCACCGGGCTGTCGAGCCAGTACCTGCCGCTGCCGTCGGGTGCGGTCGGGATCCAGTCCCGGTCGACCGCGCTCGACCTCACCCAGTGGCGGTGGATGGGGCGGTCGAACACCGTCCGGTCCACCGGGCAGACGACCCGCCGCGGCGACGTCTACCAGGCGTACGGGGTCGCGACGTTCGCCAACCCCTACCTCGACGCGATCGCCCAGCACGGTCGCTTCGGCATGATCGCGAGTGGCGACTGGAACCGTCCGACGTCCGCCCAGCTCCGCACCGACCTCCAGCTGCCGCGCAACCTCCCCGGGAGCATCCGCACCGCCGCCGAGCGCGTCGCCGGGACGGCGGGTGACCAGTACGAGCAGGCACGCGCACTCGAGTCGTGGTTCCGGAGCGGCCGCTTCACCTACTCCGAGACGGCGCCCGTCGAGCAGGGGTACGACGGCGACAGCATGGACGTCGTCGCGAAGTTCCTGCAGGTGCGGGCCGGGTACTGCGTGCACTTCGCCTCGGCGATGGCGGTCATGGCCCGGGTGCTCGGGATCCCGTCGCGCATCGCGGTCGGGTACCGGCCGGGCGGCACGCAGAAGGACGGCGAGTACGTCGTCTCGAACCGGCAGCTGCACTCGTGGCCCGAGTTGTACATCAAGGGTGCCGGCTGGGTGGGCTTCGAGCCGACGCCGGTCGCACAGGACCAGTCGGACGCCGAGCTGCCCGCCACCGCGTCGCCGACCTCGCTCCCGACGGTCACGCCCCTCCGCTCCGCGCCCGCGAACCAGCCGACCGCGCAGCCCTCGTCGGCGTCGCCGACGCCGGATGCTGCGTCCGGCGCTGGCACGGGCGGACCGGGCGGCGGCTCGGCGACGTGGGAGATCGCCCTCGCGGTCCTCGTGGCGCTCGGTGCGCTGGTCGGGCCGGGACTGTTCCGCACCCTCCGCCGTCGTCGACGTCTCGGACTGGTCCAGACCGGTCGCGATCCCGCCGCCAACGCCTGGCGCGAGGTGATCGACGACGTCGCGGACCACGGGTTCACGCCGGCGACGGTGCCGCCGGACGATCCCGCGCTCGCGGCCCGGACGGCCCGAGCGGTGCTGACGCGCCTGGGTGCCACCCTGCCGCCGGCGACGCTGACGCCGCTGGGGACGGTGGTCGACGCGCTCGACCGCGAGCGCTACGCACGACCGGGTACCGCACCGGTCGACCAGGACCGGTTGCGGGACGCCGTTCGGGAGGTCCGGGTCGGGCTCGACGCAGCCGTGTCACCCTGGCGCCGGGTGCTGTCCCGGGTGTGGCCGCCGTCTCTCGCGCCGTCGAGAGCGTGGACCGGTCGCGGGCGCCGACATGCCGCACCGCAGGCGCCGCGACCCGCCGAGTAGGTCCCGTCGCGACCCGCCGAGGAGGTCCCGTCGCGACCCGCCGAGGAGGTCCCCGCCGCGCTGCTGAGGACGTGCTGCCACCGACCCCGAGGCGGTGTCCCGGCCCGCCGCCGAGTAGACAGGACGGGTGGACGGACTCGAGCTCGCCGTCGTGCTCGGCGCGACCATCCTCGTCGGGGGCGTGGTCGCCCAACGCATCCGCGTCGCGGCGCCGCTCGTCCTCCTGGTGCTCGGCGCGGGGGTCGGGTTCCTGCCGGGGCTCGGCGGCGTGCGGCTGCCGTCCGAAGCGGTGCTGCTGCTGTTCCTCCCCGCGCTCCTGTACTGGGAGTCCCTCAACACGTCACTGCGCGAGATCCGGAGCAACCTGCGCACGATCGCGCTGCTCGCGGTGGGTCTCGTGTTCGCCACGGCCGCGGTGGTCGCGGTCGTCGCACACCTGCTCGGGCTGACCTGGGCGCTGTCGATCACGCTCGGCGCGGTCCTCGCCCCGACCGACGCCACGGCGGTCGCTGCGGTGGCCGCGCGGTTGCCCCGGCGGCTCATCACGACGCTGCGGGCCGAGAGCCTCGTCAACGACGGCACCGCGCTCGTCCTCTACTCGGTCGCCGTGGGCGCCGTGGTGAGCGGGCAGGACATCGACGTGTGGGGCGCGGTCGTGCGGTTCTTCGCCTCGTACGGGTTCGGCATCGCGATCGGCCTGGCGGTCGGTCTCATCGTCTACTGGGTGCGGCGGTACCTCGACAACCGGCTGCTCGAGAACACGCTCAGCGTGCTCACCCCGTTCCTCGCGTACCTGCCCGCCGAGCTGTTCGGCGTCTCCGGGGTCGTCTCGGTGGTCACGGCGGGGTTGCTCCTGACGCAGATCGGGCACCGCGTCATCAGTGCGCACGCGCGGATCCAGGGGTACGGCTTCTGGCAGGTCACGTCCTACCTGCTCAACGGCGCGCTGTTCGTGCTCGTCGGACTCGACTTCCACCCGACGCTCCTCGCCGTGCTCCACGACGACTGGGTGACGGCACTCGCGCTCGGGCTCGGGAGCACCGCCGCGGTGATCGGCATGCGGTTCCTCTGGGTCAACACGACCCCGTACGCGAGCCGGTTGCTCGACCGGCGGGCGGGGGAGCGCGACCGGCACCTGCACTTCCGGGAGCGCATGCCGATCGCGTGGGCCGGGTTCCGGGGTGCGGTGTCGCTCGCGGCCGCACTCGGTGTCCCGCGCGCCATGTCCGACGGGAGCCCGGTCCACGACCGCGACCTCGTCATCGCGGCGACGTTCGTCGTCATCCTCGTGACGCTCGTGGTCGAGGGACTCACGATGCCCGTGATCGTGCGATGGGCACGCCTGCCCGAGGATCCCGAGGAGCAACGGGAGGAGATCGAGGCAGAGCGGGCGGCCCTGCAGGGGGCGCTCGATTCGCTCGACGACGTCGCGAGCCGGCTCGAGTCGCCCGAGGAGGTCCGCGAGGACCTGCGCGCCGACTACGGGCGCCGCCTCGAGCGGCTGCGGCGCGATGCGGAGGCCGCCGAGGGCGACGCCGCGGCGGCGAGTCGGGCGGCGGCGGACGCCGGGGTGACCGTGTCCGCCGCGGTGATCGGCGGCACGGGCGGATCGGCCGGCGAAGCCATGGCTGCAGGTGCCGACGGCCCCGACGCGGAGGACCCGATCGGCGGGGCTGCTGAGGATGCGACGGAGGGCGAGCCCGACGAGATCCAGCTCGAACGGGAGGCCGAGCAGGCCGACATCGCGCTGCGGCTCGCGCTGCTCGAGGCGAAGCGGACGGCCGTCGACGACCTCCGACGCTCCCGGGCCATCGACGACGCGGTGATGCGGCGCGTGCAGGGCCGGTTCGACGTCGAGGAGCTCCGCCTCGCCGCGATCAGCGAGGACGACTGAACCGAGCCCGAGCAGGTGGCGGCGGACCGGGACGGCGGGCGACGGCCCTCCGGCGGATCCCCACCGCTCGGGGCGAGGCCGCGGGTGACGCGACGGGCGCGGACCGGTGGAGCCGCGCCTCCCGGCGGATGCGGCGCGCCGCGGTCCCGGCAGCATGCCCGGAACGCCGAGGAGGACCGCCATGCCCACGATCACCTGCGTCATGCCTGCCCGGAACGCGGCCGGCACGGTCGGCACGGCCGTGCGGACGGTCCTCCGCGCGCTCCCCGAGGACGGCGAGCTCCTGGTGCGCGACGACGGCAGCACGGACGACACGCTCGGGGTGCTCGAGCGGATCCGGGACGCCCGGCTCCGCGTCCTGGTCGGGCCGAGTGTCGGGATCGCCGCCGGCATGAACACCGTGCTCGACGAGGTCACGGCGCCCGTCGTCGCACGCATGGACGCGGACGACGTGTGCGCGCCGTTCCGGTTCCGGCGGCAGCTCGCCCTGCTGCGGTCCGCGGACCTCGTGTTCGCGCCCGCGGTCGACTGGCTCCCCGGCACACCCGTCGCGCGCCCGCAACCGCTCCGCCGACTGTCCGCTGCGGCGGCGCCGTTCGCGCTGCTGCTCGAGAACCCCTTCATGAACCCGACGATGACCGCGCGCACCCGGCTGATCCGAGACCTCGGCGGATGCCGATCCGTCGCGTCCGAGGACTACGACCTCTGGCTCCGCGCTGCCGGTGCGGGGCTCCGGCTCGTGCGGGACCGGGTCCCGGCGGTCCTCTACCGACGCCACCCCGGCCAGATCACGGCACAGTCGTGGTGGCGGGCCGCCCGCGCGGACACCGAGCTCGTCCACGAGGCGTTCGACGCGCTCGCGCTCGCGACCGTCGGGTTCCGTCCCTCGTGGTTCGCGTGGCGTCGGGCCGGACTGCCGGCGGGTGGGGCGCCGGACGGGATCGGCGAGGAGCTGCGGCGGTTCCGGGGTGCGGTGGCGGTCCTCCCGGCCGGGCAGCGGCGGCCGTTGCTCCGCCGGGTCGCGCTCATGGAACGGCGGGCGTTGCTGCGCTGACGGCGACGGCCGTCAGGGGCGTTCGGGAGGCCCGTCCGAGGTCGCGGAGGCCGGCCCGTCCTGGTCGTCGCGCTCGCGGCCGCGTCGGGACCGGCGCAGGAGCCGCATGCGTTCGGGCCGCCGACCCCGGCGGAAGAGCGTCGCGAGCGCGGACTGCGGCTGCCAGTCGCGGCCGTTCGGCAGCCCCCAGCCGTACCGGACGGCGCCGAGCCGGAGCAGGAGCGACAGCAGGATCGCGACGACGATGCCGATCGTCGGGACGTGCAACGCCGACGCGACGACCATGACGATCGACGCGGCCACGGCGACGGACGCGTAGAGGGCGTTCCCGCCGAGCACCGCGGGCACCCGCCGGAGCAGGAGGTCACGGGCCGCACCGCCCCCGACCGCGGTCACGGTGCCCATGATGATCGCCGGACCCCAGCCCAGGTGCGCGTCGAACGTCCGCTGCACGCCGACCACGGCCCAGAACCCGATGACGGCTGCGTCGAGCACCGTGAACAGGCGGTCCCACGCCCGCTCCGAGATCGAGACGAAGAACGCCACGAGCGCTCCGACGAGCGCCACCGGGACGTACAGCGGGTCGGTCAGCGCGACCGGCGGGCCGTCCTGGAGCAGGACGTCGCGGAGGATCCCGCCGCCGAGCCCCGAGACGAACCCGACCACGAGGAACCCGAACAGGTCGAAGTCCATCTCGCGCGCGAGCGACCCGCCGAGCAGCGCGGACGCGAACACCCCCGCGAGGTCGAGGACGTTCGTCACGGTCGCGAGCGCGTGCGCGGGGACGACCAGTGCGTCAGCGGAGGAGAACTGCACCGGTCCATCTTCGCGGTTCGGGCCGGGCCGTGGACGACGCCCTTGCTCTTAGGTTAGCCTTACCTCCGTTCCACTCCGCGGGGTCGTCGCCCCTCACCCCACCGGGATCCCACTCCATGCTCGCCACGCTCGTCATCGGCCTCCGCGAAGGCCTCGAAGCGACCCTCATCGTCGGGATCATCGCCGCGTTCCTCCGCCGCGGTCGCATCTCGCTCGTGCCGATGTGGGGTGGGATCGCCCTCGCCGTCGTGCTCAGCGTCGCCGTCGGCGTGGGGCTCGAGGCGCTCGAGCAGGCGCTCCCGCAGTCCGAGCAAGAGGCGATGGAGTCCGTCATCGGCGCCGTCGCGGTCGTGTTCGTCACCGGGATGATCATCTGGATGCGGACGCACGCCCGTGACCTCAAGGGCGACCTCGAGGCGAGCACCGCCGCGGCCGTCGGTCGCGGCACCGCCTGGGCGCTCGCGGGCATGGCGTTCCTCGCCGTGCTCAAGGAGGGCTTCGAGACCTCCGTGTTCCTGCTCGCCACGTTCCAGGCCGCGAGTTCGGCGGGTGCCGCGGCGCTCGGCGCCGTGATCGGCGTGCTCGTCGCCGTGCTCATCGGCTGGGGGATCTTCACTGGCGGGGTCCGTCTCGACCTCCGGCGGTTCTTCACCGGCACCGGCGTGTTCCTGGTGTTCGTGGCGGCAGGGCTCGTGCTCACCGCACTCCGCACCGCGCACGAGGCCGGCTGGGTGACGATCGGGCAGCAGCGCACCGTCGACCTGTCGTGGCTCGCGCCGACCGGGTCCGTGCAGGCCGCCCTCGTCACCGGCGTGCTCGGGATCCCGGCGGACCCCCGCGTCGTCGAGGTCGTCGGCTGGGTCGGCTACCTCGTCCCCGTGCTCGTCGTGAGCCTCTGGCCGCGGTCCCTCCGCCCGTCGCCGGCTCGCGTCCCGCGCGTGCGCGTCGTCGTCGCCGCGGGCCTCGCCGTCGCGGCGGTCGCGCTCGCGGTGGCCGTCCCCACCGGCCGGGAGGCCCTGCCCACCTCCGCCACCCTCGCCACCGGTGCCGGGGACCCGCACCCCACCACGCGGCACACCGCGACGGCGACCCTCGACGGTGCCGCCGCGACCCTCGTCGTCCGCGCCGGCGACACCGTGCAGCGCGCCCGTTTCTCCTCCGCCGACCACACGACCACCACGCACGCCGGCGTCACCGCCGACCGCTGGCGCACCACCACGCGCGTGCCGAGCACCGGCCGACCCGCGACGCTGACCATCGACCAGCTCACCGACCTCTTCGGACGCGTGCCCGTCGGCATCTCGCCCACACAGCAGCCCGGCCCGTTCACCGCGCACTGGACCTCGACCGCGACCCGGACGCTCTGGGCCGTCGACGGCGGCCTCCTCGACGCGCGCCGGACCGAGCGTGCCGTCCTCACCGTGTCGGGCGGCGGTCTGCCGACCAGCCGGACCTACTCGTTCGACGCCACCGCCTGGGCGGTCCCCGCCACCCGGGTGACCGCCGCGGGCGAGGCGGTGGCGAGCGGCGCCTCCGCGGGCCGCGAAGCGCTCCTCTGGAAGGCGTGGCTGCCCATCGCGCTCGCGATCGCCGCGATCGCCCAGGCCCTGCTCGCCCTGCGGGACCGCCGCCGACTCGGGGCGGCGACCCGTTCCTCCCGACCGACCACCACGACCCCCGTCGCCGACCGGCACGGGGCGACCAGCAGGAAGACCGCCGATGCCGTTCGCTGACCGCCGCACCCGATCCGTCCTCGTCCTCGGAGCGACCCTCGCCGCCGCAGCCCTCGCGCTGACCGGCTGCTCGACCGCGTCGTCCTCCGCCGAGGACGCCGCGACGCCGTCCGGCGCGGTGCACCGGGTGGCCGTGACCCTGACGAACGACGGCTCGGACAAGTGCGCCGTGTCGACGACCTCGGTGCCCGCCGGACCGGTGACGTTCACCGTGCGGAACACCTCGTCGACCGCGATCACCGAGGTCGAGCTCCTGCAGGACCAGAAGATCCTCGGCGAGAAGGAGAACCTGGCACCCGGACTCGACCCGGTCAAGTTCACCGTGACGCTCGGCGGCGGCAAGTACCAGGTGTACTGCCCCGGAGCGACCAAGGAACTGACGACGTTCACCGTCACCGGCAAGGCCGCATCGACCGCGAACAGCAGCGCGGCGACCCTCCTCCGACAGGGCGCCAAGGGCTACGCGGACTACGTCGACGCCCAGGTCAACGACATGGTGACCGCCGTGCGGCAGCTGCAGGAGGACGTCGACGCGGGGGACCTCGCCGCCGCCAAGACGGACTACGCGAACGCCCGCCCGTACTACGAGCACGTCGAGAGCGACGTCGACGGGTTCGTCAAGAAGGGGTACAAGGCGACCGACAACGCTGGGAACCTCGACTACCTCGTCGACATGCGCGCCTCGAACCTCGACCCGTCGGTCGGATGGCACGGGTTCCACGCCGTGGAGCGCGATCTGTTCCAGGGCGGCGCCATCACCGCGAGCACGAAGCAGCTCGCGGCCGAGCTCACCGAGAACGTCACCCTGCTCGACAAGCTCGTCCCGACGCTCACCTACAAGCCCGAGGACCTCGCCAACGGCGCGGCCGGCCTGCTCGAAGAGGTCCAGTCCGAGAAGATCACCGGCGAGGAGGAGGGCTTCAGCCACATCGACCTCGTCGACCTGGCAGCGAACGTCGAGGGCGCGCGGCAGGCGTTCGCGTACCTGAAGCCCGGACTGCAGAAGCTCGACCCGTCGATCACGAAGCAGATCGCGACCGAGTTCGACAGCGTCGACACGCTCATGGACGGCTACCGGGACGGCACCGCCCTCGGCGGCTTCCGCACCTACGACGCCGCCACCCGCACGGCCGACGCGAACACGATCTCGCAGACGATCCAGGCCCTGCAGGACCCGCTGTCCCGGCTCGCCGAGAAGGTCGCCACCGCGTGAGCGGAGCGCCGGAGCAGGAGCGCGACGGGTCGCCGCGTCCGTCGGTGTCGCGCCGCGGACTCATCGGCGGGCTCGCGGCGGCAGGTGCCGGGGTGGGCGCACTCGCCGGGATCGGCGGCGCCCTCGCGGCGAGTGCGGTCGGACGCACCCCCGACGACGAGTCCATCGACCTGTCGCGGACCCATCCGTTCTACGCGACCGCCGCGGGGCAGCCGCAGGGTGGGATCCGCACCGAACCCCAGCGGTACTGCGTCTTCATGACGTTCGACATGGCGTCCACCCTGGCGACGGACCTGCAGGTCCTGCTCGCCCGGTGGTCCGCCGCCATCGCGCAACTGCAGTCCGGCGGCACCATCGGCACCGTGGTCCCCGCGCACGCCGACGGCGTCGGTGCCGACACCGGGGAGGCCCTCGACCTCGGCCCGGCATCGCTCACCGTCACCGTCGGGCTCGGCCCCGGGCTGTTCGACGAGCGGTTCGGCCTGGCGGCCCACAAGCCCGCCGCGCTCGCCCAGATCCCCGCGCTGCCGAGCGACGCCCTCGACCCCGCCCTGAACGGTGGTGACCTGTCCCTGCAGGCGTGCGCCGACGACCCCCAGGTCGCCTACCACGCGATCCGCGACCTCGCCCGCATGGCCCGTGGCACCGCGACCGTGCGCTGGACCGTGCTCGGGTTCGGGCGTGCGTCGGCCGGAGCGAACCAGACCACCCCCCGGAACCTCATGGGGTTCAAGGACGGCACGCGGAACATCACCACCGACGAGGACTACGAGCGCTTCGTGCGGCTCGGGGACGACGCGGACTGGATGGCGGGCGGCACCTACCAGGTCACGCGGAAGATCCAGATGAACATCGAGATCTGGGACGCCGACGTGATCAGCGACCAGCAGCGGGTGTTCGGGCGCACGAAGGTCGAGGGTGCGCCGCTCTCCGGGGGGACCGAGCACACGACGCCCGACTTCCACGCGACCGACCACGCCGGCGACACGAAGATCGACGCGCGCGCACACGTCGCCCTCGCCGCGCACGAGAACAACGGCGGCGTCAAGATCCTGCGTCGCCCGTACAACTACACCGACGGGCTCAACCAGTACGGGCAGCTCGACGCCGGGCTGTTGTTCACCGCGTTCATGAACGACCCCGATCACTTCACACGGATCCAGCGGCGGCTCGGAGCGTCCGACCGGTTGAACGAGTACATCTCGCACATCGGCTCGGCCGTGTTCGCCGTGCCGCCGGCGCCGCGCAAGGGCTCGTACATCGGGGAGCGGCTCTTCCGCTGAACCGTGGGGCCGGCGCCGGTCCGGCCTACCGCCGGTCCGGCGCCAGCAACGCGGTGACGACGTCGCTGAACGGGCCGGTCAGGTCGCTCGCCGACGCGTTGACCAGGGGGCCGAGCCGAGTGGAGGCACGCAGGAGCGTGATGCCGAAGGCCGTGGCCAGCGCGACCTCGGCGCGGAGCAGGATGCCGTTCGTGTCGACGTCATCGGGGTCCCACCCGGCGATGCGCGCCATGCGCTCCGCGTACGAGGTGAGTGTCGCGTTGCGGATCCGGTCGGCCTGCTCGTCTCCGGAGGACCGGATGAGCAGGAGGAGCTCGACCGCGTGCTCCCCGGTCGGCGCGTTCGTCACCCGCTCGACGAGGCTCTGGAGCATCCGTTCGACCGAGTCGTCGTCCGGCCGGGGGGCATCGAGGTCCTCCACCGCGCGCTCGAGACAGGCCTCGAAGAGGCCCTCTTTGCTCGTGAAGTAGCGGTTGATGAGCGCGACGTTCACTCCGGCGTCGGCTGCGATCTCCCGGACGGTGGTCGCGGAGTAGCCGTCGTACGCGAACCGACGTCGAGCCGCGGCGACCAGGAGCTGCCGGGTCTTCGCGGCGTCGCGCGTCCTCGACGGCACCTGCGACTCGAGCGTCATGACGTCCTCTCCATCTCCGCAACGGTACCCGCACCGGGAGGTGCGGTGTAAACGCGCTTTGACTTCCGCGCGAGGAGCAGTAGGCTCACGACTTGTAAGCGCTTGTTTACGTCTTTCGATCACGGAGAACGATGTCCCGAGTCACCGAGGGCCCCCGCACGGGCTCGACCCCCGTCGCGGAGCGACACAGCAGCCCGAACACCACCCTCATCGTCGTGTACCTCGCACTCGGCGGCTTGGCCTACGCGGTGCTCCAGTCGCTCGTCGCTCCGGCACTGTCCACGATCGGCAAGGACCTCGGGGCCTCGACCAGCAACGTGAGCTGGATCATCACCGCCTACCTGCTGTCGGCGTCCGTCCTCACGCCGATCTTCGGGCGCATGGGCGACATGATGGGCAAGCGGCGCATCCTCATCGTCGTGATGAGCCTCCTGCTCGTCGGCACCGTCGTCGCCGCCCTCGCGCCGAACCTCGCCACGTTGATCGTGGCCCGCTGCCTGCAGGGTGCGGCCGGCGCCGTGCTGCCGCTGTCGATCGGCATCGTGCGCGACGAACTCCCGAAGGACCGGGTGAGCGTCGTGATCGGTCTGCTGTCGGGCATCTTCGGCATCGGGGCCGGTATCGGCATCGTCGCGGCCGGACCGATCGTGCAGCACCTCGATTGGCACTGGCTGTTCTGGCTGCCGCTCGCACTCATCGTCGTCGGGCTCGCCGGCATCGTGTTCGGGATGCCGGAATCGGACGTCCGGAAGCCCGGGCGCCTCGACCTCGCCGGGACGGCGATCCTCTCGATCTCCCTCGTGGCGCTGCTGCTCGCTGTCAGCGAGGGCGAGACCTGGGGCTGGGGTGACGTCAAGACCATCGGTCTGCTGGCGGTCGGCGTCGTCGCGCTCGTGGTCTTCGTCGTCGTCGAGCTCCGCGTGAAGGCGCCGCTGATCGACGTCCGGCTCTTCCGCATCCGTGGCGTCTGGACCGCTCACGTCGTCGCGCTCGTCTTCGGGTTCGCGATGTACGGCACGTTCGTGCTCGTCCCGACGCTGCTCCAGCTGCCGTCGTTCACCGGGTACGGCTTCGGCAAGACCGCCTCGCAGGCCGGCCTGTTCCTGCTCCCGACGGTCCTCATGATGATCGTGGTCTCACCGGTCGCGGGGGCCCTCGTCCGACGGACGGGTCCGAAGCCGCCGCTGGTCATCGGGAGTGTGCTCCTCACCGCGGCGTTCGTGCTCCCCGGGCTCGCGCACGATCAGGTCTGGCAGATCCTGGTGTCCGGCATCCTCACGGGTGCCGGGATCGGATTCGGTCTCTCGGCGGCGTCCAACGCGATCATCGAGAGCGTGCCGATCGAGCAGACGGGTGAGGCGATCAGCGCCAACACCGTCGTCCGGACGATCGGCTCGAGCGTCGGAACGGCCGTCATCGCCGCGCTGATCTCGTCGCACACGAAGGTGTTCACGTTGCCCACCGGGCACGTGGGGCTCCCTGGGGCCGCGGCGTTCACCATCGGCTTCTGGGCGTGCGCTGGGGTCGGCGCCCTCGCGATCGTCGGCGCCCTCGCCGCTCCCGGCATGCGGAAGCGTCGCGCTGACGCCATCGCGGCGGGCGTCGAGGACATCGACGCTGTCGTCGACGAGCGCTGACGAGGTCAGCTCGACGCTGCCGGTGCATCCTGGCGGGGAGGAGGGGTGCCCTCCGCCGTTTCCCTGGAGACGGAGGGCACCCGCGCCGCCGGGTTCGTCGGGCGGAACCACCGCCCGGGATGAGAGGACACCGCAGCGGCGCCGTCGCCATGCGACGCCTCAGGGTACCGCCGCCGCTGCCGAAAACACAGGGTGCGGCAGACGAGCAGCCTCGTTCCACCCGCCTCGTTACTTCCGATCGCCGATGTGGAGCGCGTCCTTCACCCGCTCGATGCCCTCGGTCGCGAGCGCCGATGCCGAGTCCCGGATCACGCCGGCCTCCATCGGGTCGCCCTTGAGCAACGACTTGGCCGTGTTGAGCGCGTACTCACGGGTGATGTGCGGTGGGAGCGGCGGGACGTTGCGGCTGACGTAGGCGTCGATGAGCGTGACCCCGTCGTGCGCGAAGGCCTCGGCGACAGCGGACTCCACCTGGTCGTCACTGCGCACCTGGACGCCCCGGAACCCGAGGAGCTCGGCGTAGCCGGCGTAGTCCATCGACTCGACGTCCTGCGAGCCGCGCCACAGCGGATTGCCGTCCTCCGTGCGCATCTCCCACGAGACCTGCGCGAGGTCGTCATTGTGCATGACCACGATGATGAACTGCTTGGTCTCCCACTGCTGCATGTACTTCTTCACGGTGATCAGCTCGTTCATGCCGAGCATCTGGAACGCGCCGTCACCGATGGTGCAGACCACCGTCTTGTCGGAGTGGGCCAGCTTCGCCGCGACCGCGTAGGGCATCGCCGCGAGCATGGTCGCCAGGCGGCCCGAGAGGTCGCCGCGCATGCCCCGCTTCAGGCGGATGTGGTGCCCGAACCAGTCGGCGGTCGTCCCGGCGTCCGCGGTGACGATCGCCCCGTCGGGCAGGTTCGCGTTCACGGCCTCGGTCACGCGCCGCGGGTTGACCCCGTCGTGGTACTCCTTCTGTGCCTGCGCGTGCATCTCCTGTTCCCAGTCCTGCATCTCGGCGGCGATCCGCTCCTGCCAGGACAGGTCGGTCTTCTGCTCGAGCAGGGGGAGGAGGGCCTCGAGCGTCGACTTCACGTCGCCCCAGAGGTTCAACTCCGTCGGGTAGCGCACGCCGAGCTGTTCGGGCTTGAGGTCGACCTGGATGCCACGCGCCCGGCCCGTCGCGGGCAGGAACTCGCCGTACGGGTAGTTCGTGCCGAGCAGCACGATGGTGTCGCAGCGCTTGATCTGGTGGAGGCTCGGCAGGGACCCGAGGAGACCGACCTGCTGCGTGTGGTACGGCACGTCGGACGGGATCACGTCCTTGCCGCGGAGCGCGGTGATGATGCCCGCTCCGGCCTTCTCGGCGGCGGCGAGGACCTCGTCGGTGGCGCCCGTCGCACCCGCGCCGACCAGGAACGTGACCTTCTCGCCCGCGTTGATGATGTCCGCCGCCTGGCGGATCTGCTCCATCGGGGGCGTGATCGCCGTCGACGGGATGGCTTCGCTCGAGCGCGAGACCCAGTGGGCCGACGGCGTCGCCTTGATGGTCATCGCCTGGACGTCGTGGGGGATCACGACGACCGCGGGCTGGAGACGGAGCCGGGCCGTGCGGAAGGCGGTGTCGATGACGGCGCTGGCCTGGTCGGGCGACACGATCGTCTCGACGTAACAGGCGACGTCCGTGAACACGCGCTCGAGATTGCTCTCTTGCTGGGTGAAGGTGCCGATCGAGTCGAGACCCTGCTGCCCGACGATCGCGACGACCGGCTGATTGTCCATCTGGGCGTCGTACAGCCCGTTGAGCATGTGGAACGCGCCGGGGCTCGAGGTCGCGACGCACACGCCGACCTCGCCCGTGAACTTGGCATGCGCCGTCGCCATGAGCGCGCAGATCTCCTCGTGCGTCGGGCGGATGTACTCGATGCCCGTCCCCGCACGATCGGTCTTGCCGAGTGCTCCGTCGAACGCGCCGATGCCGTCGCCGGGGAACCCGAAGATCCGGCTGACGCCCTGGTCCTTGATCCGCTCGATCAGGAACTCGCTCACGGTGGTCATCGCGTACCTCTCTTCGGCGCCGGGGTCGGGCGCCTGGGACTCGGGTGGTGGGACGGGGCCGTCCTCGTGCCTCCAGCGTGCTCCCTCCACGGGGCCGGGTTCCCAGCCCGTCGCCCGGTGGTGGAGGATCGGGGGAGCGGACCGGATGTGGAGGAACGGGCAGCATGACCACGATCGATCTCAACGCAGACCTCGGCGAGGGCTTCGGCCGGTGGACCCTCGGGGACGACGCCGCGATGCTCGATGTCGTCACGAGCGCGAACGTGGCGTGCGGATTCCACGCGGGCGACCCATTGTCGCTCCGGTCCGTGCTCGAGCAGGCTGCCGCACGGCAGGTGTCGGTCGGCGCGCACGTCGCGTACCGGGACCTCGCCGGGTTCGGACGGCGGTACGTGGACGCCTCCCTGCACGAACTCGCAGCGGACGTGATCTACCAGATCGGCGCGCTGGCCGCCCTCGCCCGGGCAGCCGGGACGACCGTCCGTTACGTCAAGCCGCACGGCGCCCTCTACAACACCATCGCGGAGGGCGGACCGCACGCCGAGGCGGTCGTGCAGGCGGTCCTGGCGGTCGACCCGGGCCTCCCGGTCGTCGGTCTCGCCGGGTCCGCGTTGCTCGACCTCGCTCGCGATGCCGGGCTGCCCGTCGTGGCCGAGGCGTTCGCGGACCGTGCGTACGCCGCCGACGGGTCCCTCGTGTCCCGACGCCTTCCGGGGGCCGTGCTCCACGATCCGACCGAGATCGCCCAGCGCGTCGTCGCGATGGTCACGAGCGGGGCGGTCACCGCGGTCGACGGGACCAGCGTGCCGATCGACGCCGCGTCGATCTGCCTGCACGGGGACTCGCCCGGCGCGGTCGCCGCGGCGCTCGCCGTCCGGTCCGCACTCGGATCAGCGGGCGTGGTCCTGGCGCCGTTCGCGGCGGTCCGAGCGGCGTGACGGCGACCGGCGGCGCCTGGGCGCCCCGGGTGCTGCGCCTCGGCGTCGACGGCGTGCTCGTCGAGGTCCCCGACACGGCCGCCGCGCTCGCCCTGCACGCCGCGCTCCGGACGCTCGACCTGCCCGGGGTGACCGAACTGGTGCCCGCCGCGCGGACCGTCGCCGTCCGCTTCGCACCGGGCGCCACGACCGCCGACGCGATCGCCGCCGCGCTGCGCGGCGTACCGCTCGACGCGCCGCCGCCCGCCGCCGACGGTCTCGTCGAGGTGCCAGTGGTCTACGACGGCGAGGACCTCGACCACGTCGCCGACCGCACCGGCCTCAGCGTGGACGAGGTCGTCCGCCGGCACACCGCGCCGGAGTACTCGGTCGCGTTCACCGGGTTCGCGCCGGGGTTCGCCTACCTGGTCGGAGGCGACACGGTCCTCGACCTGCCGCGGCGCAGCAGTCCGCGCACGGCGATCCCCGCCGGTTCCGTCGCGATCGCGGGCGGCCACAGCGGCATCTACCCGCGGCCGAGCCCCGGCGGCTGGCATCTGCTCGGGCACACCGACCTGGTGATGTGGGACCCCCATCGGATCGGGGCGGAGGCCCTGCTCCGTCCGGGCATGCGCGTCCGGTTCCGCGCGGTCCACGCGGCGTCATCCGCGGCTGCGTCATCCGCCGCAGTGTCCCCGGCCGCACGCCCGACCGCCGTCGGTCGGGAGGCCCGACCCGCTCCGACGGAGCCGTCACGTCCGACCGCTCCCAGGCGAGGCCTCGAGGTCCTGTCGCCCGGGCTGCTCAGCACCGTGCAGGACCTCGGCAGACCGGGCCGCGCGGCCCTCGGCGTCACCCGCTCCGGTGCGCTCGATCGCGTCGCCCACCGTCGCGCGAACCGTCTCGTCGGGAACGCGGCGGGCGCCGCGGCGGTCGAGCACGTCGGGGGAGGGCTCACCGTGCGGGCTCGTGGCGAGCTCGTCCTGGCGGTCACGGGCGGCGTCGGCGCGATCGAGGTCCTGCCCGCGGCGGAAGGGACGCTCGACGAGCGATCGGTGCTGCTCCCGGGCGACGACGAGCCCGCGCGCCGGGCGGTGCCGATCGAGCCCGACCGTCCGTTCGCGCTGCACGACCGTGAGGTCCTGGTGCTCGGTGCGCCGACGACCGGGGCCGTCGCGACCCTCGCCGTCCTCGGTGGACTCGACCTGCCGCCCGTGCTCGGATCACGCGCGACCGACGTGCTGTCCGGTCTCGGGCCGGCACCGCTCCGGGCCGGCGACGTCCTGCCCATCGGGTCGGACACGGCGGCGGCGGTGGCCGACGCGGCGGAACCGGGCCCGGTCCTCCCGACCGTCGAGGACGTGGTCGACGTCCGGTTCGTGCCCGGACCCCGCGACGACTGGATCGACGGGGGTGCCGACGCCCTGCACGCGGTCGTCTGGCGGGTGACGCCACGCTCGAACCGTGTCGGGGTGCGGCTCGACGCGGGCACGCACGCACTCGCGCGGAGCGTGGGCGGCGAGCTGCCGAGCGAGGCGGCGGTACCCGGGGCGATCCAGGTGCCACCCGAGGGTCGACCGGTCGTGTTCCTCGCCGACCACCCCGTCACGGGCGGCTACCCCGTGGTCGGCGTCGTCGTGCCCGAGGACCTCGGGCTCGTCGCGCAGGTACCGGTCGGCGGCGCGATCCGGTTCACACCGACGGCGAGTGCTCTTCGGCGATGAGCGGACGTAACGTCCGGTGCGCGATCCGGAGCCCCTCGAGCACCTTGTCGTCCGTGCCACTCCACAGCGGGTCTTCGTGCTCGACCGACAGCGTGCCCGTGAACCCGGCCTCGTACAGGCGGTCCACGACGTGCGACCAGTCGACCACGCCACGACCGGGCACGCGGAAGCGCCACCACCCCATGTCCCACGGGTCGTCGCCCTTGTCGACGAGCCCGAAGAAGCCGTAGCGGTCGCGCCGCGTCGGGAACAGTTCGACGTCCTTCGCCTGCGCGTGCACGATGTGCTCCGCGAACGGCAGGATCGTCTCGACCGGGTCGATGCCGATCCAGGTCAGGTGCGACGGGTCCCAGTTCAGGCCGAACCCGAGGCCCGTCACCCACTCCCACAGCTCCGGGCTGTAGGCGATGTTCCCCGGGTAGCCGTCCGGGTGCCAGCCCTCCATGACGCAGTTCTCGATGATGAGCTTGACGTCGCGCTCGCCCGCGTAGTCCACGAGCTCGGGCAGCACGCGGTCGCCCTCCGCCATGTTCTCGCGCACGCTCTTGCTGTTGTCGCGGCCGATGAACGTGCCCACGTAGGGGACGCCGAGCCGTTGCGCCGCGTCGATCGCGTGCTTGAGGTGGGTCCGGACCGCCGCCCGGCGCTCCGGGTCCTGGTGCAGGTTGTTCTCGTAGTAGGCGAGCGCGCTGATCTCGAGTCCCGTGCGCGCCATCAGGTCCTCGGTGGCGCTGGCGTCCTCGTCGGTGAAGGTCGCGACGGGCAGGTGCGAGGCCTCGAAGTCGCGGCCGCCGACGTTCGGCCACACGGCGACCTCGAGTCGCTCGTACCCCTGAGCGGCCGCGAACTCCGCGATCCGGCCGAGGTCCCATCCGGGCAGGCAGGCCGTGAGCATCCCGAGCTTCATGCGATGTCCTTCCAGGCTCCGTCACCGGCACTGGCGACGACGGCGTCGATGACGTGGGCGGCGCGCGCGCCGTCCGCGAACGTGGGCAGGCCTTCCGGCCACACGCCGCCGTCCCGTGAGGCACGGACGGCGGCGTAGGTGTCGCCGACGAACGCCGTGAAGGCGTCGAGGTACCCCTGCGGGTGACCCGATGGCACGACGGCCAACCGCCGCTGGTCGGGCGACCCCTGCGAGGGGTCGCGCACGAGGATCGTGGCGCCGGTCTCGGTGCCGAACCAGGCGGACTCTGGTTGCTCCTGGTCGAACGCGGCGCTCGAGCGGGTCCCGTCGACCTCGAACCACAGGCGGTTCTTGCGTCCGGCCGCGACCTGCGACACGACGACGTTCCCGATCCGGCCGTGGGTCGTGCGGAAGGTGGCCACCGCGGTGTCCTCGGTGGTGACGGGGGCCTGCGCGACGGGCACCGCGCCTCCCGGCACCGGATCGGGGTAGGGGGCGCCGGAGAAGGACGGCCCCGACGACGCCGGGCGCGTGGGGTAGACGATGTCGGCCGTGGCCGTCACGGTCGCGAATCGCTCGCCGGTGACGAACTCGACGAGGTCACACCAGTGCGACCCGATGTCGGCGAAGGCGCGCGACACACCGCCCGCTCCGGCGTCGACCCGCCAGCTCGACGAGCCCTCGTCGAGCATCCAGTCCTGCAGGTACGAGCCGTGGATCGCGAGCACGCGTCCGAGATCGCCGCCGGCGATCCGCGACCGGATCTCGCGCACGATCGGGTGGAAGCGGTAGACGAACGGGACGGTCGCGACGACACCGGCACGCTCGGCGGCGGCCGTGAGCTCGTCGGCCTGTGCGGCGTCGACCGCCAGGGGCTTCTCGCACACCACGTGGATCCCCGCCGCGATGATCGCCATCGTCTGCGGGTGGTGCTGGTCGTTCGGGGTGCACACGTGCACGACGTCGGGTGCGTCGGCGAGGAGCTCGTCGAGGTCGGCGTAGCCGTGCGGGAGCCCGAGGTGCTCGGCGACCTGTGCCGAGCGTTCGGGAGTGCGTCCGAGGACCCCGGTGACCACGGCACCGGCGGCGCGCGCCGATCGTACGTGGACGGTCGCGATCATGCCCGTGCCGATGACGGCGACGCGCAGCGGGGGTGTGTTCATGGATGCTCTGCGTTCCTCGGTTCCGGAGTGAGCGTATTGGTGACGCACGGCCACGTTCAAGGACTCGCCGCCGAGCGTAACGTCGGGCCCCAACAGGTGCCGCTGGCCGCTCCGTGCGGTGGACGGCCGCTCTCGGCGGACGAGTGTGGAGGAACGATGACGGTGTCCGGGGACTACCAGCTGCAGGGTCGGACCGTGATCGTGACGGGTGCGGGCTCCGGGATCGGGCAGGCGATCGCGCGCGCGTTCATCGGTCAGGGCTGCAACGTGGTCCTCGCCGGACGGCGCGAGGACGCACTCGCCGAGACCGCCGAGGGCGCGCCGGCCGAGCACGTCATCGCGGTGCCCACCGACGTGACCGACCGCGAGAGCGTGGCCGACCTCGTCGCGATCGCCGCCGATCGCTTCGGTCGGATCGACGTCGTGGTCAGCAACGCGGCCGCCTACACGGCGGGCGAGATCGACGAACTCGGTGAGGGCGACTACCGCGCCATGGTCGCGACGAACCTCGACGGCACCGTGCACCTCGTGCAGGAAGCGCTCCCGCACCTCGAGCGGGCGCGGGGCGTCATCCTGTTCACGACCAGCGCCTCCGGGCTCCGGGGGGACTGGCGCCAGGCCGTCTACAACGCCACGAAGGGCGCCATGACGACGCTCATGCAGTCGCTGGCGCTCGACCTCGGGGCGCGCGGCATCCGGGTCAACGCGGTGGCGCCGGCCCTGACCCGTACGGCGGCGAACGCGGAGCACTTCGCCGACCCGGACGTGGTCGCCCCACACGCCCAGCGGACCGCGCTCGGACGCATCGGCGAACCCGAGGACGTCGCGCCGGCGTTCCTCTTCCTCGCCAGCGACGACGCCCGCTACATCACGGGCGTCACGTTGCCGGTCGACGGAGGCACCACGGCGTCGACGGGCCAGGCGCACGTCGTCGGCTGACCACCGGTCGCGACCGCGTCCGGTCCTCGACAGCCGGGAGGCCCGTTCGAGGTTCCACAGTTCGGCCGGCGGTCGGAACCAGATCAGCGGTGCGTCGGTACGTTCGGAGCCATGGCGATCCAGACCACCCTCCTCATCCTCGGTGCCAGCGGCGACCTGACGAAGCGGCTCCTGCTGCCCGGCCTCGCCACACTCCTCGACGTCAAGCAGGACTGGGACATCGAGCTCATCGGCGCGGGCGTCGACGAGCTCTCGGACGAGGACTGGAAGCAGCGCGTCCGCGAGTCCTTCTCGAGCGCCGAGTGCTCCGGCGACCGCTTCGAGCAGATCATCGCGGCCAGCCACTACCGGAAGACGGACGTCACGAGCGCGGACGACCTCGGCGAGCTCCTGGCACAGTGCTCGCACGCGCCGGCGATCTACTTCGCCCTGCCGCCGGCGATCACCGAGCAGGCGTGCGAACAGCTCAAGGGCATGGACCTGCCCGACGGTGTGCGGCTCGCGATGGAGAAGCCGTTCGGCACCGACGCCGCGAGCGCCGAGAAGCTCAACGAGCTCCTCCACTCGTTCATCCCGGAGGAGCGCATCCACCGCGTCGACCACTTCCTCGGCCGCTCGACGGTGCTCAACCTCCTGGGCCTGCGGTTCTCGAACCGGATCATCGAGCCCCTGCTGTCGTCCACCCACGTCGAGAGCGTCGACATCATCTACGACGAGACCCTGGGCCTCGAGAACCGCGCGCGGTACTACGACCACGCCGGCGCGCTCACGGACATGATCCAGAGCCACCTGCTGCAGGTGCTCGCGGTCGTCGCGATGGAGGCCCCCGCCACGCTCGACGCCGACGACCTCCGCACGCAGAAGCAGCTCGTCTTCCGCGCCGTCAAGCCGTGGGGTGACGACCCGGCGACCGCCGGCAAGCGCGCCCGGTACACCGCCGGTACCGTCGGAGACCGCCAGCTGCCGTCGTACGTCGACGAGGACGGTGTCGACCCGGCGAACCAGACCGAGACCCTGGCGCAGATGACCGTCGAGGTCGCGAACTGGCGGTGGGCGGGCGTTCCGTTCACCCTCCGCTCCGGCAAGGCCCTGGGTGAACCGCGGCGCGAGATCGTCATCAACTTCCGCCCCTCGCCGCACGTGCCGGACGGCGTCGGTGGCGAGCACGAGCAGGACCGGCTCCGCATCTGGATCGCCCCCGACGAGATGAGCCTCGAACTCAACGTCAACGGTCCCGGCGACCCGTACGTCGTCGACCGCGCGAAGCTCGAGACGAAGTTCAACCCGGGCCGACTCACGGCGTACGGCGAGGTCCTCGCCGGTGTGCTCGAGGGCGACGCCACGCTCTCGGTGCGCGGTGACAGCGCGGTGCAGTGCTGGCGCATCGTCCAGCCGGTGATCGACGCCTGGCGCAACGGCGAGAGCCCGATCGACGAGTACCCGGCCGGTTCGCACGGTCCGTCGAACTGGGACAACCTGCTCCACTGATCCCGGGCGTACGGTCGGACGCGTGGCAACCATCCAAGACATCCTGAACACCGTTCCCGAGCCCGCCGGGGCCGACGTCCGCACCGGCATCGTCGAGTACGACCACGACGGCACGCCGCTCGAGGGCATCCTCGCGAAGGACGCGAACCTCACCGGTCGGCGTCCCGCCGTGCTCGTCGTCCACGACTGGCACGGCGTGAACGAACATGTCGAGGCCCGCGTCACGATGCTGGCCCGCCTGGGCTACGTCGCGTTCGCGGCCGACATCTACGGCAAGGGCGTGCGCCCGACCGGAGCAGAGGCCGGAGAGGTCGCCGGCAGCTTCTACCAGGACCTCGGGCTCCTGCGTGCCCGTGCTCGTGCCGGACTCGACCGACTGCTCGAGGACCCGCAGGTCGACCCCTCGCGCGTGGTGGTCATGGGGTACTGCTTCGGCGGCTCCACGGCCCTGGAACTCGCTCGGACCGGTGCGGACCTCGTGGGGGCGGTGTCGTTCCACGGCGGTCTGATCACCCACGATCCGTCCGACGCCGGCGACATCCGGGCGAAGCTCCTGGTGCTGACCGGTGCTGCCGATCCGATGGTCGGGGACGACAAGGTCCACGCGTGGCAGGACGAGATGCGCGCGGCGCCGCACGTGGACTGGCAGCTCGTGTCGTACGCGAACGCGATGCACGCGTTCGCCGTCCCCGGTACGGACGCGCCCGACCACGGTGCGCAGTACCAGGCGCTCGCCGACCGCCGCTCCTGGCGTGCGCTCGAGGACTTCCTGACCGAGGTGTTCGGTCCGGAGCAGCTCGCGGCCTGACCGTCCGGGCGGGAGGTGCGGCGTGCCTCCCGTCCGGCGCCGCGCTGGCACCACCCGTTCGCGCCTCGATCGGCGCGCCGGGTCCCGTGCCCCGGGTCCCGTGCCCCGATTGGCGCGCCGGGTCCCGAGCCTGGTAGAGTCTTCCACGGCCGTTCGGCCACTGCGCTCGTAGCTCAATGGATAGAGCATCTGACTACGGATCAGAAGGTTGGGGGTTCGAGTCCCTTCGAGCGCACACTGTGTTGAGACAGCAGTGAACGAGAACGCCCCGGCATCGCCGGGGCGTTCTTCGTTGTCCCGGTGATCTCGGAACCGGAGCGACGTCGCGTCGAACGTCCTGGTGGCGACGCCCAGCGGCCGCCGCGTCCGCGCTGCTCGAGAGCGGCTGCTGTCCGCAGTCCGTGCGCAGCGGTCCTCGACCGGAGCCGGGACGGCCACGTGAGGAGGCCGCCTGCTGGACAACGGCCTCGCTGATCGGCGGCATCCGCGCGCATCGGTTCGGGCCTGCGCGTGAAAACTCTGTGTTACAGTCTTGCCGTGACCGATTCCAGCACTGGACGCCGCTTCCGTGACGGATTACCGTCGCCGTATGACGAGTTCGGGTGATCGCGGGTCCGTTCGGCCACCGGCCGCGGGGGACGTCGATGGCACTCCGGCCGACGGCAACGCTGGGACGCCCGATCCGATCGACCTCGCGCTCCTGACAGCGCTCGCTGCGGACGGTCGCGCTTCCTGGGCCGCCCTGGGCGAGGCATCCGGATGCTCGGCATCGACAGCACAGCGGCGGGTCGGTCGCTTGAACGTGCTGGGCTTCGTCCGGATCATCGCCGCGACCGACGTGCTCGCAGCCGGGTTCGGGGTGTCGGCGATGGTCCGGATGCGCTGTGGCGCGAGCCGGACGGCCGATCTCGTCGCACGACTGCAGAGCCGCCCCGAGGTCCGGTTCCTCGCCACGCTGACCGGCACTGCGGACTGCGTCGCCGAGCTCGTGGTCGAGCGGATCGCGGACATCGGACCCCTGCTCGCCGACATCGCGCCGGGCGGTGATGTCGAGACCGAGGCGTTGCCCGTGCTCCGCACGTTCACGGCACCCTTCACGGTGTTCCCGGGGAAGTCCCTCCCGATGCCCCTGAGCGCGACGGCCAACGCGCCTGCTCCGGACCTCGGCGCCGATGACGGGGTGCTGCCCACCGAGGTCGCCGCGACGCCGCTCGAGCGCGCGATGGTCGGCGCTCTCGTCCGTGATGGGCGGACGCCGCTGAACGACCTCGCGCGGCACCTCGATCGAACCGAGACCGCCACGCGTCGCGCGCTCGAGCAGCTCATCGCCTCCGGGCGGGTCCGCGTCGGACCACTGGTCGCGCCGGCGCTGCTCGGCCTGGGCACCGAGCTCATGGTCTGGATCTCGGTGGCGCCGGACCTGCTCGGTGCGGCCGCACGACAGCTCGCCCAGCACCCCGCCGTGCACTACGCGGCCGCGACCCTGGGACGGTACAACCTCATCGGCCAAGCGTTCCTCCGGGACTTCGCCGCGGTCTACACCTTCGCCACGGACGTGCTCGGAGCGCTGCCGGGTGTCCGCGAGGTCGACGTCACCGTGCAACTGACCACCAGGAAGCGCATGTGGCGCCGCATCGAGGACGGCCGGTTCGTCGACGCCGACGACGCGCAGGCCCCCGTGCTGACATGACCGGCACCGCGGCGGCCCCGACCGGGGTCGCCGCTCCGACCAACCCACCCGACGAGGAGTGACCCCATGAGCGAGATCGAGCAGCAGGAGCCCTGGCGCTGGCCCGAGGAGGTCTGGCGCGGCCACGTGGAGCGGGTGCGGGCCGGCCGCAGCCTCCTGCCCGCAGCGGGCCCCGGTCGCTGGCCGGACGGGGCACGCGTCGCGGTGGCCATCTCGTTCGATTCGGATCACGAGACCCCGGCACTCCGGGACGGCGAGACGTCACCCGGGCGCATGGCCCAAGGGGAGTACGGAGCCCGTGCAGCAGTGCCACGCATCCTCGAACTGCTCGACCGGTACGAGGCCCCCTCGTCGTTCTACATGCCGGCGGTCTGCGCGCTGCTGCGTCCGGACGAGGCCCCGACGTACGTCGAGCACGGCCACGAGGTCGCGGTGCACGGCTGGATCCACGAGCGGAACACGCTGCTGGCGCACGACGACGAGCTCGATCTGCTCGGGCGTGCGATGGAGGTGCTCGAGTCGCAGACGGGTGTGCGCCCGACGGGCATCCGAACGCCGTCCTGGGACTTCTCGGACTCGACGCTCGACGTCGTCCGCGAGCTGGGGTTCACGTACGACTCGTCCCTGATGGCGGACGACGACCCCTACGAGATCCTGCAGGACGGTGAGCGCACCGGCATCGTGGAGATCCCGGTGGACTGAATCCGTGACGACGCGCCGTACCTGATGATGGAGCGGTTCCAGTCCCTCCGGCCGTACACGCCGCCGCGCGAGGTGGGCCGGATCTGGCGTGACGAGTTCGACGCCGCGTACGCGGCCGGTGGTGTGTTCCAGCTGACCATGCACCCCCACTTCATCGGGCACCGGTCGCGGCTGCTCGTGCTCGACGAGCTGCTCGCCCACATCCGCACGCACGACGACGTCTGGTTCGCCACACACGCCGACCTCGCCGCGCACGTGGCGCCCGGCCTGGCCGACTGAGTCGCCGGCGAGTACCCCGTCCGTCGACCGCGTACCGCTCCACCCGCCCATCCACCCCGTCCCGTTCCACCGACCAGAAGGGGTCATCGTGACCCAGGACGCAACCCCCGCAGCAGCGCTGCCCAACGCACCGACGGCGACCAGCACACCCCCGCCCGTCGCGACGAGTGACACGAAGCTGTCCCGCCGTGGCCGCAAGGCGATCCTCGCCGGCGGCATCGGCAACGTCGTCGAGTGGATCGACTGGTCCGTCTACACGACGTTCTCGTCCGTCTTCTCGCACCACTTCTTCCCGTCCGGTGACGACGCCGCCGCGCTCCTGGCGACGCTCGCGGTGTTCGCGGTCGGGTTCGTCATGCGCCCGGTGGGTGCGGCGGTGCTCGGGGCCTTCGCGGACCGCCACGGGCGCAAGAAGGGACTCATGCTCACCATCGGGTTGATGGCGGCCGCGTCCCTGGTGATCGGCGTCACGCCGAGCTACTCGGTGATCGGGATCGGCGCGCCGATCGTGCTGCTGCTGGCCCGGCTCGTCCAGGGGTTCTCGGCCGGTGGCGAGTTCGGCTCCTCCTCGGCGTTCCTGGTCGAGTCCGCGGCACCGCGCCGCCGGGCGTTCGCGGGCTCGTGGCAGCAGGTCTCCGTCGGGGCGGGGGTGCTCGTCGCATCCGGCATCGGCGCGATCATCACCTCGACGTTCTCGGCGAGCGCCCTCGACGCCTGGGGTTGGCGCGCCGCCTTCGTGTTCTGCGCCGCGATCGGGCTCGTCGGGATCTGGCTGCGCACCAGCGTCGAGGAGACCGACTCGTTCACCACCCAGCGCCGCGACGACGAGGCCGGGGAGGTCCGGCGCCGCAACCCGATCGTCGCGATGTTCCGCGACCACCCCGGTGCCACGGCACGGGTGTTCGGCGTCACGATCGCGGGCACGCTCCTGTACTACATGTGGGTCTCGTACATGCCCACCTACGCCGCCGTCACGACGGGCCTGCCGCTCAACGAGGCGCTCCTGGCCAACGTGATCGCGATGGTCGTGTTCCTGGTGCTCCTGCCGTTCGCGGGTCTCCTGTCCGACAAGATCGGACGGAAGCCGACGATGTCGATCTTCGCCGGCGGGTTCCTCGTGTTCGCCTGGCCAGCGTTCACGATGCTGAACGGATCGTTCTGGATGCTCGTCCTCGTCGAGGTGATCGGGATCGTGCTGTTGCTCGGCTACTCGGCGAACTGCGCCGTGATCATGGCGGAGCAGTTCCCGCCCGAGGTGCGAGCCACCGGGATCGGCCTGCCGTACGCGTTGGCCGTCGCGATCTTCGGCGGAACCGCGCCGTACATCACCACCTGGATGAGCGGCGCGGGTCTCGGCCACGTCGTCTGGGTCTACTGCGCGATCGCCGCGGCGATCGGACTGGTCGTCTACCTGACCATGCCCGAGACCAAGGGCAAGGTCCTCAAGTGACGCGGCACGTGCTCGTGACCGGCGCCGCGAGCGGCATCGGTCTCGCAGTCGCGACCCGGTTCGCGACCGACGGCGCGCTCGTGACCATGGTCGACCTCCGCGCCGAGCCACTCGACGCGGCGTCCGCGTCGGTCGCGTCGGTCGCCGCACTCGGTCGGGAGGCGGTGGTCACCATCACCGCGGACCTCCGCGAACCCGACGCGCCCGCCGCGGTCGTCGACAGGGCATGGGACCGAGCGGTCGTCGACGTGCTCGTCAACGCGGCGGGCGTCTACCCGGCGACCCCGTTCCTCCAGCTCGACGCGGCCACGTGGGACGCGGTCCAGGCGGTCAACGTCCGCGCCCCGCTCCTCGCCACCGTCGCGCTCGCGCGGCGGGCCGAGACGGCGGGGACGCGGCCGTGCGTCGTGAACATCTCGTCCGGTTCGGCGCTGCGTGCGCGTCCCGGCGCGGCCCCGTACAGCACGTCGAAGGCCGCGCTGGAGATGGTGACCCGTGCCTCCGCACTCGAGCTCGGCGCCGCCGGCATCCGCGTCAACGCGGTCGCGCCCGGGTTCGTCGACGTCGACAGCGACGTCAACCGTGTCACCGACGAGTACGCCGCAGCGGTGTCCGCCAACCCGCTCGGTCGTCGAGGCCGCCCGACCGACATCGCGAACGCCGTGGTCTGGCTGGCCGACGACACGGCGGCCGAGTGGGTGACCGGCTCGATCCTCCGGGTCGACGGCGGATCGTCGACCGGAGCCCACGCACTGCCCCTGAGTTGGGACCCGGTCGACGCGCGTGCCGACACGGACGACCAGCCCATCCGAGAGGAGACATCCGCATGACCACCGACCGCACCACCACGATCGTCGGCGCCGGCGCGATCGGGGGCACCCTCGCCGTGCACCTCGACGCCGCGGGCGTCCCGGTCCAGCTCGTCGACGCCGATCCCGCCCACGTGGCAGCGATCCGTGAGCGCGGGCTCACCCTGCTCACGCCCGACGGGGCGACGACCGCGCACGTGCCCGCGTACACGCTCGAGGACGCGCCCGACGAGCTCGGCCGGGTCCTGCTCGCGGTCAAGGCGCTCGCCACCGATGCGGCTGCCGCCTGGATCGCACCGCGGCTCCGCTCGGACGGGTTCGTGGCGTCGCTCCAGAACGGACTCAACGAGGCCACCATCGCCGGGCACGTCGGTGTCGACCGGACCGTCATCGCCTTCGTCGACCTCTTCGCGGACGTGATGGAGCCGGGGGTCGTCAAGGACGGCGGCCACGGGGGCATGGCCCTCGGCGAGTTCGCCGGCGGGACGAGTGACCGCGTGCGCGACCTGGCCGCCGATCTGGCGCACTGGGGGAGCCCGGTCGTGTCCGCCAACGTCGAGGGCTTCCTCTGGTCGAAGCTCGGCTTCGGCGCGATGCTCACGGCCACCGCGCTCGCGGACGACGACATGAGCGACCTCATCGACCGCAACCGCGCCGTCATGACGACGCTGGCGCGCGAGGTGTTCGACGTCGCGGACGGCCGGGGGATCGCACTCGAGCCGTTCGACGCGTTCGACCCGCAGGCGTTCCGTTCCGGTGCCGATCCGGCGACCACCGAGCGTGCCCTCGACGACCTCGTCGCCTGGCTCGCCACGCAGTCGAAGACGCGGTCCGGCATCTGGCGGGACATCGCCGTCCGGCACCGGCGGACCGAGGTGCCGGCGCACTACCGCCCGGTCGTCGAGATGGGTGCCGCGCAGGGCGTCGCGCTGCCCGCGATCGAGGCGCTCATCACCGCGATCGTGCGCCTCGAGGAGGGCGAGAGTGCGATGGACGAGGCCGCGATCGCCGCGCTCGCGCCGTCGACGGTCGGGGAGGCGCGATGACCGCCACCGGGACGACCACCGACCTGCTCGACTGGGTCGCCGGGCACCGCGACGCGATGGTGGGCGACGTCCTGGCGTACGTCGGGATCGAGACGCCCTCGGACGCGCCGGCGCTCCTCGCGGAGGGCCTCGCGTGGGTCGAGCAGTGGCTCGGCGAGACGGTCGGTGCTCCCACTGCTCGCGCCGTGCACCCGACCGACGGCCACGGTGACGTCGCGGTACTCGACCTGGAGGCGCCGCTCGGCTCCGACGTGTGGGTCACCGCGCTCTGTCACTACGACACCGTGTGGGCCGCCGGGACCATCGCTGCGCGTCCGGCCGCCGTGGACGGCGACCGGATGACCGGACCCGGGGTCTACGACATGAAGGCCGGACTGGTGCAGCTCGCGTGGGCGATCCGTGCCGTGGACGCCGCCGCACTCCCGCGTCCGAACATCCGCCTGCTGCTCAACGGCGACGAGGAGGTCGGCAGCAAGGGCTCCCGCACCGTCATCGAGGACACGGTCCGGCGCACCGACGGACCCGTGCTGGTGTTCGAGGCGTCCGCCGGAGAGCACGGCGCACTGAAGACCGCCCGGAAGGGCGTCGGGCTGTTCGACATCGAGATCACCGGCGTCGAGGCGCACGCGGGACTCGACCCCCGCGCCGGGGCGAGCGCGGTGGACGAGCTCGCCCGGGTCGTGCTGACGCTCCACGGCGCGACGGACCTCGAGGCCGGAACGAGCTGCAACGTCGGTGTCGTCGCGGGCGGGACCCGTCCCAACGTCCGTGCGGGACACGCGTCCGCGGCGCTCGACGTCCGCGTCTCGTCGTCCGAGGAGGCGGACAGGATCGACGGCGTGCTCGCGGCGCTCACCCCCGAGAACCCACTGGCGACGATCACCGTCCACGGTGGGTGGAACCGACCGGTCATGGAGCGCACCGAGGCCAACGTCGCCCTGTTCGCACGTGCTGAGTCGGTCGCCCGCGGCATGGGGCTGACGGTCGAGGAAACGGCGGTCGGCGGCGCCAGTGACGGGAACTTCGCCTCTGCGCTCGGTCGCGCCGTGCTCGACGGACTGGGCGCCGTCGGTGACGGAGCGCACGCGCGGCACGAGTGGGCGAGCGTGCAGGGCATGGTGGAGCGGACCGCACTCGCGGCGGGCGTCCTCGTCGACCTGGCGAGTGGGACTGACGTGCGCCGCTGAGTCCCGCGAGCAGGACGGCGGACGGGAGGCCGGGCCTCCCGTCCGCCGGTGTCAGGGGTGGGCGGGCCCGACCACGACCGCGCCCGTCGTCAGCAGGTGCACGGTGCCCGATGCGCAGGCCGTGTACGCCGTGTCCTTGATGAACAGCGACGTCTTCGACCCGGGCGGGTAGACCCGGAACCCGTCGGCCGGCTGCGGCGAGCACTCGGCGGCGTCGTATGCGGCGGCCTGGGTGATCTTGAGCGCGACCTGTCCCTGGGCTCCCGGCCCGAGGGTGACGGTGTCGTGCTCGGAGGTCCGGTCGAGCTCGGCCGGCGCGCCGATCTGCTCGCCGTCCCCGCCGCCGACGAAGGACACGCCAGGCCAGCCTTGCAGGGTGCACGGCGTGGTGCCGGTGTTCGTCAGCGTCAGGACGATGCCGACGCTGCCGGCCGCACCGCCGGTGCCTTCCGCGGTACCACCGCTGAGCTGATCCGTGGTGCAGCGGCCGCCGGCGGCCGAGGTCGAGCCGTCCGAGTCTCCGGTGCCGCTCCCACCGGTGCCGCTCCCGCCGGCGGTGACCGACGGGCTGGCGGTCGCCGTCGTGGTCGTGGTCGCCGTGGCGGTCCGCGTGGCCGTGACCGTCGGTCGGTCGGAGCCGCTGCCCGAGCCGGCGCAGCCGGTCAGGGCGATCACCGCGGCCAGGGCGGTCGCGGACGTGAGCACCATCGTCGTCGTCTTCACCAGGCCGACCCTAGCGCCGGCCTGGAACAGACCACGATGCGACTCGGAGGCTCCGATGCGGAATCGATACGTCAGTACCCGGCGTTCCGCGCGAGCTCGAGCGCGATGGTGTTCCACCAGGTCCCCGCGGCCGGTCCACCGTTGCACGTGCCGTCGGAGGCCCCGACGGTCTTGATCCACAACGCGGCGTCCTCGTTGCCGTGGCTGCTCGCCGCCGGTGCCTGGCCGATCGCGCGTCCCCGGGCGTTGCACCACTCGCCGTCGGAGCCGTTGCCGTTGCGCGACGTGTCGATGACGTAGTGCGCGCCGCCGAGCAGTCGGGAGACCTCGTCGGCGTAGGCCTGGACGTCGCTCGTCGACTTGTAGTTCGACACGTTCACGGCGAACCCGCGCACGCCCTGCACGCCGGCGGCGAGGAGGCGGGACACCATCGTCGCGGTGTCGACGCCGGAGTTGCTCGTCCCGGCGTCGAGGTAGACGGTGGCGCCCGCGGCGGTCAGGGTGGTCGCCGCAGCGCGCAGGAGGCCCGTGCGGTCACCTTGCACGTCGGGGCATCGGCCGAGTTGCAGCAGCGCATCGGGTTCGAGCACGACGGCGACCCGTCGGTGCGCGATGCCCGCGGCGATCTGGGCGATCCACCTCGGGTAGTCCGTCGCCGAGAAGCCCCCGGCCGAGTAGCTCCCGCAGTCGCGGCCGGGGATCCCGTAGACCACGAGCGTCCCGGTGCGGCCCGCGGCGACGGCGGCTCCGACGTACGCGGACGTGGTGGCGGCGACGGTCGCGATCGTGTTGCCGCTCCCGAGCCACCGCGTGCCGCCGTGCGCGCTGATCCGGTCGAGCACCGCGGCGTCGGTGGTGTCGCCGCTGGCCCGGAGCGCCGCAGCGGCGGCGACGGAGGGGTAGTCGGGGTCGACGTAGGGCGCGGCGGTGGTGAAGGGGTCCGTGCCGACGCTCGGCACCGGGGGCACCATCGGCGTGGGGGAGCCCTCGGCCCGCCACTGTGCGGTCGTGATCGGTGTGCTCACCCCAGCGACCCGCTTGACCACCTGCGATGACCCGACGCTGCTCAGGTAGTACGTGTCGGCTCGGTACGTCACGGACGATGCCGGGATGCTCGCGGTCTCGGCGGCCGTGGCGTGCCGCCAGACCCCGACCGGGGTGCGCACGATGATCTCGGAGGGGTTCGACGCGTAGCTCGAGTACTCCATCGCCGGGACCCGGTCGACGATGCGTGGCGTCGGCGTGCCCTGGGCCGTCCACTGCGCCGTGGTGACGGTGCTGACGACGTCGCTCGACACCTTGTAGATCGGGCCGGTGGTCCCGACCCGGAGGAACTGTGTGTTCGCCAGGTACGTGACGGCGTCCGGCGGCACGGCGGCGGCCTCGGCCGGCGTGAGCAGGCGGTAGCCCGCGGCGGTCTTGCCGATCACCTCGGCGGGCGCCGAGGCGTAGCGGACGTAGCCCGTGTAGGTGGTCGCCGCCGACGCGGCGCCCGGGCGGGCGAGTGCCGCCGCGAGGACGGCCACGACGACCGCGAGGAGGGTGACGACCGTGCGGACGTTGGACACGAGGGCGCGCCGGAGACGCGGCGCACAGGGGTTCGACACTGGTGCTCCGTGGTGGGGGGAGGGCGTGGGGAGTCGGCCGGAGCGGTGGCCGGGCCGCTCCTGATCAGCGGTCCGGCCCCTGGCCGACATCGAGGATCGCTCCTGCTCCCGGTGTCGGGGCAGCCTCCGTTCGGGGGGTGGTTCTGCCCCAGAACGGGGGTCGACCGCCACCCCCGGCGCGAGCGGCGGGGATCGACGCCGTGATGTCCCGGTGGCCGTGTACGTCCTGACCCGGCGCGCCGCCCCATGACGGACGGTTGTGGCGGCCCGGCTGAACGACCACGCAGCCGTCCCGGCGTGCTCTGGACAAAACGCTGCGTCGAACGGCCCATCGCCAGTCACGTTCGCCGTCAGCGTTCGAAACGAGGAGTGAGCGCTCACTGTGAGCGCTCACCTCGACGTACACTCGACCGGGCCGCCGAGCCAACCGGACTCGGCGGATGGGATGACGACGGAGTTGTGATGACATCGACGGAGATGACCGCGCGGGACGCCCGCAGGACGACCGGGCACCACCGCAGGGGGATCGTGGTGTGGGCCTCGGTGATCGCAGGGCTCGGAGGGTTCCTGTTCGGCTACGACACGGGCATCGTGTCGGCCGCGCTGCTGTACGTGGCGCCCGAGTACCACCTCGGTGAGTTCGGACAACAGTTCTTCGTGGCGATCCTGCTCGCCGGCGCCGTGATCGGCGTCATGGGCGGTGGTCCGGTGGTCGACCGCCTCGGTCGACGCCGCACCCTGATCCTGCTCGCCGCGATCTACATCGTCGGCGCGCTCGGCAGCTCGCTCATCGGCTGGCTCCCGCTCATCTACGTGTCGCGGTTCCTGCTCGGCCTGAGCGTCGGGTCGTCCTCGCTCGTCGTGCCGATGTACATCGCCGAGATCGCCCCGGCCCGCATCCGTGGGCGCCTCGTGTCGTTCAACCAGCTGTTCGTGGCGCTCGGCATCTTCGTGTCCTACCTGGTCGGCTACGCGTTCGCCCCGATCGAGGGTTGGCGTTGGATGATCGGCCTCGCCGCCGTGCCGGCCGTCGTCATGCTGGTCGGCCTCCTGCCGCTGCCCGAGAGCCCGCGCTGGCTCGCCGCGAAGGGCCGGGTCGACGACGCCCGCGCCGTCCTCGAGCGCATCCGGTCCACCGTGGCCGAGGCCGCGGCGGAGCTCGGTGACATCACCAGCGCGATCAAGTCCGAGCACGCGGTCAGCTACCGGTCGCTGTTCCGGACCCGCGGTGTCCGTCGCGGCATCGTGATCGGCGTCGTCGTCGCGGCCACGAACCAGCTGTCCGGCGTCAACGCGATCCTCTACTACGCGCCCACCATGCTGAAGTCCGCCGGGTTCGGGGACTCGTCCGCGATCCTCAGCTCGGTCGGCATCGGCGGGGCATTCCTGCTGTTCACCCTGATCGGACTGCTGCTCGTCGACTTCCTCGGCCGCCGCTGGCTCCTCATCGGCGGAACCCTGATCGTCGCCATCGCGCTCGCCGCGATCGGTGCGCTCTACCTGTTCCCGCAGTCGTCGACGGTCGGCGTGCTCCTCGTCATCGGCCTCATGATCTACGAGGGCGTGTTCGCCGCGAGCCTCGGCATCGCGATCTGGCTCGTCAACAGCGAGGTCCTGCCCAACCGGGTCCGTGGCAAGGCGCAGTCCTTCGGCACGGTCACCCACTGGGGCCTCGACCTGATCATCTCGCTCGTGGTCCTCAGCGTGATCTCGGGCCTCAGCGCCACGACCCTGTTCTGGGCGTTCGCGGTCTTCGCGATCGCGGGCACGATCACGATGTGGAAGATCCTGCCGGAGACCAAGGGTCGGAGCCTCGAGGACATCGAGCGCCAGCTCGAGGAGGCGTAGGACCGGCGACGGGAGGAGCGGTGCGGACCCGCACCGCTCCTCCCGTCCGACGACGAGGATCGGGTGTCCTCCCGCTTCGGGTCACGGGAGGACACCCGCCGTTCGCCGCCGTGTCCTGCTGGTGGTCCAGGGACACGGGAGGCGCCGACCGGAACGGGGATGGTCGGCCTTCGCGACCCGATCGGCCGCGAGGAACGTCTGTGGTTGTCGGTGAGACGCCGACCCGGAACTGTTCGAGTTCCGCATTCACCGTCCCAACAGCGCACTGTACGTGTGTCCAGGTCCGGAGACAAGGGGTTGCGCGGAGCGTTCCCGTCCGTCGCCGGGGTCAGAAGTAGGCGATCTGGTGGGGGGTCCGGATGGGGACGAGCATGGCGCGGAGCCGCGCGGCCGACCCGGCTTCCGCACGGACGAGGCCGGCGGCGACGAGCGTGCCGACGTCCACCGCGCCGAGCACGAGTGCGCCGAGTTCCGCGACGTCGAGTTCGACGTCGGCCTCGTCCTGTCCGCCCGCGGTCCGCTCGACCGTCGCACGGCCCTGGACCACCGACAACCGCAGCGTCCCGTCCGAGAACCCGAGTGCGTCGTGGACGCCGATCGTCACCGTGCCGTCCACCGCGAACGGGCGGGACGCGAACGTCGCCACCGGGTCGAGCACGCGGAACCAGACGTGGTCCTCCTCGAACACGGTGGACAGCGCACGGTCGTCGGCGAGCACGTGGAGGACCGGGTCGTCGACGCGGGCCGTCCCGTACCGGACCACGCGCACGAGGTCGACGGCGAGCAGGTGGTGCCAGAGCGCGATGTACGCCTCGTCCGTCGCGGCGACGAGGTCGACGATCTCGAGCCGCACCGCGTGCCGCTCCGTCTGCTCCGCCTTGTACGTCACGTAGCCGTCGACGGGCTCCGACCGGGAGGGCCGGTGCACGACCGCGCGCACCGCCCGGTTCGGCTCACCGTCGCCCTGGCGACCGAGGAGGGCGTTCCAGGTGCCCTCGTTCCGGGTCATCGAGCCCGGCGTCCGCGCGTGGAACCGCTCGTACACCTGTCGGGCGAGCCCCTGGGCCAGGACGGCGGTGTCGACCGGGGCGATCTCGCCCCTGGCCGGCACCAGCAGCGGGAGCGCCGCGGATCGGTCGACGTCGATCGTGCGCTCGCGGATCGCGGCGCCGAAGCCGAACCGGCGGTAGATCGTGCCTTCGCTCGCCGTCAGGCTCGCGAGCGGGTACCCATCGTCCGCCGCGCGGTGCAGGGAGTCGGTCATCATGCGCCGCAGGACCCCGCGCCGGCGTTCGGACGGGCGGACCGTCACCGACGCGATCGCGAAGGTGTCGATCTCGGTGCCGTCGCCCCAGCTCAGGCGCTTCGGGAGACTGCCGAACGTGCCGACGGGAGCGTCGACCTCGAGCGAGTCGGGCATGGGGTCGCGCCGGTGCACGCCGAGCAGCTCAGTCCGGTCGTCGATCACGTGCCGGACCATCCGCCCGAGACGGTCGGGGGCCACCTCGGGCTGGTGGAACCCGGCGTCGACGCTCGCGAAGAACGCGGTGGTCTGCGCGTCGGCCGTGCCCTCGGGCGTCAGGCCGGGCGCGAACCGGCGGATGGTGTAGCGGTCGTCGAAGCTGCTCTGGTCCACGTGCCCACGCTACCGACCGCGCGCTGCCCCCTTCCGCGGGATCGCAGTCGTTGCCGTTCTGGGATCGGTCAGAGCGGCGACGACTGCGATCTCGCCGAGGGGCGGCGCGGTCAGCCGACCGTCACCGGAGCTGCCGGCGGCTTCGTCCGGGTGCGCCGCCACACGAAGAACCCGGTGAGCGTGAACACCCCGTAGAACACGTACATGAGACCTGAGGCGTAGTAGCCGGCCGAGAACAGCAGGGGAACGCCGACGACGTCGACCGCCACCCAGATCAGCCAGAACTCGACCCAGCCCTTCGCCATGCCGTAGGTGGCCAGGAGCGACCCGACGAAGATCCACGCGTCGCTCCAGACGGGCTCGTACGACCCGAGCGCCCGGAAGATCGGGGTGAGCACGAGCGTCCCGCCGACCATGCCGACAGCGAGCAGGGCCCGCGTCCGCCACGAGGCCCACCGCGGCTCGACGACGGCGTCGCCGGGCTCGGGTCGCCGCGTCCACCGCCACCACCCGTACACGGACACCACGATGAACATGATCTGTCGCCCGGCCTGACCGAGCAGGTTGACGGGGTTCGGGGTGTCGAACACCGCGCCCATGAACACCGTGAACAGCAGCGCGTTGCCGACGATGCCGACGGGCCAGGCCCACACCCGACGGCGCATGCCGCCGAGCGCGCTGAGCAGGCCGAACACGTTGCCGACGATCTCGCGCCACAGCACGGTCTGGTCGCCGATGACGAGCTGCGCGTCGAACAGCCACCGCAGGAACGCCATGTTGCTCCACTCCGGGTCCACGAGTCGGGACCGCACCGGTCCATGCAACCGCATCCAGCGTGGTCGCATTCCGGGAGGCGCGTCCCGCTCCCGCCACCCGGCCTACGCTCGTCGGCGTGGATGCGACGACGGACGACGCGGGCGCGATCAACCGCGCCCGCACCGCGATCGCCGAGGCCGTGCAGCGGCTCGGGGCCGCCGGTGCGCGCGACGAGGCCGTCGGCGAGTACGTCGAACCGCGCCGCGTGCTCGGGATCCGGCGGGAGCCGACCATGCGCGACCTGGGGCGCGCGTGGCGGCTCGGGGTGCTGCTCGTCGACCGGGTCGGCACCGTCCGCGCGACGGGCCTGATCACCCGCGTGACGGAGCCGGGCCGACCGCAGTACCAGTCGACGTCGGCGGAGATCCGTCGGGCGTACCGTGCGGCGGCGGTCAAGGGCGGGTTCCGCGCGGGCGACACCGTCAACCACGGCACCGTGCCGATCCCGCTCGACGAACACCTGCGCGGCGCCGCAGGTCCCCTGTCCGTGCGCGACGGCGAGGTCGTCGTCCGCTGGAGCCCCGCCGTCGCGGACGGTGATGCCCTGCCGCTCGCGCAGTACCTCGCCGACCGCGTCGACCTGCTCGTCCATCCGCCCGAGGGCGCCTGAAGCGCGAGATCGCGGGCGTTGCCGTTCTCACCGGAGCCAGAGCGGCAGGGACTTCGATCTCGCGGACAGGGGGACGGGCGGCCGGCTGCGGCACGCCCGGGTGCCGGCCGTGCAGGCGCCCGGGGGCCGATGGAGGACACTGGGAAGGCAGCCGTCCAGGAAAGGAACAACCCGTGACCGACGTCTCCTCCCAGCCTCCCGCCGAGGGTGACGACCGCGAGGTCCTCACCAACCGTCAGGGCCACCCGGTCTACGACAACCAGAACCAGCGCACCGTCGGCGCCCGCGGGCCCGCGACGCTCGAGAACTACCAGTTCCTCGAGAAGATCAGCCACTTCGACCGCGAGCGCATCCCGGAGCGCGTCGTCCACGCCCGTGGCTTCGTCGCCTTCGGGTACTTCGAGGCGACCGGCCAGTGGGGCGACGAGCCGATCGCGCAGTACACGCGCGCCAAGCTGTTCCAGGAGGCCGGCAAGCGCACCGACGTCGCCATCCGCTTCTCGACCGTCATCGGTGGCCGGGACTCCTCCGAGGCCGCCCGCGACCCGCGCGGCTTCGCGGTGAAGTTCTACACCGAGGACGGCAACTGGGACCTCGTCGGCAACAACCTCGGCGTCTTCTTCATCCGCGACGCCATCAAGTTCCCGGACGTCATCCACTCCCTCAAGCCGGACCCCCAGACGTTCCGCCAGGAGCCGGCCCGCATCTTCGACTTCATGTCGCAGACACCCGAGTCGATGCACATGCTCGTCAACCTGTTCAGCCCGCGCGGCATCCCGGCGAACTACCGGACGCAGCAGGGCTTCGGCGTGAACACCTACAAGTGGGTCAACGCCGAGGGCGAGACGAAGCTCGTCAAGTACCACTGGATCCCGTCGGTCGGCGTCAGCAGCATGACCGAGGCCGACGCCGCCGCGGTCCAGGCGGGCGACCTCGGCCACGCGTCGAAGGACCTCCACGAGGCGATCGAGCGCGGCGAGTACCCGGAGTGGGAGCTCCGCGTCCAGATGATGGACGACCACGACCACCCCGAGCTCGACTTCGACCCGCTCGACGACACGAAGCTCTGGCCCGAGAACGAGTTCCCGCCGAAGAAGGTCGGCACGATGGTGCTCAACCGGAACGTGTCGGACTTCTTCGCCGAGAACGAGCAGATCTCGTTCGGCACCGGTGTGCTCGTCGACGGCCTCGACTTCTCGGACGACAAGATGCTCGTCGGCCGCACGTTCTCGTACTCGGACACGCAGCGCTACCGCGTCGGGCCGAACTACCTGCAGCTCCCGGTCAACCAGCCGAAGAACGCGCGCGTGCACACGAACCAGCGCGACGGGCAGATGGCCTACCACCAGGGCGGCGGACCCAATCCGCACGTCAACTACGAGCCCTCGATCACGGACGGCAGCCTCCGCGAGGCCGAGTACCCGACGCACGACGAGCAGGGGCCGGAGATCGTCGGGCGGCTGACGCGCAAGCGAATCCCGCGCACGAACGACTACACGCAGGCCGGGCAGCGCTTCCGGCTCATGGAGGACTGGGAGCGGGACGACCTCGTCCAGAACTTCGTCACGCTCATCTCGCAGGCGGCCCGCCCGGTGCAGGAGCGCATGCTCTGGCACTTCTACATGGTCGAGGACGAGCTCGGGCAGCGCGTGGGCGAGGGCCTCGGCATCACCCTCGAGGAGGTCGCCGACCTGCCGCCGCTGCAGTCCCAGACCCTGTCCGACGACGAGCTCGCCCGCCTGGCGAACCTCGGGCACAACGGCCCGCGCGACGTCGAGGGGTTGCTCATGACGCACTGCGTGCCGGACAAGCGCGCCGTCATGGCCTGATCAGGTCGTCCGCCGTCCGGGAGGCGCGGTGCGGGTCCGTCCCGCACCGCGCCTCCCGTGCATTCGGCGTCGTGCGACACCGCGCTGGACGCGGACAGCAGGACCGCGCACGTCAGGACGGACGCGAGCCGCCCTCGAGCAGGAGCACCTGCCCCGTGAGGTAGGCGTTCCCGAGCACGGCGAGCGTGAGCTGGGCGACCTCGTCCGGACGCCCGAGCCGTCCCACCGGCGGCGTCGGGACCGACGAGGGCATGCCGTCCATCATCGCCGTGTCCGCGATGAGTGCCGGGGCGATCGCGTTCACCGTGACCCCGTGCGCGGCGGCCCTCGCGGACAGCGCGTGCACGAGCCCGTGCAGCCCGGCCTTCGACGCGGCGTAGTGCGGGCCGACGAACCCGCCCGTGAACGCGGCGACGCTCGAGGTGAAGACGATCCGTCCCCAGCCGCGCTCGACCATGCCGGGCAGGAGTGCCTGCGCGAGGACGAACGGCGCCGTCAGGTTGACGCGGAGTGCGCGCTCCCAGTCCTCCGGGCTGATCTCGTCGAGGGCGCGGACGTCGCCGACGCCGGCGATCGGCAGCAGGACGTCGACCGGTCCGAACGGGTCCGCGGCGGCCTCCGCCACCGCGTGCAGCCGCTCGGTGTCCGTCATGTCCGCCTCGACGAGCACGAGTCGGCCCGTGCGCCCCGGGTCGAGTTCGGCCGTGGAGGCGCGGCTGCGGTCGCGTACTGTGCCCACCACCGCGTACCCCGCGTCGAGGAGGCCCCGGGTCACCGCCCGCCCGATGCCACCGGTGACGCCCGTGACGAGCGCGACCCGTCCCTCCCGGCTCGGTTCCGACGTGGGCCGTTCGTCATCTGCCATGCCACCTGCCTACTCGCCGGCGGGTTCCCGGCGCCCGGCGGCGCCCGCCTGCGTGGCCGGTGCGGACCCCTACCGCTCGGTGCCCCTACCGCTCGGTGCCCCTACCGCTCGGTGCCCCTACCGCTCGGTGCCCCTACCGCTCGGTGCCCCTACCGCTCGCCTACCGCTCGATGCCGCGGAGGACGTCGACCGCGCGGGTGATGTCGTCGCCCGTGGCGTCGAGGTGCGTCACCATGCGGATGCGCGTCCGGCCGGACTGCATCACGCGCACGCCCTGGGCCTCGGCCTCGTGCGCGAACCGCGCCGCGTCGGACACGTCCGCGAACACGATGTTCGACTCGACCGTCGCGGGGTCGACCCCGACGGCCGCGGCGAGGAGTCGGGCGTTCACGTGGTCCTCGGCGAGGCGGTCGACGTGGTTCCGGATGGCGTACCGGCCGGCCGCGGCGAGCATCCCGACCTGCCGCATGCCGCCGCCGTAGCGCTTGCGCCAGATGCGGGCGGCGTCGATGCGCTCCTGCGAGGCGACGAGCACCGACCCGACCGGGGCGCCGAGGCCCTTCGACAGGCAGACCGAGACCGTGTCGAACCCGGCGGCCAGCTCGCGCAACGGCGTGCCCGAAGCGACGTGCGCGTTCCACAGCCGAGCGCCGTCGAGGTGCACCGCGAGCCCGTTCCTCCGCGCGTACTCCTGCACGGCGCGGACCTCGCTCTGGGGCTGCACGGTGCCACCGCCGAAGTTGTGGGTGTTCTCGATCGCGATCGCAGCGGTGGACACCATGTACGACCCGGCGTCCGGCTCCGCGATCTGCTCGACCGCCCGGTGGTCGAGGCGGCCGTACGGCGTCGCCCACGTCCGGGTCGTGATCCCCGAGAACACCGCGGCGGCGCCGAGCTCGGCTCGGGCCACGTGGGCCTGGACGTCGCAGACGAGCTCCTGGCCCGGGGCGACGAGCATGCGCAGTCCGAGCTGGTTCGCCATCGAGCCCGACGGCGCGTAGAGCCCCGCCTCGAAGCCCAGGAGGTCGGCGACCTCGGCCTCGAGCGCGTTGACCTCCGGGTCCTCGCCGTACACGTCGTCGCCGACCTCGGCGTCGAGCATCGCGGCGCGCATCGCGGCGGTGGGGCGGGTGACGGTGTCGGAACGCAGGTCGATGGGCACCCGACGACGGTACTCCGACTGGTCGTGGCGCTCCGCATCCGACCCGGGGTGCGGCTGGGCCGCGGTGGGGACAGCGCCTGGGCCTCCTCGGTCGCGAGTCCCGGATGGGGCAGGGCAGGCTCATCGGAACCGCTTCCCGACCGGGCGTCTGAGCTGGTCATGGTGGGTGCGTCCGTGCGGTCGTTCCGCGAGCGGCCGTGGCTCGCACGACCCGAGAACGGACACCGAACGGCACGGCAGGTTCGTCCAGACGGGGTGATGCCCCGGCCGCTGCGGCGTGTCGGCGGGTCATCGCAGGGCCCCGATCGCTTCCTTCGCCGCGGCAGCGACGAGCGCGTCACTGGGTTCGGCTGCCTGGGTGCTCTTGGTGGTCTGGATCGCGAGGACGATCGGCGCACCCGAGGGCGGCCACACCACGGCGATGTCGTTGCGGACGCCGTAGTACCCGGTGCCGGTCTTGTCGGCGACCGTCCATCCCGCCGGAACGGCGGCGCGGACGAGGTCGTCCCCCGTGGTGTTCGCGCGCATCCATACGGTCAGTCGGGCGCGCTCCGATGCGTGCAGCACGCTGCCGAGCACCAGCCGATCGAGATCCAGCGCCAGCGCTCGAGGTGTCGAGGTGTCGCGGTCGTCGCCGGGCACCGCCGCGTTCAGGTCGGGCTCCGTCCGATCCGACCGCGTGGTGGTGTCCCCGATTCTCCGCAACGCGGTCTCGAACCCGGCGGGGCCCCCGACTCGCTGCAACACGATGTTGCCGGCCGTGTTGTCGCTCTGCTCCAACGCCGCCGCGACGACGTCGCCGAGGCGCATCCCGGACTCGACGTGCTGCGAGGTGACCGGCGAACCGGCCAGGATCTCGTCCTGCGCGAGGTCGACGTGCGCGTCCAGATCGGTCGATGGGTCGGCCAGCAGGACGCCGGCGGCGAGCGCTTTGTAGGTGGACGCGTAGGCGAACCGCCGGTTGGCGTTGTAGGCCACGGTCTGCCGGGTTCCGGTGTCCAGCGCGAAGACGCCCAGCGTCGCGCCGTACGTCTGCTGCAGACGGTCGAACGCCGGTGCTGTCGTCGCCGCCGCGCTTCGTGCCTCGTCTGGCTCGGACGTGACCGATGACGTCGGTCCCACCGCCCGGTGTGCGTCGTCCACGCCGGAGCATCCGGCCATGGCCAGGACGGCGATCGCTGCGACGACGGAACGTGCGAGCGCGCGCACTCGAGATGTCTGCATGACGCAACCCTTGCGACTGCCCGCCCGTGCAGTCAAAGACGGCTGGCTCGAACACCCTGCATGACCGGCATGCTCCGACCGTGGACCGCGTCGGCGCGCGCTGCGTCGTCGACGGCCGCGAAGACGCTCCGCGCGGTGGTCCGCTTCTTCAGCTGGTGAACGCCCTGCGATCGCCGAGGATCGCAGACCCCTGAGCATCGACGACCGCTCCGCGTGCGACCGGCAGACTGGAGGCCCAACGGTGGTCAGCAGGCGGCTCACGTCCGGCTCCGGTCGCCGACACCGTTCACCGATGCGGAGGACAGTCCATGAAAGCCGAACCCCTGAGCGGATCCGTCGCGCTCGTGACCGCAGCCGCTCGCGGGATCGGGCGATCGATCGCGCTCGACCTCGCCCAACACGGTGCCGACGTCGCCCTCGGGGTGCGCGACCCGGAAGGTGCCGCGGCGCTCGCGGACGAGATCCGCGCGCTGGGCAGGAGCGTGGCCGTCGTCGCGATGGACGTGACCGACCTCGCTGCATGCCGGGAGGCGGTCGATCGCGTCGCTGCGGAATTCGGGACCATCGACATCCTGGTGAACAACGCCGGCGGGAGCATCGTCGAGGATGCGTTCGACGTCACCGAGGAACACTTCGATGCCGTCTGGTCGCTCACCACGAAGTCGACGTTCTTCATCTCGCAGTACGTCGCTCGCCACATGCGGACTGTGGGCCGAGGCTCGATCGTGAACATCGCTTCGCAAGCCGGCCTCGTCGCGCTGCCTGGCGAGTCCTCCTACTGCACCAGCAAAGCCGCCGTGATCCATCTCACCAAGTGCCTGGCAGTCGAGTGGGGCCAGTACGGGATCCGTGTGAACGCCGTTGCGCCGACCTTCATCGAGACGGACGGCACCGCTCCAGCCCTGTCCGACGACGCGTTCCGGGACGACACGGTGGACCGCATCGCCGCTTTGCACCGCATCGGACAGCCGCACGAGGTCGCCGCCGCCGTCACCTTCCTCGCAGGCGAGGGGGCCTCGCTCATCACCGGAACCGCGCTGCCGATCGACGGGGGCTGGACGGCCCGCTGACCCGAACGGAGGCGCGTCGCCGACGCGGCTCGATCCACTGGTACGGCGTCGCGGCGCCAGCGGCTCGATGCTCGACCCCAGGGGTCATGGTCGTCCTGGCAGCAGCCGTGTGAGGGGCCGGGTGAGGCGTGCGAGGAGCGCCGCGCGTTCGAAGAACGAGACCATCTGCCGGGGTGCGTCGTCGTTGAAGATCATGGCGAGACCGCGTGCTGATGCTGATGCTGATGCCTTCGCTCGGCGGAACATCTTCCGCTCGTAGCGTCCGAGTGCACGGTCGAGGTGTGGGCTCTCGATGACGGCGCGGGCGAGGTCTGCGCCGTCGATGAGGGCGAGGTTCGCGCCCTCGCCGGCGAACGGGGACATCAGGTGCGCGGCGTCGCCCACGGCCGTCACTCCTGGTACTCGGCGCCAGGTGAGGCCGATCGGGAGTGCGTAGATCGGACGCGGCCAGATGGTGTCGTCGCTGTCACGGATCATGTCCGTCAGCGGTCCGGCCCAGTCCCGGTACTCCCGCAGCAGCGCCGCACGCGCCGCCATCGGGTCGGTCCAGTCGATGCCGCTGGTGGCGGCCCAGTCCTCCGGCACGCGGAGACCGAGCCCCAGTGCGATCTCCTCTCCGCCATGGCCGCCGATCGACTTGTTGTCCGAGAGGGCGAAGAACGTCCCGTGCCCGGTCGTGCGGAGCGCCTCAGGGTGCGCACGGACCGCGTCCGAGAGCCGGAGCTCCACCATCGTGATGCCCGTGTACTCCGGCACGGTCGATGTCAGCGCCGTGCTCCGGACCCTCGACCACGCGCCATCGGCGCCGACGACGAGGTCTGCTGTGACCGTGCTCCCGTCGACGAACTGCAGTTCCCGCACCGGACCGTTCGTTCGGACCCCGGTGACCTTCGCGCCCCACCTGATCGTTCCTGGCTCGAGTGCGTCCACGAGCAGTTGCCGGAGTGCCTGCCGCTCGACTTCCGGGCGGCCGTTCCCGCCGTCGACTTCGCTCTCGTCCACCAGCAGCCGCGCGTGGCGGTCCATCACCCGTGTCGCTTCACCTCCATGGCGAACGAGCGCGCGGAACTGATCGAACACGCCGGCCTGACGGAGTGCCTCTTGCCCGGTCGCGGTGTGGATGTCGAGCGAGCCGCCTTGTCGGCGTGCGTCTGCAGCGGTGTCGGCCTCGTGGATGGTGACGGGCACGCCGGCTCGTTGCAGGATCCGGGCACAGACCAGGCCGCTGAGTCCTGCTCCCACGACGGCGACCGCGGGCCGTTCTTGCACGTTCATGGTCGGGACGGTAGCACTAGTCACTAGGAGTTCATAGTCACTACAGCTCGGTAGGATGGCGGCATGGGAGATGAACAGGGGCGGCGGGAGCGGAAGAAGGCCGTGACTCGCCAACGCCTCACGGACGCCGCCGTGCGGCTGTTCCTCGCTCGCGGCTACGACGCCGTGACCGTGGCCGAGGTCGCGGAGGAAGCAGACACCGCGCTCACCACGCTGTTCGCCCACTTTCCCGACGGGAAGCAAGCCCTCGTGTTCGGAGGCAGTGGGGACCGCGCGGCGAGCCTCGCACAGGCCATCGAGGGTCGACCGGTCGAGCAGGATGCCCTCACCGCGGTCGAGGAGTTCATCGCCGCGCACGGCCCGTTCGACGGGAAGCGGGACACTGCGACCAGTGCCGTGTTCGATCTGATCCGCATCACGCCCGCATTGACCGAGTACGCACGTCAGCGCTGGGTCCGATGCCAGGACGTGCTCGCCAGGACGCTCACAGAGGTCGGTGGGTACGGCTCTCCGGCCGCCGTGGACGCCCTGGCCCGATTCGTCCTCGAGTCGCCGCAGATCGCCGGCGCTCACCCGCGCCCGGGCCAGGCGCTGCACGAGATCTTCGATCACGTTCGGAAGGGATGGCCCCACGTCGAGTAGCCGACGGCGTCGCGAGTCCTCACGGACGTGCAGCCGTCGATCGGCTCCCGCACGTGCTCCGCCTGATCGCACCAGCTCACTGCATCAACGGGGACTCGCTCTCCGAGAGGAGGAGCCATGTACATCACGGACTGGCCTGGCCGCAGCACGTCGACGCCGACGAGGCGGCACGGATCTTCCACCACTACTTCCAACACCGGACCGTGCCCGACGACGACACGCTCCGCCTCATCGACGACATGTGATCGCCGCCGGAGCCCGAGCACCGCTCGTCGACATCGAGGGTCCTCCACCGAGCGGTGGAGCCGGCATCCGCCGGTCGTCGGACGGAGGTGCTCCTGCTGGCGGTCGACGCGGCGGTGGCCGCACGTGGAGGCTGGTCGTATGTCTGGATCCAGCACGTCCCGTTTCCGTCTCATGACCGCGACCGCCATCGCCGCGTCGGTCGCACTGCTCGGCACCGGGTGCAGTTACGTCGACCAGCAGATCGGTGACGCGTGGGCGGTCACCTACGAGGTCCACGTCGACCGGCCGACCGGCGCGGAACTCACCGAGGTCAAGGCCGAGGGTGCCAGGGAGCGTGGTGACGCTCCGGAGGTCCAGCGGCTCGGATCCGTCACGACGGGCACCACGGACGGTGACGGGTCGCGGTGGACGCACGACGTCGTGGTCCTGACCGAGCAACGAGCGTCGGTCACCGCGACGCCCGGGAAGGGTGCCACGGCGACCTGCCGGATCCTGCTCGACGGGAAGCGCGTGATCGCGACCGAGACGTCCACGACTCCAGGTGGGCGTGTTGCGTGCTCAGCGACGACGCCGAAGTTCAGCTAGCGCGACCCACTCGGACACTGCTCCGCCTACCGAACGGTAGGTAGACTGTACTCATGACACAACCGGTCCGACGCGCGGCGGCCGTCAGCCGGCGCGGGAGCGACACGCGTCGACGCGCCCAACGTGCTGCGCTGCAGCTGTTCACCCGGCAGGGGTACGAATCGACCTCGTTGCGGGAGATCGCCGACGAGCTCGGGATCAACAAGGCGTCGCTGTACCACCACTTCGCGAGCAAGGAAGCGATCCTGCAGTCGCTCTTCGACGAGCGCGGCACCGAGGCCCAGGAGCTCCTCGCATGGCTCCGCGAGCAGCCACGGACTCCGAGGCTGCTCGAGGAGACCGTGCTGCGCTGGGTGGACACGTTCACCAGCGACAAGCTCGCCGCGATCCGGTTCATGACCGCGAACCCGCTCGTGATCCGCGGTCTCGCCGACTCGAGCGGGCGGAGCATCGGTGCGCCGCTGAACGCGATCGTGGACGAACTCACCGCGCTCGTCCCCAGCGGTCGCGAGCAGGACGGCCTGTTGGTGCGGATGGCGGTCCTCAGCATCAACGCAGCCGTGCAGGCCGCGGTGCACGCCGAGGTGACGGACGCGGACGTCATCGCCGCAGCGCAGCGGGCAGCGCGGGCGCTGGTCCGCGAGGTCGGCGGCACACCGTGAACGTGGTGCTCGTGGTCCAACTGGTGCTCGTGGGTCTGCTCGCGGGTGAGGAGTTCATCGTCCGATGGGGCATCCAGCCCGCGATCAGGACGCTGCCCGATGATGCGCATCTCCGCACCCGCATCGCGTTGGTGAAGTCGCTCAAGGTCGTCGTGCCGATCCTGATGGTCCCGGCCCTGCTGGCCTCGGTCGCCGTCCTCGTGATCGCCGGGGCAGACGACGGTCTCGGGTGGCGGATCGCCGCGATGGTGGCACTGGTGGTGTTCGTGCTCGCTTCGTTCCTCGGCACGGTCCCGATCAACATCGGCGTCAACGACTGGGATCCGACCGACCCGCCAGCAGACTGGAAGCGCGTCGTGATGCGGTGGGAACGCATCGACGTCCTCCGCTCGAGCGCAGCCGGCGTCGCATTCGTGCTGTTCGCCGCCGCTGTCGTCCAGATGCTGGGCTGACGAGCGGCTACGGCTCCTCGTCGACGAGGGCGACGAATCTCGTGCCCACGCCATCCACCTCGCGCCGCACGCGCCCCGCGGCCGGTTCCGGCGCCTGGTACCCCGCGTGGTAGTCACACATCAGGAAGTCCCAGTCGGGCCACCACTTCTTGGGCCGCGCATCCTCGGTGAAGCCGCAGACGACGCACTCGAGGTGGACCCAGACCTTCTTGCCCGTGCGGTTGGCCCGGGACTGCACGAGCCAGGCAGGCGGATCCTGCTCGATCGCCGCGAGGTCGGCCTCGCTGAGGCGCGGAGGGATCCCGTGGTGTGCCGCCATCTCGAGGGGGATGTCGAGCCGGATGGCGGCGTCGCGTCGCGAGAGCATCCGCCCAGGGTAGGTTCTGCCGCTGGGCGCGGCCACGTCGAGGACGGACGCAGCGTGTCCGCGCAGCACGAGTCGAGGGCGAGGAGCCGCGTCCACCGTCATCGCTGCTGTCGTCGGCGGTCGCTATCGTGACCGCATGCTGCCCGTCGCGCCCGGCGCCCTCCGCGTCCTCCACCTGTCCGACACCCACCTGACCGGTGACGGCTCGCTGCACAACGGCGTGGTGGACACCGCGGCCACACTCGACGCGGTCCTCGCCCGGGTCGCCGACGTCCCCGGTGTCGGCCTGGTCGTCGTCTCCGGGGACTGCTCGGACGACGGCACGCCCGCCTCGTACCAGGCCCTGCTCGACCGCGTCGGGGCCTGGGCGCGTGCGCACGGTTCGGCCGTCGTCGCCGTGCCCGGGAACCACGACGGGCGCGCCGGGTTCCGTGAGGTCCTCGGGAACGGCCACGTGTTCGCCGAAGGTGGGGCACCGGTCGCGCACACGCTGCAGCACGTTGCGCCGAGCGTCCCGGTCGACGGCGTCTCGATGGTGGCCGGGCGCCGGATCATCACGCTCGACACCTCGGTCCCCGGCGCCGGGTACGGCCTGCTGCGGCCCGAGCAGCTCGAACGGCTCCGCGAGCTGCTCGCCGATCCCGCTCCGTACGGGACCGTCCTCGTGCTGCACCACTCGCCGTTGCCGGCGCCGACCGCCCTGCACGAGGCGTTACGACTGCAGAACCCGGACGAGCTGGCGGATGCGCTGCGGGGGAGCGACGTGCGCGTCGTCCTCGCGGGGCACTACCACCACCACATGGTCGGCACGATCACGGGGGTCCCCGTGCTCGTGGCGCCCGGGGTCGCGAACGACACCGACATCGCGGGCGTCTACGAGCGGGAGCGCATCCTCGCCGGCGCCGGAGCGCTCGTGGTCGACGTCCCCGCCGAGGGCACCGTGCTCTCGACGCCCGTGCACGTCCCCGTGCCGGACGAGGGGCGTGAGCTCTTCACGTTCGACGAGGCGCGGGTCGCACGCATCGCGGCGGAGTCGGGCCCGCGCCGCTGAACGGCCCCGGCGGGCGCGGCGAGTCGCAGCCGCAGCCGCAGCCGCAGCCGCCGCAGCGAACCGGCCGCGGACCCAGGCACGGGAGCGCATGCTCGGCGGTACCGCATCACGGTTGCGACGGCGACGGCGACGGTGCCGACAGCAGGAGCGTGCCATGCGTGTGGGATCAGCGGTCGAGTTCGACCGGTACGGCGGGACCGACGAGCTCCACTTCGTCGACCAGGAACGACCGACCCCGGCGGACGGTGAGGTCGTCGTCGAGGTCGTGGCGGCCGGCCTCAGCCACATCGAGATCGCGACCCGCGAAGGGGCCCTGGCGGACCGGCTTCCGACAGTGTTCCCCTCGCGGCAGGGATCGTGCTTCGCGGGCATCGTCCGGGCGAAGGGGCGGTCGGTGCGCGGGGTGCACGCCGGGCAGGCCGTGATGGGCCACGCCGTCGGTGGTGGCGCCCAGGCGAGCTGGGTGTGCGTCCCGGCGGCGGCGATCGTGCGCAAGCCGGAGAACATCCCGTTCGAGGTGGCCGGCGGTCTGTACCTGGCCGGGACGACGGCCTGGCGGATCATCGACGACCTCGCGATCACCGCGGACGACGTCGTGATGATCGCCGCCGCCGCCGGTGGGGTGGGGCACATCGAGGCGCAGCTGGCGCTCGCAGCAGGCGCCCGGGTCATCGGCACCTGCGGTGAGCGGAACCACGACTACCTCCGGCAGATCGGCGTGCTCCCGGTGACGTACGGGGATGGCATGGTCGAGCGGATCCGTCAGGCTGCCGCAGGGCACCCGGTCACCGCGTTCGTCGACAACCGGGGCGACGGTGCGGCCCTGTCGACGGCGCTCGGGGTCGACCCGGCGCGGTTCGTGTCGCTCGAGCGGCGCCGTGACGTCGAGCTGTACTTCGTGCAGGCCGGCGGCGATGACACCGACCCCGCGACGATCATGCAGGACCTCGGTCGGCGCATCGAGGCGCACCAGCTCCGGGTGCTCGTGTCGGGGTTCTACCCCTTCGAGTACCTGGTCGACGCCTACGAGGACCTCGCAGCGGGCCACTCCCGCGGCAAGGTCGTCGTCGGCATGCAGCCCGTCGAGACCGGGATGCGGCAGGAGTGGTACCGCTCCGAGAAGGCGCGCACGATGGCGGAACGCTGACGAGCACGAGCACGAGCACGAGCACGAGCGCGAGCGCCTCCGCGGAGGCGTACCCCTGCGTCAGCGCGGACGCATGCCCGGGTCCACGTCAGCTCAGGACGTCCTTCCGCACGAACCGCAGTGTGGCGAGGCCGCCGAAGACCACGACGTACGCCGCCTGCAGGAGCGCGTTGTGCCGGAACGACTCGAACGACAGCGGGTCGCGTAACAGGTCCCCGAACCCGAGCCACAGGTGCGAGAACAGGAACGGGTGGAGCCAGTCGAGCTGGGGGAGCGCGTCGGCGATCTGCGAGGCGCCGGCGAGGACGACCGTGGCGGCCATCGCCCCGACGGGCACCGCGGTGAGCGTCGACGCGAACAGCCCGATCGCGGTGAGCCCGAGCATCGACAGCGTCACGTAGGCGACGAGCAACAGCGCCCGCACGGCGTACTGCACGCCGCCGACCTGGGTGCCGGAGAGCAGCGTCACCGGACCGATCGGGAACAGCGCCGCCCCGATCGCGACACCGACCACGACGATCGTCAGGGTCGCGGCGAGGGCGAACGCGCCGGCGCCGACGAACTTCACGAGTACGAGCCGGAGCCGGCCGGTCGGCGCGACGAGCAGGTAGCGCAGGGTGCCGAGGTTGGCCTCGCCCGCGATCGTGTCGCCGGACGCGACCCCGATCGTCAGCGGCAGGAACAGCGGGATCGACACCGTCAGCGCCGTGAACGCGACGAACAGCCCGTTGTTCGTGATGTCGGACAGGAACGCCGGGCCGCCCGACGTCCGATGCGTCGCGACCCGGACCGCGACCGCGATGAGGATCGGTACGAGTGCGAGCGCGCCGAGCATCGCCCAGGTGCGCCAGCGGCGGAACAGCACGCGCACCTCGGAGCCGAGGAGCGCGGTGGCGCGCGTGCCCCGGCGACCGGTGTCGGGCCTCCCGGTCGGCGTGACGGCGGTGCCGTCCACCGCGACCGCGCCCCCGTCAGCGGCGCGGTGGCCCGTGCCCGCTGCCTCACCCTGCGACATCGAAACCCTCCCCGGTCAGCGCGACGAAGCGGTCCTCGAGCGTGCCGCCGCCGACGGCGATGCCGCGCACGCGGACGCCGGCCTCGACCAGTGCGGCGGTGACGGTCTCGGCCGGCACCTCGTCCGGGAGGTCCGCCACGAGTCCGTCGGACCGGCTCGTCGCGTCGACGTGGAGGCCGAGCCGCGTGAGCACGATGTGCGCATCGCCCCGGTCCGGGGTCTGCACCGTGACCCGCGCGGTGCCCACCCGTCGGAGCTCGTCGAGCGAACCCTGGGCGACGAGGCTGCCGGCGCGCATCACACCGGCGTGCGTGCACACCTGCTCGATCTCGGCGAGCAGGTGGCTCGACACGAACACGGTGGTGCCGTCGTCGGCGAGCGACCGGATGAGGTTCCGGACCTCACGCGTGCCCTGCGGATCGAGCCCGTTCGTGGGCTCGTCGAGCACGAGGAGGTCACGCTGCGTGAGGAGCGCGTTCGCGAGGCCGAGCCGTTGCTTCATGCCGAGGGAGTAGGCGCCGGCCTTCTTGTCGGCCGCGTGCGTGAGCCCGACGCGGTCGAGGGCGGCGTCCACCCGGCGCGTGCGCGAGGTCGGATCGGAGCGGGGATCGGCGGCGTCGAACCGGTGCAGGTTCGCCCGCCCGGACAGGAACGGGTAGGACGCCGGTCCCTCGACGAGCGCGCCGACCCGCGGCAGCACGCTGGGGAGCGCGCGAGGCATGCGTTCTCCGAGGACCTCGATCGTCCCGGCGCTCGCCGCGGTCAGGCCGAGGAGCATGCGGATCGTCGTGGTCTTGCCGGAGCCGTTCGGGCCGAGGAACCCGAACACCGAGCCGCGCGGCACCGCCAGGTCGATGCCGTCGACGGCGTGCTGCCGTCGGAAGACCTTGCGCAGACCCTGGGTGCGGATCGCGAGGTCCGCGGTGCTCACTCGGCTGCGGCCTCGAGCGCCGACACCGGCACCGCGCCCGCGAGGACGCGGCCGTCGTCCGTGATGAGGATCGACACGAGCGAGGTCTGCACCGCGCGCCCGCCGTCGACCGCCTTGGTGAGCTGCCCGAACAGCTGCGAGCCGTCGGCGTCGAGCTGGCGCTTCGGGAACGTCCCCGCGGGCAGGGTCACGATGCTCGACCAGCCGTCGCCCTGGACGCTCGGGGTCGGTGCGCCGGAGGCCCGCACGTCACCGGGGGCCACGAGGCCGGGGTGCTTGGCCGTCGAGCTGTGCTCCGCGGCATCGGAGAGGTCCTTCGTCGTCACCTTCGCATCGCTCGGCGGCGTGAAGTCGAACAGTGACGCCTTGGGTGTGCCGTACGAGAGCGCGCTGAACCGCACCGACACCGCTGCCGTGGACTGCCCGCGAGCGTCGATCCGGGCGCTCAGCGGCAGGCCGGTGGACTTGTCGATCGCGATGACGACGTCGTGCACGAGCGTCGACGAGGACTTCGGGGTCAGTCGCACCTGCCAGGCGGCGTGCCCGGCGATCGAGGTGGTCGTCGGCGTGCCGACGCGGGTGCTCGGCGTGATCCCGGCGATCGCCCGCGCGGCGATGTCGGCGGGCGACGCGGACCCCGTGTCAGTGCCGTTCGCGGCCGCGGCGGACGACGGGAGCGTGACGTGCACGGCCTTGTCCGCCTTGGAGTCCCAGGTCCAGACGTCGCGCCCGTTGCGGATGACGTCGCGCTCGGCGAGCTGGTCGAGCACCTGCACGCGGGCCTTGCTGCGACCGTCGACGTAGACGCGCGCCTCGTGCGACGCGGTCAGCAGATCGAGCACGTCCGATGCGCCGGACTGCGCGCTCGACGCCCCGGACGAGCCGCTCGTCGACGGCAGCGACGGCAGACCGAGGTCGCTCGTCTGGCTGATCCGCCCGGAGTACGACAGGGTGTCGCTGTGTGCGACGCTCGCGAGCACCTGCGCCGCCGTGGGGTGGCTGCCGGTGGTGGCGGGGGACGGGGTCGCGGCGCTGGCGGCGAGCGGGGCGGCGACCGCCCCGGCGACGACGACCGGCGCGACGACGGCCGGGAGCCAGGTCGACTTCTTCTTCATGACGCATCCCCTTCGACTGCAGGTCCGCTGACGGTACGTCCACAGCCCGAACGTCCGCTGTGGAGGTGCGGATCAGGCGCGCGGTCGGCGGACGTCCGCCAGGTGGTGGACCGGGTCGTGCAGGTAGTACCGGGCGAGAGACTCCACCGTGAACGCACTGCCGTCCGAGCGGAGGCCCGGCCGGTCGACCTGGTCGTCGCGCACCGCGGCGAAGGCGGCGGCGGTCCGGCCCGCGGCGGCCAGGAGCTCCTCGGCGACGACGGCCGGGTCCTGCTCGCCGTACCGGTCCTCCACAGCGGTGGCGTCCTGGTCCCAGTTCGGGAACCGGGGCGCGTCCTCGGCGAGCATGAGCTCGAGCCGACCCGCCATCACGCGGTGCACGTCGCGGACGTGGGCGCCGTACTCGAGCGGTGACCACGTCGCGTCGTCGGGACGCTCGCGGACGTCGTCGCGCGCCAGCTCGGCCGGCCACGCGGCGGCGTTCGCGCGGACGAGCCCCGGGACCTCGTCGAACGTCACGGTGCGACCGTCGAACCCGCACTCGGGGCACCGGTCCTCGAGCACCCAGGTCCAGTTCTTCGTGTCGGGTTCGATCGGCATGGCGGGACGCTACCGTACCGGGGCCCGCCCGTTCACCGGGGTCCGTAGGCTCGGCGCATGCGTCTCCTGCTCATCCGCCACGGTCAGACTCCCGCGAACGTCGACGGGGTGCTCGACACGCTCGTGCCCGGGCCGGGCCTCACCGCGCTCGGCCGGGAACAGGCGGCCCGGTTGCCCGAGGCGCTCGGCGACCGCGGTGTCGGCGCGGTGTTCGTCTCGGACATGGTCCGGACGCACGAGACGGCGGCACCGCTCGCCGAGGCGCTCGGACTCGAGCCGGTCGAGCTCCCGGGACTCCACGAGATCGACGCGGGCGACCTCGAGGGGAAGCGCGACCGCGCCTCCGTCCTCGAGTACATGGGCACGGTGTCCGCATGGCTCGACGGGGACCGCGACCGGCGCATGCCGGGCGGACCGGACGGGCACGCGTTCTTCGCGCGCTTCGACGCCGCCGTGGCGACGATCGCCGCGGGCGGCGCCGACACCGCTGCCGCGTTCAGCCACGGCGCGGCCATCCGGAGCTGGGCGGGTGGAACCGCGACGAACCTCGCGGACCACGCGCTCGCGCGCCACACACTCGAGAACACCGGCATCGTCGAGCTCGACGGCGACCCCGCCAGCGGGTGGACCGTGGTCCGCTGGGAGGGGCAGCCCGTCGGTGGCGACGAGGTCGCGGACCGCAGCGCGCCCGATCCCACGGGCGAGGCGTTCACGCCGCCGGACGGAGCGACGCCCGCCTCCCGGTGATCGGGAGACGGGCGTCGGGGGCCGGCCGGGGCGAGGGTCAGCGCGCCGCGACCGGGGTCGATCCGAGCGGGACGACGACGCCGTGCGCGACGCGGAGCTCCTCGAGCGTCGCGGCGATCTCCTCGTCGCGCTCGTCGGAGGTCCACTGCAGCGCCGTCGCGAGGACGTCGGCGAGCTCGGTGAGGAGCTCGATCGTCACGCCGCCGACGAACGCCAGGTTCGTCCGGCGGAGCACGACGTCGGACAGGTGCACGGCGTGCTCCCGCTCGGCGAAGAACGCCACCTCGGCGGTGGTCAGCTCGGGGTCGGTCTCGAGCGGCACGACGGGCTGGTCGAGGAGCACGTCGATGACCTCGGTCGCCCGGGTGCCGTACCGGGTGAGGAGCCGGTCCACGGCTGCGGGGTCGAGCCCGTCGCGGTGCGTCTGCACCCACAGGGCGCGGTCGCTGTCGGTCGTCGGGAAGTCCTTGCCGCCGCCGATCGGCATACCCGTCGTGTCGACCTTCCGGGTGACACCGAGGCGGTTCGTCACCTCGGTCGACAGGTGCGCGGACAGGGCGCGGAACGTGGTCCACTTGCCGCCGACGAGCGAGAGCACCGTGGCGGACCCGAGGCCGTCGATCGGCGTCTCGACGATGCGGTAGTCACGTGAGACGAACCCGGGGGCGGTGTCCTCGTGCCGGGGGAGCGGCCGGATGCCCGAGTAGCGGTACACGATGTGCTCGCGGTCGAGGGCGATCTGCGGGAACACGTGCCGGACGAGGGCGAAGAAGTAGTCGACCTCCTCCTCGGTGCACACGGCGGGCTCGGCGGGGTCGGCGTCGATGTCGGTCGTGCCGATGAGCACCCGGCCCTTGAGCGGGTAGATGAGCACGATGCGGCCGTCGTCGTTCTCGAAGAAGATCTCGCGGCCCTTCGTCGCCGCGAGCAGCTCCGGGTTGTCGACGACGATGTGGGAGCCCTTCGTGCCGCCCATGTACGCCGTCTCGCCCCCGAACGCCGCGTTCGTCAGGTCGGTCCACGGCCCGGAGGCGTTGACGACGACCGGCGCGGTGACGACGAACTCGGTCCCCGACTCGACGTCGCGGAGCAGGACGCCGCCGTCGCGCGTGCCGACGGCCTCGACGTAGTTCGCCGAGCGGGCGGTCGCGGCGCTGCCGTTCCCGGTACCCGCGGCGAGCCCGTCCTTGAGGACGTCGAGCGCCAGGCGCTCGGGCTCGTGCACGGACGCGTCGTAGTAGGTGCCCGTGTACTTGAGGTCGTGGTTCAGGGCGGGCATGTCCTCGAGCGCGGCCTTCTTCGTGAGGAAGCGGTGCTTCGGCACGGATCCGCCGTCACGCGAGAACGAGTCGTAGAGCGTCATGCCGATCTTGATGAGGGCCGCGCCACGCTCCTTGGTGGACCGCTGCTTGTGCGTCAGCATCCGCAGCGGGGCGTTCATGATGCCCGAGAACGTGGAGAACACCGGCATCGTCGTCTGCAGCGGCTTGACGTAGTGCGGGGCGATCTTGATGAGGCCGTTGCGCTCCTGCACGGACTCGCGGACCAGCCGGAACTCGCCGTTCTCGAGGTAGCGGATGCCGCCGTGGATCATGTGGCTCGACGCGGCCGAGGCCCCCGACGCGTAGTCGTTCCGCTCGACGAGCACGACGTCGACGCCCTGCAGCGCGAGGTCGCGGAAGGTCGCGATGCCGTTGATGCCCCCACCGACGACGAGGACCTGGGCGGTGGGCCGGTCGGTGATGGCCGCGACGTTCGGTCGCAGCGCGGTCTTCTTCGACATGTGGTTCGTCTTCCTCCTCAGCGACGCGGCCGGATTCGCCGCGGCGACTCCTCGATGGTGCGCGCCACTGACAGGAGGGGCAACCCGCCTGCACGAACGTGCACCCGGCCTCCAGAGCGGCGACGACTGGTGGCAACGCGTGTCCGCTGGGGGCGAGAATGGAGCCAGCGGCCCTGCACGTGCGTGCAGGGCGCGCGAGCATGGTGCCGCGCGACGCTGGTGCCGCTGCACGGCACACGAACGCGGAGGACGCACGATGAGCGACGCGGCACAGGCGGTGCGGACGCAACAGGCGCTCCGCGCCGCGCACCTGTACTACATGCAGGACCTGACGATGGAGGCCATCGCCGACGAACTCGGGACGTCCCGGTCGTCCGTCTCGCGGCTGCTCAAGTACGCCCGCGACACCGGGCTCGTCGACATCCAGATCCGGTCCCCGCTCGACCAGGCCGCGGCCCTGAGCCGTGCCCTGCGCACCCGGTTCGACGTGCACGCGCACGTCGTGCCCGTGCCCGACCACACGAGCGACGTCGACCGGCTCGAACGCGTCGCGCTCTCCGCCGCCCGGATCCTGACGCAGTACATCGACTCGAACATGGTGATCGGGATCTCGTGGGGCTCGACGGTGAGTGCGATCAGCCGGTACCTCGTGCCGAAGGCGACGCACGGCTCGACGATCGTGCAGGTGAACGGTGCTGCCAACACACGCACGACCGGCATCGTCTACGCCAGCGAGATCCTCCGCCGCTTCGGCGACGCGTACGGGGCGGTCGTCCAGCAGTTCCCGGTCCCCGCGTTCTTCGACGACCCGGCGACGAAGGCCGCGCTGTTCCGCGAGCGGAGCCTCCGCCCGGTGCTCGACCTGCACCAGCGCATGGACCTCGTGCTGTTCGGGGTCGGCTCGCCCCAGGCCCTCGTCCCGAGCCACGTGTACTCGGGCGGGTACCTCGACCCGGCCGACCGCGAGGAGCTCAAGCGCGACGGCGTCGTCGGCGACGTCACGACGGTGTTCTACCGGGCCGACGGTTCCTGGCGGGACATCGGCCTGAACGCCCGCGCCGGTGCGCCGGACCTCGACACCCTGAAGCGCGCGCCGCGGCGGATCTGCGTCGTCGCGGGGCGCTCGAAGGTCACGAGCCTCGAGGGGGCGCTGGCGGCCGGGCTCGTGACGGACCTCATCGTCGACGAGAGCGCGGGACAGGCGCTGCTCGGCTCCTGAGCGACGGGGAGGCCGACCGCCGAAGCCGGGTCACGGGGGACCCGTCGGGGGACACGGGTCGGGGGACGAACCCGGACGTGTTCCCAGCTGGGCGGGCGTAGGCATGGCGAGCTGTCCGACCACGCAAGGAGCCCTCCATGGCCGTCCTCGACGCTGCCGACGTCCTCACCCAGACCCCGATGCCGTACCCGGCACCGCGCGGGCCGCTCGGCGAGGCGATCCGCGCCGTGCTCACCGAGCGTCCGGACGCCGACCGATCCGCGCTCACCGACACCGCTCGCCGCGCGATCGCCGACGCCGAGGACCTCATCCGCGACGACGACGTGCAGAGCAGCCTCTTCGTGCTCCAGGAGCTCGCCTACGGGGGCATCCAGGGTGTCGACGACCGCTTCGAGTGGGACCCGGACCTCCTCGCGGTGCGTGCCGTGCTCGAGGAGGCGTTCGAGGCCGAGCTCCGCCGCAGGGTGCCGATGCCCGAGCGACCCGAGCCGACCGCGGACGCCGTCGCGGCGGCCCTGTTCGCGATGACCTCCGCCGACTCGGGGCCGAGCCTCTCGCGCTACGTCGCGCGGAAGGCCACGCTCGAGCAGGTCCGCGACCTCCTCGTGAACCGGACGGTCTACACGCTCAAGGAGGCAGACCCGCACTCCTGGGCGATCCCGCGCCTGACCGGCCGCGCCAAGGCCGCGCTCGTCGAGATCCAGTCGGACGAGTACGGCGGGGGCCGGCCGAAGCGCATGCACTCCGCGATCTTCGCCCGCACCGTCCGTGCCGCCGGACTCGACGACTCCTACGGCGCGTACGTCGACGCCGTGTCGGCGCTGACGCTCGCGACGAACACGATGATGAGCCTGTTCGGGCAGCACCGTCGGTTGCGCGGTGCGACTGTCGGACACCTGGCGGCGTACGAGATGACCTCGTCCATCCCCAACAAGCTGTACGGGGACGGTTTCCGGCGCCTCGGCTTCGACGAGGACGCCACGTGGTACTTCGACGAGCACGTCGAGGCCGACGCGGTCCACGAGCAGATCGCCGGGCGCGACCTCGCGGGCGGCCTCGTCGAGGCCGAGCCCGCGCTCCTCGACGACGTGCTGTTCGGCGCCGCCGCGTCGCTCACCGTCGACGGCTGGGCCGCCGCCGAACTGCTCGAGGCGTACCAGGCCGGGCGGTCCTCGCTCCGCGCACCGGTGCAGGTGGCCGCACCGTCCCTCCAGGCCGGATGACCGCACGCGGCGGGGGTCCCCGTCCCGTCGGCCACGCCGCCGACGGCGGCGCCGAGCGCCTGCCGGCGGAGTACGTCCTGCCGCTCCGGTGGGACGACGACACCGACCCGACGGAACTCGCCGCCTACCTGGCGCGCCTCGTCGGGGTCGTCGACGTCACCGTCGTCGACGGCTCGTCGACGGTCGCGGTCGAACGGCACCGCGCCGCGTTCCCGCCGGGGGTCCGGCTGCTGCCGCCACGGGACCGGGCCGGGAGGAACGGCAAGGTCCGCGGGGTCGTCACCGGTGTCGAGACGGCGCGGCACGACGCGGTCGTGGTGGCGGACGACGACGTCCGGTACGACGAGCCCGCGCTCGCCCGTGTCGTCGCGCAGCTCGCTGACGCGGAGGTCGTCCGGCCGCAGAACCACTTCCACCCGTCGCCGTGGCACGCCCGCTGGGACACCGGCCGCACGCTGCTCAACCGCGCGCTCGGGTCGGACTGGCCCGGGACGCTCGGCGTCCGACGCGGGGTGCTGCTCGCGACGGGCGGGTACGACGGGGACGTCCTGTTCGAGAACTGCGAGCTCGTCCGGACCGTGCTGGCCGTCGGGGGCCGACAGGTCCGCCTCGACGACTGCTTCGTCTCCCGCCGTCCGCCGACCGTCCGGCACTTCCTGGGGCAACGCGTGCGCCAGGCGTACGACTCGTGGGCGCAACCGCTCCGGCTCGCCCTGGAACTCGCCGTCCTGCCCGCGGTGCTGTTCGCCGTGCGTCGGCCGCGGTGGCTCGTGGGCGGGGCGGTCGCCGTGGTCGGGCTCGCCGAACTCGGCCGCCGCCGCGCCGGGGGGACCGCCGTGTTCCCGCCGACCGCGGCGCTGTGGTCGCCGCTGTGGCTCGCCGAGCGCGCGGTGTGCTCCTGGCTCGCCGTCGTCGCCCGGGCCCGCGGCGGCGTGCGGTACGCGGGCGAACGGCTCCCGCGCGCGGCCAGCCCGTTGCCGCTGCTCCGCCGACGCCTCGCCGGTGTCGGCTCCGTGACCGACACCCCGACGGAGGGACCCCGCCCATGACCCACGACCCCGACATCGAGATCGTCGCGTGCCCCGACGGGCCGCTCCTCGTGCGCGGCGACGTCCGCATCACGAACCCCGACGGCGAGGACCTGCCCCGCCGCCGGCGCACGGTCGCGCTCTGCCGGTGCGGCAAGTCGATGCTCAAGCCGTACTGCGACGGGACGCACAAGATCATCGGCTTCCGGACCGAGCCGGAGCTGCCCGCCACGGACGTCGCGGCCGACCCGGTCTGACCGTCACCATGACGACAGCGGGCCCGCGACGATCGTCGCGGGCCCGCTGTCGTGCGTCCGGGGGGGTCAGCCCACGGTGCGGATGCGGTCGTCCCGGCGGCTGCGCGAGCGCGGCAGCACGAAGCCGAGCAGGATCATGCCGACGGCGAGCACGAGGTGCAGCCAGTTGTCGGCCGTGTTGAGCGGCACGAAGTTCGCCCCGCTCGTGTGGTTCGCGGTGAACAGGCCGTAGATCCAGAGGACGGCGTAGACGATGCCGCCGATGATCAGGTACCCGCGCGAAGCACCGGCACCGCGGGCGGCGATGACACCGACGACACCGAAGGCCAGGTGCACGATGTTGTGGAGCACGGACACCTGGAACAGGCCGAGCAACATCGCCATCGAGCCTGATCCGGCACCGCTCAGCGAGCCGGTCGTGATCCCCGGGATGAACCCGGCGATCCCGACGACCAGGAAGACGATCCCGACGATCAGTGCGCCCTTCTGGACGGCGGTCGCGGCGTAGGGCGGGTGGGCGGAGGAGTCGGACATGGCAGTTCCTTCCTGATCAGCGCGGCATGGCCGGGTTGGTGGGATCGCCGTGTGACGGCGGGTTGATCGGCGGCCCGGAGGTCGCGGGGGTCACGCCGCCCCCGGGCACGCCGGCCTGGACCTCCGGCAGGTGGTCCGGCACGGAGCCGTGGGGTTCGGCGCCGGCGTCGAGGGCCTCGAGCCGGTGGCGCAGGACCTCGACGACCGGCAGGCGGTCGCCGTGGGCCCGTTCGTGGTCGAGCAGTGCCTGCAGGTCCGAGCGATCGAGAGCGACGATCCGTTCCCGGAGCGCCCCGAGCGGCACGTGGTCGAAGTCGGGGATCGCGAGTTCCTCGTTGGTCATCACAGGTCCTTCCCCTCGACGGCTCGTCGTCGAGTGGCCTGGACGGTACCCGGACCGGACTGCCCGGTCGCGCAGTGAACGGGGGACAGTCCGGCCGGGAGGCCCGCCACCGGTCGATCCTTCGGCGCACGCCCGTGCGGGGCGCCCCGGACCGAATTGGCGAGCACGATCAGCGCGTGCAACCGAACGATGTGCTGCTGTGACACGGCCGTTCGAAACGGATGCCTGAATGACTTCGACCCCGCGGGCCGCCGCGGGCACGACCACGAGGAGTCCCCATGCTGATCGGTGTCCCCACCGAGGTGAAGAACAACGAGTTCCGGGTCGCCGTGACCCCGGCGGGCGTCGCCGAGCTCACCCTGCACGGTCACCGGGTGCTCGTGCAGGGTGGCGCGGGCGCGGGCAGTGCCTTCACCGATGACGAGTACGCGGGCGCCGGTGCCGAGGTCGTCCCCGACGCCGCCGCCGTCTGGGGTGCCGCGGACATGGTGCTCAAGGTGAAGGAACCCGTCGCGAGCGAGTACCCGCTCATCCGGCCCGGCCAGGTGCTGTTCACCTACCTGCACCTCGCGGCGGACCGGCCGCTCACCGAGGCGCTCCGGGCGTCCGGCGCAACGGCGATCGCGTACGAGACGGTGCAACTGCCCGACCGGTCGCTGCCCCTGCTCTCGCCGATGTCGGAGATCGCCGGGCGGCTCGCCGCACAGGTCGGCGCGAACCAGCTCATGCGCACCGCGGGCGGTCGCGGCCTGCTGCTCGGCGGCGTGCCCGGGACCCCGAAGGGCCGCGTCGTCGTCATCGGCGGCGGGGTCGCGGGCGAACACGCGGCGGCGATGGCCCTCGGGCTCGGCGCCGAGGTCACCGTCATCGACATCGCGCTCCCGCGCCTCCGTGCCCTCGACGCGCGGTTCGACGGCCGCGTGACCACCCTCCGTTCGAGCAGCTACGCGATCGCCGAGGCCCTGCGCGACGCGGACCTCGTGATCGGATCGGTGCTCATCCCCGGGGCCGCCGCGCCGAAGCTCGTGACCGACGCCATGGTCGCGGACATGCGCCCCGGCTCCGTGCTCGTCGACATCGCGATCGACCAGGGCGGTTGCTTCGAGGGCTCCCGGCCCACCACGCACGACGACCCGACGTTCGCGGTGCACGGCTCGATGTACTACTGCGTCGCGAACATGCCCGGCGCGGTGCCGCGGACGAGCACGATCTCGCTGACGAACGCGACCCTGCCGTACGCGGTCGCGATCGCCGACGCCGGCTGGGAGCGGGCGCTCGCCGCGGACCCGTCGCTCGCGAAGGGCCTCAACGTGCACGCCGGCGCCGTCGTCAACGCGGCCGTCGCCGCTGCGCACGGCCTCGAGGTCGCCACGGCCTGACCGCTGGGGCGTGGGTGGTCCGACCCAGCGCGAGCGGTCCCGTACGCTTCGGGGCGGAGGACCCATGCCCGTCGCGCTCAACACCGTCTTCGTCGACCAGATCGCCCCGATCTCCTCGACCTCGCTCGAGGAGACCTTCCGGATGGTGGCGGAGGACCAGGCCGCCGCGTGCCTCTGCCTCGACCACCCCACGCCCGAGGAGCTCGGGGACGTCGCCGTGGCGTTCGGGCTGCACGAACTCGCCGTCGAGGACTCCGCCCACGGGCACCAGCGGCCGAAGCTCGAACGCTACGGGGACACCCTGTTCGCGGTGCTGCGTCCCGCCCTCTACGTCGACGCCGACGAGGTCGTCCGGTTCGGCGAGATCCACGCGTTCGTCGGTCCCCGCTTCTTCGTCGCCGTCGTCAAGGAGGACCCGCGCGGGTCCGTCGCCATCACCACCGCCCTCACCCGCCTGGCGCACAAGTCCGGCCTGGTCGGCGCGGGACCGCAGGCACAGCTCTGGGCCCTGTTCGACTCCATCGTCGACGGGTACCGTCCCGTCGCCGACGGGCTCGAGGAGGACATCAACCAGATCGAGGACCAGCTGTTCGCCGGCGTCGCGAACACGTCGCGACGCATCTACGAGCTGTTCGGCGAGGTCGTCGACTTCCAGCGCGCGACCCGGCCGCTCGTCGCCATGCTCGAGGCGCTGCACCGCGGCGCCGACAAGTACCACATGCCCCTCGAGCTCCAGCGGCGGTTCCGCGACGTGCTCGACCACGTCATCCGGATCACGGACCGCGCCGACACGTTCCGTGCGCTGCTCCAGAACGCGCTGACGGTCGACGCCACCCTGGCGGCGCAGAAGCAGAACGACGACACCAAGCGCATCTCGGCGTGGGCCGCGATCCTGTTCGCCCCGACGCTCATCGCCGCGATCTACGGCATGAACTTCACGAACATGCCCGAGCTGCACTGGCGGTACGGGTACCCCCTGTCGATCGTCGCGATGGTCGTGTTCGCGGTCGTCCTGTTCGTCGTGTTCAAGGTCAAGCGGTGGTTCTGACCGGAGCCGGGCCGCGCGCGCACTCCACGCCGCACTGGACCCTCCGCATCGTCGTCGTCACCGCGCTCGTCGGGGTCGCGGGCGGCGTCGCCGGCATCAGCGTGTGGGTCGCGCTGCACCTCATCCAGGTCGTCGCGTTCGGGTTCCCGTTCCACACGGGGGACGAGGCGGCGGACGAGCCGGACGCCCTGCACCGGTTCCTGGCGGTCTTCGCCGCGGGCCTCCTGGCCGGGGTCGCGTGGTGGGCGCTCCGCCGGTGGGGCCGCCCCGTCGTCGCCGTGCAGGGCGCGGTCGACGGCCGGCACATGCCGTCGCTCGTCACGGTCGCGAACGCCGGGATCCAGATCGTCATCGTCGGACTCGGAGCCTCGATCGGCAAGGAGGTCGCACCGCGTGAGATCGGGGCCTGGCTCAGCCAGCAGATCACCGACCGTGCCGGGCTGACCCGCCGCGAGACGCGGATCCTCGTCGCCTGCGGTGCCGCGGCGGGACTCGCCGCCGTGTACGACGTGCCGCTCGGCGGAGCGCTGTTCGCCGTCGAGGTCCTGCTCGGCGAGATCACCTTCGCCACCGCCTTGCCCGCGTTCGCGACGAGTGCGATCGCCGCGCTCGTCGCCCGGGCCGTCGTGCCCGTCGAGACCCTCTACACGGTGCCGACGCTCACCCTGTCGCCGTCGCTCGTCGTGTGGGCGGTGCTCGTCGGACCGGTGCTCGGCTTCGCCGGGATCGGGTTCGTCCGCCTGACGAACCGGCTGCAGACCGCACGACCGCGCGGGTGGCGCGTCATGATCGTCATGCCCGTCGTGTTCGCCGGTGTGGGAGCGGTCGCGATCTGGTTCCCCCAGGTCCTCGGCAACGGTCGCGCCCTCGGACAGGCGGCGTTCGGCACCCACCTGCACGACGCGGCGGTGCTCGGACTGGCCCCGGTCCTCCTGGTCGGCGTCCTGTCGCTGGCGAAGACCGCGACGACGACAGCGACCATCGGTGCCGGGGCCGCCGGTGGCACGCTCACCCCGTCGATCGCGATCGGTGCGACCGCGGGGGCGTTCCTCGGCGGCGCGTGGCTGCTCGTCTGGCCGGGGTCGGGGCTCGCCGCGTTCGCGTTCATCGGCGCCGCCGCGTTCCTGGCGACGACGATGCGCGCCCCGTTCACGGCGCTCGTCCTCGTCGTCGAGTTCACCGGGCAGGGGCCGACGATCCTCATCCCGGCGCTCCTGGCGGTCGGCGGTGCCGTGGCCGTCGGGTACGTCCTCGGGCGGCGTCGCCTGGTCGGGGTGGCGTAGCGCCGGAGCGACCACAGGTGCGCCGTTCGTGACGGCGGGGTCCTCGCTGGGCGCCGGGGCCGGCGCGGCCTACTTCCCGAGCGACGCCAGCAGGGGGAGCATCAGCCCGGCCACCCAGATGAGCACGAAGAGCAGGCCACCCAGGACGGTCAGGCGCCGCCAGCGGCGGGTCGGGAGGTCCGGGGTCGAGCCCCACATCTGCGACCGGGTGACGACCCGGTTGGCCTGCGCGACGACCCGCGCGACGTCCGGATCGGACGTGTCGAGCAGCCCGTCGGCCGCGTTCGTCGAGATCCGCTCGGCCTCCTCGAGCGGCATGGTCAGCCGGGGAGGTCGCTCGCGGCGGGCGACGCGTGCGGACCGCTCGTTGCGCATGGGCGTCCTCGTTCGTTCGGGGTGTGCCCCGAGTCTGCTCCGTACGGCGGGTGTCCGTCCAGGGCATCGCGCCTAGGATCGCGCGCATGGCCGGGTTCGATGACATCAGCAAGAAGGCCCAGGAGTTCCTGGGCAACGACAAGGTGAAGAACGCCCTCCGCAGCGAGCAGGCCGAGGGCCTCAGCGACAAGGTGCTCGACGCGGTGCAGGGCGCGGTGGACAAGGCCACCGGCGGCAAGTACAGCGACCAGCTCAAGGGCGCGCGGGACCAGGCCGACAAGCACATCGGCAAGGTCGTGGGGCCAGGAGGGGACGACCGGGGGCACGACGCGCAGGCACACGGCGACCACGGCGTGGCGGGTCACGGGGGCCACGCGGCGCACGGCGCACCGGACCAGGAGCACGACGGCGGACCGCACCACGGCGACGGATCGGGCAAGCACAAGGCCTGACCGCGGTCACCGACTGGACGGGATCCGGAACAGCGGGGACCATGGACGGGTCGCCCTCGGGTGACGACGTCGCCGGCACCGTGCCGAGCGACACCGCCCACCCGGGCGCCAGGAGGACCGCACCACCGTGACGACGACCGTGACCACCGCCCCGCTCACCGACGCCGAGGTCCGCGCCATCCGCGCCGACTTCCCGATCCTCGGTCAGGAGGTCGGCGGCGTCCCGCTCGTGTACCTCGACTCCGGGGCGACCGCGCAACGGCCGTCGCAGGTGATCGACGCCGAACGGCGGTTCCTCGAGACGAGCAACAGCGCCGTCCACCGCGGAGCACACACGCTCGCCGCGCTCGCCAGCGACGCGTACGAGGACGCCCGGGCGACCGTCGCCGGGTTCATCGGCGCCGCTGCCGCGACCGAGGTCGTGTGGACCGCGAACGCCACCGACGCGCTCAACCTCGTCGCGTACGGCATGGGCAACGCGAGCCGAGGACGGGGCGGGCCCGCGGCCGAGCGCTTCCGGCTCGCCGCCGGCGACGAGATCGTCGTCACGGAGGCCGAACACCACGCCGACCTCGTGCCGTGGCAGGAGCTCGCCGCCGCGACCGGGGCGACGCTCCGCTGGGTCCCCGTCGACGACGACGGTTGCTGGACCGCCGAGGACGCCGCCGCCGTGATCGGCCCGCGGACCCGGGTCGTCGCGTTCGCGCACGTGTCGAACGTCACCGGGATGATCGCGCCCGTCGAGCAGGTCGTCGCGCTCGCCCACGGCGTCGGCGCCGTCGTCGTGCTCGACGCCTGTCAGTCCGCACCCCACCGGCCGCTCGACGTCGGCGCCCTCGGGGTCGACTTCGCCGCGTTCTCCGGGCACAAGATGCTCGGCCCGAACGGCATCGGCGTGCTCTGGGGACGCCGGGAACTCCTCGACGCGCTGCCGCCGTTCCGCACGGGTGGGTCGATGATCACGACGGTCACGATGGAGCACACCGAGTTCATGCCCGCGCCCGAGCGGTTCGAAGCCGGGACGCAGCCGGTGTCGCAGGCCGTCGCGCTCGCCGAGGCCGTCCGCTACCTGCAGGGCATCGGGATGGAGCGCGTGCGCGAGCACGAGGAGGCCCTCGCCCAGCGCCTCGTCGGAGGACTCACCGCGATCCCGGGCGTCCGCGTCGTCGGGCCCGGGGTGGGCGTCCCGCGGTCGGGACTGGCGGCGTTCGACGTCGACGGGGTCCACGCGCACGACGTGTCGCAGGTGCTCGACGCGCAGGGGTTCGCCGTCCGCGCCGGCCACCACTGCGCGCAGCCGCTGCACCGCCGACTCGGCCTCGTGGCCACGAGCCGTGCGAGCACGTACGTGTACACGACCGAGGACGAGGTCGACCGGTTCCTCGAGGCCGTCGCGGGCGTCCGCGCGTACTTCGGGCTGTCGGACGTCGACGGCCGGGCGGACGCCGGCGCGCCGGTCGAGGTCGGAGTGGACCGATGAGCGACGCGCTCGCGGGGCTCTACCAGCAGGTCATCCTCGACCACGCGAAGGCCCGCACCGGCGAGGGTCCGCTGCCCGACGCGGACGCCGAGCACCACGAGCGGAACCCCACGTGCGGAGACGAGATCACCGTGCGGATCCGGCTCGAGCCCGGTACCGACCGCATCGCCGACCTCCGCTGGCAGGGCGCCGGGTGCTCGATCTCGATGGCGTCGGCGTCCGTCCTCGCCGAGATGGCGCCGGGCCGGACCGTCGCGGAGTTCACGGCGCTCGCCGACGCGTTCCGGACCATGCTGCGGTCGCGGGGCGTGGGTGAGCCCGACGAGGAGCTCCTCGGCGACGCGGTCGCGTTCCAGGGGGTCGCGAAGTTCGTCATGCGGGTCAAGTGCGCGATGCTCGCCTGGGTGGCCACCGAGGCGTCCGCGGAGCTGGCCGCGGCGCGCTGACCCGACCCGTCCCTCCCGGCCGGCCGTCCCGTCACACGGGGTCACACACCCGGCAGCGGGGTCGGGGGCGGCCGTAGCGTCGGAGCGTGACCGAACCCCAGGACGTCCGACGGATCCGCTTCAACGCGTTCGACATGAACTGCGTCGCGCACCAGTCCTCCGGGCTGTGGCGCCACCCGCGTGATCGTTCCCGCCACTACAAGGACCTCTCCTACTGGACCGACCTGGCACGGCTGCTCGAGTCCGGGGACTTCGACGGGATCTTCATCGCCGACGTGCTCGGCACGTACGACGTGTACGGCGGATCGAACGAGGCCGCGTTGCGGACGGGGTCGCAGGTCCCCGTGAACGACCCGATGCTCCTGGTGTCGGCGATGGCGTCCGTCACCGAGCGCCTCGGCTTCGGCATCACCGCGGGGACGGCCTACGAGCACCCGTACCCGTTCGCCCGACGCATGTCGACGCTCGACCACCTGACGAAGGGCCGGATCGGCTGGAACGTCGTGACCGGGTACCTGCCGAGTGCGGCGCGGAACATGGGACAGACGGACCAGCTCGCGCACGACGACCGCTACGACGTCGCCGACGAGTACCTCGAGGTCCTCTACAAGCTGTGGGAGGGCTCCTGGGAGGACGACGCGGTGGTCGCCGACGTCGAGACCGGCGTCTTCACCGACCCCGCGAAGGTGCACCCGATCGAGCACCACGGCCGGCACTTCGACGTGCCGGGCATCCACCTGTCCGAACCGTCGGTGCAGCGATCGCCCGTGATCTACCAGGCCGGTGCGTCCCCCAGGGGGATCCGGTTCGCGGCCGAGCACGCCGAGGCGATCTTCGTCGGCGCGCCGACGATCCCGCAGCTGGCGGCCACCGTGGGCAAGATCCGGGACGCGCTGGAGGCGGCGGGTCGCGACCGGTACGCCGCGCGCGTCTACACCCTGCTGACCGTGATCACCGACGCCACGGACGAACTCGCACGGGCGAAGTACGCGGACTACCTGTCCTACGCGTCCGAGGTCGGCGCCCTCGTGCTCAACTCCGGGTGGATGGGCGTCGACCTGGCGCAGTACGACCTCGACGAGCCGCTCGGCAACATCGAGTCGAACGCGATCCAGTCCGCGGCCGCGAACCTCTCGGCCGCGACCGGCGAGGACGGTTCGACGTGGACCGTCCGGGACATCGCGCGACGGACCGCGATCGGCGGGCTCGGCCCCGTCGAGGTGGGCAGCGGCGCGACGATCGCGGACCGCCTCCAGGAGATCGTGCGGGAGACCGACGTCGACGGCTTCAACCTCGCCTACGCGGTGACCCCCGGGACCTGGGAGGACGTCGTCGAGTTCGTCGTGCCCGAGCTCCGGGCCCGCGGGGCCTATCCGGAGGCATCCGGAGCGGGGCCGTTGCGCGACAAGCTGTTCGGCCGGGGCGACCGGCTGCCGGACGAGCACCGTGGCGCGTCCCACCGGGTGGGAGCGCGGACGGCAGCCGTGTGAGTGCGTCGACACCGCCTCGACGAGCGCCCTCCGCGTGCACGCATCGGGCTCTTGTGGTGCACCCGCTAGCGTCGAGGTGAGCACGCCGACGGACAGCGCGTGCCGGACAGGAGCGTGCTCGTGAGTGGAACAGGGACGTCGGTCGTCGTCATCGGAGGCGGTGCGAGCGCGGTGTACGTCGCCGTCGCGCTCCGCGAGCGCGCCGCAGCGCGGGACCTGCCCGCACCGGACGTCACGATCGTCGCCCGTGAGACGCCGGTCGGCCGGGGGCTGGCGTACGGGCACGCCGAGGCGCACCACCGGCTCAACAGCCCTGCGGGCAAGATGAGCGTCTCCGCGGGCGACGCTGCGCACTTCGTCCGGTGGTGCGCCGACCACGGGTACGACGTCGCGCCGGGGGACTACGTCGAGCGCCGGCTGTTCGGTGACTACCTCGTCGATGTCGCGGAGCACCTCGTCGCCGACCCGGACCACCCGGTGCACGTCGTGCAGGGCGAGGCGGTGGGCTGCACGACCGACGACGACGGCGCGCACGTGGCTCTCGCGGACGGCTCGACGATCGTCGCCGACGTCGCCGTCCTCGCGCTCGGGAACCCGCCGCCTGCCACCTGGCCGACGGGAGCGGCGGTCCAGATCGACGACCCGTGGGCGTCCGGTGCGCTCGACCGTGTGCCCGACGGCTCGAGGGTCCTGCTCGTCGGGACGGGCCTGACGATGGTGGACGTCGCGACGTCGCTCGCCCGCCGGGAGGCCGGGATCACCATGACCGCGACGAGTCGCCACCTCCTGCTCCCGGCGGAGCACCTGTCGGCTCCGGTGGCACCCGGGCCGGGCCTCGACCCGACCGTGTCGACGCTCGGCGGACTCGCCCACGAGCTCGGCGTACAGCTCCGTGCCGCCGTCGACGCCGGCACGCCGTGGCAGGCGGTGATCGACGGCATGCGCCCTCGGCTCATGGAGCACTGGACGGGGATGGACGAAGCCGACCGCCGCCGGTTCGTCGAGCACCTCGCGCGCCGGTGGGACGTCCACCGGCACCGCATGGCGCCGTCGGTCCACGCCGAGCTCCAGGGCCTCGTCGACGGCGGCGTCCTCCGGTTCGTGGCCGACGCCGACCCGTCCGGGTTCGACGCCGTCGTGTTCTGCACCGGCCCCACCGCCGTGACGACACCCGGCTGGAGTCCCGTCGTCGATGCGCTGCTCGAGCGCGGGAGGATCCTGCCCGAGCCCCTCGGACTCGGACTGGACGCCGACTGGTCCGGCGCGGTCCGCGACGACCACGGCGACGTGGACGGGCGGCTCCTGGCGATCGGGCACGCGCTGCGCGGGGCGCTGTGGGAGACGACGGCGATCGGCGAGATCCGGATCATCGCGAACCGCGTCGCCGATCGGGCCCTCGACACGGTCGCGGCCGTCTCCGCCTGAGCGGGCCCGTCAGGTCAGCGCGAGCCGGGGCGACCCCGCCTGCACGAGCGGCAGGACGTCCCGCGCGATGCGGGGGAGCTCCTCGTGGAGTGGCGACGCCTGCACGAGGAGCAGGGTCACGCCCGCGTCGGCGAACGCCAGGATGCGCTCTGCGACCTGCTCGGGCGTCCCCACGAGGTCCGGACGGAGCCCCCGCGTCCCGACGGAGTACTCGCGGCGGGACAGCTCGACGTCGAGGTTCGAGTTCGCCCGGAACTCCTCGAACGAGGCGTACCCGGGTGACGCGGGATCGACGGTGGTGATGCGCTCGAGCTCGGCGCGGGCCTCCGCCTCGGTCTCGCGCACGATGACGTAGGCGGCCATGCCGATCTCGGCGAACGGGGCGCCCTGCAACCGCTCGCGACGAGCGTTGACGTCGGCCACCTTCTCGCGGAGCTCCTCGACGGTGCCGCCGTGGGTGACGTAGGCGTCCGCGAACCCGGCGATGGACTCACGGCCGGCGTCGCTCTCGCCGCCGGCGAACACCCGCGGGGGCACGGCGGGTTTCGGCGACAAGACCGCGTCGACGACGTCGTAGAACGACCCACGTCGGGTGGCCGGGAGCTCCGTCCACAGCGCCCGGAGCACGTCGACGAACTCCTCCGCCTGCTCGTACCGGCGGTCGTGCGGAGCGAACACCCCGCCGTACTGCCGGGCCTCCTCGGCCCACCACGCGGCGACGACGTTGAGCGCGAACCGATCACCGCCCGCGATGTCGGTGATCGTCGCGGCGGCCTTGGCGATGACGGTCGGCAGGTGGAACCCGGCGCGGACCGCGGTCATGACGCGGAGCCGTTCCGTCGCGGCGAGGATCGCGGTGCTGAGCGACCAGGCCTCCAACGAGGGCGCCTCCACGCCCTTCCGGTCGTTGAGGTAGAGCTCGGGCACGAGGGTGGTCGTGAACCCGAGGTCCTCTGCCTGTCGTGACACGCGACGGATGTAGTCCCAGGTCGCGGGCATGCCCTCGTCGCCGACGTTGCGGAGGAACCCGCCGTAGACGGGGGTCCAGTAGCCGAGTTCCATGTCGTTCCTCCGAGGTGCTGGTCGGTTCAGTGGGCGGCGTCGAGTGCCTGCACCAGGTCGGCGACGAGGTCGTCCGGGTCCTCGAGGCCCACCGACAGCCGGATCGTCGCGTGGGACAGGCCCGCGGCGGCGAGCTGCTCGGGCGACAGGTGCCCGTGCGTGGTCGACGCGGGCGGGATGACGAGCGAGCGGACGTCGCCGATGTTCGCGACGAGGGCGAACCGCTCGAGCGCGTCGACGACCGGCGCGACGGCGTCGGGTCCGGCGGCGAGGTCGAACGAGAACACGGCGCCCGCACCGCGGGGCAGGTACCGCCGGGCCGCGTCGTGCCCGGGTGAGCCCGCGAGGCCCGGGTGGTGCACGCGGGCGACGGCCGGGTGCTCGGCCAGGACCTCCGCGATCCGCAGCGCCGACGCCGCCTGGCGGAGGACCCGGAGCTCGAGGGTCTCGACGCCCTGCAGGATCTGGAACGCGTTCCACGGCGCGAGCGACGGGCCGAGGTCGTGCACCCACTTCGTGCGGGCGAGGACGGTGTACGCGCTGCCGTTGCCGCCCGCACCCCGACCGAAACGGTCCCACAGGACGATGCCCCCGAACCGCGGGTAGGGGCCCGTGAACTGCGGCCAGCGCGCGGGGTCGGCGCCGAAGTCGAACGACCCGATGTCGACGAGCACGCCGGCGAGTGACGTCCCGTGCCCACCGAGGAACTTCGTCGCGGAGTGCACGACGACGTCGGCGCCGTGGTCGCCGGCGCGTTGCAGGGCGGGGGTGGCGAGCGTCGCGTCGACGACGAGCGGCACACCGGCCGCGTGCGCGATGTCGGCGACCTCACGCACCTGCAGCACGTCGGCGAGCGGGTTGCCGATCGTCTCGGCGAAGAACGCCCGGGTCTCGGGGCGCACGGCGTCGCGCCACGCGTCGAGGTCGTCCTGTTCGACGAACGTCACGTCGATGCCGAAGTCGGTGAACCCGTCGGTCAACAGGTCGACCGTCCCGCCGTAGAGGCGTCGGGCGGCGACGACGTGACCACCGGCGCGGACGAGCGTGAGCAGCGCGACCGCGACGGCGGACTGCCCGGACGCGGTGGCGACCGCGGCGACCCCGCCCTCGAGCGCGGCGATCCGCCGTTCGAGCACGGCCACGGTCGGGTTGGCGTTGCGGCTGTACAGGTTGCCCGGTTCCTCGAGCGCGAACACCGCTCGCGCGTGCGCCGTCGACGCGAACTCGTACGCGGCGGTCTGGTAGATCGCCGGCGCGACGGCGTTCTGCGCCACGGGCGTCTGGACCCCGCCGTGGATCTGCGTCGTCGCGATCTGCTCGGTTGTCGTCATGCCCCCACCCTGGCCGGGAGGCGCGGCTCGGCACGACGAGGACGGTCACGGTCCGTAACACGGTGACGACGGACGCGTCACATCGGTGCGGTGGTCCGGCCCGGGGGTCCAGCATCGCGGCCATGACGACTGCTGACCCCATCGCGACCGCTCCGTTCCTGCGCTCCCCGACGACACCGGCGCGAGGTCGCCTCGTGGTCCTCACCGGCCGCGGTGAGCACCCCGACGTGTACGAACGGTTCGCCACCCGGATCGCGTTCGACGGGTACGCGGTCCTCGCCGTCCGGGCCGACGACCCGGCGGAGCTCGTGGCGGCGGGGACCTGGCTCGACGAACGGAGTGCCGGTCCCGCCGTGCTCGTGGGCGCTGACGCCGGGGCCGCGCGCGCGGTGCGTGCCGTCCTGGGCGGCGCGGTCCGCGTCGACGGTGTCGTGCTCGCCGGGGTCCTCACCGACGCGGCGGTGTCGGTGTCGGACGACGAGGACGAGGTGGCGGCACGGACGGCCTGCCCGGTGCACGGGGCACGGCTCCGCGACGGCGTGGTGCTCGTCGCTGGGCAGCTCACCCGTCCCGAGGCCGAGGACGTGGTGACTCGGGCGGAGCTCGCCGCGCTGCCCGTCGCGGTGCTCGCCTTCCACGGCACCGACGACCGCGTCAGTCCGGTCGACGCCGCACTCGACGTGCTCGTTCCGGCGGTCGGCCGCACTCCGGGCGGCGTGCGCGTCGTCGAGGGCGGTCGGCACGACGTGCTCAACGACGTCACACACCGCACGGTCGCCGCGGCGGTCGTCGAGTACGTCGAGCGGCTGCGCACGCCGGAGGCGGGGATCCGCACGATCTGAGTCCGCCGGCCCGGCCCGGGCGGCGCTGTGTTGCGGTTCATGACGTGTTCATCGCCGACCTGAGGAAATTCTTACCCATCCGCCGTACCGTCTTTGATCGAGAAGCGCGATCGGCGATCACAAGCACCGATGAGCGGGAATGGAGACACCATGACGCAGTCCACGATGAAGCTGGGGGTCGTCCTCACCGGTGCCGGCGGCCCGGGACACCCGAAGACCTGGCTCGACGAGGACCTGCCCCTCGACTCGAGCGTCGACGTCGACTGGTACACGGAGTACGCACGCCTGGCGGAGGACGCCCGGTTCGACCTCGTGTTCATCGTCGACTCGCAGTTCATCACGCCGTCGTCGCCGCCCCACTACCTCAACCGGCTCGAGCCGCTGACGCTCCTGTCGGCGCTGGCCGCCCGGACGACGCACATCGGCCTCGTCGGCACGGCCACGACGTCGTACAACGAACCGTTCACCCTCGCGCGGCAGTTCGCGTCGCTCGACCTCATCAGCCACGGCCGGGCCGGTTGGAACGTCGTCACGACGGGTGACGGCGGGACGGCCAGGAACTACGGCCGCGACGAGCACTACGACTACGACCACCGCTACGGCCGGGCGCACGAGCACGTCGGCGTCGTCCGCGGCCTCTGGGACTCCTACGAGGACGACGCGTTCCCGCGCGACCGCGCCACCGGGCAGTTCCTCGACCCGACGAAGCAGCACCGGCTCGACCACCACGGCGAGTACCTCGACGTCGAGGGCCCGCTCAACATCGTGCGATCCGAGCAAGGGCAGCCGGTGATCTTCCAGGCCGGCGACTCCGACCAGGGCCGGGACCTCGGCGCCGCGATCGGCGAGGGCGTCTTCACCCACGCGAGCTCGCTCGAGCAGGCGACGGCGTTCCGCGACGACATCCGCTCCCGCGCCACGGCGAAGGGCCGTGACGCCGACGGGGTGCTCGTCCTGCCCGGGATCCAGTGGTTCATCGGCGACACCGACGAGCACGGCCGCGAGCTCGAGCGCGCCGCGCAGGCCCGCGACTGGGACTTCGACCGCGCACTCGCCGAGTTCGGCCGCTCGTTCGGCTGGCACGACTTCTCGCAGTACGACCCCGATGCGCCGTTCCCCGCCGAGACCTCCGCACTCGGCGAGACGAGTTGGAAGACCCAGACCGACCGCATCCGCGCGCTCGTCGAGGCCGAGGGGCTCACCCTCCGCCAGACGGTCGAACGGGTCAGCGCGCCGAAGCCCGGGTACTTCGTCGGCAGCGCGACGACGGTCGCCGACCGACTCGAGGAGTGGTTCCGCGGCGGGGGCACCGACGGGTTCCTGCTCCACATGGCCGCCCCGTCCCAGTTCCGCCGCTTCGTCGCCGAGGTCGTGCCGATCCTCCGCGAGCGCGGGCTGTTCCGCAGCGAGTACGAGGCCTCGACCCTCCGCGGCAACCTCGGACTGCCGATCCCCGAGAACCGGTACACCGCGGCACGGAGGACGGCGGACGGAACCGCACCGTCCCTCCCGGTCGACGCCACCCAGCAGCCGGCCACCGCCGGCGCGACCGCCTGACCACCACCCCAACCCCCGAAGGACGTCAGTGAGAACACACCTCCGCTCCCGACCCACCTGGGCGAGGATCCTCGGACTCGGTGCCGGGGCCGTCGTCGCCGCGACGGTCCTGGCCGGATGCTCCTCCGGGTCCTCCACCGCGACCGGCAGCTCGAGCTCCGCCTCCGGGTCCGGCGCCGCCACCGGCACGCTCAACTGGGCGTCATCGTACGGCCCGTCGAGCTGGGACCCCGTGGTCAACGGCAGTGGCGCGTCCTTCCGGATCACCGCGCTCGCCTACGCGTCCCTGACGAACACGAACACCAAGGGCGAGGCGGTGCCCGGACTCGCCAAGAGCTGGGACTACAACGCGGACGGCACGCAGGTGACGTTCCACCTGCGGAAGGGTCTGACGTTCGACGACGGCAGCGCGCTCGACTCCACCGCCGTCGCGAAGTACCTGACCCGTGCGCAGACCCAGGAGAACTCGGCACTGGTCGGCGAGGGCATCTCGGTCATCAAGTCCATCGACACCCCGAACGCGACCGACGTCGTGCTCCACCTGAGCCAGGCCGACTACCAGCTGCCGCTGGTCCTGGCGCAGCGGGTCGGGCAGATCACGAATCCCGACAAGACCACCACCGAGCTCAACGAGAAGCCCGACGGCGCGGGTCCCTTCAAGCCGGTGAGCATCGTCGCCGGCTCCAAGGCCACGTTCGTCAAGAACCCCCGCTACTGGGACGCGAAGGACATCCACATCCAGAACGTGACGGTCTCGTTCGGCGTCGACGCCTCGAGCATCGTGTCGGGTCTGCAGAGCGGGGTGTACAACTTCGCCGACCTCGCGGCGAGCCAGGTCAAGTCCGCCAAGTCCGCCGGTCTCGACGTCGTGTTCCAGCCCGGGTTCAACGCGGCCAACGTCAGCGTGAACACGACGCAGGCGCCGTTCGACGACCCGAAGGTGCTCCAGGCGGTGAACTTCGCCATCAACCGGAACCAGATCGTCAAGCAGGTCGACTTCGGCTACGGGTCCGCGACGAGTGAGCCGTTCCCGAAGGGCTACATCGCGTACGATGCCGCGTCGGCGAACGAGTACCCGTACAACCCCACGAAGGCGAAGCAGCTCCTCGCCGAGGCTGGCTACCCGAACGGCGTCACGGTGACGATGACGGTCCTCAACAACAGCGCCGAGAACGAACTCGTGCAGGCGCAGCTCAAGAAGGTGGGCATCGACGCGACGCTGAAGGTCGACCCGAACTGGGCCACCTCGTTCTTCGCCAAGAAGCTGCCGCTGTCCACCTACAGCACCACGGGCCGCGACTCGCCCATCCAGACGCTGCAGGCGCACTTCGGTGCGCAGGGCGCGCTGAACTCGTCGGGCGTCGACGCCGGCAGTGCGTTCCAGGCGGCCGTCTCGAAGGCGCTCGCGACACCGCTCGACTCGCCCGACTACGCGGGGAACATCAAGGCGGCGACCGCCGCGGGGCTCGCCAACACGGGCCTGGTGTTCACCGACAGCGTGCCGAACATCCTCGTCAAGACGAAGGCGGTCTCGAGCATCCCGAAGATCCCGGCGTACATCACCTGGACCGGCGTGACCATCAGCGGGAGCTGACATGGCGAGCGAGATCGAGCTGCCCCGCGTCCGGAGCGTCCCCGCGCTCCGGGCGCGGTCGGCCGGCGGCCTGCGCTGGAAACGGGTCGTCCTGGCGGTGCTCCGCCCCCTCGCGGTGTTCGTGCCCGTGTTCGTGTTCGGGACGTTCATCACGTTCCTGCTCGGGGCGATCACCGGCCTGAACCCCGCGTACGTGCAACTCGGCGACGCCGCCACACCGTCGGCGGTCGCCCGGCTCAACCACCAGTGGGGCCTCGACAAGCCGTTCCTCGTCCAGTACTGGACGTGGTTCACCGACCTGCTCCACGGGTCCCTCGGCACGAGCTGGCTCGACGGCATCCCGGTCTCGACGCTCATCGGTCAGCGGATCCTCATCAGCCTGTCCGTGGCGCTCGTCGCACTCGTGATCGGCGTGCTGGTCGGGGCGCTGCTCGGCGCGCTCGCGGCGGTCACCGCGACGAGCTGGGTGGACCGGACGATCACGGCGTTCACGTCGTTCATCTCGGTGATGCCCCCGTTCACCGTCGGCATCGTGCTCGTCGCCGTGTTCGCGGTCCAGCTGCACCTGCTGCCGTCCGCGGGGTTCATCCCGCTCAGCCAGGGCTTCGGACCCTGGCTGTCGCACGTGATCATGCCCGCGATCGCCCTGAGCCTCGACATGGTCGCCGGCATCGCACGGCAGCTCCGCGCGGGACTCGTGTCGGCGTACGACGAGAACTACGTGCTCGGCGCCACCGTGCACGGGCTCAGTCCGCGGCGGATCTTCTTCGTGCACGTCCTCCGGAACGGCGGCGGGCCGGCCCTCGCGCTCCTCGGACTGACGTTCCCGAACCTGCTCGGCGGTGCGGTGGTCACGGAGACCGTGTTCGGCCTGTCCGGGTACGGCGTCTTCGCGAGCACGTCCGCGCTGCACGGCGACGTCCCGAGCGTGCAGGGGGTGCTCGTCGTGTCGATCGTGCTCGTCGTCGGGTTCAACCTGCTCGTCAACATCGCGCTGAACCGCATCCAGCCGTCCGCCGCGAGAGGGGTCTGACATGCTCGCTCGCCTCATCCGGCTCCCGTCGTTCTGGGTCGGCACCGGGGTCCTCGCACTCGTCGTCCTGCTCGGTGTGTTCGGCCACCTGCTCGCGCCGCACGATCCCCTGCAGGGTGGGTCGCGGCTCCTGGCGGCACCGTCGGCCGCGCATCCGCTCGGCACCGACTACCTCGGTCGCGACGTCCTGAGTCGCCTGCTCGCCGGCGCCCCGGCGAGCGTCCTCAGCGCGTTCGAGGTGGCCGCCATCGCGCTCGTCGTCGGCACGGTCCCCGGCCTGCTGTCCGTGTACCTGGGGCGCGTGTTCGAGTGGCTCAGCCTCCGCGTCGTCGACACCCTCATCGCGCTGCCGTTCCTCGTGTTCGCGGTCGCCATGACGGCCCTGCTCGGCAACGGGCTCGCGCAGGCGATGTTCAGCGTCGGCATCCTGCTCGCCCCGATGTTCTACCGTGTCTCGCGCGCGGCAGCGCTGTCCGTGTCGGGCTCGCAGTTCGTCGAGGCGGCGGTGCTCAGCGGCGCGTCCACGGGCTGGGTGCTCCGGAAGCACATCGCACCGAAGGTCGTCGCGCCGGTCGGGATCGCCTTCGCGAACGCGACCGGGGTCGGACTCGTCATCGTGGCGAGCCTGACGTTCCTCGGCATCGGCGTGCAGCCACCGGCACCGACCTGGGGCGGGATGCTCGCGTCCGACCTCGGGTACCTGTCGTACCAGCCGTACGCGCCGGTGTGGCCGATCGTGCTCATCATGGCGACCGTGTGGTCCCTCAACCTGCTCGCGGACGTCCTCCGCGACGCGTCGGGCGAGTCCGGCCGCGTGATGCTCCGCAGACGCGCCCTGGAGCGAGCTCGGCGTCGCGCCCGCGGCATCGCGACCCCCGTCGCCCCCGTCGCCCGGAAGGCCGGTTCCTGATGTCCGTTCCCACGCCCCGCCCCGCTCCCACGTCCGGCGGGGCGCGCGCGTCCACCGACGGCACGGCCGGGAGGCCCGACACGACCGACACCGCCGCACCGGTCGTCGTCGTGGACAGCCTGCGGATCCACGACCACCTGCAGGACGTCGTCGCGGTCGAGTCGGTCACGTTCTCGCTGCGCCCCGGGCAGGCGCTCGGCATCGTCGGTGAGTCCGGCAGCGGCAAGACGATCACGTGCCGCGCGCTGCTCGGCGTGCTCCCGGAGTTGTTCGAGGTCACGGCCGGCTCGGTCACGATCGACGGCCGCGACACCGCCACGCTGAGCCGGAAGGACTGGACGGCGCTCCGCGGCACGACGATCTCCGCGGTGTTCCAGGACCCCGCGACCTACCTCAACCCATCGATCCCGGTCGGGAAGCAGCTCGAGGAGATCCTCCGCGTCAAGAAGGGCGTGCCCCGGCGGCAGGCGGAGGACGCCGCGGTCGCCCTGCTCGAGGCCGTGCGCATCCGCGACCCGCACTTCGTGTTCCACCAGTACCCGTTCGAGCTGTCCGGCGGCATGCTCCAGCGCATCCTCATCGCCGCCGCGGTCGCCTGCGAACCCGCGGTGCTCATCGCCGACGAGGCCACCACGGCGCTCGACGTCACCGTGCAGGCGGAGATCCTCGACCTGCTCACCGACCTCAAGGACCGCCTCGGGCTCGCACTCATCGTCGTCTCGCACGACCTCGCGGTCGTCGCGCAGCTCTGCGGCGAGGTGCTCGTCATGCGGAACGGCGTCGTCGTGGAGCAGGGCCCCACCGAGCAGATCCTGTACCGGCCGGAGCACGAGTACACGCAGCTCCTGCTCGACGAGCACCACCGGTTCGGCCTCGAGCGGTTCCTCCGGGCCCCCGGAGATGACCCGGCGGCCAGCGTCGGCCGCGGTTCCCGGACGGAGGCCCCTGCATGAGCACCACGACCGACGCGACCGCGGGTGGCACCGCCACCCGCGCCGACGGAGCCGCCCCGGTCCTCCAGATCGAGGGTCTGCGGGTGTCGTACGGACGCGGTGCGCGGCGACAGCAGGTGATCCACGACGCCGACCTGACGATCGCACCTGGCGAGGTGGTCGGACTCATCGGCGAGACCGGGTCCGGCAAGTCGACGCTCGCGCGCGCGGTGCTCGGACTCGTGCCGGCGAGCGGGGGCCGGATCATCCTGGACGGACAGGACGTCACCCGCGCGAGCGCGAAGCAGCGGCAGGGGCTCCGCCGCTCCGGCCGGGTGCAGTACGTGTTCCAGGACCCGATGCGGAGCCTCGACCCCGGCTTCACCCTCGAGCAGTCGATCGCGGAACCCCTCGTGACGAGCGGCCGGTACGACCGGACGACCATCGCGGCGACGGTCCGCGAGTACCTGGCGAAGGTGCGGCTCGACGAGCGCCTGCTCGACCGGCTTCCCGGGCAGGTCTCCGGCGGGCAACGGCAGCGGATCGCGATCGCCCGAGCCCTGGTCACCCGACCCGGGCTGCTCATCCTCGACGAGCCGGTCAGCGCCCTCGACTCGGCGAACCGTGTGCAGATCCTCGAACTGCTCCAGGGGCTCGCCGGGCCGGACGTGTCACTGCTGTTCATCTCGCACGACCTCGGCTCCGTCGCCGGCATCACCGACCGCGTCGTCGTGCTGTATCGCGGTCGGGTGGTCGAGACGAACACGACGGACGCGATCATCAACGACCCGCAGCACCCGTACACGCAGTTGCTCGTGGGGTCCGCGCCGACGCTCGGCACCGAGGCGGCCACCCGCGCCTGGCGGGACGAGCTGCGCGCCCGCGTCGACGCCGGCTGACGCGCCGCAGGCGCACCCCGCCCGCCAGATCGCGGTCGGTGTCGTTCCGGAGGGTGCCAGAACGGCACCGACCGCGATCTCGCGGAGGGTCGTCGTGCCTCCAGTACCGTCGGCAGCATGACGGACCCGTTCGCGACCCTGCCGTTCCCCGTGATCGACGGCCACAACGACCTGCCGTGGGAGTGTCAGATGCGGCGCAGCTCGTCCGTCGAGGGCGTCGACGGCACCGCGCTCACGCTCCACACCGACCTGCCGAAGCTCCGTGCGGGCGGTGTCGTCGGCCAGTTCTGGTCCGTGTACGTCGACGTCGACGAGCCGGACCCCGTCCGCACGACGCTCCAGCAGATCGACCTGGTCCACCGCCTCATCGCCCGCTACCCGGACGACCTCCGGCTCGCGCGCACGGCCGACGACGTCCGCGCGGCCGTGACCGCCGGACGCATCGCGAGCCTGCTCGGAGCCGAGGGCGGGCACGCGATCGGCGACGACCTCGCCGTGCTCCGGACGTTCGCGCGGCTCGGCGTCCGGTACATGACGCTGACGCACACCGCGGACACGGCCTGGGCGGACTCCGCGACGGGGGCGCGCGCGCACGGCGGCCTGACCGACCGCGGGCGCGAGGTCGTCGCCGAGATGGAACGGATCGGCATGCTCGTCGACCTCTCGCACACGAGCCCCGACACCATGCGCGACACGCTCGACGTCGCCACCGCCCCGGTGCTGTTCAGCCACTCGTCGACGACCGCGGTGAACGACCACCCGCGGAACGTCCCCGACGACGTGCTCGCCCGACTCACCGACAACGGCGGAGTCGTCATGATCACGTTCGTGCCGGCGTTCGTCTCCGCGGCCTGGGCCGCGTGGGAGGCCGCCGACCCGCCGAGCCGCCCGGCCGACGGCCCGATCGTCACCGTGGCCGACGTCGCGGACCACGTCGACCACGCACGCCAGGTCGCGGGCATCGAGCACGTCGGGCTCGGGGGCGACTACGACGGCACGCCCGTCCTGCCACCGGACCTCCGCGACGTCTCGCGGTACCCGGTGCTCGCCGACGAGCTCCGGCGGCGCGGCTGGTCGGACGACGACCTCCGCGCGCTGGCGGGCGGCAACGTGCTCCGGGTGCTCGCCGCGACGGACGCAGCGTTCGTCGGGGGCTGACGCAGCGTTCGTCGCGAACCGACGACGGACGGACGGACGGGAGGCGCGGGGCCGGGCCCGTCAGAACGCGTAGCGGACGCGGCAGTACGGCATGGTCGCGGCGAGCAGCGTCGTGAACCGGTCCACCGCAGCCCGCTTCAGCTCCCGCCGGTACCGCACGTTCACGGCGCCGTTCTCGGACACCTTCGTCTCCTGCAGTTCGGGGCGCCACAGGACGTCCTCGGCCTTGGGGTGCCAACCGAGGTTCACCCCGTGCAGACCCTCGTTGTGGGTGAGCATGATGACCTCGCACGCGAGCTGCGCCTTGGTCCGCGGGGACAGGACGTCGTCGAGGTGCTCGAACAGCGCCTGCCAGTCCTGCTCCCACGTCGGTGTGAGGATCACCGGCGAGAAGTTGAGGTGTACCTCGTACCCGGCGTCGACGAAGTCGTCGATCGCCGCGATGCGCTCGGCCATGGGTGACGTCCGGATGTCCGTGAGCTTGGCGAGCTCGGCCGGCATGAGCGAGAACCGGACCCGCGTGCGTCCCATCGGGTCCCAGTCCAACAGGTCGCGGTTGACGTACTTCGTGGCGAACGACGCCTTGGCGGTCGGCATCATGCGGAACAGGTCGACGAGGTCGTGGACGTTCGCGCTCACCAGGGCGTCGGCCGAGCAGTCCGAGTTCTCGCCGATGTCGTAGACCCAGGCCTCCGGGTCGCACTGGTTCGGCTCGACCTTCGGCCCCTGCTTGGCGACGTGGCGGGCGATGTGCCGTTGGATCTGCTCGATGTTCACGAAGGTGGTGATCGGGTTGCTGTACCCCTTGCGCCGCGGGACGTAGCAGTACGCGCACGCCATCGCGCACCCGTTCGCCGTCGACGGGGCGATGAAGTCGGCGCTGCGCCCGTTCGGTCGGGTGACCAGGGACTTCTTGACGCCGAGCACGAGGGCCTCGGTCTTGATCCGGACCCACCGGCGCACGTTGGTCTCGTCGCCGTGGACCTCCGGGATATGCCAGTGCGACGGGACCTCGACGACCTCGGCGTCCGGCCACTCGGCAAGGATCTCGGCCCCGCGCGGCATCGCGAGCGCGGCCGGCTCGGCGTAGATGCGTCGGACGTCGAGGAGCTGCCGCGGGGCGGTCGTCGTGGTGCCGGTCATCGCCTCCATCGTGGCCCCGACCACCGACACCACGAGGTCGGGCGGGTGCCGTCAGGGTGTCAGGACGATCCGCCCGAAGACGCTGCCGGCGTCCATCCGCCGATGCGCCTCCGCGGCCCGTCCGAGCGGCAGCACCGTGTCGACCACGGCATGGAGTTCCCCGCGCGCGGCCGCCGCGAACGCGTCGGCGCGGAACGCGTCCCGTGCCGCGGTCGGGACGGTGTCGAGGCTGAACGTCGCGAACGAGCGTGACCGCTGGAACGACCGCAGGAGCGCCGTACCGAAGTCAGCAGGGGGCATCCCCGCGACGGCGCCGACCATGACCATGCGGCCGTTCGCGGCCAGCAGGTCGATGAACCGCCCGACGTCCGCGCCGCCGACGACGTCCAGGACCACGTCGAACGCGTCGGGCGCCAGAGCATCGCCCGAGCCTGCGCGATCCAGGACATGGGTGGCCCCGAGCGCGCGGAGTCGCCGCCCCCGCTCCGCCGACGACGTCGTCACCGCGACGGTGCCGGCACCACCACGGACGGCGAGCTCCACCGCGGCGATGCCGATGCTCCCGGCCGCACCGCGGACGAGCACGGACGCTCCCGGCACCAGCCGGGCGTGCTCGAGCGCGAAGTGCGCGACAGGGGCGGCGCTCCCCAGGGTCACCGCGTCGGTCGAGGTGAGGTCGGCCGGCAGGGCGACGACGTCCCCGATCCTCGCCACGGCCTGCTCGACGTACCCGCCCCCGCGGCCCGTGAACGCCCAGACCCGGCGGCCGATCCACGCGGTGTCGACGCCGTCGCCGACGGACGTCACGGTGCCGGCGACCTCGCTGCCCGGCACCAGGCCGCCCGCGGCTCCGCGGCCGCCGAGGGTGCCGCGCCGGATGACCGCGTCGACCCCGCCGACGCCGATCGCCTCGGTCCCGATGACGAGCTGCCCCGGTCCGGCGACCGGGGCCGGGAGGTCCGCCACCACCATCCCGTCCGGGTCGCCGAACCGCTCGATCACCACTGCACGCACGTCGTCCTCCGCTCCCGGCACCGCACCCGCGGTACGCTCGGGACGGTAGTGGACGCTCCCGTCCACTTGGTCGAAGTGGGAACCACGGGGGACCCATTGCCTCACATCCTGCGGACCGACGCCCAGGACAACCGCGATCGGGCACTCGACGCCGCGCGTGCGCTGTTCGCCGAGCGCGGCCTCGCGGTCACGATGCGCGAGGTCGCTCGGCGCGCCGACGTCGGGCCGGCGACCCTCTACCGCCGGTTCCCGACGAAGCAGGCGCTCGTGGACGCTGCCTTCGCTGACGAGCTCCGCGCCTGTCGTGCGGCCGTCGAGGACGGCGCGGCCGACCCGGACCCGTGGCACGGCTTCTGCTCGATGGTCGTCGCGTTGGCCGTGCTCAACGCGCGGAACCGGGGCTTCACGGAAGCGATGACCGCGGCCGACCCGTCCGGCGAGGCCCTGCACACCCACCGCACGGCACTGCTCCGGATCATCGCCGATCTCGTGCGGCGGGCGCAGCTCGTCGGCGCACTGCGCACCGACGTGGGGGTCGACGACGTCGTCCTCGTGCTCCTTGCCGGACGTGCCGCCCCGTCCGTGGCGACGGCCGACCGGGAGGCCGTGGCGCGGCGGTCCGCGACCCTCGCGCTCGACGCGTTCCGGGCCTCCCGGTCGAATGCGTCGCTCCCACCGGCACCACGCACGATCGTCGCGCACCGCCGCTGACCGTCGGCACCCCGATGCACGGGTCGGGCGACGTCGGGTCGGCGTCCCCGTGGGCTGAGCGCGCGACGAACCCGCGAGGCGCGCACGTGGCAGGCTCCGGAGCGTGACCGTCATCGCCATCGAAGAACACTGGACGACCCCCGACCTCCGCCAGGCCCTCGAACGGCTCCCCGGGGACCGTCGGGACGACAGCCTCGTCCTCAACGAGCACGGGGACACCCTCGCCCTGCTCGAGGACCTCGACGCCGCGCGCCTCGCCGTCATGGACGAGCAGGGCGTCGACCTGCAGGTCCTGTCCGTGGCCCCGCCCGCGACCGGACCACTCGACCCCGCCGACGCGGTGGCGGCGAGCCGCGACCTCAACGACGCGGCGGCCGCCGCGGTCGCACGCCGTCCCGACCGCTTCCGTGCGATGGCGACCCTCCCGATGGCGGACCCGAGCGCCGTCGTCGCCGAGCTCGAGCGAGCCGCCGACCTCGGGTTCGTCGGGGCGATGGTCTACGGCCGCACGGGCGACGTCCCCCTCGACGACCCACGGTACGACGACCTGTTCGCCGTGGCGGCCGCCCGGGGCCTCCCGGTGTTCATCCACCCGCAGATCCCACCGCGGGCCGTGCGCGAGGCGTCCTACTCCGGCTTCGACCCGATGACCGACCTCGCGCTGTCGACCTTCGGGTGGGGCTGGCACCTCGAGGCCGCGGTGGCGGCGCTCCGTCTGATCGCCCGGGGCACGTTCGACCGGCACCCGGACCTCCAGATCGTCCTGGGGCACTGGGGCGAACTCCTGCTGTTCTGGGTCGACCGCATCCAGAGCCTCGCGCGCACCGCTGGGCTCGACCGCCCGGTGGTCGAGTACCTGCGGTCGAACGTGGTCGTGACGACGTCGGGCATGTTCAACCCCGCGCTCCTCCGGCACGCCCTGACCGTCACGTCGGTCGACCGCCTCGTGTTCTCGACCGACTACCCGTTCCAGCGGCCGACGCGCGCGGATGTCGAGCGGTTCCTCGCCGAGTTCGACTCGGACGCCGACCGCGAGGCGTTCACGAGCGGCAACGCACGGCGCGTGTTCGGGCTCGGCGACGACGTGGCGCGGTAGCTCCGCGGGAGGCCCGCCCTACGCCCGCGCGAACACGAGCGACGCGTTGTGGCCGCCGAAGCCGAACGAGTTGAGCAGGGCGACCCCGGTGTCGACCGTCCGCGGTGTCGTCGCCACGTCGACCTCGACCTCGGGGTCCACGGCGTCGACGTTCGTCGTCGGCGGGACCGTCCCGGTCCGCAGGGCCTCGACCACGGCCACCGCCCCGAGCGCGCCGGACGCCCCGAGCAGGTGCCCCGTCATGGACTTCGTCGACGTCACGACGGGGTGCGCCCCGACGGACGACAGGATCGCGCGTGACTCGTTGAGGTCCCCGAGCGGCGTCGAGGTCGCGTGGGCGTGCACGAACCCGATCTCGGACCCGGGGACACCCGCCACCCGCAGGGCGAGCGTCATGGTGCGCGCCTGGTTGTCCGGGTCGGCCTGGACGATGTCGTGGGCGTCGCTCGTCACGGCCGACCCGTCGAGCCACGCGAGCACCCGGGCGCCGCGTGCGCGGGCGTGGTCCTCGGACTCGAGCACGAGCATCGCCGCCCCCTCGCCGAGCACGAAGCCGTCGCGGTCGGCCGCGAACGGCCGGGAGGCACGGCTCGGGTCGTCCTGCCGCCGCGACAACGCGCGGGTCTGGGCGAGCGCCGCGAGCGTGAGGCCCTCGACGCAGGCCTCGGTGCCGCCGGCGAGCACGACGTCGGCCGCGCCGGACGCGATGAGCATCCGCGCCTGCCCGAGGGCCTCGGTGCTCGACGCGCACGCGGACACGGGCGCACTGGCTCCGCCGCGGGCGCCGATCGCCATCGAGAGCCAGGCCGCCGCGCCGTTCGCCATCATCATCGTGACGGTGTGGGGGAGCACCTTCCGGGATCCCGACCGCTCGAGCGCGTGCTGCTGCTCGATGGTCGAGTGCAGGCCGCCGATCGCGGTGCCCACGACCACGGCGGCGCGGTCCCGGTCGTCGTCGGTGAGGGGGCCGTCGTACCCGGCGTGGGCCCACGCCTCCCGGCCGGCGACCATGGCGATCTGCTCCGCGCGGTCCATGCGCTTCGTCTCGCGCACCGTCAGGTGCGCGCCGAGGTCCGCGTCGACGCGCGCACCGATGCGGACCGGCAGGTCCGCCGCCCAGTCGTCCTCGATCAGGGCGACACCGGAGCGACCGGCGAGGAACGCCGCCCAGGTGCTCGGGGCGTCGGCGCCGACGGGGGAGACGGCGCCGAGGCCGGTGACGGCGACGCGGGTGCTGGTCATGCGGTCCATCCTCGCAGCGGGTCCGGGGGTCGAATCGGTGGAGGTCCCACCACGGTTCGGCGACCGGACGGTGGTGATCCTCCAACGAGCGGTCCCGCCGTGTTCGGAGCCGCGGCTAGGCTCGACGGGTGCAGGCGATCGTCATCGAGCGGCTGGACGGTCCCGACGCGGCGGTCGTCCGAGACGTCCCGGAACCCGGACACCACCACCACCGTGCGGGCGGCGTCCGGGTCGTCGTCGAGGTCCGTGCGGTGGGCCTGAGCGTCATCGACGTCCTGCAGAGCCGGGGCCGCTACCAGTACGGCACGCCCACCCCCTACGTGCTCGGCAGCGAGATCGCGGGTGTCGTGGTCGAGGCGGACCCGGCGAGTGGCTTCGCGGTGGGCGACCGCGTCGGCAGCATCGTGTTCTGGGGCGGCATGGCCGAGCGGGCGGTCGTCGCGCCGGACTACACGGCGAAACTCCCCGACGACATGTCGTTCGTTCAGGGGGCGGCGGTGTACCTCAACTACTCGACCGCCTGGTTCGCGCTGCACCGGTCGGGCGTCCGTCCGGGAGGCACGGTGCTCGTCCACGGTGCGGCCGGCGGCGTCGGGACAGCCCTGCTCGACCTCGCCGACGCCTTCGGCGTCCGCGCGATCGCGGTCGTCTCGTCGGACGACAAGGCGGAGCTCGCGCGCCGGGCGGGTGCCGACGAGGTCATCCGGTCGGACGGCCCCTGGAAGGACGACGTCCTGCGCCTGACCGACGGCCACGGGGTCGACGCCGTGCTCGACCCCGTCGGCGGCGACCGCTTCACCGACTCGCTGCGGGCGCTCCGCACGGGTGGGATGCTCGTCGTCATCGGGTTCGCCGGCGGTTCGATCCCCGAGGTCCGGGTGAACCGGCTGCTCCTGCGGAACCTGTCCGTCACGGGGATCTCGATGGACACCATGGACGCCGAGTACCCCGGCACGCTGCGCATGGTCCGCGACGCCGTGCAGGACCTCATGGCGGCGGGACGGATCCACCCCGTCGTCGGGCGTGTGTTCCCGTTCGTCGAGGCCGCCGAGGCGATGCGCCTCATCGAGTCCCGCGACGCCCTCGGCAAGGTGGTCGTCACCGGCCCGTGACCGGACGGGCGCGGACCGCCCTCCTGGTAGCGTGCTGAACGGCAGTGACACGGTGTCGACCCGAACGACACCGGCTGCCAGGTGGACCGGAACGGTGGTGGACCTTGGCACGTGGACCAGCGGACGGTGAGCGGCGCGATCCCTACTCGCCGACCCTCCTCGAGGGCGATCGGATCCTCGTGACCGGCGGCGGGTCCGGCCTGGGCAAGGCGATCGCCGGCGCCCTCGTCGCCCACGGGGCCGAGGTCGTGCTCTGGGGCCGCCGCCGTGCCGTGCTCGACGCCGCCGCGAGCGAGATCGCGATGCTCGGTGACCCGTCGCGGATCGTCGTCGACTCGGTCGACGTGCGGGACGCCGAGGCCGTCGACGCCGCGGTCGACCGGATGCACGCCGGGGGTCGTCCCCTCACCGGGCTCGTCAACGGCGCCGCCGCGAACTTCATCGCCCCGACCGAGTCGCTGTCCGCACGCGCGTTCGCCGCGGTGACCTCGACGGTGATCAACGGCTCGTTCCACGTCACGCACGCCGTCGGTCGCCGATGGATCCGCGAGGGCCTCCCCGGCGCCGTCGTGTCCCTCCTGACCACGTGGGTCGAGACCGGTTCGGCCTACGTCGTGCCGTCGGCGATGTCGAAGGCCGCCGTGAACGCGATGACGATGTCGCTCGCCGTCGAGTGGGCGCACTACGGGATCCGGTTGAACGCCGTCGCGCCCGGTCCGGTGCCGACGGAGTTCGCCTGGGACGTCCTCGACCCCGGGGACAGCTCGGTCATCGGGGCCACCGACGTGCGCGGCGTCCCCGCGGGCCGGTTCGGGCGCCCCGACGAGGTCGCGAACCTCGTCATGTTCCTGCTGTCCGACGCGTGCGACTACCTGACCGGCGAGACGATCGCGATGGACGGCGGGCAGCGGCTCGCCGGACCGTCGACGTTCTCGGACCTCACCCACCTCACCGCGGACGACTGGGCCGCGATCCGCGCTCGGGGCAAGGCCGCTGCGGCCGCGACGAAGGCGCAGCAGGCGGAGGGCGCCGGGGCCGACCAGCGGTAGGGGCGGTCACTGCCCGGTGAACTCGGGCGGGCGCCGGTTCAGGAACGCGTCGAGCGCCTCGGCCATGTCCGCGGTCCGGGACAGCAGCGCCTGTCCTCGGCTCTCGTACTCGACCGCCGCGGCGTACGACCCGATCTCGAGGTTGTGCTGCAACGCTCGCTTCGAGAACCGGACGCCCGACGGCGAGTTCCCCACGATCGCGGCCGCGGTGGCCAGCGCCTCCTCGAGCAGGGACTCCGCCGGGACGACGCGGGACACGAGTCCGATCCGCTCCGCCTCGGCGGCGTCGACCGCGCGACCGGTCAACGTGATCTCCGCGGCGCGGCCCGACCCGATCACGCGTGGGAGGAGCCAGGACAACCCGAGATCACCGGCGGACAGGCCGATCCGGACGAACGACGCGACGAAGGTGGCCGTGGGGGAGGCGAGTCGGATGTCCGCCGCGAGGGCCAGCGAGAACCCGCCACCGGCGGCCGGACCGTTCACCGCCGCGACGACGGGGATCGGCAGGGACCGGAGGCCGACGAGCGCGCGTGCCGCGGCCTCCTGGCGGGCGAGCATCCCCATGGCGGTGAGCTGCGGGAGCTCCTTCGCCTCGTCGAGGTCGTAGCCGGACGAGAACCCCCGGCCGGCGCCCGTGAGCACGAGCACGCGGACGTGCTCGTCGCGGGCGAGCGATGCGGCGAGCTCCTCGAGCTCGGCGAACATCCCGACCGTGATCGCGTTGAGCCGCTCCGGGCGGGACAGCGTCGCCAGGACGACGCCCGGCGCGGGGCGGGTCACGACGACGGTGGGCTGGTGCGCGGTCACGGTGCTCCTCGGTTCGGCAGGCGCGGCGCCCGCCGACGTCCAGGGACTCACACGGCGACCGGTTCCGCGACCGGGACGGGCGCGCCGGGTCCGGCGACGCCCACGTGCTCGGGCAGCCGCACGACCTGCGCGGCGTACGCCAGCCCGGCGCCGAACCCGAACTGCAGGGCGATCTGGCCCGGCTGCGCGAGTCCCTCACGCAGCAGCCGCTCGGTCGCGAGCGGCACCGACGCGGACGACGTGTTGCCCGTGTCGACGATATCGCGCGCGACGATGACGTCGTCGGCGAGTCCGAGCCGGTCGTGCAGTCCCTCGACGATCCGGAGGTTCGCCTGGTGCGGCACGAAGACCTCGATGTCCTTCGGGGTCAGGCCCGCGTCCGCGATCGCCTTGAGCGCGAGCTCCGGCAGCGCCGTCTGCGTCCACCGGTACACGCTCGGTCCGTCCTGGCGCGCGGTCGGCCACGGCACGCGCTCGTCGTCGGCGGCGTACTTGAAGTCGAGCCACGAGTGCGTCAGCCCGATCGCGCCGTTGAGGCGGCCGTCCGACCCCCACACGGTCGGGCCGATGCCGGGGGTGTCGCTCGGTCCGACGAGTGCGGCACCCGAGCCGTCACCCATGATGAACGACATCGTGCGGTCGGTCGGCTCGATGAAGTCGGAGATCTTCTCGGCACCGATCACCAGGACGTGCCGGGCGAGCCCCGAGCGGATCATCGCATCCGCTTGGCCGATCCCGTAGCAGTAGCCCGCACAGGCGGCGTTGGCGTCGAACGCGGCGGTGCCGGGTCCGGTGCCGAGCCGATGCGCCACGAGGGGCGCCATCGCGGGCGTGGTCTGCATCCACGAGATGCTCGCGACGATGACGACGTCGACCTGCTCGGGGTCGATCCCGGCGGCCTCGATCGCACTGCGCCCGGCCTGCTCGGCGAGGTCCTCGACCAGGACCTCCTTGCGCGCGTGCCGACGCGTGACGATCCCCGTGCGGCGGCGGATCCACTCGTCGGACGAGTCGATGGGACCGACGAGGTCGTCGTTCGGGACGACGAGGTCCCCGCGGACGCCCCCGACGCTGATGATGCGGGAGGCCGTTGTGGTGGTCGCGCTGCGCATGGTGCTGGACACGCTATGTGTTCGAGGCGGCCCGGCTCGGGGTTTGGTGACCCCAGTCCGGGGCGTCCGCGTCGAGGGGACAGTCCGGCGCCGCGCTGCCGGTCAGGCCTGCGGTGCGGCCAGCCGGGACTCCCACTTGTCGACGACCTGCTCCGCGATCCCGCGCACGTCCTCGGTGGCCGGCCCCGGCTCGGCGACGAACCCCGCGCGCCGGTAGTACTCGAGCTCCCGGATCGACTCGAGGATGTCGGCCAGGGCGCGGTGGCCGCCGTGCTTCTCCGGTGCGTTGAAGTACACGCGCGGGAACCAGCGGCGGCAGAGTTCCTTGATGCTCGACACGTCGACGCTGCGGTAGTGCAGGTGGTTGTCGACCCGGGGCATGTACCGCGCGAGGAACGACCGGTCGGTGCCGATCGTGTTGCCCGCCAGCGGTGCCGAGCCCTCGGCGGGGACGTGCCGCAGGATGTACTCGAGCACCTGGTACTCCGCGTCGGCCAGGCTCACGCCGTTCGGGATCTCGTCGATGAGGCCCGAGGTCGTGTGCATGTTCCGCACGAAGTCGTTCATGTTGTCGAGTGCCGACTGGTTCGGCTTGATGACGATGTCGAAGCCCGGGTGGACCGGCTCGAGGTCGAAGTCCGTGACGACGACCGCGACCTCGACGAGTTCGTCGGCGTCGAGGTCGAGCCCCGTCATCTCGCAGTCGATCCAGACGAGGCGGTCGTGTGACGTGGACATGTGCTCGATCCTATGCCGGTCCGGTGACGGTCCTGGGGGGCGGGGTCGGGCCTCCCGGCCGGGCCGCGTGCGGTCGGGAGGCGCGGCGGACGTCCGGTGGTCAGCTCACCTTGCCGGCGCTGACGGCCTCCGCCTCGATGCGCTGGGGCTCGGGTCCGTCGTCGACGCGGCGGAGTGCGCGCGCCGCGACGAGCGTCACGACGAAGGCGACCGTGACGGACGCGCCGGCGAAGACGTACGCGGCACTCGGGGCGATCGCGTCCGCGAGCAGCGTCGCGACCGGCGGGGCCACCGCGCCGCCGATGAACCGGACGGCCGAGTAGGCGCTCGACGCAACGGCACGGGGCAGGTCCGTGGCCTCCATGACGCTCTCGGTGAGGACGGTGTTGAGCACGCCGAGCACGAGACCGCCGATCACCACGCAGATCACCAGGCCGACCTGGCTGTGCACCACGACCGCCGCCGCGAACAGGTCGAGCGCCAGCAGCGGCAGCGCGAGCCGGAGCACCGACGTGCGCCGGAGCCGGGCCGTCAGCATCGGCGCGACCCACACCGAGGTGACCGCGAGGCCGACACCCCAACCGAAGAAGGTGAAGCCGATGCCGAGCGCGTCGAAGCCGAGCGGGTACGGCGTGTAGGCGAGGAGCACGAAGAAGCCGATGTTGTAGAACAGCGCGGTCGCGGCGAGGGCGGCCAGCGCCGGACGGCCGAGCGCGCGGAACGGGGCGGACAGCGGGGTGGGCGACGGCTTCTCCACCCCGTTGCCCCGGAGGAACACGAGGATCGCCACGAACGCGATCGCCATGAGCGTCGTCACGCCGAAGAACGGCCCGCGCCAGCTGATCGACCCGAGGAGCCCGCCGACCAGCGGACCGATCGCGATGCCGAGCCCGAGCGCCGCCTCGTACAGGATGATCGCCGAGGCCGTCCCGCCCGACGCCGCACCGACGATCGTGGCGAGCGCGGTCGAGATGAAGAGCGCGTTGCCGAGCCCCCACCCGGCGCGGAAGTCGATGATGTGCCAGACGCTGCCCGACGTGGCGGCGAGCACCGAGAACAGCACGATGAGCGCGAGCCCGATCATGAGCGTCTTCTTCGCGCCGATCCGGCTCGAGACCCAGCTCGTGAAGAACATCGCGACGCCCGTCACCGCGAGGTAACTCGTGAACAGGAGCTCGGTCTGCGTCGGCGTGGCCTTGAGGGACTGCGCGATCGCCGGGAGGATCGGGTCCACGAGCCCGATGCCCATGAACGCCACGACGCAGGCGAAGGCGATCGCCCAGACCGCCGAGGACTGCTTGAGGATGCTGCTGCTGCTGCTGCTGCTGCTGCCGTGGCCGGTGGGGCCGTGGCCGGTGCCGGTCGGTGCTGCGTGGTCCGTCACGCGGGTGTCTCCGTCCTGACCCTCGCCGTGACGAGGGTCGCTGCTCGGTGCAGGGTGTCCCACTCGTCGGGGTCGAGGTCCGCGAAGAGCGGACCGACCTCGCGCGCGAGGGTGGCGCGCCAGTCCCGGATGGCCTGGTGACCGGCGTCGGTGATCGTGATGAGGCCGGCCCGGGAGTCCTCCGGGTCGGTGGTCCGGCTCGCGAGGCCGTCCGTGACCATGCCCGCGACGAGCTTGGTCATCGTCGGCTGGCTGACCCGGCTGACCGCGGCGAGCTCGCCGAGGCGCATCGTGCCGTCGCTGTCGAGGATGCCGAGGGTCCGCCACACGGCCGACGAGGTCGTGTTGCCGCTGGCGCGGGCAGCGCGACGGATCAGTCGATTCACGGACACGAGGAGCGCCTCGATGGTGGCCTCGCGATCGTCCATGCCGACAATTCTATAGCTGAGCTATGTATCGGACAAGGGCCGTCCTCCCGACCGTCCTCGTGGTGCCCGATGCGCGGGCCGCTCGATGCCCCGACTGGTAGAAGGGACGAATGAGCGACATCACCATCCACGAGGGCGACGAGTACACCGCCATCTACCACGACGGCCCCTTCAACGGCACGACGGACACCCGCACCGCGACGAGCGACACGTGGGACGACGAGGTGACGGCGTTCGCGATCGTCGACGGACTCGAGACCGCGTTCACCTACAAGGCCGAGAACGCCAAGCAGGTCGTCGACCAGGTGCACGTCGACTACCGCTGGGACGCCGAGCACTCGGACCCCGTCGACGCACTCGAGAACCGGGGCGACCGCACCGGCGAGTTCGACCGCCCCTGACCCGCGTCGGCCGGCCTCCGGGAATGGAGGTCGGCCGGATCGCGTTCGGCCCCGCATGCACCTCGACCTGTACACGTCCGCGTTCTGCGCCCCCTGCGCCGCGGCACGACGGGTCGTCGGCGAGGCACAGCGGCTCGTCCCCGCGCTCGAGGTGCGGGAGCTCGACGTCGCGGCGCACCCGGACCGGGTCGAGGCGCTCGGCATCCGCTCCACGCCGACCATCGTCATCAGCGGGGCGGACGGTGACGAGGTGTTCCGTGCCGCAGGGGTCCCGCGGGCGGACCAGCTGCTGACGGCGCTCGCCCGCGCGCTGCCCTGACGCGCCCCCGTCGTCCCGGCATGCGACCCGTCGCCGTCCACGGCCACGCCGTACAATCGCTCGCAGGCCTCCGTAGCTCAGTGGAAGAGCAGATGGTTTCTACCCATCCTGTCGCGGGTTCGAATCCTGCCGGGGGCGCGCGACGACGAACGGCCGCCCCCGTCGAGGGAGCGGCCGTCCATGTGGTCCGTCTGAGCGGGCGCTCGATCAGTCGTCGTCCTGGTCGGCCCGGCGCCGGAGTTCCGCTGCGCTGACCGGCGAACCGTACGGCGCCTCGTCTGTTTCGTCGGGATCGGCCGGCTCGACCGGCGCGTCGGCAATGCGGGTCGGGATCGACGTCGTGTTCGTGGTCGCGGGCCCGGCTGCGTCGACCTTCGGGTCCGTCAGCTCGCCCGCCGGTCGGCCCTGCTCGCCGGACTCATCCGCGCTCACCGGGGCGACCTGGGCCGGGGCCGGGGCCGGGGCCGCGGTCGGGGACTGGGTCGCCGGACGCTCCGACGTCGACGGTCGTGCGAGGGCCACTGCCGGCACCACGGCCGTCTGCCGGTCCGCCTCGGTCCCGCCGGTACCGGACACTGCCGTGCCGGACGGCGCCACCGCTGCCGATCCGTCGGCTCCCGCCTCGCGGTCCGGCGTCCCGACCGGCCGTGCCGAAGGGGCGCGGTCCGTCGGGGTGCTGCTGTCTGCCGAAGCACTGCGGTCGGTCAGTGTGCCGCGAGCTGCCGATGCGGCGCGATCAGGCAGGGGGCTGCGATCCACACGGGGGAGCACCGGTGCGATCGGCGCTGGACGCGGAGCGGTCCCCGAACCGACCGTCACCCCACCGGCGGCGGCGTCGGCGGTCCCGCTCGCCGCGGTCGTGCCCGTCGCGGTCGTGCCCGTCGCGGTCGTGCCCGTCGCGTCCGAGCGCCCGGCGCGGAGGGGCGTCATCGTGGCACCGCGCTCGGCACCGGATCCCGCCCGTACCGCGTCGGTCTGGTCCGCGTTCCACTCCTGCTGGCGCTTGACGAGGTCGGCGTCGGGGTCCGGGCTCTCGAACTTCCAGCGCTCCAGGTCCGCGCGGAACAGCTTGCGTGCCCTGGACGGCCGCGCCTGCCACTCGAGCATCCGGTCACGGAACTCGGACAGCGACTGTTCGGCCTGGAAGCTGAAGGTCGACGAGTGCTTCTTGATGTCGGCGATCTCGTGCTGCGCCCAGTTCGCCGCCACGGGTGCACCGACCACGGGCAGGAGCCGCAGCCGGATGTCGGCGTCCTCGGCCAGGTGATCCGCATAGGAACGCTCGTCGTGGCCCAGCGAACCCCAGGTCGCCGCCTTGCGGGCGGCGGAGATCACGCCGGCGACGGCGGCGTTCTTCGCTTCGCGCTCCTGCATCGCCACGACGCGCTTGGTGGCACCGCGACCGATGAGGGCCGCGACGATGCCCGCGACGACGATCGCGACGAACGGGATGATCGCGCCCGAGATGAGTCGCCACCCATGGGCCGAACCCGACCAGTCGATGAAGCTGTTCCACCATTGCATGTGCGCACCATATCCATGGCTCGCGGCGCCGTCGGCGTGCGACAGGCCATTGCCGAGAACCGCCCCGCGGAGGGTCCGATCGGTGTCACCAGCGCAGGCAGTCGACGGCGTCGTCCGGGTCCCACACCGTGGGGAGCGCCACGAAGCGACGCTCGGCGGGGACGTATCGGCGCGCTCGGTATGCCGGAGCGCCCGCGACCTCGACGCGGTCCACGTACCCGACGATCTCGCCGTTCGCGCGGGTCACCCGGCTCAGGTCCTCACGCACGTCGAGGACGCGGAGGCCGCCACGGGAACGCGCGACCGGCCGTGGCGTCCCGATCCGCCAGGGAGCTGCTGTCGTCTCCAATGTCGCCTCCTCGTCCGCCAGGCGGTTCCCGGCTCGACGACGACGCTAGGAGCACCCGCCGACAGCGCAGCGCGCGACCGCGACCGGTGTGGACGACGGGCGCCGTGCCTCCCGTGTGGAGGGCGGGCCGGGGAATGGCGAGGGGCCCGTCGTCGTTGACCACCCAGCCGGGAGTCGCCCGGCCGCGGAAGGTAGGTTGCCCCCATGACGACGTTCGTGCTCGCAGGTGGTTGTTTCTGGTGTCTCGACGCGGTGTACCGCACGCTCCAGGGCGTGCAGGACGTCGTGTCCGGTTACGTCGGCGGGACGGTCGCCGACCCCTCGTACGAGCTCGTGTGCACCGGCCGGACCGGGCACGCCGAAGCGGTCGCCGTCACCTTCGACGAGACCGTGATCCCCGCCGACGTCATCCTCGACGTCTTCTTCACGCTGCACGACCCGCGCCAGCTCAACCGTCAGGGCGCCGACGTCGGCACCCAGTACCGGTCGGCGATGTTCCCGGCCGACGACGAGCAGCGTGCCCTGTTCGAGCGCGCGATCGAGCGTGCGGCTGACATCTGGGACGGCACCATCGTCACGACGATCGAGCCGCTCACGGAGTTCTACCGGGCCGAGGAGTACCACCAGGACTTCTTCGCGAAGAACCCGGGTCAGGGCTACTGCATGGCCGTCGCGGTGCCCAAGGTGAACAAGGTGCGCCGGGCGTACGCTCAGTACATCCTGGCGTCTTAGCCGGACACCGATCCGGTCGTCGGGCGGCGCGGGACCACGAGGAGGTGGTCGACGATGACGACGACGGACGAGCGTGTCACCACACGCACGACGGACACCTGGGTCGCGATCGGACCGGCCGGTGCGGTGGGCAGCATCCACCGCACCGAAGCCGGGTTCCGCGTCGCGCTGTACGGCCGGGAGGATCGACACGCGTCGTACCCGACGCTCGAGTCGGCGAAGCGTGCCGTGCACGCGGCGCTCGGGCCATTGGCCGAGCGGCCCGAGTTCCGCGCCCACTGACCGGACGTCGTCCCCAAGGGACCCGTCGGGGCGGTTGTCCACCGGTGTGGTCGACAGCGCCTCGCCGCGTCGGGCCAGGCCCGACGATCGGGGCATGAACGACACGATCACCATCCGCGGCATCGTCGCGACCGAACCACGGCACCTCGTCACGGGGACCGGCCTGGCCATCACGAGCTTCCGACTGGCGTCGCCGTCGCGGCGGTGGGACCGCGCCAACTCCGCCTGGGTGAACGGCGACACGAACTGGTTCACGGTCACCGCGTTCCGCAGCCTGGCGTCGAACTGCACCGTTTCCGTCGTCAAGGGGGACCGGGTGCTCGTCGCGGGGCGGTTGCGGGTCCGGACGTGGGAGCGCCAGGACCGGTCGGGGCTCGCGGTCGAGATCGACGCCGACGCGATCGGGCACGACCTGGCCTACGGGCGCGGTCAGTGGCGCCGCACGCCGCGGCAGACGGCCGACGAGATGGCGGCTCCGGGTGACGCGCCGTCGGCCGAGGAACGCGCGGTGGCCGGTGCCGTCGCGGTCGAGGTCGCAGCCGGCGCGCTGGGGGCGACGCCCGGTGCCGACGACGCTGGCTCCATGGACGGGAACCTGGACGACGGCGGCCCGGATGGCGACGGTCTCGCCTCGACACCGGGGATGTTCGTGGCACCGGAGTTCGCGGGCGTGGGCCCCGACGGCGTCGTGCCCGACGACGACGCCGCACCGGCCCCTGGCCCGGACCGTCACGACCCCTCGGCCCTCGCGGTGGACGCCACGGCGTGACGGGCAGTGGTCTCCCGGCCCGCCCGGGTCCTGCCCGTACACTGGTGCGGCGCCGCCGGGGGGACCGCCGTCGCAGGAAGGACGCGTCCATGCGAGGCAGGCTCCCGATGGTCCTGGCGATCACGATGCTCGCCGGGATCGGCGTGAGCGCCTGCACGGGCGGCGGTGATCACGACACGGTGTCCGCACCGCCGAGCAGCAGCGTCTCCGCGAGCACGACGGCCACGGCGATCTCGACCCCGACGGACGTCCCCGTCCCGACCGCGACGCTGGACGCCGCCGCCACCGCGGCGAAGGGCCGGTTCGACGACGCCGCGCACACGCTCACCACGTCGAACGCGCACCCCGACGACGCGGCGATCGTGAACTCCCTGGTGAACGCGGGGTTCCCGAAGAAGGCGATGCAGATCACGCCGGACACGACCTCGATCGGTCGCGCCGCCGACTCGATCCAGGTGTCGGTGCTCGTCGGGTCCACCTGCCTCATCGGTCAGTTCCGCGGCGCGGCGTTCGTGAGCGAGACGGCTCCCGTGCTCAGCACGGGCAAGTGCCTGATCGGCAAGACCGAGAGCATCCAATGACGCCGGGGGTGGTGATCACCGCCCCCGCTGTCCTCCGTACCCCTCAGTAGACTGGACGAGACATGGCTGAGTACATCTACCAAATGGTCCGCGCCCGCAAGTCGGTCGGCGAGAAACTGATCCTCGACGACGTCACGATGTCGTTCCTGCCCGGCGCCAAGATCGGCGTCGTCGGCCCGAACGGCGCTGGCAAGTCGACGATCCTCAAGATCATGGCCGGCCTCGACCAGCCGTCGAACGGCGAGGCCAAGCTCACGCCGGGGTTCACGGTCGGCATCCTCATGCAGGAGCCGGAGCTCGACGAGGACAAGACGGTCCTCGAGAACGTGCAGGAAGGCGTCGGCCCGATCAAGGCCAAGCTCGACCGCTTCAACGAGATCTCCGCCCAGATGGCCGAGCCGGACGCCGACTTCGACGCGCTCCTGGCCGAGATGGGCACCCTGCAGGAAGAGATCGACGCGGCCGATGCGTGGGACCTCGACTCGCAGCTCGAGCAGGCCATGGCGGCGCTCCAGTGCCCGCCGGCGGACGAGGTCGTCTCGCACCTCTCCGGTGGCGAGAAGCGTCGCGTCGCCCTCTGCAAGCTCCTGCTGCAGAAGCCCGACCTGCTCCTGCTCGACGAGCCGACGAACCACCTCGACGCCGAGAGCGTGCTGTGGCTCGAGCAGCACCTGCAGCAGTACCCCGGCGCCGTCCTCGCCGTGACCCACGACCGGTACTTCCTCGACCACGTCGCCGAGTGGATCGCCGAGGTCGACCGCGGGCGGCTCTACCCGTACGAGGGCAACTACTCGACGTACCTCGAGAAGAAGCGTGCGCGCCTCGAGGTGCAGGGCAAGAAGGACGCCAAGCTCGCCAAGCGTCTGTCGGACGAGCTCGACTGGGTGCGGAGCAACTCGAAGGGCCGCCAGGCGAAGTCGAAGGCCCGCCTCGCCCGCTACGAGGAGATGGCGGCCGAGGCCGAGCGGACGCGCAAGCTCGACTTCGAGGAGATCGTGATCCCCGTGGGGCCCCGCCTCGGCTCGCAGGTCATCGACGCGGCCAAGCTGCACAAGCAGTTCGGCGAGCGGATCATCATCGACAACCTGTCGTTCACGCTGCCGCGCAACGGCATCGTCGGCGTCATCGGCCCGAACGGCGTGGGCAAGACGACGCTGTTCAAGACGATCGTCGGCCTCGAGCCCCTCGACGCCGGCGACCTCAAGATCGGCGAGACCGTCGACATCTCGTACGTCGACCAGACGCGCGGCGGCATCGACCCGAACAAGAACCTGTGGGAGGTCGTGTCCGATGGCCTCGACTTCATCCAGGTGGGCAAGACCGAGATCCCGTCGCGCGCGTACGTGTCGCAGTTCGGGTTCAAGGGCCCCGACCAGCAGAAGAAGGCCGGCGTGCTCTCCGGTGGTGAGCGCAACCGACTGAACCTCGCGCTGACGCTCAAGCAGGGCGGCAACCTCCTGCTCCTCGACGAGCCGACGAACGACCTCGACGTCGAGACCCTCGGCAGCCTGGAGAACGCCCTCCTCGAGTTCCCGGGCTGTGCCGTGGTCATCACCCACGACCGGTGGTTCCTCGACCGCATCGCGACGCACATCCTCGCGTGGGAGGGCGTGAACGAGGACGGCGTGCCGAACTGGTACTGGTTCGAGGGCAACTTCCAGGCGTACGAGGAGAACAAGATCCAGCGCCTCGGCGCCGATGCCGCCAAGCCCGGCCGGGCGACGTACCGCAAGCTCACGCGGGACTGACGGTGGCACGACTGCGCGTGCCCGTCCGCATCCGGTGGAGTGACATCGACGCGTACGGGCACGTCAACAACTCGGCGATGCTCCGGCTCCTGGAGGAAGCACGCATCCTCGCGTTCTGGGCGCCGGACCCCGAGGAACTCGAGGGCACGTCCGAGACGCCGCCGCCGATCATCGACGGTCGCCCCGGATCCGGGACGTTGACGGTGATCGCCGGACAGCGGCTCGAGTACCTGCAGTCGATCCCGTACCTCCGGCGGCCGCTCGACATCCAGATGTGGGTCGGGCGGATCGGCGGGGCGAGCATCGACGTCTCGTACGAGGTCTGCTCGCCCGCCGGTACCGACCCCTTCGTCGTGTTCACCCGGGCGACCACCTCGCTCGTGCTCGTCGACGCCGAGACGAACCGCCCGCGCCGCCTCACCGACGTCGAGCGTGCCGCGTGCGAGGCGTACCGCGAGGAGCCCGTGGCGTTCTCGCGCCCGTAGGACCGTCGTGGGCGACGGCCGGTGCCGCCGCCCACGACCCGCTTGCCGGGTTCGGCTGCCGGTCAGCGCCCGGGCAGGTTCGCGAGCGCTGCCGACCGTCGTGCCACGAGGTCCGCGTACGTGCCGTCACGCTCCGCCCAGCGGTGCATCTGCACGCCCTGCACCAGGATCTCGTGGGGCGTCGGGCCCTGGGTGAGCAGGTCGGTCACCTCGTCCAGGAACCCCTCCAGCGGCAGGGCCGCGGGGTTGACCGCGCCCTGCTCACCCGTGTCGACCGCGGGCGGGACGAGCTCGGTGACGGCGACCCCGGTGCCGGCGAGCTGCGCGCGGAGGGCCTCCGAGTACGCGTGCACCCCGGCCTTCGACGCCGCGTAGCTCGCCATGAGGGGGAACGGGAGGAACGCGATCCCCGACGTCACCGTGATGAGGTCACCGCCGCCACGCGCGATGAGGTGCGGCGTGAACGCGTCGATGACCCGGATCGTCCCGAGGAGGTTGACGTCGACGGTCACCGCGGTCTGCGCGAAGTGGGCCGGATCGCGGAGGTCCTCGAGGAGCATCACGCCCGACATCGTGACGACGACGTCGAGGTCCGGGTGATCCCGCAGGACGGTGTCGCGTGCGTGGAGGACGGAGGCCGGATCGGTGACGTCGACGACGACGGTCTCGAGGTCGTCGACCCGGTCGACGTTCCGCCCGCCGACGACGACGGTGCTGCCCGCCGCGGCGAACCGTCTGGCGAGTCCGAGGCCGATGCCGGAGGTCCCTCCGACGATGAAGACGCTGCGTCCGTTGATGTCCATGGTGCTCTGCTCTCTGTCTGGTGACGGGGACATGAGCATCGTGGGCGCGCCCGGAGCCGTGGGGGAGTCGTCGGGTCTTCCTGGGACCGTCAGACCCCCGCTCAGGCCCCGGGCACGCGGAGCATGCCCTCCTGCGCGACCGTGGTCAGCAGGCGGCCCGAACGGTCGAACATCCGGCCGATCGCCAGTCCACGGCCGCTCTGCGCGCTCGGTGACTCCTGCGTGTAGAGCACCCAGTCATCAGCGCGGCCGTCGCGGTGCCACCACATCGCGTGGTCGAGGCTCGCGCTCTTGACGCCCGGCGTGCCCCAGGCCAGGCCGTGCCGCCGCATGATCGGCTCGAGGATCGACAGGTCGCTCGCGTAACCGAGCACGGCACGGTGGAGGGCGGGGTCGTCGGGCAGGTCACCGGCCACCCGGAGCCAGACGGCCTGGTGGGCGACGCGCTCGCCGGTCACCTCGATGAACACCGGCCCTCCGGGGTGCCGGACGTCGATCGACCGTTTCGCCCAGTGGCGGGCGACGGGGTGGTCGATCCCGGCGAGGAGCTCGGCGGCCGACGGCAGGGACTCGGGATCGGGGACGTCCAGGGGCATCGCGTCCTGGTGCTCCACGCCGGTGTCGGGCGTCTGGAACGAGGCGATCATCGAGAAGATCGGCACACCCCGCTGGTACGCCTGGACCCGACGCGTGGCGAAGGAGCGGCCGTCGTGGATCCGCTCGACGGCGAACGTGATCGGCTCGTCGATGGCACCGGGCCGGAGGAAGTACCCGTGCATCGAGTGGATGGCCCGCCCGTCGATCGTGGTCTGCGCCGCGACGACGCACTGGGCGAGGACCTGCCCGCCGAACACCCGGCCGCCGGGTGACCAGTGGCTCGACCCGGTGAAGATGTCCTCGCCGGTGCTCGCACCCGTGTCCACGAGCCGGAGGGTGGGCATGAAGTCCGGTTCGCCCGTCGTCGGGCCTCCGTGCGCTGGGCCGTTCATCGCCCCGTAGTCTACGAGCCACCCGAGCGGGGTGCCCCAGCGGTCCGCGGGCGCGGTCCGTTATCCTCGACCGTTGATGAGCCCGTCGTTCACGCTTCCCGACACCACCTCCCTCGGCGACCTCCGCACCTACCTGGGGCGGGCCTCCCGGGTGGAGGACGGATCGGTGCGGCTCATCGCCGGTGGCGGCGTCCTCGCCGTCTACACGGCGATCCTCTACCCGGTCGGGTTGCTCGACGAGGTGCCGACGGTGCTCGGACTCCGGACGTTCGCGCTGGCCGACCCGGTCGAGTTCGACGCCGTCGTCCCGATCGCGTCGTTCGTCCACCGGCTCGACGCGCTCGTCGAGGAGCACCGCTCCGCCGAGGAACGCGGACTGGACCCGACCGCGGCGACCGCCGTCACGGCTGAGCTCCCGCTCGAGGTCCACACCGTGACCTGGGCCGCGATCTCGCCGCCCCGCGGTGGCTGGGTCGCGCAGCTCGACATCGATGCCCGCACGCTCCGCCGGGTCGCGCGCGAGGGCATGGCCGAGGTGGCAGAAGCCGTCCCGACGGCCGCCGGCGACGCCGTCGTGCGCCGCGTCCGCGCCGAGGTCTGGGGAAGGCCCGTCAACGGCGAGGAGCACCTGCCCGCTGGAGCCGCGTTCGCGGCCGAGAGCCTCGGGTTCCTGGCCGAGGGTGAACCCGTCCGTCTGTTCGAGACGGGGCCGTGGAGCCGCCTGACGACGACCCGCGGCCACGTGCTCGTCAAGCGTCGGGCGTGGAGCCTGTCCCGCTGACGTCGCCCGCGGCGTTCACCATGGCGTGCGCCGCGCGCTCGAGGTACGCCCAGAGCATCGCCTCGTCCATCGGAGCGAGGTCGAGACCGTCGACAGCGGCGCGCATGTGCCGCAACCAGCGGTCCCGCGCATCCGGGGTCACGCGGAACGGCATGTGCCGCATCCGCAGCCGCGGGTGCCCGCGCTCCTCCGAGTAGGTCGTCGGTCCGCCCCAGTACTGCTGGAGGAACAGGGAGAGTCGCGAGATCGCGCCCTCCAGGTCCTCGGCCGGGTACATCGGCCAGATGACGGGGTCGCTCTGGACGCCCTCGTAGAAGGCGCGGACGAGCCGGTCGAACGTCGGGGCGCCGCCGATCCGGTGGAAGAGCTCGCCGCCCGGGGTCACGCCGCCCGAGCCGACGCGGAGCGTGATCGGCTGCGGCCCGGCGCCGGCGCCGACGCCGACGCCGACGCCGGGGCGCTCGGTGCCGTGGGCGGGGCGCTCGGTGCCGTCGCCGCTCATGCCGGGTCCCGGGGCGCCGTGGCCTTCTTGCGGGACGGTCGGGTGACGGGCGTCGGATGCGTGCGCGGGGGGCGAGCGCCGTTGATCGAGGTGGCGTTCTCCCATCCGGCGGGCATGATCATCGCCATGGCGGGCAGCGTCACGCCGAGGTCGTCGACCGCCTTCTTGAGGCGGACCCGGAGCTCCCGGCCGACGGCGTCGAGTTCGGCAGCGCGCGTCTTGATGACGAGCCGGAACACCATCGCACCGTCGGTGATCGTCTGGAGGCCCCAGATCTCCGGCTTCTCGACGATGCGCTGCCGCCAGCGGGTCTCCTGCGCCATCGCCACCGCCGCGCCGAGCAGTGCGTCCTCGACGGCGTCGATGTCCGTCTCGTACGGGACGGTGACGTCGACGAGGACGCGGGACCATCCCTGCGACATGTTCCCGACGCGGAGGATCTGCCCGTTCGGTACGAACCAGAGGATCCCGTTGACGTCACGGACCTGCATGACCCGCAGGCCGACGTTCTCGACCACGCCGGTGGCCTGACCCGTGTCGACGACGTCACCGACGCCGGCTTGGTCCTCGATGATCATGAAGATCCCGGACAGCAGGTCCTTGACGATGCTCTGCGCCCCGACGGCGAGGCCCGCGGCGACCACCGACGCCCCCGCGACGAGCCCGAGCAGGTTCGCGCCGAACTGGCTGGCGATGATGACGAGCGCCACGACGGCGATCACCACGGTCGCGACGTTCTCGAGCACGCTGCCGAGCGTCCGGGTGCGCTGGATCACACGCGCGGTCTGCAGGGGCGACGCGATGAGGGCCTGCGTGTCCTCGACGTTCTGCCGACGCTTCACACCGTTGACGATGCGGTCGACGAGGTTCCGGATGACCCGGCGCAGGAACAGTCGCAGGACGACAGCGAGGACCACGACGATCACGATCGTGATCGCCGTGTGCCAGGTGTCGACGAACTGCGTGAAGGCGTTCGTCACGATGGTCTTCGCTTCGTCGGTGGGGGATGGGGTCGATGTCGCGGCGAGGAGCATGGTCCGAGCGATGGTAGGGGATGGACCTCGGCCGGACGTTCAGCTGCGCCCGGCCGAGGCGCGGTCACACGGTGTTCTCAGGGGTCCCGAGGCCTGTCACGAGGATGACACCCGGGAGAGGGTCCCAGGAGCGGGCGGAGTACCCGAGGAGGGGCGGCGGGGGCTCCCGCCACCCCTCCCTTCGATCAGGCGTCGGCCGCCTGGACCGCGAGCGCCCGCTCGACACCGGCGAGGTTCTCGACGACCAGGCGGCGGAGCGCCGGGGTCTCCGGGTGGGTGTCGAGCCATGCCTGCGTGGCGTCGCGGAGTTCGACGCTCGCGAGCGGCGCCGGGTAGAGGCCCGCCACCAGGGTCTCCGCGATGTGGTAGGTCCGGTTGGCCCAGATCTCGGTCAGGGCGTCGAAGTACCGCGACACGATGCCCTCGAGCGCGACGGGCGTGAGGACGTGCTGGTACCCGACCGCGGTCTGCCGCACGATCGCGTTCGGCAGGGCGTCGGAGTCGACGAGCGACGAGAACGCGGTGAGCTTGCCCTCGGCGGTGGGGATGGTCGCCCGCGCGCGCGCCGCGGCCTGCTCACCGTTCGCCGTCGGGTCGGCGGTGAGCTCCGTGGCGATCTCGGACTCGCCCGCGGCGCCGTTGAGCACGAGCCCCTCGAGCAACTCCCAGCGCAGGTCCGTGTCGATCGTCAGGTCGTTGAGCAGGACGTCACCGCTCCGGAGCCCCTGCAGCGTGGCGACGTGCTCCGGGGTCGACGCGATCTGCGCGAAGAACTTGACGAACTGGAACTGGGCGTCGGATCCGGCCTCCGCCGTCGCCGCCAGCTGCCAGAGGGCGTCGCCGACCTCGCGGACGGTGGCCTCTCGCTTCGCGGGCGCGACGTAGCTCCGGGCGGCCAGGAGCAGCTGCGACAGCGTGGTCCGGATGGTCGTCGACTCGGTCTCGGTGGCGATGTTGCCGAGGACCAGGCGGACGTAGTCGCTCGCCGGCGCTTCGGCGTCGCGGGTGGCGTCCCACACCGCACCCCAGACGATCGACCGGGCGAGCGGGTTCGCGATCGCGGCCAGGTGTTCCACCGCCGTGCGGCGCGAGTCCTCGTCGAGGCGGATCTTGGCGTACGCCAGGTCGTCGTCGTTGAGCAGCACGAGGTCCCCGCGGTGCACGCCGACGAGCTCCGGGACCTCGGTCCGCGGGCCGTCGACGTCGATCTCGATGCGGTGCGTGCGCTCGAGCTTGCCACCGGCGGACGCGGCGTTCGCGCCGAACGGGTGGACGGCCTCCTCGTGGGCGTCGCCGCCGAACGCGTACACGCCGATGGCGAGGCGATGGGGACGCAGCGTCGGGTGGTCGCTCGGGGCCTCCTGGAGGACCGCGAACGCGGTGATCACGCCGTCGTCGTCCGTCGTGAACTCGGGACGGAGCGTGTTCACCCCGGCCGTCTCGAGCCAGACGCTCGACCAGTCGGAGAGGTCTCGGCCGCTCGTGACCTCGAGCTCGGCGAGCAGGTCGCGCAGCTCGGTGTTGCCGTGCGCGTGCTTCTTGAAGTAGGCCGAGACGCCCGCGAAGAAGGCGTCGATCCCGACCCAGGCGACGAGCTGCTTGAGGACCGAGCCGCCCTTCGCGTACGTGATGCCGTCGAAGTTGACCTGGACGTCCTCGAGGTCGTTGATGGTGGCCACGACCGGGTGGGTCGACGGGAGCTGGTCCTGCCGGTAGGCCCAGGACTTCTCCATCGCCTGGAACGTCGTCCAGGCCTCGGTCCACTCGGTGGCCTCGGCGGTCGCGATCGTCGACGCCCACTCCGCGAAGGACTCGTTGAGCCAGAGGTCGTTCCACCACTTCATCGTGACCAGGTCGCCGAACCACATGTGCGCGAGCTCGTGCAGGATCGTGACGACGCGGCGCTCCTTGATCGCGTCGGTCACCTTCGAGCGGAACACGTAGGTCTCGGTGAACGTCACGGCACCGGCGTTCTCCATGGCCCCCGCGTTGAACTCGGGCACGAAGAGCTGGTCGTACTTGTCGAAGGGGTAGGCGACGTCGAACTTGTCCTCGTAGTAGGCGAAGCCCTTGCGGGTCGTCTCGAAGACGTACTCGGGGTCGAGGTACTCGGCGAGCGACTGCCGGGCGAAGATCCCGAGCGGGATGGTGCGGCCGTCGCGGCTCGTCAGTTCGCTGCGGACCACGGTGTACGGGCCCGCGATGAGCGCGGTGATGTAGCTCGAGATCCGCGAGGTCGGAGCGAACGTCCACGTCGCGACGTCGCCGTCGACGCGGGGCTCGGGGGTCGGCGAGTTCGACACGACCTGCCAACGAGACGGCGCGGTGACCGTGAACGCGAACGTCGCCTTGAGGTCGGGCTGCTCGAACACGGTGAACATCCGGCGCGAGTCCGGGACCTCGAACTGGGAGTAGAGGTAGACCTCGCCGTCGACGGGGTCGACGAAGCGGTGCAGGCCCTCGCCCGTGTTGGTGTACCGCATGTCGGCGACGACGGTGAGCTCGTTCTCGGCCTGGAGATCGTCGAGGCGGATGCGCACGCCGTCGTTGACGTCCGCCACGTCGAGCGCGGTGCCGTTGAGCGTGACCGCGTGCACGGCCGCGGTGATCGCGTCGATGAACGTCGCGGCACCCGGCGTCGCGGAGAACCGCACGGTCGTGGTGCTCCCGAAGGTCTCGTCACCCCGTGTCAGGTCGAGGTCGACCTCGTAGGCGGCGACGTCGACGACGGCCGCACGCTCCTGGGCTTCGATTCGGGTGAGGTTCTCTCCGGGCACGGGCCGCTCCATCCTTCTGCGAGCGCGCAGGCGTCGTGGGCCCGGCGCGTCGGGGCTGTCGTCGCCGTCGATGGCGACCCGTCAACTCTACCGACGCGCGTAGTGTCACCGGCATGACGGACACCGCTGTGGACAGCTCCCCGACGACCCCGACCGCTGTGGACTTCTGGTTCGACCCCACGTGTCCCTGGGCGTGGATGACGAGCCGCTGGGTGGGCGAGGTCGAGCAGCACCGCGACCTCGACGTCACGTGGCACGTCATGAGCCTGTTCGTCCTCAACGAGGGCCAGGACATCCCCGAGAACTACAAGGAGGCGCTCGACCGGAACCAGGTGTACTCGCGGCTCGTCACCGCGGCGCGCCTCCGCCACGGCCAGGACGTCGTCAAGCGCCTCTACGACGCCCTCGGCGAGCACATCCACCACCGTCAGGAGAAGGACCCGCAGCAGGTCGTGCCCACCGTCCTGGAGGAGCTCGGACTCGAGGCCGATCTCGCCGACGCCGCGTGGACCGACGAGACCGACGCCGCCATGCGCGAGAGCCACCGTGACGGCATCGAGCGGGTCGGCCAGGACGTCGGCACCCCGGTGATCGCCGTCGAGGGCACCGCGTTCTTCGGCCCCGTCATCTCGCCCGCCCCGAAGGGCCAGCAGGCGCTCGACCTGTGGGACGGCATCGTCGCGGCGGCCCGGTACCCCGGCTTCTTCGAGCTCAAGCGCTCCCGCACCGTCGGCCCGATCTTCGACACCGTCTGACGCGGCCGCCGTCGGCCGGGAGGCGCGGGTCGGTCCCGCCCCGTCCCTCCCGGCCGCCCCTGGCCGGCCCCCGGGAGTCGCCGAGATCGCAGAACACGCCGCTCACGGATGGGCGGTTTCAGCTGGTGAGTGCAACGCCTGAGGTTCGGGAGTTGTCGTGGCAACGCATGCGTCGTTGGTGGTTCGGGCGTCCGCGGTCGGGTCGCTGATCGATGGGGAGTCGGCAGGGTCGGTTGCGGGACGGTTCGGTGTGCCGCTGCGGACGGTCACGACGTGGGCGATGCTTGCGGGCGTGGAGCTACAGCGAGGTCCTGATGGTGGCGCGGTCCGAGTTCGTCAGCTCGTCCCGGGTGGGGTGGGTCATGGTCGGCGGCTTTCGCGGATGGACCGGGTCCGGATCGAGATCGGGCTCGGCCAGGGACTGTCGATGCGAGCGATCGCGGCGCTGATCGGCGTGTCAGCATCGACCGTCTCGCGAGAGGTGCGTCGGAGCCGGAGCGTGTATCGGTCCCGGTGGCACTACGACGCCGCGATTGGGGAGCATCTCGCTGGGCAACGCCGCCGTCGGCCGCGGCAGCGGCTGCTGGACGCCCGGCCCGAGCTGCGGGAGGCGGTCGTGGTGCAGCTGAACGATCGCCACTCCCCGCAGCAGGTCGCTGGCCGGCTGCGGGACGTGTTTCCGGGGCGCGAGGATATGCAGGTGTCGCACGAGACGATCTACCAGGCCTTGTATCTCCAGGGCCGTGGTGCGCTCCGGCACGAACTCACGGTCGAGAAAGCACTCCGCTCGGGTCGGACCGGTCGGTTGCCGCAATCGAAACTACCCAGGCGCAGTAGCAGGCCCTGGCTTGAGGGCGCGCGGTTGTCCGAGCGGCCCGCGGTCGTGGAGGACCGCGCGATCCCGGGGCACTGGGAAGGGGACCTGGTTGTCGGACCCCGGAACTCCGGGATCATCACCCTCGTCGAGCGCAGCACCCGGTTCGCGCTCCTGGGTCGGCTTCCCGGGAGCCGGGACTCCGACACCGTCATCGACCGGCTTGCCGCGATGGTCGCGACGCTTCCCGAGCAGCTGCGCCGTTCCGTGACCTGGGACCAGGGCACCGAGATGGCCAAGCACGCGAGGTTCACCGTCGCGACCGCGGTCCCAGTGTTCTTCTGCGACCCCCACTCGCCCTGGCAGCGGGGCAGCAACGAGAACCTCAACGGCCTGCTCCGGGTGGATTACTTCCCCAAGGGCACCGACTTCAACACCGTCACCGACACCGAGCTCCAAGCCGTACAAGACCAACTCAACCGCCGACCCCGCCAGACATTGCGCTTCCGCACCCCCGCCGAGAAACTCGACGAGTACATCCAACGCGTTGCACTGACCGCCTGAGACCGCCATGGACGTGAGCGGCGTGTTCTGCGATCTCGGCGGAGGGCGGAGGGCGGAGGGCGGAGGCCGGCGGCCGTCAGGCCAGGGCTCGCCGCATGACGACGAGGTCGTGCCACCGGTCGAACTTGCGGCCGACCTCGCGCACGGTGGCGACGTGCTCGAACCCGAACCGTTCGTGCAGGCGGATCGACGCGGCGTTGTCCGATGCGATGTCGGCGATCATGACGTGTCGTCCGGCCCGGACGGCGTGGTCGATCGCGGCCCCGAGGAGCGTCGACGCGATGCCCCGGCCGTGGAACCGCGCGTCGAGGTAGATGCTGTCCTCGACGGTCCACCGGTAGCCCGGGTTCTCGCGCCACGGTCCGTAGGTGACGTAGCCCGCGACCACACCGTCGGCCTCGGCGACGAACACCGGGAACCCGTCGCGGCGGCGCTCCGCCAGCCAGTCGTCGAACCACGCGCGGGGGAGCGGTTCGTCGCGCCAGATCGCCGTGGAGTGCAGGACGGCCTCGCGGTGGAGCGCGTGCACGACGTCGAGGTCGTCCGGCTCGGCATGCCGCACGACGACGTCCGGCGGGGTCGTGGTCATGCCTCGATGCTAGGGGCCGGCAGCACGCCGGACCGGCCCGGAGCGGCGTCTGCGCCCGGGAATAGGATCGCAGGCATGCGCATCCACCTCGGCACGGACCACGCCGGCCTCGACTTCTCGCACACGCTCGCCCAGCACCTCACCGAGGCCGGCCACGAGGTCGTCGACCATGGTCCCGCCGAGTACGACCCGCTCGACGACTACCCCTCGTTCTGCATCAACGCCGCGTCGGCCGTCGTGCGCGACCAGCGTGCGGGCGTGCAGGCCCTCGGCGTCGTGTTCGGTGGCTCGGGCAACGGCGAGCAGATCGCCGCCAACAAGGTCGAGGGTGTGCGCGCCGCGCTCGTGTGGAACGAGTCGACCGCGCTGCTGGCCCGGCAGCACAACGACGCGAACGTCATCTCGATCGGTGCCCGCCAGCACACCGAGGCCGAGGCCATCCGCTTCGTCGACCTGTTCATCGCCGAGCCGTTCTCGGGTGAGGAGCGCCACGCGCGTCGCATCGCGCAGCTCGCCGAGTACGAGACCACCGGCACGATCGCCGGCAAGCAGATCGACGCCTGAGTCGTCCCGATGCCCGAGGGTCACTCCATCCACCGCATCGCGCGGCAGTTCTCCCTGCACTTCGTGGGGCAGCGCTGCAGCGTGTCGAGCCCCCAGGGGCGGTTCGCGGCCGGCGCCGCCCAGCTCGACGGCCGCGTGATGACCGGGGCGACGGCAGTGGCCAAGCAGATGTTCCTCGAGTTCGAGGGCGGCCTGTTCCTCCGCGTGCACCTCGGCCTCTACGGTGCGTGGGACTTCGCCGGCGAGATATCGACCGACGCCACGATGGCGAGCGCGAACGGCCGGATCGGGCAGACCAACCAGCGCGGGACGATCGTCGACGCCGCGGGCGAGGACTCCCTGGCCAGCATCGGGGCACCCCGCCGCTCGCGCTACCGCATGGCGGAGCAGGAGCACGAGGAGACCCCGATCGAGGCCTTCCCGCCCGAGCCGGTCGGCCAGGTGCGGGTCCGGATCCTCACGGACACCGCCGTCGCCGACCTCCGTGGGCCGACCGCGTGCGTCGTCGAGACGGCGGAGGAGATCCAGCGCGCCATCGACAAGCTCGGCCCGGACCCCATGGTCGACGACGGCCCCGAGGCCGAGCAGCGGTTCGTGGACGGCGTGCGGCGGCGGAACGTCCCGATCGGGCAGCTGCTCATGGACCAGTCGGTCGTCAGCGGCATCGGGAACGTCTACCGGGCGGAGCTGTTGTTCCGCGCCCGCCTCGACCCGTACAAGCCGGGCAAGCAGGTCACCGACGAGCAGGCACGGGCCCTCTGGCGGGACTGGTCGAAGCTCCTGCACGACGGCGTCCGCGTCGGTCAGATGATGACCATGGACGACCTGACCCCCGAGGAGTACGACGCCGCGCTCCGCAGCCGGGACGACCGCCACTGGGTGTACCACCGCGCCGGGCTGCCCTGCCGCGTGTGCGGGACGAACATCGCGATGGCGATGATGGCGGGCCGCAAGCTCTACTGGTGCCCGGTCGACCAGACCTGACCCGGTCCGCACCGCAGCGGCCCCGCTCGGCGCCGGCCCCGGTCGGCGCCGGCCCCGCTCAGCGGTCCAGGTACGTCCAGCGCCCCGCGACCGCGGTCCCCAGGACGCGCATCGACCGGAGCGCACCGGACGACGCCGCGAGCGGGTCCGATGCCACGAGCACGAGGTCCGCGACGTCGCCGACCGCGACCGTGGTGCGGCCGTCGGTCGACGCCGTCCACGCGGTCAGCTGGTCGATGCGCTCTTCCGGGTGCCACGCCTCCCGGCCGTCGCGGTCCCGACCGACCGCCGCCGCCATCGACACCCACGGATCGAGCGGCGCGACGGGGGCGTCGGACCCGAGGCGGAGGCGCGCCCCGGCCTCGCGGAGTGTGCGCAACACGAACGCGCGGTCGGTCCGACCGGCCCAGTAGCGATCCGCCACGTCGCGGTCGTCCATCGCGTGCTCCGGCTGCACGCTCGCGTCGACGCCGAGTCGAGCGAACCGGGCGACGTCGGCGGGGCGCAGGAGCTGTGCGTGCTCGATGGACCCGCGGACCCCGACCTGCTCGAACACGTCGAGCGCCAGGGCGTTCGCCCGGTCGCCGATGGCGTGCACCGCGGGGACGAGCCCGCCGTCGGCGGCGCGGCGTACGAGCGCGCGGACCTCGTCCGGCGTGAACGCGAGGACCCCGAGTGCGTCGTGCCCGTGCAGCCCCGCGTAGGGCTCGTCGACCGCGGCGGTGCGGGTGTTGAGCGAACCGTCGGTGATCACCTTGAACGGCCCCATGGACACCAGGCCGAGGGTGCCGGGCACGACGTCGCCCGTGCGCAGCCCGCGGTCGAGCACCGCGTCGAGCTCCTGGGGGTAGACACCGGATCGGACCCGGATGCCGTCGATGCCGGCGCGGACGCGGCGCGTCCAGCGGTCGAGCCCGAACCGCATCTCGAGGTCGACGACCCCGACGACGCCCCGGCCGCTCGCCGCCTCGACGGCGTCGGCGACGTAGTCGTCGAGCACCGCGTCGGGCACGCGGGAGATCGCCGTGCTGACGTCGAACGCGTCCTGCTCGCGGAGCAGCCCGGTCGGATGGGTCACGAGGGGCCGGTCGAGCAGGTCGCCGTACCGCGCGAGCGCGATCCCGTTGCACCACACCGCGTGCAGGTCACCGCTGACGACGACGACCGGGAGGCCCGGTGCGGCCCGGTCGAGCAGCTCACGGTGGGCGGCGTCCGGCCAGAGCCCGTCCCGGAACCCGTAGCCGATGAGGACGTCGTCGGGCGGGGCGCTCCGCGCGGCGTCGGCGATGACCGCGGCGACGGCGGCGGCGCTCGTGCATGCCGAGACGTCGACCCGGCGCCGGACGAGCGCCCACTGGTCGAAGTGCGTGTGGTGGTCCCACAGCCCGGGGCCGAGCCAGGCACCGTCCGCGTCGACGACGTCCTCGAGGTCGGCCGTGGGCGTGGTGGACTCGATGACGCCGGCCGGTGCGACGGCGGCGATCCGGCCCTCCCGGACGAGCACGTCGGCGGAGGCGCCCGCGGTCCCGATGCGCCGGACGTGGCGGATGAGGGTCCCGGTCACGTGCGGTCCGTCCCGGGGGCCGGTTCCGGCGCGGGCCGGTCCTCGGGATCCGGCGCGGCCGTGGCACGGTCACGGACGCGACGCATCTCCGCGGCGAGCGCCGGGTGTCCGTACGGCCCGGGGGACTCGAGCCCGGCGATGACGTCGTCGACGACCTCGGGCGCCTTGTTCTGACTGAGCTTGGCGCGCGCCTCGAACCGCGTCACCCGGATCCGGATCCCCACGGTGCCCCGGGCGATGCGGCGGGCGGCGTCCTCGTCGACGTCGAGGCCGACCGGCGACGGCATGCGCCGCTCGAAGTGGTCGACGAGCTCCCCCAGCACACGGAAGTTCTCCTCGTCGGGCAGGATCTCGGGCGTGCCCCACAGATGGGCGGTCACGTGGTTCCAGGTGGGCACGAACTGCTGGGCCGGGTACCAGGCGGGCGAGACGTACCCGTGCGGACCCTGCACGATGACGAGGACCTCGTGCCGTCCGAGTTCGTGGGCGACCTCGTCGGGGCGCCCGACGTGGCTGACCAGGGTGATCTCCGTGGCGTCGTCACCCGGGTCCTCGAGCAGGAACGGGTAGTGCGACGCGACCAGGCCCTCCGCCGTCGCGGACACGATCGTCGCCCACGGGTGCGCGCGGACCAGGCGGCGGACCTCCTCGGGGTCCGTCATCAGGAACGCGGGTGTGTGGCGCATGTCGGACAGCGTCCCACAGGCCCTGCGCGGCCACCACCGGGGCTGTTTCGTCGGTGTTTCGACCTCGTGAAGCTTTCAACGCGGAGTGAAAGAAGCCTTGAGTGCGCGCCGCCGTGCTCCCTACCGTGAGCAGCCAAGCCGGCTCCTGCCCGGCCCGGCCGACCGATCCGGCGGCCACAGCAGGCCCGGCGCGACGCGTCGCGGCCCCGCGAGGAGCGAGATGGACATGCGACGGAGTGGCATCGCGGCGGTGGCCGCGGCGGCGGCGTTGGCACTGGTGGCGACCGGGTGTTCGGCGGGCGGTGGGTCCTCGTCGGACGACGCGTCCGGCACGAGCCTCGTGTACGCGACCGGCGTGCCCGACCACCTGACCCCGGGCCGACAGACGGTGGCGTTCGACCAGGTGATGAGCCTGTTCGCGCCGCTCGTCCAGACCGACAGCGACGACCACCTCACGGACCTGGCCGCGAAGAGCGTCAAGAGCGACGACGCCACGACCTGGACCATCACGCTCCGCCACGGTTGGAAGTTCCAGAACGGCGAGACCGTGACGCCCGAGAGCTACGTCCGCGCCTGGAACTACACGGCGTACGCCCCGCACGCGTGGGAGAACAGCGGCGAGCTCGCCGGGATCGTCGGGTACTCCGACCTCAACCCCACCTCGGGCACGCCGACGACCGACACCATGCGCGGGCTGAAGGTCACCGGCAAGGACACGTTCACCGTCACGCTGACCCACGCCGACAGCCAGTTCCCGCTCCAGCTGAGCCAGGCGCAGACCGCGTTCTACCCGATGCCGAAGGCCGCCTACCGGGACATCAAGGCGTACGACAAGAAGCCGATCGGCAACGGCCCGTACGAGATGACCGAGGCCTGGACGAAGAACAAGGAGTTCACCGTCAGGGCCTGGAGCGGGTACCAGGGCCCGGCGCCGAAGGCCGAGCGGGTCACCTACCGCAGCTACAGCGACATGGACACCGCCTACACGGACGTCCTGGCCGGCAACGCGGACGTCCTCTACCTGCCCGCCGACAAGATGACCAGCGCGAAGTCGGACTTCGGGGACCACCTGTACTCGTTCACCTCGCCGGGCATCGACTACCTCGGGTTCCCGCTCTGGGACAAGCGGTACTCCGACCCGCGGATCCGTCAGGCGATCTCGATGTCGATCAACCGCAAGCAGGTGGACAAGGCGATCTACGGCGGACTCTACGAACCCGCGACCGCGCTCACCCCGCCGGTCATGTCCGGAACCCAGGAGGGCATCTGCGGCAAGTACTGCACGTACGACCCCGCGGCCGCCAAGCAGCTCCTCGCCGCGGCGGGCGGGTTCTCCGGCGAGATGGACCTCGTCTACCCCGGCGGCCTCGGACTCGACTCCCTGTACCAGGCGTACGCGAACCAGATCCGCCAGAACCTCGGTGTCGCGAAGGTCGTGGCGAAGCCCACCACGGACTGGGCGTCGTACTACAGCACGCTGACCGCCAAGACGGTCGCCGGACCGCACTTCGGCCACTGGGGCGCCCTGTACACGAGCCAGCAGAACACGCTCCGCGCGCTGTTCACCGCGGCGGGCGGGTGCACGACCTGCACCGGGTACTACCAGAACGACGACGTCGACCGGCTGCTCGACCAGGCCGACGCCGCATCGACGCAGTCCGCCGCCGACGCCCTGTACAACAAGGCGCAGAAGCGGGTGCTCCAGGACTTCCCGATCGTCCCGACGTTCTTCGACAAGTACTCCTACGTCACGAGCAGCAAGGTGACGAAGCTCCCCGAGGTCGCCGGCAGCCCCGTGATCTCGGAGATCCAGGTCAGCAAGTGACCGGCCTCGACACCGCCACGATCGTCGAACACGCCCGCGCGGTCCCGCAGCACACCGGGTTCCCGACGGTGGACGACCTCGTAGCACGGTTCGAGCGCCTGGCGGCCGACCACCCCGACGCCGTCACGGTCACGCGCGTCGGCACCAGCCGCCTCGGCGAGCCGATCCACGCCTACCGGGTCGGCCGCGGTGCACGCTCGGCGGTCGTGGTCGGCGGGGTGCACCCGAACGAGCCGATCGGGTCGTGGACCGCGCTGCACCTGGCCCAGAGCGTGCTCACCGACCCGGTGCTCGCGGCGGCCCTCGACACGACGTGGCACATCGTCCCGACGATCGACCCGGACGGCATGCGGCTCAACGAGGCGTGGTTCGACGACCCGACGGACCGCGTGCACTACGCCCGGCACTTCTACCGGCCGGCACCCGACGCGCAGGTCGAGTGGACGTTCCCGACGAACCACAAGGGCGCGTACTTCGACCGGGTCCTGCCCGAGACGCTCGGACTCATGCTGCTCATCGACCGGGTGCAGCCGGATCTGCTCGTGAGCCTGCACAACGGCGAGATGGGCGGCGTCTACTACTACCTCTCCCGCGACGAGCCGGAGGTCATCACCACCCTGCACGCCGTGCCGGCCGCGCTCGGGCTCCCGCTCGACACCGGCGAACCCGAGTCCCCGTACCTGCGGGAGTACGCGCGGTCGGTGTTCGCGATGGGGGAGATCGACGAGGCGTACGACTACTACGAGTCCCTCGGCATCGACCCCGCCGCGTTCATCGGTGGGTCGTCGTCGTCCTCGTGGGCGGGGCGCCACGGCACGCTCTCGCTCGTGGCCGAACTGCCGTACTGGCAGCACCCGGACGCCGACGACGACACGGCGACGGGCGAGTCCTACGCCGACCTCGTCCGTCGGACCGCCGACGCCATGGCGGTCACCGGTTCCGTCCTCGATCAGGTGCTCGACGCCGCGTCCCCGATGCTCACCATCGCGACCCCGTTCCTCGAGGCCTCGCGCGCCTTCGTCCCGATGCTCGCGCGCATGGCGGAGACGGACCGAGCCCGGGCCGACCGCGAACCGCCGGAGCGGATGGCCACGGTCGCCGAGCGGTTCGGCCTCGAGGACCTCGTGCGGTGCTTCCGGCTCCGCTACGGCGGCATGCTCCTCCGTGCGATCGAGGCCGAGACCACCGCGGGCACGGCGCCCGTGGCGCTCCGTCGCCTCCGCGACCGCCTCGTCGAGCAGTACGCGACGTGGCAGGCCGAGGCGGGGACCGGGGCGGAGCAGCCGATCCCGCTCGCCGCGCTCGTCGGCGTGCAGTACGGCGCGGTCCTCGCTGCGGCGTCGCATCTCGCACGCACGCTCGGCCCGGTGGCGGGCGGCGGCGACGGACCGGCGGCCGGCTCTTCGGCGGAGGCGGACCCAGGGGCGGACGCCGGCGACGGGGCCGCCCGCAGCCGCGCCTCCCGACCGGTGGGCGTGCCGGGAGGCGCGTGATGCGGACCGCGCTCGTCGTCGGCCGCCGACTCGGTGGCCTGCTCATCGTGTTCCTCGGGGTGACGTTCCTCATCTACGCGATGACGTTCGCGCTCCCCGGCGACCCGATCAAGGCGCTCGGCGGCGACCGGCCGCTCAGTGACGCGGTCGTGCACGCGCTGCGGGCCGAGTACCACCTCGACGAGCCACTGTGGGAGCAGTACCTCCGCTACCTCGGCGGCCTGCTCCACGGCGACTTCGGCACGGACTTCGACGGCGAGAGCGTCGGCTCGGAGATGGCCGCGCGGTGGCCCGTGACGATCGCACTCGCGCTCACCGCCTGGCTGTTCGAGATCGTCCTCGGCATCGGACTCGGCGTCGTGTCGGCGCTCCGGCGGGGCACCGTGCTCGACCGGACGGTGCTCATCGGCACGATCGTGATCGGCGCCGTGCCGGTGTTCGTGCTCGGCGTCGGCGCACAACTCGTGTTCTCCGTGCGGCTCCGGTGGTTCCCGGTCGCCGGGGTCACCGCGGGGTGGCCGTTCGCCTACGTCCTGCCCGCCCTCGTCATCGCGGTCTTCGGTCTCGCGGCGGTCTCGCGGCTCACGCGGACCAGCGTGCTCGACACCCTCGACGCGGACTTCGTGCGCACCGCCAGGGCCAAGGGGCTCACCCCCGGACGCGTCGTGGGTGTGCACGTCATGCGCAACTCCCTCATCCCGACGGTCACGTACCTGGCGACGGACCTCGGGTACCTGATGGGCGGGACCGTCATCGTCGAGGGCATCTTCAACCTGCCCGGCGTCGGCAACCTGCTGTTCCAGGGGATCCGGTCGCACGAGGGCGCCACGGTCGTCGGGATCTCCACCGCCCTCATCCTCGTGTTCCTGGTGACGAGCGTGCTCGTCGACCTCCTCCACGCCGCCCTCGACCCGCGAGTGAGACGATGACCGACTCCGCGCTCAGCGCCACCCTCGAACCCGTCGTCGCCACGCGTCGTCGTCCGCTCGCCGCGGCCCTCCGCACGCCCGGTTTCTGGGTCCCCGCCGCGGTCCTGGCGCTCGTGCTCCTCATCGCCGTGTTCCCGGCGTTCTTCGCCGGGTTCTTCGGCCACGGCGACCCGCGTGCCTGCGACCTCGGCAGGAGCGGCCACGGCGCGTCCGCCGGGCATCCGTTCGGGTACGACCTGCAGGGCTGCGACGTGTACGCGAACGTCGTGTACGGCACCCGCTCGTCGGTCGCCGTCGGGGTCCTGACGACCGTCCTCGCGATGGTCGTCGCGGTCGTCGTCGGCACGCTCGCCGGCATGAACGGCGGTTGGGTCGACGCCGTCCTCTCCCGCCTCACCGACGTGTTCCTCGGCTTCCCGTTCCTGCTCGGCGCCGTCGTCGTGCTCAACAGCGTCGGCGACCGGAACGTCCTGACGGTGTCGCTCGTGCTCGCGCTCTTCGGCTGGCCGACCATGGCCCGGCTCGTCCGCGGGTCCGTGCGCGGCATCCGGCAGGCCGAGTTCGTGCTCGCCGCCCGCACGATGGGACTCTCGACCTGGCGCATCACGACGCGGTACGTCCTGCCGTCGTCGATCTCGCCGCTGCTCGTCCTCGCGACCATCACGGTCGGTGGGGTCATCGTGTCCGAGTCGTCGCTGACCTACCTCGGCATCGGGCTCGAAGCGCCGGCGATCTCCTGGGGCCTCCAGCTCTCGGCGGCCACCACCCAGTTCCAGCAGGCGCCACACATGCTCGTGTTCCCCGCCCTGTTCCTCGCGGTCACCGTGCTCAGCGTCATCGGGCTCGGCGATACGCTGCGGACCGCACTCGACCCGCGTCGCCGTTGACGCCGGTCACCGATCAGGAGGTACTTCCTTGACCAACGCCGAACCCTCCGCCGCCGCGCTCGACGCGTACCGCGGCGTCCTCCCGTACATCGCCGACTGGGTCGCGTACAAGGTGTGGCAGCTCCGGGTGCCGGGCGTGCAGGTCGCCGTCGGCTACCAGGGCGAGGTCGTCTGGTCGGCCGCCTACGGCTACGCCGACGTGGAGGCCGGGCGCCGGTTGACGGAGCACGACCTGTTCCGCATCGCCTCGCACTCCAAGACCTTCACCGCCACGGCGCTCATGCTGCTCGCCGAGCGGGGGCAGCTCCGTCTCGACGACACCGTGGGCACGTACGTCCCCGCGCTCGTCGACGCGGGGTCGCCGATCGCCGACGCGACCGTCCGCGAGCTCATGGAGCACGGCGCCGGGGTCCTCCGCGACGGACTCGACGGCGACTACTGGTCGCTGGCGCGGCCGTTCCCCGACGAGGACGAACTGCTGGCGCTCGTGCTCGACCAGGGGTCGAAGGTCCCGGTCGGCTCGAGCTTCAACTACTCGAACCTCGGGTACTCGCTGCTCGGCATGGTCGTCGCCGCGGTCTCCGGGCGTCCCTACAACGACTACGTGCGCGAGGCGATCATCGAGCCCCTCGGCCTCCGGGACACCGGGCCGGACTGGGACCCGACCCGGGCGGACGACTTCGTCGTCGGGTACACGGGCTTCCACGTCGACCGCACCCGCTCGCGGCTCCCGCACGTGGACACGCGCGCGATGGCCTCGGCGACCGGGTTCCATGGCACGGCCGAGGACCTCGTCCGGTACTTCTCCGCGCACGTCATCGGGCAGGGCGAGCTCCTGTCCGACCACGCCAAGCGTCAGGCGCAGCGTCGGGCGTGGACCGCCGAGGACGACCCGGCGTCGCGCGGGTACGGCATGGGGTTCATCGTCGACCGCGTGGCCGGGCACGACGTCCGTGGACACTCGGGCGGGTTCCCTGGTCACATCACGCAGTCGCTGTTCGACCCGACGTCGTCGCTCGTCATCTCGGTCATGACGAACGCCGCCGCCGGACCCGCGACCCTGCTCGCCCAGGGCATCCTCCGGCTGCTCGACGCCGCCGCGGACACGGCGGCTCCGGGCGACGCGCTCTCGGACGCCCCCGACGACGTGGACGTCGACACCCTGACCGGTCGGTTCGCGAACCCGTGGGGCGTCGCGGACATCGCCCGGATCGGCGACCGCCTGCTCGAGATCGACCCCTCGGCGCCCGGGCCGCTCGACAGCGTCACGCGCCTCACCGTCACCGGGCCGGACACCGTGCGCATGAGTTCCGGCAACCGGTTCGGCTCCGTCGACGAGGACATCCGGTACACCCGCGACGACGACGGCACGGTGACCGCGATCCGGGCGGGCGGGGGCATGTCGATGACGCCCTGGGCCGTCCCGGGCGACGAGTCGCCCGCGGTCGCCGCCGGACTCGCCTGAGCACGGGACACGGATGAGCACGGACGAGCGGACCCCCGCCGACGCCACCGGTGTCGGCCCCGTCCTCGACCCCGCCCGCCAGGCGTTCGTCGAGGAGTTCGCGATCATGCTCCAGGGGTCGGGGTTCCCGCTCATGGACGGACGGGTGCTCGCGTACCTCATCATGACGCGCGCGCCGTACTCGTCGTCGGCGGACATCGCGGCCGGGCTCGAGGCGAGTTCCGGCGCGGTGTCGATGGCCACGCGGCACCTCGTCGTGTCGGGGTTCATCAAGCGGCACTTCGTCCCGGGCGAGCGCAGCCACTACTTCCGCGCCGAGAACGACGTGTGGGGGAGCTGGCTCGCGGGGGAGCGTCGCTACCTCGACCGCGAGCGCGACGTGATCGAGCAGGGTCTCGCGGCACTCGGCGACTCGGACGACCCCGCCGACGCACCGATCCGCGAACGCCTGGTCAACGGACGCGACTACATGACGTGGCTGCACAGCCACCACCGCAAGATGCTCGCGGAGTGGGAGGCGTTCAAGGCCGCCCGCGACGCCGGCACCGACCCCGAGGAGCGACCATGACGACACCGACCGCGTACGACACCGCGACGGACGCACCCGTCCTCGTCGTCGACGGCCTCACCGTCGCGTTCACGGTCGAGGACGAGGAGGTCGTCGCCGTCGACCACGCCTCGTTCACCGTCGGCCGCGGCGAGGTCGTCGCCGTCGTCGGGGAGTCGGGGTCGGGCAAGAGCATGACCGCCATGACGGTCATGGGCATCGCGCCCGAGGGAGCGCGGACGTCGGGAGCGGTCCGACTCGGCGATCTCGACGTCGTCGGCGCGGACGAGCCGACGCTCCGCCGGGTCCGCGGCCGACGCGTGTCGATGATCTTCCAGGACCCGATGGCCGCGCTCAACCCGGTGTTCTCCATCGGGTTCCAGCTCGCCGAGGCGGTGCGCCGGGCCGACCCGGGCCTCCGCGACCGGGACGCCGTGCGCGTGCGGTGCGTCGAGCTGCTCCGCATGGTCGAGGTGCCGGACCCGGAGCACCGGATCCGGCAGTACCCCCACGAACTGTCCGGGGGCCAGTGCCAGCGCGTCATGATCGCGATGGCGCTCGCCGCGGACCCGGACCTCCTCATCGCGGACGAACCGACGACGGCGCTCGACGTGACGGTGCAGGCCGAGGTGCTCGACGTCCTCCGCCGGCTCCGCGCACGCACCGGGGCGAGCATCCTGCTCATCACCCACGACATGGGCGTCGTGGCGGACCTGGCCGACCGCGTCGTCGTGATGCGCAACGGGCGCGTGGTCGAGACCGGCGACGTCGCGGACGTCTTCCACCACCCCGCCGCCGAGTACACGCGTGAGCTGCTCGCCGCCGTCCCGCGCATGGGCGAGACCGGCCGGGAGGCCGTGCCCACCGCCACCACGCCCGTCCCGGACGCGGTCCTCGCGGTCCGCGGCCTCGTGGTCGAGTACGGCAGCCGCCTCCGCGGGCGGTTCCGGGCGGTCGACGACGTCACGTTCACGGTGGGGCGTGGTGAGATCGTCGGCCTGGTCGGGGAGTCCGGCAGCGGCAAGACCACGATCGGACGGGCCGCGGTGGGACTCGCACCCATCAGCGCCGGCACGGTCACGGTCGTGGGGACGGACGTCGGGACGGCGCGTCGTGCCGACCGGCGTGCGATGCGTCGGCGGGTCGGCGTCGTGTTCCAGAACCCGATGCTCTCGCTGAACCCCCGGTACACGGTCGCGCAGACGATCGCCGAGCCGCTCCGCCACATCCTCGGGCTGGACCCCGCGGAGGTCGACGTGCGCGTCGACCGACTGCTCACCGACGTCGGGCTCGGCCCCGGGTGGCGACACCGGTACCCGCACGAGCTCTCGGGCGGTCAGCGGCAGCGGATCGCGATCGCCCGCGCGGTGGCGCTCGATCCGGCACTCCTCATCGCCGACGAGCCGACGAGCGCCCTCGACGTGTCCGTGCAGGCGCGGGTGCTCGACGTGTTCCGCGAACTGCAGGAGCGCCTGGGGTTCGCCTGCCTCTTCGTGACCCACGACCTCGCCGTCGTCGACTCGCTCTGCGACCGCGTCGTCGTGCTCAACCACGGGCGGCTGGTGGAGTCGGGGACCCGCGAACGCATCCTCCGCTCGCCCGAGGACGCGTACACCCGCCGGCTCATCGCGGCCGCTCCCGTGCCCGACCCCGTGGAGCAGGCCGCCCGACGTGAGGCCCGCCTGGCCGGCTGACCCCGCACTCCCTTCCCGCCGCCGCCCGCCGCCCCCGCCGCCCCGCTGGTTTTCGACACTCCCGCGGTCGTTGGACGACGGGATGGTCGACATCTGCGCGTGCACCAACGCAAGGCGCTGCCGTCGACGTTCATGTCCCTCGCGCCCGGGTCGTGGCACCCGGACGTGTGGCACGACGTCAACCGCATGCAGACCCTCAATGGGGAGCAGGCACGCCGGAACCTCGAGTTCCACATCTGCCCGCTGCAGTTCGACATCGTCGACAGGCTCATCGAGCGGTACTCGAACGAGGGTGACGTCGTCTACGACCCGTTCGGCGGACTGTTCACGGTGCCGCTGCGGGCGCTGAAGCTCGACGCGTACGTGGCAACTGCGTGCAGGACCAGCCCTGACGACGTGCGTTGGGACTACGACCGCCTCGACCTGGCGGCAGCGTCGTGACGGTGCGCGTCGTCGTCGAAGTGCCCGAGCGCGTGCTCTTCGCGCTCACCGACCGTGCGGAGGACGCGGACCTCACCGTTGCCGAGTACCTCCTCCGCGCTGGCCTCACGATCGCGGGCGTCACCGAGTCGCGACAGTCGACCGTGGCTCGGCTGCAGTCCCTCGGCCTGTCCGACGCCGCGATCGCGCAGCACCTGAACACCACAACCACGGCCGTCGCATCGATGCGACGCCAACTTCACCTGCCCGCGAACCGCAGGTTCCCGGGCCGCACGAAAGGACACGCGGCATGACCAAGCCAATCGTCATCGTCTACACGAAGCCGAACTGCCAGGCGTGCGACGCCACCAAGCGGTGGCTGAAGCAGCACGACGTCGAGTTCGACGTCGGGGACATCACCACCGAGGGCAACACGGCCGCCGCGAAGGAGCTCGGACACCAGCAGGCACCCGTCGTCATCGTCTCCAACGGGACACCCGGCGACGAGGTCCACTGGTCCGGATTCGACCCCATGAGCCTCAGCGAGCACCTGGGGCGTGCCGCCTAAGGGACATCACTCGTCGATGCGCCCCCGCAGCTGTGCGAGGGCCGTCCACTCCTCGGCGGACAGCCGAGCGAACTTCTCGATTTCGGACCACGACCCAGGGTCAGCAATCCATGCCTGGACGCTGACATGGAGGGCCTTCGTGTAGATCGCGCTCAGTCGCTCCCAATTGTCATCCAAGGCGTCGGGCACCTTCCCGATCGTTTCGTCTGCGGCGCGGAGCAGACTAGCGGCGTCCCAATCTGCCAGCGTGGACGCGAGAACGTCGAGGTCGCTGCGTTGCGTCTTGGCCGGTATGTCCGAGCTACGCGCCGCAGACGAAGGGTGCGTCTTCTCGAAAATCGCTCGGTCCGTCCAGCGAATGAAGGCGAGCCCGAATGCGGCTCGTTGTTCCCGCGCTTGATCTCCCTCTGCACGTTCTCGCGCGGCGCTCTCACGATTGGCGATAGTGGCGGCCTGCTTGTTGCCGCTTCGACCGACGACGATTGCGCCCAGACCTACGACGAAGGTTGCGATAGCTCCGCCCAGCGGCACACCAATGTCGCGCCACCACTCGTATGAGATCCAACTCGGGTGCCAGTCGTCGATCACAAGCATCACGTGCTGACCGTAGCGCTGCGCCCACAACGAAAGGAACCTGCAGTGGCAGGAGAAACCATCATCACCGTCGTCGGCAACCTGACGGCGGACCCCGAGCTGCGGTACACGCAAAACGGGCTCGCGGTCGCGTCGTTCACGATCGCGTCCACTCCGAAGACGTTCGACCGGCAGAAGGCCGAGTTCGTCGACGGCGACTCGCTGTTCCTCCGCGCGAGTGTCTGGCGTGAGTTCGCCGAGCACGTCGCGGGATCGCTGACCAAGGGCTCGCGCGTCATCGCGCAGGGCCGTCTGCGTCAGCGCTCCTACCAGGACCGCGATGGTCAGCAGCGCACGTCGATCGAGCTCGAGGTCGACGAGATCGGCCCGAGCCTGCGGTTCGCGACCGCGCAGGTCACCCGGGCGTCGGGTGGTGGTCGGGGTGGGCAGCAGAGCAGCAGCGATCCGTACGGCGGCCAGGTCGATCGATCCGCCACCGGCACCGGCTACAGCTCCGCCGGAGTCGACGACTGGGGAGGGGCTCGCGATGACACCCCGTTCTGAGCACACCACCATGCCCATGCACCTCGATCGCGATGCGATCCTCCGTCGGCTCTCGAAAGCGAACATCGTGCGCCCCTTCGGACCGGATGGACTCCTCATAGACCTCGTCCGGGACGACGTCCGGATCATCGTCACGCTCGGTGCTGCCGGCCCCGACGACGTCGCCGCCGACCTGGTGCACGCGTCGATCTCGCGCCCCGACCGAATGCCCGACTACGACGACCTGGTCATGCTCCACCACGCCGTGTGGGGCGACGCCGGCTACGCGTACCAGGTGTTCGTGCCCCGGGCCGAGCACGTCAACATCCACGCCACCGCCCTGCACCTCTGGGGGCTGCTCGACGGCTCTCCGGAGCTGCCGCGCTTCGGCTTGAACGGGAGCATCTGATGCCGCACCGGATTCAGCTCAGCCGCCGCAAGGGGTGGCGGAAGCCTGAGGGCGTGATCGTCGTCGCCCGGCCCAGCAAGTGGGGCAACCCCTGGCGCATCATCCCAGTGCACGATCCGCGCTTCGCGTTCAGCGACGCCGCCGACGTCGTGCATGACAACTCGGGGGCCATCGTCGGCCGCTTCGACCGCTGGGAGCGAGACGCCAGAAACAGCGCGCCGTACTGGGCGGTCCAGTCATTCCGCCGTGACCTCGTCCGCGGCGAGCTCATGATCACGGTCGATGACGTCCGACGCACCCTTGCCGGGCATGACCTCGCCTGTTGGTGCCCGCTCGACCAGCCCTGCCACGCCGACGTGCTCCTCGAGATCGCGAGCGGAGGCGACCATGCGCCGATGCCTGACGACTGCCCAACCTGTGGCGACGTGTGCGGCTTGCGAGAGTTCCAACCCGCCACCCACAGCACCACCCGTGAGGCCGCAGACACACCGTCTGCGGCCTCTTCCGATTCCAGGTGGCCCGGACGCGGCGCCACCGACCCCGCACACCAGGAGGACGCATGACCGAGACCGCAACCCGCACCGCCCGGGACAACCCCGACGAGCTCGCCACCCGCGGCCACTTCTCCGAGCGCTACTACGGCAACATGCGGAAGGCCCTCGAGACGGCCGCGGACCTGACCGAACACGTCGTGTCGATGATCACCGTCGCCACCCGCGGCGACGACGAAGTGTCCGGCACGAAGGACGCCCCGCTGCCGTTCAACACGACCGCGTTCAACGACGCGAACACCCTGTACGCCACCCTCGTGATGTTCACCCGCCTGTGGGCCGACCGGCTACGCCGTCAAGCGCCGGCGCCGGCGAAAGGCGCGTGGACGAACAGCGAGGGACGCGTCGTCGGCCTCCCCGCCGACATCGAACCGCACCAGGCCCGCTACGCCGTCTCGATCATGGCGACGTGGCTTGTCGCGCACCTCGAGGACATCTGCTGGCAGGAACCAGCCGACGTCGAGTACATGAGCGACGAGCTCCGCACCGTGTGGGCCATCAAGGGACGCTGGCCTACCAGACGCCGCGCGTACTGGTCCCCGCTGCCCTGCCCTACCGACGGTGGCCGTGTCGCCGTTTACCCAGCCGAATCGGAAACGGACACTGAGTCCGCGGCATGCAGTCAGTGCGGCCGGCAGTTCACCGCCGACGAGTACCGGGCTTATGTGCGGGCTCACAACGCATCTCGCGCCGTGATCGGCGACAAGGCGGCAGCGAAGGAGCTTCGGCTGTCTGAGCGAACCAAGAATCGGCTGCTGGCCAAGTACGGAAGGACGTCGTGACTGGGCTGCAGGTATGGACCCTTCGGTTCCTAGCAGGCCGGATGCGACTAGAAGTACGGTCTTCGCCGCTGGTACGTTGGCGAGATGACCGATGCCTCGGACCCGGGCCGCAAGCGCAAGTCCGCGGTCGATACCGGTGAACTCCCGAAGACCGTCTTCTTTGTCACACCCATCGGCAAGGCTGGCACCGAGGGGCACCGCCGAGCGAAGCTTGTGCTCGACTACATCGTGAAGAAGGCATTCCCGGCTCCTGAGTGGAAGGTGATCCGGGCGGACGATGAGGAATCGCCTGACTCCATCTCGACCCAGGTGATCAAGAGGATCTACGAGAGCGACCTCATCGTCGCGGACCTATCAGGGCACAACCCAAACGTGTTCTACGAGCTCGCGGTAGCACATGGGTACGAACGTCCGGTGTTGCACATGATCACCACCGGCGAAGCCATGCCGTTCGACATCGCCGATCAGCGTGCCATTTTCTACGAGCTCGAGAACCCGGAGTCGGTCGATACCGCGATCAGCTCCCTGCGGAGCTCTCAGGAGTGGCTCACTACTAACCCAGGCGTGCCACGCACACCCTTGTCCGCCTACGGCGCTTTCACGGCAATCTCAACAACGCCACCGGGAACGGAGAGCAACGAGGCGATTGCGGAGGCGCTTAGTCAGATTGTCTTGCGCCTCGACCGGTTGGAACGGAGCCAACGGAACAATCGACGGGCGCAGGCCTCACCCTCATACTCCGCGGAAGCGGTTGTCGGATCGAAGGGGCAGGTGCGCGCGACTTCCTCCGGTAGGGATTCCAATTCCCTCATGAAAGAACTCGGTCAGATTGATCGCATCATTGCTGACATCAGTGCGTTACCCGATACCGATTCGGCGAATCGGGCCGTACTCGATTCTCTTATTCAGGACCGCGAAAAGTTGCTGACCTACCTGCGCCCACCGGGGTGAGACACGCCTGCACATGGTGCTTGACAGTTTCATGCTGTCCGCTTACGGTGGTGCCGTAGGCCAGTGGTGACGGAACCGCCCGCCTCGTAAGACTTCAGGAAGGCCCCCGCTTCGGCGGGGGCCTTCCGCGTTTTCAGACCATGTCCGTGCCGCACACGGCACGGATGGCCGGACTGATCCTCCGAGGGCACCGGGTAGCCGAACGGATTACGAGGCAGGCAGGCAAGAGCTCGCCGCCGACAACCAGGTCCGCTAGGGATAGCGCGACGGACGTATCGCTGCGTCCAGGACCGAACAGCGATCGGCTCGCCACCGACACCGGGCGTCATCTTCCCCGACCCGCAGACACACCACAGTCACGCTGCGTCGAGTACGGGGAACCCCAGTGCACCGCGACCAGATCGGGTGGCCACCGCATGCGAGAACCACGCGACAACACCATCGCCGTCATCGTCCTGTGCGTCGTCATCACCCTCGTCTTCGGCCTCGGCGTCCTGCTCGCCACAGCACCCGCGTACTGACAGGAGCAGCCCGTGTCCGACACCACGAACACCGCGCCCGTCACCATCACCTCGGCGCTCACCCAGCAGCGGGACCAACTCCGCACCGACGCCGCCCAAGCACGCACCTCCGCTGCCTCGTACTCGCAGATGGCGGACACCTACACGCAGCACGCCGCGCAGCTCGACGCCCAAGCCGACGCGCTCGACGCAGCGATCACCGCACAAGCATCAACACCGCAGTGAGCAAGCAGCCGCGGAACACGGCGCAGCGAGACCGCGAAATACAAAGGGCGGTACAAGGGGTGCGGGGAGTTCCCCAACCGGCGATCCAAGGTACCTGTGCGGCGGCATGTAGCGACGATGCGGGTGTCGCACGACGACCGCCGCGTCGGGAACAGGCGGAAGGGGACCGGGTGGGACTGCTCGGGGGTCGGTGGGGGGACAACCCCACCCCGGGTCCGGGAGCGGGCAGGATGGGGCGCGAGCCCGCCGACCGCGAGGCTCGGACCATGACCGAAACAGCTCGCATCGACACCGCGGAGACCGTGCCCATGCCCTCCGACGTCCCCCCGTCCGGCCCGGACGACGGCGCCGTCCCGCCCGGCGGTGGCGGTGGCGGTGACGGCACCCCGCGCCGCTCCTTCTACCGGGACGCCTGGAGGCACGTCCCCCGCGACTTCGGGTACCTCGCGTTCACGGCGCTGCTCCTCGGCACCGTGTACTCCGTGTTCCCCCTCGTGATCCTGCACGGGACCGCCGGGCAGGTGCTCAACCCGATCTCGCTCGTGCTGTTCCTGGCGTCGCTGTTCGTCGCGCGATGGCTCGGCGCGTTCGAGCAGCTCCGGATGAGCTGGGCCGAGCCCGAGCGCTTCCGCCCCGTCGACTGGACGCCGCGGTGGCGACAGAACTGGTTCCTCCGGATCGTGTCGGCCGTGGCGAACCCGCACTACTGGCTGTACCTGCTGCACGCGGTCGTCGTCTACCCGCTCGTCGCGTGCATCACGATCGGCGCCGGCGCCACCCTCGTCGCCGGCGTCGTGGCCCCGGTCGGCGCCGGGTTCGCCGCCATCACCCACGGGTGGCAGATCGACCAGTACCTGGCCCACCAGGGGATCGGCCAGACCTGGCCGTGGGTGGTCGGCGCGATCGCGTGCGCGGTGTCGGTGACGGCAGCGGTCCTCCTGTTCCCGCTGTGGACCCGCGGCGCGGTGCTCGCGCACTACTGGGTGGACCGAGCACTCCTCGGCGGCTTCCGGTCCGAGGTGCTGCAGCAGCGCGTCGTCGGGCTGCAGGCGTCGCGGGCCGGTGCCGTCACCGCCGAGGGCCAGGCGCTCCGTCAGATCGAGCGTGACCTGCACGACGGACCGCAGCAGCGGCTCGTCCGGCTGCGGATGGACCTCGCGGCGGCCGAGCGCGCGTTCATGCGTGACCCCGAGCGTGCCCGCGGACTCATGGCCGAGGCGTCCGGGCACGCGAAGGACGCCCTCGACGAGCTCCGTGCGCTGTCCCGGGGGTTCGCGCCGCCGATCCTGCTCGACCGCGGGCTCGTCGCGGCACTCGAGGCGCTCGTGTCCCGGACGCCCCTGCCCGTCGACCTCGACGTGCGGCTGCCGGACGGGTTCGTGCTGCCGACCGAGATCGAGCGCAACCTGTACTTCACGGTGAGCGAGCTCCTGACGAACACCACGAAGCACGCGGAGGCGTCCTCCGCCGAGGTCTCGATCACCCTGACGTCCGACCCCGACGGTCAGCCGGTGCTCGAACTCCGGGTCCGGGACGACGGCCGGGGTGGTGCCGCCGTGCAGGAGGGCCACGGGATCCTCGGGCTCATGGGGCGGATGCGCGCGCTCGACGGCGAGCTGTCGGTGTCGAGCCCGGCGGGTGGCCCGACCGACGCCGTGGCGCGGATCCCGCTCGGCGCGCTGCGGGGTACGCCGACGTCGATGCCGGGAGGCCCGTCCTCGTCCACCACGGGTCCGGTCGCGCCCGCCGCGGGGCCGACCGCGGCGCCGTGACGGCTAGCATCGAGCGCATGACCGACGGCCCGGATGCACCCCGCATCCGGGCCGTCGTCGTCGACGACGCGGTCCTCCTGCGCGAAGGCCTCACGCGCGTCCTCGACGAGGCCGGGATCGCGGTCGTCGCGCAGTACGGTGACCCGGCGACCTTCCTCGCGAGCCTGCCGGAGGTCCGACCGGACGTCGTCGTGATGGACGTCCGCATGCCGCCGAGCTACACGGACGAGGGTGTGCGCGCCGCGGTCGCGGCCCGTCGCACGGTGCCGGGCATCGGGGTGCTCCTCCTCTCGCAGTACGTCGAGGCGTCGTACGCCGAGGAGCTCCTGGCAGACGGATCGAGCGGGCTCGGCTACCTGCTCAAGGACCGCGTCACGCGCCTCGACGAGATCGACGACGCGATCCGGCGCATCGCGAGCGGCGGAACGGTGCTCGACCCCGAGGTCGTGACGGAGCTCATGGGGCGCCGGCGTGACCCGCTCGCCGCCCTGACACCGCGCGAGCGGGACGTCCTCGCGCTCATGGCCGAGGGGCGCTCGAACGCCGCGATCGCACGCACCCTCGTGATCGGGACCGGCGCCGTCGAGAAGCACGTGTCGAACATCTTCGCCAAGCTCGGACTCGAGGACACCGGCGACGACCACCGTCGTGTCCTCGCCGTCCTCGCGTCCCTGCGATGAGGCACCGATGAGCGCGCCGACCCCGACCCGGGACGGTGACCGCGCGGCACGTGTCCCGGCGCCCGCGCTCGCCGTCGCCGCCATGGTGTCGGTGCAACTCGGCGCGGCGATCGCGAAGACCCACTTCGACGTCGTCGGGTCCGTCGGTGCGGCCGTGCTCCGTCTGACGATCGGCGCCGTCGTGTTCGCCCTCGTGGTGCGGCCGGCGGTGCGGTCGTGGGACCGGGCGCAGTGGCTCGGCGCCCTCGGGCTCGGTCTCGCCCTCGGCGGCATGAACGTCTGCATCTACGTCGCGTTCGCGAGCATCCCGATCGGCATCGCGGTGACGGTGGAGTTCCTCGGGCCGCTCGCGCTCTCGCTCGTGTACACCCGGCGATGGCGCGACGTGGTCTGGGCCGCGCTCGCACTCGCCGGCGTCGTGCTGCTCGGTGTCGGCGCGTCCGGTCCCGCCGCGGTCGCGGGGTTCGTGTTCGCCGTCGTCGCCGCGGTGTGCTGGGCGGCGTACATCGTGCTCAACCGGCACGTCGGCGCGCGGATCCCCGGGGTGGACGGTCTGAGCGTCTCGCTCGTCGTCGCGATGCTCGTCGCCCTCCCGGTCGGTGCGGGCGCCGCCGTGCACGGTGTCCGAGCGGATCCGGTGCTGCTGCTCGTGTTCGGCGCCGTGGCCGTGCTGTCGAGCGTCCTGCCCTACGCCCTCGAGATGCAGGCGCTCCGGACGTTGCCCCCGCGGGTGTTCGGGGTGCTCCAGAGTCTCGGGCCGGCCATCGCAGCGCTCGCCGGGTTCGCGATCGCGGGCGAGGCCCTGTCGGCGCGGGAGCTCGTCGCGCTGGCCTGCGTGACGCTGGCGAGCATCGGCGTCACCGTGAGCGGCCGACGGGAGCGCGGGAGGAGCTCACCGGTACCCGACGCGCCGCCCGCTTGACGGGCCTCCCGGCCCGCGCCGGGGCCGGTCAGTCCTCGGACACGAGGAAGTCCGCGTACGTCGGCTCGGTCTGGTCCGGGGCGAGGAGCGACGGGTCGTTGACGCGCTGCTCGACGTAGGCCGCGATGACCTCGGGCGGGGTGAGGACGTGGGACATCCAGGAGGGGACGTCGGTCTTCTTCATCTGCCCTCCCGTGGTCGATGCGGCCGGCACTGGTCCGTCCGTCCAATCCTTCGCGCGCTGAAATGTTCAACGACGTGCGATTCGCTGAACGATCCTCTGTATGGGCAGGGCTGTCAATGCGGTCGCGTCAGAATGTCCGCTTCACGCAATCCGTGCGTCCGCGGCGTCGTTGCATGGTCACCATCGGTCGTCCGCCACCCGGCGCGTCCGGCGGTCGTCCTCGCGGAGGGTGCGGTGCTTGACGGCGGATCGCCAGACCCAGGCCTCGGCCGGATGACCGAACTGCGCCCACTCCACGAGGACGGCGTCGACGGTCCAGCTGCGGGCGAACGCCTTGACCCGGACGTGGAACGACGGGAACTGGATCCACGCCCACACCGGGATCGGCGTGACGGCGTGGCAGGGATCGCCGCCCCGGGCGTCCTCCGACAGCGAGAACGCGTCAGGGCGCGGCGACTCGGGGTGCTCCGGTGGTGACCACCGGTCCTCACGTCGCCGTCCCATGCCCCTATTCGAACGTGTGTTCGAACCCGCGTCAAGTCGAGCGGCGCGTCCCGGCTCGGCTGCGCGTCCGGTACGCCCTCGGCCGACCCTACGTGGCGTCGTAGTCCAGGTCGACGAGGAAACTGAGGTCCTGCACGTCGGTCATCTCGGCGGGCCACTCCGGCCGGCTCGGTTGCAGGGACATCGTCCCCCGCTCGAGGCGCTCGATGACCTCCTGGTCGAGCGGTTCGTCCGGGCTCTCGAGGACCGGTGTCGAGAAGATCTGGCTCGCGGGCCCGATGAGCAGGTGGGCGTACGCCCTGCTGCCGCCGTCCGTGACGACCGGGATCTGGACGACGTCGGCGACGCCTGCCACGGCGAGTGCCCGGGCGTACCGGAGGAGGGCCTTGCACGTGCTGTCGCCGGTCATGACGTACCCCCCGGCGTAGTGGATGCGTCGCATGATGCCAGCGTGGTCGTTCCGGTCTGGGTACGCTGACAGGACAGGCGTTGGGCTCCCTGGTGGCGATCCCAGGAGCCGGATCGGAGGCTGGTCCCATGGGCAGGGTGATCTACAACAGCTCGTACACCGTGGACTTCGAGGACCGCCTGCTCGCGCACCTGCAGATCGTGATCGCGACGAAGCTGCGCCGCGGCGAGTCGTTCATGTTCTCCTGGAAGGACGACCGCGACGTCGGGAACGGTCGGACCGCGATCTGGCTCGACCGGACCGTGCCCCTCGTCATCCGCTACTCGGGCAGTCGCCCGCCGACCATCAACCGCGAGTGGGTCGAGGCCTTGGCCCAGGCAGCCGGGTCACCCGGCGGACTGCGCATCGTCCCCGAGCCCTCGGAAGGGACCCCGGCATGATCCGGACCATCGTCATCTACGACGGGATCGAGTACACGATCTCGAAGGAGGGGCCCGACGCGGTGCGGGAGCGGATCCGGACGGCCCTGGCGTCCGACGGCCTCATGTGGCTCGAGGTGAACCGTGGCGACGGCCGGCCGACCCCGGCCGTGCTGCTCGTGTCCCGGAGTTCGACCATCGCACTCGTCGCCGACCGTGATGCATCGGACGACGGCGATCCGGTGCGGTACCGGCTCGAGGAGGACGAGCACCTGCTCGGCACGGTGGACGACGTCGGGTCGGGTCACGTGGAGGGGATGACGGGAATCGAACCCGCGTAGCCAGTTTGGAAGACTGGGGCTCTACCATTGAGCTACATCCCCGTGCGACACCGCGGCGCCGCCCTCCGATCGTAGCGGACGGCCGGGCGCCCACGCACACCGCGCCTACACTCGGCGGCGTGCGGGTACCCCGGATCGCCACCACCAGCCACGATCCGCTCGTGCGGCGTTCGCGCGTGGTCTCCTACGTCCTCGTCGCCGTCGGCGTCGTCGTCCTGTCGTTCGCGCCGTCGGTCGTCGGCGGACGGGTGGGAGAGCCGTTGCACGTGCTCCTGCACGTCGTCCGTGCGATCGTCGCGGTGGCGCTGTTCGCGGCCGCGGTGCTCGTCCAGGTCGCCGTGGGCGTCCGCTGGCGGCGCCGGCTCCTGCGGGACGCCGCGGACGACGGCCGCCAGGACCGCAGGACCGGTCGCGGGCAGGACGCCGCCACCGACGGCCGGGAGGACCGGGGCGCGCTGCCACCGCCACCCGCGTGACGCGGGTGCCCACCGCCTCCACGGCCGCTGGGAGGGCCGGGAACGCGGCGCTTGCGTGCCGCTAGACTCGTCGGGATCGATCGCGGTCGGGTCCGTCCTGCCCGCGCTCGTTGCACGACCCTGGCCCGGCAACGACCGGGGCGTAGCTCAGCTTGGTAGAGCGCCCGCTTTGGGAGCGGGAGGTCGCAGGTTCAAATCCTGTCGCCCCGACCAGGTCACACCATCGTCAACCTCAGGAGAACACACCCTTGGTCACCAGCACCGTCGACAAGTTGAGCCCCACCCGGGTCAAGCTCACCGTGAACGTGACGCCGGACGAGCTCAAGCCGAGCATCGACCACGCGTACAAGCACATCGCCGAGCAGATCAACATCCCCGGCTTCCGGAAGGGCAAGGTGCCGCCGGCCATCGTCGACCAGCGCGTCGGCCGCCCGGAGATCCTGAACCACGCCGTCGGGGACGCCATCGACACCTTCTACCGCCAGGCGGTCGAGGAGAACGAGCTCCGCGTGCTCGGTCGCGCCGAGGCCGACATTGCCGAGCTCCCGAGCGTCAAGGACTTCTCCGGCGACCTCGTCCTCACGTTCGAGGTCGACGTCCGTCCCGAGTTCGACCTCCCCGACTACGAGGGCCTCGAGCTCACGGTCGACGCGGTCGACGTCACCGACGACGAGATCGAGGAGGAGCTCCAGAACCTCCGCACGCGCTTCGGCACGCTCGTCACGGTCGACCGCCCCGCCACCGCGGGCGACTTCGCCCAGCTCGACCTCACCGCGACCATCGGCGACGAAGAAGTCGACTCGGCCACGGGCGTCTCGTACGAGATCGGCTCCGGCGACCTCATCGAGGGCATCGACGACGCCCTCGAGACCCTGACCGCAGGCGAGTCCACCACCTTCGAGTCGAAGCTCCTCGGCGGCGACCACGAGGGCGAGACCGCCCAGATCGCCGTGACGCTCACGGCCGTCAAGGAGCGCGAGCTGCCCGAGGCCGACGACGAGTTCGCGCAGATCGCGAGCCAGTTCGACACGATCGACGAGCTCAAGGCGGACCTCAAGGAGCAGATCGCCAAGTCGAAGACCTTCGGCCAGGGCGCCGCGGCCCGCGACCAGCTCGTCGAGAAGCTCCTCGACAGCGTCGAGATCCCGATCTCGCAGCAGCTCATCGACGACGAGGTCCACCGTCACCTCGAGCAGGAGAACCGCCTCGAGGACGACGAGCACCGCGCCGAGGTCGCCGAGTCGAGCGAGAAGGCGTTCAAGTCGCAGCTGCTCCTCGACGCCGTCGCCGAGCAGGAGCAGGTCCAGGTCAGCCAGGAGGAGCTGACCCAGTACCTGATCCAGGCCGCCGCGCAGTACGGCATGGAGCCGGGCGAGTTCATCAAGGTGATCGACCAGAACGGCCAGATCCCCGGCATGGTCGGCGAGGTCGCCCGTTCCAAGGCGATCGCGACCGTGCTCGCCAAGGCGAAGGTCGTCGATACGAACGGCAACCCGGTCGACCTGTCCGCGTTCACCGCGGGCGTCGCGCAGGAGCCGGCGACGGACGACGAGGCCGAGGCCGAGTGAGCCGAGCTGACTGACCGACCTCGCAGGCTCGGTCGGCGCCGCGCAACGCTGGCGCGTCGCACATGCGAAGAGCGCGCACGGGAGGCCCGGGACCAGGTGGTCCCGGGCCTCCCGTGCGTCGTTCCCGGCCCTGGTATTGCCGACAGCGAACTCGGGAGATGCGCCGCGTTGCACCCGATAGGTTCGACGACAAGCGACAACTGAACGGGAGCTACACATGGCCGAAGCGACACTGAACCCCAGTGTTTTTGACCGTCTTCTGAGGGACCGGATCGTCTGGCTCGGCTCCGAGGTCCGTGACGACAACTCGAACGAGATCGCTGCGAAGCTGCTGCTGCTCGCGGCGGAGGACCCCGAGAAGGACATCTACCTCTACATCAACTCGCCCGGTGGTTCGATCACCGCCGGCATGGCCATCTACGACACGATGCAGTTCGTCCCGAACGACATCGTCACCGTCGGTATCGGGCTCGCCGCCTCGATGGGGCAGTTCCTGCTCTCGTCCGGCACCCCGGGCAAGCGCTACATCACCCCGAACGCCCGCGTGCTCCTGCACCAGCCGTCCGGTGGCTTCGGCGGGACCGCCGCCGACATCCAGACCCAGGCCAAGGTCATCCTCGACATGAAGCAGCGCATGGCGGAACTCACCGCCGAGCAGACCGGCAAGTCGATCGAGCAGATCCTCAAGGACAACGACCGCGACAACTGGTTCACCGCGCAGGAGGCCCTGGAGTACGGCTTCGTCGACCACCTCCGTGCGATGTCCAGTGAGGTCATCGGTGGCGGCGGGACGGTCGGCGACGGCGAGACCGAGACCCCGGCCGCGGCGCCGTCCGCCGAGTAGCCCACCACCAAGAAAAGGAAATCGAGAATGCATCTCCCCATGCTCGGTGGCGCGCAGAACGTCCCCGCACCCTCCGACCGCTACATCCTCCCGAGCTTCGAGGAGCGCACCGCCTACGGCTACAAGCGCCAGGACCCGTACGCCAAGCTCTTCGAGGACCGCATCGTGTTCCTCGGCGTGCAGGTGGACGACGCTTCGGCCGACGACATCATGGCCCAGCTGCTCGTGCTCGAGTCGATGGACCCGGACCGCGACATCGTCATGTACATCAACTCGCCCGGTGGCTCGTTCACGGCCATGACGGCGATCTACGACACGATGCAGTACATCCGTCCGCAGATCCAGACGGTGTGCCTCGGTCAGGCAGCGTCCGCCGCGTCGGTGCTCCTGGCCGCCGGCACGCCGGGCAAGCGTCTCGCGCTGCCGAACGCCCGCGTGCTCATCCACCAGCCGGCAACCCAGCAGGGTGGCGGGCAGGCGTCGGACATCGAGATCCAGGCCGCGGAGATCCTCCGCATGCGCACCTGGCTCGAGGAGACCCTGTCCCGGCACTCGAACCGCACCCCGGAGCAGGTCAACCACGACATCGAGCGCGACAAGATCATGTCCGCGCAAGAGGCCGTCGAGTACGGGCTCATCGACCAGGTGCTGACCAGCCGCAAGTCGCTGCCGGCGCTCGTCAAGTAGTCCCGACAGACCGAGGGCCCCGACCGTTCTGGTCGGGGCCCTCCGTCGTGTCCGGCGGCTTGGTGGCCGCGCGCCTTCGCCGCTTGCGCGGTCTGCGGCCTGCGGCCTGCGGCCGGCCTGCGGCCGCCCACCCTTCCGCGAGATCGCAGTCGTTGCCGTTCTGGGTCTCCTCAGAACGGCAACGACTGCGATCTCGCCGGGGGGCGCCTGCGGTCAGTCTCGGGCGTCGTCGGCGAGGTCGTCCTCGTCGTCGCGGCCGCGTCCGGCGGTCGCCGGCTCCACGGCGGATCCGGCAGGGCGGCGGAGCAGCAGCAGGACCACCACGATGAGCGCCACGAGCACGAGCCCACCCGCGCCGATCCAGATGGCGTCGCCCACGACCCCGCTGGAGCCGCTGCCCGCGCTGCCCGTGCCGGAGTCCGACGCGGCGGCTGACGAGCCCGGCCCGGACGCGCAGACCGGCGGCCGCGTGCTCCCCGTGGCGGGGCGGAACCCGGCCGGGGCATCCCACCGGAACCGGTACTGGTCCGACACCGTGTGGCCGTCGGCACTGACGATCTGCCACTCGATCGTGTACTCACCCGACCGTCCGAGCGCCGCCTTCGTCGTCATCGACGGGCCGTCCACGATGAGGCAGCCGTTCTCGTAGTACCGACCGCTCGGTCCGACGATCCGGTAGGCGAAGCCCGAGTTGGTGTCGCCGATGTCGAGCAGACGGTCGTTCGTCGTGATCTCGAACCGCTTCGGCAGTGAGGTCAGTGTGCCGTTGACGGTCGGCGTCGACGCGATCATGTAGTTGTGCGCGGAGGCCGGGGCCGCCAGTCCGAGGACGGCGCCTGCGGTGACCGCCACCGATGCCAGCGCGAGGGCGAGCGCGCGACGCGCCCCGGTCCTCCCGGCCGGCGACGCCGCACCGGATCCGGTGCGGATGCGGCGGGCGCTCACCGGGGACGCCGCCGGGCCATGGCGGCCGCGCTCACGACGCCCACCGCGCCGACGACGAGTCCGGCGATGCCGAGGCCCCGAGCGACGAGGTCGGTGTCCCCGCCGGCGGATCCGGTGCCGCTCGTCTCGGTGCCGCTCGCCTCGGTGCCGCTCGCACTGCCCGTCGCCGCGTCGCTGGCGTGCTCCTGCGCGTGGTCGTCGTCGTCGTCCGCGCCCGGGATCGCCGCGGTCAGGGTGACGGCCGGTGCGGGGTGCTCGGGCTCGTCCTGGCCGGCTTTCTGCACCTGGTCCCACTCGGTCGATCCGGTGACGCACGTCTGGGTCACGGGGAACGCGACGATCGTGCCGGGCTTGCCGTCGGGCAGCGAGAGCGAGAGCTGGAAGGTGTCGCGCTCGTCCGCGGCCAGGGGCGTCGTCGCCGTGTACGTGACGCTCGTCACGCGCGTCCCGGCGTCGGCGGGGTCCTCGTCGTCGCTCGCGGACTGCTTGCTCGTGTAGGGCTCCGTTGCCTTGGTGATCGTCCAGTTGGGGTTCACCGTGGGCGTGACGTCGATGACCGACCGCGGAACGTGGAAGGTCAGCGCGGTGGTCGGGGAGCCGTCGCACCCGTGCGGGACCGAGAACGTCAGGGTCGTGTACGAGTCGGCGGCGGTGTCCGTGGCCGTCGCCTCCACGTGGGCGCTCGCCGCGGCGGCGGTCCCGAGGACGAGAGCGGCCGTGATGCCCACGGTGGCGGCGGTGCCCGCGACGAGGCGCTTGCGCATGGAGGTCCTTTCGCTTCTACAACTTGTAGAGTCCCGACGGCCACCGTAGTCCGAGGCGGTCCTGCGGCACAAACCGGCCGCCCCGAGCGAACGCGTGGTGGTTTGCGGCACGGTCGCGCCGTCAGTGTCGTCGGATGCGATTAGGCTCAACTCCACGACGACCTCGTGTGCCAGCCACCGGTGCGCGACGACCAAGGAGGCCTCGCATGGCACGCATCGGAGAGAGCGCCGATCTCCTCAAGTGCTCCTTCTGCGGCAAGAGCCAGAAGCAGGTGCAGCAGCTCATCGCGGGCCCGGGCGTGTACATCTGCGACGAGTGCGTCGAACTCTGCAACGAGATCATCGAGGAACGCCTGGCCGAGGCCGGCGAGGACACCGCGGACGGCGACTTCGACCTCCCCAAGCCGCGCGAGATCTTCGACTTCCTCGAGGAGTACGTCATCGGACAGGACCCGGCCAAGCGTGCGCTGTCGGTCGCGGTCTACAACCACTACAAGCGCATCCGCGCCCAGGGTGCGATCACCGCGGCCGAGCACCGCGGCGACGACATCGAGATCGCCAAGTCGAACATCCTGCTCATCGGCCCGACGGGCTGTGGCAAGACCTACCTGGCGCAGACCCTGGCCAAGCGGCTCAACGTGCCGTTCGCGGTCGCGGACGCCACGGCGCTCACCGAGGCCGGCTACGTCGGCGAGGACGTCGAGAACATCCTGCTCAAGCTGATCCAGGCCGCCGACTACGACGTCAAGCGGGCCGAGACGGGGATCATCTACATCGACGAGGTCGACAAGATCGCCCGGAAGGCCGAGAACCCCTCGATCACGCGCGACGTCTCGGGCGAGGGCGTGCAGCAGGCGCTCCTCAAGATCCTCGAGGGCACGACGGCGTCGGTGCCGCCGCAGGGTGGGCGCAAGCACCCGCACCAGGAGTTCATCCAGATCGACACGACGAACGTGCTGTTCATCGTGGCCGGGGCGTTCGCCGGGCTCGAGGACATCATCTCGTCCCGCATCGGCAAGCGGGGCATCGGCTTCGGCGCACCGTTGCACAGCCCGCTCGACCAGACCGACGTCTACGGCGAGGTCCTGCCCGAGGACCTGCACAAGTTCGGCCTCATCCCGGAGTTCATCGGGCGCCTCCCCGTCGTGACCACCGTGACACCGCTCGACCAGGCCGCCCTCATGGAGATCCTGACCGAGCCGAAGAACGCGCTGGTCAAGCAGTACCAGCGGATGTTCCAGATCGACGGCGTCGAGCTCGAGTTCGACCGGCAGGCGCTCGAGGCGATCGCGGACCTCGCGGTGCTCCGCCAGACCGGTGCCCGTGGTCTTCGCGCCATCATGGAAGAAGTCCTCGGCCCGATCATGTTCGAGGTGCCCTCGGACGATGACGTCGCTCGCGTCGTCGTCACGCGGGAGTCCGTGCTCGAGAACGCCGCGCCGACGATCGTGCCGCGGGCGCGCAAGCGCGTCGAGAAGTCCGCGTAGCGCCGCTGCAACGCGGTCGGCGGACGTCCCGCTGGCCCGTTGAACACGCCCGTGCCGTTCGAACACCGCGATCCCGGTGTTCGAACGGCATCGCGGTGTTCGGAGCCTGGCGGCGCCCCGGCGCGACGACGGGCGGCCTACTCGAGCCCGCGGCGGCGCAGCAGGGGACCGACCTCGGCGTCGCGGCCCCGGAACTCGCGGTAGGCCTCGAGCGGGTCGCGGGAGCCTCCGACACCGAGGACGATCGAGGCGAACCGGCGTCCGGCCTCGCGTGACAGGCCGCCGTGCTCCCGGAACCACTCCACGGTGTCCGCGTCGAGCACCTCGCTCCAGATGTAGCCGTAGTAGCCCGCGTCGTACCCGCCCGAGAACGTGTGGGCGAAGTACGTCGACGAGTAGCGCGTGGGGACCGCGGGGACGGCGATGCCGGCGGCCTCGAGGGCGTCCTGCTCGAACGCCTCCACGTCGGTCACCGCCGCGGCCTCCGCGGAGCTGAGGCGGTGCCAGGCCTGGTCGAGCATCGCGGCAGCGAGGTACTCGGTCGTGGCGAAGCCCTCGTTGAACCCCTCGGAGTCGCTGAGGCCGAGCACGAGTTCCGCGGGCATGGGCTCGCCGGTCTCGTGGTGTCGGGCGTAGTTCACCAGGACCTCGGGCCAGTTGAGCCACATCTCGTTGACCTGGCTCGGGAACTCGACGAAGTCGCGCTCGACGCTCGTGCCCGAGAACCGCGGGTACGTCGTCCGCGCGATGAGGCCGTGCAGCGCGTGCCCGAACTCGTGGAACAGCGTGGTGACCTCGTCCTGGGTCAGGAGTGTGGGGGACCCGGCGGCGGGCTTCGGCACGTTGAGGTTGTTGACGACGACGGGCAGGGTGCCGATCAGGGCCGACTGCTCGACGATCGGGTTCATCCACGCACCGCCGCGCTTGCCGTCGCGCGTGTACAGGTCGAGCAGGTAGAGGCCGACCGACGCGCCCTGTTCGTCCGTGACCTCGAACACCCGGACCTCGTCGTTGTAGCCGTGCAGGTCGGGCCGCTCGGCGAACGACAGGCCGTACAGGGCGTTCGCCGCGTGGAACACGCCGTCGTGCAGCACGCGCTCCGCCTCGAAGTACGCGCGCATCGCGGTCGCGTCGACCGCGAACTGCTGGGCGCGGAGGATCTCGGTCGCGTACGCCCAGTCGTGCGCCTCGACCTCGTGGCCGAGCACCCGCGCACGGACCTCGCGCTCGTCCCGGGCGTTCGCGGCCGCGGCGGGCGCGAGCGACGTCAGGAGGCCGTCCACCGCCTCCGGCGTCCCTGCGGTCTCGTCGGCGGTCACGGCGGCGGCGTGGTTCGGGAACCCGAGGAGTTCCGCGCGCTCGGCACGGAGCCGGACGATGCGGAGCACGAGGTCCCGGTTGTCCCAGTCGTTGCCCCGCCGACCCCGCTGCAGCGAGGCGTCCATGATGCGGGCCCGGACCGCTCGGTCCGTCAGCGTCGCCAGGTAGGGGTGCCCGGTGAACAGCGGCAGGGTGATGAGCCAGCCGTCCAGGCCGCGCGCCTCGGCGGCCCCGCGGGTCGCGGACCGGGCACCGTCGTCGAGGCCGTCGAGCTCCGCCTCGTCGGTGATGTGCACGGCGAGGTCGTTCGTGTCGTCGAGCAGGTTGCGCTCGAACCGTGTCGTGAGCGTCGAGAGCTCCTGGTTCAGCGCGGTCAGGCGCTCCTTGCCGGCGGCGTCGAGCCCCGCACCGGCCAGGGTCATCTCGGTGTGGGTCCGCTCCACCAGGCGGAGGTCCTCGCCGGTCAGGCCGAGGTCCTCGCGGGCGTCGTGCACGGCGGCGACCCGCTCGTACAGCCGACTGTCGAGGGTGATCGCGTCGCGGTGGGCGGCCAGCAGCGGCGAGATCTCGGCCTCGAGGTCGTGGATCTCGGCGGTCGAGTCCGCCGAGGCGACGGTGAAGAAGGCCATGGACACGCGCGCCAGGAGCTGCCCGGACCGCTCGAGGGCGACGAGCGTGTTGTCGAACGTCGGGGACTCCGGGTTCGTCGCGATCGCCTCGACCTCTGCACGCTGCTCGCGCATGCCCTGGTCGAACGCGGGGCGGTAGTGCTCGAGCCGGACCTCGGTGAACGGGGGGAGCGCGTACGGGAGGCTGCTCGGGGCGTCGAAGGGCGTGGCCATGTCCACCACCCTAGGACCGGGGGTGCGGGGACGCCCGGGGGCGGGCCTCCCGGCCGGTTCAGCGGGTGGCGACCGCGGCGTCGACGAGCGTGGCGGCGGCGCGTCGGGCGTGGACGGCGGCGTCGGCGGTGCCGGCGATCGCCGCGGTGGTCTGGGCGCCCTCGGCGAGCAGTGCGAGCTGGGCGGCGAGCTCCTCGGCGTGGGCGTGGTCGAGCCCGATGGTGGCGGTGAGCCCGGCGATGTACCGCTGGAAGGACTCCTTGTGTCGCCGCGCCATGTCCGCGATCGCAGGGGAGGTCGCGCCGAGTTCCCCGAAGGCGTTGATGAACCCGCACCCGCGGAACGAGCTGTCGGCGAACCACGCCTCGAGGTAGTCGTAGACGGCGAGGAGCTTCGCTCGGGGCCCGTCGGCGGCGTCGACGGCGGCGCTGACCCCGCGCTCCCACATGTCGTGCCGGCCGGCGAGGACGGCGACGACGAGGTCCTCCTTGCCGGGGAACTCCTTGTAGAGGCGTTTCAGCGACACGTTCGCGGCCGAGCGGACGGCGTCCATGCCGACCGACTGGATGCCACGTCGGTAGAACAGCTCGTCGGCAGCGGCGATGATGCCGGCCCGGGTGTCGTCCTGCTCGACGGTGACGGTGCTCATGTCTGGTTCCTCTGGTCCTCGGTCGTGGCAGCGGAGGAGCTGCGGCGGGATGGTGTCGACGTCCCCCGTTCGGAGCAGTACCTGCGAGTCGGCTGAGACCGGCTTGCGCGGAGAACGCTCGTTCTCTACTGTAGCGGACATCGGCGGAGAACGATCGTTCTCCACCGGACCGGACCGAGAGACGGCCCGGACGACGAAGGGATGTAGGACGATGAGCACCATCACGGTCGGGACCGAGAACAGCATCGACATCGAGCTCCACTACGAGGACAAGGGCACGGGCCAGCCGGTCGTGCTCATCCACGGCTTCCCGCTCGACGGCAACTCGTGGGAGGGCCAGGTGCCCGCGCTCCTCCAGGCGGGCTACCGCGTCATCACGTACGACCGCCGCGGGTTCGGGCAGTCGTCGCAGCCGTCGACCGGGTACGACTACGACACGTTCGCGGCGGACCTCAACGTCGTCATGGAGACCCTCGACCTGCACGACGCGATCCTCGTCGGCTTCTCGATGGGCACCGGCGAGGTCGCCCGGTACATCGCCACCTACGGTTCCGGGCGCGTCGCGAAGGCCGCGTTCCTCGCGTCGCTCGAGCCGTACCTCGCGGTGACCGACGACAACCCGGGCGGAGTGGCGCCGATGTCCTTCTTCGAGGGGATCGCCGAGACCGTCGCACAGGACCGCTACGCGTACTTCACCGCCTTCTACCAGGACTTCTTCAACCTCGACGAGAACCTGGGCAGCCGCATCAGCGAGGAGGCGGTCCGCAACGCGTGGAACGTGGCCGCCGGTTCCGGGGCCATCGCGTCCGCGGCCGCGCCCCTGACCTGGCCGACCGACTTCCGCGCGGACATCCCCCAGGTGGACGTCCCCGCGCTCATCGTGCACGGCACCGGCGACCGCATCCTGCCGATCGACGCCACCGGCCGGCGCTTCGCCGCGGCGCTGCCGTCGGCGGACTACGTCGAGATCGAAGGGGCGCCGCACGGGCTCCTCACGACCCACACCGCGGAGGTGAACGAGGCCCTGCTCGCCTTCCTCCGCAAGTAGGCCCGGCGCAGCACCAGCCCGCTCCTCTCGCACCCCGCCCTCCGATCCGGCAGGGCGGTGGCCGCAGGGCGATGCCCCGCTCCACTCCGGAGCGGGGCATCGCCGTGTCCGGCGCTCGCGGCCCGCGAACGGCCGTCGCTGGGAGCGACGGCCACCCGGAGGGCGTACCAGTGGACCGTCAGGAGACGGGGACGTCCCGCTCCGCCGAGCGCACCGGGAGGCGCACCATGGGCAAGCGGAACCGCACGATCGTGATCACGGGGGCGTCCAGCGGCATCGGTCGGGCCACGGCGCTCCGGTTCGCCCGCGCCGGCGACGCGGTCGTCCTCGCCGCCCGTCGTCCCGCCGCCCTGGAGGCCGTGGCAGCCGAGTGCCGTGCGCTCGGTGGCGAGGCGCTCGCCGTGCCGACCGACACGAGCGACGAGACCGCCGTGCTCCGCCTGGCAGCGGAGGCCGTCCGCCGGTTCGGACGCATCGACGTGTGGATCAACGACGCCGCCATCTCGTCGTTCTCGCCGTTCCTGCAGATGCCGATGGACGAGTTCCGCCGTGTGATGGACGTCAACGTCATGGGGTACGTGTACGGCGCACGCGCGGCCCTCGAGGTCATGGAGCGGCAGGGGCGTGGCGTGCTCGTCAACGTGTCGTCCATCGTGGGCGAGGTCCCGCAGCCGTACACCGCGCCCTACGGCATGTCGAAGGCGGCGGTCCGTGCCCTCGGCGTGAGCCTCCGGTCCGAGCTCATGCTCCGCGGCAAGAAGCGCATCCACGTCGTCACGGTCCTGCCGCCCACCGTGGACACGCCGTTCTTCCGGCACAGCGCGAACCACACCGGCCGCAAGATCGTCGCGCTGCCGCCGGTCTACGGTGTCGACAAGGTCGCGCGCGCGGTCGTCCGCGCGGCCGACGCGCCCGGCAAGGCGACCGAGATCGCGATCGGAGGTGCCGGCAAGGCGTTCGTGCAGCAGCACCGCATGACCCCGGCCGCGGTCGAGGCGCAGATGGCGATCCAGACCGACAAGACGCACCTGTCGCGCCACGAGCACGTCCCCGACAACCAGGGCACGATCTTCACCCCGTCGTCCGACCCGCGGGACGCGACGGCGGATGGCGGGTGGCACGGCGGACGGCGCACCGCGAGCCGCAACGTGATGGGCTGGGCGCTCGTCGGCGCGATCGCGGTGTTCGTCGGACGGCGTCTCCGCGCGCGCTGACCAGCCCCTCCTGGCTGCCTGCCCGGCCCAGCCGAGACCGGGCTGGGTCCGCTCAGGGCTCGTCGTCGTTGGGCGGCGTCGTCACGGCCTGCCCGAGCGGGTCGAGGTGGATCCGCGTCCCGTCGTCGAGCTCGGCGATCGGTCGGCGCTCGAGCCACGTCAGGGTCCAGCGCCACGTCGAGGCGTCGACCCCCTCGTCGGCGAGTTCCTCCTCGACCGTCCGGACCGCGACGAGCATCGCTTCCGGCAGGGCGGCCGGTGGCTCCTGCCCGACGCTCCATCGTGTGCCCAGCTGCATGGTGCCTCCAGTCCGTCCCAGTCCGATCCGAGATCGCAGTCGTTGCCGTTCTGATCGAACCAGAACGGCAACGACTGCGATCTCGCGGAGGGGGGTCAGACCGCGGGCTGCTCCTCGAGCTCGATCTCCACGACGCTGAGTTCCGCGCCCTCCGCGAACGCCAGGTTCCGGATGCGCCCGACGGCGGCCAGGTCCGGCGCGGCCCGCTCGATGAGCGCCCGCACCGGCTCGGGGGCCGCGACGACCGCCCGGGTGACCGGGGTCTTCTGGGACGCCTTCGCCGCCGTCTTCGCGCCGCGGATCCCGATGAGCGCCTGCCCGACGGCCTCGAGCAGCCCGGTCTCGTCGGCGTCCGTCGGCAGGTCCGCCGCGGTCGGCCAGGAGGCCCGGTGCACCGAGCCGTCGTGCGTCCAGGCCCACACTTCCTCCGTCGCGAAGGGGAGGAACGGTGCCAGCAGGCGGGTCAGCACGTCCATCGCGGCGCGGAGCGCGAGCACGGCCGAGGCCTGCGTCTCGTGGGTGGCGTCGTCGGCGGTGCCGTACGCGCGCTCCTTGACGAGCTCGAGGTAGTCGTCGCAGAACGTCCAGAAGAACCGCTCGGTGACCTCGAGCGCGCGGGCGTGGTCGTACTGCTCGAACGCGGTCGTGGCCTGCTCCACGACCGAGCGGAGCGCGGCGAGCATGTCCACGTCGAGCGCCTCGGTGACGCTGTGCGCACCGACGGGCAGCTCGAAGCCGTGCACGAACTTCGCGGCGTTGAGCACCTTGATCGCCAGGCGTCGACCGACCTTGATCTGCTTGGGGTTCTGCGGGTCGAACGCCGCGTCGGTGCCGAGACGCGAGGACGCCGCCCAGTACCGGACCGCGTCGGCGCCGTGCTGCTCGAGCATGTCGATGGGCGTGACGACGTTGCCCTTCGACTTCGACATCTTCTTGCGGTCCGGGTCGACGATGAACCCCGAGATCGAGGCGTTCGCCCACGGGGCGACGCCGTCCTCGAGCTGGGCCCGGAGCGCGGTCGTGAACAGCCAGGTCCGGATGATGTCCTGGCCCTGCGGACGGACGTCGTACGGGTAGACGATCCCGAACAGGTCGGGGTCCCGCTCCCACCCGCCGGCGAGCTGCGGGGTCAGGGACGAGGTCGCCCACGTGTCCATGACGTCGACCTCGCCGATGAACCCGCCGGGGACGCCGCGCTGGTCGGCGGAGTAGCCAGGCGCCGGGTCGGACGACGGGTCCACGGGGAGCTGATCCTCGGTCGGGGTGATCACCTGGTCGAACACGGGGTTGCCGTCGGCGTCGAGCGGGTACCAGACGGGGAGCGGCACACCGAAGAACCGCTGCCGCGACACGAGCCAGTCGCCGGACAGGCCGTTCACCCAGTTCTCGTACCGGACGCGCATGAAGTCCGGGTGGAACGCGATCTGCTGACCGCGCTCGACGAGGGTGTCCTTGAGCTGCTGGTCGCGCGACCCGTTGACGATGTACCACTGCCGCGTCGACACGATCTCGAGCGGCTTGTCGCCCTTCTCGAAGAACTTGACCGGGTGCGTGATCTTCTTGACGTCGCCGATGAGCTCGCCCGATTCGGTGAGCGCGTCGACGACGACCTGCTTGGCGCTGAACACGGTCTTGCCGGCCATCTCGGCGTACACGGCCAGGCCGCGCTCCGAGGTGATGACGTCGGGCGCCTGTGACACGATGCGGCCGTCGAACCCGATCACCGAGCGGTTCGGCAGCTGCAGCTCGCGCCACCAGACGACGTCCGTCGTGTCGCCGAAGGTGCAGATCATCGCGATGCCGGCGCCCTTGTCCTGCTGTGCCAGGTGGTGTGCGAGCACCGGGACCTCGACGTCGAACAGCGGGGAGCGCACCGTCGTCCCGAACAGGTCCTGGAACCGTTCGTCGTCCGGGTGCGCGACGAGTGCGACGCACGCGGGGAGCAGCTCCGGCCGGGTCGTCTGGATCACGACGTCGCCGCTGCCGTCGGTCTTGTGGAACGCGATGCCGTGGTACGCGCCGGGCTGGTCCCGGTCCTCCAGTTCGGCCTGCGCCACCGCCGTGCGGAACGTGACGTCCCACAGAGTCGGTGCGTCCGCCTGGTAGGCCTCACCGCGGGCGAAGTTCCGCAGGAACGCCTTCTGCGCGATCGCCTGCGATTCGTCGCCGATCGTCCGGTACGACTGCGTCCAGTCCACCGACAGGCCGAGGGTGCGCCACACGTGCTCGAACTGCTGCTCGTCCTCGACGGTCAGGCGCTCGCACAGCTCGATGAAGTTGCGGCGTGAGATCGGGACCTGGTCGGCGGCCTTGGTGCTCTTGCCGTCGCCGCCCTCGAACGGTGGCGTGAAGGACGCGTCGTAGGGGAGCGACGGGTCGCAGCGGACGCCGTAGTAGTTCTGCACGCGGCGTTCCGTCGGCAGGCCGTTGTCGTCCCAGCCCATCGGGTAGAACACGCGCTTGCCGCGCATGCGCTCGAACCGCGCCTTGACGTCGGTGTGGGTGTAGCTGAACACGTGCCCGATGTGCAGCGAGCCGGACGCCGTGGGCGGCGGGGTGTCGATCGAGTAGACGTCGGCGCGGGTCGCACCATCGCGGTCGAACCGGTAGATGCCGTCGGTCTCCCACTGCGGGCCCCAGACCTGCTCGAGGCCGTCCACCGAGGGCTTGTCGGGCATGGGCTTGGTCATGGCTGCACCTTCCGGTCGATGTGTGCGGCACCGAGTCCGTGATGAGGTGCCTGAGTGTTCCGCGCGCTGCGGGTCGGGACAAGGGTACCGGGGCCGGGAGGGTCGGACCAGTCGCCGCCACACGGCGACCACGACAGGCGAGGCGCACACCCTGAGCGGTGAGGACGCGCACGGGCCCACCGATACGGCACTCTGGTACGTGACATTCCACGACGTCCAGGAGGACCAGGACCAGTGACCGCGCCATCGAACGACACCACGACGTCCCGGCCGCGCCGCAGGGGAACGTCGGACCTCGTCCGGTCCGCCCGGCGCCGCCTGACCGCGGACGACGTGACGGTCGTCGACGGTCCGCTGCTCAAGCGCGCGGTCACCGCGGCGGCGCTGGGCAACGCGATGGAGTGGTTCGACTTCGGCGTCTTCGCCTACCTCGCCACGACGATCGGGCAGGTGTTCTTCCCGTCGGCGGACCCGACGGCCAGCACGATCTCGGCGTTCGCGACGTTCACCGCGGCGTTCCTGGTCCGACCGCTCGGCGGCGTGGTGTTCGGTCCGCTCGGGGACCGGATCGGGCGACAGCGGGTGCTCGCGCTGACGATGGTGCTCATGGCGGCCGGGACCTTCGCCATCGGGCTGGTGCCCGGGTACGACCGGATCGGGCTGTGGGGTGCGGTCCTCCTCTTGCTCGCCCGGCTGTTGCAGGGGTTCTCGACGGGCGGTGAGTACGGCGGGGCGGCGACGTTCATCGCCGAGTACGCACCGGACCGGCGCCGTGGCGCCCTCGGCGCCTGGCTCGAGTTCGGGACGCTCGGCGGGTACGTGCTCGGCGCCGGGCTCGTGACGGCCCTCCAGGCGACGCTGTCGGACGACGCGCTGCTCGCGTGGGGGTGGCGGGTCCCGTTCCTCGTGGCGGGTCCGCTCGGGGTCATCGGGCTGTACCTGCGTCTCCGGCTCGAGGAGACGCCCGCGTTCCAACGACAGCAGGCCGCGCTCGCCGAACGCGAGGCGGAACGGACCCCGGTCGTGCGCCTGCTCGCCGAACACTGGCGGCCGCTGCTCGTGTGCATCGGGCTGGTGCTCGTGTTCAACGTCACCGACTACATGCTGTTGTCCTACATGCCGACCTACCTGACCGAGACGCTCGGCAGCGACGCCACCGACGGCCTCGTGCTCGTCATCGTCGTGATGGTCGTCATGATGGCGGTGATCGGGCTCGGCGGCCGGCTGTCAGATCGGTTCGGACGGCGCCCCGTGCTCTTCGCGGGCTGCATCGGCTTCATCGTCCTGTCGTGGCCGGCCCTCGCCCTCGTGCAGACCGCGGACCCGTGGCTCGGGTTCTGCGGACTGCTGCTCATGGGACTCGTGCTCGTGACGTTCACGTCGACCATGCCGTCGACGCTGCCCGCGCTGTTCCCGACCGCCGTCCGCTACGGCGCGCTCGCGATCGCGTTCAACGTCTCGGTGTCGTTGTTCGGCGGGACGACACCACTGGCGACCGAGGCGCTCGTCGCGGCCGCTCACGACGCCGGCCTGCCGTGGGCGGACGACGTGCCCGCGCTGTACCTCGTCGTCGCCGCGGTGATCGGGCTGGTCGCGGTGGCCTGCACCACCGAGACCGCACAGGAGCCGCTGCTCGGCTCGGGGCCCACCGTGACCACCGAGGCCGAGGCGTCCGCGGTCATCGAGCAGTACGCCGACCCGACGAGCGCGTTCTCGCGCACGAGCTGGGCGCGAGACTTCGCCACGAGTCAGATCCCGGTGGTGGGGGAGCAGGACGCCCCACGCGATCGCCCTCCGTCCGTTCGGTAGGGTCGACGCACGCTGCCGAGCGGGCGGCGCGACAGCGACGCGCGGAGGTCGGATGTGCTGACCGTGGTCCTCGGGCTGCTCGGCGCCATGACCTACGGGGTGTCCGACTTCCTCGGCGGGGTCGGGTCGCGGACGGCGAGGCCGATCGTGGTCACGGCCATCGCCGCGGTCGTCGGCATCTTGCCGCTCGTGGCCGCCGTCCCCCTGCTGCACGCCCGGTTCACCGGCCACGCGCTCCTGTGGGGGTCCGTCGCCGGGATCGCGGGCTCCATCGGCGTCCTGCTGCTCTACGCCGCGCTCGCGATCGGGCCGATGAGCGTGCTCTCGCCGGTCACGTCGGTGTTCGCGGCCGTCGTGCCCGTCGTCGTCGGTGTCGTCGCGGGGGTTCGACTCGGGCCGGTGGCGATCGCCGCGATCATCGCCGCCGTCGTGGCCGTCGTGCTCGTCGCCACCTCGGCGAGCGGGTCCTCGACGCCGCTGACCCTCCGCGGCCTCGGGATCGCCGCCGTGTCGGGATGCGGGTTCGGGGTCCTGGTCATCGCCTACGCCCGGACCGACGCAGCGGACGGGATCGCGCCGCTCGTCGTCGCCCGGGTGATCCAGGCGATCGTCATGTGGACGGGCGTGCTCGTCGTCGTCGCACGATCGCGACGCGCTGCCGCTGCTGCGCCCGCCGGAGCTGAGGGTTCGCCGGATCGCGCACCGCTCCTCCCGGTCCACCGGCGGTTCTGGGGCGTCGTGGTCGCGTGCGGGTGCTTCGACGCGTCCGCGAACGTGTTCATCCAGGCCGCACTGCACGTGTCCGACGACCCGGCGGCGCTGCCCGTGGTCAGCGTGCTGGACGCGCTCTACCCGATCGGGACGATCCTCCTGGCCGCGATCGTGCTGCGGGAGCGGTTGTCGCGCGTGCAGGTCGCGGGCTTGGTGCTCGGGTTCGCGGCGAGTGCGACGCTGGCACTCGCGTGAGGTCCGCTGTCAAGCAGGCTGCGTCTGCTCGCCAGTGCCAGCGGGCGTGAGCCGGTCGCGCAGGAACTGCACCGTGCGGTCGCGGGCCGCGAGTGCGGGATGCCCGGGGACCTCCCGGACCTCGTTGGTGAGCACGGAGTGGGCGTGCGGGCCGAAACCGCCGCTGTTGCCGGGGGACGAGTCGAGCTCGATGACCTCGAAGGCGTCCCCGAGCCGACGCTTGAGTGTCTCGAACCGGGCGCGGGGCACGCTGCCGTCCTCGCTGAACCGCAGGCCGAGTGCACACACCTCGCCCGCGGCGGCATGCGCGGCGATGCGGTCGAACTCGGCCGTCGAGACGGGCCCCGGCGCGAGCTTGCGCGCGCGGCCGAGGGGGAACGGGACCGCGGGCTGACTGAGGACCGATGCCCTGACCGTGTCGTCGATCGCCGCCGCCAGCGCGAAGCCCCCGGTGAAGCACATGCCGATCACGCCGACACCCTTTCCCGGTGTCCGAGCCGCGAGGTCCGCGGCGACGGCGCGCAGGAAGTCGGTCACCGGTCGATGCGCGTTCACCGCGAAGGCGCGGAACTCCGCCGAGACGCACAGTCTGGCGACCACGCCGAGGGTGGAGGCGGGCGTCGCTGACCGACCCGGCTCACCGAAGGGCGATGGGACGACGACGGTGAAGCCGCTGTCGACCAGGTGCTCCGCGAGCCCGAGGACCTCGGGCGTGATCCCCGGGATCTCCGGGATGAGGACGACGCCGGGGCCGGTGCCCTTCTCGAAGCAGTCGTACGTCAGACCACCGCCCGTGAACGGTGAGCGCCTCCATCCGGTGAGGTCGGATCGAGGGGCGGTGCTGGCGGGCATGGCGACTCCTTCGTCGGTGGATGCAGCCTACGGGGCGGTGCTCGGTGGGGTCCGTGCGGTCACCCGCGCTGCTCGGTCGACCCGCCGCTGCCAGCGCACCGTGCACTTCGTCGCCCGCCACTCACCCGGCGTGCCGGGAGGCCCGACTCCCGTCCTCCGCGCGGCGTCCGCCGATGCCGAAGAACGCCGCGGCCGCCGCCGCCACGGACACGTCGTGACCGGTGCGCCCGAGGACGAAGGGCGCCCGCTTCGGCCCGGGGACCGTGTGCCCGCCCCGGTGGACCGTGACCAGGCGGACGGGCATGCGCCCGTCCTCCCGGTGGTCGACCTGCTCCATCCACGTCGATCCGTGCCCGTCGGAGGGGATCCGGTCCACGACCCCCGGCGTGCTGATGCCGTTGCGCCGGGCGAAGTACGCGGCCGTGTCGCGTGCCGACAGGGCGCTGCCGCCGACCTTGAAGAAGCGCTGTGCCCACGGCTTCACCGCGCCACCGGCGTAGGGCGCGATCGGGTCGGCCGTGCCGTGCACGAGCAGGATCGGGAGCGGCGTCGTGGCAGGTGTCTCGGTGGGGAGCAGGAAATCGTCGCGCGTGGGCATCGTCGCGGCGACGACCGTGACGCCGGCCAGCAGTTCCGGTACCTCGTGCACCAGGCGCATGGCCATCTGGCCGCCGTTCGAGTAGCCGATGACGAACACCCGGTCCGGGTCGATTCCGTGCGATCGCTCGAGCGTCCGGATCGTGGTGCGGACGAACGCGACGTCGTCGATCCCCTCGAGTCGCGCCGGGAATCCGCTCTGCCGTCGGGCGTCGTTCCAGTTCCCGCGGTACCCGTCGAGGTACACGACCACGGCCGTGCCGCTCGCCGCGAACGCGTCGTACATGCCGCCCGTGAAGGCGCGGTGCTTCGCGCCGGTCTGCTTCGACCCGTGCAGGACGAGGACGAGGTCTCGGGCCCGCCCGGCCTCCGGATCGCCCACGATCGTCATCGTCCGCTGCCTGCCGTCCACGTCGATGGTGCTGCGCATGCCCGTCCTCCTCGTGCTCGTGTGCCGTGCTGTGCGCGGTCGGGACCGACGCTAGAGTCTGACGTCGTGTCAAGGTCAAGTGAGGTGGGGGCGGCGGATGAACATCGGTGAGCTGAGTGCACGGTCCGGCGTCAGCGCCCGCTCGTTGCGGTACTACGAGCAGCAGGGACTCCTCAGCGCTCGCCGCAGCCCGAACGGCTACCGGACGTACACCGACGACGCCGTCGAGAAGGCGCGGGTCATCCGGACGATGTTCGAGATCGGGTTCTCGCGCGAGGACGTCCGGGCGGTCATCCCCTGCGCGACCGGGCGGCACGACACGGTCGACCGCCGCGCCGTCCGGGGCACGGTCGAGCGGATGCGCGACGACATGTCCGAGCGGATCGACGAGCTCGTCAGGACGCGTGCGGCGTTGACGGAGTTCCTCGAGCGCGGGGTGTGACCGCGCGGCGTGCGACCGCGGGAAGCGACCGCGGGAAGCGACTGCGGGAAGTGACAACGTGGGGAGCGACAGCGCGGGCGCGAGATGCGCGCCGGTCGTGACCGCTGACGCCCGACCTACCCCGCCGCCAGCCGCTCCGCCGCCGCCAGGAGCCGCGCCGTGACCGGGTGCGCCGGCCGCCCGAACACCCGATCGGCCGGCCCGGCCTCGACCACCCGCCCGGCGTCGAGCACCAGCACGTCGTCGCTCATCCGCCGCACCGCCGCCAGGTCGTGCGAGACGAAGAGCATCGCCGTCCCGCTCTCGCGCTGCAGCCGCTCGAGCAGCGCGAGCACCGCGTCCTGCACGGTGGCGTCGAGCGCGGTGACGGGTTCGTCGAGGAGCAGCAGGTCCGGTCCGGTCGCCAGGGCCCGGGCGATCGCGAGCCGCTGCCGTTGCCCGCCGGACAGGGTGCGGGGACCGCGGGGCCGGAGCGCGGGGTCGAGGTCGACCCGGCGGAGGGCGGCGTCCACGGCGTCGGCGACGGCACCGGCGGCACGTCGAGCGCGTCCCGCGGTGAGTGCGTCGACGAGCACCCGCTCGACGCTCCATCGCTCGTCGAACGTCGACCCGGGGTCCTGCACGACGGCGGCGATCCGGTGACGACGTGCCCGCCGCGCGGCTTCCGGGAGGGGCGCCCAGGCCGCGCCGTCGAGTCGCACCCGTCCGGTGGCCGGGTCCGTCAGCCCGAGGAGCACCCGGGCGAGTGTCGTCTTGCCCGACCCGGATGCGCCGACGACCCCAAGCGTCCGGCCCCGAGCCAGCGCCAGATCGACGTGCTCGAGCACGCTCCGTCCGTCGTACCGAGCGCCGAGGTCCTCGCCGACGAGCACCGGTCCGCCGGACGGCGCCGCCACGGACACCGGCGCGGGTGTCTGCGCCGCGTCTCCACCGACGCGCACCGCGATCCGCGCGTGCTCGGCCGCGGCGACGAGCGCCCGCGTCACGGGATGGCGGGGCGTCCGCAGGACGGAGGCGGTGCGCCCGCTCTCCACGATCCTCCCGTCCGTCATGACGGCGACGCGGTCGGCCCAGCCCGCGACGAGCCCCATGTCGTGCGTGATGAGGAGGAGTCCGGCGCCGGCGTCCCGGACGCGCTGCAAGGTCTCCATGACCGTGACGGCGATGCCGGCATCGAGCGCCGTGGTCGGCTCGTCCGCGATCACGAGTGTGGGACCACCGACGATCGCGGCGGCGATGAGCGCCCGCTGCCGCATCCCGCCGGACAGGGTGTCGGCGCGCCGTCCGTCGCGGGCGAACGCGGCGTCGAGACCGACCCGGTCGAGCGTGGCGGCGACCCGGTCCAGCCGCTCGCGCGCAGTGAGTCCGGTGTGGAGGCGGAGGGCGTCGGCGACCTCGCGGCCGACGGGACGGAGCGGATCGAGCGCGCCGAGGGCCTCCTGGCCGACGTACCCGACGCGTCGACCGCGGATCCGACGCCACTGCCGCTCCGACGCGGTCCGCAGGTCCGCGCCGTCGAGCTCGAGCCGTCCCGCGGTGACCCGGGCGCCGGGCGTCGAGAGCCCGAGGAGGGCCCGCGCCGTCACCGACTTGCCCGACCCGGACGGGCCGACGAGCGCGACGCACTCGCCGGGCGCGATGCGGAGGTCCACGCCGCTGACGACGGTCCGGCCGTCGATCGCCACGGCGAGGTCGGTGACGTCGAGGACCGGGAGGCCCGCGGCGGACGGACCCGTGGACATGCCGCCGTCCACGTGCGCCCCGATCGCGCTCACCGCGGCACTCCGAGTCCGCGCAGCCGACGCCCGAGGACGGTGACCGCGGCCGCGGTGACGACGATCGCGAGCCCCGGGAAGGCGCTCGTCCACGGGGCGGTGTCGAGGTAGGTCCGGCCGTCGGCGAGCATCGCGCCCCACTCCGGCGCCGGCGGCGGTGTGCCGAGGCCGAGGTAGCTCAGGGCCGACGCCCACACGACGGCCTGCCCGACGCCGAGGGTGCCGACGGCGACGATCGGCCACAGCGCGGTCGGCAGGACGTGGTGCACGACGATCCACGTCGGGCGCCGTCCGAGCAGCACGGCGGTCTCGGCGACGGCGGAGGCCCGCGCGGTGCGGACGAGCCCCCGGACGATGCGCCCGTACCCGGGGGCGGTGGCGAACCCGACGGCGATGGTCGCGGGCACGGCGCCCGGCCCGGTCACGGTGATGACGACGAGCGCGACGAGCAGGATCGGCAGGGCGAACCCGACCTCGAGCACCCGCCCGACCACGGCGTCGGCGATCCGGCCGCCGAGCCCCGCGACGAGCCCGAGGAGGACCCCGGCGACGCCGCCGACGAGGGTCGCGACGACGCCGACGGTCAGCGAGGCGCGGGTTCCGGCGACCACGCGCGCGAGGACGTCGCGGCCCGACTCGTCGGTGCCGAACGGATGGAGCGGGGACGGTGCGAGCAACGCCTGCGCGGGGTGCACCGCCAGCGGGTGGGCGCCGCCGAGTGCGGCCGGCCAGACGGCGGCGAGGACGGCGAGGAGCACCACGACGGCGGCGACGCTCCCGGACGGTCCGAGGGCGCGGACCGTGCGTCGCCATGCGGTGCCCGGCGCGCCGACGGTCCCGGGGACGGCATCGTCCACGCCGGCCGCCGGGCGGCCCGGGTCGACGATCCCGGTCACGGAGCGGCCCGCCCCGTGGTCGGCCGGGGAGCACCCGGGCGGGGCCGGCGAGTGCGTCGGACGGACGAGCCGGTCGGTGCCGTGCGGGTCACCCGCGGGTCGACGACGCGTTCGACGAGGTCCGCGACCGCGAGCACCACGACGTACGCGAGGGCGGACACGAGCGCGATCCCGGCGACCAGGGGCATGTCCCGCTCGGTCACGGCGCCGACGAGACTCCGTCCGATGCCGGGGAGTGCGAACACGGACTCGACGACGACCGCGCCGGACACGAGCGACCCGAAGGCCCAGGCGCTCAGGGCGATCCCCGGCAACGCCGCGTGCCGCAGCAGGTGCCGGGAGAACAGGCCGACGGGGGACTCGCCTCGCGCTCGCGCCGCGAGGGCGAACGCAGACCGCTCGGCGTCGAGCACACCGTCGCGGATCGTCTGCGCCAGGTAGCCGGCCACGGGGACCGCGACCGTGACGGCCGGGAGCACCCATCCGCCGACCGTGCCGTCGCTCACCGCGGGGGCCCATCCGAGCCCGGTCGCGAACACGACGATGAGCACGCTGCCGAGCCAGAAGTGCGGCGTCACGCTCGCCGCGACCGCGATCCCCGACGTCAGGGCGGCGGCGATCCGCCCACGACGGGTCGACCACCACGCGGCGACGACGGCCAACGCCCACGCGACGACGAGTCCGGCGAGCGCGAGCGTCAGGGTGACCGGGAGCTCCTGGGCGAGCAGGGCGGCGACCGGTGTGTGGAAGGTGTACGAGTCGCCGAGCCGCCCGGTCGCCAGCCGTCCGAGGAACACCGCGTACTGCACGACGACGGGGCGGTCGAGCCCGTACTCGGCGCGGACGTGCGCGACCGCGGCGGCCGAGGCCTGCGATCCGGGCCCGCCGAGGATCGCCTGCGCGGGGTCGCTTGGGATCGCACGGATCGCGACGAACACGATCGTCGCCACGGCCCAGAGGACGACGACCGCCCCGACGACCCGGCGCGCCAGCCAGGCCGCGGCGGTGCCGAGCCGGACCCGGGGAACGGGGTCGGGCCTCCCGGCCGGAGCGGCCGGACCGGTCGGAGTGGCCGGACCGGTCGGAGTGGCCGGACCGGTCGCGCCGTCCGTCAGTGGTCGATCCACGCGGTCCCGAAGTCCGGGGTGCTCACCGACGTGGTCGTGATGCCGTGGACGCTCGACCGGTACAGGAACTGGTTCTGCTGGTCGTACAGCGGCAGCACGGTGCGGCTCGTGAGGATCCGGTGCTGCGCCTCGGCGTAGAGCGTGGACCGCGTGGTCGGGTCCGTCGTGCGGGCGGCCTGTTCGAGCTCGGCGTCGAGCTGGGGCTCGGACAGCTGCGCGAGGTTCGCGAAGTACCCGGACGGCGCGGGCGTGATGCTCGCGCTGTCGTACAGGATCCGGAGCACGTCCGGGCCGACCTTCGTGTACGGGGCACTGACCACGTCGTAGTGGTTCGCGGCGAGTGCGGCGTACCAGCTGGACAGGTCGAGCTGGTCGATGCGGACGTCGAAGCCGACGGCCTTCTCGGACGCCTGGATCTGCTGGAAGAGGCTGCGCTCGGCCGGGATCGACTGGTTCGTCGACACCGGGAACGTGACGGTGAGCCGCTGGCCGTCCTTCGTGCGGACGCCGTCCGACCCGACCTTCCAGCCGTCCGCGTCGAGCAGGCGCTTCGCGGTCGCGGGCGAGGAGCTGAACAGCCGCTTGTCGCTCACGGCGAGCGGCTCGACGCTCGACAGGACGGAGTACGACCGCTTCGCCGTGCCGAGGAACAGGGAGCGGATGCCCGGATCGATCTGCGCGCCGGCGATGAACGCCTTGCGCACCTGCTCGTCGCGGAACACCCCGTGGCCGGAGTTGAGCTCGAGCCGGTTCGAGGCGCCGGGCCGCGGGGCGTCGAGGTCACGGATGCTCCCCGTCGAGCTCGCCGCGTGCAGCTGGTCGGGCTGGGCGTTGTCGATGACGTCGACCTGGCCGGACTTCAGCGCCGCGTAGCGCGAGGTCGAGTCGGGCAGGAACCGCCAGGTGATCCCGGACAGCCGGGGCTTCGTGCTCGAGTTCCCGAGCGGCGTGAAGTGCGTGTTCCGGGTGAGGCTGACGTGGTCGCCGTGCACCCACTTCGTCACCACGAACGGACCCGTCCCCACCGGGCTGGCGCAGTTGGTCGCTTGCGAGCGGGCCAGCGCCTTCGGCGACTCGATCCCGACCCACGGCTGCGACAGCGACTCGAGCAGGGCGCTGTCCGGGCGGCTGAGGCGCAGCGTCACCGTGTGGGCGTCGGTCGCGGTCGCCGTCGTGATCGCGCCGAGGGCCAGGTACCCGGTGCTCGACGCGGTCGCCGGGTCCTGCACGTGCTCGATGTTCCGGACGACGGCGGCCGCGTCGAACGGCGTCCCGTCGCTGAACGCGACGCCCTCGCGCAGGTGGAAGGTCCAGGTGCGGCCGTCGCTGCTCGTGGTCCAGCTCGTCGCGAGGGCGGGCTGCGCCTTCCGGTCGCTGCCCATGGTGACGAGCTCCTCGATGTACTGCGACGCGAGGAGCGCCTGCGGGTAGTTGCCACCGACGTGCGGATCGAGGCAGGTCGGTTCGGCGTCGCCGGACGCGTACACGAGCGTCCCGCCGTGCGTGGGCGTGCTGCTGGCGCTCGGGCTCCCGCCGGAACACGCGGCGACGGCCAGGAGGACCGCGGTCGCGCCCGCCACGGTCGTCGCGGTGCGCGCGACGCGCTTCGAGCGGGTGCGGATCAGCGGGGGAGCGACCGCGGCGCGAACGGCGGAGGCGATTTTGTGCACCGAGTCCAAGAACATGTCCGGGTGAGTCTAGCGGTTGAATGGGGGCATGGCCGATCCGGAGGACCCACAGGCGGAGCGTGTGCGCCGAGCCGGCCGCCCGCGGCGCTCCTCGGCAGTGGTGCTCGCCGACGCCGCCGCCGAGCTCTTCCTCGAGCAGGGGTACGCCGGCACGACGGTCGACCACATCGCGCAGCGCGCCGGGGTGAGTCGCGCCACGTTCTTCAACTACTTCACCGCGAAGTCCGACGTCATGTGGCTGGAACTCGACGAGGCCGTGCGCGAGATCCCCGCGCTCCTCCGCGTGTCCGAGGAGCGCTCGCCGGTCCGGGCCGTCGAGGACGCCCTGCTCGCCGCGGCCCGGCGGCACGACCCCCAGCGGGTGCCGTGGTCGATCGCCCAGGCCGAGGTCATGCGGATCGGCCCCGAGCTGGTGCAGAGCGCCGCGGCCCGGATCATGGGGCAGCACAGTGCCGTCGCCGCGTTCGTCGCCGACCGCACGGGCGAGCGTCCGAGCGGGTTGTGGCCCCAGACGGTCAGCGGCGCGATGCTCGGCGCGGCGGCCGCGGCGTTCGGGGTGTGGGTCGCCGACGGGGTCGGGCGTGGACCCCTCGTCGAGTACGTGGCCGCGGCGCTGACCCCCGTCGCCGCGGGACTCGACGCGCGGTAGCACGCTCGCTGGACCCGTCCGGCGTCCCCTCGGGATCGTCCGGTGCTCCCTCGCCCCAGGTCGGCGCTCAGACGGCCACGGCGACCGGTCGTCGGTGCCGACGCGCGAGCCCCGCGCCCGCCCAGCGGTCCCCGGCGACCGCGAGCGCGAGGAGCGTCACGGCGGCCACCGCGAACGGTACCGGTCCGGTGTGCGGGAACCCCCACTGCACGAGCAACGGCCAGTGGAACACGTACAGCCCGTACGAGATCGACGCCAGGAACGCGGACGGCGCCGCGACGCGGGCCAGGCCCCGGCCGAGCGCAGCGGCGAGGGCGGGCCGTGCCCGCAGCGTCGGAGCCACGACCGCGACGAGCGTCACCAGGGCCGTGGCCACACCGAAGTGCCGGACCATGAGCAGGGGGTAGGCCGCGAATCCGCCCCCGGTACCCGTACGGAGCGTCGTGCCCACGGCGAGCGCCGTGAGCGCCGTGAGCCAGAGCAGCTCCGGGGCGAGCGCGCGCGGACCGACCCGGTCCTGGAGGAACGCACGCGCCATCGCCGCGCCGGCCCACCACACGAGCAGGTACGCGAGCACGAGCACGGCGTGCCCGGGGTGCACCGTGTAGGCCGCGAACGCCGCGAGCGACACCGCGCCGACGAGGTGGGGGGTCAGTCGCGGCCACCGGTGCAGTGCCGACGCGAGGAGCGGGAACACCAGGTAGAAGGCGATCTCGTACGACAGCGACCACAGGGCGAGGTTGTGGAACGGCGGGTCGACGATGACCCCCGGCTTCAGCGCCCCGTTGTCCTGCAGCGCCACGAGGGTGCCGAGGACCTGCCCGGGGTGGAACTCGGCCACGAGGTCGCGGTCCGCCGCCGCGACCCCGATCGACAGCACCAGTGCGAGCACGAGCGGCGGGTAGATCCGACGGAGACGCCGGAACAGGTACGCGCCGACCCCGCCGCGCCGGTCGAACTCGTTGGCGTACACGACGAACCCGCTGAGCAGGAAGAAGACCATGACGGCCTCCTGCCCGAACGCGAACACGTCGCGCAGGACCACGGGTCCGCCGTAGGCGTTGACCGACACGAGGTGGTGGGCGACGACCTCGAGCGCCGCGAGTCCGCGCACCGCGTCGAGGAACACCCGCAGGCCGCGGGGGAGTGCCGGTCGCGCCATCGGGACCTCCCGTCCGTCGACGCTGATGGTCCTCGGGGGCCGGTGGGGCCGTTCCCAGCACCCCTGGGACGGTCGTGGAGGCCCGGTCAGGCGCGGAGGGTGCGCCCGTCGCCCGTGGCGACCTCCTCGAGGGTGCCGTCCTCGACGATCTCCGGCACGTCGCCGTCGTTGTCCGGCACCAGGCTCGCGTCCCCAGGCTGCGAGAGCGTGAGCACGGCCTCCTCGATGTAGGGGCTCGACTCGAGCTGTTCCTCGACCGCACGCAGCCGGAGCGCGACCTGCTCCTCGCGCTCGTTGCCCGCCATGTCGATCGCCGCGACGAGGTACACCCGGCTCGGCCCGACGAACTCGAGGTGCAGGTACGTCACACGCTCCACCTCGGGCTTGCGGAGGATCTCCGCGAGCACGGCGTCCTCGAGCTCGGGCGACGTCGACTCCCCGATGAGGAACCGCCGGTTCCGGTCGATGAGCACCACCGCGACCACGCCGAGCAGCACCCCGACGGCGATCGAGCCGAGCGCGTCCCACACGGCCGACCCGGTCAGCTGGTGCAGGAGCAGGCCGAGGAACGCGAGGACGAGACCGACGAGTGCCGCGGAGTCCTCGGCGAACACCGCGCGGAGCGTCGGGTTCGAGGACTGGAGCACGTGCCGGAGGATCGGCACCCGGCGTCGGGTCGCCGCGCCGTGGGCCTGCCGGAACGCCTGCAGGAAGCTCGTGCCCTCGAGGCACGCGGAGACCGCGAGCACGATGTAGCCGATGAGGACGTCGCGCGGCGGTTCGTCCGAGGTCAGCTCGCTGATCCCGTGGTAGATCGACACGATCGCGCCGGCCGTGAACAGCCCGAACGCCGCGAACATCGACCAGATGTAGGTCTCGCGGCCGTAGCCGAGCGGGTGGTCGGCGTCGCGCTGCTTGGCGCCCCGGCGCTCGGCGATGAGCAGGAAGATCTCGTTGCCGGTGTCCGCCCACGAGTGCGCCGCCTCGGCGACCATCGACGCCGAACCGGTCAACAACGACGCGAACGTCTTGGCGAGGGCCACGAGCAGGTTCGCGGCGAAGGCGATGACGACCGTGAGCAGGCTCTCGGGCTTCGGGGCGCCCGAGGCAGCCGCGTCCGGGTGGTCCGTGCTCTTGCGGTCCTCGGTCGCGTCGCTCACCATGCCTCCAGTCTGCTCCGCGGGCGGTACGATCGTCCCAGCGGCGTCGATCCGGCCATCACCGGGGAGCCTTCGGAAGAACACCATCCGTCCTCCGCGAGCGTCCCCGGGCGCGAGCGGGAGTCGGGCGGCCACTAGAACCGAACGGGTCGGGTCCGTCACAGCCTGAGCAACGAGCGGTGGTCCGCGCGACGGGAGCAGTGCCTCCCGGCCGTGGCCGCAATCGAGGTGGTACCGCGCCGCCGGGTCGAGTCGACCGGGTGGCGTCCTCGTCGACAGCACGCACACGACCACTCGCCGAGGACCAGATGCGCTACCCCTTGAACGACCCGGACGCCGCCGGCGTCACCCCGTCCCCCTCGTTCCCCGAGGTCGAGCGCGGCGTCCTCGCCTTCTGGCAGCGCGACGACACGTTCCGGGCCTCGGTCGAGCAGCGGCAGGGCTGCGACGAGTGGGTGTTCTACGACGGCCCGCCGTTCGCGAACGGACTCCCGCACTACGGGCACCTGCTCACCGGCTACGCCAAGGACGTCTTCCCGCGGTTCCAGACGATGCGCGGCAAGCAGGTGCACCGCCGGTTCGGGTGGGACACCCACGGACTGCCGGCCGAACTCGAGGCCATGCGCCAGCTCGGCATCACCGAGAAGCACGAGATCGACGACATGGGCATCGACGTGTTCAACGCGGCGGCGCGTCGGTCCGTGCTCCAGTACACCGACGAGTGGCGCGACTACGTCACCCGCCAGGCACGCTGGGTCGACTTCGACGACGACTACAAGACGCTCGACGTCACGTTCATGGAGAGCGTGCTGTGGGCGTTCAGGTCCCTCTGGGACAAGGGCCTGGCGTACGAGGGCTTCCGCGTGCTGCCCTACTGCTGGAACGACCAGACGCCGCTGTCGAACCACGAGCTCCGCATGGACGACGACGTCTACCAGCAGCGCCAGGACCAGTCGGTGACCGTCGCGTTCCCGTTCACCGGCGCCCGCGCCGAGGAGCTGGGGTTCTCGGGCGTCCGCGCGCTCGCGTGGACGACGACGCCGTGGACCCTGCCGACGAACGCGGCGCTCGCCGTGGGCCCCGCCATCGAGTACGTGGTCGTGCCGGCCGGTCCGGACGGCGCGGCCGACGGGACCGCGGCAGGCACCGCGTCGTTCCTGCTCGCCGGCGACACGCTCGCCGCGTACGCCAAGGACCTCGGCTACGGCTCCGCCGAGGAGGCCCGTGCCGCGGTCACCCGCACCGTCACGGGTGCCGAGCTCGACGGCGTCGCGTACGAGCGGCTGTGGGACTTCTACGTCGACGTCGAGGGCATGGAGAACGCCTGGCAGGTGCTCGTCGCCGAGTACGTCGCCACGGGCGAGGGCACGGGCATCGTGCACCAGGCACCGGCCTACGGCGAGGACGACCAGGCCGTCTGCTCGGCGGCGGGCATCCCGACGATCCTCTCCCTCGACGACGGCGGGCTGTTCCTGCCGCAGGTGGACCTCGTCGCGGGCCAGCTGTGGTCCGACGCGAACAAGCCGCTGACGCAGGAGCTCCGCGCGATGGGGCGGCTGCTCCGGGTCGCCTCGTACGAGCACAGCTACCCGCACTGCTGGCGCTGCCGGAACCCGCTCATCTACAAGGCCGTGTCGAGCTGGTTCATCCGGGTCACCGACTTCCGGGACCGCATGGGCGAGCTCAACGAGCAGATCACCTGGGTGCCCGAGAACGTCAAGGACGGCCAGTTCGGCAAGTGGGTCGAGGGCGCTCGTGACTGGTCGATCTCGCGCAACCGGTACTGGGGTTCGCCGATCCCGGTGTGGAAGAGCGACGACCCCGCCTACCCGCGCGTCGACGTGTACGGATCCCTCGCCGACCTCGAACGCGACTTCGGGCGCCTGCCCCTGAACGACGCCGGCGAGCCGGACCTGCACCGCCCGTTCATCGACGAGCTGACGAGGCCGAACCCCGACGACCCGACCGGCCGCTCCACGATGCGCCGGATCACCGACGTGTTCGACGTCTGGTTCGACTCCGGGTCGATGCCGTACGCCCAGGTGCACTACCCCTTCGAGAACCGCGAGTGGTTCGACACCCACAACCCGGCCGACTTCATCGTCGAGTACATCGGACAGACGCGCGGCTGGTTCTACGTCATGCACGCGCTGGCGACGGCCCTGTTCGACCGTCCGGCGTTCTCGAACGTCATCAGCCACGGCATCGTGCTCGGGTCCGACGGCCAGAAGATGTCGAAGAGCCGGCGGAACTACCCCGACGTCAACGAGGTCTTCGACCGCGACGGCGCCGACGCCATGCGGTGGTTCCTCATGTCGTCCTCGGTGATCCGCGGTGGGAACCTCGTCGTCACCGAAGAGGGGATCCGCCAGGGCGTCCGCGAGTTCCTGCTGCCCCTCTGGTCGACGTACTACTTCTTCACCCTCTACGCGAACGCGTCGGGGGACGACGGGTACCAGGCCGCCTGGCGCACCGACTCGACGGACGTGCTCGACCGGTACCTGCTCGCGCGCACCCGGCAGCTCGTGCTCGACGTCACGGCGCACCTCGAGGCCCTCGACACCCCGCTGGCCACCCTCGCGGTCCGCGACTTCGCCGACGTCCTCACGAACTGGTACGTCCGGCGGTCCCGTGACAAGTTCTGGGCGGGTGCCGGGTCCTCGGACGCCGCCCGCGATGCCTTCGACACGCTGTACACGGTCCTCGAGACCCTGACGCGCGTCGCCGCCCCGCTCGCGCCGCTCGTCGCGGACGAGGTCTGGAGGGGCCTCACCGGTGGGCGCAGCGTCCACCTCGAGGACTGGCCGGACGCCGAGGCGTTCCCCGCCGACGACGCCCTCGTCGCCGCGATGGACCGCGTCCGCGACGTCGCGTCGAAGGGCCTCGCGCTCCGCAAGGCGACCGGCAAGCGGGTCCGTCTGCCGCTCGCGACCCTGACCGTCGTCACCGCGGATCCCGCCGGGCTCGAGCCGTTCGCCGACATCCTCCGCGACGAGCTGAACGTCAAGCGCGTCGTGCTCGAGCAGCAGGCCGAGGAGTCGCTGGCGCAGTACGGCATCGAGCGGAAGCTCACGGTGAACGCCCGTGCCGCGGGTCCCCGCATCGGCAAGCTCGTGCAGCAGGTGATCCCGGCGGCCAAGCGCGGTGACTGGACCGCCACCGCCGACGGCGTCACGGTCGGCGGCGTCGACCTGGTCGAGGGGGAGTACACGCTCGACCTCACCGTGGCCGACCCGACGAGCGCGGTGGCGTTCCTCGAGGGCAGTGGCTTCGTCGTGCTCGACACCGTGACGACCCCGGAGCTGGAGGCCGAGGGCCTGGCCCGCGACGTCGTGCGTGCGGTGCAGCAGGCGCGTCGGGACGCCGGGCTCGACGTCAGCGACCGCATCGTCCTGCGCCTCGAGGCCGACGAGGCTGCGAGCAGCGCGATCGAGGCGCACCATGGACTCATCGCGCAGGAGACCTTGAGCAGCCGGCTCGAGCAGGTCGTCTCCGCGCTGGACGACGACGACCCCGGCGTCGAGCACGTCGGCGACGGCGCGCTCGTCCGGGTGGAGGTGACCCGCGTTGGCTGAGATCGGCAACGGTACGAACCCCTACGGCGACGACGACGCGTACGACGAGGACGGCGAGCCCGTCGCCGGGACTCCACGTCGGGTGACGGCAGGCGTCCCCGTGCCGCACGGGCCCGAGGACGACGGCGTCGCCCAGGTCGAGTCGGAGCTGTACGCCCGCATCGGGGAACAGGCCCCCGAGCGTCGGCTGGCCGCGACCCGGCGTGCCGTCGAGCTGCTCGGCGACCCGCAGCACGCGTTCCCGGTCATCCACATCACCGGCACGAACGGCAAGACGTCGACCGCCCGGATGATCGAGAGCATCGTGCGTGCGCACGGGCTCCGCACCGGACTCATGACGAGCCCGCACCTCGTGTCCATCCGAGAGCGCATCGTCATCGACGGCGAGCCCATCCGGCCCGAGTCGTTCGTCGAGAACTGGCGCGACATCCAGCCGTACCTGACCATGACCGACGACGAGCTCCGCGCCGCCGGACAGCAGCCGCTCACGTTCTTCGAGGCGCTCACGGTCCTCGCGATCGCGTGCTTCGCGGACGCGCCGGTCGACGTCGCCGTGATCGAGGTCGGCATGGGCGGCGAGTGGGACTCCACGAACGTGGTCGACGGCCAGGTGGCGGTGTTCACCCCGATCGCGATCGACCACGCCAAGCAGCTCGGCAACACCGTGGCCGAGATCGCCCGGACCAAGGCCGGGATCATCAAGCCCTCGGCGGCGGTCGTCAGCGCGCGGCAGACGCCGGAGGCCCTGGGGGAGCTCGAGCGTGCGGCGGCCCTGAGCGAGGCGACGCTCGCCGTCGAGGCGACCTCCGGCCCGAACGGCGGCTTCCGCGTGCTGTCGGACACCCCGGCCGTCGGCGGTCAGCTCGTCAGCGTCCAGGGCGTCGCCGGACGGTACGACGACCTGTTCGTGCCGCTCTTCGGTGCCCACCAGGCCGAGAACGCCGCGGTGGCGATCGCCGCCGTCGAGTCGTTCCTCGGTCGCGGATCGCAGCCCCTCGACGAGGACGTCCTCAGCGAGGGCCTCGCGGCAGCGACGTCGCCCGGCCGTCTGCAACCGATCGCCCAGCAGCCGACCGTGGTCGTCGACGCCGCACACAACCCGCACGGCGCCCGGGCCCTGGCCGAGGCCCTGCCCGTCGCGTTCCCGTCCGACCACGTGGTCGGCGTGCTCGGCGTCCTCGCTGACAAGGACGCCCGGGGCATCGTCCGCGCGCTCAAGGGCGTCGTGGCCACGTTCGTCGTCACGCAACCGCCCGGTCCCAGGGCCCTCGACGCCGACGCGTTCGCCGCGATCGTCGTCGACGAGGTCGGCCCGGATCGGGTGGTCGTCGAGCCCGACGTCGAGGCCGCCCTGGCCGAGGCACGGACCCTCGCCGAGGACGCCGACGCCGAGGCTGACCTCGCCGAGGGGGAGCCGGGCGCCATGGTCCTCGTCGCGGGCTCCATCGTGCTGATCGGTCGGGTCATGGACCTGGTCCACGGCGAAGGCGAGTCGGCATGACGGACGCTCCCCGGACCTCCCCGCCGGCCCGCGGCACACGGATGCGGCGTCCCCGCCCCCCGCGCGGCGCCCGCGAGAGCCTGCTGTCGATCGTCCTCGTGCTCGAGGCCGTCGTGTTCTTCTTCCCGATGCTCGTCGTGTTCGGCAAACACGAGCTCCCGCCGGCCGCGGCGTTCGGCGGCGGCCTCGGGTTCATGGTCGTGCTCGCCATCGCCTCCCGGCTGACCGGTCGCCCCGCCGGTGTAGGGTTCGGATGGCTGCTGCAGGCGGCCATCCTCGCCACCGGCTTCGTGGAACCGTTCATGTTCGTCGTGGGCGCCATGTTCCTGGCGTTCTGGATCTACTGTTTCGTCAAGGGTGGTCAGCTCGACCGGGCGAATGCGGCCCGCGCGGCGGCCCTCGGCGAGGACTCCGGACCGGGCACCGACGCCGGCGCCTGACCGCCGCCGCCGCACACCGACCACATCCACCCCCGAACCCAGGGAGCAATGCGTGTCCGACCTCGAAGAGACCCTCGTCCTCGTCAAGCCCGACGGCGTCGCCCGACAGCTGACCGGGGAGATCCTCCGCCGCATCGAGGCGAAGGGCTACGAGATCGTCGACCTGAAGATGCTGACGGCGTCCCGTGACCTGCTCAGCGCCCACTACGAGGAGCACCAGGGCAAGCCGTTCTTCGAGCCCCTCGTCGAGTTCATGGAGTCCGGGCCGATCGTCGCCGTCCGCGTCACGGGCAACGGCGTGATCGCCGGCTTCCGCTCGCTCGCGGGCACCACCGATCCGACCTCGGCCGCGCCGGGCACGATCCGCGGCGACCTCGGGCGCGACTGGGGTCTCAAGGTGCAGCAGAACCTCGTGCACGGCAGCGACTCGCCCGAGTCCGCCGCGCGCGAGCTCGGTCTCTGGTTCGCCTGACCCGCTGTTCCGCGTCTTCCCGACAGGCCCGTCGTCGTCCGACAACGGGCCTGTCGCCGTCTCCTCACGCACACGATGCGCGGGCATCTGACGACGTCACCCCTGTCGTCCGACACCCGCGCCGTCGAGACGAGCACCCGCACCGCGCGTGACCGGGAGGCCCGACACCACCCCGGGGAGCGAGCGGACACCCGAGGCGGAACGACGACGGGCCGCCCCCATCGGGACGGCCCGTCGTCGCACGGCTGACGGTCGCCGCGGGGCTGGCCCGCGGCGACCGTGCGATCAGCCCGCCGAGGGCGTGGCGGTCGGCGTCGCGGTCGAGCTGCCCGACGAACCCACGGCCTGTTCGGCGACCTGCTCCACGAACGACGAGAACGCCGACGTGTCGGTCAGCGACCCGGTGTACTGCTGCCCGTTGACGAGGACGAGCGGGGTGCCGGTGAGCTTCTTGACGTCGGAGTTCGGGATCTTGTCGTTGAGCGTCCGGTTCGTGACGTCGGCGACCCACCCCTTGAACGTGCCGTTGTGGATGCAGCTCGGGATGTTCTCGTTCGTCGCGCCAGCGGCCTTGACGAGGCGGACGATCTGGTCGTCGGTCAGGCCCTTGGTCTGCTCGCTCGGTTGCTTCTTGTAGAAGCGCTGGTTCACGGCGAGGAACTTGTTCGGCTCGTAGTTCGCGACACAGGCGGCGGCGTTGGTGGCGCGGGTCGAGTACTTGGTGCCGAGGGAGCTCGCGTCGAGCAGCGCGAACGGATGGAGCTCGAGCGTGGCGTACCCGGCGGTGACCCACTGCTTGATCTGGGTCATGTTCGTCGTCTCGAACTGGTTGCAGTACGGGCACATGTAGTCCTCGTAGATCACGACGTTGATCGTGTCCTTGTGGGCTGCCGTCTTGGTGGCCGTCGGCTCCGCGCCGGCCTTCGTCGCACCCGTGGTGACCGCGGTGATCGACTTGCCGTTGCCGTGCAGGAGGATGCCGTCGCTCGCCATGTTCTTGGGGCCGGGGCCCGCGGGCTGGATCGAGTTGACGACGACGAGCACGACGATCGCGGCGACGGCCAGCACGGCGAGGCCGATGCCGCCCTGCAGGAACAGCCGGTTGCGGCGTCTGCGCTGTTGTTCTCGCTCGCGCATCGCCCGCGCGTGCTCGCGGGCTGCTTCGCGCCGTGCCTTCTTGGAGGAGTTGTCGCCTGCGGTGCTCATCGGCAACAACCGTAACGGGTGCTGGAGGGGGTCGAGCGCGGCTCGGCTGACAAACCTCCCAGAAGTGCGTGACGCGTCATCGACGCCGGTGCGCGGGGCGTCGACATCAGGCCGGCGTCACGGTGCGGACCGGTCGTACGCGATCAGAAGAGGATGGCCCGCAGCGTCGGGAACATGATGAGGATCACGAGGACGATCACGACGTAGTTGACGAGCACGATGAGCCAGGAGAACGGGAGGACCGCCTGGCCGATCCGACGTCCGCGTTCGCCGAGGTTCCCCCGCGCCAGGTTCCAGCACGTGAACACCCAGAACATCGGGATCGTCATGGACCAGACGAGCATGCACCAGGGGCAGAGCGCACCGATCGACCACACCGTCTGCGTGAAGAGCCACGTCACGAACACCCACGCCAGGAACACCCCGGCGTTGAACGCCACCCAGAACCAGCGGGCCGCGACGACGCCGGCCAACAGCATCACCGCGACGGCGATCGGTGCCACGAACCCCGAGACGCCGAGGATCGGGTTCGGGAACCCGAACAGATGTGCCTGGTGGCTCGCCATGACGTTCGAGCAGCTGATGAAGGGGTTGACGTCGCATCCCAGTGCCTGCTTGGGGTGTTCCAGCAGTTGGTACTCGTCGACGACGAGCCGGAAGGCGCCGTACAACCCGCCCGCCCCGGTGACGAGGAGGAACACGGCCATGGCCACGGGTGGACGACGGAGGGCTTCGCGGGACGTCACGAGCGCCATCATCGCATGCACGTTCGGCGTTCCCATGGGCGGGCGTGCGATAATCGACGGGTCGACGGTCCCGTACCGCCGATGACGAAGAGCTTTCCGGGCCCGGTGCCCGGACAACGAAGCGCCGTGAGAGGGCGCGCGCGACCGTGGTGCTGCCCCGTACGGAGCGGCACCGGCCGCTTGGAGCGAGCGCGGGGGCGTAGTCGCCGCCCGCCGAGGATTCCCGCCGGTCACATGCTGACCAGGCCGGGCTGAGGAGTGCACCAGTCGATGGTGGAGCAGAACGACAACAACAACGAAGACGGTACGAAGCGCCGCGGGCGCCTGTTCGGCAGCCGCCGGGCACGGTCCCACGGACCGGACGACCACGTCGCCGACCGGGAGGCCCGGGCGACGCCCGTCACGCCGCCCGCGCCGGACGCGGAGGACCCCGGCGAGCTCTCGGCACCGGTGGCGTCGATCGACGCCCCGGACGCCGCGCGCGTCGTCGTCGACGAGGGCGACTCGGTGACCTCCGTGGTCGACGAGGCCGCGCAGGTGACGACGGTGATCGACGAGGCCGCGCAGGTGACGACGGTGGTCGACGAGGCCGTGTCGGTGACGACGATGGTCGACGCGGTCGTGACGGCGACGGAGGCGGTGCCCGTCGACCTCGCTGAGGACACGGCAGCCGACCTCGCCCCGGCGGCGACGGGGTCGGGTGCGACCGATCTGCCGGATGCGGAGCCCACCGGCGCCGGGCAGCCGGAGGCCGAGCCGTCGACGGCGGAGGAGTCCGCGGCCGAACCCGCACCGACGTACCCGGTCGCGACGAGCACGACGAGCCTCATCTTCCATGCGCCCGTGCTGCCGGACCTGCCCGAGCGGTTCCAGCCGGACGACGAGCCGGACCGCGACCGCGACCGCGACCGCGACCGCGACCGTGACCGTGACCGCGACCTCGTCGAGTCGCCGAGCACCCGCCGTCGATCGCGTCGTCGCGGGGCCGCCGCGCAGGACGACCAGCAGGCCGACGACTCGGGCGTGCAGCAGCAGCGGCAGCCCAAGCAGAAGCGCGAGCCGGAGCTCATCACCGAGCCGCAGCGCATCAAGGGGTCGACCCGGCTCGAGGCGAAGAAGCAGCGTCGCCGTGACGGCCGTGACGCCGGTCGCCGCCGTCAGGTCATCACCGAGGACGAGTTCCTCGCCCGCCGCGAGAGCGTCGACCGCCAGATGATCGTCCGCTCGCAGGCGGACCGCATCGAGATCGGCGTGCTCGAGGACGGCGTCCTCGCGGAGCACTACGTCACGAAGAACCACAACGTCTCGCTCATCGGGAACGTCTACCTCGGCAAGGTGCAGAACGTGTTGCCGAGCATGGAGGCCGCGTTCGTGGACATCGGCCGCGGGCGGAACGCGGTGCTGTACTCGGGCGAGGTCGACTGGGACTCCGTCGAGACGGGCAACCAGCCCCGCCGCATCGAGCTCGCGCTCAAGCCCGGCGACAAGGTCCTCGTGCAGGTGACGAAGGACCCGGTCGGCCACAAGGGCGCCCGCCTGACGAGCCAGATCTCGCTCCCGGGGCGCTACCTGGTCTACGTGCCGAACGGCTCGATGAACGGGATCTCGCGCAAGCTGCCCGACACCGAGCGCGCGCGCCTCAAGAAGATACTCAAGGAGGTCCTGCCGGAGCACGCGGGCGTCATCGTGCGCACCGCGGCCGAGGGAGCGACCGAGGAGCAGCTCACGCGCGACGTCACCCGGCTCACGAGCCAGTGGGAGGCGATCCAGAACAAGGTGCAGAACGGCCAGGCGCCGGTGCTGCTCCACAGCGAGCCCGACCTCCTCGTCAAGATCGTGCGCGACGTCTTCAACGAGGACTTCTCGAAACTGATCATCGACGGTGATGCCGCCCGCGCCGTCATCGACGAGTACCTCTCGGCGGTGGCGCCGGACCTCAAGGACCGCGTCGAGCTCTACGAGGGCCCCGACTCGTTCGAGGAGCACCGGCTCAACGAGCAGATCGAGAAGGCCCTGGACCGCAAGGTCTGGCTGCCGTCCGGCGGCTCACTGGTGATCGACCGTACCGAGGCGATGACCGTGGTCGACGTCAACACGGGCAAGTTCGTCGGGTCCGGGGGCAACCTCGAGGAGACCGTCACGAAGAACAACCTCGAGGCGGCCGAGGAGATCGTGCGTCAGCTCCGACTGCGCGACATCGGTGGCATCATCGTGGTCGACTTCATCGACATGGTGCTCGAGTCCAACCGTGACCTCGTGCTCCGCCGTCTCGTCGAGTGCCTGAGCCGTGACCGGACGAAGCACCAGGTCGCCGAGGTCACCTCGCTCGGCCTCGTGCAGATGACCCGCAAGAAGATCGGCGTCGGCCTGCAGGAGTCGTTCGCCGAGGTGAACGCCAAGGTCAACGACAACACGAACGAGTCCTCGCCGAAGGGTGGCCGGAGCGGTCGCAAGGGCCGGGGCAACGGCGGTGGCCAGGGCAACGGCAGCGGCAACGGCAACGGCAACGGCCAGCAGTCGTCGCAGCAGGCGCACCAGATCACCGAGGACGTCAAGAACGCACTCTCGCGGATCGCCGCGTCGACCATCCCGCACGACGACGCCGCTGCCACGGCCGCGAGCGGCACCGCGCCGACGAGCGCGAGCCAGCTCGAGGAGGCTCTGGACAGCGCCAGCGGAGCCACACCGGGTGAGGCCGACGCCGGTACGGGGACGACGCGATCGCAGCGCCGCTCCCGTCGCGGGGACCGGAACGAGCGCGGCGATCGGAACGAGCGTGCCGACCGGAACGAGCGTGCCGACCGGAACGAGCGTGCCGACCGTGAGGAGCGCACCGAGCGCACCGAGCACGCTCCGTCCGCCGACGCGACCGTGGAGCAGCCGACCGAGGTGACACGGCAGCAGCCCGCAGCGCCGCATGAACCGGCGACGCTCGAACCGGTGTCGACGACCCGTGAGCCGGCGTCGACGGGGTCTCGTCGGGTGAGCACGACGGCGACCGTGTCCCCGACCGAGTCCGTCGCGATCCTCGACATCCCGCTCTCCGCGGCGCCGGTCCGACAGCCCCGGCCGGTGAGCACCGAGGCGGCCGAGTCCCTCCTGGACTCCGTCCTCCAGGCGCTCCCCGAGCCGAAGCAGCCCGGCCAGGGGCGCAACCGGTCCCGCAGGGTGACGTCGGGGAGCATCAGCGCACCCGCGACGACCAGCGGCGCAACCGACGCCGGCGGTGCTGACGACGCGGGCGACCCCGACGGCGGGCCGGTCATCCTCGGGCGGTGACCGCAGCGCGGGACTGAGCTGCGGCCTCCCGGCAGACGGCCGACGCGGCCGACGACGAACGCGACCTCCCCCCGACGGGGCGGGGTCGCGTTCGTCGTTCCGCGGTAGCGTTTCCTGACCGTCGACCGGTGCCGCGTGCCGCGGCCGCCCACCGCCACCGCAGAGGAGAGCCCGCGTGTCCGATCCGACCGACGACCACCAGCAGCCGGTCGGGGGAGCGCCCGGGTTCCCGAGAGACGGCCGTGCCCCGTCGCAGGGTGACCACCACCGGATGCCGGGCGCGGCCGGCCCCGCGCCGTCGTGGTCGTCCGTCCCGGGTCCGTCGGTTCCGGGTCCGTCGGTTCCGGGTCCGTCGGTTCCGGGTCCCTCGGTTCCGCGGGTGCCCGGCCCCGGCATCGGGCTCCCAGGCGCCGTCCCCGCATGGCGGAGGAGCAGCCCCACGAGTGTGTTCGCTCGGGAGCGCTCGGGAGCTGGCGTCGCCGCCGCGGCGCTCGCCATCGCGGTGGTCGCGGCGGTCCTGCTCGTGTCGTCCCTGTCCGAGTTCCTCGGCACCCTGTCCTACGCGGGTGCCATGGACTTCGGCGATGAGGGCTTCACCGGCACGCCGCTCGGGTACTTCCTCGTCACCTGGCTGCTCGACCCGCTGGCGTTCTACGTCGTCGCGTTCGTCGTCCTCGCGTTCCTGACCCCGGTGACGCGACGGAGTCCACTGCCGACGATCGTGCTCCGGGCGATCGTCGCCGGGGCGGCGGGGACCGTGGGCATCATGGTCGTCGGCGTGTTCGAGGGCTTCGTCCACGCGGTGAGCGAGCTCGACTGGACCTACCTGCTCACCGACATCCTGACGGACCCCCTGTCCCGCGGCGTCGAGTACACGGCGCTCACGATCACGGCCTGCACGCTCGTCTGGTTGTGGTCCGGACGTCCAGGGCGACGAGGCCGCACCGGCCGTCCGGGGATGCCGGGCATGGTCCCGCCGGCCGACGCCGTGCCGGTGGCCACGATCCCGCCGCAGGCGCCGGCCTGGCATGCGGCTGCTCCGCGCCCGGGTGCGTCGCAGCCGGGAGGCGCGTGGCCGACGGGCGCAGCGCAGCCGGGAGGCGCGTGGCCGACGGGTGCAGCGCAGGCGGGAGGCGCGTGGCCGACGGGTGCAGCGCAGGCGGGAGGCGCGTGGCCGACGGGCGCAGCGCAGCCGGGAGGCGCGTGGACAGCCGATGCGTCCCGGTCGGGAAGCCCGTGGCCGACGGGGACGTCGGCTCCCGACGAGTGGCGTGCGACCGACGAGGTCGACCGGGACCGCTGAGGCGCCCTGGGCAGCGGGTCAGTGCCCGGAGCGCTTGTCGCGCTGCGGGACCCGGAGTCCGCTCGCGATGAGCCGGAGGACGAGTTCCCGGCCGGACACGGCGAGGGCCCCGAGCGCGACGAGTTCGTCGTGCCGGGCCGCGGGGACGTCGTAGTGGTCGTGGTCGAACGCGCGGCGGGGCAGGCCGGCGCGGGCCGCGAAGGCGTGGAGCTCGTCGTAGGACTCGTCGCTCACCAGGTGCGACCAGATCGTGTCGTGCGCGGGCCAGACGGGAGGGTCGATGAGCACGGTCACCCGGAGGAGCCTACGGCGTGGCGCGCGTTTGACCGGACCGGGAGCCATCGAGTACCCTTGGTTGTTGGTGTCCGCGAGGCCTCATGCCCGCGTCGACCGCGTCGGCGACGGCACCGCAGACTTCCCTCCAGCAGAGTACGTAAGGAATTCCACGTGGTTTACGCAGTTGTGCGCGCCGGCGGCCGTCAGGAAAAGGTCGAGGTCGGCACCGTCCTGAACATCGACCGCATCAAGGGCGACGAGAACGGCACCATCCAGCTCGCGCCGGTGCTCCTCGTGGACGGCGACAAGGTCACCTCCGCGGCGAGCGACCTCGCCGGCGTGACGGTCACCGCCGAGGTCCTGAACGACCTCCGCGGCCCGAAGATCGTCATCCAGAAGTTCAAGAACAAGACCGGGTACAAGAAGCGTCAGGGCCACCGCTCGGAGCTCACCCGCGTCAAGATCACCAAGATCGCGTAAGGCGGAAGAACAATGGCACACAAGAAGGGTGCGAGCTCCACTCGCAACGGTCGTGACTCGAACGCGCAGCGCCTCGGCGTGAAGCGCTTCGGCGGACAGGTCGTCAACGCGGGCGAGATCATCCTCCGCCAGCGTGGCACCCACTTCCACCCGGGCGCCAACGTCGGCCGTGGCGGCGACGACACGCTCTTCGCGCTCACCGCGGGCGCCGTCGAGTTCGGCACCAAGGGCGGCCGCAAGGTCGTCAACATCGTCAACGCCTGATCGCACGACGACACACTCCACGAGAAGGGCGGGCCGAGTGCCCGCCCTTCTTCGCTTTCCCGCCGGGTGCGGCGCCCTCGGTCCGGCGCCCCTGGCACCAGCTCCGTGAGGACACCATGGCCACCTTCGTCGACCACGTCACCCTGCACCTGACCGCGGGCAACGGCGGCAACGGCTGCGTCTCGGTCCGCCGCGAGAAGTTCAAGCCCCTCGCCGGGCCCGACGGCGGCAACGGCGGGAACGGCGGGGACATCGTCCTCGTCAGCGACCCCCAGGTCACGACCCTGCTCGGGTACCACCGGTCGCCCCACCGCTCCAGCCGGAACGGACAGCCCGGCATGGGCGACATGCGCAGCGGCACGAGCGGCGAGGAGCTCGACCTCCCGGTGCCCGTCGGCACCGTCGTGTACGACGAGCGCGGCGAGCAGATCGCCGACATGGACCGCCCGGGGATGCGCGTCGTCGTCGCGCAGGGCGGTCAGGGTGGCCTCGGCAACGCCGCCCTCGCCACGCCGAAGCGCAAGGCCCCCGGGTTCGCGCTCCTCGGCACGCTCGGCGAGACCGGGGACGTCCGGCTCGAACTCAAGACCGTGGCCGACGTCGCCCTGGTCGGGTTCCCGTCCGCCGGCAAGTCGAGCCTGATCGCCGCGATCTCCGCCGCCAAGCCGAAGATCGCCGACTACCCCTTCACGACGCTCACCCCGAACCTCGGCGTCGTCGAGTCGGGATCGGTCCGGTTCACCGTCGCCGACGTCCCCGGCCTCATCGAGGGGGCGTCCGAGGGTCGCGGACTCGGCCTCGAGTTCCTCCGGCACGTCGAGCGGTGCAGCGCCCTGCTGCACGTGATCGACTGCGCGACGCTCGACCCCGGCCGTGACCCGATCAGCGACCTCGACGTCATCCTCCGCGAACTCGAGCGGTACCCCGTGCCGGCCGGTCAGACACCGCTGCTCGAGCGTCCCCAGCTCGTCGCCCTCAACAAGATCGACGTCCCCGACGCCCGCGAGCTCGCCGAGTTCGTGCGGCCGGAGCTCGAGTCGCGGGGCTACCGCGTGTTCGAGATCTCGACCGCGTCGCACGCCGGACTCCGTGAGCTGACCTTCGCCCTCGCGGACATCGTCGAGCAGGCCCGGGTCACGCAGGCCACCCAGCCCGAGCCCGAGCGGATCGTGCTCCGTCCCCGGGCGGTCGACCAGACCGAGTACACCGTCCGCGCCGAGGGTGGCGAGGAGCACCGGTTCTACCGGATCCGCGGGGCGAAGCCCGAGCGCTGGGTGCAGCAGACGGACTTCGACAACGAGGAAGCCATCGGCTACCTGGCGGACCGACTCGCCAAGCTCGGCGTCGAGGACGACCTCTTCAAGGCCGGCGCGGTGGCCGGTTCGACCGTCGTGATCGGCGGGGACGGCGGCATGGTCTTCGACTGGGAGCCGACACTCACCTCGACCGCCGAGCTCATCACGAGCGCACGCGGTACGGACTCCCGCCTCGACCTCAACCCCCGCCCGACCCGCGGTCAGCGCCGTGCGGAGTACTTCGAGCGCATGGACGCCAAGGCCGAGGCGCGCGCCGAGCTCGAGCGCGAGCGCGTCGCCGGACTCTGGGCGGACGACGACGACACCGAGCCGGACGCCGACTGACCGACCACGCCCGCCCCGAGCACCCGGCAGGACCACGACCCGACACGACAGGAGTGCCGCAGCGATGACCGACAGCACGACCACGCGCGCGGAGCCGACCCCCGTCCGGACCCGTGCCGACGTCCCGACCGCGCGCCGGATCGTCGTCAAGGTCGGCTCGTCCTCGATCAGCGGGGAGAACGCCGGGCAGATCGAACCCCTCGTCGACGCCCTCGCCGCCGCGCACGGCCGGGGCACCGAGGTCGTGCTCGTGTCGTCGGGGGCGATCGCGACCGGGTTGCCGTACCTGGCGCTCGACGCCCGCCCCGACGACCTCGCGACGCAGCAGGCCGCCGCGGCCGTCGGGCAGAACGTCCTGGTGTACCGGTACCAGCGGAGCCTGCGCCGGTACGAGATCGTCGCCGGTCAGGTGCTCCTGACCGCCGGGGACCTGCAGAACCCCACGCACCGGGTCAACGCGCAGCGGGCGATGGACCGCCTGCTCGCGCTCCGGATCCTGCCGATCGTCAACGAGAACGACACCGTCGCCACGCACGAGATCCGGTTCGGGGACAACGACCGGTTGGCCGCCCTCGTCGCGCGGTTGCTCCGTGCCGACGTCCTCGTCCTCCTCTCGGACGTCGACGCGCTCTACACGAAGCCGCCGGAGCAGCCCGGCGCCGAGCGGATCGGGGAGGTCCCGTTCGGTGACGACCTCGCCGGCGTCACGTTCGGTTCGGTCGGCGCCGCGGGCGTGGGGACGGGTGGCGCGGGGACGAAGGTCGCGGCCGCCCGCCTCGCGGCCGAGGCCGGCACGAGCGTCCTCGTCACCGCGACCGCGCTCGTCGACCGCGCGCTCACGGGTGCCGCGATCGGGACCTGGTTCGCCGCCGGACCGCAGGCGTAGCGCGGATCGGTGGCACCGCCTCCCGTCGGTCGCCCCGTCTACAATCCGGGTATGGCAACCACCGCCGTCCGCCCCACGCTCGTCGACAAGCTCGTCGCTGCGCGCGCGGCCTCACCGGCCCTCGTGACGGCGACCGCCGACGTCAAGAACGCCGCGCTCGGCGCGATCGCGGCGGCCGTGCGGTCGGCCACCGACGAGATCGTCGCGGCCAACGCTCACGACCTCGAAGCGGGGGAGCAGGGCGGGCTCGCGCCGGGCCTTCTGGACCGCCTGCGGCTGGACCCCACGCGGATCGAGGCGCTGGCGTCCGCCGTCGAGCACGTCGCCACGCTGACCGACCCCGTCGGGCAGACCGTGCGCGGCTCGACCCTGCCGAACGGACTCCAGCTGACCGAGGTCCGCGTGCCGTTCGGGGTCGTCGGGGCGATCTACGAGGCACGGCCGAACGTCACCGTGGACATCGCCAGCCTCGCGCTCAAGAGCGGTAACGCGGTCGTGCTCCGCGGCGGCTCGGCGGCCGCCCGGACGAACGCCGTGCTCGTCGAGCGCATCCAGGACGCCGTGGCCACGGTGGGGCTGCCCGGCGCGCTCGTGCAGACCATCGACGAGTTCGGCCGCGACGGCGCGATGGAGCTCATGCGGGCGCGGGGGCTGGTCGACGTCCTCGTGCCTCGCGGCAGCGCCGGCCTCATCCAGACCGTCGTCACGGAGTCGCAGGTCCCGGTGATCGAGACCGGTGCGGGCGTCGTCCACGTGTTCCTGGACGCGTCGGCGCCCGAGGACTGGTCGGTCGACATCGTGCTCAACAGCAAGGTGCAGCGTCCGAGCGTCTGCAACGCCCTCGAGACGCTGCTCGTGCACCAGGACGCCGCACCGCGCCTCCTGCCCGTGGTGGCGGCGCGCCTCCTGGAGGCGGGGGTCACCCTGCGCGGTGACGACGCGACCCGGGCGCTCGTCCCGCAGGCGGTCCCCGTGACCGAGGAGGACTGGGGCACCGAATCGATGGCGCTCGACCTGTCCGTCCGGGTCGTGGCCGACCTCGACGCCGCGATCGCGCACATCGCCCGGTGGTCCACCCAGCACACGGAGTCGATCGTCACGAACGACCTCCGCAACGCGGACCGGTTCCTCGCCGAGGTCGATTCCGCAGTCGTCATGGTGAACGCCTCCACGCGGTTCACCGACGGCGGTGAGTTCGGGTTCGGGGCCGAGGTCGGGATCTCGACGCAGAAGCTGCACGCGCGAGGGCCGATGGGGCTGCCGGAGCTCACGAGCACGAAGTGGATCGTGCGCGGACACGGTCAGGTGCGCGGCTAGACTGGGGCGCGGCCACCGCCACACCCCATCGGAATGATCGGAGCGCCCATGATCCACCTGCTGCTCGCTGCCGGAGAACCCACCACGGCCGAGGTGCCGCGGTTCATCTTCCCGCTCGGTGCGGCCGCGGTGTTCACGTTCCTCGGGTTCGTGACCTGGAGCTTCCGCGACGTCGCCTACCGGCACAGCCACAAGTTCGACGCCACCCGGACCGACGAGACCGGCGTCGACGAGTTCGGCCACACGAAGATCTGACCCGCCGCCCGATGCTCGAGAGCACCGGTCGGCCGCGCATCGGTGTGATGGGCGGCACGTTCGACCCGATCCACCATGGTCACCTCGTGGCAGCGAGCGAGGTCGCGTCCTCGTTCGGCCTCGACGAGGTCGTGTTCGTCCCGACCGGCCAGCCGTACATGAAGTCCGACGTGTCCGACGCGGAGCACCGGTACCTCATGACGGTGATCGCCACCGCGTCGAACCCGATGTTCACGGTGAGCCGTGTCGACATCGACCGCCCCGGCCCCACGTACACGATCGACACCCTCCGTGACCTCCGCGACCAACGACCGGACGCCCAGTTCGTGTTCATCTCGGGCGCCGACGCCGTGGCCCAGATCCTCGACTGGAAGGACCACTCCGAGCTCTGGGACCTCGCCCACTTCGTTGCTGTGACTCGGCCGGGACATGACCTGACCGTCACCGGATTGCCGGAGCGGGACGTAAGCTTGCTCGAGGTACCGGCACTGGCGATCTCGTCGACCGACTGCCGAAGCCGCGTGGGCCGAGGACATCCCGTGTGGTACTTGGTCCCGGACGGCGTCGTCCAGTACATCACCAAGCACCATCTGTATCGGAGCGTCGCATGAGTTCGTCCGACTCGCAGCCGCCCCTCACGCGGCGTCAGGCCCGAGAGCGCGAGCGTGCCGCCGAGACCGGTGCTCAGCCCGTGACGCCGGAGGCCGCCGTGGCCGCCGGCGTTCCCGCATCCGTCGCGTCCGCATCCGATGGCCCGCGCAGCGTCGCGGTGCCCTCGGCACCGCCCGCCGCCCCGACCGACCTGCCGCGCCGGCGTCCGGGTTCGCACGTCGCTCCCGCCGCGTCGGCACCAGCACAGGCCGCCGCGGTGCCGGCGCGGGGTGGTGTCGCCGATCAGGGCGCCGCGGAGCCCACGCAGCGCGCGGCCGTCCAACCGTCCCGCGCCGACGATGCCGCCCCGCCCGCATCGGCCACCGAGATCGTCCCCGGCACCGGCATGACGCGGCGTCAGCTCCGCGCCCTGCGTGAGGCCGAGCAGCACCGTGACCAGGCACCCGTCCCGCTCCGGACGCCGTCACCCCAGTCGTCCGACCGCACCGTGGCGGACGTCCTCGGCGACGTCGCCGCGCTCGAGGGCCAGCGCATCGCCGCGGAGCACGACGAGCCCGCGCCGGACGCCGCGGTCCTCCACCAGGCGACCGAGGCGGACGGTTCGCCCGACGCCATCGAGCCGCTCTCGGACGCCGTCGCCCACAGCGACGAGCCGCGGGTGCACCGGTCGACCTGGGCGCCGCCGGCACCGGAGCCGGACGCCCCGCTCCCCGAGGCCGAGCCGATCGTCGACATCGTCCCGGCCGGGGACGCCGATGCGGTGCATGACGACGAGGCTGCGCGTGGCGACCGCGCTGCGCGAGGTGCCGGTGACGTCCCGGATGCCCGTGACGCCGGGGCAGCGCGCCCGTGGTCCGCGTCCGGTGCCGCCGAGGGCATCGACGCGAGCACCGACGACGTGCTCGACCCGGCCCTCCCGGCGGCCTCGACGCCGAACGTGTTCCCCCTCGACCTCTCGGACGCGGCCGGATCGCCCACCGCGGCCGACGCTCGCACGGAAGAACGGCGTCCGGCGTCACCCGCTTCGGCGGGTCGGGCCCGTCCCGCTGCCGCGCGTGGGGGAGCGGCCCCGGAGCCGCCGGCCACGACCGGCACCATCGCGACGCCGACCGGCCACTGGTCCCGCCAGGCCGAGGCCGCGGACGAGCACCTGCACGATCCCCAGACCGGGCAGTCGCGGGCGACGCAGACGCAGACGAACGCGCTGATCCTGCCGAACTCGGCGCTCAGCGACGTCACGGGTGCCCTCAACGCCACGGGCGAGGTCATCATCACCGGGTCGATCGACCTGCCGAAGACCCTCGCCGCCACCGGAGCGCACACGCCACACATCGACGGCGTCGAGGTCGATCGGCTGCTCGAGCAGCACGACGCCGAGACCGCGACGAACGACGCGGTCCCCGTCCGGGCGAGCCGTGCGGTGTCGAGCCACACGTCGACCCGTGCGGTCGTGCTGGCCGCGGCGAAGCCGAAGCAGTCGAAGGTCCCGACCGCGTTGGCGTACTCCGCTGCAGGGGTCGGGGTGGCCGGGGTCATCGTCGTCGTCCTGGCGATGTTCTCGCTCGGCGTCTTCTGAGGCGACCCGCCGGCGTTCGTTCGCTCTCCGCGGTGGCCGGTTCGGGCCTCCAGGCTGGTCCGTGTCGTGGGTGTCGCTTATGATCGACGGCATCGACCCCTACCCGGCGTCGAACGACCGAAGGAATCCGTGACCGCTTCCCCCCGAGCCCTCGAACTCACCCAGATCGCTGCCGCCGCGGCGGACGACAAGCAGGCCGAGGACCTCGTCGCCCTCGACGTGACGGGTCCGCTCCCACTGACCGACGTGTTCCTCCTGGCGAGTGGCCGGAACGAGCGCAACGTCCTCGCCATCGCGGACGAGGTCGAGGACCGCATGCTCCAGGCCGGCGCCAAGCCGCTCCGGCGCGAGGGGCGGAGCGAGGGTCGATGGGTCCTCCTGGACTTCGGCGACGTCGTCGTGCACGTCTTCCACGACGAGGACCGGCAGTACTACTCGCTCGAGCGCCTGTGGTCCGACTGCCCGAGCATCCCGCTCGAGGTCCCCGTCACCCACTGACCGTGGTCGGGCGGCCCTCGCAGATGGTGTACGCTTGACTGGTTGCTTCCGCGCGGGGGCAACCGACCTGGGTCTGTGGCGCAGCTGGTAGCGCACCTGCATGGCATGCAGGGGGTCAGGGGTTCGAGTCCCCTCAGATCCACCATCACGACGAAGGCCCCGCTCCGGCGGGGCCTTCGTCGTTGAGCGGGCCGTCGCTGGTCGAGATCTCGGCCGGCGGTTCGGCGGGACACCGATAGCCTGGTCGGCATGAGCGCATCGCCGCGCACCGCGGACACCTCCAGTCAGCCCCTGTCGGGGACCGAATGCTCGATCAGCGCGGGGCCGTACACGGCCACGATCGCGTCGATCGGGGCGACGCTCCGGAGCCTCCGGTACGACGGCCGTGACCTCGTCGTGCCGTTCGACGCGGACGAGGTCCGTCCGGTGTTCCGCGGCGCCGTGCTCGCGCCGTGGCCCAACCGCGTCGTGGACGGCCGGTACTCGTTCGCGGGGCAGGACCACCTGCTCGCCCTGTCCGAGCCGGAGCGTGGCCACGCGTTGCACGGCCTCGTCGCGTGGGCCGACTTCGCCGTGGCTGAACGGGCCGACGACCGGGTGGTCCTCACCACCACCATCCCCGCGCAGCTCGGGTACCCGTTCCGGGTCGAGGTCGCGGTCACCCACCAGGTCGACGAGCAGGGCCTGCACACGACGATCACGGGGACGAACACCGGCCCCGACGCGGCGCCCTGGGGGACCGGGCCGCACCCGTACCTCGTCGCAGGCCCCGGGCACGTCGACGACTGGACCCTGCACCTGCCGGCGCAGCAGGTGCTCGAGGTGACGCCGGACCGACTGGTCCCGACGGCGTTGTCCCCGGTGGCGGACGTCGACGACGGTGTGTTCGACCTCCGGGTGCCGGAGCGGATCGGCTCGCGGTTCATCGACCATGCCTTCACCGGGTTCGACCGTGACGGGGACGGCACGGCGACCGTGCGGGTGACCGCCGCCGACGGCTCTGGCGTGCGGATGACCTTCGGCCCGGAGTGCCCCTGGGTGCAGGTGCACACCGCAGACCACGTCGTGCCCGAGTACCACCGTGTCGGCCTGGCGGTCGAACCGATGACCTGCGCCCCGGATGCGTTCAACGCCGGAGCCGAGCGGGGCCTCCTGGTCGTCGAACCGGGGGAGTCGGCCACGGCCTCCTGGACGATCGCCGCGGTCTGACCGGGCGCGGAGGCGCCACGGCGACTCCGTTGGCGTGTCGTGGACGAGCGACATACACTGCCGATTCGAACACGTGTTCGATGATCGGGAGGCGGTGGTCGCGGTGCCGGTGCGCGAGGCGCGAGTGGTGCGGGTGGGCACGACGGCGGCTGGCGTGCCCCGAGATCTCCTGTGGGACGGTGTCCGCTACCACGTGACCGACCGGCCGACCCGGTGGCGGGCCCGCCCGGACGAGTGGGACTTCGGACCGGGCGGCGGGGATGACGGTGCCCGGGATGCCCGGAACGACGGGCTTCCCGGGCTGTGGCGGTTCCAGGCCACGCCGCTCGACGCCGACGCGCCGAGCGTCGTCGTCGACGTCATCGGGACCGGTGGGGGCTGGGTGCTCCTCGGCGTCGTCCGGTAACGGGGCCGTGTCCACCGTCGTGCCGACGACGATCCGGCGTCCACAGCGGATGTCGGACCCGGTTGACATGATCGAACACATGTTCGAACATGGGGCGATGCAGACGGCGGCGGCTCTCCTCGGAGAGCGGGGCGATCGGACACCGGCACCCGGTGCCCATGGTGCACGCGCGGTCCGACAACCGGACCACGTGGCCGAGGCGCGGGCGGCGCTGGAGCGCATCACGAGCCTCCGCTCCCGGATCGCGGACATGGAGGACACGCGGGTCGACACCGGTGCGCTCCCGACGTCGCCTGCGCTCGCGCCGCTCCTACCGGGTGGCGCACTCCGGTCGGGGGCGGCCTACAGCGTGCACGAGTCGGTGCTGCTGGCGATGACCATGCTCCAGGCGGCGTCGGCGTCCGGCGCATGGTGCGCCGTGGTCGGTGTGCCGTCCTTCGGGGTCGAGGCCGCCGCGGCCGCCGGGATCGACCTGGAGCGGCTCGTGCTCGTGCCCGACCCGGGCGACCAGTGGCTGACGGTCACCGCGGCGCTGGCCGACGTCGCGACGATCGTGCTGACCCGACCGCTCGGGCGCGTCACCCCGGGCGACGTCGCTCGCCTCGGGGCACGGCTCCGGCAGCGGGGTGCCGCCCTCGTCGCGCTCGGCAGCTGGCCCGGTGCCGAGGCCTCGCTCCGGGTCACCGACTCCTCGTGGCAGGGCATCGGACGCGGGTTCGGGTACCTGTCGGAACGGCGGGCAACGGTCGTGGCGACCACTCGGGCCGGCGCTGGACGCCCACGCAGCGCCGAACTCCTGCTCCCCGCAGCGGACGGGACGGTCCAGCCGTCGGTGTCGGCGACCGCGAGCGGTGATCCGACCGGTACCCGGTCCCCGGTGGTCGTCACGACGGCCGGCGGAGACCGGGGAGCGCGTCCCGTGGCGGTGGCGTCGTGACCGGTGGAACGGTGGCCCTCGGGGCGGGGAGTCCGCCCGTCGAGGCCCCGCCCACCCGCACGATGGTCCTGTGGTGCCCGGACTGGCCCGTCCTCGCCGCTGCGGTGGCGTCCGGGGCGGACCCCGAGCGGCCGATCGCCCTCGTGGCCAAGGGGCTCGTGTACGCCTGTTCCGCGGCCGCTCGTCACGAGGGCGTCCTCCGTGGGCTGCGCATCCGCGAGGCCCAGGCCCGGTGCACGACGCTCGTGGTCCAGCAGTACGACGAGGCCCTCGACCACCGGGCGTTCGAGCCCGTCATCCGTGCGGTCGAGGGTGCCGTGCCCGGCGTGCACGTCCTGCGTCCGGGGACGCTCGCGATCCGCTCCCGGGGGCCGGCCCGCTACTACGGCGGGGAGCACCCGGCAGCGCTGACGCTCGCGGGCATCGCGGCCGACCACGGGGCGCCGGGCGTGCGGGTCGGCATCGCGGACACCCCGTTCGCGGCGGAGCAGGCGGCACGTGCCCGGACACGCGATGTCGAGCGGGTCCGCATCGTCCCCGAGGGTGCGTCGGCGGACTTCCTGGCACCGCTGCCGTTGTCGGTCCTCGGTCGCGACGACCTCACGATGGTGCTCGGGCGGCTCGGGATCACGACGCTCGGTGCGTTCGCGCAGCTCACGGACGAGCAGGTGCGGGACCGGTTCGGGCCGGAGGGTGCGTTCCTGCACCGGCTCGCCGGAGGCCGTGACCCACGTGCGGTCACCGCCCGCGACGTCCCACCGGACCTGACCGTCGACGCCGCGTTCGAACCCCCGCTCGACCGTGCCGACCAGGTGGCGTTCGCGTTCCGTCGGTCCGCCGACACCTTCGCCGAGCGGCTCCGTGCGGCGGAGCTCGTGGCCACGACGATCCGCATCGAGATCACCGACGACCGTGGCGTCTGCCTCGACCGCACCTGGGCCCATCCGCGGTGGTTCGACCCCGCCGACGTCGTCGACCGCGTGCGGTGGCAGCTGCAGGGCGGTACGGACCCCACCGGGCTCGAGGCCCCCGTCGCCCACGTCCGGCTCGAGGCCGAGGCGGTCGACGCGGTCACGAACCACGAGCGTGGACTCTGGGGTTCCGGGCCGGACGAGCGGGTGCACCACGGCCTCGCCCGGATCCAGGGCATGGTCGGACACGACGGGGTCGTCACGGCACGCATCGCCGGCGGTCGGACCCTGGCGGAGCGCACGCTGTTCGTGCCGTGGGGGGACACCCCGGCAGGGGGTGAGCGCGCGGTCGCGGTCGCCCGTGCACGCCCGTGGCCCGGTCGGCTGCCCGGGCCCGCACCCGCGACGGTCCTCGACCGTCCTCGGCCCGTGGACGTCGTCGCCGCCGACGGCACCCCGGTCGACGTCGACGGGCGCAGCACCCTGACCGGTGAGCCGGACCGGTTCCGCGCCGAGGGGGACCGGGGCGGACGCTTCAGTGCGGTGACCGCATGGGCGGGGCCATGGCCGCTCGTCGTGCGCTGGTGGGAGGCCGGGGGTCGCCGCCTGCACCGGATGCAGCTCGTCGACGCCGAGGGGCGCGCATGGACCGTCGTCCTGGCGAACGGCCGGTGGTGGGCCGAGGCGGTGGCGACCTGATGGGGTACAACAACCCACCGATCCCGTGGTCGGAGTTCGAGCGTGCGCTGTCGGACAAGCGCAGTCCCGGGGCAGCGCCTCCCGGTGACGGCGGTGACAGCCCGGCGTGGTCGCGCAAACGCGTCCCGTACACACCGGCGCCGGCCTCGATCGTGGACGACGGCCTGACGGTGCCGTACGCGGAGCTGCACGCGCACTCGACCTTCAGCTTCCTCGACGGTGCGAGCCCACCGGAGCACCTGTTCGAGGAAGCCGCACGCCTGCACCTGCACGGCCTCGCACTCACCGACCACGACGGCCTCTACGGGGCGGCGCGGATGGCCGAGGTCGCCGAGACCCACCCCGACATCCGGACGGTGTACGGCGCGGAACTCTCCCTCGGCCTGTCCGAACCGCAGAACGGCGTCGCCGACCCCGAGGGCACACATCTGCTCGTCCTCGCACGCGGGCAAGCGGGCTACCACCGACTGGCCGCCGCCATGACGAGCGCACACCTGTCGCCCGGTGCGGAGAAGGGCCGGCCCCGGTACGACCTCGACGACCTCGCAGAGCGGGCCGGTGACGCCTGGCACGTGCTCACGGGGTGCCGCAAGGGGACCGTCCGCGCCGCCCTCGAGACCGGGGGTGAGGACGCCGCCGAGCGGGCACTGCGGGACCTGCTCGACCGGTTCGGGCGCGAGCACGTCACCGTCGAGCTCATCGACCAGGGCGACCCGATGGACACGGCCCGCAACGACCTCCTGGCCGGACTGGCCGGGCGGTTCCGGTTGCCCGTCGTGGCCACCGGGAACGTGCACTACGCCACCCCGGACCGGTTCCGGGTCGCCACGGCGCTCGCGGCTGTCCGGGCACGCCGCAGCCTCGACGAACTCGACGGCTGGCTCCCCGCCGCCGACACGGCGCACCTGCGGTCCGGGGCCGAGATGAGCCGTCGGTTCGCCCGGTACCCCGGCGCCGTGGCGCGGAGTGTGGAGCTCGCCGACGACCTGTCGTTCCGGTTGCGGAGTGCCGCGCCGGGCCTCCCGGACCTCGACGTGCCCGACGGGCACACGCCCATGTCGTGGCTCCGCGACCTCGTCTGGCAGGGCGCCCGGCGGTTCTACCCGGGCTCGGCCGACGGGGTCGACCCGGTCAAGCGTGACCGCATCGAGCGTGAGCTGCACGTGATACAGGAGAAGGACTTCCCCGGGTACTTCTTGATCGTGCGGGATCTCGTGCAGTACGCGCGCAGTCGGGGGATCCTCTGCCAGGGCCGCGGGTCCGCCGCGAACTCGGCGGTCTGCTACCTGCTCGAGATCACGGCGGTCGACTCGATCCGGTACGGGCTGCCGTTCGAACGGTTCCTCTCGAGCATGCGCGACGAAGAGCCCGACATCGACGTCGACTTCGACTCCGACCGCCGCGAAGAAGTCATCCAGTACGTCTACGCCAAGTACGGCCGGTTCAACGCGGCGCAGGTCGCGAACGTGATCACCTACCGTCCGAAGGCCGCGGTGCGCGACATGGCGAAGGCGCTCGGGCACAGCCCGGGACAGCAGGACGCCTGGTCCAAGCAGGTGGAACGGTGGGGGTCGGTCACCGAGAGCACGGAGCACGACATCCCGGACGAGGTCGTCGGACTCGCGCGCGAGGTCCTCGGGTTCCCCCGGCACCTCGGCATCCACTCGGGCGGCATGGTGCTCACCGACCGACCCGTCGGCGAGGTCGTCCCCATCGAGCGCGCCCGCATGGACGGCCGGACGGTCCTGCAGTGGGACAAGGACGACTGCGCCTTCATGGGGCTCGTCAAGTTCGACATGCTCGGCCTCGGCATGCTCGCGGCGCTGCAGTACGCGTTCGACCTCGCGGCCGACCACTGCGGTGAGCGCTGGGACATGCACGACATGCCGAAAGAGGAGCAGGGCGTCTACGACCAGCTGTGCCGGGCCGACACCGTCGGGGTGTTCCAGGTCGAGTCCCGGGCGCAGATGGGCACCCTGCCGCGGCTGTTACCGCGGCGGTTCTACGACCTCGTGATCGAGGTCGCGCTCGTGCGTCCCGGGCCGATCCAGGGCGGTGCCGTCCACCCCTACATCCGGCGGCGGACCGGGGAGGAGCCGATCACCTACCTGCATCCGGCACTCGAACCGGTGCTCGAGCGCACCCTCGGGGTGCCGCTGTTCCAGGAGCAGCTGATGCAGATGGCGATGACCGTGGGCGGGTGCTCGGGCGAGGACGCCGACCAGCTCCGCCGCGCCATGGGGTCGAAGCGGGGGCTGGTCCGGATCGAGGCGCTCCGCGACAAGCTCTACCGCGGCATGGCCTCGAACGGCATCGAGGGCGAGGACGCCGACGCCATCTACGCCAAGATCCAGGCGTTCGCGAACTTCGGCTTCGCGGAGAGCCACTCGATCAGCTTCGCGCTCATCGTCTACGCGAGTGCATGGATGCGGTTGCACTACCCGGGCGCGTTCCTGGCGGCACTGCTCCGGGCGCAGCCGATGGGGTTCTACTCGCCGCAGTCGCTCGTCGCGGACGCCCGACGCCACGGAGTGCAGGTGCGGCGCCCGGACATCCTGCGGTCGGGGGTCGACGCCACACTCGAGGTCCTCGATCCCGACGCACCGCTCGGCGACGACGGGCTGCCGCCACGGACCGGTTCGGACACCTGCCTGGCCCAGGAACAGGAGCCCGTCCGGCCGTTCGACCGGAGCGAACCGTTCGACACGGACGACCACCGACGCGACGGTGCCTTCGCGGTCCGTCTCGGCCTGGTCGAGGTCACGTCCCTCGGCCGACGCAGTGCGGAGCGGATCGTCGCGGAGCGCGAGGCGAACGGCCCGTTCCGGGACATGTCCGACCTGGCGCGGCGGGTGGGGCTGACCACGGCGCAGCTCGAGGCGCTCGCCGCGGCGGACGCGTTCGCGTCGTTCGACATCGACCGTCGCAGCGGCATGTGGTCGGCTGCGCAGGCCGCGGCGGAACGCCCGGACCAGCTCCCCGACACGCAGGTGGTCGTGCAGCCACCGCTGTTCGGGCAGCTCACCGACGGTGACGCCTTGATCGCGGACATCTGGTCGACGGGGCTGTCACCGGACGACCACCCGATCCGGCACGTGCGGCAGGATCTCGCCCGGCGGCGCGTGCTCAGCGTCGCGGAGCTCATGACGGCCGAGACCGGGCGGCGGATCGAGGTCGGCGGGGTCGTGACGCATCGACAGCGTCCCGCCACGGCATCCGGGATCACCTTCATGAACGTCGAGGACGAGACCGGCCTCGTGAACGTGATCTGCAGCGTCGGCGTGTGGACACGGTTCCGTCGGGTCGCCCGCGAGGCACCGGCGCTCGTCGTGCGGGGGATCCTCGAGCGGTCACCCGACGGTGTGGTGAACGTCGTCGCGGACCACATGGAACGGTTGCCGCTCGCGGTCCGGACGCGCTCCCGCGACTTCCACTGACCGGGCGGCGAGCAGGGGGAGGGGCGAGCCGGGCGGGGTCAGACCGCGGGGACCCGCACCGTCACCTCGAGGCCGCCGGACCGGACGTTGCGGAGGCTCGCCGTGCCTCCTGCGCGCTCGGCGATGGCGCGGACGATCGCGAGTCCGAGGCCCGAGCCGCCGGGCGAGGGATGCACGGACCGTCGGGCGGCGTCGGGGCGGGTGAAGCGGTCGAACGCGACGGGGACGAACGCGTCCGGGACGCCTGGCCCGTCGTCGGTGACCTGGAGCACGCCCTGCCCTGCCTCCGCACGCCAGGTGACGACGATGCCGCCCCCGGGTTCGAGCGCGGCGACGGCGTTGCCCGCGATGTTCGTGACGAGCTGCGCCATGCCGCTCGTGTCGAGCCGGTAGCGCGGTTCGACGGTGCCGCCGCCGATGCCCGGCCCGGACCCGCCGACGGCGATCGGGGGTTCGAGCTCGAAGTCGACGGTGATGTCCTTGGCACCCGCGATGAGCCGGACGCGGTCGACGGCGGACATGACCTCGTCGCCGAGGTCCGTCCAGCTCGTCGTGCGCGCCACCTCGTCGGCCTGGGCCTCGGTCTCCTCGACGCGGGACAGCGTGAGCAGGTCGTTCGCGAGCCGGGACAGCCGCGCAACGTTCTGCTTGGCGCGGTCGATGTGTCCCGCGAGCGCGTCGGCGTCGCCGGTGTCGAGCGACGCGAGGTCGAGCTGCGTCGTCAGGATCGCCAGCGGCGTCCGGAGTTCGTGGCTCGCGTCCGAGACCATCTGCCGTTCCCGTTCCGTGGCCTGCCGGGTCCGGGCGAGGAACGCGTTGAGCGTCGTCGCGAGCGAGGACAGCTCGTCCTGCGCGGGACCGACGGGGAGCTCGGCCCGGTCGGTTGTGCCCCGGAGCCGTTCGGCCTCGCGGCGCATCTGGGCGACGGGCCGGAGCGCCACGGTCGCCAGGATCCACGACGCGATCCCGAACGCCACGAGGATCACGAGCCCGAGCACGCCGAGCGTCTCGGTGAGGTCGTCCACGACGATGCGCTCGGACTGCGCGTTGCGGGCGGCGACGACCGTCCACCGGCCGGCGTCGTTCGTGACGTGCTCGACGACAACGCGGTACTCCGAGCGGTCGACGGTGATCGACGAGGTCCGGGCGCTCGCGGTGGACAGGGATCGGATCTCGTGTTCGAAGCTCCGTGGCATCGTCGTCAACTCGAGCTGCCCGGTCGGCGACACGACGGCGACCAGCTGACCGTTGCCGGGACTCCCGAGGTCGGGCGAGCTGTCGACCTCGAGCGCGGCGATGTAGGGGTCCGCGTCGGCGACGAGCAGGGTCGTGGTGGCGCTCGCGACGACGGAGATCACCTGGAGCCGGACGACGACGACGAGCAGGACGATGACGATGGCCGCGATCGCGGTGCTGCCGATGGTGATCCGTGCGCGGAGCGACAGCAGACGGAGCGGCCGGAACACGGCGGGGAGGACCGGTTCAGGCCCCGACGCTGTCGAGGCGGTACCCGCGACCGCGCACGGTCGTGATGGCGACCGACGCGTCGTGCGCGGAGAGCTTCTTGCGGAGGTACGAGATGTACTGCTCGACGACGTTCGGGTCGACGTGCTGGCTGCCGTCCCAGACCTCCTCGAGGATCTTGGGCCGGTCCACCACGCTCCCGGCGGAGCGGGCGAGCAGCCGGAGGAGCGCGAACTCGGTCGGGCTCATCGCCACGCGTTGGCCCTGCACGACGACGCGTCGTGCCTCGGAGTCGATGGCGACGTCGGCGACCTCGATGGTCCGAGGTGCACCAGCCGCCTCGCGCCGGCCGAGGGCCCGCAGGCGCGCGGTGAGCTCGGCGAACGCGAACGGCTTCGTGAGGTAGTCGTCGGCACCGGAGTCGAGGCCGTACACGCGGTCGTCGACGGCGTCCCGCGCGGTGACGAGGAGGATCCGCATCGGGTCCTCGCGCTCGCGGATGCGGCGGCTCAGCTCGAAGCCGGACATGCCGGGCATCATGACGTCGACCACGGCGAGGTCGTACGCCTGCTCGCCGAGCGCGATGAGCGCCTCCACGCCGTTCTCGACGGCGGTGACCCGGTAGCCCTCGGCCGCGAGTCCCCGTTCGAGGAGCGCGCGCATCTCGTCGTCGTCCTCCACCACCAGCAGCCGCATGTCCTGACCTCCTCGGGCCATCGTGGCACTCCGCGCTGCGGGGCGTGCGGCGTTCCCCGTGGTGTCGCTGAATCTCGTCACAGCGTCGGTGCGGGCCGCCGCGCCGGTGGACGGCCGGGAGGCCCGATCCGCGTCCGCCACGTCCACTCCGCGCATCGTCGGGCGACCGGTCGGCACATCCTCGGGCACACATCGCGCACGCAGCGTCCGCACGTTGCTACGCTGCGGCGACGACGTGCGCTCGGCGCCGTCGACGTCGCACCCCGGGGTGCGACGGGGGAGCAGGAGACGGGGGCCGTGGTGACGGGGGACGAAGCGTCGGTGGGGCCGACGGAGGACGAGCGTGTCGACGACCGGTTCGCCGGCGACCGACTCGTGGACGACGGGTGGGGGGAGGCCCTCCACCCGGCGGTGCGCCGATTACGACTCGAACTGCGTGCGGCGTGGCGGGTGATGACGGGGCTCCAGGAACTCGCGGCGCCGCACCGGGCGCGGGCGCTCGCGGACCTGCGGGCGGGCCTCCCGGACGTCGCGGGCCGAGCGGGGCGCGGCGACGCGGTCGCGGCGCTCGCGGAGATCCGGGCGGCGGCGCGCCATCACAGCGACCCGGTGGCCGACGCGGCCGTCGGGGACGCGTGGGACGAGCTCATCCGCACGACGCTCGCCGCGGCGACCGCGACGGCGACCTGCTCGGAGCGGTGCGCGGACCCGCTGCGCTGACCGGGCCGTCGCGGCGTCGGGTCAGGCCCCCTCGCCGAGGAGTTCCTCGCGCACGCGGCGGATGTCCTCGAGCAACGACCCGATGAGGATCCAGTGGTCCTCGTTCGGCCGGAGCACGACGACCGGGGCGGTCAGTGTCGGCGAGGCGGGATCCTCGGCGATCGGCCGCTGATCGGCAGCGGCGAAGGCCCGGACCTCGGCGGCGATCCGTGCGACCTCGGTGGCGATGCGGCCGATCGCGCGGTCCTCGACGAGGTCGGGCGCGACGTTGTCCCGGATCGCCCGGGTCATCCCGATCACGCGGGTGACGATCACGGCGAGGTGCCCGGCGATCTCCATGTCGCGCTCGAGGATCGTCCGGTGGTGCCCGCCGCGCGGGTTCATCGTCAGGCTCTCCCGCGCGGCGGCCAGCGCGGCGTCGGAGCGGGCCTGCGCCTGCCGCAGCGTCCGCGCGGTGACGAGGTCGGCCTCCCACCCGGTGCGGTCCCGGCCCTCGGTGAGTCCCACGGCGATGCGCTCGAACGCCGATGCGGTGTCCCGCGCGAGACGGGCGACCGCCAGGTGCGCGGGCTGGAGCAGCACGGGCGGCACGATGAGCGCGTTCACGGCGAGGGCGACGAGGGCGCCGATGACGGTCTCGATGATCCGGTCGACGGCGTAGTGCGGCGTGGTCGCGCCGGTCGACAGGACGAGCATCGCGCTGATCGGGATCTGCGTCGACGAACCGGGCGTGAGCCGGAGCGTCCACGCCAGGAGGATCGCCAGGACGATCACGAGCAGCACGATCCACGTGTTGTCACCGAGCAGCAGGTGGAGCGCGGTGGCGAGCAGCACGCCGAGCACCACTCCGGCGCTGCGTTCCAGGCCGCGGACGAACGACTGGTTGACGCTCGGCTGCACGACGAGCAGCGCGGCGATCGCGGCGAAGATCGGGTACTCCGAGTCGAGCAGCGCCGTGCAGAGCACCCAGGCGGCGATCGTCGCGACCGCGGTCTTGACGACCTGCAGGAACGGCGTCCGCGTCGCCTGACGGAGACGCGCGACGGGGTTCACGGTCCGAGGCTACCGAGCGCCGCTCCCGGCGTATCGATGCGGGACACGGTTGACTGGGCGCGTGTGGCCCGACCATGATCGCGTGCTCCCCGAGGCGTTCGCCGGTTCGGGGACGACGGTGCTGTCCGCGCGCGCACACTCGGTCGAGCCGTCGGGCAACGGCTACCTGTACGGCTACGAGGTCGACACCGTCGACGCCGCCGGGGCACGGGCGACGGTGCTCACCTACGTCGACACGGGCGGCGGCCACGACCAGCACTCCGCCGTCGTGCTCGACCCCGTGACCGGCGACGCCGTGTCGGTGTGGGCCTACCCGAACGACCCGGGCCTCCCGGTGTTGCCGCACGTGACCTACCGGGACGCGGTGGCGGAGCTGTTGACCGCCGCGGGCATGCCGGTCACCGCACCGACGCTCACGGTCGCGGCGTACCGACCCGGCAAACGCGCGGTGGTCCGCGTCGACTCGCCCCAGGGCACGGTGTTCCTCAAGGTCGTGCGACCACACCGCGTCACCCCGATCGTCCGGACGCACGAGCAGTTCGTGGCGGCCGGACTCCCCGTGCCGCGCGTGCTGTCGTCCCGCGGTGACGGTCTGCTCGTGCTCGAGCGCGTCCGAGGCGTCCCCGCGGGCAGTCGCATCCTCGAGATCGCGGACGATCCCCGGTTCATCGCGTCGCTCGCCGCACTGACCGGCCGGATCGCCACGGTCCGGCTGACGCAGCAGGCGCGTGCGGACGCGATGGACCACGCGGACTGGCACCGGCGCACACTCGTGTCCGCGCTGCCGAGGGAGGCCGAGGAGATCGACCGGCTGTACGACGCGATCGGGCGGCGCTCGATCGGGTGGTCGACGTCCGACCGTCAGGTGGTGCACGGTGACCTGCACCTCGAGCAGATCTTCGTCGACGAGCATGAGCCGTGGCGGATCTCTGGCCTGCTCGACATCGACACCGCCGGGTGGGGGCACCCGGTCCGGGACGTCGGCGCCGTCGTCGCACACCTCGTCGTCACGGGCCTCTGGCACCGGTCGCGCGGGGACGCCGACCGGGGCGCCGCCGCCGAACGGCTCGCCGACGCGATCGCGCGGGACTGGGTGCGACGCAACCCGGACGGCGCCGAGCGCATCGGACCCGCCATCGGCTCGCAACTCCTCGCCCATGCCGGTGGCCAGGCGACGACCGGATCGGCGAACGGGATCGCGACGGCGGAGCAGCTCCTCGCCGCGACCCGTGCCGCGCTCGCCGCACCGGCGGCGACGCTGCCCGCCCCGGCGCCCGGTCTGCGGCCACGGTCCGCACCCGGTCGCGGGTCCTGAGGCGGGGCCTCCCGGACGTCCCACATGGTGCGGGGGAGGCGCGGTGCACTAGACTGGTTGCGCACGCGCCGTGCGCCGCACGCCGTCCCGATTCCGGGGGCGGCCCACCCGGTTCCGGGGGCGGTCACGTGTCCCGGCCCCCCGGAGTCGGGACGCGACGGCGGTGACCCGACATCCGTGCGGCGTCGCGAGCGTGTGACAGTTCATGGAGGGGCACCCACCCGGTCTCCTGATCGGTACCGGCCCGGCGCGTCGAACAGGCTCGCCCCGGGCCACGTCCGGTCGTGTCGCACGGGTGTCCGGAACGACGGCCGCGCGCGGTCCGTCACGAGACGTACCGGCGGACACCGTCGGGGACTCCCGTCGATCGGGAGACAGGAGGAGCGTTGGCTCGATCAGGCATCAGGCGAGCGGCCGGCGGCGTGCGGTCCGCACCCCGTCGCACGCGACCCGTCGACAACGAGGGGCTCATCCCCGTGCTCGCCCGGGCCGTACGGGAGGTCGAGGCGGCGGCCCAGCGTGGGGCGCTCCGCCCCTCGAACCGCACGAAGTTCCAGGCCGTCGCGCAGCTCATGCGCGAGGAGCGCGCCCGCGTCAAGGCGGACGCCGACCTGACCGACGCGCAGCGCGCCGAACAGCTCAAGCGGCTCGACGGCGTCGCCACCATCCTCGCCAAGACCGCGGCCCGCGACACGAGCGTCATCCAGCTCCTCGCCGAGGACGCCCCCGTCTCCGAGTCGACGCGGACCGTCAAGCGGGACATGATGATCGCCGCGGGCATGGAGCTCGCGCCCGAGGAGCTCGTCATCGCCGCCGAGCCGACCTCGCCGGTCGAGGCCCCGGAGCGGGCCGTCGTGCCGCAGCAGGTCGTCGCCCGGCAGCTGGCGAACCCGTTCCTCCCGCCGGACTTCTCGCTCGCCGAGGCCCCCGTCGCGCACCCGCGGCGCCTCGCGAACTGGGAGCTGTTCGGCCCGCTGTTCAAGTCGTTCGAGTACGGCGCGGGCGGGGGTGTGGCGTCGATGCCGCTCCCGGAGCCCACGACCCTCCGGACCCCCGCGGGTGCCGAGCTCATGAAGCACCAGGCGGAGCTGGTCGCGTCGGCGGCGCAGGGGCACCGCACGTTCCTGCTCGCCGACGAGCCGGGCCTCGGCAAGACGGCGCAGTCGCTCCTCGCCGCGGACGCCGCGAACGCGTTCCCGCTCCTCGTCGTGGTCCCGAACGTCGTCAAGACGAACTGGATGCGCGAGGCCCAGCGGTGGGTGCCGAACCGATCCGTCACGGTGCTGCACGGGGACGGCGAGGACATGGACGGCTTCGCGGACGTCATCGTCGTCAACTACGAGATCCTCGACCGCCACGTGGGCTGGCTCGGCGCGCTCGGATTCCGGGGCATGGTGGTCGATGAGGCGCACTTCATCAAGAACAAGGAGTCCCAGCGCTCCCGGTTCGTGCTGCAGCTCGCCGAGCGCATCCGCGAGCGCATGGCCCGGCCGCTCCTCATGGCGCTCACCGGCACCCCACTCATCAACAGCGTCGAGGACTTCCGGACGATCTGGCAGTTCCTCGGCTGGATCGACGACAAGAAGCCCCGCGCCGAACTCATGAACGCCCTCGAGGACATCGGGCTGACCCCGGCCGAGCCCGGCTTCTTCGTGGAGGCCCGTCGCGCCGTCATCGAGATGGGGATCGTCCGACGCCGCAAGGTCGACGTCGCGGCGGACATCCCCGCGCGCCGGATCGCGGACATCCCCGTCGAACTCGACGACGAGGTCGGCCGGTCGATCCGCGACGCCGAGCGCGAGCTGACCGCGAAGCTCGTCGCCCGCTACCACCAGGCGCTCGCCGCCCGCACCGGCCAGGCCCCGGTCGAGGGCATCGACCACAAGCTCGTCCGCCAGGTCGCGCGGTGGGAGCTCGAGGACCAGGACGCCACGACGACCGGCGAGAACGTGTTCTCGATGGTCCGGCGCATCGGTCGTGCCAAGGCCCAGCTCGCGGCGGACTACGCGGCGCAGCTCGCGTCGAACGTCGGCAAGGTCGTGTTCTTCGCCAAGCACCTCGACGTCATGGACCAGGCGGAAGAGGTCTTCGCGCGCCGTGGCCTGCGGACCGCGACCGTCCGCGGCGAGCAGTCGACGGCGCAGCGCACGGCCGAGATCGACGCCTTCGTCAACGACCCGGACGTGGCGGTGATCGTCTGCTCGCTCACCGCGGCCGGCGTCGGCCTCAACCTGCAGGTCGCGTCGAACGTCGTCCTCGCGGAGCTGTCGTGGACGAGCGCCGAGCAGACGCAGGCGATCGACCGCGTGCACCGCATCGGACAAGAGGAGCCCGTCACGGCGTGGCGGATCATCGCGGCCCAGACGATCGACACGAAGATCGCCGAGCTCATCGACAGCAAGGCCGGGCTCGCCGCGCGGGCGCTCGACGGCTCGGACGAGGAGCTCGTCGACTCGGGCGACATCCAGCTCGACGCGATGGCGGCCATGCTCACGGACGCGCTCGAGGGGCGCTGACCCCGTCGCCGGCCGCTCGCGGTCGACCCGCCCGGCGCGCGAACGGCCCCGGTGACCACTGGTCACCGGGGCCGTTCCCGTGGGGATGGATCAGGTCGCGCGTCCCCGCGGCGCCCGCGTCCACGCGCGGCCGCCGACGAGGGCGGTGCTCAGATGCGGGACTGCACCTCGGCCAGCGAGGGGTTCGTCGCCGTCGAGCCGTCCGGGAACACGAGGGTCGGGACGGTCTGGTTCCCGCCGTTCACCGCGGCCACGAGTTCGGCCGTGCCGGGGGTCTCCTCGATGTTGACCTCGGTGTACGTGACACCGGCGCGGTCCATCTGGGTCTTCAGTCGCTTGCAGTAGCCGCACCAGCCGGTCGTGAACATCGTGACGGTGCCGGCGGCGGGGACGAACGCGTCCTTCGAGATCGTGTCACTCATGATGCCGACGGTAACCGGCGTGCCTGCGCGGGTATTCCTGCCGGACGCCGCCCCGGCCCTCCCGCTCGGCCCGCCGGATCGCAGGACCGGTTGACATACCTATTCGACATAGGTAGGTTCGGTCCATGGAACCACTCCAGCGCGTCACCGCACCGACGCTCGACGTCCTCCAGGCCCTGCTCGCCCAGGAGGAGCCACTCTGGGGCCTCGTGCTCATCAAGACCACGGGGCGCCCGTCCGGCACGGTCTACCCGATCCTCGAGCGGCTCGAGCGCCAGGGCTGGATCACCGGGTCATGGGATGACGACCCCGACCGATCCGGTCCGCGTCGCCGCCGCTACGCGTTCACGGGGGAGGGCCGGGTCGCCGCCCGCGACCTCGTCGCGTCCGCCGACGAGCACCGGGCACGCGCCGCCGCGCGACCGTCACGGCGCACCGCGCCCGGCCGGACGGTGACCCCGTGATCGGCCCCCGATCGTCGGCGGCTCGACACGGCGCCGAGGGCGCGTCGACCGCGCCGCACCCGCTCGCGCGAGCGGTCGTCGACCTCGCCGTCGCACTCTCGCCCGCCGACGACCGACCGGTCCGCATGGAGCAGTGGCACGCGGACCTCCGCGACGCCGCCGACCTCGACCTGCCCCGCGCCGGCCTGGCGTTCGGGGCGCTCACCACGGCGCTGTTCCACCGCCGCGCCGTCCACCGATCGGGAGCATCGCGGCGGCCGTCCTCGCAGGCCGTCTCGACGACGCTCGGGCCACCGGCGGCGGGCTGGTAGACAAGGACGTGTGAGCGACACGCACCTCGAGATCGAACGCACCTACGACCTGGCCCCGGAGGCCGAGTTGCCGGACCTGATCGGGGTCGGCGGGATCCTCCGCACCGAGCGGCAGGAGCCGTTCGAGCTCGATGCCACGTACTGGGACACCGAGCGCTTCGACCTGGTGGCCGCACACGTGACGGTCCGCCGCCGCACGGGAGGCCCCGACGCCGGCTGGCACATCAAACGCGCGGCCTCGGACACGGTCCGGCACGAACAGCACTTCCCGCTCACCGAGGACACCGACACCGTGCCCGACGCGGTGCTCGCGGCGCTGTTCGCCGAGCGCCGGGGGCGGGCGCTGCGCCCCGTGGTGCGGATCCGGACGGAACGGGCCGTGACGCGCCTCCTGGACGAGGACGGCGACCAGGTCGCCGAGCTGGCGGACGACCACGTCAGCGCCTTCCGGCTCGACGCCGACGCGCCGACCGGCGCGCGGACGTGGCGCGAGGTCGAGGTCGAGGCGGTCGAGGGCGTCGACGAGCAGGTGGTGCAGACGCTGTTCGACGGCCTCGACGCGCGGTTCGCCGAGCGTGGTGCGCAGCCGGCGGCCGTCTCCTCGAAGCTCGCCCGTGGCCTCGCGGGCGTCGACGCCCCGCGCCTCCGCACCACGGACAAGCCGGCCAAGGGCTCCGCCGCGCGCGTCCTCCGCAAGCGCGTCGCGCGACTGCGCTCGTCGCTCGCCCGCCGGGAGGCCCGGCTCCGGTCCGGCGACACCGCCGACCTCCGCGGACTGGCCACCACGTCGCTCGGCCTGGCGGCGGTGCTCGGCGCCTACCGCGCCGCCTTCGCCGACGCGGACCTCACCGACCGCGCGGTGGCCGCCGCGGAGACGCTCGCCGACGTCGTGAGCCGTGCGGCGTCGGCCGAGTACCTCGTCGGCGACCTCCACCGGGCCGGGACGCCGGCGCAGGACGCACTCGTCGACACCCTGGCGCGCGAACGGCTCCTCGCGGCGACCCGTGAGCGTCGCGACGAGGCGGTGCGCGACACCCTCCGGTTCCTGCACACGCCGGAGTACCTCGACCTGCTCGACCTGCTCGACGACGCCGTGGAGCGACCCGAGCCGACCGCCTGGGCGCTCCGGACCCCGAAGCGGGTGGCGCAGGACGTCACGGCCGCCGAGAAGCCCGTCGTGCGCGAGCTCGTGCGCGCCGCGGTCGGTGACGACCCGGCGGACGAGACCGGCGACCGCGAGGCGACCGAACGCGCGTGGCTGGCCACGATGCGGATGCGGATCGCGATGGACGTCCTCGGGGACGAGGCCTTCCCGCACGCACTCGGCCGCCGGATCACCGTCGCGGCGGACGTCCTCACCGAGCGGGCGCAGTCCCTGCACGCGCTCGAGGAGCTCCGACACGTCGCCGGCATCGCGACGCGCGCGGGGGAGGACACCTTCGGCTACGGCGTGCTCGCGGGCGACCGCGTGCGTCGTGCCGAGGAGTCCTACGACGACGCGGTGCAGGCCCTCTCGCGCGTCTGACCCAGCCCGTCACCCTCTCCCGCGAGATCGCAGTCGTTGCCGCTCAGGACGCTCCCGGAACGGCAACGACTGCGATCTCGCGGGTCGGGGATCGCGCCGTCAGGACCGCGGTTCGGCCTCGGCCAGACCGAGCACGTCGAGCAGCCACGCCAGCTCGAAGGCCCGCTCGCGCCAGGAGTCGTAGCGGCCGCTCACCCCGCCGTGTCCCGCCGCCATCTCGGTCTTGAGCAGCACCGGCGCACCGACCTCGCGCAGGCGCGCCGTCCACTTGGCGGGCTCGACGTACAGCACCCGGGTGTCGTTGATCGACGTGACCGCCAGGATCCGCGGGTAGGTGACGTCGTCGCGGACGTTCTCGTACGGCGTGTACTCGCTCATGTACCGGTAGACCTCGGGGTCGTGCAGGGGATCGCCCCACTCGTCCCACTCGATCACCGTGAGCGGCAGGTCCGGGTCGAGGATGCTCGTCAGCGCGTCGACGAACGGGACCGCCGCCAGGATGCCCGCGAACCGGTCCGGTGCGATGTTCGCGACGGCGCCCATGAGCAGCCCGCCGGCGCTGCCGCCTTCGGCGACGATGCGGTCCGGCGTGGTGCGGCCGGTCGCGATCAGGTGGTCGGCGACCGCCACGAAGTCGGTGAACGTGTTCTTCTTGGTCAGGGTCTTGCCCTGCTCGTACCAGTGCCGGCCCATCTCGCCGCCGCCGCGGACGTGCGCGACCGCGAACACGACGCCGCGGTCGAGCAGCGACAGCCGCATGACGCTGAAACCGGGGTCGATGCTGTGCTCGTAGGAGCCGTAGCCGTACAGGTGGACGGGAGCGGGCCTCCCGGCCGGCACCGCGTCGCGGCGCCACACGAGCGAGACGGGCACGCGCGTGCCGTCCGGTGCGGTCGCCCACTGGCGTTCCTGCACGTAGTCCTCGGAGCGGTAGCCGCCGAGCACCGGCTGGCGCTTCCGCACCGTGATCGCGCCCGACGCGAGGTCGAGGTCGCCGACCGTCGACGGGGTCACGAACGACGTGAACGTCAGACGCAGGGTGGGCTGGTCCCACTCGGGGTTGCCGCCGAAGCCCGCCGAGAACAGCTCCTCGTCGAACGGGACCTCGTGCGCGTCGCCGTACCCGTCGCCCTCGATCGGCACGATCGCGACGCGGGGGAGCGCCTCGGACCGGTACTCCACCGCGAGGTGGTGGGCGAACGCGTCCACCGACTCGATGCGGCGCTCCGGGTCGTGCGCGATGACCACGCGGCGGTCGCTCGTCGACGTCGGGTCGTCCGCGGGCACGTCGACGAGCTCGAAGTTCTCGGCGCCGTCGTTGTGCAGGACGAGCAGCCGGTCGCTCCCGCCGACGACCGCGTGCTCGACGTCGTACTCGACGCCCTCGCGACGCGGCCAGACGACGTGGAACTCGCCCGTCGGGTCCGCCGCGTCGAGCAGGTGGACCTCGGACGTGATCTTCGACCCGAGCTCGATCACGATGTACTGCGACGACCGGGTGACGCCGACGCCGACCCAGTAGCGGTCGTCGGGCTCCTGGAACACGGCGACGTCCTCGCCGGTCCCGCCGACCTCGTGCCGCCAGATGGTGTCCGGACGCCACGACTCGTCGACGGTGGGGTAGAACACGTACCGGCCCGACGGGTCGAACGCGGCACCGGCCCCCGTGCCCTCGATGACGTCCGGCAGGTCCTCACCGCTCGTGAGGTCGCGCACGTGCAGCGTGTACCGCTCGTCGCCGGCCGTGTCGATGCCGTAGACCAGGCGCTCGTCGTCGTCGCTGACGTCGTACGTGCCGAGCGCGAAGAAGTCGTGCCCCGCGGCGAGCAGGTTGCCGTCGAGCACGACCTGCTCGCCCGGCACCTCGGCGCCCGCCTCGACCTCGGGCGGGGTCCAGTCGTCCTCGTCGGTGATCGGCGCGCGGCAGTGGACGCCGTACTGGCTGCCCTCGCTCGTGCGCGTGAAGTACCAGAACCGGCCCATCCGCACCGGCACGCTGAGGTCGGTCTCCTGCACCCGGGCACGGATCTCGTCGAACAGCCGGTCGCGCAGCGGGGCGAGGTGCGCGGTCGCCGCGTCGGTGTACGCGTTCTCGGCTTCGAGGTACGCGAGCGTCTCCGGGGACTCCTTGTCACGGAGCCACTCGTAGTCGTCCACGAACCGGACCCCGTGGTGGGTCCGGGTGACCGGGTGCTTCGCGGCGATGGGAGGGGTGGTCGAGGACGCGTCGGAGCTCACCGGCCCAGCCTAGGACGCGCTCCGGCAGTGCACCTGGACGGTCCGGGAGGCCCGGTGCTGGTGACCGAGATCGCATCCGCCGGTCGGTAGCGTGGTCCGCATGAGCAAACGATCCTTCGTCATCACCGGTGCCCACGTCGTCCCCGTCGTCGGGGACGAGTTCGACGGCGGCGCGGTCGTCGTCGAGGACGGACGCATCACCGCGGCGGGCCCGGACGTCGCCGTGCCCGAGGGGCTACCGGTCGTCGACGCGGCGGGCACGTGGCTCGTGCCGGGCTTCGTCGAGGCGCACGGCCACGTCGGCATCCACGAGGAGGCCAACGGCGTCGCGGGCAACGACACGAACGAGATGACCGGCCCGAACATGGCCGCCGTCCGCGCGATCGACGCGATCGACATCGACGACGAGGGCTTCCGGGACGCGCTGTCCGGCGGCGTCACCGCGATCGTGGTCAAGCCCGGCTCGGGCAACCCCATCGGTGGCCAGACCGTCGCGATCAAGAGCTGGGGCGGCCGGACGATCGACGAGCAGCTCATCTCGGACAGTGTCAGCGTCAAGAGCGCGCTCGGCGAGAACCCGAAGCGCGTCTACGGGGCGAAGGACCAGACGCCGTCGACCCGCCTCGGGGTCGCGAAGGTGATCCGCGAGGCCTTCGTCGCCGCCGACCACTACCGCACCGCCCGTGCGGCCGCCGCGGGGAAGGGCGAGCCGTTCGAACGCGACCTCACCAAGGAGACGCTCGCGCGCGTCCTCGACGGGGAGCTCGCCTGGGACCAGCACACGCACCGCCACGACGACATCGCCACCGCGATCCGCCTGTCCGAGGAGTTCGGTTACCGGCTCGTCGTCAACCACGGCACCGAGGGGCACAAGCTCGCGGGTCTCCTCGCCGAGAAGGACATCCCCGTCGTGTACGGCCCGCTGTTCACGAGTCGCTCGAAGGTGGAGCTCCGGGACCGCGCGATCACGAACCTCGCCGAGATCGCGGCGGCCGGGGTGCGGGTCGCGATCACGACGGACGCGCCCGTCGTGCCGATCAACATGCTCGTGCTGCAGGCGACGATGGCGGTCAAGGAGGGCCTGCCCCGGCAGACGGCGCTCGAGGCGCTGACGACGAACCCGGCGACGTTCCTCGGCTTCGGCGACCGCGTGGGTCAGATCACACCCGGCTACGACGCCGACCTCGTGCTCTGGTCGGGCGACCCGCTCGACGCGACCTCGCGGGCGCTCCGCGTCTTCATCGACGGCGCCGAGGTCTACACGTGGGACGCGGAGGCGCACCGCGGGGTGACCGTGCCGCGGTTCTGACTCCCGGCCGCCCGCCGTGGCGCCGGTCGGGAGGCCCGGATCGCGACCGCCGTGCCGGGCGCGGCTCGGGCCTCCCGGCCGTCCGCCGGGTCACGGCGTCCGGCGCCTACGCGGTGCGGTCGAGCAGGAACGTGTTCATCGCGGCGGTGAGCTCGAGGTCCATGTCGCGCACGTCGCCGTTGACGGAACGGATCGGGGCAGCGAGCCGGGAGCTCGACACGAGCCACAGTGCGTCGGCGGCACGGAGGTCGTCGAGCGTCACGAGCTCGTACGAGGTCGCGATCCCGCGGTCCTCGGCGAAGGTGAAGACGTCCGCCTGCGTCGTCCCCGCGAGGATGCCGATGTCGGTCCGGGGCGTGACGAGGTCGTCGCCGCGTCGGAGCAGGAGCGTCGAGCGCGGGCCCTCGAGGACGTAGCCGTCGGTCGAGACGAACAGGGCGTCGTCGGCCCCGCGGCGAGCCGCCTCACGCAGGGCGGCCATGTTCACGGCGTACGACAGGGTCTTGGCGCCCTGGAGCAGCCAGGGACTCGTGCGGGCGACGTCGTGGCGGTACCCGCGGTCGAGCGTGACGACGGCGATGCCCTGCTCGCGGGGCATGGTGTACTCCTCGGCCGGGGCCGCGTACACGTAGCCCGTCGGTCGGCCGTCGCCCTCGACGCCGCGGGACATCACGGTCTTGCAGTAGGCCTCGCGGACCGGATCGAGCTCCGCGACGACGGCCTCGACCGCGCGGCGCCAGACGTCGAGGTCGGGTGCGGGCAGGTCGAGCATCGCGGCCGAGCGGGCGAGACGGTCGAGGTGTGCCTCGAGTGCCTGCGGTCGACCGTCCGTGACGTTGAGGGTCTCGAACACGCCGTCACCGCGGACCAAGCCGAGGTCGAGCACCTGGACGTGCGGCTCGATCGGACCCTCGAAGGTGAACGCGTCGGCGCCGGGGTCGTGCGCCTCGGCGTGCTGGGAGGGACGGTTCAGGATCGCGAGGACGGTTTCGGTCATGCGGTCAGTCAAGCGCATCCGCTGCCGGCCCCCGGGCCTGGTTCGCGGGTGTCCGCGGATGCGTCGGACCGGGTCAGCGGCCCTCGGGGATCGCGCCCATGAGCTTCCAGACCGCGCTCGACAGCTCCGGGTGCGCGAGCGCGATGCGCCGGAGGCGGTGGTACTCCTCGCCGTGTGCCGTACCCGACCCCGACGACGGGTGCTGGGTGCGTCCGCCGGCACGGTGCTCGATGCGGGAGTCGACCTCGATGGCCTCGGCGCGGAGGATGAGCACGACCTGCTCGTCGACCGTCGGGATCAGGTGCATGAACTCCCACGGGTCGTCACCCTGGCGACAGCGGTGTTCGACGATGACGGCGATCTCCTCCGCCGCCTCGGCACGGAGCACCTCGAGGCTCCGCCCCGCGTTCCGGGACTCAGCCACGGTGTGCCCGTACCTGCGCTGCCATGGAGCGAGCCTACGCCACGCCTTCGGGGACATCGACGCCGCGCTCCCCGGCGTGCTCGGGCAGACTCGGAGCGTGCCGCACGTCGCGTCGAAGGACCAGCACCCGCGGGTGTGTGTCGTCTACCTGCTCCGATCCGGGCCCGCCGGGGTCGAGGTCCTGCTCGGACGGAAGCGGCGGGGGCTCGGGGTCGGACGGCTCGTCGGCCCCGGCGGCAAGCTCGAGCCCGGCGAGGACGCCCGCTCGGCCGCGGTGCGTGAGGTCGCGGAGGAGGTCGGGCTCGAGGTCCGTGCCGAGGACCTCGAGCCGCGGGGGACGCTCGACTACCGGTTCCCGTTCCGGCCGTCGTGGAGTCAGGTCTCGGACGTGTTCGTCGCCGAGCGGTGGGACGGCGAGCCGCGCGGTGGCGACGAGCTCGAACCGGGCTGGGTCCCCGTCGACGCCGTGCCCTACGACGCCATGTGGGACGACGCCCGCTACTGGCTGCCGGGGGTCCTGCGCGGTGGGAGCGTCCGTGCGCGGTTCACCTTCGGCGAGGACTGTGCCACCGTGTCCGGGTTCACCGGGTCCGGCGTCCGTGCGGCGGTCGACTGATCGCGACGGCGCCGGTGCGGGGTGCGGCGGTGCCCTCGAGGCCCTCGAGCCCGCCCGTGAAGACGTCGCCCGTCATCCGGGCGTCCTGGAACCCCGCGTCGTGGTGGTCGTCACCGTCGCCTCGGCCGGGGCGGATGGTGCTCAGCGTGCCCGTCTCGGTCGACTGGAGTCCGTGCCGCGCGAGTTCCTCGTCGCGCTGCTGGCCCAGGAAATCGCGGTTCGCGGTCTGTGCGTCCCCGAACATCGTCGTGCGACCGGTGACGATCATCCGGATGCGGCGGTGCTCCCACCACATCTTGCCGACGACCATGAGCACGATCCCGGCCACGGCGTAGGAGGCCATCGTGACCAGCCCGCGCTCGTACGAGGGTCCGACCCCGTACACCGTGTGCTTGATCATCTCGACCATGCTCGAGCCCACCACGACGTGGTTCAGCCAGGCGAACGGCTCCGGCATGAACCACTTCGGGTAGGCGCCACCCGACGACGGCATCGACAGGAAGACGAAACAGATCATGGCGGGTGCGGCGATGAACCGCCCGGCGAAGTAGCTCAGGCCGTTCACGGTCAGTCCGATGGCGACGATCCAGCCCCAGGCGATGAGCACGAGCGCGGCGAAGTGTCCGTGGATGGCGCCGACGACCGGGCCGGCCAAGGTGTTCGTGATGAGGGAGATGACGATCCCGCCCACCACGATGACCGCGACGCGCGTGCGGTGGCGCAGCGGGCCGCCCATGATGCCGATGAACATGGCCACCATGTACCCGCCGATGCACCACGCGAGCATGACGTACATGGCGACGGTGCCGTACTCGTCCCAGCGTGGCAACGGGGCGAGTTCGGTGATCGTCGGTGCCGGACCCCCACCGGCCGTGATCACCGACGACAGGGTCGCGGGGACGAGGCTCGCCACCTGGAACTGGTGCGCGCTCGCCTTGAACACCGTGTTCGACGACGGGTCGTAGGCGACCGCCATGAGTCCGCTCACCACGTCGTGCTTCGCGCGGGTGAGCGAGTCGACCGTGTGGAACACGTACTCGCCGGGCAGGGCCTTGTGCACGGCCGCGACGAGTGCCGGGTCCGACCCGACCAGCGCGATCGGGACGTCGTGCGGATGGGGTGCGTGGAACGCCGCGATGTAGCACAGGCAGAACCCGACGATGAAGAACAGGGGCATCCAGAGCTGCAGGCCGATGAGCTGCAGCGAGGGGTGGAGGGTTCCGTACCAGCGGCGGTAGCGACTGATGTGCTGGGGCTCCGGCGCACGGGTCACGGTCCGTCCCCGCCCGGCGATGCGGGTACCCCGACGCGGCGACGATCCCCGGGTCGCCGGCCTCGTGGTGCGGGCCGTCGGTGTGCTGCGGTGCACTCCGGCACGGTCCGGGACGTCGTTGTTGCGCGGTGTGCTCACGCGGGCTGGGCCACCTCTCTGGGCTTCGGACGAAGGCTTCCAGGGTACGCCGCCGCCGCTTCGAGCCCACATGGCCGGGAGGTGCGGGCCGCGCGGTCAGGACCGGCTGCGGCCCGCCTGGGACGAGTCCATCGCGAGCTCCTCGGCGTCCAGGCTGATGAGGACGCGGCGCATGACCTCTTCGTCCAGGGCGCCGTGCTCGCGCTCGCGGAGCACGACCTCGCGCCGGCGGGCGAGGAGCTCGCGCCGGACCGCCTGGACCTCGGCGGCGGTGAGCCGGGACGGGGCCTCGCGGGCGTCGAGGCGCTCGTCCTCGGCGTCGTGCTGGAAGTCCTCGGCCTGTCGCTCCAAGCGCCGCCGCAGCCGGCCCACGGTCGCGTCCACGGCCTCCCGTCCGTACCGCTCCGCCCAGACGTCCTGCCGCTCGCGGATCAGGTCGATCGCCGCCTCGGTCGTGCGGTGGGACAACAGGAGCTCGGCCGCGGTGTCGCGCTCGTGCTCGCCCGGGTCGTGGACGTGCAGACGGCGGATGACGATCGGCAGGGTGAGCCCCTGCAGCAGGAGGGTCCCCACGGTGACGACGAACGCGATGAGGAAGATGGTGTCCTGCGCGGGGATGTGCGTCGGCGAGGACACGACGGCGACGGCGGCGGCCAGGGTGACCACACCGCGCATCCCCGTCCACGAGATCACCGTGAGCTCCTGCCAGGTCATCCGTGGTTCGGCCGCGCCGCGGAGCCACCGGAGGCGCGGCCTGCCCCGGGTCGCGCGCACGACGAGCGGTCGGAGCCAGCGCCCGTTCACGCGGCGCCGCCAGTACGACAGGAACACGAACGCGGGACGGACGAGCACGACGACGCCGAGCACCACGAAGGCCACCCCGACGCTCTCGAGCAGGCTGCGGTGGCTGGCGAGCGTCTCGTGCACGACCGTGTTGAGCTGCAGCCCGATGAGCGCGAACACGAAGCCCTCGAGGATGACGTCGGCGCTCGTCCACAGTGGGCGCTCCTGGAGACGGGTCTCGTAGCCCTCCTTCGGCGAGTTGTACCCGATGTACAGGCCGGCCGTGACGACCGCGATCACACCTGAGCCGCCGAGTTCCTCGGCGAGGATGTAGGCCACGAACGGGAGCAGGATGCTCATGATGGTCGCGATCACCGGGTCGCCCAGCCGCATCCGGAGCCAGTGCACGAGCACGCCGAGGACCCCGCCGACCACGAGTCCCACGACGATCGCCAGGGCGAAGATCCCGGCGTCCTCCCACAGGGTCAGCGACTCGCCCGCGATGATGAGCGTGAAGACGCGGACGAGGGTCAGGGACGCCGCGTCGTTGATGAGGCTCTCGCCCGACAGCACGGTCATCACGCGGCGGGGGAGCCCGAGCTTCCGGCCGATCGCCGCGGCCGACACGGCGTCGGGCGGGGCGACGATCGCGCCGACGAGGATCGCGGCGGGCAGGGTCATGTCCGGTACGAGCAGGTAGGCGACGGCGCCGACGACGATCGCGGTCACGATCACGAGCACGATCCCGAGCCGACGGATCTGCCGGAGCGACTGCCGGAAGCTCTGCCACGTCACGTCGAGCGCCGCGGAGTACAGCAGCGGCGGCAGCACCACGGTGAGGATGACGTCGGAGTCGATCTCGATGTGCGGCAGCCCGGGGACGAACGAGGCGGCGAGCGCGGCGGCGGTGACGAGGAGCGGCGCGGGCAGGCCCTTGGCGCGGGCGAACGCGGTGAGCGCGAGGGACACCACGAGGACCACGAGCAGTTCGGCGATGTCCATCGGGCGGGAGTCCTCTCGTCGTCGGCCTGTCCATCTTCTCAGAGACCGCATGGTGCGGGCTGGACGGGCCCTGAGCGCGACGACAGCGGACGAGGACGGGCGGTGCTCGCCCACAGAGTGGACGCCGGTGGACGGGGGCTGGACATCAGGTTGCCCCGCGGTGCCCGGAACTGGGAGACTCGTCGGCGGTGGATCTCACACTCATAGTCGTCCTGGTCATCGCGTTGGCCCTCTTCTTCGACTTCACGAACGGTTTTCACGACACCGCCAACGCGATGGCGACCCCGATCGCGACCGGCGCGATGAAGCCGACGGTCGCGGTGTCCGTCGCGGCGGTGCTCAACCTCGTCGGGGCGTTCCTCAGCACCGAGGTGGCGACATCGATCTCGCACGGCCTCATCAACGAGGGGCCGGGTGGCGTCGCGATCACCCCGGCGATGATCTTCGCGGGGCTCATCGGTGCCGTGACCTGGAACATGATCACCTGGCTCCGGGGCCTGCCGTCCTCGTCCAGCCACGCGCTGTTCGGCGGTCTCATCGGCGCGGCCATCGTCGGCGCGGGATTCGGCTCGGTGAACTACGCCTCGCTCCTCACGGTGGTGATCATCCCGGCCGTCCTCTCGCCGGTCATCGCATCGGTGGTCGCGTTCCTGGCGACCCGCATCGCCTACACGGTCACGCGGCGCAAGGGCGCGCCGAACGAACGCGGCGGCTTCCGCATCGGTCAGATCTTCACCTCGTCCATGGTGTCGCTCGCCCACGGCACGAACGACGCCCAGAAGACCATGGGCGTCATCACGCTCACGCTCATCGCGGGCGGGTTCCAGCGCAGCGGGTCGGGCCCGGAACTCTGGGTGATCGTGGCCTGCGCCATGGCGATCGCGCTCGGCACGTACACGGGCGGTTGGCGCATCATCCGGACGCTCGGCAGCGGGCTCACGGACATCCGCGCGACGCAGGGCTTCGCCGCCGAGGCCTCGACCGCCGCGACCATCCTCGCGTCGAGCCACGTGGGCTTCGCCCTGTCGACGACGCAGGTGTCGTCGGGATCGATCATCGGTGCGGGGCTCGGTCGCCGCGGGTCGAAGATCCAGTGGTCGACGGCGGGCAAGATCGTCATCGCGTGGTTCATCACGTTGCCCGCCTCGGCAGCCGTCGGCGCGGTGGCGTCGGCGATCGCCCGCATCGGCACGGCCGGGCTCGTCGTCGACGCCGTGCTCGGGGCCGTGATCATCGCCGGGCTGTTCCTGTGGTCGCGGCGGAACCCGGTCGAGCAGGCCGCGGCGATCGAGGTCGACGTCGCCGCGAACTCGGTCCTCACGCGCAAGCAGCGCCGCGACCTGCAGCGCCGGAAGCGTGCGGAGGAGGTCGCGGCCCGCCGGGTGGCGTTGAGCCGCGAGAAGACCCTGCGCCGGATGGCCGCACGGAGAGGAGGCCGTCGATGATCGACTGGGGAGGCTTCTTGCTCGTCGTGCTCGTCGCGCTGATCTCCGCGTGCTTCGTCACCTCGGTGTACGGGCTCGGACTCCGTCTGTGGGTCACCGGGCGCGACGGCCGCGCGCGGTCGGCGCGTGCGGCGGCGGTGCTGTGCTTCGCGGTCTGCGCGGCCACGGTGCTGTACGGGGTGTACCTGATCGTCCCGCAGTTCCACCAGTAGCCCCGTCGGCCCGGTCACGAGACCGACGGAGCGGGCGCGGGTCGGGCCTCCCGGCCGTCAGTCCGTCGGCAGCGGCCGCTCGTCGGCGCGCACGCGGACCTGGTTCGCGAGGTCGCGCAGACGCTGTTCCTCACGTTCGGTCTCGGGATCGGGCTCGGGCAGCTCGGCGGCGGCCAGGCGCACCTGCCGCGCGGTCGCGACGTCGTGGTCGTGCCACCGTGCCAGCGCGAAGTTGCGGCGCACGTCCCGGAGGGGGAGGCGGATCGTGGCGTCCGCCTCGACGCCGGCGAACAGCTGCCGCATCCGGATGATCTCCGAGTCGAGCTCGCCCCCGACCACGAGCACGAAGTTCGAGATGTAGAGGTAGACGAGCAGCAGGATCGCTCCACCGAGCCAGCCGTACGCGTGGTTGATGGACCCGATCGTCTTGACGTACACGACGAACCCGAGGGTCGCGAGGGCCCAGGTGCCGATCGCGAACCCGGCTCCGGCCGAGACCCACCGCAGGTGTGGTGCCCGGACGTTCGGCGTCGCGTAGTACAGCACCCCGACCATGACGACGAGGGTCGCGAGGAGGACGGGCCACTTGCCAACGTCCCACAGGCCCTCGAGCCAGGCCGGCCACCCCATCCGGTGCACGACCGTGGCGACCGCCGTCGGGGTGCCGAGCAGGATCGTGATCGCCACGGCGCCCCCGACCATGATGAGCATCGTGACGAGCAGCATCATGCTGCGGAACTTCCAGATCCGTCGCCCCTCCTCGACCTCGTAGGCCGTGTTCATCGCGCGGCCGAACGCGGTCGCGTACCCGGACAGCGACCACAGGGTCAGGAGGAGGCCGATGGCCAACGCGAGCTCCGGGCTGTCGAGCGCGGTGAGCTGCCGGAGCGGCGTCTCGAGGTGTCGCGCGGTCTCCGGGCGGATGATGGCGCCGAGGATCTGGATGATGTCGGTGATCGTGTCACCGGAGCGGTCGAGGATCGACACGGCCGACACGACGGTCAGGGCCGTGGGGAACGCCGTCAGCGTGGCGAAGAACGTGAGCGAGGCAGCGGCGTCGACGACCCGGTGCCGGATGACCTGGTGGGTCGTCCGCCGGACGACCGCCCGGAACCCGGTGCGCTTGAGGGCACGCGAGTCGGCGTCCTGCATGCCGCCCACGCTAGCCGTCCGCGGGGCGGAGGGCGTCGTACCGCCGGAACGAGGGAACGAGGCGCAGCAGGAGCGCCACGAGTCCGATGATCACGACGCCGCCGACGATCGGCGGGACCGCGATGCCGACGGCCACGACGAGGCCCGCGTACAGGTCGCCGATCCGGGGACCGCCGGTCACCACGACGACGAAGATGCCCTGCAGTCGGCCGCGCATGCCGTCCGGTGCGGCGGCCTGGAGGATCGTCCCGCGGAACACGCTGCTCACGTTGTCCGCGCCACCGGACACCAGGAGCGCCGCGGACGCGAGCACGAGCGCCGGCAGGATCCCGATGCCGAACCCGACGTGGGCGCGGCCGCCGAGCGCGTGGGCGGCCGCGATCACGATGCCGAACACGGCGATGGAGGCCCCGTAGACCGTGATCGCCCAACCCACCGCCTCACCCTGGCGTCGGACGTGTCCGAGCGGGCCGGAGAACACGCTCGACACGAGTGCCCCCACGGCGTACGCGGCCGTGAGCACGCCGACCGTGATCGAGCCGCCGCCGATGACGAGCGCCCCGATCGCGGGGAACAGGACGCGGGGTTGGCCGAACGTCATCGCGATGATGTCGAGCACGAACGTCATCGTGATCGTCGGGGAGCGCCGGAGGAACCGTGCACCCTCGACGAGCGACCCGAGCCCCGGGCGCTGTGCGTCGTGCTCCGGCGCCATGCGCGGCAGCGTGATGATCCCCGTGAACGCGAAGCTGAAGAGGACGACGTCGATCGTGTAGGTGGGCGCGTACCCGACGGCGGCCACGAGCACGCCGGCGACGGCGGGCCCCACCGTGACGGCGAATCCCGTCCCGATGCCGCTGAGCGCTCCGGCGGCCGGCAGCAGGTCGGTGCCGATGAGCCGCGGGATGATCGCGGAGCGGGAGGCCCCGATCACCGTCCCGGCGACCGCGTTCACCGTCGCGAGCACGTACAGCAGCGCCACGTTCTCGAGGCCGAGCCAGGCGTGCGTGGCGATGAGGGCGGTGGACACCCAGGCGAGGACCGCGCTCGCGAGGGCGACGGCGCGGCGGTCGAACGCGTCGGCGAGCATGCCGCCGTACAGCCCGGCCGCGATCATCGGCACGAGCGAGATGACCCCGACGAGCGAGACCGCGAACGTCGACCGGGTGATGTCGTACACCTCGAGGCCGACGGCCACGGTCGTCATCTGGGTCCCGATGCCCGCGACCGAGCTCCCGACCCAGAGGCGGGCGAACGCGGGGGACCGGCGCAGCGGCGTGAGGTCGGCGAGGAGCGACCGGTGCCGGGTCGGCTCGGTGTCGACGGACGCGGGAGGGGTCGGAGTGGTGGGGGTCTGATCGTGGGGGCCGTCGTCGGCCGGATGTGGAGTCACGGTGGGACCATTCTGCCGTCCCCCGCATCCGGACGCGCCCGGTGGGACCGGCCGCCATGCGGGTGTCACCCTCGTCGTGTTGGATGGCGACATGACTGACCTCAACAGCAAGCCCGAGTTCGACGCCCCGGAGGGCCCCGCCCCCACCGAGCTCGTCATCACCGACATCGTCGAGGGCGACGGCGCGGAGGCCCAGCCCGGATCGACCGTCAAGGTGCACTACGCGGGCGTCGAGTACGACTCCGGCGAGGAGTTCGACAGCTCCTGGAACCGCGGCGAGCCGATCGACTTCCCGCTCGCGGCGCTCGTCCGCGGCTGGCAAGAGGGCATCCCCGGCATGAAGGTCGGCGGCCGTCGCAAGCTCGTCGTGCCGCCGGAGCTCGCCTACGGGCCGGCCGGTGGCGGGCACTTCCTGTCCGGCAAGACCCTGATCTTCGTCATCGACCTCCTCGGCGTGCGCTGATGCCGACCGCGGTCCCCACCGTCGAGCTCAACGACGGCACCGCCTTCCCGCGCCTCGGGCTCGGGACGTACGGGCTGAACGGCGACGAGGGCGTGGCGGCGGTCCGTGCCGGCATCGACGCGGGCTACCGGCTCCTCGACACGGCGCTCAACTACGGCAACGAGGACGCCGTCGGCCGTGCCGTGCGCGAGTGCGGTCTCCCGCGTGAGGACCTCGTCGTCACCTCGAAGCTGCCCGGGCGACACCACGGGTACGACGAGGCCCACCGATCGATCGAGGAGACCCTCGGCAACCTCGGGCTGGACTCGGTCGACCTGTACCTCATCCACTGGCCGAACCCGTCCGTCGACAAGTTCGTCGACACCTGGAAGGCCTTCGTCGACCTCCGGGACAGCGGCGTCGTCCGCTCCATCGGCGTCTCGAACTTCACCGAGGAGCACCTGCAGCGCATCGTCGACGCGACCGGTGTGGCCCCCGCGGTCAACCAGGTCGAGCTGCACCCGTACTTCCCCCAGGGCGCCCTCCGCGCGGTGCACGAGCGCCTCGGGATCGTGACCGAGAGCTGGAGCCCGCTCGCCAAGCAGAGCGAGCTCCTGACCGAACGCGTCGTCACGGACGCCGCGGCGGCGCACGGGGTCACCCCGGGGCAGGTCGTGCTGCGGTGGCACGTGCAGCTCGGCGCCGTGCCGGTGCCGAAGTCGGGCGACCCTGGACGGCAGCGCGAGAACATCGACGTGTTCGCGTTCGAGCTCACCGACGACGAGATGACGGCGATCTCCGGGCTCGAGCGTGGCCGGCTCTGGGGCGGCGACCCCGACTCGCACGAGGAGATGTGAGCCCGCGACGGGGCCGGTCGGACCGGCCCCGTCGCACCTCCACGTCGACACCTCCCACCACGGCGCGCGCGGGGCTACACTTGTCACCCCCGTCCCGAAGGGTGTTGCGTGACCGAGGAGTCAGAAGTCGACCGCGAACGTCAGTACGTCGACGGCCTGTTCGCACGGCTCGACGAGTTGTCCGCGGACGCCGCCCGGCGACTGGCCGAGACCCGTCGTGAGTCCGTCGGTGGGAACCACCAGAGCCGCAGCGAACGTGACGCCTTCGCCCGCCTCTACGAGGACACCCTCGCGACGCTCGAGCGCGTCGGGGACCGGCTCGTGTTCGGCCGCCTCGAGGTCGCGGACCCGGAGCAGGACGAGAGCGCCTTCCGCTACATCGGCCGCGTCGGGCTCCGGGACGCCGAGCACCGGCCGCTGCTGCTCGACTGGCGCGTCCCCGGCGCCAGCGCGTTCTACCAGGCGACGGCGGCCCACCCGATGGGCATGCGCGCGCGTCGGCACCTGACGCTGGCCGGTCGCGAGGTCGTCGGCGTCGAGGACGAGGTGTTCGACGCGACGCTCTACGACAGCGAGCGCACCCACCTGCAGGGTGAGGGCGCGCTGCTGGCCGCCGTGAGCGCGGACCGCACGGGCCGGATGACCGACATCGTCGCGACGATCCAGGGCGAGCAGGACCGCATCATCCGGTCCGCCATCGAGGGCGTGCTCGTCGTGCAGGGTGGCCCCGGCACCGGCAAGACCGCCGTCGCACTCCACCGGGCGGCCTACCTGCTGTACTCGCACCGCGAGCGTCTCCGCGGCTCCGGCGTGCTCGTCGTCGGTCCGTCGCCGGCCTTCCTGACGTACATCGAGCAGGTCCTCCCGTCGCTCGGCGAGACGGGCGTCGTCATGGCGTCCCTCGGGTCCCTGTACCCGGGCGTCGACACCGATCGGCACGACGGCGCGCGGGCCGCCGCGGTCAAGGGGTCGGCCGAGATGGCCGACCTGCTCCGCCGCGCGGTGCGGTCGCGGCAGATCGTGCCGACCGAGACCGTCACGGTCGACATCGAGGGCGAGCGTCTCGTGGTCCCGCCGTCGCTCATCGCCGCGGCGATGCGGAAGGCCCAGGAGCGGGGCAAGCCGCACAACGTCGCGCGGGTGACCTTCAACAAGGCGGCACTCGATGCCCTCACCGGTCTGCTCGCCGAGCAGCTGCGCGAGCGCGGGACCACGGTGGACGAGGCCGACGAGAAGGTCCTCCGCGAGGACATCCGTTCGTCGTACGACGTGCGGGTGCTGCTGAACGGCGCGTGGATGCCGCTCCCGGCCGAGAAGTTCGTCGAGGACCTCTACGCGCGCCCGAACTGGCTCGCCTCGCTGACCCCGCACTGGTCCGCTGACCGGCGGGCGTTGCTCCGACGCTCGCGCGGTGCCGGGTTCACGGTCGAGGACGTCCCGCTGCTCGACGAGGCCGCCGAGCTCCTCGGCCCGTTCGACCCCTCGGGCGGCGGCGCCCGGCGGCAGGCGAAGGCGGCCCGACAGCGCGACGTCGAGAACGCCCGCATCGCGATCGAGAACATGGGCGTCGAGGGCATCGTGACGGCGGAGCAGGTCGCGGGGTCCTTCGCCGAGGGCGGTGACCCGCGCACCACCGCGGAGCGTGCAGCGGAGGACCGCGAGTGGACCTACGGCCACATCGTGGTGGACGAGGCCCAGGAGCTCTCGCCGATGCAGTGGCGGGTGCTCGCACGGCGGAACCCGTTGCGGTCCTTCACGATCGTCGGGGACATGGCGCAGGGGTCGTCGCCCGCCGCCGCGCGGAGCTGGGACGACGTGCTCGGTGCCCTCGCCCGCCGTCGTCGAGGCCGGGCTCCCCGCGTGCCGCTCGACCACCGGATCGAGTACCTCACCGTCAACTACCGCACGCCGCGGCAGATCGTCGAAGCCGCCGGTCGGTTCGCTGAGGACGCCGGGCTCGCCGTCACCGCCACCCGCGCCGTCCGTGACGGTGATCCGGTCGAGCACGTCGCGGTGTCCCGCGCCGGCCTCGTCGACGCGGTCGTCGAGCAGGTCCGGGCCGAGCGGCGTCGGATCGGCACGGGCACCATGGGCGTCATCGCGCCCGACGACGCGATCGCGGAGATCCGCGAACGGCTGGCGGCGACCACGGACGACCTCCGTTCGCTCGAGGCGCCACGGCCCGGCGCGGTCACCGTCCTCACCGGTGCCGAGGCCAAGGGGCTCGAGTTCGACGGCGTGGTGCTCGTCGACCCGGACGGTGTCGGCGCCGACGCTGCCCGCGCGGCCGCCGCCGTGTACGTCGCCATGACGCGGCCGACCCGGCGGCTCGTCGTGCTCGACGTCATCGCGACCGACGAGGACGCCGGTGCGGCGGAGGCGGGGGACGTCGCGGCCTGATCTCGCCGGCGGTCAGTCCCGTTTCCGGTGCTCCACGAGGTCGAGCGCGTACTGCTGCCACCACTGTCCGGCGGCCGGTCCACCGTTGCACGTGCCGTCGCTCAGCCCGGGGGTCTTCACCCACAGCAGGGCGTCGAGTCGGGTGGAGCCGGCGGTGACGTGCGGGGTCTGCCCGAGCCCGGCGCCCGGCGGGTTGCACCAGGTGCCGAGCCACCCCCGGCCGTTGCGGGACACGTCGATGACGAAGTGCGGGTCGCCCCCGATGCGGTCCGCGAGCCGGTCGGCGTACGCGCGTTCCTGGTCGACGCGGTAGAAGTTCGACACGTTCGTCGAGAAGCCCTGGGCCTCGTCGACACCGGCCTCGCGGAGGCGCCGCGCCATGGTGTCCACGGGGACGCGGTCCTCGTTGCCGCCGTCGAGGTACACCGTGAGCCCGGCGTCGACGAGGGTGTGCACGGCCTGCCGGATCACCGGGATGCGGCTCGTCCCGATGCGGGGGCAGTTCGAGATCTGGGCGAGGGAGTCCGGTTCGACGAGCACGACGGCGTGCGATCCCCGCATGGCGTCGGCCACGTGCCGCACCCAGGGGCCGTAGGCGGCCGTGCTGAGGCCGCCCTTCGAGTACCCGCCGCAGTCGCGGTCCGGCACGGCGTAGAGCACGAACGTCGGGGTCGCCTGGTGCGTCTGCGCGCTCTCGAGCACCGCGCGGACCGTGCGCACGGTGTCGGCGGTCGACCCCGCGCCCGTGAGCCACGTGGCGATCGGCTGGTCCGCGATCACCGAGAGCGCGTTCGCCGTCGCGACGTCGCCGCGGGTGCGAGCGGCGGACTCGGACCGGGCGGGGTGGTTCACGCTCGTGGGCTGCACGGCGAGTCCGCCGGGGAAGGCCTCGGCCGCGGTCCTGCGGGTCGCGACGACGCGCGTCGGCGTGGGGGTGGCCTCGGGGGTCGACATGGAGCCTCCGTTCCGGTCGGCGTGGGGCAGGACGACCGTCAACGCGAGCACGAGCAGCAGCGCCAGCCCCACGGCGACCGCGCCGAGGACGGCCCACTGGCGGCGCCCCGACCGGTGGTGGCCGGCCGGCGGGCGAGGGTCAGGCCGCTCCGTGGGCATGGCGGTCCTCCTCGTCCTCACGGGTCGGTCGGACCAGCCTCGCATCACCGGCCCCGCGGCGGCCACTCGCCGGTCCGCTGTGTGCGATCTGCCAGGCGCGGCGCGGTCGGTGTCCAGCCAGGGCACAGGGGTGCGGCAGGCTGCTGCCCCAGACTGTGCGGATGTTCCGGAGACTGCTGCTGCTCGTCGTCACCGCCGGCTACGCCTGGGTGGTGTGGCGGATGACGCTGACACCCCAGCTGTTCTCCCGCTCCGGCAGTGATGCGGTCGCCCTCGTCCTCCGGCTGGCCCAGCAGCACGCGGCGACGGCGTGGGTCACCTACGACCGCGCGGAGTTCCTGGCGAACATCGCGATGTTCGTCCCGGTCGGTGCGATCGCGGCGATGTGGCTGCCCCGGCGGGCGTGGTTCCTCGCGGGCATGCTCGCCGTCGGACTCTCGGTGGGCATCGAGTGGACGCAGCACGTCGCCCTGCCGGGTCGCGTCGCCGATCCGCGCGACGTCCTCTCGAACGGACTCGGGGGGTTCCTCGGCGCCACGCTCATCGGGTTGGCTCGGTCGGCGGTGCCCGAACGCCGCCGCCGGCGCCCGCGCATGGTCTGACGGCCGCGCGTCGCGCGACCGGTCGACCCCGGTCCTCCCGTCCGTCCCCTGGTCCGGCCGTCCGGGGGGCACCCCTTCTGGAGCTGGCACCGGCCGGCCCGGGTCCGACACCCTGGGTGGTGGGCCGTGCAGGACGGCCCGACAGGAGGACCACCGCGTGCCCACCCACGACGTCCCGGGGGCGGTACGACTCGACGACCTCACGGACCGGGTCCCGGGGCAGACGCTCATGGCGGCCTGCCTCGCCGAGCAGGCGGCCGCGCCACCGCGGGGTCCTCTCGCACGCGTCGTCGGCGCGCGCGTGCTCACCGACGCGGCGCGGTCCTGGTACGTCGGCGTGGTGGGGGAGCGCGTGACCGCGCGGCTCCTCGAGGGGCTCGGACCGGAGCACGTCGTACTGCACTCCATCCCGGTGACGGACTCGGGCACGGACATCGACCACCTCGTCGTCGGACCCATGGGTGTCGTCACGGTGCACACGAAGCACCACCGCGACGCCCGCGTGTGGGTCGGCGGCGACACCGTGCTCGTCGCGGGTCAGCGCCGGCCGTACGTGCACGCGGCACGGAGCGATCGGACGCGCGTGCTGCGTGCCCTGGCGGCGCTCACGCTCCCCGTCGCACCGGTGACGAGTCTCGTCGCGGTGGTGCACGCCGCCCGGGTGCAGGTCCGACGCGCGCCCGAGGACGTCCGCGTCGTCGACGCCCGTCACCTCGTCCGGACGCTCCGCCGGCTCCCGACGGTCCTCGGTCAGGACGCGGTGTGGGCGCTCGCCGGGGCCGTGACCTCCACCGAGACGTGGGGCGTGCGGCCCGAGGGTGAGCCCGCCGACGTCGTGGCACGGTTCGCAGCGCTCGGACGGGAGGTGCGGGTCGCCCGCGCTGCGCGTCTCGCGTGGGCGGGTGCCGCGTGTGCGGGCGTCGCGGCCGGCCTCGTCGCGGTCGTCGCGGCCGTCCCCGGCCTCGTCGGGGCACTGTTCAGCTGACTCCGGGGCACGGGTGGGGCTCGTCGGGGTCGTCCGGCGACGGGCCGGTGCCGGACGGGGCCCGTCGGGGTCGTCCGGCGACGGGCCGGTGGGGTATCATCGTCAGGTTGCCGTCGAACGGCCGCGGACACAGAGCGCCCACACATCCGGTGTGGTGCACCGCGCAGCAACAGGAAGGGGATCACCCATGGCACTCGAATCGAACGTCAAGAAGGCGATCATCGAAGAGTACGCGACCCACCCGGGCGACACGGGATCCCCCGAGGTCCAGGTGGCCGTGCTCACGCAGCGCATCAAGGACCTCACCGAGCACCTCAAGGAGCACAAGCACGACCACCACTCGCGTCGTGGTCTGCTGCTCCTCGTCGGGCAGCGTCGTCGTCTCCTCGGCTACCTCGCCGACGTCGACATCAACCGCTACCGCTCGCTCATCGAGCGCCTCGGCCTGCGTCGCTAGTCACTGCTCTGTCGGTCACTGCGGTCGACGATCGAAGTGCCTCCGCCAGGCGGGGGATTCGGTCTTGACCGAACGCCCCGTCCCTCCCACCGGAGGGGCGGGGCGTTCTGCGTTCCCGACGGGTGCGGTGGTCTCCCCGCGCGTTCGCACGGAGCGGGAATAGCGTGCATTGCACCGCCGTTCGGCTACCATGTACATGCAAACGCATCGAAAGAGGAGCGCATCGTGCAGTTCGGCATCTTCACCGTGGGTGACGTCACCACCGACCCGACGACCGGCAGGACGCCGACCGAGGCCGAGCGGATCCAGGCGGTCCTGACCATCGCGCAGAAGGCGGAGGAGGTCGGCCTCGACGTCTTCGCCACGGGCGAGCACCACAACCCGCCGTTCGTGCCGTCCTCGCCGACCACCATGCTCGGCTACCTCGCCGCGAAGACCGAGCGGCTGGTCCTCAGCACGAGCACGACACTCATCACGACGAACGACCCGGTGAAGATCGCCGAGGACTTCGCGATGCTCCAGCACGTGTCCGGCGGCCGCACCGACCTCATCCTCGGCCGCGGGAACACCGGGCCCGTCTACCCGTGGTTCGGGCAGGACATCCGACAGGGCGTCAACCTCGCCATCGAGCACTACGCACTCCTCCGCCGCCTCTGGACCGAGGACGTCGTCGACTGGCAGGGCCACTTCCGCACGCCGCTGCAGGGCTTCACCGCGACGCCGCGCCCACTCGACGGCGTCGCCCCGTTCGTCTGGCACGGCTCGATCCGCACCCCCGAGATCGCCGAGCAGGCGGCCTACTACGGCGACGGGTTCTTCGCGAACCACATCTTCTGGCCCGCGAGCCACACCGCGAACATGGTCCGGCTCTACCGCGAGCGGTTCGAGCACCACGGACACGGGCCGGCCGCGAACGCGATCGTCGGGCTCGGCGGCCAGGTGTTCATGCGGAAGAACTCGCAGGACGCCGTCGCGGAGTTCCGCCCGTACTTCGACAACGCGCCGGTCTACGGCCACGGCCCGAGCCTCGAGGACTTCACACGGCAGACCCCGCTCACGGTCGGCAGCCCGCAGGAGGTCATCGACCGGACCCTCGGCTTCCGCGAGTACGTCGGCGACTACCAGCGCCAGCTGTTCCTCATGGACCACGCGGGGCTGCCGCTCACGACCGTGCTCGAGCAGCTCGACATCCTCGGCGAGGAGGTCGTGCCCGTGCTCCGGAAGGAGTTCGAGGCCCGCCGTGCCCCGGGCGTCCCCGACGCCCCGACCCACGCCTCGCTCGTCGCGGCCGCGCAGTCGGCCGCCGTCGCCAGCGACGTCGCGGAGGTGCGCGCATGACCACCATCGCCGTCGTCTCCGCGGGGCTGTCCGAACCGTCGTCGTCGCGCCTCCTGGCCGACCGGCTGGCGGATGCCGCCGTGACCGCCCTCGGTGACCCCGACGGGGTGCCGGGAGGCGCGACGCGCGTCGTGCACGTCGACCTGCGCCCGCTCGCGCACGAGATCACCGACGCGATGCTGACGCGCTTCACACCGCCCGCGCTCGGCGCGGCGGTCGCCGAGCTCGTCGAGGCGGACGCCGTCGTGTTCGTCGCGCCGGTGTTCACCGCGGGCATGAGCGGGCTCGCGAAGTCGTTCCTCGACGTCCTCGAGACGGACGCACTCGTCGACATGCCCGTGCTGCTCGGTGCGACCGGTGGCTCCCCGCGGCACTCGCTCACGGTCGAGCACGGGTTCCGACCGGTCTTCAGCTATCTGCGCGCCGCCGTGGCGCCGACCGCGGTGTTCGCGGCCACCGAGGACTGGGGCGACGCCGAGGGCGTGGCGGCACTCGACGGTCGGATCCGCCGGGCGGGGGCCGACCTCGCCCACATGGTCCGGACCTCCCGGCGTCGTGTCCCCGTGACGGAGCCCGACGTCGTCGACTTCGGGAGTCTGCTCGAGGGCCTCGGTCAGTAGGGGGCGCGCGGAGGGGGAGACCCGCTCAGTACCAGTGCGGGTTCTCGCTCATCTCGTGGTTCCAGGCGGCGCAGGGGCTGCCGTACGCGTCCTTGATGTACGCCAGGCCCCAGTTGATCTGGGTGTCCTGGTTCGTGCGCCAGTCCGCGCCCGCCGTGGCCATCTTCGACGCGGGCAGGGCCTGCGGGATGCCGTAGGCGCCGCTCGAGACGTTGAGGGCGTTCGCCCGCCAGCCCGACTCCTGCGTCCACAGTGACACGAGGCATGAGAACTGGTCGGAACCCCAGCCGTAGGCACCGATCGCGCCTCGCGCGTACGCCTGCGCGCCTGCGGGGTCCGCGCCGACGCCGGACGGATCCGGGTATGACGTCGTGGGCGCGGCCGCCGCGACGGCGGACGTGGCGCGTTGGGCGGCCGCGCGCTCCGCAGCGAGCTGCGCGGCCCGCTTCTGGGCCGCGACCTGGGCGGCCACGGCCTGGCCGATCGCGTACTGCCGCTCGACCTTCGCCGTCGTGTCCTTGAGGGTGGCGAGCTGCGCGTACAGCTCGTCGCTGTGCTGCTGCGTGCTCGACACCGCGGCGTTCGCCGCTGCCTCCGCGGCGTCCGCCGCCGTCGACTTGGTCTCCGCGGCGTCGGCGAGGCGCTGGCGCTCCGCCTCGGCCCGCTGCGCCTGGTCGTGGAGGGACGTGGCCGTGTTCGCCGCCACGCTCGCGTCGCTCATCACACCGGCCCACGTGTCCGACAACTGGTCGAGGGTGCCGAGTTGGTACAGGAGGTCCTGGGGCTTCTTGGAACCGACGATGCGGCTCGTGATCGTGTCGCTGTCGCCCGAGCGGTAGAGGTGCGCGGCGAGCTGCCCCGCCCGGTCCTTGGCGCGCGCCGCGGTCTCGGCGGCGGCCGCTGCCCTGGCGGTCAGGTCGTCGGCCGTCTGGGTCGCCGCCCGGAGGTCGGACTCGGCCGCGGCGGCCTGGGCCGACGCGGTGAGCGCGGCGGCGGACTTCTGCGCGGCCACCGACTGGAGGCCCTTGAGCGCGTCCTGCACCTTCGCGACCTCGGCCTGCGTGGCCGCCTGGTTGCCCTTCGCCGCCTGGACGTCCGCCCACGACGGGTAGGTCGTGGCCTGGGCCGGGAGGGCTCCGACGACCGGCGCGACGAACGCGCACACGGTCAGGGTGAGGCCCGTCACGAGCAGCCGACGGCGCGCACGTCCGGGCGCGGCGGCACGCGTGGGGGAGGAGTGACGCATGGGCCCAGGCTAACGACCCACCGCGTGTTCGCCGCGAGCCATGCCGGAGCGGCGGACCCGGATGCTAGGCTCGTGGCCGTCGGTGACGTATCCGTCATCGATCTGGAACCAACCGGAGCAGGCCGGCACGAAGCTGGTCATCGGTGGTGACCTACGGGACCGTCCCCCACGCGGGGCGAGCGGCGCCGTGGATTTCTACTGCTGGCCAGGCATGCGTCCCGCTGTCGTGTGGGCGCACGTGCACACCGTGCCCTCGACCCCCGGCCCTGCTGCACACACACCATGCGGCGTCGACCACGACGCCGACACCACCACGCACGCTCGACGAGTGTGCGTGGCCGTCACGCACACGAGGAGGCACCCCTTTGGAGGGTCCCGAGATCAAGTTCGCCGAGGCAGTGATCGACAACGGTCGCTTCGGTACCCGTACCGTCCGGTTCGAGACCGGTCGTCTCGCGCAGCAGGCGCAGGGCGCCGTCGCCGCGTACCTGGACGACGAGACCATGCTGCTGAGCGCCACGAGCGCCGGCAAGCACCCGCGGGAGGGCTTCGACTTCTTCCCGCTCACCGTCGACGTCGAGGAGCGCTCCTACGCCGCCGGCAAGATCCCCGGCTCGTTCTTCCGCCGCGAGGGCCGACCGTCGACCGAGGCCATCCTGGTCTGCCGGCTCATCGACCGCCCGCTCCGTCCGTCGTTCGTCGACGGGCTCCGCAACGAGGTCCAGATCGTCATCACGGTCCTGAGCATCGCGCCGGACGAGTTCTACGACGCCCTCGCGATCAACGCGGCGTCGGCCTCCACGCAGATCTCCGGTCTGCCGTTCTCCGGCCCGATCGCCGGTGTGCGCCTCGCGCTCATCGACGGCCAGTGGGTCGCGTTCCCGAAGCACTCGCAGCTCGAGCAGGCCGTGTTCGACCTGACCGTCGCCGGCCGGGTCGTCACCGACGAGGCCGGCAACGAGGACGTCGCGATCATGATGGTCGAGGCGGAGGCCACCGAGAACAGCTGGGGCCTCATCCAGGGTGGCGCCGTCAAGCCGGACGAGTCCGTCGTGGCGCAGGGCCTCGAGGCCGCCAAGCCGTTCCTCAAGGTCCTCGTCGAGGCCCAGGCGAAGATGGCCGCGCAGTCCGCCAAGGAGATCCAGGACTACCCGGTGTTCCCGGCGTACTCCGACGAGGTCTACGCGGCGGTCGAGGGGCTCGCCCTCGACGAGCTCAAGGGCGTGTACCAGATCGCCGGCAAGCTCGAGCGCCAGGACGCCGACGATGCCCTCAAGGCGCGCGTCAAGGAGGCCGTCGCGGCCCAGGTCGAGGCCGGCACCCTGCCCGCCGAGGCCAACGGTCAGGTCTCCGCCGCCTACAAGTCGGTGACGAAGAAGGTCGTGCGCGGCCGGATCCTCACCGAGCAGGTCCGCATGGACGGCCGCGGCCTCGCCGACATCCGTCCGCTCGACGCCGAGGTCGCGGTCATCCCGCGCGTCCACGGTTCGGCGATCTTCCAGCGCGGCGAGACCCAGATCCTCGGGGTCACGACGCTGAACATGCTCAAGATGGAGCAGCAGATCGACTCCCTGAGCCCGGTCACGAAGAAGCGCTACCTGCACCACTACAACTTCCCGCCCTACTCGACCGGTGAGACCGGCCGCGTCGGTTCGCCGAAGCGTCGCGAGATCGGACACGGCTTCCTCGCCGAGCGGGCCCTCGTGCCGGTCCTGCCGAGCCGCGAGGAGTTCCCCTACGCCATCCGTCAGGTGTCCGAGGCCCTCGGGTCGAACGGCTCCACCTCGATGGGCTCCGTGTGCGCCTCGACCCTGTCGCTCCTCAACGCCGGTGTGCCGCTGCGCGCGCCGGTCGCGGGCATCGCGATGGGCCTCGTCTCCGACACCGTCGACGGCCAGACCCGCTACGCGGCCCTGACCGACATCCTCGGTGCCGAGGACGCCCTCGGCGACATGGACTTCAAGGTCGCCGGCACGAGCGAGTTCGTCACCGCGATCCAGCTCGACACGAAGCTCGACGGCATCCCGTCGTCGGTCCTCGACGCCGCCCTGAAGCAGGCCAAGGAGGCCCGTTCGGCGATCCTCGGTGTCCTGACCGAGGCGATCGACGCCCCCGACGAGATGGCCGACACCGCGCCGCGCGTCATCAGCGTCCAGATCCCGGTCGACAAGATCGGCGAGCTGATCGGCCCGAAGGGCAAGACGATCAACGGGATCCAGGACGAGACCGGCGCCGACATCTCGATCGAGGACGACGGCACGGTCTACATCGGTGCGGTCGACGGTCCCTCGGCCGAGGCCGCTCGCGCCCAGGTCAACGCGATCGCGAACCCGACCAACCCGGAGATCGGGGACCAGTTCCTCGGAACGGTCGTCAAGATCGCCACCTTCGGTGCGTTCGTCTCGCTCCTCCCGGGCCGAGACGGACTCCTCCACGTGTCCGAGGTCCGCAAGCTCGCCGGTGGCAAGCGCGTCGAGAACGTCGAGGACGTCCTCGGGGTCGGCCAGAAGGTCCTCGTCGAGGTCACGAAGGTCGACGACCGCGGCAAGCTGTCGCTCGCGCCCGTGATCGCCGAGGAAGCCGACACGGCGACCGAGTCCGCGGACGCCGAGGGCGCCACGGTCTGACGCTCGCGCTCGACGGAACGGCCGTCGGTCCCCACGGGGGCCGGCGGCCGTTCCGCGTCTGCGGTCCGGCCGCCGTCCTCCGGCCGCCGTCCTCCGGCCGCCGTCCGGACACCGCGAGATCGCAGACGTTGCCGCTCCGCCCCGCGGCAGAGCGGCAACGACTGCGATCTCGGCGGGAGAGTCGCAGGGCGGCCGGGCGGCCGGGCGGCACGGCGGCCGCGCGGCAGGTCAGGCGGCGGGTGCGTCGGTGCCGAGCACGCGACTCGCCACGCGGCCCAGAGCAGCGCACGCCGCGATCGTGTCCCCGGCGTACGACCCCACCATCGCGCCGTCACGCGCGAGCATGAGCTCGTCGGCGCCGTCGCCCGGGAGCGGGTGGCCGGCCTGCTGCAGGAGCTCGGCGAGCTGATCGGTGTACCAGTCGCGGTGGGCCGACACGACCTCACGGACGGGGTGCCGGGGGTCGTGGTACTCCGCCGCGGCGTTGAGGAACGCGCAGCCCCGGAAGTCGGGGTCGTTGGTGGTGTCCACGACGGTGTCGACCCAGGTGCCGACCGCAGTCCGTGCGTCGGGTGCCTCGGCGATGATGGTGTCCATCGCCTGCTTGACCTGCTCGTGCCGGCTCCGCACGTAGGCGAGGATCAGGTTGTCCTTCGAGCCGTAGTGCTTGTAGAAGGTCGCCTTCGTCACGCTCGCCTCGGCGATGAGCCGGTCGACGCCGACGCCACGGATGCCCTCTTCGTAGAAGAGCCGGGCCGCCGTCTCGAGGATCCGGAGCTTCGCGCCGCCGGTCGGACGCGCGGCGCCGGTCCGGGGAGCTTCGCTCGACCCGGGTGTCGTCGGTCCCGGGAGACGCTGGACGGTCGGTTGGGGGGAATCGACCGTCACAGCGTGGCTCCTCGGGACAACGTCGGCTGTCGCGACACCGCGGGGGGACGTGTGTCGCACCAGGACCCGGTTGTCCGGTAGCCGCCGGACCGGCATCGAGGGGGCGGTGCCGTTCCGGTGCCGTCATTGTAGCACGAGGAGGACAGACAGACGAGTCCGTATGTCCGCATCGTGTGTACCCCGTTCCCGGGTCATCCGCGGGCTGTCCACAAGCGCAGGCCGTTCCTGAGTCACGTCCGTGGAGACTCAGTAGGCTCGACGCGATGAACCGCCCCGTGCCGTTGCCGCTCGAAGCGCCGGAGACCGCCTTCCCCACCGCAGGGGGGACCCTCGTCCGGCGTTCGGTCCTCGCCTCGGGCGTCCGCGTGCTCACCGAGGCCGTCCCGTCGGCGCGGTCGACGAGCATCGGGTACTGGGTGGGGGTCGGTTCGCGCGACGAGCAACCCGGCCAGTACGGCTCGACCCACTTCCTCGAGCACCTGCTCTTCAAGGGCACACGCGAACGCAGCGCGTTGGACATCGCCGTGGCGTTCGACTCGGTCGGCGGCGAGCACAATGCGGCGACCGCCAAGGAGTACACCTGCTACTACGCCCGCGTCCGGGATCTCGACGTCCCGATGGCCGTGGCCGTGATCGGCGACATGGTGACGAACTCGGTCCTCGACCCGGAGGCTTTCGACGTGGAGCGCGGGGTGATCCTCGAGGAGCTCGCGATGGCTGCCGACGACCCGGCCGACCTCGCGGGCGAGGCCTTCTTCGCCGCCGCCTTCGCCGGCCACGCGCTCGGGCGTCCGATCGGTGGCACGCCGGACAGCATCCGTGCGGTCGAGCGCGACGAGGTCTTGGACCACTACCGGCAGCACTACATGCCGAGCGGCATCGTGGTCACGGCCGCGGGCGCGATCGACCACGACCAGCTCGTCGAACTCGTCGCGGCGGCCTTCGGGGACGTCCCGCCGGCCACCCCGAACCCCCGTCGCTCGGCCGAGGTCCCGGCGGAGGGCGTCGAGCCCCGCCTGGAACTCATCCGTCGTCCCACCGAACAGGTCAGCCTCATCCGGGGTTCGCACGGGCTCGACCTCCGCGACGACCGCCGCCCGGTGCTCAGCGTGCTCAACGCGGTGCTCGGTGGCGGCATGTCCTCGCGCCTGTTCCAAGAGGTCCGCGAGCGCCGTGGTCTGGCGTACGCCGTGTCCTCGTTCGCCCCGGCGTACCTCGACAACGGCGCGTTCGGGGTCTACGCCGGTTGTGCGCCCGACAACGTCGGGGCGCTGCTCGGCATCGTCGACGACGAGTTCCGCAAGATGACGGACAGCGGGATCTCAGCCGACGAGCTCGCGCGTGCGAAGGGCCAGATCGAGGGCGCGCTGACGCTGTCGCTCGAGGACACGGACGCGCGCATGACGCGGCTCGGCCGCTCCGAGCTCGGGGTGGGGGAGTTCACGGACCTCGCGACGGCCCTCGAGCGCGTCGATCGCGTGAGCACCGACGACGTCCTCGACCTCGCGCGCGACCTGTTGACCCGCCCCGTGGTCACGAGCGTGGTCGGCGCCGTCGACCGCGCCGACCTCGAGGGCGCTCCCGGCGCGGACGACGTCTGACCGGTCCGGCATGTCGCACTACCTCTACCTCGTCCGGCACGGGGAACACCAGGACGCCGAGCACGGCCTGCGCGACGGCAAGCTCTCCGAGCGTGGCAAGCGGCAGGCGACGCTCATCGCGGACCGTCTCGGCGGGATCCCGTTCGACTCCGTCTGCCACTCGCCGCTCGAAGCGCCGGCCGAGACCGCCAGGATCATGCGTGAACGGCTCCCGGCGATCGTGCCCGAGGCCTCGACGCTCCTGTTCGACTGCGTGCCCTCGGGCCCGACGTCCGAGATGCCGCACGCCTACCGGAGCTTCTTCGGCGGCGTGACGGAAGAGGAGATCGCGGCCGGCCAGGCCCAGATGGGTGACGCCGTCGCCGAGTGGTTCACGCCCTCCATCGAGGACCGCCACGACCTCCTCATCACCCACAACGCGGTGATCGCCTGGTTCGTGCGCGAGGTGTTCCAGGCGCCGGACTGGCGCTGGATGGGGACGAGCGTCGCCCACACCGCGCTCACCATCGTCCGCGTCCGGTCGGCGAAGCCGCCGGAGCTGGTGACCCTGAACGACACGGCGCACCTGCCCGTCGAACTGCGGACGGGCCTCCCGGTCCCGCAGCCGCTCTGACGGTCAGCCGACCCGCCGCCGGTACCAGGCGGTCGCGTTCGGGTTGTCGTTGTACGGCGCGATCCGCTCGTACCCGCGGCCGCGGTACATGGCGCCAGCGGCGACGAGACTGTCGTTCGTGTCGAGGACGACGCTCGTGGCGCCGAGGTCGACGGCAGCGCGCTCGAGCGCGTCCATGATCGCGGTCGCGACCCCCGCCCCTCGCGCGGCGGGCTCGACGAACACGTGTTTGACCTCGAACCGGACGTCCTCGCCGTCGTCGTCGATGCGCCGGAGGCCGCCGCAGCCGACGGCGTCCTCGCCGTCGTGTGCGACCACGAAGGTGCCGTGTGGCGGGACGAACTCGCGCGGGTCGGTCCGCTTGCGTCGGTACGACCCCTGCGCGACGGGGAACGTCGCGGCCCGCTCGTCGAGGTAGTGGTCGAGCAGGACGTCGACCTCGGGCAGATCGGCGGGGACGGCGCGCACGGAGACCACCTCACGATCCTACGGGCGGACCGGGGGATGGTTGGATGGGCCCATGAGCATCCCCGTCGCCGTGGTCGGTGCATCCGGTCGCCTCGGTCGCCTCGTCGTCTCGGTCGTGGAGGCGCTCGACGGGTTCGACCTCGTCGCCTCGCTCGGGTCGGGGGACCACGTGGAGGACGCCGGTCCGGACGTCTTCGCCGGCGCTCGCGTCGTGGTCGACGTCACGGTGCCGGCGCGGAGCCCGGCGATCGTCGACGCCGCGCTCGCGAGCGGTGCCAACGTCCTCGTCGGCACCTCGGGGTGGTCCGCGGACCGGCTCGCGCACCTCCGCGCCGTGCTCGGGGACCGGCCGGAGCAGGGGGCGATGGTGGTCCCGAACTTCTCGATCGGCTCCGTGCTCGCGACGCACCTCGCGACGATCGCGGCGCCTTGGTTCGACGCGGTCGAGATCGTCGAGGCCCACCACGCGGCGAAGGTCGACTCGCCGTCGGGGACGGCCGTCCGGACCGCGGAACGCATCGCCGAGGCCCGACGCGACGTGGGGCCGGTCGCGGCGCCGCACGTGGACCAGCGCGCGCGGGGACAGCAGGTGGCCAGCGTGCCGGTGCACAGCCTCCGGCTACCGGGCGTCCGGGCCCAGCAGGACGTCGTGCTCAGCGGCGTCGGCGAGACCCTGACGATCCGGCACGACACGACGGACGACGTCGCCTACACGCCGGGTGTCCGCGCCGCGCTCCGTGCCGTGCCCTCCCTCCGGGGGCTGACGGTCGGGCTCGACAGCGTCCTCGGCATCGCCTGACGTGCGCTCGCGCTTCGCCGGCGTCGCGCTCATCGCCGCGCTCCTCGTCCTGTACCTCGTGCTCGTCGGTCAGCGCGCGGTGGCGTTCATCGCGACCGGGCTCGGCATCGGTGTCGGGATCGGGGTCGCGTTGCTCGTCGTGGCCGCGATCGGCGCCGTGCTCCTCGTGCTCGAGCTGCGGTTCGGCTTCCGCGTCACGCGGCTCGCCACCCGACTCGAGCGTGAGGGCGGCGCCCCCGACGACGTCGTCCCGCTCCGGCCGTCGGGCCGCCCGGACCGCGCGGCGGCCGACGCGCTGTTCGCGCGCTACCGCGACGCCGTCCAGGCGGCGCCCGAGGACTGGCGGGCGTGGTTCCGCCTCGGAGTCCTGTACGACGCCGCGGGCGACCGGCGCCGCGCTCGCGACGCGATGCGCACGGCACTCCGGCTGTCGGCCGGTCACTGACCTGCCGGCCCGCGGCGTGCCGCCCGCGGCCCGCGGCCGGGTGTCAGCCGAGCAGCGCGTCGACCGCCTGCTCCACCGTCTCGTGCCGGAACGTGTAGCCGTCGGCCTGGAGCACCGCCGGGACGAGCAGCTGGCTCGCGAGCAGGAGTTCGTCCGCGGCGTCGCGGAGCGCCAGGCGCAGGACCGTCTCGGGCACCGTGAGCGCGTACGGTCGGTGCAGGTCCTGCGCGACGCGCCGGAGGACGTGGTCGGCGAGCGCCGGTGTGGGGCCGGCGAGGTTCACCGGCCCGGCGACCTCGGACGAGCAGAGGTGCACGATCGCGGCGACCTCGTCCTCGAGCGAGATCCAGGGCCAGTACTGGCCGCCGGTGCCGAGCCGCGATCCGAGTCCGAGTCGGGTGAGGGGCAGCACGGGGGCGAGCGCGCCGCCGTCCGGCCCGAGCACGAGCCCGGTGCGGAGCAGGACCGTCCGGGTCGTGGAGGGCGCCTCGGAGGCCGCGGCCTCCCACGCGGTGCAGACCTCGGCGAGGAACCCCGCGCCGGGGTCGGCGGACTCGATGAGCCGGTCGGCGGGGCGGTCGCCGTAGTACCCGGACGCGGAGCCGCTGAGGAAGGCGTTGGGCGGCGTCGCCGCGCGCTGCATCGCGGTGACGAGGGTCCGGGTCGCGTCGAGGCGCGAGGACCGGACGGCGCGTCGTCGCGCGGCCGTCCACGGCAGCCGGGCGATGCTCGCGCCCGCCAGGTTCACCACGACGTCGGCACCGTCGACGACCGCGGGGTCGAGGTCGGCGACGCCGGGCTGCCACCGGAACTCGTACGGCGACGTCGGCTCGCGACGCACGAGCGTCGTCACGTGGTGCCCAGCGGCGCGCAGGGCGGCCACGAGCGGCGTGCCGATGAAGCCGGACGCGCCGGCCACGAGCACGGAGAGCGGGGCGTCCGCCATGGGTCCTCCTTCGACCGCCCCACCGTACCGACGACGACCGACGCGCGACCGGGAGGCCCGACGCACCCCCGCCGGATCGGGTCACGCCCGCCCGCCGGTCGCCCTGCCGCCGATCGCTCGCCCTACCGCCGGTCGCCCTGCCGCCGCTGGCTCGCCCTACCGCCGGTCGCCCTGCCGCCGCTCGCGGAGGACGGTGGTCGCCCGTAGGCTCGGAGCCATGACCGACACCGCGTCGCCGACCTCCGTCAAGCAGCCCGACCCGTCCGTCGCCACCCCGTACGAGGACCTGCTCCGGAAGGTGCTGGACGAGGGCGTGCCGAAGGGCGATCGCACCGGCACCGGCACGCGGAGCCTGTTCGGCGCGCAGCTGCGGTTCGACCTCGCGCAGGGGTTCCCCCTGGTCACGACCAAGCGCGTCCACTTCAAGTCCGTCGCGTACGAGCTGCTGTGGTTCCTCCGCGGCGAGTCGAACGTGCGGTGGTTGCAGGAGCACGGTGTGCGGATCTGGAACGAGTGGGCCGACGCGGACGGCGAGCTCGGTCCCGTGTACGGCGTGCAGTGGCGCTCGTGGCCCACGCCTTCGGGCGACCACGTCGACCAGATCGCCGAGGTCATCGAGCAGATCCGGACGAACCCGGATTCGCGTCGGCTCATCGTGTCGGCGTGGAACGTCGCCGACATCCCGTCGATGGCCCTCGCGCCGTGCCACGCGTTCTTCCAGTTCCACGTTGTCGATGGCACGCTCTCGTGCCAGCTGTACCAGCGGAGCGCCGACATGTTCCTCGGTGTCCCGTTCAACATCGCCAGCTACGCGCTCCTGACGCACATGGTGGCCGCGCAGACCGGGCTCGAGGTCGGCGACTTCGTGTGGACCGGCGGCGACTGCCACATCTACGACAACCACGTCGAGCAGGTACGCGAGCAGCTCGCGCGGACCGCGTACGCGCCGCCGCAGCTCCGGATCGCCCCGCGCGACGGCATCGACGCCTACGAGTACGAGGACTTCGAGCTCGTCGACTACGCGCACCACCCGACGATCCGCGGCGCGGTCGCCGTCTGATGCCCCGGGGCGAGGTCGGTCTGATCTGGGCGCGCTCGCGCGACGGTGTGATCGGTGCCGACGGGGACATCCCCTGGCACCTCCCGGAGGACCAGGCCGAGTTCCGCCGGGTGACGAACGGGGCGACCGTGGTCATGGGACGGCGCACGTGGGACTCGCTCCCGCCGCGGTTCCGGCCACTGCCCGGGCGCCGCAACGTCGTGCTGACCCGCGACCGGTCGTGGTCGGCGGACGGCGCCGAGGTCGTCCACGACGTCGACACCGCCCTCACGGTGGGCGCGGACGGGCCCACGTGGGTGATCGGCGGCGCGCAGGTGTACGAGGCGGCGCTGTCGCGAGCGGACCGCGTCCTCGAGACCGTGATCGACATCGACGTCGACGGGGACACCACGGCACCCGAGCTCGGACCCGATTGGCACACGGTCGCCGCCACGCCCTCGGCGACGGAGTGGCTGACGTCGCGGACGGGTCTGCGCTACCGCTTCGTCGAGTCGCGCCGTCGTGCCTGAGCCGGTCCGGGCCTCCCGATCGCTGGTCCCGGTGGATGAGCGCTGCCGGTACGCTGGTTCGCGTGTCCTCGCGTGAGAATCCCTTCGGTCAGGTCCTCGTCGCGCTCGTGACGCCGTTCACCGCCGACGGCGAGGTGGACTGGCCGGGCGTCGAACGGCACATCGACGACTGCATCACGGCGGGTGCCGACGGCATCGTCGTGACCGGCACCACGGGCGAGACCTCGACGCTCACGGACCCCGAGAAGCTCCGGCTCGTCGAGGTCGGCAAGTCGGTCGCGGCGGGCCGCGCGAAGATCATCACGGGTGGTGGCTCGAACGAGACCGCGCACGCGATGCAGCTGTACAAGCAGAGCGAGCGCGCCGGCGCGGACGGCGTCATGATCGTCACGCCCTACTACAACAAGCCGACCCAGGCCGGCGTCCTGACGCATTTCCGGATGATCGCGGACGCCACCGACCTGCCGGTGATCCTCTACGACATCCCGGGCCGGACCGGCGTCCCGATCATGTACGACACGATCGTCCGTGCCTCGAAGCACCCGAACATCGTCGCGGTGAAGGACGCCAAGGGCTCCTTCAGCGAGGTCAGCCGGGTGCTCAACAACACCGACCTCATGTACTTCTCGGGCGACGACGCCAACGTGCTGCCGCACCTGGCGATCGGGGCGACCGGTCTGATCGGCGTGACGGCGAACATCGCGGCGGCACCGTACCGCACGATCGTCGACGCGGTGAACCGGGGCGACCTCGCGGCGGCGACGGCCGAGCACCAGCGGCTCGAGCCCCTGGTCCGCGCCGTCATGACGCACGTGCCCGGCACCGTCGCGGCGAAGTACATCCTGCACGGCCTCGGCCGGATCGCGAGCCCGCGGGTGCGCCTGCCGCTCGTCGGCCCGGAGGAGTCCGAGGCCGCCGTCATCGAGGCCGAACTCGAGTTCGTGCGCGACATCCCCGGCGCCGACTTCTCCAACTTCCGCCCGGACCGCAACGCGGCGGCCGGCGGCGCGCTGCCCAAGGTGCCAGGCACCACCCGTTGACCACCCGCGGCGCACCCGGTGCGCCGCCCACACCCGTCAGGACCAGATGCCCACGAAGACCTCCGAGCCGCAGCCGCTCGAACCCGGCACCCTCCGCGTGATCCCCGTCGGGGGACTCGGCGAGATCGGCCGCAACATGACCGTGTACGAGTTCGACGGCAAGCTGCTCGTCGTCGACGCCGGCGTGCTGTTCCCCGAGGAGCACCAGCCCGGCGTGGACTTGATCCTGCCGGACTTCACCCCGATCCGCGATCGTCTCGACGACGTCCTCGGCGTGGTCCTGACGCACGGCCACGAGGACCACATCGGCGCCGTGCCGTACCTGCTCAAGCTCCGGCAGGACATCCCGCTCATCGGGTCCACCCTGACGCTCGCGCTCGTCGAGGCGAAGCTCAAGGAGCACCGGATCAAGCCGTACACGCTGACGGTGCGCGAGGACCAGGTCGAGCAGCTCGGCCCGTTCCACCTCGAGTTCGTGGCCGTGAACCACTCCATCCCGGACGCGCTCGCCGTCGCCATCACCACTCCGGCGGGCCGTGTGCTCCACACCGGGGACTTCAAGATGGACCAGCTCCCGCTCGACGACCGCATCACGGACCTGCGCGCGTTCGCCCGACTCGGCGAAGCCGGGGTCGATCTGTTCCTGCCGGACTCCACGAACGCGGACGTCCCGGGGTTCACCGCGCCCGAGCGTGACATCGGGCCGGTGCTCGAGAGCGTCATCGCCCGTGCGCGCCGCCGCGTCGTCGTGGCGAGCTTCTCGAGCCACGTCCACCGCGTGCAGCAGGTGCTCGACGCCGCCGCGGCGAACAACCGCCGGGTGGCGTTCATGGGCCGGTCGATGGTCCGGAACATGACGATCGCGGCCGAGCTCGGGTACCTCCGGGTGCCGGACGACGTCCTCATCGACGCCAAGAAGGCCAAGGACCTGCCGGACGACCGCATCGTCTACATGTCGACGGGGTCCCAGGGCGAGCCGATGGCCGTGCTCGCGCGCATGGCGAACCTCGAGCACCAGATCGAGATCGGCGAGGGGGACACCGTCATCCTCGCGTCGAGCCTCATCCCCGGCAACGAGAACGCCGTCTACCGGGTGATCGACGGGCTGACGAAGCTCGGCGCCAAGGTCGTCCACAAGGGCAACGCGAAGGTGCACGTGTCGGGCCACGCCTCCGCGGGCGAGCTCCTGTACTGCTACAACATCCTGCGGCCGCGGAACGTCATGCCCGTGCACGGTGAGCACCGCCACCTGTACGCGAGCGCCGACCTGGCGATCCAGACGGGGGTCCCGCCGCGCAACGTGATCCTCGGCGAGGACGGCACCGTCGTCGACCTCAAGGACGGCGTGGTCCGCGTGGCCGGGCAACTCGACCTCGGCTACGTCTACGTGGACGGGTCGACCGTCGGCGAGATCACGGACGCGGACCTCAAGGACCGGCGTGTGCTGGCGGAAGAGGGCTTCATCTCGATCTTCTGCGCCGTCGACTTCACCACCGGCCAGTGCATCGTCGGCCCGGAGATCCAGTCGCGCGGGTTCGCCGAGGACGACTCCGTGTTCGACGAGGTCCGGCCGCAGATCGTCCGGGCGCTCGCCGACACGGCGGCGAACGGCGCGGGTGACCAGCACGCGTTCACGCAGGCCGTCCGTCGCACGGTGGGGCGCTGGGTGAACACGAAGCACCGGCGGCGACCGATGATCGTGCCGGTGGTCATCGAGGCGTAGGCGCGGCGGCACGAGCCAGCGGCACGAGCCGCGGCAGCACGAGGGCGGGGTCCGACGGACCCCGCCCTCGTCGTCGTCCGAATCCGTTGACAGACTTCGTTACTTTGGGATAGAAAGTCCGCACGGGCTCCCGCAGAGCAGCGGGAGCGGTTCGGCTATCTCAAAGGAGAGACCATGCACGACACCGACACGCGCGCCGCTGCTGAGGCGATCGGCCGGGGCATCAGCAGGCGCACCCTGTTCCGCTACGGCGGCGCCGGCGTCGCGAGCGTCGCCCTCGCGGAACTGCTGGCGGCCTGCTCCTCGGGGTCCTCCGCCTCGTCGAGCGGCACGACGACCGTCCGCATGTGGAGCTGGTACACGGGCCAGCGGGACGTGTTCCCCAAGGTGATCGCCGCGTTCGAGAAGAAGCACCCGAACATCAAGATCCAGAACCGGATCTTCGGGACGCCGGACCAGTACCTCCCGGCGCTCACCGCGGCCGTCTCGGGTGGTGACGTGCCCGAGATCTTCGCCCCGCACGTCCGCGCCATCACCTACGGCGAACAGGGGATCTCGGCGGACCTGCGCAAGGAGCTCGGGTCCGGCTTCTTCAAGGACTTCTTCTCGTCGAACAACCAGGAGTACACGAAGAACGGCAAGCAGTACGCGCTCGGGTTCATGGCGCAGACGTTCGGCCTGTTCTACGACCCGGACATGCTGAGCGCCGCGGGTGTGGACGGGGAGCCGGAGACCTGGGACGACCTCATCGCCGCCGCCGGGAAGATCGACGCCACGGGCAAGTCCACCGTCGCGTTCAGCGCGAACCCGACGACGAGCGCGCTCGACTTCTTCCTCCCGCTCATCACCCAGGTGACCGACGACCCGACGTACTACCTCAAGCTCGACCAGCTCGAGAAGGGCTACGCGTACACGAACAAGCCCGTGCTCGAGGCGCTCCAGCTCAACGACCGGATCGTCAAGGCGGGCGTGTTCCAGAAGGGCACGACGGGCACGTCGGGCGACCAGGCGACCCAGCTGTTCTACACGGGGGGTGCGGCCATGCTGTTCGCCGGGTCCTGGATCCCGCAGTCACTCGCGCAGGACGCCCCCAAGGCGTTCCTCGACAAGTACAAAATCATGCGGACCCCGGCGATCAAGAGCGGGGCCCGACACTGGACCGCCGACCAGGCCGGAGCCGGTTGGGCGGTGTCCGCGACGAGCAAGGCCAAGGACGCCGCGATCGAGTTCCTCAAGTTCATGTACGAGCCGGCCCAGTACTCGCAGCTCATGAACGACTCGCTGAGCATGCCGTCGACCAAGAGCGCCGCGGACCGCGTGAGCGACCCGCACATCAAGCTCATGACGTCGTGGCTCCCCGACGGCTGCCCGCACATCCCGTTCGGCGCGGGATCGAGCGCGGCCGGTGACCCCCTCGGCAAGATCTTCGACCAGACCGCCTCGCCGGCCGAGGTCGCCAAGCAGATGCAGGCCGCCGTCCTCAACGCGAAGGGCTGACATGGCCGTCACCAATGTGCTCCGGCCGGAGCGGGCGGGACGGTCGGACGAGATGGGCCAGCGTGGGCGCGGTCCCCGCGGCACGGGTCGGGGCGGTGGCCCGGGCCGGAACCGCGGCCGGGGACGAGCGGGCGGCTCCGCTCGCCTCCGCCGCTGGGAGTGGGTCTCCGGGTACACCTTCGTCGCGCCGACCGTCCTGCTGTTCGCGGCGTTCGTCGGCTGGCCGATCCTCTACGCCGCCTACCTGTCGCTGACGCGGTGGAGCGGCTTCGGCATCCCGCAGTTCATCGGGCTCGACAACTACACCCGCATGGCGAACGACCCGGTCGCCCGCCACGCGTTCGTCGTGACCGTGCTCTACGCGGTCGTGACCACGGTCCTCCAGACCGCGATCCCGCTCGTGATCGCGGTGCTCGTCGCGAACGTGTGGAAGGGCCTCAGCGTCGTGGTCCGGACGATCCTGTTCGTCCCCGGCCTCGTGTCGTTCGTCGTCTCGGGTGCGCTGTGGAAGCTCATCTACGACCCGAACATCGGCACGCTCAACCGGACGCTCCGGGGGCTCGGGCTCGGCAGTCTCGCGGCGAACTGGCTGTCGACCCCGTCGCTCGTGCTGCCGGCGATCATCGCGGTGTCACTCTGGATGGCGATCGGCATGAACATGCTCATCTTCTTCGCCGGCATCCAGGGCATCGACCCCTCGCTCTACGAGGCCGCCGAGGTCGACGGCGCGTCCCGGTTCCAGCAGTTCCGGTTCGTGACGATCCCGGGCCTCCGGATCGTGACGGCGATCGTGATCAGCCTGAACCTGATGAACGGCTTCAAGGTGTTCGACATCATCTTCGTCATGACCGGCGGTGGTCCGAGCCACCAGTCCGAGGTGTTCGGCACCTACCTGTACAGCCTCGCGTTCGGGTCCACCGGCGGGTCCGTGCCGCAACTCGGCTACGGCAGCGCCTTCAGCGTCGTCGTCATGCTCCTGTGCGGCGTCGCCGTGCTCGTCCAGATCGTGCTCGCGAGGAGGGCCGCCCGATGACCGCCATCAAGCAACCGGTGTCCCGGACCGACGTCCGCCGCCTCGACCAGGCGCCGCGGCACCGACGGGTCCCGTACGCCCGGTCGGTCGCGGCGATCATCCTCGTGGCGATCTGCGCGGTGACGGTGTTCCCGCTGCTGTGGCTGCTCGCGACGTCGCTCCGCCCGGAGAACACCGTGTTCAACGGGCCGTTCTTCCCGACGATGCTCACGACGCGGGCCTACGGCACGGCGTGGACGTCGACGGACTTCGGGCTGCACTTCCTCAACAGCCTCTGGATCACCACGGCGACGGTCGCGGGCGTGCTCGTGTTCGCGTCGATGACCGGGTACGCCTTCGCCAAGCTCCGGTTCCCGTTCAAGAACGTCCTCTACGTCGCGCTCCTGTCGACCCTGATGATGCCGTCGACGGCGCTCATCATCCCGCTCTACCTGCAACTCAAGAACATCGGGCTGCTCAACAGCCAGTTCGGCCTGCTCGTGCTCTACATCAGCAGTTCGGCACCGTTCGCCATGTTCCTCATGCGGGCCTTCTTCGAGACCCTGCCCGACGAACTCGTCCAGGCCGCGCGGATCGACGGTGCCGGCGAGTTCACGGTGTTCTGGCGGGTGATCCTGCCGTTGGCCCGGCCCGGGGTCGCGACGGTCGTCATCTTCCAGTTCCTGTCGACGTGGAACGAGTTCCTCATCGCGAACACGGTGCTGCAGAACACGCGGGCACTCCCGCTCCAGCCGGTCCTGTTCAGCCTCATCGGGCAGTACCAGACCGACTGGCCGTCGCTCGCGGCCGGCCTGACGCTGTCGATCGTGCCGGTCGTGCTCGTGTACGTCTGGATGCAGCGACAGTTCGTCGCGGGCATGACCCTCGGGGCGGTGAAGAGCTGATGGTCGACCTCGGTACCACGATCGATCCCGACCTCGATGTGACCCCGGGCGGCTGGATGCGGCCCCTCGGGAGGACCGGGCTCACCGTCTCCGCGGTCACCCTCGGCGCCGCACCCCTCGGCAGCATGCCGGAGAACTTCGGTCATGCCGTCGAGGAGGACGACGCGGTCGCCCTCGTCGACCAGGTCCTCCACAGCCCGATCCGGACGATCGACACCGCGAACGGGTACTCGGGCGGCGCGAGCGAACGGCGCATCGGCCTCGGCATCGCGCGCGCGGGCGGCCTGCCGGACGACGTGCTCGTCGTCACGAAGGTGGACGCCCGGGACGGCGACTACTCGGGCGCCCGCGTCCGCGCGTCCGTCCGCGAGAGCCAGGAGCGGCTCGGCATCGACCGGCTGCCGCTCGTGCACCTCCACGACCCCGAGTTCCACGACCTCGACGTGATGACGGCGCCGGGTGGCGCGGTCGACACGCTCGTCGCCCTCCGGGACGAGGGCGTCGTCGAGCACATCGGCCTCGCGGGCGGGGACGTCCACGTCATGCGGCGGTACCTCGACCTCGGGGTGTTCGAGGTCCTCCTCGTGCACAACCGTCTGACGCTCGTCGACCGCAGCGCCGAGTCGCTCGTGGCCCGGGCGGCCGAGACCGACGTCGCGGTCGTCAACGCGGCGGTGTTCGGCGGGGGGATCCTCGCCGCACCGCGGAGTGGCCGGACCGACTACGGCTACCGCCCCGCGCCTCCGGCCACTCGCGCCGCCATCACCGCGATGGCCGACGTCTGCGACCGGTACGGGACCGACCTCGCGACGGCGGCGCTCGCCGCGTCCGTGCGGGAGCCGGCGGTCGCGAGCACGATCGTCGGGTTCAGTCGACCCGAGCGGATCGCGACGACCGTCGACGCCGCGACCACGGACCTCCCGGACGACCTGTGGGTGGAACTCGCCGCCCTCCGGCCGGCTCCGGAGCACTGGCTCGACGCCCGCTGAGGCGCCGAGCACCACGACATGGGCCCGCACCGACGCGGGCCCGGGAAGCAGGAGACCATGCCCCTCGTCCGCGTCGACATGCACGCGGCCCTCGCACCACGTCGCGAGGCCATCAGCGCCGCCATCCACAAGGGACTCGTCGACGGGCTCGCGATGCCCGAGGACGACCTGTTCCAGGTCTTCCGGCTCCACGAGCCCGGGGAGCTCGTGTACTCACGGACGTTCCCGAACGCGGACCGCAACGACATCCTCTTCGTGCAGATCCTGCTCGCCCGCATCTACGGTCCCGAGGACAAGCAGCGCATGTACGGGTGCGTGGTCGACGAGCTGGTGGGTGCCGGGGTGAAGCGCGACGAGGTCCTCATCGCCGTGACCGAGAACGAGGGCAGCGACTGGTGCGCCCCGGACAAGGAGGCCTGACGTGGCGTTCACCAGGAGCGATCTGCCCGACGACTTCGTCATCGGCACCGCCACGGCCGCGTACCAGGTCGAGGGGTCGGTCGACGTCGACGGCCGCGGACCGAGCATCTGGGACGACTTCGCCCGCGTCCCCGGCGCGATCACCGACGGCTCGACGGGCGACCCGGCCGACGACCACCTCCGCCGGTACCGCGAGGACGTCGCGATCATGGCGGACCTCGGCGTCGACGCGTACCGGTTCTCGGTCGCGTGGCCGCGCGTCCAGGCGGACGGCACCGGGCCGGCGAACCAGGCGGGGCTCGACCACTACCGCCGCCTCGCGGAGTCACTGCTCGAGCGGGGCATCACCCCGTGGGCGACGCTGTACCACTGGGACCTCCCGAGCGCGCTCGAGGCGCGGGGCGGCTGGCTCGAGCGGGACACGGCGGACCGGTTCGCGGAGTACGCGGGCCTCGTCGTCGCGGGCCTCGGTGACCTCGTCGACCACTGGATCACCCTGAACGAGCCGTGGTGCTCGGCGTTCCTCGGTTACGCGTCGGGTGTGCACGCGCCGGGCAAGCAGCTCGGGACCCGTGCCGCGCACGCGGCCCACCACCTGATGCTCGGGCACGGGCGTGCCGTCCCGGCCATCCGTGCTGCCGCCCGGCCGACCGCGCAGGTCGGGGTCACGCTCAACCTCTACTCGGTGCGGTCGGCGACCGACTCGGCCGACGACCGCGACGCCGCCCGACGCATCGACGGCCTCCAGAACCGGCTGTTCCTCGAGCCGCTGCTCCTCGGCCACTACCCGGAGGACGTCGTCCGTGACCTCGGGGAGCAGGACTGGTTCGCGGCGAACCCCGCGTCCGACGCCGCCGAGATCGCGGCGGACGTCGACTTCGTGGGCGTCAACTACTACAGCCGGCACACCGTGCGGGCCGGTGGCGGGACCGGCGCGGCGACCAACGCCGGTGGCGCCGTCGGCGCGGTGAGCGCGAACCCGGGCAGCGAGTTCGTCGAGACCGTCGACACCGGTGCACCGCGCACGCAGATGGGGTGGGAGATCCACCCGGACGGCCTCGTCGACGTCCTGCGCATGGTCCACACGCTCCGGCCCGAGCTGCCGATCGCGGTCACCGAGAACGGCGCGGCCTACGAGGACGTGGTCGACGAGACGGGTGCCGTCGAGGACGAGGAGCGCCGTGCGTACGTCGAGGCGCACCTCGCGGCGTGCGCCGACGCGGTCCGCGAGGGGATCCCGCTCCGCGGGTACTTCTGCTGGAGCCTCCTCGACAACTGGGAGTGGGCGTTCGGGTACACGCGCCGCTTCGGCATCGTGCACGTCGACTACGCCACCCAGCAGCGGACCGTCAAGCGGAGCGGCCGCTGGCTGGCGGGCGTGCTCGGCGGCCCCCTCGCGACCACCACCGAGCAGTCAGGAGCCCAGGCATGACCACCACCGACACGGACCGCACCGACCCGGCCGCCACGGAGCCACCGCTGCGCACCCCGGCGGTCGCGACCAAGCGCCTCCCGACCGTCGCACCGACCCGGTACGCGCTCGTCGGCAACGGGTGGCGCACCGAGGTCTACCTCCGGGTGGCGCAGCTGTTGCCCGACCGGTTCCGGGTGACCGGCGTGGTGACGCGTCGAGCCGAGGCCGGGGCGGAACTCGAGCGCCGGTGGGGCGTCCCGACCTGGCGGACGCTCGACGACCTCCTGGCCGCGGAGCGTCCCGAGTTCGTCGTCCCGAGCGTCCCGTGGCCGGTGACGCCCGGGCTCGTCCGCGAGCTCGTCGGACGCGGGGTCCCCGTGCTCACCGAGACGCCGCCGGCGCCGGACCTCGACGGCATGCGGTCGCTCTGGGCCGACGTCGGCGCGGCGGACCTCGTCCAGGTCGCCGAGCAGTACCTGCTCATGCCGCTCCACGCCGCTCGGCTGGCAGCGGTGCGGGACGGGGTAGTCGGTGCCCCGACCTCCGTGCACGTCAGCTCGACGCACCTGTACCACGCGGTGTCGATGATCCGCGGGTTCCTCGACGTCGCCCCGGGGCCGGTGACCGTGCGGTCCGTGACCTCGACCGCGCCCCTGGTCGACCCGATCACGCCGGACGGCTGGACACACGACACGGAGCCGAAGCCGGCCCGGACGATCCTGTCGACGCTCGACCTCGGGGACGGCCGCACGGGGCTCTACGACTTCACGGACAACCAGTGGTGGAACCCGGTGCGTCCGGACCACCTGGCGGTCCGCGGGTCGACGGGCGAGCTCCACGACGAGACCCTCGTGCGCATGCTCGACGCCACGACCCCGGTGACGTCGCGGTTCGAGCGGGCGCAGACCGGCCACGGCATGGACTACGAGGGGCTCGACACGACGCACATCAGCCTCGACGGGCGCCCAGTGTGGCGGAACCTGTACGAGGGCGGACGCCTCATGGACGACGACCTCGCCGTCGCCGAGCTGCTGACGCGCACCGGCGCATGGACCCGCGACGAGGCCCCGGGCCCCTACCCGCTCGCCGAGGGCCTGCACGACCACCACGTCGGGCTCGCCATCGAGGAGGCCGCTGGCACCGGCACGGCGGTGACGATCTCGAACGAGCCCTGGGTGACGTCGCGTGCGTGACGTCGCCGGCCCTCCCGGCCGATCCGCGCCGTCGTTCGTCGCGACCGCGCTCTTCGATGGCGTCACGCTCGACGGCTGGCACGCCGTCCCGCGCACGCCCGTGGCCGCACGGCCGGGAGGCCCGGCACCGGACCCCGCGTCACCCGCGGTCCGCGACGCCCTCGCCACGAGTGGTGCGTGGTCCGTGGTCGACGGCGCCGTCGTGGGTGGCCAGGAGCGCCGCGGACTCGGCGGCTACCTGGTCAGCGACGAGGTGTTCGGTGACGTCGACCTGACGGTGCTGGTGCGACCGGACTGGCCCGCGGACACCGGGATCATGCTCCGAGCCTCGGCGCTCGGGTCGCAGGGGTACCAGGTGCTCGTCGACCACCGGCCGTCCGGCTCCATCGGCGGGTTCTACGGCAACGGGATCGGCGGGTTCCACGCCGTCGGGTTCGCCGTCGACGCCGTCCGCGACGCCGGCGGGCGAGCGGTCGGTCTGACCGAGGACGACCCGGTGACGAGCCGCGAGCCGGTGACGCCGGAGAAGCGGGCCCTGCTGACGTACGCCGCCAGCGCCGAGGCGTTCCTCGCCGCGTGGCGATGGGACGACTGGAACGAGCTCCGGATCCGGTGCGTGGGGGAGTGGCCGGTGCTGACGACCTGGGTCAACGGGCTCCTCGTCGCCGAGTGCGACACCGGGGCGCTCCCACCGGACCGGTTCGACCGCGCCGCCGTCCGCGCCCTGCTCGGTCGCGCCGGGCACATCGCGCTCGAGGTGCACGACAACGACCCCGCGCTCGGGGACGAGCGGTGGGGGCCGGGCGCGGTCGTGCGGTGGCGGGACCTGCGGGTCGTGCGGCTCGACTGACCGACGCCGCCGGGTCCGCCGGAGTCGCGGGGTCCGCCGGGGCCGCCGGGTCCGCCAGGGCCGCCGCGTCAGCCGCGACCGGCGCGGGTCCGCGTCAGCCGGGCGTGGAGCACGGCGGCGGCAGCGCCGAGCGCGGCGGCGTCCCGGCCGACGGCGCTCATCGCCACGTGCACGGGATGCGTGCCCCGCATCACCGCGTGCGCGTGGAGCTCCCGCTGCACCGCCCGCAGGTAGCGCTCGCCGGCGGTGGCGAACCCCGGGCCCGCGAGGTAGACCTCGTCGAGGTCGAGCAGGTTGACGAGGTTCAGGATCGCCCGCGCCAGGTACTCGGCGGACTCCTCGACGAGGGCGAGCGCGCCGGTGTCGCCCTGGACGGCCGCGGCCGCGACGCGTGCGAAGGTCGCGCGGACGTCGGCCGTCACCGCCCGGGCGTCGTCGCCGTCCGTGGTGGTGTCGATGCCGAGCCGCGCGACGAGGGCCGCGTCGGTGCGGGCTCGTGCGACGACGGCGGCGGGCGCGGCGAGGACCTCGAGGCAGCCGCGGGACCCACACCAGCAGGGCGGCCCGTCCCACCGCAGGGACATGTGCCCGATCTCCCCGGCGTTCGACGACGCGCCCCGGTGGACGTCGCCTCCGACGAGCAGCCCGCACCCGATGCCCGTCGCCATGTAGACGGTGGCGAAGTCGCGCGTGGACGGCACGCGGCCCGACCAGAACTCGCCGAGGGCGGCGCAGTTCGCGTCGTTGTCGACCGTGACCGGCAGGTCGGTCGCCGCGGTGAGCGCGTGCCCGAGCGCGAAGTCGTCCCACTCGCTCCACGAGTCGGTGGACCGGAGCACCCGACCGGGCAGGTCGAGCCGTCCCTCGCCGGCGACGCCGATCCCGATCACGGTGTCGCGGTCGATCCCGTGGTCGGCGAGCATGACGGCGACGTCCCGGGCGACGCGGGCCACGACGGCCTCGGGTGACTCGGTCCCGGTCCCCGCGACGCTCCGTGCGTCGATCGGGCGACCGCTGAGGTCGACGAGGACGTACACGTCCTGCGCGGTGTCCAGGGCGACCCCGACCGCGTAGCCGGCGGTGCTGTTCAGCTCGAGCAGGACGGCGCGTTTGCCGCCGGTCGACTCCGCGTACCCGACCTCGGACACGAGGCCGTCGTCGAGCAGGGTCCGGACGATCTTCGAGATCGTCGCGTTCGTCAGTCCGGACCGCTCCGCGAGCTCCGTGCGGCTGATGGTGCCACTCGAGCGGATGAGGTCCACGATCGCGCTCCGGGTCTCGGCGACCGAGGCGCCCTTGAGGCGACGGATCGGTGCGTCGGGGCGGACCGTGACCATCGTGTCGTCCTCCTCGTCGCTCCTGGCCCCACGGTACCGGGTGCGGGGGCGCGGCCCGTCACGGCGGGCCTCCCGCCGGACGTCCCCGGCTCGGGTTAGGGTTCCGCTCATGGCCGGGAGCACCAAGTCGTCGTCGCGCGCGTCCTCGGGGTCCCGCGCGTCCTCGGGGTCGCGGGCGCCCTCGCCCGCGCGCGGGTCCGGCGGCACGGGGGCCCGCGGCGCCACCTCCCGGACCCAGGCGACCACCCGGAAGCTCCCGCAACCGGTCGAGGTCGTCGGGCCGAACCCCCTCGTGACCGCCTGGACGGGTGCAGCGCACGGTGTCGGCGCGGTGTTCCGGCTGCTCGGCAAGGAGTCGCTCGAGCACGACGAACGACGCGACGGCTTCCCGTTCCTGCTGTTCCTGCTCGCGATCGCCGGTGCCGTGGTCGAGTGGCTCAACCCCGCCAACCCGGTCGCGGTGGCCCTGGACGCCTACACGTTCGGTGGTCTGTTCGGTCGGCTCGCGGTCGCGTTGCCGGTCATCATGATCGTGTTCGCCGGGTGGTTGTTCCGGCATCCCGCGTCCGTGCACGACAACACCCGCATCGGCATCGGCCTGGGGTTGCTCGTCATCGGCATCTCCTCCGTCTGTCACATCTACGGCGGTCAGCCCCCGGCGTCCGACGGCATGCCCGTGCTCGCACAGGCGGGCGGGATCATCGGCTGGGTGGTGATCGGCTGGATCGTCGCGGCCGCGACCGCGTGGATCGCCACCCCCGTGGCCGTGGCGCTCATCGCGCTCTCGCTGTTCATCATCACGAAGACGCCCCCGAACCACGTGGGTCGACGCGTGCACGAGCTCTACGCGTACCTGTTCGGCACGCCGGGGCCGGCTCCGATCGACGCGGACGCACCCGCGCCCGTGGCACCGCGCCGTGGCCGGAACACCTCGGCGTCGTCGTCGTTCGACCCGTTCGAGGACCTCGACGGCGGCGGCAGCGGCGACGGCTCGGGCGAGGGCGAGCCCGGGGCGCTGCCGTGGTGGCGGCGCAACAAGACCGGGCGCGAGGAGGATCCCGCCTACGACACCCCCGTGCTCCCGCACGCCGAGACGTCCGACGCCGCGGCCGCCACCGGCCGCGGCGCCGCGGCGGGCCTCGTCGACCTGACGCCGGCCGAACCCGTGTCGGTCAACCTCAACGACTCGCTCGAACAGGACGTCGCCGAGGACCTCGACCGCGCCGAGGAGGCCCTCCGTGCGTTCGACGCGCAGGCGCCGGGCCGCGTGCGCCACGACGAGGCCCAGGCCGCGACCGAGGTCATCCGTCCCGCCGTGGCCGAGCCCGTCACGGACGTGCTGCCCCTCGACGAGGACGAGCAGGACGGCCTGCCCGACACGACCGCCGACGACGCTCCGGCCGCGCCCTACCGCCTGCCCGCCGCCTCGACGCTGAGCCCGGGCACCCCCGCGACGGCGCACAGCACCGCGAACGACGAGATGGTCGCGGCGATCACCGGCGTCCTCACCGAGTTCAAGGTCGACGCCAAGGTCACCGGGTTCTCGCGCGGCCCGACGGTCACCCGGTACGAGATCGAGCTCGGCCCGGGGGTCAAGGTCGAGCGCGTCACGGCGTTGAGCAAGAACCTGTCGTACGCGGTCGCCTCGAACGAGGTCCGCATCCTCTCGCCGATCCCCGGCAAGAGCGCGATCGGCGTCGAGATCCCGAACTCGGACCGCGAGATCGTCTCGCTCGGCGACGTGCTGCGGTCGAACGCGGCCACGAAGTCGAAGCACCCGATGACCATCGGCGTCGGCAAGGACGTCGAGGGCGGCTTCGTCGTGGCGAACCTCGCGAAGATGCCGCACCTCCTGGTCGCCGGCTCCACGGGGTCCGGCAAGTCGAGCTTCGTCAACTCGATGATCACGTCGCTCCTCATGCGCGCGAAGCCGAGCGAGGTCCGCATGGTCCTCGTCGACCCGAAGCGCGTCGAGCTCTCGATCTACGCCGGTGTCCCGCACCTCATCACCCCCATCATCACGAACCCGAAGAAGGCGGCCGAGGCGCTGCAGTGGGTCGTGAAGGAGATGGACATGCGGTACGACGACCTCGCGTCGTTCGGGTTCCGGCACGTCGACGACTTCAACCGTGCCGTGGCGAACGACGAGATCGTCCTGCCCGCCGGCAGCGAGCGGAAGCTCAAGCCCTACCCGTACCTCCTCGTCGTGGTGGACGAGCTCGCGGACCTCATGCTCGTCGCCCCGCGCGACGTCGAGGACTCGATCGTCCGCATCACGCAGCTCGCCCGGGCGGCCGGAATCCACCTCGTCCTCGCGACGCAGCGTCCCTCGGTGGACGTCGTCACGGGGCTCATCAAGGCGAACGTGCCGTCGCGGCTCGCGTTCGCGGTGACGAGCGTGACGGACTCCCGGGTCATCCTCGACCAGCCGGGAGCCGACAAGCTCATCGGCCAGGGCGACGGACTGTTCCTGCCGATGGGGTCGTCGAAGGCCGTCCGCGTGCAGGGCGCCTGGGTGCAGGAGAGCGAGATCGCCGAGGTCGTCGCGCACGTCACCCGCCAGGCCCGCCCGGAGTACCGCCAGGACGTCCAGGCGGTCGTCGAGCGCAAGGAGATCGACGCCGACATCGGTGACGACCTCGAGCTCCTCCTCGCGGCCGTGGAGCAGGTCGTCTCGACGCAGTTCGGGTCGACCTCGATGCTCCAGCGGAAGCTCCGCGTGGGCTTCGCCAAGGCGGGGCGGCTCATGGACCTCATGGAGTCACGCGAGATCGTCGGGCCGAGCGAGGGCTCGAAGGCCCGCGACGTCCTCATCACGGTCGAGCAGCTTCCCGAGACCCTCGCGCGACTCCGGGGTGAGGAGCCCCCCGCGCCGGCCGCCCCGGTCACCCCGACGCGCGACGGCGCGGAGGGCGACGCCGGGTACCGCGGGTCCGACGACCCGGTCGCCGACATGACCCGTGGGTACGATGAGGTCGAGAGCGATCCGGACGAGGACGCCTGGAGCCTGACCGGCAGGGAGTGATCACCATGAGCGCCTCCGGTGAGTCCACCGCGACGCAGAAGCGGTTCCCGTGGCGGGGGCGGGTGATCCGATCGGGATCGGGGCCGGCGTCGACCGCGAACGTCGCCAACGTCATCACCGTCATCCGGATCCTGATGGCGCCGGTGTTCTTCGTCTTCCTGCTGCTCGACGCGGGGCAGGACGGCCCCCTCCGGATCTGGGCAGCCGTGCTGTTCGTCGTCGCGATCGTCACCGACAGCGCCGACGGCATCATCGCCCGCCGGCAGAACCTCGTCACCGACTTCGGCAAGCTCGTCGACCCGATCGCCGACAAGGTGCTCATCGGCGGCGCCCTCGTCTCGCTCTCGGTGCTCGGGGAACTGCCCTGGTACGTCACCGTCCTCATCATGGTGCGCGAGATCGGCATCACGGTCTTCCGCTTCGCGGTGCTGAGCGACCGGGTCATCCCCGCGAGCCGCGGCGGCAAGGTCAAGACGGTCCTGCAGGCCGTCGCGATCACCCTGGCCCTCATCCCCTTCTGGAACGTCTTCGGCGGTTGGGTGCACGTCGTCGACGCCGTCCTCATGGTGTTGGCGTTCCTCGCGACGATCCTGAGCGGTCTCGACTACCTGTGGCAGGCCTGGCGGCACGGCCGGGAGGCGCGGTGACGGTCACCGACGCACCCGACGCTGTCGTGCCTCCCGGCTCGCTGGCGGTCGCGATCGTGCGCGCACTCGCGGCGCGCGGCGAGACGCTCGCCGTCGCGGAGTCGCTCACCGGCGGTCTCGTCGTGGCGGAGCTCGTCGCCGTCCCGGGTGCGAGCGCGGTCGTGCGCGGGGGTGTGGTCGCCTACGCGACGCCGTTGAAGCACCAGTTGCTCGGCGTCGACGCGGCGCTGCTGGCGACTCGGGGGGCGGTCGATCCGGAGGTCGCGCGGCAGATGGCGACCGGGGTGCGTGCGGCGACGGCGGTCGACGGCCTTGCGGCGACCTGGGGCATCAGCACGACGGGCGTCGCCGGACCGGAACCGCAGGACGGCAAGCCGGTCGGCACGGTGTTCGTCGGGATCGCGCGGGCCGGTGTCGCGGAGGCGTCCGAACTCCGGCTCGATGGTGACCGTGCGGCAATCCGCGCGGGGGCCGTCTCCGAACTCCTCACACGCTTGCACCAGGCGGTCACGGCGAGCACGTCCGGGGAATAGGGCGCGTTTCCATCCGGTTACAAGTGGTGCATTCACAAGCACCACCCAGAGCCCCCTGGTTAGCATGCACGAACCGGCGGCGATAGTGTTGCTGTCCCGTTCTCGGTCACCGGGATCGAGCGGGATCGGGATGACAGGAAGGAGGAGTTCTCATGGTTCTCGTTCGTCAGGAAATCGGCGATGTCCTGCGGGACTTCCGCTTGCAGAAGGGCCGGACCCTCCGTCAGGTCGCCAGCAAGGCCAGTGTCGCGCTCGGATACCTGAGCGAGGTGGAGCGCGGTCAGAAGGAAGCCAGCTCCGAGATCCTCGCTTCGGTCGCCGACGCGCTCGACACGCCCATCTCGGTCATCATGCGCGAAGTCGGTGACCGCCTCGCGGTCGTCGAGGGGATCACCTCCCCGGTTCCGGACATGCTGCCGGACGACCTCGTCGCCGAGTTCGACAACGACCTCGCGGTGCGCTGAGCGCAGTCCGCGTCGGAACGCCCCGGTCCTGCTGGACCGGGGCGTTCCGCGTTCCGGGGGCGCGGCGATCAGGGCCAGCGGCGGTGGCCGCCTCGACGAGTGCGTCCGGCCCCGCCTCGTGTCCGGGGTCCTGGCTACCATGGGGCCGTGCGCGTGAGTGAGTTCTGGCAGGCGGTCGAGGACGAGTTCGGTCCGGCCTACGGTCAGGTGGTCACGCGCGACGTCGTCCTCGGGGCGGTGGGCGGACGGTCGGCGGCCGACGCGCTCGCGGCGGGGGTGCCGGCCCGCGACGTCTGGGAGGCCCTGTGCGACGCGCAGGACGTGCCCGTCGGACGGCGGCACGGCAAGGGCCTCCGCGCTCCGCGCGACTGACGCCCACTCGAACACGTCTTCGGCGTGTTGCTCGAACGGGTGTTCGATCCGGTGCTACCGTCCTGCACAGATGCTCGTGGCGACGTACCGTCCACAGCGGTCTGCTCTCGGCGTGGTGATGTCGGTGGCCGGTCGTAGGTTCGGTCCATCGGATGAGCATCCGAGCCTTGTCGGTGAACCGAGGACCCTGCCCCACCGGTCCTCGCGAAGGCGACAGCCTACAGGCGCCGTACACGAGCAGAAGGAGCGCATCATGCCCTCACCCGCAGACCGCGAGAAGGCCCTCGAGACCGCACTCGCCCAGATCGACCGACAGTTCGGCAAGGGCACGGTGATGCGCCTCGGGAGTGACGAACGCGCCCCCGTCGCCACCATCCCCACCGGATCCGTGGCGCTCGACGTCGCTCTCGGCATCGGCGGCCTCCCGCGTGGTCGCATCATCGAGATCTACGGTCCGGAGTCCTCCGGCAAGACGACCCTGACGCTGCACGCCATCGCGAACGCGCAGCGCAACGGCGGCATCGCGGCCTTCATCGACGCGGAGCACGCCCTCGACCCCGAGTACGCGAAGAAGCTCGGCGTCGACATCGACGCGCTCCTCGTCTCCCAGCCCGACACGGGTGAGCAGGCGCTCGAGATCGCGGACATGCTCGTCCGTTCGGGCTCGATCGACCTGGTCGTGGTCGACTCCGTGGCCGCGCTCGTGCCCCGCGCCGAGATCGAGGGCGAGATGGGGGACTCGCACGTCGGCCTCCAGGCCCGCCTCATGTCGCAGGCACTCCGGAAGCTGGCCGGTGGGCTCAACCAGACGCAGACCACGATGATCTTCATCAACCAGCTGCGCGAGAAGATCGGCGTGTTCTTCGGCAGCCCGGAGACCACCGCTGGCGGTAAGGCGCTCAAGTTCTACGCCTCGGTCCGGCTGGACATCCGCCGCATCGAGACCCTGAAGGACGGCACCGAGGCCGTGGGCAACCGCACCCGGGTCAAGGTCGTCAAGAACAAGATGGCGCCGCCCTTCAAGCAGGCCGAGTTCGACATCCTCTACGGCGTGGGGATCTCGCGCGAGGGCTCGTTGCTCGACTTCGGTGTGGAGCACGGCATCGTCAAGAAGTCGGGCGCCTGGTACACGTACGAGGGCGACCAGCTCGGCCAGGGCAAGGAGAACTCGCGCAACTTCCTCATCCAGAACGGCGACATCGCCGCCGAGATCGAGCGCAAGATCCTCGCGAAGCTCGGTGTCGGTGCGGCCGCTGCCACCGCTGACGCCCCGGCGCCGGTCGAGTCCCTCGAGAAGAAACTCGCCGCCAAGAAGGGCGCGTGAGCTCCCGAGACAGCTCCATGCCTGACGACGGCCTCGCACCGGTCACCGACATCTTCGGTGCGCGGTCGTCGGCACGGGCGACGTCGTGCCGGCGCGGACCGGCGGAAGGCGGAGCACCGTCTGCCGAGCCCGACGCACACGGCGCGAGCATCGGCGGTCCGGACGGGGATGACGCGATCCCGGTCGGTCTCGTCCGCGACGAGACCGACGTCGACCGCCCGGACGCCTCCGACGCGTGGCTCCCTCCGGTGACGGGTTCCACCGTCGAGACCGTCGGGCCCGTCGCCCCGGTGCGCCGACTGCGGGCTGCCGACCGGGACGATGACGCCGAGCACGAGACGGTCGAGTCACCACCCACGCAGGACGAGTTGCTCGCCGAGGCAGAGCGGATCAGCATCCGGGCGCTCAGCCGCCGTGGCACGAGCACGTCCGAGCTGCGGACCGCCCTCCTCGGGCGCGAACTCCCCGAGGACATCGTCGAGCACGAGATCGCTCGACTCACCCGGGTCGGTCTCCTCGACGACGTGCGGCTCGCTGCCGACCTCGTCGACCGTCTGCACGACCGCAAGGGCCTGGGGCGACAAGGCGTGGTGGCGGAGCTCCGGCGGCGGGGCGTCGACCAGGCGGCGATCGACGCGGCCCTGGCGGACCAGGACGACGACGCGGCGGAGTCCGAGCGTGCGATCGAGTTGGCCCGCAAGCGCGCCGGACAGATGCGGGGGCTCGACCACGAGACCGCGGAGCGCCGGCTCTCGGGGTTCCTCATGCGCAAGGGCTACGGCGGATCGGTCGTGCGGACCGCCGTCCGGATCGCACTCGACGGCGGCGGCCGACGGGCTGGCGTGCGCTTCGAGTAGGCGGGCCGGGCCTGCCGGTCTGGGCGACGGTGACGCCGCCGTACACTGACAGCACCATGGCGACCACCACCGCAGCGCGCCCCCGCACCTACGAGGTCCGGACCTACGGGTGCCAGATGAACGTGCACGACTCGGAGCGTCTCAGCGGGTCACTCGAGGCGGCCGGATACGTGCCGGCTGTGGACGAGCAGGCCGACGTCGTCGTGATCAACACCTGCGCGGTCCGCGAGAACGCGGACAACCGCCTGTACGGCAACCTCGGCCACCTGGCCGGGGTCAAGCGTGAGCACGAGGGGCTGCAGATCGCCGTCGGCGGGTGCCTGGCACAGAAGGACAAGAACGTCATCCTCGAGAAGGCCCCGTGGGTCGACGTCGTGTTCGGCACCCACAACATGGGCTCGCTGCCCGCGATGCTCGAGCGCGCACGCCACAACGGCGAGGCGCAGGTCGAGATCCTCGAGGCGCTCGAGGTGTTCCCGTCGACGCTGCCCACCAAGCGGGACTCCACGCACAGCGGGTGGGTGTCGATCTCCGTCGGCTGCAACAACACGTGCACGTTCTGCATCGTCCCGTCGCTCCGGGGCAAGGAGAAGGACCGCCGACCGGGCGACGTCCTGGCCGAGATCCAGGCGCTCGTGGACGACGGCGCGATCGAGGTCACGTTGCTCGGCCAGAACGTCAACTCGTACGGCGTCGAGTTCGGCGACCGCCAGGCGTTCAGCAAACTCCTCCGCGCTGCCGGTTCGATCGAGGGGCTCGAGCGGGTCCGGTTCACCAGCCCGCACCCCGCCGCGTTCACCGACGACGTCATCGACGCCATGGCCGAGACGCCGAACGTGATGCCGCAGCTCCACATGCCGCTGCAGTCCGGCTCGGACCGCATCCTCCGGGCGATGCGGCGGAGCTACCGCAGCGACCGCTTCCTCGGGATCCTCGACCGGGTCCGCGCCCGCATCCCGCACGCGGCGATCTCGACCGACATCATCGTCGGTTTCCCCGGCGAGACCGAGGCCGACTTCCAGGACACGCTCCGGGTCGTCGAGCGTGCACGGTTCGCGTCGGCGTTCACGTTCCAGTACTCCATCCGCCCGGGGACGCCCGCGGCGACGATGGAGCAACAGGTGCCGAAGGAGGTCGTGCAGGACCGCTACGACCGACTCGTGGCGCTGCAGGACCGGATCGTCGCCGAGGAGAACGCACGGCAGGTCGGCCGAACGGTCGAGGTCCTCGTCGCGACGGGCGAGGGGCGGAAGGACGACGCGACGCACCGACTGAGCGGGCGGGCCGAGGACGCCCGTCTCGTGCACTTCGGTGTACCCGCCGGCTCGGAGGTTCCGCGCCCGGGCGACGTCGTGACGCTCGAGATCACGCGCGGCGCACCCCGGTACCTCATCGCCGACACGGACGCGCCGCTGCGCGTCCGCCGCACCCGCGCGGGCGACGCGTGGGACCGCGCGCAGGCCGCCTCGTGTGGCGTGCCGGTCCCGGCCGACGCCGGTGCGGCGGACGCCGCGGTCGGGCCCCGGCCGGTGTCGCTCGGGCTGCCGACGCTGCGGGTCGGCGCGCCTTCCGGCCGCTGACGGTGCTCGAGACGCCTGCATCATCGGGGGCATCGGCATCGGCATCGGCATCGGCGTCGGCGTCGGCGTCGTCGGAGGCGCGGGCCAGCGATCCGGGCGTGGAGGGCCCGGACGTCATCGCGATCGTGGGTGCCACGGGCACCGGCAAGTCGGACCTGGCGCTCGGCATCGCCGAAGCACTCCGCCGAGACGGTCTCCCCGCCGAGATCGTGAACGCCGACGCGATGCAGCTGTACCGCGGGATGGACATCGGGACGGCCAAGGTCCCGATCGCCGCCCGACGCGGTGTGCCGCATCGACTGCTCGACGTGCTCGACGTGACCGACGAGGCGAGCGTCGCGGCGTACCAGCGTGACGCCCGGGCGGCGATCGACGCCCTGGTCGGGGCGGGCGCGCCGGTCGTGCTCGTCGGCGGGAGCGGCCTGTACGTGTCGAGCGTGCTCCACGACCTGTCCTTCCCCGCCACGGATCCGGAACTCCGCGCGGCGCTCGAGCGCGAGGCGGACGAGCACGGGGCGGCCGCACTGCTCGAACGACTGCGTGCCCTCGACCCCGCGGCGGCGGCAGCGGTCGACCCGCGGAACACCCGGCGTCTGGTCCGCGCCGTCGAGGTCGCGACGAACCGGGATCCGGTGCGCCCGCGCCTCCCGTCCGCACCGCGGCCGTGGCGACCGATGCGGGTGCTGCACCTGCAACGGCGGCGTGAGGTCCTCGTGCCGATGCTGCACGAGCGCGCCGCGAGGATGTTCGACGACGGCCTCGTCGACGAGGTCGCGGGGCTCGTCGACGTCGGCCTGGAGCGCGGACGGACCGCCCGCGCGGCGATCGGCTACGCGCAGGCTCTCGACGTGCTGCACGGCCGCTCGGACCTCGAGGGCGCCGTGACGTCGACCGCGGTCGCGACGCGGCAGTACGCCCGCCGACAGGTTTCCTGGTTCCGGCGGCTGCGCGAGGCGGAGTCGCTCGACGTGACCGGAGCGGGCCACGACGACCTCGAGCGGGTGGCCGTCGCCGTGGCTGCCGACCGCGGCCGCGGGGACGCGTCCGAGGCCCTCGCTAGGATCGGGGCGTGACCGAACTCCACTTCACCAAGGGCCACGGCACGGGCAACGACTTCGTGCTGTTCGCCGACCCGGACGCGACAGTGGACCTGACCCCGGAGCGCATCCGTGCCATCGCCGATCGTCGCTTCGGCGTGGGCGCCGACGGCGTGATCCGCGCGGTCAGGACGGCCGCGGTGCCGGACGGCCGATCGATCGCCGGCGTCGCTCCCGAGGCCGAGTGGTTCATGGACTACCACAACGCCGACGGCAGCGTCGCCGAGATGTGCGGCAACGGCGTGCGGGTGTTCGCGCGCTACCTGACCGACGCCGGACTGGTCGACCTCGCGCCGGGCGAGACCCTGGCGATCGGGACGCGGAAGGGCGTGGTCGACCTGCAGCGGTCGACCAACGGGTTCTCGGCCGACCTCGGACGATGGGGGCTCGGCATCGCCGGTCTCGACGGCGACGAGGTCCTCGTCCGCGCCCGCAACCTCGACGGCGCGCGCCCGGGCCTCCCGATCGACGTCGGCAACCCGCACGTCGTCGTCGCCGTGGCGACGGACGACGAACTCGCGGGGCTCGACCTGACCTACGTGCCGGTCCTCGAGCCGGCACCGCCCGCGGGCGCGAACGTCGAGTTCGTCCTGCCCGGCGATCCGCTCGTGCGCGACGGCGTCGGCCACATCACGATGCGCGTCCACGAGCGCGGCAGTGGCGAGACCCTGTCGTGCGGCACGGGGGCCGTCGCGGCGGCCCTGGCGGTCCGCCACTGGGCCGGTCCGCAGGCGCCGGACACCTGGCGGGTCCGCGTGCCCGGCGGCGTCCTGACGGTCCGGATGGCCGCTGCGGAGGACGGCGAGCACGTCGCGCTGAGCGGTCCCGCCGACCTGGTGTTCGAGGGCGACCTCACCGTCTGACGGCCGGTGCCGTGACGCACCCGCCGCGATCAGCGTGTCCGGTGCACCCGGATGACGCGGTACCCGCGGTCCGTCGTCGCGCGCGTGACCACGAGGTCCGTGTCGAGCGTCTCGGCCAGCCACCGCTGCAGCGAGTCGCCGCCCAGGTTCTTGGCCACCACGAGCCAGGCGTCCCCACCCGGTTCCAGGCGCGGGAGCCACGTGAGCAGGATCGAGTGGAGCTCGTCCTTGCCCACCCGGATCGGGGGGTTCGACCAGATGGTGGCGAACCGGAGGTCCTCCGGCACCGCCTCCGGCAGACGCACCGTGACGTTCCGGGCACCGGCCGTCGCCGCGTTCGCCCGAGCCAGGTCGAGCACACGCTCGTTGACGTCGACGCCCCAGACCTCGGCCTCGGGCGCCTGCAGCGCCATGGCGATGCTGAGCGGACCCCACCCGCAGCCGACGTCGAGGAGCGCCCCGGTCGCGGGCGGTGGCGGCACGCTCTGCAGCAACACCCGCGTGCCCGCGTCGAGCCGGTCCGGGCTGAAGACGCCCGCGGCGGTGGCGAGGGTGAGCGTCCGCCCGGCCAGGGTGACCGTGATGCGCCGCGGTCGGGCGTCGCTCTCCGGCTGGGCCGAGAAGTAGTGCTCGTTCGCCATGGATGAACCGTACCGGCATCTCCGTGTGTCGCCGGGTGCCCGGAGGTAGCCTGTGGACGATGACGGAGCAGGACGACATGGTCGAGGGTGTCCTCGAGGAGCAGCAGCACGACGGTGTGGTCGAGCGGGTGTTGCGGAACGCCGAGAGCAGGACGACCCCGGCGGTGTTCGCGCCGGCGCAGGCGATCCAGACCACCGACGCCGAGGTCGTGGGGTGGCAGGGCGACGGCGAACAGTACGACCGTGAGGACCGCGCCGCGCTGCGTCGCGTGTCCGGTCTGTCCACCGAGCTCGAGGACGTCACCGAGGTCGAGTACCGGCAGCTGCGGCTCGAGCGCGTCGTCCTCATCGGCGTGTACGCGCAGGGTGACGCCCAGGACGCCGAGAACTCGATCCGTGAGCTCGCTGCCCTCGCGGAGACGGCGGGCGCGGTCGTGCTCGACGGTCTGCTCCAGCGCCGCCCGCACCCGGACCCGAGCACGTACCTCGGCCGCGGCAAGGCCGAGGAACTGGCGATGGTCGTCAAGGCGACGGGCGCGGACACCGTCATCGCCGACACGGAACTCGCGCCGAGCCAGCGCCGTGCGCTCGAGGACGTCGTCAAGGTGAAGGTCATCGACCGCACCGCCGTCATCCTCGACATCTTCAGCCAGCACGCCAAGAGCCGCGAGGGCAAGGCACAGGTCGAACTCGCGCAGCTCGAGTACCTGCTCCCGCGCCTCCGTGGTTGGGGTGAGTCGATGTCCCGTCAGGCGGGTGGCCAGGTCGGCAGCGCCGGCGCCGGCATGGGGTCCCGTGGTCCCGGTGAGACCAAGATCGAGCTCGATCGGCGTCGCATCCACACCCGGATGGCCCGGTTGCGTCGACAGATCGCGGGGTTCGCCCCGGCGCGCGAGGCGAAGCGCGCCGAGCGGCACCGCAACGAGGTGCCGAGCGTCGCCATCGCGGGGTACACGAACGCCGGCAAGTCGAGCCTGCTCAACCGCCTGACCTCCGCGGGCGTCCTCGTGCAGAACCAGCTCTTCGCGACCCTGGACGCGACCGTCCGGCGGACCGAGACCGGGGGCGGCCGCCCGTTCACGTTCGTCGACACCGTCGGATTCGTCCGGAACCTGCCGCACCAGCTCGTCGAGGCCTTCCGGTCCACGCTCGAGGAGGTCGGTGAGGCCGACGTCGTGCTGCACGTGGTCGACGGCTCCCACCCCGACCCGGGCGCGCAGCTGAGCACCGTCCGCGACGTCATCGCCGACGTCGGTGCCCGGGACGTGCCCGAGGTGGTCGCGTTCAACAAGGCCGATCTCGTCGACGCCGACCAGCGTCTCGTCCTCCGCGGCCTCGTACCGGACGCCGTCTTCGTGTCCGCGCGGACCGGCGAGGGGATCCCCGAGCTGCTCGCCGCGATCGAGGCGCGTCTGCCGGAGCCCGACGTCGAGCTGACGATCGTGGTCCCGTACGACCGAGGCGACCTCGTGTCCCGGCTGCACGACGAGGGGGCGGTGGAGCGGACCGAGTACGTGGTCGACGGCACCCGCCTGGACGTCCGCGTCTTCGCGCGCCAGGTCAGCGAGCTCGCGCCGTTCGTGGTCGCGCCGGTCCACTCCGCCTGAGCGGGGCGTCGCGGCTGGGAGGCCCGAAACCGGCCCGGCGCACCACCGTGCCGTTCCGCGTCCAGCGGACGGACCCGGGTGTGCGCGACGTCACACGGAGCGCAGGACCGCCACGACGCGTCCGAGCACCGTGGCCGCGTCGCCGAGGATCGGCTCGAACGCGGTGTTCCGCGGGAGCAGCCAGGTGTGGCCGTCGCGCTGGCGGAACACCTTGACCGTCGCCTCCTCGTCGAGCATCGCGGCGACGATCTCGCCGTTCTCGGCGGTCTGCTGGCTCCGCACGACGACCCAGTCGCCGTCGCAGATCGCGGCGTCGACCATGGAGTCCCCGACCACGCGGAGCATGAACAGGTCACCGGTCCCGACCAGCTGACGGGGGAGCGGGACGATCTCGTCGACGTGCTGTTCGGCCGTGATCGGGATACCGGCGGCGATCCGGCCGACGAGGGGAACGAGCGTCGTCGCGTCGATGTCCGGTCCGTCCTCCGGTCGGGGCTCGTCCACGAGGACCTCGAGCGCGCGCGGTCGGTTCGGATCGCGGCGGATCCAGCCGCCGAGCTCGAGCTGACCGAGCTGGTGCGTGACGCTCGACAGTGAGGAGAGGCCGACCGCGTCACCGATCTCGCGCATGCTCGGCGGGTACCCGCGGTTCGCGATCGAGGAGCGGATGGCGTCGAGGATCGCCTGCTGCTTCGGGGTCAGGGGCTTCTGGGTGCGCATCTCGCGTGGTGCGTCGTCTGCCATGTGCGTCGTGCTCCCCGGTCCGGCCAGTGGTCGTCGCCCCGTCCGACGGGAATGTCGGTGGTTCCCGTCAGGCTGGCTCCAGTCGATCGAAACTGTATCCGCCAGGACCAGGCGCGCCAAACACCTGTTCGAGCGTGTCGTCGATCCGACACCACGTTCAGCACCAGTAGGACTTGCGCGCGCTTCGGATCGAACGTATGTTCGGTACAGGTCTTCGGACCACCGAGGCGACCCATGTACGAGGAAGGCGTCAGCATGAGCACCATCAGCAGCACATCCGCCGGTACGGTCCGTCCCCGGCTCCGGATCACTCGGCGGGGCCGGGTCGTCCTCACCACCGTCAGTGCACTCCCCGTGTTGCTCGTGGTCGCCCTCGCCGCCCTCAACGGTGGGCAGGCCGCAGCGGGGGACCACGCGGCGCACGTGCACTTCACGACGGTGACGATCCAGCCGGGCGAGTCCCTGTGGCAACTCGCGCAGGACGAAGCCCCGAACGTCGACCCGCGCGACTTCGTGCAGGACGTCGTCGACCTCAACAACCTCCCGAGCGCCGCCGTCCAGGCGGGCGAGAAGCTCGCCATCCCGACGCAGTACACGACGGGCTCCTGATCGGCCTCCCGGACGGGGTGACGCCGTCGTCATCCCGTCCGGCTGGTCGGTCCGCGTGGACAGCCGCCGCCCTACGATGGTCCGGTGGCGATCACCCTGGACGACCTCCCCATCCGTGACGACCTCCGTGGTCAGACCCCGTACGGGGCGCCGCAGAAGCACGTCCGCGTCCAGCTGAACGTCAACGAGAACACGCATCCCGTGCCGCCCGAGGTCGCCGAGGACATCCTCGCCTCGATCGGCGCGGCGCTCGCCACGGTGAACCGCTACCCGGACCGCGAGTTCACCGCGCTGCGCTCGTCGCTCGCCTCGTACCTCGGGCACGGCCTCGCGCCGGAACACGTCTGGGCGGCGAACGGTTCGAACGAGGTCATCCAGCAGCTCTTGCAGGCGTTCGGCGGTCCCGGGCGGTCCGTCCTCGGGTTCCCGCCCACCTACTCGATGCACTCCATCATCGCCTCGGGTACCGGTACCCGGTGGATGCCCGCGCAGCGGGACGCCGAGTTCGGCATCAGCCCGGCGACGGCGGTCGCGGCGGTGCGCGAGCATCGCCCCGACCTCGTGTTCTTCTGCGGTCCGAACAACCCGACGGGCACGCCGCTGTCGCTCGACACCGTGGCCGAGGCCTACGACGCGACGGACGGCATCGTCATGGTGGACGAGGCCTACGCGGAGTTCATGCCGAAGGACCAGCCCTCGGCCCTGACCCTGCTGCCCGGGCGGGAGCGGCTCGTCGTGTCGCGGACGATGAGCAAGGCGTTCGCCTTCGCGGGCGCGCGCGTCGGCTACCTGGCGGCCGATCCCGCGGTGGTCGACGCGCTCCGCCTCGTCCGGCTGCCGTACCACCTGTCGGCCCTGACGCAGGCCGCCGCGGTCGCCGCGCTGCGGCACGCGCCGGAGATGCTCCGGATGGTCGACGACATCGTGGTCCAGCGCGACCGGATGGTCCGCGAGCTCGGGGACATGGGCTTCCGCCCCTACGAGACCTGGTCCAACTTCGTGCTCTTCGGCGGCGTGGCGGAACCCCGCCGCGTGTTCGAGGAACTCCTCGAGCGTGACGTCATCGTCCGCGACCTCGGGATCCCCGAGCACCTTCGGGTCAGTGCCGGGACGGCCGACGAGACCTCGGCGTTCCTCACGGCGATGCGCGAGATCGACCCCGTTAGGGTTGGAGCATGACCGGCTCGCGCACCGCTTCGATCACCCGCGCGACGAGCGAGTCGAGCGTCACGTTGTCGCTCGACCTCGACGGCACCGGTCGTTCCTCGGTCTCGACGTCGGTCCCGTTCTACGACCACATGCTCACCGCGTTCGCGAAACACTCGCTCATCGACCTCCAGGTCGAGGCATCGGGTGACACCGACATCGACGCGCACCACACCGTCGAGGACACCGGCATCGTCCTCGGGCAGGCGCTGCGGCAGGCGCTCGGCGACCGCGCCGGGATCGGGCGGTACGGCGACGCGCTCGTGCCCCTGGACGAGGCGCTCGCCCAGGCCGTGGTCGACGTCTCGGGTCGTCCCTACCTCGTCCACACGGGGGAGCCCGAGGGCTTCGCGTTGCACCGCATCGGCGGCCACTTCACCGGCTCGCTCGTCCGGCACGTGTTCGAGGCCGTGACGATGCACGCCGGTCTCACCGTGCACGTCCGGGTCCTCGCGGGCCGTGACCCGCACCACATCGCCGAGGCCGAGTTCAAGGCGTTCGCGCGGGCACTGCGTGCGGCGGTCCAGCCGGACCCGCGGGTGGACGGCATCCCGTCCACGAAGGGTTCGCTGTGAGCGCTCGTCCGGACGTCGTCGTGCTCGACTACGGGTCGGGCAACATCCACTCGGCCGCCAAGGCGCTCGAGCGGGCGGGGGCGGACGTCACGGTCACGGCGGACCGCCAGGCGGCGCTCGCGGCCGACGGGCTCGTCGTCCCTGGGGTCGGCGCGTTCCGAGCGGTGATGGACCAGCTCGACATCGTGCGGGGCGGCGACCTCGTCGACCGACGGCTCGCCGGGGGCAAGCCGGTGCTCGGCGTGTGCGTCGGCATGCAGGTGATGTTCGAGCGGGGCGTCGAGCGCGGGTCCGACGTGCCGGGACTCGGGCAGTGGCCGGGGACGATCCACCAGTTGCGCGCGGAGGTCCTGCCGCACATGGGGTGGAACACCGTGCAGCCGCCCGCCGACTCCGTGCTCTTCGACGGTCTGAGCGGCGAGCGGTTCTACTTCGTCCACTCCTACGGCGCGACGTCCCTCGACATCGACGCACAGCCGCCGTTCCCCGCCCCGAAGGTGACGTGGGCGGAGCACGGCGAGCGCTTCGTCGCGGCGGTCGAGAACGGTGCGCTCGCAGCGACCCAGTTCCACCCGGAGAAGTCGGGCGAGCCGGGCATCGCGCTGCTCCGGAACTGGCTCCGGACCCTCTGACCCTCCGAACCCGGGAACACCATGAGCGATTCCTCCACCACACCGGCCCTCGTCCTGCTGCCCGCGGTCGACATCGTCGACGGCACGGCCGTCCGGCTGACCCGGGGCGAAGCCGGCAGCGAGACCGGGTACGGCGACCCCGTCGACGCCGCCGCCGCGTGGCGCGAGCAGGGCGCCGAGTGGATCCACCTCGTCGACCTCGACGCGGCGTTCGGTCGTGGCGACAACCGCGATGTGATCGGGCGCGTCATCGCCGCGGTCGACGGCGTGTCGGTCGAGCTGTCCGGAGGCATCCGTGACGACGCCTCGCTCGAGGCGGCGCTCGCGACGGGAGCGGCCCGGGTCAACCTCGGCACAGCGGCGCTCGAGCACCCGGACTGGGCCGCTCGCGTGATCGGCGAGCACGGGGAGCGCATCGCCGTGGGCCTCGACGTCCGCGGGACGACCCTCGCCTCCCGTGGGTGGACTGAGGACGCGGGCGACCTGTTCACCGTCCTCGCGCGGCTCGAGGACGCCGGGTGTGCCCGCTACGTCGTGACGGACGTGACGAAGGACGGCACGCTGCAGGGGCCGAACGTCGACCTCCTGCGGCAGGTCCTCGAGCGCACCGAACGACCTGTGGTCGCCTCGGGCGGTGTCTCGGCGCTCGAGGACCTCCGATCGCTCCGCGAACTCGTGCCCCTGGGGCTCGAGGGCGCGATCATCGGCAAGGCGCTGTACTCCGGTGCGTTCACCCTGCCCGCGGCGCTCGAGGTCGCGGGGGAGTAGGGCGTGACCGCCGACCATCACGACCACGCCGGTCACCACCACGGTGGCGACGGCACATCCGCGTCCTCCGGCATGGCGGCCGACAGCGCGGGTCTCCCGTGGGCGGGCCGCACGTTCCAGGCGCACGACACGACGTTCGCGGGCGACGACGGCACGGCCGACCCGGCGCTGTCCGCAGCGCTCGAGGGCGTCCGCGCGGGGACGGGCTCGCACGTCACGGTGCTCGACGCGCTCCGCGGCGCCCGGTTGCTCGTGCCGCTCGTGGCCCACGCCGGTGACGTCGGGGTGGGACCCGACGGCCGCCCGGTGGACAAGACGCAGGAGCTCTCGATCGTCACGGTGGCGGGGCCGGACGGGCGCCGCGTGATGCCGGCGTTCACCTCGGTCGACGCCATGCGGTCGTGGGACCCGCGAGCTCGACCCGTCCCGGTCGAGTCCCGCCGCGTCGCGCTCGCGGCGGCGAGTGAGGGCACGGAGCTCATCGTGCTCGACCCGACGGCGCCGACGGAGTTCGTCGTGCGCCGTCCGGCCGTGTGGGCGCTGGGACAGGACGTCCCCTGGGTTCCCAGCTACGCGGACCCGCTCGTCGGCGAGGCCTTCGTCGCGTCGTTCGCCGACGAGCCCGACGTCGTCCGGGTGGAATTGGCCCCCGGCGACGCCGGCGGCCGCTTCGCGGGCCCCGAACTCATCGTCGGTCTCGTGCTCGTACCCGGTCTGGATGCGGAGTCGGTGCGCGAACTCGTGTCGCGCCTCCAGGCCCGCTGGTCGGCGGACCGGTTCATCACCGAGCACGTCGACAGCCTCGGCGTCGCGCTCCGGGCGGCCTGAGCGGAGCGCTGGGGCGTCGGGGCGGAGCGCTGGGCCGTCGGGCGGAGCGCTGGGCCGTCGGGGCGCAGCGCTGGGTCGTCCGGCCGGAGCGCGCGGGGCCGCGTGAGCGGACCGTGGCGCGCTGGTCGACCGGCCCGCGGCGCCCTAGTTGACCGGCCCGGTGTACTTCTCGCCCGGTCCCTGCCCCGGCGCATCGGGGATGCTCGACGCCTCGCGGAAGGCGAGCTGCACGCTCCGGAGGCCGTCGCGGAGTGGACGGGCGTGGTGGTCGCCGATCTCCGGGGCGGCAGCGGTGACCAGCCCGGCCAGGGCCGTGATCAGCTTCCGCGCCTCGTCGAGGTCCGTCTGCGAGTCCGGGTCGTCCGCGAGCCCGACCTTGACGGCGGCCGCGCTGAGCAGGTGGATGCTGACGGTGTTGATGAGTTCGACCGCGGGGACCTCCGCGATGTCCCGGGCGGCACCGCCCTCCTCGGGTGACTCGTCCGTCGCGATGGGCTGGGCCTCGTCCGGGCTGTTGGTCACGGTGCTCCTCTGCTAGACTCTGAGCGGCAGTTGCTGTCCACGTGCTCACGCACCGGCAGCAGCGCGAACAAGAGGAGTCTCTCCCACCCGCGACCGCGCACCACAGGTTACCGGGTCACAACCGCTCCGCCGACGGTGGCGTCCTGTCCGACAGGGCGTCCCGACGGTCGTCCGGCCCCACGGGTCGGGGTCGGGCGGGTACCACGGGTCGATCCGTGCGTACGAACTCCTCGCATCGCGTGCCCCGTCCCGGCCGAACCGCCGGACGGAGACCACTTCACGAAGGAGTTCCGCATCAGCGATCCCCGTACCAACGACCGAATCCGTGTCACCGAGGTCCGACTCGTCGGCCCTGGTGGTGAGCAGGTCGGCGTTGTCCCCATCGCCGTCGCCCTCCGCCTCGCGCAAGAGGCAGAGCTGGATCTGGTCGAGGTTGCTCCGAACTCGAAGCCGCCCGTGGCCAAGATCATGGACTACGGCAAGTTCAAGTACGAAGCCGCGCAGAAGGCCAAGGAGGCCCGGCGCAACCAGGCGAACACGATCCTCAAAGAGGTCCGGTTCCGTCTGAAGATCGACGCACACGACTACGAGACCAAGCGCAAGCGCGCCGAGGGCTTCCTCGCGGCGGGTGACAAGGTGAAGGCCATGATCCTCTTCCGCGGCCGTGAGCAGTCGCGTCCGGAGCAGGGCGTGCGTCTCCTCCAGCGCTTCGCCGAGGACATCGCGGAGTACGGCGTCGTCGAGTCGCGACCGACCCAGGACGGCCGCAACATGACGATGGTGATCTCGCCGCTCAAGAACAAGTCGGACGCCAAGGCCGAGTCGAACGCCAAGAAGGCCGCCGTCCGCGCCGCCAACCGCGCGCAGTCGAACCCCGAGGGCGCGAAGGCAGCCGCCGAGGCCGAGTCGCCGAGCGCCGCCGAGTAACACCGCTCCGAGCACCACCCGGGCCGTCCGGCCCCGTCGCAGCGCTGCGGCACCACGACCCCCACACCCCGTACGGAAAGGCACCCACATGCCCAAGCAGAAGACCCACTCCGGGTCCAAGAAGCGCTTCAAGATCACCGGCTCCGGCAAGATCATGAAGCAGCAGGCTGGTATGCGTCACAACCTCGAGGTCAAGGCCGCCAAGCGCAAGGCCCGCCTCAACGAGGACCAGGTCCTCGCGAAGGCCGACGTCAAGGCCGTCAAGAAGCTCCTCGGCCACTGATCGGCCCTCGCCGACCATCGCCGACCCGGAACGTTAGGAAACCACCATGGCAAGAGTGAAGCGGGCGGTCAACGCCGCCAAGAAGCGTCGCGTCGTTCTCGAGCGCGCCGAGGGCTACCGCGGTCAGCGGTCGCGCCTGTACCGCAAGGCGAAGGAGCAGGTCACCCACTCCCTCGTCTACGCGTACCGCGACCGCCGCGCCAAGAAGGGCGAGTTCCGTCGCCTCTGGATCCAGCGCATCAACGCCGCGTCGCGCGCGAACGGGCTGACCTACAACCGCCTCATCCAGGGCCTCGGGCTCGCGGGTGTCGAGGTCGACCGCCGCATCCTCGCCGACCTCGCGGTCAACAACCCGGAGACCTTCGCGGCGCTCGTCGAGACCGCCAAGAACGCGCTCCCGGCGGACACGTCCGCGCCGAAGGCCGCTGCCTGAGCCATCGCGCACCCGAGCGGGCCCGACCACGTCACGTGGTCGGGCCCGCTCGCTGTTCCGGGGGCGGTCGGGAGGTCCGGTGCGGGCCCGACCCGCGCCTCCCGGCCCGCGCCTCCCGGCCCGCGGCGCACGCGGCTCGGACGGGCGTGACGGCAGTCCCTGCCACACTGGGCGGGTGACCGAACTGCTCGACAACCCCCGCTCCTCCCGCGTCCGGACGGTCGCACAGCTGTCCCGCAAGGAGGTCCGCGCCGAGACGCGGCGGTTCCTGCTCGAGGGGCCCCAGGCAGTGTCCGAGGCCCTGCGCTTCCGGCCCGAGCTGCTCCACGACCTGTTCGCGACCCCCACGGCTCTCGAGCGCCATCCAGAGCTCGGCGAGGCCGCGGCGGCCGCCGACCTCCCGGTCGTGTTCGTGACGGAGCAGGTCCTCGAGGCGATGGCCGACACCGTCACGCCGCAGGGTGTGGTCGCCGTGTGCGAGCAGTTCCCGACGTCGGTCAAGGACGTCTTCCGGCCGGGCGCCGGCGAGGACGCGGGTCTGCCCGGTCTCGTGGCGATCCTCGAACAGGTGCGCGATCCGGGCAACGCGGGCACGATCATCCGTGCCGCGGACGCCGCGGGCGCGCAGGCCGTCGTGATGACCGGGCGGAGCGTCGACCCCTACAACCCCAAGGTGGTGCGGTCGACGACGGGGTCGCTGTTCCACGTCCCCGTGTCCGTCGGTGTCGAGCTGGCCTCGGCAGTGGACCGAGCACGCGCCGCGGGCTACACCGTGCTCGCGGCGGACGTGTCGGGCGACGAACTCCCGGTGGTGCGGAGCGACGGCATGCTCGACGGTCCGACCGCCTGGGTGTTCGGCAACGAGGCCCGCGGACTCACCGCCGCGGACCTGGCCCTCGTCGACCGCGCGGTCCGGGTGCCCATCTACGGCCAGGCGGAGTCGATGAACCTCGCGACGGCGGCGTCGGTCTGTCTGTACGAGAGCGCGTTCGCGCACCGGTCCTGACCGCTGGTGGTCCTCCACCGCCGGGCAGCACACGTCGCTGTCCACGGTCCGGACGGTGTACCGGGAGGCCCGACGCCTGCCCGGTAGGCTTGCGTACCGTGTCAGAACCACTCGAGATCAGCGAGCCGGCGGTCGCCGCTGCCGTGGAGTCGGCACTCGTCGCCGTCCGCGCCGCGACGACGGTCGCGGAGCTCAAGCACGCCCGCGCCGAACACACCGGCGATCAGTCGGTGCTCGCGCGGCTCAACGCGTCCATGCGGACGGTGCCGAAGGAGCAGAAGGCCGAGGCCGGCAAGCTCGTCGGCCAGGCGCGGGCCCGGGTGAACCAGGCGATCGCCGAGCAAGAGGCCGTCCTCGCCGTGGCCGAGGAGCGCGCCCGCCTCGAGTCGGAGCGGGTCGACGTCACGGCGCTGCCGGTGCGCCACCAGCCCGGCGCGCGACACCCGCTGTCGTTGCTGCAGGAGACGATCGCGGACATCTTCGTCGGCATGGGGTGGGAGGTCGCCGAGGGCCCCGAGCTCGAGCACGAGTGGTTCAACTTCGACGCCCTCAACTTCGACCAGGACCACCCCGCTCGCGCGATGCAGGACACGCTGTTCGTCGAGCCGGTCGAGCGGCACCTGCTCATGCGCACGCACACGTCGCCCGTCCAGGTCCGATCGCTCCTGGGGCGCGGTGTGCCGCTGTACGTCATCGCGCCCGGGCGCGTGTACCGGTCGGACGAACTCGACGCGACGCACACGCCCGTCTTCACCCAGGTCGAGGGCATCGCTGTCGACCGGGGACTGACCATGGCGCACCTGCGCGGCACGCTCGAGCACTTCGCGCGGCAGATGTTCGGCGCCGACGCCCAGATCCGGCTCCGGCCCAACTACTTCCCGTTCACCGAGCCCTCCGCCGAGATGGACGTCTGGCAGCCGAACGCCAAGGGCGGCGCGCGCTGGGTCGAGTGGGGTGGGTGCGGCATGGTCAACCCGAACGTGCTCCGCTCGGCCGGAATCGACCCGTCCGAGTACCAGGGCTTCGCGTTCGGCATGGGGATCGAGCGGACGCTGCAGTTCCGCAACGACCTCAACGACATGCGTGACATGGTCGAGGGCGACATCCGCTTCTCGCAGCAGTTCGGAACGGTGGTCTGATGCGCGTCCCACTCCGATGGCTCGGTGAGTCCGTCGACCTGCCCGAGGACGCGACCCTCGAGCACGTCCACGCCGCCCTCGTGTCGGTCGGGTTCGAAGAAGAGGCCGAGCACGCGTTCGACCTGACGGGGCCGATCGTCGTCGGCCGAGTCCTCGAACGCGTGCCGGAGCCGCAGAAGAACGGCAAGACGATCAACTGGTGCCAGGTGGACGTGGGCGAACCGGAACCGCGGGGCATCGTCTGCGGCGCGCACAACTTCGACGTCGGTGACCTCGTGGTCGTCACGCTGCCTGGTGCCGTGCTGCCCGGTCCGTTCCCGATCGCCGCCCGGAAGACGTACGGACACGTGTCCGACGGCATGATCGCCTCCGCCCGCGAGCTCGGCCTCGGCGAGGACCACGACGGCATCCTCCGCTTCGCGGACCTCGGCATGGAGCCCGAGGTCGGCGCGGACGCCATCGCGCTCCTCGGGCTCGACGACGCCGCGGTCGAGATCAACGTCACCCCCGACCGCGGGTACGCGTTCAGCATCCGCGGCGTGGCGCGCGAGTACGCCCACGCCACGGGGGCGACCTTCCACGACCCCGCCGAGCGTCCGGCTCCGCGGTCGGGTGACGGCTTCGCGGTCACCATCGCGGACGACGCACCGATCCGCGGCAACGTGGGCGCCCGGACCTTCGTGACGCGCGTGGTCCGCGGCATCGACCCGACCCGCCCGACGCCCGCCTGGATGATCGCGCGGCTCCGACTCGTCGGCGTCCGGAGCATCTCACTGCCGGTGGACATCACGAACTACGTGATGTTCGAACTCGGCCAGCCCCTGCACGGCTACGACCTCGGCGCGCTGCAGGGCGGGCTCACCGTCCGCCGCGCGACGCCGGGCGAGACCCTCGTGACCCTGGACGACGTCGAACGCCGACTCGACCCCGAGGACCTCGTCATCGCCGATGACGCCGGCCCGGTCGGGCTCGCGGGCGTCATGGGCGGCGCGCGCACCGAGATCGGAACGCGGACGACCGACGTCCTCATCGAGGCCGCCGGATTCGATCCGGTGTCCATCGCTCGGTCGGCCCGTCGGCACAAGCTCCCGAGCGAGGCCTCGAAGCGGTTCGAGCGGGGTGTGGACCCCCTCGTGGCCGAGGCTGCGGCGGCCCGCGCCGTCGAGCTCCTCGTCGAGCTCGCGGGTGGCACCGCGGACGACCTCGGATCGACGCTCGTCGATCGCTCGCCCCGCCCGGCGGTGTCGATGCGTCTCGATGCGCCCGAGTCCGTCGTCGGCGTGGCCTACACCGAGGCCGAGGTCGTCGAGACCCTCCGGTCCGTCGGCGCCGAGGTCACGACCGACGCGGACCTGCTCACGGTCACGCCGCCGTCATGGCGGCCGGACCTCGTCGACGACGTCTCGCTGATCGAGGAGGTCGCGCGCATCGTCGGCTACGCGCGGATCCCGAGCGTGCTGCCGGTCGCGCCGCCCGGACGTGGCCTCAGCCGTGCCCAGCGTGCCCGTCGCCGCGTCGTCGCGGCACTCGCGGCCCAGGGCCTGGTCGAGGTCGTGACGGCCCCGTTCGTCTCCACCGCGACGGCTGATGCGTTCCCCGGGATCGACGCGGCCGGCGGTCCGAGCGTCGCACTGGCGAACCCACTCGACAGCGAGCTGCACCTGCTCCGTCGTTCCGGTCTACCCGGGCTCGTCGACATCGCCCGTCGCAACACGGCGCGAGGCCTCGTCGAGGTCGCGGTGTTCGAGGCGGCCTCCGTGTTCCTGCCCGCCGTGGGGGCCGAACTCGGCACGACGACGATCCCGCGCGGTGCGGAGCGTCCCGACGACGCCACCCTCGCCGCGATGACCGCGTCGCTCCCGGCGCAGCCCACCCACGTGTCGGCCCTGCTGACGGGGTCGCGGCTCCTCAAGCAGCCCGGTGTGGCGGCCGAGCCGTACGGCGTCGCCGACGCGCTCGACGTGGCGCGGACCGTCGCGTGGGCGGTCGGCGCCGAGCTGACCGTCGCGCAGACGGAACACCCGTCGATGCATCCCGGCCGTGCGGCCCTGGTGTCGGTCGGCGATCACCCCGTCGGCGTGGTCGGCGAGCTCCTCCCGTCGACGACGGCCGACGCCGACCTGCCGCGCGTGGTCGCGGTCGTCGAACTCGACCTCGACGCCCTCGTGGCTGCGGCCCCCGCCGCGGTCCTGCCCGAGGCGATCGTCTCCTACCCCGCGGCGACGCAGGACCTGTCCCTGGTGGTCGACGTGGATGTGCCGGCGGGCGCGGTGCTCGACGCCGTCCGCGATGGCGCCGGTCCGCTGCTGGAGTATGCTCGCCTCGTGGACGACTACCGGGGCGCCGGCGTGACGGAGGGACAGAAGTCCCTGACCTTCGCGCTGCGGTTCCGCGCCACGGACCGCACGCTGACCGCCGCCGAGGCCACCGAGGCCCGAGACGGCGCCGTCCGACGTGCCGGCGAGCGATTCGGGGCGACCCTGCGCGACTGATCCACTCGGGATCAGCCTCGCCCGGGGTCGCCGCCTCCGACTCCCTCGACCGAAGTCCGATCATCAAGGTGGAACCCATGTCCGTATCCGTCGCCGTGGCGGGAGCCAGCGGCTACGCGGGTGGGGAGCTCCTGCGCGTGCTCTCCGCCCATCCCGAGTTCGACGTCAGGACGGTGACGGCGTTCTCGAACGCCGGACAACCGCTCATCGCGACGCAGCCGCACCTCCGCTCGCTCGCACACCTCACCCTGACCGAGACCACCCCGGAGCAGCTGCGCGGGCACGACGTCGTGTTCCTCGCGCTGCCCCACGGCCAGTCCGGCGCGATCACCGAGCAGCTCGGGGACGACGCCCTCGTGGTCGACTGCGGTGCGGACCACCGTCTGACGGACCCGGCCGACTGGTCGGCGTTCTACGGCGGTGCGTACCACGGCGCGTGGACGTACGGCCTACCCGAACTCGTGCGGGCCGGCGGATCGGGCGCCGCCGCCAAGCAACGGTCCGAGCTCGTCGGGACGAAGCGCATCGCAGTACCGGGGTGCAACGTCACCGCCGTGACCCTGGGGATCGCGCCCGGGGTCGCCGCGGGCGTCGTGGAGACGGACGACATCGTCGCGGTGCTGAGCGTCGGGCCGTCGGGTGCGGGCAAGAAGCTCGCGACGACCTACCTGGCCGCCGAGATCCTGGGGTCCGCGTCCGCCTACGCGGTCGGGGGCACGCACCGGCACGTGCCGGAGATCCAGCAGAACCTCCGCGTCGCCGGGGCCTCGTCGGTGCGGGTGTCCTTCACACCCGTGCTCGTCCCGATGGCCCGGGGCATCCTCGCGACCACGTCCGCGCGGCTCGCGCCCGGTGTGGGCGCGCACGACGTCCGGCTGGCCTGGGAACAGGCGTACGCCGACGAACCGTTCGTCCACCTCCTGCCCGAGGGCGAGTACCCGCGCGTCGCGGACACGGTCGGTGCGAACACGGCGCTCGTGGGCATCGCGGTCGACGAGGCCGCTCGACGCGTCGTCGCGATCTCGGCGCTGGACAACTTGGCCAAGGGCACGGCCGGTGCCGCTGTGCAGTCCACCAACATCGCGCTCGGTCTGCCGGAGACGCTCGGTCTCTCGATCGACGGAGTCGCCCCGTGAGCGCGGTGACCGACGGGACCGCGGTGCCGTCCCTCCAGGGCGTCACGGCCGCGGCCGGGTTCCGCGCGACGGGCGTGACCGCCGGCTTGAAGCCGAGTGGCAGGCCGGACGTCGCCCTCGTCGTCAACGACGGTCCGTCCGACGCGGTCGCCGCGGTGTTCACGAGCAACCGGGCGAAGGCGAACCCGGTCATCTGGTCCCAGCAGGTCGTCGCGGACGGCGTCGCGCGTGCGGTCGTCCTCAACTCGGGCGGTGCGAACTGCTTCACCGGGTCCTTCGGGTTCCAGACGACGCACCAGACGGCCGAGGCGGTGGCCGACGTCATCGGTGTCGGTGCAGCTGACGTCGTGGTGTGCTCGACCGGCCTCATCGGGGTCGGAGGCGAGGCCTTCCGCGAGGGCGTGCTCCGTGGTGTCGGACTGGCTGCCGCCGGGCTCAGCACCGACGGCGGTCCGGCGGCAGCCGAGGCGATCATCACCACCGACACGCACGCCAAGCAGTCGGTGGTGTCCGTCGACGGCTGGACGATCGGTGGCATGGCGAAGGGCGCCGGGATGCTCGCGCCCGGGCTCGCGACGATGCTCGTGGTGATCACGACGGATGCCGACCTGGCGTCGGACGCGCTGGACCAGGCCCTCCGCGCGGCAACACGCGTCACGTTCGACCGCGTCGACTCCGACGGCTGCATGTCCACGAACGACACGGTCGTGCTCATGGCCTCCGGCGCCTCCGGGACGACCCCCGAGGTCGGTGACTTCCAGGAGGCCCTCACCGCGGTGTGCGCGGACCTCGCGCGTCAGCTTCAGCAGGACGCCGAGGGCGCGAGCCACGACATCGCGATCGAGGTCGTCGGCGCGGCCAGCGAGGACGACGCGGTGACGGTCGGGCGCAGCGTCGCCCGCAACAACCTGTTCAAGGCCGCCGTGTTCGGCAACGACCCCAACTGGGGGCGGGTGCTCGCGGCGATCGGCACGACAGACGCCGAGTTCGACCCGTACGCGGTCGACGTCAGCATGAACGGGGTCCGCGTGTGTCACGCCGGTGCTCCGGACCGCCCGAGCGACCAGGTCGACCTGACGCCGCGCGACACGCACGTGCACATCGACCTCGGGGTCGGCCCCCACGCGGCGACGATCCTGACGAACGACCTGACGCACGACTACGTGCACGAGAACAGCGCGTACTCGAGCTGATGGCGAACGGAACACACGTGGACAACGACGGACTCCTCACCGAGGACCAGGAACTCGCCGCGGTCAAGGCCGCCACGCTCATCGAGTCGCTGCCCTGGATCAAGCGCTACTCCGGCAAGGTCGTCGTCGTGAAGTTCGGCGGCAACGCGATGGTGAACGACGACCTCAAGCGCGCGTTCGCCGAGGACATGGTCTACCTGCGCTACGCGGGGCTCCACCCGGTGGTGGTGCACGGTGGCGGCCCGCAGATCTCGGCCGCGCTCGAGCAACAGGGCATCGCGTCGGAGTTCCGTGGCGGGTACCGCGTCACCACGACCGAAGCGATCACGGTCGTGCGCGACGTCCTGGCCGGTGAGGTCAACCGCGAGATCGTCGACCTGCTCGACGAGCACGGCGCCGGACTCGGGGTCGGCGTGTCCGGCGACGGCGGCTCGTTGTTCTCCGGGCACAAGCGCGGTGTGGTCATCGACGGCGAGGAGTTCGACCTCGGTCACGTCGGCGACATCACCGAGGTCGACCCAACCGAGGTGCTCGCCGCGATCGAGGCCAACCGGATCCCGGTGGTGTCGAGCATCGCGATCGACGAGAGCGATCCGGAGCAGGCCCTCAACGTGAACGCCGACGCCGCGGCGGCAGCCCTGGCGATCGCGCTGCGCGCGTCGAAGCTCATGATGCTGACCGACGTGCCGGGGCTGTACCGGAACTGGCCCGACCGGGACTCCGTGATCGACCTCATCTCGGTCGACGAACTCCGGGAACTCCTGCCGAGCCTCGAGTCCGGCATGATCCCGAAGATGACCGCCTGTCTCGATGCCGTGGTCGCGGGCGTCGGCGGCGCGACCATCATCGACGGCCGTATCCCGCACTCCATCCTCCTCGAGGTGTTCACCCTGCGCGGTGCCGGCACCGAGGTCATCCCCAACGAACGACGCGCGCCCGGACACCTGGCCGCTGCTGACGAACGGAACGAAGCATGAGCATGACGACCCAGACTGGCTGGAACGACCGGTTCGGCGCGTCGCTCATGCGATCGCTGACCCCACCGAAGATCATGCTCGAGCGTGGCCGCGGCTGCCGGGTGTGGGACGTCGACGGCAAGGAGTACCTCGACTTCCTGGCGGGCATCGCCGTGAACTCGCTCGGTCATGCCCACCCCGCGGTGGTCGAGGCCGTGACGGACCAGGCGTCGAAGCTCATGCACGTGTCGAACTACTTCGCCACGCCGCCGCAGCTCGAGCTCGCGGAACGCCTCAAGCGCATCACCGGCGCGGGGGACGCGGGTCGCGTCTACTTCGGTAACTCCGGGGCCGAGGCGAACGAAGCCGCGTTCAAGCTCGCACGGCTGAACAAGGGCGACGGGTCCCGCACGCGGATCCTCGCGTTGCAGAACTCGTTCCACGGACGCACGATGGGTGCCCTCGCGCTCACCGGCAAGCCCGCCCTCCGCGAGGACTTCGAGCCGATGATCCCCGGGGTCGAACACATCGACTCCACCATCGAGGCGCTCGAGGCCGCGATCGACGACCATGTCGCCGCACTCGTGCTCGAACCGATCAAGGGCGAGGCCGGCGTCGTCGACCTGCCCGAGGGCTTCCTCGCGGCGGCGCGAGCGCTGACGGAGCAGCACGGCGCGTTGCTCATCCTCGACGAGATCCAGACCGGCGTGGGACGCACCGGGTCGTGGTTCGCCTTCCAGGGGCACGGGATCACGCCCGACGCGATCACGATCGCGAAGGGCATCGCCGGAGGCTTCCCGATCGGCGCACTCGTCACGTTCGGGTGGGCGTCCGACCTGTTCTCCGCAGGCCAGCACGGGTCCACCTTCGGCGGGAACCCGTTGGCGACGCGGGTCGCGAACGCAGTGCTCGGCGAGATCGAGACCACCGGGCTCGTGGAGGCGGCGCGCGGCAAGGGCGAGCGCATCCGCGCCGGGATCGCAGCCATCGGCAGCCCGCTCGTCGACGAGGTGCGGGGCGAGGGCCTCCTCGTCGGGATCGGACTCACCCGACCCGTCGCCCCCGCGATCAACACGGCCGCGCTCGAGCGCGGGCTCATCGTCAACGCTCCGAACGAGTCATCCATCCGGATCGCACCGCCGCTCATCGTGTCCGACGCCGAGATCGACGAGTTCCTGGTGATCCTCGCGCAGGCGATGGAGGCAGCGGCATGACCCGCCATTTCCTCCGGGACGACGACCTCACCCAGGCGGAGCAGCTCGAGATCCTCGACCTCGCCGCGGCGATGAAGGTCGACCGCTGGGGCGCGAAGCCGCTGGCGGGGCCGCAGAGCGTGGCGGTCATCTTCGACAAGTCCTCCACCCGGACGCGCGTGTCGTTCCACGTCGGCATCAGCGACCTCGGGGGCAGCCCGCTCATCATCTCCACCGCCAACAGTCAGCTCGGCGGCAAGGAGACCCCGTCCGACACGGCGCGCGTGCTCGAACGGATGGTGTCCGCCATCGTCTGGCGCACGTACGCGCAGGCCGGGCTCGAGGAGATGGCCGCCGGGACCACGGTGCCGGTCGTGAACGCGCTGTCGGACGACTTCCATCCCTGCCAGCTCCTCGCGGACCTCCTGACGATCCGCGAGCACCGGGGCACGCTCGCCGGTCAGACGATCGCCTTCGTCGGCGACGGCGCGAGCAACATGGCCCAGTCCTACCTGCTCGCGGGGACGACCGCGGGCATGCACGTCCGTGTCGCGGCCCCCGTCGCGTTCGCACCCGACCGGCAGGTCGTCGCCGACGCCGAGCGCGTCGGCGCGCGGACCGGTGGCTCCGCCCTCGTCGTGACGGATCCCGTCGCGGCGGTGAGCGGTGCCGACGTCGTCGTCACCGACACCTGGGTGTCCATGGGCAAGGAGGACGAGAAGCAAGCGCGCCTCGAGACCTTCGCCGGGTACCGCGTCGACGACGAGCTCATGGCGCACGCCGCCGCCGACGCCGTGTTCATGCACTGCCTGCCCGCCGACCGCGGCTACGAGGTGACCGAAGCGGTCATCGACGGTCCGCGGAGCATCATCTGGGACGAGGCCGAGAACCGACTGCACGCGCAGAAGGCCCTTCTCGCCTGGCTCCTCGACCACGCGGCCGACTGACCTCGGCCCGCGACGAACATCCACCCCGCACCCCGCATCCCCTGAGAAGGAGAACCATGGCAGACCGCGTCGTACTCGCGTACTCCGGAGGGCTCGACACCTCCGTCGGCATCGGATGGCTCAAGGACGCCACCGGCAAGGAGGTCGTGGCACTCGCCGTCGACGTCGGCCAGGGCGGCGAGGACATGGACCGCATCCGTCAGCGCGCGCTCGACTGCGGCGCCGTCGAGTCGATCGTCGTCGACGCCAAGGACGAGTTCGCCGACGACTACCTGATGCCGGCGCTCAAGGCGAACGCCCTCTACCAGAAGCGGTACCCGCTCGTGTCCGCCCTGAGCCGGCCGCTCATCGCGAAGCACCTCGCCCTCACCGCCAAGCAGCTCGGCGCGGACAGCGTCGCCCACGGCTGCACCGGCAAGGGCAACGACCAGGTCCGGTTCGAGGCAGCGGTCGCCGCGATCGCCCCCGACCTGACGAGTGTCGCGCCGGTCCGGGACCTCGCACTCACGCGCGACAAGGCGATCGTGTACGCGCAGGAGCACGACCTGCCCATCGAGCAGAGCAAGAAGTCGCCGTACTCGATCGACCAGAACGTCTGGGGCCGCGCCGTGGAGACCGGGTTCCTCGAGGACCCCTGGAACCCGCCGATCGAGGACCTGTACTCGTACACGCAGGACCCGACGGTCGAGCGCGCCGCGGACGAGGTCACCATCACGTTCGAGCACGGCGTACCGGTCGCGATCGACGGACAGCGCTTCAGCGCACTCCGCATCGTGCAGGAGCTCAACGCACTGGCGGGCAAGCACGGCGTCGGGCGGATCGACGTGGTCGAGGACCGGCTCGTCGGCATCAAGAGCCGCGAGGTCTACGAAGCGCCCGCCGCGATGGCGCTCATCGCGGCGCACGAGGAACTCGAGAGCCTGACGCTCGAACGTGACGTCAACCGCTACAAGCGCGGGGTCGAGTCCGAGTGGGCGAACCTCGTGTACGACGGTCTCTGGTTCTCCGGGCTCAAGCGCAGCCTCGACGCGTTCATCGAGGACACCCAGCAGTACGTGTCCGGTGACATCCGCCTGCAGCTGCACGGCGGCCGTGCGACCGTGACGGGCCGTCGGAGCGAGCAGTCCCTGTACGACTTCGACCTCGCCACGTACGACACGGGCGACACGTTCGACCAGTCGCTGTCCAAGGGCTTCATCGAGATCTGGTCCCTGCCGAGCAAGATCTCCGCTCGGCGCGACCTGGCCAACTGAGGCGGAGCGGCGGCATGGCGGACGAGCAGAGCACGAGCAGGGCCGGCGAAGCCGGCGCGCTGTGGGGCGGGCGGTTCAGCAGCGGTCCCTCCCCGGAGCTCGTCGAACTGAGCAGGTCCACGCAGTTCGACTGGCAGCTGGCGCCGTACGACATCGCGGGGTCGCGGGCACACGCCCGCGCTCTCGCGGTGGCCGGGTACCTGTCCGAGGACGAACTCAGCCGGATGCTGGACGGTCTCGACCGCCTGGACGCTGCGGTCGCGGCCGGCACGGCCCGACCGGGCCAGGACGACGAGGACGTGCACTCGGCGCTCGAGCGTCTGCTCATCGAGGACATCGGGGGCGACCTCGGTGGGAAGCTCCGGGCCGGCCGCAGCCGGAACGACCAGATCGCGACGCTGGTGCGGCTGTACCTGCTCGACCACGCGCGACGGATCGGGCACCTGCTGGTGGACCTCATCGACGCGCTCAGTGCGCAGGCGGACGCCCACCGTGACGCCGTGATGCCCGGGCGCACGCACCTGCAGCACGCGCAGCCGGTGTTGCTCGCGCACCACCTGCTCGCCCACGCTTGGCCGCTGGTCCGTGACCTCGAGCGCTTCCGTGACTGGGCCTCCCGGGCATCCGCGTCCCCCTACGGCGCGGGTGCGCTCGCCGGGAGCTCACTCGGTCTCGATCCCGCCGCGGTCGCGGCAGACCTGGGATTCGCTCGCCCCACCGAGAACTCGATCGACGCGACGGCGTCGCGCGACGTCGTGGCGGAATTCGCCTACGTCACCGCGCAGATCGGGATCGACGTGTCGCGGCTGGCCGAGGAACTCATCGTCTGGAACACGAAGGAGTTCGGCTTCGTGCGGCTGCACGACGGGTTCTCGACCGGGTCGAGCATCATGCCGCAGAAGAAGAACCCGGACATCGCGGAGCTCGCGCGCGGCAAGAGCGGCCGCCTCATCGGCAACCTCACCGGGCTGCTCGCGACGCTCAAGGGACTCCCGTTGGCGTACAACCGCGATCTCCAAGAGGACAAGGAGCCGGTGTTCGACTCCGTCACGCAACTCGAGGTGCTGCTCCCGGCGTTCACCGGCATGGTCGCGACCGTCGAGTTCGACACGCAGCGCATGGCGACGCTCGCGCCGCAGGGGTTCTCCCTCGCGACGGACGTGGCCGAGTGGCTGGTGCGCCGCGGTGTGGTGTTCCGTGACGCGCACGAGATCTCGGGTGCCTTGGTGCGCTTCTGCGAGGAGCGCGGCCTCGAGCTCGACGAACCGAGTGATGCGGATTACCGGTCCGTCTCCGAACACCTGACCCCGGACGTCCGCTCGGTCCTGACCGTCGAGGGGAGCGTCGCCAGTCGCGCTGGTGCCGGAGGGACGGCACCGGAGCGCGTCGCCGAACAGGTCGTGGCCCTCACCGCTCGGATCCGATCGCTGACCGAGGCGGCGCCGCTCGCGTGATCGACGAGGCGGGGGTGCTCGGTGAGCCCGCGCTGGCGGCTGCTCCCGCACTGCTCGGTGCGACCATCACCGGTCGCGGCGTGACCGTGCGCATCACCGAGGTCGAGGCCTACATGGGCGAGACCGACCCCGGGTCGCACGCGTTCCGCGGTCCGCGGCAGCGCAACCGCCACCTGTTCGGTGCGCCAGGGACCCTGTACGCCTATCGCTCGTACGGCATCCACACCTGCCTCAACGTCGTCAGTGGACCGGACGGATTCGCCTCCGGGTCGTTGCTGCGCGCGGGCGCGGTGGTCGAGGGCGTCTCGCTTGCGCGGGAGCGACGCGGTGACCGCGTGCCCGACGTCGGTCTCGCCCGCGGGCCGGGCAACCTCGGTCAGGCGCTCGGCGCGATGCTCGCGGACGACGGTTCGAGCGTGCTCGACGGCCGCGGACCCTACGTCCTCCGCTTCGCCGACGGACTGGAGGAGCGACTCGCCTCGTCGACGACCGCGCTCCTCGACGAATCCCTCGCGGACGGCAGACCGCGGATCTCCGTCGGCCCGCGGGTCGGTGTCGGGGGCGTGGCGGGAGGGCGCGCGTTCCCTTGGCGATTCTGGTTGACGGGCGAACCGACCGTGTCCTCGTACCGGCGCCATCCCCAGGCGACGGACTGAGCGCAGTCGGGTGGGCGACGCGCACTACGATGACGGGGTGCCCAGCGATACCGTTCCCGAGGTCCTGACGCGCCAGCAGAACGACCCGTCCTTCGACTCGATCTGGGACGAACTGCAGTGGCGCGGGCTCGTCCACGTCTCGACCGACGAGACCGCATTGCGGGCAGCGCTCGAAGCCGGTCCGTTGACGTACTACTGCGGGTTCGACCCGACCGCGCCGAGCCTGCACTGCGGGAACCTGTACCAGCTCCTGCTCATGCGCCGACTGCAGCTGGCCGGCCACAAGCCGCTCGGCCTGGTCGGTGGGTCCACCGGGCTCATCGGTGACCCCCGACCGACCGCCGAACGGACCCTCAACGACCGCGCGACCGTCGAGGAGTGGGTGACGCGCCTCCGCGCGCAGGTGTCGCGGTTCCTCAGCCCCGACGGCGAGAACGGGCTGCGCATGGTGAACAACCTCGACTGGACGGCGCCGCTGTCCGCCATCGACTTCCTGCGTGACATCGGCAAGTACTTCCGCGTCAACACGATGCTCCGCAAGGACGCGGTGGCAGCTCGGCTGAACTCGGACGCCGGGATCAGCTACACCGAGTTCAGCTACCAGATCCTCCAGGGCCTCGACTACCGCGAGCTCCACCGTCAGTACGGCTGCACGTTGCAGACGGGCGGCAGCGACCAGTGGGGCAACCTGACGAGCGGCACCGAACTGATCCGCCGCACCGAGGGTGCCGTCGTCCACGCGCTCGGGACTCCGCTCATCACGAACTCCGACGGCACGAAGTTCGGCAAGAGCGAGGGCAACGCCGTCTGGCTCGACCCGGAGATGACGACGCCGTACGCGTTCTACCAGTTCTGGCTCAACACGGCGGACGCGGACGTCATCGAGCGGCTCAAGGCGTTCACGTTCCTCTCGCGCGCCGAGATCGAGCGGCTCGAGCACGCGGTGGCGGACGAGCCCTTCCGGCGAGAAGCCCAGCGCGCGCTCGCGTTCGCGGTGACGTCGCTGGTGCACGGCGAAGCGGCGACGCGGGCGGCGATCGAGGCCGCGTCGGCGCTGTTCGGCAACGGTGACCTCGCCGCCCTGGACACGGGGACCCTCCGCGCCGCGATCGCGGAGTTGCCGTCGGTCACGCTCGCACCCGACGTCGACGTCGCACGCGCGCTGGTGGAGACCGGACTCGTCGAGTCCCTCGGCAAGGCCCGGCGTGCGATCGAGGAGGGCGGGGTCTCGGTGAACAACCAGCGAGTCACCGACCCGACTGCGCGCATCGACGCTGATGTCCTGGCCGGGGGAGTGGTCGTGCTCCGGCGCGGGAAGAAGACGTTGGCCGGCGTCACCATCGGCTGAACCGCCTCGACCACGAACGCCCGGACTCCCGGTGAGGACGGGCGTTCTGTCGTACCTGGGGCGCCCATCAGCACTGGCGGTGCATCCTGAAGGCGGCCGCGACACGCCCGGGATGTGGGGTGGTTTGCTGGGTGGTGGGGTGGTGCGTAAAGTAATCACTCGTCACCCCAAAGGTGCGGCGGAGCGGCCGGGACAGTGTCCCGGAGCGAGCCGGCCTCAAGCGGGACCGTCCTCCACCGAGGTTCTGATCGGGACTTGCGCCTGATCGCTTCGACGCTTAGGATGTAAAACCTGCAACTGGTCCTCTCCTTCGGGATGAGCCATCCACCTCGTGTAGGGGGATGCACATCGGTTGCACAACCAAGAACACAGCTTCGTTGCTGATGTCCGGGGGTTCCCGGGTGGATGAGCGGACGCGTCTGGTCCTTGAGAACTCAACAGCGTGCACATTGTCAATGCCAATTTATTGACCCCGTGCGTGTCGGCCTTCGGGTTGGCGCGTTCGTGGACGATTCCTTTGGATTGAATGATTGTCAGTAGACAGTCTTTTCAGTCAGCATCAAATTCGCCTTCTGCTCTTCGGAGTGGTTGGGAACGTTTTTTACGGAGAGTTTGATCCTGGCTCAGGACGAACGCTGGCGGCGTGCTTAACACATGCAAGTCGAACGATGATGCCCAGCTTGCTGGGCGGATTAGTGGCGAACGGGTGAGTAACACGTGAGTAACCTGCCCCTGACTCTGGGATAAGCGTTGGAAACGACGTCTAATACTGGATATGACGGCCGATCGCATGGTCTGGTCGTGGAAAGAATTTTGGTTGGGGATGGACTCGCGGCCTATCAGGTAGTTGGTGAGGTAATGGCTCACCAAGCCGACGACGGGTAGCCGGCCTGAGAGGGTGACCGGCCACACTGGGACTGAGACACGGCCCAGACTCCTACGGGAGGCAGCAGTGGGGAATATTGCACAATGGGCGAAAGCCTGATGCAGCAACGCCGCGTGAGGGATGACGGCCTTCGGGTTGTAAACCTCTTTTAGTAGGGAAGAAGCGAAAGTGACGGTACCTGCAGAAAAAGCACCGGCTAACTACGTGCCAGCAGCCGCGGTAATACGTAGGGTGCAAGCGTTGTCCGGAATTATTGGGCGTAAAGAGCTCGTAGGCGGTTTGTCGCGTCTGCTGTGAAATCCCGAGGCTCAACCTCGGGCTTGCAGTGGGTACGGGCAGACTAGAGTGCGGTAGGGGAGATTGGAACTCCTGGTGTAGCGGTGGAATGCGCAGATATCAGGAAGAACACCGATGGCGAAGGCAGATCTCTGGGCCGTAACTGACGCTGAGGAGCGAAAGCGTGGGGAGCGAACAGGATTAGATACCCTGGTAGTCCACGCCGTAAACGTTGGGCGCTAGATGTAGGGACCTTTCCACGGTTTCTGTGTCGTAGCTAACGCATTAAGCGCCCCGCCTGGGGAGTACGGCCGCAAGGCTAAAACTCAAAGGAATTGACGGGGGCCCGCACAAGCGGCGGAGCATGCGGATTAATTCGATGCAACGCGAAGAACCTTACCAAGGCTTGACATACACCGGAAACGGCCAGAGATGGTCGCCCCCTTGTGGTCGGTGTACAGGTGGTGCATGGTTGTCGTCAGCTCGTGTCGTGAGATGTTGGGTTAAGTCCCGCAACGAGCGCAACCCTCGTTCTATGTTGCCAGCGGTTCGGCCGGGGACTCATAGGAGACTGCCGGGGTCAACTCGGAGGAAGGTGGGGATGACGTCAAATCATCATGCCCCTTATGTCTTGGGCTTCACGCATGCTACAATGGCCGGTACAAAGGGCTGCGATACCGTAAGGTGGAGCGAATCCCAAAAAGCCGGTCTCAGTTCGGATTGAGGTCTGCAACTCGACCTCATGAAGTCGGAGTCGCTAGTAATCGCAGATCAGCAACGCTGCGGTGAATACGTTCCCGGGCCTTGTACACACCGCCCGTCAAGTCATGAAAGTCGGTAACACCCGAAGCCGGTGGCCTAACCCTTGTGGAAGGAGCCGTCGAAGGTGGGATCGGTGATTAGGACTAAGTCGTAACAAGGTAGCCGTACCGGAAGGTGCGGCTGGATCACCTCCTTTCTAAGGAGCATCTGGCACTGCTGGCCTGGCCCGTTCGGGTTGGGGGTGGTGTCCAGGCGCCGGATCGAGACGAATGTTCTCGCCGGTAGCTCATGGGTGGAACATTGACAGTGGGTCCGGATGGATCTCGTGGATGCTAGTACGTCGGTTTCGGCCGGTTGGAACGGGTCTGTGGGTGAGGTTCGGGCCGTGCACGTTGTTGGGTCCTGAGGGACCAGGCTTCCCTGCTGCCTGTGTGGTGGTGGGGGTTGGGGCTTGATGCCCCCTCGTTGGGCCAGTGCCAAGTCGACCGGTTGGTCGGGGCGGGCTGGTGCCGATCGTATGTTGAGAACTACACAGTGGACGCGAGCATCTTAGACGCTTGCTGATTCGTCGCCGGCTTTCGTGGTTGGTGGTGGGTCGGCTGGTGTCACAAGAGTGCGATTCGCTCCTGACGTCGTTTGGCGTTGGGACGAGTCAACACTGAGGCCGTGCATCGTTTTCGGTGCGCGGCAATCTTTGTGGTCAAGTTTCTAAGAGCAAACGGTGGATGCCTTGGCATCTGGAGCCGAAGAAGGACGTAGAAATCTGCGATAAGCCTCGGGGAGCTGATAATCGAGCTGTGAGCCGAGGATTTCCGAATGGGGAAACCCCGCCAGGCGTTTTGCGACCTGGTGACTCCCGCCTGAATGTATAGGGCGGGTAGAGGGAACGTGGGGAAGTGAAACATCTCAGTACCCACAGGAAGAGAAAACAACATGTGATTCCGTGAGTAGTGGCGAGCGAAAGCGGATGAGGCTAAACCGATCATGTGTGATAGCCGGCGGGCGTTGCATGGTCGGGGTTGTGGGACACGTCGCTCAGTTCTGCCGGACTGGGGCGGTTACAGCGCATCATAGTCGAACCGGTTTGAAAGCCGGGCCGTAGTGGGTGCCAGCCCCGTAGACGAAATGGTGTTATGGCCGGATGTGTATCCCAAGTAGCACGGGGCCCGAGAAATCCCGTGTGAATCTGTCAGGACCACCTGATAAGCCTAAATACTCCCAGATGACCGATAGCGGACAAGTACCGTGAGGGAAAGGTGAAAAGTACCCCGGGAGGGGAGTGAAATAGTACCTGAAACCGTTTGCTTACAAACCGTTGGAGCCTCCTTGTTGGGGTGACAGCGTGCCTTTTGAAGAATGAGCCTGCGAGTTAGCGATATGTGGCGAGGTTAACCCGTGTGGGGTAGCCGTAGCGAAAGCGAGTCTGAATAGGGCGATCCAGTCGCATGTCCTAGACCCGAAGCGAAGTGATCTATCCATGGCCAGGGTGAAGCGACGGTAAGACGTCGTGGAGGCCCGAACCCACTTCAGTTGAAAATGGAGGGGATGAGCTGTGGATAGGGGTGAAAGGCCAATCAAACTTCGTGATAGCTGGTTCTCTCCGAAATGCATTTAGGTGCAGCGTTGCGTGTTTCTTGCCGGAGGTAGAGCTACTGGATGGCCGATGGGCCCTACAAGGTTACTGACGTCAGCCAAACTCCGAATGCCGGTAAGTGAGAGCGCAGCAGTGAGACGGTGGGGGATAAGCTTCATCGTCGAGAGGGAAACAACCCAGACTACCAACTAAGGCCCCTAAGCGTGTGCTAAGTGGGAAAGGATGTGGAGTTGCACAGACAACCAGGAGGTTGGCTTAGAAGCAGCCACCCTTGAAAGAGTGCGTAATAGCTCACTGGTCAAGTGATTCCGCGCCGACAATGTAACGGGGCTCAAGCACACCGCCGAAGTTGTAGATTTCGTACCCAGACAAGCCTTCGTGGTTCAGTCGTACGGAGTGGTAGGAGAGCGTCGTGTGGCGAGTGAAGCGGCGGAGTGATCCAGCCGTGGACGCCACACGAGTGAGAATGCAGGCATGAGTAGCGAAAGACGGGTGAGAAACCCGTCCTCCGAAAGACCAAGGGTTCCAGGGCCAGGCTAATCCGCCCTGGGTAAGTCGGGACCTAAGGCGAGGCCGACAGGCGTAGTCGATGGACAACGGGTTGATATTCCCGTACCGGCGAACAACCGTCCCAGTCAATCCAGTGGTGCTAAGAGTCCTAACCCGGCTCGATCCTGATCCCTTCGGGGTGATGGACGTCCGGTCTAACGCTCGACCCCATGCTGGTGCGGCTAGCGTATTAACAGGTGTGACGCAGGAAGGTAGCTGAGCCAGGCGATGGTATCCGTAAGGTGAACCTGGTGTAAGGATGTAGGGCTGACGATAGGCAAATCCGTCGTCTGTACGCCTGAGATCCGATGCATACCCGTCATGGGGAATTCAGTGATCCTATGCTGCCGAGAAAAGCATCGACGCGAGGTTGCAGCTGCCCGTACCCGAAACCGACTCAGGTGGTCAGGTAGAGAATACCAAGGAGATCGAGAGAATCGTGGTTAAGGAACTCGGCAAAATGCCCCCGTAACTTCGGGAGAAGGGGGGCCGGAACCGTGAACGGACTTGCTCCGGGAGCGGGGAAGGCCGCAGAGACCAGTGGGAAGCGACTGTTTACTAAAAACACAGGTCCGTGCGAAGTCGCAAGACGATGTATACGGACTGACGCCTGCCCGGTGCTGGAAGGTTAAGAGGAAGGGTTAGCCTCACGGCGAAGCTCAGAATTTAAGCCCCAGTAAACGGCGGTGGTAACTATAACCATCCTAAGGTAGCGAAATTCCTTGTCGGGTAAGTTCCGACCTGCACGAATGGCGTAACGACTTCCCAGCTGTCTCAACCGCGAACTCGGCGAAATTGCACTACGAGTAAAGATGCTCGTTACGCGCAGCAGGACGGAAAGACCCCGTGACCTTTACTACAGCTTGGTATTGGTGTTCGGTGTGGCTTGTGTAGGATAGGTGGGAGACTGTGAAGCGGGCACGCCAGTGTTCGTGGAGTCGTTGTTGAAATACCACTCTGGTCACTCTGGATGTCTAACGTAGGACCCTGATCGGGTTCATGGACAGTGCCTGGTGGGTAGTTTAACTGGGGCGGTTGCCTCCCAAAAAGTAACGGAGGCGCCCAAAGGTTCCCTCAACCTGGTTGGCAATCAGGTGTCGAGTGTAAGTGCACAAGGGAGCTTGACTGTGAGACTGACAAGTCGAGCAGGGACGAAAGTCGGGACTAGTGATCCGGCAGTGGCTTGTGGAAGCGCTGTCGCTCAACGGATAAAAGGTACCTCGGGGATAACAGGCTGATCTTGCCCAAGAGTCCATATCGACGGCATGGTTTGGCACCTCGATGTCGGCTCGTCGCATCCTGGGGCTGGAGTAGGTCCCAAGGGTTGGGCTGTTCGCCCATTAAAGCGGTACGCGAGCTGGGTTTAGAACGTCGTGAGACAGTTCGGTCCCTATCCGCTGCGCGCGTAGGAAATTTGAGAAGATCTATCCCTAGTACGAGAGGACCGGGATGGACGAACCTCTGGTGTGTCAGTTGTTCTGCCAAGGGCACCGCTGATTAGCTACGTTCGGACCGGATAACCGCTGAAAGCATCTAAGCGGGAAGCCGTCTTCGAGATGAGATTTCCATGCCCCTTGTGGGTGAGAGGCTCCCAGTAGACGACTGGGTTGATAGGCCGGATGTGGAAGCGGGGACTAACGACCCGTGGAGCTGACCGGTACTAATAAGCCGATGACTTGATTACACTTCCCACCCGTTCGGGTGGGGCTCGCGTCCACTTTGTGGTTCCCGATATGCGATCGGGGATCATCCGTAGCAACTGCGGAACATGATCGTGAATATCGATGGTGTTCCGGTGGTCATAGCGAGAGGGAAACGCCCGGTCACATTCCGAACCCGGAAGCTAAGCCTCTCAGCGCCGATGGTACTGCAAGGGGGACCTTGTGGGAGAGTAGGACACCGCCGGACTCAACGTGAAGATATGGCCATCGGCCCTCCATCGGACTCCTGGGACTCGTTCCCGGGATGCCGATAGGGCCGGTGGCCATTTCTGTTTAACCCGGTGCGCCGTCGCGCCATGTGTGCGGATTCATCCGGCACGTGGTGGACTGAGCGTGGACAACGACACAGTGAACCGACTCCGGTACGACCTCCGGATGAACGTACGAGGAGCCATGGTGGCCGACAGCCCCGAAGACGAAGCCCGCGACGACCGGCGCAACCGACGCGACGGAACCTCCCGCTCGAGCAGTGGTCGAACAGGTGACGGTTCCGCTGGGGCACCCGGTTCTGGCGCTGGTCCTCGATCAGGGGCTGACGGTCGGCGCGGTCGATCGGGTGACGACCGGGGCACCGCATCGTGGCGTGATGCCGGACACCGGCGGGAGAACGGTGAGCGGCGTGACGTCGTGCGCCCCGACGGCGATCGTGGTCCCCGAGGAGGCCGGAGCGCTGAGCGCGGCGGGTACGTGCGGGGACCCCGGGAGTTCGAGCGTCGCGACGATCGGGGAGGCAGTTCGTACCGAGGGGGACCGCGAGACGGCAACGGCCGCGGTGTCGAGGGTGGACCTCGAGGATCCGGCCGTGCCGACGGTGATCGTCCTGGGCGCCTTCAACGTCCTTCCGAGGGGGAGCGTCCGCGCCGCGACGGGCGGGACTTCCGGGCGAACGGCACCCGTACGGACCGCCAGGGATGGCGCGACGACCGCGGACGCGGACAAGGCGGTGCGAGGCCCGATCATGGCGGCGTGGGTCGGGGTGCGGCGGGACGAGATGGTGGCCGGGCCTCCCGTCCGGCAGACGGGGGCCGCCGTCCGTACGGCGACGACCGCACACGCTCCGGCGACGACCGACGTGCCCGGAGCGACGAGGGCAAGCGCTTCGGCGACGACCGCCGGACGCGCGGTGACGACCGCCGACCGTACGGCGACGACCGCCGTGAACGGCGTGATGACCGCGGGCCTGCCGGGGCCGGCCGTCGTGCTGGTTCCGATGGCGGCCGTTCGGGCGGAGCCAGCCGCGGTCAGGATCCGCGCGACGGTCGACCGTACGGCGATCGTGACGACCGGGCGCGCGGCCAGGACGGGCGCGCCGGGGGACGCGAGCGTGCGCGCTTCGGTGACGGCTCCCGGTCTGCAGGCGCTCGCTTCGGTGAGGGGTCGCGGGACGCCTTCGTCGACCGCGATCCGTTCGGTACTCGGTCCATCCGTCCGCGTCACGACGACCCGGACGTCCCCGAGGGCATCCAGCCCCGTGATCTCGACATCCAGGCGCGCGCCGAGCTGAAGACGTTGAGCAAGGACAACTCGGACTGGGTCGCGAAGCACCTCGTGGCCGCAGCACTCCTCATCGACGACGACCCGGAACTCGCGCACGCGCACGCGGTCAGCGCCGGACGTCGGGCTGGACGCGTCGCCGTGGTCCGCGAGACCCTGGCGATCACGTCCTACCGACTGGGTGACTTCGCGTCTGCCCTCCGGGAACTCCGGACCTACCGCCGTATCTCGGGGCGCAACGACCAGCTTCCGATGATGGTCGACTGCGAGCGCGGACTCGGCCGTCCGGAGCGCGCACTCGAGCTGGGACGGTCCGTCGACCGTGCGGCACTCGACGTGCCCGTGCAGGTGGAACTCGCGATCGCGATGTCCGGAGCCCGGCTCGACCTCGGGAATCCCACAGCGGCGCTTGCCGAGTTGGAGATTCCACAGCTGGACCCGGCGACGGCCTACAGCTGGTCGCCGTCGCTCTACAGTGCTTACGCGGCGACGCTCGAAGAGCTCGGCCGCCAAGACGAGGCCGACGAATGGTGGGCCCGTGTCGATCGTGCTACCGCGGCGCTCGCCGAGGCTGCTGATGAGGATGCTTGGGAGACGGTGGATGTGGTCGAGGAAGCGATCGACGGAGCGGACGACGAGCGAGGCGAGGACGACGAGCTTGCCCCCGTCGACTCCGGGCGAGCCGATGGCAGTGGGAGCGACGACGGGGAAGCACCCAGCGACGGACTCGTCGAGCGCGGAGACGGCGTCACCGGTGACGACGGCATCGACGAAGGGCCCGACGTCGCCGGCGTCATCGAGTCGGATGACATCGACGACGAAGCGTTCGAGATCGACGAAGCCGACCCGATCGACGTCGACGGATCCGGAGCAGACCGCTGATCGGTCTGGATCGAAACCGATCGCGGGCGCGGTCGATGTGCACGACGATGGGTCCGGATCGGCGCGCACCGACTCGGCTGACGCAGCTCGTCCGCCCTTGGACGGCATCGACCTCGTCCTGACGGACCTCGACGGGGTCGTGTACCGCGGCTCCGCGGCGATCCCGCACGCGGTCGAGGCACTCACCGCGGCGTCGGCCACGGCCCGCGTCGGCTACATCACGAACAACGCGTCCCGGCGCCCGGCTGACGTCGCCGAGCACCTGCGTGGCTATGGCCTCGAGGTCGGAGCGGACGACGTCGTCACCTCGTCGCAGGCGGGCGTCCGGCTCCTGTCGACGCTCGTGCCAGCGGGGGCGACGATCCTCGTCATCGGTGGAGTCGGGTTGACGAGCATCGTCGAGGCCGGGGGCTTCCGGGTGACGGACTCCGCCGACGACGAGCCAGCGGCCGTGATCCAGGGGTTCTCACCGGATCTCGGGTGGCGACAACTCGCCGAGGCGTCGTTCGCCCTGGCCCGGGACATCCCCTGGGTGGCGACGAACATGGACTGGTCGATCCCGGTCGAGCGCGGCATCGCCCCGGGCAACGGCACACTCGTGGCGGCGGTGCACAACGCGGTGGGACGCATGCCCGTCGTCGCGGGCAAGCCAGAACGGGCGATCTTCGAGACGGCGGTCGAGCGGTTCGGGGGAACGCAGCGACTGTTCATCGGCGACCGGCTCGACACGGACATCAAGGGTGCCAACGACGCCGGTATCCCGAGCGTGCTCGTGCTCACCGGTATCGACCAAGCGAAGCAGGTCCTCGCCGCGGATGAGCGATCGCGGCCGACGTGGGTCCTCGGCGACCTCCGCGGTCTCGCCGAGCCGTACCCGGTGACGCACCGCGAAACCGACCGCGACGGAGCGCGGATCGTGCGGGTCGGTGGGGCACGCGTGAGGATGCAGGCACACGTCGTTCGCGTGGAGGAGCGCGGCGACGACTCCCTCGACCTCCTGCGGGCAGGGGCGACTGCGATCTGGGAATCGGGGCTCGCGATCTACGGTCTCGACGTCGATCCGGCGCTGTACGGCGGCGAGTAGCCTGGACCGTATGGGTGAGCACGACGAGACCGGAGGGGACGCATTGATCTCCCGAGTCCGGCTCATCGAGGACCAGCCGCTCCCCGAGCGCGCCGACGCCTTCGCGCAGCTCCATGACGAGCTCCGCACGCGTCTCGAGGGTGGCAGCGCGAGTGCGTGACGGGCGGCCCGCCGCGGGTGCTCGGACCGCTGGTGACGCCGATGCCGGTGTGCACGCTGGTTCTGGTTCTGGTTCTGGTTCTGGTTCTGGTTCTGGTTCTGGTTCTGGTTCTGGTTCTGGTTCTGGTTCTGGTTCCGGTGCTGCTCCCGGTGCCGTGGAGCGTTCGGTGCGGCTCGACGCGCTGCTCGCCGAGCGGGGACTCGTGCGGTCCCGGACCGCCGCCGTGAAGCTGGTGCAGGCGGGGCGGGTCGCGGTCGACGGCATCACGGCGGTGAAGCCGTCGTCGCCGGTGCGCCCCGACGCCACGCTCGCGGTCGAACCGGACGACGACTGGGTGTCGCGGGCGGCGCACAAGCTGGTCGCGGCGCTCGACGCCTTCGAGGTGGACCCGGCGGGCAGGGTGGCGCTCGACGTCGGGGCATCGACCGGCGGCTTCACGCAGGTGCTCCTCGAGCGAGGAGCGTCCCGGGTCATCGCGCTCGACGTCGGTCACGGGCAGCTCGACCCCCGCGTGGCGTCGGACCGCCGCGTCGTTGTCGTCGAGGGGATGAACGCCAGGAACCTCGAGCCCGATGGCTTCCGTGCCCTGGATCCCCGGGCCGCGGCCACGAGTCTGGTCGTCGCCGACCTGTCGTTCATCAGCCTGCGACTCGTGCTCCCGGCGCTGGCCGACGCGGTCCCGGCCGACGAACACGTCCTGCTCGTGAAACCGCAGTTCGAGGTGGGGCGGTCGGGCATCCGTGAGGGCATCGTCCACGATCCTGACCTCCGCGACGACGCCGTCATGAACGTGCTCTGGACCGCGCACGACCTGGGGTTCGGCGTAGCGGGCGTCATGGCGTCGCCGATCCTCGGTACGCACGGGAACCACGAGTTCCTCGTGCACCTGGTGCGGGGCGGCGGGACACAGCCCACGGAGTGGCGATCCCGGGTGACGGCGCTCGCAGCGAACGCCGTGCGGGGCACGACGTCCGTGCGGGGCACGGCGTCCGTGCGGGGCACGACGTCCGCGCGGGATCGAACGGGTACGGACAGGAACGAGGAAACGCGATGACCGGCGAACGACACATCCTGCTCGTCTCGCACACCGGCCGGCGGGACTCGATCGACGCCGCGCTCGAGGTGTGCGACCTGCTGCACGCCGCAGGCCTCGTCCCGGTGATGCCGTTCGACGAGTACGCCGACATCCGGCGTGCCGAGGCCTCCGTGGGCCAGGTCGACATCCTCGGGGTCGACGTGCAGACGTCCGAACTCGAGATCGTGATCGTGCTCGGCGGGGACGGGACGATCCTCCGCGCGGCGGAACTGGTGCGCGACGTCAACGCGCCGATCGTCGGGGTCAATCTCGGTCACGTCGGGTTCCTCGCCGAGAGCGAGCGCGACGGATTGGCCGAGACCGTGCAGCGTGCGCTGAGCGGCGACTACCACGTCGAGGAGCGGGTGACCCTGCAGGTCGACGTCATCCTGGGGCAGGACGTCGTCTACTCGTCCTGGGCGCTCAACGAGGCGACCGTCGAGAAGGCCGCCCGCGAGCGGATGCTCGAGGTCGTCATGGAGGTCGACGGCCGCCCCCTCTCGTCGTTCGGGTGCGACGGTGTCGTCATGTCCACCCCGACCGGGTCGACCGCGTACTCGTTCTCGGGCGGCGGTCCCATCGTGTGGCCGGACGTCGACGCGCTCCTTATGGTGCCGCTCGGGGCACACGCGCTCTTCCAACGACCCATCGTCGTCGGTCCGAACTGCACGTTGGCCGTCGAGGTCCTGCGCCGGACGGCCGGCCTGGGCGTGCTCTGGTGCGATGGACGACGGACCCACGACCTGCCTCCCGGCGCGCGCGTCGAGGTCCGGCGCTCGCCGCAGCCGGTCCGGGTCGCACGTCTCAAGGACGCGCCGTTCACCGACCGGCTCGTCGCCAAGTTCCAGCTGCCGGTCAGTGGATGGCGTGGGCCCCAGCACGACGAGGACGGATCGTGATCGACGAGATCGGGATCCGGGACCTCGGGGTGATCGGCGAGGCGACGCTGGAACTCGGCCCCGGGTTCACGGTCGTGACGGGTGAGACGGGTGCCGGCAAGACGATGATCGTGACCGCGCTCGGCCTGTTGCTCGGGGCGCGTGCCGACGCGTCGTCGGTACGGCGGGGGAGTGCGTCGGCCGTCGTCGAGGGCCGCTGGCGGATCGAGGCCGACTCGCCGGTCGTCGAGCGCGTCGAGGACGCCGGCGGAGCGGTCGAGGACGGCGAGCTCATCCTGACGCGGACGGTCTCCGCCGAGGGACGCAGCCGCGCGACCGTCGGTGGACGGAGTGCACCGGTCGCGGTGCTCGGGGAACTCGCCGACCGGCTCGTCACGGTGCACGGGCAGTCCGACCAGATCCGCTTGACCTCGGCGACCGCGCAGCGCGCCGCGCTCGACGCCTTCGGCGGCTCGGCACTCCGCGACGCGCTCGCCGAGTACACCACGGCCTACGACCGCTGGCAGCAGCATGCGGGGGACCTCGAGGGCCTGACGCGCGATCGGGAGGAACGCATCCGGGAGGCGGACACGCTGCGGGCCGCGAGCGCGGAGATCGAGGCGGCCGACCCACAACCCGGCGAGGACGTCGAGCTCACGGAACGCGCCGAGCGGCTCGGCAACCTCGAGGAGCTCCGCCTCTCCGCCGGCCTGGCCCACGAGGCGCTCTCGAGCGAGGCGCTCGACGGCACACCCGACGTGGTCGGGCTGGTCGAGGCGGCGCGCCGTGCCGTCGAACGGGTGGTCGGCTTCGACGCGGAACTCGCGCCGATCCTCGACCAGCTCACCGACATCGGGTACCAGGTCGGCGAGGCGGCGTCGACGTTGTCGAGCTACCTCGGCTCGCTCGACGGCGATGCTGCGCACGACCTCGAACTCGTCAACGAGCGACGGGCCGTGCTCGCCGCGCTCGTCCGGAAGTACGGGGACGACGTCGACGACATCATCGCGTTCGGGCGGCGGGCGTCCGACCGTCTGCTCGAACTCGACGGGGACGACGACCGGATCGTGGCGCTCGAGGCCGCGGTGGAGTCGGACCTCGCCGTGCTCGAGGAGACGGCGACCGCACTCACCGCCGCACGGACGACCGCGGCCGAGGACCTCGCCGCACGGGTGACCGACGAGCTGGCGTCGCTCGCGATGTCCGGGGCTCGACTCGTCGTCGAGGTGACGGATGCCGGCGAGTACCGGCAGGCCGGACGGGACCAGGTCGCGATCCTGCTGCAGCCGCACTCGGGATCCGACCCGCGGCCGATCGGCCGGGGTGCGTCCGGCGGCGAGCTGTCCCGCGTGATGCTCGCGATCGAGGTCGTCATGGCCGGCACGACCACCGTGCCGACGTTCGTCTTCGACGAGGTCGACGCCGGGGTCGGGGGAGCGGCGGCGATCGAGATCGGACGCCGCCTGGCCCGCCTCGCGCGGACGACCCAGGTCGTCGTGGTCACGCACCTCGCGCAGGTGGCGGCCTTCGCCACGAACCACCTGCGGGTCGTCAAGGACGCCTCGGGTGCCGTCACCTCGAGCAGCGTCCAGCGTCTGCAGGGTGAGGACCGACTGCAGGAGATGGCGCGGTTGTTGTCCGGACTCGACGAGAGCGAGAGCGGTATCGAGCACGCGCGCGAACTGCTGCAGATGGCGGCGGCGAGCGTCTGAGGCGGGCGGCGGTCGGGCCTCCCGGCATCCTGCGGGCGCTGTGCGGACCGGACGAGCGCTCCGTCGGCGTCGCTTCCCGGGGCGTGGCGCCGCGACACACCCGGACCGCCGCCGGCACCGCCCGCCGCTCCGGGCGGCATCGACGGGGTGACGCCCCGTGCCATACAATGGAAGCCCGTGGCGGACATCTTCAGCGGCGGTACTCGATCCTCTTCTCCTGACCAGCCCTCCAAGGTCACGAAGCACATCTTCGTCACCGGTGGCGTGGTCTCCTCGCTCGGCAAGGGCCTCACCGCCGCGAGCCTCGGCAACCTCCTCACCGCGCGGGGCCTGCGCGTCGTGATGCAGAAGCTCGACCCGTACCTCAACGTCGACCCGGGCACCATGAACCCGTTCCAACACGGCGAGGTCTTCGTCACCGACGACGGTGCCGAGACGGACCTCGACATCGGCCACTACGAGCGGTTCCTCGACATCAACCTGTCGCAGTCCGCGAACGTCACGACGGGGCAGGTCTACTCGTCGGTCATCGCCAAGGAGCGCCGGGGCGAGTACCTCGGCGACACGGTGCAGGTGATCCCGCACATCACGGACGAGATCAAGCGCCGGATGCGGGAGCAGGCGAGCAACGACCCGCAGCCCGACGTGATCATCACGGAGGTCGGCGGCACCGTCGGCGACATCGAGTCGCAGCCGTTCATCGAGTCGGCCCGCCAGGTGCGACACGAGCTCGGGCGGGCGAACGTGTTCTTCGTGCACGTCTCCCTCGTGCCCTTCATGAACGCCTCGGGCGAGCAGAAGACGAAGCCGACGCAGCACTCCGTCGCCGCGCTGCGCTCGATCGGGATCCAGCCCGATGCGCTCGTGCTCCGCTCGGACCGCCCCGTGTCGGACTCGAACAAGCGGAAGATCGCGCTCATGTGCGACGTCGACGAGGGCGCGGTCGTGAACGCGGTGGACGTGCCGTCGATCTACGACATCCCGACCATGCTGCACAACCAGGGCCTCGACGCGTACATCATCGACGCGCTCGGGCTGTCCGCGGGCCCGGTGGACTGGTCGAGCTGGAACGAGGTGCTCCGCGCGGTGCACGAGCCGAAGCGTGAGGTCACCATCGGACTGGTCGGCAAGTACATCGACCTGCCGGACGCCTACCTGTCCGTCACCGAGGCGTTGCGGGCCGGCGGCTTCGCGCACAACACCAAGGTGCTGCTGAAGTGGGTCGTGTCGGACGAGTGCCAGACGCCCGAGGGTGCGGCGAAGCACCTGGGTGACGTCGACGGCATCTGTGTGCCGGGCGGTTTCGGCGTCCGCGGGATCGAGGGCAAGCTCGGTGCGCTGCGGTTCGCCCGCGAGAACGGGATCCCGACCCTCGGTCTGTGCCTCGGTCTGCAGTGCATGGTCATCGAGTACGCGCGCAACGAGGCGGGTCTGCCGCACGCGTCGTCGTCCGAGTTCGACCCGGAGACGCCGTTCCCCGTGATCGCCACCATGGCCGAGCAGGTCGACATCATCGCCGGCGGCGACCTCGGCGGGACGATGCGGCTCGGCCTGTACCCGGCCGAGCTCGGCGAGGGCACGCTCGCCCGCGACCTGTACGCCGCGGCGGAGGCATCCGAGCGACACCGTCACCGCTACGAGGTGAACAACAAGTACCGCGACCAGATCGCCGACGCCGGTCTCGTGTTCTCGGGGACGTCGCCCGACGGCACGCTGGTCGAGTACGTGGAGCTCGACCGGTCCGTGCACCCCTTCTACATCGGCACCCAGGCGCACCCGGAGCTGCGGTCGCGGCCGAACCACGCGCACCCGCTCTTCGCCGGCCTCGTCGCCGCGGCGCTGGACCGTCAGGAGGCCTCGCGGCTGTTCGAGGTGCAGGAGCCGGAGACCGAATCGGTCTGACCGTCGTGCGACGGTGACGGGAGGGACGGTGCCGGCTGGCGTCGTCCCTCCCGTCGTTCGTCGTCCACAGCTCCCCGCCGTGCCGCTCGCTCCACCGCCGCTCGCAGCGGGCGGGCGCCGTCCTGCCGACGAGGTGCAGGATGGACGGGTGACCGAGACCGCGACGAACGACCCCGAACCCACGCCCGCTGAGACCCCGCTCGCCGACGAGCACCTGGAACCACCGCTCAAGGCGTCCGAGGTCGTGTACGAGGGCGCCGTCTGGGACATCCGGAAGGACACGGTCGACTACAACGGCGAGGACATGGTGCGCGAGTACATCGCGCACACCGGCGCCGTCGCCATCTACGCCGAGGACGACGAAGGCCGGGTCCTCGTCATCCAGCAGTACCGGCACCCGATCCGCAAGCGGGACTGGGAGCTGCCCGCCGGGCTGCTCGACCAGCAGGGGGAGGACCCGCTCGACGCCGCGAAGCGCGAACTCGGCGAGGAAGCCGACCTCGAGGCCGACGACTGGTCGGAACTGCTCCGCTTCACCCCCTCGCCGGGCGGCAGCGACGAGGTGATCATCGTCTACCGTGCCCGCGGCGTCCGTGCCAAGGACGAGGCGTTCGAGCGCTCCTTCGAGGAGGCCGACATCGTGAAGCGGTGGGTGCCGCGCGAGGACGTCGTGCAGGGCGTGCTCGGTGGTCGGCTCGGCAACGCGATCCTGTCGCTGGCGGCGCTCGCCGTGGACCGGGTCGAGTCCCGCTGACGCGGAGGACCGAGGGCAGGGTCGGGATCGCGGGCTCGGGCCACGTCGGAGGCCCGCTCGACCTCGCGGGGTGGGTCCGCGGGGTGGGTCCGCGTCGGGCGGACCGGGACCTCGGTCGCCTAGCCTGGATGCCGTGACGACGTACGACGCTGCCGTGGGGAGCTACCTGCGCCACGTCGCCGTGGAGCGGGGACTGTCCGAGCACACGCTCGCGGCCTACCGACGAGACCTGACGGCGTTCGGACAGTGGCTGGAGTCGGACCCGGACGGGGCGGTCGTGGTCGAGGACGTCCGACGTCTCACCAAGTCGCACGTGTCCGACTTCGTCACCTCCCTGGCCACCCGGCCCGAGGGGCCGCTCGCGCCCCGGAGCATCGCCCGGATGCTGTCGTCGATCCGGTCGTTCTCGGCGTTCACCGCTGCGGAGGGCGTCCTGCCCGCGGATCCCGCCGCGTCCGTGCGACCGCCGAAGTCCCCCATGCGACTGCCGAAGGCGATCACGATCGACCAGATGGGCGCACTCCTCGCCGCCGTCGACGGAGACGATCCCGTGCAGCTCCGCGATCGCGCGTTGCTCGAACTCCTGTACGCGACGGGGGCCCGGATCTCCGAGGCGGTCGGCCTCAGCGTCGACGACGTCACGGCCCTGCCGCCCGACGATGACGACGAGGACGGGGACGAGTCGGAGATCGCCGTGGTCCGGGTGACCGGCAAGGGCAACAAGCAGCGGATCGTGCCGCTCGGCAGCTACGCGCGAGCCGCCATCGACGCCTACCTGGTCCGGGCTCGGCCGGTGTTCGCCGCGCGCGGCACGGCGACCCCCGCGCTGTTCCTCGGCGTTCGCGGGGCGCGCATGTCCCGGCAGAGTGCATGGCTGGTGATCCAGGCCGCTGCCGAACGCGCCCACCTGACCGCGCACGTCTCGCCCCACACGTTCCGGCACTCGTTCGCGACGCACCTGCTCGAAGGCGGGGCCGACGTCCGGGTCGTGCAGGAGCTGCTCGGCCACGCGTCGGTGGCGACCACGCAGATCTACACGCTCGTGACCGCCGACATGCTCCACGACGTCTACGTCACGAGCCACCCGCGGGCGCGACGACCGACAGGTGTGCACACCGGCGGCACCCGGGCCTGATCGGGCACGCGTCGCCGAGCGTGCGGCGCGGGGCGGGGTGGGGTGCGCCTCCCGGCCGCGTCGTCGGCCGCCGCTACGATTGCAGCGTGCCCACGAACCCGACGACCCAGCCCGCGATCGGTCCGACCGGGCGACCCGTTCGGACGTTCCCCGTGCCCGAAGAACTCGACGGCCACGGGCCCGCCCGCATCATCACCCTGTGCAACCAGAAGGGCGGCGTCGGCAAGACGACGACCTCGATCAACCTCGGCGCAGCGCTCGCCGAGTACGGACGCCGCGTGCTCGCCGTCGACTTCGATCCGCAGGGTGCGCTGTCGGCGGGACTCGGTGTCCGCACGCACGACGTCCCCACCGTCTACGACCTGCTCATCGGCACGGTGAAGGACCCCAACACGATCATCCAGGGCACGGGGACGCCCGGGCTCGACGTCATCCCCGCGAACATCGACCTGTCCGCAGCCGAGGTCCACCTGGTCAGCGAAGTCGCTCGCGAGCAGATCCTCGCCGGGGTCCTGCGGAAGGTCTCGCGCGACTACGACGTCATCCTCGTCGACTGCCAGCCCTCGCTCGGACTGCTCACCGTCAACGCCCTCACGGCCGCGCACGGCGTGCTCATCCCACTCGAGTGCGAGTTCTTCGCGCTGCGCGGGGTGGCGCTGCTCATCGAGACCATCGACAAGGTGCGCGACCGGCTCAACCCGGCGCTCATGCTCGACGGCATCCTCGCCACCATGTACGACTCCCGGACGCTGCACTCGCGCGAGGTCATGGAGCGGGTCGTCGACGCGTTCGGCGACAAGGTGTTCGAGACCGTCATCGGGCGCACCGTGAAGTTCCCCGACGCCACGGTCTCCGCGCGACCGATCACCCAGACCGCGCCCGACCACCCCGCAGCGGCTGCGTACCGGGCGCTCGCGCGGGAACTCGTCTTCCGTGGCGCCGTCGCCTGACCCGACGCGGACGGCACCGGAGGCCCTGACCGCGTCGGCCACCGAGACCGACGGGCGCCCGGGGTTCCGGGTGACGCTGGCGAACTTCGACGGGCCGTTCGACCTGCTCCTGTCGCTCATCACCAAGCGTGAACTCGACATCACCGAGGTCGCGCTCAGCGCCGTGACCACCGAGTTCATCGCATACGTGCGGGCGGCCGAGAGCGCTGAGGAGCTCGACGAGGCGAGCGAGTTCCTGGTCGTCGCCGCCACCCTGCTCGACCTGAAGATCGCGGGGCTGCTGCCACAGGGCGAACTCGTCGATGCCGAGGACGTCGCCCTGCTCGAAGCACGCGACCTGCTGTTCGCGCGGCTGCTGCAGTACCGGGCGTTCAAGCAGGCCGCGCACTGGTTCGGGGCGCAGTGGGACACCGAGGTGCGCCGGCACGTCCGGTCCGTGCGGCTGGAGGAGCGGTTCCGGGCTCGGACCCCGGAGCTCGTCTGGACACTGTCCGTGCAGGACTTCGCGGCGCTCGCGGCCGTCGCACTCGCCCCGCGGGAGATCCCGACGGTGGGGCTCGACCACCTCCACGCGCCGCTCGTCAGCATCCGCGAGCAGGCCGCGATCGTCGTGTCGATGCTCCGCAACGGCGGCGAGGTGACGTTCCGGCAACTGATCGCCGGCGTGACCGAGACGGGTATCGTGGTGGCTCGCTTCCTGGCGATCCTCGAGTTGTACCGGAACGCCTCCATCGCGTTCGAACAGCTCGAGCCCCTCGGGGAGCTCACCATCCGCTGGACCGCGGACCACTGGTCCGACGAGAGCCTCGCCAACTTGGGAGCCGACTATGACGGATGACAGCAGCGGCGGTCGTGCCGGCGGCTCCGACGAGCCCGGCGGCGCCGACGAGATCGCCGAGGCCCGCTTCGCCGAGCAGGAGCTTCGTGACGGCGAGGCAGCGGACGCCGCGAACGGCGCCGACGATGCTCGGAGTGGCGCGGCAGGCCTCGACGTGCCGATCGACCGTCAGATCGAGGCGATCCTGATGATCGCGGACGAACCCCAGACCCCGATCGCGCTCGCGACCGCGGTCGGCGCGCCCGTGCCCGCGGTCCGGCAGGCCATCGAGCGCCTCGTCCATGACTTCGACGGGGCGGACGGCGGGGTCCGCCGCGGGTTCGAACTCCGTGAGGTCGGCGGCGGTTGGCGCTTCTACGTCCGGTCCGAACTCGACCCGGTGGTGGAGCAGTTCGTGCGCGCCGAACGTCCCGCCCGTCTCTCGCAAGCAGCGCTGGAAACCCTGGCGGTCGTCGCCTACAAGCAACCGATCACACGTGCTCAGATCGCGTCGATCCGCGCCGTGAACGTGGACGGTGTCGTTCGGACCCTCGTGGCTCGCGGACTCATCGCGGAGTCCTTCACCGACAGCGAGACCGGCGCGATCAACTACGTGACCACGGACCTGCTGCTCACCCAGCTCGGGATCAACACGCTCGAGGAGCTGCCGCTCATCTCGCCGCTCCTCGAGGACGGCACGGAAGGATTCGCCGATGGCCGCGCATGACGACGACCGGGACCCGAGGGGGCGGGATCGGTCCGACCGATCGAGGCCGGACCGGAACGGGCACGGCCGCGCTCGTCCCGGTGCCGGAGGCGCTGATCGTGGTCGTCCGGATCGAGACGGTCCGGATCGCGGCCGTCCCGATCGCGGCCGGCCGTACAGCGACCGTGGACGCGGTGACGGCGCCCGTGGTGACCGGCCGATCGACGGTCGGCCGTACGGCGACCGTGGTCGCGGCGACAGCGCCCGTGGCGAGCGGCCGAACGACGGTCGGCCGTACGGCGACCGTGGTCGCGGCGACAGCGCCCGCGGTGAGCGGCCGAACGGCCAGCGTCCGTCCCGCGACCGTCCGACGGGAGGCTTCGGTTCGCGCGGCGAGGGTCGCCGTGGGGGCGGCCCCGAGCGACGTCGGGACGACCAGAGCGACCGTTCGGGTGTTCCGCGCGACGAGCGATTCCGTGGCGGGCGACACGGCGGGGACGACTCCCGGCCGCGAGCCGGGCGTGACGATCGCCGACAGGACGACCGGGGCGGCCGCGAGCGGGACCCCCGGGCCGGCCGCGGGCAAGACCCTCGACGCGACGCGCAGCGGTCCGACCCCGCGGACTCGCGGGTGTGGCACAACGGTCGTCGGTACGTCGGCGGCACCGCGAACCCACGGAACCAGCGCCGTGACGACGATGGACGACCGGGGCGCCGCACTCCCGCCGCTCGGCCGGACACCACCCCGCTCCGGCCTGGTGCCGTGGATGAACGAGGGCTCCCGCTCGAGGGGACGCCGGAGCGCCCCATCATCCCCGAGTGGGACGACGCGACCGGCTCGGGAACCGGGCGTGGAGGTCCGGATGGGGCGGGCCTCCCGGCCGGCGATCTGCCCCAGGGAGAGCGCCTGCAGAAGGTGATGGCGGCAGCGGGGATCGCGAGTCGGCGGGTGGCCGAGAACCTCATCGCCGAGGGACGCGTCACGGTCAACGGCGAGGTCGTCGATGCTCTCGGCCGACGCGTGGACCCCGAGCACGACGAGATCGCCGTCGACGGTCTCGCGGTGCAGGTGGACACCTCGCGTCGATACGTGATGCTCAACAAACCGACGGGCGTCGTCTCGAGCATGCACGACGAGCACGGACGGCCCGACCTGTCGCAGTACGCCGACCGGTACGACGAGCGACTGTTCAACGTCGGGCGGCTCGATGCCGAGACCTCGGGCCTCCTAGTCCTCACGAACGACGGTGCGCTCGCGCACGTCCTCGCCCACCCGTCGTTCGGCGTGACCAAGACCTACATCGCGAAGGTCGAGGGCGGCGTCACGCCCGCGACGATCCAGCGCCTCATCGACGGTGTCGAACTCGAGGACGGTCCGATCGCGGCGGACAAGGCGCGGTTGCTCGAGAACGCGCGCGGGTCCTCCCTGGTCGAGATCACGTTGCACTCCGGACGGAACCGGATCGTGCGTCGCATGCTCGACGCGGTCGGTCACCCGGTCGAGGAGCTCGTGCGTCGGTCGTTCGGGCCGCTCCACCTCGGCACGCTCGGCGTGGGCCGGCAGCGTGCGTTGACGGCGCAGGAGCTCGGAGCGCTGCTCACCATCGCGCGACGGCATCGGAACCGTGGATCGGACCGCGTGGAGCGGGACCCGGAGGACTGACGCGCTGCGGCCACGACGAGCCGTCGCGTCGGGCATCGGTAGGCTCGGGTGGTGCCCGCGGTACCGGGGCGCCCCGAGCGCCGTCGTCCTCGGGCCCCTGCGTGTGATGGAGAGGACACGACCGTGACCCGAACGGATCCGTCGGCCTCGTCCGGGCCCTCCCGCACCGCCCCGACCGCCGCGCCCGAGTCCACCGGCCAGCGTCGGGTCAGCGGACAGGTCCGGATCGTCGGGACCGGGCTCCTCGGCGCATCGATCGGACTCGCGCTCCGGCAACAGGGCGTGGACGTCGTCCTCGACGACGCCTCGCCTGCAGCGCTCGCGCTCGCCGCGGACTACGGGGCCGGTCGACTCGCGTCCGACGGTGACCGCCCCGGCCTCGTCGTCGTCGCGGTGCCACCGGACGTGACCGCGTCGGTCGTCGCACGCGAGTTGGACGCACACCCGGACGCGGTCGTCACCGATGTCTCGAGCGTCAAGGCTGGTCCGCTGGCAGCGCTCCGACAGCGCGGAGCGGACGTCAGCCGATACGTGGGATCGCACCCGATGGCGGGTCGCGAGCGCAGCGGCGCCATCGCCGCGCGCGCGGACCTGTTCATCGGACGGCCCTGGGTCATCGCGGGCCACGACGGCATCACGCATCAGCGTGCCGTGGCCGTCGAGGACCTCGCGCTGGACCTCGGCGCGACCGTCGTCGAGATGGACGTCGACACCCACGACGAGGCCGTCGCCCTGGTGTCCCACGCGCCCCAACTCGTGTCGACGCTGATGGCCTCGCAGCTGCGCAACGCTCCTGACACGTCGCTCGGTCTCGCGGGTGGCGGCGTTCGCGACGTCACCCGGGTGGCCGCAAGCGATCCCGGCCTCTGGGTCCAGATCCTCGGTGCGAACGCGCCGCGGATCCGGCCGGTGCTCGAGGCGTTCCGCGCTGAACTCGACGCCGTCATCGCCGCGCTCGCCGAGCCCACCGCTCCGGGAGCCCCCAGGACGATCGCGGGCGCGATGGCCGCCGGCAACCTCGGCGTGGCCCGGCTGCCCGGCAAACACGGCACGACCCGGCGGTACAGCCAGGTCGTCGTGCTCATCGATGACCAGCCCGGCCAACTGGCCCGCCTGCTGACCGAGATCGGGCAGATCGGCGTCAACCTCGAGGACCTGCGCCTCGAGCACTCTCCGGGAGCGCCCATCGGCATCGTCGAGGTCTCGGTGGTACCGGAGGAAGAACAGCGGCTGCTCGACGAGCTCGAGCGCCGTGGATGGAGGATCGCAGCGGCATGGGCATGAACGGCACCGACGAAATGGGCACCGACGAGATGGGCACCGACGAGACGGGCACCGCGGCGATGGGCGACACGGCGCTCGGCGACAGCGGCGTGACCGGTGGTCCGGACGGCCCCGACGCCGGCCTCCCGACTCCGGGTGGTGCGCCCGGTCCGGCGACACCGGGCGGCGGTGCTCCCGGTGGCGGGATCAGTGACGTGCTCGGCGGCGCTCCGGACGGTCCGGCCGGCGAGCCGGGTTCGATGCGGGACCCCCTGCCCGCGGGTCTGCCGCAGGGCGCGTACGTCGCGAAGTTCGTGGTCGCCGTGGACGGTCCGGCGGGGAGCGGCAAGTCGAGCGTGTCGCGGGCGGCGGCGCGGGTGCTGGGCTTCGACTACCAGGACACGGGAGCCGCCTACCGGGCGCTCGCGTGGCACGCGCTCCGGTCCGGCGTCGACCTGGACGACCCGGCAGCCGTCGTGGCGTCCTGGGACACGTTCCGCTACCAGATCGGCACCGACCCCGACGACTACTTCGTCCGCGTGGGCGACACGGACGTCACCGAGGCGATCCGGACACCCGAGGTGACCGCTGCGGTTGCGCACATCGCCAAGCTCCCGGCCGTCCGGGCCAAGCTCGTGCAGTTGTTCCGCGACGTGATGCGCCGTGCGGACGCGCCGGGGATCATCACCGAGGGGCGCGACATCACGACGGTCGTCGCGCCGGACGCCGAGGTGCGGATCCTGCTCACGGCGGACGAGTCGGTTAGAATGGCCCGACGTTCTGCTGAGGTGACGACGCAGACACCCGAGGAGACGGCCCGTGCCCTGGCGCGACGTGACCAGGCCGATGCTCGGGTCGTCGACTTCATGAACGCCGCGGACGGTGTCACCACCGTCGACTCCACCGATCTCGACTTCGACCAGACCGTGCAGGCGGTGGTCGATCTGGCCCGAACGGCCACCACCCCACAGGACTGACACATGGCGCATCCCGACGACCTGAGCGACGACGTCGCCGACTCCTCCGGCGGGGACTCGTTCCCCGAGTACGACCGCGCGCTCGGCGAGCGGCTCGACCAGCTCGACGACGCCGACGCGGAACAGCGGGCGAACGCGCTCCGGGCTGGACTCGAGGACTACGACCTCGACGAGGAGGACATCGAGCTCCTCGACGGCGCCGAACTCGGTGAGGACGGCCAGACCTATCTGCCGGCCCTGCCGGTGCTCGCGATCGTGGGACGTCCGAACGTCGGCAAGTCGGCGCTGGTCAACCGGATCCTCGGCCGCCGCGAAGCAGTCGTCCAGGACGTCCCGGGTGTGACGCGCGACCGGGTTTCCTACAAGGCGGAATGGAACGGCAAGCGCTTCACGCTCGTCGACACCGGCGGGTGGGAGCCCGACGCCACGGGCATCAACGCGTCCGTGGCGGCGCAGGCAGAGGTCGCCGTGGACCTGGCGGACGCCGTCCTGTTCGTCGTGGACGCCACCGTCGGCGCGACCGCGACGGACGAGCACGTCGTGCGGATGCTCCGGGGAACCGACAAGCCGGTCATCGTCGCCGCGAACAAGGTCGACGACGAGCGCCGCGAGCTCGACGTCCACGAGTTGTGGAACCTGGGCCTCGGCGAGCCGCACCCGGTGTCGGCCCTGCACGGTCGCGGCGTCGCCGACCTGCTGGACCTCGTCGTGACGACGCTGCCCGACACCTCCGCGGTCGCCAAGCAAGAGGTGGGCGGCCCCCGTCGCGTCGCGATCCTCGGCCGACCGAACGTCGGCAAGAGCTCGCTGCTCAACAAGGCGGCGGGCGAGGAACGGGTGGTGGTCAACGACCTCGCCGGGACGACGCGCGATCCCGTCGACGAGCAGATCGAGCTGGGCGGCCGGGTCTGGCGCTTCGTCGACACGGCGGGCATCCGCAAGCGGGTGCACATGCAGCAGGGCGCCGACTTCTACGCGTCGCTCCGCACCACGGCGGCGCTCGAGAAGGCCGAGGTCGCGGTCGTCATCCTCGACGTGACCGAGCCGATCTCGGTGCAGGACCTGCGGATCATCGACCTCGTCCTCGAGTCCGGCCGCGCGCTCGTGCTCGCGTTCAACAAGTGGGACCTGCTCGATGACGACCGCCGGCGGTACCTGGAGCGTGAGATCGAGCAGGACCTGGCACACGTGGCCTGGGCGCCGCGTGTCAACATCTCGGCTCGGACCGGTCGGCACCTCGAGAAGCTGGTGCCCGCGCTGACGGTCGCGCTCGACTCGTGGGACACGCGCATCCCCACCGGGAAGGTCAACGCCTTCATCGCGGAACTCGTCCAAGAACACCCCCACCCCGTCCGCGGCGGCAAGCAGCCGCGGATCCTGTTCGGGACGCAAGCGTCCTCGCGACCCCCGACATTCGTCCTGTTCACCACCGGGTTCCTGGACCCGCAGTACCGGCGCTTCATCACCCGACGCCTCCGTGAGGTCTGGGGCTTCGAGGGGACCCCGATCACCGTCAACATGCGCGTGCGCGAGCGGCGGAAGCGGCCGTAGGTCCGGAACATCGAGGAGGGGGTGCCGTCGTCACGACGGCACCCCCTCCTCGATGCCCGCGGGCGTCCTCGGCTGTCCCGCCTGCTCGATGTCCTCGCAGCCGTTGGTCAAATATCAGTCGATCGGTCGGCTAGCCTGAGGGAGCGGGACGGGGGCCCCGCGGGTGCTGCCGGGTCTGTCACCGGCCCGGCAGCACAGCAGACGTGGGCGACGGGACGAGGGGGAACCATGGCGGGATCGACGACGGACGAACTCCGCATCAGCCGCGCGGAACTGGAGGCACTCGCACGCACGCTGGACGAGGCCGCGGACCGCGTGCTGATCGACCCGCGCATGCTCGGCCCGCACGACGACGCGGTCGGGCGAGCCGACGTGGTCGCGGAACTCGACGACGTGGTCGCTCGACAGGTGGCGCGATCGCGCGCGTGTGCCGACGACCTCCACCACCTCGGTGCCTTTGCGCGGACCACCGCTGACCGGATGGCGGAATGCGACGGGCTGTTGGCCGTCGCGGCGCGATGACCGACGACGACCCGGGCGCGGGAGACCCAGGTCAGCTCCGATCGTTGGCGCGCAACCGTGATGCGGTCCTGCGTGCCACCTCGGCTGCGGTCCGCGCCGTCCGCTCGGCAACCGAGTTCGACCACACCGCATGGGCGGGGTCGGCCGCGGACGCCTTCGCCGCGACCGTGCCGTCCGTCCTGGCCTCGGCACTCGTCCTGGAGGCCGGTCTCCAGTTCCACGAAACGGCGCTCGCCCGGTACGCGGACGGCGTCGCTGCGATCCAGGAGGAACAGCGCGAAGCCCTCCGTCAGCTCGCCGAGGCCGAGGCGACCATCGGGTCCGAGCGGACATGGCTCCTGGACCTCGACGACCAGTTCTACCGCGTCACGGCACTCGGTGCGGGTGAACCCGGGGACCTCGCGGACCTCCGTCAGCAGCGCGCTCGTGCCGAGGACACGGCGGCGCTCGCCGAACGGGAGCGCGCAGACGTGGAATCGGCGCTTGAGGACCTCCGCGTCCGGAGGCGTCGCCTCGACGGCGCCTTCGTCGAGGCGCTGCACGACGCTGACGATGCGAACGCCGTGGTCCGGCGCGCAGGCGTGGCGGCATCGGCCACGGACCTCGTCGCCTTGCTCGCCGCGATGACGCCTGAGCAGGTGAGGTCCTACGCAGACGCGCACCGTGCGCTCGTGCGGGCTGCCTTCTCCGGCGGCGCCGACGCGGTCAGGCGCCGCTGGGACAGCATGGGCGTCAGTGATGGCACCACGGCCGTCCAGTCGGCGCTGCTCGCAGCACTGCCGTCGTTCTTCGGGTCGCGCGACGGGGTCCCGGTGGAGGCGCGCGTCGCCGCGAACCGGCACGTGGCGGTGCGCCGCATCCGTCGGTTGGACCATGAGCGTGCCGCCCTCGTCGCGCGTGGCCGCCGCGGCGAGGGGGACCTCCGACAGCGCATCGCCCAGCTCGACGCGGAACGCGCGTACCTGGCACTCGTCGTGGCCGGACGCCGACGGACGTACCTGCTGGACATCGACCACAGCCGCATCATCGAGGTCCTCGGGACGCCGAGCCCCGCGACGAGGCACGTGATCACCTACGTGCCCGGGACCTTCACCAACCTCGACGCCATGTACGGCGGGGGAGTGCGGCAGGTGCCCGCGTACCTGTCGAGGCGACACCAGGAGGACGCGGTCGTGTTCGTGTACAAGGACGGCCGATTCCCCGGAGTCGTGGAGCCCGACGGGACAACGACCGCGAGGGGCTTCGTGATCGAGGCCAACGACACGGCCTTCGCGCTCCGCAGTGGCCGACAGTTGGCGTCGTTCACCCGCGGCGTTGAGTCCGACCCAGTCCTCGCCGCTGCCCGGTCGACGGCGATCGGACACAGCTGGGGCCTGGCGAACGTCGCCGCGTCCGAGGTCGCCGGAAGTCGGTACGACGCCGTCGTCTCCCTCTCCGGTGCGGGGATGCCGCTGGACTGGCGCGCGGACCCGGCCACCGAGTACTTCGACTACTCGTACAACGACGTCCTGCAGGTGCTCCAGGCGCCCGTGCTCGATGCCGTCTGGCAGGGTGTCAACCCGCGGCACGAGCCGGCGTTCGAGCACGGTCCGTACTACCGCAGCCCCGCTGACGACGCCGCGGATCGCACACCCGGGCTCGCCGCGAGGGTCGAAGCAGAGCTCGGTGCCCTCACGAGCAACCATTCGCTGGTTGCGTCGAACGCGCCGGCCAACCGCCCGCTCCTCCAGGACCTCGACCGGCAGGTGCTGCGTTGACCGGTCCGCTGACGAACTCGTTCGCCGGTACCGTCTGCGCGATCGCCGTACTGACCGCACTCGGAGGCTGCGCCGTGATCCAACCACCCTCGCCACCCACGCCGACCCGGACCCCGGGCGAACCGACGATCGCTGAGGTCAAGGCCGGCGTGCAGCGCCGGGAGCACCAGATCGCTGATCTCGTCCCCGCCGAACTCGTCGACCGCACGCGGTCGCTGGACGAGGGCTCATTCCTGAGCTGCGCCGACGGCCGACAATCCTGGACGGGCCGGACGTGGGTGTACCTGCATGACGCCGATCAGGTCCGCCCTGCGGTCGAGATGATCCGGCGGGCGCTCGTCGAGGCCGGAGACGGCGTCGTGTCGATACGAACGGACGCTGCCGGTGATCGCGGGGTCACCTTGACCCTGCCCCACGACGAGCAGTACCTGATCGGACCCGGGCCGGATTCGGACCCGACGGCGATCTGGATCGACTCGTTCTCGCGGTGCGTCGTGCTGCCGGGGGGTGTGCTGCCCGGCGACTCCTACTGATGCATCGCTGCCGTGCCGTGCCGTGCGGCCGGTCATCGTGCTGGGGGTCGTGCGGACGCTTGGCTCGCGTCGCCGGTCGCGCGACCACCCGTGTCAACCGTTCTCTCAGCGACCGATGCGGCACCATTGATGCTCGGGATCGACCCGGAGGGCAGAACGAGGATGACGCAGGCGTCGCACGGCGGTGCACTCGGCCACGGCCAGCGCAACGGTCTGCACGGACTCGCAGCGCTCGCGGACCGGGCGTGGTGCCGGTTGCGCCTCGACCGCCTCGCCGGTGGGCGTCAGGCCGGGTACGTGATCCGTGAGGACATGCGGCGGCATCCGCGGACGGTGCGCGCGTTCCGATGGATCCGTTGGCTCCTCGTGACGGAGACGCTCGTGGGGCTCACCGCCATCGTCATCGCGGTCGTGCTCACACGGGCCGGCGTCGCCGTTCCATGGGCAGTGTGGTTCCGGGCGACCGTTGTGCTCCTGATCACCCTGACCCTCTCCGTGTTCGCGTGGCGGGCGCAGCTCGGGTACTACTGGGCGTACTCACGGCTGCGGCTGTTCAGCAGGATCTTCCCCGTCGTCACGCTCGTCATCGCCGCGATCCCCGGCCTGTACCCGTTCTGGATGGTCGTCGAGCAGATCCTGTTCTCGCTGCTCATGATCGGGATCGGTGACTTCTTGACGTCGGACCACATGCGCGCCGCGTTCCCGAAGCCCGCGCCGCGGATCAGGAGCCGGCGGGAACGGAGCTGAGGCAGCCGGAGCTGATGCGGCTCGCGCTGATCCGTCGCGCTGGCGTTCCGGGTGCTCGGTCAGGCCACCACAGCGAGTGCGAATGGCAGGACCTGCTCGACTCCGGCCTGCCGCAGCACTCGTCCGGCGACGGTCATGGTCCACCGGCTGTCCACGAGGTCGTCGACGAGCAACACCGGCCCGTGGTGTTCCTCGAGCGCGGCTCCGAGGTCTGGTCCGACGCGCACGCTGTCCCAGATGCCGGCGAGTCGATACGCACTGTTCGTCGCGCCGTCCGCGCGCATGGTGCCGCCCGTCCGCTCGAGAGTCCCGAGGAACCGCAGCTTGCCGATCCGCGCGAGCTCCCCCGCGAGCGAAGCGACCAGGAGCGGTCGCGTCCGTGACGGAAGCGCGACGACACCGGTGGGTCGGGCCTCCCAGGGCCAGTCGCGCAGCGCGCGGACGCAGCCCTGCATGAGCTCCGCGCTGATCGGGGCGTCGGCGCTGTCCGGCGCGAACAGCGCGCGGAGCGGGCCACCCCAGCCGAGGTCGGTGAGGCGCGCGACGGCCCGGCCCGTCGCGACCTGTTCGGCTGGAGTGATCTTGCCCTTGACGGGGACGTGGAGCCGGTCCATCCCGGACGGCCACTGGAGTCGCGGCGGGATCTCGACGCCGACCTGGTCGAGCGTGCGAGCCGCCTCGGACGAGGCGGCTGCAGCCACATCGGTCGGGTACCACGCGCCTGCGCAGATGTCGCAGCGGCCGCAGGGTTCCGCCGTCGGGTCGTCGAGGTCCTGCTGCAGCATCTGCATCCGGCACGTCGTCGCGTGCTCGTACCGGATCATCGACTCCTGCTCGGCGATGCGCGCCTGCGCGACTCGTGCGTACCGCTCGGCGTCGTACTGCCACGGTTCACCCGTGGCGACCCAGCCGCCGGACACGCGGCGGACCGCGCCATCGACGTCCAAGACCTTGAGCAACAGCTCGAGCGTCGATCGCTTGATGTCGACGAGGCCTTCGAGCGCCACCGTCGAGAACGCCCGATCCCGCTCGAGTTGCCGGAGCACAGCGTTCGCACGGTCCTCGGACGGCATCGAGGCGTTCGCGAAGTACTGCCAGATCTCGCGGTCCTCGCGACCGGGGAGCAGCAAGACGTCGGCGTTCGGGGTGGCCCGACCTGCACGCCCGATCTGCTGGTAGTACGCGACCGGCGAGGACGGCGCCCCGACGTGGACGACGAACCCCAGGTCCGGCTTGTCGAACCCCATCCCGAGGGCGCTCGTGGCGACGAGGGCGCGGAGTTCGTTGTCCTTCAGCTGCTGCTCGAGCTGCGCGCGTTCCTCGGCGTCGGTGCGACCGGTGTAGGCCCGGACGGCATGGCCGGCCTCGCGGAGGAGGCGAGCGATGTCCTCGGCCGCCGACACCGTCAGCGTGTAGATGATCCCGCTGCCCGGCAGGTCCTGCAGGTGCGCGATGAGCCAACCGAGGCGAGCACGCGCGTCCGGGAGGTCCAGCACACCGAGACGCAGCGACGCTCGCGCGAGCGAACCCCGGATCGTGAACACCGGTGCGTCGGGTGTGACCGTGAGCTGTTCCTCGACGTCGGCCACCACCCGGGCATTCGCGGTCGCGGTCGTCGCGAGGACGGGAACCCCGTCCGGCAGGGCTCGGATCAGGTCGGCGAGACGCCGGTAGTCGGGGCGGAAGTCGTGACCCCAGTCGGAGATGCAGTGGGCCTCGTCGACGACGAGCAGGCCGAGCCGTTCGACCAGGGTCGGGAGCTGTTCGTCTCGGAAGCGCGGGTTGTTGAGGCGTTCGGGGGAGACGAGGAGCACGTCGACCTCGTCGGCGCGGAGCGCGGCGGTGATGTCGCCCCACTCGTGCGCGTTCGCCGAGTTGATCGCCATCGCTCGAACGCCGGCCCGTGCCGCGGCCGCCACCTGATCCCGCATGAGCGCCAGCAGTGGCGAGACGAGGACGGTCGGACCGGCGCCGCGGCGCCGCAGCAACAACGTGGCGAGGAAGTAGACCGCCGATTTTCCCCACCCGGTTCGCTGCACCACGAGCGCACGCTGCCGGTGTTCGACGAGCGCACTGATCGCCTCGAGCTGGCCGTCGTGGAACACGGCGTCCTGCCGCCCGGTCAGGGCGTGCAGCGCCTCGAGCGCCTCGGCGCGGAGGGCTTCGGACGGGGCCACGACGGTGGCGGGATCGCTGGTCACCACTCCATGGTGACAGGCGGGGCCGACAACACCTGGGCCTCCCGGCCATCCTGTGGACAACGAGGCGGGTAGGCGCTCTGTGGGATCAGTCCTCGGAGCTGATCAGGCGGCGTCGTGCCGACAGCAGGTCGACCTCCGGCCGCTCGGCCATCCACTGCTCGGCCGCGTCGAGTACCTCGACGACGTGCCCGGCGGAGGCAGCCACGGCCGCCAGCCCGACGCCCGCGCGGCGGTGCAGGTCGAGATGGTCGGTCTCCGCAGCGCTCACGGCGAAACGGCGGCGGAGCTCCGCGACGATGGGACGGACGACCGCACGCTTCTCCTTGAGGGAATGCACATCACCGAGCAGCAGGTCGAACTCCAAGGTCCCCGTCCACATGCGCTCCAGTCTCCACCGGAGTCCACAGGATCCGTCGGGAGGCACGGCGCTCGTCGCGGACTCGTCCTACCGTGGTGGCATGAGCGATCGACACCTCGACATCCCCGGCTCCCGGCTCGCGTACGACATCTCGGGCGCCGGTGACCGCGTCGTCATCGTCGCGCACGGCCTCGGCGCCAGCCGGGCGGCGGAGGACGCCGAGGGCGTGTTCGACTGGTCCGCGGTCGCCGCGGACGCCCGCCTCGTCCGGTACGACGCTCGCGGCCACGGGGTCTCCACCGGTCGTGCGCAGCCGTCCGACTACCGATGGGCGGCGCTCGCCGACGACCTGCTGGCGCTCGCGGACGCCGTGTCTCCGGATGCACCAGTTGATGCCATCGGTGCGTCGATGGGCACAGCGACGATCATCTGGGCAGCCACGCGACGCCCAGAACGGTTCCGTCGCCTCGTGCTCAGCATCCCGCCGACGGCGTGGGAGACACGGGCCAACCAGGGCAACCTGTACCGGGCGGGTGCCGACCTCGTCGAACGCGAGGGGATGGACGGGTGGCGCCGTGCCATGGCGGCAGCTCCGTCGGTGCCGATCCTGGAGCAGGGCGGGTGGGCGTTCGATCGCGACCCCGATGTGCGTGCGGACTTGCTGCCGTCGGTGTTCCGCGGCGCCGCCGGGTCGGACTTCCCCGATGCCGACGCCGTCGCCACGATCGGATACGAGACGCTGCTGCTGCCGTGGGCGACGGACTCGGGGCATCCGGTGAGCACGGCCGAACGGCTCGCCGAGCTGCTGCCGTCCGCCACGCTCGAGGTCGCTGGGACGCCGGACACGATCCGGGGGTGGGGCGCGAGAGCTGCGTCGTTCCTCCGCGGCTGAGGACGGTCCTCCCCGGCGGTCTGGCCCGCCGAGCGCCCGCTGGCTGGCGTGCGCGGCCGGGAGGCGCCGGTCCGCTATGCTTGTCGGGTCGCTCTGGTCGGAGCGGCACCAGAGTCCGCTCGTCGGGCTCTCGGGCTGTGGCGCAGCTTGGTAGCGCACTTGACTGGGGGTCAAGGGGTCGCAGGTTCAAATCCTGTCAGCCCGACCGAAGGGGCGAGTTAGTAATCGTCTTAAGAACTGTTCACAACGAAGAAGCCCACCGAGAATCTCGGTGGGCTTCTTCGTCTTGTGTGGGCTTGTGCTGGCGTGCGGGGTTCCTGTTGTGAATCGCCCCGGGTCTGGTGGAGGCTCTGATTCCCCGAGAGGATCGGACCATGCCAGCACCGAGGAAGTATCCGCAAGAACTGCGGGAGCGTGCGATGCGGCTCGTGCAAGAGGCGCAGAAGGAAGACTCTTCGCTGTCGTTGAACGCGGCCGTGATCCGGATCGGGTCGCGCACGGGGGTGAACCCCGACACGTTGCGCGGCTGGTGCAAGCAGGCCTCGATCGATGCCGGTGAGCGTCCCGGGACCACGAGCACCGACGCGGCTCGCATCAAAGCGCTCGAGGCGGAGAACCGGGAACTCAAACGCGCCAACGAGATCTTGTTGGCGGCGTCCTCGTTCTTCGCGCGGGAGCTCGACCCGCGACTGCCGTGGTGACCCAGTTCATTGACGAACACCGGAACCGGTTCGGGGTCGAGCCGATCTGTCGCGTGCTCACCGAGCACGGCGTCACGATCGCCCCTTCCGGCTACTACGCGTTCAAGACCCGGCCCCGCTCTGCCCGGTCCATCGCGGACGATGACCTGCTGGTGGAGATCGAGCGGGTATTTTGGGACCGGAACCTGGGCCGTGGCATCAGTGGCGCGCGGAAGATTTGGCGGCTGCTGCGCCGTGAAGGCACCACCGTCGCCCGCTGCACCGTGGAGCGGCTGATGCGTCGGCAGGGGCTGCGGGATGTTCGGCGGAGCAAGCAGTTCGTCACGACGAAACCGGACGAACGTGCGCTGCGGCCGCCGGATCACGTGCAGCGCTGTTTCCGCGCGGATCGGCCGAACGAACTCTGGGTCGTTGACTTCACCTATGTGCCGACGTGGTCGGGGATGGCGTTCACTGCCTTCGTCACGGTCGTGTTCTCGCGCCGGATCGTGGGGTGGCGGACGATGAACCGGATGCCGACCGACCTGCCGCTCGACGCGCTCGAGATGGCGCTGTGGGTCCGCGATCGCGCCGGCGAGGACATCACGGGCGTCGTGCAACATTCGGATGCCGGGTCGCAGTACGCGGCGCTGTGCTACTCCGACCGTCTCGCCGAGGTTGGCGCGGTCGCATCGATCGGGACCGTGGGTGATTCGTACGATTGTCAGTCTGTTTCTGCTGGGTCGAGACTCGATCTGGAAGTCCTGGCCGCGGCGGCCTGACCCTTGCTTACGAATGACCCTCTGGTGTCTTTGCGTTGATCTGTCGGCCGCCCGGCCGGGCGGCGTATGAAGCACTGCCGCCGGTCGGGCGTGACCTGATAGGAGCCTGGAGCTGACTTTGCGAGCGTCCCCATGACAGTCCTGTCCACCCGCCGGCGACAGCGTGAACCTCACGATGACCGGCAGGAAGGCAGCACAGCATGGCACCGGAAGCACCGGCACGATCGGGTCACGTCGTCATCGGCGTGGACACCCACAAACACATTCACGTCGCCGCGGTCATCGACCCCGTCGGCGGGATCCTCGACTCGCTGACGATCCCGACGGATCACGGCGGCTACCAGCGGCTGCTGGACTGGGCGGCGTCGTTCGGGCGCATCATCGCGTTCGGCATCGAGGGCACCGGCTCGTACGGCTCCGCACTGGCGTCGTTTCTCCGCCGGAACGGTCACAAGGTCGTGGAAGTGTCTCGTCCCGACCGGCGGCTGCGACGGCTGAACGGCAAGTCCGACACCCTCGACGCCGAGAACGCGGCACGCTCGGTACTCGCCGGCTTCGCCACCGCGGTCCCGAAGACCGCCGACGGCGCCGTCGAGATGATCCGGCAGCTCAAGGTCGTCCACGACACCGCGGTCAAGGACCGCTCCTCGACGATGATCACGCTGAAAGCCATGCTCGTGCACTCCAGCGACGACCTCCGCGAGCAGATGGCCGGGAAGTCCCGCAAGATGCTCGCCCGACACCTCGCCGCACTCCGACCGCGCGGCATCGACACCGTCGATGACGCCAACCGGCACGCGCTGCGCAGCCTCGCCCGCCGCTGGCAAGCTCTCCACGCCGAGGCCGCAGACCTGGAACAGATGATCAAGGACCTCGTCCGGGCCGTGGCGCCGGACCTCCTCGACCGGTTCGGCGTCGGCGCCGACACCGCCGCCGAGATCCTCATCGTCGCCGGCGACAATCCCGAACGGATCCGTTCCGAGGCGGCATTCGCGAAACTCGCCGGCATCAGCCCCGTCCCGACCGGGTCCGGGATGACCAGCGGACGACATCGCATCAACCACGGCGGCCACCGTCAGCTCAACGCCGCGATCTATCGCACCGTGATCGTCCGGATGCGGTTCCACGAGCCCACCATCCGCTACGTCGAACGCCGCACCGCAGAAGGCAAGAGCAAACGCGACATCATCCGCTGCCTGAAGCGATACGTCATCCGCGAGGTCTATCACCTCGTTAAAGCGAACCCGGCGACCGGCGAGATCGCGAGTTGACAACTATAGGAGCATCAACGCCCTCGCCGAGACCGTCGTCGGGCTCTACAAGAACGAGTGCGTGAAGATCGACGGCCCGTTCCGCGGCGCCGACGACCTCGAGTTGGCGACACTGTCCTGGGTGCACTGGTTCAACGAGAACCGACTGCATTCATCGATCGACTACGTCACCCCCATCGAGAAAGAGAACCAGTACTACCGTGAAATCAACGCCCGACAGCAGCCGCTGCCGGGACAACTCGCCCTCCACTGAACCCGGGGCGATTCACTTGCCGTTGCGTTCGACGCCACACACGTCGCGCGGCCCGACCAGATCAACCCGCGCCGCTACCAGGTCAACCTGCGCCGGTACCAGGTCAAGCAGTACCGCAACGGGAACCCCCTGAGCCCCGGCGCGAACCACCCGGTCACCCGGTGCCCGCTCCGAACCAACTCCTTGTAGGGGACCCAGACCGAACACGACGAAGCCCTCCCGAACCGGGAGGGCTTCGTCGTGTTCCCACCTATCCATCGCTTCGCTACCTCCCGCTGCCAGCTGCCCGCGGCACCACGCTCCTGCGAACTGTCCGGGCTAGATGTCGGAGGTGTTACCTCGGCCAGCTCTTCCCGAGGCTCGTCTCCTCGCGCGGCTTCGAGGACGCAGCCGACATCGCCGCCGTGCTCCACTACCGGGTGGCGAAGGCGATCGCCCGACCCTCGGGGGCGGGACGCGCCCGCCGCGCCGCTCGGCTCATCGCGGGTCTGATCCCGGAAGCGGCCGGCGTCACCGACCCCGCCATGCAGCAGGCGCTCACGGAACGGGCACAGCTCATGGAGCAGTGCGCTGAGGCTCTGCTCAGCCTCGCCGTGCCTGACTCGCTGCCGTGGATCACCGCGCTCGAACTGCCACCGCGCGGCCGGGCTGGACGCACGGCGTGGCTAAGGCAGATGCGAGTGGTCGCCGCGTATCGGGACCGCCATGGCATCACCAGCGACGACCCGCTTGGGCCACCGACAACCTCCGTCGCCCAGCAGCTCGACCATGCGCGAGCCCGAGCAGCACTCGACCGGGCACGCCTCCAGACTGCGCCGAACGACGAACAGCGGACGGCAAGCCGACGAAGCGGGCCAACCTCGGGCTCTGACGAGTGGTCCGCTGCCGCAGATGGGTCGAGGAACGATGCGAGGATCTGCTCGTGGGCACGGAGATCACGTTGTCGCTCAACGGCGTCGACATCGACTATGGCAAGAACCGCTACTGGAAGAGCCATCATTGGCTCTTCCCGCCGGGGAGTCTCACCGACATCGAGTATCGCTACGCGAACGACGAGGTTGAGATGAAGCCCGGCTTCCAGACCACCCTGAACGAGGCCGGCTTCCGACTCCGCCACCTCGGTTACTCCCTTCAAGAGACGAAGACCAAGTTCGACGCCGCGGTGAGCCAATGGAATCGGACAGCGGACCTCCAGCTCACCTTCGAGGACTTCCGTACTGCTCTCACCAGCATCGACTTCGGCACGCTCACCCCAGCGGACCTGGCGCCATTCATCTGGGACTTCCGCGCTTACGTGAGGAGCCTGCTCTCGGCTTGGGATACGAATGAGGCAGGGCTCGAAGACTTCATCGCAAGCCTCGACTCCGCGATCACCCTCCGAACGCTCGCCGACCGCCCAGCAAACGGCTCGCTCGCGCTCCGATGGCACCATCAAGACTTGGTCGAGAGCGGCTGGGTATCTCTCGATGACCTGACCGAGATCGACCGGCAAGCGTTAGTCATCGACCACACCATGTTCTACGGGCGCCTGCAAGACCACGCCGGCAAACCGACCGTGAAGGGGTTCGACTCCTGGCTCGCAGGCTACGGATTGCCCAAGGCGACGCCGTACGTGAAGGTCAACCCGGACGGCACCGTGACACCAGAGGTGACGACCCTTCCCACCGCGGTCCGCAACATGATCCATCACCCGGAGAACCCCAATAACGTGCTGTCGGATGCGGATCTGCATGAGAGCGTCGAGAGTCTTCTGCGAGTCGTGATGGCCCTTCCAACTCCGCTTCCCGGGCTCACCTAGCACCCCGTGTCGTCGTGAACGCCCCCTCGCGGGTGCTGCGACTCTGGTTAGATCAGCCTCGATGCCCGGGCCTGACTACGAACTCCACAAGCTCGGCTGGCGAGCCTTCCAAGACCTCTGCGCTGTCGTTCTCCAGGAGACCCTGGGGCAGACCTTCACCGCGTTCGCTGACACGAACGACGCCGGTCAAGATGGTGCCTTTCATGGCCTATGGGCGGCGCCTGGAGACCAGGTGGTCACGGAACTCGAAGACTTTGCCACGACCGCGATGCCCGTCGTCGTGCAATGCAAGTTCAGCGTCGAGCCGTCAGGCACGCTGTCGCCGGGAGACCTTGAAGACGAACTCGCCAAGATCGAAGCGTTGCACGCTCGTGGGCTCTGCGACGGCTACATGGTGTTGACGAACCTGCGCGTCACCGGCCGGACACAGGCTTGGTTCGCGGAGGAAGTGCGCAAACGTGGCCCCAAGGTTGCGGCGATTCTTCCCGGCGGCTGGATCTGCACGCAGATCGAGATGAACTGGAACCTGCGTCGGTACGTACCGCGTGTCTATGGGCTCGGCGACCTCACGAGCATCCTGGACGAGCGCAGGATGCGCCAGGCTCGCGCACTTCTCACAAGCTTGACCCGAGAACTGGAAACCTTCGTCCCTACCGGCGCGTACCGAGGCGCAAGTGACGCCATCACCGAGCACGGGTTCGTATTGCTACTTGGCGAACCTGCCAGCGGGAAGTCGACCATCGCCGCGATGCTCTGCATGACTGCGCTCGACAACTGGCAATGCGATGTGATGCGCGTCGATGGCCCGGATGAGCTCCTTGCGCACTGGAACCCCGACGACCCCCGGCAGATGTTCTGGGTCGACGACGCTTTCGGCAGCATCCGACACGAACCGCACCTAACCGACGCCTGGGTACGACGGATGCCCGAGGTCATGGCGGCAGTCGATCACGGCGCTCGCGTGCTGATGACAAGCCGCGACTACATCTACCGCGAAGCGCGCCCGAGGATGAAGGAGTACGCCTTCCCTCGGCTGAAAGAGCATCAGGTTGTCATCGACATCACCGCCCTGAGCCTCTCCGAGAAGGAGCAGATGCTCTACAACCACTTGAAGGCAGGCGATCAGGCGGCCGGGGTATTGGACGAGTGGCGACCACACCTGCGCGCGGTCGCGGCCGCAACTCGATTCCAGCCGGAGGTGGCGCGACGTCTGTCCTTGAAAGACTTCGTACCCGCCTCCGGGCTAAAGGGCGAGGCCGCGCTGGTGTCATACTTCGAGCATCCGAATGAGTTTCTGGTCGACGTGCTCGACGGCCTCGACCCTGCGCAGCGCGCAGCACTCGCAGCGGTCTACCTCTCGGGCGGAGAACTCCTAGCGCCATTCGCGCCAGACGAACGGCTGATAGCAGCGGTGACGGCTCTGGGCGCAACGGTCGCCGAGACAGCCCGCGCTTTCTCGGCCATCGAAGGCACCTTCCTGTCCCAAAACGTGAGAGCGGACGGAAACACTGTCTGGCGCTTCCACCACCCGACGATCAGAGAAGGCTTCGCTGCCTCCGTTGCCCGTGACATCTCCACGCTGTCGGTCTATCTCGAAGGCATGACGGTCGATGAGCTTGTCTCCCAACTCGACTGCGGCGGCCCGAACCAGCGGGGGACGCTGGTCCAAGTCCCACCCACCATGTATCGGCTGATTGTCCCGCGCGTCCCTGTCCCCGAACGGCGGGAGTGGTCGAGAGGCCCCCGAGCGTGGTTCCTACAAACACGGTGTTCCGACGAATTCCTGCGCATGTGGGCGGATGCGCACCAGGACGCGCTACCCGGCATGGCCGAGTTCGGGATGATGGTGGACGCAATGTGGGAGCCCGCTGTCCTGAGCCGACTCAACGAAGCTGCGGCCTTGCCCGAAGAGGTGCGCCGCAAAGCGGTCGAGCGGATCGTCGAGTACAGCATCGACGACCTCGACCCGGCTTGGGCAGACTCATCCCTCGCCGGTCTCCTCACCGCACAAGAACGCGCAGACCTGCACAGACGAGTTGAAGAAGACGTGCTGCCAGAGCTGGAGCAGCGCATCGACACCCATGTTGACTCGATCATCAGCGACATGACCAAGGAGCAGCTCTACCAAACTCCACGCGACTACGTCGCCGCCATTCGAAGCGCCTTCCCCGAGAGCCCGGACGTTCTCGCACTTTGCGACCGCGCAGAAGAACACATCAACAACCGTGCGTCCAGCGACGAGGACGAAGACGAGCTGCCCGCTGAGAGCTCGGGATTGGCGGCGCCGGCTCGACCTGCCTCCGGTGAGATCTCCAGCCAGCGCGATCCATTCGAGGACGTCGCCGCCGGCCACTGAGCGACAGCGTCGCCGCCGAGGCGCACCTGATCGTGCGTCCGGAGTCTGATGTGCAACCGCATTGGGCGCGGCATCGTCGACCGTGTCGGACCACATGGTTAGCGTTGGGACAACGGATGAGCGCCCGCTGCGGCGCAGAGGAGATCGCGAGCAGGTCATGAGGGACACCATCGGCGCGGGCCGTCAAGACCGATCACTGCTGATGCGCCGCGGGAGGGCTGCGCCTGATGACTACACCGACTGAAGCCGAAGTCGCAGAGTCGACTGAGCCAGCCGAGCTCATTGACCCGCGGGCACAACTCGCCGAGTGGGCGAACGCCAACGACGAGTGGGTGCGCCTGCTTGTAGCCGAAGTGATCGCCACCGGACGCCCGGTCGGAACCTCCGTGGTCGACAAGGCCTACCTGCTGTTCCGACAGGAGAAAGCGCTCGACAAGCGGGAGCTTCCAGCCGTTCCACTGCTCAACATCGAGGCTCGCCAGGACGAGTCGGCACCGCCCCTGTCGCTGACCCGGCTCTCCGAGGTACGTGGTGTCAACGCGCTGGTGGCGGGTGTAGTGATCGAGCCTCACGAGGGCCTGACGATCCTCTACGGGGAGAACGGAACCGGTAAGACGGGCTACTCCCGCATCTTCAAGGCTCTGGCCAACAGCCGTACCGCCGACACGATCCTCGGCAACATCGATGCCGACACCTCGGAAGCACAGTCCGCCAAACTCGAGTTCAAGCTCGGCGACGACGCTCAGACTCTGATCTGGACGGGCGAACTGGGGGTGTCGCCGTTCACGCGCATGTCGATCTTCGACAGCCCCGCCGTGCGCACCCACGTCGACGAGGACCTTGACTACGTCTACACCCCGGCCTCGCTGGCCCTGTTCAACGACGTCACGACTGCGATCCAGGCAGTAGCAGCTCAGATCGATGCGGCGATCTCTGAGCTTGGTTCGAGCGGCTCGGCACTGCTCTCCAGATTCCAGCGCGGATCGACCATCTATCCGCTGATCGAGACCCTCGGTGCTTCCACTGAGCTTGCCGACCTCAAGGCCAAGGCCAAGAGCGGGGATGACGTCGATCAAGAGCTCGATGCTCTGACCCAGGGCGTTGCGGCTCTGCGCGCCAACACCATGGGTGCCCAGATAACCGGCCTCAAGAGCGAGCAGCGAGTTCTGTCAGAGGCAGCGACCGCGGCCGAAGCTCTGCTGGGCTTCGAGCAGGCCAAGTACAACGACGCACTGGCAACGCGCGCGCAGCTCACGACCGATTTCGAGACCTTCCGCCGCGAGCTTTTCGCCGCCGCGGACCTGCCTGCTGAGCCCGACAACACCTGGAACGACTTCATCGAGGCCGGCGAGACGTACCGCCAGCATCTCGTCGAGGTTGAGGCGCACGATGCAGACCGCTGCCTCTATTGCCGCCAGCCTCTGCTCGATCCGGCGCGTGATCTGCTCACTCGCTACTCGACGTACCTTGAGGACAAGATCTCAGCCGACATCCGTATCACCGACACCACGCTCGATGGCTACAGGCGGCAAGCTGCCGCGCTCCAAGGCAACGAGATGGCGTCGTTCATCCAGCAATACAAGGACGCCGATCCAAGCGAGCGCCCAACCTACTTCACTCAGGTTGAAGCGATCGAAGGCGCACGAAGCACCGCCGCCACGGCAGTGGCCGCCAGCCAACCAGCCAGCATCGAGATCGCCGATCTCGTGGCCAAGCCTCGCGCCGAGGTCGACACTGCGCTGACCACCGTGGGCAACAGCATCACGGACCTGGAGACCTTGCAGAAGGGCCGAACCGAGGCGCTGGCTGAGAGGCAAGCAGAGCTGCTCGAACTCAAGGACGCCATCGAGTTGGGTAAGTCCTGGGCGGTGATCGAGACGCAGGTCAAAAGCGCCAAGGAGGCCGATCGCCTCAAGACGCTCAAGCGCCCGCTGCCTGGCCTCGGCCGCTCCGTGACCGCGCTCGCCAAGACCGCCAGCGACCAGCTGATTAACCAGAGCTTTGATGCGCTGTTCCTCGAGGAGTGCGAAGCCCTCCGTACCCCGTCCCTCAAGGTCCAGTTCGTCGGGCGAGAGGGCAAGGCGCAGCGCCGCAAGGTGCTGAGCGGTAAGCACAAGCCGTCCAAGGTGCTGTCTGAGGGCGAACAGAAAGTCTTAGCGCTCGCAGATTTCCTCGCCGAGGCTCGCCTCGCAGGCATCACGGCGCCTGTCATCTTCGACGACCCGGTATCCAGCCTCGACCACCGTCGGATCAAGGAAGTTGCCCAGCGCATCGCCCGCCTGGCCGACGACAACCAGGTCATCGTCTTTACCCACGACATCCTGTTCGCCACGACGCTCCTCGCCCTGTTCGAGAAGTCCAAGCGGTGCGCCTACTTCCAGATCACTGACGAGAGCGGCAAGGGCAAGGTGTCCCGCGCCACAGGACCGCGCATCGACTCCTTGAACGCGATCAAGGGGCGGATCAACAGCACCATCCAAGCCGCCAAGCAGTTGGACGGCGAAGCCCGAGATGCGCTGGTCCACACCGGCTACAGCCATCTTCGTTCCTGGTGCGAGGTCTTCACGGAGGACGAGCTGCTCAAGGGCGTGACCCGCCGATATCAGGCCAACGTCCAGATGACGACGCTCGGCAACATCAACGTCGACAAGCTCGGCGAGATCATCCCAAAGGTCAGCGAGATCTTCGAGGAAGCCTGCCGGTACATCGACGCCCACTCCCAAGCCCTCATCACTCAGGGCGTCAGCCCTACTCTCGCCGGACTCGAACAACACTGGGCCGAGCTTCAGGAGCTCAAGAAGCTGAACGAAGGCAAGGCGGCGTGAGCCTGTTGATATTCATGTAGCGGGAGGTCCGCCCTGATTCCCGGAAGGTGCGCTTGCGACAGATACGCCGCCGCACTACGCAGCACCTCGACTTCCTGCTCGAGGAGACGGTTGCGCTGACGCAACTCGCGGATCTCAGCATCTCGACCACCCAGCAGCGGCGCACCGGTGTCAACGGCTGTCTTCTCGGCGCGCGAGCGGGCGAGCCACTTCGTGAGGGTCATCCGGTGGACCCCGAAGTCGCCAGCGATGCCCATGATCGACACGCAGGGCTCGCGGTTCTCCGCGACACGCACCACGTCATCGCGGAACTCCTTCGGATAGGGCTTGGGCACGATCGCATCCTCCAGGCCCACCCTCCCGGGCAAGCCAGATCAGATGTCACCTATCCGTGCAGCAGACCCCTCAGCAGTCCCGACATCTCGTCAATGATCATGGGGGCCGGGATCGCATCGGTGGCGTGGGTCGCGGTGCTGCCCGTATTGCGCAGACACTGGTCACGCGACGACGAGTGACCGGTTGGTGCGGTTCGAAGACCCCGACTGATGCGGAGCGGGCGCGATCGCTCACGGTTTAGGCTCCTTCGGTGCGTCCGGATCGACGTCACGGCAGCCTGGCGCCTTCCACACTGCTCCGCAAAATGCCCGGTCAGAGAGTGGTTCTCGGGTACGCTGCCCGTGCCAGAGGATACGGTCGGGGTCGTCAGAGGATACGGGCTCGTCCGACGCCTCCGTCCGCCGCGCCACCTCAAGGATCTAGAGGTTCTTAAGACAGCCCACCAAGGGGCCAACGTGAAAATCGTCTGAAGAACCGGCTCACAAGAAGAAGCCCACCGAAGATCTCGGTGGGCTTCTTTCTCGTTTCGGCGGCTGCCTGTGCTTCCGAGCTGTCCGGCAGCTCGACCCAGGGCACGAGGGTCTGCTGCAGGTTCGGCACGAGCGTTGCAGGGCCGGTCTGCCCGTCCGATCGGCCCGATGGAACGATTCGCTGCAGGCGACGGCGCACGGCGCGGTACAGACGCATACCTCATGATGAGCGTTTCGTAAACCCTCCTGTTCGGGACGGGGCCGTCCTTACGCTTCAAGTGCTGGCTCACTCCCCGTCAGCCGCTCCGAGCACTCGTGACCTTGGCTCGCTGTGTCTCACGGATCCGTAGGAGCTGACCTTGTATCGAGTCGATCGTGCCGCCCATTTCCATCTTCGAACACTGACTCGGGAACGGCATCTCCCGCAGCGATCGGTTCGCCTGCACACCTACCGTGTCAGCCCGCGGCTGCTCTCCTCGGCGCTTGCAGAGAGGCTGGGTGGCTCGTGGGTGCCAGGAGCCGACAGGTGCGGTCTGCTCGACAAGGAGGGGACGGCGTGGCCATGGTGAGGCGGAACGCGGTCACCGCCCGGTCCACCGGAGCGCAATGGCTCTTGTCGGTCGGCAGGACACCGCTGCTCCGTGTTGACACGCCCGCAGAAGCGGAAGTGTTCGGCCGGGAGCTTGCAACGGCGCTCGGGCTCACGTTCGACACCACCGGCACGCTGTAGTGACGACCAGGCCGTTCGGTGGTGGGCAGTGAGGCTCGTGCTGAGGCGGGGCCGCGAGCGCGTCAGTCCGCGTCGATACCGGTGATGGCGATGCTGACACCGGGCTCGATCAGAAGTTCGGTCTGCCGGTATGAGCCTTCGCCGTGGTTCACGCGCATCCATGTCGGGGCTTCCGCTTGGACCGCAGCGAGCAGCGTCGCCTTCACCTCGTCGAGGTCCGCGTCAGTCACGCTGTAGTCGATACCGCCGTAGGTGATGTTGATCCGCTTCATGGTCAGTTGTCGCCGTTCCCGGTCGCCGGAGAGCGCGGTTCCTCGAGGACCTGAAGCCCTTGCGCTGTGTTCGAGGAGAGCTCCAGGGCGGCTATCCACTCCCGGTTGAGAGCGGGCATCCGGCTGCCGTAGAACTTGAACACCAGCGGGATCGTCGGATGGATCCAGATGGTGGTTCGGCCGTCGCCGACTCGTCGGTCGTCTTTCCAAGAAAAGTAGAACGCTTCGTTCCGGCGCAGCTTCAGGCCGATCACGATCTGCAGATGCCCGAGGAGCCGGTCGTCGAACTCGACGTTGAGCGAGTGGTCGTACGTCAAGCTACCCATGATGCGCCCTCATCCAATTTGGACATCAGGGCCGCCCATTGGCGAACAAGATGCGGCCGCCCGCAACCTGCGAAGCGCCCTGGGGCTATCCTACTCGCGATATCCGAGGCCGGGCCCCGGCGGCCATGACGTTCTCGTGTCCGCGACGCTGCAGGAGTCGTCGGGATGGCCCTGCTGCACGCCGTCCCCGCTCTCCGTCTCGGGCCGAGAACGACCGAGGGCGGGGGTCTTCTGCTCGAGGCTCCGGACGAGGTCTTCGTCGACGATGCCTTCGTGTTCGCGGGGCTCTGGCACGTTCATGACCTGGCTTGCTCGGCCGAGGAGGATCTCCGCTGGGGCGACGTCACCGCTCTCGAGGAGCACCGAGAAGGCGACGGTGTCCGGGGTGCCGCTGGTCTGCTCGGACCCGGAAACGTGGCCACCCGGGGCAACCCGATGGAGGCCGCGACAGCTCGACCTGTCGGAGCGCACGGATCGGTGTGCACCAGGAGCCGTGCAGCGGCGTGCGAGTGCAGATGCTCCGGCGCGTACGGTCGACCCATGAAGCACGTGACGTACTCGGACAAGTCGCTCCTGCTGGGCGACACCACGGCAGATCTGCTCCTCGAGTACGCCAGTGCCCTCGGCACCGACGGCACCGCGGACGCCGTCACCGTCAAGGCGATGAGCTCCGATGGCGACGACGTCGAAGCGACGTTCCTCCTCGGCGAAGGCGCACCGCTCATGGCCGAGACCTCGACCACCACAGTGCCCGAGCCCGACAACGCAGACGCGGACACCTATCTGCGGGAGAAGATCGAAGCCCTCGTCCACCCGGCCAAGGCGACGACCCTGCCGCAGGGAGACGTCTACCCGGACGACTACGCCGAGTTCCAGTCGTGAGAGCCGCCGCCATGGCTGTGGGCAGGCACCTCTGCGCGTCGGTGCGCGATCTCGTGCGGGGAGGAAGGGCCTCCCCAGCGGGATCATCCGGAGGCTAGCTGCCGAGCAGCAGCACTCGTCCGCCGCCCGAGGCGCGACGTGCTTCGGCTCCCCCGCCGCGGGGGAGAGCCGACTGTGCTCAGCGAGAGGCCTCCCGTGGATCGGTCAGCGCTGACATGGCCCGGAGGGCCATGCCGGAGACCACGCGCACGCCAGCCGGCAGCAGCAGCGCGTCACCGTCGGTAGAGCTCGCGCCGCACGCGGACCGCGTAGTCACGGAGCAGATCGAGTTCGACGGAGGCCTCGTCCCGCGGCTTCGGGTCGAACACGCACACGGCGCCGACGCGCGTGCCGTCGAGCGTCTCGAGCGGGCACCCGGCGTAGAACCGCACGGCGTTCCGCGGCAGTGGCCGCTTCGCCTGCCAGGCGTCCCCGACGACGAGCGGGCCGGAGCCGAGCACCGTCGTCCTGCAGAACGAGTTCTGCAGAGGACTGCTGCCGACCGGGAACCACCGGCCGGCCTTGGTCCACTGCCGGTTCTCCGGGATGAAGGTGATCGCCGCACCCTCGGTGCGGAAGACCCGCGCCATGCTGTCGACGATGCGGTCGAACCGAGCCTCCCGAGCCGTGTCGAGGATGTCGAGCTGGTCCACCGCCTCGTACCGCTCCTGGCACGGCTGAGGCGCGTCGCGGTGCCACTGCGGGCTCCGCGCAGTGGCGCGCTGATGTGCGAGGAGCGCCCTGGACACCTCCAGCACCCGGGGCAACCCGTTCATCGTCGTGCTGTCCACGGCCAGGATGACGACCTCGTCCCGTCCCGCCTGCAGGGCTGCGGCGAGGTCCGACTGGTCCTCGCGGTGGGCGAGCACCACGATCACCTCGGTCGTCGGCAGCAGTCGCTGCCGGAACCGGTCCACCTGCTCGAGGAGGTCTGCCGCGGCCGCAGCCACGGCCCCGGCGGAGGTCCGTCCGTGGATCACGCTGTCCGTGAGGGTGACGACGACGACGTCGTAGTTGACGCACCGCAGCGTGTTCGCTGCAGCAGCGAGCGGCTCGCCGGACCAGGCCGACCACGACACGGCCGTGACGTCAGCCCCGCGGCCGGTCATCGCGGCGAGCGCATCCGCCGTGATGCGGGCGCCCTGGTCGAGGGCGCTGCCGGGCGGGAACAGCGCGTCCCCGAACACGAGGACGCGATCGGGGTCCAGCCCCGTCGCTGATTCCGTGACGACCTTCGCGGTCGTCGGTCGAAGTGCTGCGAGCGACGTCATCGTCATCTCTCCTGATCGAAATGCGGTGATCCGAGCCGGTGGTGTTGCCGGCCCACCCCTCACGATAACGAGCCGAACCGGGGCCTGAGAGGCCTCGCAGGAACCCAGATCGAGGGCCATGGCCGAGAGCGATGACGTATTCCGTCCGTGCGCTTCGTCCGGCGTCCGCAGCGCTCGTCATGCGCGTGCGACGGTGGGCGTCAACGGAGCGGGCGGATGTTCTCGGCCTGGGGTCCTTTGTTGCGTCCCTTCTTCCCCGGACCGAGGTCGTACTGCACGCGCTGGTGGTCGTTGAGGACGCGTTCTCCGCTGGCCGGGACGATGCTGGAGAAGTGGGCGAAGACGTCATCGGTGCCGTCGTCGGGGGTGATGAAGCCGTAGCCCTTGGTGTTGTCGAACCATTTCACGGTGCCTGTGGGCATGTCGTGCCGGCCTGATCTCGGATGGTCGAGCCGGGCACGGGATGCAAGTGGTCCGGAGGGACCTCGACCGGGATCACGCGGATGGGCCGGGCGAGGCTGGTGTGGTCAATGGATGCGGAGTTCCGCGACCATGGGGCATGCGAACGGGTCGCGGGCGGAGAGACCGACGCGGTTGAGGTAGCGGACGACGATGCCGTAGCTGCGGAGGAGCGTGGTCTCGGTGTAGGGCACATCGAGTGTGTCGCAGTGGTCGCGGACGAGCAGACGGGCCTGCTTGAGCGCCGGCCGCGGCATGCTCGGGAACAGGTGGTGCTCGACCTGGTAGTTGAGGCCGCCCATGAGGAACGACACCCACCAGCCGCCGCGGATGTTCCGGGAGGTCCGCACCTGTCGCGAGAAGAAGTCCACCTTCGCGTCGTGGGCGATGGTGGGCATCCCCTTGTGGTTGGGCGCGAACGAGGCACCCATCATGATCCCGAAGACGGCGAGCTGGACGCCGAGGAACGCGCACGCCATGCCGAAGGGAAGGAACCAGAAGACGGCCGTGAGGTAGAGACCGAACCGGACCGCGAGGAGTCCCGCCTCGAGCCAACGGTGCCGCACGTCCGCTTTGGTGTCCTTGCCGGTGGCGACCGAGCGCACCGCGAGCCAGTGGAGGTTGATGCCCTCGAAGGCGAGCAGCGGGAAGAACGCGTAGCCCTGCACCCGCATCAGCCACCGCAGGGGCCCCCGCACCTCGGCAGCGTCCTCCGGGAGGAACCGGATGGTGTCCGGCGCGATGTCCGGGTCCTTGCCGACGGTGTTCGGGTTCCCGTGGTGCCGGGTGTGCTTGTTCATCCACCAGGAGTAGCTCAGCCCCACCAGGAAGGTGCCGATGTAGCGGCCGGCGCGGTCGTTCCACCGTTGTGAGGTGAAGATCTGGCGGTGCGCGGCCTCGTGGGACAGGAACGCGAACTGCGTGAAGATGACGCCGAGTGCGGCGGCGACGATGAGCTGGAACCAGGAATCGCCGAGGAACGCGAACGCGACCCATGCAAGGGTGAGCGTGCCGGCCAAGCTGCCGAACAGCGACCAGTAGAAGCCGGTTCGGCGTCGGAGCAGGTGGTGGTCCTTCACCTGCGCGAGGAGCGCGGAGTACGTCGACGTGCCGGAACGGCCGCCGGAGCTGGGGCGGGTGCGGGTGTATCCCGCGACGATCGGATCGGTGGTCGTCAAAGGACCAGCCTTCCGTCAGGATCGGTCCTTCAACCGGTGCAGCAGAGTTCACGCAGTCGCGCTTGGTCGTGACGATACGCGACCGACATGCGAGTCGGCCTTCCCCGGGGTGCGAGTCCGGCCCCCGCACGATCCGACCGGGAGGCGCCCGCCGCGGCGGTGGACCAGGCGCCGGCTCCGCTGCGGCGGAAGCAGGTCGGCCGAGCCGAGTGTCAGTGGAGGCGCCAGCGAGCGACGACGAACTGGTCAGGGGACATTCCTGCTGCCACGGCCGCATCGAGCCAGGCGATCTGACTCGCTGTCGGTGCTGTGCGTCCACGGACCGTCTGGTAGAACACGACGTCGCCCTCATGGCCCGCAGCGACCGACCAGGCGCCGGCCCAGCTGCCCCGCTGCTCGGCGATGCGTTCGAGCGCTGCCCTGGACGGTGCATGGGAGACGGGGTCCTGGATCTGGTCGTGCCGGCCCAGCCTCGGGTCCCAGCACGACATCATCTGGGGACGGTCATCGTGGCTGTCGTGCCGGAGCTCGTCGAGCCACCGGGCGTCCCACCCGTACGCGGTCGCCATGGAGGCGACCGCGAGTTCCACGAACATCGGCTCGATCCGCCGGCTCACGACCGGCTTCCTCCCGTACGCGTCGGCGATGGGGGCACCAGTCCACTTCGGGAACGCCACCTCCACGCTCGGCACGACGTGGGAGCCGAGGTGCTCGTGAGAAGTGGGACTGAGAGTGCGAGGGTAGGCGGACATCCCTCGAGGCTAGGCGGGTGCGCATGTGGCCCTGGCCAGGAGGGGCTCTGGTCGCCGTCGACGACATGGAGGACCTCGGGTCCGCCGCAGGGTCGCCCGGCTCCCGCTGCGCCTCGCGGACACAGCGGGAGCCGGATCGGTCATGCCGCTGCCGGGTCCTGTGGGCGACGGCGCTGCGTCTCGAGCCAGCCTCGCAGGTCGGCAGCCTCGGGGACGATCTTCCGCGTCCCGGGTCGATCGGCCAGGTATGACGGCGAGGTCGCGAACCAACTGAACATGGCGTGCATGTCCGCGTCGGAGGCGAGGACCTCCACCGGGAGCGCCTCGAACCGCGCTTCGATGCCGTAGACCTCGCCGATGGTGGCGGCGACCTGGTCCATCGTGAGTTCGTCGCCGGCGATCTCGATGGCCGAGCCGGCCAGCAGGTCCGGGTCGAGCAGCAGTCGCGCCGCCGTGCGGCCGACGTCACGGACGGCGATCATCTGCATCGGCAGGTCGGCCGGCATCGGGAACCGCAGCACGAAGTCGTCGGCGTCGCTCGTCGGCAGCTGTTGGAGCAGGTTCTCCATGAAGAAGGCCGGTCGTACGAAGGTCGCCGGCACGTCCAGCTGTTCCAGGCGCTCCTCGACGCGACGCTTGCTCTCGAAGTGGGGGACGCCGGTCGTGCGCTCGGCGCCACCGACCGACGAGTACACGACCCGTGGGACGCCGGCACGGGCGGCGGCGTCGGCGACCGTGATCCCGCGACGGGCCTCCCCCTCGGTGCCGTCGGGGCCTTCGAAGGTGGTGAAGAAGAAGAGTCCTGCCGTGCCGGCGAGGGCGCGCTCGAGCGCATCGCGGTCCTCCTGGTCCGCGGCGACGACCTCGACACCGCGGTCTCGGAGGGCGGAGGCGGCATCGGCGTCCGGATGGCGGACGAGGGCGCGCACCGGGGCTCCGGCGGCGAGCAGCTCGTCCACCCCTGCTGATCCCTGGTTGCCTGTCGCGCTGATGACGGCGAAGGGGGTTCGAGAACTGGTCATGATGCTCCGATCAGGGATGGCGTCGTCGGTCAACGCCGGATGGGTTGGTTGTTCCGGGACAGCGGGGACCGCCGTCGGGGGGTCAGAGAGAGGAGAGGACGCGGATCCGGTCGGCGAGCGCACGGCCGGACACGTCGGTATCGGGCGCGATCGAGTCGAATTCGTGCGGAACGCCGGGGCGCAGGTGCAGCTCCACCGGAACACCGGCGCGGCTCAGGGCGGTCGCGTAGGCGGTGTCCTCGTCGCGGAAGACGTCGAGTTGACCGACTTCGATGTAGGCGGGCGGCAGCCCTGCATGGTCGTCGAGACGTGCGGGAGCAGCGGTCGCCGGGACATCCGGGCCGCCGGCACGGTCACCGAGCAGCGCGGGCCAGGCGGTGCGGCTGTCGTCGTACGACCAGATCAGGAACGGTTCGATGTGTGGATCCGGGGTGGTCGTCCGGTCGTCGAGCATCGGCATCAGCAGGATCTGCTGTGCGATGGCCGGCCCGCGCCGGTCGCGGCTGAGGATCGACACCGCAGCCGCCAATCCACCGCCGGCGCTGTCACCCATGACGCCGATCCGGTCGACGTCCACGCCGAGCTCGTCCGCGTGGGTGTGCAACCAGGTGAGCGCTGCGTAGCCGTCCTCCAGGGGGGTCGGGTAGGGGTGCTCGGGGGCGCGTCGGTACTCGACGGACAGCATCGACACCCCGCTGAGCGACGCGTACCGGGCGACGGGGCCGTCGAACTGCTCGATGTGCCCGAAGATGTAGCCCCCACCGTGGAAGAAGATCGCGGCGGGACCGGGCTCGGCACCCTCCTTCACGTACCAGCGCGCGGTGATGGTCGCGCCGTCCGCCGTCGGGATCGTCCGTTCGGTCACGGTGACGTCGGGCGAGGCCGGGACCGCGTCGCTGGCGGCTGCCAGGATCGGTTCCCACATCATCCGCCGTCCCTCGACGTCTCCGACGGCGGGCAGGGTCATCGACGCCATCGCTTGCCCCATCGGAGCCATTGCGATTGCGACTTCGGGATCCAACTCGAGTGCCATGAGCGCGCTCCTGTGCTTTGCGAATCGTTGCTTTGCGAATCGTTTGCTTCGGATTCGAAGCAATGCCAGAACCGTACCACTGCTTCGAACCTGAAGCAAGGAGGATCACGGCATGGAGAACGCGTCCCCTCGCATCGATCCGGCGCAACTCGATGCGTACTTCGCGCTGATCGAGGTGAGCAGCCTGCTGCGACATTCGGTCGAGCAGCAGCTGCGCGACGCCGGGAAGCTCAGCTCCGTCCAGTTCCAACTGCTGGCGACGCTGGGCGACCGATCATCGGGCAGCGCTCGCATGACGGATCTCGCAGACGGCGTGGTCTCCAGCCGCAGTGGCCTCACCTCCCAGGCGCTCGGTGCCGTGTTGGGGAAGGTGCGCGCGCACGTGCGCAAGAACCCGCCGCGATCCGCCAGCGCTCGCGGCACCCGCCTCGGTTCCTCTGGGACCGGGACAGTCGGGTGAGCGCGATCGGCGACGCTGACAGGGCCGTCCGAACGACTGCCGGCATGCCCGGGAACTCGGAGCCCCTCAGAACTCCTCGTGCGTCCGGGGGTCCTGCCCGCTGACCCGGCCGTCGGGGCGTGCGAGCCCGGACAGCGCAGCGACCTCGTCCTCGCTCAGCTGGATCGCGAAGACGTCGAGGTTCTCCGCCTGCCATGACGGGTCGGCCGCCCGGGGGAGCGGGATCACGCCGAGCGTGACCGACCAAGCGAGGACGATCTGCGCGGGGGAGACCGCGTGCGCCTCGGCGATGCGCCGTACCACCGGGTGCTCGAGCAGGTCGGTACCGCGGCCGAGCGGAGACCAACCCTCGGTGAGGATCCCACGTCGGGCGTTCTCGGCCTGCAGGTCGAGCTGCGGGAAGTACGGATGCACCTCGATCTGGTTGACGGCCGGCGCCACCCCCGTCTCGTCGATCAGACGGTCGAGGTGGTCCGGCAGGAAGTTGGACACGCCGATCATCCGGGTGAGCCCGCGCTCCCGCGCCTCGACGAGGGCGCGCCAGGCTTCCGTGTAGAGCCCGACCCGCGGGTTCGGCCAGTGGATGAGCACGAGGTCGAGGTGGTCGAGGCCACTGCGGAACAGGCTCTCCTCGACGTACCGCAGCGCGAGGTCGGCGCTGTGGGCACGCCCCGGCAGCTTCGTCGAGAAGACGACGTCATCACGGGGCACCGGAGCGGTGCGGAGCGCGCGGCCGACCGTGCCCTCGTTGTCGTAGATGAACGCAGTGTCGAGCAGGCGGTAACCCAGCCCGAGTGCGGAGGTGACGGCTGCGACGCCGTCGCTGCCCCGGGCCTCCAGGCTGCCGAGCCCGATCGCGGGGAACGCGAGACCGTCGGCGGTCCGGCGATGCGGTGCCACCGCGGCCGGTTCCGGTCGGAACGCACGCTGCTCGTCGTCCTGCATGCCGCGCTCCTGCCCCTCGACTGCGCGACGCGGTGTCGCCGCTCCGATCATCCAACCGCGTCGCGCGCTGCTCCGCGCCTGGACGCGACGGATGCGCCGGACGCGACGGATGCGCCGGGCGCGGTGGCGGTGACGGCCGTGGCGGATGCGACCATGGGTGCCGTGACAGCGCGCGCTCCCCTCGGGTTCGTCGTCGGCCTCGCCGCGATCGTCACGGGCGGGCTCGCCGTCGCGGAGGCCCTCACCTGGTTCGCATCGCGCGACCTGACCGCGGACGGTCCGGACGACGGCGCCGAACTCGTGGTGGTGCTCGGGTACCGGTCGAGTCCCCGCGGACGGACGAACGCGATGCAGCGCTGGCGGACCGGGATCGCGCTCCGCAGTGTCTCCGACCACGGACGCCTCGTGTTCACGGGCGGCCCGACGCGGGGCGTGCGGTCGGAGGCCTCCGTGATGGCGGAGGAGGCCGTGCGCCGGGGCTTCCCCGCCGATCGGGTGGTGCTCGAGGAGGAGTCGCGGACGACGTGGGAGAACGTCCGGAACACGGTGGACCTGCTGCGGACCGCGGACACGATCCGGTTCGCCTCGAACACGTTCCACGCGCGGCGAGCGCGCCGCTACCTGATCCGGCAGGCGCCCGAGCTCGCCGGTCGTCTGCGCCCGGCTCGTGACTTCGTCTGGGGGGAACGTCCGGTGCTCACGACGTTCCTGCTCGTGTACGAGCTGGTCAGGACCCGCCTGCGACCGTCGTGACGGCGCGTCCGAACCTGAACGGACCTGCGAGTTCACTCAGGTCCAGGTGCCCCCCGAACGCGTGACGTACCCCGAAACGGCGCGGCGAGCTCCACAGGTCCCGTCACTCCGGGCTTCTGAACCTGAACAAACGCCGTGCATCGGGGGGACGAAAAACCGTTACCGTTCCATCCGCTCACGACCTTTCAGGGAGGGGACGAGCCCATGGAGATCAGGAACTCGAAGCAGGACACCAGCCACGGCTTCCAGCGGCGCGCATCAGGGCGCGCCGCGGAACCCGGGAGTCGCGTCCGGACGCGCGGGATCGTGTCGGCCCTCACCACGGCCGTCATCGCATCGATCGCGCTGACCGGATGCGCGACGAACACCAGTGCGCCGACGCCGGCCAGTGGCGCCGGCCGATCGGTGACATCCCACACCGCACCCGGCGCGATCCGGACCGGAACGGCCTCCACGGGCACCGTCCGGGCCGCCATCGACGTCGCGCGTTCCACGACGGCGGGCACGCCCTCGCCGAACGTGGTCACGACGGCCGCAGTGTCGACTGCCGAGCACGGCAAGGGCGTCTCGCCCGGCGGCGTGTACGAGAACACCATCAACCGCATGTCCGCGAGCGGAGCGCTGTCGGTGTTCACCGACATGCGGTCCGTGGGCGTGCAGTGGGTGCGGCTCGACTACAACTACGCCGGGTCGGTCAGCGCCCACGGTGGCGCCAGCGACCAGACCATCCAGCAGGCTCGCAAGGCCGGACTCGACGTCACCGTGGTCCTCGGGGACGGCACGACGACCATGCCCGAGTCGGCCGGGTTCACGGCGAAGAACGGCTGGCTGACGTCGTCGGTCAAGCGTCTGGCGTCGATGGGCGTGCACCACTTCGAGGTCGGCAACGAGGTCAACCTCGGCGCCCAGTGGGGTGGGAAGGCGAACCCGACCGCGTACGTGGGGCTCCTCAAGACCGTCCACCCGATCATCCACGCGGCCGATCCGAGCGCTGTGGTGCTCATGGCGGGCATGGCGCCCTACGGCAAGCAGGCACCCGGGAGCGTCGCCCAGGGGAACAACTACAACCCCATCGACTTCATCCGGCAGCTGTACAAGCAGGGCGGACACGGGTCCTTCGACGCCGTGAACCTGCACCCGTACACGTACCCGGCGATGCCGACGGCCGCGGACGGCGGCTACAACATGCTGTCCGTCCTGCCGGACCTGCTGGCGCTCATGAAGCAGCAACAGGACGCCAGCATGCGGATCTGGTGGACCGAGAGCGGGATGCCCACCGGCCCGGACGGCGGGTACCCGACGTACACGGTGGCGCAGCAGCAGCAGACGATCACCCAGCTGTTCCAGGTCGCCGCGAAGTACCCGCAGGTCGGCCCGGTCTTCCTCTACGACTGGCAGGACGGTGGGGTGGACGGCGACTTCGGGCTGTACACGTCGTCGCACCAGAAGAAGGCGTCCTACGCGACCTTCGCCGCGGTCACCGCGAAGTAGCGGCACCACCGCTGCGGCACCGGGCCCGCACCGCACTGCACCACACCCGGGGGAGCGCCACGATCGCGTTCCCCCGGGTGGGAGCATGAGCAGATGACCGCCACGCTCGTCGCCAAGGACCTCGCCGGTGGGCACGCCGCTCGCACCCTCTTCGACTCGCTCGACCTGACCGTCGCGCCCGGTGACGTCATCGGCGTCGTCGGCATGAACGGGGCCGGCAAGTCGACGCTGCTCCGCCTGCTCGCCGGGGTCGACGAACCCCTGGCGGGGTCGGTCGCGCTGTCGCCGAAGGACGCGTTCGTCGGCTGGCTGCCGCAGGAGCACGAGCGCGTCGAGGGCGAGACGATCGGCGGGTACCTCGCGCGACGCACCGGATGTGCGGCGGCGACCGCGGCGATGGACGACGCAGCCGCGGCGCTCGCCGAGCCCACCGCCGGTGACGCTGCTGGTGACGACTACGCGGTCGCGCTCGAACGGTGGCTCGCCTCCGGCGCGGCGGACCTCGACGAGCGCATCCCGGTCGTCCTCGCGGATCTCGGACTCGACGTCGACACGGGCCACGGCTCGCTCACGGTCGACTCGGCGATGACGTCGCTGTCCGGAGGCCAGGCGGCACGTGTGGGCCTCGCGGCGCTCCTGCTGTCGCGGTTCGACGTGGTGCTGCTCGACGAGCCGACGAACGACCTCGACCTCGACGGCCTGGCCCGGCTCGAGGGGTTCGTCCGGGGCCTGCGCGGCGGTGTCGTCCTGGTGAGCCACGACCGGGAGTTCCTGGCGCGCTCGGTCACGGCCGTGCTCGAGCTCGACCTGGCCCAGTCGTCGCACCGGCTGTTCGGCGGCGGGTACGACGCGTACCTCGAGGAGCGCGCGCTCGCCCGGCAGCACAAGCGGGACGCCTACGAGGAGTACGCGGCGACGAAGGCGGACCTCGTGGCCCGCGCGCGCACGCAGCGCGAGTGGACGAGCCAGGGCGTGCGGAACGCCATGCGGAAGAGCCCCGACAACGACAAGCTCCGCCGGAAGGCGTCGGCGGAGTCGAGCGAGAAGCAGGGGCAGAAGGTCCGCCAGATGGAGTCACGGATCGCCCGGCTCGACGAGGTCGAGGAGCCCCGCAAGGAGTGGCAGCTCGAGTTCACCATCGGCACCGCGCCGCGGTCGTCGTCGGTGGTCGCGACGCTGTCCGAGGCGACGTACGTGCAGGGCGACTTCACGCTCGGTCCGGTCTCGCTCCAGGTGGCCGCGCGCGACCGCATCGGGATCACGGGTCCGAACGGCGCAGGCAAGTCCACGCTGTTGCGGGCACTCCTCGGCGGGCAGGAGCCGACCTCCGGCACGGCGTCCACCGGGTCGAACGTGGCCGTCGGTGAGATCGACCAGGCGCGCAGGCGGTTCACGGGTGCCACGGCGCTCGCCGAGGTGTTCGAGGGGCTCGTGCCCGAGATGTCCACCGCCGAGGTGCGGACCCTCCTGGCCAAGTTCGGGTTGAAGGCCGACCACGTCGGTCGCGCCGCGGGGGAGTTGTCGCCGGGTGAGCGGACGCGCGCCGGTCTGGCGCTCCTCCAGGCCCGCGGGGTGAACGTGCTCGTGCTCGACGAGCCGACGAACCACCTGGACCTCCCCGCGATCGAGCAGCTCGAGCAGGCACTCGACGCCTACGACGGCACGCTGCTCCTGGTGACGCACGACCGCCGCATGCTCGAGACCGTGCGACTCGACCGCCGTTGGCACGTCGAGGAGGGCCGGGTCACGGAAGTCTGACCAGCGGGCGTACCGACGGGGACCGGTCGGGCTACCCTCGGCGCCGAGGAGGGCTCGATGACGACCCATCGCGATCGAGACCGACGGCGCGGGGTGCGCCTGCGCACGCTGGTCGTGCCCGTCGCCGTGCTGCTGCTCGCCGGGTGCACGGCCGGGAGGCCCTCCGTCGCGCCGACGACACCGCCTCCGTCCGCCGGAGCGCCTGCTGGTACCGCGCCGACGAGATCGGACGGACCGTCCGCCCCGTCCGGACCGTCGACGGGGACGGGACCGTCCCGAGCCGCCGCGTCCGACTCGTGGCCGAGCTACCACGGCACCGCGACGCTGACGGGTGCGGTCCCCGCCGGGGCGCCTCTCGACCACGCGACGCGGAGGTGGTCGGTCGACCTCGGCGGCACCGTGCAGGGGCAGCCCGTCGCTGCGGACGGACGCATCGTCGCCGCCACCGAGCGGAACCGGGTCGTCGCCCTCGACCCGACGACCGGGCACGTGCTGTGGTCTCGGACGCTCGGCACACCGCTCACGCACGTCGCCGCCGTGGCGGGCTGTGGCGACATCGACCCACTCGGCATCACGAGCACGCCCGCGATCGACCCGGCGACGCGCATCGTGTACGTGGTCGCCGAGGTCGACGCCGGCCGGGGCGTCGTGCACCACGTGCTCTCGGGGCTCGACCTGGCCACGGGGCGGACGGTGCGGACCGAGGACGTCGACCCGCCCCTCCCGGCCGGCGAATCGCCGGTGCACCTGCTCCAGCGGGTGTCCCTGGCCGTGGCGAACGGCCGCGTCTACGTCGGCTACGGCGGCAACGCGGGGGACTGCGGGCACTACCACGGCTGGGTCGTCGGGGTGCGCGAGAGCGGCGCGCCGGACCCGGTGTCGTTCGAGGTCGCCCCGGACGGCGAGGGCGGAGCGGTCTGGGAGTCGGGCGGCGGCATCGCGGTCGGTGCCGACGGGCACCTCTTCGTCACGACGGGCAACGCGAACCCCGATCCGCCGCAGGGCGGCCCCGATCCCGAGCGGTACACCGAGAGCGTCGTGGAGCTGTCCCCGGACCTCCGGCCGCTCGCCGCGTTCAAGGACCGCGTCGCGGGCGGCGACGAGGACCTGTCGACGAGCAACCCCGTGCTGCTCCCGGGTGGGCTCGTGTTCGCCGTCGGGAAGACGGACACCGCGTTCGTGCTGCGGCAGGGAGACCTGTCGCAGGTGACCGCGATCCGCCACGTGTGCGGCAGCGACCCGGACGGCGCACCCGCGTTCGACCGCCGCACGGACCGCGTCTTCGTCCCCTGCCGAGGCGGCGGGATCCAGCGGGTCGACCTCGCGACGCGGACGCTCGGACCCCGACTGGCGGGTGCGAACAGCGGACCGACGCTGATCGGCAGGCACCTCTGGGCCGTCGAGTACCCGACGGGGACCGTCTCGGAGTGGGACCCGCGGTCCGGGCGCCGACTGCAGACCCTCCACACGGGGACGGCGTTGCCGACGTTCGCGACGCCGACGTCGGTGGACGGCCTCCTGCTCGTGCCCACGGTCCATGGTGTGACGGCGTTCGCCGGGCGGTCCTCGTAGCACGCGGCGTCCTGGAGCGCTCTACGCCGCGGCGAACGTCCCCGGCGTCGTCCCGAGCACGCGACGGAACTGCCGCGTCATGTGGGGTTGGTCCGCGAACCCGGCCTCGGCGGCGGCGTCGACCGGGCGACGTCCCGCGAGCAGGAGTCGGCGCGCCAGGTCGACCCGCCGCGCCGACACGTACTGGTGTGGTGCGATCCGGAACGCCGCCGAGAACACGCGGGCGAGGTGTGCCGGGTGGACGTGCAGCGCGGCGGCCGCGTCGGCGATGGTGAGCTGCTCGGTCAGGTGCTCGTCGAGCATCGCGCGGAAGCGTCGGGCGAGGACCGGGTCGTCGCGGTCCGTGGCGTCCGCGCCGAACGCGTCGCGGAACCGGGCGCCGAGGCGCAGGACGCCGAACTCGACGGCCAGGGCGGCCGTCGTCGGCGCGGCCTGCGCGAGCGCGGCGTGGATGCTGGCCACGCCCGCCGCGAGCGTCCCGTCCGTGAACGCCGGGTGGTGGACCGCGCCGCCGATCGTCCCCGCCGGCAGCCACTCCGGTTCGAGGTACAGCACCCGCTTGCGGTAGCGCTCGCCGCCGGTGGCGGTGCGCCCGGTGTGCGGGACGCCCGGCGGCAGGACCGTGAGCGTCCCGGGCATCACGTGGTGCCGTCGGCCGTCGAGTTCGTAGACGACGGCACCGTCGTCGACCGTCAGGAGGGCCCAGCTGTCGTGCGTGTGCGCCGGGTACGCGTGCTCGAGGTGCTCCGCGTGCAGCACCTCGCGCACCAGGGGCACGGCGGGCCGCCACGCGCGCACGGACTCGACCATGCAAGGAACGTACAAGACGACCGGGTGTGCCCGGCGCGATCGTGGGGACATGGCACCGCTCGACGACACCACCACCGAACCCGTCCGCTTCGACACGAAGGTCGTCGTGGTGCTCCACGACCACCTGCTGCCCTGGCAGGAGCTCAACGTCACCGCGTTCCTGACGAGCGGCATCGCCACGAGTGAGCCGGACCTCGTCGGGGAGCCCTACGCGGACGCGGACGGCAACCGGTACCTCCCGATGCTCCGGCAGCCGGTGATGGTGATGTCGGCCAGCCCCGAGGTCCTCGCCGCCGCGCGGACCCGGGCGCTCACCCGCGGCGTGCCGCTCGCCCTGTACACGCGCGACCTGTTCGCGACGGGGCACGACGCCGCCAACCGCGCTGCCGTCGCCGCCGTGGCGGCCGACGACCTCGACCTGGTCGGCATCGCCGTGCGCGGGCCCCGGAACGCGGTGGACAAGATCACGAAGGGTGCGCGCATGCACGCCTGACGCGCGCCCCGCGGTGTCCACGCACCCCCGAGGCGCGGCGAGCACGATGGAGGTCGTGCACCGGCTGGTCCTCGGCCGGGCAGACAGGAGACAGCATGGAAACCCGCACACTCGGCGACCTGCAGGTCGGTGCGATCGGCCTCGGCACGATGGGCATGAGCGCCTTCTACACGGGCGCCGGCACGGACGACGCGGAGTCGGTCCGCACGATCCACCGGGCGATCGACCTCGGCGTCTCGTTCTTCGACACGGCGGAGGCGTACGGGCCGTACACGAACGAGGAACTCCTCGCCCGCGCGCTCGGCGACCGTCGCGACGACGTCGTCATCGCGACGAAGTTCGGCCTGATCCGTCACGTCGAGGGCGAGACGACCCCGAGCACGGAGCGGCACATCACCTCGGACCCCCGGTCGGTCCGCATCGCACTCGAGGGGTCGCTGCGCCGGCTCGGCACGGACCACGTCGACCTCTACTACCAGCACCGCGTCGACCCGGAGGTCCCGATCGAGGACGTCATCGGGCAGCTCGCCGGCTTCGTGCAGGAGGGCAAGATCCGTCACATCGGCATGTCCGAGGCGAGCGCCGCCACCATCCGCCGGGCGCACGCCGTCCACCCGATCACCGCGCTCCAGAGCGAGTACTCGCTGTGGACGCGGGACCCCGAGGGCGAGGTGCTCGACACCCTGCGGGAGCTCGGCATCGGGCTCGTGCCGTACTCGCCGCTGGGACGGGGGTTCCTGACCGGCGCGATCACGAAGCCGTCCGACCTCGAATCGAGCGACTTCCGCCTGGCGAACCCCCGGTTCCAGGAGGAGGCGTTCGCGGCGAACATGCGCATCGTCGACGAGGTGCGCACGGTCGCGGACGAGGTCGGCGGCACACCCGCGCAGGTCGCGCTCGCATGGCTGTTGGCGCAGGGCGAGGACCTCGTGCCCATCCCGGGCACGAAGCGTGTCTCGCGGCTCGAGGAGAACCTCGGCGCGGCGGACCTCACGCTGAGCGACGAGCAGGTCGCGCGGCTCTCCGCACTGCCGGCACCCACCGGCGACCGCTACCCGGACATGGCCCCCATCGGGCGCTGACCGGACCGGCGCTGACCGGACGGGCGCTGACCCGGACGGGCGCTGACCGGACCGGCGCTGACCGGACGGGCGCTGACCCGGACGGGCGCTGACCCGGACGGGCGCTGACCCGGTCGGGCGCTGACCCGATCGGGCGCTGACCGAGCGCGTCGTCGCCCCGCGGGGCGAGCCGCGACGGACGGGAGGGACGGTGCCGGACCGCCCCGTCCCTCCCCAGCGTCCCCTGTCGCCCGGTCGTCCCCACCTGCCGCCGGGGGGAGCGGCAGGGGAATAGATTTGGACCCGGCCCGCCGCGCAGCGCCGCGTGATCCGCGAGCCGTGCACCGTTCCCTGTTCAGGAGGACCCCTTGACCGAATCCGCTCCCGTCGATCCCACCTCGACCGAGGCCTGGCGCGCCCTGGCCGGCATCGCCGACGGTTTCACGCCGGACCTGCGTGGGTGGTTCGACGCCGACCCGGACCGGGCCGACCGGTACACCTTCCAGGCCGCCGACCTCACCGTCGACCTGTCGAAGGGCCTCGTGACCGAGGAGATCCTCGGCCACCTGCTGCAGCTCGCGCAGGACGTCGACGTCCCCGGCCGGTACCAGGCGATGATCCGCGGCGAGCACATCAACGTCACCGAGGACCGCGCCGTGCTCCACACCGCGCTGCGTCGCCCGGCCGCCGGTTCCGACCTGGTCCCGCCGGCGGGCTTCGAGGTCGACGGGCAGGACGTCGACGCCGACGTGCAGGCCACGCTCGACAAGGTGTACGGGTTCGCCGAGCAGGTGCGGTCGGGGGCGTGGAAGGGCGTCACCGGCAAGCGCATCGAGACCGTCGTCAACATCGGCATCGGCGGGTCGGACCTCGGCCCCGTCATGGTCTACGAGGCGCTCAAGCCATACGTGCAGCAGGGGCTCGAGGCCCGCTTCGTCTCGAACATCGACCCCGCCGACATCTACGAGAAGACCGCGGACCTCGACCCGGAGACGACGCTGTTCATCGTCGCGTCGAAGACCTTCGGCACGCTCGAGACCCTGACGAACGCCCGGCTGGCCCGCCAGTGGCTGTGGGAGCGGCTCGGTGCCGCCGGTGCGATCGAGGACACCGACGAGTCCCGCAAGGACGCCGTCGCCAAGCACTTCGTCGCCGTCTCGACCGCGCTCGACAAGGTCGCCGCGTTCGGCATCGACCCCGAGAACGCGTTCGGGTTCTGGGACTGGGTGGGCGGCCGCTACTCGGTCGACTCGGCCATCGGCACGTCGGTCGTCATCGCGATCGGGCCGGACAACTGGCGCGACTTCCTCGCCGGGTTCCACGCGGTCGATGAGCACATGCGCGCCGCGCCGCTCGAGCAGAACGTCCCCGTGCTCATGGGCCTGCTCAACGTCTGGTACTCGAACTTCCTCGGTGCCCAGAGCCACGCGGTCCTGCCCTACACGCAGTACCTGCACCGCTTCGCCGCCTACCTGCAGCAGCTCACGATGGAGTCGAACGGCAAGCGGGTCCGCTGGGACGGCTCCCCGGTCACGACCGACACCGGCGAGGTCTTCTGGGGTGAGCCGGGCACGAACGGCCAGCACGCCTTCTACCAGCTCATCCACCAGGGCACCCGGCTGATCCCGGCGGACTTCATCGCCGTCGCGAACCCGGCGCACCCGCTGCAGGACGAGACGGGTGACGGTGGCGCCGTGCAGCCCGGACAGGACGTCCACGCGCTGTTCATGGCGAACTTCTTCGCGCAGACCAAGGCGCTCGCGTTCGGCAAGACGGCGGACGAGGTCCGCGCCGAGGGCACGAAGGAGTCCGTCGTGCCGGCCCGCGAGTTCCCGGGCAACCGACCGACCGCGTCGATCCTCGCACCGGCACTCACGCCGAGCGTCGTCGGTCAGCTCATCGCGCTGTACGAGCACATCGTGTTCACCGAGGGCACGATCTGGGGCATCGACTCGTTCGACCAGTGGGGTGTCGAGCTCGGCAAGCAGCTCGCGCTGCAGATCGCTCCCGCGGTCGACGGCGACACCGAGGCGCTCGCGTCGCAGGACGCCTCGACGAAGGCGCTCATCGCGAAGTACCTCGAGCTGCGCGGCTGACGCGCGTGCCGGGCGCGCAGATGCGCGCCCGGACGACGAGGGCGCGGTCCGACGACCGCGCCCTCGTCGTCTGTCCGCGCCCGTTCGGGTGGTTCCGCAACCCAGGGGGACGGTCGGGAGGGACAGGACGGGCCGGTGCCGTGCCTCGCGGCCGCGGGTCGGTGCGGTCAGGCAGCCGGGACGGTCAGGGCGATCCGCTGCGCGTCCGGTCCGAGTGTGAAGGGCGTCGTCGTGCCGGCGAGCCGTGCCGCGTAGTCGCCGCGGAAGCCGCTCACACGGACCTCGCCGCGTCCGTCGGTGACGAGTTCGGTCGGGCCGAGCCACCATACGTCGCGGACGAGGCGGCGCAGCGCGTCGTAGGAGGGCTTGGGGGAGCCGTCCGCCCGGACGAGTCCGATCGGCGCGCCGAGCCACGCGCCCGCGTCGGTGATGCCCCAGTACGTGATGGCCTCGACGGCCTCGTGCCCCACGAGGCTCCGGTAGTGCCGCTCGATCTCGTCGGCCTGCCGCGCCTCGCCCTCGGGCGTCGACGGCCATGACGGCACCTGGTGGTCGTTGAGGTCCTCGATCTCCGCGGGCATGAGTTCGCCGGACACGAGCGAGGACTCGGTCATGTGGATCGGGAGGCCGAACCGCGCGAATCGGTCGACCGTCGCGAGCATCGTGTCCTCGCCCCAGTAGCCCTGGTGCATGTGCGTCTGCAGACCGAGGGCGTCGAGCGTGATCCCCGCGTCGAGGACCTCCTCGACGAGGTGTTCGTAGTCGCTCGACAGGTCGAAGTCGTTGAGCAGGAGCCGGGCCTCCGGGTTCGTCGCACGGGCCTCCTCGAACGCCATCCGGATCATCGGCACGCGGCCCCGGGCGCGGGCGAGGGGTGTGATGGCGTTGTCGCCGTTGTCGAACACGGGCATGATGACGACCTCGTTGATCGCGTCCCAGGTGTCCACGAGCCCGGCGAAGTCGGCGACCTCACGCCGGATGCGCGCACGCTGCAGTCGCTCCACCTCGTCGAGCGGCAGGCCGAGCAGCCAGTCCGGCTGCACGGTGTGCCAGACGAGCGGATGGCCCTTGAGCGCGATCCCACGGTCGCGGAACCACCGCGCCGCGGCCTGGAGGCGCGTGGTGTCGGGCGCGCCCCGCTCCGGTTCGAACCGTCCCCAGTAGAAGGGGAGGGTCGCCGTGTTGAACACCTCGGCGTACCGCTCCGCGAGCGCCTCGGTCCCGACGTCGTCGGGCTCGCCGTTCGCCAGGCCGATGAAGTCGAAGCCGATGTTGCCGAACACGAAGGCGTGGCGGGTCTGCTCGACGGTGATCGGGACGGCGGGCTGCGGGGTGCCGGCGGCGTCGACGACGGCGAGGACGGCCTCGCCGAGCCGTGCGGCCGGGCCGGGCGGGGGGAGGGTCTCGTGCATGTCGGGCGCCTTCCGGACGTCGTCGTCAGGTTTGTTGTGGGCGAGAACATAACACGGACGGCGTGCGACGGCGTCTGGTCGCGCCGGATCCCGCGCGCCGCTCCGTCCGGCCGCGCCGGTTCCCGCGCGCCGCTCCGTCCGGCCGCGCCGGTTCCCGCGCGCCGCTCCGTCCGGCCGCGCCGGTTCCCGCGCGCGGCGGTGGGGCCGATCGCGGCGAACCTGAGTGCCGATTCAGGGTCGCGGCGCGGCCAGCACGCTGTTCGCACCCGCTTCCGGGATGATCCTGGGACGGCACCGAACTCCGAGGGGGACGAATGGCGCGCGAACGTGCGGCAGCGAACGGCGGCATCGCACGGCACGGACGGCTCCGCCGCTCGAGCCGGGTCGGCGCCGTCCTCCGGATCCTCGCCGCCGTCGTCGCGGTCGCGGTCGTGAGTTCCGGTTCCGTCGCGGCGATCGCGACCTGGCAGGTACTGCAGGGCGCCAAGCCCGCGGTGACGCTGGCGTTGCCGGGCGTGAGGCACGAGGCCGTCCCGACGCTCACCGCGCAGTCGGGTGAGGTCAACATGCTGCTCGTCGCCACCGACACCCGGACCGGGCAGGGCGCGGGGTTCACCGGCGCGGCGAACCAGGCCGCGAGTTCCGGGGTCGGGCACAACGACACGACGATCCTGGTCCACATATCGCAGGACCACACGCACATGGCCGTCGTCAGCTTCCCCCGCGACCTCATGGTGCCCATCCCGGCGTGCACGAACGACGACGGCTCGGTCACACCGGCCTCCTCGAGGGCGATGCTCAACACGGCGCTCTCGCGCGGTGGGGAGCGCCACGGCCTCGCCTGCGTCGCCGGGACCATCAGCCAGCTGACCGGCGTTCCGATCTCCTACGCCGGCATGGTCACGTTCGACGGCGTCGTGCGGATGGCGGACGCGGTCGGCGGGGTCCAGGTCTGCCTCGCCACGCCGATCCACGACCACAACGTCTCCCCGGCGATCGACCTGCCCGCGGGTACCCGCTCGCTGTCGGGCGCCCAGGCCGCCGCGTTCCTCCGGTCACGGGACGGCGTCGGCGACGGCAGTGACCTCGCGCGCATCAGCAACCAGCAGACGTTCATGTCCGCCCTCGCGCGCCAGGTCGTCTCGGCCGGGACGCTGACGAACCCCGCGAAGGTGCTCCGCCTGGCCGACACCGCGTTCCGCAGCATGACGCTCTCGGACACCCTGACGGATCCGCGGACCCTCGCGCGCCTCGCGCTGGCCGTCACGACGGTCGGCCTGTCGAACATGGTGTTCGTGCAGTACCCCGTGGTCGACGACCCCGAGGACCCGAACCGGGTCGACGTCGCGACGGACCCGGCGGGGATCCTGAACGCCGCGCTCCGTCATGACGACCCGATCGCGCTCTCGGCCGGCAGCCTCGGTCGCTCGGCCGTGGTCGACCCGAACCCGCCGAAGGCGGCCGCTCCGACCGCTCCGCCGTCGCACGCTGCGGGAGGCCCGTCCAAGCCGGCAACGGCGCCCTCGTCGGGTGCGTCCACCCCGAGCGCGCCGGCCACGACGGCGCAGCTCCCCGGGTCCGTGTCGGGGCAGAGCGCCGCCACGGTGACCTGCGCGGCCGGGCGGGACTGACCTCCCGCACGCCTCAGCGCGTGGGGGCCGGCCCGGTGCTCGCACGGACCACGAGCGTCGCCGGGAGCTGGACGTGCTGCGGGACGTCCTGTCCGCGGAGCAGGTTGAGGAGCATGTGCACGGCCTCGGCGCCGAGGTCGTGCAGTGGCTGCGCGACCGTCGTGAGCGGCGGGGTGGCGTTCGCGGCGAGGGGGACGTCGTCGAAGCCGACGACCGACAGGTCCTCGGGCACGCGGAGACCGAGCTCGTGCGCGACCTCGAGCACCCCGAGCGCCGAGATGTCGTTCGCCGCGAACACCGCGGTGGGACGGTCCGGACGGGTGAGGAGCGCACGGGCGACCTCGGCGGAGAGTGCGGTCTGGTACCCGCCGACGCGCACGAGCTCCGGGTCGAACGGGATGCCGGCCGCGGCGAGGGACTCCCGGTAGCCGGTCTCGCGGAGCTCGGCGGACGCCAGGTCCTCGCGGCCGCGGATGTGCGCGATGCGCCGGTGTCCGAGGCCGATGAGGTGCTCGGTCGCTGCCCGCGCACCGCCGACGTTGTCCGAGTCGATCGCCGCGTGGCCCTCGGGACCGGTGTGCGGGTCGATCGACACGACCGGCACCGACGTCGACGACATGAGCGTCGTGGGCGTGACGACGATCGCGCCGTCGATGAGGGTCCCGGCGAGCCGCGACAGCGACCGGCGCTCCCAGCCCGGCCGGGTCTCGCCCGACACGAGTCCGGCGTACGCGAGGAGCTCGTACCCCGTGCCGGTCGCCGCGGACGAGATGCCCTTGAGCAGCTCGGTGGAGAACGGCTCGAACTCGGTGACGAGGATGCCGATCACGTCGGTGCGGCTCCGACGGAGGCTCCGGGCGACGAGGGAGCTCTCGTAGCCGAGGGACTCGATCACCTCGAGCACGCGCTTCGACGTCGCGGGTGCCACCCCGTCGCGCCCGTTGATGACCTTCGAGACCGTCGGCACGGACACCCCGGCCGCGCGCGCGACGTCACTGATGGTGGCGCGCCCGGGCGGGGGAGCGGACTCTGCGACGGTCTCCACGTGCTCACCGTACCGCCCGGATCGTGCGACACGAGTCGTCGCCGCGCCCGCCGAAATCGTTATCGATATCGATTGACAACCCGAGCCACGCCTGCCACGCTCTCGTCTGCGGCACTCGAAGCCGCATGTCAACGACGACTACCGAGGGGTTTCCACAATGACGAGGAAGATCAAGCTCGCGACGGCCATCGCGCTGGCCGCGGGCACCGCACTGCTCGCCACGGGCTGTTCGAGCGGCGGTTCGGACAACGCGTCGGGGAACGGCAAGGTCACCATGACCTTCTGGCACAACTCGACCACCGGCCCGGGCAAGGCGTTCTGGGCGGACACCGTCAAGGACTTCGAGGCCGCCCACCCGAACGTCACCATCAAGGTCCAGGCGATCCAGAACGAGGACCTCGACGGCAAGCTCCAGACGGCCCTCAACTCCGGCGACGCCCCCGACATCTTCCTGCAGCGGGGCGGCGGCAAGATGAAGGCCATGGTCGACGCCGGCCAGGTCATGGACATCTCCGGCTCGATCGACAAGGCCTCGAATGCCGCGATCAACAAGGGCACGTTCGCCGGCTACGAGCAGGGCGGCAAGACCTACGCCATGCCGATCGACGTCCTGCCCGAGGGCATCTGGTACAGCCAGGACCTGTTCAAGGCCGCCGGGATCACGAGCACCCCGAAGACCATGACCGAACTGAACGCGGACATCGCCAAGCTCAAGAAGTCGGGCGTCGCACCGGTCGCCGTCGGTGCCAAGGACGCGTGGCCCGCCGCGCACTGGTACTACAACTTCGCGCTCCGGGAGTGCAGCCAGGCCACGCTGAACAAGACCGCGTCCAACCTGAAGTTCGACAGCAGCTGCTGGACGAAGGCCGGCCAGGACGTCAAGGCGTTCAACGACACGAAGCCGTTCAACAACGGATTCCTCACCACGGCGGCGCAGCAGGGCGCCGGCAGCTCCGCCGGTCTCGTCGCGAACCACAAGGCGGCCATGGAGCTCATGGGCTCCTGGGACCCGGGCGTGATCTCCTCGCTCACCCCGAACGCCAAGCCGCTGCCCGACCTCGGGTTCTTCCCGTTCCCGTCGATCTCCGGCGGCTCGGGCAAGGCCGGCGCGATGATGGGTGGCCTCGACGGCTACTCGTGCTCCGCCAAGGCGCCGAAGGTGCCCTGCACCCAGTTCCTCAACTACATCGTGACGAAGTCGAGGCAGGAGGCGTACTACAAGGCGTTCGACACCATCCCGGTGAACGAGAACGCGCAGTCCGTCGTCACCGAGCCGTACCTCAAGGACGTCCTCGCCGCGTACCAGAAGGCGCCGTACGTCTCGCAGTACCTCGACACCCTCTACGGCCAGAACGTCGGCAACGCGCTGAACACGAGCGTCGTCGACCTGCTCGCCGGCAAGGGCAGCCCGGCGGACATCGTCAAGACGACCAGCCAGGCCGCGGCCAAGGGCTGATCCCGTGTCCGCGAACACCTCCATCGCTGCGGGTCGGGTCACCGACCCGCAGCGCCCCCCGGGTGCACCGGAGGCGGGGCGGGGCGCACCACGTGCCTCCCGCCCCGCCGGCCGGCGCGGTACCCGGGCCCCGGCCGACTGGCGCAAGCGGGCCGAGATCGCCGTGCTCGCCGGACCGGCGGTCGTCGTCTTCGTCGGGTTCGTGATCCTCCCGGTCGTGCTCGCCGCCTACTACGGGTTCTTCCGCTGGGCGGGCTACGGCACCCCGACCGACTTCGTCGGACTGCACAACTACGTCGTCATCTTCACCGACAGCGCGTTCCAGTCCGTCCTGCTCCACAACGCGTTCATCGTGGTGCTGTCCCTGGTCCTCCAGGGTCCGCTGGCGATCTTCCTGGCGCTGCTCCTCAACCAGAAGATCCGCGGTCGGACGCTCGTCCGGGTGCTCGTGTTCGTGCCGTACGTGATCTCCGAGGTCATCGTCGGCACCGGCTGGAGCCTCATGCTCCAGTCGAACGGGGCGGTGAACGACCTCCTGCAGGCCATCGGCCTCGGCGGCCTGCGCGCGGACTGGCTGTCGAACCCGTCGATCGCGATCTGGACCCTGCTCCTCATCATCTCGTGGAAGTACATCGGGTTCGCCGTGATCCTGTTCCTCGCCGGGCTGCAGAGCATCCCCGAGGAACTGTTCGAGGCCGCCGCCATCGACGGTGCCGGCTACTGGCAGATCCAGCGACGGATCACCCTGCCGCTGCTCGGACCGACCATCCGCATCTGGGCGTTCCTGTCGATCATCGGGTCGCTCCAGCTGTTCGACCTCGTCTACATCATCTGGGGTCAGTACATCGCCTCGACCGCCGGGACCTCGACGATGGCGACGTACATGGTCGGGAACGGCCGCAACTCCGGCAACTACGGCTACGGGAACGCGGTCGCCGTGGTGATCTTCCTGATCTCCCTCATCGTCGCGCTCCTCTACCAGCGCTTCGTCCTGCGCCGCGACACCGCGGGCGCACTCACCGAGAGGAACGGCTGATGGCGACCACCACCATCGACGGCCGGGAGGCCCGCTCGGGCCGGTCCCGCGGCGTCCGGTCCGGCATCCCCGGCCCCGGCAGCACCCGTCGGCGTCGGTCGGGCGCGGCGAACACCCACGTCAACCCGATCACCTACGTCGTCGCGATCGTCTTCATCGCGGCCAACCTCGCCCCGGTCCTCTACATCGTCCTGGGCGGCTTCCGGACGAACGCGCAGATCACGACGAGCCCCGCGGGCCTGCCGGACCCACTGCAGTTCGGGAACTACGCGAGCGTGCTCTCGAGCGGGGTGTTCTGGCAGGAACTCGGCAACTCCGCGATCACGGCGATCGCCACCACGGTCGGCGTCGTGGTCCTCGGACTCATGGTGAGCTTCGTGCTCGCGCGCTACCACTTCGCCGGACGCGGGGCGCTGTACGCGCTCTTCGCCGCGGGGCTGATGTTCCCGATCACGGTCGCGATCACACCGCTCTACCTGCTCGTCAAGGACCTCGGCCTGACGAACAACCTGGCCGGGGTGATCCTGCCGCAGATCGCGTTCGCGCTGCCGACGACCGTGATCATCCTCGTGCCGTTCCTCCGGGCGATCCCCGACGAACTCGAGGAAGCCGCGTCGATCGACGGTGCGAGCCGGCTCGGGTTCTTCTTCCGGATGATCGTGCCGTTGTCGCTGCCGGGTGTCGTCACCACCGGGATCCTCGCGTTCATCGCGAGCTGGAACAGCTACATCCTGCCGCTGTTCATCCTCAACAACGAGGGGCAGTACACGCTGCCGCTCGGTGTGCAGGCGTTCTCGTCCCAGTACTCCGTGGACACCGCGAAGGTGCTCGCGTTCACGACGATGTCGATGATCCCGGCGCTCGTGTTCTTCACGATCTTCCAGCGCCGCATCGTCGGCGGCCTGACCGGCGCGGTGAAGGGATGAGCGCCTCCCGGCGTGCGTCGCGCACCATCCCGACCACCGGTCGCCCCACTCCGACGAAAGCGAGGAACGCGTGACCACCGCGATCCCCACCACCACCACCACCACCGACGTCGACGACCACGCCGTCGTGGCCGCGGCGACGCCGCCCGCCATGCCCACCGTGTCCGACCGGGTCCGCGCCCTGCACGCGCGGATGACCCTCGAGGAGAAGGCGGCGCAGATCGTCGGCTACTGGCTCGACCAGAACGGCGTCGTCGCGCCGATGCAGGGCGAGATGGCCGCGGGGCAGGACGCCTCGGCCCCGCTGGCGGAGGTCACCCGCGACGGCATCGGCCACTTCACCCGCGTCTACGGCACGCGACCGGTCGACGCCGAGGAACGCGCCGCGTGGCTCTGGGGCGAGCAGCGCCGCCTCAAGCGCGAGACCCGGCTCGGGATCCCCGCGCTCGTGCACGAGGAGTGCCTGACCGGGCTCGCCGCATGGCGCGCCGCGACGTTCCCCACGCCACTCGCCTGGGGCGCCGCGTTCGACCCGGAGCTCGTCGAACAGGTCGGTCGCGCCATCGGGGACTCCATGCGCGAACTCGGCGTGCACCAGGGGCTCGCGCCCGTGCTCGACGTCGTCCGTGACCCCCGCTGGGGCCGCGTCGACGAGTGCATCGGTGAGGACCCGTACCTGGTCGGGACCGTCGGTACCGCGTACGTGCGGGGGCTGCAGGACGCCGGCGTGCACGCCACGCTCAAGCACTTCCTCGGCTACTCCGCATCGCGCGCCGGGCGGAACCACGCCCCCGTGCACGCCGGGCCGCGCGAGGTCGCCGACGTGTTCCTGCCCCCGTTCGAGATGGCGGTCCTCGACGGTGGCGTGCGATCCGTCATGAACTCCTACGCCGAGATCGACGGCGTGCCCATGGCCGCGAACGGCGACTACCTGACCGGGGTGCTCCGGGAGCGCCTCGGGTTCGACGGCGTCGTCGTGGCGGACTACTTCGCCGTCGCGTTCCTCGAGGTCATGCACGGCGTCGCGGCCGACCGGGGTGAGGCGGCCGCGCTCGCGCTCGAGGCCGGCATCGACGTCGAGCTGCCGACCGGTGACGCCTACCTGCAGCCGCTCGTCGACCGCGTCCGCTCGGGCGAGTTCGACGAGGCGTACGTCGACCGTGCGGTGCTCCGCGTGCTCGCGCAGAAGGAGTCGCTCGGCCTGCTCGACGACGACGCGTACGAGGACGAGCCGCCGACGGCGATCGACCTGGACTCGCCGCGCCACCAGGCGCTCGCCCGGCGGCTCGCCGAGGAGTCGATCGTGCTCCTCCACAACGACGGCGTGCTGCCGATCGGGAGGTCCGGGGCCGACTCCGGCGCCGATCGTCCGGCACCCGCCCGGGTCGCCGTGATCGGTCCGAACGCGGATCGGGCCGAGGCCCTGCAGGGGTGCTACTCGTTCGCGAACCACGTGCTCGCCGGTCACCCCGACCTGCCACTCGGGTTCACGATCCCGACGGTGCTCGAGGCACTGCCCGGCGCGTTCGCCGCGGCGGGCCTCGGTGCCACCGAGATCGTGCACGCCGTCGGCTGCGCGGTCGAGGGCGACGACACGACTGGATTCGCGGAGGCCGTCGACGCGGCGGCCGCCGCCGAGCTCGCGGTCGTCGTCGTCGGCGACCAGGCCGGACTGTTCGGCCGGGGCACCGTGGGCGAGGGCAACGACTCCGAGTCGCTCGAACTGCCCGGCGTGCAGCGGCAGCTCGTGGAGGCCGTGCTCGCCACCGGCACGCCGGTCGTCGTGGTCCTGCTCACCGGTCGGCCGTACGCGATCGGCTGGGCGCTCGACGGCACGGGCCCGAAGCCGGGCGCGGTGCTGCAGGCGTTCTTCCCCGGTGAGGGCGGCGGGTTCGCGATCGCCGACGTGATCACCGGTCGCGTCGCACCGTCCGGGCGTCTGCCCGTGTCGCTGCCCCGGTCCGCGGGGGCGCAGCCGTACTCGTACCTGCACCCGGTGCTCGGCGGGCCGTCGGACGTCACCGCGACGGACTCGACGCCGCTCCGGCCCTTCGGGTTCGGGCTCGGGTACACCACGGTCGCGTACTCGGACCTCGTCGTCGACCGGACCGTCGGCGCCGGGGACACGTTCACGGCCGCCGTGACCGTGACGAACACCGGTGCGACCGCGAGCGGCCACGTGGTGCAGCTGTACGGCCACGACGTCCAGGGTTCCGTGACCCGTCCGGTGGTGCAGCTGCTCGGCTACGCGCGGGTCGACCTCGAGGCGGGGGAGTCCGTCCGCGTCGCCTTCGACGTGCCGACGACGCGGTTCGCCTTCAGCGACCGCCGCATGGTCCGGGTCGTCGAGCCGGGCGACGTCGAGGTCTGGGTCGGCGATCACGCGGCGGCGTCGGCGGCCCCCGTCGACACCGAGGAGACCACGGGCGGCGTCATCGTGAACGAGAAGCAGGCCGTGGCGCAGGACCTCCCGGGTTCCGCGACGCCGCGCGCGACGCTCACGATCGCGGGGCCGGTGCACGAGGTCACGACGGCGGACGAGCGGCTCGTCGCCTGGCGGGTCGTCTCGGGCGTCTGACGCGCGGTGCCCGCCGGGCGGCAGCCGGGCCTCCGCCCCGGTTCCGCGAGATCGCAGAAGATGCCGCTTCCCAGCCATGGGGAGCGGCATCTTCTGCGATCTCGGTGGGGGGGCCTGGGGGTCAGGCCCCGCCCATCATGAGGCCCTCGATGTCGTGCTTCTGCACGATGGGCGTGAGCTCGTCGACCACCGGGCAGACGAGGTGGTCGCGGACCCGCTGGGGGAGCGACTCGTGGAACGCATGCGTGACGGCCATGTCGTGGTGCTCGGCGTTCCCCGCACCGGGTGCGTCGATGCCGAGCACGAGCACCGGACGCGGCTGCGACGAGAAGTTCTGCGTGCCTCGGTGGATCGTGAGCGCGGACCGGGCCGCGATGTCACCCATGTTCGGGTACTTGCGGACGGCACGCTCGGCGTAGCGGGGCGCGAAGGACGCCGGCGGGAACATCTCGTGGTCGAACTCGGGCGAGAGGTCCCACTGCGTGCCGAGGGCGATCTCGAACGGGCCCATCTCGTCGACCGTGTCCACCGCCGTGAGGTTGAAGGCGAGGGACGTCAGGCGCCGGTCCTCCCGCGTCGCCTCGGGCATCCGGAAGTCGCGGTGCCACGGCTGGTTCTTCGCGCCAGGGAACGGGATGTCGAAGCCGAGCTCGACGATCTGGTACTCCGGCCCGAGGACCGCCTCGCTGAGCGCGCGCACCCACGGGTGGTCGACGATGTCGACCCAGCCGCGGAGCTGCTCGGGGTGGATCTCGACGTAGTAGCGGCGCGGACCGCGGCCCATCGTGCCGCCCTTCCGCGCGAGGGCCTGGTGGAACGCGACGTACACGTCCTCGGCCATGTCGGTCGCCCACTCGCGGGAGAAGGCGCCCTTCTTGCCGATCGTGCCGTCGGTGTAGAGCGCGCGCACGGCCTCCGCGATCTCGGGCGAGGCGCCCTCGGGAACGGGGATCCGGTCGGGGCCCCCGAGGCTGATGTCCTCGAGGTCGGTGCTGGTGTCGGTCATCGTCGTCCTTCCGCCGTCGCCCTCGCCGTCGAGGGCACGTCAGCAGTATCGTCCTCCGACCCTGCCGGGCTCCTCCGGTCCTCCGCGAGATCGCACTTGTTGCCGCTCTGGACAGCGCCAGAACGGCAACAAGTGCGATCTCGCGGAGGAGGGGGAGGCGGAGGAGGGGGAGGCGGGGGAGGGGGAGGCGGGGGACGAAGCGGGCTAGAGGTGCCCCGCCAGGAACCTCGCCTGCTTCGGCCAGTGGTGCCCGCCGCCGCCCTCGTGCCCGTTGTACGGGTAGACCTCGATCACGGCGTCCTCCGACGCGAGCGCGTTGAACGCCGCGAACGTGGTGCGGGGCGGCACGATCTCGTCCATCAGCGCCACGGAGAACAGCGCCGGTGCCGTGATCCGCTTGGCGAAGTTGACGCCGTCGAGGTAGCTCGCCGTCGTCCACACCGCCTCGGCGTGGTCGCGGTGCACGGCGAGGTAGCGCACGAGCTCCTGGTACGGGTCGCTCAGCGCCACCTCGGCGCCGTGCTCCCAGTCGGCCAGGAACGCGACGTCGGGCATGACCGCGACGACGCCGTCCCCGTGCGACTCCGCGAGGGCCGCGGCGGCGATCGCGATGCCGCCGCCCTGGCTCCCGCCGGTGACCGCCACCCGCGCCGGATCGACGAACGCGAGCGTCCGCACCGCGTCGACGAGCCGCAGGGCATCCGTGTGGACGCGCCGGTAGAAGTGCTCGTGCGGATCGAGGATCCCGTTCGTCATCCACCCCGCGACCTGCCCGTTCGACGCGTGCGGGTCCGGCGTGTCACCGCCGTTGCCCCAGCCGCTGCCCTGTCCGCGCGTGTCCATGACGACGTGGACGTACCCGGCGAGGGCCCACTGCACCCGCTCACCCGGCAACCCGCGGCCACCGTTGTAGCCGAGGTACTCGACGACCACCGGGAGCCGCTCGTCCCGCGGCCGGCGTGGACGGGTGACCCACGCCCGGACCGGCTCGGCCGCGAAGCCGGGGAACACCAGGTCCTCGACGACGAGCTCGGTGATCGGCGTGCTGGCCGGCGTCAGCACGGGTTCGACGCCCGCCGTCGTCGCGGCCTGCCGCGCTTCCGCGATCGTCGTCCGCCAGAACGCGTCGAAGTCGTCCGGCTCGCGCACCACCGGACGGTACGCGCGGAGTTCGGCGAGCGGGAGGTCCGTGAACGGCATCTACAGGCTCCTGCGGTACGCGGCGAGCACCTCCGGCCGCGGATCGGCCGGGATCGTGTCCGCCGCGAGCGGCCAGTCGGGCAGCGCACCGCCGAGCACCCACGCGGCCTGCCGCGCGGCGCCCGCGGCGACGTACTCGCCGGGGTCGGGGATGAGCACGTCGCGCCCGAAGACCTGCGCGGCGATGGTCCGCACGGCGGGGTTCTGCGCGGCCCCGCCGATGAGGAACAGGCGCTCCACGCGGGTCCCCGTGCCCTCGACGGCAGCGAGACCGTCGGCGAGGGCGCACAGCATGCCCTCGACGGCGGCACGTGCCAGGTACGGGCGCGTGGTCGTCAGCGGGGTCATGCCGAGCAGCGAGGCGGTGGCGTCGGGCCGGTTCGGGGTGCGCTCGCCGACGAAGTACGGCACGAGCACGAGCCCGCCGGCGCCGGCCGGGGCCTCGAGCGCGAGCGCGCCGAGTTCGCCGTGGTCCGCGCCGAGCAGCCCGCCGATCACCTCGAGCACGCGCGCTGCGTTGAGCGTCGTGACGATCGGGAGGCGCGCCCCCGTCGCGTCGGCGAACCCCGCCACGGTCCCGCTCGGGTCCGCCAAGGAGGCCGTGGTGACGCCGAACACGGTGCCGGAGGTGCCGAGGGACACGGCGACGTCGCCCGGCCCGAGGCCGAGGCCGAGTGCGGCCCCGGCGTTGTCCCCGGTGCCCGGGCCGACCACGAGACCGGCGTGCGCGACGGCGCCACCGGGGAGTGCGACCTCCCGGTCGAGCGTGCCCATGGCGGCGGACGGCTCGACGACGCGGGGGACGACCACCGCGTCGCCGCCGTCCGTCGCAGTGCCCGGCCGGGCCTCCCGGAGCACCCGCCCGAGCGCCCGCTCGAACAGGTCGGCGTCGTAGGCGCGGCGGGCCGGGTCCCAGTAGGCGGTGCCGCTCGCGTCCGACGCGTCGGTCGCGAGCGCGTCGAGGTCCGGTCCGAGCGGGCTGTCGTCCGCCGGGCCGTAGCCGCGGAGGCGCCAGGACAGCCAGTCGTGGGGGAGCGCGACCGCGGCCACCCGGGCGGTGTTGTCGGGTTCGGTGTCGCGGAGCCACCGGAGCTTGGTCGCCGTGAACGAGGCGACCGGGACGAGGCCGGTGCGCTCGACCCACTGCTCCGGGCCGAGCTCGTCGACGAGGTCGGCCGCGGCACCGGCGCTGCGGGTGTCGTTCCACAGGAGCGCGGGGCGGATCACCCGGCCGTCGGTGTCGAGCACGACCATGCCGTGCTGCTGCCCGCCGACGGCGATCGCGGAGACGTCATCGAGGCCGCCGGCGTCGGTGATCGCCGTGCCGAGGGCGTCCCACCACGTGACGGGGTCGACCTCGGTGCCGTCTGGGTGGCTCGCACGGCCGGAGCGGACCACCCGGCCGCTGCGCGCCTCCCGGATGACGACCTTGCAGGACTGCGTGGACGAGTCGACCCCGGCGACGAGGAGGTCCTCGTCACCGGGGTCGGTCGTGCTGGCGAGCGACTCAGCCACGCGCGCCCATGAGGTGCTCGAGGGTGAGCTGCTGCAGCTTGACGAAGCCGAAGCCCTTGCCGCCGAAGTACGCGTCGGCGTCGAAGTCCTCGAAGGCCGAGCGGTCGGCGAGGAAGTCGTCGTACGACTCGCCCTCGTTGAGCGTCGGGGTGCGCAGCTCGGCGACCTTCGACGCCTCGAGCGCCGCCTGCACCTCGGGGTCCGCGCGGAACGCCTGCGCGCGCTCCTTGAGGAGCAGGTACATGCGCATGTTCGCGGCGGCGGAGTCCCAGACACCGTCGAAGTCCTCGGTGCGGCTCGGCTTGTAGTCGAAGTGGCGCGGGCCGTCGTACGCCGGGCCACCCTGCGGTGCGCCGTGCTCGAGGAGGTCGACGAGCGAGAACGCGTTCTGCAGGTCGCCGTGCCCGAACACGAGGTCCTGGTCGTACTTGATGCCGCGCTGGCCGTTGAGGTCGATGTGGAAGAGCTTGCCCTGGTAGAGCGCCTGCGCGATGCCCGCGGTGAAGTTGAGGCCGGCCATCTGCTCGTGCCCGACCTCGGGGTTGATCCCGAACAGCTCCGGGCGCTCGAGGGTCTCGGTGAACGCGATCGCGTGCCCGAGGGTGGGCAGGAGGATGTCGCCGCGGGGCTCGTTCGGCTTCGGCTCGATCGCGAACCGGATGCCGTAGCCCTTGTCGGTGACGTAGTCGGCGAGGAGGTTGACGGCCTCGCGGTAGCGCTCGAGCGCCGCCTGGACGTCCTTGGCGGTGTCGTACTCGGCGCCCTCGCGACCACCCCACATGACGAACGTCGTCGCACCGAGCTCGGCGGCGAGGTCGATGTTGCGGAGGACCTTGCGGAGGGCGAACCGGCGGACCTGCCGGTCGTTCGAGGTGAACCCGCCGTCCTTGAACACCGGGGCGCTGAAGAGGTTCGTCGTGACCATCGGCACGACGAGGCCGGTGGACTCGAGCGCGCCCTTGAGGCGGTCGATCTGCTTCTGGCGCTCGGCGTCGGTTGAGCCGAAGGCGAACAGGTCGTCGTCGTGGAACGTCAGGCCGTAGGCGCCGAGCTCGTCGAGCTTCTCGACGGCCTCGACGACATCGAGCGGGGGACGGGTCGGACCGCCGAACGGGTCGGTGCCGTTGTACCCGACGGTCCAGAGACCGAACGAGAACTTGTCGTCGCGGGTGGGCTTCGTTGCCATGGTGCGCTCCTGAGGGGGTTTGTTGTGAGTCACAACGTATTGCACGACGGACAGGTCCGCAAGGGCGCCGCGGCGCGTCGGCTCCGGACCGATCGCAGGCCCTCTGGCGCGTCGTCTCGCCGCTCGGTCAGCGGGCCTCCAGTCCGCGGATGACGAGTTCCGCGACGGAGCGGGCCTCCATCGCCCAGTCGGGGCGGTCGATCGCGGAGCCGATGCCGTGGAGTGCGATCATCACCGCGCCCGGGGTCACGTCGTCGCGGATGGTGCCGTCAGCGGCCGCGCGGGCCATGAGGTCCGCGACGGTGCGCTCGAGTTCGCTCCCACCCTCGGCCTGCGTCGCCGGGGTGACGAGGGCGGCGAAGGCGCGCGCGAGGGCGACGTGCTCGATCACGTGGTCCACGAACGCGCGGAGGAACCCGGCGAGCCGTTCGCCGGCCGGCCGCGATGCGTCCCGGGCACGCTCGCACAGCGCCGCCACCTCGCCCTGGTAGACCGCGGCGGCCAGTGCCTCTCGTGTGGGGAAGTGGCGGTAGAGCGTCCCGACCCCGACGCCAGCCCGCTCCGCGAAGTCGTCGAACCGGATCTGTTCGTCGTGCTCGAACACCGATCGCGCGGCCGCGACGATGGCGTCTCGGTTCCGGCGCGCGTCAGCGCGCAGGGCCCGCTCCTCGGCCATGTGCCCTCCCGGTTGACGAACTGGAGACGACCTCCGTATCGTCCAGACCGGAGATCGTCTCCACATTAGTGATCGGAGGCATGATGCGGATCCTCATGGTCGGGCGGGGCGTCATCGCGACGATCCACGGCCAGGTGCTCCAGGAGGCCGGGCACCATGTCGAGTTCCTCGTCCGCCCGGGCCGGACTCGCGAGTACGGGGGCCGCGTCCGCACGGATCTCGTCGACGGCAGGCGGGGGCTGCTCGGCCGACGGCGGCGCACCACGTTCGCGACCCGGCTGCGCGAGTCCGTCGAGCCGGGGGACGGCTTCGATCTCGTCGTGCTCAGTGTCGGGCACCATCGTCTGCGGGAAGCCGTGGCGTCCCTGGCTCCGGTGGTCGGCGCGGCCACGGTGCTGGTCCTGGGCAACGTGTGGGACGACCCCGTCGCCGCGGTGGCTCCGCTCCCCGCGGATCAGGTGGTGTTCGGGTTCCCCGGCGCAGGCGGGGGATTCGACGGCGACGGCGTCCTGCACGGCGCGCTGCTCCGTTCGGTCGTGCTCGGCTCGAGCGGGACGCCGGGCGATTGACGGGCACCCGAGGTGCGGACGACGTTGCAGCAGGCGGGACTCGTGGTCCGGGACGAGCCGGACATGCGCGGATGGCTGTGGTCGCACTTCGTCATGGACGCGGGCATGTTCTCCCAAGCGCTGACGAGCGGCGGCCTGGCGGCCATGATCGGAGATCGCCGCGCGCTTCGCGGGGCGTTCCTGACGAGCCGGGAGCTCCTCCCGGTCCTCGCGGCGCGGGGGGTCGACATCGGGCGCCACCGCGGCGCGACGACGCCCGCTCGGTTCCCCGGGATGTCGGCCGCATCGGCGGCGTGGGCCACCCGCCTGCTCCCGATCGCACGGGCGAGCCTGGCAGCACACACCGATCCCCACGCGGCGGAGCCCCGTGCCGTGCTGGAGGACATGCTCGCCACCGCACGTGCGCTCGGCATCGCGACCCCGCGGCTGGAGCGGTCGGTCGAGGGGCTCAGCCCAGCGTCGGCAGCTCGGTGAGCACGTGCTCGAGCGGCAGCGACGCCGCGCCGATGAGCAGGATGTCCGCGCCGAGCTCGGCCCGTCGGATCTGCACGTCGGGGACGAGCGGCGCGAGCAGGTGCGCGTCGAACGCGTTGCGGAGGCGCGGACCGTCGGCCGCCGCGAGGGCTGCCAGGAACCCGCCGAGGACGATCCGCTCCGAGCCGAGCACGTTCACGACGCTCGCGAGCGCGATCGCGAGGGTGTCGATCTGGCGCTCGACCTCCGCGACCACGGCGCTCGACCGGCTGCTGCCGCCCTCGGTCGCGGCGAGGAGCATCCGCTCGAAGGTGTCGGGGTCGGGTTCGCGCACGTCGAGCACCGCGGCGAGCCGAGCCCGGGTCACCGCGGCCTCGAGGGTCCCGACCAGGCCGGCGCTGTCCCGCGACCCGTCCGTCCGGATCGAGACGTGGCCGATCTCACCGGCGTGGCCGCTCGCGCCGAGCAGCGGCACGCCGCCCGTGACGATCCCACCGCCGATGCCGCTCGCCCCGCCGTTGACGTAGAGCAGGTCGTCCGCACCCCGGCCGGCGCCGAACACCCACTCGGCCGCGGCCCCGAGCGAGGCCTCGTTCGCGGCGCGGACCGGCATGTCCAGCGCCGAGGCGAGCTGGGCGGCGAGTGGGACGTCGTGCCAGTCCAGGTGTGGCGCCAGGCGGACGACCCCGTCGGCGACGCGCACGAGCCCGGGGACGGCGACGCCCGCGCCCACGACCACGGCACCGGGCGGGAGGTCCGCGCGGATGGCGGCCACGGCCTCCTGGGCGATGGAGGCGACGCGTTCCGGTGTCGGGGGCTGGTCCACGTCGACACGGACGCGCCGGACCACGCGGCCGCCGAGCAGCACCGCGGCGACCCGGACGGCGTCGATCTCGGGGTGCACGGCGATCCCGACCGCCCGGTCGGCGGGCCGGACCGTGGGGCTCGGACGGCCGACCGATCCCGCGCCACGGACCTCGTCCTCGACCACGAGCCCGCGGTCGACGAGCTCGCCGACCAACCCGGCGACCGTCGAGCGGTTGAGACCGCTGAACCGGGTCAGGTCGCTCCTGGTGGCGGGCGTGGCGTGCACACGACGGAGCAGCGACGTGAGGTTCTGGTGACGTCCCAGGTCCTTCCGCCGCGCCTGCGATGCGCTCGCTTCCGCCATCCCGTGATCGTAGCGACCGCGCCCGATCGAGCACCGACATCGTTTTCGTTCGGCGATCGGGCCTCCTTCGGGGGACAAGCCTGTGTGAGCGCTGTTCACGAACCAACGGATGGGAACGTTCGCTCAGCTTTCTTGACCGCCCGGAGAGACCGGGTCTAGGAATGCCCCAATCCGTGGCACCGAAGCGCGGAGGGAGACGCGTCGGACACCGACGACGTCCTCGTCGTCGGTGCCGCACGCAGCCCGATACGAGGAGGTATCCGTGGAAGACGACGCGGTCGAGAACGCAGTTGCGGCGATGGGGGCCGGGCCTGGCCCGAGCCGGAGGGGACTGGTCCGCGGAGCGGGACTGGCAGGTGCCGCCGCGTTGGCGTCGGGCCTGCTGTCGTTCTCCGGCGGGGACATGGCGAGCGCGGCCGGGAAGGCAGGGAACTTCCCGTCGACGCCCGGGTTCAAGTTCGTGTTCATCAACCACGTGACCACGAACACGTTCTTCCAGGCCACGCAGTACGGACTCGCCGACGCCGCCTCGATGCTCGGCCTGCCGAAGCCCCAGTGGACCGGCTCGGAGACCTCGAACGTGTCGCAGATGGTCAGCGCGTTCAACACCGCGGTCAGCGGCGGCGTCGACGGCATCGCCGTGTCACTCGTCGACAAGACCGCCTTCAACGAGCCCGTCAAGAAGGCGCTCGCCGCGGGGATCCCCGTCGTGTCCTACAACGCGGACGTCACCGGGAACGCGCGGCTCAACTACATCGGCCAGGACCTGTACGCGTCGGGGCAGGCCGCCGGCGAGCACATCGCGAAGCTCCTGCCGAACGGCAGCAAGATCGCGATCTTCATCGCGACGCCGGGCGCCCTCAACATCCAGCCGCGAGCGGACGGTGCGATCGAGGCGCTCAAGGCCGCGAACAAGGGGTTCCAGGTCAAGCAGATCGCCACCGGGGCCGACGAGGGCAAGGAGCAGAGCGCGATCGACGCGTTCTACACCGGGAACAAGGACTACAAGGGCCTGTTCGCGGTCGATGCGGGCAGCACCCAGGGCGTCGCGAACGTCATGAAGAAGTACGACCTGGCATCGCAGGGCTACAAGGGCGGCGGGTGGGACCTCCTGGCCTCCACCGAGAAGTCGATCCGCCACGGCATCCTCAGCTTCACGATCGACCAGTCCGCGTACCTGCAGGGGTTCCTGCCGACGCTGTACCTGTACCTGTACAAGCTGTCGGGCACGCTCGTCGCACCACCGCTCACCGACACCGGCCTCAAGTTCGTCACGAAGAAGAACGTGAAGCCGTACCTCAAGTCGACGAACCGGTTCGAGGGCAGTTCGTCCGCTCAGAAGTACCTCACGTCGTGAGCGACGACGCCATCGGCCTCCAGACGGAGTCGCCCACCCCGGCACCCATGTCGTCCGCACCCCGACCGGCTCGCCGCGGCCTCCGCGGCGGGCCGCTCGGGGGTGTGCTCCGGATCCGCGAGTTCTCGGTGCTCGTCGTCGACGTCGCGCTCATCATCTACTTCGCCGCGACGAACCACGCGTTCCTGACGGGGTCGAACATCGGCAACATCGCGAACTTCCTCAGCGCGGCGGCGATCATCGCGGCGGGCGAGGTGTTCCTGCTCATCTGCGGCGAGATCGACCTGTCCGCGGGCATGACGTTCGCGCTGACGCCGATCCTCATGGTGACGTTCGCCGACGCGATGCCGCTGTGGACGGCGCTCCTACTGGCGCTCGTCGTCGCGACGCTCATCGGGTTGTTCAACGGGGTCGTGAACCAGTACCTCAAGCTGCCGTCGTTCATCGCGACGCTCGGGACGCTGTACGGCCTGCACGGCGTGGCCCTCGCCATCGCGGGGAGCACACCGCTGCCGGCCCCCACGAAGGGCGCGCTCGTCGCGGTGTTCGGCGGGTACCAGTGGTCCGAGCTCATCTGGGCGGTGCTCATCGTCATCGTCATGCAGGTCGTGCTGACGAGCACCCGGTCGGGCGTGCACACGATCGCCACGGGCGCGAACCTCGTCGGCGCCTCCGAGGCGGGCATCGCGGTCCGGCGCGTCAAGATCCGGGCGTTCATGCTCACGTCGCTGTTCGCCGGGCTCGCCGGCATCCTCGACGGCACGAACATCGCCAAGTCGTTCGACCCCAACGCGGGCGGCAACGACCTCATGTTCATGGCGATCGCGGCCGCGGTGCTCGGCGGGACGTCGCTCATCGGCGGCTCCGGCACCGTCGTCGGCGCCTTCCTCGGTGCGCTGCTCCTGGCCGTGCTCCAGGACGGCTTCAACATCGAGGGCATCTCCGCCACCACGTTCGTCATCGTCGAGGGCGCGGCGATCCTGCTCGCGATGATCCTCAACATCTACCTCGCGCGCTTCCGGCAGCGAGCGAAGGAGCAGTAGCCATGACCACCACCACGGGTACGGGCACGACCGACCGCACGCCGGGAGGCACGCCACCGGCCCTCGAGGCACGGCACGTCAGCAAGCGGTTCGGGTCCGTCACGGCCCTGCGCGACATCAACCTGCACGTCGGCAAGGGCGAGGTCCTCGGGCTCATCGGCGACAACGGCGCGGGCAAGTCGACGCTCATCAAGATCCTGACCGGGTACCACCAGCCGACGGAGGGCGAGCTGTTCCTCAACGGGGACCCGGTCACGTTCACCGGCATCGGCGACGCGCGGGAGCGGGGCATCGAGACGGTGTTCCAGGACCTGGCGCTCGTCAACACGCTGCCCGTGTACCTCAACCTCTACCTCAACAAGGAGCTCCGGCGCGGGCCCTTCCTCCGCCGCTCGGAGATGCGCGAGAACGCCCGCCGGTACCTCGACGACATCGGGATCCGGATCGCGTCGGTGAACGACGAGGTCGCGAACCTGTCGGGCGGCCAGCGGCAGGCGATCGCGGTCGCGCGATCGGTGTACTCCGACGCGAGGATCCTGCTGCTCGACGAACCACTCGCGGCCATGGGTGCGAAGGAGGGTGGCATCATCCTCGACTTCATCTCGATGCTCCGCGAACGCGGCGAGGTGTCGATCATCCTCATCGCGCACAACTACACGCAGGTGTTCGACGTCTGCGACCGCGTCAACCTGCTGCAGCACGGCGAGATCACCCTCGACAAGCGCACCGACGAGGTCTCGGCCGAGGAGGTCCTCGACATGGTGGCCAAGGAGTACCGGCGCGGCGGACGACTGGCCGAGGGGCGGGGGCGGCTGCTCGACGAGGTGCGGTAGCGGCGGCGCGGCCCGGTTGGTCTGCCCCAGTCCAGGGGCGAGATGGCCCCGGCGCGCCCCGCACAGTGCGCACGGCACCCGATCATGCGGTAGACAGAGTGGTACGCGCTCGATCCGAAGCCATCGGCCGGCGCGGGCGGCACGTGTCGACCGGGACCCCCTGGAGGTCCCGCCCGGACGCGCCACCGTTTTCCGTGTGCTCGTGATCAGGAGGCATGCGCTGTGGGGACCCAACCGACCCTCGACGACGCGACGACCGACCAGCCCCGCGTGCGCGAGGACCGACGGCAGCGCGCCGTCGAGAGCCTCGGGCTCACCGAACCGGACCGCAATCCGCGCCTCGACCGGATCACCCGGATCGCGCGCGCCATGTTCGGCGTGATGATGTCCTCGGTCACGGTGATCGACCGGGACCGCGCGCTCTACATGGGCCGCGCGGGGTTCGACGACGCCGAGTCCGGCCGGGGGGACACCCCCTGCAAGCTCGTCACCGACACGGGCGAGGTCATCACGACGGACGACGCGCGCCTCGACCCCCGGTTCGCCGACATCCGGCCCTTCGTCGAGAACGGACTCGCCTTCTACATCGGGCACCCGCTCACCGACGCCTCCGGCAACGTCGTCGGGTCGTTCTGCCTCATCGACAAGGAGCCGCGGACGCTCTCCCCCCGCGAGATGCAGGAGTTCACCGACCTCGCTGCGTGGGCCCAGGAGGAACTCCTCGCCGAGGCCGAAGCCGTGCGCGCGCGCGACACGCAGCAGGCCCTGCTGCCGGAGCGGCCGCTCGTCACGGACGAGGTCCGCGTCGAGGGCGTCTGCATCCCGTCGCTCGGCGTCGGCGGCGACTACTACGACCACGGTGTCGTCGGCCGCCTCGTGCACGTCGCGATCGGCGACGTCATGGGCAAGGGCACCGCGGCGGCGATCCTCGGGGCCGCCACCCGTGCCGCCGCCCGGACGATCGTGCCCTCGATCACCGACGAGGTCTCGCTCGGCGCGGCCGTGGACCGCATCGAACGGGCCATGACCGGTGACCTCCAGCGCACGAACGCCTTCGTGACCTACTTCCACGCCACCATCGACCTGGACACCGGGCGCCTCGCCTACGTCGACGCCGGCGCGGGCCTGTCGATCCTCGTGCGCGCGGACGGGACGGCCGAGCAGCTCACCGGCACGGGCCTCCCGATCGGGATCCTGCCGCAGCCACACACCGCGCAGACGACGACGCTGTACCCGGGCGACCGCCTGGTCCTCGTGAGTGACGGGGTGCTCGACGTGCTGGACGACGAGATCGTCTGGCCGGACGAGCTCGCCGGCTACACGCGCGAGGCGGCCGACATCCACGCCCTCGTCGAACGCATCCGGTCACTCAGCGCCGAGCGGGTGCCGCTCGACGACGTCACCGTCGTGGTCGCGGAGTATCGCCCGTGACCCTCGAGATGACCCGCCGGGACCGGCGGCTCCTCGAGCACACGACCTCGCGTCGGCGGCTCGTCACCATCCGGGTCGTCGTCGTCCTCGCGGCGCTCGCCGGGGCGGACTACGTCGGATGGCGCTGGGTCGCCTCCGTCAACTGGCACTCGTGGTGGATCGCCGTGCCGCTCATCCTCGCCGAGACCTACAGCGTCATCGACTCGCTCCTGTTCGCGTTCGGCGCCTGGCGGATCCGCGAACGCGGCGAACCACCAGCCCCACCCGCCGAGGACGTCACGGTCGACGTCTTCATCACGACGTACAACGAACCCGTCGAGCTCGTGATGCGCACGGCGCTCGCCGCGGTGGCGATCCGGCATCCGCACACGACGTGGATCCTCGACGACGGCGCGCGGCCGGAGATCCGCGAGGCCGCCGAGGCCATGGGCATCGGCGTGATCACCCGGTCGTCGGACTGGATCGACCGGCCGCGGCACGCCAAGGCCGGCAACCTCAACAACGCGCTGCTGGCGACCGAGGGGGAGTTCCTCCTGATCCTCGACGCCGACCAGGTGCCCGACCCGCGCATCCTCGACCGCACCCTCGGGTACTTCAAGGAGCCGCGGATGGCGCTCGTGCAGACGCCGCAGTGGTTCGAGAACGTCCCCGAGTCCGACGTGCTCGGCAGCCAGGCGCCGCTCTTCTACGGACCGATCCAGCAGTCGAAGGACGGCTGGAACGCCGCCTTCTTCTGCGGGTCGAACGCGATCCTCCGCCGGGAGGCCCTGATGCAGTTGGGCGTGTCCCGGTACGTCGACGAGGTCGAACAGGGCGTGCACCGCGCGATCCGCACCTCGCGCCGGTTGCTCGCGCGGGCACGGGAGGAGGCCGAGGGCCAGCCGCGCGTGCTGCAGGCGCTCGACGAGGCCGGGGCGATCGTCGACCGCGCGCGCGCCGAGCTCGCGAACGGCGACGGCATCGCCGACGTGACCTACCGGTTCCAGCGCGGCATCGACGCGATCGCGTTCCGGTTCGCCGGCGCCGACCTCGCCGCCATGCGTCAGGACCTCGCGGAGCTCGCCGCGCTGTCCGTGGAGGCCGACACGTTCGCCGCCATCGACGACTCCGCGCTCGACCTGCTCGGCCAGCGCGACGCGTCGCCGATCGTCGCGATCGAGGCGATCTCGCTCCTCGTCGGCGCGCTCGACGTCAGCCGTGGCGACGAGGCCCAGGCGATCATGCCACTGGCCACGATCTCGGTGACCGAGGACATGGCGACCGCGATGCGCCTGCACGGCCTCGGCTGGCGGTCGGCGTACCACGACGAGCTCCTCGCACGCGGGCTGGCCCCCGAGGACCTGCCGACGATGCTGACGCAGCGACTCCGTTGGGCGCAGGGCACGATGCAGGTGTTCTTCCGCGAGAACCCGCTCGTGCAGCGGGGCTTGTCGTTCGCGCAGCGCCTCATGTACTTCTCGACCATGTGGAGCTACCTCTCCGGGTTCGCCGCGGTCGTGTACATCGCCGCGCCGGTGCTCTGCCTGGCGTTCGGGGTGGTGCCCGTCCAGGCGTACAGCGTCGACTTCTTCGCGCGGCTCATCCCGTTCCTCGTGCTCAACCAGGTGCTGTTCTGGGTGGTCGCGGCCGGACGCCCGACGTGGCGCGGGCAGCAGTACTCGCTCGCGCTGTTCCCGGTCTGGATCGAGTCGGTCACGTCCGCGTTCCGCAACGTGTACCTCGGGCAGCCGCTCGGGTTCCGCGTGACCCCGAAGACGAAACAGGAGTTCACCGGCCACCGGTGGGACCTCGTGCGGCCGCAGCTCGTCGCCATGGGGTGCCTCGTCGCTGCGCTCGTGCTCGTCGCCGTCCGCTACGCGGCGGGGCAGGCGCACGGCATCGCCCCCCTCATCAACTCGGCATGGGTCGTCTTCGACCTCGCGATCTTCAGCATCGTCATCCGGGCCGTTCGCTACACGGGGCCGGATGCGCTCCGGGAGAAGGAAGAGACAGCATGATCACCGTGGACGTGGAACCCGTCGAGGGCGGCGTCGTCCTGACGCCGAAGGGCCGGCTGACGGTCGCATCGGCACCGAAGCTCCGTGCGGTCGCCACGGAGCGGCTCGAGGCGGGGGACCAGATGCTCGTCGTCGACCTCTCCGGCACGACGTTCGTCGACTCGTCCGGGCTCGGCGCGCTCGTGTCCCTGCTCAAGTCGGCGCGACAGGCAGGCGGCGACCTCCGCCTCGTGGCGCCGTCCGAGCAGGTGTCGATGGTGCTCCGCCTGACGAACCTGGACCGGATCCTCCAGCCGCGCGCATCGGTCGAGGACGCCCTCCGTGACTGAGCAGCCCGCCCCGATCACCGGTGGTCGACGCGTGCACATCGACGTGCCCGCGACACTCGAGAGCATCGAGACCCTGCAGGACGCGTTCGACCACTGGTGGACCGAGCTCGGCGACGAGGCGGCGATCGCCACGCGGTTCTCGTTCGAGACGGCGATCGTCGAGATCGCGGCCAACATCGTCGAGCACTCGCGGCGCAGCGACGCCGAGGTCGGTGGCCGCCGCTACACGCTCGACCTCGACGCGACGGACGAGGTCCTCGTCGCCGAGTTCCAGGACAACGGCCTGCCCGCCGACATCGATCTCGCGGCCGTCACCATGGCCGACATCGAGGACGAGAGCGGTCGCGGCCTCGCGCTGGCGCTCGCGAGCCTCGAGCGGCTCGACTACCGCCACGAACACGGCCGCAACATCTGGACACTCGTGTGTCGACGATGAAGCGGCGCACGACGCGCGCGGTGGCCCTGGTCATCGCGATCGCCGTGCTCGTGCTCGGGGGGACGGCGCCCGTCGCGTCGGCGGCCACCCGGTCGTCACCCGCGGGCGTCACTGCGTCGGGGACCCCGCGCGGGTCCGGCACCTGGTTCGGGCCGGACCTCGACTGGGCGAACGACGCCCCGGACGGGTACGCGGGCCGACTCGGCGGGACGCCGTCGATGTACGGCATCGACGTCGACTACCCGGTGGACGCGCGCGCCGCCCAGCAGTGGCGGACCGCGGCGCGCCAGGCCGCCGCGCAGGGCGCCGTCCTCGTGGTGAGCTTCGAACCGAGGACCTCCCTGGCACGACTGGACGCGGCCGACGCCCGCCGCGCCGACGGACTCCTGGAGCAGGTCCGGAAGCAGTACGGCACGGAGCAGCTCGTCCGGTTCGCGCCCGAGATGAACGGCACCTGGGTCCGGTGGGGGCAGCAGCCGACCGAGTTCGTCAGCGCCTTCCGGCAGCTCGCACGCGTCGTCCACGCGGGGACGTCGAAGGCCCGCATGGTCTGGTCACCCTCCTACGGCTCCGGCTACCCGTTCGGCGAGGCCGCCGGTCGCCTCGCCTCGGCGAACGCGATGGACATCGCGGCACTCGACACGAACCACGACGACCGCCTGACCGAGGCGGACGACCCGTACGCGCCGTACTGGCCGGGCAGCGCCTCGGTCGACTGGGTCGGTCTGTCCATGTTCTTCTTCGGCAAGGGCAAGGCGACCGCGGCGGCGGGCCGATCGGTGTCGCTCTCGCAGAACGCGGCACCCGTCGCGGGCGAGGTCGACCGACGCTTCGACGAGTCCTGGGGGTACACCCAGCCCCAGGACCGCACCTTCTACCAGCGGTTCGCGGTCGGGGAGCACCGGCCGCTGTTGCTCGACACCGGCGCGCTGTACGTCCATTCGCTCAGCGGGGCCGCCGAGCTGACGGTCAAGCAGGGCTGGTGGCGCCAGGTCATCGCCGCGTTGCCGAGCCACCCGCTCGTCCGCGGCGTCACCTGGCTCGAGGCAGACCGCAAGGAACCCGAGGCGGGCAACCGGGTCGCCGACTGGCGGGACACGGCGGTCCGGGGGATCGCCGGGTCGTTCCGGACCGATCTGCAGGACGCCGGACGATTCGTGTTCGGGCCCGTCACGGACCGCGTCACCGCACAGCAGGGCAGCGCCGCGACGAACCAGCAGCTCGAGACCGGCGGCGACCAGATGGCCTGGATCGTCGCGTGCGCGGTCGTGCTCGCGTTGGCGTTCCTGCTGTCCGGGCTCGTCGGTCGGCTCGCGCCGTCCTGGCGGTACGACGACGACGGCAAGCCCGGGCGCGACCTCCGGATCGACCTGTTCCGCGGGTTCATCATCCTCGCGGTCGTGATCACGCACGTCGAGCTCGCCGGGCCCTACTCGTACCTCACCCTGCACGCGATCGGCGCGATCACGGGCGCCGAGATGTTCGTGTTCCTCAGCGGACTCGTGCTCGGCATGGTCTACCCGCTGGGCGTCGCGCGGTTCGGCGAGTGGGCCTCGGCGGTGAACGCGTGGCGGCGCGCCCGGAAGCAGTACCTCGTCACGCTCGGGGTGATCCTCGTCGTCTTCGCGCTGAGCTTCGTGCCGTTCCTCAAGGCGTCGGCGATCACGACGTTCACGGACCGGGGCACGGGCACCGGCGGGGTCGGCGCGGAAGGCCGCGTCTACGACCTCTACCCGAACGCCATGCGGCTGCTCGACTACCCGCCGCCCTGGTACGCCGTCCGGCAGTTCCTGCTCCTCGAGATGGGCCCGTGGCCGTTCAACATCATGGGGCTCTTCGTGGTGCTCAGCATCGCGATCCCGGTGCTCATGTGGATCATCCGGCGCCGTGCGTGGTGGGCGCTGCTCGTCGTCAGCTGGGCGCTCTACGTGCTCGATGCCGTGCGCCCCGACCTGTCGCCGCTGCCGTCGCAGTTCGAGGCCGTGTTCCCGCTCTTCACCTGGCAGGTGGTGTTCACCCACGGGCTCGTGCTCGGGTACTACCGCCGGCGGATCGTGGCCGCGTTGACGAGCCGTGTCGGCAAGCTGCTCATGGCGATCGGCGTCGTCGGGTACGCCGGGTTCCTCGTCTACGTCTGGGCGGGTCACGTGGCCGGGTTCACCCCGACGCCGTTCCCCGCGGGGATGTACGACGAGCTGTACAACACGGCGTACCAGCGCGTCGACCTGCAGTGGGGCCGGCTCGTCGACATCGCGTTCTTCGCGGTCGTGTCGTACGCGGTGCTCACCGTGTTCTGGAAGCCGATCAACGCCGCGATCGGCTGGCTGTGGATCCCGCTCGGGCAGGCGAGCCTCTACGTGTTCGTGTGGCAGGTGTTCTTCGTGCTGCTCATCGCGTCGATCCCCGGCCTCGACCCGTCGAACGTCCTCGAGGGCACGCTCATCCACACCGCGATGATCCTGCTCAGCTGGTACATGGTGCGGAAGCGGTTCCTGTTCGCGGTCATCCCGCGGTAGCCGTCAGGCGGAGTACGTCGCCGACAGCGCGCGCCGGAGCACCTTGCCGCTCGGCCCGAGCGGCAGGGAGTCGACGACGTGGAACACCCGCGGGTACTTGAACGCGGCCACGCGCGTGCGCATGAACGCGTCGATCGCGGCGACGTCGGCGTCCGGGTCGCGCAGCACGACCGCCGCGTGGACCTCTTGTCCGTGCACGTCGTGGTGCACGCCGAACACCGCCGCCGACGTGACGTCCTCGTGCCGGTGGAGCACCGACTCGACCTCGGACGGGTACACGTTGTAGCCGTTCCGGATGATCATGTCCTTCTTGCGGTCGACGATCGTCACGTAGCCGTCAGCGCTCATCGTGCCGATGTCGCCCGTGCGGAGCCACCCGTCGCACATGGCTGCGGCCGTGGCCTCGGGCTGACCGAGGTAGCCCTTGAACAGGTTGTGTCCGCGCACGACGAGCTCGCCGGTCTCGCCCGGGGCGACGGGCACGATGCGGTCCTCGACGTCCGCGTCCGCGATGACGACGTCGACGCCCCAGATCGGCAGTCCGACGCTCCCGGCACGGCTCGGGACGCCCTTCGGGTTCACGGCGATGACAGGCGAGGTCTCGGTCATGCCGTAGCCCTCCTGGATGGGTGCGCGGAACGTCGCCTCGAACCGCTCGAGCACGGCCTCGGGCAACGCGGAGCCGCCGGAGATGCAGAAGCGCAGCGGTGGCCGTTCCGTGGTGTCGCGGGCGGCCTCGAGCAGGGCGATGAACATCGTCGGCACGCCGTCGAACGCCGTCACGCGGTGCCGGACGCACAGGTCGAGCGCCGTCGCCGCATCGAAGCGTGGCAGCAGCACGATCGTCGCGCCCCGGCGGAGCGAGGTGTTCATGACGACCGTCTGCCCGAACGTGTGGAACAGCGGCAGGCCGCCGAACACGACGTCCTCCTGTCGCAGGTCGAACAGGTCGATGAGCGACACGTTCACCTGCTCCATGAGCGCGAAGTGCGAGCCGACGGCACCCTTCGGCGTCCCCGTCGTGCCGCTCGTGTACAGGACCGTCGCCGGTTCGAGCGGGTTCACCGCGACGTACTCGTCGATCGGGTCCGCACCGCCCTCGAACTCGGCCAGCGTGACGTCCGCGCCGACCTCCGCCGCCGACGCGGCCCCGACCGCCACGACGAACGCGCCGACGTCGCGGGCCGCCGGTCCGGCCTGCGGCAGGATCGACGCCGACGCGACGAGCACCCGTGCCTCCGAGTCCCGGAGCACGTGGGCGATCTCGTCGCGCTTGAAGAGCAGGTGCACGGGCACGACGACCGCGCCCATGGCGAGGACCGCGAAGTACACGCACGGGAACTCCGTGATGTTCGGGAGCATGACGGCGACGCGGTCGCCGGGTCGGACGCCCTGCGCCCGCAGCGCACCCGCGATCGCGCGGACCCGTTCCCACAGGTCCGCGTACGTCAGGGTCTCGGTACCGCCGTCCGGGAGGGCCGTGATCACGGCCGCCTTCGACCGGTGCCGCCGCGCTCCCTCGGCCGCGATCGCCGCGACGTTCATCGTCCCGAGTCCGGGATCGGGCATGGTCTCCTCCTCATCGCGGTGCGCGTCGACGGCCCCTCCCAGGGGCGCAGGACGGCTGCGGCCATCGACGGTGTCCCGACTCCGCGTTCCGGGGATGGTTGGTCCTCCGGTGGCCGGCGTGGCGATGCCCTGTGCTCATCCTGCCAGCCGCGTCCGTCGCGCGACCATCCCGCGAACGGGAGGCGTCGGACCGGCCGACCCGTGCCTCCCGGACGCGACGCTGCAGACGGTCCGGGCCCGCGGGGTCCCGATCGCATCGACAACACACCATTGACGACACGGAGTGTCATGGTGCAGGGTGATGACATTGCGTGTCGTCAAGTGGAGGAGCTGACTCATGGTGGAGAACGAGGCCGTCTGGCTGCGGAGTCCGGTCGGGCGGTTGCGGATCGGCCCCGCGCCGATGCCCACCCCGGGGCCGGGGGAGATCGTCGTGCGGGTGCGTGCCGTCGCCGTGAACCCGGTCGACGCGATGTCCGGCCTCGCGCGTCCGTTCGTGACGCCGTGGCTGCGGTACCCGGCGGTACTCGGCTCGGACGTCGCCGGCGAGGTCGTCGCCGTCGGACCGGACGTGCGGCGGTTCGGGATCGGGGCGCGCGTGCTCGGTTCCGCCGCGGGGCAGGAGCGACACCGGAACGCCGCTGCCGAGGGCGCCTTCCAACGATTCGTCCTGCTGCAGGAGCGCAACTGTGCCCCGGTCCCGGCGTCGATGCCGCTCGAGGACGCCGCGGTGCTGCCGCTCGCACTGACGACCGCGGCGGCCGGCCTGTACGAGCCGGACCAGCTCGGCCTGGCCGGGCCCTCCCTGGACCCCGAGCCGCGTCGAGCAGTCGTCCTGGTGTGGGGTGCGTCGACGAGCGTCGGGTGCAACGCCGTCCAGCTCGCGCGGGCCTCCGGGTACGACGTCCTCGGGACCGCGTCCGATCGGAACCACGACCTCGTGCGCGGACTCGGCGCCGAGCAGGTGTTCGACTACCACGACCCGGACGCCGAGCGGCGGATCACCGACGCGATCGGCGACCGGCCGCTCGCGGGGACGATCGCGATCGGCGCGGGCTCGCTCACCCGCACCCTCCGCGTCGTCCGCGCCACCGCGGGGAGTCGGCGCCTCGCTTCGGCCTACCCCACCCCGGCGACGCGACTCCGTGCGCGGTCCGCACGGCGCGAGGGCATCACCGTCTCCGCGATCTGGGGTGGAACGCCCTTGGTCAGCCAGGTGGGTCCGCTCGTCTACGAGGCGTTCCTGCCGCAGGCCCTGGCGACGGGCCGCTACGTCGCCGCTCCGGAGCGCGAGGTCGTGGGGCACGGGATCGCTGCTGTCCCCGAGGCGCTCGCCCGGCTGCGGCGTGGTGTCTCGGCGCGGAAACTCGTCGTCACCGTCGACTGAGCGCGCGCTCCTGGCGCTCCGCGCGCGGCCCGACCCATGACGAACGGGAGGCGGCGAGCCGTCGTGCTCACCGCCTCCCGTCATCGGGACCCGCCGGAGGTCAGGGCAGGTAGTACGTCGGGTTCGGCAGCTTCACCGACCGGTCGGCCGAGCCGCCGATGAGGTCGCTGTACTGGTCGCCCCAGTTGCTGACGATGTCGTACCGGCCGCCCGCAGCCGACTCGATGTGGGCGCGCGTCTGCGACTTGTACTCGATCGTCGTGCAGGACGCGGTCGCGCAGTGCACGTACGGCGGCTGCTGCGAGGCACCGATGCCGGTCCACTTCGTGTAGTAGGTCCGGTTGCCGTGCTGCGTCGCGGCGAACTCGGGGTACCCGACCTTCCGCAGGTTCGCGATCGTCGCTGCCTGCTGGCCCTCGTTCCGGCCCGTCAGCCCGATGACCGTGCAACCGGCCGCACGGGCGACCGCGACGAGGGAGGTCATCGACGGCGTCGCCGGGAACCGCTGGCCCTGCACCCAGACGTCCTGCTCGGTGGGCGAGAACGTGAAGTGCATGTCCGCGACCTCCATGTCGTACGTCCACAGGGTCGTGTCGTCGGCGTCGAGGACGATCGCCGGGTTGCGGTGCCGGGCCCTCGCGATCGCGCACTGCGCCACCACGACCGGCGCCTGTCGCGCGACGATCGACCGCACCTCGCGGATGTAGGGGCTGTCGGACTTGTTCGCGATGCCCGTGCCCGGGTCGCCGTAGTACGTCGCGATCGTCTTCTTGACGGAGTCGATGTTCGGGATGCCCTCGCCGCCCTGCGTCGCGCCCGATGAGCCGTCGGGTGCCATCGTGAAGTGCGTCCGGGGTGCCAGCCAGGGCTCCGAGACCCCCGGCAGGTCCGCCGAGGGGAGGTAGTAGGTGGGGTTCGGGAGCTTGAGGGTGTGCTCGGCGTACCCGCCCTGCAGGTCGGAGTACTGGTCGCCGACGTTGAGCGTGATCGTGTAGCCGAGGTCCTGCTCGATGTGCTTGCGCGTCCCCGCCTTGAACTCGACCGTCGTGCACGTCGCGACGCACGTGACGTACGAGGGCTGCTGGGAGGCACCGACGCCGGTCCACTTCGTGAAGAAGTCGTCGGACGTGAATCCGTCGTACCCGTCCTTCGACAGGTTGGCGAGGGTCGCGGCCTTCTGGTCGTCGTTGCGGCCCGTGACGCCGAAGATCGTGTAGCCGATCGCCGCCGCCCGGTTCACGAACGACACCATCGACGGGGTCGCGGGGAATCGCTCGCCCTGCACCCAGACGTCCTGCTCGGCGGGCGAGAACGTGAAGTGCATGTCCCCGACCTCCATGTCGTACGTGAACAGCGTCGTGTCGTCGCTGTCGAGCACGATGGCCGGCTTCTCGCCCGCGGCCACGGCGGCGTCGTACTGGCGCTGGAGCTGGCCGCTCTCCCGCCGCACGATGGCGGCCATCTCGCGGATGTAGGGGCTGTCGGTCTTGTCGGCGATGCCCGTGCCCGGGTCGCCGTAGTAGGTCGCGATCGTCTTCTTGACGGAGTCGATGTTCGGGATGCCCTCGCCACCCTGGGTCGCGCCCGAGGAGCCGTCGGGCGCCATCGTGAACTGCGTCCGTGGTGCGAGTGCCCGGTCGGCGCCACTGCCGACCCCGCCCTGACGGTGGTCCGGCGTGATCGTCGTGGTGTGGTGCCCGACGACGGGCGACGCGGTCGCGACCCCGGCGCCCAGGAGTGTCGACCCGAGCACGAGGCCGACGGTCGTCACCCCCACGACGGTGAGTCGGACGGCGGTGGTGGAGCTGCTGATCCCCTGATGTCTGCGCAACTGGTTCTACCGTTCTCGTGGATGCACCCCGTTCGGGGGTGTGCTCGGCACGATACCTGGGGATCGGCACAGGAACGAGCATGAATTCGCCGAGGCGACGAGCGATCCGGAGCCTGAGGATGCGTCAAGGTGTCGTTCCACCCGATCGCGTGGCGGAGCAGGATGACGACGGCGGCGCCGACCCGACGGCGCTGCCGGGAGGCAGGACCATGCGCATCCTCGCGTACATCCTCAGCGTGCTCGTGTCGACGGTGCTCAGCATCGGCGGAGCACTGCTCGTGGCGATCCAGCTGCGGGGCGGCCCCGACGGTCTCGTCGTGGCGGCCGGCACGGGCGTCGCCCTCATCGTGTACGGTCCGCTGCTCCTCGGGTCGTGGAACACGTTCTGGGATCGACGGTCCTCGCCCGACGCTGGTCGGTACCTGCGTCGGGCGGGCGTCGTCGTGCTCGCGGTCGACCTCGCCGCGGTCGGCCTGCTCGTCGTCGCGACGGTGGTCGCGGGCGGACCCGTGTGGGTGCCCGTGCTCGTCGCGCTCGTGACCGCGCTGCTGCTCGTCGTCGCGAGACCGCTCGGTGACCGCCTCCGGCGCGCCGAGCGCCCACTGGCGTCGCCCTACCGGTGGCAACCCGTGGACCCCGGTCTGATCCGTCGGAAGCTCCTGATCGTGTCGGTGGTGTTCGCTGGCATGGTGGTCCTCGCGTCGGCGTGGGTCGTCGTCGATGCGGTCCTCGGGCGCGAGCGTGGTCTCGACCTCGCGACGACGGGACTCCTCGGGGCGGCGATGACGTTCATGGTCCCGGCGATCGTGATGGTCGTCCTGGTCGTGCCGCTCCAGCGCCGGTTGCGGGATGCGGCGGGCCGCGATCTCGCACGCCTCCGGCAGTTCAACAAGGTCGTCCTCCGTGGGAAGGCCCTCGACCTCTCGGCGGCGGACCAACGGGCTGCGGCGCGGTACGCCTCGACGGTCCCGACGGTCCTCGGGCTGCAGATCGGGTACTTCGCGCTGTTGTACGCCGGGATCGCCTGCAACGAGTTGTCGTTGACCCTCGACGGGATGACGCGGCTCGGCATCGTCTACCTCGGGGTCCTGGTCGTCGGGGCCGCGGTCGCCATCCCCGCGGCGGTCGTGCGGATGCGTCGCGCTCGCGCTTACGCCGTCGCGCACGCCGACCTCCTCGACGACCACGGCGGTGACGACGGGGTCGCGGCCGCGAACGTCGTCTCGACCGCTCCGCCGCAGCCCCACGCAGGGGTGTGACGGATGGGAGGCACTCCGCTGTCGTGCGCAGCGCCTCCCGTTCGTCGTTCCTGCGGCTCAGCCGCCGGGCGTCGGTGACGGCGCCGTGGTCGGCGGGGCCGACGACTCCGCCCGCTTGGCGAGCTCGTTCAGCGCCGCCTGCGCCAGGTCCCGGAGCTGCTGCGGCGTCAGCTTCGACAGGTCCGGGGACTCGGCCGATCCGGAGGCTCCGCTCGAGCCCGAGGCACCGGTCCCGCCGTCCGTCCCCGCGGACTCCGTGCCCGATCGGGTCACGACGTCGCCGTTCGCGTCGTACAGCGTGGCCGCGCCCGCAGCGTCGATGACGGCCCGGTAGACGACGCCCTGGGACTGCCCGATGGAGGCGACCCACTGGTTCCGCGCTCCGGGCACGATCTCGAAGATCTTGAGCCCGCTCGCCCAGTCGGGCAGGTAGCTGTAGGTGGTCTTGATGGTCGAGGCCACCGACGAGTTCGCCTGCCGCGCGGACCCCTTCTCGTACTCGTAGACCGTGATCGGGTTGCGGCTGCCGGCGTGACCGACCGAGGCGTCGACGACGGAGAGCGCGACGACCGAGGACGACGACCCGGGCGGGGTGAGCGGGGTGACGTACGTGGCGTGGGCGTCGCTCGCGCGGCGCAGTCCGAGCTCGGACGGGTTGAACGAGTCGGGGTTGTCCGAGTCGTCCGACGTGTCCTCGTACCCGGAGCGGTGGAACCAGTAGTCGCCGAACGACCCGAGCGCGCGCAGGGCCGTCCGCTGTCGCTTCGCCAGGGACTGCGGGTACGCGGGGCCGGGGAGGTCGGCGGCGCGGGTCACGATGCGGACCTCGCCCGTCCGCCCGTTGTACAGGGCGTCGCCGAAGAAGTCGTAGGACGTGTCCCAGAACCCGTGCACCTGCGTCAACGGCACGACGACATCGGGGGCCCGGCCGTCGCAGTACCCGTAGACGTCGGTCGGGTCGAAACCGACGGTCGGCGGGGTCGCGGCGTCGATCGCGCGGGTGAGCGAGTTGGTCGGCAGGGACCCTCCGACGCGGAGCCGTGCGGTGCGCGTGAAGTCGCACGTCGTCACCTGGTCGGGCTCGGTCTGCCCGAACAGGGGCATGTCCTGGACTTGGACGCTCTCGTACCCGGCGAGGAACCCGCGGCGCTGCACGAGCGCGTCCCACAGTCCGTGGCTGCGCTGGTCGGTGAGCGACTTGACCGGTAGCGCCGTGCCCGTCGTGTCGCCGAGGTTCTTGGTCGACGAGGTCGCGGCGACGTCGTACGGGGAACGTTCGGCGAAGCTCGGTGCCGGGTGGTCGACGGTCCGGACGTCGGCGACGTACAACCGGTCGACGTCGTACGCGTGCCGGACCCAGGCGACCACGGAGCCGGCGAAGACGAGCACGAGCGCGGCCGCGAGCACGGCCCGGAGCGACGGCCGGACGCGGAGTCCCACGAGCACGAGCGCGGCCAGCACCACGAGGGGGATGAGGACGAACGCACCGGCGACACCCGTGCGCACCACGCCGTGTGCGACCTGCGGACCCCACAGCCAGGCGATCAGGGCGACGACGGCGATCCCGACCGCGGCGGCCGTGATGCGGGGACCGGTCAGGGGCGGCAGGAAGCGCATCCGACGATCATTCACCACGGAGTGACGAGCTGCTCCCGCGGCAGTCCGTTCCGCGCGGCCCAGCGGTCGAACGCGCCGCCGTCGTTGAGGGGTGCGTCGCGGTCCACCCGGTGGCCCAGGTCCCGGAGGCGCACCGCGAGTGCGTGTCCCTCCGCGCGCAGCGGTCGGACCCCGACGCCCACGACGGCGGAGCCGGCGAGCACGGCGAGGGCGGCGACCACGACGCCGACCGGTGCGGGGGCCAGGGCGGCGGCGGCCGCGGCGACGACGAGGAGCACGATGAACGCGGCGAGGGCGCGGTAGGCCGGCAGGCGGACGCCGGCCAGGCGGCGGGCGTTCTCCGGGCCGATGCGCGCCGCCCAGATCCGGTCGCTCGCGGTGGTGTTCCATCGGCGGATGACGGGCATGTCGTCACCGTACGGAGGCGCCGGGCGTTCGGTCATCCCCCAGATCGCGCGTCACCGGACGGATCGCATCGAGCCTGTGGAGACCCGCAGGCGCGCACGGCCCGCTGCCAGGGCGACCGTCAGACGGTTACCAATACGTTATCTTCTCGTGTCCCGCGCTCGGCGGGACGAGGAAGGGACACATGGCAGGACGACACGCGCTCCCCGTCGAGGACCGCCGCACCCGACGTGCCGACACCAGCGCCGTTCGTCCCCGTCCCACCGCAACCGTCGCCGAGCGCGTCGTCGTCGTCGCCTCGCCCCTCGCCGAGCACCGCCCCGCCGAGGCGAGCCGCCGGGCCGAGATCCGCCGTGCCGAGGCCCACCACGCCGCAGCCCGCCTGGCCGCGGTCCGTCGGGTCACCGCCGCCCGCGCCCTGCCGGTCGTCGCGACCGCCCCGGCCGTCGCCGCCCCGGTCCTCCGTCACGAGCGCCGTGCCGTGAGCGCGAAGCGTCTCTCGCTCATCGTCGCCCCGATCCTCGCCATGACGTCGTGCATCGCGTTCGGGCTCCCCGCCAACGCGGACACGCTGAGCAGCGCCGCCGCGGCCGTCACCTCGTCGACCCCCGGCGCACAGCAGTACACCGTGTCGCGGGACATCACGCTCCCCGTCATCGAGCACGACGGCACGACGATCATCGCCGCGCCCGCCCCGACCGAGGTCGTCGTCAGCGGCGGTGCGACCGTCTCCGGCGCGCAGAGCGCGATCGTCGACGCCCTGAGCGCCGGCGGCAAGCGTGCGCAGGTCATCCAGACCGCGCTGACCTACCTCGGCGACACGTACGTCGAGGGCGGCGCGACCCACGCGGGCATCGACTGCTCGGGCCTCGTCATGGTCTCGTACGCGTCGGTCGGGATCCCGCTCGTCCACTACGTGCCGACCCAGGACGCCGCTGCGACGACGATCCCCGAGTCCGAGGCGCAGCCCGGCGACCTCGTCGTCTACGACAGCGAGGCCCACATCGGCCTCTACCTCGGCAACGGCCTCGTGATCCAGGCACCGCACCCGGGCGAACCCGTCGACATCATCCCGATGTTCTCCGCCCCGCACCACTTCGCGCGGGTCCTGCCCGCCGACTGACCGGCGGACGGGAGGCGCGGGACCGGCGCGCCCCGGACCTCCCGGGATCGTGTCTGTCGGGAGGCGCGGGACCAGGCCGATCCGCACCTCCCGGCGTCCGCGCCGATCGTGCTCAGACCGGCTGGACCTCGACGCCCGGTGCGGCCGGCAGGATCCGCCGACGACCGAGGTCGTCGAGGAGCTCGACGAGACGGTCGGCGCTGTCGTGGCACTCGCCGAACCCGGCCTGCCGGAGCTTGATCACGTTCGACACGTTGTCCCACGTCGAGCCGAGGATCATGTCCCCGAACCGCCAGTCGACGAGCTCCGTGTACGGGGTCGGGACGAGACCGTGCCGCTCCACCATGCGGTTCCACAGGTCCTCGCGCGGTGGCATCACGGTCGCCAGGGGGAGCGTCTGCGGCTCGCCGAGCTCGAGGCCGAAGTGGTCCGCGAGTCGCTTCCAGAGGTGACTCCACCGCACGACGTCGCCGTTGGTGATGTTGAACGCCTCGCCCGCCGCGGTCGGCGCCGAACCGGCCCAGTCCGTCGCGCGCGCGAGGAGCTCGGCGTCCGTCATCTGGTACAGGATCCGGTCGTACGTCTCGCGCTGCCCCGGGAACCGGAGCGGCAGACCGAGCTCGCGGGTCATCGCGACGTAGGTGCCGATCGCCATGAGGAGGTTCATCGGCGTGCCCTGCGCGTAGCCCATCACGGCCTCGGGCCGGAACACCGTGAGCGCGAACCCCCGCTGCGCCGCACGCTCACGCAGCAGGTCCTCTTGGTCGTAGTAGAAGTTCGGCACGAGGAGACGCGGGTCGTCCTCCTTGGCGGGCGTCGTGAACCGGCCGAGGTGGGCGCCGTAGTACTTCATGCCCTGGTAGAGCGTCACGTGCCGGAGCGGAGCGCCGAGCCGGTCGAGTGCGTCGAGGGTGTGCTCGAGGAGTGCCACGTTCGGGCCGATCTGCTCCGCGAGGTCCGCCTTCTCGATGTACGCGGCGAACGCGAGGCGCGTCGTGTCGGACGCCGGGCGCAGCCCCTCGACGGCGGCGTCGGCGTCGAGCAGGTCCACCGGCAGGTGGGTCCAACCGGACACGCCCTGCGGCGCCCGGCGGCTGATGCCCCGCGTCGTCACACCGGTGCGGGCGAAGTGCTCGACGACACTGCGACCGACGACGCCGCCGGCGCCGGCGACCAGGACCGCGTCGTTCGTCGGGGCGGTGGTCTCGGTCGTCATGGGCGTCCTAGGTCTCGTCGGCTCCTGCGATCGTGCGCGCGGCGTTCCGGACGCCGGCACAGAGCAGCCCGACCTCGGGTTGCATCGACACGATCTCGTCGAACCCACTCTGCACCTCGGAGTACCCGAGGAGCCCAGCGACCGCTTGTCGGGGGATCGCATGGGTCCGGAGCATCCACTGCCCGCTCGCGGCGAAGCACGGCGTCATCGTGCGCTGCGGCGCGTCCACGGGGAGCGACGCCGCCCGCCCGAGCCGGTGGGTGTCCGGCCAGCCGTCCACGTCGATCAGTCCCGTCGACGGAACGCGGACGAGTCGCGGAAGAAGTCCTCGTAGCGATCGTCGTGCCCTGTCTCGAGCGCGTACCCGCGGCGCCACAGCTTGCGCTGCCGCTTGAACGTCGTGATGCGGACCGGTGCGACGCCCGGTTCGGACTCGTACGAGCTCATGCCCATCATCCCTGTCGTCATGCGCGGTCGTGACGATGCCGGGACTGCCCTGACGCAGTTCCCGACTTCTGTCTGGTAGCGCCAACCGTACCTCGGATGAGGGGCAGAATGTCGGTTCTCGTCCGTTCGATGCGGGACCTGGCCTGGGTGCTTCGCGCAGCGGCTCTCGTTCGCCGTCAGGTCCTGGGCGGCAACCGGTCCGGCGGCCCGGCTCCGCGCACGGCCGCCGCGTGGGACGTGTGGACGTAGAGTGGGGCATGGCCGTCCAGACCGCAACGATCATCGCGCTCGTCGGTGCCGGTGCCACGGGCCTCCTCGACGAACTCGGCGCACTCCGCGGGGTCGACGCCCTCCGACTCGGCGAGGCGGACGCCGACGGCACCGCGCGGATCAGCGCATCGAACGGGACGTACGTCGTCCACGACGCCGACCCCCTGGCGCACGTCGCCGCCGCGTGGGTCGAGTTCTTCGACGACCGCAGCACGCTCGGCACGCTCGAGCTCGAGGTCGAGACGGCGCTCGCCGCCTTCGCCGCGGGCCACCGCGTCATGCCGGACTACTACGTCGTGCTCGACCCGGAGTCCGTCGAGGGCACCTGGCGGCACTGGTGGTTCGGGGCGCTCGCCGTCGAGGGGCCGCGACGGGTGCTGCCCGAGCCGGCTTCGGCCTGGGCGGTCCGGAAGCGGCTCGGACGGCTCCCGATGGCACCGCGCTGGAAGGACCCGGCGGCCTGGCTGCCCGACCTGCGGTTCACGATCCCGGACCGCACGGGTCTCGCGGGACTCGGCTGAGCGATGTCCGTCAGGTCGTCGGCTGGTCGTTGTCCTTCATCGCGCCCCAGCCCGTCCACCGGTCGATCTCGATGACGCCCGTGGTGCGCGGACGGACCTGGTTCGGGTAGGCGCCGCCCGTGTAGTGGGTCGAGATGCGGTCGATTTCCCGGAGGCCGTCGTCGGCGTACAACTCGACCACCCGGCCGATCAGGGTGACGTGGGTGTACCAGTCGCCCTCGGCGAGGACCGTCAGGCTGACGCGCTGGTCACGCCGCAGGTGCTTGAGGCGCACACGGCTGTCGTCCATGCTCACGAGGACCCGGCCGTCCTGCCACAGGTACCAGGTGGCCGCGGTGACGGGCGTGCCGTCCGACCGCAGGGTGGCGATGACGGCGGGGTTCGGCTGCTGGAGCATCGCGACGGCGTCGTCGGGGAGCGGTGGCAGGGACATGTGGTCTCCGTTCGTCGTGGGATCCGTCCCCGTCATCCTCGCAGCCGCGCCCTCGACGTCCGGTCGGGCCGCCGCTGGGTGTGGAGGACCGTGGCCGCGGTAGACCTGGGGCATGCGAGTCATCGGAGTGCAGGAGTTCGGAGGGCCCGAGGCCCTCGCCGTCCACGAGGTCCCGGAGCCGCACGCCGGCCCGGGCGAGGTCCGGATCGGGGTGCGGGCGTTCGCCGTCAACCCGACCGACGCCGGCGTTCGTGGTGGCGGACGCGACCTCGGCGGTGCGCAGCCCCCCTACGTGCCCGGCATGGACGCGGCCGGCATCGTGGACGAGGTGGGCGAGGGCGTCGACCAGTGGCAGACGGGTGACGAGGTCATGGCGATCGCGCTGCCGCTGCGCGAGCACGGGGGAGCGTACGTCGAGCACCTCGTCGCCGCGCCGGACTCGATCGCCCGGATCCCCGCGGGTGTCGGCTTCGAGCAGGCCAGCACGCTCCCGATGAACGGGCTGACGGCCGTGCGGATCCTCGAGCTCATGCACCTCGAGCCCGGCCAGACCCTGATGGTGACCGGAGCCGCCGGGACCCTCGGCACGTACCTCGTGCCGCTCGCGAAGCAGGCCGGACTCGTCGTGATCGCCGACGCCGCCGAGAAGGACCGTGCGCTCGTCGAGTCGCTCGGTCCCGACCACGTCGTCGAACGCGGGGACGGGGTGGTCGACCGGATCCGGGCGATCGTGCCCGACGGGGTCGACGGTCTCGCGGACACCGCGCTCTTGCACGAGCAGGTCGTCCCCGCGATCCGCGACGGGGGCGTCTTCGTCGCCGTGCGCGGCTGGCCGGGCAACGGCGAACGGGGCATCCGGTTCGAGCGCGTCATGGTGTTCGACGAGTACCACTCCGGACACAAGCTCGACCGGCTCCGGCAGGACGTCGAGGACGGCCTGCTCACCCTGCGCGTCGCCGAGGTCCTGCCCGCCGCGGACCCGGAGTCCGCCCGCGACGCCCACCGGCGCATGGAGGCCGGGGGCGTCCGTGGACGGTTCGTGCTCGTCTGGTGACACCGGGCCGGGAGGCGGCGCGAGCGCGGGTGGGCGGGGGCACGGTCCTCGTCGTACCCGCGCCGTCGCCGTGATGACGCGGCTCGGTGCGTCCGGGTGACCGAACGGGTGAACCCGAGCGGGACGCATCCCCGACGACCGGCGGGAGGCCGTCGGCCGCGGACCGGAGCGTGACGGCGGCGACCTAGCGTCGGCGGGTGGCCCCGTTCCTCCCGACCGACAGCAGACGAGTCATGGCGATCCGGCGGCTCGTCGGGTTCGCGGTGCTCCCCGTCGTCGGCGGGCTCGCACCACTCGTCGCGGTCCCCGCGATCGCCGCACGGTTCGGTGCGGAGGGGTGGCGCGACGTCGCGCTCGGGCAGTCGATCGGGGCGGCCGCGGCGGTCGTCGTCGAGCTCGGTTGGGGGATCAGCGGACCGCAGCGGTCCGCCCGTCAGTCGCTCGGCAACCTCCGTCGCTCGGTCGGGCTCGCACTCGTGACCCAGGTGCTCGTCCTGCTGCCGGTGACCGCGGGTGTCTGGGTCGTCGCGCACCTGGTACCCGTCGGTGCTCCCGCGCTCGTCGGCTGGATCGGCACCGCGGGGGCACTCGGTTCGGTCAACGTCGTCTGGTGCTGGATCGGCCTCGGGCGGCCGGGGCCGATCCTCTGGGCGGACACACTGCCCCGCACGCTGCCCGTCGTCGTCGCCGCGGTCGCCCTCGCTGCCGGTGCGCCGCTGTGGGTGTTCCCCCTCGCCCTGGTCGTCGGCGGACTCGTGCCGGTCGTGCTCGGGACGACGCTGCTCGGCATCGGACCGGCGACCCTGCGACAGCTCACCCCGCGGCTCGTCGTGCGCGCCGTCCGGATCCAGCTGCAACCGCTCCTCGGACGCGTGCTCAGCGCGACCTACATCAGCGTCCCGATCACGCTCGCCGGCGTCAGTGCGCCCGGGGCCGTCGCGGTGTTCGCCGCCGCGGACCGGCTCCAGCGATGGGCGCTCACCGCGCTCAAGGCCCTGCCGACCGCACTCCAGGGGTGGGTGGGTGGCCCCGCCGATCCGGACCGGCGGATCCGACGGGCCTGGGTCGCGCTCTGGGGGAACGTCGGCGTCGGGGTCCTCGTCGGCGCTGGGTTCGTCGTCGTGGTCCCCGCGGTCTCGCGCGCGTTCTTCGCCGGCGTCGCCACCGTCGCGCCCGACCTCGCCGTGCTGAGCGGCCTGCTCGTCGTCGTCGTCACGACATCGCGGGCCACCGGTGGCCTGGTGCTCGTGGCGCTCCGCGGGGTCCCCGCGATCACCCTGAGCGCCGCCGCCGGATGCCTGGTCGGGGTGCCCGGGGTGCTCGTCCTCGCCCGCGTCGACGGTGCGCGCGGAGCGATGCTCGGGGTGCTCTCCGCCGAGGCCGCGGTGCTCGCCGTGCAGGTCGTCGCCGTCGTCGTGCTCGATCGGCGGCGGCGACGGCGCGTCCGGCGAGCCACAACGGTCCTCCGCGTCGCACACGTCCGCGTCGACGACCCCGCCTACCCGCGGAACGCCCGCGTGCGCCACCACCTGCGTGCGGCGGGGTTCGCGGTCGACGTCGTCCGGCGCCACCGGGGCGGGAGCGTCATCGGACGGATGACCCGCGACGCCCGCACGGTGCTCGGGCTCCGTGGGTACGACGTCCACCTCCTCGCCGAGATGTCGCTCGTCGTCGCGCCGCTCGTCGCACTCGTCGCGCGGCTCCGCGGCGGGGTCGTCGTCGTCGATCGGTTCGTCGGGCAGTACGAGACGGACATCGACGACCACGGACTGGCCGCCCCGCGGTCACTCCGCGCCCTCCGCTGCCGGGTCGTCGATCGCCTGGCCGAACGCTCCGCCGACGTGCTGCTCATCGACACCGAGGTGCGGGCTGCGGCGCTCCGGGAACGGGTGCCGGCGCGGACGGCGGTGGTGAGCCTCCCGGTCGGGGCGCCGGCGTGGGCGGTCCCGCCGGCGGTCCCGCCGGCGGAGGCTGGCGCCAAGGCCGTGTCGCGCGCCGACGTTGCTGCCGGCGCTGCTGCCGGCGTTGCTGCCGGCGTTGCTGCCGGCGTTGCTGCCGGCGTTGCTGCCGGCGCTGCCGCTGAGGCCGGCACGTTGCCCTCGGGTCGCGCGGCCGCTGCGTCCGGGCCGCTCCGCGTGCTGTTCTACGGCCACGACGTCCCGCTGCACGGCGTCCCGGTCATCGTGTCGGCGCTCGGCGAGGTCGGTCGTCCCATCCGCGCGACGTTCGTGTCGTACGCCTCCGTCCTCGAGCGGATCCGCGCACAGCTCCACGACGAGGGCGACCGCGTCGACGCGACCCTGCTCGAACCCGTGCCGGCAGAGGAGCTCGCCACGGTCATCGCCAACCACGACGTCGTCCTCGGGGTGTTCGGCACGTCGGACAAGGCCCGGTCCGTGATCCCGAACAAGGTGTGGCAGGGGCTCGCGTGCGGGCGGACCGTCATCACGGCGGCGAGCCCGGCGCTCGCGGAACTCCGCCCGCTCGTCGGTCCTCAGCTGGTCGAGGTGCCGCCGGGCGACGCCGAGGCGTTGGCCGGTGCCCTGCGCGCGGTCGTCGACGGCCCGGTGCTCTCGGACGGTCTGTGGGTCGGCACGGCCGAGCGGCTCGAGGCGTACGCCGCCGCGAGGCACGAACGGTTCGCCGCGCTCCTCCGCCAGCGGTGTGCGGCGCGTGCGGGAGCCTGAGGTGCGACGACCCGGCGGGTGCGCGCGCGGACGACGACCGGGCGGGTGCGCGCGCGGACGACGACCGGGCGGGTGCGCGCACGGACGACGACCTGGCGGGTGCGCGCGCGGACGACGAGGGCGCCGCCAGACGACAGCGCAGTCGTCGTCCATGCGCGCACGTCCGAGTCGGCCCGACCCGTGCCACCACTCCCGCAGACGCCACCACCGGTCGTACAGTGACGGGAGGGGCGTGCGACGGAGCGCGCCACGGGAGGACCCCACATGACCACGCTCAGCAACGCCACCCTCGACACGCTCACCGGCGTCGCCGTGCCCACCTACGACCGGAGCGCCGTCACGACCGGCATCGTCCACTTCGGCCTCGGCAACTTCCACCGGGCGCACCAGGCGATGTACGTCGACCGGCTCATGAACGCCGGGGGAGAGCTGTGCTGGGGGATCACCGGCGTCGGGGTCATGCCGCGCGACGCCGAGATGCGCGACGCGCTCGACTCCCAGGACCACCTGTACACACTCGTGCTCAAGCACCCCGACGGGACCCTGGAGCCCCGTGTCATCGGCTCCGTCGCGGACTTCCTGTACGCCCCGGACGACCCGGAGGCCGTGCTCGCCCTGATGGCCGCGCCCACCACGCGCATCGTGTCCCTGACCGTCACCGAGGGCGGTTACAACATCGATCACGTCACGGGGCAGTTCGTCCTCGACGCCCCGGCGATCGCCGCGGACCTGACGCCCGGGGCGACGCCGACGACGATGTTCGGGTTCATCACCGAGGCCCTGCGCCGCCGCCACGACGGGGGCATCCCGCCGTTCACCGTGATGTCGTGCGACAACATCCAGGGCAACGGCGACACCGCCCGGCAGACCATCGTCGCGTTCGCCACCGCGAAGGACCCGGAGCTCGGCGCGTGGATCGAGCGGCACGTGTCGTTCCCGAACTCCATGGTGGACCGGATCACCCCGGTCACCACGGATGCCGACCGGGCGATGGTCCGGGACGAGTTCGGCATCGACGACGCCTGGCCCGTCGTCGCGGAGCCCTTCGAGCAGTGGGTGCTCGAGGACCGGTTCACCCTGCGCCGTCCGCTGTACGAGACGGCTGGCGTGCAGGTCGTCGAGGACGTCGTGCCCTACGAGCTCATGAAGCTCCGCCTGCTCAACGCCTCGCACCAGGCGATGGCGTACTTCGGCCTCCTGTCCGGACACACCTACGCGCACGAGGCCGCGACCGACCCGCTGATCGCCCGGCTCCTCGAGCGCTACATGGACGAGGAGGCGACGCCCACGCTCGACCCCGTGCCGGGCATCGACCTCGACCAGTACAAGGCGACGCTCATGGAGCGGTTCGGCAACCCCGCGATCCTCGACACGCTCGCGCGGCTGGCCGCCGAGTCGTCGGACCGGATCCCGAAGTGGCTGCTGCCGGTGGTGCGCGCCGACCTGGAGGCGGGCCTCCCCATCGACCTGGCGGCTGCGGTCGTCGCGAGCTGGGCCCGGTACGCCGAGGGTGTCGGCGAGCACGGCGAGCGGTTCGAGGTCGTCGACCAGCTCCGCGACGTCCTCATGCCGGCGGCGGCGCAGCAGCGGTCGGACGACCTCGCGTTCCTGCGCAACCGGGACGTGTTCGGGGACCTCGTCGACGACGAGCGGTTCACGACGCCCTATCGCCGCAGCCTCGGCACCCTCTGCTCCGCCGGTGCGCAGGCGGCGCTCGACGAGGTCCTGTCGGTCCGCCGCTGACGGCCGGCCCCGCTACCAGAGCGGCTCGTCCCACCCGCCGCCGCGAACGGGCGGCGGGGGCCGGGACGCCCGGACTGTCGGAAACGACCGGGGTCCCGTAGAATCGCCCGATGCCCTCCGACCTCCGCACCCCCGGCCTCCGCCCCGCGACCGTGAGCACGGAGGCCGCCCGCCCCCAGGTCCGTCCGACGACCGAGGGCTGGAAGCAGCAGCTCGACCCGACCGGCCGCCCGCTGCTGCAGTTCGCGTCGCCGAAGCGCGGCAAGCCGCCGGTGCACCTCGCGGACCTGTCGGCCGAGGAGCGCGTCGCCCGCGTCAGGGAGCTCGGCCTGCCGGGCTTCCGGGCGAAGCAGCTCATGACGCACTACTTCACGCACTACACCTCGGACCCGGCGGCGATGACGGACCTGCCCGCCGCCGGACGCGAGGAGCTCGTCGCCGGACTGCTGCCGCCCCTCCTGACCGAGGCCCGGCGCCTGACGACCGACAAGGGCGACACGATCAAGTTCCTGTGGAAGCTGCACGACGGCGCGCTCGTCGAGTCGGTGCTCATGCGGTACCCGGGCCGGATCACGCTGTGCGTGTCGTCGCAGGCCGGGTGCGGGATGAACTGCCCGTTCTGCGCCACCGGGCAGAACGGCTTGACGCGCAACATGTCGACAGCCGAGATCGTCGAGCAGATCGTCCGGGCGAACGCGGCGCTGGCGGCGGGGGAGCTCGCGGGTGCCCCGACCCGTGGCGGCCAGGACCGAACCGACCCCGAGCGCGTCACGAACATCGTGTTCATGGGCATGGGGGAGCCGCTCGCGAACTACAAGCGCGTGATGGACGCCGTGCGCATCATGGTCGCACCGCAGCCGAACGGCCTCGGCATGAGCGCCCGGCACATCACCGTGTCGACGGTCGGACTCGTGCCCGCGATCGACAAGCTCGCCGACGAGGGCATCCCCCTCACGTTCGCGCTCTCCCTGCACGCGCCCGACGACGAGCTCCGCGACGAGATGATCCCGGTGAACTCCCGCTGGAAGGTCGACGAGGCCATCGACGCCGCGTACCGCTACTTCCAGAAGACGGGCCGTCGGGTGTCGATCGAGTACGCGCTCATCAAGGACATGAACGACCACGCCTGGCGTGCCGACCTGCTCGCGCACAAGCTCAACCAGCGCGGCCACGGCTGGGTCCACGTCAACCCGATCCCGCTCAACCCGACGCCCGGCTCCGTGTGGACGGCGTCGGAGCGCGACGTGACGGACGAGTTCGTGCGGCGCCTCAACGACGCCGGCATCCCGACGACGCTCCGCGACACCCGTGGCAAGGAGATCGACGGCGCCTGCGGGCAGCTCGCCGCCGCCGACGTGTAGGGCGACCGCCCGCCGGCCGCGACCGCCCGCCGGCCGGGAGGCGCGGTGCGGGCTGGTGCCGTCCCTCCCGTCCGACGTCCGGTGCGGTGTGCGCTCGCCGACGACAACGGGACGTGCGCCCGCATGCGCACTCGTCGTCGGCGTGCGCACGTGCGGCGCGCGGTACGAGTGCGCCCGCAGGCGACAAGTGCGCCCGCAGGCGACAGCGCAGTTGTCGCTGGCGCGCGCAGATGCGGCGCGCCGGGCCGCAGCGTCAGCCGAGTGACGCCGTCGCGGCCCGGAGGTCCTCGAGCGCGGCGAGCGCGTGCGGCGCGAGCCCGGCATCGTCGTCGCGCGAACCCTCGACCCAGCGGCTGTAGCCCTGCTTGAACGCGAGCAGACCCATCTCGGCCGCGAGGTGCGCGGTGGCGGCCGGGACACCGCGGGCGACGAGCGCGTCCGTCATGGCGACGGCGAGCCCGACGCTCTTCAGCGCGTCCCGTCCCTGCAGCTCGGCGCTCGCGGCGACGGCGGCCCGGAGCCGAGGCCCGATGTCGCGGTTCATCGGCCCCATCTCGTCCGAGGCGCGTGCGAGTCCGGCTGCGACGGCCTCGAGCGGGGACGCGTCCGCGGGCGCGGCGGCGATGCCCTCGGCGAGCAGGGTGCTCAGGGTCTCCTGCCCGGCGACGAGGAGTTCGCGCTTGTCCGGGAAGTACCGGAAGAAGGTGCTCTTGGTGACGCCGGCACGTTCGGCGATCTGCGCGACCGTCGTCTCGTCGTAGCCCTGCTCGGTGAACAGGTCGACGGCCGCGAGGACGAGTCGGTCCCGCGCTCCCGGTTCCCATCGCGCCATGCCATTCATCCTACGACTCCGAGCCCGTGATGGGACTGTTGTCCCATCATGGTGCTACGGTGATGGGACAACAGTCTCATCACCCGGAGGAGTCCCCATGCACGTCTTCGTCACCGGCGGCACCGGCACGATCGGCACGCCCGTCGTCGCCGAGATGCTCGCCAACGGCCACACCGTCCTCGCCCTCGCTCGCTCCGAGGCCTCCGCCGCCACGCTCGAGCAGGCCGGCGCCAGCACGATCCGGGGGAGCATCGCCGACCTCGACGTCCTCCGGACCGCGGCCGGGCAGGTCGATGGCGTGATCAGCCTGGCGTTCAGCCGCGACTACGGGTCGACCGAGTCGATCCAGCAGGGCATGGCCGAGGAGACCGCGGCGATGACCACGCTCGCCGACGCACTCGTGGGCAGCGACCGTCCGCTCGTCGTCGTGTCCGGGACGCCCTGGGTCGAGGGTCGCCCGTCGACCGAGGAGGACCCGCTGCCGACCGACGGACCCGTCGGCGGGCGCGGCATCACCGTGAACGCGATCCTCGGGTACGCCGACCGGGGTGTGCGGTCCTCGGCGATCCGCCTGCCCCGCACGGTGCACGCGAACGGGACGGGCGGGTTCGCCGGGCTCCTCACCGAGAACGCCAGGAGGACCGGCGTCGCGGGCTACCCGGGTGACGGCAGCCAGCGCTGGCCCGCCGTGCACGCCGCCGACGCCGCGGTGCTCTTCCGGCTGGCGCTCGAGTCCGCCCCGGCGGGGTCCGCGTGGCACGCCGTCGCCGACGAGGGTGACGCCGTGATCGACCTCGTCCGGGTGATCGGTCGGCGCCTCGGCCTTCCGGTCGAGCAGGTGCCCGAGGAGACCTTCGGCCCGTTCGGACCGATCTTCGCGACGGACCAGCCGGCCTCGAGCGCGATCACCCGTAGGGCGCTCGGCTGGACCCCGACGCACCCGAGCGTGCTCGAGGACCTCGAGCTCGTGCAGCCCTGACCCCCTGGCGGCCGGGAGGGACGGGGCGGGCTGGCGCCGTCCCTCCCGGCCGACCCGCCGCGGCCCCTGCACGTGCGCGCGCCGACGACAACTGCGCTGTCGCTGGCGCGCGCACTCGTCGTCGGCGCGCACCCGCGCGCGCCGACGACGACCGCGCGCGAACTCAGCCGAGACGCCCGGGTCCGGACCCCCGCGGTCACCACCGGAGTAACGTCGGGCCCGGTGTCGCCCATGACGCCGATGTGCGAGGAGGCACCGTGGCCCGAGGACCAGACCGACCCGGAACCGAGCAGGACTGGGACCCCGCCACCTGGACCGCCGACACCTGGCCGATCGCCGTGTGTCTGCACGGGTTCCCACCGGTCGGTCGCGACGGCACCACGCTGCACGACGCCCCGATCGCGGTGTGGGACGACATCTTCGCCCAGATCGAGCGGGTGGGCTTCACGCTCGCCGAGATGGCCGACGACCGGATCCGCCCCGCCGACTACGATCCCGGCAAACGTGACGAGCTCCTCGCCACCGCCAGGGAGCACGGCATCGGGATCCCCAGCGTGCACCTGCAGCGGCGCAGCGTCATCATGCCCGGGCACGAGGACGAGAACCTCGCGTACGCGCACCGGACGATCGACGCCGCCGCCGCGTGGGGCATGCAGGTGTTCTCGACGGGGCTCCACCAGCCGTTCAGCGAGGCGCAGCGCAAGGCCCTGTGGTTCTGGACCGCGCCCGGGCCGAAGGACCCCGACGACCCGGAGGTCTGGGACCGCGCCGTCCGGTCGATCCGCGAACTCGGCAAGCACGCCGCCGACGTCGGGCTGCCCCTCGCGCTCGAGATGTACGAGGACACGTACCTCGGCACGGCCGAGAGCGCCGTCCGGTTCGTGGAGGCGGTGGGCCTCGACAACGTCGGCCTCAACCCCGACGTCGCGAACCTCATCCGCCTGCACCGTCCGGTCGAGGACTGGCGCGAGGTGTTCTCCGCGACCCTGCCGTACGCGAACTACCTGCACGTCAAGAACTACACACGCGACGAGGCCGGCGACGGCTCGTGGGCGACGAGCGTCCCCTCGACGATGGAGACCGGCATCATCAACTACCGGCAGGTCCTGCGCGAGGCCGTGGACGTCGGGTTCCGCGGCATCATCATGACCGAGCAGTACGGCGGGGACAGCCTCGGCGTCTGCGCCACCAACCAGCGGTACATCCGCACCCTGCTGCCCCAGGAGGTCGCACGATGAGTCAGATCAGAGCCGCCGTCGTCGGATCCGGGTACATGGGTGGCGGGATCGCGCAGATGCTCGCGCTGTCCGGGGCCGAGGTCGCCCTCGCCGACGTCTCCGCCGAGATCGCCGCGAGCAACCACACGCGGCTGCTCGACGAGGCTCGGCAGTTCGTCGCCGACGGGCTGTTCCCCGCCGATGCCGTCGAGCGCATCGCCGCGCTCGTCCACCCCGCCGAGTCCGTCGAGGCCGCCGTCGCCGACGCCGAGTTCATCGAGGAGGCCGTGCCCGAGAAGATCGAGATCAAGCACGCCACCCTCGCCCGGATCAGCGCGGCCGCGGGCCGGGAGGCGGTGATCGGCTCGAACACGTCGACCATCCGCATCAGCGCACTCGCCGAGGCCGTCGAGGGGCCCGAACGGTTCCTCGGGGTGCACTTCTCGAACCCCGCGCCGTTCATCCCCGGTGTCGAGATCATCCCGCACGAGACCACCACCGAGTCCGCGATCACGACCGCCGAGACGATCGTCCGCGCGACCGGCAAGCAGACCGCCCGGGTCAAGGACAGCGTCGGCTTCGTCCTCAACCGTCTGCAGTACGCGCTGTTCTCCGAGGCCGCGGACATCGCCGCCGAGGGCATCGCGAGCCCCGAGGACATCGACACCATCGTCCGGACCACGTTCGGCTTCCGGCTGCCCGTGTTCGGCCCGTTCGCAATCGCCGACATGGCGGGCCTGGACGTGTACGCGTTCTGCTACGCGTCCCTCCAGACCCGGTGGCCGGAGCGGTTCGCGACCCCGGAGTCGCTCGCCGCGCTCGTGGCCGAGGGCAAGTTCGGCACGAAGTCGGGCGCCGGGTACCTCGACGTCCCGGCGGACCGGACGCCGGAACTCGTCGCGTACCGGAACCGGGCGTACGTGGCGTTGCAGAAGCTGCTCGACGAGCTCGGCCCCGCACCGATCGACTGACCGGACCGCGATGGAGGAGTTCGACGTCGCCGTCGTGGGCGCCGGGGCGCTGGGCAGCGCCGCTGCCCACCACCTGGCACTCCGGGGTGCGACGGTGGTCCTGTTCGAACAGTTCGAGTTCGGTCACGTGCGCGGTGCCTCCCACGACACATCGAGGATCCTCCGCACCTCGTACGGGGACGAGGCCTACGTCCGGCTCGCGAAGTCGGCGTACCGGGACTGGGCCGAGCTGGAACGCGTCAGCGGCGAACGCCTCGTGACCACCACCGGCGGCGTCGTGTTCGTGCCACCGGGCAGTCCGTACCCCGTGTCCACCTTCGCCGCGGCACTCGCGGCGCAGGACCTGCCGTTCGAGCTCATGGACCGGGACGCGGTCGCCGCGCGATGGCCGCAGTTCACCCTGCCCCCGGGAGTCGAGACCGTGTTCTCGCCCGACACCGGGATCGTCCCCGCGGCCCGCACCGTCGCGACGCTCCAGATGCAGGCACGGTCGCACGGTGCGGTGCTCCGCGACCGGACACGGGTCGAGGAGCTCCGACCCCAACCCGACGGAGTCGTGGTCATGACGACCGCGGGGACGGTCCGAGCGCGGAAGGTCGTCGTCGCCGCCGATGCGTGGACGAACGCGCTCATCGCGCCCCTCGGTGTCGAGGTCCCGCTCGTGACGATGCAGGAGCAGGTCACGTACTTCGGGCCGGACCGCCCCGAGGACTTCGGCGACGACCGGCTCCCCGTGTGGATCTGGGAGGACGAGCCCTGCTACTACGGGTTCCCGACCTACGGGGAGCCGACCGTCAAGGCGGGTCGAGACGCCTCCGACAACCGCATGACGCCCGAGGAGCGGACCTTCCGGCACTCCGAGGAGCTCCTCGACCAGCTGCGGGCGTTCATGCGCGGGTTCCTGCCCGCCAGCGGCGCGGACGTCCGGACCATCACCTGCCAGTACACGCTGACCCCCGGCCGGCGGTTCGTGGTCGACGCGCTGCCGGAGCACCCGGACGTGCTCGTCGCGCTCGGGGCCGCCCACGCGTTCAAGTTCACGCCGACGATCGGGCGGATCCTGGCGGAACTCGCCCTCGATGGTCGGACCGACGACGACATCAGCGCCTTCCGGCTCCGTGATGTCATGGCCCCCGTGCCGATCGCCTGACCGTCCGTGGCGGGCCTCCCGGGTCAGCCGGGCCCGTCGCTCGCGGCGGCGAGCAGCGGCACGACCACGTCGCTGACCGGGGTCGGGATGCCGTGCATGCGGCCGAGCCGTGCCACGACCTCGTTCCGGACCCGCCACTCGAGCGGGCGGTCAGCGGCGCGGTCGGTGAGGATCGAGGTCCCGAGGTCCGCCGGCTGTGCGCGGAGGCCGTCGAGGACGTCCTGTGGGACGTCGTCGCCGAGGCGGGCGCCCGCTGCCCGCGCCACGGCGAGGCACTCGGCGAGGTAGTCGAGCGTCAGCCGGGCGACGTCCTCACGTCGGAACATCCCAGATCGCCGCCCACTCAGCGCCATGAGCCCGGCGGCGGCGTTGTGGAGGAGCTTGCGCCACGCGACGGTCACGAAGTCCTCGGTGACGTCGACCGCGCACCGGGTGCCCTCGAGGACATCGACCACCGACTGCGCCGCCGGCACGTCGGGGAGCGTCAGGCGCGGCGGTCGCCGCAGCGCCACCGTGCCGTCCGGCTCGGCCTGGGCGGGGAACCACACGACGGCCGGGAGGACCGTGCCCGGGACCCACGGACCGACGGTCGCCTCCTGCTCCACCCCGTTCTGCAGCACGCACACGACCGTGTCTGCGTGGCACAGCGCGGCGAGCCAGGGCCCGGCGGCCTCGATCTGGGTGGCCTTGACGGCGAGGAACACGACGTCGACGGGTCCGGACATCGTCGTCGGATCGGTGTGCACCGGCCCGGGGACGACGACGACCGCGCCGTCCGGGGTCCGGAGCCGGAGGTGCTCCCGCGGCGTCCGGCCGGCGAGGAGCGGGGTCCGACCGGCCTCGTGGAGCGCTGCTGCCACCGTCGTGCCGATCGCACCCGGGCCGACGATCGCGATGCTCGGGTCCATGGACTCCATCCTGGCGCTTCGGCGCACGGTCAGGACGCGCTCGGCGAGCGGGGCCAATGTGGAGGCATGCTCACACGACGTTCCTCGGGTCTGGTCCTCCTCGGCACGGCGCTCACCGTGGTGCTCGCCGGGTGCTCGGGCGGGACCACCTCTCCGCACCCGAGCAGCACGGCGCGCACGGTCACGCGCAGCACCCCGACACCGTCCGCCGCCCCCGCCTCGCCCAGCACCACGAGCACCCCGAGCGCGACGAGCACGTGCGGACCCGCGACGGGGCGGGCTGCCGCCGCGACGGGGATCGCGGCACTCCCGCTCCCGGTGAACCTGCGGGGAACGGCCCACTGGGACGCGGCGGGCGCCGACTACTCCGGGTACGACCCCTGCGCGCCGCTGTCGTGGTCGGTCGTCACCGTCTCCGGCTCCACGGCGAGCTCCCCGTACGCGATCCTGCTGTTCCATGACGGCACCTACCTCGGAACCGCGACGAAGGAGCAGTACGCGTTCCAGCCCACGGTCCGGCGGACCTCGTCGACGAGCATCGCCGTGACCTACCCGTACCCGCAGGGCAACGACTCCGACGCCGATCCGACCGGCCGCGCGAACGCCACGTACACCTGGGACTCCGGTGCCGGGAAGGTCACGATGGACGGCAGCACGCCTCCGGCGCAGTGAGTCAGCCCGGGTCCGGCGTGCCGGTGGGCGAGCACCGCGCGACGTCGGCGTCGCTCGCTGCAACGGCCCGGCGGCATCCGTCGACCATCGTGTTCAGCGTGCTCGCCGTCGTGTTCGCGGTCCTGACGGTCGTGCTGCTCGTCCGCATCCACGGCGTCCACTCGGACGCGTTCCCGCTCGCCCTGCGCGCCGGGGGTCTCGCCACCATCGCGTGCGCGGCCGGTGGCCCGCTGCGTCTGGTGCGACTCCGCCGGAGGGACGAGCGCGGTGCGCGGAGCGCCCGGCATCCGGGGATCGCCTTCGTCAGCGCGCTGGCGACCCCGTCGACGAAGGACGACCTCGCCGCGTGGGACCCCGGTCTCTCCGTCACGTTCCCGTGCCAGCTCGCGTTCTCCGCGCGGGGGATCGCGCTCTGGGACACCGCGACCGACACGGAGGGCCGTCACATCGCGGAGCGGGCCGAGGCGCTGTCGATCGAGCCGTTCCACACCCCGGACCACTCGTGGGAACAGTCGGAGCAAGGATGGGGCGTCGTGCTGCATCTCGCCCCGCGCGACGGCGTGAGCACCGGCCGGTACACGGGCGCCGTGCACCTGCGGGTCGAGGACGCGCAGACGGAGCGCGACGAGTACGCGGCCCGGCAGTCGATCGCGGTGATGGAGCGGGCGCTCGGACTGCAGCCGTCGCCACCGCGGACAGGGAGTGGGAACGGGTCCAGTATCTGAGTGACGGTCACGATGACCGATCCCGTTCGAGGAGGAACCCGTGCTGAACCCGAAGGCACTCGTCCCGCTGACCCTCGTCGCCGCGCTCGCCGGCGGCGTCCTGGTCGCACAGCCCGCTGCAGCCGCGCCCGACGTGTCCTCAGCGATCGCACTGATCGCCAACACCGACACCCCGGACAACTACGGGCTCACCGATGCGCAGCGGCACGAGGACGGCACGATCACCGTGCTGTCAGCCACGCTCCAGGACATCGATGTGGTCCTCCCGAGCAACCCGACGACGACGCTGGCCGGCCAGACCGGCCAGGCCGAGGTCCACATCACCGCTCCGTGGGGACAGAACCTCCACGTCGGTCGGTACTCCGGCATCGACTTCGAGGGCGACCCGACCGCGGCGAAGGTGCACGTCTCCTACGGGTCGAGCGAGAAGGAATACGTGGGCGACTTCGACGTGCTCGATCTCGCTGCCGACAGCACGGGCAGGGTGACGCGGTTCGACATCGTGTTCCGGAACTCGGACATCACCCCCCTCGAGGCGTACTTCGGCGAGATCCGGATGGGCGAGCCGGAGGTTCCGGTGCGGTTCGCGGGGCAGCACCTCGAGTGGCCCGAGATGCCCGTGAACGGCACGCGGGTGTGGGCGGAGGAGTCGATCCGGAACGCGTCGGCCGCATCGGTGCGTCTGGGGAGAGCCGCGGTTTCCGGCGCGGATGCCTCCGACTTCGCCCTCGCCTCGGATGCCTGCAGCGGTCGCGCCTTGGCGCCCGACGCAACGTGCGTCGTCCGTGTGGGCTTCTCACCGAAGGCAGGCGGGCCGCGTGTTGCGACCCTGAGCATCGCTGCTGGTTCGGCCACAGCCACCGCCTCGTTGGCCGGATCTGCCAACCTCGGCACCACGAAGATCTCGACGACCAGTGCCAGCTACATCGACCAGCACCGTGGGGACACCACCCAGGTCCGGACGAACACGGACACGGAGGGGCCGACCGTCATCTACGAATCGCCGCGCAGTACTCCTGGCTACTGGATGTTCGGCACCGGGCACACCTACGACTTCTGGACGGGCGGCCACATCCTGGACGTGACGTCGAAGAGCGGGACGCTCACGGCCGGCAGGCACGCGGAGCAGTGGTTCGGCAACTACGGCCTCGACTTCTCGAACGGTGCGTCCGGGTGCGGAGGATCGTCGGGAACCGAGACCATCACGAGCGTGGGATTCCTTCCCGACCACCTCATCGACCATCTCCATGCGACCTTCACGGCAACCTGTCCGAGCGACCCCACGCACCCGATCACCGGCCTCATCCAGTGGCAGGACCGCAGCGACGTGACGGCTCCCGCAGCACCGAAGGGCCTCACGCTGATCGGCAGTGGCACGCGGAAGGTGACCTGGACCCGCTCGGCATCGGCCGACGCCGCGACGACGATCGTGCGGCTCGTGTCCGGAACCGGGGTCGACGCGACGCCGACGTCCGGCTACGCGGTCGGAGCCAGCGCCTCCGGAACCGCCACCCTGACACTCCCGAAGGGGCGGCGCTACGAGCTCATGGCGTGGGCGGTCGACGAGACGGGCAACGTGGGCAGCCCCCGGACCATCCCCTTCATCTCGTGAGCAGCCTGTGTCCGGGCATGTGACGCTCATCCGCTCGTCGACCCTGGCCGGCAACGTCGACTACGCCTACGCCGCGACCGCTCCCGCCGGCGCTCGGCTGATCTTCCTCGCTGGGGCGTGCCCGCTCGACGCCGCCGGAGCGACCGTGGCCGCGGCGGACCACGCTGGCCAGGCAGCACAGTGCATCGCCAACCTGGAGACGGCACTCCGAGACGCAGGAGCGGGGCTCGAGGACGTCATCAGCACCCGCGTCCTCGTGGCGTCGTCGCGGCAGGCAGACCTCATCGCGGTGTGGGACGTCGTCCGAGCGGCCTTCGGGGGCCATGACGTGCCGAGCACGCTGCTCGGGGTGACGGTCCTCGGGTACGACGACCAGCTCGTGGAGATCGAAGCGGTCGCCGCGGTCCGCGACGCGTGACGACCGGGAGGCCCACCACCGGTGGTGAGCGCCTCCGACCGCTGAGCGAACGCACACATGGAACGCTGTGCGTGACCCGCGGATGCTGCCATGCTTCCGCTCGTGGAGGAGCGACGTCGAAGTATGCCACGCAGACTGTGGGCCGCTGGCGCGATCGGCATCGCGGCGGCGGTCGCAGTGTCGACGGTGACGGTGGTGCACCACGAGCGGGCCGAGGCTCAGGAGCGTGCGGTCGAAGCGCTGCTGCCGGCCCCGGACACGCCCGTCCGGCAGGTGCTCCTCGTCTACCTCCGCGCGGCGAAGGCGCACCAGTGCCGGGTCACTGCAGCGCTCATGGCTCCCGATGGTCCGGAACGGGACGCTCCCTGGTGCGGGACGCGGCGCCACACCTGGTGGTCGGATGACGATCCGGATCTCGTCTCGTACGGGAACGTCGGACGGACGTCTCATGTGTCCGCGGAGCACGCTCCGGCCGCCGAGGAATGCATCCCGGTGGACATCGTGCAGAAGGGGATGAGCGGCGCCGATCCGGGGTCGCTGCCGGGCTGGGAGTTCTGCTTCACGCACACCGCCGACGGCTGGCGACTCTTCGACGAGGGCTACGGATGAGATCACGTTCCTCGGGCGGAGCAAGTGGCGCACCGGCGCCGACGGGACGCGGTCAGCCCTCCGCGACGCAGGCAGCACCGTGCCCGGGAGCACTCACGGTGACACCAGCCGGGATGTCCACAGTCCGGACCGTGCCGAGCCGGCCGCGGTAGTCGACCGCCACGTCGGAGAGGGGGACGAGCGCATCGCCTTGGCGGAACGTCACGGTGGCGAGGATCGTCGACGTCGTGTGCCCGGGGATGGTGGCGTCCGCGATGTCGACGACGTGGCCTCGATGCTCGAAGTCCGCGAGTGCACCGAATCCGTTCGGTGCGACGTGCCCCTCCGGGTCGATGTGGAACCGGACCGTGTGCCCCTTCGCCGCGTCGACCCGCGCACCGAGGACATCGACCGGGTGCGAGCTGCGGTTCCGGACCGCGATCGTGACGGTGATGTCCGACGGCGCGTTGTGGCGTGCGAAGCCACCGCACACCCCTCCTGACGAACCCGGCGAGGTCAGTGCGGGCGGCTCGAGAGCCACGACGCTGAAGGTGCCCGCGAGCACGGCGGCGAGCGCTGTCGCCGTCATGAGGACCAGCCGCCCGGTGTTCACGTGCTGAGGCTACGAGGACGGATGCGATGAGCGCGACCCGACTGCGAGGGACACGCCTCGAGAACCACCTGAGCGCGGCGTCGGCACCGCAGAGGCCGATTCCCCCTCGACTGCTCCGCGTCGGCGCTCGTCAGCGCCGCAGCTCAGTGCGCCGCTTCGTACGCCCGGATCTCCTCGACCTTGTCGTTCGACGCGCTCGAGCTGTCGAACTCGTACGTCAGCCACTCCCGCACGTTGCGGCGGGCGAGCTCGAGGCCGATGACGCGCTGCCCCATGCAGAGCACCTGGGCGTCGTTCGACAGGATCGACCGCTCCACCGAGTAGGAGTCGTGCGCGGTCACGGCCCGGATGCCCGGCACCTTGTTGGCCGAGATCGCGACGCCGAGGCCCGTGCCGCAGAACAGGATCGCCCGGTCCGCATCCCCGCGGGCGACGATCTCCGCCGCGGCGGTCGCCACGGTCGGGTAGTTCGTGTGCCCGTCGGCGTCCACGCCGACATCGACCACCGAGGCCACGAGGTCGCTCGCCTCGAGGTCCTTGCGGATCGCTTCCTTGTAGTCGTACCCGGCGTCGTCCGAGCCGATCACCAACCGCCACTGCGTCATCGCGTGGCTCCTTCCTCGCGACGGTCTGTCGCTCCGGGGTCCCGGTGTACTCCGTCCGTGTCCGTGCCACCTGCGAGTGCATGGCCCACCACGCCGACGATCGCCGCGAACGACACGGCGCCGGGGTCGGGGGAGCCGACGGCCTTGTCGCCGTGCGTCTTCGCGCGCCCGAGGTGCGGCACGAGGTCCGCCGTCGACGCCGCACCCTCCTCGGCAGCGGAGGCAGCGGCGGCCCACGCGGTCGCCAGGTCGTCGCCCACGTCGACCCGCGCGGTGAGCGTGTCGGCGAACGGCACGAGCGCGTCCACCATCGTCTTGTCACCGACGGCCGCTCCGCCCACCGACTGCACGGCCTCCCGGCCCTGGGCGACACCGGTCGCGACGGCGGTGGCGGTCGGCTGCGTCTCGTCGTCGAGCTCGCTCGCGAGGGTCCGCAGCAGCACGCCCCACAGCGCGCCCGAGGTGCCGCCCGCGCGGTCGGCCCAGCCGGCGCTCGCCCGGTGGAGGACCGTGGCGGCGCCGCCCTGGGCCTCCAGAGCGGCGGTCGCGGCGTCGAGTGCCGCGCTCGCACCGCGCTGCATGCCGATGCCGTGGTCGCCGTCGCCGGCGATCGAGTCGAGGCGACCCCAGTCGTCGACGTGGTCCTCCACGGTCGTCGCGACCGTGCGGAGCAGGTCGACGATGTGTGCCGCGGACTCGCGGGACTCCGCACTGGAGGGCCGGATCGCGTCCTCCGTGTCGGCCTCCGCGGCCGTCGGTCCGGCGCTCACGAGGTCCTGCTGGACGCTGCCCCGACGGAACGCCGGGGTGTCGGCGGGCGCGGTCCAGAGCCGCTCGAGCTCGTCGTCGAGCCAGAGCAGGGTCAGGGACGCGCCGGCCATGTCGAAGCTCGTGCAGAACTCGCCCACCTGCGGGTCGACCACGGTGAGCCCACGGTCCTGCAGCAGCCCCGCGATCGAGCGGTAGACGACGAACAGCTCCTCGACCTTGACCGACCCGAGCCCGTTGAGGATCGGGACCACGCGCGCGTCGTCGAGGTCGACGCCCTCCGGGATCTCCGCCTCGGCGAGGAGTCGCTCGACGAACAGCTCGGCGAGCCCCTCGGCGCTGGGGATGTCGGTCTCGTCGATGCCGGGCTCGCCGTGGATGCCGAGCCCGATCGCCATGCGCCCCTCGGGGACGTCGAACAGGGGTTCGTCCGCGCCGGGCAGCGTGCAGCCGCTGAACGCGACGCCCATCGACCGCGTCCGCTCGTTCGCCAGCACCGCCACGCGCTCGACGTCGTCGAGGCCCATGCCCTCGGCCGCGGCGGCCCCGGCCACCTTGAACACCGTGAGGTCGCCCGCGATGCCGCGACGCTTGCCGCGCTCGTCGCTCGACGCGCTGAAGATGTCGTCCGTCACGAGGACCGTGCGGCAGTCGATGCCGTCCGCCCGGACCGCGTCCTGCGCTGCCGTGAAGTTGAGGACGTCACCGGCGTAGTTGCCGTAGCTGAGCAGGGCGCCCCGGCCCTGCTCACTCGCGCGGATCACCGACTCGACCTGGATCGACGACGGCGACGCGAACAGGTTGCCCATCGCCGCCCCGTGCGCGAGCCCCGGCCCGACGAGACCGCCGAACGCCGGCCAGTGCCCCGAGCCGCCGCCGATGACCACGGCGACCTCGGGGTCCGGGCTCCTCGTGGACCGGGTCACACCGCCTCGGACCTGGCGGACTCGATCGCCGTTCGCGAGGACGAAGCCCTCGATCATCTCGTCGACGAACTGGGTGGGCTGGTTCCACAGACGCGTCACGACACTCGCTCCTTCGTTGGACCGGACGTGGAGATGGCGAGCCTATCGACCCCGTATGGGTGGCGGCTGGTCGGAGATGCGAGTACACCGAGGCCATGACCGTTGCCTTCCCCGCCGCCCGCACCGCGATCGTCACCGGGGCGGTCTCGCCCCGCGGGATCGGCCGAGCGACCGCGCGGCGGCTCGCCGCTGCCGGTTGGGACATCGGGATCATCGACCTCGACGACGATGCGTCGGCGGAAGCGGCGTCGGAGCTCGCGGCGTCGTTCGGTGTCCGGGCGGCGGGGGTCGGTGCGGACGTCTCCGACGAAGCCGAGGTCCGCGGCGCCGTCGACGAACTCGAGTCCGCGCTGCCGCAGATCGTCGCGCTCGTGAACATCGCCGGCATCAGCTCCCCGACGCCGTACCTCGAACTCCAGCCGGGGGAGTGGGACCGCGTCATCGCCGTCAACCTGACCGGCGTGCACCACGTCTCGCGTCGGGTGGCCGAGTCCCTGGCGGCGAGCGGGGTCGGCCGCATCGTGAGCATCTCCTCCGTGTCGGCACAACGCGGCGGAGGGACCTACAGCAAGACCCCGTACTCGGTCGCGAAGGCCGGGGTGATCGGCCTGACCCGTGCACTCGCCCGCGAACTCGGCCCGCTCGGCGTCACCGCGAACGCCATCGCCCCCGGCCCGATCGACACCGACATCATGGGCGGCACCCTGACCGAGGAACGCAAGGCCGAGATGGCCGCGGACCTGCTCGTCGGTCGCATCGGCACCGTGGACGACGTCGCCGTCGCGGTGGAGTTCCTGCTCCGCGAGGACACCGGGTTCATCACCGGGCACACGCTCGACGTCAACGGCGGGTTGTACATGAACTGACGGCTCCGGGGTTCGGCGGCCGCCTCCGGCCCGGCTGCGGTTCGGGCCCTGCGGCGGTTCGCGGCCCGGGGTCGTCCGCGCTCCGGGACGCTTCGATGCCGCGCGGTGGTTCGCCCGGGGTCCGGGCCCAGGGCGCCACCCCGGCGCAGCAGCATCTTGACGACCAGCGGCCTCGGTGCTTCGATGACCCTCATTCCGACGATTCGTCGGATATCAGGGGCAATGACATCAAAGGGGATCGTCATGAAGATCAGGAAGCGCATCATCGGGGCCGCCGCTCTCGGAGCGTTCGCACTCACCGTCGGCATCGCAGCACCGGCCAACGCGGTCACGACGACGCAGAGTCATGCGATCTCGTCGAGCGACGGCAACGCATCGGCCGTGGTGAAGGTCACGTGGAGCACGAGCGAGACCTTCCACATCAACTACACCGAAGCCGACACCGCGCCCGACGGGAACGGGCCGTACCTCATCTACGACGTCGCCGGCGCGGGCGGTGGCAGCATCAACTACATCTCACCGTGCACGAAGGGGTCCGGAACCAGCTGCAGCGGCACCGTGCCGTCCGACAGCAGCGTCGGGGTGACCGACGTGACCGTGTGGCTGTGCGCCGGACACGCGCCCGACTACGGGACGCACTGCGGGGCGACCTACAGCTTCAAGAACCCGTACTACTCGATCGACTGATCGGGTCGGCAGCGTCGCCTGGCGCTGGCGGGCGTGGAAACGACGAGGGCGTTGTCCGAAGACAGCGCCCTCGTCGTTCGCATGCGACGGGGGATGGCTGCGGTCGGGATCGGAACCCCCCCGCACGGACCGCTCCGGTGGATCAGTCCTCCGTGTCAGCGGCCGACTCGGGCTCGACCTGCGTCTCGGCCATCCGGTTCCGGAGTTCGTCAGCCATGCTCGAGGCGCCTTCGCTCCCGTGGTCGTTGTCCACCTGCTCGATCAGGCCCGCCAGCTTCTCCTTGTTCGTCGCGTCGGTGGCGCCGTCCATGACGGGCTCGGTCTGCTCGTTGTCGCTCATGGCGCGGACGCTACGCGCGGTGCCTCTGTGTCGGGCCGCCGGGCGTGGTCGTGGTCGTGGCGACGGCGGGACGCCCAAGGGCGCGTGCGGACGACAAGTGCGCGGTCGTCCTTCCGGCCACTCGTCGTTGGCACGCGCACGCGCCAAATCAGCCTCACCGTCGACACACGACCATGCGCGGCACTACACGGTGAACCGCGCGGTGAAGCTCCTGCCCGCTGCTCCGGACAGGGGCACCGAGATCGTGGTGTTCGGACTGGTCGACACGACCGTGACACCGGAGTCCGTCGAGACCACCCCGGTCGCCGCGCCGTCCACCGTGACCGTCACCGTGTCCGTGCGCCGTTGCGTGGGATCGCTCACCGCCACGGCGAGCGTGCCGTCCGCCCGCTGGGTGACGACCGACGCTGCTCCGCTGACCTGGATCCCCGCGGTCTTCGGCGCCCCGGTCGCCCAGAAGTTCGTCATCGTGACGCCGTCGCTCGGGACGAGGGGGAGCAGCGAGGACGAGGGGTGCACGGCCGTGTCCGCGTCAGAGGAACCGGATCGCGGACATGACGATCCCGGCGATCGCGACCACCCAGACGTAGGGCAGCACCCGCACCATGACCTGCTGCGGCGTCACCCCCGAGTACTGCGCGGCCCAGACGGTCTGGGTGCTCGTCGGGTCGGCGACACCGAACACCTGGTTGTAGCTGGTCATCAGGCCGAGGACCGCCATCGGCGAGTAGAACCCGATCGCGGTCATCGCGCCAGCGATCCCGGCGCCGAGGCCGAAGATGTTGAGCGGGCCGCGATAGAGGCACAGCGGCACGAGCACCGAGAACACGATGACGTAGAGCCACACGTTCGTGGGCGCGACCGCCTCGACGATCGGCTTGAGCGCTGCGACGGATCCGGGGAGCCCGACCGCGGCGAGCAGCATGCCGATGGCGATGAACAGCGCGATCGGCGGTGCGGCCACGTGGAACGCGTCGTACAACGAGCGGAGCATCCGGCTCGCCCAGAGTCGCGGAGGTGTGGTGGTCACGACGGCGAAGAGCACGCCCGCCAGGAGCGACGGGATGATCGGGACCTGCAGCACGAGCGCGAGCACGATCGGCACGAGCGGGGTGAGCAGCGCGAACCACGGGGCGTCGCCGAGGCGCTCGCGGCGGCTCCGGGTGTCGGCGTCAGCGGCGTCCCGTTCCGCCATCGACGCCAGTGACCACTGGTGGACGGTGCCGCGGCGGCGGGTCTCGACGATCACGAACACGATGGCGGCCGCCGCGGCGAACGGGAACAGCAACAGCATGAACGACCGGACCTGCGGGACCGACAGGTGCAGAGCGGTCGAGAAGAACTGCCAGACGGGGAGTTCGAACGGAGCACCCGCCCCGATGCCGATGAGGATCGTGCCGGCGGCGGTGACCTTCGGCACGCCGACGGCGACCATCGCGGGGATGCCGATGACACCGGCGAGCAGGGCCGCCGGGGCAGAGCCGGTGACCGCTCCGCAGAGCGCCGAGATGAGCAGGACACCGAGGGCGACGACGACCGGCCGGTCCCCGGCGAACTCGACCGTCTTCCGCACGAGCGTCGAGGCGATGGCGGTGTCGCGCATGAGCGACCCGAGCCATGACCCGAGCAGGATCGCGATCATCGTCGATGCGAGCGTGACCGCCCCCGTCTGGATCACGGTCGTCAGGACGCTGTTCTCGGCGCCGACGAACGGCGCTCCGCCGAGCAGCGCGATGGCGACGGCGAGCAGCACGAGTGCGAACGCCGTGGGGATCTTGCCGCTGAGGATCAGGGCGACCCCGATCGCCATGACGATGATGATGACGATGCCCATGGTCAGTTCTCCTTGGAGGTCCGGGAGGCGCGCGCACCGTTGCGCACGTCGAGTGCGGCCGTCGCGGCCGCGGTGAGGAGGAGCGGCGAGCGCTCCAGACGGAGAGTGCGTGCCGCGAACGCGTGCGCCGCGACCTCGTCCGTGCCCGCCACGAAGCCGAGTCGCCGGAGGCGGCCGATCCGGGACACCGGGTGGTCGAGCGCGGTCCGGAGCGCCCGGGAGCGGTCGGCGACGACGAGGTGGTGTGCGTGCTCGTGGGCGACCGCGGCCGCCCGGACACTGCCCGTCGGGAACAGCGCACGCCAGCCGAGCTCGTCGACCAAGTCCTCGCAGAACCCGATGGTGTCGCTGAACAGCTCGACACGGTGACCACGTGAGCCGTACCGGGCGAGGAGTCCACCCGCCGGGAGCCCGCCGGAACGCTCGACGACCTCGACCGTGGCCACGTCGATGGCCGTGCCGTCGGCGAGGTCCCGGCCGAAAGCGTCGGCCCTCGCCGCGAACCGCAGGAGGTCCGCCGAGGACCGCGACTCGTTCGTCGGCACGGACGCGAGGAGTCGGGCGCCGAGTGCCGGGTCGTCGACACCGGCGAGCGCACGGAGGCGTTCGCGGTCCGCCGCGGTGAGCGCGCCCTGCACGGTGCTCACGAGCGCACCTCGAGCACGGCGACGAGCGAATCCGCCCGGTCCTGGCCTTCGACCTCGGTACGGGCGAGGGACACGAGCTGCGATTCGTCGAGCACGCCGGACAGATCGGCGATCCGCGGACCGACGAGCAGCTGGAGCGCGGGGGCACGCGAGCCGCCGTCCCCGTAGGCGGTGTGCTCCGCGATGAGCCGGGGGAGTGCCTCGCCGCCGGCGCCGACGGTGCTCTGTTCGACCTGGGCATCGGCCGACGCGAGGCGGATCACGCCGTCGCGGTCGAGCACCCGCACGGGTCGGACGGGCTTGCGCAGGAACCGTTGCCGTGGTGGTGCCCCGAACACGACGTGTGCGTCCGTCTGCGCGGGACCTGCAGGTCTGCGGCGGGCACGCCGAGGCTCGTGGCGGCGATGCGGCGCAGGTCGTCGTCGGTGCGGCGTGCGGTCCGGTCCTGCGTGCGGAGCTCGGTGGCGCCCGTCGCGATGGCCCGGACCGTGTTCGACTGCGGGTCGACGGTCACGTCGACCGACACCTCGGACGGGGCGGCGCCCTGCGCGATCACGGCCTGCTCGGCCTCGCGTCGGACGGCGAGGATCTGGTCGTCCGTCGCGCCGGGGATCACCCGCTCGACCTGCTCGCGGATGAGCGCGAGTGCGACGCCGATGGGGCTGATCACCTCGCTGTGCTGCGCGATCCGCCAGTCCGATCCCGCACGGGCGCCCGCGTGCGGGGTGACCGACGCGGCACCTCCGCCACCGCCGACGAGCGTGACGCTGTCCTTCGGGAGCCGGTAGTCGTCGATCATCCGGTCCACGACCTCGAGCACCGGCGCGACCCCGGCGTCGAGCACGGCTCGGGCAGCGGTGTCGGCGTCCGTGCCGAGCGCTGCGGCGAGCGGCGCGAGCGCTGCGCGCGCGACCTCGGTCGACGCGTGGGCGTAGTCGGTCTCCGGGACCAGGCCGAGCGCGTTCGCCGCGCAGGTCATCGTGATGGCGAAGCGTCCGCCCGCGGCGTCGAGCACGACGTGGTCCGCGGCGTCGCCGTCGAGCGGTGCGATCGTCGTGAGCCGGGCGTCGCGCAGGTCATCGGGGCTGGCGAAGCAGGCGTAGGGGAGGCCAGCGATGTGCGCGCTGCGAGGGCCGACGCTGGTGACCCGTGCCGTTCCTCCCGGCTGGATGCGGACCATCGAGCCGCCACCGACCCCGACGGTGCGGACGTCGAGGGCCGACAGGTAGGTGGAACTGCCGCCGAACTCGGTGTACTGCACCGCGACCTTGCCGCGTCGGATCACCGAGATGTCGGTGGAGGTACCGCCGGTCTCGAGGAAGATGCCGTCGCTCAGCTTCTCTTGCATGAGCGCACCAGCGACCCCCGCGGCCGGCCCGGACAGCACGGTGAGCAGCGGTCGTCGTCGCATCTCGTCGAGCGACATCACCCCACCGTCGCACCGCATGACCATGAGTGGTGCCGTGATCCCCGCGGCGTCGATGCTCGTCTGCACGAGGTCGGCGGTCGCGAACATGCGCGGCAGGATGACGGCGTTGAGCACCGCGGTCCGGGTCCGCTTGCTCAGGCCGTAGAGCGAGGTGATGTCGTGCGTCGCCGTGACGAGGAACCCCCGGGCTCGGGCGATCGCGGCGACGTGCTCCTCGCCGATCGGGTCGTCGACGGAGAACGGCTCGGTCACGACCACGGACCGGATCCCGGCTGCGGCGAACCGGTCGAGCGCGGCACCGACGGCGCGCTCGTCGGTCGCCCGTGCCACGTGCTCGTACTCGATCGGGAGCCGCTTGCCGTCGGCGATCTCGATGCGCCCGAGCCGACGCAGGCGCTTGGCGAAGAACGCTGACGGACCGGAACCGATGCCGATGAGCCCGACCGGCGCGACGTCGCCCTCGAGGAGTGCGTTCGTGGCCTGGGTCGTGCCGTGCGCGAGGAACACGACGTCCGATGCCGAGCGCCCGATGGTCCGGAGCAGCTCGTGGAGCGCGGTGACGATGCCGTGCGCGACGCCGTCGGGGTGGTCGTGGCTCGTCGGGACCTTGGACTGCCCGATGAGCGCGAGCGTCGTCGCGTCGATGGCGACCGCGTCGGTGAACGTGCCACCGACGTCGATGCCGATGCGGAGGGCGTTGGGTTTCACGTCGTCGTGACCTTCCTGCTGGTGTGACCGGACACGCGGCGCGCGTCCGGGGAGTTCAGTAGCCCTGGACCTCGGGCCAGTGGCGTTCGACGCCGGCGCGGTCGAGCTCGCGGGCGAACGCCGCGAACCGGTCGTCATCCGCCTGGACGTGCTGCGGGTCGAGGTCGTGCTCGATGCAGTGCACCGCGAGCGCGCCGGCGACCTCGCCGACGTTCCACTCGACCGGGTGGAGCCGGTAGCACCCGTTCGTGATGTGGGTCGTGCCGATGTCCTTGCCGGCGGGGAGCACGTTGCGGACACGGCGGGGCACGAGCGCGCCGAGGGGGATCTCGAAGGGGACGCTCGGGACGTCGACGTAGTTGTCACCCCCGGTCGACGGGTGCAGGTCGAGACGGTAGCTGCCGACCCCGACCGAGTCGCGGTAGCGGGTCCGTCCGGTCACCCCGACGACGTCGGCGGCGACGTCCTGTTCGACGATCGTCGTCACGGCCCGGATACGCCGGGACTCGCGGATGTACGGCGCCTTGGCCAGCCCGTCGGCGGACCCGGTGACGTCACCGCGGAGCCGGAGCCCGGGGAACCCGGTGCCACCGTCGGACCGTGGTGCCTCGGTCTGGAGCCAGTACAGGACCGACAGGGACAGCTGTCGCGCCTCGTACAGGGCCCGCTCGCTGGTTGCGGCGTCCGCGTCCGGATCCTCACCCGTTCCGATGAGCGGCTGGAGCCAGTAGTCGTTGAGCGGCCAGTTGACCAGGCAGATGTCCGAGTCGAACGCGCCGTCGGTGAACAGCTTCCGGGCGAGGATCCGCCGGAACCCCCACAGTTCCTTGTCGCCCGCGTCGGCGCTCTGGTCGGCGCTGACGGCGAGCGGGTCCGCGTCCGGGTTCGGCTCGAACGTCCGCGGATGCGCCTCGAGCGTCCGCGGGTCGGGCGCGAGGAACCCGATCAGCGGGGCCGGCCAGAAGTCGGGCTGGTAGGAGCGCCAGAAGTCGTACATCGCGGGGCGCTCGACGGTGTGGTCCTCGCCCTCGTGGTGCGACACCGCGAAGCAGAACGTGATGCCCTGCTGGTTGCCCGGGTCGGCCGTCTCGGGGGCGTGGGGTTCGTCGTGCTCGCTCCGCGCCTCCGCGCCCACCACGTGTTCGACGTCGGCCAGCGGCAGGAGATCACCGGTCTCGGTCGCGTCGAGCACGAACGCGCCCCGGAGCACCGTGCGCGTGCCGTCGGAGGCCGCGACCGTGACGTCCGTGCACCGGTCGCCGTCGGTGGTCGCCGCGACGGGCCGGTGCTCGAGCAGGACGGTCAGGAGCCCTGCGCTCCGGTAGGGCTGGAGGAGTTCGTCGATCACGGCGACCGCGACGCGAGGCTCGTGGCAGAGCTTGCTGACCCGGCCCGCGCCGGGGTTGAGGTCCGGCAGCGCCGCGGCCTCGGCCCGCAACGGGTAGACGCGGCGGTAGTGCTCGCGGATCCCGTCGCGGAGTGCGCGGTAGCTCCGGGTGACCCCGAACTGCTCGACCCACGGGTGCTCGTCCGGCGGGACCGCTTGGCTCGTGAGCTGCCCGCCGAGCCAGTCGGTCTCTTCGGTGAGGATCGCGCGGCGACCGGTTCGGCAGACGGCGATCGCGGCCGCGACGCCCCCGAGACCGCCGCCGATGATGACGACGTCGGTTTCGTGGGTGCTGGTGCTGGGCATGGTGCTCCTGGGGTCGGTCGGACCGGCGGTCCGTGTCGTCTGGCCTGGCGCTGCGCGGCCCCGCGGGGGCGGCGAGCGGTGTGGTGGTGGTGCTGCCGGGATCAGCCCGGCGGTGCGGCGAGGGTCGCGCCGGCCACGATCGTGCAGGGGAGGAGTTCCTGGACCGGATCCGCGTCGGCGGCACTGTCCGTGTCGGTCGTGTGCAGGGCCTCCAGACGGGCCGTGAGCGCCGCGACGGCCCGGGCGCCGAGTTCCGTTCGCGGCGCGCTGAGGCGGGTGTGGTCGACCGCCCGCTCGCGTGGACGGTTGTGCTCGCCGAGCACGACGATCGACAGGTCCTCGGGTACTCGGATGCCGGATGCGCTGAGGTGCTCGTGGAGCAGCTGGGCGTCCACGGGGTCCTCGATGAACAGGACGGTCGGCCGGGAGGGCCGGATCGCATCCCACGCGTCGGTGACCGTCGTTCCCGTGGTCATCTCGGCCTCGGCGAGGTCACCGTGTCCGGTCAGGCCCGCGACGAGCCCCTCCCGGCGGTCGCGGCTCGACTCGGCCGTCAGGGGGAGGCGCAGCAGGCCGAACCGTGTGTGGCCGAGTCCGACGGCCATGTCCGCCAGGGACCGTGTGGCGCTCACGTAATCGACACCGACGTACGGGACCCGTCCTCCGGCGGCGTCACGACGGCCGATCGCGACGAACGGGTAGGCGGTGTCGAGGAGCCGCTCGAGCTCGTCCGGGTCCATCTCGCGGCCGAGGAGGATGCAGCCGTCCGCCAGGCGGAGCCGGTTCGACTCGTGGAACAGGCGGCGATGACCGTCGACTACGGGTGTGCTCGTGAACACGAGGAGGTCGGCGCCGACGCCCTCGGCCGCGCTCTCGATGCCGGTGAGGAGGGGCGTGTAGAAGTCCGACGACCGGTTCGGGAACGCCGGCTCGTAGGTGAACACGCCGATGAGCCCGTTCGTCGCGCCCGCGAGGCTCCGTGCGACGGGATTGGCGACGTAGGTCGTCTCGCGGATGACCTCGAGCACGCGGTCCCGCGTGGCCGCCGGGATGCGCCGTGTCTCGTCCGCCTTGCCGTTCAGGACGAGCGACACCGTGGACTGGCTGACACCCGCGATGTCGGCGATCATCCGCTGCGTGATGCGCGCTGTGCTGGCGGTCATGGGCTCCGGTGCTCCTGTTCACGGCCTCGTCGTCGAGGTCATGCGTATGACCGTAGCGAGGCTTGGGTGCTCATACGTATGAGCAGCAGAAAAAGTCGCGCGGGTCGGTTTTTCTTCAGTCGCAGTCGCAGTCGCAGTCGCAGTCGCAGTCGCGGTCGCAGTCGCAGTCGCAGTTGCAGTCGCTGCCGCTGCCGCTGGAGCCGTCGAGCGCTTCGTCCGGCTTCACCGGCAGCTCGACGCACTCGCCGACGTGGTTCGTCGTCAGCTGCAGGTCGCGGCGGGCGGGGGCGTCGCTGATCGGCGGTGATTGCGCGCGCCGACGACAAGTGCGCGGCCAGGCGACGGCGCAGTTGTCGTCGGCGCGCGCAGTTGCGGCGGCGCTACGCCTGCGGCGGCTGCCCGTTGCTCGCGGTCGTCCCGCCGTCCACGGGCAGGATCGCCCCGGTGATGAACGACGCCTCGTCGCTCGCCAGGAACAGGATCGCGGCGGCGACCTCCTCGGGCTGACCCCCACGGCCCAGGGCGATCCGCTCGGCGAACGCCTGCTTGAGGTCCTCGTTCTGCGCCTGCTGCTGCGTCATGTCCGTCCAGATGAGCCCGGGCGCCACCGCGTTGACGCGCACCCCGTGCTCCCCGTTGTCGAGGGCAGCCGCCCGCGTGAAGTTGCTCACGCCGCCCTTCGCAGCGTTGTAGGGGCTCATGCGCCAGTCGCCGCTCATGCCCGACACACTCGAGGTGTTCACGATCGACCCCTTCGTCTCGCGCAGGTGGGGGAGCGCCGCGCGCGTGCCGTAGAACACGGCGGACAGGTCGGTCTCGATGACGCGGCGCCAATCCTCCGGCTCGATCTCGGTGATGTCGCCCGAGGTGAACGTCCCCGCGTTGTTCACCAGCACGTCGAGGCGGCCGTAGGTGTCGACGGCGGTGCGCACCGCCTCCTCCATCGTCGCTGGCTGCGCGACATCGCCGGTGATCGTCGTCACGGCACCGTCCGGGAGGCCCGCGGCGGTCTCCGCGATCTTCTCGCCGACCGAGTCCACGGCCACCACGCGGGCACCCTCGCCAACGAACGCGCGGGCCGTCGCCGCGCCGATCCCGGAGCCCGCTCCGGTGACGATCGCGACCTTGTTCTCGAATCGATTGGGCATGGCGGTTCCTCTCATCGCTGACGGGTGCGGTGCCTCCATTGACCCACTGCCGCGGTCGGCGGCACTCAGCCGGGAGGCGCGGTTGCAGTCCGTCGACACCGCCGCCGAGGACGCGGGTCCGGACCGTCGAGCGCCCGAATAGGATCCGAGGCGTGACGACATCGACGCCCCGCGAGCTCGCGGTGGAGCTCGGGTACCGGGACGAGACGCGTCCAGGCGCGGTCGTTCGCAGGTACCTGCGACAGCGGTACCCGGAGCACCCGAAGCACGAGCGCTGGGTCCTCGACGACGCACAGGCCGATGATGTGCGTGCCCACGTCCCACGTGCAGAGCCCCGCGGATGAGAGCGCCAGCGCTGTTCTCGAAGGTCGCGAGGTGGCGCCGTGACGACATCGTCGCGGCCGCGCACGCCGAACACCGCCTCGGCGAGATCGTGCTCGAGTGCGAGGTCTGGATCGCCTTCGACGCCCGAGCGGTGGCGTTCGCGCAGTCCGACGCCAAGGAGACCCACGGGGGCATCTTCACCGCCGATTACGTCCTCGCGAACTGGATTCGGTTCCTCGAGGAGCCAGGAGGGCGATGGATCATCTCGCACCTCCAGGCGATGGCGCGGGGCGAGGACGTGCGGAGGGCCGTGCTCGCGGACTACGAGCGGCTGAACGGCGGCGGGGAGCCGGAGACGGTGGTCTGGTAGCGCGTGTGGGTGGTTGATCCGTGAGTCAGCGTCCGTGAGACCCGTTCCGTCTATGCGTCGAAACTGATATTCTGCGTCGGTCACTCGGGGTGGGGGGGAGTTCCATGGGGGACCTACGGATCGACGTCAGCGCGATGGAGCACGTCGCTCGGTTGGCTCGGCAGGCGGCGGAGGACTTTCGCGACGAGGGCCGAGCGCTTCCCGGTGGTGCCTTCGGCGCCGCGGACGTCGAGGACGCCTTCGCTCGGACCGTCGCCGCGCACCGCGAGATGGTGCGTTGGCTCGAGACGAGCGCGACCTCGCTCGCGACCTTCGTCGGGGACACCGCGCAGTCGATGGTCGCAGCGGACGGCCACCTGGCGAAGGCGGCTCGATGACCGCCGACCCGCTCGCCGGCGATCCGAGCAGCATCCGCGCCCTCGCGGGGCGGTGCACACAGGTCCAGCGCGCAACCTCGCTCGTCGGCATCGTGGTCGGACTCTCGCTCGTCGCGCTCGTGGGCTGTGCCCGGGGTGCCCCGGAACCGGCGATGGCACGTCCCCAAGCGGTCAGAGCCGAGGCGATCAGAACCCTCCGAGAGGCGATGCGGTTGAGCGAGCAGAACTGGCCCGGATTGCCGCGCCCTGCGGTCAACGAGTGCTCCTCGCACGGAGTTCAGGGCGTGCAGTTCACCTTCATGGTCACGGTCGACGACCCGACAGCGCCGGCTGACTTCTCTCGAGCGGTGGCGCAGCATTGGCAACGCAAGGGATACACGGCGCGGGTGAGCGTGGATCGCGGGGAGGGCGCCGCTGGCACGATCTACGACGGGACGGTCCGCAAGGCTGACGCGCCCTGGTTGTCGTACACGGCCGGCGACCGACGGCTCTTGCTCTACGTCGACTCTCAGTGCGCCGACGGCGATCCGCACGACTTCCGCTGAGGCCTCAAGGCCGAGCGCGTAACGGGGGTCGCGGAGGGCTCCCGGTGACTGCGCACCGAGCGGCTGTCCGCTGACGACCTGATCGATCTATTGCACGCCGTGGCTCGGCGCCAACGTGATGCCACCCGTGCCCCTCGTGCTCACACCGACGACAAGTGGACATGCGGGCGCATGCGCACTTGTCGTCGGCATGAGCGCTCTGGGCTGGACCGGTCGCCACGCCTCAGTAGCTGTCCGACGTGTCGACGCTCACGCTGTCGCCGTGCACCCGGACGCGGTAGTCGACCTGGAACGAATCGTCGTCCGCCGTCGGCCCGAGGAACGGGTCGTTGAACGCGACGTGGACCTCGCCCTCGTCGCTCGACACCTCGAGGTCGTCGTCCCCGTACACATGCAGCGTGTAGGTCGGCTGCTTCGTGATCCGGAAGCTGACGCCCGTTGCCTGGTCGTCCCACACGTCGTAGGCAAACGGGCAGTACTCGGGCACGGATGCGGTCGTCGTGGCCGCGCACTTGGCGACGACGGACTGGACGGCCTTCACCGCATCCGTCTTCAGCGCGCTGGTCGGCTTCGCGGTGAGTTCTGCGTCACCGACGGCGGCCGCCCGTACCGTCAGGCGCCGCGACGTCGCCGTGAAGTACTTGGTCGACGCCACGCCGACCCGGTAGGTGCCGGGGAAGGCCGCGAACGTCTTTGTGCCGTCCGACCCCGCCGATCCGACACGGACGCCGTTCACGGTGATCGGCTGCCCGCTCAAGGTCCCGGTCACCGTGACGATCGTCTCGCCGAGCGGTGCGTTCGTGACCTGCCACGAGTCCTTCACGAGCCAGGTCGTGCCGGTGCGCCGAAGGGCCACGGTCGCCACCTCAGCCCTGCCACCCTGCCGGTAGTGCACCACCGTCGTGGCCTTGTCGCCCACCACCGTGGTGGTGCCGATCCGCACGTCGGACGGCCGATCGGTCGCTTTCGACAGGACCGCGTCGGTCAGGAGTCCCGAGCCGATCCCGTGGACCGATGATAGGTCACCCGCTGCCCGAGCGTCGCCGTCGCTGAGCGCCTGCATGAACTGCCGCGCGACCGGACCCGGACCCCACACCGACGCCCGCAACGTGGACAGGGTGATCGCACCGGCGACGACCACGACGATCAACGCACCACCGCCGATCAGGGCGGTGACGAGGACGCGCCGTGCCCGCGGCGTCAGGGGCGGACGGGCCCGATCTGCCCAGGTCGACCCGTCGGCGGGGCCGTAGAGGGACGGAGCCGCCGATGCCGCGCCTCCCGTCGCGCTCGCTGCGGTGACAGGACCGGCTGGCGCTGTCGCCGCCGTCCGGTCGTCCGTCACCGCGTCCGCCCGGGAGGTCGGTGCCGGCCCCACGACGTCGCCCCAGCCGTCCAGGTCCGCGCGATCCGGGCCTCCCGGCAGTGTCGCTCCGGCGTCCTGAACCGGCCAGGCGTGTGATGCCGAGGCCGGCGCCACGGGCGCGCGCCGCGGCCGGACCTGGGCGAACACCGGCTGGTCGTTCCCGAGCACACGGGAGGCCACAGCGAGGACCGACGGGCTGACGCGGGGGAGGACCCGCGGTGCGACGAAACGCGCGACGACCTCGGCGACGCCGCCCCACAGCACGAACACCACCGGCGTCCACGGGGTGACGCCTGCCGATGCCGTGGTGTCCGCGTTGATCGACGCGGCGGAGAGCGCGGCGTGCGCGACGACCGTGCCGAGGACCATCGTGAGGAGGCCAACCAGCAGGTACGCGGCCGGTGTCAGCGCCCAGTCGAGGACCGGCCGTGCGGCCGCCGAACGTCGCACGGCGAGTCCGAGCCCGCCCAGGAACACGCTCACGACCGCGGCGAGGACCGCGAGCCACAGCCAGCCCGTGCCCGAGAACACGGTGAGGGTGTGCGGCGTGCTCGTGTCGGAGCCGCCCAGCGACAGCAGGCGACCCACCGAGTCCGAGACGCCGGCACCGCCGAGCAGCCCGAGCGCCACGACCACGACGGCCACGTTCCCGATCACCAGGGGGAGCACCGGAGCTGCGGTGTTCTGCTCGACGGCGGCCACCACGATGAGGGCGACCGTCACCAGCGCGGTGAGCGCGGCGAACTGCGTCATGACGACGCGCACGACGCCGAACCACGCGGCGAGGGTGCTGCTCAGCGTCGCCACGACGATCGCCCGCGCGAGGAAGCTCGCGATCGCCCCGACGAGGAACGCCACGAGGACCGCGCCAGCACCGAGCCCGCTGATGGTGCTGACCGCCGCGCCGCTCCCGCCGGGGATCCGGACCGGGAGGACCAACCCGGCCACCAGCGTCAGGACCGCCAGCACGACGCCTGACAGCAGCGACATCGCGACGTGCTGCGTCAGCGAGCGCGGTCGCGTGATCCGGCGGCTCAGCACGACGATCGCGATGATCTGCGCCGCGGCGATGAAGAGGGGCACGAACCCGATCGCGATCGAGCCGGCGAACTGGACGATGAGTGCGCCCTGGCCGCTGATCCCGAGGCGGCCGAGGTCGGCCAGCAGGATCAGCTGGACCGGGGTCGCGGCGATGTCGCTGATGCTCGTCAGGGTGTCGGAGAGGTTCGCGGTGCCCGAGCCGGTCGTGGTCTCGGTGTGCGGCGCGAGGAGGGCGGCGAGGAGCATCGTCAGGATGCCGATGGCGTACGCGGCGATGAAACCGCCGACGCCGACGAGGGCCGCGCGGACCCAGTGAGCCGCGGACATCGTTGCGAGTGCCCTGCTGATGCGTCGAGCGGGTCTCGGCGCCGTTGCGTCTCTCAGAGTGCCGTAGCTCATGTGAATCCCCCTCGGCTCTGGTGCTCGGGGTCATCCTGGCAGAGCGCTCAGCCGCGGCGCCAGGGCGCACCTCGCCGTGGTTGTCGTGTGTAGCTCTAGGCGAGCGCAAGGAGTTCGGAACCCGAGCTGCCGTTCGTGCGTCAGTCGATCGCTCGCGGCCTCGGCGAGGTGGCATTCAGGGAGACTCTCGCAGTGGTGTAGTTCTGACGAGTGCGACTGATACGGAGGTCATCGACCAGCCGTGCCAACAACTCGTCGTACGCCTTCCGGTACCCCTCGAGGACGTCGATGCCGATGTGGTCGTGCGGAGCGAGGGTGAAGTGCTGCTCCCATCCCGGCTGCCAACCGATGTCCTGTCGACACCAGGCCTGACTTCGTCTGTACGAGCTGCTGATGATCTTCGCGTCTGAACCCCAGGCGCCGAAGGTACTGAAGCTCCGCGACATCAAGTTCTCGTAGGCGGCAGACACTGCTCGCGAGAACAAGGGGGATGCACAGTAGAAGTCGCTGTCCAGGTGCCGCTTGAGCGCCACGATGTCGGGTGGCGCATCGTCACGCCAGCTTCCGATGAACGTGACGTAGCACATCAGCCGATTCAGATTCGGAACCAACTGCCGGTAGTAGTCGACGCGAAGCCTGAGCAGCTCGGAGTTCCGCGACTGCCGCTTGGTTATGACGATACCGAGCACCGCGACCAGGATCGGCGTCAGTGCGGTGCCGATCGCCGTGACGACGGTCGTCCAAGCGCCAATGTTCACCCAGGAAGCTTCCCGTGACCGTGCTCTCCTTCGAGCGACGACACGCTGCCGGGATCGGACCTCGCCGAGCGCCCCGCGGGGCGGGAGGTTGTTCTGAGGCCTCTCCTGAGCCTCATGACGCGCCTTCTGGCTGTTAGCGTTCGTGCATGCCGGACGACGGACTGATGGGCGAGTTACGAGCCTTCGTATCCGAACGCGATTGGAGCCAATTCCACAGTGCGAGCAACCTCGCGAAGAGCGTCTCGATCGAGGCCGGGGAGCTCCTCGAGTGTTATCAGTGGAGCGACGATGCGCCGCTCGAGAACGTGCGTGGGGAACTCGCGGACGTGTTGACCTATTGTCTGATGCTCGCGGACCGACTGGGGCTGGATCCGAAGGCGATCGTCAGGACGAAGCTCGAAGAGACCCGGCAGAAGTACCCGGTCGACCGAGCGAAGGGCCGGAGCACGAAGTATGACCGGCTTTAGCATCGAGCGCCTGCCGTTCGGCGCTGCGCATATCCAGGCGTGGCGCGAGCTCGATCCTCGGTTCACGAACTGGCCCGTCGTCTACGTTCTCGACGATGGCAAGCGTGTGTACGTGGGCGAGACTCGCAACGCGGCGGCGCGTATGCGCCAGCACCTCGAGTCCGAGGAACGCGGCTCTCTCGGCGCCGTGCGCGTGGTGCTCGATGACACGTTCAACAAGTCCGTCTGTCTCGACCTCGAGTCTCGATTGATTGGACTCTTCGCGGGTGAGGGCAAGTACGCGGTGCTCAACCGCAATGAGGGCATCGTCGACGCGGACTACTACGCCCGCGCCAGATATCGCGAGAAGTTCGACGCGATCTTCGAAGCGCTCCGCGAGCAGAAGCTCTTCACCCGCAACGTCGCGGAGATCGAGAACAGCGAACTGTTCAAGCTCTCGCCGTTCAAGGCTCTGAATCAGGATCAAGCTGTCGCCATCGAAGACATATTGGAGGGCTTGTTCGAGGACCTGGAGAGCGATACTGGCGACATGATCGTGATCCAGGGTGCGCCCGGCACTGGGAAGACCGTCGTCGCGGTTTACCTGATGAAGCTGCTCAGTGACATCGCGCGGGGCATCGACATCGACGAATTGGACGGCGATTCCCTGTTCAGCGACTTCTTCGTGGCTGACAACCACGAATTGCTGCAGGGCTTCCGCATGGGCCTGGTCGTGCCGCAGCAGGCGTTGCGCGCTTCTCTCCGGAGGGTCTTCGCCAAGACGCCGGGGCTCCACCCGTCGATGGTGCTCACGCCGTTCGATGTCGGGAAGAGCAGCGAAGACTTTGACCTGTTGATCGTCGACGAGGCGCACCGCCTGAATCAGCGGGCGAACCAGGCGTCGGGCCCGCAGAACAAGAGCTTCGGCGAGATCAACGCGGCACTTTTCGGGAGCGACGCCGACCACTGGACGCAGCTCGACTGGATCCGCCGGAAGAGCACGAATCAGATCCTCCTCATCGACTCCGAGCAGAGCGTGCGGCCGGCGGACCTCCCGAACGAGCTGCAGGTGAACGTGATCGCCGAAGCGCGTGAGCATCACCGGTACTACCGTCTGCTCTCCCAGATGCGAGTTCGCGCGGGCGAGGACTATGTGGAGTACGTCCGGGCCATCATGCGTGACGAGAGTCCCGCTCCGCAGATGTTCGCGGACTACGAGTTCCGCATGTTCGACGACCTTGGCGAGATGCACGACGCCATCCGGGTGCGAGACGAGCAGTACGGTTTGTCGCGACTGGTTGCGGGATATGCGTGGCCGTGGAAGAGCAGGAGGGATCCGTCCGCCTACGACATCGAGGAAGACGGGCGCCGGCTTCGCTGGAACCAGACGCAAACGGACTGGATACATTCGGCAGGCGCCGTCGACCAAGTGGGCTCGATTCACACTGTTCAGGGGTACGACCTGAACTACGCTGGCGTTATCATCGGACCGGACCTCCGCTACGACGAGCACGCCGGGCGTATCATATTCGATCGTTCGAGCTACTTTGACAAGAAGGGCATGGAGAACAATCCACGGCTGGGGATGACGTACTCCGACGAGGATCTGTTGCGCTTCGTGTCGAACATCTACGCGGTGCTGCTGACTCGTGGTATCCGCGGCACTTACCTGTGGATCGCCGATCGCGCGCTCCGTCAGAGGTTTCGCGACTATGCTTGGGCTGAATCCGGGGCCTCGCCTCGCCGAGGTGCGTGACTCGCCGGTGGTGTCGCTTTTCGCTTTCATCGACCCTTCAAAGTGAAGATCCTGGGGTCATCCTGATGCCGACGAAGAAGTTCCGCATGACGAACGCCGAGAACGGCAGGGCGACGACGGCGTGGATGATGATCAGGCCGGTCGCGGTGTCGAACAGGCGGACGTGTCCCTGGCACGATCGCTGAAATAAGCGGGGGCCACGCCGCACGCTAGGACTCGTCGTCCGCCTTCTTCGACCCGCTGCGCGGCATGATCCGCTCCGCGAACGCGAGCGCCGCCTCTCCGGCTGCGGACCGCGCCTTGGTGACTGCCGCATCTCCGAGGCGCTTCGCACCGTCGATGCCGCTCTCACCCGCGTCGATGGCCTTGTCTCTGATTTCGAGCGCCGCGGCCGACCACCGCTTTGACTCCAGAGCCTGCCCGGCGCTCTCGATGCCCAGATGGCCGTGGAACTGGGTGACGCCGCTTGCCATCTGATTCCTGGAATCGACCACGACGTGCGCATTCAACGGGTGGAGCAGCACATTCGAGTTGGCCCGCTCGGCGGCGTCGTCCATGCGGCTCAGGATCTTCGTCGTGCTCGTCTTGATCAGGTCGCGACGTGCTTCGCGTGTGAGGGCCAGCGCGGTCCGGTGGTCGTCGATCTCGCCAGGGGTTGCTTCGAGCACTCGATCGAGTTCGAGCACGGAGTGGGCGTCCTGCAATTGGAAGCAACGTGCGACGACCGCCAACCAGTCTCCGACTGACGCCTTGGCCGCCTCGGAAGCGGCTGCGAGATCGCCCATCTTCGACTTGCCCTCGAGCTTCTCTGCAACCGCGTCGAGCTGCCGGAGCGCGTACGCCTGGACGGTGTCAAGCATGACGGACGTGTGCTGCACCTTCTGCCACGTCGTGTCCGGGACGCGACCCATGTTCTCGCGGACCCGGAGCGCATCGGTGAGAGCGAGGTCGACGCCGATCATGTCGGCGAACACTGCGTCCTTCTGCGCCCGAAGGATGTCGTCGACCTTTTCATCGATCTTCGCGAGGTAGTCCGTCACCTCGTCCATTGCCTGCTGCATGGCGACCTGCGCCATGATGCCGGCGGCGCCAGCAAGCAGGGCTGGATTTGCCGCGAGCGCGCCGGGACCCTTCGCGATCTCGAGAATGCTTTTGATCTTCCCGTTCTCCGTCACGATCGCGCGACCGACGCCGGGTTTTGAGCCCTTCATCAGCGGCAGGTTCTTCGCGGCCTCTGCCGATTCTTTCGTCAGCTTCACCCAGCGGCCGGACTGGGCGACACCGTCCGCAGCGGCCTGCGCGAGGGCGCTCGTGGCGCCGGATGACTGCCGGCGGAGTCTGTGGAGGTCAAGCTCACGGGAGGGAAGACCGGTGCTGGACAGGAAGCGCTCCACCGCTGCCGGATCCCCGATTACGGCCAGGCCGGTGCCGTCGTTGATCAGCTCTACTTCATCGTTCATCGTTCTGCTCCTCGGGATGGAGAGGTGTTCGGGTGGTTGTTCGGGAAAGCAGTTCGGCACGGACGCGGGCGTACGCAGTCTCGCCATCTCGGTCGGGCGTAGCAATCCGCACGACGGGTGCGTATCCCAGCGCCGGGAGGGCAATGTCCCGCAGTGCATCGTTGTAAGCGCGCTGCCGCTGGCGGCCGCCGGGGCCGAAACCAACGGCCGGGCGGTGCGCATATTGGCGATCGGCTCGACTCGACCACTCGTCACACAGTTGGAGGTACTCGTTGAGGTCGAATCCGAGCGACAGTTGCGGCGGGTACGCCACGAGCGTTCGGCGCCGCGCCGTTGTGAAGTGCTGTAACTCATCGATCTCGACGACCGTCCGGGTCGCAACGTGGAGGAAGTCTCCGCGCAGGGGTGTCGGACGCTTGGCTGCGAGCTCGTCTTCGTTCCCACCGAGGTCGAGGTAGATACCACGGAGAAGCGAGACCGTCTCAGGCGCGACATCGCGGAGGTCCAGGTGCCCTCGTTGGGTGATCGCCGGGACGACGTTGCGTTCGAACCGCAGTCCGTCCGCTGCCGCCAGCTGCTCGATCCGTCGTTCCGTGTCACCGACCGGCATGGGGCTCACCGCCGGCCCCGTTGCACGATGTTGGCGAACCCACGATCGTCGGACGGCAACGTCCGCTTGGACAACGGCCCGTGTGCATGGCGGACGTCTCTTGCATCACAGTCGGGCGAGGAGCTCCGCCTTCTTCGGCGCGAACTCCTCCTCAGTCAGGATGCCAGCCTTCGCCAGGTCGGCCAGCTTGGTGAGTGCCGCGAACACCTCGTCCTGGGACAACGAGGAAGGTGCCGCGGCAGGGACCGGCGTTGGTGCAGTCTCCGCCGCCTGCACAGCCGGTACTGACGAAGTCAGAACCGCACTCGTCGCCGGACCGGCCATGACGGCGACGGGAGCTACGTCGACGGGAGAGGATTCGGCCTCTCGGTTGATCGGCTCGCCGTCAGGCTCGGTGATGACCGGTAACGCCGGTGCACCGATGCCGAAGTCTGCGGCGTCCGACGTGCCGTCGAGGACGGCGTCCACGAACTCAGCGGCCGACGCAAACGAGGCGGCGGACGCACGACGTGCGGGGTGCGCGGACTCCAGCGTTTCGAAGATGGACGACACCACGGCCTCCTGCGACGCCAACCAATGCGGCATCCACACCCGCTGCACGCTCGGCCAGTGCATGAGGTTCTCGAGTACCTCGAGCGGCAGGGCATCGCGGTCGGCGACCGTCGAGCGCGACGCCCAAGCAGGTGTGTCGAGCAGGACGGCCATCAGCGGCTCGTCTGGTGCGGACGGGTGCACCACGACGATGTCGACCTTGAAGTCGGACAGGCCGGTCATTGCTCGTTCCTTCTTTGTTCGGGTGCGCGGGGCGAGCGGAGGGGCGGTTCGGGTCGTCGCTCGGCCTGCTTGCTCATCGTGGCATGAGCCACCGTCATGTGCTGGAGCCGTTGCGGACGGGGCGCGGAAGCAGCCCCGGTCCGCTTCAGCCAGCGAAGGTGCGAACCGTCTCGCGGATTGCGTCAGCGTGCTCGTAGATGTCCTCGAGTGCGTCGATCGGGTGACGCGTCTCGTTCTTCTCCTGGTCGAACAAGCCGAGGTACTTCTGCTTCTTGCCGTTGAACCAGAGCCGCGCGACCGGCTTGCGGTTGTTGTTGTCGAGCAGCACGGCAAAGTACGACTTCTGATCGCGGTGTGTGACGCGGTAGGGCTTGACCTCGCTGCAGGCGATCGCCTTGACGATCTGGTAACCCTCGAGCTCCTCCTGGGTCGTGACGACGTCAGAGGGCTGCTCGAGGTTCTCCTCAGCGATGGCTTGGCTTTGAACGCTCTCGACGGACGCTTCGAAATGGGGTGCGGCGAAGGAGCTGCCGAGGGCAGTCTTCAGGCGGTCGTTCACCTGTTCGTTCAGAAACTGCTTGATGGCCTTCGAGACCAGGGTGGTGAACTGCTCGCGCACCTTCTGCGTGTACATACCGTCGTAGACGCGGGTGGTCAAGAACTTGATGAAATCGTCGGATGGCTCGCGGAGTTGTGCGGCCAGCGCGCGCTTCAGGGAGCCTACGTACTTCAGCTCTTCGGCGGCACTGATGATCGAGTCGAGATCAAAGCTCTCCTTGGTGAGCTTCTGCAGCTCCGGGAGCAACGTCTCGTCGATGTCGCCGAGGTCGAGCACGAGGAACGGCTTGTCGTCCATCTTGTTCGGAGCGTCGAGGTCCGTGTAGAAGTTGTAGACCTCACCGTTGGTGAGGATGGCGATCCGGGCGTTGGTGACGGAGAAGTACCGGAACAACTGAGAGGCGTGCTCGATCTTCAGCGGCTCGGTCGACTTCTTGCACTCGATTAGGATCTGGACTTCGCTGTCCCGCATGATCGCGTAGTCGACCTTCTCGCCGCGCTTCACGCCGACGTCGGCGGTGAACTCCGGTACCACCTCGAGGGGATTGAACACGTCGTACCCGAGGATCGTCGAGATGAACGGCATCACGAACGCGTTCTTCGTCGCCTCTTCGGTCTCGATGGCCTGACGTTGATTCTGGACCTTCGTCGCGAGAGCTGCCAGACGTTCTTCAAATTCCACTGTGAGCCTTTCCTCGGGTGTTCGTATTGTGGAGCAACTCGTGCTCCATGACTAGTGCGTCCTTCGAGAGGTTCGCGGGTCGGCCGAGCACCCTCAGTGCACACCGACCCAGAGCCCGTCCCGGGCTCGTGTCATTCCGACGTACAGCTCCCGGCGATCGAGCGCGTGTCGTTCTCGGTCCGATTCACGGGCGTCGGCCTTCGGGCGTTCGTCGAGCAGCGAGGTCCGGACGCGGGGGAGCAGGACCTGCTTGAACTCGAGGCCCTTCGCGCGCTTGATCGTTCCGACTTTCACGGCGGCGACGGGGATGCCGTTGTACTTCTTCAACGACACACTCGCAATGCCTGCCTCCGCGAGCGCGGTCATCACCCGGTCGGCGTCGGTGTTCGTCCTGGTGAGGATGCCGATGTCGCCGAGACTGGTGTCGACGAGGCGGAGTACCTCGCGAACACGCGGGACGATAGCGTCGTCGTGCTCCGCCCAGGACGGGAACCGTCGGATGACGGGCGCGGGCCCGGTCTTGGTGACCGCGGACACGGCGTCTCCGGACCCGTCGACACCTTCGATGTCGACGTAGTCGTCGCCGGCGACGAGGTCCTTGGCGAACGCCAGGATCTCTGCCGTGTTGCGGTGATTGACATCGAGCACGACGCCACGCCCCGCGACACTGATTCCGATCTCGCCGAGCGTGTACCCGCCGGGGTAGATGGTCTGCTGGCCGTCACCGATGAGGGTGAGCCCGTCCGGCCGGTTCCCGACGAGCGCGTGCAGCATCGCGACCATGGCACACGACAGGTCCTGCGCCTCGTCGACGATGACGGCCTCGTAGTCACGTAGAGGGTCGGCTCGGAGCGAATCGCGTGCGAGCAGGATGACGTCTGCGTAGTCGACGACGCCGCGGCGGCGGAGGCTTTCGTCATAGGCCGAGTACAGGTCCCACACCGCTTGCCGCTGATCGAGCGTCAGCGGGTGCTTGCGGCCAACCCGAGCCAGTTCCGCGTACTCCTCGAACCGCGTGAGTCCGCGTCCCTTGATCACGGAGCCGATCTCGTCCTCCCAGTACGCGAACGAGAACCGCTTGGATCGGAGGGGGCTGTCGGCGTCGACTCCGTTCCATGCCTCGTACAAGGCTCGCCTCGCCTCCACGCCGTCGAGGCGGGCGGGGATGGCGCGGTCCTTGAGGACTTTGATCGCGAACTGGTGGATACCGCTGAAGTCGACGCGGTCCTTCACATCAGGTGCAAGCCGCGTGAGCAGGCTGCCGAGTACCGCCGGCAGCGTTCGGATGTACGTGGCGACGAGGACTCGTTGGCCAGTGCTGCGAGCCAGGTAGGCAGCCCGGTGGAGACCGACCACGGTCTTGCCGGTGCCAGCAGCGCCGCGTATTCGAGACGGGCCGTTGAAGTTGCGGCGCACGAGCTTCGCCTGTGATGGGTCGAGCGTGGCCATCCACGCCTCGATCGGCGCGTCCAACATGCCGGTGACCAGGTCTGCCTCAAGCTCCTCGGCAGCACGGTGCTCGACGCCCGAGAGGTCGAGCGGGGTCCTCGGTAGCACCGGTGTCGGCACGGTGAGGTCGGGGATGTCCTCATCGAGCGCCCCGTCCATCGGGGCGAAGTGCCGCATACACGCGAGCAGGACCGCATCCACCTGGGGGCCCGGTAACCGCCGTTGGTACGCGGTGATGTGCGCGATGAGATCGAGGGCACCCCGGACGTCGACCGACGCGACCTCGGCGCGAATGCCCTTACGACCGGCAAGCGCGACGACCGCGTGGACCTCGTTCGGCGCGAGGCCGACTTCGGCGAGGACCGCCTCCGCCCCGTATCTCAGGTCCGCGAGGCGCGCGATGTCGTCGGTCACATCCTCCTGGCCGCGGAACATGCGCCCGTCGCTGATCGCGGTTTCACTCCAGGCTTTCGTGTCGACGATGAACACGCCACCCGGTCCGACGACGACCATGTCGACCTGGGCGTGCCGGCTTCCGGGCCAGCGTCGGTCGGCCAACAGGTGATAGCCAATCGCGCCCAGCGGGGCAAGGAGACGTGCGGTCTCCTCCTCCGTCCGATGGGCGATGGCGAACCGCCTAGCGGTCGCCCGCGCGACCCCGGCGGCAGTCTCGAGCGCCGCAGCGCGCCGCAGCTGCCGTTGTGCTTCGACGCCAGCGGATTCCCCTGCGATCACGACCCCGACCCCTCATCTGTCGGCTGATGAGACTCGTACCGACCGCAAACCAGTTTGACGGGACGGACGTCCTGTGTGGGAGTACCCGTTCGGGGGTGGGCTACGCGACGAGCTCGGCGGTCTTCCGAAGCGCCGCGACGAATCGCTCTTTCGCCCCGGGTTGAGCGAACGACTGCCCGGCAGGATGCACCGTCCGGATCACTCGGTACTGGTCGCCGATGATCAGGTCGAGGTGCGCGTCCCATGCCTGTTGTGCCTTCTGGCCGGCGAGGACGATGACGCGGAGGTTCGGGAGCACGTTGAGAAGTCCGCGGAGCTCGACCGCGCCCTGCGCGAGCTCCGCGCTGCTCGGCTTGACCGAAGCGCGGCCGAGTACCCACGGCACGATGTTCCATGCGAGAGCGTGGTCGTGAAGCCCGACGTCGTTCCGGGTGGTCCACACGTTCTGTGCCGTCGGGTCGTCGTTGTCCACGGAAATGAAGCCGCTGCCGCCCCACTCCGGAACGGTCTTCGGGCCTGGTGCCTCGAGCAACAGCAGCGCTCGGGCCGCCACGCCTGATTCCGCCGGGTCGAAGTGAGGGATCACGATCCCTGGCTGCAGCGCTCGTCGGCGCTCCTCGACCTCACGGGCCCACGCCTCGAGCGGCAGCGTCTCTTTTGCGGTGCCGAGCATCGCATTGCGGTCCGCGAGGACATCCGGATCACGCAGTCCGCGGGGCGCGTCGAGGAACATGGAGCGAGCGTAACGAGAAGGAATGCTTGTCAGGCTGCTTCGTCGATGGGCCACACCGTTCCTGGCATCCGCGAAGGCGCTTTTGCCGCCCCGATGGGACCTTGTTTGCCCTGTGGCTTGCGGGCATTGGCTTTCCGGCCGCGGAGCAAGTGGCGGTAGCAAGGACTCACCCCGGGATGCTGGCTCCATGCCCGCTCGACTCTCGTGTCACTCGTGTCGTCGAGTTTCGGATGCCCAGCTACCGATTGCGACCGATGACGCCGCGCGCCGGAAGGACCGTCACGAGTAGGGCGATGATGGCCGCGCCGACCTCGACCAAGACCATGCGTCAGACCCCCTGCGGGACGGTACGAGCAGCAGCCGAAGCGTGGGACACGCGTCGAGTGACCCTGAGTGTGGATGAAGATACACCGGAGCACATGGAATATCAGTACGAGGATGTGACGTCGCGCGTGGGGAAGCTCAACCACACACAGAAGGGCCGCTCCGGCAGCGCGGGCGCGGCCCTTCGAAGTGACTCCGCTCAGTACTGCCCCAACGACAACCCCCGCTGGAAGAACCGCTGCGCGAACCCGAACAGCAGCGCGGTCGGCAGGGACACCAGGAGCGCCGCGGTCAGGATGATCGTGAACCCGGGGCCGCCACCCTCGACGGACTGCAGCGCGTTGAGCAGGGGCATCACGGGCCGGGTCGACGGGCTCTGGGTCAGGATGAGCGCGATGAGGAAGTCGTTCCACACCCACGTGGCCTGCAGGATGAACACGACGACCAGGGCGCTGCGCGACATCGGCAGGTAGATGCGGGTGAAGATCCGCCAGACGCTGGCACCGTCGACGACCGCGGCCTCGAACACGCTCGGCGCGATGCCGACGAAGAAGTTCCGCATGACGAACGCCGAGAACGGCAGCGCGACGACGGCGTAGATGATGATCAAGCCGGGCGCGGTGTCGAACAGGCCGATGTCGGCGTAGACGGAGAACCAGGGGATGAGCATCATCTGCAGCGGGAACACCGTGCCGCAGAAGATGACGAAGAACCAGAAGAACCCGTGGCGGACCTTGAGCACGATGACCGCGAACGCCACGGCGGCACCCAGGGCGACGGCGATGATCGGCGCGACGATCGCGTACACGGCGGTGATCCCGAGGCCGGAGGGCACGTCGGTGTTCTGGAACACCGCGATGACGTTGTCCCACAGGCCGACGGGCGAGCCGGCACTCCACAGGTTGTCTCCGGAGTACGAGGCGGAGCTCTTGCTCGCGTTCGCGAACAGCAGGTAGATCGGCACGAGCCACAGCAGGCCCATGGCGCCGAGGATCACGTAGCGGGGCATGGTCGACCGCATCAGACGGCCCTCCGTTCTGATCGAGCGGCGCCGGACCTGTCGGACCGTCCGGAGCCGCTGGCGGCCCCGACCGTCTCACGAGGCGAGGCATCGGACGCACCGCTGGCGGACCTCCCGGCCGAGCCGCCGGACGCGCCGGTCCCGCCGTCGCCACCACGCGCCCGCCGGGAGGCCCGACCCGAGCCCGCCCCGTCGCGTGCCGCCCCGTCACCCGAGGAGTCCCCGATGGCGAGCTGCCGCCGCAGGTAGATGACGCTCGCGGCGACGGTGATGACGCTGAGGAAGATCGCGACGGCCGACCCGAGCCCGTACTGGCTGTTCGAGAACGTGTCGCGGTACATGGTGACGCCGAGGGTCTCGGACACCCGGTTCGGCCCGCCCTGCGTCATGGCCTGGACGATGTCGAACGTCTTGAGGCTGTTGACGATCGACAGGCCGACCACGATGGTCGTGGAGGGCCGGAGCAGTGGCCAGATCATGTACCGGAACATGCGCCAGCCGGAGGCGCCGTCGACGCGCGCGGCCTCGAGCGGCTCCTTGGGGATCGACTGCAGGCCGACGGTGAACAGCAGCGCGTTGACGCCGATGCCCTGCCACGACGCGGCGAGGATCATCACCACGGTGTTGAGCGGGGCCACCTGGAGCCAGCGGATGTCACTGCCGGGCAGGTGCAGGAACGCGAGTGCCTGGGACAGCGCACCGCCGTTCTGCAGCACGAAGTTGAACAGGATGCCGACCGCGACGCCGGAGAGGGCGTAGGGGATGAGGAACGGCACGCGGAGCCAGGCGGCGCCCTTGAGGCCGAATGACAGGTAGGCGACGAGGAGCCCGATCCCGACGGGGATGAGCAGCGAGCCGCCGACCCAGATCAGTGTGTTGAGGAGCGCGGTGGTGAACACCGGGTCCGTGAACATCGAGGCGTAGTTGGCGAGCCCGACGAACGACGCGCTGCCGAGGCCCGTGTACGACGTGAAGCTGAGGTAGACGGTGTAGAGGACGGGGAGGTAGAGGACCAGGACCACCACGGCCGCGCCTGGGCCGAGGAAGGCCCAGGCGGCGGCCTGGTAGTTGGTCGATTTGCGGTCGGCCATCGGTTACTTGTGGCTCTTCCAGTACTGCGCGGCGACCTGCTGGATGCCCGACAGGTACTTCTTCGGGTCACCGGGGTTCGTCATGAACCCGGTGAACTGGTCGAGCGCCTCGGTCAGGATCTGCTGCGGCGTGGCCTCGTAGTAGCGCAGGTACGTCTCGTACTTGCTGTTGTTCGACAGTTCCTTGCTCGCGTCGACGAAGGTCTGCGTCGCCGCGGTGGCCTTCGGGTTGTACGGCAGGTTGTTCTGCTGCTTCGACCAGGCGGTCTGCGCCTTCGCGGTCATCCACCAGGCCGAGTACTTGAGCCCGAGCTGCTTCTGGGACGACTTCTCGGGCACGCACGCCGGCGCGGTCTCGATCGCCACGGGGGTCTTGGCCTGCGCCGGGTTCACCTTGGGGATCGTGAACACGCCCCAGTCGGTTCCGGGCTTGAGGCCGACCTGGTCGATCGTCGACGCGTACCAGGTGCCGAACGGGATCATGGCGAGCTTGCCGTCCTTCATCTGCGTCTCGGGCGCCGTCTTGGAACCCGGGTCGCTGAAGTACCCCTTCTTCTCCATGTCGAGCCAGGTGTCCATCACCTTGACCACGCGCGGATCGGTGTACGAGACCTTGCCGGTCGAGAGGCCCTGGTAGAGGTTCAGGTCCGTGCCGGCGAGGAGGATCTGGAACCACACGAATGCCCAGGGGTCGCCGCCCGAGCTCCAGAACGGCGAGATGCCGTGCTGCTTGAGGACCGCGGCGTCGGACATCATCTCGGCCCAGGTCGTCGGCGGCGTCAAGTTGTACTTGGCGAACATCGACTTGTCGTAGTACATGACCCAGTCGTCGACGCTGATCGGGGTGCAGTACTGCTTGCCGTCGATCGTGTACAGGCTCTTGACGCTCGGAGCGATCTGGCCGTTCGCGATCGCCTTCTTCCAGATGCTCGAAGTGTCCGCGACGAGGCCCTGGTCGACGAGCTGCTTGAGCTGGTCGCCGGTGTGCCAGGTGAACAGCCCCGGCGTCTTGTTCGTCCGGAACGACTGCTTGACGAACGCCTGGAACGCCGGCTGGTCCGCGTAGGTCGAGGACTTGAGCGAGACGCCGATGTCCTTCTGCGACACCTTCGAGAACGACTTGAAGTCCCACGACTTGTCGTTGACGAAGCTCAAGGTGCCGGTGGTGGTGTTCGACGAGCTCGACGACGAACACCCGACGAGCACCGCTGATGCCGCCAGGGTCATCGCGATGACCGGTAGCAATCGCTTCATTTTCACGCTGAACTCCCTTGTTCTCGGCTCGGTGCACGCGTCTCGCCGCTCGTGGAACTCAGTGCGAGGAGTGCGGATGCAATCCGTTGGTATCGTTACCAGGCGCTGACAGTAACATGCGCTGCGACGGAGCGGCAAGGGTGTCGATCCCGAACCGGACGGACTGCGCGGGTCCGACAGCGGCGCCGCCGGACGACGGCGTGACCGGACGACAGGCGAGTGGGGACGATGAGCGGAAGGCACCAGCAGCACCGGCCGGGAGGCCCGATCCACGTCATGGACGTCGGTGGCAGTCATGTGACCGCCGCGGTCGTGACGGGGACCGGCGCCGGGATCGCCCTCGATTCGGGACCAGCGTCCGGTGTCGCGACGGTCACCGGTGGCGTGCCCGGGGCCGGCTTCGAGCGTGCGGATGTCGCGGGTATCGGAGCCGACGTCCGGTGGGCGGTGCGGGCCTCCCGGACGCGGCCACTCGATGCGGGTGCGCCCCGCGACGCCCTGCTCGAGGTCCTGGTCGACGCCGCCCGCGAGGTCGCTGCCGAGGGTGCGCCCGCCTGGACGATCGCGATGCCCGGTCCGTTCGATCCCGTCCGTGGCGTCGGCGACTTCCGGGGCATGGGGAAGTTCGAAGCGCTCACGGGTGTCGACCTCCGGGCGGCGCTGGCCGACCGGCTCGAGGTGCCGCCGACGGCCATCGGGTTCTGCAACGACGCGGTGGCGTACGGCATCGGGGAGTGGGCTGCCGGTGCGGGAGAGCGAGCTGCACGGATGGTGTGCCTGACGCTCGGGACGGGCGTGGGGTCGGCGTTCCTCGACCACGGCGTGCACGTCGACCACGGCGACCTGGTCCCGGACCGCGGCGAGGCGCACACGATCCGGCTCGACGGGCGGCCGCTCGAGGAGACCGTGTCGACCGCAGCGCTCCGGGATGCCTACGCGCGGGCGACGGGTTCCGCCGGTGCGACGGGTTCCGCGGGTGCGACGGATTCCGCGGGCGCGACGGATGCAACTGGCGCGACGCAGCACGGCGGGGGAGCGGACGCGCCGAGCGTCCGCGACATCGCCGACCGCGCGCGGCAGGGCGACATCGTGGCGGCGCGGGTGATCAGCACGACGATGACCGCACTCGGGCGGGCGCTCGGTCCGTGGGTGCGGCGGTTCGGGGCCTCCCGGACGGTGATCGGCGGTGCGATGGCGGGCTCGTGGGACCTGCTCGAGGAGCCCCTGGCGACGGCGCTGGCTGATGCCGGTGCGGTGACCGAGCTCCGGCAGGCGCAGCTCGGGTCGGACGCGCCGCTCATCGGGGCGGCGGTCTGGGCGGACGGCCGCTGACGTCAGGTTCCGGCGGCGTCCGCCCAGCCGAGGCTCGTGCGGACGGGAGCGGGCGCGGGGCGGGGCGGGGGCAGGGGCGAGTGTGCACGACGCGCCGCTCACTCCCGGGCGGAACGGCGTGCTGTGCACCCTCGGCGGAGGTGGGGCGGCGTGTTGTGCCCCCTCGGCGGATCGCGGCCCCGCGCGCTACCCCCGCTCCGTGCCCCGCACCGACGCCTTGACGGTCCCGAGGCGCTGACCGGTCCCGCGCCCGTGTGGCCGGATCGTGTAGGGCCCGACGGCGGCCGGCACGATGAAGGTCTCGGCGTAGTGGACGACGAACGGTTCGAACGCGCCGGTCGGGCTCTCGACGACGGCCTCGGCGCCCTCGACGAGGTTGAGGACGTTGACCGTGCCGCGGGTGTCGTGCGGGACGACGTCGGTGAACCAGTGCCGGCGGACCTCGATGAACTCGAGCTCGTGCAGGCCCGTGCGCTCCTCGACCCAGCCGTCGCCGGAGGCCACCTCGGTCACCTGGTCGACCAGGTGGTCGCGGGTCCACGTCGTGTCCCGGTCCCACTGCACGTTCGCCATCGCGTGGTCGAGGTGGATCGGACGCGGGACGCCGTCGAGCCCGACCCGGCCCCAGTCCCACATCTTGAACGTGAAGATGTACGGCGTCGCCGAGATCTCGAGCACCATCGAGTTCGCCCCGGAGCAGTGCACGGTGCCGGCGGGGATGAGGAAGTGGTCGTGCTTCTTGGCGGGGAACGCGTTGACGAACGCGTCGGCCTCGAACGGGACGGCACCGGTCTCGGCGGTGCGGAGTGCCTGCTCCATCGCTGCGGGTTCGGCGTCCTCGCGGAGCCCGAGGTACACCACGGCGTCGTCGGCGGCGTCGAGCAGGTAGTAGCTCTCGTCCTGCGTGTAGTGCATGCCGAACTTGTCCTGGATGTACCCGGTCAGCGGATGGACCTGGAGTGACAGGTTGCCGCCCTCCATGGTGTCCAGGAAGTCGAAGCGGATCGGGAACTCCGGGCCGAACCGCGCGTGGGTCCGCTCGCCCAGGAGCTCCCGCGGGTGCCGGAGGACCAGGTCGAGGGACGGGACCTCGACGGTGGTGCCGTCGACGTCGAGCAGGAGGCTGTTCTCCTCGGGCACGCAGTCGAAGCACCAGGCGTAGTTCTCGGCGTCGTCGAGGTCGAACGTCGTCTTCATCCACTGGCCGCCCCAGACGCCGGGGTCGAAGAACGGGACGACCCGGAACGGACGGGTCGTCGCTGCCGCGAGTCCGGCTCGGAACGTGTCGCCGGTGATGAGCTTGGCGGTCGCCATCGTGCTGTTCGCGTCGAGGACGTAGTCGATCCGGTCGAACAGCGCCCGCTTGTGCCGGTCGGCCATCCGCCACTCGACGAAGAACCCGCGTTTGACCTTGCGGAGCTGGTCGTCGTCGCCGTTGTCCGCGCGCCAGTTCGGGGCACCCGCGCGCTGTCGCTGCTGGATCTCCCATCGGGCGAGGTCGGCGAGGACGATCGTGTTGAACGTCGTCGGCACGAGCGTGGCGCCCCAGCCGTAGACCACGACGGGCCGCTCGGACGCGGCGACCCGGTCGGCCACGGCGGCGAGGCGGTCCGTGTCGTACAGGATGTCGAGCGTGCGATGGTCCATGACGCCGAACACCCGGTCGTCGGTGAGGTTCGGGGCGAGGAGCGCGTCGATGTACTCGCGGGAGTGCGCCGCCGCGGCCTCGACGTCGATGAGCTCGGCGTCGGGGAGTACCCGGGCGAGCTCGGCACGGAGCCCGTCGAGGTCGCTGCCGGGGTAGGTGTCGATCGCGATCGGGCGACCGGGAGCCGCGTGTTCCGCCAGTCGCCCCCACGCCTCGGGGCCGGTCCAGGCGTGGTGCCCGGGTCCGACGGCCACCGACGGTGCCGTGTCGTAGGTCGCCCGTGATCCGGTCGGTCGGTCGTCCATCCCCGCTCCCTTCGCGTCCGCGACCGACGCTGGCCGCATGGATGTGTGTTCAGGTTGGTAACGTTATCAGGATCGGCACCGATCGCAAGCCCGGCGGGAGGCCCGGCACCGGCCCGTCGGGAGGCCCACCTCCGGCCGGTCTCGGCGCCGCGTCCGGCGTCTCCTCGGGAGCGCTACCGCTCCTCCCGATGGACCCGAGCCTCCCGGCCGCTGGTTTCGACGTCCCGGTTGTCGTTCGCCAGCAGCACCGTCGGAACTCCCGGGCGGGTGCGGCCCCCACAGTGCACGCTGCCGCTGGTTTCGACGTTCCCGTTGTCGCTCGGCAGCGGCACCGTCCGAATACCCGGGTACGTCCTCGCGGCCCGCCGTCCGTGCGTCCCGACGTCCCCGCGTACTGGGCGGCGCAGCCGGGAGGCCCGCCGGCGCTACGCGAAGTCGACGAACTCGACGGGCAGCTCGACGAGCCGCGGTGCGCTGTCGTCCCCACGGTCGAGGCGGTCGAACAGCATCCGCGCCGCGACGCGACCCAGCTCGGCGGCGTCGTGCGCGACGACGGACAGCGGCACGGGCGACATGTCCGCGAACTCGAACGAGTCGAACCCGAAGAGCCGGATCGGAGCGGGCTGCTCGCCGCGGTCTCGCGCTTGCGCCCGAGATTTCGTGATCGCGCGGATCGCACCGATCGAGTTGCGGTTGTTGGCGGCGAAGACGGCGGTGGGTGGGGCCTCCAGGCCGAGCAGCTGGTCCATCGCCTGCTCGGCGGAACTGACGTCCTGCTGCCCGAGCCGGACGAGCTCGTCCACGGGCTCGAGGCCGTGGCGCTCGTGCGCCTGGCGGAAGCCCTCGAACCGTCGGCGGCCGGTCGACACCGACACCTGGTTGCCGAGGAACCCGACGCGGGTGTGTCCCTCGGCGAGCATGCGGTCCGTGGCGACGAACGCACCGTGGATGTCGTCGAGCAGGATCGCGTCGGCGCTGACGTCGGGGAACGTCCGCGACGCGAGGACGACGGGCACGCCGGCGAGGGCGTCGGGCGCGAACCGGGCCGGCTCCCGCCCCGCGGGGACGACGATGAGGCCCTCGACCTGCCGACCGAGGAAGTCCGCGAGGAGCTGCTGCTCGAGGTCCTCGTCCTCGTTGGTGACGCCGATGATGATGCGTCGCCCGGCCTCGCCGACGACCTCCTCGACGCCCTGGAGCATCCCCGCGTAGTACGGGTTCCCGACGTTCGTGATGAGCACGCCGACGAGTCCCGAGCGGCGACCCTGGCGGAGTCGGCGGGCGTTCTCGTTCCGGTGGTAGCCGACCTCGGCGATGGCGCGCTCGACCCGGTCCTGGAGCTCGGGCCGGACGTTCTTGCCCCCGGAGAGCACACGGGACACCGTCATCGGGCTGACCTCGGCGACACGCGCGATGTCCTTGACCGTCGGCGCACCACGACCGCGCCCCGTCGTGGGCCCGCTCCCGTTCCCCACGGCTGCCATGCCTCAAGGTATACAGCAGCACCGGCTCCGGCCGGTCACACGTATGAGGCAGCACCGGCTCCGGCCGGACACACGTGCACAGCAGCACCGGCCTCGGCCGGTCACACGATTGCCCCTTGCGGAGCGCCCCCGTCGTCCTGCTAGCGTTGTTGGTAACGATATCAATTCGACGACGAATGGTGCTGCTGATGACCGACGCCCGTGGTGATCGCCCGACTCGACCCCCGCTGATCTCGGCACAGCCGTGGCAGCACACCGATGCGCGCGTCGGACTGATCGACCGCGCCGTCGCCGCGACCGGCACGATCGGCGGCGAACGTGTCCGCGTCCTGCCCGAGCCCATGCGCGCCACACGGGACGACGTCGAGGTCCAGGCGGTGCGCCTCCTGTTCGACACCGAGGAAGCGGCGGCCCGCGCGACCGACGTCGTGATCGAACCCGGCACCGCGACCGACACCGGCGCCGCCGCCGCGTCGGGCGCGTTCGTCGGCTTCGCGACGGCCCCCGACGCGCTGTCGGTGCGCCTCCTGGTCCGCATCGTCGACGCGCCGACCGCGGCGACCGTCCGGATCCCGTCCCTCGGCGACGGCGCGGTGTCCGTCGAGCTCACGCCGCAGCGCCCGTGGTCCGTGCACGTCGTGCACCACTCGCACTTCGACTTCGGCTACACCGACCCGCAGGCGACGGTCATCGCGAGCCAGCGGTCGTACCTCGACACCGCCATGGACCTCGCCCGCGCGACCGACGACTGGCCCGAGGAGGCCCGGTTCCGCTGGAACGCCGAGGCGCTCTGGGCGTTCACCGACTGGGAGCGGCACCGCCCGCAGGCGCAGGTCGACGAGTTCGTGGAGCTCGTCAAGGACGGCCGGATCGGCCTCAGCGCGATGCCGTACAACCTGCACACCGACACGTGCTCCACGGACGAACTGCACGAGCTCCTCCGTGACGCGCGGCGCATCCGCGACCAGTACGGCATCGACTTCACCACCGCGATGCAGACGGACGTCCCGGGACAGGTGGCGGGCCTCCCGGACGCGCTGCAGGAGGTCGGCGTCAAGTACCTGGCCGTCGCGCACAACTGGGCGGGCCGGTCGCAGCCGCACACCTCGGGCGCGCTCAACCTGCCGCGCATGTTCCGCTGGCGCACCCCCGCCGGCAACTCGGTGATCGTGTGGATGACCGACAGCCCGCACGGCCTGGCGTACATGGAGGGGCCGATGATCGGCTTCACCGAGTCGTACGCATCCGTGGACGCGCTGTTCCCCGCGTACCTGACCGCGCTCGCCACCCGCGGCTACCCGTTCCCGCCCGGGATCTTCGGCGCGCACGGCGAGCAGACCGAGGGCCGCGACGGCTACCCGTGGGAGGTCCTGCACATCCGCACGCAGGGGTTCATGGGCGACAACGGCCCCGCCCGGCTCCAGCTCGCCGAGATCGTCCGCGAGTGGAACGAAACGTGGACGTCCCCGACCCTGCGGGTGTCGCGGAACGAGGACTTCTTCGCCGAGGCGGAGGCCCGCCACGGCGACGAGCTCCAGACGTTCCAGGGGGACTGGGGCGACTGGTGGGTCGAGGGCGTCGGCTCCGCGGCCGTGCCGCTCGCACTCGCCCGGGAGGCCCAGGCCGCCGTCACCGACGCCGGCGCGTTCTCGCAGGCGGCCGCGTTGATCGGCGCTGCCGCGGTACCGGAGGAAACCGCGCGCCGCACCGAGGCCTACGACGCGATCTCGATGTTCAACGAGCACACGTGGGGCGCCGGGAACTCCTGGACCCACGGGGACGCCGGGTTCGAGTCGGGGGAGCTGCAGTGGCAGTGGAAGGTGGCGCAGGGCATCGGCGCGCACCAGCGGGCCACCGAGTTCCGGGAGCAGGCGATGGCCTACCTCGGCGCCGCGGTGCCGCGCGATCCCGACGCGGTCGTCAGCTTCATCGCCGCGAACGCCACCGGCCGCCGCCGCAGCACCGTCGCGCGCCTGCTCGTCAAGGAGGCCCACATCGGCCTCGACCATGACATCGAGGTCCGGGACGGCCGCACCGGCGAACCGCTGCCGGTGGTCCTCGAACCGCAGTCGAACACGGCGCACCGGGAGTCCGGGCGCTGGGCCGTCGTGCGGGTCGAGGACGTGCCCGCGTTCGGGTTCGTCCGACTCGACGTCTCCGTTGCGGCGACGTCCGCGCCGAACGACGCTCCCGTTCCCCTCGGGTCCCGGGCCCGCGCCGAGGTGCTCACGCTCGAGAACGAGTACCTGCGCGTCGTCGTCGACGAGACCACGTCCTCCATCGCGTCGATCGTCGAGCGGCGGACCGGACGCGAGCTCGTGAACGGGTCGTCCGTCGCTGGGTTCAACGCGTACCTCTACGACCAGTACGGCAGCTCGGGCGCCGGGTTCAACCACCTGGCGAACAAGCTGTCCGTCTCCGACCGGCTCGAACTGCTCGTGTCGCGGACGACCGCCCGGCCCGCCGTCGTCCTCGAGCGGACGAGCGACGCGGTCGAGGAACGCCTGGTCTACGAGTTCGTCGCCGACGGGGTGGACTCCGTCGTCGTGACGCTCCGGCTCCGGCACGGCGACGGCGTGCTGCTCATCGAGAACCGCCTGGCCAAGCCGACGACCCTGATCAAGGAGAGCGCCTACTTCGCGTTCCCGTTCGCCGTCGACGACCCGGTCGTCCGGTTCGAGGTCTCCGGCGGGGTCACGGGCGACGGCGTCCCGCACATCCCGGGAGCGCCGCAGCACATGCGCGCGATCCGCAACTGGATCACCCTGACCGACCCGGAGACCCACGACGACGTCGTCTGGGTGACGAAGGACGCGCCGCTCGTGCAGACCGGGAGCATCGCGGTGCCGTACGCGCCGTTCCCCGCGAGCACGAGTCCCGTCGAACCGGGCACCGTGTTCTCGTGGCTCCACAACAACGTGTGGGACACGAACTTCCCGATCGAGCAGGCGTTCACCGCGACCTTCCGGTACGCCGTCGGGGTCCGCACGGACCGGGACGGAGCCTCGACCGAGGGTCTGGCCGTGGCGGCGACCGGCGAACTCGTGCACCCCCTGACGACCGCTGAGGCCAAGGGCCGTCCGGACGTCGCCGCTCGGGCCGACGCGTCCCTGCTCGACCTCGACGACGACCGCGTGCAACTGGTCGGTGTCGTCGCGGGACCGGAGGAGGGCACCTCGATCGTGCGGCTCCAGTCGTTCGCCGACCAGGACGTCGTGCTGACGCTCCGGCCCGGCGTGGCGATGGCCGAGGCGTGGGTGAGCTCGTTCCTCGGGGACCGGGGGACGGACCTCCCGGTCGATGATGGTGCGGTGCGGGTCACGCTCGCGCCGTTCGCGACGACCGCGGTGGGCGTGCGTTGGGGCGGCGGGGTCGCCGCCGACTGAGTGCACACGCGGACGACAAGTGCGCATGCGGGCGCATGCGCACTTGTCGTCCGCGTGCGCGGTCGACGTCGGCTGATTCGACGGGGTCAGTACTTCGGCCGCGCGAACTTGTACTGACCGCTCGTGTCCCAGGGGTCCTCGTAGATCTTCACGTGATTGGTCGAGGCGTTGCCCGAGCCCACGTTCCCCTCCACCGTGCGGATGTGGCCGTCGCTGTGTGACCGGACGAGGCCGATGTGCCCGACGCCGTAGTACCAGATGATGTCGCCCTGGCGGACGTTGGCGGCCGACACCGGCGTGCAGAGCTTGTAGAAGTCCGACGCCCGAGGGCTGAAGCCGGTGTCGGTGCCACGGAGGCACCAGCTGACGAAGATCGCGCACCAGTCGCCACTCGTCTTGTACTTGGAGGACCAGATCGCGTTCATCTGCGCGAGGCTGTTGCCGGTGTAGCTCTTCGCCTCGGTGATCACGGCGGACGGGGTGGTGGGTGCGGCGGCGCTCGCCATCGATGCGGGTCCTGCGACTGCAGCGACCGCGGCGAGCGAGACACCGCCCGCTCCGATGAGGAGCGAGCGTCGGCTCAGTGAGCCGGAGACGTCGAACTTCGTTGTGGGTGCGTCCATGGCGAGACACTGGCAGCGGCACGAGCAGGCGACAAGTCCTCACTCCAGAGGACAGACCGCGGCGCGTCCGCCCGGCATGTCAGTGTCGCTCGGCCGCGGCCGCTGGGTCCCGGTCGTGTCGACCCCTGCGTGCTGGTCGTGTCGGTCGTCCCGGTCGTGTCGGTCGTGTCGGTCGTGTCGGTCGTGTCGGTCGCGACCGCTACCGTCGTGCTGCGCGACGAACGAGCGCACCCGGGGGAGGAACCGTGCAACTGACGACCGACCACCGCGTCGTGCTGAGCCCGAGCGACCTGAGCGTCTGGGCCTCGTGCGGGTGGGCGTTCCTGCGGCGCCTCGACGCCAAGCTGGGGCGCGCCGAACCCCTGCCCGAGGCGGCAGACGCGATGCTCGACCGCACCGCTCGCCTGGGTGACGAGCACGAGCTCCGGTACCTCGCGACGCTCAAGGCCGAGCACGGCGCGGACCAGGTCGTCGAGTTCGAGCGCCCCGCCCCGGACCAGTACCAGCAGGCGGCGCAGGCCGCGGCGGACGCCATGCGCGGCGGCGTCGCGGTCCTGTACCAGGCGACGTTCCACGACCCGGGCTTCATCGGGTTCTCGGACTTCCTCATCCGCAACGACCGCGGCGAGTACGAGGTCTACGACACCAAGCTCGCCCGGCACGCCAAGATCACCGCGCTGCTGCAGCTCGCCGCGTACGCCGAGCAGATCGAGCGGCTCGGCATCCCGGTGGGGGCGCAGGTGCACCTGGTCCTCGGCGACGAGACCGTGAGCAGTCACGACCTCGCCGACATCGCACCCGTGTACCGGACGCAGCGCGACGAGCTCCGGCGCGTCATCGACGAGCGCATCGCCGCCTCCGAGCCGCTGGCGTGGGGCGACCCCCGCTACACCTCGTGCGGCCGGTGCGGCATCTGCAGCACGCAGGTCGAGGAGCACCGCGACCTCGTCCTCGTCGCCGGCATGCGCCTCGACCAGCGAGCGCGCCTCATCGCGGCGGGCGTGACGAGCATCGACGCCCTCGCGACCGCCGAGGGCCCGGTGCCCGGTGTCAGCGCGGCGACGCTGGCGACGTTGCGGGCGCAGGCGCGCCTCCAGACCGGATCGGAACGCGACCGACAGCGGGCCGGTTCCGACGCGCACCCCGCACCACGGTTCGAGGTGGTCGACCCGCAGGCGCTCGCGGCGATCCCGGCGCCGGACGCGGGCGACGTGTTCTTCGACTTCGAGGGCGACCCGCTGTACTCCGAGGACGGCCACACCTGGGGCCTCGACTACCTCTTCGGCCTCGTCGACACGGACGCACGCTTCACCGCGTTCTGGGCGCACACGATCCGGGAGGAACGACGCGCGCTCGTCGACTTCCTCGCGTTCGTCAAGGAGCGGCGCGCGCAGTACCCGGGCATGCACGTCCACCACTACGCGTCGTACGAGCGGACGCACCTGCTGTCGCTCGCCGCCCGGCACGGTGTGGGCGAGGACGACGTCGACGACCTGCTGCGCGACAACGTCCTGGTCGACCTGTACCCGATCGTGCGGAAGGCCCTGCTCGTCGGCAGCCGGAGCTACTCCATCAAGAAGCTCGAGCCGCTCTACATGGGCGAGGACCTGCGCGACGACGCCGGCGTGACGAACGCCGCGGACAGCATCACCGCGTACGTCGACGCGATCGAGGAGCTCCGGAACGGGGACCCGGTCCTGGGGCAGCGCGCGCTCGACGAGGTCGCGGACTACAACGAGTACGACTGCCGATCGACGCTGCGGCTCCGCGATTGGCTGCTCGGCCTGGAGGCCCGGGGTCGCGTCGACGACGGCGGCTCCGCACCCGACACGGCCGGGTCCGACGGCGCATCCGACGAGCTGGAGGTCGTGCTCCCGCCGGCCGTGCGCGAGCCCGACCCGGTGTACCTGGCGCTCATGGCCGAGATCGAGGGCGTCGACGCGCTCGACCGCACGGCGGACCAGCAGGCCATCGCGCTCGCCGCGGCCGCCATCGACTACCACCGGCGTGAGGGCAAGACGTTCTGGCAGGAGCACTTCGACCGGCTCCGGAACCCGATCGACGAGTGGGCCGACACCCGCGACGTGTTCATCGTGGAGCAGGCCGAGGTCGTGCAGGAGTGGGCGAAGCTGCCCGGCAAGCGGACGTTCTCGCGCGAACTCCGCCTGCTCGGCACGCTCGCACCCGGCAGCAAGGTCCGCGAGGGCACGAAGCCGCACCTCGTGTACGACGAGCCCTTGCCGATCTCGATCACCTCGCCGGGGCCGGGCATGCGTGGCGCCTCGAGCAAGGGCGAGGTCCTCGACATCGGGCCGAACGGCGACCGCATCGAGATCCTGCTCAAGGAGTCGGTCGGGCAGGGGCAGACGGGGCACGAGGACCTGCCGGTGGCCCTCACGCCCGCCGCACCGCCAGCCGCGAAGCCGCAGCCCGAGGCGATCGCCGAGTGGGGGCGCGAGGTGCTCGATGCGCTCCCGTCGATGCTGCCCGACCCGGCCCTCGACCTGCTGCGGCGGGTGCCGCCGCGCGGAGGCGTCGTGCCGCTGTCCGTGACGGAGGACGACACCGTCGCGGCCGTCGTCGCGACCCTGCTCGGACTCGACCGGTCGTACCTGGCGATCCAGGGGCCTCCCGGCACCGGCAAGACGTACGTCGGCTCGCACGTCGTCGCACGGCTCGTGCAGGAGCACGGGTGGCGGGTCGGCGTGGTCGGGCAGTCGCACGCGACCTCAGAGAACTTCCTCGACGCCGTCGTCGCCGCGGGTGTTCCTGCCGACCGCGTCGTCAAGGTGCCGCAGCGCGGGGGAGATCCCGACCGACTCGAGGCGGCCGCTTGGACGCCCGTCAAGGACAACGTCGCGCTCGCCGCGTTCCTGGCCGGCCCCGCAGCGGGATCGACCGGTCGTCCCGGCGGTGTCGTCGGCGGGACGGCGTGGACCTTCGCCAACGCCAACACCGTCGAACGGCGGTCGCTCGACCTGCTCGTGGTCGACGAGGCGGGGCAGTTCTCGCTCGCGCCCACGATCGCCTCGTCCGTCGCCGCGTCGCGACTCCTGCTGCTCGGCGACCCGCAGCAGCTGCCCCAGGTGTCGCTGGGCTCGCACCCCGAGCCGGTCGACGAGTCCGCCCTCGGCTGGCTGGCCGACGGTGAGCACGTCCTGCCGCCGGAGTTCGGGTACTTCCTGGCGCACACCCGGCGGATGCACCCGGCCCTGACCGCGCCCGTCTCGCGCCTGTCCTACAACGGGTCGCTCACCGCGTCCGAGGCCGTCCTGTCCCGGTCGGTCCGGGGACTCGAGCCGGGCCTCCACGTCGCGCCGGTCGCGCACATCGGGAACACGACGTCCTCGCCCGAAGAAGCGGAGCGGGTCGTGTCGCTCGCGTCGTCCGTCATCGGGCTGCCGTGGACGGACGGCGGCGTGACCAGGCCACTGACCGACGAGGACGTCATCGTCGTGGCGCCCTACAACGCGCAGGGCGCGCTGATCCGCGCCGCGCTCGACGCCGCCGGGCTGCGCGGGACGCAGGTCGGCACGGTCGACCTGTTCCAGGGCCGGGAGGCCGTGGTCGCCATCGTGTCGCTCGCCGCGTCCTCCGCGGCCGAGATCCCGCGGGGGCTCGACTTCCTGCTCATGCCGAACCGGCTCAACGTCGCGATCTCGCGGGCGAAGTGGGCGGCGTTCGTCGTGTACTCGCCGGGGCTGACGAAGGCGCTTCCGACGTCGATCGCGGGGATGGCGTTGTTGTCGCGGTTCATCGAGCTCGTCGACGCTCCGCGGTAGGTCAGGCGGCGCCGGGTCGAGCCGGGTGCCAGCGCACGGGTCAAGCGCCGGGCATCGTGTCTCATGGCACACCGGCCCTGCACGCCGACGATCGCGATGCGGCCGCTGGTAGCGTCCGCAGATGGCGCCGACGATTGACGACACCGCTCGCTCAAAGGTTCTCGAGCTCCTCGCGCTTCCATCACCCGATTCGATGCGACCGACAGCGATCCGTCGAGAGCATCTTCGGCGCGATGAGGGGGTGCAGTACGACCGCGTTGTGCTTGACGCTGCTGACGGCGACACGATCCCCTGCCTACTGCTGACGCCGGATGAGCAGGCCGGGATCGACGTGATCGCGGTGCATCAACACGCGGGAGCATTCGCCATCGGGAAGAGCGAGCCAGCTGGACTCATTGGCGAACCGACCCTTGCCTACGGTACGTCGCTCGCTCGCGCTGGAGCGCGTGTGATCCTGCCCGACCTCGTCGGCTTTGAAGAGCGCCAACGGAGGTGGACCGACGATCCCGCTGCCGACGAGCGACTCGACGCGCTCTTCCGAGTGGCGAAGGGCAGCAGCCTTCAGTCCAAGCACACCGGCGACATCGCCGTCGTGACGAGCTGGATGCAGGACACCAGCGTGGGTCCCACTGATGTCAGGATCATCGGTCACTCGCTTGGTGGTCAAGTGGCGCTGTTTTCCCTCGCGGTCGACGCTCGGGTCTCGAAAGGAGTCGTGAGCTGCGGGATTGGCTCGCTGGCGTCATTTGAGTCGGAGCGCATCCGGCACAACCCGGCGTGGTTCGTTCCCGGCCTGTTGGCATCGGGCGACGTTCCGTTGGTCGCCGCTGCCGTCGAGCAGCCCGTTCTCGTCGCTGCCGGACGCAACGACAAGCTCTTCCCGATGGCCGGCGTGCAGGACGCGTTCGACGCTTTCCGGCCGGGCGTGTTGACCGCGATCGTGTTCGACGGTGGACATTCGATGCCGCCGTTCGTCCTGGACGCGGCCGTTCAGCATCTCCTTGCGTCGCCGGCGATGAATTGACCGACGGACAGCTGCGTGGGTTGTCGAGCTCGTCGACGCACCGCGGTAGGTCACTCGTCGCCGCGTTGAGCCGGGATCGCGGCACGGAGCGCCTCGGGAGCCCCGACCTGAACGAGATATTCGCGCCCGTCGTTCAGTCGAACCCGAGCAGCCGGACCGGATGACTGGAACACCGCGAGGGGGCGCCCGGGAGTCTTCCTGATGCCTGTGCCGCTGTGCTCTCTTGCACGGATGACAGTGGGCGAGACCTCGGCGACGTCCTGCAGCGGGATGCTGCGCCGGTACAGGGGAACGACCGCGATCTGGAGCCGGTCCTGGTCGACGGTGACGGACAGCCACTGGATGAGCGCTGCGATGCCGACGAGCCCGGCGACGGTGAACGCGACGATGACCACAGCCCGACCATCACGGTTGCCGGTGCCGAGCATCAGTCCGACGACGACGAGGCTCAGGGCGAGGATCATCGCGCCGACGATTCGGACCCACACTGGGCCGCCCCGGCGTTCGTGAAACAGCGGTTCGACTGGAGACCGGTCAGTGCTCATGGTCTCCCCCACAACGGCTATCTGAAATGTCAGCATAACGGTGCTACTGCAGGGCTCAAGCATTGCTCGGCCGATCTGGCTGAAGGGCGAAGTGCAGGACCCGGACTGGGGGCACGGGTCCGTTCGGGGTGACGTCTCGCTGCTCCTAGCCTTGGAAGACGTCCGTGGGGGTCACGGGCACTGGCGGCAGGGGGAACGTGAGCAGTCTCACGAACGATGGTCCAACGGTCTCGGGAACCACGGCACGTTCAGCTCCTCGCGGCTCCGCTCCCGTGACGCTCCGTGCTCGGAGGCCGGGTTATTCGGTGATGCAGAAGTGCCTCGAGATCCAGCACGGCACGACGCCGCCCACCCGTCGCGAGCGCTTCTTCGGCAAAGACCCACTCGTGCCCGAGGCGCGGAGCTGGTTCAAGGGCGCGCTGGGTGAGCGGGCCGTCGCGGTCGCACTCGAGCAGCTCGGGCCGGAATGGACCGTCCTGCACGCGGTCCCCGTCGGTACGGGGCAATCCGACATCGACCATGTCGTCATCGGGCCAGGAGGCGTGTTCACCGTCAACACGAAGAACCACGCAGGGCAGAAGGTGTTCGTCGGCGGCGGGTCGTTCATGGTGAGCGGGTACCGGCAGCCGCACATGCGCAACGCCCTGCACGAGGCCGAGCGAGCCGAGCGACTCTTGTCGGTCGCAGCCGGGGTGCAGGTCCGCGTACAGCCGCTGCTGATCCTCGCCGCGGCCGCATCGTTCAAGGTAGGCCGTAAGACCCCGATGGTCGTGACGCTGCAGGCTCACCAGGTCGGTCGCTGGTTCCACGGCCTTCGACGGGTGAAGTCGGCGGAGGAGGTCCGCTTCCTCAGCATGCTGGCTGAGGAGCGGGGCACCTGGCACGTGGAGTCGCTGGTCATCACCGACACGCTCCGCCATGTGCAGCGGTTCGAGCGGCTCGAACGCGAGGTCATCGCCGCAGCGGGGCGCCGGCGCTTCGTTCGACAGGTGTCCGTGCTCGGGGTCCTCGCCGTTCCGGCAGCATGTCTGCTTGGGTACTGGTGGGCCGTCGCCGTGTCAGCGCTGCACGGCTGAGCCTGATCTCCAGCACGAAGCGCTGACAGTCCGTCCCCACCGATCGAGGCCGCGTGGGAGCACCAGGTCCGGCCGCGCCCGGGTGCGCTGGCTGATGCGACGGTCGACGAAGAACCGGCGGCCGCGGCGGTGGAGGAGTCGCCGCAGCGCCAGCTCGGGCGCGGTGTCCCGTCGGCCCAACCGCGCCATGCGTGCCCGCCGTTCGTCGTCCGCCTGCCACGTCTCGGTGACCAGGCCGGGACGGTAGCGGAGCGGCGGACGGGTGCCGCGCCTCCCGGCGGATCGGTGGACGACGGACGATGGCGCAGACGTGTTCGGGACCTGTGAGCACGTCAGGAGTCGTGCGCACATTTTCCGGAACGGTCTGCGCGGGGCCAGCGCCCCCGGCCCCGCCCGCACGAGCACTGCGGAGCAGGCGACGGAGCAGGCGCACCCGTACAGCCACCTGCCCCTCACCCCGCCGTCACGGGTACAGCTTGTTCGTGTCTCCGATCTGAATGGCACCCTGCGCCGCCGGCCCGGCGCCCGAAGCGGTGACCGCCGACACCGACACCAGGTACGTGATCGTCGAACCCATGTCGCCCGTCGTGTAGGAGCGCGCGGACGCCGGGAGCACGACGACCGTGGGTGTGGCGTGTGGGAGCGGCTGCACGGTGACCTGGTATCCGAGCACTTTCTGCCCGGGGGTCAGGACCGGTGGTGCCCACGCTGCCGACACCGTGCCTGTGAAGAAGTCCTTGTCATCGCGGGTGAGCACGAGGTTCCGCGGTGGGGTGGCGAGCTCGGGACCGACCCGGACCGTGACCGTCGACGAGAGCCCTTGGCCCAGGTTCCCAGCGACGGTGACCGTGTAGGTCCTGCCTCGGATCAGGTGGTTGAGGACGATGGACGTGTCCCACACGCCGTTCGTGCTGATGCTCTGGGGACCGATGCCGAGCGAGTCGGTGCCATCACGGCTGACCACCCACGGGCCGAGCGCGCCGGCGGGCTGCGTCCACTGGATCAGGGCGCTGCCGAACCTGGCGGTGGCGGAGGCGAGGGGCAGGGGCGTCGCGCTCACACCGGTCGGCGCGGCGCTCGGCGCGGGGGCCGTGTGGATCGAGTCGGACGCCGCCGGGCCGACGCCGGCCTTGGTGATCGCCTGGACGGTGAAGGAGTAGTCGGTGTCGCGGGCCCAGTCCGTGTAGGTGTGGGACAGCGTGGACGCCGACACCGTCAGCGTGGAGGTCGGCCCGGGCGCCACCGTCGACAACCGATAGCCCGTGACGGGCGAGCCGCCGTCGGTCGCCGGAGCCTTCCAGGTCCAGGTGACGGTCTCCTTCGGCACGTTCTGCGATCCGCCGAGTGACTGCGGAGCGCTCGGCAGCGAGGCGAGAGGTGCGACCGCCGGTTTCGATGGCCCGGCGGACGTCCTGGAGGCGGTGGCCGGCGAGGCGGACGCCGTCACGGCGGCGTGGGTGGCGGCCGCGGACGAGGAGGACGTGGTCGCCGCGGTTGCGGGGACGGCCGCGCCGACTGCGGCGATACAGAAGGCCGCGGCGAGGGCAGCGAGCGTTGGTTTGCGCACGGGTTCGGGTCCCATCTGTGAGAAGCGCGTGTGGTGAGTGGCGCTCACCGTAGACCTCGTGGAGCGGCCCCAGGAAGGGGGTAGCGCGCTTCGTCATGTCGCGCTCCGTGATCCGTCGGCGCACGATCGCCGGCGCTCCCACACCCGTTGCTAGAGTTCCGAGCATCCGCCCGGGGCTTCCACCGACCGGCGTCGAAGCAGACCACCCGGAAGGAACCCGATGGACCTCACGATCAACGGTGCCCGACTCAACGTCGAGGTGCTCGAGCCGACGAACGGCGACCCGGACGCACCGGTCCTCATCGCGCACCACGGCGGTGGCGGAATCGGTTCGCTCGCCGAGCCGAAGGCCACGTTCGGCCCGCTCCACGACCGCTTCCGGGTCATCGTCTTCGACTCGCGTGGCTGTGGCCGGAGCGAGGGCGTCGGCCCGTACACGCACGAGCAGTGGGCGGCCGATGTCGACGGCTTGCGGCAGTGGGCGGGTGTCGAGCAGATCGTCGTGGCCGGTGGTTCGTACGGCGGGTTCATCGCCCTCGAGTACGCCGTCCGCTACCCGGAGCACGTCTCGGCGATCATCCTGCGGGACACCTCCGCCGACGGCAGCAACCTCGAGCTCGCGTTCGAGAACGCGCGGAACCAGGACCGCGTCGAGATCAACTGGGACCACTTCAACCGCTACTGGGGCGGCCAGACGCGCAGCGACGAGGAACTCAAGTCGCTGTGGGCGGAGCTCATCCCGCTGTACGACTACGAGTACGACGAGGAGAAGTCGACGGCGGCGGTCGAGGCCGGCATCTACCGGCACGAGGCGCACAACGCCTGCTTCGTCGACAACTTCCCGACCTACGACCTCAAGCCGGACCTGCCGGGCATCGCCGTCCCGACGCTCGTGACGGTCGGCCGCGGGGACTGGGTCACGCCGGTCAGCGCCTCCGAGACGATCGCCCGACTGATCCCCGACGCGGAGCTCGTCGTCTTCGAGAAGTCCGGGCACTCGCCCCAGGTCGAGGAGCACGAGAAGTTCCAGCAGACGCTCCGCGACTTCCTCGCCCGCGCGGTTCCCGTCGCGGCCACCGTCTGATCCGCAGCACGAGGAGATCGGGAACGGCGGCCCGCGCATCGTGTCCGGCTACGAGTCCTACGACTACCTCGACGGTGACCTCCACCTACCGCGAGATCCGCTGACGCCGGAGTTCAACCGCGTCCCGCCGTACGACGGCGGGCACACGCCGGCGGTCATCGAGCGCGCCGAGCGGCTCCTGGCGGCGACCATCACGATCAGCCTGCACGACCACCCGGTCCGGTTCCCGGCCGACATGGCGAACACACCCGCCTACAACCGCACGGGCCGTCAGTTCACCGCGTTCGAGGGCCTGCGCGCGTCCGGGCTGACCGTCGTGTTCGACAACATGATGGACGGCACCGCCACCGTCACGGGCAACACGCCATGGCAGTGGGAGGACGTCGTCACCGACCTCGGGATGCGGCAGGCGGACATCGCCCACCAGTCGGACGTCGTCGTCATCCGCACGCTCGCCGACATCCACGCCGCCCACGCGGCCGGGAGGACCGGGCTCGTCTTCGGTCTGGAGGCCGCCACCCCGATCGGGAACGACCTCGACCGCCTCGACATCCTGTACGGGCTCGGGATCCGGCAGATCGGGCTCGCCTACTCCCAGTCGAACGGTCTCGGGGCCGGACTCTCGGAGCGAACCGACTTCGGCTTGACCGACTTCGGTCGGGCCGCCGTGCGTCGGATGAACCAGCTCGGGCTCGCGATCGACGTGTCGCACTCGTCCGACCGGACCGGCATCGACGCCGCCGACGCGTCCGACGTCCCGGTCTTCATCACGCACGCCGGCGCGCGGGCACTCTGGGACATCCCGCGGCTCAAGTCGGATGACGTGCTCCGGGCCGTCGCCGCCGGCGGGGGAGTGATCGGCACGTCCGCCGCCCCGCACACGACGATCTCGCGCGACCACCCGACCCACAGCCTCCTGTCCGTCATGGACCACTTCGAGTACTGCGCCGAACTCGTCGGCATCGACCACGTGGCCTTCGGTCCCGACACGCTCTACGGCGACCACGTCCGCCTGCACACGACGTTCTCGTCCATGCTCGGGGCGGCCGCGGCCACGACGGAGGACCACCCCCGGGTCGAGTACGTCGACGGGCTCGAGAACCCGACGGAGAGCTTCCACAACATCGCCGCGTGGCTCGTCGAGCACGGGTACTCCGACGACGAGATCGGGAAGGTCCTCGGCGGGAACGTGCTCCGGGTGCTCGGGGAGGTCTGGGCGGGCTGACCGCGCAGTTCGGGTCCGCATCCGCTGCCGCGGGCTCGATGTCCTGCGTGGCTGGAGCGCTGGAAGTCCACAAAGGACAACCTCATCCGTCGCCGAAGCCCACGCTCGCCGACGTCGACCACCGGTGGGACGTCGACGACCGCTGAGCCGGTCGTCGCCCCCGCCCGTCAAGCGGGATGGCCCGAGTACCTCACGGGTACAGCTTGTTCGAGTCTCCGATCTGGATCGACCCCTGCGCCGCGGGCCCCACGCCGGAACTGGTGATCGCGGACACGGACACCAGGTAGGTGAACGTGGAGTCGAGCTCGCCCGAGGTGTAGGAGCGCGCGCTCGGCGCGAGCACGACGACGGTCGGCGCGGCACCGGTGGCCAGCTGCTGCACGGTGACCTGGTACCCGAGCACCTTCTTGCCGGCCGAGACCTGCGGTGCCGCCCACGCGGCGGACACCGTGCCGACCCGCGCGTTCTCGTCGTTCCGCGTGACCACGAGGGCACGCGGCGGAGTGACCTGATCCGACCCGACGCGCACGGTGGTCGAGGCGAATCGCCCCTGGCCGAGGTCGCCCGTCACGGTGACGGTGTAGGTCCTGCCGCGGACGAGGTGGTTGAGCACGAGTGCGGTGTCGTTCGCCGAGGTCGTGCTGATGCTCTGCGGGCCGACGCCGAGTGAGTCCGTCCCGTTGCGGCTGACGACCCACGCGCCCTGGGCGCCCTCGGGCTTCGTCCAGTGAATGAGGGCACTGCCGAACGTGGCGCGGGCCGAGGCGAGGGGGAGCGGTGTCGCCGTGAGGGCGGTCGGAGCCGGGGCCTTCGCGGTGGCGGTGCGCGCGGGCGCCGCGGCGCTCGGCTTCGCCGTGGCGGCAGTACTCGACTTCGCCGCCGCGGCAGCGCTCGGCGTGGCGGTCGCGGTCGCGGACCACGGCGTGGCGGACGGCGACGCAGACGAGGGCGTGGTCGCGGACGGTGTCCGCCTGGCGGCTGGCGCGCTGCTGCGGGCTGCGGCGGACGCCGCCGTCGTCGGGTGGTCGGATGCGGTCGCCGCGGCGGCGGGAACGGTGATGCCGACTGCGGCGATGCAGACGGCAGCGGCGATGACGGTGATGGTCGTTGTGCGCACGGGTTCGGGTCCCCTCGGGTGTCGCGCTTCGGGTGGAGCTCGATCACCGTATCCGGTTTCGGCGGGCCCCCGGAAGGGGGTGCCCGCCCTGCGTGTCATCCCGCGTGTCGGGCCGCGTGTCGGGTCCGGGCTGGCCCACGCGTCGGGGCCGCGTTCCGACCCGCGTGCCGGCGCCGCGCGTCAGCCCCGCCCGCCGGCGACGAGGACGGTGACGTCGCCGCGCGCCCGGAACGGCGCCAGCTGCTCCTCGGTCGCCCCCGCGTCGGTGATCAGGGTCCACGGCTGTTCGATCGGTGCCCACGCGTCGAACGGGGCGCGACCGAGCTTGGAGCTGTCGGCGAGCACGTAGACGTGGTCGGCGTGGTCCATCATGAGTTCCTTGAGCCGGGTCTGCACCGGGCTCGCCTCGCAGATCCCGAGCCGGGCGTCGAGGCTGTCGGCGCCGAGGAACGCGCGGTCCGCCGTCAACCGGGTGAGGGCGAGCTCGGCGAGGGGGCCGACGAACCCCTGGCTGATGTTCCGGAGGTCGCCGCCGAGGCCGATGACGTGGACGTGCTCGTCGTCGGAGAGTTCGGCCAGGGTCGTCATGCCGTTGGTGATGACGGTGAGGCCGGAGCGTCCGCGCAGGCGTCGGGCGAGGCTGCCGCGAGATCGGCCGCGTCGGGGACATCGGTCCCGCCGACGTCCTCGACGCCCTCGGGGCCGCCGGACAGGGCCGCGTCTACGACCTCGACGCCGGCCGGTTCGTCGGCATGCCGCAGTGGGATGGACATCCGACCTTCACCCTCACCCCGTACCGCACGCCGCAGGGCATCAAGCGGGCGCAGGACATCCCCCTCTTCGGCGAGCAGCAGAACCCCGCAGGCGTGAGCATGCTGACCGAGCTCATGATCACCGGCATGCACACGGGCACGCACCTCGACGCCCTCTGCCACATCACGGACGCCGACGACACGTGGTTCGGTGGCTTCCACGCGGCGGAGCACAGCAGCGACTTCGGTCCCACCCGGGCCGACGCCGCGAGCATCCCGCCGATCGTGCTGCGCGGTGTCCTGCTCGACGCCGCGGGGTACTTCGACGTCCCGCTGCTCGAACAGGGCCGCGGGCTGTCCCGGGCGGACCTCGAAGCCGTCGCCGCGGCCCAGGGGACGACGATCCCGCCGCGGTCCTGCGTGCTCGTCCGCACCGGCCTCATGTCGGTGTGGCCGGATCCCGCCCGCTACGGGGCCGCCGACGGCGCGGGCCCCGACCTCGAGGCCGCGCGCTGGCTCATCGACGACCTCGGCTGCGTCGTGCTCGGCTCGGACACCTCGACGGTCGAGCAGGTCCCGTCCGCCGACCCGCAGAACCCGCACCCCGTGCACGAGTTCGCTCTGCGGCAGCGCGGCGTCCACCTGCTCGAGAACGCGTTCCTCGAGGACCTCGCGCGTGATGGCGTGGCCGAGTTCACGCTCATCTGCCTGCCGCTCAAGATCGCGGGCGCGACCGGCTCGATGGTCCGTCCCATCGCGATCGCGTAGACGGGATCCGAGCAGTGCAGCACACAGACCGAGGAGGAGACGCGATGGAACGGTGGCTCATCCTCGCCGACGACGTCACCGGCGCGCTCGACAGCGCCGTGGGCTTCGCCGGGACCGGCCTCGTCGAGTACGGGGTGACGCTGCCGGTCCACGTCGACGTCGCGTCCGTCTCGACCGGGTCCCGCGCCAAGCCGACGCACGACTGGGAGACCGACGACCGGTTCGACCGCGACGCCGTCGACCGCCTGTTCGTCAAGATCGACTCCACGCTCCGTGGCTGGCCGGGCGAGCACGTCCGCACCGCCGTCGCGTGGTGGGGCCCGTCCGCGACGGCCGTCATCTGCCCGGCTGCCCCGGCACTCGGCCGCACCGTCACCGACGGCCGCGTGCTCGTCCACGGGACCCCCGCCGCGCAGACGGCCGCCGGAGCCGATCCGGTCGCCCCGACCCGCGAGGACCGCCTGCCGGTGCTGTTCGACGCGCCCCTGGTGGACCTCGCGGACCTCCCAGGCGCGATCGGGCACCACCCCGCCGTCGTCGTGGACGCCGCGACCCAGGCGGACCTCGACGCGCTCGCCGCCGTCATCGAGGCCGCCGGGCCCCGTGCCGTCCCCGTCGGCGCGTCGGGCCTCGCGGCGGCACTCGGCGCACGGCGCTCGCCACGGCAGGCGCCGGGCCCGCGGGCTGCACGCGTGGTCGTGGTCGTCACCTCGGTGCACCCCGTGTCCCGCGCGCAGATCGACGCCCTGGAGGTCCGGGTGCCCATCGTCTCGCCGCCCGCCCTCGACATCGGGACGGTCACGCACGAGCAGGCCGTCGCGATCGCGCGGGCCACCGCCGACCGTGCCGCCGAGCACGTCCACCGGGATGCCGACACCGCCGTGGTCGTCATCGGCGGCGACGGCACCGACGCCCTGCTCAGCGCGCTCGGCGCCGAGGGTGTCGAGGTCCTCGGGTCCGTGCTGCCGGGCGTGCCCTGGGGTCGGATCCGCGGTGGTCGCGCCGACGGCACCACGATCGTGACCAAGTCCGGCGGCTTCGGCGACGCCGACACCCTGAACGCCATCATCCGCACCCTCACGAAGGACGAACCATGACCAACCCCACGCTCGCGCTCACCCTCGGCGACGTCGCCGGCATCGGTCCGGAGATCACCGCCAAGGCGCTGCTCGCACACCCCGAACTCCGGGAGATCGCGCGTCCGGTCGTGATCGGCGATGCCGACGCGATGCGCCGCGGGATGCGCGCCACCGGGTTCGACACGGACGCCCTCGTCGTCATCGAGGACCCGCGCGAGGCCCGGAACGACCCGGACACCGTCGAACTCGTGCAGAGCGGACCGTCCCTGGCCGACGTCCCGATCGGCGAGCTCAGCGCGGCCGCCGGCGACGGCGCCTACCGCTTCGTCGTCGAGGCCTGCTCCCTCGTCAGGGCCGGCCGCGCCGACGCGATCGTCACCGCGCCGCTCAACAAGGCGGCCATGCACGCGGGCGGCCACGACTTCGCCGGCCACACCGAGCTGCTCGCCCACGAGTTCGGCGTCAAGGACTACAGCCTCGTGCTCTCGGCCGGGGACCTCTACGTGTTCCACCTCACCACGCACGTGTCGCTCCGCCGTGCGATCGAGGACGTCACCGTCGAGCGGACGACCCAGGTGCTGAACCTCGCACACGGGCTCGCCCGGGCCCTCGGGCGTCCGGAGGAGCGGATCGCCGTCGCCGGCCTCAACCCGCACGCGGGCGAGAACCGGCTGTTCGGCGACGAGGACGCCGACGTCCTCACCCCGGCGATCGAGGCCGCCCGCGAGCGGGGCATCCCCGTCGACGGACCGATCCCCGCCGACGCGCTGTTCCCCGCGGCGATGCGCCGGGGCCGCTGGAACCTGCTCGTCGCGTGCTACCACGACCAGGGCCACGCCCCCTTCAAGTCGGTCTACGGCGACGACGGGGTCAACATCACGGTCGGGCTGCCCGCGGTGCGCGTCTCCGTGGACCACGGCACGGCGTTCGACATCGCCGGGACCGGCCAGGCGAACGAGGCGAGCATGCTGCTCTCCTGCGTCCGGGCGGCCGAGCTCGCCCCGGGCTGGGGCGCGGTGGTCGACGCGCTCAGCTGATCCAGGGGAACGGCCGGGAGGCACGGTGCGGGTCGGACCCGCACCGCGCCTCCCGGCCGTCCCGGCTCGCTCGTCGCGCCGCATCACGCCTCGTCGAGCACGGCCTCCGCGCGCTCCGGGCTGCCGTCGGCGAGCCCGCGGTCGATCGAACCGCGGAGTCCGAGCCACATGACGATCCCGGCGACGAGGACGAGACCCTCGCTGACGGTGAGCGCCCAGATGATGCCCCCGAGGCCGAACCAGAGGTTCGCCAGGATCACGATCGGGATGAACAGCACCCCCTGGGTGACCGACATGATCGTCGCAGGCAGGGCGCGGCCGGTCGCCTGGAACAGCGACGTGATGAGGCCGGTGAACCCGTTGCAGATCATCGACACGAGCTGCGCGGTGATGATCGTGGCGCCGACGGCGAGCAGAGCGTGGTCCGCGACGAACAGTGAGAACACCTGGTCCCGGAAGGCGAAGACGACCCCGGAGAACACGAAGGCGATGCCGCCGACGGTGATCGCCGAGCCGCGGAGCGCCGCAGCGAGCCGTGCCCGGTCGCCCTTGCCGAACGTGTAGGCGAGCAGCGGCAGGACCCCGAGCGTGACGCCCATGATGAGGAACTCCGGCACCTGCGCGATCCGCACGGCGACTCCCATCGCGGCGAGGGGGCCGTCGCCGTAGCCCGCTGCCAGGTTGTTGAGCACGAGCGACGTCACGATGAGGAACGCCGACTGCAGCAGCTCGCCGATGCCGACCCCGAACACGGGCCGCATGACCGCGGGGGAGAGCGTGAACCATCGCGGCGCGAGGCTGACGTGCTCGCTGTGCCGGGTCAGCCACGTGACGAAGTACACGACGGTCACGAGGTTCGACAGCCCGACCGACAGTGCCGCGCCGGCGACACCCCAGCGCAGCACGAGGATGAACAGCACGTCGAACACCAGGTTGCCGACCGTGGACGCGATGAGGCCGATCATCACCTGCCGTGCGGCGCCCTCGGCGCGCACGAGTTGCTCGAGGCAGAACGCCGCGGCGAGCACCGGGACGAAGGCGAGCATGACCGCGACGAACGCGCTCGTCGCGGGGACGGCCACACCGTGCGCGCCGAGGGCGAGCACCAGGGGGTGCAGGACCACGAGGCCGACGCCGCCGAGCACCGCGCCGACGATCACCGCACCCCACACGGAGAACGCGGCGACGTGCTTGATCTCGCCCGCCTCCGCGGGGTCCTGTTCCGACGCGCCGAGCAGCCGCGAGATGAGGGCACTGCCACCGGTCCCGAACACACCGCCGACGGCCATGACGAGCCCGAGGATCGGCGAGCCGAAGGTGACGGCGGCGAGCAGCGTCGCGTCGTGCAGCGAACCGATGAACCCGGCGTTGACGACGTTGTAGACGGCTCCGACGATGAGCGCGGCGGCCATCGGGATGCAGAGGTGGACGAGCGCCCGCACGATGGGCGCAGCGGACAGGTACCAACGGTTCGTGCCGATGGCGGGGGCGGCGACCGATGCGTCGACGGTGGTGGGGGCTGAGGTGCTCATGGTGACTCCTCGAGGGCAGGGTGGAGCCCGGTTCCGGGCATGACGGATGGCGCGCCGACGGACGCCGGCACGGCGGTGGTGGGGGTGCGGCCCGCGGACGGGCGCGCGGACGACTGGCTACTGCTCCCGCGTCGGACGCGGGAGTGCGGAGGTCACCTTGGTGAGCAGGGCGTGGAGGGTGTGACGCTCCTCCTCGCTCAGGGGCGCGAGGATGGTCTCCTCGGCGTCCCGCATCGCGTCGTCGAACCCGGCGATGAGCGCGGCGCCGGCCTCGGTGGCGTACACGCGTTTGCTCCGTTCGTTCCCGGGTTCCGTGCGGCGCTCGATGAGTCCGCGTCGTTCGAGCCCCTGCAGGAGACTCGAGACGCTGGCCGGGGTCGTCCGTGTCATCGCGGCGATGTCACGCTGGATCGCACCGGGGTTCTGCACGAGGAACCCGAGTGCGAAGCCCTGCTGGTGGCTCAGCTCGCGCTGCCGGATCCAGTCCAGTCCGGCCTGCTGCTGCGCCCAGCCGACCCACCGGAGCAGGTCCATGTTGGTCGTGAGTTCGGGCTCCTGTTCGCTCATGGTCAGAACTCTGACAGTTCGACATCTAACTGTCAAGGATCAAACCGACCGATCCTGTTCGGGGCGCGACGGCCGGGAGGCGCGTGACGGCCGGGGCGCGCGACGGCCGGGAGCGCACGACGGCCGGGAGCGCACGACGGCCGGGAGGCGCACACGGCGCCTCCCGGCCGGGAGTGGTCCTGCGGTGGTGGTCTGGGGTCAGTACCCGAGCGGCTGGGCACCCGTCTTCCGCGCCTTGACCGCGGCGAAGTAGGCGCTCGACGGCCGGAGGTACATGAGGATCGTCGCGACGATGGCGGCGACCTCACCGACCGCGTTGATGCCGTGTCCCCCGAGGATGGTGAAGACCGACAGGATCGTCAGGATGAGGAGCACGATGCGTGCCCAGTTCGCCCCGCGACGCATGAACACGTCGAACAGGGCGAACGCGATGATGGAGAGCACGCCGATGACGATCGCGATCACGAGTCCGGCGACGAGCGCGGCGTGCACCGTCGACTCCGAGAGGTTGCTCGACGTCGACGCGACCCGTCGCTTCGCTTCGTCCTCCGCCGTGCCGAAGGTCGAGATCGAGACGATGAGGCTGACGATCTGGGCGAGCACGGCGAGCATGAACAGCCAGAACGCGGCGTTCACCAGCGTCGGCGGGGTGGCACGGGCCTGGCGCTCGGAGGCGTAGGTCATCGGGACTCCTTCGTCGGAAGCATGAGCGTGGTTCGACTGTGAGTCTGCCCGTTCAGCGGCCGCCGCGTCCGCGGGCATGTGCTCCCGGCTCAGGTCGAGGGCTTGAGCGGGTCGTGCCCGATGGACATGAGCCGGTGCCGCCACTCCGCGTCGCCGGCCGTCGGCTCGCGGTCGTCGCCGCGCTCGGCCTGCACCTCGGCGACCACGGTCTCCATGACGGTGACGTCGTCGTCGGTCAGGTCCGTCCTGCGCTTGCCGAGGATCTCGAGCACGGCGCGCGAGCGCTCGTCACCGGCCTGGTCGGCGAAGGCCTCGCTGTCCGGCTGCGACGCATCGGTCTCGAGCCACTCGCGGAGTTCGCGCGAGGTCATGTTGACGGCCGCGTGGAAGTCGTCCCAGAGGGCGTCGTCGATGTCGGTGTGGGCCATGGAACCTCCTGCGTGGGTGGGAGAGCGGACCGGTCGGACCGCGGACGAGGACCGGTCCGACCCTAGACGTCGGGTGCCGTGCCCCTTCAGCTGCGGGTCAGGGACGCGGGAAGCGGGCCTGTCGCCGTCGGGAGCGCCATGCTGGGGGTGATCGTCCGCCGTTCGTCGACGTCCCTCGTGCAGGGACCACGACCATCCCAGGAGGCCAACGCCATGTCCGAACCCACCACCCCGGGCCTCACCGCACGCGACGACGGCGAGCTCATCGCCATCGACGGCACCGACCCGGACTGGTGGCGCCAGGCCGTCGTCTACCAGGTGTACCCGCGGAGCTTCGCCGACAGCAACGGGGACGGTCTCGGCGACATCGCCGGTGTCACGAGTCGCGTGCCGTACCTGCAGCGGCTCGGCGTCGACGCCATCTGGCTCAGCCCGTTCTACCCGTCCGCCCTCGCCGACGGTGGGTACGACGTCGCGGACTACCGGAACGTCGACCCGCGGCTCGGCACGCTCGACGACTTCGACGCCATGGTCGCCGCCGCGCACGACGCCGGCATCAAGGTGATCGTCGACATCGTGCCGAACCACAGCTCGAACGACCACGCGTGGTTCCGGGAGGCGCTCGCCGCCGAGCCCGGTTCCGCCGCCCGCGAGCGCTACGTGTTCCGCGACGGGCTCGGCGACGACGGGCAGATCCCGCCCTCCACGTGGCAGTCGAACTTCGGTGGCAGCGCCTGGACCCGCACCACGGACCCCGATGGCACACCGGGCCAGTGGTACCTGCACCTGTTCGCGCCCGAGCAGCCCGACTTCAACTGGGCGAACCCGGAGATCCGCGAGGACTTCCACACCACGCTCCGGTTCTGGGCCGACCGCGGGGTGGACGGGTTCCGCGTCGACGTCGCACACGCGCTGGCGAAGGACCTCAGCGAGCCGCTCCGCGACGCGAACCCGAAGGACTTCGACCTCCCGCTCGACGGCAGCGACCCGCTGTACGACCGCGACGAGGTGCACGAGATCTTCAGCGGCTGGCGGCGGGTGTTCGACGAGTACGACCCGCCCCGCACCGCGGTCGCCGAGGCGTGGGTGCCGAGCGCGCGGGTCGCCCTCTACGCGCGGCCGACCGAGCTCGGGCAGGCGTTCAACTTCGACCTGCTCCGCGCCGACTTCGACGCCGGCACGTTCGCGCGGATCATCGACGACAACCTGCGGCTCGCGGCCGAGAGCGGTGCGTCGAGCACGTGGGTGCTCTCGAACCACGACGTCATCCGCCACGCCTCCCGCTACGCGCTGCCCGCCGGTGCGGACGAGGAGGACTGGCTCATGTCCGGCGGCACGCGTCCTACGGCGGACGAGACCCGGGGACTCCGCCGCGCCCGCGCCGCCACGCTCCTCCTGCTCGCGCTGCCGGGCTCGGCGTACCTGTACCAGGGCGAGGAGCTCGGACTCCGTGAGGTCGCGGACCTGCGTGAGGAGGACCTCCAGGACCCGGTGTGGGTCCGGAGTGCGCACACGCGCAAGGGCCGTGACGGCTGCCGTGTCCCGCTGCCGTGGGACACGTCGACGCCGGCGTTCGGCTTCGGCCCGGCCGCGCCGCACCTGCCGCAGCCGGCGTGGTTCGCCGACCTCGCCGTGTCCGTGCAGGACGGTGCGCCCCACTCGACGCTCGAGCTCTACCGGGCCGCACTCCGCGCCCGCCACGCGCTGCAGCAGGGCGAGGACCTCCGCTGGCTCGACGCTCCGGGGCCGGACGCGATCGCCTTCGCCCGGCACGACGGTTGGGTGTGCGCGATGAACTTCGGGACCGACCCCGTGCCCGCGCCCGCCGGGTCGGTGGTCGTCGCGAGCGGTGGACTCACCGCGGCCGGCGAGCTGCCGGGGGAGACCACGGTCTGGGTACGTCCCTGATCGTCGCCCCGGGGGAACGGCCGGGAGGCGCGGCGCGGGTCCGACCCGCACCGCGCCTCCCGCTGCGTCATGCCTGCGTGACGGCCGCGATGAGTCCGGGGAACCGCACGTCGAGCTCGTCGCGCCGCAGCTGGATGGCGTGCGTCCGGCCGTCGATGATCGTTCGGGTCAGACCGGCCTCGCGCAGGGTGCGGAAGTGGTGCGACATGGTCGACTTCGTGACGTCGACGCCCCAGTCCTCCATGGTCTTGCCATGGGGTTCGCCGTCGGCGAGGATCCGCGCGATGTGCAGGCGGATCGGATCCGCCAGGGCGCGCATGACCTCGACGAGCTCGACGTCGTCGATGGCGGGGACGGGGTAGTCGGGCACGGGCCTCCAGAGATAGTTCGACAACAATCGAACGAATGCGTACGCTGCACCGTATGACGGTGATCGAACGATCGTACCCAGCCCGCGCCGTGACCGCACGTCTGGCGGTGCTCGCCGCCGGCCTGTTCGTCGTCGGGACGAACGCCTTCGTGATCGCCGGGCTCCTGCCCGAGATCGCGGCCAGCCTGCACACCTCCGTGTCGCGGGTGAGCTACTCGATCACGCTCTACGCGATCGTCGTGGCCGTCGCCTCGCCCGCGATCTCGGTCCTCCTCGCACGACTCGACCGCAGCCGCCTCATGGCCGGTGGCCTGGTGCTCATCGCGCTCGGCACCAGCGTCGCAGCCGTCGCGCAGACGCTCGAGGTGTTCGACGTCGGCCGGTTCCTGGCAGCGCTCGGTGGTGCCGCGCTCGTCCCCGCCGCCACCGCGGCGGCACCCGCCATCATGCCGCCGGACCAGCGCGGTCGGGCCCTCGCGATCGCCGGTCTCGGGTTCACCCTCGCCACCGCGATCGGATCGCCGGCCGGGACGGCGCTCGCCGAGATCGGTGGGTGGCGACTCCCGCTCGGCGTCCTGGCGGGCCTCGGGCTCGTGCTCGCGGTGACGGTGGCCGTGTTCGTCCGCGGGGTCCCGCTCGGAGCGGCGATCGGCATGCGGGAGCGGTTCCGCACCCTCGGACACCGGCCGATGCTCGCGACCCTCCTCGCCACCGTGCTCCTCACCATGGCGTTCAACGTCGTCTACATCTTCAGCGCCGTCGTGACCCGGCCGGCGACGCACGGCTCGAACGGCGTGCTCGCCGTGCTCCTCCTGCTCTACGGCATGGGTGGGATCGTCGGGACGAACCTGTCGGGGCGGCTGACCGACCGGGTCGGGAGCCGGCCGATGGTCGCGGTCGCCCTCGCAGCCGAGGCGGTGGTGCTGGCGGTCCTGCCGTTCGTGGACCGCTCCGTCGCCGCGCTCGGCGCCGCGTTCGTCGTGTGGGGTGTCGTCGCGTTCGCCGCCGTGGTGCCCGTGCAGCACCGCCTCGTCGGCATCGACCCCGGTACCGCGGGGATCGCGCTGTCGTGGTACTCCACCGCGATGTACGTCGGGATCGCGCTCGCCCCGGTGGTGGGCGCGCAGGTCCTCGGGGTCGGGGGCGACGCGGGAGCGGTGGCGGTGCCCGTTGCTGGTGCCGTGACCGCGGTGCTCGCGCTCGTGGCGTTCATGTCCGGGTACGCACGTCCTCGGCGGTGAGCGGCCCGCGCGGATGCGGCCGCTGGTCGGCGCCCCGCCGTACGCTCGGAGGCGATGACCTCCTCGCTCTTCGCCGACCTCGACTCGTTCATCCGCCACCCCCGCGTCACGGGCCTCGCGCTCAGTCACGACGGCGCCCGCCTCGTCGCGACCGTGCAGGAGCCCGACGCGGACGCCGCCCGGTACCGGAGCGCGCTGTGGGAGGTCGACCCCGTCGGCGATCGCCCGCCGGTCCGCCTGACGTCCTCGGAGCAGGGGGAGTCGTCGCCCGCGTTCACCCCGTCCGGCGACCTGCTCTTCACGTCGAGCCGCCCCGACCCGCGCAGCGGCGAGAACACGGAGGACCCCGCGCTCTGGTCGCTGCCAGAACACGGTGAGCCGATCCGCGTCGCGACGAGTCCCGGTGGCGTCGGGAGTCCGCTCGCCAGCCGCTCGGGTGTGGTGATCGTGACCGGCAGCCGCCTGGTCGGCTCGTCCGACGCCGACGAGGACCGAGCCCGCCGCGAGCGCCGGAAGGACCAGGCGGTCACCGCGATCCTGCACGACGGCATGCCCATCCGCTGGTGGGACCACGAACTCGACGACACCGAGGCGCGCCTGCTCGTGCTCGACGACGCGGGGGCCACCGCCCCCGACGCCGCTCGGGCCAGCGACCGGGAGGCCCGTCCCACCCCGCTCCGGGACCTCGCCCCCGACGCGGGGCAGCGCTTCCGGAACCCCGAGTTCGACATCGCTCCCGACGGCTCCTTCGTCCTCGCTCGCGCCACCGAGCGGATCACGGGCGGACGCTCGCATGCCGTGCTCCTCCGGATCGACGTCATGACGGGCGAGCGGTCCGTCGTCGTCGACGAGGACGGCGCCGACGCGAGCCAGGCGCGGATCGCGCCCGACGCCTCCCGGTTCGCCGTCGCGATGCGCGTGCGCGGGACGTACGACTCCCCGCACCAGGAGTGGATCGAGGTCCGCAGCATCGACGGCGGAGCAGCGGTGCGGCTCGACCTCGGCGACATCACGGCGAACGACGTCGCGTGGACGGCCGACGGAACCGGCCTCCTGGTGACGGGTGACCTGCACGGCGCGGGGGCGGTCGTCCTCGTCGACCCGGCCTCCGGTGCCATCGTCCGATGGCTCGTCACCGACGCGTCGTACTCGAACCTCCTCGTGCACCCGGACGGGCGGACGCTGTTCGCGCTCCGCTCGGCGATGGACCGTCCGGCGAGCCCGGTGCGGCTCGACGTGACCGCGGAGGACCAGACGCCCGCGTTCCTCCCGGCCCCCGGCGTGGTCGACACCCTGCCCGGCACCGTGCAGCGAGTATCGGCCGAGGTCGACGGTGTCGAGGTGCCCGGATGGTTGTTCCTGCCGGACGACGCGCACCGCGGCGACGGCCCGGCACCCGTCATGACGTGGGTGCACGGCGGACCGTTCTCGTCCTGGAACGCCTGGTCGTGGCGCTGGTGCCCCTGGCTCGCCGTCGAGCGCGGGTACGCCGTCGTGCTGCCCGACCCGGCGCTCTCGACCGGGTACGGCGACGAGTGGATCGCGCGGGCTTGGCCGCACCGCGCCGCGATCGTGTGGCGTGAGGTCGAGGGCGTGCTCGACGCCGTCCTCGCCGACAGCGACCACCGCCTCGACCCGACGCGGACGGCGTTGCTCGGCGCGAGTTTCGGCGGGTACATGACGAACTGGATCGCCGGCCACACCGACCGCTTCGACTGCATCGTCACGCACGCCGGGCTCTGGTCGCTCGACCAGCAGCACGACACGACCGATGCCGCCGAGAACAAGAACGGGATCTTCGGCACCGAGCAGGAGCACCCGGACTGGTACGCGCAGAACTCGCCCGACCGGACCGCCGAGGCGATCACGACGCCGATGCTGCTCATCCACGGCAACCGGGACTACCGCGTGCCGGTCTCCGAGGCGCTGCGGGCGTGGTGGGACCTGGTATCGGGGTTCCCGGGCGCGCCCGAGGACATGCCGCACCGGTTCCTGCAGCTCACGAGCGAGAACCACTGGGTGCTGTCGCCGTCGAACTTCCGTGTGTGGAGCGAGACCGTGTTCACGTTCTGCGACCAGCACGTCCGCGGCGGGGAGGCCCTGACCAACCGGATCGATTGAGGGATCGCGATGGACTGACGCGGCCACATCGAGGGTCGTCGCCCGTTCGTCCCGGCGCGGCCGCCGGCCTCGGTGCCCTCACATCTCGGACAGCGCCACGCTCATCATCGCGACGACGGCGAGGACCGCGACCCCGAGTGCCACCGCGCTGAGGGCCAACGCGGGCCGCACGGCGAGTGCGCGCCGCCGCTCCGGGTCACCGGACCGACCGGGGACGAGCCGCTGCACGAACGGGAGCCGCCCACGGGTCGCCAGGTAGACCACCGCCGGGACGGCGAACGCCGGCACGGCGAGGTAGACGACGAACTCCGAGCACGCGCCCACGACGATCGCGACGGTCAGCAGGACGAGCACCCGCCCGGCTCGACCGAGGTCCTTCCGGACGAGCGCATCCGTGATCGGCAGGGCGATGCAGAGACACATGACGGGTACCAGGACGAGGAAGGGCATGGGAACGGCCTCCAGGGATCCGCGGGCGGGTGGTACCGATCGTGGCGGACCGTGCACCGGAGCGGCATCCGTCGTGAGGATGACCGTTCCCGCGGTCGGAAGTGATCCGTAGGTTGGGCGCATGACCGACCAGGGAACCGGCGTCGACGCACTCCTCGTCGACACCATCGGCACCGTCGTCGACGACGTCGGGACCATCCGGGACCGTCTGGCGGTGGCGCTCGCCGCGCATGCCGGACACGACGTCGACGCGATCGCCCGTCGATGGGACGACCTGATGGACGCCGCCATGGCGGCGGTCAACACCGGGGAGGCCCCCTGGCGCCCGCACCGCGCGATCCGACGGGAGGCCCTCGACGACCTCGTCGCGGACGGCTCGCTCCCTGCGCTGTCGGCCGACGAACACGACGCGCTCGTGGACGTCACCGAGACGCTCCGGCCGTGGCCCGATTCGGCGGACGCCCTCGCGACGCTGGGACGGCAGGTGGTGGTCGCGTCCCTGTCGAACGCGGACCTCGACGAGCTCGCCGCGCTGTCGCAGCGTGCCGGACTGCGCTGGCACGCCGTGGTCTCCGCGCAGTTCGCGCGTGCCTTCAAACCCGCGGCCTCGGTGTACCGGACGGCGTTGGAGCTGCTCGGCGTCCCCGCCGCCCGCACGATGATGGTGGCGGCGCATCCGTGGGACCTCCGGGCGGCGGCCTCGCTCGGCATGCAGACCGCGTTCGTCGCTCGCCCGTCCGCCGACGCTCCGGCGCCCGACGACCGCTTCACGATCACGGTGCGCGATCTCGCCGACCTCGGAGCGCGCCTGCCGACTCTGACGCATCGGCCGGACTGAGACCGGGCCGCGACCGCCTGACGTGATCATCCCCTCGGCGGATGTGCGAGCACTCCTCGCGTTGCCATGCTGCCGTCATGGGGAACGACGGGGTGTGGGCGGGCTTCGACGACGAGTGGGCGCCGGACCCGCTGGCCGATCGGCGTCCGCGGGCGAGTGCGGGCGCGTCGGTCGTGGGGATGACGCTGCTCGTCGGCTATGCGGCCGCGCTCCTGGGCGCCTACCTCGTCCTGCTGGCCCTCGTGCGTCACGAACCGCACGCGGCGCTCGCGACACCCTCGTGGTGGGTGCAGGTGGCCGCCCTGCTGCTCGGGCTGTTGTCCGTCGGCTCGGTCATCGCCGCGACGAGCGTGCTCATGCTCGGCGTCCGAGGCACCCGGTCCGCCGACCCGGGACACCGCACGCTCGGGGTCGTCGTCGTCGTCCTCGGCGCGATGGCCGTCCCCGTGTCGTTCTGGGTGCTCGTGACCGGTGGCGTCACCGCGCTGTTCGGCTTCGGCGGGTTCTGACATCGCTGGCGGATCCGGGCCTCGGCTGCGGGTACGACGACGAGGGGATCGTGACGATGACCGACCGACAGACCTACCACGGAGATCCGACCGCGACGGCGCGGAGTGCACAGCGCGGCAGCAGCGGCACGTACGTGGCGCCCGAGTTCGCCGAGGTCGACCACCGCGAGCCGCTCACGCCGCTGCGTCCCCGGCAGCTCGCCGTCCGGGTCGTCGTCTCGGTGGTGCTCGGCGTCATCGGACTGTTCGACCTCGTTCGCGCGGTGTCGGGCATCGTCGCGGCGGCAGACCCGGGCGCTTCCGCCCCGGTGGCCTCCTCGATCCTGCTGTTGCTCCTCGCGCTGGCGTTCCTGACCTACCCCGCCATCAACGTCGTGCGGTGGGCGCGCTGGCGGCACGCCCGCCGCTGAGCGGGGCCGGGTTCGTCGCTGCCGCCAGGAGCTGACCGAACGACGCCGCCGTCACCACCCGACCTCGACCGCTCGTCGGACGCCCCACAGGTAGTCGTCGGGTCGCTCCCACGCCGCGAAGTGCCCGCCGTGCTCGAACTCCCGCCAGTCCACGATCCGGAAGCGTCGCTCGGCGAACCGTCGCGGCGCGTTGACGAGGTCGGCGGGGAACACCGTCATCACGGTCGGTACGTCGATGCGACCCCAGTCCTTGCCGCCGCCCACCGCGTAGGGCGCGAACGACGTGCCGATGCATCCGCTGACCCAGTAGGCGGTGATCCAGGTGAGCAGCTCGTCGGGCGAGAACGGCGGCGTGTCCACCGCCTGGTCGGTCCAGCGGTCGAGCTTCTCGCCGATCCAGGCGGCGAGCCCGGCAGGCGAGTCCGCGAGCCCGACCGACAGCGTGTTCGGTCGGGTCGACTGTTCGTGCATGTACCCGCCCTCGTCCCGTTGCCACTGTCGACCGCGCTCGACGTAGGCGCGCTCGTCGTCGTCGAGGTCGTCGGGGAGGCCGCCGAGGAAGTGGTACTGCGACACGTCCGTCAGGTGCAGCGCAGCCACCGCTCCGGGGTGCCGGGCCGCGATCGCCTCACCCACGTCACAGCCGACGTCCCCGGCCGAGACGACGAACCGGTCGAACCCGAGGTCGAGCATCGCGGCGTGCACGGCGTCCGCCATCTCGATCGCCGACCAGCCACTCCGCTCCGTCGCCGCGGCGAACGGGAAGCCCGGCAGCGCCGGAACGACGCACGTCACGTCGTCGACGCGGTCGAGCACCCGCTCGAACCGGAGGACCGAGTCCGGCCACCCGTGCAGGAACAGGACGACCGGGGCGTCGGCGCCCGCACGGTGGACGATCGCGTTCACCGGTGTCGCCGACCCCGAGCGCACCCATGGCCGGGCGAGGACGCGCGCCTCGTGGTCCTCCCACCGGTAGGCGTCGGCCCAGTGGTCGAGGAGGGCGTCGAGGTCGCGCCCCGCCATGCCGAGGTCCTGACCGGCGCGGTCGACGGCAGGCAGCACCCGGCGTGCGCGCACGCGCTCGCGCAGGTCCCGCAGGACGTCCGGATCGACGGGGTGGAGGACGGTCCTCGTGCTCATGTCCCCATGCTGCACCGGGGGAAGCGACGAGGACAGGGGTCGTGCCTCCCGGCCGGTCGGCGAGTGAACGCTCACCCGCGCCCGCCTGGCGGAGTAGACAGGCGTCATGCCCAACGACGCGTACAACGAACCAGCCGTCGCCCTGCCCACCGCCTCGATGCCGCTGCTCGGCTTCGGCACCTGGCAGATCGAGGACGCCGACGCCCCCGCTGCCGTGAGCTCGGCCCTCGAGGCCGGCTACCGCCACATCGACACAGCCACCGGCTACGCCAACGAGCGCGGGGTCGGTCGGGCCGTCGCCGAGTCCGGACTCGACCGCGACGAGGTGTTCATCACCACCAAGCTGCCGCCGGAGCACGGCGGCCGTGAACGGCAGACCATCTCCGAGAGCCTGGACAAGCTCGGCGTCGACCAGCTCGACCTGTGGCTCGTGCACTGGCCGCCGAACGGCGAGGCGACCCCGGCGGTGTGGGAGCAGGTCATCGCCGCCCAGCAGGACGGTCTGACCAAGGCCATCGGCGTCAGCAACTACTCGCTGGCGCAGATCGACGAACTCATCGACGCGACCGGCGTGACCCCGTCGGTGAACCAGGTGCGCTGGAGCCCTGCGGAGTACGACGTCGCCTTCGCGCAGGGGTTGGCCGAGCGGGGCGTCGTCCTCGAGGGGTACAGCCCGTTCAAGGCCTCGAACCTCCAGGACCCGACGTTCCTCCGCATCGCCGAGGCGCACGACGCCGACGCCGCGCAGGTCATCGTCGCATGGCACATCGCGCACGAGTTCGTCGTCATCCCGAAGTCGTCGCAGCCGGAGCGCATCCGCTCGAACGCGCGCGGCGTGACGTTCCAGCTGACCGAGGACGAGGTCGCCGCGATCGACGCCCTGGGCGGCACCGCCCGCTGACGCACGACCCCGCGAGATCGCAGTCGTTGCCGTTCCAGACGCGGTCTGAACGGCAACGACTGCGATCTTGTGAAAGAGGGGGTGGACGGTCAGGGCGTCCGGGCCGGGCGCGAGAGCGCTGCGAGCGAGCGATCGGCGAGCGTCAGCGCCACGAGGACCGCGGCCGCCACGACCATGATCCACGCGAGTTCGTGCAGCCCGGGGGTGGTCGCCCGCGCCCCGAACGCCGCCCCGCCCGACGCCGACGCCACGATCGCGCCGAGGTACGAGAACGTCCGGAGCAAGCCCGCGGACGCGCCGACCCGCTCGGGGTCCGCCTGGTGGTACAGGGCGTTCTGGTTCGCCAGGTTGAGCAGCCCGAGCGGGATCCCGACGAGCGTGGTGAGGGCGAACAGGAGCCACACGGCCGTGCCGGACCCCACGGCGAGGAGCAGGACGCAGCCGACGAGCAGCAGGACGCCGCCGACGACGAGCTTCGCCCGCACCTCGGGCCGTCTGCCGGTCAGGGTCGACACGACGATGGCCGCACCGAACAGGGGGAGCAGCACGAGCCCCGCGGCCGATGCCGACAAGCCACGGCCGTCCTCGAGCCACTGCGTGAACCCGTAGAGGAACGCGTAGCTGACGACCTGGGCGACGAGGGCGCGCGCGAACGTCCCGAGCAGCGGGAGGTTGCCGGCGAACACCCGCACGTCGATGAACGGGTCGACGGCACGGAGTTCGCGCACCGTGAAGGCGACCGCGGCGGCGACGGCGACCACGAGCAGCCAGACGAGTGCCGGCCGCAGGTCCATGAGGAACAGCAGGAGCGCGAGGAGCGTCGCCGCGAAGAGCAGGACACCGGCGACGTCGAACCGCGCACGCGTCCGGGTGGCGTCGAGCGCGGTGTGCCGGGGGAGTGCGACCCAGCCGAGCACCAGACAGGCGACACCGAGCGGGATGTTGACCGCGAACGTCGCCCGCCACCCGCCGAGGGCGATGAGGAGTCCGCCGAGCGTCGGCCCGATCACCGCGATGGTCTGCGTCGTCACGGCGAGCGCGGTGAGCACCGCCTGGGGGCTGTCCTGCCCGGTGCGGCGGCCCTCGGCACGGATGAGCGTCATCGCGGCGGGGTACCCCGCGCACGTGCCGAACCCGAGCACGACCCGGGCGGCGACGAGCCACCCGAGCCCGGGGGCCGCGGTGCCGATCACGCCCGCGACGAGGGTGAGCACGGCGCCGACGAGGAACAGCCGCCGCGGCCCGAACGTGTCGACGAGTCGCCCCACCAGGGGCTGCCCGATCGACGTCGCCAGGTACAGCGCGGACACCAGCCAGGCGGTCTCCGACGCGGGGGCGCCGAACGCGGCGGCGATCGGCACGAGGGCGACCGCGATGATCGACGAGTTGATCGGGTTGAGGATCGACCCGAGCATCATCGGCGCGAGCAGGCGCCGGTCGAACCGGTCGGGAGGCGCGGCGCGGCGCGGTCGTCCGGCTCCCGGCGTGGACGGTGCAGTGGGGCGGGGGAGCCGCCCGGTGTCCGACTCGCTCATCGGTCGGTGCGCTCCGTCGGTGCCTCGGCGACCCGGTCGAGCAGCGCCAGGGCCTCGAGCAGGCGACGACGCTCGTCCTCCGTGTACCGCTCGGCCATCACCTCGGTGAGCCACTCCTGCCGCGCGGCGCGGTTGCCCTCGTTCTGCACCGACCCGGCGTCGGTCAGGCCGACGATCTGGCGGCGCCCGTCGGTGGGGTCGGGTGCCCGCTGCACGAGCCCTGCGGCCTCGAGCGCGGTGAGGGTGTTCGCCATCGACTGCGGCCGGACGCCCTCGAGCACGGCGAGAGCCGAGGCGGTGGTCGCCTCGCCCTTGCCGACGCGGGTCAGGACGGACGCCTGCGAGGGAGTGAGGTCGCCCTCGGCCGCGACCTCGCGCAGGCGGCGGAGGAAACGGCCGACGGCCACGCGCACGGCCAGCGAGGTCGCCGCGGGGGATGCGTCGAGTGGGATCGGTTCGTCGGACATGATCGGCAGCCTAGACTGCGCATCAGTACCTGTACAGTCAGGACTGTCGAAATCCACACGACCACCGGAGGCTCGCCATGTCCACACCCGTCCTGCTCGTCATGGACTTCCAGACCAGCATCGTCGACCGGCTCGGCTCGCCCGAGGTCCTGGCGGCCGCCACGCGCGCGGTCGATGCCGCCCGCACGAGCGGCGTGCCCGTGGTGTTCGTCCGCGTCGCCTTCCGCGCGGGGTTCCCGGAGATCGCCGCGTCGAACAAGAGCTTCGACGCGATGCGGCAGCGGGGCGACGCCGCCGGCTTCGACGAGCGCTCGACCGCGATCCACGCCGCGTTCGCGGTCCGTCCCGACGAGGTCGTCGTGACGAAGCGCCGGGTCAGTGCCTTCGCCGGCAGCGACCTCGACGTCGTGCTCCGCGCTGCCGGGGCGACCGAGCTCGTCCTCGCGGGCATCGCCACGAGCGGGGTCGTGCTGTCGACCCTCCGGCAGGCCGCGGACCTCGACTACGGGATCACCGTCCTCGCCGACGCATGTGCGGACGCCGATCCCGAGGTCCACCGGGTCCTGACCGAGAAGGTCTACCCCCGACAGGCCGACGTCACGACCGTGGACGCTTGGGTGGCGAACCTCCGCGGATGACGCCGCCGGGCCTCCCGGCCGTCCCGCGGATCAGACCAGGATCTTCGAGACGCAGACCACGTCCGCCACGAGGGTGTGCACACCGAATGGGGCGATCGGCACGTACCCGCGGCGCAGCAGCGTGTCCGTGATGTCCGCGTCGCCCGGGGTGCCGGCGTGCACGAGGGCGGGGGAGCCGAGTTCGCCCGCGACCTGTTCGAGGCGGCTGAGCAGCGCGCTGCCGATACCGGCGCCCCGGGCGTCCTCGCGGATGAAGAACGACTGGATCTCGAGCACGCCATCGGCGACCTCGCTGAGGACTCCGTAGCCGAGCGGCTCACCCATGCCGTTGCGGACCGTCAGGTTCGCCGCGACCGACGCCGGGGGCAGCGTCCGTGCCATGCGCGGGGGGAGCCCGGCGCTGAGGAGTGCGACGGCCCGCAGGCGAACGGCGTCCTCGCCGCTGTACGGCTCGTGGTCGATCGTGATCTCGGATGGTGCTGTGGTGCTCATGAGCGTCATTGGTTCCTCGGTTCGGGTTGCACAGGGCGACCGCTCGGTCGCCCCACTGCAGGTCCGGAGTCGCCACGTCCAGGGCCGGGCGGGAACTCGGATTCGCTAGTCTGTCTAGCAAATCAGGTCACACCGGGGGCACGCTGTGAGTCCTGTCCCCGGTGACCACCCAGTTCGGGGTGTGGTGGATCCAGACGGAACTGTCCTACTCCAGGAGCCCCCGCACGTCCTCAGCCGTCAGCGCTCCCGAGAACGTGTCGTCCTCGTCGATGACCGCGTCGAACAGTTCCCCCTTGCGGGTCGCGAGGGCCAGGACCTTGTCCTCGATGGTGTCCTGCGCGATGAGGCGGTGCACGCTCACGGGGACCCGCTGCCCGATGCGGTGCGCGCGGTCGATCGCCTGGGCCTCCGCCGCGGGGTTCCACCAGGGATCGAGCACGAACACCGTGTCGGCCTCGGTCAGGTTGAGGCCGAACCCGCCCGCCTTGAGGCTGATGAGGAACGCCGGCGCACTGCCCTGCTTGAACCGGTCGATCACCGCTGCGCGACCGGTCGTCGACCCGTCGAGGTACTCGTACGCCACGCCGCGCGCGTCGAGCCCGGCCGCGACGAGCCGGAGGAACGAGGTGAACTGACTGAACACGAGGGCACGGCGCCCCTCGGCCTCGAGCTCCGCGAGGTCGTCGAGCAGCAGGTCGAGCTTCGCCGACGGCACGGCCGAGTCCGGGTCGATGAGCGCCGGCGAGAGGGCGAGCATCCGCAGGAGCGTCAGCGAGCGGAACACGATCATCCGGTGCCGGTCCATGTCGTCGAGCAGGTCGAGCACCTTGAGCCGCTCGCGCTGCAGGGTCCGGTCGTAGAGGGCGCGGTGCTCCGGGTCGAGGTCGACGTGCAGCACCTGCTCGACCTTCTCGGGCAGGTCCGCCGCCACGGACTCCTTGGTGCGCCGGAGCATGAGCGGCCGGATCCGCCGCCGCAGCCGACCCATCACATCGGCCCGCTGCTCCGGTGTCAGGTCCGGGGACGCCACCGGCTTGACCACGTCGTCCGTGAACCGCGTCACGCTCGACAGCAGACCGGGCGCGACGACCGAGAAGATCGACCACAGGTCCATGAGCCCGTTCTCGAGCGGCGTCCCGGTGATCGCGAGCTTGAACGGCGCGGGGAGGTCCGCCGCGAGCCGGTTCGCCTGGGACGTCCGGTTCTTGACGAACTGCGCCTCGTCGAGGACCAGCCCGGCCCACTCCTGCTGTCGGTACGCCGCCGCGTCGAGCCGGAACAGCGCGTACGAGGTCACGACGACGTCCGCCTCGGCCGCGGCGTCCCGGAGCATCCGCCGTCGCTTCGCGGTCGTCGCCGTCACGCCGCGCACCACGAGCGACGGGGTGAACCGCGCCGCCTCGGTGACCCAGTTGCCGACGACGCTCGTCGGCGCGACCACGAGGAACGGGCGACGGTCGGGAGCCGCGGCTGACGGGCCTCCCGACCGGTCCGGTGCGGCGTCCCCCGAGCCGGCCCGCGCCCGTTCGCGCTCCCGGACGCCCGCCACGAACGCGAGCGTCTGCAGCGTCTTGCCGAGCCCCATGTCGTCCGCCAGGACCCCGCCGAGCCCGTGCTCGTACAGGAACGTCAGCCACGCCAGGCCCTCGCGTTGGTAGGGGCGGAGCTCGGCGTGCACCGACTCCGGCACGGACACGGCCGTGATCACCGGGTCGTCGTCGGTGGCGTCCTGGAACCGCAGGAGGCCCTCGACGGTCTCGCGCCACCCGGCGTCCTGCACGGTCTCGTCGGCGAGCTGGTCGAACTCCGACCACAGTGCGGCCTGGTACGGGCTGATGCGGTAGCGGCCGGGCTCCCACTCGTCGAGCTCGGTCGCCTCGTCGATGAGGCGCTTCAGCTCGTCGAACACCGGGTTCTGCAGTGACATGTACGTGTTGTCGATGAGCTTGAGCTTCCGCTCCCGCTTGGCGAGCGCCTCGAGCAGGGGCGTGAACGGGACCGTGCGACCCTCGACGGTCACGAGGAACCCGAGGTCGAACCAGTCGCGGTGCGGGCTCGGCATCGTGGTCAGGGTCAGCTTCGGCCGGTCGGTGAGTTCCCGGTAGTCCGGGCGCTCGCCCACGATGCGGACGCGCAGGTCGTCGCGGGCCTGGAGTGTCGGCAGGGTCGTCGTCGTGAACTCGATGGCGTCGGAGCCGTCGAGCACCTGGTCGCCGTCGTCGGAGTCCCCGTCGTCGGCGTCGCTTCCGTCGACGTCGACGTCGCCGCCTCGGTCGCGGTCGCGTACCGGGTCGACGCCGGTCCGGCTCGGCCACCGCACGCCGGGAGGCCCGTCGACCTCCGACAGGTCCGGAATCGGTCCGTGCGCTGCGGGGAGGTCCCGTCGGCCGTCGACGTGCCAACGCCAGCTGAGCAGCACGCGGTCCTCGGGCTCGAACGTCACGGTCAGGACGAACTCCGGCGGCGTGCGGTCCGGGAGCTCGAGCGAGCCGTCGGCGCTCACGAGGTCCACGCTGCCGCGCAGGCGGGGCGAGACGTCGTGCAGGAACTCGTCGACGTCCGCGGGCGGGACGGTGATGCGGTCCCCGGTCGTCAGGAGACGGCGCTGGTCCTCGCGCAGGGGTGTCGGTGTCGGCGCGAGGGTGATGTGCAGCGCGGGGGAGCGACGGAAGGCGTAGACGCCGTGGGTGCCGATCGCGCCCGCGGCCCCCGGCGGGATCGGACGGCCGTCGACCAGGGCGAGTGCGCCGAGCTGCACGCCGTCCGACGTGCGGGACGCATCGAGGACGACCCGGGCCTCCCGGCCGACGACGACGGCACGGGCGTCGGTGTCGGCGGTGGGGTCGGGCGCCGTGCCAGTGCCGGTGCCGGTGCCGGTGCCGGCACTGGCGCTCCGGCCGCGCCCGCGTGCGGCGGCCTTCGCGCCCGCTGCGACGAGCGCGATGCCGAGCCGCTCGGCCTCGTGCAGCAGCGGCCACAGCAGCGGACTCGCGAACTCGTCGAGGAACAGCCAGTCGCTCTCGCCCGGCGCGTACGCCGCGTGCGCGGAGCGGTGCAGCGCGGCGAACTGCAGGAACCAGGCGTGCTGGTCGGGGTCCGCGCCGAGGCGGTTGCGGGAGTAGGGGAGCGACCCCCAGGTGAGTTGCCCGCGAACCCAGTTGCCCGCGGCGCTGCGCGTGACCGGGCGGACGCCGAGGCGGACGCGGCTCCCGACCGACCGAGCGGCGTCGCGACCCGCCGCCGCGCGGGCGAGTCGCTGCGGCACGAGGTCCCGGAGCTCGAACTGGAGGCCCATCGCGATCGTCCGTGCGCTCGACGGCCCGGGGTCGCCGGCGAGCGACCCGAGCGCGGTCCGCCAGTGCTCGGGCGGCACGGCCACGGCGTCGTCGACCGCCGTCGCGGCGAGGCCCGTCGGCGCCACGAGTCCGGTGAGTCCGGCCGCGCCGGTCAGCCCGGGGTCGCGCCGGACCGCGGCGGCCGTGACCTCGAGGAGCGCCGCCGCGACGTGCTTGCAGTCGCCACCGATGGGGCACGTGCAGGTGTTCCGGCCGGGTCGGCTGAACGGACCGCGGGTGGGCGTGAGGTGCACGCTCACCTGGTACGGCTCGGGGCCGGAGCCCTGCACGAGGGCGGCGAGCGTCTCGTCCGCGTCGTCCCAGCGGGTCCCGAGCACGCCGCCGGCACGCACGAGGTCCTTCGCGCGCCCGAACGGACGCGGGCCGACGAGTCGGATGACGTCGACCGCGTCGACGAGCGGGGCGGGCATGTCCCCCATCGTCGCAGGAGCGTCCGACGTCGTCAGTCGCCCGGCTCCGCCCGCAGTCCCGCGAGCAGCAGCCGCACCATGCGTTCGGCACGGCCGGACCGCTCGGTCCCGGGAGGCCCACCCGCGTGACAGAGGTCCGCGACCGCCCCGAGGAACTCGGCGGGGTCGACCTCGTGCACGACGTTGCCGGACGCGGTCGCCGCGGTGAGCAGCCGATCGAGCGTCGGTGCGAGTCGTGTCGAGAAGTACTCGGCGAGCGGTTCGTACGCCGGGTCGCCCGAGTGGAGTGCCGCAGCGAGCCCGCGCTTCGTGGCGACGAACTGGGTGTAGCGCATGATCCAGCGGTCGAGTGCCTCGCCCGGCGGCGAGGTGGCCTCGATCTCGTCCGCGGCCGCCACGCACGCGTCCATCTCCCGCCGGAACACCGCCGAGATGAGGTCCGAGCGGAGCGGGAAGTGCCGGTACAGGGTGCCGACCCCGACGCCCGCGCGTTCAGCGATCGACCGCACCGGCGCGTCCACACCGGCGTCCGCGAACACCGCCTTCGCGGCTTCGAGGAGGGCATCGACGTTCTGCCGCGCGTCCGAGCGCATCCGTCGGCCGGCCGGCGCGATCGAGGCCTCGGTGTCGCTCGTGGGCGCGGGCATGATGGGGCTCCTCTTGCGGCGGAACAACGTTCCGCATAAGGTGACGGAATCAAGCGGAACAACGTTCCGGATATCCGATCGCATCGAGCGGTCGTTCCGGAAGGTCGTTCCGATTCATCGATCATACGACCCGCCTCGGCTGACAGGGCGGCGCGGGTCCGGAAGTGGAGCATCATGCAGTACCGCACTCTCGGCCGCACCGGCATCAAGGTCACCCCGTACGCGCTCGGCGCGATGATGCTCGGGAGTCTCGGCAATCCGGACCGGAAGGAGGGCGTCCGGATCATCCACCGGGCCCTCGACGCCGGCATCAACCTCGTCGACACCGCCGACCGCTACGGCGACTCCGAGGAGGTCGTCGGCGAAGCGCTGAAGGGCCGCCGCGACGACGTCGTCCTCGCCACGAAGTTCTGGGGTCCCGTGGACGACGACGTCAACCACCGGGGCGCGTCGCGGCGCTGGATCACCCAGGCGGTCGAGCGATCGCTCCGCCGCCTGCAGACCGACCACATCGACCTGTACCAGCTCCACCGCCCGGACCCCGACACCGACATCGACGAGACGCTGTCGGCGCTCACCGACCTCGTGCGGCAGGGCAAGGTCCGCGCGATCGGGTCGTCCTCGATGCGCGGCTCCGAGATCGTCGAGGCGCAGTGGACGTCCGAGCGCCGCGGGTTCGAGCGGTTCCGCACCGAACAGCCGAACTACTCGATCCTCGACCGTGAGATCGAGCGCGAGATCCTCCCCGTCGCCGAGCGCTACGGCATGGGGACCCTGGTCTACAGCCCGCTCGCCGGTGGCACCCTGACCGGGCGCTACCGGGCGGGTCAGGACAACGACGTGTTCCGCTCGTCGGTCTCCGGGATGCGGCACTTCCGCGACGAACGTCGCCTCGCCACCGTCGAGCAGCTCATCACGCTGGCCCAGGAGGTCGGTGTCCCACTCACCCACCTCGCGATGTCGTTCGTGATCGCGCATCCCGGGGTGACCTCCGCCATCGCCGGACCCCGGACCATGGAGCAGCTCGAGGACACGCTCGCCGGGATCGACGTCGCGCTGTCGGACGAGGTGCTCGACCGGATCGACGCGATCGTCCCGCCCGGCGAGAGCGTCGGGGCGATGGACATGGTCTACCGCGGCCCGGAGGTCGGCGACCCGGCGCTGCGCCGACGCCCGGCCGCGGAGCGCTCCGCCGCCTGACCGCCCCGTTCTTCCGCGAGATCGCAGTCGTTGCCGGTATCTGCGGCTCCAGAGCGGCAACGACTGCGATCTCGACGAAGGGGGGGGTGACCGGGCCGGTGGGAGCGCTGTTCAGCGCAGCGCGGAGAGGGCGTCCGTCGACGCCGAGTGCGTCGCGCCGTCGCTCGTCGTCCACGTCACGGTCAGGTCCCCGAGGTCCCCGGTGTCCCGGTCCACCGGCGGCCACCACGCGGTCCACAGGCCGTCCCCGACGGTCGTCGTGATCGTCCGGCCCGAGGCGGTGTGCAGCACGACACCCGTGACGTCCGGCCCGACCTGCCCGTACGCGCGGCTGATCGCCTGGCCGCCCGATCCGTTCATCTCGGTGCTCTGGACGTTGACCGTCCCGGCGGCGAGCACCGGTAGCGGGGTCGAGCGGTCGTCGATGAGCTCCCACGACACGACATGTCCGGAGCCGACGAGGCACCAGCGCCGCGCGCCGTCGCCCGCGCTCGACACCACCATGGTCAGGACCGAGCCGCGGCGGTCGACGTCCGACACCGAGATCCGTCCGGCCGTCGAGGTCGCGTCGGTGCCCACCGACGTCGTGCACTGCTGTGCGATCGCCTCGATCGACGAGGACGTCGCCGACGGGTGCGAGGGGACCGCCGTCCACGAGGCGATCTCGGCCGTCGACAGGCTCGTCGCGTGTCCCGGCAGCTGGTGGTACAGGTCTCGGGCGATCGGCAGGCCGACCACGGCGCCGCCGAGGAGCAGCGCGCCACCCGCCACGGTGGCACCGGTCGCCCAGGCGGCCCGTGTGACCGGCCCGCGTCCGATCCGCGTCGCCGGCATCGGCCGGGAGGCCCGGGACGAGCCCGTCACGCGGCCCACCTCCGGCTCGGGGTCGAGTCGGACGATCGCGGCGAGGAGGCGCTCGGCGCGGTCGACCTCGCTCGGGGTCAGGTCGGCGCGGGGCTCGGTGTCGAGGCCGCCGAGCTCGTGGTCGAGTCGTGGTGCGTGCGGTCGTGTCATCGTCGTGCCTTCCGGTCGAGGCGGAGTGCGGTCATCGCGGTGGGGGAGTCCGGGTGGTCGGGGCCCGGATCCGGGTCGGGCGTGGGCCAGCTGGCGAGCGGGTGCGGGGCCTCCCGGCCGGCGTCGGAGGTGGGCCAGGTGGCGGCGGGTTGCGGGGCCTCCCGGCCGGTGTCGTCGTAGGCGGTGGCGGGTGCCGAACCGGTGTCGCGCTGGTCGTCGTCGGAGTCGCGGAGCACCGCTGCCAGGCGGCGTCGGGCGCGACTGGCGCGCATCGAGTAGGCCGCACGGCTGATGCCGAGGACGGCGGCGGCTTGCGCTCCGGTCATGCCCTCCCAGACCTGCAGGGCCAGGGCCTCCTGGTCGAGCTCGTCGAGCGAGCGCCACGCGAGCGCGAGGTCGTGCCGACGTTCGAGCGCCGCGATCGGGTCGTCGCTCGGAACCGCGACCGATGCCTCACCCTGCACCCGGACGGCGAGTCCGGTCCGACGTCCGGCGCTCCGGGCGGCGTTGAGCATGACGTTCCGTGCCGTCCGGTAGAGCCAGGGGAGCGGTGCGACGAGCATCTCGTCCTGCCGGCGCCACGCGGCGACGAAGGTCTCGGACACGACGTCGTCCACGGCCGCCGGATGCGCTCGTCGACGGACGAACCGCAGCACCGCGGGGTAGTGGAGCCGGTACAGCTCGGTGAATGTGGGGTCCACGGGACTCCTTCGGATCGGTGGTCACCCTGGATGTGTCCGGCACGCCCCAGTGTGCAACCGCTGCCGCCCCGTCTGGCCGCCGAGTGTGTACGACGCGCGACGGGGAGGGACGGCGCCCGCCTATCCGGCCGAGGACGGCGGCGCCTCCTGGGTCGCCAGGACCGAGTGCCGACGCGAGTACCCGAAGTAGACCCCGAGACCGATCGCGAACCACACGCCGAACCGCACCCACGTCTCCCACTGGAGGAACGTGACCAGCCACAGGGACGCCATCACCCCGATCACGGGCACGACGGGCATGAGCGGCAGTCGGAACTGGCGTGGGATCTCCGGACGCCGGTAGCGGAGGACCACCACGGCCGAGCAGACCACGACGAAGGCGAGCAGGATGCCGATGTTCGTCAGCTCCGCGACGGTGCCGATCGGCAGCAGCCCCGCCAGGACCGCCGCCGCCGCGCCCGCGATCCACGTCACGCGCGTCGGGACGTGTCGCTTCGGGTCCGTCTTGGCGAACCACGCGGGCAGCAGGCCGTCGCGGCTCATCGAGAACCACACGCGCGAGACCCCGAGCAGGAACGTCAGGAGCACCGTGACGATGCCGATGATCGCGCCCACGGCGATGACGTCCGCCACGCCCCCGAGCCCGACCGACGCGAACGCGGTCGCGAAGCCCGACGCCGGGTCGATCTCGGTGTACCGCTGCATGCCCGTGAGCACCAGGGTGGCCAGCACGTACAACACCATGGCGATCCCGAGCGACAGCAGGATCGCCTTCGGCATGTGCTTCCGCGCGTCCTTCGACTCCTCCGCCGCGGTGCTCATGGCGTCGTACCCGAACACCGCGAAGAACACGGTCGCCGCCCCGGTCATCACCCCGCCGAAGCCGTGCGGGAAGTACGGATGGTAGCTCGCCGCCCGGATGTGGAAGACGCCGAGCACGACGATGAGCACGACGAGTGCGACCTTGATCCCCACCGCCACGAACTCGAACCGCGCTGCACTCCGGATGCCCCGGGTCAGGACGAACGCCGTGAGCAGACAGAGTGCGATCGCGAACACGTCGACGACGTGGCCGTGCCCCGTTCCCGGGGCGCCCAGCATCCACGCCGGGAGATCGAGACCTACCTGCCCGAGCAGGAACCCGACGTACCCCGAGATGCCGATCGCGACCACCGCCACGATCGCCGTGTACTCGAGGAGCAGGTCCCAGCCGATGAACCAGGCGACGAGCTCGCCGAGCACCGCGTAGCCGTACGTGTAGGCGCTGCCGGCCTTCGGGATCATCCCTGCGAACTCGGCGTACGACTGCGCTGCCGCCGCGCTCGCGACCCCGGCGACGAGGAACGAGATGAGCACCGCGGGTCCTGCCGTCTGGTGCGCGACCTGGCCCGCGAGGGTGAAGATCCCCGCGCCGATGATGCCGCCGACGCCGATCGCGGTGAGCTGCCAGAGGCCCAGTTGGCGAGCGAGACCGCCGGGCGGGGACCCCGCGCCCGGATCGTCCTCGACCTGGTCGATCGGCTTGCGGCGGAACAGGTCGCGCCGCGCTGACGTCGTCGTCACGCGTTCATCCTGTCACTCTGCTCAGCCGTTGGCGCCCCCGGCCCCGATCCCGCGGCATTCGTGGGTGGTCGGCGGCCGGTCGCCGGTGGCCGGTGGCCGGTGGCCGGTGGTCGTGTTCGGTGTTCGGTGGCCGGTGTTCGGTGTTCGGTGGCCGGTGGCCGGTGGCCGGTGGCCGGTGGCCGGTGGCCCTCGGACGGCGGGGGCGGACGGCCGTCAGGCCTGCGGATGCGCCCAGGCCAGGAGGCGCTCCACCGGCCACGTCGTCACGATGCGGTCCGCCGGCACCCCGTTCTGCGCCGCCCGCTCCGCCCCGAGCCGCAGGAAGTCGAGCTGTCCGGGCGCGTGTGCGTCGGTGTCGATGCTGAACAGGCAGCCCACCTCGAGCGCGAGCTGGATGAGGTCGTCCGGCGGGTCCTGTCGCTCGGGTCGGCTGTTGATCTCGACCGCGACGTCGTGCTCCACGCACGCCTCGAACACCGCACGCGCGTCGAACGTCGACTGCGGGCGCTCGCCGCGGGACCCCTGCACGAGGCGGCCGGTGCAGTGCCCGAGGACGTTGGTGTGCGGATCACGGATGCCGCCGAGCATGCGCTCCGTCATCGTGCGGCGGTCAGCGCGGAGCTTCGAGTGCACGCTCGCGACGACGACGTCGAGCCGGTCGAGCATCGCCGGGGTCTGGTCGAGCGTGCCGTCCTCGAGGATGTCGACCTCGATCCCGCTGAGCACCCGGACGTCGGGGTGGTCCGCCCGGACGTCGTCGAGCACGCCGAGCTGTTCGGTCAGGCGCTCGGCGGTCAGACCGTGCGCGACGGTCAGGTTGGGCGAGTGGTCGGTGAGCGCGATGTACTCGCGCCCCAGGGTCCGCGCCGCCTCGACCATGAGCGCGATGGGCGTTCCGCCGTCCGACCACTCACTGTGGCAGTGCAGGTCGCCGCGCAGGTCGGCCAGGAGGCCCGCCCCGGCCTCGCTCGTCGTCTCGCGTTCCCGGTCGAGCAGGGCCTGCAGGTAGTCGGGCACGCGGCCCTCGAGCGCCTGGCCGATCACCTCGAGGCTGCGGGAACCGACCCCCTTGGTGCGGGCGAGTGCGCCGGAGCGGAGCCGGGCCTCCAGATCGTCGTCGGACCGACCGGCGATCGCGGCGGCCGCCGTGCGGAACGCCTGCACCTTGAACGACGGGGCGAGGTCCCGTTCGAGCCAGAAGGCGATCTCCTGCAGGGCGTCGACGGGGTGCACGCCGTCCATCCTGCTCGTCCGGGCGTCCGGCGTCCCGGCGTCCCGGGCGTCCGGCGTCCGGGTGGCCGGCACCCGACCGTTCCGACGAGATCACAGTCGTCGTCGTTCCGACGCCGGTCAGAGCGGCAACGACTGCGATCTCGCGGAAGGGGGAGCGGGGGAGCGGCCGGCGGTCAGCCGACGCTGTGCCCGCAGGCCGCCGCGTAGTCGCGGAGGACCTCGCGCACGGCGTCGACCGCGAGGGCCTCGGGCTCCGGCGCCAGCACGCCCTGCCGCACCCGCGTGAACTGCTTCGGCAGGAACTGCCCGATCAGCGGCTCGGGGATCCCGGACGCGGTCAGGTTGGTGAACAACCGGTCGACGCGCTCCTCGACCTCGGGCGAGGCCCAGTAGTAGCGGATGCGGTCGCTGTAGCTGTACCGGCGGGCGATGCGCTGCTCCTCGGCGTCGCCCTCGTAGTAGTGCTCCCAGTACCCGGGATCGGCGACCATCCGCTCGTCCATGAACGCGACGAGGTCGGAGCGCTCGCCGGCGGGCACGAGTTCGTCCTCGATCGCGGCGAGGGCGAACAGGGCCTCGCGCAGGGCGAACGTCAGCCCCGGCCCGACCTTGAGCACGGCCCAGTGGTCTTCGACGAGCTCGGTCAGGTGGCCGCGGGTCTGGTAGTCGGTGCTGTGCGCCTCGAACACCATGTCGGGCTCGTCGTCGAGGACCCGCTGCAGCTGCTGCGTGGCCGTCCGGTCGTAGTCGATCACCTTGAGGTGGTCGAACTCGACGCCGGGCTGCACGACGAGTGCGACGACCCGCGGCCACACCGCGTCGAGGCCGCGGTCGCGCAGGGCGCCCCGGTGGGCGTCGAGGGTCTCGCGTGCGGCCGCGGGACTCGTCGGCTGGAGCGCGCCGAGTGTCTCGTGCGCGCCTCCCGGCACGGGCACCTCGGTGCCGATCACGTACACGGGCGGTTCGCCGTCGGTCGGCCGGGCGGCCTCGGCGATCGCGATGAGCCGGGCCGCGCGTTCGGCGACGACGGCGTCGGGCAGGGGCGTGGGGTCGCCGTCGAGCCGCATGCTGCAGTCGATGTGGAGTTTGGCGTACCCGGCGGCGGCGTACGCGGCGACGAGGTCGTCGGCCTTCGGCATCGCCTGATCCGGGGTCTCGCGCTGCCACCGGTTCGGCCCGAGGTGGTCCCCGCCGAGCACCAGGCGGTCGCGGGGGAAGGACTCCTCGTCGGCGAAGCCGAGCACCTGGTCGCGGAACTGCTCCGGCGTGAGCCCCGTGTACCCGCCGAACTGGTCGACCTGGTTCGAGGTCGCCTCGATGAGCAGGACGGAGCCGTCCTCGAGGGCCTGCCGCATCGACGCCCGCAGCACGAGGGGGTGCGCGGAGCAGACGGAGGTGATCCCGACGGTGTCGCCGCCGCGGTGCCGACGGACGATGGCTTCGACCTGGTTCATGTCGTGGGGTTCCTTCCAGCGCGGTGAGCGCGGTCCGTGGTCGACGACGGGACGTCGACCGGGATCGGGTGCATCGGGACCAGCATGGCGGTTCCCGACGCACCCGATGGTGGTGCGGCGGCGATCAGTGGAGACGCAGCGCCTGTGGGATCCGGTCGCCGTGCGCCTCGAGCAGCTCGTCGCACATCGCGTGGATGTCGTCCAGGCTCAGCGACGCGGCGGCGTTCGGGTCGAGCATCGCGGCGTGGTACACGTGGTCGCGGTCGCCCTCGAGGACGGCCTTGACCGTGAGTTCGACGACGTTGAGGAACGTCCGGTTGAGCGCGACGAGCTGCGCGGGCAGTGCGCCGACGGACTGCGGGTGCAGGCCGTCGGCGTCGACCGTCGCGGGGACCTCGATCGCGCACTCGTCGGGGAGGTTCGCGATCTTGCCGTTGTTCACGACGTTGACGTACAGGTCCGTCGGCTGACCGGTCACCTGCGCGCGGATGTACTCCGACGCCATCTCCGAGGTGGGCTCGAGCGTGAGTTCCCCGCCGCCCTCGAGGATGTGCTTCGTCTCGTCGAGCTCGTCGAGGTTCTCCTCGGAGCGGCGCAGGTACTCGCCGACCGGGATGCGGAACCGATCGATCGCGGCGTCGTCGTGCATGAGCCATGGCACGTACTCGGCCGAGTGCTCGCTCGACTCGGTGGGGAAGTACCCGAACCGGCGGAAGATCTCGACGCGCACGCGGCGCTGCAGCTCCGGGTCGGCCTCGACGACCTCGCGGAGGCGCGGGTACAGGTCCTGGCCGTCGCGGGTGAACCGGAGGACGAACGCCTGGTGGTTGAAGCCGGCGGTGACGTACTCGATCTCGTCCTGCGGAACGCCGACGAGCTCGGCGAGCTGGCGGTGGGTGTCGCGCACGGAGTGGCACAGGCCGACGACGCGCTGGAAGGGCGTGCTCGCCGCGACGGCCCACGGCAGCATCGCCATCGGGTTGCTGTAGTTGAGGAGCGTGGAGTCGGGCGCGACCTCGGCGAGGTCGTTCCCGATGCCCTGGAGCACGGGGATGGTACGGAGGCCACGGAAGATGCCGCCGACGCCGATCGTGTCGCCGATCGTCTGACGCAGTCCGTACTTCGCGGGGATGTCGAAGTCGAGGCGGGTCGCCGCGTACCCGCCGACCTGGATCTCGTTGATGACGAAGTCGGCGCCCTCGAGCGCGGCGCGTCGGTCGATGTCGGAGCTGATGCGCGCGCCGGCTCCGGCCAGGTCGGACACCCGGCCGGCGAGGGCCTCGGCGTACCCGAGGCGCTCGGCGTCGATGTCGTGGAGCGACAGCTCGAGCTGTCCCTGGAGCTCCGGGTAGGTGCACAGATCGGTGACGACGTTGCGGGTGAACTCGACGCTCCCGGCGCCGATGAAGGCTACTTTGACCACGCGCTCACCCTGGCATGCTGCGTGCTTTCTGCGCAATCAGCGCGCAGGAATGCATGGAGAACTGCGCGAACTGCTTGGTTCCTCAGGCGCGGACGACCCGGCAGCCCTGGCGCTCGATCGCCTCGACGGCGCTGTCCGGCGCCCGCGTGTCGGTGACGAGGACGTCGACGTCGGCCATCGAGCAGACGCTCGCCAGCGCCATGCGACCGATCTTGGTGGCGTCGGCGAGCACCACGGTGGCGCGGGACCGCCGGCTCATCATCGCGTTCACCCGGGCGCCGACCGGATCGTAGTTCGTGCACCCGGCCGTGGCGTCAACTCCGTCGACCCCGACGAACGACACGTCGATGTGGTAATCGGACAGGAACGCCTCGGCGCTCGGACCGACGGTTTCCTGGCTGCTCGACCGGACCTCCCCACCCGCCGCGAACACCCTGACCCCGCTGTGTTCGACGAGCCCCGTGGCAATGTTGAGCGCGTTCGTGACGACGGTCAGCCCCGTGCGGTTGCCGATCTGCTGCGCGAACTCCCACACGGTGGTGCCGCCGGTCAGGCCGACGACGCGCGCGCCCTCGAGGTAGGCGAGCGCGGCACGGGCGATGCGGTGCTTCTCCGCCGCGTCCTGCGAGGTCTTGTACCCGAGCGGCAGGTCGTTGAACGCGACGTGCCGGGTGGCCCCGCCTCGGGTCCGACTGACGAGCTGCTGCTGTTCGAGGAGCTCGAGGTCCCGCCGGACGGTGGCCTCGGACACGGCGAACCGTTCCGCGAGTTCGGGGACGTCCATCGAGGTGTTCTCGACGATCGCGGCGACGATCTGGTTGAGCCGTTGCTTTCGCTGCACACAGCAACTCTAGCCTTCGCGCAGTCTCCGGGGGAGTGTTCGCGCGGTTCGATCATGATTCCTGCAACTTTGTGTCCTGCTCGTTACGAACGCCCGTGCTCAGTTGACGGAACTGCGCGAAAAGTGCAAGTGTTGCCGCCACGCCCGCGCAGGTTGCGCAGGTATCGGTCCTCGGCGCGACGACGCGCTGCGGTGGCAGAAGGGTCACGACAATGGCAATCAAGCGGAAGGGCCTCCGGGGCTCGGCGCTCGTCGCGGGAGCGCTCGGGCTCTCGCTCCTCGCGACCGGGTGTGCCGGGGGCGGGGCGAGCTCGGGGTCGGACCAGACCAAGGGCGCGACGATCACGGTCGCGTGGCTGAACCCCTCCCCGCCCAAGGCGGCGCTCGCGCAGTTCACGAAGCAGACGGGCATCCACGTCAAGTGGACCGTCGTCGACTGGGACAGCCTGCAGACGAAGATCGCGGCGGCAGCGACCTCGAACACGTACTTCGCCGACGTCACCGACGTCGACTGGTCCCGCGTCGGTCAGCTCGGCAAGCTCGGGTGGTTCCGCCCGATGTCCGACTACCTCGACGTGAAGTCGATGAAGTCGGACATGCCGCAGATGAGCTCGTTCACCTCGAACGGCACGGTCTACGGCATCCCGTTCGACTCGTCGTACATGGTCACGACCGTGAACCAGGACGAGTTCGCCAAGGCCGGCATCACGACCATGCCGACCACCATGGACGAGTACACCAAGGACCTCGAGCAGGTGAAGGCGAAGGGCGTCACGGACACCCCGCTCAACATCCCGTTCGCCGCGGCCGAGGGCCTGTCGACGTACTGGTACCAGACGACGGCCGCGTTCGGCGGGCAGGTCCTCGACAAGAGCGGCATGCCGCAGTTCACGTCGCCGAGCTCCGGCGGCTACAAGGCCGCCAAGTGGATGGTCCAGTCGATCAAGAACGGCCTGGTCCCGAACGGGAACATCAACGTCACGGATTCGCAGGGCATGCAGAACCTCATGGCGAAGGGCATCACCGCCTCGACCCTGTCGGACTACTCCGGCAACGTCGGCAGCCTGTACGACGTCCCGGCCTCGTCCACCGTCGTGCACCACGTGCAGTACATCCCGACGCCCGGTGTCAGCGGCACGGTCGCCAACCTCGGCAACCCGGACGGGATCGGGATCCCGAAGCAGGCGAAGTACCCGAAGGCCGCCGCGGAGTTCATCAAGTGGATCACCGCCTCCGGCAACCAGGCCGCGTTCGCCGGTGCCGACGGCGCGTCCAAGGTCATGCCGAACTACCCGACGCCGTCGCGGCTCAGCGCGATGAAGACCCTGACGACGTCGGGCAACCTCGCGCAGGGTGCCGAGCTCACGACGCTGCTGCAGGGTTCGAAGGCCGTGTTCCCGGCCGGTGCGCCGTCCTGGTACCCGCAGTTCTCCCGCGCCGTGAACACGAACCTGCACGCGGCAGCGGTCGGCTCGATGTCGGTCGACCAGGCGGTCGCCGCCATCGCGAAGAGCGCGAACTCGCTCGCGAAGGGCAACTCGTGACGGTCGGCACCAGCGCGCCGGCCACCACGCGGACCGGCCGGGCCGGTCGCGTGGGCAGGGCGGGCCGCGCCGCGAGCGGGCTGCCGGCGGGCCGACCGGGAGGCCCGGGGCGGCGGAAGCGCATGGACCTCCTGCCCTACGCGCTCGTCACGCCGCTCGCACTGTTCATCCTCGTCCTGGCGCTCGTGCCCGCGGGCATCACGCTCGTCGAGGCGTTCTTCAAAGCGCAGCCGCTGGATCCGCCGAACTCGTTCGTCGGCATCCAGAACTTCGTCCAGCTGTTCCGTGACGACACGATCGTGTCGAGCATGGTGAACACGGCCTACTACGTCGTGATCGGCGTGATCGTGTCGACGGTGCTCGGGATCGTCATGGCGGTGACGCTCCAGAAGCCGTTCATCGGCCGCTCGGTGCTCATCGCGATCCTGATCCTGCCGTGGGCGCTCCCCGGCGTCGTCGAGGGCATCGTCTGGTCGGGCATCTGGGACAGCAACACGGGGCTGCTCAACAGCGTCCTGTCGACCCTGCACGTCATCACCCACTACCAGGTGTTCCTCGGCCAGAACCGGTTCGTCACGATCCTCGTGATCGAGATCGTCCAGGTGTGGCAGATGACGCCGCTGTCGACCCTGCTCGTCCTGGCGGCGCTGCAGAACATCCCGGGCGAGCTCTACGAGGCGGCCTCGATCGACGGCGCCACCGGATGGAAGTCGTTCATGCAGGTGACGCTGCCGTTGGCCCGACCGGGCATCGCGATCGCCATGGTGCAGGCCGTCATCGCCACCCTCAACGTGTTCGACCAGCCGTACGTGTTGAACGGCGCCGCATCGACGGGCGCGTCCGTCACCGAGCAGACGTACTTCGTGAGCTTCCAGAACCTCGACTTCGGCGAGGGGTACGCGCTGTCGCTGCTCATCACCATCGTCACGGTCGTCGTCTCGCTCGCGGTCGTCCGCTTCGTCTACAAGCCCGTGGAGTTCTGATGCGTCGCAGATCCGTCGCCCGTCCCGTCGGCGTCGTCTTCATCGTCCTCTGGACGCTCGTGCCCCTGTACTGGGTGCTCAACACGAGCCTCCAGACCGACCAGCAGATCAGCGCGAAGCCGGCGAACTACATCCCGCCGACGCCGACGTTCGGCAACTACGCGACCCTGCTCGGCGGCAGCGGGGACATCGCCTCATCAGTCCGGCAGTCGACGCTCAACATCTTCATCGAGTGCGGCGGGGCGACGATCGTCACCGTCGTGCTCGCGACGATCGCGGCGTACGCGTTCGCCCGGATGACGTTCCGTGGTCGGAACGTGCTGTTCTCCGCGGTCCTCGCGACCATGGCCTTCCCCGCCTACGCCACGCTCATCCCGCTGTACCGGATGCTCAGCGCCGCCGGGCTCGTGAACACCTACACCGGCATCGTGCTCGTCTACGTGTCGGGCTTCCTGCCGCTCGCGACCTGGATCCTCTTCAACTACATGTCGAGCCTCCCGCTCGCCCTCGAGGAGGCCGGGTCGATGGACGGGGCCAGCCGACTCGGCGTGCTCTGGCACATCGTGCTCCCGCTCGCCCGGCCGGGCATCGTCTCGACGGCGATCATCACGTTCCTGTCCGCCTGGGCGCAGTTCCTGTTCCCCCTCGTGCTCTCGAGCGACATCTCGACCCAGCCGCTCACGGTCGTGATCGCCGCGTTGCAGGGCCGCCACACGGTGCCGTACTCGCTCATGAGCGCCGCCGGCGTCCTGGCGGTCGTCGTGCCCGCCGCGATCGCCGTCGTCCTCAACCGCTACATCGTCAGCGGCCTGCTCACCGGGAGCGTGAAGTGACGGACGCGTTCGTGCTCATCGGCGCCGGCAGCACGGTGTTCACGCCGGGGTTGCTCACCGACCTCGCGCGGAACGAGGCGTTCGACGACGTCACCGTCCGGCTCGTCGACCTCGTGCCCGAGGCCGCCGAGACGATGGCCGCGGTCGGACGACGCATCGCCGCCCAGTACGGCTCGCACATGCGGGTCGAGGCTGTCGCGGACCGGCGGGAGGCCCTCCGCGGCGCCCGCTTCGTCACCACCACCATCGCGGTCGGGTCCGCGGACGGCTGGCGCCGGGACCTCGAGATCCCCGAGCGGCTCGGCATCCGGCAGACGGTCGGCGACAGCGTCGGCCCCGGCGGGGTGCTCCGCGCGCTGCGGCACGTGCCCGAGCTCGTCGCGATCGCGCGGGACGTCGCCGACGTCGCGCCCGAGGCGGTGCTCGTCAACTACAGCAACCCGCTCACCGCCAACGTACGGGCCGTGACCCGCGAGACCCCGGTGCAGGCGGTCGGGCTCTGCCACGGCACCATGCACACGAAGGCGGCGCTCGTCCGGGCGCTGGGGGAGGACCCGGACCGGGTCTCCGCCACCTTCGCCGGGCTCAACCACCTGTGCTGGCTCCTCGACATCCGCACGCCGGAGCGCGACCTGTACCCGCGCCTCCGCGATCTGGTGGCCGACCAAGCGGGCGGGATCGACGCGGTTTCGGACTGGACCGAGGGGCCGCAGGCGCCGGTCTCCGCGGACCTGCTGCGGACCTTCGACCGTTACCCGGCGCCGGGGGACCGGCACGTCGCCGAGTTCTTCGGCGACTACCTGCGAGCCGGACCCGACGACGCGCTGCCGTGGGGCCTCCAGGCCGGTCTCGACGCGACCCGCGAGTACATCGGCGAGAAGTCGCGGTTGTGGGACGACCTGCGCGAGCTCGCCGACGGCGATCGGCCGGTCCCGCCGCCGACCGACCAGGAGGCGGAGCGCCTCGTCGCGATCGCCGCGGCGATCCGCACCGGCGGCAGCCACGTCGAGCTCGCCGTCAACCTGCCGAACCGGGGCCTCATCACGAACCTGCCGGCGACCGCGGTCGTCGAGGTGCCGGCGGCGATCGGTGCCGACGGCATCCGTGGGATCGGCGTCGGGGACCTCCCGGCCGGCATCGCGGCGGTGCTGTCCGCCCGAGCCGAGCAGCAGGAGATCACCGTCGACGCCGCGCTGTCCGGGTGCCGCGACCTCGCGCTGCAGGCACTCGTGCTCGACCCGCTCGTGCCCGACCGCGCCACGGCCGTCGCCGTGCTCGACGCGGCCGTCACGGCCGACCCGGAACACCTCGGCGGCTTCGCGCGGGCCGAACGAGCCGAGGCCTGACCACCGCGGACCGACACCCGCCCCGCTCCTGCACCATCGTCGACGCGACCGGACGCCGACGCATCACCGACCGAACCACCACCATCGTCCGCCCACCCGCACGGGTGCGGCGGAGCACCATCGACGTCTGGAGACCGACATGACCGACACCCAACCGCACGCCACCGAGCACGCGGTCACGGCGGGCGCCGAAGCCACGTTCCGCGAGATCCGCCAGCAACCCGCGGTCTGGCGCGACGCAGCCGCGACCCTGACCGACCGGCGTGACGAGGTCGACGCGTTCCTCGGCCCCCTGCTCGCACTGCCCGACCTCCGCATCGTGTTCACCGGTGCGGGCACCTCCGCGTTCGCCGGTGGTGTCGTCGCCCCGACGATCGCTCGCGCCACCGGCCGCCGCGTCGAGAGCATCGCGACCACCGACCTCGTGTCGAACCCGCACCACTACCTCGCCGAGGACGTCCCCACGCTCCTCGTGTCGTTCGCGCGGTCCGGGAACAGCCCCGAGAGCGTCGCCGCCACGCAGCTCGCCGACCAGGTACTCGCCCACACCCACCACCTCGTCATCACCTGCAACGCCGACGGCGACCTCGCCCGGCAGCACGAGCAGCGCGACGACTCCCTCGTGCTCCACATGCCGGCCGCCTCGAACGACGCCGGGTTCGCGATGACGTCGAGCTTCACGTCGATGATGCTCAGCGCGCTGCTCGTGTTCCTCGGTGACGCCCCCGATCGCGTCACGTTGCTCGCGGACGCGGCGCAGACCGTGATCGACGACCGGTGGCCCGGCATCGCCGCGCTCGCCGAAGCGGGCGTCCGCCGCCTCGTCTACCTGGGCAGCGGGCCGCTCGCGGCCCTCGCGCAGGAGTCCGCGCTCAAGGTCCTCGAGCTCACCGCGGGGCGGGTCGTGAGCTACCACGATTCTTCGCTCGGCTTCCGGCACGGACCGAAGGCGGTGCTCGACGACGAGACGTTGGCGATCGTGTTCCCGTCGACCGACCCCTACACGCGCGGCTACGACCTCGACATCGTGCGGGAACTCCGCTCGGCGCTCGGGGCCGAGCGGGTCCTCACCGTCGGCGCGCTGCCCGGCGAGGACGTCGACGGCATCGCGCTGCCGGGCCTCGAGACGATCGACGACGGGTTCCTCGCGCTCGTCGACATCGTCGCGGCGCAGATCCTCGCGTTGTCGTTCGCGCTCCAGGTCGGCACGACGCCGGACAACCCGTTCCCCGGCGGCGGTGTGAACCGCGTCGTGCAGGGCGTGCGCATCCACCCGCTCGCTCCCGTCGCGGACGAGCGCTGACGTGGCCCACTGGCTCGGGGTCGACGGCGGCGGGACCAAGACCGCGTTCGTGCTGCTCGGCGACGACGGCGCGGAGCAGGGCGTCGTCGAGGGATCGAGCAGCTACCACCTCGAACACGGCATGGACCGCGTCGAGCAGGTGCTCGTCGAGGGCGTCGCCGCCGTCACCGCCCAGGCCGGCATCACGCCCGCCGACGTCGACCACGCGTTCTTCGCGCTCCCCGGGCACGGTGAGTCGAGCCACGACACCCCGCTGCTCGACCGGCTCCCCGCGGTCGCGCTCGGACACGACCGCTACCGGTGCGGCAACGACACCGTCGCCGGGTGGGCGGGGTCGCTCGGCGGTGAGGACGGCGTGAACGTCGTCGCCGGCACGGGCAGCATCACGTACGGCGAGCGGCGTGGGCACGGTGTCCGCGTGGGCGGATGGGGCGAACTGTTCAGCGACGAGGGCTCGGCGTACTGGATCGGTCTGGAGGCCCTCACCGCGTTCAGCAGGATGAGTGACGGTCGGGCGCCGCGCACCCTCCTGCACGAGCGGATCCGCACGGTCGCCGTGGTCGAGGACGACCTCGACCTCGTCGACGTCGTGTTCCGTCAGTGGGGCCGAAGCCGCGGTCGCATCGCCGCACTCGCACCGACGGTCACGCGTGCGGCGGAGGACGGGGACGCGACCGCCACCGCGATCCTCGACCGAGCGGCGACCGAACTCGTCGAGCTCGTCGAGGCGACGGCGCGGCAGCTCGGCTTCGCCGCGGGGGAGTCCGTGCCCGTCTCGTGGTCGGGCGGGGTGTTCCGTGCGGAGGCTGTCCGGTCACGGTTCGCGGCCCTCCTCGACGCGAGCGTGACCGCGTACGACCTCCGTACGCCCCGGTTCTCGTCCCACGTCGGGGCAGCGCTCTACGCGGCCAAGACCGCCGGCCATCCGCTCGACCCCGCCGCGCTGGCGCGACTGGCCCCCGCGGGCATGCCATCCTGAGAGGCGTTCGAACGCAGCACGGCGCCCATCGCCGACGAAGGAGTCAAGACACGTGATCGCAGGCATCGAGACGGGCGGGACGAAGGTCATCTGCGGGGTGGTCTCCGAGGACGACCCCCAGCGGTTGCTCAGCACGACCCGGATCCCCACGACCACGCCCGACGAGACCACCACCGCGATCAACGCCTTCCTCGACGAGGCCGAGGCGTCGTCGTCCGAGCCGGTCACCGCGCTCGGGGTGGCGTCGTTCGGCCCCGTCAACGTCGACCCCGCCGAGGACCGCTGGGGCTGGGTCACCGGGACGCCCAAGCCGGGATGGGCGGACCAGGACCTGCTCGGACGGATCCCCCTGGCCTCCCGGGTCCCGACCGTGATCATGGCCGACGTGGGCAGCGCGGCCCTCGGCGAAGCGACCTGGGGCGCGGGGCGCGACGTCGACCGCGTCGGGTACGCGACGTTCGGGACCGGCGTGGGCGTCGGCCTCGCGCTCGGCGGCCGACTGCTGCACGGCAACGGCTACCCCGAGATGGGGCACGTCATCGTCCGCAAGCACCCGCAGGACGACTTCGTCGGCAGCTGCCCGTTCCACGGCGACTGCCTCGAGGGGCTCGCGTCCGGGCCGGCCGTGCTCGGCCGATGGGGACACGACGCCTCCTCGTTCACCGACCCGGAGGAGCAGGCCCTCGCCTACGAGATGCTCGGCTCCTACATCGCGCAGCTCGCCCTCACGGCGGCGATCACCGCCGGCGTGCAGCGCTTCGTCGTCGGCGGCGGGGTGCTCAAGTCCCCGGGGCTGTTCGACGCCGTGCGGGCGCAGCTGCCGATCCTGTCCGGTGGGCCCGGCGCGGGGCACGCCGCGTCGCTCGACGCACCGGACTTCCTGGCACAGCCGGCGCTCGGGGACCACTCGGGCGTGCTCGGGGCCGTCGCGGCGGCGCTGACGCTCGAGCGCTGACCCAACCCCGGGCGACTGCGCGCCTGGACGACGACTGCGCGCCTGGACGACGACTGCGCCGTCGCGACGACAGCGCAGTCGTCGTCGGCGCGCGCCCTTCCGGAAGCCCCGCGCCCGCCCGACGCGCTACGGCCGGTAGTCGCCCCGTCGTCGGTACAGTGCCGCGGCGGACTCGTCGGCCAACGGCTTCACGCCGTGCATCCCGCCGACCGTCTTCGCGGCGGTGCTGAGCAGCCACGCTGCCGTTCGTGCTGCGATGGTGATCATCCGCATGCTGACTGCCCCCTCGTGGTGATCGCGAGGCTAGCCCCTCCCGCGTGCTCCCGTCACGGTCCATCGCGGGCGTTGAGCCGCAGTACGGACGACGAGCCGCGCCGATGCGCGGCGGGATGTCCGGAACCCGGTTCGGTCGCGGCGTCAGCGCCGCCGGAGCGCCCGCACCGCTGCGACGACGAGGCAGACCACCGCCGCGAGGACGAGCAGGAGCGCCAGGGTCGCCAGCGCGTTGTCGACCTGGACCGCATCGACGAGGGGCGGGCGGCTGGTGTTGTACCGGACGGCACCGCCCTCGCGCGACGCATGGACGCGCAGGACGAGGACCGCGGTGCCCGCGAGGACCAGGAGCACCGCCGCCGCCGCGAGGAGACGGGCCAGCGGGCGTCGACGTCGGGACACCCGACGAGTCAACCAGAGGTCAACGCCCGGGCACGGCCGCGAGCCGCCGGAACCCCTCGTCGAGCGACACCGCGGGCGTCCACCCGAGGTCGGCCCGGGTCCGCCGCTGGTCGAACCAGTGCGAGGTCGACAGCTGCTCGGCCAGGAACCGCGTCATCGGCGGCTCGTCGCGCCCGGGGCGGACGCGCCACAGCGCCTCGACGGCGGACCCCGCGACCCGGGCGAGTCCCGCCGGCACGTGCAGCGTCGGCGCCGGCACGCCCGACGCCCGACAGATCCCCGCCAGGAGTTCCGCCACCGGGCGTGGCTCGCCGTTCGTGACGACGTACGCGTTGCCGTGGACGTCCTCGGCCCGGTCGAGTGCGGCCACCATGGCGCTCGCCGCGTTGTCGACGTACGTCGTGTCGATCAGGGCCGCCCCGGCGTCGAGCAGCGGCAGCCGCCCCGTCCGGGCGCGCTCGACGATCCGGCCGACGAGCTGGGTGTCGCCCGGACCCCACACCAGGTGCGGGCGCACCGCGACGACGGCGAACCCGGGAGCGTCGGCCGCCAGCGCAGCGAGCTCGGCCTGCGCCTTCGTGCGGGCGTAGTCCCCACGTGCGCGGAACGGATCGGCGGGCGCGGCGTCGTCCCCGACGATCGAGGCGCCGGCGTGCGCCACCGAGGGCGAGGACACGAACACGAACCGGGACGCCCCCGCCGAGCGGGCCGCCGCGAGCAACGTCCGCGTCCCCTCGACGTTGACGCGCGCGAAGTCCGCGGGGTCGCCCGCGAGCGACACCTTCGCCGCGAGGTGCACGACCGCGTCGGTGTCGGCGACGGCCGCCTCGGCGTCGGCGGCCGACGTCAGGGAGCCGAGCCGGTCCTCCAGGCCGAGGACGCCGGACGGGCGCCGCTGGAAGGTGTGCACCGTGTGACCGGCGTCGCGGACCGCGGCGGCCACGGCGCGGCCGAGGAACCCGCTCGCGCCCGTCACGAGGACCCTCACGGTCGCACCATCCGGCCCCCCGCGAGCACGCCGGCGGCCCAGCGCGCCACGCGCGTGCGGTCGATCTTCGAGTTGTGTCGGATGTCGGTCGGGAGGCGCGGCACGACCAGCACCGCCGCCAGCGGCACGTCGACGGTCGCCCGGACCCGCTCCGCGAGCGCGGGGTCGGCCAGGTGCGGCCGTCGCGCCGCCGGGGTGGTCTCGACGACGGCCACGACCTGCTGCGTCCCGGCGGGGCCGACGCCGACGACGGCCGCGCGGTCGACCTCCGGCACGGACTCGATGCGCTGCTCCGGTCCGACGGGGGTGACGACGCCCGACGCGGTGGCGACGACGTGGGGGAGCCGCCCCTCGACCCAGAGGCGTCCGTCGGCGTCGAGGTGTCCGACGTCGCCGGTGCGGTGCCAGCGACGGTCCGTGCTCACCTGCCGTCGCGCCGCGAGGTCGGTCAGCCACAGCCGGTCGTAGTGGTCCTTGCCGTGCGGCGCAGCGAGGACGATCTCGCCGGTGACCTCCGGTGTCGTGCCGAGGGGACCCGTCGCCGCGCCGAGGTCGTCGAGGGATGCGATGCGAACGGCGACACCGGCGGCGGGCCTCCCGACGCACACGCCCCCACCGGTCCCGGCCCCGGCCCCGGCCCCCCTTCCGCGAGATCGCAGTCCTTGCCGTTCTGACCCCTGCGACACCGGCGACAACTGCGATCTCGCCGGGGTGTGGGCGGGGCCCACCGCGGCGGCTCGGATGCCCGCGAGGTCGATGTCCGTCATGAGCAGCCCCTCGGTCATGCCGTACGGCGTGTGGGCGCTCGCGGCGGGCATGAGTCGAGCGGCCTCGGCGAGGAGCGGTTCGGGCACGGGAGCGCCCGCGGACAGGAACAGGCGGACGCGTCCGAGCGCGGCGTGGTCCTCGGCGGTCAGCGCATCGGCGGTGGCGACGACGTTGGCGAGCGCCGCCGGCGACAGGAACACGACGACGCCCTCGCCGCTGGGCTTGGTCCGGCCGGTCCCTTCGGTCCCCCCGGTTCCTTCCGCCGAGATCGCAGTCGTTGCCGTTCCCGACCCGGTCTGAGCGGCAACGACTGCGATCTCGCGGAGGGGCGGGGCGGCGGCGGCGGCCGCAGCGGCGACCGCGCGCGCCGTCAGGGTCCGGGGCGCCGTGACGTCCATGTCGGGCGTCACCGACCGGGCGCCGAGCGCGGGTCCGAGCAGGGCGAACGGCGCGAACCCCGCCACGAGCCCGGTGCCGACGCCGACGCCGTACTGCGTCGCGAGGGCGTCCCGGACGGCGGCGAGCTGCGCGTGCGTGTAGACGACGCCCTTCGCGGGTCCGGTCGATCCCGAGGTGAACAGCACCGCGGCCGTGTCCGTCGGTGCGGGTGCCGCGGGCAGCGCGACCCCGGCACGGAGCCGCGCCGCGCCGCGCCTGGCGAGCTCCCCCAGCGTGTGCTCCACGCCGAGGGCGACACGGGCCGCCGGGGGGACCGACGGCGTCGCGATGCGCCGACCCGGCCAGCCGAGCGCCCGGGCGGCCGTCAGCCCGGGGAGCGCGCCGACGAGCCAGTCCGGTCGGGCGCCGCGCACGGCCCGCGTGAGCCCGCGGACTCCGAGGCCGGCGTCGGCGACGACGACGACCGCCCCGATGCGGACGCAGGCGTAGAGCACGGCGGTCAGGTCGGCGCCCGGCGTCACGAGGAGCGACACGCGGTCGCCGCGCTGCACCCCGGCGTCGGCCAGGCCGGCGGCGATCTCGCGGACGCGACGGCTCAGGAGCCGCCAGCTGACGGAGCGTGGGGGACGGCCGCCGCCGGGCGCCATCTCGACGAGGGCGACGTCGTCGGCGTCGGCGAGTTCGTCGAGGGCCGCCCACACGGGGCGGCTCACGTCGGCGTCGGTGTCGGTGTCGGCGTCGGGCGGGAGGCCCGCACCGGCGTCGGTGTCGATGTCGGCATCGGCATCGGCCGGGAGGCCCGCAGTCGCCGCGGCGGGCTCCTGCCCGTCCGGCAGACGGTCGCCGAGCCACGCGAGGACGGCCCCGGCGACGTCGACGTCCTCCGGCAGCAGGTGTCCGGCGCCCTCGAAGCGGTGCACGTCGGCGCGCGGCATCCGCGTCGCCAGGTCGTCGAGGTAGCGCTCGAGGAACACCGGGTCGCGCGGGCCCCACAGCACGAGGGCGGGGACGCCGAGCGCGCGGACGCCCTCGGCGATGCGGTCGAGGTCGACGGCGCTCGGGTGGCGGTCGTCGACGGGGATGTCCGCCACGAACCCGCCGATGCCGCCCCGTCGGTCGGCTCCGCGGTACGGCGAACGGTAGGCGTCGCGCACGGGAGCGGGGAGCGGCGGGTGGGCGATCGCGAGCGTCGTCTCGAGGAACCCGGGTGTCAGGACCGTCGCGCGCCCGAGCACGGACGGCCGCAGGGCGAGCCGGAGCGGCGCGGGGACCGGGGCGTCGGCGGGCTGGTGCACGGCGGTGTTGCACACGACGACGCCGGCGAGCAGCTCCGGGTGGTCCACGGCCCAGCCGAGGGACACGACGCCGCCCCAGTCGTGCCCGAGGGTGACGACGGGACCGGTGAGGCCGAGTTCGTCGGTGAGGGCGCCGAGGTCCGCGACGCGCTGCGCGAGTCCGCGGGGCACACCGCTCCGCTCCGAGTACCCCATGTCGAGCTGGTCGACGGCGACCACGCGCCAGGCCGGACCGCCGGCCCGGGCGGTCTCGGTCGCGGCGGTGAGGACGCTGCGCCAGAGGTACGACCAGGTCGGGTTCCCGTGGACGCAGAGGACGGTGCCGACGGGCTCAACCCCGAGCTCGGCGAGCTGTCCCGCGTTGTCGAGCAGGTGCCAGGTGCGCGTGGCGGGTGACGGGCCTCCCGGCGCGTGCTCGGGCCCGACCGCGGGGGTCGCGACGAGGCGCGACCAGGCGGGGTCGAGTCCGGGGAGGTGCGGGGGGAGCGCGGCGGGCGCGGTCGCCGCGGCGGCGCGCGGCAGGCCGGACCTCACCAGTCGATCTCCATCATGGCGGTGTTGAGGCCGGAGCCGACGCCGCCGAGCAGGACGCGGTCGCCGCGCCGCACGTTGCCGGCCTGGACCTCTTCGGCCAGGGTGATCGGGATCGACGCCGGACCGACGTTGCCGTACCGCGAGTAGGTCACGGGGACGCGGTCGCGGTCGATGTCGATCGCCTCGACGATCGCCTTCATGTGGATGTCCGACACCTGGTGGAAGATGTAGCGGTCCATGCCGCCCCAACTCCAGTCGCGCTTGGCCTCGTTCCAGGCGGACACGACGAGCTCGACGCCGCCGCGGAGCAGGGCCTTGGCGTCGGTGAACATGCCGTCCACGCTGCCGACGCAGAGGTCGTACCACTGGGTCGCGGCTCGGGTGACGCCGCCGTGGATGCGGTGCCCCTCCGGGTGGACGTCCATCGGGCCGAGCACGGCGGCCGCGGCACCGGACCCGAGGGTGAGGCTCGCGAACTCGCTCATGAAGTCCTTGCGGTTCCGACCGCCCTCGCTCAGTCGCGCGATCGTGTTGAGCTGGACCTGGTCGGCGTCCTCGCCGTCGATGACGACCGCGTACTGGATCTGACCGGAGTCGATCATGCCCGCGGCGACGCTCATCGCGTTGACGAACCCGAGGCACGCGTTCGCGATGTCGAAGTTGATCGCGGACGTCGGCAGCCCGAGTCCGTGGTGCAGGCGGACCGCGACGCTCGGCTCGAGGTGCGGGCGGGTCACCGACGTGTTGATGAGCAGCCCGACCTGGTCCGGACGGACCCCGGCCTCGGCGAGCGCCCGGCGGGCGGCGTCGATCGCGGCCTCGTCGAAGCTCTGCTCGGGGCCCCAGTTCCGACGCTCCTTGACGCCCGCGACCCGCTCGAGCAGGCCCTTCGGGAGGCGGAGGCGTCGGAGCACGGGGTGGAGGCGCTCCTCGATGTCCGCGGACGTCGTGACGCGATCGGCGATCGTGGTGGCGACGGCGAGCAGGCCGACGTTCTCGTGACGGGTGGTGGCGTTGCCGGGGGCGGGGAGGTCGGCCCGGCGCGTCTCTGGGGTGGCTGCGGGGCGGTCTGTGACGGTTGACACCTCATCAATGATGCACCCCTCCCGCTGGGCGGTGTGCGCGTCGACGGTCGTCACAGCGCGCGGAGCTTCTCCAGGAGGGGACCGGCGGCCTCGTCGAGGAACCGGTCCTGACCCTCGTCGCCGACCTGGACGATCGCGATGTCGGTGAAACCGGCGTCGAGGAACGGCCGCACGCTCTCGGCGAGTCGGTCGAGGTCGGGGCCGCACGCGATCGACTCCGCGACGTCCTCGGGACGCACGAACTGGCTGGCGCTGTCGAACGACGCGGGGGTGGGCAGGTCCGCGTTGACGTGCCAGCCGCCGGCGAACCAGCGGAACAGGTCGTGTGCCCGCGCGACCGCGGCGTCCTCGTCGGGGTCCCAGCAGATCGGGATCTGGCCGATCTTGCGTGACGGGGCGCCCTGGTGGTGCTCGTCCCACCCCTGCACGAGCTCGGGCACGGGATCGGTGGTGATCATGTGGTCGCCGAGGGGCGCGAACCGCTCGATGCCCTTCGCGCCGGACACCGCGACGCCGATCGGGACCCCGCCGTCCGGGACGTCCCAGAGCTTCGCCTGGTCGACGCGGAAGTGCGTGCCCTCCCACGTCACGACGTCACCGGACTCGAGCGCGCGGATGATGTGGATGGCCTCCTCGAGCATGTCCTGTCGTTCGCCGACCGCGGGCCAGCGTTCCCCGACGATGTGCTCGTTGAGGTTCTCGCCGGCACCGAGCCCGAGCGTGAACCGGCCCTCGGACAGGATCTGGAGCGTCGCGGCCTTCTGGGCGACCACGGCCGGGTGGTACCGGATCGTCGGGCAGGTCACGTAGGTCATGAGCTCGACCGTGCTCGTCACCTGCGCCACGGCGCCGAGCACGGTCCAGGCGTAGGGGGCGTGCCCCATGCTCTCGAGCCAGGGGAAGGCGTGGTCGCTCGACACCTCGAAGTCGTACCCGACGTCCTCGGCCTTCTGCGCGTACCGGACGAGTTCGCGGGGGCCGCTCTGCTCGGTCATCAGGGTGTAGCCGAAGTTCGTCATCAGGGTGCTCCTCGTCAGCGGTGTCCGGCTTCCTCGTCTACGCCTCGACGGCCGCGAGCGCGCATCCTGCCGCCGCGGATCGGGTGCCGCGGGTGCTCCGCGGGGCCGGGATCGGGGAAACACCGCCGACACGGCCTGGACACCCCACCGACACGCCGCCCGCGTAGCGTGCAGGGATGAGTGCAGAGCTGACGCTGGGCGCCGAGGAAGAGCTCCACCTCATCGACCTGCAGACAGGGCGGTTGTCCGCCAAGGCCCCCCAGCTCCTCCCGGGCCTGCCGCCCGACCGGTACGGTGCCGAGCTGCAGCGGACGACGATCGAGACGAACGTGCCGGTGGTGCGGGACCTCGCGGACCTCCGGACCGAGATCGTCCGGCTCCGGACGGACCTGACGGCGGCGATCGCCCCGCACGGGCTCGCGATCGGGAGCGTCGGGACGGCACCGCGCTCGGAGTTCGCCGACTTCGAGCTGACGTCGACCGGCCGGTACGGGCGCATGCAGGAGCAGTACCGGATGCTCGTCGACGAGCAGCTCATCTGCGGGCTGCAGATCCACGTCGGCGTGAGCGACCGCGACCTGGCGGTGCAGATCGCCCAGCGGGTCGCCCCCGCGCTGCCGGTGCTGCTCGCCCTGAGCGCGAGCAGCCCGTACTGGAACGGCCAGGACACCGGGTACGCGAGCATCCGCAGCATCATCTGGCAGCGCTGGCCCACCGCGGGGTCGTTCGGCCGGATGACGAGTGCGGCCGAGTACGACCGGATGCTGCAGGACCTCATCGCGAGCGGGGTGATCGCCGACTCCAAGATGGCGTACTTCGACGTCCGGCCGTCCTCGCACGCCCCGACGCTCGAGCTGCGGGTGTGCGACGCGACGCCGATCGTCGACGATGCCGTGCTCATCGCGGGCCTGTTCCGCGCCGCGGTCCGCCACGCCGAGCAGGACATCGAGCGCGGTGACGAGTGGCACCCCCGCCGGGAACCCCTGCACCGGGCGGCGATGTGGCAGGCGGCCCGTGGCGGCCTGTCGGGCGAGCTCGTCGGGCTCGGCGAACACCCCGAGCGGCTCCCGGCTCACGTGGCGGTGCGGCAGCTCGTCGACCGCCTCCGTCCGCAGCTCGAGGAGCTCGGGGACTGGGGCCTGGTCGGGACGCTCGTCGAGGAGACCCTGGCCCGCGGCAACTCGGCGGACCGGCAGCGCACGGCGTACGCCGAACGCGGGGAGCTCGACGACGTCGTCGACCTGGTGGTCCGCGAGTCCCGGAGCGATCCCGACGTCGGCGCCGACGAGCGCGCGGTCGCCATCCCCGGCTACCACGTGCGCGCGGGCGACGAGGCGGTCGGTCCGGGCGCCTTCCCGCGCCCGGTCTTCCGCGACCTCGCCGGGTACCTCCGTAGGTGGGACGACGACGAGGCGCTCGCCCGGTGCGCCGCCCGCGACGCGTGGACGGAGCGGGAGCAGCTCGGGTTCGTCGTCGGTGGTGCCCGGCAGCCGTTCCACTGCGACCTCGTCCCGCGCATCGTCAACCCGTACGAGTGGGGCCAGCTGCAGCGCGGGCTGACGCAACGGGCACGCGCGATCGAGGCGTTCCTCCAGGACGCGTACGGCGATCGGCGGATCGTCGCCGACGGTGTGCTCCGCGAGTCCGACGTCGTCGGCGCGGCCGGGTGGCGCGATGAGGCCACGCGGCTGCCGGCGGGCACGGTCCGGGCCGCGGTGCAGGGGTTCGACGTCGTCCGCAACGAGTTCGGCGGATGGCGGGTCCTCGAGGACAACGTCCGCTCACCGAGCGGTGTGGCGTACGCGCTCGCGGTGCGGCGGCTCATCGACGACGTCCTGCCGGACGCGCCTCGCCCGACAGGGCTCCGAGATGCACGGAGCGTCCTGCCGCTGTTGCGCGCGACCCTGGCCGCCCCGGCACGCGCCCGCGGCGTCGCGGACCCGACGCTCGCGGTGCTGACGAGCGGGCCGTCGAGCGCGGCCTGGTACGAACACCACACGCTCGCGGACGAGGCCGGCATGCTGCTGCTCACCCCCGACGACGTCGCCGTCCGGGAGGACCGGGTCGTCGAGCGATCGACCGGTCGCGTCGTCGACGCCCTCCTGATCCGCATCGACGGCGAGGTGGTCGACATGACGAACGACGCCGACCCGGACCTCGGCGAGCACGTCGTCGCGGTGGCCGCCGCGGGGGACGTGTTCCTCGCGAACGGCCCGGGCAACGGTCTGGCGGACGACAAGTCGATGTACGTCTCGGTGCCCGACCTCATCTGGTACTACCTCGACGAGCGACCGCTGCTCGAGTCCGTGCCGACGTACCGGACGCGGGACGAGTCGGAGCGCCTCACCGTCCTCGAGCGCGTCGGCGAGCTCGTGACGAAGCCCGTCGACGGCGAGGGCGGCCGCGGTGTGCTCATCGGACCGAGCGCCAGCGCGGAGGAGGTCGCCGACCGGCGGACCGCCATCGCCGCCGCTCCCGAGGCGTGGGTGGCGCAGGAGGTCGTCCAGCTGTCCTCGCACCCGACGCTCACGCCCGCCGGGCTCGAACCCCGGCACGTCGACCTCCGCGCGTTCGTGTACCTCACGGGGACCGGAGCGGACGAGGCGCACCTCGCCGACGTCGCGCTGACCCGGGTGGCGCCCGAGGGCAGCATGGTCGTCAACTCGTCCCGGGGCGGCGGAGCGAAGGACACGTGGATCGTGGGAGGGGACTGACATGTGCGGACTCGCGGGAGAGCTCCGGTTCGACGGCCGTCCGGCGGACGTCGGCGTCGTCGCCACGATGTCCGCCTGCCAGGCCCACCGTGGCCCCGACGGCGACGGGCTGTGGGCACGGGGGCCGGTCGTGCTCGGGCACCGGCGCCTGTCGATCGTCGACCTGTCGTCGGCCGGCGCCCAGCCCATGGTCGACGCGGCGCTCGGGCTCACGATCGTGTTCAACGGGATGGTCTACAACTACCCGCAGCTGCGCGAACAGCTCCGGGCCGCGGGCCACACGTTCGCGTCGACGTCGGACACCGAGGTCGTGCTCAAGGCGTACGCCGAGTGGGGCACCGCGTTCGTGGACCGGTTCCTCGGCATGTTCGCGGTCGCGATCTGGGAACACCGCTCGGGGCGGCTCGTGCTCGCCCGCGACCGGCTCGGCATCAAGCCGATATACGTGTCGCACACGCGGGACCGCATCCGGTTCGCATCGACGCTGCCGGCGCTCCTCCGCGGCGGCGAGGCCGCCGGCGCGGACACCGACACGTCGATCGACCGAGTCGCCCTCGCCTCGTACATGACGTTCCACTCGGTCGTCCCCGCGCCGCGGACGATCATCGCGGGCATCGAGAAGCTCCCGCCCGCGACCGTCCGGGTGGTCGAGCCGGACGGGTCCGCGCGCGACACCCGGTACTGGGAGCCGTCGTTCACCCGGGACCCCGCACGGGCGGACTGGACGCCGGAGGACTGGCAGGAGGCCCTCGTCGCGCACCTGCGGACCGCCGTCGAACGGCGCATGGTCGCCGACGTCCCGGTGGGCGTGCTCCTCTCGGGTGGGATCGACTCGTCGCTCGTCGTGGCGCTCCTCGCCGAGGCCGGCCAGCACGACCTCGCCACGTACAGCATCGGGTTCGAGTCCGCCGGGGGCGAGTCCGGTGACGAGTTCGTGTACTCGTCCGTCGTCGCGCGGGCGTTCGGAACGGACCACCACCGCATCCCGATCGCCTCGGACGCCCTGCTGCCCGGGATCGACGGCGCGGTCGCCGCGATGAGCGAGCCCATGGTGTCGCACGACTGCGTCGCGTTCTACCTGCTCGGACAGGAGGTCTCGAAGACGATCAAGGTCGTGCAGTCGGGGCAGGGCGCGGACGAGGTCCTCGGCGGGTACGACTGGTACCCGCCGCTCGCCGGGGTCCCGCGGAACGAGGCCGCGGAGGCGTACAAGCGCGTGTTCATGGACCGCCGCTGGCCGGCCCTGCGACGCCTGCTGCGGCCCGAGTGGCTGCCCGACGAGGACACCCCGAGCGCGTTCGTCGACGCCGCGTTCGCCCGCCCCGGCGCCGAGGACTCGGTCGACGCCGCGCTCCGCATCGACACGACGGTCATGCTCGTCGACGACCCCGTCAAGCGTGTCGACACCATGACGATGGCGTGGGGCCTCGAGGCGCGGGTCCCGTTCCTCGACCACGAGTTCGTCGAGTTCGCCGCCACGATCCCCACCGAGCTCAAGCTCGCGGACGGCGGCAAGGGTGTCATGAAGCGCGCTGCGCGGGGGATCGTGCCGGACGCCGTGATCGACCGGCCGAAGGGGTACTTCCCGGTGCCGGCGATCCGGCAACTCGAGGGGCCGTACCTCGACCGCGTGCGGGACGCCCTCACCGACCCCGCGGCCCTCGAGCGCGGGATCTTCGACGAGGCGAGCGTCGCGGCGATGCTCGCCGACCCGAACACCACCCGCACGACGCTCGGCTCGAACGCCCTGTGGCAACTCGCGCTGCTCGAGATGTGGCTCCAGACACAGGGGATCCGATGACCGACGTGACCGATCTCGTCGGCGTCGCGCACGCCGTGGCGCTCGGCGACGCCCTGACCGACGCGTGGGGTTCATGGGGTCCGACGATGACCCGTGATGCCCGACGCGTCGCGTTCGTCAGCGACCGGCACGGCACCCCCGAGGTGTTCGTGCAGGACGTCGTGGTCGACGGCCCTCCGCCCGAGGCCCGGCGGATCCCGCTGTCGGACGACCCCGTCGTCGCCGTGACCTGGTCCGCCGACAGCGCGTGGCTCGCGGTCGCGGTGGCCACGGACGGCGGGGTGAAGCAGCAGGTGTGGGTGGTCCGGCCGGACGGCTCCGACGCCCAGCAGATCGCGGGCTCCCGGTACCAGCACGCCGAGCTCGGCCCGTGGAGCCGGAGCGGGCACCGCGTCGTCGTCACGCTGCCCTCGACGGAGCCGGAGCAGCCCGCCCGCGCGTACCTCGTCGACCCGGCGACCGGGCAGCGGGACGACCTGGCGGTGGGGGAGCTCATCCACATCCTCGACCTGTCCGTCGAGGAACGCCTCGTCGTCCTCCGCGACGGTCAGCGGGGCGAGGAGTTCGTCGTGGTCGTCGACCGCCTGACGGACGAGGACCACCCGCTCCTCACCCCACCGCACGAGGGCTCCGCCGAGATCGCGCTGCTCCGCCCGGCACCCGCGAGCGGCACGAGTCCGCTCGTCGCCTACATCGCCACCGAGGCCGGACTCCCGCGACGCCAGCTCCTCGCGATGCCCCTCGGGCCGCACGGATGGCGGGGACAGGCCCGCGTCCTCGTCGGGCGCGACGACGCCGACCTCGAGTACCTCGACGCGGACGACGCCGGACGCACCTTGCTGCTCGGCTGGAACGTCGCGGGGCGGACGGAACTCGACCTCGTCGACACGGCCACGGCCTCCCGGACGACCGTGCCGGACCTGCCGGGCGCCGTCGTGACCGACCCGGTGCTGAGCCGCGACGGCCGGAGCGTCGTCCTCGCGGTGGAGGGCCCGACCCGCCCCCGCGAGCTGTGGCGGCTCGACACCGCCGCACTCACCTGGACCCGGGTGACGGCGGTGCCCGAGTTGCCGGCCGTGCCGCTCGTCGAGCCGACCCTCGAGACCTTCCACGCCCGCGACGGCCTGCCGATCACCGGGTGGCTGTACCGGGTCCCGGCGGCGGCGCGCGACGCCTCCCGGTCCGCCGAGGTCGACGGCGTCCCCCTCGCACCGGCCGGACCCGCGATGCTCCACCTGCACGGCGGACCGGAGTCGCAGGAACGGCCGACGTTCTCACCCCAGCACCAGGCCATGGTCGCCGCGGGCATCACGGTGTTCGCCCCGAACATCCGTGGCTCGAGCGGATCGGGCCGCGAGTTCGTGCACGCCGACGACCGCGAGCGCCGGTGGATGGCGCTCGCCGACGTCGTCGACGCGGCCCGGTTCCTCGCCGACGCGGGCGTGGCGGACCCGGCGCGCATCGCCCTGACGGGCCGGTCGTACGGCGGGTACGCGACCCTCGCCTCCCTGGCGTTCACGCCGGACGTGTTCGCGGCTGGGGTGGACGTGTGCGGCATGTCCGACTTCGCCACGTTCTACCGCGACACGGAGCCGTGGATCGCCTCCGCCGCCGCGACGAAGTACGGCCACCCGGTCGACGACGCCGACCTGCTGCACGCGCTCTCGCCGATGCGGGCCGTCGACGACGTCCGCGCGCCGTTGCTCGTCGTGCACGGCGAACTCGACACGAACGTGCCGATCGGCGAGGCGCACCAGGTCGTCGCCGCGCTGCGGGAGCGGGGCCGCCCGGTGTCGTACCTCGAGCTCGCCGGGGAGGGGCACGAGTACCGGCGGCGGGAGTCGCGACGGACGCTCGTCGCGACGATGGTCCGGTTCCTGGCCGACGTGCTCGGCGCTGGCTGACGCTGTGGCCGACCGCCGCCACCGGTGGTTGACTGTGAGGGTCGGGTCGGGAGGCCCGGACCGCCGCACCCGGAGCGGGTGCGGCCGACACGACGACCGGGAGGACCAGCACGTGTTCGAGATCGCCGACCGGATCCTCGCCCGACTCGACGCAGGCGAGGCCGTCGCCGTCGCGACCGCCGTGGGCGTGGACGGGAGCGCGCCCCGCGGCGCCGGGACCTCGATGGCCGTCACCGTCGACGGCACCGTGATCGGGAGCATCTCCGGGGGCTGTGTCGAGGGCGCCGTCTACGAGATGTGCGAGCGGGTCCTCGCGTCCGGCGTCGCGGAACTCGAGTCCTTCGGCCACGACGACCACCCGTTCGCGATCGGCCTGGCCTGCGGTGGACGGGTCGAGGTCCTCGCGACCCGGATCACGCGCGACGACCTGGTCGCCGTCGACGCCCTGCGCCGAGCCGCGGCCGGGCGTCCTGCCCGCGTGACGCGGGTCCTCGAGGGTCCCCGGCTCGGAGCGATCGTGGCCCGGCCGGACGAGTGCTCGGACATCCGGAGCGCCACCGAGCGCAACGAGCCGGCACCACGCATGGTCGTCGTCGGCGCGGTCGAGTTCGCGGTCGCACTCACCAACGCGGCGTCGACCCTCGGTTACCGGGTGACGGTCTGCGACCCCCGCCCGGTGTTCGCGACCCCGGAACGGTTCCCCGCCGCGGCCGAGGTGGTGGTCGCCTGGCCTCCGACGTGGCTCGCGTCCGCGGGGCTGGACGCCGACACCGCGGTCGTGGTCGTGAGCCACGACGACCGGTTCGACGCCGAGGTCGTCGCGCTCGCCCTCGAGCGGGGCGCCGGGTACGTCGGGGCCATGGGATCGCGGCGCACGCATGAGCGGCGGATGCAGGAACTCGCAGGGCTGGGCGTGACGGACGTCGCACGACTGCGGTCGCCGATCGGCCTGGACCTCGGTGCGGAGACCCCGGAGGAGGTCGCCGTGTCGATCCTCGCCGAGGTGCTCGCAACGAGGAACGCCACCAGCGCGCGGCCGCTCCGGGAGCGCTCCGGGAACATCCACCCGGCGCGGGCGGCGTCCACCGCGTCCTGACCCGGTCGGCGTCAGGCCCGCGAGGGCAGCGCCCCGACGAGCTTGTCCGGCTGCACGGGCAGGGAGCGGATGCGGACACCGGTTGCGTGCCACACGGCGTTGGTGACGGCGGCCGCGGCCCCGACGATCCCGATCTCGCCGATCCCCTTGCCGCCCATCGGCGCGAGGTGGTCGTCGCGTTCGTCGAGCCACTCGACGTGCAGGTCCTCGACGTCGGCGTTCGCCGCCACGTGGTAGGTCGCCAGGTCGTGGTTGCCGTAGTCCCCGAGCACGGGATCGAGCAGGCCGTGCTCGTGCAGGGCCATCGACAGGCCCATGGTCATGCCGCCGACGAACTGCGATCGAGCGGTGCGGGGGTTCATGATCCGTCCCGCCGCGAACACCCCGACCATGCGGGGGACCACGACCTCACCCGAGTCCAGGTCGACCCGCGCCTCGACGAACTGCGCGCCGAACGCCTGACGGACGTACGGGCCCATGGCGGCGACGTCCTCGGTGGTGTCGACCACCACCTCCAGGCCCTCGGGCGGCACCGGCTGACCCTCGTCGAGCAGCGCGGTGAGGTGGCGGCACGCCTTCGTCACGGCCCACCCCCAGGACGCCGTGCCGGACGAGCCGCCCGCGACGGACGCGACGGGCAGGTCGCTGTCCGCGATGCTGATGTCGATCGCCTCGACGGGGACGTCCAGCGCGTCGGCGGCGATCTGCGCCATCACCGTGCGCGCGCCGGTGCCGATGTCCGTCGCGTTGACACCGATCGCGTACCGTCCGCCGGGCAGCGCCGTCGCCCGGGCACCGCTCTGCTGGGCCATCGCGGGGTACGACGACGCAGCCACACCGGTGCCGACGAGCCATCGGCCCTCGCGTCGAACGCCGGGCCGTGGGTCGCGGCCGTCCCACCCGAACAGCTCGGCGCCCCGGCGCAGGCAGGCGACGAGGTTCCGGCTGCTGAAGGGCTGCCCGGACTCCGGATCGACCTCCGGGTCGTTGCGCACGCGGAGCTCGACGGGGTCGATCCCCGCGGCGATCGCGAGTTCGTCCATCGCGGACTCGAGTGCGTACATGCCGGGGCACTCGCCCGGGGCCCGCATCCACCGCGGTGTCGGGACGTCGAGGCCTGCGAGGCGGTGCGTGACGAGCATGTTCGGGGCCCCGTACATGTGCCGGGTGACCTCGCCGGTCTGCTCCGCGAACTCCTGGATGCTCGACGTGTGCGAGTACGCCTGGTGCGACACCGCCGTCAGGTGGCCGTCGGTGTCGAGCCCGAGCCGCATGCGCGAGATCGTCGGCGTGCGGTAGCCCGCGATCGCGAACATCATCTGCCGCGTGTAGGCGATCTTGACGGGTCGACCCGTGGCCATCGCCGCCATGACGGCGAGCGGGACGTTCGGCCGTGGGGATCCCTTCGACCCGAACCCGCCGCCGACGTGTTCGGCCCGGACGCGTACGGACGAGGGGTCGAGCCCGAACAGCGAGACGATCGTCGACTGGTCGGGGCTCGTGCCCTGCGACGCGTCGACCACGTCCAACCGGCCGTCGTGCCAGTGCGCGGTGGTCGCGTGCGGTTCCATCGGGTTGTTGAAGAGCGCGGGCGTCCGGTACGTCGCGTCGATGCTCGTGGCCGCCGTGGCGAGGGCGGCGTCGACGTCCCCCTCGCTCGAGTCGGTGGCGAACCCCGCGTTCACCTGCTCGGGCGCGTAGAGCTTCGGGTGGTCCTCGGTGAGGACGACGTCCATGCCCTCCTCGGCGTACTCGGGCACGAACCGGGCTGCCGCCTCGCGGGCGGTCTCGAGGGTCTCGGCCACGACGAGGGCGACCACCTGGCCCCGGTACGCGATCCGGTCGGACTGCAGCACGAGCAACTCGGCGTCGTCCGACTCCTGCAGGCGCGGCGCGTCCTCGTGCGTGAGCACCGTGACCACGCCGGGCATGGCGCGGACCTCGTCGGCGTTCGTGGCGAGGATCCGACCCGTCACGACGGAGGCCTGCACCGGCCAGGCGTAGAGGACGTCGTCCTCCGGCCCCTGCTCGAAGGCGTACCGCGCGATGCCGGTGGTCTTCTCCCGCCCCTCGAGGCGGGCGAGGGGAGCCCCGATCGCGGTCACGCCGCGGCCTCGCCGGTGTCCGCCGCGCGACCGTTCGTCGGGCCGGCGGCGTCGTCGACGCCCGTGAGTTCGGCGAGGACGCCGACGACGAGCCGCCGCAGCAGCGGGACCTTGAACGCGTTCTGGTCGGTCGGGGTCGCGGCGGCCAGCTCGGCGTCGGCAGCCGCGGCGAACGCCGACAGGGTCACGGGGCCGCCCCGCAACGCGTCCTCGGCGGCGGAGGCGCGCCACGGCTTGTGCGACGCGGCACCGAACGCGATCCGGACGTCGCGGACGACGTCGCCGTCGACGTCGATCGCGGCCGCGACGGAGGCGAGTGCGAAGGCGTAGGAGCGGCGGTCGCGGGCCTTGCGGTACGTCGAGTGGGCGGCGAACGGCAGCGCGGGGATCGTCACGGCGGTGATGACCGCGCCGACCGGCAGGTTCGTGTCACGCTCCGGCTCGTCGCCGGGGAGCCGGTAGAAGTCGCCGATCCGGAGCGAGGACGGCCCCTCCGTGGTCGTGAAGTGCACGGTCGCGTCGAGTGCGGTGAGCGCCACGGCCATGTCGCCGGGGTGCGTCGCGATGCACGAGTGGGACGTGCCGAGCACGGCGAGTTCGCGCGACAGGCCCTCGATCGCCGGACAGCCGGTCCCGGGCTCCCGCTTGTTGCACGGCTTGCTCACGTCGTTGAAGTACACGCACCGGGTCCGCTGGAGGAGGTTGCCGGCGGTGGTCGCCCGGTTCCGGAGCTGTCCGGACGCCCCGGCGAGGAGTGCGCGGCTCAACACCGGGAAGCGCGTACGGACGGCCGGATGCGCGGCGAGGTCGGCGTTGAGCACGCCCGCGCCGATGGTGAGCGAGCCGTCGGGCTCCTCCACGACGTCCGTCAGACCGAGGTGGGACACGTCGACCAGGCGATCGGGCCGCTCGACGCCGAGCTTCATGAGGTCGACCAGGTTCGTGCCGCCGGCGAGGGGCTTGGCCGTCGGCTCCGCGGCGAGTCGCCGGACCGCGTCGTCGACGTCCGTCGCGCGCTCGTACTCGAACGTCTTCATCGTGCAGCCCCTGTCGTCTCGTCACGCCGCTGCGTGCCGTCGGTGTCGTCGGTCTCGGTGTGCACGTGCACCGCGTCGGCGGCGTCGGCGTCGTGGACCGCCGCCACGATGTTGACGTACGCACCGCAGCGGCAGATGTTGCCGCTCATCCGTTCCCTGATCTCGGCGTCATCGAGGACGATCTCGTCGGCCGCGAGGTCGGTGGTGACGTGGCTCGGCATCCCCGCACGGGCCTCGCGGAGCGCGCCGATGGTCGAGCAGATCTGGCCCGGCGTGCAGTACCCGCACTGGTACGCGTCGCGCTCGAGGAAGGCCACCTGCACCGGATGGAGATCGTCACCGTCCGCGAGTCCCTCGATGGTCGTCACGGCGCTGCCCTCCGCCGCGACCGCGAGCACGAGGCAGCTGTTCACCCGGCGGCCGTCGAGGAGCACCGTGCACGCGCCGCACTGGCCGTGGTCGCAGCCCTTCTTCGAGCCGATGAGGTCGAGTCGCTCGCGGAGCACGTCGAGCAACGACGTGCGGTTGTCCACCACCAGCGGGCGGTCCTCGCCGTTGATCCGCAGCGTCACCGCCGTCGTGGGTACTGCATCCCGCACCGAAGCGTCCATGGGTGGAACGTACCCATGGTCGGCTGGTGTGTCCGGAGGCAGGAGCGTTCCTGTGGACGGAGTACCGTCGGCTCGTCCCTGAGGAGGAGTCCATGCGCCTGACCGAGCAGCAGCGGTCGTACCTCGACGCCGTGCGTGCCGTGTGCGCCGAGCTCGTCCCGGACGAGGAGGCCCGCCGCCGCCTCTCCCGCGACGACACCGCGCTCAACGCACCCGAGGCCTTCGCGCTGTTCGCCGACCGGGGTCTGCTCGGGGTGTCGCTGCCCGTGGCCGACGGTGGCGGCGGACGGACGTTCACCGAGGAGTGCCTGCTCCTCGAGGAGACGGCGCGCGCGGGCGTGCCGCTCACGGCCTACTCGACGGCGTTGACCGCCGCGCAGAGCTACCTCAAGTGGGGCGACGCCGACCAGCGCCGGACCATCGTGACCTCGATCGTCTCCGGGCATGCCGAGTCGGTCACGTTCACCGAGCCCGAGGCGGGGTCGGACCTGGCGGCGGCGACGACCCGCGCCTCCCGGGACGGCGACGACTGGGTGCTCGACGGCCGCAAGACGTGGATCTCGTTCGCGCACCTGGCGCGCCACCTGCTCGTGCTCGCCCGGACGGACGACAGCGGTGTCCGGCACGACGGGCTGACGCTGTTCATGGTCCCCGCCGACGCCCCGGGTGTGACGGTGCGCCCGATCGAGACGATGGGCGCCCACATGGTGAACGACGTGTTCCTGTCGGGCGTGCGCGTGCCGTCGTCCGCGGTGGTGGGGACACGCGGTGAGGCGTGGCGACACATCGGCCGCGGCCTGGCGGTCGAGCGCGTCATCATCGCCGCCATGAGCGTCGGGGCGGCCCAGCGGGCGCTCGACCAGCTCGTCGCGCACGTCACGACGCGCGAGCAGTTCGGGGCGCCGCTGTCGCGCAAGCAGGCGGTGCGGCACCGCATCGCCGACCTCGCGTCCGACGTCGCGGTGTGTCGCGCGTACGTGTACGAGATCGCCGACCGTGTCGACGCGGGCGAGGAGGACCGGCTCAACACCGAGGCGTCGATGGCGAAGCTGCGCGCCACCGAGACGTACAAGCACACGACGCTCGAGGCCGTGCAGCTCATGGGTGGATCCGGGTACGGCTCGGCCGCGGGCATGGAGCAGCAGCTGCGGACCGCGGTCGCCACGACGATCTACGGCGGCGCGAACGAGGTGCAGCGCGAGATCATCGGGCGCGGGCTGGGGCTCTGACCCGCGTCTCCGCGGCCGGCACGGGCCCTCGACCCGGGATCGGCGCTCGTCCTCGCCGTCCACAGGGCGGGCGTCGGTCGTGCGGTCCACAGGCCCGACCGGGAGGCCCGGAGCGGCTCCGCCACATGGCCAGGCTCGGTCCCATGACCGATCAGAACGCACTCGAAACGCTCCGTGACCGCCCCGTCCACACCGACGCGGACGTGCTCGCCCTCGTCCGGGCGCTGCTCCTGCCCGTCGTCCGCCGACAGTGCTGGCTGTTGTTCCTGGGCGAGGACGCCGTGCCGGTGCAGGTGCTCGTGCCCATCGACGACCTCCCCGCCGCTCCCGAGCCCGACGGCGTGGCGCAGTTCGCGCAGGCCATGGGCGAGATCGTGCCCGACGTCGGCGCCACCCAGGTGATCGTGGCGTGGGAACGGCCTGGCTCGTCCGCACCCCGCGATCGCGACCGGGCGTGGGCCGAGGCCGTCACGGTCGCCTTCGCTCGAGCCGCGGTGCCGCTGCGCGCGCAGGTGCTCGTGTCCGACGACGGCGTGGCGCTCCTCCCGGCACTCGGCGCGGTCGCGGCATGACATCCCCGGTGGCGGCAGGCTCCCTGCGGCTGCAGGCTGCCGGGTGGCCGCTCCCGGGCGGCGCGAGTAGACGGGGGCACATGGCCAGCATCCGCCCGAAGGGCCTGGTCCCGGTGGTCCCGGGACCCGGTCAGGAGTCCGTCTGGGACTACCCGCGCCCACCGCGGGTCGAGTCGACCGCCGAACACGTCGTGGTCCGGCTCGGCGGCGTCGTCGTCGCCGACACGCGGGATGCCGTCCGCGTGCTCGAGACGAGCCATCCACCCGTGTACTACCTCCCGCTGTCCGGGTTCGCCCCCGGCGCCCTCACCCCGGCGGAGGGCGTGAGCATGTGTGAGTTCAAGGGCCGGGCCGGATACCTCGACCTGCACGGGGGCGGCCGGACGGCGCCACGCGCGGCCTGGCGCTACCCGAGTCCCTGGGCCGGGTACGAGGTCCTCGCCGACCGGGTCGCCGTCTACCCGGGGGCCGTGGACGACTGCGAGGTCGACGGGGAACGGGTGGAGCCACAGCCGGGCGACTTCTACGGCGGCTGGGTGACGTCCCGCGTGGTGGGCCCGTTCAAGGGGGCCCCGGGCACGCTCGGGTGGTGACCGCCGTGGGCTACTGCGGCGCGACCTCGGGGACGTCCTCGCCGGTCAGGCGTTCGACGATCTGCACCGCCCCGGGCCAGTACCGGGCGTAGTGGTCCGGGTCGGCGTTCACCTGCACGGCGTGTGCGGCCTGGGTCGGGGTCATCGTCTTCCACCCCGGGATGCTCACGAGCTTCCGGAAGAACATCGTCGCTGCCGTGTACGGGTCCATGCGCTGGGCGTACGTCCCCCACGCGCCGTTGTCCCGCTGCTGGAACAGGCCCCTGCTGTCCGGACCGGCCGCGTCCCCGTGGTCGAGGTCCACGAGCCCGGACTCGCCCATCGCCGTCATCACCCCGACGGCCTGGGTGTGCGGGCCGATGCCGAGCGACTGGGCGGCCTCGATGACGTACGCGGCGTTGACGAGGCGGTCCTGACAGTAGCCCGCGACCGGACCCCGGGGCACCACCATGCCGCCGACGGTCTTCGCGGGCACCGCGGGGCACGTGATCGCCGTCGCCGTGGTCCCGGCACCGACGAGCCCGTGCAGGGAGTTCACCGCGATGACGACGAGCACCACGATCCCGATCGCCGCCGCGACGACGCCGGCGCCGAAGACCGAGACGACCCCGACGGCCACGCGACGTCCGACCCGGCCCGGGGCAGCGCTGGTGCGCCGCGGTCGTCGGCGCGCCCGCGTCGAGCGGGCCGTGGTCCGGCGACCGCCGGTCGCACCGGCGCGAGCCGTGCTGCCCTGTCCCGTGCTGCCCTGTCCCGTGCTGCGCTGGCCCGTGCTGCGCTGTCCTGTGCGGTCGAGCACGGCGTCGCGGACGGGGCTGGGCGCGGTCGGGATCACGGGGCGGGCGGACCTTCCGGGAGCGGACGCGACGGGGTTCGGTCGCGGGCGGACGGGCATGACAGTAAGTGATCCTCCCGTGCGTCACCCGAAGCGACATGCCCCCGTCCGGGGCGACGTCACGATCGACGTCGGGGCCCACGCGCCCGGTAGCGTTGCCCCGGGAGGCTCGATGGACGACGACGTGCGCGATCGCGCGCTGGGGTCGGTGCTCGCCGCCGCATGCGGTGACGCCCTCGGCGCCGGCTACGAGTTCGGACCGCCGCTCGCCCAGGACGCGCCCGTGCGCATGCGGGGTGGCGGACCCACGGGCACCGCGCCGGGGGAATGGACCGACGACACCGCGATGGGGATCCCCGTGCTCGAGGCCCTCGCGCGCGGTGATCGCCTCGACGACGCCCGGACGCTCGGACGCATCGTGGCGGAGTGGGCCGACTGGGCGCAGGACGCCCCCGACGCCGGCGTCCAGACCCGCGCGGTGTTCGCCGAGCTCGACGCCAACACCGAGGCCGCTGCCCGCGCCGCCGCACTCGCGGTGCACCAGGCGAACGGCCGGTCCGCTGGCAACGGGTCGCTCATGCGGACCGGGCCCGTCGCGCTCGCGTACCTCGGAGACGGCACGAAGCGGGAACTCGCCGCGGCGGCCCGACGGGTCTCGGAACTGACGCACCACGAGGACGACGCCGGTGACGCCTGCGTGCTCTGGACGGCCGCGATCCGCCGCGCGGTCCGGAAGGGCCACGTCGACGTCCGGACGGGGATCCCGCTCCTGCCGCGAGCACGCCGCGCCCGGTGGCTCGCGCTCCTCGACGAGGCCGAGCAGTCGAACCCGGCGGACTTCGCCGACCGGAACGGCTGGGTCGTGGCGGCGCTCCAGGGGGCCGTCTCCGCCGTCACCCGCGGCAGCGACCTCGTCGACGTCCTCGAGCGCGCGGTCCGGGGCGGGAACGACACCGACACCGTCGCGGCGATCGCGGGCAGCCTCGCCGGCGCCCGGTACGGGGCGGGCGCCCTGCCCGACGAGTGGCTCGCGGTGGTGCACGGCTGGCCCGGCAAGCGCATCGACTGGCTCCGGACCCTGACCGCGCGGGCGCTCGCGACCACGCACTGACCGGTTCCCGAGACTCGGTGGACCGGTTCCGGTCGTCGTCCGGTGCCCGCTGCCGGGCCCTGCGACGGTGCCGGCGCGCGGGGTACGGGTCTCGTCCGCCGATCGTCCGACCACTGCCGGAACCCCACGCGCTATGGACGAGCTGTGAGCGGCAGGGTAGGGTCGCACCACCCGAACACGACCCCCGACCCGAAACGGGAGGTTCTGCCCATGCACGACGCCCACCCAGGCGCCGCGATGGTTCCGGACCGCGCTGCCCCGACGCGCACCGGAACCGACGAGGACACCACCATGTCCGAGCGCAGCGCGACCACGCTGTCCTCGACGACCGCCGGCGGCGCGCCTCGATCGTCCGTCGGCGCCGCGCCCGACGACCGACACCCGGCCGTCGCGATCGCGCCGCCGGCCGAGTCCTCGCGGCAGGGCGAGCTCATGCCCGAGCATTCCCTGCTCGAACGCTGGGCCCGCACCGCAGCCAGGTGGCCGGACGAGATCGCGCTGTCCGACGAGCACACGACGGTGACCTACCGGCAGGCCGACGAGATCAGCCGCGCCCTCGGCGCACTCCTCGACGAGCGCCTCCGGCCGGACGACCACAGCGCGGCCGGCGTCGGCCCCGTGCCCGGTGACGGGCCGGTGCCGGTCGGGATCATGGCCAGCCAGACGAGCGGCGGCGTGCTCGGCGTCCTCGGTCTCGCGTTCGCCGGCCGGCTGCTCGTCGTCCTCGACGCCCATCTGCCAGAGGCACGGATCCGGCACGTCATCGCGCTCGCGGGCATCACCGAGATCGTCGCGGACGAGGCGCACCGCGCGCTCGCGGCGACGCTCGTGGCGGGCCCGGCCGCGGTCCTCCCGCTCGATCCGATGCTCGACGAGGCCCAGTCGATCGCCGCAGCGGGCGGGCCGATCCGGGTCGTGCCCGCCGCCCTCGAACGCGGCGGTACGGACGGCTTCAACATCGTGTTCACATCCGGCTCGACGGGCGCGCCGAAGGGCGTCGTGACGAGCCACCGAGCCATGCTCGCGGACGTCACCGGCTACCGCGAGCGCCTCGGGCTCGCTCCCGGCGAGCGCTCCGCCGTCGTGCTGCCCGTCGGGTTCGCCGCGGGGTTCGCCATGGCGTTCGGCACGATCCACTCGGGTGCCGAGGCGCACCTGCTCGACGCGCGTGACGCCGGGGTGCTCGGACTCGTCGACCGCATCGCGGAGCGCGGCATCACCGTGTTGCAGAGCACCCCGCACCTCGCCCGGACGATCGCCGACGCGCTCGGACCCGACGACGACCGGCTCCGCGGGCTCCGGGTGTTCGCCACCGTCGGTGAGGCCGTGACGGGGACCGACGTCGCGGCGGTACGACCGCTGTTCGGCCCGACGACGTCGTTCTTCAACTTCACCGGGTCGAGCGAGACCGCGTCGCTCGCCTTCAACGAGATTGCGCCGGGCGATCCGGTGCCCGAGGGGAGCATCCCGGCGGGCGAGCCGGCGTTCGACAAGGAGATCCGGATCCTCCGCGAGGACGGCACCACCGCGGCGGTCGGCGAGACCGGGCAGTTGCTGTGCGTGTCCCACGCGGTGACCCCGGGGTACTGGGGCGCGTACGAGCAGACGGCGCTCCGTGCCGGGATCGCCGAGGACGGCCGGGCCACCTGGAAGCAGGGCGACCTCGCGCGGATCGACGAGGACGGCAAACTCACGCTCCTCGGTCGGGCCGACGACGCGGTCAAGGTCCGCGGGTACCTCGTCGAGCCGAGCGAGATCGAGGCCGCCATCCGCCGCATCGACACGGTCCAGGAGGCCGTGGTCACCGCGATCGTGCAACCCGGGGCATCCACGCGCCTCGTCGCCTACGTCGTCGGTCGAGCCGGGCGGCGCACGGCGTCGCCCGCTGCGATCCGACGTGCTCTGCGTGCCGAACTCCCCGCCTACATGGTGCCCGGGACGATCGTGCCGATGGTGGCGCTGCCGCGGAACGAGCGCGGCAAGGTCGACCGCGCCGAGCTCCCGCCGCCCCCGGCCGCCGGGACCGGAGACGACGCCGGTGGGGGCGACGGCGCGGTCGCCACGATGGACGAGACCACCCACGACCAGTGGGAACTCGCCGTCGGGCAGATCTGGGCCGAGGTCCTCGGGCTGCCCGCCGTCGCGCCGGAGGACGACTTCGCGTCGCTCGGCGGGGACTCCCTGGCCGCGGAGGAGATGCTCGCCGCCGTGTCCGACCGGATCGGTGTCGAGGTGCGGTCCGCCGAGATCCTCGAGCATCCGACCCTGGCGGACTTCGCGCGGCGGGTCCGTGCCGGGACCAGAGCCGTGCCGAGCCACCCCGACGTCGTCAAGCTGACGAGTGGCGGCGGTGCGCCCGTGTTCTGCTTCCCCGGTGCCGGCGCCCTCGGCCTGACGTTCGTGCCCCTGGCCCGGCACCTGGCCGACCACGACGTGTACGTGTTCCAGCAGCACGGCCTCGAGCGGCGCAGTCTGCCGGACTGGAGCGTCCCCGCGGCGGCGCGTCGGTTCATCGAACTCATGCGCGTGGTCCAGCCGCACGGCCCGTACCGGCTCATCGGGCACTCGCTCGGCGGCCTGATCGCCCTCGAGATCGCGACGACCCTCGCCGAGAACGGGGAGACCGTCGAGCACGTCGTGCTCCTGGACACCTACCTGCCGCGGAGCACGGCGGAGCAGGGCGCGCTCGAGTTCGCCCGACTGCCGGAGCGCGAGCACGGGTCGCGGGTGCTCAACGCGGTGCGCCGCGGCGCGGAACAACAGCTCCGCAGGGTCCTGCCGGGTGGACTCCCGCAGGTCAAGCGGGTGTCCCGCCGGCTCCGCGCCTACACGGCCGGGGTCGTCCGGTACCGGGGACAGGACCACTTCGACGCGTTCTTCGACCAGGCCTCGGTGATGGTCCGCCGGCACCGGGTGCGCCCGTACGACGGCAGGGTCACGTTCGTGTTCGCCGACGGCAACCCGGACGGGCCGGACTCGTGGCGCCCCTACCTGCGCGGCGAGATGCGGTTCCCCCGGCTCGCGAGCGAACACAGTTCCCTGCTCCGCGAACCCCACGTCACCGAACTCGCGGCGATGCTCCACGACGTCACGGGGATCTGACCGCACGGCCACGGCACCGGCGGCGGGGATACGATCCCGGGCATGGAAACGCCCGAGGAGCCGTACGACTTCGCCGACCAGAACGCCAAGCTCATCGTCCTCGAGGCGCTGTGCTACGACCTCGACGTCCTCGAACCGTACGCGGGTGCGGCGCACGAGGACGCCGAGGACGAGGACGAGGTCGTCGAGGGCTCCGGGCAGCTCGCCCGCGAGTACTACGAGGACCTCGAGGTCCTGCCCTCGCAGCTCGCGCTGGTGACGCAGCTGACCGTCGACGGGGACCTCCAGATCTACGGCGACGTCGATCCCGACTGGAGCGGGGACGACGACCGCCACGACCCGCTGACGTGGAGCGACATCGTGGAGTTGCCGGCGCTCGAGACCGTGTGGACGTCCGCGCCGTTGCCCGCGCACGTCGACGCCGAGCTCCGGGCCAAGGGCGTGACGATCGAGACCACGTAGGTCGGCGGTGTCGGGGGTGTCCGGCAGGGTGTCGGCATGAGCGGCATCGACACGTGGATCCAGGTCGTCGGGACCGTCGTCGCGCTGCTCGGCGTGGTCGTGTCGTGGGTGTACACCGCGCGGCAGCAGCAGCGTGACGCCCGGACCGCCGAGCGCGCCCGTCGAGCTGCCGAGCAGGACCGGCTCGCCGCCGCCGCGAGCGCCGAACGGGCCGAGCGAACCTCGGCGCTGTCCATCGACACCCTCGAGCGCATCGCCGGCGCGCTCGAACGCCTGGCACGACCGAGTGGGGGTCCGCCGTCCACGCCCGCTCCGTCGGACGCCGGCCGGGAGGCCCGTGCCGCGTCGGTCCCTCCGGCTCCGTCCGTCTCGTGGCGGATCGCGTCGGCGCCGGACGGCGGTGCCGTCCTCCGGAACACCGGCACGGCGAGCGCGTTCGACGTGCGTCTGACGGCGGACCCGACCATGCCGGTCGTCGTGTCCGAGCCGCCGGCGGACCTCGCCGCGGGGGAATCCCTCGCGTTCCGGGCCGTCCCCGACGCCGCGACGCGGGACCGGACCCTGACGGTGACGTGGCGGGCGACACCGGACGGGCCGACGTCCCGATGGCGGTACCCGTTCCTCCCGGCCGACGGTGCGAGCGGAGGCGACGTGTCCGCGAGCCGTCCCGCGCCCTGATCCGGGCCGGCTCAGCGGACGGCTGCGGAGAACGCGGCGAGCTGGTCCGTGAACTGTCGTGCGCCGCCCTGGGCGGGGTGGCGGACGGCGACCGCGTCGATGCCGGCGGTGGCGAGCGCTCCCTGGGCCTTCCGCCCCACGGCGACGACGTGGTCGATGCGCAGCGCCTCGAGCAGCGCGAGCGTCGCGGGAGCGCCGGCTCGGACCTCGGCCGGTCGGGGCGTCCGGTTCGTGCGTCGGTCGGGCGCGGCGAACGGGTGGTGCGGGTACACCGGCCACGCGACGGGCAGCGGCCCCGCCCAGTCCCGGAGCGCGGCCCAGACCACCCGCGAGGAGGCCTCCCACGGCGCGGTCGGCGCCGGCGGTCGCGCGAAGCCGTCACCCTCGGCGGCCCCGGTCACGATCCCCGGGCGCGCGTCGAGTTCCCGCACGCTGACGAACGGCAGGCCCGTGTTCGTCATGCCCCGCCAGCCGGGGGCCTCGGCGACGAGCAGCACGGTCGATCCGGCGTCGGCGAGCAGCCGCAGGTACCGGTCGAGGTTGCCGCGTCGGAGCGTGCCCTCTGCCGACGCGTCGTACAACGCCTCGGCGTCGTCGGGCACCGGGACCGCGTCGAGCGCCGACCAGAACGCGGCGAGGTCGAGGGGCATGTCCCCATCCTGCCGCTCGCACCATCGGCCGAGCACGACCGTCGCGGTCCTTGACGTCCGACCGCGAGCCCGAATACGGTGCTGCCGCGCGCTGACACGAGCACGACGAACCCGGCCGCACCGCCGCGGCCGAATCCGGAAGGACCCCCGATGCCTCAGGACGACCCCCACGGCCCGGCCGAGACGGAGCACACCCGCGTCGGCGACCAGAGCGTTCGACACCGTCGCGAGTTCGATGCATCCGCGAGCGCGGTGCAACGCGCCCACACCGATCCCGAGCGCTTCGTCCGGTGGATGGGGCCCCACGGCACCACCGTCCGGCTCGACCGGTTCGACGCGGTGACCGGCGGTGCGTTCCGCTACGTCGTCGAGGCGGCGAACGGCGACGGCTGGGCCTTCCGTGGCTCGTACCACGAGGTCGTACCGGGTCGCATCGTCCACACGTGGGAGTACGAGGGCGAGAGCGGGGTGACGCTCGAGACCCTGCGGTTCGTGGACCTCGAGGGCGGGCGATCCGCGCTCGAGATCACCTCGACCCACGCCTCGAAGGAGGCCTGCGACGCCGTCCTCGCGAGCGGGATCGACGCCGGGATGGACGAGGACTTCGAGCGGATCGACGAGCTCCTCGCCGGTCAGGGGTAGCACAGGCCGTCCGCGGTCAGTCCTCGCAGGCCGTGCCGTCGCCGTCGCCGTCGAGCTGGCGCGAGTACCCCGGGTCACCGATGTGGAGCGGTGCCGCACCGGCTGCCCGGACCGCCGCACAGTTCGCGAAGCTCGGTGCCGGCGTCCGACCGGCAGGTGTCGCAGCCGGCGCTCCGGGAGCCGCAGGAGTCGCCGGAGCCGGGACGACGGCGGCGCCGCCCGACCCGCTTCCGGCGGCCGTGCCTCCCGGTCGGGCCGAGAACGCCGTGCGGACCGCGGGCTGCATCGGGCAGGTCGCCAGGATCCGGGCGATCGCGTCGTGTTCGGCTGGGGTGACCCAGAGTCCGTACGCGGCCTTCACCGCGACCTGCCGGGCCACGTAGGAGCACCGGAACGCGACGACGTGCGGCAGCCATGTGGCGGCATCACCGGACCCCTTCTGCTCGTTCGACGACCCGTCGACCGCCAGGAGGTTGCCCGGGTCGTTCGCCAGGTCCTCCCGAGCCTCCTGGTCGAGCTGCTGCGCCCCCGTCTGCCAGGCGTCCTCGAGCGCCACGACGTGGTCGATCTGCACGGCGGCCGAGGTCGTCGCGCCGCGCGTGAACCGGATCGCCGCTCCCGTGTAGGGCGACACGAGGGTGCCGGACAGCACCCGGCAGCCTCCCGGGCGCTCGACGTCCGTGAGATCGCGCGCCAGGACGTCGTCGCGGGTGTCACATCCGTCGTGGTCGCGGTCGAGCCAGGCGGTGCCGAAGTCGCCGACGCGGTCGTACCCGGTCGCCGCGGCGCGGCCCTTGACGGGCAGCGTCGCCAGGAGGGCGGCGGCGGTGCCCGTCGCCGCCGTGGAGGGGGTGTCGGCGGCACCCGGGGCGGTCCCCGCGCTCGCGGCAGCGCTCACGCTCACCGCGCCGGGGCCGGCAGCAGCGGTGCCCGCCCCGCCGATGCCGCCGGTGCCGGAGCCGGGAGGCACGCCGCCGTTCACCGCCGAGCACCCGGTCAGCAGGCACAGGGTCCCGGTGACGAGCGCCGCCCGGACGGCTCGCCGGAGCACGGCGCTCACGCGGACGCGGAGCGCCGGCGCTCCTCGACGCGCGCGATCACCGACCGGTAGGTCTCGACGAGTCCCTCGGCGGACCGCTCCCAGCTGAGCCGCTCCGCGCGCTCCCGCCCCGCCGCGGCGAGCTGGTCCGCGAGCGCCGGATCGGTCAGGACGGTCGCGATGACGCCCGCCCAGACGTCCGGGTCGCGCGACTCCACGACGACGCCGGTCTCACCGTCCACGACCGCCTCGCGCAGGCCACCCGCGGCGGCGGCGACCACCGGCACACCGGACGCGGAGCCCTCGAGCGCGACGAGACCGTACGTCTCGGAGTGCGACGGCACGAGCACGAGTCCCGCGTTGCGGAACAGCATCGCCAGGTCCGGGCGCGACTGCGGACCGACGAACCGGACCCGGTCCCCGATGCCGAGTCGATCCGCGAGCCCGCGGAGCTCCTCGACGTATCCGGTCGCCTCGCTCGACGCATCGCCCGCGATCACCAGGTCCGGCCGAACGGCCTCGGGAACGGCGGCGACCGCGGCGATCGCCAGGTCGAGGCCCTTGAGGGGCTGCACCCGCGCGGCCGCGACGACGTAGCGGGGGCGGTCGTGGGCGGCGGCGCGGGTCGCGGCGCTCGCCGGACGGAACACCGAGCCGTCGACGCCGGGTGGCACGATGACCACCCGATCCGCTGCGGCGCCGAGCCGGGAGCGGACGGTGTCGGCCTCGGCCTCGCTGATCGCGACGACGGCGTCCGACTCGCGCGCCAGGAACGCCTCGCCCTCCATCCGGCCCGCCGACTCGGGGCGCTCGCCCTCGGACAGCGGAGTCGCTGCGTGGGCGGCGATCGAGTGGAAGGACTGCACGTGGGGGACCCCGCGCTCCCGAGCCACCGGCAGCGCGGCCATGCCCGAGAACCAGTGGTGGGCGTGGAACACGTCGTACGGGCCGAGCTCCGCCAGTCCCGCCCGGAACGGCTCGATGAAGGCGTCGTGTTCGCCCTTCGGGACCGGCTGTGCGGGCCCGGCCGACAGGAACCGGAGGCACACGCCCGCGACGATCTCGACGGAGTCCGGCTGCGTCGGTGACGACCGGCGGGTGACGATCTCGACCCGGTGCCCGAGGTCCGCGAGCGCCTCGGCCTGGTGTCGCACGACGACGTTCATCCCACCGACCTCACCGGAACCGGGCTCGTCGCCGGGGGAGGTGTGCAGCGACACGAGCGCGATCCGGAGCGGGGTGGCGGGGGTGTCGGTCACCGCGTCAGCCTACTGGCGAGCGGCATCACGCCCCGTCCTGCTTCCCACCTCATCGAGATCGCAGTCGTTGCCGCTTCGATCCCCATTGAAGCGACACCGGCTGCGATCTCGTGACCCTCGTACGGGGGGTGGTTGTCCCCCTTTCGCGGGACGACACTTGTCCCGCGCGATGACGAGCATGGGGGTGGCGATGTCCTGGAAGACGATGTCCCGACGGGTGAGGGCGACCGTCGCGACGGCCGGAGCAGCGGTCCTGCTGGTGGTCGGTGCGGGGTGTGCTGCAGCGACGTCCGAGCCGCACGCCGTCGCATCCTCGACAGCGTCCACCGCGCAGCACGAGCACGAGCGCGAACACCGGGTTGCTTCCTCGAGCCCGACGCCGACTCCGATCGTCACGACGAAGCTCGTCACCACGACCGCGGCGATCCCGTTCGCTTCGACGACGCTCGACGACGCGACGCGGGCCAAGGGCACCTCGGTGATCACGACCACGGGCGTCAACGGAGTCCGGACCACGACCTACCGCGTCACGTACACGGACGGCGTCGAGACCGGGCGCGCAGAGGTCAGCCAGGTCGTGACGACACCGCCCGTGACGCAGGTGACCTCCGTGGGCACGTACGTCGCACCGGCACCGGCATCGGCACCGGCACCCGCCCCGGCGCAGAGCGCGGTCATCACTCCGGGTGCCTACTGCTCGTCGAGTCAGGTCGGGCAGGTCGCTCAGTCGGCCTCCGGGACGTCGTACCGGTGCGGCGGCCACGGTGCGGACGCTCGAGGTGACTACCACTGGAACACCATCCCCTGACGCCGCCCAGTCAAGGGGGCCGGACTGCCGGACAGGCGGTCGGGCCGCTCCGGAGCCCACCCGCCTCCGGAGCCCATGGAGGTCGCGGTCGTTGCCGCTTCGACCGGACCCGGAGCGACACCTTCTGCGATCTCGCGGGAGGACCGAGCGGACGCGGGGCAGGGCGCGCGGGCCGCGGTCGGCCTGGGGCTGCGCTCAGTCCTGACGCGAGTACCCGTGGAGGTCCTCCTGGGCCCCGTTGACCCACAGTCGCCAGCCGTCGGGCGTGGTCACGAGGACGGTCCGGTTGTATGCCTCGTCGACCACGTCCGCCTCGTACCCGCCGGCGCGGAGACGTGCGGCGAGTGTGTCGAGGTCGCCGCGGTGCTCGAACGACAGCTCGGTGCGGCCGTCCGCACCCTCGTGCAGGGCCGCGAGCCCGCCGCCGTCCGCGGTGAAGTCCGCCCATCCGCCACCGTCGGCCGCGATCCGGGGTCCGAGGCCGATCGCTCGGAACACCCGCGCCGCCTCGGCGACCGACGACGCGTAGCGGATGGGCATGACGCTGAGGTCGCCGCCCACTGCTGCTCGGTCCGCGGTGGTGATCGCGACCGGTGCACCGGCGGCGTCGACGGTGAGCAGCTCCCCGACGTCGGCGAGCGTGCTGGTCCGGACGGCCAGCTCTGCTCGGTCGAGCTCGCGCCGCACTGCCGGGAGGTCCGCCACCAGCACCTGCAGATCGACCCGTCCGTCGTCGGCCGACCCGTCATCGACGCCGCGGATGGCGAGGACCCCGTCGCCGTCGAACTCCGTCCAGTCGCCGTCGGCGGGGGCATCGTGCCGTCGGAGCCCGAGCGCCGTCGCGAGGTCGTGCCATGCGGCGGGGTGGGCGGTGTACAGGATGCTGCGGATGGTCGTCATGGTCGTTCCCCCTCCGTCGGGGCGGCCTCGGCACCCGACAGGTACGTGGACATCACGTGTTCGACGAGCGACGAGAGCGAGACCCCCTCGTCGATGGCGCGGTGCTTGAGCTCGCGGACGAGTTCGGCCGGCAGGTACACGTTGAACTGCACCTTGTTCCCGCTGCTGGCTACCATGCTAGCAATCTAGATCGGAACGGTCAGTCTGTCCACGGGGGAGGGCGAGGCGGAGCGACGCCGGTGTGCGGGCCGGTGCCGCGCCTCCCGGCCGTCCGGCGTAGGTTGCACGGATGGCGAGCAACGCGACGGTGCTGACGGTGCCCGGACCGGCCGGTGACCGGGAGGTCCGGATCTCGAGTCCGGAACGCGTGCTGTGGCCGCAGCTCGGGCTGACGAAGCTCGATCTCGCGCACTACCTCGTCACCGTGGGGGACGCGTTCGTGCGCGCGAACGGGGACAGGCCGGTGTCGCTCCAGCGGTTCCCCGAGGGCGTCGACGGCGAGCAGTTCTTCTCGAAGAACCCGCCGAAGGGCGCACCCGCTTTCGTGCGCGCCGTCACCGTGACCTACCCGAGCGCCCGCGCACACCCGCAGATGATCATCGACGAGCCCGCCGCGGCGGTGTGGGCGGCGCAGATGAACACCGTCGTGTTCCACCCGTGGGCGTCACGGGCTGAGCGGAGCGACTTCCCGGACCAGCTGCGGATCGACCTCGACCCGCAGCCGGGCACCGACTTCCACGACGCCGTCCCCGCCGCGCTCGAGCTGCGGAAGGTCCTCGACGAAGCGGGGTTGACCGCGTGGATCAAGACCTCGGGGAACCGCGGCCTGCACGTGTACGCGCCGATCGAGCCCGAGTGGGAGTTCCTCGACGTGCGGCACGCGGTGATCGCCGCCGCCCGCGAGCTCGAACGGCGGATGCCGGAGCAGGTGACGACCGCGTGGTGGAAGGAAGAGCGCGGCGAGCGGATCTTCGTCGACTTCAACCAAGCGAACCGGGATCGGACGATCGCCGGTGCCTACAGCCCCCGGGCACTCCCGCACGCGTCCGTCTCGACCCCGCTCCGATGGGAGGAACTGTCGGAGACCGACCCGCGGACACACACGGTGCGCACGATCCCGGAGCGACTCCGCGCCGTCGGTGACCCCTGGGAGGACATGCACGCGCAGCCCGCCCGCATCGACGCGTTGCTGGCGTGGTGGGAGCGGGACCTCGCTGCCGGTCTGGGCGAGATGCCGTTCCCGCCCGACTACCCGAAGATGCCGGGGGAGCCACCCCGCGTGCAGCCGTCCCGGGCGCGCAAGCAGCAGGCCTGACGCGCGCCCCGGCCGAGATCGCAGAACGCGCCGCGTCTCCGCGGAGAATGCAGAACGCGCCGCTGCACTCGGAGGTGAGCGGCGCGTTGTGCGATCTGGGCTGGGTGCCGATCAGTTCCTACAGGCCGAGCGCTGCCTCGTCGCGTGCGGTGCGCCCGTCCTCGGTTCGCTTGGTCTGCGTCGGGAGGCCCGCGCTCGCCGTGTGGAGGCGGGTCAAGCGCGACCACGTCCCGCGGTGCGCGTCGCTGATGCCGTCGATGCCGTTCATGCTGCCATTCCTTCCGTGCCGAAGAGCGTGGTCATGTGCTCGATGAGGTGCTGCTTCGCGAGGTCGAGCGTCGCGAAGTCCCCGACGTAGCGCCCGAAGGTGTCCATCGCGTAGTGGTGCGCGCCGTGCTGGTCGATGGTGCCGCCGAAGTACCCGGCGTGCGTCGCGACCCAGAGGCCCTCGTCCGCGAGGGCCCAGGTGGTCGTCGGCGCCGGAGCGGCGGCGCGCTCGATGAGCGGCGTGACGATGGCCGGGGCGTTCACGCGCCGAGCCCGAGGGTGACGAGCGCGAGGCTCGCGACGGTGACGCTGACGATGCCGGTCACGGTCGCGCTGGCGACGAGTGCGCGCTGGTGCCGCGCCTCCCGGATCTCCGTGAACGGGCTGCGCTGCGCCGTGTGACGGACGGGGAGGAGATGCGTGCTCATGGTGGTCCTGTTCTCGAAGGGCGGTGCCCGGGAACTCGTTCGGTTCGGAGACTATCTCCGACCTGGAACAACTGTGGCACGGAGTTACTAGTTCGCCTAACTATGGAGGAGAACTGTGCGGAATTCGGACAGTCGGTTTGTTTCCCCCGGCGCCGGGCGACTCGGTGGGCCCTGATCGGCGTCCTCGACCCGCTGATCGTCGCATCGCTGGGTGAACCGTGCACCTCCGCAGGGGGACGGCCGCGTGAACGGGACAGTCCGGTCGGGAACCGCGGGTCAGGGTGGCCAGGCGACCCAGAGCGCCCAGATCGCGATCGGCTGGACCGCGATGCCGACGACCAACGTCGTCGTCGCGCGACGCGGTGAGGCGGACAGCGCAGGGGTGCCGAGCACCGGGGACAGCGGCAGCAACATGCGGAAGGTGCTCTGCTGCGGCAGGAACACCGCGACCAGGTACGCGACGTACGCGACGACGAACGCCCCGATCCCGACGCCGAGTGCACGACTCCGGAACGCCAGGCACCAGCCGACGGCGACGAGGAGCAGTACGACGATCGGCACGCCCCAGCCGCCGACGAGCCGTTCCGCGAACAGGAACCACGGCGTCAGCGGGCGGAACACCGCGGCGGCGTCCCCGATGTAGTCCCGCCACCAGGCGGTCTCCGTGGCCACGTAGCCGTCGCCGCGGCCGGTGACGAGCGTCACGACGACCGGCCACGCGAGTCCTGCCGCCGCGGTCACGAGACCGGACGCGACCACCGCGAGGTGCGTCCGGAGCGGCAGCGGCCGTCGACGCACGAGTGACGCCACCCACACCGCCGCGAGGGCGACCGGCACCGCGAGGGCACCGGGGTGCGTGAACGCCGCGGCCACCCCGAACGGCATCGCCACGAGCGGCCGGCCCCGGAGCACCGCCAGGAGTGCGGCGAACACGAGCGCGAGGAACAGGGACTCGGCGTACGCGACCTGGAACAGGAACCCGAGCGGTCCGAACGCGAAGAACAGCGCGCCCCACATCGCCGGACGGCTGCCGAACCGCTCCGCGAGCAGCCGGTGCAGGACGACCGTGGCCGCGCCGCCCGCCACCACCGACACGGTCACCGCGGCCGGTGCGTATCCGAGCGAGGTCAGCGACATGAGCGCGCGCACCACGGCCGGGTACACCGGGAGGAACGCCCACACGCTCTTCTGCACAGCACCGCCCGTCACGGGCAGGTCCGACGGGTAGCCGTGCAGGGCGATCCGCCGGTACCAGGCGCCGTCCCAGGCTGTGAGGAACCCGCCGAACCCGCCTGGGGCCCGGAGGGTCGCGTGTGCGTCGTGGACGCCGCCGCTCACGATCCAGGCGGTGAGCAGCAGGCCGGTCGCGAGCACCCGCGACACCGCGTAGCCGCCGAGCACGACGAGGGTCGCTGCGCCCGGACGCGGGATCGTGAGCCGTCCGGGCGCGCGGTCGGACCACAGGCCGTCGCGGCCACGCGGTCGTCCCCGCTCGACGAGGTCCCAGGCACCCACGGGATCAGCGCAGCACGCTGCTGAGGTCGTAGGCGATCGGCTGCTCGAGCTGCTCGAAGGTGCAGGACCGCGCGTTCCGGTCGGGCCGCCACCGGTCGAACTGCACCGTGTGGCGGAACCGGTCGCCCTCCATCTGGTCGTACCGCACCTCGACGACGCGCTCCGGCTCGAGCTCGACGAACGAGGTGTCGCGACCCGAGGCGAACCGGCTGCGTTCGGTGGCGCCGGTGACGGGCCTCCCGTCCGCGTCCCGCCGGACCAGCGGATCCAGTTCGGTGACGAGTTCCCGCCGTCGGGCGTCGGAGAAGGCGGAGACGCCGCCGACCATGTGCAGCTCGCCGTCCGCGTCGTACAGTCCGAGCAGCAGGGACCCCACGCCCTCGCCCGACTTGTGGACGCGGTAGCCGACCACGACGACGTCGGCGGTGCGGTGGTGCTTCGCCTTGAGCATCGTGCGCTTGTTCGGCGCGTACGGCCCGGCGAGGGGCTTCGCGACGACACCGTCGAGTCCCGCCCCCTCGAACTCGACCAGCCAGCGGCGGGCTTCCTCGACGTCGAGCGTGCGCTGGGACACGAACAGCGGGTCCTCGAACGCACGACCGAGCTCCTCGAGTGCGACGCGGCGCTCGGCGAACGGCAGGTCCCGCAGGTCCCGGTCCTCGAACGCGAGCAGGTCGAACGCCACGAAGGCAGCGGGGGTCTCGACCGAGAGCTTCCGGATCCGGGATGCGGCGGGGTGGATCCGCTGCGTCAGGGCGTCCCAGTCCAGCCGCTCCGCGCCCGGTTCGCCGGTCCGCACGACGATCTCGCCGTCGAGCACGCACGGCCCCGGCAGCTGGTCGCGGAACACCGCCACGAGCTCCGGGAAGTACCGGGTGAGCGTCTTCGACCCGCGGCTGCCGATCTCGACGTCCGTGCCGTCGTGGTAGACGATCCCGCGGAAGCCGTCCCACTTCGGCTCGTAGCTGAGGCCCCCGGGCACGGCGTCCGCGGCGGGGACGTCCGGGACGGCCTTGGCGAGCATCGGGGCGACGGGGTCCGCGGCGGTGGGGAGGGCCATCGACCCATCCAACGCCCCGCATCCGGGAGGCTGCCGTCAGCGTCGACGGGCGCCGGCGGCGCTGACGGCCGTCGACGGCGCTGACGGCCGCGGCGGAGCCGTCAGTCCTGGGAGGACGTCACACCGCGCTGCTCCTCGGCGAGCATCGACGCGATCCGGTCGCGCAGCACGTTCTTGCGGACCTTGCCGACCGGGGTCATCGGGAGCTCGTCGATCACCACGAGGCGCTCCGGCAGCTTCTGCACGGCGATCTGTTTGCTCCGGAGGAAGTCCGTCAGGTCGGACAACGAGGGCTCGTCGTGACCGGGGGCGACCACCACGAAGGCGCACGAGCGCTCGCCCAGCCGCGGGTCCGGCATCGCGACGACGGCGACGGTGCGGACCGCGGGGTGCTCGCCGAGCAGGTCCTCGACCTCGCGCGACGAGATGTTGATGCCGCCGCGGATGATGATGTCCTTGATGCGGCCGCTCACCCGCACGAAGCCGTCCGCGTCCATCACGCCCAGATCGCCCGAGCGCGAGAACCCGTCAGGCGTGAACAGCGCGGCGGTCTGCTCCGGATCGCGGTAGTACCCGAGCATGTGGGACGGACCCTGGTACGCGATGTCGCCGCTCGTGCCGGCGGGGACCTCGACGCCGTCCTCGTCGACCACCTTCACGACGGAGTCCGCGAGGGCGCGGCCGTCCGAGAGCACGGACTTCTCGGGGGCGTCCTCGGGTGCGCACAACGCGGTCGTCATGTTCTCGCTCCGCCCGTAGAGGCTGAGGATCTGGCACGACGGGAACATCGCGCGCGCGGACTGCACGACGGCACCCGGGATCGGCGCGCCGGCACACACCCAGTACCGCATCGAGCTGAGGTCGTGGCGCTCCGGGTCGAACGCCTCCATCACGGTCGTCAGGAACGTCGTCGACGTCACGGTGATCGTGCACCCGTACTCGCGGATGCGCTCGATGCCCTCGTCCGGCGCCCAGACGGGCATGAAGTGGGTGCCGCCCCCCACCATGAGCGGCATGAGGAGGCCCGTGATGAGCCCGGTGGAGTGGCTCACGGGCGACGGGTTGAACATCACGTCGCCCTCGTCGACGTGCAGGCGCTCGTTGAGCAGGCGTGCGGCCGCGTGGATGGTGTTGAAGGTGTGGAAGCAGCCCTTCGGGCGGCTCGTGGTGCCCGAGGTGTAGACGACGAGGCAGCCATCGTCGGGGCCCGCGGTGTCACCGAGCGACGCGTCGAGCTCGTCGAGGTCGCCCTCGGCCGCCAGCGACGCGAGGTCGATCGCGCCGTCGAGCGCGTCCGGGTACTCGGCCCGGGCGACGACGACGTGGTCGAGGGTCGGGATCCGGTCCTTGAGCGCGGTGAACATGGCGAGGTGGTCGAAGCGGTGGAACACGTGCGGGCCGATCACGACCTTCGCCTCGGAGTGCTCGAGGACGTAGCCGACCTCGTCGTGCCGGAAGATCGGCATCGTGGGGACGAGGATCGCGCCGAGCCGCGAGAGCGCGACGACGATCGTGGCGAACTCCGCCCAGTTCGGCATCTGCACGACGACGCGGTCGCCCCGTTCCACGCCGAGGCCGCGCAGGCCGACGGCGAGGCGGATGGCGTCCTCGCGGAGCTGCCCGTACGTCAGCGTGAGCGTGCCGTCGGTGACGAACGTCCGCTCCGGGTGGGCGTCGGCACGGTCGCGGACGATGTCGATGAGGACCCCGTCCTGCCAGTCGCCGTTCGCGTAGTACCGCTCGACCTGTTCCGCCGTGTAGTTCCCGAGGGCGCTGCTCGCTGACATCGTGCTCCTGTTCCAACGTGGTGCCGCTGCTGGTTCGGAGACGGGTCGGGTCCGGATCGGGTTCGCACGGGACGCTCGGTCGTGGTCCGGCTCATCTTCGGCCGTTCGTCAGGCTAACAGCAGGGTGCGCCAATGTCCGACGGCCCTAGACTCGCCTGCGACGCGGGGTGCCTCCATCGAGCGAGGCTGAGAACAGACCCGTCGAACCTGATCTGGTTAGTACTAGCGAAGGGACGTCATCCGTGGCATCTCCATCTGTCCCACTCGACCCGTCGGCGCTCGCAGCGGCGTTGGACGGTCTCCGCGACCGCCCACCACTCGTGCAGTGCCTGACGAACATCGTCGTCGCACAGTGGACGGCGAACGTGCTGCTCGCGGTCGGCGCCGCGCCCGCCATGGTCGACAACCCGCACGAGGCCGGGCCGTTCGCCGGGGCCGCGGGCGGCGTGCTCGTGAACCTCGGCACCCCGCAGGAGCCGACCGTCGAGGCGATGACGGCGGCGGTGCTCAGCGCCGCGGAGCACGGGACGCCGTGGGTCCTCGACCCGGTCGCCGCGGGCGGGCTGGGATGGCGCACGGGCGTCGCCATGGACCTGCTCGAGCACCGGCCCTCCATCGTGCGCGGGAACGCATCGGAGATCATGGCGCTCGCGGGCGGCGCGGGCGGCAAGGGCGTGGACGCGACCGACAGTCCGGAGGCGGCGCTCGGGTCGGCGGAGGAGGTCGCCCGCCGCTTCCACACGGTCGTCGCGGTGAGCGGACCCACCGACCACCTCACGGACGGCGACCGGACCGTCCGACTCCGTAACGGGCACCCCTGGATGACGCAGGTCACCGGGGTCGGCTGCGCACTGGGGGCGCTGATGGCCGCGTTCGCGGCGACGGGATCCGAACCGCTGCTCGCCGCGTCCGCGGCGACGGCGGTGCTCACCGTCGCCGCGGAGCAGGCCGCCCCGCTCGGCCGCGGGCCGGGCACCTTCGCCGTGCAGTTGCTCGACCAGCTCGCCTCGATCACGTCGGCCGAGGTCGCGGACCGGGTCCGGCTCGTGTGAGCGGCTCCCGGTCGTCCGACCTGTCCCTCTACCTCGTCACCGACACGCGGATGTGCGGGGTGAGGGGTGTCGCCGACACCGTCCAGGAGGCCGTGGGCGCCGGCGTCACGGCCGTGCAGCTCCGAGACCACGATGCATCCGACGACGAGTTCGTCGCGATGGGCCGCGCGGTCGTCGCCGCCGTCGGCGGGCGGGTCCCCGTGCTCGTCGACGACCGGGTCGCACTCGTGCGCGCCATCGGAGCCGACGGCGCGCACGTGGGGCAGTCCGACCTGCACCCGGTGCTGGCACGACGTCTGCTCGGACCGAGCGCACTCATCGGGCTCTCCGCCCAGACCGTCGCCCACGTGCACGCCGCGGAGGCGATGGGGCCGGGCGTCATCGACTACCTCGGCGTCGGTCCGGTGTGGCCGCAGAGCACCAAGCCGGACGCCGCCGAGCCCTGCGGACTCGACGGATTGCGTGCCGTGGTCGATGCCAGCCCCTGGCCGTGCGTCGCCATCGGCGGTGTCGACGTCGCCCGTGCGCCGTCGGTCCGGGCCAGCGGTGCGGCGGGGATGGCCGTGGTCAGTGCGATCTGCGGCCGCTCCGACGTCGCGGCAGCCACGTCCGCGCTCAGAGCTGCCTGGGGGAGTGGCGCCCGATGAGGCCACCGGTCGCCCTGAGCATCGCCGGCAGTGACCCGTCCGGCGGGGCGGGGATCCAGGCGGACCTGAAGACCTTCAGCGCGCTCGGCGCGTACGGAACGACCGTTCTGACCGCCTTGACCGCGCAGAGCACCACCGGCGTGTACGGCGTGCACGAGGTGCCCTCGTCCTTCGTCGCCGAGCAGCTGCGTGTGCTCACCGACGACGTCCGCGTCGACGCGGTGAAGATCGGCATGCTCGCCACCGCCGGGACCATCGACGTGGTCGCCGCGTTCCTCCGGGTGCCACCGTGCGACGTCGTCGTGCTCGACCCGGTGATGGTCGCCACGAGCGGTGACCTCCTGCTCCGTCCCGACGCGGTCCACGCCATGACGGAGCTCCTGCCGCTCGTCTCGCTCGTCACGCCGAACATCCCGGAGGCCGCGGCGCTGCTCGCGACGGCGCCCGCCACGTCCGTCGACGCGATGCGCGACCAGGCACGCGAACTCGTGCGCCGCGGTGCTCGTCGCGTGCTCCTCAAGGGCGGACACCTCGACACCGGTGACGAGGTGGTCGACGTCCTCGCCGATGCGTCGGGGGTCGAGTGCCTCCGGAGCCCGAGGATCCCGACGGAGAACACCCACGGCACGGGGTGCAGCCTGTCCTCGGCGGTCGCGGCACTGCGGCCGCGACGGGGTTCGTGGGCGGAGGCGGTCCGTGACGGCCGGTCCTGGCTGCAGGACGCGCTCGCGGGCGCCGACGTGCTCGACGTCGGACAGGGCCACGGCCCTGTCCACCACTTCGTGCACCTGTGGGACGAGCGATGAGCTTCACGGACGAGGTCTGGGAGACCGTGGCGCCGATCCGCGATGCGGTGGACGCGCTCCCGTTCCTCGTGGCGCTCGAGCGCGGTTCCCTCCCGAGGGCGACGTTCCTCCACTACCTCGAGCAGGACGCGGCGTACCTGGGGGCGTACGCGAGGGTCCTGGCCGCCGCGGCGACTCGAGCCGACGACGCCGGGGACCTCGCCTTCTGGAGCAACGCCGCCGCGAACGCGGTCGCCGTCGAGCGGCAGCTGCACGCCTCGCACGGTGTGGACGGCTCCTCGGTGGCCCCGTCACCGACCTGCGTCGCGTACACGTCGTACCTGCTGTCGCTCACGGCGTCGTCGTCGTACCCGGTGATCGTCGCGGGTGTGCTGCCGTGCTTCTGGCTCTACGACGACGTCGGACGCCGGTTGCGGCACCGCGTGGGCGACCTCGACGGCCATCCGTACGGGGACTGGATCGGGACCTACGGGGATCCGGGCTTCGCCGCGGTCACCGCCGAGGCCCGCGACGTGGTCGACCGTGCCGCGGATGCAGCCTCCGCCCACCAGGTCGAGCAGATGCGACAGGCGTTCACCACGGCGTCGCGCTACGAGTGGATGTTCTGGGACGCCGCGTGGCGGCACGAGGTGTGGCCGGTGTGACGGGCGTCGCGGCGGATGGCTGCAGCCGGCGCGGCACCGACGGGGGGCGACTCGTGCGGCGCGGCCGCTCGCGCGCGCCGCGTCAGGTCAGCGGCTCGGTGCGCGCGGCGTCCGCGGCCCTCAGGAAGGCCCTGACCTTGCCCGTACCCGCGTAGTACGGGTCGCCGTCCCCGCGCTCGTGGCGGCGGCGGCTGTACTCGTAGAGCACCGCGAGTTTCCAGTTCGCGAGCACGACGTACCACCGGAGGTGGTCGAGGGGAGCGCCGGTCGCATCGGCGTATCGCGCCACGAGCGTGCGAGCGTCGGGGAACCCGGGCGCACTGCTCGCCGCGCCGAGTTCCTGCACGGGCGTCGACGGGCCCCCGGGCCCGGACCAGGACGCGACGAGGTACCCGAGGTCCACGAGGGGATCGCCGACGGCGGCGAGCTCCCAGTCGAGCACGGCCGCGACCCGCGGGGCGTCCGGCGCGAGCAGCAGGTTCCCGAGTCGGTAGTCGTTGTGCACCAACGCGGCCCCCGACTCGGCCGGCGCGTGCTCGACCAACCACGCGTCGACGTCGGCGAAGGCGTCGGGCGGGGAGCCGTCGGGCTCGGCGACGAGTCGTGCGAGGCGGTCCCGCTGCCGGAGGTTCGCGCCGTCGGGTCGGCCGCGGAGCCCGAGCGTGTCCCACGGCAGGCGGTGCAGCGCGGCCAGCCGGTCCACGAGGTCGTCGGCGAGTGCGGCGCGGGCGGCGGGTGTCGACAGCCCCTCGGGCAGGTCCGTCGTGACCACCGGACCCGCCACGTACGACATGGCGAAGCACGGCACGTCGAGCACCGTGCCGGCGTCGGCCGTCGCGAGCACCCGCGGCACGGGTACCGATCCGCCGGCGTGGCTGCCCACCGCCGCGATCACGCGGGCCTCGCGGAGGACGTCGTTCGCGCCGGGGGGCGTCGGCGGTGGGGGTGGGCGTCGGACCACGACGCGCTGCCCGGCGTCGTCCTCCACGAGCCAGGTGACGTTGGCGTGGCCGTCGCCGATCGGCCGCACCGACACCCGCGAGTCGGTCAGACCGGCGTCGGCGAGCCACCGCCCGAGGGCCGCGGTCGTCGTCGCGTCGACGGCGGTCTCGGTTCCCGCGCCGGTGGTCCCGGCGGTCGCACCGTCGCTCACGCGTCGTCCCCGCGCAGGTGGGCGAAGTAGTCCGTCGGCCACTCGACCTCGAACTGCCCAGCGCCCCGCTCGCCGTCGATGCGCGCCACGCACCCGCCCTCGAGCACGGTCGTCCCGGTCCGCTCGTCGGGCAGGTGCAGCACGCCGAAGACGTCGAGGTCGAGCGTCGTCGTGCCGCCCTCGACGTCGTGCAGGACCGCGTGGAGTCGGCGTTGCTCGTACCCAGCGCCGTAGGTCGTGTCGTCCTCGATGCGCGACACGGGCACCGACCGGCCGTCCCGCAGGACGTACCCGGCGAACCCCCACCGCCCGGCGGCGATCCACGTCCACCCGTTCACCGCGCGCCCGGAGGGCGTGTACGCCACGAGCCACTTCCAGTGCTGGGGCGCACGCCAGTCCCGCAGGCCCCACGAGTGGTCGCGGTGCCCGATCGGCCCGAGCTCGAACGCGTGGTCGTCCGCGCGCACGTGGCCACGGACGGCACCGGTCTGCTCGATGCGGTCCTCCGCGAACCAGGACGGCAGGCCGTCGGGGGCGTCGCGGAAGCTGAAGGCCTCGTGCAGGGCCGTGAACGTCAGGTCGAGCTCGATGCGGTCCGTCCGCACGACGACGTCAGCCGTGCGCAGCGGATCCCGGTGCCGGACCGTGAGACCGCCGACGGTGAAGTCGTCGAGGTCCATGGCCTCGGCCACGCGCCCGCCGCCGAACTCGCGCACGGTCGGCGCGGCGTCGCCCCACACCGCCACGTTGTAGCCCGCGGCACCCGTGCCGGTGACGAACAGGTACACCTGCACCGCCAGTCGTTCCTCGGGCAGCACCGTCTGGTAGAAGACGCTGTCCCGCATGCGCGCCCCGGGTGCCGGTCGGTGCCGCAGGTCGTCCGTCGGCAGCAACGCACGGGAGGCCCGGAGCACGTCCGCCCCGTCGCTCGCCGCAGCGCTCACGCCCGGTCCCCGAACGCCTGCCGGACCGCGACCTCGTACGACGGGGTCTCCCCGGCCCTCCCGAGCGATCGCTTGCCGATGCGCGTGCCACGGCGCTCGGGGGCCGCGTACGTCGTGGCGAGTGCGACGGCCTCGGCCTGCAACGCGGCCACGGGGTCGTCGGCGGTGGTGTCGACGATCCGGTCGAGCAGCCCGATCGCCAGGGCTTCGTCCGAGCGGACGACCCGACCGGTGAACGCCAGCTCGGCGGCCATGCCGGGGCCGACGACGCGGGGGAGCATCCACGACGTCCCGAGCTCGCCGATCGAGAAGCCGACCTTGACGAACGCCGCGTTGAAGGAGGCACGCCGCACACCGAGCCGCACGTCGGCCGAGAGCGCCAGGGACAGGCCACCGCCGGAGGCAGCGCCGTTCACCGCGGCGACGACCGGGAACGGCAGGTCGTGGAGCGCCTGGACGGCCTCGCTCGCGGTGTCCTCGATGTCGAGGAACGCCGGGACCGTCGTCGCGCGCAGGGCCGGGAGCGCGGCGAGGTTGTACCCGGCGCAGAACGCGCGGTCGCCGGCGCCCGTGAGCACGAGCGCGCGCGTGCCGTCGCGCCGCAGGTGCCGCGCGGCCTCCCCGATCTCGCGGAAGACGTCGGCGTCCACGGCGTTCATCCGCGTGGGGTTGTCGATGACCAGGCGGCTGACACCGGCGTCGAGGTGCTCGAGACGGATGCCCTGCCAGGGGTGTGCGTGTCCGGAGCCGGTCGCGCCGCTGCCGGGCGTGCCGTTTCCGTCCGGGACCGTCGGCAGGCCCGTGCTGTCACCAGCGACGGTGCTGCCGGTCGTGCGTTCGGTGGAGTTCGGCGTCATCGGTTCGAGAACGACGCCTGGCGCTTCTCGAGGAACGCCTCGAGCGCTTCCGCCATGTCGGAGGTCCGGGTGAGCAGGGTCTGGCCGCGGTTCTCGAGCTCGAGCGCCGCGTCGTACGACGGGACCTCGAGGTTGGCCTGCATCGCGCGCTTCGACAGTCGGACGCCCGCGGGGGAGTTCGCGGCGATCGTCCGCGCCAGCTCGAGCGCGGCGGCGTCGACGTCCGGCACGACCCGGTTCACGAGACGCAGGGCGGCGGCCTCGTCGGCGTCGACCGCGCGGGCGGTGAACGCGAGGTCCGCCGCGACCGCGGGGCCCACCAGCCGGGGAAGCAGCCACGACACGCCGTACTCGCCGGTGGAGGTGCCGAGTGCGGTGAACGACGCCTGGAACACCGCGTCGGGTCCGGCGAGCCGGATGTCGGCGACGAGCGCGAGTGCCAGGCCCGTCCCGGCGGCCGGTCCGCCCACGGCGGCGACCACGGGCACGCGGAGGGCGCGGATCGCCGCGAGTGCGTCGGCGGTGCGCTCCTGTCGGTCGAGGTCGTCCGGGACGGTCGCGTCCGTGCGGTCCGCGGACTCGGCGACGTCGTACCCCAGGCTGAACGCGGACCCCGAGGCGCCGATCACCAGGACCCGGACGTCGACGTCGGCACGGACCGCGTCCGCCAGGTCCTCGAGCGCCTGGACCATCGCGACGTCCAGCGCGTTGCCGGCGTCGGGTCGGTCGAGTGTGGCGACGACGACGCCCGGCGCGGGGCGCTCGACGCGGACGGGCGCGGGATCGGATCCGGGGCTGCTCACGGGTCGAGACTAGCCCGGCCACGGGAGGCCCGAACGGGGGCGCGGCGCCCCTGTGGACGGCGGCCTAGGGTGTCCACATGCGCAGACGTCGGGGTGGCATCGTCGGGATCGTGCTCGTGGTGGCGTACGCGGCGCTCCGCTTCGGGTTCCTCGCGTACCGGGAGCACGAGGACGGCATGTCGACCGTCGGGATCGTCGAGAGCCTCCTCGTCATCGCGCTCGGGGTGTTCGTCCTCATCGAGGTGGTCCTCGCCGTGCAGCACGCCCGCACCCGCGCCCGTGAGCGGGTGCTCGCCGAGCGGCACCCCGGTGCGTTCACGGCCCCCGTCCTCGTCAAGCGCGGCACCGCGGCCGAGGTCGACCGCGCTGCGGGCCTCCTCGCCGTGCGACCCGAGCGGCGGGCGCCGCGGAGCGCGGCGGGGACGCTCGTCGCCGACCAGCACGGGATCGGCCTGTACGTCGGTGGCGGGACGCCGACGCTCCTCCTCGGGGTCCCGCGCGCCGCGGTCGGTCAGGTGGGCACGGGGACCACGTCCTCCGCCAACCGCTACGGCGTCGGCACGGTCGAGGCGCTCCGGGTCGTGGTCGACAGCGGCGGACGCTGGACGACCGTGGACCTCCCGGTGTACCGGCGCGTGGTCGGGTTCTCGGTGGCGCTCCACGACGACGCACTGCGCGAGGTCGTCCGCTCGGTCGCCGCGGCGGCGCAGGTGCCGCTCGACGCCCAGGTGCGCGGCTGACGCGTCCTCGGCGCCCGCGTCGGGGCCCGTGTCGCGGCGGCGTCAGGCCGGTCGGATCTCGTCCGACCGCCCGAGCAACCGTGCGTGGAACGCGGTCTGGGCGAGCGCGGACGCGAGCAGGTACCCGGTCATCGACGCGATGCCCCCACGGAACGGCACGTGCGCGGCGACCTCGAACAGCGTGGGACGGTCGAGCGTGTCGAGTGCCGCGGCGACGTGCTCGCCCCGTTCCCGCCGGTGGTCGGCGAGCGTCGCGGCCCGGGCCCGCACGTCGCGGAACCGGTACTCGTGTCCGGGGCACACCTCGAGCTCCGCGAGGTCGGCGAGTCGGTCGAGCGACGCCAGGTAGTCCTCGAGCGGGTTCGTGTCCGTCCGACCCCCGAGCCCCAGCCCGGAGTTGATCCGCGGGAGCACGTGGTCGCCGGTGAACAGGAGTCCGTCCGGCGCGTCGACGAAGCACAGGTGTCCGGTCGTGTGGCCCGGCGTCCACAGGGCCCGGAGTTCGCGCCCCGCGACCGGCAGGACGTCCCCGTCCTCCACGAGCAGGTCCGCCTCGACGTCCGGGAGGCGCCGCCCCGTTCCCCAGGCCCGCACCAGGCCGGCGCGCAGCGGCTCCGGCACGCCCCAACGTGCGATGTCCTCGTCGTCCCGCCGACGGTCCTCGTCCTGGTGGCGGATCGCTCGCGCCTCCGCCGGGTGCATCGCGACCCGCGCGCCGGAGGCGTTCCGGACGGCCGCCGCCGCGCCGAGGTGGTCGACGTGCAGGTGCGTCACGGCGACGAGTCCGACGTCGTCGAGGGTCCGACCGATCGTGGCGAGGCCGTCCCGGAGCACCGCGAGCGTCGGCTCGGTGCCCCAGCCCGGGTCCACGACGACGAGCGACCCGTCGGCGGCCTCGAGCACGTACGTGAGCGTGGAGTCGGGGATGCCCGCGGCGAACGGGATCGCGAGGGTCCAGACGCCGTCCCGGACCTGCTCGACGGGCGGCAGGGTGCCCGCGGCGAACGCCTCGGCCTGCAGGGTGCTGACGGGGGTGGGCGGACTGGTGGGCGCCGGGGTCGTCACGAGGGCAGCCTAACGACGGGCCGCCGGCGCGATGGCGATCCTCCACAGCCGGCTCGCAGCCGTTCTGATCCACGGCATAGGGATCGCCGAGGAACCGTACGCGCTCGCTCGGCATCCTCGACCCATGACCAGTCACCCGGCGACCCTGATCGACCGACCCGACCATCCCGCGGAGAGGAGGACCGCGGAACGGCGCAGTGCGGTCGTCCGACTCTTCCTCGGCGACCGCGCGGACGCGGCCTGGCTCCGTCCGGCGTTCTGGGCGCTGCTGCTCCTGACCGCAGTCCTGTACCTGTGGGACATCACGGTGTCCGGCTCCGCGAACAGCTTCTACGCCGCGGCGGTGCAGGCGGGCTCCGAGAGCTGGAAGTCCTGGTTCTTCGGCTCGCTCGACACTGCTGACTTCATCACGGTCGACAAGCCCCCTGCGTCCCTGTGGGTGATGGGACTCTCGGCGCGCATCTTCGGCTTCTCGAGCGCGAGCATGCTCGTGCCCGAGGCGCTCATGGCCGTCGCCTCCGTCGCGTTGACCTGGGGGGTGGTCCGTCGGACCCTCGCGCGACTCGGTGGCACGACGGCGAACGTCGGCGCGCTGCTCGCCGGGTTCGTCCTGGCGATGACCCCGGCCGCGGCGCTCATCTTCCGCTTCGACAACCCGGACGCCCTGCTCGTGCTGCTCATGACGGCGGCCGCGTACTGCACCGTCCGGGCCCTGCCCCGCGGGAGCTGGCGGTGGTTCGCGCTCGCCGGCGTCGCGCTCGGGTTCGCGTTCCTGACCAAGATGCTCCAGGGCCTGCTCGTCATGCCGGCCCTCGGACTCGTCTACGTGTTCGCGGCGCAGGCGACCTGGCGGAAGCGCGTCGTCGGCGCGGTCATCGGGGTGGTGTCCCTCGTCGTCGCAGCGGGGTGGTGGGTGCTCACGGTGGCCCTCTGGCCCGCCGACGCCCGCCCGTACATCGGCGGATCGACCGACAACACCGTGCTCGACCTCGTGTTCGGCTACAACGGCCTCGGGCGGATCTTCGGCGGTGACGGCAACGGCGGCGGTGGCGGCGGCGGGATGACCGGGGGCACGGCCGGTTCGTCGTTCGGCGGATCGACGGGCCTCGAGCGGCTGTTCTCGTCCGAGATGGGGCTCGAGATCTCGTGGCTCCTCCCCGCGGCGCTCCTCGCGCTCGTCCTCGGCCTCGTGGCCGCTGGACGGCGTCCTCTGGCCGATCCGGCCCGCGCCGGGCTCGTGCTCTGGGGTGGATGGCTCCTGGTGACCGGGCTCGTGTTCAGCTACATGTCCGGCACGATCCATCCCTACTACACGGTCGCGCTGGCTCCGGCGATCGCGGGTCTGGTGGGCACCGGCGGGGCGATGCTCTGGGCCCGTCGTCGGTCGGCGCTCGGGACGCTCGGGCTCGCGGCCATGATCGCGATCACCGCGTCTTGGAGTTGGGCGCTCCTGGGCGAGAACGCGACCTGGGTGCCGTGGCTGCGGTGGGTCGTCCTCGTCGGCGGATTCCTGTCAGCCGGCGCCGTGGCAGTGGGGACCCTGCCGACTCTGCGCCGGCTCGTGGCGGTCGGCGTTCTCGCAGGCACGTTGTTCGGCCTCACCGGCACGACGGCGTACGCCGTGGCGACCACGACGGTCGGCCACACGGGATCGATCCCGAGCGTCGGTCCTGCGGGGAGCGGATCCTCGGGGACGGGCGGCGCCGCGGGCGGCATGGGCGGGGGCATGCCCGGTGGTACCGGTGGCCCCGGAGGCTCCTCCAGCGACGCCACCACCGGTTCCGGTGCCGGGACGGGCATGCCGCCCGGTGGGTCCGGAGGATCGGACTCGGACGCGACGACGGGGCAGCCGCCCGCCGGTGCGCCGGGGAGTTCGTCGGGCACGAGCGGCACGAGCGACGGGGGTGGCCGAGCGGCGGATGCCGGCAGCATGGGCGGCGGGAGCCAGACCACCTCGACCGCGCTGCAGAAGCTCCTCGAGGCGTCCGACGCCAAGTGGGCGGCGGCCGTGAACGGATCGCAGTCCGCAGCGCAGCTCGAGCTCGACACCGACCAGGCCGTCATGGCCATCGGCGGTTGGTCGAGCGACCCGACACCGACGCTCGCGCAGTTCAAGGCGTGGGTGAAGGAGGGCAAGGTCGGCTACTACATCGTCTCGAGCGGCATGGGCGGCGGCATGGGCGGCGGTCCGGGCGGTAGCTCCGCAGCGGACACGAGCGGCAGCGCTGGCGACACGAGCGGCAGCGCTGGCGACACGAGCGGCAGCGTCGACGGCGATGACGGCGGAGCTGGCGGCGGGATGCCGGGCGGCCAGTCGACCAGCACGGCGAGCGCGATCCAGGCTTGGGTCGAGGCGCATTTCACGGCGAAGACGGTCGGGGGCCAGACGGTCTACGACCTCAGCGGCGACTAGGCTCACCGCGATGAGCAGCGCTCCCCTCACGAGGACCGACGGCACGCCCGTCCGGGTGCTCGTCGTGGACGACGAGGTCGCCCTCGCCCAGGCGATCGGCCTCGCGTTCACGGCCGACGGCTGGTCCACGCACGCGGTGCACCGCGGCCGCGACGTCCTGTTCGCAGCCCGGGAGTTCCAGCCGGACGTGGTGGTGCTCGACGTCATGCTGCCCGACATCGACGGCTTCGAGGTCCTGTCCCGGCTCCGGGACGCCCGCGAGGACGCCCGCGTGTTGTTCCTCACCGCCAAGGACGCCCACGAGGACCGGATCGCCGGACTCACGGGCGGTGGGGACGACTACCTCACGAAGCCGTTCGGCATCGAGGAGTTGCTCGTCCGTGCGCGGATCCTCGCCCGGACGTCGTCGCGTGTGGTCGCCGACGGGGGGCCGGCTCGGCTCGTGGTCGAGGACCTGGAGCTCGACGAGGACACGCACGCGGTCACCCGCGGTGGCGAGGGCATCGACCTCACGGCGACCGAGTTCGAGCTCCTGCGGTACATGATGCGGAACGCACGACGGGTCCTCACCCGGGATCGCATCCTCACGAACGTCTGGGGGATGGACTTCGGGGCGTCGTCGAACCTCGTGGACATGTACGTGTCGTACCTGCGACGCAAGGTGGACGCCGGGCGCGAGCCGCTCCTCCAGACCGTACGGGGCACCGGGTACGTCCTCCGCCCACCGACGTGAGGGCGTCCGGGGCCGGGAGTCCGCGGAAGGACCGGACGCACTCGCTGCGGTGGCGGATCGTCCTCATCGTGGCGCTGCTCCTGACGGTCACGAACGTCGTCGTCGGCGTCGTGACCGTCGTGGCGTTCCGTGGGTACCTGTTCGGGCGCCTGGACGACGACCTGACGACCGCGTCCCAGCGCGCGCTCGACGCGCAGAGCGACCTCCCGTCGCCGCCGCCGGACGGGCGCAACCCGCCCCCGGGCGTCACCGGCACCGATCCAGACCACGACTTCATCGGCGCACCCGGCCAGTCCGCGGACACGGTCGTCGCCGTCTCCCGGAAGGGAGCGTTCGTCCTCGCCGGGTACACCGACGCGAAGGGTGAGCAGCACCGTCTCGGCACCGCTGCGAAGGCGGCGCTCGCTCGGGTGCCGCGTGACGGCGACCCGGTCACGCGCGAGCTCGGCTCCCTCGGTGCCTACCGAGTGCTCGCCACCAGGTCGGACGGCGCGGTGTTCATCACGGCGCTCCCCGTGGGCGGCATCACGGCGGCGATCGCGCGGCTCGTCCTGGTCATCGCGATCGTCGCGGTGCTCGGGGTCGTGGTCGCTGCCTGGGCCGGGGCGATGCTCGTGCGTCGCGCGATGCGTCCGCTCTCGCGAGTCGCCGCCACCGCTTCGGCCGTCACCGCCCTCGATCTCGACCGCGGCGACGAGGGCATCCCCATCCGGGTCTCCGACGAGGACATCGGCATCAGTCGCGAGGTCCGCCAGGTCGGCACGGCGCTGAACAGTCTGCTCGGGCACGTGTCGGAGGCCCTCGCCGTGCGGGATCGCGCCGAGACCCGCGTGCGCGCGTTCGTGGCGGACGCCTCCCACGAGCTGCGGACGCCGCTCGCGACCATCCGGGCATACGCGGAGCTGACGGGATCTGAACCCGCGTCGCCCGCGGTGCACCGGAACACCGAGCGGATCCGAGCCGAGGCGGTGCGCATGGGTGACCTCGTCGAGGAGCTCCTGCTGCTCGCTCGGCTCGACTCGACCGTGCCGCCCGTCCGGGAGCCCGTCGACCTGTCCGCACTCGCCGTCGAGACGACGATGGACGCCCGTGCGGCCGGGCCGGAGCACCGATGGGCGCTCGACCTCGACGACGAGCCGGTGGTGGTCGTCGGCGACCCGGTCCAGCTGCGTCGGGTGGTCGTCAACCTCCTCGCCAACGCGCGGATCCACACGCCAGCGGGGACACAGGTCGCGGTCTCGGTGCACCGGGACGAGCGTGACGGAGCCGGTGCCCGCGCTCGGCTCGCCGTCGCGAACGACGGTCCTCCGATCTCAGCGGCGTCCCTGCCGACGCTGTTCGACCGGTTCAGCCGGGGTGACGCCTCGCGGTCGCGGTCGACGGGCACGACGGGGCTCGGTCTGTCGATCGTGCAGGCCGTTGCCCTCGCGCACGGCGGTTCGGTCTCGGTGACGAGTGGCCCGACCCGGACGGAGTTCGTCGTGTCGCTGCCGCTCGACGTCGCCGCCAGCTGAGGTCGCGCCGACCTCCTCGGCGACGCCTGGTCGTTCTTACGGCGACCACAGGCCCCGGAAGCGCTTCCTCCATCCCCGCTCCGCACGCTGTCTGGCATGAGCGCACCGACGGACACCATCGACATCGACATCGTGGTGCCCTGCTACAACGAGCAGGGCACCCTCGCCGCGCACATCCGGCGGCTCCACAGCTTCCTCAGCGCTGAACCACTCGTGGCCGGGCCGGGACGGACGTGGCGGATCACCATCGCGGACAACGCCTCGACGGACGACACCGCCCGGATCGCGGACGACCTCGCCGCGATCCTGCCGCGGGTCGTCGCCGTGCACCTGCCGCTCAAGGGCCGCGGGCGCGCGCTCAAAGCGGTGTGGTCCGCTTCACCGGCCGAGGTCCTCGTGTACGTCGACGAGGATCTCTCCACCGACCTGGCGGCGCTCGGCCCACTCGTCGCGCCACTGCTGTCGGGCCACTCGGACCTCGCCATCGGAACTCGCTTGGTCGGGTCGTCGCGGGTCGTCCGGGGCGGCAAGCGGGAGTTCATCTCGCGCTCGTACAACGCGTTGCTCCGGACCGCCATGGGGGTGTCGTTCTCCGATGCCCAGTGCGGCTTCAAGGCGATCCGCCGCGACGTCGCTGCGCGTCTGCTGCCCCTCGTCCGTGACGACGCCTGGTTCTTCGACACCGAACTCCTCGTCCTCGCCGAGCACGCGAGACTGCGGATCCACGAGGTCCCCGTGGACTGGGTGGACGACGTCAACTCGTCGGTGGACATCACCGCGACCGCGCGGGAGGACCTCCGTGGAATGCTCCGCGTCGGCCGGGATCTCGCTCGCGGGCGATTGCCGCTCGCCGAGGTGTACGACGCCGTCGGGCGCCATCCGTTCACGACCCCGACGATCGGCTTGTTCGCGCAGGTGCTCCGGTTCGGCGCGGTGGGCGTGGCCTCGACCCTCGCATTCGCCCTGCTCTACGTCGTCCTGCAGCCGGCGCTCGGCGCTCAGGTCGCCGATTTCGTGGCGCTGATGGTCACCGCGATCGGCAACACGACTGTGAACCGCCGGTTCACGTTCGGCGTCCGGGGAGCGGCGGGTGCCGGGCGACACCAGGTACAGGGGCTCGTCGTGTTCGGCGTCGCCTGGCTCATCACCGCCGGGTCGCTGGCCGGACTCCACGCGACGGCCCCGCATGCCGGAAGCGGGACCGAGGTCGTCGTCCTGACGGTCGCGAACCTCGTCGCGACCGGGATGCGGTTCGTGCTGTTCAAGCTCTGGGTGTTCCGAGGGCGGCGCCGACAACCCGCCGATGGAGTCGAGCGCCCCGCGTCCGACGTCGCCACACGTCCGATGAGGGCCGTCGGCGACGAATCCGCGCCAGCCGCCACCTCGTCCGTCCCGTTCCAGCAGGTGCGGCCCTGACGACGTCCGCTCCTCAGGGGCGCTCCCACATCTCGAACATCCGACCACCAGAACCAGGACCAGGCATCATGACGACCACGTCAGCCGGCTCGAGCCGCCCCGCGATCAGCGCCGCCACCGACCGCACCGCCACCGACCGCACCACCACCGTCCCCCGTGCACCGCGCCGACCCCTCCTCCTCCGAGCATCGGCCTCGGTCGGCGTGCTCGCCCTCGTGGCTGCCCTGACGGCCTGTTCGTCATCGAACGGCACCGACCAGACCGCCACGCGGGCGTCGACCGCGGGTGGCACGAGCGTCGCCGGCCGGGGCATCGGCGGGATGGTCCGCGGGACGATCGCCTCGGTCGGCTCGGGAACGCTCGCGGTCACGACGACGTCGGACACATCCGACACGACGACCCTGACCTACTCGTCCTCGACCACGATCGAACAGCTCGTCGATGCGTCGCTGTCCGAGGTCAGCAAGGGCGTCTGCGTGAGCGCGTCATCGATGCCGGCGTCGGGCTCGTCGGGCTCGGGCAGCTCCTCCGACACCGTGACCGCGTCGACGGTCACGGTCTCGACCGCGGTCGACGGTGCCTGCACGACCGGCACTGCCCCCGGCGGTGCACCGGGTGGTTCCGCCCCGGGTGGTACCGGGGCGGGCTCAACGGACGCAACGGCCCCGAGCGGCGCGCCGACCGGGGGACCGGGAGGAGCGGGCGGACCAGGCGGGGGATCCGGCGGTTCCGGCATGGGCGGTGTGGTCTCGGGCCTCGTCACGAAGGTCTCGGGGTCGACGATCACCGTCCGGACGACGGGCGCGTCCGGTGCATCATCGACGTCGACGATCTCGGTCGACGCGGACACGACCTACATGAGGACGGCGTCGGCGACGTCGTCGGCGTTCGCCGTCGGTGAGTGCGTGCAGGCCTCGTCCTCGTCCTCGTCGTCATCCGGCTCGTCGATCGCTGCGACGACCATCACCGTCTCCGCCGCCAGCTCGGCCGGCTGCACCACGCGACCGGGTGCCGGCTCCGACTCCGGCTCCGGCTCCGGCTCGAGCGACGGCGACTCCTGACGCCGGTCCTCGGGTGCAGCGAGGCGGCTCCTGAGGTCCGACCTCAGGCCAGCGTCGACCCGAGTCGGGCGAGCTCGCGCTCGGCGTCCGCGAACTCGGCGCGGGCACGCTCCCGGTACGGCGCGAGCGCGGGGACGGTCTCGGCGAGGGTCGTGCTCGCGGTCACGGTGTGGACGTCCATGCCGAGTGCGGTCCCGAGGATGAGCTCGAGCACGGGCGTTCCGTGGTCCCAGCCCTCGGTCGGGGTCCCCGCGTCGTAGGCGCCACCGCGGGTGACGACCACCACGGCGGGACGCCCGGCGAGCGGGCCGGTCGACCCGGCGTCCGGCACGAGCACCCCGGGCAGGTGCACCCGGTCGATCCAGGTCTTCAGGGTCGACGGCAGCGAGTAGTTGTAGAGCGGCGCCCCGACGAGCAGGACGTCCGCGGCGAGCAGCTCGTCGACGACGGACTGCAGGAGCTCCTGCGATCCGGCGGGGACGTCCGCGCCGGGTCGGCGTTCCGCGGCCGGCCAGTGCAACGCCGATGCCTCGAGGTGGGGGAGCGGGTGCACGTGCAGGTCCCGGTACGTGACGGTGTGGTCGGCACCACGAGCCCGCCAGGCGTCCGCGAACACCGCGGTGAGGGCACGGGACCGCGACGCGGCGAGGTCGGCGGACGAGTCGAGGTGCAGGAGCGTGGGCATGGTCGCCACGCTATCCGGCGGTCGGGTCGGACGGGGGCCGGGTGGCCGGCGCGGACGGACGGAGGACGTACTCGAAGGCGGCGCGAGCGCGGTCGGCGTCCGGCGGCTCGCCCGAGATGAGGTCGGCGTACGAGAACGACTCCGAGATCCGGACGAGCAGCGATGCCACCTCGCGTGCCGACAGTGGCGCGGGATCGAAGCGCGCCGCGGCCGATTCCTCGTCGATCAGGGTGGCGACGACCGCGACGAGCCGGCGCTGCACGTCGCTGTCCGTGGTCGTGAGCAGTCGCAGCGCGCGCGAGGGCTCCCGCGTCAGGAACACGCGGAAGTACGGCGCCTCGATGAGGTCGGCCGTGAACCGGGTCAGCACGCCGACGATCCGGGCGGCACCGGTGGTGGTCACGGCGCGGTCGGCCGCGTCGAGCGTCGGCACGGCCAGGGACCACAGCACCTCGGACAGCAGCTGGTCCCGGTTGCCGACCCAGCGGAACAGGCTCGTGCGGTCGACGCCGAGCTCGGCGGCCAGGCGGCCCATGTCGATCCGCTCGCCGTCCACGAACCGGTGTCGCGCGGAACGGAACGCGCGGAGGGCGTCGGGATGGGCCTCCAGACGGGCGGAGAGGGTGCTCGGGACGAGCGCCGTGCCGTGCTGGCCGAGCCGCGCCTCCCGCATACCGTCCACCACCGGAGCCTAAGCGTGTTGCAACGTTCCTCACAACGATGCACGATGGGGGTCATGTCAACGACGACCCCCGCCGCCGCCGCACCGCTCGACACGACCGAGCGCGTGCAGCGGGCCCACCTCGAGGCCGACTTCTACCGCTTCCAGGACGACCTCACGGACGTCGAGCGCGAACGCGTCCTGGCGCTCCGCGCGTTCATGGAGGACCGGGTCGCGCCGATCGCCGACCGCACGTGGGCGGACGCGGAGTTCCCGACGCACCTCATCCGGCCGCTCGCCGAGACCGGGGTACTCGGATCCGGGATCCCGCTCGTCGCCCGGTTCGAGAACTCGGCGGTGTACCGGGGGTGGGCGGCCCTCGAGATGGGCCGGGTCGACGCGGGCATGGCGACCTTCGTCGGCGTGCAGTCCGGCCTCGCCATGAACGCCATCGCCGTCGCGGGCAGCGAGGACCAGCAGCGCGCGTGGCTGCCGCGCATGGCCACCGGCGAACTCGTCGGTGCGTTCGGCCTGACGGAACCGCGCTCGGGGTCGGACTCGGCCCGCGGTCTCCGCACCACGGCCCGACGCGAGGGCGACACCTGGGTCCTCGACGGCGAGAAGCGTTGGATCGGCAACGCGACGTTCGCCGACGTCGTCGTGATCTGGGCCAAGGACGTGGCCGACGGGCAGGTCAAGGGATTCCTCGTGACCACGGACTCGCCGGGGTTCACCGCCACGAAGATCGAGGACAAGATCTCGCTCCGGACGGTGCAGAACGCCGACATCGTGCTCCGCGACGTGCGTGTCCCCGAGGAGCGGCGGCTGCAGCGTGCCCGGTCGTTCCGCGACACCGCGGCGGTGCTCCGGCTCACCCGGTGCGAGGTCGCGTGGCAGGCGATCGGCATCGCCGTCGGTGCGTACGAGGCCGCCCTCCGGTACGCGCGGGAGCGCGAGCAGTTCGGCAAGCCGATCGCGCGGCACCAGCTGGTGCAGGACCTCCTGGTCCGCTCGGTCGGCAACATCACGGCGTCGATCGCGCTGTGCACCCAGGCGTCGGCGCTGCAGGACCGCGGCGATCACCGCGACGAGTTCTCCGCGCTGGCCAAGGCGTTCGCGACGGCGCGGATGCGCGAGACCGTCGGCTGGTGTCGCGAGGTCCTCGGCGGCAACGGCATCGTCCTGGGCGCGGGCGTCGCGCGGTCCTTCGCCGACGCCGAGGCGATCTACTCGTACGAGGGCACCCGCGAGATGAACACGCTCATCGTGGGACGTGCGATCACGGGGCACGCCGCATTCGTGTGACCGCTGCCGCCCGGCGTCCTCACCCGAGCAGCTCCGGCCGCTCCCAGGCCTCGCCGAGCACGTGCTGGGCGAGGAACGCGAACACCGTCTCGTACCAGACCTTCGCGTGCTGCGGCGTGAGGATCCAGTGGTTCTCGTTCGGGAAGTACAGGAACCGGTGCGGCATGGTGCCGTCGGGGTCGGCGTGGTGCTCGGCCAGCTCCGACCAGAGCCGCAGCCCCTCGCCGATCGGCACGCGGTAGTCCTTGTCGCCGTGGATCACGAGCATCGGTGTCGTGATCGCTTCCACGGACCGGTGCGGGTCGTTCTCGGCCATGCCCTCGGCCGTGAAGATGGACTGCCAGTAGTACGACGCGTCGGTGGTGCCGGCGAACTGGTCGAGCGCCCAGAGGCTCGCGTGCGTGACGATCGCGTCGAAGCGGTCGGTGTGCCCGGCGACCCAGTTCGCCATGTAGCCGCCGAAGGAGCCACCCATGGCCGCCGTGCGGGTCTCGTCGACGTCGGGCCGCGCCACGACGGCGTCGGTGATGGCGAGGAGGTCGGTGTAGGGCGCCTGCCCCCAGGCGTTCCAGCCGCGCGCGATGAACTCGAGGCCGTACCCGGTGGACAGCGCCGGGTCCGGCAGCAGGACCGCGTAGCCCCGCGCCGCGGCGACCATCGGACTCCACCGCCAGCTCCAGGCGTTCCAGCTGCTGAGCGGTCCACCGTGGATCCACAGCAGGAACGGCGCGGGCGCGTCGGCCGACGCGCCCGTCGGCAGGACGAGCCAGCCGCGCACGCGCGTGCCGTCCGCGGTGGTCGTCTCGACCTCCTCGACGCGGCCCGGCACCGCGGGCAGCGGCGCGGGGGTCGGCAGGGCGGTCACGGTGCCGTCGGGGTCGATCCGGACCGGGTGCAGCGGCCCCGCCCAGGAGGACCGGAGTGCGACGACGACGCCAGTCGCCCGGTCCACTGCCACGCCGCTGTACGCGTGCTCGTCCGTGGTGCGCTGTTCGACGGCGCTCCCGTCGAGCGGGATCCGGAACACCGGCGCGCGGCCGTCCTGGTCCGCGGTGGCGATGAGGGCGCGGTCGTCGGCGTCGAACACGAACTCGTTCGCCCAACGGTCCCACTCCGTCGCGATGCGTCGGGCGTGGCCGCCGTCGAGGTCGGCCACCCAGATCTCACGGTCGGCGGGCCCGGCCGGGGTGTCCCGCGGGGCGCGCACCCAAGCGATCGTCGTGCCGTCGTGGCTGACGGCCGGCATCTCGTGGAACACGTCCGGCTCGTCGAACAGCGTGGTGCGCTCGCCGGTCTCGGTGTCGATCGCGACGAGCACGGCCCGGACACCGCGCTGCTCGTGCACCGTGAGGGCCGCCACGAGCGTGCGGCCGTCCGGCGTCAGCGCCTGCCCGGCCGTGTCGGCGGAGCGCCCGGGGAACGGCGTGAGGTCGCGCGGGCGCGGGAGCTCCGCGGGGTACTCGGCGGTGACGGCGACCGGTGCGTCGGCCACCGCGACCTCGTCCGGGGCTGCGGTGCCCGGTGCGACGGGAGCGTCGAGGGTCTCGTGCAGGTCGCCGAGGTCGAGCGCCAACAGGTGCGGCTCGTCGGGTCCGAGGTCGTGGTCCCAGAAGCGGACCGGGTGGGTCTCGTGCAGGATCGCCGCGACGGCGTGCTCCTTCCGGGCCGCGCGGAGTTCGGCGTCGCGTTCGAGCAGGCGCCCCTCGGCGTCGTTCGCACCCGGGAGCAGCCCCGCGCTGATGACCACGGTGTCGGCCTCCCGCGCGGTCGCCGCGATGCCAGCACCACCGGCGAGTCGCGTGACCGCCCGGGCCTCGCCGCCGGCGGCGGGCAGGAGCCACACCTGACCAGCCTCGGTGTCCTTCGCGGCGTCGGCGTCCGGACGGGCGGAGACGAACAGGACGTCGCCGTTCCGGGTGAACGCGACGCCGCCCTCGCCCTTCGCCGAGCGGGTGAGCCGCACCGGCACGCCCTCGCCCGACGTCGGCACGGACCAGATCGAGCGGGTGTACCCGGTCCGGTCGTGGTCGAGCGTGCTCACCGTGAGCGCCACGCGCGTGCCGTCCGGTGACAGCGCGATGCCGTCGACACGGGGGAGCGCCACGAAGGCGTCGAGGTCGGAGAACGGTGTGGCGTCGTCGTCGTTCGGCATCCACCCACGCTATCGGAGGGCGGGGACACGGCCTCGGAGTCGGCCGATCCGACCGAGCGCCAGCCGACCGGTCGCTCAGCCGACCCAGAAGTCGCGGACGCGCGCGGCCACGGCGGCCGCCTGCGCCCGACCGGCGTGCGCGGCGGGGGCCCGGGTCGACAGCGCCAGGACGTTCGTGCCGTAGGCGGCCTGGCTCGTGGCGTCCGCGACGACCACCTCGACGGCCGAACCGTCGTGCCGCAGACCGGCCACTGCGCGGTCGAGCCACGGACCGGTCGGGCTCGGGTCCTCCGCGCGGCAGGCGATGACGAGCACGCGCTCGTACCCCGCCGCGGCGTCCGCGTTCGTCCCCGAGCGGGCGCCGCCGTCGACGTACGGGCGGCCGTCGACGGTCACCGGGGACCACACGAGGGGCACGGAGCAGCTCGCCGCGATGGCGCGGGTCAACGGGACGCCGTCGGCGGCGGTGAGCACCCGGAACGACCCGTCGGTCGCGTCGACGGTGGTGATGCCGAGGGGCGCGTCCGGCCACGTGTCGGCGGGGAACGTCGCGCGGAACGAGGCGATGCGTTCCTCCTGGCTCTGTCCCGACGTCACGGTGCGCGCGAGGCGACCGATGCGGGCGCGAGCGTCCTGGTCGCCCGTGGCGCCCTGGAGCGCGGCCACGAACTGCGCGCCGATCGCGGCCCAGTCGGGCGAGGCCGGTTCCTCGTAGTCCCACGGCACGTCATCGACCTGCTGACCGTAGGCGTCCGCGACGCCACCCGTCCGGAGCAGGGTGCCCACGACGCTGCCGGCGCTCGTCCCGACCACGAGATCGGCGTCGGCGAGCGGGATCCCGGCGTCGAGCAGCCCGCTCAGGAGCCCGAGCTCCCACGCGATGCCGGCGACGCCACCTCCGCCCAGGACGATCGCGGTGTGCTGTGGGCGGTCGGTCAGGTCCGGCAGGTCGATCACCCCTCTTGCCTACCGCATCGTCCTCGGGGAGTCCGGAGCGTCGACCGGCGGGCGCGTGCCGGAGAGCGTGAGTACGTTCGGCGACACCGGCCCGCGTGGTGCGGGCCCGTCGACACCAGGGAGGAACTCCATGCGTCATCCGGGAACCACGGCGGCGACCACCGCAACGACCCTGCTCCGCGTCGCCCTCGGGGCGGTGCTCGTCGCGCACGGTTCGCAGAAGCTCTTCGGGGCGTTCGGCGGTGGTGGCATCGAGGGCACCGCGCAGGGCATGCACGCGATGGGCTTCCGGCCGGCGAAACCGCACGCCGTGCTCGCTGGGCTCGGTGAGGCGGGGTCGGGAGCGGCCCTCGTGCTGGGGCTCGGGACCCCCGTGGCCGGTGCCGGCGCGGCGACGACCATGGGCACGGCGGCGAGCATCCACGTGCCGAACGGGTTCTTCAACGCCGACGGCGGGTTCGAGTTCCCCGCGTTCCTGGGATTCGCCGCGTCGATGTTCGCGCTCGGTGGGCCGGGAGCGGTCTCCCTCGACCACGCGACCGGGCACGTGTTCGACCGCCCGTGGATGCGCGGCCTGGCCCTGGCGGCCGTCCCGGTCGCGATCGCCGTGCAGGTCACGCGCCGGAAGCGGGCGCTCGCGGCGGACCAGACCGAGCCTCCGGCGGAGAGCACGGCCGAGACGCCGGAGGCGGCGGGGTCCTCGGACCCCGAGGAGGGCTGACCGCGCCCCGCCTCACTCGGGCTGGACGTCGATGAGCACCTTGCCGACCGCGTCGTGCTCGACGGCGTCGTGCGCGTCGGCCGTCCGCTCGAGCGGGAACCGCGTGATCGGGAGGCCGTGCTCCTCGCCGACGGGCAGCGCCCCGTCGCGCAGGGCCGCGGTGACGTCCTCGACCGCCGCGCGGAGCGCCACCTCGCCCATCGTGTAGAGCAGGACGAACTGGTACCGCGCGTTCAGGGCCATGTTCGGCCGGACCTGCAGCGTGGCCTCGTCGCCCCCGTTGTTCGCGTACATCGCGATGACACCGCGGGTGGCGAGCACCTGCGCGTCGAGGTCGGCGTTCTGCGGGATGGCCACCTCCACCACGATGTCGACGCCGTCCGGCGCGAACGCCCGGACCTGGTCCGCGGCGTCGTCGTCGTGGTAGTCGACGGTCGCGTGGGCGCCGGCCGCGGTCGCGAGTGCTGCCTTCGCGGGGCTGCTGATCGTCGAGACGACACGGGCACCGGCCCAGGCGGCGAGCTGGATGGCGGCGTGCCCGACGGCCCCCGCGCCACCGGCGACGAGCACGGTCCGTCCCGCGAGCGCCCCGGGACCGAGACGTGTCGGCCCGTCCTCGTGCACGGTGAGCGCGCGGTGCGCGGTCAGTGCGGGGACCCCGAGCGACGCGGCCACGTCCCAGTCGACGCCGTCGGGCAACGCCGCGACACGCTCCAGTGGCAGGACGGTGTACTCCTGCGCGGTGCCCGTCGGACGCTGCTGCGCGGAGAGGAAGGTCCAGACACGGTCACCGACCACCAGGCCGTCGACACCGTCGCCGAGGGCGTCGACCACGCCTGCGCCGTCCTGGTTGGGGGTGACCTCGGGGAACGGCAACCGAGACCCGTCCGTGCCGCCGCGCCGCGACTTCCAGTCGGTCGGGTTCACGCCGGAACGGACCACCCGGACGCGGACCTCGCCCGGGCCGGGCTCGGGGACGTCCCGCTCGACGAGCTCGAGGACGGAGGGGTCACCGGTGTGGGTGTAGACGATCGATCGCATACCGGCAGGCAACCACGCGGACGCGCCCGGTGTTCCGGTGGACCCCGGGTCGACCGTCAGCGTTCGTCGTACGCCGCGCGGGCCGCGAGGACGTCGTCCATGTGGCCGGTCGCCCAGTCCTCGAGCCCGGCGAGCACGGTCCGGAGCGACCACCCGGCATCGGTCAGGGCGTACTCGACGTGCGGCGGGATCTCCGGGAACACCGTGCGCGTGACGAGGCCGTCCCGCTCGAGCGCCCGCAGCGTCTGCGTCAGCATCTTCTGTGACACGCCGTCGACCCGCCCCGCGATCGCGGAGTACCGCCGTGGCCCGTCGACGAGCGCCCCGAGCGTGAGGACGGTCCACCGGTCACCGATGCGGTCGAGCAGTTGCCGGGTGGGGCAGTCCCGCGCGTACGGGCTGTACGCCTCGTGCCGTGGTGCGTCCGTCGTGGTCATCGTCCCCGCTCCTCGCCGTGCACCCACGAGGTGCCCGCTTCCCCGAAGAGAGTAACGCCCTGATGGTGCGGTTCCGGACGGGGTGCACGACGGACGGGAGGGACGGGGCGGCCCCGCCCCGTCCCTCCCGTCCGTCGGCCCCCTAGTGCTGGCCGACGATGGCCGGGAGCGGCAGGTGGTGCCGCAGGCGGACCTCCAGGTGCAGGCCGCCCCGTCGAGCGAGCACGACCGCGATGACCGCGGCGGCGATCGCGGGCACCCCACCCGCGACGACCATGCCGACGTGCGCACCGAAGCGGTCGACGATCTGCCCCATGACGGGCCCGCCGATCGCCTGGCCGCCGAGCAGGACGAGCACGTACAGCGACATCACACGGCCGCGGATCCCGATGTTCGACGACATCTGGACGAGTGAGTTCGACGCCGTCTGGAACAGCAGCTGTGCCATCCCGACCGCGACGAGGATGAGCGCGAACGGCGCGATCATCGGCGCGGCGCCGGCGAGGACGAGGAGCAGCCCCGTGATGCCGACGCCGCCGACGATGGTCCGCAGTCGTACCACCGCCCGCCGCGTCGACAGGAGCGCGCCGGTCAGCGCGCCGATCGCGACCATCGAGTTGAACACGCCGTAGCCGCCGGCCCCGACGTGGTAGACGTCCGAGGCGAACGCGGACAGGAGGACCGGCATGGTCAGCGCGAACACCGAGAAGAACGCGACGAGCACCACGGGCACGATGATCGTCGGCTTCCGGATGGCGTAGCGGAGGCCCTCCTGCAGCTGCCCCTTCGACGGCGGCACGGCCGGCATCCGGTGGAGTTCGGAGACACGGAGGAACCCCAGGGTCACCACGACCGCCGCGCAGGCGATGCCGTTGATGCCGAACGACCAGCCGGCCCCGACCGCGACGAGCAGGATGCCGGAGAGCGCCGGGCCGATCATGCCGCCGAGCTGGAACACCGACGAGTTGACGCTGATCGCGTTCCGGAGGTGCTCCTGTCCGACGATCTCGGTGACGAACACCTGCCGCGCCGGGTTGTCGATCACGGTGACGAGCCCGACGACGAACGCGATGACCCAGATGTGCCAGGCCTGCACGACCCCCGCGAGCGTCAGCGCGGCCAGCACACCGCTGAGCAGCGCGAACGACGCCTGCGTGAGCATCATCAGCGCGCGCTTCGAGTAGCGGTCCACGATGACGCCGCCGAACAGCCCGAACAGGAGCATCGGGGCGAACTGCATCGCGACGGTGATCCCGACGTCCGCCACGGAGTGCGTGAGCTGGAGCACGAGCCAGTCCTGCGCGACGCGCTGCATCCACCCGGCGGTCATCGCGACCAGGTTCGTCGCCGTGAAGAGCCGGAAGTTCGGTACCGACAGGGCGATGAGGGTGTGTCGCCACGGCGGGCGGGTCGCCAGGACGGGGAGCGGCTCGGTCGGCGGGTAGAGGGTGGACGAGGACGAGGGGGCGCTCACGGTTCTGGGGCTCCGGCGATCGGTGGCGAATGCTGTTCATCTTCGAAACTAATCGCCGGGACCCATTGCCGAGGGCTATCGTCCCTATCAATCCATTGCGTTCCGTGATGACCATCGCCGCGACCACCGGGGGAACTGTTGCTCGATCCGATCCTGCTCCGCACGTTCCTGACGGTCGCGGAGACCCTGAGCTTCACGCAGGCCGCGGGCCGACTCGGCATCAGCCAACCCACGGTCAGCCAGCACGTCCGGAAGCTCGAGACCGCGGTGTCCCGGACCCTCCTCGTCCGGGACACGCGGGGCGTGGCGCTCACGGACAACGGCGACGCCATGGCCGGTTTCGCGCGCACGATCCTCGCCGCACACGGGCAGGCCGATGCGTACTTCTCGGGCCAGGCGAACCGCGGGCGCCTGCGCTTCGGGGCGGCCGACGACCTCGCGATCACCCAGCTGCCCCGCATCCTCCGCGACTTCCGGCGGCTCCACCCGCACATCAACCTCGAGCTCACGGTCAACCAGTCGGGTCCGCTGCTCCGGCGGCTCAAGGCCGGTCAGCTCGACCTCGTGTTCATCAAGCAGACCGCCGGGCAGCCCGCCGAGGGCACGCGCGTCGCGAGCGACCAGATGGTGTGGATGGCCCAGGACGGCATCGCGCTCGAGCCGAACGAACCCGTGCCGCTCATCGCCTACCAGGCGCCGAGCATCAGTCGCCAGATGGCCATCGACGCGCTCGAGGCCGTCGGCCGCACGTGGCGGATCACGTGCAACACGCGCGACGTCAACGGCGTGCTCGCGGCGGTCCGAGCGGGCATCGGGGTGGCGGTGTTCCCGCACTCCCTCATCCCGGCCGATCTCGTCAAGGTGTCCCAGCGGCTGGTGTTGCCGGACCTCCCGGCCGTCGACTACGTCCTCATGGCGAACCCGGCCGCCGGTCGCGGGCCGGTCGACGCGTTGACGAACGCGATCCTCAGCCGCGGCGTGATCCGCGCGGTCTGACCCGCGCGGTCCGGTCGTCCGGTCGGGTCCGCGGCGTCACCAGGTGACGGACGTCGCGCTGCCGGTCCCGGTCATCGTGCCGAGGTCCGGCAGGTGCAGCCCGAGGGTCGGCGCGAGCGCGCTCGCGAGGCCGACGAGCAGCACGGCGCTGCCAGCGATGCCGAACACGAGTCCGACGAGCGAGAGCAGACGGGTCCACGACGCAGCTGCCCGTGCCCGCAGCACCATCACGGCCAGACCGATCGCGAGGCCGCCGAGCACGAGGGCCACGACGTGCACCTGACCCGCGACGAGCAGGAACCAGGCACCGACCGCGAGCGTCGCGAGGCCGGCGACCACCGCGAGTGCGGCGGCGGTGCCGGGGCTGACGGCCGGGCGTCCGTCCGGCCCGTCGGTCCGGGAGGCCCGTGCCGCGTCGGTCCGGGAGGCCCGCCGCGGGTCGTCGGTCCGGGCCCCGGCCCGGCGGGGCGCGCCGGCGTCGGATCCGTGCGGTTCTCGGCTCCCGACGGGGGCTGCGCGGTGGAGGCCGTGCGCTCGCTCGGTCCGGGCGCCGCGGCGACCGGATCGACCACGTCGACCGGCGAGGGACACGGCCGAGGCGGCGGAGCGAGCGAACACGACGGGCTCGTCGTTGCCCTCGCTGCCCCGGTGGTCCGACGTCTGCGCGGCCGTCGCCGCGGGCTGCTCGGCGGCGCCGACGGCCGGAGCAGGCTGCTCCGGGGCGGTGCGTGCGGCGGCCGTCTGCTTCTGGGCGGCGCGCTCTGCGGCCGCGGTCTGCTTCTGCGCTGCCCGTTCCGCTGCCGCGGCCTGCTTCTCGGCAGCGGCGGCACGACGCCGGTCCCGCGCGGTCGGGGCCGGGGGTGCCGGAGCCGGGAACGGCGACGCCGGAGCGGCGGGGTCGACGGTGTCCGGCGTCACGAGGCTCGTCGTCCCGGGCGGGATCGGTGCGGCCTGCGCTGCGGCAGCGCCCGTCGGAGTCGCCCACGCCGGTGCGACCGGCGTCCCCGGGACGGGCCTGGGGGCCCCGACGGGTCGGGGCAGGTCCTCGTCGACGAGGCCTCCGACCACGAGGTACTCGAGCCCGGGCACCGAGAACCGCGGCTGACCCGGCCGGGGTTCGACCGGCCCTTCGGCGGCGTCGGTCGTCCGCCGTTCCGTCGGCTGCGGCGTGACGGGGCGCGGCCCACCCGGGGTCGCCACGATCGGCGACCCGGACGTGGCGGGGCGGACGGCACCCGCGATGCCGACGCCGGGCCTCCCGGGATCCGGGACCTGGCCCGGGCCGCGCTCCGATGCGGTCCGGCCGGTGGGACCGGCGTGCTGCTCGCCGGTGGGGAGCGGGGACGTGACGTGAGCGTCCGCCTCCGATGCGGTTGCGAAGCCGTGCCCGGCAACGGTCGGGGTGAGGGATGCCGCGAGGTCGGGTACGGGCGGCGCGGTCGGGTCGGAGGTGCCCGGACGGACGGTCGCCGCGATCCGCGACGCCGTGCCGGACGCGGCGTGACGGCGGGCCGCCTCGATCGCTCCGGTGTCGACCGTGGGGGAGAGCGGCGCGGGGGGCAGGGGCGCTCGCGCGGTCCGCGGACGACGAAGCGGATCAGCAGGAGCCGTGCGTGCGGCGGGAACGGGCGTCGTCGCATCCTCCGTCACGGGGCGTCCGGTCGCCACGGCGGGGTGATCAGCCGCGGCGACGGGCCGGGTGACGCCCGGTTCGGCGAGCGCGGCGGTCTGCGGAGCCGGGACGGGTGCCACGGGCGTCGGTGGTGCGGTCACCCACGCGGGAAGGCCACGCGTCCCGGTCACTGGCGGAGGGGTCGGCACGTCCGGCGTCGACGCCTGGTCCGGCGTCGCGCCCGGCATGCGGTGCTGGCCCACGCGTGCTCCCTCTCGATGGTCCGTCCTACTGTTCTAGTGCGCGGCGCCCGTTCCCGGACGCCCCAGTGCGGGTGACGCCGGTAGCGTCTGCGGCATGGCAGACATCGAACACCGTCCTCTCGGTCCCTCCGGCCTGGTCGTCTCGACCGTCGGGCTCGGCTGCAACAACTTCGGCAGACCAGGCACCGCCACCGAGACGCAGGAGGGCACGGACGCCGTCGTCCACGCTGCGCTCGACGCCGGAGTCACCCTGTTCGACACCGCGGACATCTACGGCGGCGAGCCCGGCCGGAGCGAGTCGATGATGGGCAGGTCCCTCGCCGGTCGTCGCGACGAGGTCGTGCTCGCGACGAAGTTCGGCAGCGACATGCGCGGTGCGAACGGGCCCGACTGGGGTGTCCGTGGCTCCCGTCGGTACGTCCGGCTCGCCGTCGAGGGGTCGCTGCGTCGACTCGGCACGGACTGGATCGACCTGTACCAGATGCACGTCCCCGACCCGATCACGCCGATCGAGGAGACCCTGTCGGTGCTCGACGACCTCGTGCGTGAGGGCAAGATCCGCTACATCGGGCACTCGAACTTCGCCGGGTGGCAGATCGCCGAGGCCGAGCTCACCGCCTCCATCGCCGGCACCACGTCGTTCGTGTCGGCCCAGAACGAGTACAGCCCGCTCGCTCGCGGTGCCGAGGCCGAGGTCCTGCCGGCGGTGCGGGCGTACGCGCTCGGGTTCCTGCCGTACTTCCCGCTCGCCAACGGCCTGCTCACCGGCAAGTACACCCGACGCGGCGGCGGCCCGGCGGACGCCCGGATCACGAACATCAAGCCGCAGCTGCTCGACGACGCCCCGTGGGACGTCATCGAGGAGTACCAGCGCTTCTGCGAGGCCAGGGGCGTGACCATGCTCCAGGCGACGTTCGCGTGGCTGCTGGCCCAGCCCGGACTCACGAGCGTCATCGCGGGTGCGACGAAGCCGGAGCAGATCGCCCAGAACGTCGACGCCGGTTCGGCCTGGACCCCGTCCGAGGACGACCTCGCCGAGATGACGCTGGTGTTCGAGGGGGTCTGACCCGAGCGTCGGCGTACGGCGGCTGGGCGTTCCTGCGCCGTCCGCGCGTAGCGTCCGGGACATGGCAGGCAACCTCCCCGGACGATCCATCCACGACCTGACCGCGGCCGCGTGGTTCGGCGGCTCCCTCATGGGTGCCATCGGGCTCAACGGCGCCGCGGCCCGCGCCGAGGACCCGGAGGAACGGACCCGTCTCACCACCATCGGGTGGCGGCGCTGGGGGCCGATCCAGACGGGCGCCGTCGTGCTGCACCTGCTCGCCGACCTCGACGTGACCGCGCACAACGCGCCGCGGAGCGCGGTCCAGCACGGCATGCACCGCATCAACACCTACAAGGCCGTCGTGACCCTGGTCGGCGCGGGTGTGACGCTGTGGACGGCCGTCGTCGGCAACCGCTACGGCAAGCTCGTCGAGGCGGACGCGCGCAAGGGGCAGCCGGCGGCCGGGGCCACGGAGCCGGCGCCTGGCACGTCACCCGAGCTCGCGCGCGTGCAGCGGAAGCTCCAGCGCCTGCAGTGGCTCCAGGCGATCTTCGGCGGTTGGATCATCGTGGTCGGTGCCAAGGAGGGCGAGATGCAGCGCCCCCACAACGTCGCGAAGGGCGTGGTGCGCAAGGCGCTCCGCCGCCGCTGACCCGGGGGCCGGGCCGGGCCGCCCGGCCGGCCCCGCGCCGCCCTCGCCGAGATCGCAGAAGATGCCGCTCCGACCCAGGTCAGAGCGGCATCTTCTGCGATCTCGGCGGGTGTGCCGGGGGGCTGGCGGCCGCGACCGCCAGTGGCCGCGGCCGCCGGCCCGGACTCACATGTCGCGGTAACGCTTCGCGTCCGCGACCGCCAGCTCGAGGTCGATCGCGGCGTACGGCTTGACGTACCCGGGGGTGTCGCGCTGGATGCGCCAGCCCTCGCTCAGACGTCCGATGTCCACGGCGTCGAACCCGAACTCGTCGATCAGGTCGCCCACGGCCTGCTTCGCCTCGTCGTCGTCACCGGCCACGACGAGGGCGCGGCGCCCCTCGGTACCGCGCGGGGTCCCCGCGGTGGTCAGGTCGGCCGCGGCGATGTGGTTGAAGGCCTTGACGACGTGCGACTGCGGCAGGTGGTCCTGGAGCAGTTCCGACACCGTGGTCGTCTCCTCGTCGAGGGCCGCGATCTGCCCGTCACGCTGCGGATAGTAGTTGTTCGTGTCGATCACGACCTTGCCGACGAGGGGCTCGACGGGGATGGTCTCGATCGCGGCGAGCGGCGTGGTCACGACGACGACGTCGCCCTTGGTCGCTGCGTCCTCCGGGGTCCCGGCGGTCGCGTGCGGTCCGAGTTCGTCGACGAGGTCCGACAGGGTCTCGGGGCCGCGTGAGTTGCTCATCACGACGTCGTAGCCGTTCTGCACCGCGAGCCGGGCGAGCTGCGAACCGATGTTCCCTGATCCGATGAATCCGATGGTGGTCATGGATCGAGTGTGCTCCGGTCGGACGCGCGATGGTCAGCGCACGTCCGGGCAGCGCGCGGGGGTGGCGGGCAGGATGGCACGATGGCCCACGAGTTCCGCAACGAGACCGACCGCGACCGCTACGCGCTCTACGTGGACGGCGCCCTGGTCAGCGTGCTCGACTACCGGGTGAACGGCGACTCGATCGCGTTCCCGCACACGTACACGGTGCCCGCGCATCGGGGTCACGGCTACGCGGGTGAGCTCGTCGAGCAGGCCGTCGCCGACGTCGAGACCACGAGCACCCGCCGGATCGTCCCGATGTGCTGGTTCGTCGGTCAGTGGTTCGAGGACCACCCGGACAAGGCCGACCTGCTCTCCCGATGACCCCACGATGTGGACCGCCTGGTGATCCCGGCGCCTCGGCAGTAGTGTCCCGCCGAGGCGGTCGTCCGATGTCGTGACCGCCGGAGAGGACACTCCCGTGCAGCGGATCGTCCCGTTCCTCTGGTTCGACGACCAGGCCGAGGAGGCCGTCACCTTCTACACGGGCCTGTTCCCGGACGCCCGCATCGACTCCATCGGCCGATGGCCGGACGGCACGCCCGACGCGGGCAAGGCGCTGGTGGTCGAGTTCACGCTCTTCGGGCAGCGATGGCGAGCGATGAACGGCGGACCGGGGCACCCGCACTCCGATGCGATCTCGTTCCAGGTCGACTGCGACACGCAGGACGAGGTCGACCGGCTCTGGGACGCGTTCACGAGCGACGGCGGCCACGAGGTGGCGTGCGGGTGGTGCACGGACCGGTGGGGCGTCGCGTGGCAGGTCACGCCCGTCCGACTCGCCGAGCTCCTCGCGGACCCCGTTCCCGAACGGCGGACCCGCGCCATGCTCGCCATGCAGGACATGGTGAAGCTCGACATCGCCGCGCTCGAAGCAGCCGCCGACGGACGCGGAGGCGCGGGGACCGCGGGCTGAACCTCGCTCCGAACCGGGGGTGCTCAGGCAGCGACGACCTGCTCCTCCTCCAGTCGGGAGACCTCGCGTTCGCGGGCGATCCGGGTCCGTCGGGCGGCGAGTCCGTGCACGACGAGCACCAGGAGCACGGCGGTGGCCAGCCAGAGCGCCAACACGAGGGCGCTGCGGCCGAGGGATGCCGCGGGGAAGTACTGCAGGTCCTGCGCCGCTTGCAGCCAGGCCGCGCCGCTCCAGAAGGTGTGGAGTCCCGCGAACAGCCCGGGCTGGAACGCCGGCTGGAAGATCCCGCCCGACGACGTGAAGTTGAGCATCACGAACAGCATCGTGAGGATCGGCGTGGTCCACCGGCCGAGCATCGGGTGGAGTCCGACACCGAGCGCGATGATGACGAGGTCGTACATCCAGGCGAACAGGAAGATCGGCCACGCATGGTGCGTGATCACGCCGTAGACGGGACCGGCGATGACGACGCCGATCCCCGCGACGACCCCGGCGGTCGCGACGCCGATGACCGCCGTCCAGAGCAGGCGGAGCCGCCCGGAGAACGCGGCGACCGCGATCGCGCTCGAGTACCCGCCGACGCTGAGTGCGACCAGCAGGAAGAAGAGTCCCTGGCCCGTCGCGTCCTCGTCGTGCACGGCGACGACGTCGACCACGTGGAACGGCAGGTGCTGCTGGTAGGCGATGGGCACGAAGATCCGCTCGGCAGCGGTCGCGGTGGTGTCCGACGCGGCGGTGGACACGTAGAGGGTGGCGCTCGTCGACCCCGGCGCGTACACGGCCGCCAGATCACGGTCGCGGATCGCCGCACGCGCATGCGCGGGGTCCTGCACCACGTGGGCGACGAGCGCGCCGTCGGACCGGTCGGTGACGGTCTGTGCGAACACCTGGGTCGCGGCTCCCGTGCCGACGACCCCGACGGGCAGGTCCTTCGGGGTCGGGGCGTGGAATGCGCCGAGGTAGGCCAGGCCCATCCCCGCGGCGAGGAACAGTGGGACGAGGATGTGGGAGGCGAACGACAGCAGGAGCCGACCGAGCCCGGCGGGACGGAGCATGGACGGCTCGTGCGCGGGCGCGCTGCCGGCGTGGCGGTCGGCGGCGTGACCGGGCGTCGGCCGCTCGGTCAGGCGACGGACGGGTAGCAAGTTGTTCTTTGCAACATCGGACACGTGTTGCACTGTACAACTTCGATCCCCGGTCCGCTAGCGTGTCGCGTACACGACGCGGTGCACCGCGCACGCTGGCACGTCGCGGAGCGGGTCGCGGCGGACGCGACGACAGGGAGGGACTCGTCGATGGAGCAGGGAACCGATCGGCTTCGTGCCGCCGAGATCACCCGGGCCTACCGGGAACTCGCGCGGATCACCCGGCGCGCCGCGGTCCGCGCCCGAGGTCCCGAAGCCGCGCTCAGCATCGTCGATCACTCGCTGGTCGACTTCGTCGCCCAGCACTACGGGTGCATGGCGATCGACATCGCGCGGTACCTGCGGCTCAACCGGTCGACGATCTCGCGCCAGTTGTCGGGCCTCCTGGCCGCCGGCCTGATCGAGCAGGTCGACGGGGGCACCGGGAACGCGAAGCCGCTCGCGGTGACGGCGGCCGGCGAGGCGGCGCTGGAACGCTCCGTCCGCGTGCACCGCGAGAGCCTGGAGGAACGGCTGGCGTCGTGGTCCGACGACGACGTCGCGCTGCTCGCCGGTCTGCTCGAGCGCCTCAACGCCGCGGAGACCGAGGATCCCGTGCCGGTTCCCGATGTCGACGACGACGACCTGCCGGGGGCCGCGGCCCCGATGCAGGCCTGACCGTGCCCACCCGCCTCGTGTTCCTGTCCGACACCCACCTGCCCCGGCGCGCGAAGGACCTCCCGCCGGCGCTCTGGGCGGCGATCGAGGACGCCGACCTCGTGGTGCACGCGGGGGACTGGGTGGACCTGGCGACCGTCGACCGGATCGCAGCCCGGGCTCGACGGCTCGTCGCGGTGCGCGGCAACAACGACGTCGAACCGGGGTTCGCGGACCGGCTGCCGCTCGTCGCGCACGAGCAGGTCGAGGGCCTGCGGTTCGCGGTCGTGCACGAGACCGGCGCCGCGGCGGGACGCGACGCCCGGATGGCGCAGCGGTTCCCCGACGTCGACGTCCTCGTGTTCGGGCACTCGCACATCCCCTGGGACTCCACCGCGTCGACCGGGCTCCGACTGCTCAACCCCGGATCGCCGACGGACCGGCGACGACAGCCCGACCACACGTGGATGACCGCGGTGGTCGACGGTCGCGACCTCGCGGTCGAACTCGTGCGCCTCCCACCGGTCTCGCGGGAGCGCTGAGGCCGCGGCGCGACCCGACTGGCCGTGCGGTGTGCCGACGTGGGACGCTGGGGCGATGACGGACGACCGGCACGACGAGCGCGCGGTGCCCGCGGAGGCCGCGCCGTCCCTCCCGCCGGGTCCGCCGCCCGGCCCCCGGGACCCGGGCGACGCGTGGGCGTACGGGCCGGACGGTCAGAAGGCGTGGGGCCTGTTCGGCGCCGCGGGGCTGCTCGTCGACGACGGTGCGGGCCGCGTCCTGCTGCAGCACCGTGTCGAGTGGAGCCACCATGGCGGGACCTGGGGCATCCCGGGTGGTGCGCGACACCAGGGTGAGGACGCGGTCACCGGAGCGCTCCGCGAGTCCGCGGAAGAAGCCGGTGTCCCCGCCGCCGCGCTCCGGATCCGCCACACCTCCGTGCTCGACCTCGGGTTCTGGACCTACACGACGGTGGTGGCACGCGCCGTCCACCCGTTCCGGGCCGAGGTCGGTGACCGCGAGAGCCTCGCCCTCGACTGGGTGCCGGTCGACGACGTCGAGGGGCTGCCCCTGCACCCGGGGTTCGGCGCGAGCTGGCCGGCCCTCCGCGGTGTGCTCGTGACCGAGCCCGTGGTCGTCGTCGACGCCGCGAACGTCGTCGGCAGCGTGCCGGACGGCTGGTGGCGGGACCGCGCCGGCGCCGCCGAGCGACTCGTGGACGCGATCGGCGCGCTCGCCGCGTCGGGACTGGCCGCTGCGGAACTCGGACTGGGTGCCGGTCGGTGGTGGCCGCGGTGGTCGGTCGTCCTCGAGGGAGATGCGCGAGCCGCACGGACCGATGGCCCCGAGGTCGAGGTCGTCCGCGCGACCGGCGCGGGTGACGACGCGATCGTCGAGTCCGTGCACCGGGCGATCGCGAGAGCGGCCGGTCCGGTCGTCGTCGTGACGGCCGACCGCGGGCTGCGAGCGCGCGTCGAGGCCCTCGGAGCGTCGGTGACGGGGCCGTCCTGGCTCCGAACGCTGATCGCTAGCTGATCGCACCGCCCGCGACGGCCAGGTCGGGTGCCGGGTCCACCGCGGCGCGGACCGCTGCGGCGAGTCCGGTGACGAGCACGTCGAGCGACACCGTCGGGACGGCGTCGTCCGCCTCGCGCAGGGTCTCGGGTGTCGCGGGCACGTGCACGAACCCGGAGCGCACCCCGGCCCCGGCCAGCGCCTGCAGCGCGTAGAACACGTGGTTGCACACGTACGCGCCGGCCGTGGCGGACAGCGCGGCCGGTGCGCCCGCCGCGCGCGCGGCGGCGACCATGCGCTTGACCGGGAGCGTCGTGAAGTACGCGGCCGGGCCTCCCGGCAGGACGGGCACGTCCACGGGCTGCGCGCCGTCGGCGTCCGGGATCCGGGCGTCGTCGAGGTTGACGGCGACCCGCTCGGGCGTGATCGCGCTGCGCCCCTCGGCGAGCCCGACCGCGACCACGACGTCCGGCGTCACCCGCTCGACGGCGTCACGGAGTGCGTCGACCGAGCGTCCGAACGCGACGGGCAGCAGGACGGCCTCGACGCGTTCCGGACCCGTCCAGGTCGCGGCGACGCGCTCGACGGCGTCCCAGGACGGGTTGCGGGGCGCGTCCGCGAACGGCTCGAACCCGGTCAGGAGGATCGTGGTCACGCCCGCGACCCTAACCCAGGTGCGCCGTGGGGTCGTCCGGTCCGACGCCCGCGGCCGCGGCGGGCAGGTGGCGGCGCGACGAGACGCCCACGAGCACCCACGCCACGAGACCGAGGCCGACGACCACGAGCAGGATCGCCGTCACGGGCGCGACGGCGGCCACCGCGGCGATCACGGCCGGAGCGAGGAACCCCGCGTACGCGACCGCGTAGAACACGCCGGTGAGGCCCGCGAGGTCCCGACTCGACGCGATCCGCTGCACCTCGAGCAGGCTCGACACCAGGGCGATGCCCATGCCGGCACCGACGACCGCGTTCGCCAGGAGCCCGATCCAGACCGAATCGGCCGCGATCGCGAGCGCGACGACCGCGATGCCGACGGTCATCACGAGCACGGCGACGACGAGCCCGCGCGCGCTCGACACGGAGTGCACCCGTCCGGCGATCGGTTGGACCGCACTCGACACCCCGAGCGCGACGACCGTCGCGGCGGTCGCGAAGACGAGCCCCCAGCGTCCGGTCGCGTCGTGCAACTGGGTGGGCAGGTAGCCGTACGCGATCGCGGCGGACGCGAACACGAGCGGGGCCGACACCATGACCACGCGGACGAAGCGCCGGTGTCCGGCCGACGGCACGCGGAGCTGCCGCCACCAGGGCCCGGTGACGCCGCCGGACGTGTGGGTCTCGGGTGCGCGCAGCACGACGACGAGGAACGGGACCGCGACGGCGATGTGCACGAGGAACGGCAGGACCTCGGGGACCGGGCCCCACTGGGCCATGCAGCCGGCGACGAGTGCGCCGCTGCCGGATCCGAGGGTGAACGCGAGCGATGCCCGTCGTGCACCCGATCCGGCGTCCGCCGTCGGGTCGTACCGGCCCTGGGACAGTTCCTTCACCCAGCTGTTCCCGACCGCCATGGCGATGCCCACGGTGATCCCGGAGCACAGTCGCCCGGCCGCGAGGTACCCCGCGCCGAACGGACCGAGGGCCAGGAGGCCGCTGCCGACGAGCGCCGCCGTGACCCCGACGAGCATGAGGGGGCGGCGTCCGTGCCGGTCGGAGAGCGACCCGGCGACGAGCAGTGCCGGTGCGAGACCGAGGACGTACACGCCGAGGAACGCGTTGACGAGGAGCGTCGAGTAGTGCGCACGCTCCTGGTACATGAGCAGCAACGGGCTGAACTGGTTGCCGCCCCACGAGCAGACGAAGACGGCGCCCCACACCGCGAGCCACGGCCGCACCCGTGCTGCCCGCCGGCTCGTCACACCGGGCCGGCCGGGAGGCCCGGTCCGCTGCAACGGGACCGCTCCCGTCGACGTGTCCACGCTCACAGCGCGCCCCGGTGCCCGGCGACGTGGTCGCGGAGCACCTCGGCGTAGCGGGCGGCGTCGCCGGCGGCGACGGCCCGGGCCAGTGCGCGGTGCTGGTCGAGCGCCGGGTGGAGCTGTTCGGGACGGACCCGGATGAGCTGGTGCCGGAGGCGTTGCTGGCGGTCGTGGAGGAGGCGGGTGAAGTGCACCGCGACGGGGTTCTCCGCGGCCGCGACGACCGCGGTGTGGAACGCGTCGTCGGCGTCGACGAACCGGTCCACGTCGTGTTCCGCGATCGCGTCGGCCTGGTCGCGCAGGAGGTCGTCGAGCACGGGCACGAGGTCCGGACGCGGGCCACTGCGGAGTGCTCGGGTCGCCGCGGACGCCTCGACCGCTTCCCGCATCTCGAGGACGTCGGCGGACTCGCTCGGGGACATGGGGCGGACGACGGCGCCCTTCCGGGACTCGAGCGTGAGCAGTTGCTCCGCGGCGAGCCGGAGGAACGCCTCGTGCACCGGGGTCCGGCTGATGCCGAGCTCCTGGCAGACGACCCCCTCGCTGAGGAGGGCACCGCCAGGGAGTTCACCGCGGATGATCCGCTGCTTCGTGTGCTCGTAGGCGCGCTCCGCGGACGACATGTGTCGATCGTACGTCTTGCATGCAAGTGCCCGTGCAGCTTGTCCGAGGAGCATGTGAACATCGCGTTTCCGGCCCGGACTCCCGAGGTGCCACCGCGTAGATTGACGGGACGGCGTCGACGGCGACGTCCGACTGGAGGGACCGTCATGGAGAGGATCACGCGAGCCGAGGACCGTGTCCACCGCCCCGCTGGGCCCTGGACACCGACCGTCCACCGGCTGCTCGCACACCTCCACGAGCGCGGGTTCGTGGAGGCGCCGGAGCCGATCGCGCTCGGTGCGGCGCTCGAGACCGTGTCGTTCATCCCCGGTCTCGCGGGTGAGTACCCCTGGACCGACGACGTCGCGTCCGAGGCCGCGCTCGTCACCGCGGCCCGGCTACTGCGCAACTACCACGACGCCGCTGCCACCTACGCGGTGGCGGCGGACGACGTGTGGTCCCAAGCCGACCGCGCTCCTGTCGAGACGATCTGCCACGGCGACTTCGCCCCGTACAACTGCGTGTTCGACGGCCGGGCCGCGGTCGGGATCATCGACTTCGACACGGCCCACCCCGGGCCGCGGGTGTGGGACGTCGCGTCGGCGGTCTACCGGTTCGCGCCGCTGACGACCGGTGACACCCCCGTGGCGCGTCTCGACGACCAGCTCGCCCGTGCGGCCGAGTTCTGCCGCGCCTACGACCTCGACGCGCCCAGCCGAGCGGGGCTCGTCGACGCCGTGGTCGCGGGTCTCGTCGCCCTCGTGACCACCATCGAGTCCGAGGCCGCCGCCGGGGACCCGAAGTTCGCCCGGGACCTCGCGGCGGGCCACGCCGAGCTCTACCGCGCCGACGTCGCCTACATCGAGCACCACGCCGACGCCATCCGGCACGCCGTGGCCTGAGCAGGGCTCCCCGCGGGCGGCACCACACCGGCGCGCAGCCCGCGCCCAGCGGGAGCACGGCGAGCCCACGGCGAACACGGGGCGTCCTCCGCGCGGCGAGCCGGTAGTGTTCCACCGCCATGAGCGACAGCCCTGCCGACGCCACCCCGTACGAGGTGCTCGGCGTCCCCGCCTCCGCCGACGACGACACCCTCCGGCGCGCCTACCGCCGGGCTGCCCGCGAGACCCATCCGGACCTCGGCGGGGACCCGCGCTCGTTCCGCCTGTTGCAAGAGGCGTGGGAACGCGTCGGCACCCCCGAGGCGCGCCGGGCGTACGACGCCGGAGCCTCCCGTTCGGCGGTCGCCGGGCACGGACCCGCCGGCGACCCCGCGGGGCGTCCGGCCTCGGGCCGTGACGCCTACGCGCCGCCCGCCGCGCGCCGCGACTCCCGCCCACGTGCCCGGTCCTTCGGGCACCCCGGCGGACTGTCGCGCGAGGTCTTCCTCGCCGCCGAGCGCGAGTGGGTCGGCCTCGGCGACCCGATCGAGGACCCGTACGACCCGGCACTCGTCCGCTCCGCCCCGCGCCACATCCGCCGTCTCCTGGCCGAGGCGCTCGCCGAGGAGGCGACCGCGGCGATCGTCGCCGACCTCGGGATCGGTGTGACGGTGTGGCACGACCTCGACGCCGGGCCCGAGGGCAAGCTGGACCACGTCGTCCTCACGACGAGCGGACTCTGGGCGCTCGAGTCCATCGACTGGGGTGCTCCCGTCCGCATCGAGCACGGCGAGGTCGTCGGCGCGACCCTCGCGCCGGGGGAGCGCCCGGTGCGGGAACTCGTCCGCGCTGCGCGCACGGTCCAGAAGGCGACCCGCGTCCGGTTCACGGGCCGGCTCCTGGTCGTCCCGGACTCCGCGGTCGACGACGACGTCCGGCTCGTGGGGCCGGCACGCAGACCGACCGCGTTCGTCGTGCGGCGGAGCGCCCTGGCCGGCGTGTTGCTCGGCCCCGGTGCCGAGACGGGGTCGGTCGACGTGTTCGAGCTCCGCGCGCGGCTCCAGGAGACGGTCCGCTTCGTCTGACCGTGCTCGTCGTCGGACCGCGAGCGCCGAGCGCCGACCCGAGACGCGGCTTCAGTACCCGCGCAGCTTCTCGAGGTCGCGGCGCTCCCGCCCGGTCGGTCGACCCGCTCCGCGGTCCCGCACCGGCAACCAGGCCGTCTCCTCGCGCGGCGGCGGTGGGGGCGTCCGGTCCTCCAGACACGTGGCGGCCACCGGTGCCCCGACGCGCTTGACGACGATCCCGCGCACGACGACGATCCGTTCGACCCCGTTGGTCCGCAGCCGCACCTCGTCGCCGATCCCGACCGACTGCGCTGCCTTGACGCGCTCGCCGTTCACCCGGACGTGCCCGGCACGGCAGGCAGCGGTGGCGGCGGAGCGGGTCTTCGTCAGCCGCACCGCCCACAACCAGCTGTCGACGCGGGCGCGGTCCATGCGCGACAGCCTATGCGGAACGCCCCGGTCCTACCATGAGTGCCGTGGACGACGACCCCGACGGCCAGGCCGACCCTGCCGACCACGCGGGGTCCGCTGCGCGTGACGACGTCCGCCGCGCGGACGCCCACCGCCGCCGGGCGCTCGCCCTCCTCGCCACCGCCCCGATCGGCACGCGCCTGGTGGTGCGCGCCCACCACGGCGACGGTGCGCGGGACGCCCTCGGCACCCTGGTCGCACGCACCGACACGATCTGCACGGTGCGCACCCGCCGCGAGGACGTCGACATCGCCCTCGCCACCGTCGTCGCCGCCCGTCCGGTGCCACCGCCGCCGCCGCCCCGCGAGCGCCGACGCGCGTCCTGAGCGCGCCGCCCGCGCGCCTCGTCGAGCGGGGGACCCGTCGCCCGTACCGTGAACGGCATGGTCCCCGCACCACAGGCACCGAACCCGGCACCGGCCCCGTCGTCGGTGGGCCCGTCGTCGGTGGCCCCGTCGTCGCCGGACGTGAGCTCGTCGGCCGGGATGCCGGCGCCGTCGCCCGGCCGGTCGACGCCGGGTCGCCGCGAGCACGCGGACACCGTGACCGACCGCACCGCCCGCGTCAGCATCGAGCGCCCCGCGTCCTGGGCGACCGTGCACGCCGCCGACGCGGACCTCCGGACGACCGGTGACGGCGTCACCGTGACCGTGCGCTCCCGCCCCAGCGACAACGGCATCGCGGACGAGACCGCCGCGCTGGTCGCTCGGCTGCCCGGCTCGGTCGACGGCGTGCTCGTCGTCGGGTGCGACCCGTGGGGGAGCGCGGGGGCGCCGGCCCGCCTCGTCGAGTACCACCGCCCCGCTCCGCCGCTGGAGGCCGCCGCCGCGACGGACCGCCCCGCGGTCGGCGAGTCGGACGGCACCGAGCACGGACACGAACCGCACCGGCCCGTTCCCGCCCTCGGCCACCGCGCCCCGGACCGCACGGGCGTCTTCGTGTCGCACCTGCTCGTCACCACCGGTCGGCACCGCATCGACGTCGTCGCCGAGCGCCCGCTCGCGGTCCTCGACGCCACCGACGACGTCGTCGCCCGCGTGCTCGAGTCCGTCCGCGTCGTCGGCCCCGCGCCGGCCGCAGCCCACCCGCCACGCGTGCTCGAGGACGTCCCGGTCCCCGTGCGCCCGACGCTCGCCCCGTTCGGTGTGCCGGTGGACGCCGAGGCGCTCGCCGCGCTGCAGGGCATGGCGGGCCGCCGTTGGAACCCCGCGGTCCTCCGGTCGCCCGGCGGTCGCTCGCTCATCGACCAGGGGCTCGTCGGCCGCTTCGGCACCGTCCCGTCACTGACGAGCGCGGTGCTCGCGCCCTGGGAAGCCGGCGTCGACCCAGTCACGCTCGAGCAGCAGCGGGAGGACGGGCCCGCCGCCCGGCTTCGCTGGTGGCGCGGCGACGCCGCCGTGACCGTGCTGGACGGGACCGAGGAGGCCGGCTTCCGCATCGGCAGCGTCGACGACGCCACGCTCCTGGCGCTCGCGGCCGGGAGGCTCGGGGTGACCCCGTCGTGGACCTTCGCCTTCGCGACGCCGCGGCTCCCGGCCGCGGTCCTGGACCGCCGGGTCGAGGACCCGACGGCCCGCCCCGACCTGCCCGCGGCGGTCCGCACGGCCGATCCGGTGCTCGCGCGGTTCTGGGACGCTCCGTGGACCGTGTCGCACCTCCGGGTGCCGACGCGGCCGCGTCCCGTCACGGTGGTCCACGCCGCGGGCGTCGGCTTCGCGCGCATCGGACGGGCGACGGCCGAGGGGACCGCGATCCGGGTCGAGGCGTCCGCGAACGTCCACCGTCTGCTCGTCCGCACGGTCCTGGCGGGCTGACCCCGGTCCTCCCGGACGTCCCGCGTCAGGCGGCCGGACCGGCGACCAGCGTCGCGGTGACCGTTCCCGCCGTGCCGTCGGCGGCGGTGTACCCGACGGTGACCGAGTCCCCCACGGCGTGTGCCTGGATGAGCTCGGTGAGCTGATCGGCACCGGTCACGGCGGTGCCGTCGATGCTCGTGATCGTGTCGCCCGCGGCGAGCCCGGCGTTCTCGGCCGGGGACCCGGACACCACGCCCTGCAGCGTCACACCGGAGCCGGTGGTCGGAGTCGTCGACGAGACCTCCGCGCCGAGGAAGGCCGGGGTCCCGATGACGATCGTCGAGGTCGCGGTGCCGGACAGGATCCGTTCGGCGATGCTCTTGGCCGTCGCGATCGGGATCGCGTACCCGGTGACGTCGCTCGTGCCCGACGACGCGGCGGTGGTCATCCCGACGACCTCGCCCTCGGAGTCGAGCAGCGGGCCGCCCGAGTCGCCGGACACGACGTCGGCCGCGACCTCGATGAGACCGGTGAGCGACTCCGTGCCGGTGCCGGACTCGCTCTGCACGGTGATGTCCTGGTCGAGCGCGGTCACGGAGCCCTTCGCGGCGACGAGTTCGCCCTGGCCCTCCGCGTTCCCGACGTCGGTCACGGTGTCGCCGACGGCCAGGTCGTCGTCGTCGTCGAGCGTCGCGGTGGTGAGGTCCGACGCCCCGCGCAGCTCGAGCACGGCGACGTCGTCGGTCTTGTCGGTGCCGACGACGTCCGCCGTGTAGGTCTTGCCGGTGGACTCGACGGTCACCTCGATGCTCGTGGCGTCCTCGACGACGTGGTTGTTCGTCAGGATCTCGCCGTCGGAGGAGATGATCATCCCGGTGCCGGCGGCCTGCGACGAGGAGTCGTAGTCGAGCGTCGTGTCGATCGTCACGATCCCGGCCTTCTGCGAGTCGGTGGCCGTGGTCTGGGCGCTGTCGGTGGATCCACTCGACCCCGTACCGCTCGACCCGGAACCGCTCGATCCGCTCGACGAGCCGTCGCCCGGGACGGACCAGCCGCCACCGATGCCGCCGCTGTCCGACGATCCGTTGCTCGAGGACCCGCTCGACTGGCTCGAGGTCGTGGTCCCCGTGTCCCGGGAGGCCAGGCCGAAGGCGGTGCCGCCCGCGGCGCTGACGATCGCGAGGGTGGCGACACCCGCCCCGACCATGAGGCCGACGCGGCGGCGCTTCGGCTTCGCTGCCGCGGTCGGGTCGGTGGCACCCGCCGTGGCGCCGACGAGGTAGGGGCCGTGGCCGTCGTGCGTGTACGTGTAGGGGCCGGAGCCGTCCGGCGCGTAGAGGTAGGGGCCCGATCCGTCGAACGCGTAGGCGGACCGCAGCGTGCTGGGGTCGACGTGCGGTGCCGCTGCGGGAGCCGGCGTGCCGATGGGCTGCGTGGTGTCGCGCGGGGCGTCCTCGCCGCGCTCGTCGTCGGCGGGGGTGGTGGGGTGCTCGGTCATTGGTCTCTCCGGTGGCTCGTCCGACAGCCGGTGGGGCGTCGATGCGTCCAGTACAGGACCCGATCCGATGAGTGACCTATGAGCGGCGTGGACAGCGGCTCCGCACTCCCTCGGGATCGGCTGCGGCGCCGTCGCCGTCGCCACCGCGCCCGCCGTTCGACCACGGGGGAGCCGGACTAGGCTTGCGCCGATGTCCCCGACCGCTCGTCCGCGCCGAGCGCGCCTCGTCGGGACGACCGCCGTGTCCCTGGTGGTGCTCGCCGCGGCGTGCGTGCTCAGCGTCATGGTCGGCGCGCGTCCGATCGATCCGCTGACGGTCGTCACGGTGCTCCTGCACCCCGGCCGGACGGACGAGATCACGCTCATCGTCGTCGGCGAGCGGGTGCCCCGGACGGCGCTCGGACTCGTCGCCGGAGCCGCGCTCGGCGTGGCGGGCGCGGTGATGCAGGGTGTCACCCGCAACCCGCTCGCGGATCCGGGCATCCTCGGCATCAACGCCGGCGCCGCACTCGCGGTGGTCGTCGGGACGACGGTGTTCGGGATCGCGGGCACGGCGGCGACGCTGCCGTTCGCCTTCGTCGGTGCCGCCGTCGCGGCCGTCGTGGTGTACGGGATCGCATCGGCCGGGAGGCGCGGGCCGACCCCGGTGGGCCTCGCTCTGTCCGGTGCCGTGGTCGCCGCCGCACTCGGGTCGGTCACGACCGCGGTCCTCCTGACGCACCAGTCGGCACTCGACCGCATCCGCTTCTGGCAGGTGGGTTCGCTGGCGACGGGGGACCTGCACGTCGTCGCTGTCGTCGCCGTGCCGGTCGTCGTCGGCCTGGCCATCGCCATGACCCTCGGCCGGTCACTCGACACGCTCGCCCTCGGGGACGAGCTCGCGGCGTCCCTCGGGCAGCGGGTCGTCGTGGCGCGGGCACTCGGCGCGCTCGCCACGGTCCTCCTCGCGGGGGCGGCGACGGCGGCGATCGGACCCGTCGGGTTCGTCGGGCTCGCGGTGCCGCACGCCGTCCGCCGTGTCACCGGTCCGGCGAACCGGTGGACCCTGCCGTTGTCCGCGATCGTGGCCCCGGCCCTCCTGCTCGTCGCCGACGTCATCGGTCGTGTCGTCGCCTTCCCGGGCGAGGTCCAGGTCGGCATCGTGACGGCGGTGATCGGCGCTCCCGTGTTCATCGCGCTCGTCCGGAGCAGGGCGGTGCGGGACCTGTGAGCGTGTCGACCCGGACCCCTCGGCGACCACGGGGCACCGATGCCGGACTGCGGCGCGAGCTCCTCGTGCTCGCGGGGGCCCTCGTGCTCGTCGTGGTGCTCGCCGTCGCCGCGCTCGGCCTCGGCGAGATCGCGATCTCCCCGGGTGCGGTCCTGGCCGCGCTCGTCGGACGCGCGGACCGCGTGACGGACTTCGTCATCACCGAGCTCCGCGGGCCCCGGCTGCTGGCGGCGGTCCTCGTCGGCGCGAGCCTCGGCACCGCCGGCGGGATCGTGCAGAGCGTCGTGCGGAACCCGATCGCGAGCCCCGACGTCATCGGGATCACCTCGGGCGCGAGCGCGTCGGGCATCACGGCCATCGCGCTGTTCGCCGCCTCGGGGCTCACCCTGTTCTCGGTCGTCGTCGTCGGTGCCGTCCTCGTGACGGTCGTCATCGCCGCGCTGAGCTGGCGCGGCGGGATCGGGGACAACCGGCTCGTCCTCGTCGGCGTCGGCGTCGCGGCGATCGCCGTGAGCGTCACGGGGTGGATGCTCACGCGCGGGAACGTGCAGGACGCCGCCGTCGCGCTCGTGTGGCTCACGGGCAGCCTCAACGCGGTCGACCCCACGGTGCTCGCGGTGCTGGCGGTGGCGTTCGTCGTGCTGTTCGTCCTCGCCCTCCTCCAGTCGCCGCGGCTCGGGGTGCTCACCCTCGGGGACGACGTCGCGGCGTCGTTGGGGCTGCCGCCGGACCGGGCCAAGGTGCTGCTCGTCCTCACCGCGGTCGGCCTGAGCGCCTCGGCGGTGGCGGCTGCGGGCCCGGTGTCGTTCGTCGCGCTCATGGCCGCGCCGATCGCCCGTCGTCTCGTCGGTCGTGGTCGCGTCGCCCTCGCTCCCGCCGCCGCGGTGGGGGCCGTCATCGTGCAGGCGAGCGACCTCGTGGCGCAGTTCGCGATCCCCGGGGTGGCGGTGCCCGTCGGCGTCGTCACGGGCATCGTCGGCGCGCCGTACCTGCTCTGGCTGATCGCGCGCGGGCGCTGACCGCGCCCGCCCGTTCCACGCTGCTCCACGCCGACCGAGCGGGCCTCCCGGCGGTCCCGCCGTGTGCGGGACGTGTGTGGACCGTGCGGTCGCTCCACAGGAGTGAAAGGGCGTTCGCGGTGCCGCGCGTTTCCGATACGCTGGTCCGCCAGAAGGAGGTCCACGATGGCAGGTCCAACGGGTCCGCGCGACGGCGCCGCACGATCCGATGCGCCCGAGCGGCGCGTCGACACCACCCTGACCTTCAGCATGGACATGGGGGCGGCGCTCACACCGGAGAACGGTGTCTCGACCGAGGAGATCGACGCGATCGGCGCGCTGCCGTCCGGGTCGGCGCTGCTCGTCGTCCGCCGCGGGCCGAACGCCGGGGCTCGGTTCCTGCTCGACTCCGACGTCACGACGGCCGGCCGACACCCCGACGCCGACATCTTCCTCGACGACGTCACGGTGTCGCGCAAGCACGCCGAGTTCCTCCGGCACGGTACGAGCTTCAGCGTCAAGGACCTCGGATCGCTCAACGGCACCTACTTCGACGGCGTCCGCATCGACGAGGCCCTGCTCGCCGACGGCGCCGAGGTGCAGGTCGGCAAGTTCCGCCTCACCTTCTACGCGTCCCGCGTCGACATCGCGCGCCTGGCGACCGCGTAGTGCCGGCGCGGAGCGCTGCGGCCCGGTCGACGGCCGCGGGTCCCGACCTGCTCACGATCGGGCAGGTGCTCGCGCGGTTGAAGCCCGAGTTCCCGGACCTGTCGAACTCCAAACTCCGGTTCCTCGAGGAACGCGAGCTCGTGACGCCGATCCGGACCGAGAGCGGATACCGCAAGTTCTCGCCCGCCGACGTCCAGCGGCTCCGGATCGTCCTGGGCCTGCAGCGAGACCACTACCTGCCGCTCAAGGTCATCAAGGAGTACCTGGCCGACCTCGACGCCGGGCGCGACCCGGTCCTGCCGGGTGGTGCCGACGGCCCGCGGCCCTCGATCCTCGGCACCGAGCGGCGGTACACGCGCGACGAGCTCGTCCGCGCGGCCGGCGCGACCCCGATGCTCGTGTCGGACGCCGTGTCCGCGTCGCTGCTGCCGGCCGTCGAGCACTACGGTGAGGACGCCGTCACCGTCGTCAAGGCGCTCGTGGAGCTGCAGCGCACCGGCATCGAGCCACGGCATCTCCGCACGTTCCGGGCGTCGGCGGAGCGCGAACTCGGTCTCATCGAGTCGGCGCTCATGCCCGTCCGGCGCCGGTCCGACGCCACCTCACGCGCCAAGGCGGCGGAGCTCGCCCGCGAGATCGCAGGGCAACTCGAGGTCGTCCGGTCGAGCCTCATCCGGGCTGCGATCGGGCGGTTCGACGCCTCGTGAGCACGGGGCCCGAACGTGGACAGCCGGTGTCGGTCGGGCTTATCCTCGACACGCCGAACTCCCCGGTGCGGATGTCCCGCGACGACCGGGTCCGACTCGCTAGCGTGGACCTCGGCACAACTCTCAACCGATCGTTGAATGTTCGGTTGCGGGCCGGAACGTCGTGGAAGGCAGTCTGATGAGTGGGAACGAAACGCCCCGGACCCCCGGGGACGCACCGTCCGACGCAGCCGTGGACACGCCCGACGGCGAGCTGACCCGCTACGACCTCGGCCTGCTGTTCACCGACGGCATGCCCGAGCGCGACGAGTCCAACGGCTACCGCGGCACCGTCGCCGCCCGGGCCGCGGGCATCAGCTACCGCCAGCTCGACTACTGGGCGCGGACGGGCCTCGTCGAGCCGACCATCCGTGGCGCGGCGGGGTCCGGTTCGCAGCGGCTCTACGGCTTCCGCGACATCCTCGTGCTCAAACTCGTCAAGCGCCTGCTCGACACCGGCATCTCGCTGCAGCAGATCCGCACCGCGGTGAACCAGCTCCGCGAGTCGGGGGTGAACGACCTGGCACAGACGACCCTGATGTCCGATGGGGCGTCCGTGTACCTCTGCACCTCGAACGACGAGGTCATCGACCTGGTCTCCCGAGGGCAGGGTGTCTTCGGCATCGCGGTCGGCAAGGTCCTGCGCGAGGTCGAGACGAGTCTCGTGGAACTCGACTCGACGCCGGCGGCCGACCCGAGCGACGAGCTCGCGGCGCGCCGGGCCTCCCGGGCCTCCTGACCCGCGCGGTCTCCCGGGTCTCCTGACCCACGCGTCCGACGGCGCAGCGCACACGGCAGGCGACACGGGGCCGCCGCGCCTCGGCCGGCTCAGGCGCCTCGGCCGGCTCAGGCGCCTCGGCCGGCTCAGGCCTGCGCGACCCCCTCGGCGTACTCGCCGATCTTGCCCGTCCGCATGATCCGCTCGAGCAGCAGGTCGAAGTTCCGTGCCATCTCCTGCGCGGACTCGCCCGGCCACACGTGCAGCGGCTTCGCGGCACCCTGGGCCTGCTGCAGTGACGTCCGTTCGGGCAGCTGGGGCGACAGCACGAGCGGGCCGAACATGTCGCGGAGCTCCTTGATGCGGAACTGGTGCTCGAGCGACTGCACGCGGGCACGGTTGACGATGATGCCGAGCGGCTGGAGGCGCGGGGAGAGTCCGCGGCGGATCTCCTCGATGGCGCGCAGTGCACGGTCGGCCGCCGCGACGGAGAACAGCCCCGGCTCGGTGACGACGGACACGCGGTCCGAGGCGGCCCACGCCGTGCGGGTCAGGGCGTTGAGCGAGGGAGCGCAGTCGATGAGCACGAGGTCGTAGTCGGCCTCGACGTTGGCGAGGGCCTCCTCGAGCTTCCAGATGTCCCGGATCGAGGGGTGCGGACCGTCGAAGTTGATGGCCGAGGGGGAGCCGACCATGACGTCGATCTTGCCCTGGCGTCCCTTGGTCCACCCGGATGGGGCGATCGCCTGACGGACGATCTTCTCCTTCGGGTTCTCGAGCACGTCGGCGACGTTGAGGTGGCCGGCGAGCGAGATGTCGAGCCCCGTGGAGACGTCCGACTGGGGGTCGAGGTCGACCACGAGGGTGCGGAGTCCCTTGGCGAACGCGGCTGACGTCAGGCCGAGGGTCACGGTCGTCTTGCCGACGCCTCCTTTGAGGGAGCTGACGCTGAGTACATGCACGTCGAGACACGATAGCCCCACTAGGGTTGAACCACCTCAAGATCCGCCGTGCTCGACGGCCGATCGCGCCGTCCGCCCGGGCACCACGACGACGCCCGGGTGCATGCCGAAAGGGCAGCCCGTGTTCCGCAAGATCCTGGTCGCGAACCGAGGCGAGATCGCCATCCGGGCGTTCCGCGCCGCGTACGAGCTCGGTGCCCGGACGGTCGCCGTCTACCCCTACGAGGACCGGAACTCCGAGCACCGGCTCAAGGCGGACGAGGCGTACCAGATCGGCGAGCCCGGTCACCCGGTCCGGGCCTACCTCGACGTCGCCGAGATCGTCCGCGTCGCCCGCGAGTGCGGCGCGGACGCGATCTACCCCGGGTACGGCTTCCTGTCCGAGAACCCGGAGCTGGCGGCCGCTGCGGCAGCGGCCGGCATCACGTTCATCGGCCCGGGCGAACGCGTGCTCGAGATGGCCGGCAACAAGGTCACGGCGAAGGAACACGCCGTCGCGGCGGGGGTGCCCGTCCTCGCCAGCACGCCGGCCTCCCGCGACGTCGACGAGCTCGTGCGCGGCGCCCAGGCCATCGGGTTCCCGGTGTTCGCCAAGGCCGTCGCCGGTGGCGGTGGCCGGGGGATGCGCCGTGTCGCCCGGCCCGAGGACCTCCGTCCCGCCCTCGAGGAGGCCATGCGCGAGGCCGACAGTGCGTTCGGCGACCCGACGATGTTCCTCGAGCAGGCTGTGCTCCGGCCCCGGCACATCGAGGTCCAGATCCTCGCGGACGCCACCGGCGACGAGGCCGGGACCATCCACCTGTTCGAGCGCGACTGCTCGGTGCAGCGCCGGAACCAGAAGGTCATCGAGATCGCGCCGGCGCCGGACCTCGACCCCGCGGTGGCGGCAGCGCTGCACCGGGACGCCGTCGCCTTCGCCCGGTCGATCGGCTACGTGAACGCGGGCACGGTCGAGTTCCTGCTCGACACGGTCGGCGAGCGCGCCGGGCGGCACGTCTTCATCGAGATGAACCCCCGCATCCAGGTCGAGCACACCGTGACCGAGGAGGTCACCGACGTCGACCTCGTCCAGGCGCAGATGCGGATCGCGGCGGGCGAGACGCTGGCGGACCTGGGACTGTCGCAGGAGGACGTGGCGGTGCACGGGGCTGCCCTGCAGTGCCGCATCACGACCGAGGACCCGTCGCAGGGGTTCCGCCCGGACACCGGCCGGATCACGACCTACCGGAGCCCGGGTGGCGCGGGGGTCCGCCTCGACGGCGGCACGGTGTCGACCGGCGCGCAGATCAGCCCGCACTTCGACTCGATGCTCGCCAAGATGACGTGCCGCGGGCGGTCGTTCCCCGCCGCGGTCGCTCGGGCCCGTCGTGCGCTCGCCGAGTTCCGCATCCGCGGCGTGAGCACGAACATCCCGTTCCTCCAGGCCGTCCTGGAGGACCCGGACTTCGCTCGCGGTGACGTCAGCACGTCGTTCATCGAGGAGCGCCCGCAGCTGCTCGGCGGCCACGTCTCGCGGGACCGTGGCACCAAGGTGCTGGCGTGGCTCGCGGACGTCACCGTCAACCAGCCGAACGGGCCGGGCACGGGTGCCCTCGACCCGGCGGTGAAGCTCCCGCGTGTGGACCTGGGACAGGAGCCGCCCGCCGGGCAGCGGCAGCGCCTCCTCGCCCTCGGTCCGGCGCGCTGGGCGGAAGCCCTGCGCGCGCAGACGGCCCTGGCCGTCACCGAGACGACCATGCGCGACGCCCACCAGTCCCTGCTCGCGACCCGCGTCCGCAGCACGGACCTCGTCGCGGTCGCGCCGTACGTCGCGCGGCTCACCCCGGAACTGCTCAGCATCGAGGCCTGGGGCGGCGCGACGTACGACGTCGCCCTGCGGTTCCTCGGCGAGGACCCGTGGGAACGGCTCGCGGCCCTCCGTGCGGCGATGCCGAACATCCCGATCCAGATGCTCCTCCGCGGCCGCAACACGGTCGGCTACACGCCGTACCCGACCGAGGTCACCGAGGGTTTCGTCGCCGAGGCCGCGGCGACGGGCGTCGACGTCTTCCGCGTGTTCGACGCCCTCAACGACGTCGCGCAGATGCGACCCGCCCTGGAGGCCGTGCTCGCGACCGGCACGGCCGTCGCCGAGGCCGCGCTCTGCTACACGGCCGACCTGCTCGACCCGGCGGAGGACCTCTACACGCTCGACTACTACCTGCGCCTCGCGGAGCAGATGGTGGCGGCGGGTGCGCACGTGATCGGGATCAAGGACATGGCGGGCCTCCTCCGTGCCGGTGCTGCCGACCGCCTCGTGACGGCCCTGCGGGAGCGGTTCGACCAGCCGGTCCACGTGCACACGCACGACACCGCCGGCGGGCAGCTGGCGACCCTCCTGGCGGCGAGCCGCGCCGGAGCGGACGCCGTCGACGTCGCGGCCGCGCCCATGGCGGGCACCACGAGCCAGCCGAGCATGTCGGCGCTCGTGGCGGCGCTGGCGCACACGGAGCGCGACACCGGGCTCGCACTGCGGGCGGTGAGCGACCTCGAGCCCTACTGGGAGGCCGTCCGCCGCGTCTACCGGCCGTTCGAGTCGGGCCTCCCGGGTCCCACCGGTCGGGTGTACGTGCACGAGATCCCGGGCGGGCAGCTGTCGAACCTCCGGCAGCAGGCGATCGCGCTCGGCCTCGGCGACCGGTTCGAGGAGGTCGAGGACCAGTACGCCGCGGCCAACCGGATCCTGGGACGCCCGACCAAGGTGACCCCGTCCTCCAAGGTGGTGGGCGACCTCGCACTCCAGCTCGCGGCGGTCGGCGCCGACCCCGCCGACTTCGAGCAGCACCCCGAGCGGTACGACGTGCCGGACTCGGTCGTGGGGTTCATGGCGGGCGAGCTCGGGGACCTGCCCGGCGGCTGGCCGGAGCCGTTCCGCAGCAAGGTGCTCGCCGGGCGCGAGGTCCACCTCACGACGACGCCGATCTCGGACGAGGACGCCGCGGTGCTCGCCGAGCCGGGCCGGGCGCGGCAGGCGGCCCTGAACCGGCTCCTGTTCCCGGGTCCGACCGACGAGTTCCACCGTGTCCGGGACCAGTACGGCGACCTCTCGGGCGTGGGGACCGCCGACTACCTGTACGGGCTCAAGCAGGGGCGGGAGCACGTCGTGTCGATCGCCCGGGGCGTCACGCTCCACGTCGGCCTCGAGGCCATCGGCGACGCCGACGAGCGCGGCATGCGCACGGTCATGACCACCCTGAACGGGCAGCTCCGCCCCGTGTACGTCCGTGACCGGTCGGTCGCGGTGGAGTCGAAGGCCGCCGAGAAGGCCGATCGCGACGACCCGGGTCAGGTCGCGGCACCGTTCTCCGGTGTCGTGACGCTCAAGGTGCAGCCCGGCGACCGCGTCGAGGCGGGGCAGGCCGTGGCGAGCATCGAGGCGATGAAGATGGAGGCGGCGATCACGACGCCCCGTGCGGGAACGGTGACACGGCTGGCCGTCCCGGTGACCCAACAGGTCGACGCCGGGGACCTCCTGGTGGTGGTCGCCTGATGACGGTCCGACCCATCCGGTTGTTCGGCGACCCCGTGCTGCGGTCACCGGCCGACCCGGTCCGGATCGGCGCGGACGGCGTCGCGGACCTCGTGCAGGACCTCCTCGACACGGTGCGGGTGCCGGGCCGTGCCGGCGTGGCCGCGCCGCAGATCGGCGTCGGACTGCGCGCCTTCAGCGTCAACGTCGACGGTTTCGTCGGCTACGTGCTCAACCCGGAGCTCGTCGAGACCCGTGGCGAGCCCGAGCTCATGGACGAGGGATGCCTCTCGGTGCCCGGCCTGGCGTACCCGACCCGACGGTTCCCGTACGCGCGGGTGCGGGGCCTCGACGTCGACGGCGCCGAGGTCGTGCTCGAGGGTGAGGGGCTCATGGCGGAGGCGCTGCAGCACGAGACGGACCACCTCGACGGCACCGTCTACGTCATGACGCTCGATCCGGAGACACGACGACGTGCGCTCCGCGACATCCGCGGGCAGGATTGGTTCTGACCGGGGCGCACATCGCTCCCGACGCGGGCACCCCCGTTCACGGGGTGGACGCGGATCAGGTTCCCTGGTCACCGTGGACCCGGACGCAGAGAGGGCGTCCGCCGACAGGATCAGGGGACAGCGATGTCATCATCAGGAACACGTCTCGTCCGTGCGCGCTCGCGCCGCGGACGACTGACCGCCCTCGGGGTGGTCCTCACGGTCGTCGCCGCGCCGCTCGCGGTGGTGACGGTCAGTGCTGCGGCACCGGCACACGCCGCGACCGAGCCGGTGGTGGGGGAGTCCCCGGACTACGCGTCCGAGACCTTCCAGGACCCGTGGGACTTCAGCGACGCGGCCGACTACAACACCGACCTCAGCGGGCCCGGCACCTACAAGGTGGCCAACGGGCAGCTGTCGATGAACTACGGCACCGGGGGCTTCATCTCGCTCGTCGACACGGTGAGCGGCAGCTTGGCCTACGGGCGGGACGGTGCCGCGGCGCCGATCAACACGTCGCGCTACCAGCGCCTGGCGTTCGAGATGAACACGTCGTCGGCCGGTTCGGGCAAGGGCATCGTCTACTGGTACACCTGCCGCGAGAAGACGAGCAGCTGCCTCGGCGGGACCACCTTCAACGTCACGGCGGGCGACCACGTGTACGACATCCCGCTCAACGGGACGTCGAACCAGGGCAGCAAGATCCCGTGGACGAGCGCGAAGGTGGTCGCACTCCGCGTCCAGCCCATCGTCACGAACGCGGCGCACCCCACGGTGTCGGCGACCCTGAACTGGGTGCGCCTGCACGGCGGCACGACGGCGCAGGCCGCGATGCCGGCCGGCGACCACGGCACCTACCGGGTCGAGCCGATGCCCGAGCCGGTGGTGGACAGCCCCAGCCCGGCGGACGGCAAGGACCTCGCCACGGTCCAGCGGGGCAAGCCGTGGGAGTTCACCTCGTCGGCGAACGCGTCGGGCGTCACGCTGCAGAACGCGCGGCTCATCCACTACGGCAGCGACGGTCTGACGGCGCAGAACCAGGGGCCGAACCAGGGCGACCCGCAGGTCCACCTGCCCGTCCAGAAGTTCAGCGCGAACCAGTACCACTACCTCACCTTCGACCTGACCTACGACGGCGGGTTCTCACTGGCGAGCGCTGCGGGCGGCGGCAAGATGGCGCGCGTCATCTGGTACGGCGCGAGCACGTCGACGCCGCAGATCGGCAACGACATCCTGACGTTCTCCGGGGCGAACGCCCGTGAGGTCGCGATCGACATGACCGCGGTGAACCCCCTCGACGAGACCGCCCTCAACCCGAAGGTCGGGTGGGCCGGCCAGGTGATCACCGGGTTCCGGTTCGACCCGAACGAGGACAAGGGTGCCGCGGTCTGGCACCTCAAGTCGATCCACCTGCGGAACACGCCGGCCGCGACCGGCAGCACGACGGTCAAGTTCCACGACGCGGCGTGGGTCGCCGGCACGACGGCCGACGTCAAGGTCGGCACGAGCGCGAACGGTTCCGGTTACACGACGATCGCGTCCGGCGTCCCGGTGCAGCAGGGTACGAACGCCACGACCTTCTCGCTCGGCTCGATGGCCGCGGGGACCTACCACGTCGAGGTCGTGCTCCACCACCCGAACAGCGGGAACGCACTGGCGTTCTCGTCCGCGCCGGTCATCATGTCCAAGGCCGCCGCGTCGGGCTCGACCGTCTCGGCCACCCCGAAGGGCAGCTTCGACACCCTCACGGCGACGAGCGGCGGGGCCACGGCACGCGGGTGGGCATGGGACCCGGACCAGACCTCGAGCACGGAGGTCCGGCTGTACGACCAGACCTCCGGGTCGAAGTACCTGGGAAGCGTGACGACCTCCATCGCCCGGTCCGACGTGGCGCGTGCGGTGGCGGGAGCCCCGGCGAACACCGGGTGGAGCACGACGGTCTCGCTGGCGAAGGGCACCCACAAGGTGTGCGCGTACGCGATCAACCAGGGCGGTGGGTCGAACCCGACGCTCGGATGCAAGTCCGTGACGGTCGGCTGAACCGCGACCACACACGAACGCCCCGCCGGTGCTCCGGCGGGGCGTTCGTCGTCGGGTCGGGTCAGTACCCGCGGTGCCGGTGCTCCACGACCGGCACCGCGGTGGTCTGCACCGCGGAGCCCGAGTAGATGTGCTCGATGTCGGCGGCGTGGTCGAAGAGCACCCGGTCCCGCTTGACGGTGAGCTTCGGCGTGAGGTGCCCGGACGCCTCCGTGAACTCGGCGTCCAGGATCGTGAACGAGCGGATCGACTCGGCGCGGGACACGCGCTGGTTCGCGGCGTCGATCGCGTGCTGCACGGCCGTGTGGACGCGTGCGTCGTGGGCGGCGCTCCGGGGGGTGAGCGCGGGGACGATCCCGTTCGCCGCGCACCAGCCGGCCAGCATCTCGCGGTCCAGGGTGACGAGCGCCGCGACGAACGGCTTGCCCTCGCCGACGACGACGACCTGCGCGACGAGCGGGTGCTCGCGCACGGCGTCCTCGAGCGGGGCGGGTGCGACGTTCTTGCCGCTCGCGGTGACGATGAGCTCCTTCGCGCGCCCGGTGACGGTCAGGACGCCGTGCTCGTCGAGCGTCCCGAGGTCACCGGTGCGGAACCAGCCGTCGACGAACGCCTGCTCGGTGGCGTCGGGGCGGTTCCAGTACCGGTCGAACACGTCGACGCCACGGACGAGGATCTCGCCGTCGTCGGCGATCCGCACCTCGACGCCGGGGAGGGCGCGGCCGACGGACCCGATGCGGATCTCCGCCGCCCGGTTGACGGTCGCGGGTGCGGTCGTCTCGGTCAGGCCGTAGCCCTCGAGCACGAGCACCCCGACGGACCGGAAGAAGTGGGCCAGGCAGGGCGACAGCGGTGCCGACCCACTGATCGCGTACCGCACCCGACCGCCGAGCGCTTCGCGGAGCTTCGCGTAGACGAGCCGGTCGAACAGCCGGAACCGCAGGCGGAGGCCGAGCGGGACCGTCCCGGTGGCGAGCGCCTCGGAGTGCTCGACCGCGGTGTCGGCCGCCAGCCGGAACACCCGGCCGCGTCCGCCGACGGCCGCCTTCTGCTCGGCCGCGTTGTAGATCTTCTCGAACACGCGCGGGACAGCGAGCAGGAACGTCGGCCGGAACGTGGCGACCGCGTGCATGAGGTCCTTGGTGTCCGGCTCGTGACCGACGAGCACACCGGTCCCGATCGACATGACGGCGATGAACCGCGCGAACACGTGCGCCATGGGGATGAACAGCAGTGTCGACGCGCCCTCCTCGACGACGTCCGCCATCGCCTCCGCCGCACCCTCGACGAGCGTCGTGAAGTTGTCGTGACGGAGGACGCAGCCCTTCGGCCGACCCGTCGTGCCGGAGGTGTAGATGATGGTCGCGTCGTCGTGCGCGGACACCTCGTCGAGGCGGGCGTCCAGCTCGGCGTCGGTCACCGGTTCGCCGAGTCGCGCCAGGTCGTCGAGCCCGCCGCCGTCGATGGTCCAGTGCTGCGCCAGACGCGGGAGGTCCGGGGCGACGCCCGCCACACGGCGTGCGTGCTCCTCGCTCTCGACGACGATCGCGACGGACTCGGAGTCCTGGAGGATGTACCGGACCTGGTCCGGCGAGCTCGTCTCGTAGACGGGCACCGACACGAGACCCGCGTGCCAGATCGCGAAGTCGACGATGGTCCACTCCGACCGCGTGCGGGACAGCACGGCGATGTGGGCGCCCGGCTCGAGTCCTGCGGCGACGAGGCCCTTGGCGACGGCGCGGACGCGGGCGAGGACGCTCGCAGCGCTCATCGGCACCCACCGTTCCCCGTGCCGCTGGGCGAGGAGTCCGCGATCGGGCGTCGCCGCGGCCCGTTCGACGAGGATCCGGGCGGCGGAACCGTGCCCGGCGTCCGCGTGGGTCTGGTCGGTCCCCTCGGGTGAGGTTCGGTGATCGTGCACGGCAACTCCCTCGTCGACCGTCGATGCTGATCCGCCTCGTCGTCGAGCCGGACGCGCTCAGCATAGGACCCACGCCCCCGCGCGAGTCCAGTGTCCACACCGGGTAGGGTCGATGTTCGTGCATGCCATCGGAATCGACATCGGGGGCACGAAGATCGCGGGCGCGGTCGTCTCCGAACTCGGCGAGATCGTCGCGGAGGACCGGGTCCCCACCAACGCCGCGGACCCCACCGCCATGCTCGACGACGTCGTCTCGATGGTCGAACGCCTCCGCGCGGAGCACGCGATCGAGGCCGTCGGTGTCGCGGCTCCCGGGTTCATCGACGCCTCGCAGTCGATCGTCTACTACACGCCGAACATCCGGTGGCGGAACGAGCCGCTGCGGCAGCGGCTGCAGGAACGCCTCGGCGACGTGCACATCACCGTCGACAACGACGCCAACGCCGCGGGCTGGGCGGAGTTCCGCTTCGGTGCCGGCCGCCTCGTCAGCGACATGACGATGCTCACGATCGGCACCGGTGTCGGTGGGGCGATCGTCACCGAGGACCGCTTGTTCCGCGGCGGCTTCGGCACCGGCGGCGAGATCGGCCACCTCCGCATCGTCCCGAACGGGCTCCCGTGCGGCTGTGGCGCGCGCGGGTGCATCGAGCAGTACGGCTCGGGTCGGGCGCTGCAGCGGATGGCGAACGACGTCGCGGACGCCGGTGGGATCGGTGTCGCCCTCGCCGAGGCCCGCGACGCCAACGGCGGCACGCTGGACGGGCAGATCGTCGGCGACCTCATCCTCGCCGACGACCCGGGGGCCCTCGCGGCGCTCCGTCGACTCGGACGACACCTCGGCGAGGCGTGCGCGTCGTTGTCGGCCGTGCTCGACCCGCAGCTGTTCGTGTTCGGGGGTGGGGTCGCGAGCGCGGGGGACCGCCTGCTCGAACCGATCCGTCAGGCGTACCTGAACAACCTGCCCGCGCGGGGTTACCATCCGGAGCCGGACTTCGTCATCGCGGAGCTCGTGAACGACGCGGGTGTCGTCGGTGCCGCGGACCTGGCGCGGATCCACGCGCGGACCGCCTGACCGCTCGACCGGACCGAGGACGCGACGATGCTCTACTGGGTGCTCAAGAACCTGCTCATCGGACCACTGCTCACGGCGGTGTTCCGCCCGTGGGTCGTCGGGCGTGAGCACGTTCCGGCGACGGGTCCCGTCATCTTCGCCAGCAACCACGTGTCGTTCATCGACTCCGTGATCCTGCCGGTCGTGCTCGACCGCCGGATCTCGTTCCTCGCCAAGAGCGACTACTTCACCGGTCGTGGGATCAAGGGCTGGGCCACGAAGACCGCCTTCGGCGCGCTCGGCCAGCTGCCCATCGACCGATCGGGCGGCAAGGCGAGCGAGGCCTCCCTGCGGACGGGCCTCGGCGTGCTGGCGCGCGGGGAGCAGCTCGGCATCTACCCGGAGGGCACGCGCAGCCCGGACGGGCGCCTCTACCGCGGCCGCACGGGCGTCGCCCGCATGGTGCTCGAGGGGCGCGTCCCGGTCGTCCCGGTCGCCATGGTCGGCACGCGCGAGGTCATGGCGATCGGTCAGCACGTGCCGAAGATCAAGCGCGTCGGGGTCGTCTTCGGCGAGCCCCTCGACTTCTCCCGCTTCACGGGCCTGGAGTCGGACCGCTTCATCCTCCGCAGCGTGACCGACGAGATCATGCACGAGCTCCGACGCCTGAGTCACCAGGAGTACGCCGACGTGTATGCGTCGAGCGTGAAGGAGCGCGGCGCAGCGGCCCTCCGGTCCACGGGGCAGCGCGTCGGTTCCACCGCTGGGGAACAGGGCGCCACGCTTCCACGTTAGGCTCAGTCAGTCCGCACGCCCCGACCGGTGTGGACAGCCCTGCCCGACGTGGCATCGAGCCACACAACCACGAGGGAATCGAAGTGTTCGAGTCGACCGACATCGTCGCCCTGCAGGATCCGGACGTGATCGAGGGGCTCGACTATTGGCGGACGCTCCCGATCAAGCAGCAGCCGGCGTGGCCCGACCCGGTCGCGGCTGAGGCCGCATCGGCCGAGATCGCGACCTTCCCGCCGCTCGTGTTCGCTGGCGAGGTCGACGTGCTGCGCGACCGGCTCGCGGCGGCGGCTCGGGGTCAGGCCTTCCTCCTCCAGGGCGGTGACTGCGCCGAGACGTTCGCCGGTGCGACCGCCGACGCCATCCGCAACCGGGTGAAGACGATCCTGCAGATGGCCGTCGTCCTGACGTACGGCGCCTCCACGCCCGTCATCAAGATGGGACGCATGGCGGGGCAGTTCGCCAAGCCGCGGTCGAGCGACTTCGAGACCCGCGGTGACGTCACCCTGCCCGCCTACCGCGGCGACATCATCAACGGCTACGACTTCACGCCGGAGTCCCGGCAGGCGGATCCCCAGCGTCTCGTGCGGGGGTACCACACCGCGGCGTCGACGCTGAACCTCATCCGCGCCTTCACGCAGGGCGGGTTCGCCGACCTCCGACAGGTGCACAGCTGGAACAAGGGCTTCGCCGAGAACCCGGCGAACGCGCGGTACGAGCACCTGGCCCGCGAGATCGACCGCGCCATCCGGTTCATGGAGGCCGCGGGCGCGGACTTCGACGAACTCAAGCACGTCGAGTTCTACGCGTCGCACGAGGGCCTCCTCATGGACTACGAGCGCCCGATGACGCGTATCGACTCGCGGTCCGGGCTGCCGTACGACACGTCCGGCCACTTCGTGTGGATCGGGGAGCGCACGCGCGACATCGACGGCGCGCACGTCGACTTCCTGTCGCGGGTTCGGAACCCGATCGGCGTGAAGCTCGGGCCGTCGACCTCGGCCTCCGACATGGAGGCGCTCATCGACAAGCTCGACCCCGAGCGCGAGCCGGGCCGCCTGACGTTCATCACGCGCATGGGTGCGGGCCTCGTGCGCGAGAAACTCCCGCCCCTGCTCGAGGCGATCAAGGGCATGGACGCCAACCCGCTCTGGGTCTCCGACCCGATGCACGGCAACGGCCTCACGACGCCGACCGGCTACAAGACGCGGCGTTTCGACGACGTCGTGGACGAGGTCCGCGGCTTCTTCGAGGCCCACCGCGCGGTCGGGACCTACCCGGGCGGCATCCACGTCGAACTCACGGGCGACGACGTCACCGAGTGCCTCGGTGGGTCCGAGCACATCGACGAGGAGACCCTCGCCACGCGGTACGAGTCGCTCTGTGACCCGCGCCTCAACCACATGCAGTCGCTCGAGCTCGCGTTCCTCGTGGCCGAGGAGCTGAGCGCGGCACCGCGGTCCTGACGGTCCCCGGGACGGACGGGAGGCACGGCACCGGACCGGTGTCGTGCCTCCCGTCCGTCCCGCCCCCGGTCGCGTCAGCCGAGGACCGGACGGCGCGCACCGGTCACTGCTCGTAGTCGAGCGTGATCGTGTCGCCCTTGTGCACGGTGGAGCCGGGGGCCGGGTCGGTCGCGGACACCGGCAGCGACGACTTCCAGTCGTAGAACGAGCACAGCACGTTCGTGCAGTCCGGGTAGGACACGTGCAGGCCGAGGGCCTGGAGGGTCGACGCGGCCTGGTCGATCGGCTTCTTCCGGACGTCGGGGAGCGTGATCGGGACGGGGCCCTTCGACACCACGAGCTGCACCGTGGAACCCTTGACCACGGGGTCGGCCGGGAGGATCGCCTTGATGACGTCGCCGGTGGGGACGTCGTCGCTGTACTGGCCGGGCGCCTGGCCGGCGTCGAGCCCGACCGCCTCGAGCGCGGCGGTGGCCGCGTCGCTCGACTTGCCGACGACGTCCGGCACGGCGCCGAGCGACACCGTGAGGCGGACGGGCATCCGCTCGCCGTACTGGTGCACGGTGGTCAGGTCGACGTCGTCGCCGGCCTCGGTCGTGCCGGTCGCGGCGAGGACGGTGCCCGCGGCAGCGGATCCGTCGAACCGGTAGCGCAGCTGCTCGAGTGTGAAATGCGGGGCGAGTTCGCTCCGCACGGTCGCGACCGGCTGTCCGACGATCGCGGGCAGCACGATGGGACGGGGCCCGGACGAGACGAGGATCCGGATGGTCGTCCCGCGGGTCACGATGCGCCGGGCGTCCGGCGCGGTCGCCGAGACGGCGCCCGCGTGGACGACCGCGTCGGGGCGCGCACCGGTGCTCGACGCGGCGTGCAGTCCCCGCTCCTCGATCAGGCGGCGTGCCTGGGAGACGCTCTTGCCGGCGACCTCCGGCACGCGCACGTTGCCGCCGGGCCCGGGTCCGAACCACCACGCGACGACCCCGACGACGAGTGCCACCACGACCACGACGGCGAGGAGGACCCACCCGCGGCGACGGCGCCGGGCGGTCGTGTGCGCGAGGCGTCCCGCGGCGGGAGCGAGAGCGATGTCGACCGAGTCGCTCGCCGTCGGCGGGAACCGGGGCGCCGACGTCGTCGTGCGCTGCGGACCGATCGGGCTCCGGGGGGGAGCGAGCGGACCACGCGGACCGAGCATCGTGGTGTCCGCGGGCGCGGCGTCGAGCGGCAGGACGGTGGTGGTGCCGGCGGGGTGGAGCACGGACGTCGCGCGAGGACCGCTCATCCGCTCGTCGATGCCCGCGAGGCCGTCGAGCATCGCGCGGGCGTCGCGCGGTCGTTCATCGGGGTCGCGGGCGGTGGCCCAGCGGACGACGTCGTCGAGTTCGGGCGGCACCGCCGGGTTGCTCGCGCTCGGGGCCGGGACCGTGTCGTTCGCGTGCTGGTACGCGATCTGCATCGGCTGGTCGCCCTTGTACGGCTGCTCGCCCGTGAGCATCTCGTACAGCATGATGCCGACGGCGTAGATGTCGCTCCGGGTGTCCGCCACTCCGCGCGTGACGAGTTCGGGGGAGAGGTAGGCGATGGTCCCGAGCAAGGCCGCACCGGTGGCGGTGTTCGCCGTCGCGGCGCGCGCGAGGCCGAAGTCGCCGAGCTTGATCCGGCCGTCGTCCGCGAGGAGGACGTTCTCGGGCTTGAGGTCACGGTGCACGATGCCCGCCCGGTGCGCGGACGCGAGCCCGGCGAGGACGGCGCGGAGGATGTCGAGCGCCTGGTCGCTCGTGAGCGCCCGGTGCTCCTGCAGGAGGTCACGGAGCGTGATGCCCGGGATGTACTCCATGACGATGTAGGTGCAGTCGGTCTCCTGCCCCTGGTCGAACACGCCCACGACGTTCGGGTGGGACAGACGGGCGGCGGACCGGGCCTCCTGGATGAAGCGTCCGCGGAACGCGGCGTCGTCCGCCAGGTGACCGTGCATGATCTTGATCGCGACGCGGCGCTCCAGACGGACGTCCGTGGCGAGGTACACGGTGGCCATGCCACCGCGGGCGATGCGCGACCGGACGCGGTACCGCTGGTCGATCATCCGACCGATCATCGGATCCGTCGCGGCGTTCATGGTCACGGTCGGCATTCTACGAATCGGGCGTCGGACCACCGCCGCTGACGCACCGACCGTGATGCAATCTCGATCTGGAGGAGGAGGCGGTGCTCACGGACGACCGGTCCCGCCTCCGACCTGGCGGCCGGATCCGGTGTCAGAGGGTGGCGAGCCACGCGGTCGCGGGCTTCTCCCACTGGCCGTACGCCTTCGGGTACGCCGAGTTCTGCACGGCCTGGGCCGCGTCCGTGACCGACATCGACTGCCAGCCGGGGACGTCGAGGAGACCGGCCGTCGTGCCGGCGTTCGGGTTGTGCGGACCGCCGAAGAACAGCCTCGCCGCGTACGTCGGGTCCATGAGCTCGGACGCGGATCCCCAGCCCTGGCTCGGCCGCTGCTGGAACAGTCCGATCGAATCGCGGTCCCCGTGGTCGAGGTCGCGGAGCCCGGACTCCTGCATCGCGGCCGCGAGCGCGACGACGAGGCCCCGCTCGGGAACCCCCAGGGCGCGGCCGACGCGGACGATGGTCTCGGCGTTGGCCCGCATCTCGTTCGTCAGGCCGACACCGCTCGACGCCGGCACGACGAGGGTGCTCCCGGCGTAGATCGTGCTCGTGTAGGTCAGGCCGTTCGCGGCGAGCAGGTCGGCGACCGAGACGGCGTGCGCCGACGCGATCGTGGCCAGGGTGTCACCGGCGTGGATGTGCACGGTCGTCGCCCTGCTGACCGCCGGTGCCGCGGTGCTCGTCCCGGCGTTCGTCGTCACGGCGACCGTCGAGGTGGTCGTCGCCGACGGCACCCGGAGCGTCTGCCCCGGGTAGATGACACTGCTGGCCGACAACTGGTTGGCGGCGAGCAGCGCGTTCGTGGAGACACCGAGCCGCGCCGCGATGCCGGTCGCCGTGTCGCCCGACACCACGTGGTAGGTCGAGGTCCCGCCGGTCCGGCCGGTTGCGGTCGACCCCGACCGCAGCGTCAGGGTCTGCCCCGGGTGGATGATCGCGTTCCAGCTCAGGCCGTTCGCGCTGAGGACGTCGCGCGGCGAGAGCCCGTACCGGGCCGCGATCGCGCTGACCGTGTCGCCCTGGACCACGGTGTACGAGGCCGGCGCCTCGGTGATGGCGGCGACGGTCGTGACCGTCGGGGTCGAGGTGGCGACCGCCGTGCCGAACACCGGGTGGTCGGTCTCGACGCGGTCGGGCGCGGCGCGGCGCGTGTGGTCACCCTCGTGCTTCTCCTCGGGGCGATGGCGCTGGTCCAGGTGTCCGGCGGCCACCGGTCCGGTCAGGCCGGCGGCGACGGCGATCGTGCCGGCGAGGACGATCGGCATCGTCGCGAATCGGGCTGCGCGCGGGCGCCGTGCGGCGGCGTCGTCGGTGTCCACGGTGATCACTCTCCTCGGGGGCCGCGGCGGGGGTGCCGTGCTGCTTCGGCCGGGTGCCACGCCGCGGGTGCTCCGTCGCGCCGCGGCAAGGTCCGCACCACCGTTGCACGGATCGTCACGCGAGTCAATCAACGAGACGCATGTGACTGGTGTGACTCACGTGCCCCTCGCCCCCGTTCGAGGACCGCGGGGGATTCTGGCACCATGGCAGCGTGACTGACGCACTGACGGACGATGCCCTGTCCGAGCGCTGGCTGACCGTGCCCGACCTCGTGGAGCTGCTCGGTGTGAGCCCGGGCCGGGTCCACCGGCTGTTCGAGCAGCGCACCCTGCTCCCCGCGCGGGTCGACGGTGTGCTCCGTGTCCCGGTCGAGTTCCTCGACGGCGCGGAGCCGTTGCCGGAGCTCCGCGGCACGCTCATCGTGCTCGGCGACAACGGCTTCAGCGACGACGAGGCCGTGCGCTGGATGCTCACGACCGAGGAGTCGATCGGTGTCCCGCCCATCGCAGCGCTCCGGGCCGGACGCAAGGCCGAGGTGCGTCGGGTCGCGCAGTCCCTGCTCTGACCGGCCGCGATGGTCGGCGAGGCGCGGCGAGGTGCGGCGGGTCGTCGCGGCGCAGCGGGTCGTCGCGGCGCAGCGGGTCGCCGAGGCGCAGCGGGTCGTCGAGCCGCGACCAGTCGCCGAGTCGGGGTGGTCCTCAGGCGACGCGCTGGGCGACCGTGTCCGCCAGGGCGACGAGCTGCTCCCGCGCCGACGGCGTGAGCGGCGCCGCCGCGAGCGCGGCCTTCGCCCGGGCGACGTGCCGCTCGATCGACCGCTCGACGGCGGCGACGGCGCCGGACTCGGTGAGGGTCGCCCGGAGCATCGTGATCTGGTCCTCGTCGAGCTCGGGATCGCCGAGCAACTCGTCGACGAGCTGCCGGGCGCCCGTGGGCAGGGCCTTCCGTGCGGTCGCGATGAGCACCGTCCGCTTGCCCTCGCGCAGGTCGTCACCGGCGGGCTTGCCCGTGACCTCGGGGTCGCCGAACACGCCGAGCAGGTCGTCGCGCAGCTGGTACGCGACGCCCAGGGGGAGGCCGAAGGCCCGCAACCCCTCGAGCTGGCGGTCGTCCGCGCCGGCGATGAGTCCGCCGATGGCGAGCGGCGCCTCGACCGAGTACTTCGCCGACTTGAACACGATCACCCGCTGGGCGCGGACGAGCAGGTCGGCCTCGTCGACGGTCGGCCACGCGGTCTCCTCGTGGATGTCGAGGTACTGCCCCGCGGTGACGTCGAGTCGCATCGCGTGGAACTCCTGACGGACCAGGCGCGCACGGCCGGGCTCGAGCAGGGCCAGGGCTTCGTCGAACACGCTGTCGGACAGCGAGAGCAGGAGGTCGCCCATGAGCAGCGCACTGTTCGTGCCGTACGCGGCGCTGTCGCCGATCCATCCGTGCTCTGCGTGCAGGCGCTCGAAGCGACGGTGGGCTGCGGGGCGGCCGCGCCGCGTGTCCGAGCGGTCCATGATGTCGTCGTGCACGAGGGCCGCCGCGTGGAACACCTCGAGGGCCGCGGCCGCGGTGACGACGGCCTCCGCGGTGGTCTGACGGGATCCCGCGGCGAGCGGGTCGAACGAGCCCGACCGGCCGGCGACGGACTGCCAGCCCCAGTAGCAGAAGAGGGCACGGAACCGCTTGCCGCCGGCGAGCAGATCGCGCGAGAAGTCGCTGAACGGCGCGAGGTCGGGACTGATCGCCGCGAGCCGCGTGCGCTGCTCCGTGAGCGCGCGTTCGATGCGATCCGAGACGAGATCCACTAACCGCGTACTCTCAGCCACCCTCCTTACCTTAGTGGGTGGCTGAGGCATAGAATCGGCCCACTGAACCAGCGTCGATCCCAGGGATGAGGGACTTGAGATGCCACTCTCGGAGCAAGAGCAGCGACTCCTCGAGGAGATGGAGCGCAGCCTCTACCAGAACGACTCCGACTTCGTGGCCCGCGTCACCAAGCGGCAGGGGCGGCCGACCTACACCTCGATCACGCTCGGTGTCCTCGGGGCACTCGTCGGGGTCGGCGTCGTCGTGCTGGGCCTCGCGCTCCGGCAGCCCGTGATCGGCGTGGTCGGCTTCGTGCTCATGCTCGTGGGCGTCCTCTTCGCACTGCGTCCCGGTGTCGGCTCGCGTGCCGGCCGGCCGGCCGGCCGTCCGACCGCCAAGGGCGGCGCCGGCGGTTCGTTCATGGACCGCATGAACGAGCGCTGGGACAAGCGCAACCAGGAGCAGTAGCCGCTCCCGTCCACCTGCACCACCACAGCGGGGTCGACCTTCGGGTCGGCCCCGCTGTCGCGTTCCCGGGCGGCAGCCGTCGATGGTCCGACGACACACCGCGGCCCTCCACCCCCTCCTCCACTCCGCTCCACACGATCCCCCCACTTCCCTCCACCCCCGCTCCGACCGGGAGGAACGGCGCCGGATCCGCATGCGTGCGGGCGTTCCGCAGCGCTCCGGCCCGCCGCGACGCCGCCTTCTCGCCCCCAGAACGGGGGCTCGGGGGCCTTCCCGGGGCGCCGTTCCGTTGCTGGGTGGTGGGTGGTGGAGTAAAGTGGAGGAACTAGGTGGTCGTTGGAGCAGAGGGGGTCGGGCGTGCTGCTCGGTACGTACGCTCCGAAGCTCGACGAGAAAGGGCGCGTCATCCTCCCCGCCAAGTTCCGTGACGAGCTGTCCGACGGCATCGTCATGACGCGCGGACAAGAACGGTGCGTCGTGGTCTTCAGCCAGCAGGAGTTCGCCGCGCTGCACGACCGCATCCGGCAGGCACCGATGACGAACAAGCGCACTCGCGACTACATGCGCCTGTTCCTCTCCGGGGCGAGCGCGGAACAGCCCGACAAGCAGAACCGCGTGACCATCCCCCAGAACCTCCGCGAGTACGCGGGCCTCGAGCGCGACCTGACCGTGATCGGCGCGGGTGACCGAGCCGAGATCTGGTCCACCCCCGCGTGGGAGGCCTACTACGCCGCGAGCGAGGCCGACTTCGCCGAGAACGACGAGGAGGTGATCCCGGGCGTCTTCTGACCCGCGGACCCGGACTCCCAGCCATGCGCCCTGACACACCTTCCCCGGTGTCAGGTCGGGATGGATGGGGATCCGGATCCACGGTCCAGGAAGCGGGGGCGACATGACAGCATCCGACGGCGGGACCTTCCCGCACACACCGGTCCTCCTCGAGCGCATCGTCGAGCTCTTCACGCCGACGCTCGAGGGGTCCGGCAAGGTCCTCGTGGACGCCACGCTCGGCATGGGCGGTCACTCGGCCGCACTGCTCGCGCGCTTCCCGGAGCTCACCCTCGTCGGCCTCGACCGCGACACGGACGCCCTCGGGATCGCGGGGGAGCGCCTCGCGCCCTTCGGTGACCGTGTCCACCTCGTGCACACCGTGTACGACGAGCTGCCCGCGGCCGTCGCGTCCGTCGGGATCGACGCCGTCGACGGCGTGCTGTTCGACCTCGGCGTCTCGTCCCTGCAGCTCGACCGGGCGGAGCGCGGCTTCGCCTACAGCAAGGACGCGCCGCTCGACATGCGCATGGACCGCACCGCCGGCCCCACCGCCGCCGACGTCCTGGCCGAGTACGACGAGCGCGCGCTCCGCCGGATCTTCACGGTGTACGGCGAGGAGAAACTGGCGGCGCGGTACGCCCGGGCCATCGTCGCGCGCCGGACCGAGCGCCCGTTCGAGCGGTCGGCGGACCTGGTCGAGGTGCTCACCGCCGCCACCCCGGTCGCGGTGCAGCGGCAGGGCCACCCCGCGAAACGGGTGTTCCAGGCCCTCCGGATCGAGGTCAACCAGGAGCTCGCGGTGCTCGAGCGCGCGATCCCGGCCGCGCTCGACGCCCTGCGCGTCGGCGGCCGGATCGTCGTCGAGGCCTACCAGTCGCTCGAGGACCGCATCGTCAAGCGCGCGCTCGCCGAGCGGACGCGGTCGAGCGCACCCGCGGGCCTCCCGGTCGAGCTGCCCGAGCACCGCCCGACCTTCACCGCCGTCGTCAAGGGCGCCGAGCTGGCCGACGAGGCCGAACGCGCCGCCAATCCCCGAGCCACCCCCGTGCGACTCCGCGCGGCCGAGCGAATCCGGAAGTGACATGACCACGAACCTCGCCCTCGCGGCCGGCATCGCGGCCGAGCCCCGCCCCGACCACCGCCGTGCCCGCCCAGAACTCGTCGAGGTCACGGCGACCCGCGCGCAGCGTCGGGCACGACCGCGGATCGTCGCCGCCTTCGTGGCGGTCGCCGCACTCGCGGCGCTCCTGCTCGCGCAGCTCGGGATCAGCATGGTCCTGAGCAAGGGCGCCTACCAGCTCGACGCGTTGCAGTCGACGCAGACGGACCTGAGCCGGTCGCAGCAGCAGCTCGACGAGCAGCTGTCCGTCCTCCGTTCGCCGCAGAACCTCGCTCGGAACGCCCAGGCGCTCGGGATGATCGCGAACTCGTCGCCCGTGTACCTCGACCCGAAGACGGGCGTGGTGTACGGCACGCCGACGCCGGCAGCGGCGACCGACTCGACCGCGGCCACCACGACGAACCAGGTGCCGAACGCGTTGCTCGACGGCACCGCGGTCGTCGCGAAGCACGGGGACACGGCCACGAGCGCGGAGCAGCCGACGACCCACACCACCACGACCGGCTCGGCGACCGGTGCGTCGGGCTCCGATGCTGGGAAGAGCAGCGGCGCCAGCGCGTCGGGCCAGGGTTCCTCGGACTCGTCCGTATCGTCGGACGCGGCCGAGCTCCAGGCGCCCCAGACGCGCTGACCGTCGCCCTCGGTCCGGAAGGACGCAGTGTGAGGAAGACCCTCCAGAACCGACGCATCCGCTACAGCGTCGTGATGGTGGCGATCATGGCACTCGTCGCGGTGTTCGTCGTCCGCCTCGTCGACATCCAGGTCGTGCAGGCGGCCGAGCTCGACAAGGCCTCCGTCGCCAAGCGGAGCATCCCGGTGACGCTGTACGGCACCCGCGGGTCGATCGTCGACCGCGACGGCACGCCCCTGGCGGACAGCGTCACGCGCTACAACATCACGACGGCGCCCCGCATCGTCGACGCGTTCCAGGGCAAGCTCGGCGGGACCCGGATCAAGCACGTCTCGATCGCGCAGGCGCTCCAGGCGCTCGCGACGGCGTCCGGTGGCGACGTCCCCACCATGAAGCGCGCCATCGCGGCCGCCCCGAACTCCGACTTCGCCTACCTCGTCAAGGGGTTGGACGTCGGGCACTACCGCGCGGTCGAAGCGCTCGGCATCCCCTGGATCTACCCCGAGAAGCAAGCATCGCGGACCTACCCGAACGGGGCCGCCGCCGGCAACCTCACCGGGTTCATGGGCACGGACGGGGCGCAGGCGGGGCTCGAGCTGGCGTACGACAAGTGCCTCGCGGCGACGAACGGGTCCGAGACCTACGAGCGCGGCGAGGACGGCGTCCAGTTGCCGGGCAGCACGGTCACGACGAAGCAGGCGAAGAACGGCGGGACCGTCGAGACGACCATCGACGAGGACCTGCAGTACATGGCGCAGCAGGACATCGCCCAGCAGGCGCAGGCCCTCGGAGCGCAGTCGGCCACCGCGACGGTCGTCCAGGTCGGAACCGGGGAGATCCGCGCGATCGCGGACTGGCCGAGCGTCGACCCGAACGACGTGGACGCGACGAAGGACACCGGGTCGTTCGGCTCGCGGGCGCTCACCGCGACCTACGAGCCGGGGTCGACGATCAAGGCGGCGATCGCGGCGGCCCTCCTCGACACCGGCAAGGCGACGCCGCTCACCCCGGAGTCGGTCCCGTACTCGCGGACCTTCCCGTGGGGCGGCAAGATCTCGGACGCCGAGTACCACGGCACCGAGAACCTGACCCTGACCGGGATCCTCGCCCAGTCGTCGAACGTCGGCATCACCGAGGCGGGGCAGGTGCTCAGCGCCCAGCAGCGGTACGACTACATGCGCAAGTTCGGCCTGTTCGAGTCGCAGTCCGGGATCGCCTTCCCGGGGCAGCCGACCTGGCCCGACGCCGCGTCACCCTCGTGGGACCCGCAGACGAACATGAACTCGATGTTCGGCCAGGGGATCTCGACCACCGCGCTGCAGGTCGCGAGCATCTACCAGACGCTCGCGAACGGCGGGGAGCGGATCCCGCTGCACTTCGTCTCGGGGTGCGAGCAGGCCGACGGCACCGTCACCGACAAGCCCGACGTCACGCCGACGCGCGTGGTGTCCACCTCGGCGGCCGACCAGGTCGTGCAGATGCTGCAGAGCACCCTGACCGACCACGCGGGCACGCTCGCCGGCATGCAGCCCATCTCGGGCTACAACGTGGCCGCCAAGACCGGGACCGCCGAGGTCGCCGTGGCGAACGGTGGCGGGTACGGCAGCGACCGCATCATCTCGGTGGCCGGAATGGCACCTGCCGAGGACCCCCAGTATGTTGTCACGGTGACGTTCACGAAGCCGGGGCCGGGACATCGGTTCTCCAGCTCCGCCGCTCCGGCGTTCCACACCCTCATGTCCCAGGTGCTCGAGAAGTACCGCGTCACCCCCTCCACGACGGCGGAGAAGACCTACCCGTCCACGTGGTGAGGAAGAAGGAGCACGTGTCCGCTCGGATCCCTCCGGTCCTCCGTCCCGAACACCCGGCCGCACGCCCGCTCGCCGAACTCGTCAACGCGTTCGGCCTGCGCGTCGTCGGTTCGACGGACGGCATCGAGGTCACCGGCGTGACCCTCAGCGCCGCCGAGGTGCAGCCCGGGGACGTCTTCGTCGGCGTCCACGGAGCGCACCGTCACGGGGCCGAGTTCGCGGCTGACGCTGCCGAGCGTGGTGCCGTCGCGGTGATGACGGACGACGCCGGGGTGGCCCTGGCGGCACCGAGCGGTCTCCCCGTGATCGTCGTCGAGGACCCGCGCGCGGCGCTCGGAGACGTGTCCGCGTGGGTGTACCGCACGACGCAGGACGCCGAGGACCTGCCGCAGCTCTTCGCCGTGACCGGCACGAACGGCAAGACGAGCACCGCCTACCTGCTCGAGGCGGTCCTCGGGCAGCTCGGGCTCGTCACGGGACTCAGCTCGACCGCGGAGCGGCACATCGGGCAGCTCAGCGTGACGAGCCGCCTCACGACGCCGGAGGCGAGCGAGATGCACGCGCTCCTCGCCCGGATGCGTGAGAGCGAGGTGCGCGCGGTCGCCGTCGAGGTGAGCGCCCAGGCCCTCAGCCGACACCGGGTCGACGGCATCGTGTTCGACGTCGTCGCGTTCACGAACCTCAGCCACGACCACCTCGACGACTACGCCGACATGGAGGAGTACTTCCAGGCGAAGCTGCCCCTGTTCCAACCCGAACACGGGCGTCGGGGCGTCGTCTCGCTCGACTCGGAGTGGGGGGCGCGCGTGGTCGCCGAGTCCCGGATCCCGGTCACGACGATCACGGTCCGACCCGAGGTCGAGGCCGAGTGGCGCGTGGAGATCACCGAGGCCGCTGCCGCGTACACCGAGTTCCGGCTCACCGGCCCCGAGGGCCGGTCGTTGACCACCCGCGTCCCGCTCATCGGGTGGCACATGGCCGCGAACGCTGCACTGGCGATCGTCATGCTGGTCGAAGGCGGGTTCGAGCTCGGCGCCATCGAGCAGGCCCTCCGCCACGAGGACGGCACGAGCGGTATCGACGCGTACCTCCCCGGCCGCACCGAGCGGGTCTCCGGAGACGAGGGACCCAGCGTCTACGTCGACTTCGGGCACAGCCCCGACGCCTTCCTCAACACCCTCGCCGCGGTCCGGCAGTTCACGCCCGGCAAGGTGATCATGCTCTTCGGCGCGGACGGCGACCGGGACACGACGAAGCGGGCGGACATGGCCCGTGTGGCCGCGGCGGGCAGCGACGTGCTCGTCGTCACCGACCACCACCCGCGATTCGAGGACCCGGCGTCGATCCGCAAGACGCTCGTCGACGCCGCACGCGAGGCCTACCCGGACCACGAGCTGTACGAGGTCACGCCGCCCGAGGCCGCCATCCGGCACGCCGTGTCGCTCGCCGGCGAGGGCGACTCGATCCTCTGGGCGGGACCGGGACACCAGGACTACCGCGACATCCGCGGGGTCCGGACGGAGTACTCCGCCCGTGACGAAGCACGCGCCGCCCTCCGTGAGGCCGGCTGGACCCCGGGGGAGGCCCGCCGGTGATCGCGCTCACCCTCGCCGAGGTCGCCGCGGCGGTGGGCGGCGAACTCGTCGCCGGCGCGCCCGAGCGGGTCATCGAGGGCTCCGTTGAGACGGACTCCCGGCTCGTCGGGTCCGGGTCGGTGTTCTTCGCCCTCGCCGGCGAGACGACCGACGGCCACCTGTTCGTCCCCGCAGCGGTGTCGGCGGGGGCGGCGCTCGTGATCACCGAGCGCGTCACGGCGACCGAGGTGGCGGGCCGGCCGGACGCCGACGTCGCCCAGATCGTCGTCGCGGACGGCTACGCCGCGTTGGCCGCGCTCGCGCACGAGGTCGTCGCCCGGGTCCGCGCCGGCGGCCGCCTGCGGGTGGTGGGCATCACCGGCTCGAACGGCAAGACGAGCACCAAGAACATGCTGCGCACGATCCTGTCCCGGCACGGCGAGACCGTCGCACCCGAGGGCTCGTTCAACAACCACGTCGGCGCGCCGATCTCGATGCTGCGACTCACGCACGACACGCGGTTCCTCGTCGTCGAGATGGGCGCGAGCGGTGTCGGGCACATCGCGAAGCTCGTCCGCATCGCCGAGCCGGACGTCGGGGTCGTCCTCAAGGTCGGACTCGCGCACGCGGGCGAGTTCGGCGGGATCGAGGCGACCCAGCGCGCGAAGTCCGAGATGGTGACCGACCTGCCGTCGACCGCGACCGCCGTGCTCAACATCGACGACGACCGCGTTGCCTCGATGCGCGCGCTGACAGCCGCGCGGGTCGTCGGCTTCGGCACCTCCCCGGACGCCGCGTACCGCATCGGGGACCTGACGAGCGACCGGCACGGCACCGCGTTCACGCTGACCCGTCGGAGCACGGACGCGTCGGCGGTGCCGGGAGGCCCGACCCAGGCCGAGGAGACCGTCAGCGTCCGCCTCGCCATCCTCGGCGAGCACCACGCCATGAACGCCACGGCCGCGCTCGCGGTCGCCGCCGAGTGGGGTGTCCCGCTCGCCGACGGTGCCGAGGCGCTCGCCACGATGACGCGCGCCGAGCGGTGGCGGATGGAGCTCCTCCACGGCGGCCCGGAGGGCGTCACGGTCGTGAACGACGCGTACAACGCCTCGCCGGACTCGATGGCCGCCGCGCTCCGGACGCTCGCGCAGATCGCCCGTCCGGGCGAGCGCACCGTCGCGGTGCTCGGCGAGATGGCCGAGCTCGGCGAGTACTCCGTCGAGGAGCACGACCGCGTCGGACGGCTCGTCGTCCGCCTCGGCATCGGGCAGCTCCTGGTCGTCGGGCCCGGAGCGCTCCCCATCCACCAGGCCGCCTCCCTCGAGGGATCGTGGGACGGCGAGTCGGTCTACGTCGAGGACGCCGAGGACGCCGTCCGTACCCTGCAGGACATGCTCCGCCCCGGCGACGTCGTCCTGGTCAAGTCCTCGAAGTCCGCCGGTCTCCGACACCTCGGTGACCGCATCGGAGGTGTTCCGGCATGATCGCACTGCTCATCGCCGCGGCGGTGTCGCTCGTGTTCACGTTGCTGCTCACCCCGCTGTTCATCAAGCTCTTCCACCGACTCGGGTGGGGGCAGTTCATCCGCGACGACGGTCCGCAGTCCCACCACACCAAGCGCGGGACGGCCACCATGGGCGGGATCGTCCTGATCCTCGGGTCCGTCATCGGGTACTTCGTGGGGCACCTCGCCGGCCGCGACACCGTGACCCTGTCCGGGATGCTCGTGCTGTTCCTCATGGTGGGGCTCGGCGTGGTCGGGTTCGTGGACGACTTCCTCAAGGTGCGTCGGCAGCGGAGCCTCGGGCTCGGCGGCTGGGCGAAGGTGCTGGGGCAGGTCATCGTGGGCGTGATCTTCGCGACGGTCGCCCTCGTCGTGCCGAACGCGCACGGGCAGTACCCGGCGTCCAAGATGATCTCGGCCGTACGGGACATCCCGTGGCTCGACTTCATGGCCCTCGGCACCGTCATCGGGACCGTGCTCTACCTCGCGTGGATCGTGTTCCTCACGGTGTCCACGTCCAACGGTGTCAACGTCGCCGACGGGCTGGACGGGCTGGCGACCGGGTCGAGCATCCTCGCGATCGCGTCCTACATCTTCATCGGCTTCTGGCAGTACAACCAGGAGTGCGGCGGAGCGCGACTCGACGACAGCGTCGTGCACGCGTGTTACCGGGTGACGAACCCGCTCGACCTGGCGGTCGTGGCCGCGTCGATCTGCGGCGGGCTCATCGGGTTCCTCTGGTACAACACGTCGCCGGCGCAGATCTTCCTCGGTGACACGGGCTCGCTCGGCCTCGGGGGCGCCCTCGCCGCGCTCGCGATCCTCAGCCGGACGGAGCTGCTGCTCGTCCTCATCGGCGGCCTGTTCTTCATCGTCACCGGCTCGGTCATCCTGCAGCGGGCCTACTTCAAGATCACCCACGGCAAGCGCATCTTCCTGATGAGTCCGCTGCACCACCACTTCGAGCTCAAGGGCTGGGCCGAGGTCACGGTCGTGGTGCGGTTCTGGATCATCGCCGGACTCTGTGTCGCCGCCGGCGTCGGGCTGTTCTACCTCGAGTGGATCACGAGAGCCAACGCATGACAGGACCCACCCGGGCCTCCCGGCTCGACGGTCTGACCAGCTGGCACGCCACCGGATGGCGTGGGCTCCGCGTGGCGGTGCTCGGGCTCGGTGCCACCGGGTTCTCGGTCGCCGACACCCTCGTCGAACTCGGCAGCGAGGTCACCGTGTGGTCCGAGGACGCCCCGGAGGACCGCGTCGAGCTGCTCGGTGTGATCGGCGCCCGGTTCGTGCGGACCTCCCTGGCGACCGTGCCGGACGAGCTCGTCGTCGCCGCCCCGGACCTCGTCGTCGCGTCGCCCGGGTTGCCGCCGTCGAACCCGACGCTCGCCTGGGCCGTCGAGCACAGCACGGTCTGGGGCGACATCGAACTCGCCTGGCGCGTCCGCGACAAGGTGGTGCGTCCGAGCGGACCCGCGCCGTGGGTGCTCATCACCGGGACGAACGGCAAGACGACCACGACGCAGCTCACCCAGGCGATGTACGCGGCCGGGGGCTGGCGTGCCGCGGCCTGCGGCAACATCGGCGTCCCCGTGCTCGACGTCGTCCGCGACCCGGACGGGTACGACGTGCTGGTCGTCGAGCTCTCGAGCCACCAGCTGCACAGCATGCCGACGACCGGACCGGGCGCCGTCGTGCCCCTCGCGTCCACGTGCCTCAACCTCGCCGACGACCACCTCGAGTGGCACGGATCCGCCGCGGCCTACCGGGACGCCAAGGCGAAGGTCTACGCGAACACCGTCGTCGCGTGCGTCTACAACGTCGTCGACGAGGCCACGCGGCGCATGGTCGAGGACGCCGACGTCGTCGAGGGGTGCCGTGCCGTCGGGTTCACCGCGGGCGTCCCGGCGCCGGGCGACGTCGGGGTGGTCGAGGACGTGCTGTGCGACCGTGCGTTCCTCGACGACCGGCGGAACGCCGCGCTCGAACTGGCCGCGCAGGCGGACCTCGAGCTCGCCGGCCTCGCGTCGCCGCACATGACGATGAACGTGCTCGCGGCGGCGGCGCTCGCCCGCGCCGGTGGTGTCACGCCCGCCGACATCCGTCAGGCGGTCCGGGGGTTCCGTCCCGACCACCACCGCACGGAGCTCGTGGCGGTCGCCGACGGCGTGCGCTGGGTCGACGACTCCAAGGCGACGAACCCCCACGCTGCAACGGCGTCCCTCGCGGCCTTCGAGGACGTGGTGTGGATCGTCGGCGGCCTGTTCAAGGGCGTCGACGTCGACGACCTCGTGGCCCGGTTCGGACCCGAGGTGCGTGCGGCCGTCGTGATCGGGACGGACCGCGCACCGGTGCTCGCGGCATTCGCACGACACGCGCCCGATGTGCCCCTCGTCGAGGTCCTCGCATCGGACACTGAGCAGGTCATGCCCGAGGCGGTCCGGCATGCCGCCGCGGTCGCACGACCCGGCGACACGGTCCTCCTCGCCCCGGCTGCCGCGTCGTTCGACCAGTTCGGCTCCTACGCGGACCGGGGGCGCCGATTCGCGGCGGCCGTCCACGAGCACCTGGGAGGAGACGCCGATGGCGAACCCGCCGACGACCGTCCGCACGGGGACGACCCGGACCGGGGGCGGTGACCGGTCTGCCGGTGCGGCCGCTCGACGCGCGAACGGGGCCGTGGTCGCGGTCCGCCAGCTGTTCGTCGCCGAGACGGGCGCGTTCTACACGATCCTCGGGGTGACCCTGTTCCTCGTCGTGTTCGGCGTGGTCATGGTCCTGTCCTCGTCGAGCGTCGAGCAGTACGCGGCCACGAAGGACTTCTTCGGGGCCTTCACGCGACAGGGCATGTACGCCGTGATCGGCGTCCCGCTCATGCTCGTCGCATCGCGGCTGTCGGTGCGCTTCTGGCGGAAGTGGGCGATGCGGATCGTCGTCGCGGGCCTGGTCGTGCAGGCGCTCGTCGTGCTCACACCGCTCGGGTACTCGATCCAGGGCAACCGGAACTGGATCCGGATCGGCTCCTTCACCGCGCAGCCGTCCGAGATCCTCAAGCTCGCCCTCGCGCTCGGCATCGGTGCGATCATCTACGCCAAGCGGGACAAGCTCGACGACTGGCGCGAGGTCTTCATCCCCGTGGGGCTCGCGGCGCTCGGCTCGATCGGGCTCGTCCTCGTCGGCAAGGACCTCGGGACCGCGATCATCATGATGCTGCTCGTGTTCGGTGCGCTGTTCATCGGCGGCGCCCGCCTGCGGCACCTCGGGGTGGGCGTGCTCGCGATCGCGGTGGTCGTCCCGTTCCTCACGATGTCGTCGAGTTCGCGGTCGTCCCGGATCAGCGCCTGGCTGTCGGGCTGCACGAACTCGAACCAGTACCAGGACCTCTGCTGGCAGCCCGTGCACGGCATGTGGGCGCTCGCGTCCGGCGGTGTGTTCGGTGTCGGCCTCGGCAACTCGAAGCTCAAGTGGTCGTGGCTGCCCGAGGCGGACAACGACTTCATCTTCGCGATCATCGGCGAGGAGCTCGGGCTCATCGGCGCGATCGTCGTGCTCGTCCTCTTCGTGGTCCTCGCGATCGGGTTCGTCAAGGTGATCCGGACCTCCCGCGACCCGTTCGTGCGGACGGTGACCGGCGCGGTGATGGTGTGGATCGTCGGGCAGGCACTCGTCAACATCGCCGTGGTGCTCGGCCTCCTGCCCGTGCTCGGCGTGCCGTTGCCGTTGATATCCGCGGGTGGCTCGGCGCTCATCATGACGCTCGTCGCGATCGGCGTCGTCCTGTCCTTCGCCCGCGTCGCTCCGGACGCCGACACCGCAGTACCCGTGGACGGGCACCTCGTCGCGGCGCAGCGATCCGCGGCGGCCGCGGCGGCGCGTGCCGGCCGGGTCGCGAACCCCGGACGGGGTGCTCGGTGAGCCGCTTCCTCTTCGCGGGCGGAGGCACGGCGGGGCACGTCAACCCGCTCCTCGCCGTCGCCGACCGGCTGCGCGAGCGTCGTCCGGACGACGACGTGCTCGTGCTCGGCACGGCCGAGGGCCTGGAGGCGCGGCTCGTCCCCCTGCGCGGCTACGAGTTGGCGACCATCCCGCGCCTGCCGTTCCCGCGCCGTCCGAACGCGGCGGCTGTCCGGTTCCCGGGCGCCTTCCGGCGCACCGTGGCCCACACCGAGGCCCTGATCCGGGATCGCGGCATCGACGTCGTGTTCGGCGTCGGCGGGTACGCCGCCGCGCCGGCCTACATCGCCGCACGGCGGACGGGCGTCCCGCTCGTGGTGCACGAGGCGAACGCCCGTGCGGGGCTCGCCAACCGCCTCGCCGCGCGCTTCACCGACCACGTCGGCACCACGTTCTCGAACACGCGCCTCCCGCACGCCCGCCTCGTCGGCATGCCGCTCCGGCGCGAGATCGAGACGCTCGACCGACGCGCCGCCCGCGCCGAGGGGCTGGCCGCGTTCGGTCTCGACCCCGCGCGCCCGGTGCTGCTCGTGACCGGCGGCTCCTCGGGCGCGCGACGGATCAACGAGACCGTCCACCGCGCCGCGGCCGCCGTGCTCGGGGTGGGCTGGCAGATCCTGCACATCGTGGGCGCGAAGTCCGACATCGGCCCCTCGTCGCTCGAGGGGTACCACGTCCTGCCGTACTGCGACCGCATGGACCTCGCCATGGCCGCCGCGGATTTCGTGGTCTCCCGATCGGGCGCGGGGATGGTCTGCGAACTCACCGCCGTCGGCCTGCCGAGCGTGCTCGTGCCGTATCCTGTCGGCAACGGCGAGCAGCGGCTGAACGCCCGCGACGTCGTCGAGGCCGGCGGCGCGGTCCTGGTGGCGGACGAGGCGTTCCTGCCCGAGTGGGTGACGTTCGACCTGCTCGGGATCCTCCAGGACCGGGCGCGGATCGCGGACATGGCGGTGCGCGCGGGCAGCGTCGGACACCGCGACGGCGCCGATCGCATGACGGACCTCGTGATCGACGCGCTCCGAGGGCGCGACGCGGGACGGACGGAGGAACCATGACCATCAAGCCCGACCTGTCGCAACCGATCCCCGACGACTTCGGCACCGTGCACTTCATCGGCATCGGCGGTTCCGGCATGAGCGGCATCGCACGGATGTTCCTCGCCGCCGGGCACCGGGTCACCGGGTCGGACTCCCGGGAGTCCGCGACGACGGGACGCATGCGCGAACTCGGTGCCGACGTCCGCATCGGCCACGACGCCGCGAACGTCGGTGACGCCGACACGGTCGTCGTCACGAGTGCGTTGTGGCCCGACAACCCGGAACTCCTGGAGGCCCGGCGTCGCGGTCTGCCGGTCATGCACCGCTCGCAGGCCCTCGCAGCGCTCATCGCGGGCCGGCGGCTCGTCGCGGTCGCGGGCGCGCACGGCAAGACGACGTCGACCGGCATGATCGTCACGGCCCTGGTGGAGCTCGGCCTCGACCCGAACTTCGTCAACGGCGGCGTCATCCAGTCCCTCGGTGTCAGCTCGGGCAGCGGTGCGAGTGACACCTTCGTCGTCGAGGCGGACGAGTCCGACGGCTCGTTCCTGCTCTACGACGCCGCGATCGCCCTCGTCACCAACGTCGACGCCGACCACCTCGACCACTACGGCAGTGAGGACGCGTTCATCGACGCGTTCGTGACGTTCGCCTCGCGCGCGTCCGAGCGGGTGGTGATCTCGAGCGACGACGCCGGAGCGCGACGCGTCACGGCCGATGTCCGGGCGACCGCGCACGCACCGTCCATCGTCACGTTCGGTGAGGCCGACGACGCCGACGTCCGCGTGACCGATGTCGTCGAGACCGCGGGCGTGCAGGCCGTGGTCCACGTCGCGGGCGTCGCGCACCCCCTGGCGCTGCGGGTACCCGGGCGGCACAACGCGATCAACGCGGCGGGGGCCGTGGCCGTGCTCGTCGGCCTCGGGGTCGACGCGGCCGACGCCGTCCGTGGCGTCGAGGCCTTCGGGGGGACGGAGCGGCGGTTCGAACTGCACGGCACCGAGCGCGGCGTCCGCGTCTACGACGACTACGCGCACCACCCGACGGAGGTGGCGGTGGCACTGCGCGCCGCGAGGAGCGTCGTCGGCGAGGGCCGCGTCATCGCGATCCACCAGCCGCACCTGTACTCCCGCACCCGGCTCATGGCCGGGGACTTCGCCCGCGTCTACGAGGAGCTCGCGGACCACACGGTCGTGCTCGACGTGTACGGCGCCCGTGAGGACCCGGAGCCCGGGGTGACCGGAGCGCTCGTGCAGGAGCGGTTCACCGACCAGTCGCGCGTCGACTACCTGCCGGACTGGTCCGAGGCGGCGGCCCGTGCCGCCGACCTCGCCGAGGACGGCGACATCGTCATGACGCTGAGCTGTGGCGACGTCTACCGGATCATCCCGCAGGTGCTCGCCGACCTGCACGGCGGCCGAGTCGCGGCGGAGGCCCCGGCACGGTGAAGCGTCCCGAGGGGTTCGACCCGGGCTCGCTGCCCGTCCCGGAGCGTCCGGCGCCGCCGCGTGAGGACCGTGCCGCGTCGGACACGGACGCGAGCGCTCGCGGTGGTGCGACACCGGGTGGTGCGACACCGGGTGGTGCGACGCCGGGCCGTGCGCCGTCGGATGGTGCGCGGAGCCTCCTGACCGGTGCGACGGGTCAGCGGCTCGGCGCGGGCATCACCGCACTGGCCGGCCGGTTCCGTGCTCTGAGCCCGGACGAGGACTTCGTCGACCCCGTGGCGCAGGAGCGCGCCGCCGCGCGTGCCGCACGGGCCGCCGAGGCCGCCGAGGCCGCCGAGGCCGCCGAGGATCCGCACGTCGACCACGAGCGGCCGCTGGGCGCGGGCGTCCGCGCCGCCGAGACCGCTCGCGAGGCCCGCGCGGCCCGCCGCCGTCGTCGTCTGGTGGAGCGCCAGGAGGTCCGTCGGTTCACGCGGCGGAGCCGCCACCGGCGTGCAGCGTGGCTCACATCCGGCGCGGTGCTGCTCGTGCTCGTGCTGTCGGTCGTCGTGGCCGTGTACTCACCGCTCATGGCGCTCCGGACGATCGAGGTGCGGGGCACCGACCGGGTCGACCGGCAGCAGGTGCTCCACGCGGTGGACGGCCAGCTCGGCACGCCGCTCGCCCGGATCGACTTCGGTGCCATCAAGCGGCAGCTCGCCGGGTTCCCGCTCATCGCGAGCTACGTGACCGAGGAGGCTCCGCCGCACACGCTCGTCATCACGGTGACCGAACGCGAGCCGATCGTGGCGGTGAAGACCGGGTCCGGGTACGACCTCGTCGACCCCGCGGGCATCGTCGTCGAGTCCGACCCGAAACAGCCCGCCGGGATGCCGCTCGCGGCGGTGCAGCCGTCCCAGCTCGGCAGCACGGCCTTCCGGTCGATGACCGAGGTCGTGCTGGCGCTGCCCACCTCGGTGCGCTCGACGGTGACGCAGGTGACCGCGAGCACCTCGGACGACGTGACGCTCACCCTGCGCTCCGGTGCGAAGGTCGTCTGGGGGAGTCCCGACGACTCCGCCGCGAAGGCCCGGCTCCTCGCGGCACTGATGACGTCGCAGGCGCCCTCGGGCAAGGTGGAGTACGACGTCTCGGCGCCCGACAACGGGATCGTGCGGCAGCAGCGATCGGCGGGATGATGGGCGCACACGCCGATTCGCGGGTCGCTCCTGCGACACGCGGCGTGGCGTCGTCCCTCGTTCCGAGGGGCACCCCTAGCGTCGTCAGCAGTACCCATACCAGCAAAATTCCTGAACTTCAACCAGAGGTTGAGGCTTGCTCTCGGAGAGCACTACCGGAGGCCGGACCAACGTGACCACGAACCACAACTACCTCGCCGTCATCAAGGTGGTCGGCGTCGGCGGCGGCGGCGTGAACGCCGTCAACCGCATGATCGAACTGGGTCTCCGCGGTGTCGAGTTCATCGCGATCAACACGGACGCCCAGGCGCTCCTGCTCAGCGACGCCGACGTCAAGCTCGACGTCGGCCGCGAGATCACCCGTGGGCTCGGTGCTGGTGCCGACCCGGAGGTCGGCCGTCGCGCCGCCGAGGACCACGCGGAGGAGATCGAGGAGGCCCTCGCCGGCGCCGACATGGTGTTCGTCACCGCGGGTGAGGGCGGTGGCACCGGGACGGGCGGCGCGCCGGTCGTCGCGCGCATCGCGAAGTCGATCGGTGCGCTCACCATCGGTGTCGTCACGAAGCCGTTCGGGTTCGAGGGCAAGCGCCGTCAGGCGCAGGCCGAGAACGGCGTCGCCACGCTCAAGGACGAGGTCGACACGCTCATCGTCGTGCCGAACGACCGCCTGCTCGAGATCAGCGACCGCGGTATCAGCATGGTCGAGGCGTTCGCGACCGCCGACCAGGTGCTCCTGGCCGGTGTCCAGGGCATCACCGACCTCATCACGACCCCGGGGCTCATCAACCTCGACTTCGCCGACGTCAAGAGCGTCATGCAGGGGGCCGGGTCGGCACTCATGGGCATCGGTTCCTCACGCGGCGCGGACCGTGCGATCAAGGCCGCCGAGCTCGCGGTCGCGTCGCCCCTCCTGGAGGCCTCGATCGACGGTGCGCACGGCGTGCTGCTCTCGATCCAGGGTGGGTCGAACCTCGGCATCTTCGAGATCAACGACGCCGCCCGCCTGGTGCAGGAGGCCGTCCACCCCGAGGCGAACATCATCTTCGGTGCGGTCATCGACGACACCCTCGGCGACGAGGTCCGGGTCACGGTCATCGCCGCGGGCTTCGACGGCGGGGAGCCGTCCGGACAGCAGCAGCAGAAGGACCGCCGGTCGAGCTACGTCGACCCGGACACGACCGCCCCGGTCGCGGCGAGCCACGCGCACGACGAGACCGCTCCGGTCGCCTCCTGGGCGACGCAGGAGCACGAGCCGCCCGTGCAGCGCGCAGCCGACCCGGCGTTCGACGACGACGACGACGAGCTCGACGTCCCCGACTTCCTGAAGTGAGTCGGGTGGACGGGGCCGAGCCGCCCCTCCCGTCCGGGGAACCCGGTCTGGAGGAACGGCTCGGCTCCGTCCGCAACGGCATCGCCGACGCCGCGCGAGCCGCGGGGCGCGGCGTCGACGAGCTGACGCTCGTCGTCGTCACGAAGTACCACCCGGCTGCACTCGTCCGGTCCCTGGCCGCACTCGGCGTCACCGACGTGGGGGAGAACCGGCACCAGGAGGCGCAGGCCAAGGCGGCCGAGCTCGCCGACCTGTCGCTGCGCTGGCACTTCGTGGGCCAGCTCCAGAGCAAGAAGGCGCGGCAGGTCCGTCGCTACGCGGACGTCGTGCAGTCGCTCGACCGGGCCAGTGTCGTCGACGCGCTCGCACCGACGGAGGGCGAGCCGCACCCGCGGGTGATCGACGGCTTCGTCCAGGTGAACCTGACGATCGATCCCGCACGCGGTGGCGCTCAGCCGTCCGAGGTCGACGCACTCGTCGAGCAGGTGCTGGCATCCGGCGGCGTCCGCCTGCGCGGCGTCATGGCCGTCGCTCCGCTCGACGAGGAGCCCCGTCGGGCGTTCGCCCGGCTCCGCGCGATCTCCGAGCGCGTGCGTGCGGTGGCGCCGTCGGCGACCGCGATCTCCGCCGGCATGAGCGGCGACTACCCCGACGCCGTGCTCGAGGGCGCGACACACCTTCGGATCGGGACGGCAATCACCGGAAACCGCCCGGCTCCTCGTTAATCTCGCACTGGACACGCACGAGCACCCACCACCCGGAGGAACCATGGCCCACCCGCTGCGCAAGACGATGGTGTACCTCGGCCTCGCCGACGAGGACGTCGAGTACGACGAGCCGGCCGCCCAGGCCGCGCCCTCCCAGCCGACCGCGGTCGCGACCCAGCCCGCCGTCCAGGCGGCTCCGCCCGCGCCCACCCAGTCACCCGTCGCGTCCGTCGCGACCCAGAACCAGCAGCGCGCGCAGGTGACCCCGCTCCGACGCGCCCACGCACAGAAGGCGACCCCGGTCCAGGAAATGAACGAGATCCTCACCGTCCACCCCCGCGAGTACAAGGACGCGCAGTCCATCGCCGAGAGCTTCCGCGACGGCATCCCCGTGATCATCAACCTCACCCAGATGACCGAGGGCGACGCGCGTCGCATGATCGACTTCGCGAGTGGCCTGTCGCTCGGCCTCTACGGCAAGATCGAGCGCGTCACGAGCAAGGTGTTCCTCCTGTCGCCGGCGCACGTCGCGGTGAGCGGCGAGCCCGCTGAGGTAGAGTCCGACATCGAGGCGTCCTTCTTCGCCCAGTCCTGAGGACCGCTCCCCGCGCGTCCTCCGCCGGGTCCACACCGGCCCCGGTGCCCGCCCCGACCGAACGAGTTGATCTGCCCCGATGGTGTCCCTCGTCGCGAGCATCCTGCACCTGCTGCTCCTGATCTACTTCTTCATGATGTGGGCGCGGTTCGTGCTCGACCTGCTCCGGACCTTCAACCGGTCCTGGCGGCCCCGGGGTGCCGTGCTCGTCATCGCCGAGGTCGTGTTCGGGGCCACCGACCCGCCGGTCCGCGCCGTCCGACGGGTGCTCCCGCCGATGCGCATGGGTGCGGTCGCGCTCGACTTCGGGTGGAGCATCGTGATGCTCCTCGTGATCATCCTGATGGGCGTCACGGAGCGCTTCGCCATCGCCTGACCGCGCGTCCGACCCGCGCCACACCGGGCGCCGCAGGGGGTGCGGCCGACCGGCGGTGTACGGTGGTCGGGACCCGATGCGCGTCACGCGCGCATCCGCACCGGAGGTCACGGCTGGTAGGTTCGGTCGTGACCGTTCGGTTCCACACGATCAGCAGTTCTATTGAGGTGACGGCAATGGCTTTGACGCCGGAAGACGTAGTCAACAAGCGGTTCCAGCCGACGAAGTTCCGCGAGGGCTACGACCAGGACGAGGTCGACGACTTCCTCGACGAGGTCGTCGTGGAACTGCGTCGTCTCGGGCAGGAGAACGAGGAGCTGCGCCAGCGCCTCAGCGCCGCCGAGGCCCGCGCCGCCGAGACGCCCGCGCCGGCCCCGCAGCCCGAGCCGACCCCGGAGCCGGCGCCCGTCGCCGCCGCACCGGAGCCGACCCCCGCTCCGGCGCCCGTCGCCGCCGCCGCCCCCACGACGACCACGACCGACGACGAGACCGAAGGCACCTCGAGCCTCCTGCAGCTCGCCCGTCGCCTGCACGAGGAGCACGTCCGCGAGGGCGTCGAGAAGCGTGACGCCCTCATCGCCGAGGGTCACGCCACCGCCGCGCGTCTCGTCTCCGAGGCCGAGGCGCAGCAGCGCCAGATCCTCGCCGACGCGGAGCAGCAGCAGCGGCAGCGTGTGTCGACCTACGAGCAGGAGCGCAAGCAGCTCGAAGGTCGCATCGAGGAGCTCCGCACGTTCGAGCGTGAGTACCGCGCGCAGCTCAAGAACTACATCCAGGGCCAGCTGCAGGAACTCGACAGCGCGAGCAACGAGCAGCCCAGCGGGTTCCAGCCCGCGCCGGCGTCGGCGCAGGGCTTCGGGTCCAACTGACGTTGCCCCAGCCCCATCCGGCTGCACCAGCCGAACGTCCGGCGAAGGTCAGTGTCCGCGCGATCGCGGCACTGGCCTTCGCCGCTGTCTGCGTCTACGCACTCGACCAGGTCGTCAAGGCGCTCGTCGTCGCCCACCTGACCTACGGCGCGACCGTGCCGGTGCTCGGCGGGCTCCTGCAGCTGCACTACGTCACGAACCCCGGCGCCGCGTTCTCGTTCGCCACGGGTCAGACCTGGATCTTCTCGATCGTCGCCGCCGCGGTGGTCGTCGCGATCGTGATCACGGCGCGGCGCATCCGCTCCCTCTGGTGGGCCGTGCTCTTCGGCATGTTGCTCGGCGGTGCCCTCGGGAACCTGACGGACCGCCTGACGCGGCCGCCGGGCTTCGGGCGCGGCCAGGTGGTCGACTTCATCTACACCCCGTGGATGATGCCGGCGATCTACAACATCGCCGATTCGTTCATCTGCATCAGCATGGCGATCTTCGTCGTGCTCACGCTGCTCGGCGTGAACCTCGACGGCACGCGGACGCCGTCCAAGCGGACCCAGGCCGCCCGCGCCGGCGCCGACGACCGTGCCGGCACGGACGACCGGGAGGCCCAGGGGCGCGTCCCCGGGGCGGCGCCGGCCACGGACGGGGGAGCCACCGCGGTCACGAGCGAGGCGACGTCCGCCGTGGGGGCCGCACCCGACGCGACCGCGGGCGGACCGGCGGACGGGGACCGGGCCTCCAGGCCGTCGCTCGGGCACGACGCGACGTGAGCGAGTCGCGCAGCCTGCCCGTGCCCGACGGGCTCGCGGGCGAGCGTGTCGACGCGGCCATCGCCAAACTGCTGGGGTTCAGCCGGTCGTTCGCCGCGGACGTCGTCGCCGCCGGCGGCGTCCGGGTCGACGGTGTCGTCGTCGACAAGTCGGACCGCCTGCACGCCGACAGCTGGCTCGAGGTCGAGTGGTCGCCGAAGGAGTCGCCGCGGGTCGTCCCGATGGCGGTGCCCGGCATGACGATCGTGTACGACGACGAGGACATCGTGGTCGTGGACAAGCCGGTCGGTGTCGCGGCGCACCCGTCGCCGGGCTGGGACGGGCCGACGGTGCCCGGCGGCCTCGCGGCGGCGGGGTTCACGATCGCGACCTCGGGTGCGGCGGAACGCGCGGGCATCGTGCACCGGCTCGACGTCGGGACGAGCGGCCTCATGGTCGTGGCCAAGACGGAGCTGGCGTACACGGCGCTCAAGCGCGCGTTCAAGGAGCGGACGGTCGACAAGGTCTACCACGCGCTCGTGCAGGGGCATCCCGATCCCACCTCCGGCACCATCGACGCCCCCATCGGCCGCCACCCCTCGAGCGACTGGAGGTTCGCGGTCGTCGCGGACGGCAAGCCCAGCGTGACGCACTACGAGACCCTCGAGGCGTTCCGTGCGGCCACACTGCTCGAGGTCCACCTGGAGACCGGCCGGACCCACCAGATCCGCGTCCACATGGCGGCCACCCGGCACCCGTGCGTCGGGGACACGACGTACGGCGCCGACCCGGTGCTCAGCGCGGAACTCGGGCTGACGCGGCAGTGGCTCGACGCCGTCCGGCTCGGCTTCGAGCACCCCCGCACGGGCGTCTGGGTCGAGTTCGAGGCGGCGTACCCGGACGACCTGCGACACGCCCTGGAACTCGTCCGCGAGGGCTGAACCCGCGCGGCCCGACCACGCGATGTCGTCCGTGCCCGTTACGATTCCCGGACCAGGTCAGAGCATCGATCGCCGGAGGTTCCGTGGCGGACAGCGACTCCTTCGTCCACCTGCACGTGCACAGCGAGTACTCCATGCTCGACGGCGCGGCGCGGATCGGACAGCTCGTCGGCGAGACCGCCGCGCAGGGCATGCCCGCGGTCGCCGTGACCGACCACGGCAACATGTTCGGCGCGTTCGACTTCTGGAAGACGGCTCGTGGTGCCGGGGTCAAGCCCATCATCGGGACCGAGGCCTACATCACGCCCGGCACCCACCGGAGCGACAAGACCCGGATCCGATGGGGCGACGGCGGCGGCGACGACGTCTCCGGTGCCGGCGCGTACACGCACATGACGCTGCTCGCCGAGACCACCGAGGGCATGCACAACCTCTTCCGGTTGTCCTCCCGCGCCTCGATCGAGGGCTATTACTTCAAGCCGCGCATGGACCGCGAGCTCCTGTCGACGTACGCCAAGGGCCTCATCGCGACCACCGGGTGCCCCTCGGGCGAGGTCCAGACGCGGCTGCGCCTGGGGCAGTACGACGAGGCCGTCCGGGCCGCGGCCGACTACCGTGACATCTTCGGCGCCGACAACTACTTCTGCGAGATCATGGACCACGGGCTCGGCATCGAGCGGCGGATCATGACGGACCTGATCCGCCTCGCCAAGGACCTCGGCCTCCCGCTCGTCGCCACGAACGACCTGCACTACACGCACGCGGGCGACGCCACCTCGCACGCGGCGCTGCTCTGCGTGCAGTCCGGGTCGACGCTGAACGACCCGAACCGGTTCAAGTTCGACGCGGACGAGTTCTACCTCAAGACCCCGGCACAGATGCGGCACCTGTTCCGCGACCACCCGGACGCCTGCGACAACACCCTGGCGATCGCCGAGCGGTGCGACGTCGAGTTCGACACCTCGGCGAACTACATGCCGCGGTTCCCGACGCCCGAGGGCGAGAACGAGGAGTCCTGGTTCGTCAAGGAGGTCGAGAAGGGGCTGCACTACCGCTACCCGGACGGCATCCCGGACGCCGTGCGGAAGCGGGCGGACTACGAGGTCGGCATCATCACGCAGATGGGGTTCCCGGGGTACTTCCTCGTCGTCGCGGACTTCATCAACTGGTCGAAGGACAACGGCATCCGCGTCGGGCCGGGCCGCGGTTCCGGTGCCGGGTCCATGGCCGCCTACGCCATGCGCATCACCGACCTCGACCCACTGGCGCACGGTCTGATCTTCGAGCGGTTCCTCAACCCGGACCGCGTCTCGATGCCCGACTTCGACGTCGACTTCGACGACCGTCGCCGCGGTGAGGCGATCAAGTACGTCACCGAGAAGTACGGCGACGAGCGCGTCGCGCAGATCGTCACGTACGGCACGATCAAGGCGAAGCAGGCCCTCAAGGACTCCTCGCGCGTCCTGGGGTTCCCGTTCGGCATGGGCGAGAAGCTCACGAAGGCGATGCCGCCGCCCGTGATGGGCAAGGACATCCCGCTCACGGGCATCTTCGACCGCGACCACCCGCGCTACAAGGAGGCCGCGGACGTCCGCGCCGTCGTCGAGTCGGACCCCGAGGCCCGGACGGTCTTCGACACCGCCCTGGGGCTCGAGGGCCTGAAGCGACAGTGGGGTGTGCACGCGGCCGGCGTGATCATGTCGAGCGATCCGCTCATCGACATCATCCCGATCATGAAGCGCGAGCAGGACGGCCAGATCGTCACGCAGTTCGACTACCCGGCTGCGGAGTCGCTCGGGCTGATCAAGATGGACTTCCTGGGGCTCCGCAACCTCACGATCATCAGCGACGCCATCGACAACATCAAGATGAACCGGGGGACCGACCTCGACCTCGAGTCGCTCACCCTCGACGACCCCGAGGCCTACGCGCTGCTGCAGCGCGGTGACACGCTCGGCGTCTTCCAGCTCGACGGCGGTCCGATGCGTGGGCTCCTCCGGCTCATGCGCCCCGACAACTTCGAGGACATCTCCGCGCTCATCGCGCTGTACCGCCCGGGGCCGATGGGTGCGAACTCGCACACGAACTACGCCCTGCGCAAGAACGGCGAGCAGGAGATCACGCCCATCCACCCGGAGCTCGCCGAGCCCCTCGCCGACATCCTCGACACGACCTACGGCCTGATCATCTACCAGGAGCAGGTCATGGCGATCGCGCAGCGCGTGGCCGGGTTCTCGCTCGGTCAGGCCGACATCCTGCGGCGGGCGATGGGCAAGAAGAAGAAGTCCGAGCTCGACAAGCAGTACGCGGGCTTCGAGCAGGGCATGAAGGACAACGGCTACTCCGACGCGGCCATCAAGACGCTGTGGGACATCCTGTTGCCGTTCTCCGACTACGCGTTCAACAAGGCGCACTCGGCGGCGTACGGGGTCGTGTCCTACTGGACGGCGTACCTCAAGGCGCACTACCCGGCGGAGTACATGGCGGCGCTGCTGACCAGCGTCGGCGACGCCCGCGACAAGCTCGCGCTGTACCTCAACGAGTGTCGGCGCATGGGCATCAAGGTCATGCCGCCCGACGTCAACGAGTCGATCGGGTTCTTCGCCGCCGTCGGCGAGGACATCCGGTTCGGCATGGGCGCCGTGCGCAACGTCGGCTTCAACGTCGTCGACGCGATCGTGGAGGCCCGTGGGCAGAAGGGGCGCTTCGAGTCCTTCCACGACTTCCTCCGCAAGATCCCGATCACCGCCGCGAACAAGCGCACCGTGGAGTCCCTCATCAAGGCCGGGGCGTTCGACTCGCTCGGTGACACCCGGCGTGCGCTCGTCGAGATCCACGAGGGTGCGGTCGAGGCCGCGGTCAAGATCAAGCGCGACGAGGCGAACGGCAACGTCGGGTTCGACTTCGACAGCTTGTTCGCGGAGGTCGCCGAGACCGCCGCGCCCGTGTCACAGGTGCCCGAGCGGCCGGAGTGGTCGAAGCGTGACAAGCTCGCCTTCGAGCGCGACATGCTCGGTCTCTACGTGTCCGACCACCCGCTCGCCGGCCTCGAGGTCGAGCTCGCCAAGCACGCGTCGATGTCGATCGCCGACATCGTCGCGGCCGAGGACCACATCGACGGCGAGACCGTGACGGTCGCCGGACTCCTGACGAGCGTGCAGCACCGGGTGTCGAAGAACTCGGGCAACCCGTACGGCATCGTGCAGATCGAGGACTTCGCCGCCGAGATCGGCGTCATGTTCCTCGGCAAGACATACCAGGAGTTCGGCCCGATGCTCCAGGCGGACGCCATCGTCGTCCTGCGGGGTCGGGTGAGCGTGCGCGACGACGGCAAGAGCCTGCACGCGGTGAGCATGTTCGCGCCGAACGTCGGCGACGCCATGGGCTCGGGGCCGCTCACGCTGTCGTTGCCGGAACGGCGTGCGACGACCGAGACCGTCTCCGAGCTGGCGAAGGTGCTCGGCCGTCATCACGGGGACACCGAGGTGCGACTCCGGCTCCTCAAGGAGGACGCCGCGCGCACCTTCGAGATCCCGTTCCCGGTCGCGTTGACGCCGGATCTCTTCGGCGAGCTGAAGAGCCTGCTCGGACCGTCCTGTCTCGTGTGACCTGCGCCGTCGGTGACCGGGTCGGCCTCGGTAGGCTGGGCTGGCCATGATGCGACGAATCGACCTCCGCGGCGGACTGCCGGACCGCGCCGAACTCCTCCGACTGATGCCGCGGGCCGCGGGTGACGTCGCGAGTGCGACGACCGCGGCGCGTGACCTGGTGGACGACGTCCGTGACCGCGGTGCCGCCGCGCTCCGCGAGCAGGCGGAGCGGTTCGACGGGGGCGCGCCCGGCGCCGTCCGCGTGGGAGCGGCAGCGATCGGCGCAGCAGTGGCCGGACTCGACCCGGTGGTCCGGAACGCGCTCGACGAGGCCATCCGGCGCGTCCGTGCGGCGAGCACCGCCCAGGTGCCCCAGGCCGCGATCACCACGCTCGCCGACGGAGCCGAGGTCCACCAGCGGTGGCGCCCCGTGCGTCGGGTCGGCCTCTACGTGCCGGGCGGCAAGGCCGTGTACCCGTCGAGCGTGGTCATGAACGTCGTGCCGGCCCAGGTGGCCGGGGTGCGGTCGATCGCCCTCGTGTCCCCGCCCCAACGCGACCACGGACACGGCGTGCACCCGACGATCCTGGGGGCCGCGGGCCTCCTGGGCATCGACGAGGTCTACGCGATGGGCGGTGCGGGTGCGATCGGGGCACTCGCGCACGGTGTGCCGGAGATCGGGCTCGAGCCGGTCGACCTCGTGACCGGTCCCGGTAACAACTACGTCGCGGCGGCGAAGCGGCTCGTCCGCGGCCTCGTCGGCATCGACGCCGAGGCCGGCGCGACCGAGATCCTCGTCATCGCCGACGCCTCCGCCGACGCCGAGTACGTCGCCGCCGACCTGGTGAGCCAGGCCGAGCACGACGAGCAGGCGGGCAGCGTCCTCGTGACGACGTCCGAGGCCCTGGCCGACGCGGTCGACGCCGCGATCCCGGCACAGCTCGCCCGGCTGGCCACCGCGGACCGCGTGCGCGTGGCGCTCGGCGGCCCGCAGTCGGCCGTCGTGCTCGTCGGCTCGCTGACGGACGCCGCCGCGGTCAGCAACGCGTACGGACCGGAGCACCTCGAGATCCAGACGGAGGACGACGACGCCGTGCTCGCGGAGATCGACAGCGCCGGTGCGGTGTTCGTCGGGCCGTCCGCTCCGGTCAGTCTCGGCGACTACCTCGCGGGGTCGAACCACGTGCTCCCGACGGGCGGGCAGGCCCGGTTCGGCGCCGGCCTCTCGGCGGCGACGTTCCTGCGCCCGCAGCAGATCGTGCGCTACGACGCGGAGGCCCTCGCCGAGGTCGGTCCGCGCATCGTGGCGTTGGCCGAGGCGGAGCAGCTGCCGGCGCACGGGGCCGCCGTGGCCGCACGCCTCGCCCGCTCCTGACCACCCGGTACGATCGTCTGCGACATGTTCTGCCCCTTCTGCCGCCACCCGGACTCGCGCGTCGTCGACTCCCGGACCAGTGACGACGGCACGTCGATCCGCCGTCGTCGCCAGTGCCCGAACTGCGGGCGCCGGTTCTCGACCACCGAGACCGCGAGCCTCAACGTGGTCAAGCGCAACGGGGTGCTCGAGCCGTTCAGCCGCGAGAAGATCATCTCGGGCGTCCGCAAGGCGTGCCAAGGTCGCCCCGTCACCGACGCCGACCTCGCCGTGCTCGCTCAGCGCGTCGAGGAGATCGTCCGCTCGTCCGGTGCGAGCCAGATCGACGCGAACGACATCGGGCTCGCGATCCTCGATCCGCTCCGCGAGCTCGACGAGGTCGCGTACCTGCGCTTCGCCAGCGTCTACCAGGCGTTCGAGTCGCTCGACGACTTCGACGACGCCATCAAGCAACTGCGCATCGACCACCACGCCGACGCCGACGCCGACGCCGACGCGGCGGCGGGCCGCAGCGCGACGAGCGCCGGATGAGCGGCGTCGCCGAAGTCCTCCTCCGGGCCGGGTACAAGGTCGTGTTCCGGGTGGTGTTCGCCCGGATGGACCCAGAACGCGCGCACCACCTGGCCTTCGGCGTGATCCGTGTCCTGCCCCGGCTCCCCGTGCTCGCGGGACTGGCCGAGCGCTACGGACGGCCCGGTGCCGCAGACGGCGTCACGACGATGGGCATCCACTTCCCGTCGCGCTTCGGGATGGCGGCGGGGTTCGACAAGGACGCCAAGGGCGTCATCGGGCTCGGGCTCCTGGGGTTCGGGCACGTCGAGGTCGGCACGCTCACCGCCCGACCGCAGCCCGGGAACGAACGGCCCCGGTTGTTCCGGCTCGTCGCCGACCGAGCGCTCGTGAACCGGATGGGGTTCAACAACGGCGGTGCCGCGCGGGCCGCCCGGCGCCTCGAACGCGCGCGTCGCTTCCCGGGCCGCCCCGTCATCGGTGTCAACATCGGCAAGAGCAGGGTCGTCCCGGTGGCCGAAGCCGTCGACGACTACCTCGAGTCGACCCGCATGCTCGCGCCGTTCGCCGACTACCTCGCCGTGAACGTCAGCTCGCCGAACACCCCTGGGCTCCGCGGTCTGCAGGAGATCGACCAACTCCGGCCGCTGCTCTCGGCCGTGCACGGCGCTGCCCGGGGCGTGCCGACGCTCGTGAAGATCGCACCGGACCTGACTGACGAGCAGATCGACGTGATCGCGGCACTCGCGGTGGAGCTCGGGCTCGCGGGTGTCATCGCGACCAACACGACGGTCGAACGCACGGGGCTGCGCGCCGCCGAGGACGTCGTCGCCGCCCTCGGCGTGGGTGGTCTCTCCGGCGCGCCGCTCGCGGAGCGGTCCCTCGCGGTCCTGCGTCGCGTGCGCGCTGCGGTACCGGACGACTTCTGCGTGATCGCGGTCGGCGGGGTGACGACCGAGGCCGACGTCGAGGCCCGCATCGAGGCCGGCGCGACGCTCGTGCAGGGCTACACGGCGTTCCTCTACGAGGGACCGACGTGGGCCATGCGCATCAACCGACTGCGTCGGCGTCGCCACCGGCGTGCGGCGCGGCGCGCGGCTGCCGCGGCGCGCGCCTGATCGGCCGCAGGAACGACGGGAGGCCCGGTGCGAGCGTGCACCGGGCCTCCCGTCCGTCCGGTCGTCAGACGGGGTACTGACCGCGCTTGACCTGCGGCTTCGGCAGTCGGAGGAACCGCATCTGGAACTGGCGGGTCACCACGTAGAGGAACGTGCCACGCTGCAGCGACCCCGACCCCCACTTCGCGGTGATGCGACGGCGCAGCGCGAGGAACGTGACGACGGCGTCGAGCAGGAACAGCGCGACGAAGAGCCAGATGAGGACGAACGCGATGCCCTCGATCGCCGTCACGGCCAGCGAGACGATGAGGAACACCGCCATGAGGGGGAGCATCACCTCGCCGACGCTCCATCGGGCGTCGACGTAGTCGCGGACGTACCGGCGCTGCTCACCGCGGTCCTTGGCCGGGAGGTAGCGCTCCTCGCCGTTCGCCAGGCCGACGCGAGCACGCTCGCGGTCGTCCGTCAGGCGTGCCCGCGCGGCCTTGCGGTCCGCCGGGGTCGCGCCGACGATCGGGCGCCGGTTCGCGGCCTCACGCTCCCGACGGCTCGGGGTGGGTCGCCCCTTGCCCCGGGCGGGGGCGCCCGCCGCGAGGAGTTCCTCGTCGGACGGGTTGACCGTCGTGTTCGTCTTGGGTTGCGCCTTGGCCACGGTGTCCTCGATCGTTGCTCGGACTGACAAGATTACCCGCATGACCGACTCCGCACAGCACGCGCCCGAGACCGATCCGACCCTGCTCGCCGCGCTGCGCGACGCGGTCCAGGGCGGCCTGCCGACCACCATCGCCGACCTGTCGGCGCTCATCCGCATCCCCTCCGTGTCGTGGTCCGCGTTCGACCCGTCCGCGGTCCAGGCGAGTGCCGAGGCCGTGGCCGACCTCGCGCGCTCCACGGGCGTGTTCGAGGACGTCCGGGTCGTCCGCTCCGCGATCGCGGGCGCCGAGGGCGAGGGCGCCGACGCGACGGCCGGAACGGACGGGGGCGCGGCGCTCGGACAGCCGGCGGTGCTCGCGGTGCGGCGCGCGCGGAACGGCCGACCGACCGTGATGCTGTACGCGCACCACGACGTCCAGCCGCAGGGTGACGAGGCGCTGTGGGAGACGCCGCCGTTCGAGCCGACCCTCCGCGGGGAGCGTCTGCACGGGCGGGGCGCTTCGGACGACAAGGCCGGCGTGATGACGCACATCGCGTCGCTGCGCGCCCTGCGTGCGGTCGTCGACGACGCCGACCTCGACCTCGGCATCGTCCTCTTCGTCGAGGGCGAGGAGGAGTTCGGGTCGCGCTCGTTCACCACGTTCCTCCGCGAGCAGCGCGAGCACCTCGCGGCCGACGTGATCGTCGTCGCGGACAGTGACAACTGGTCCACCGACGTCCCGGCGATCACGGTGAGCCTGCGCGGCAACGTGACCTTCCGCTTGACGGTGACGACGCTCGAGCACGCGTCGCACAGCGGGATGTTCGGCGGTGCCGTGCCGGACGCGATGATGCCCATGGTGCGTCTCCTCGCGTCGCTCCACGACGACGCCGGCACCGTGGCGGTGCCCGGGCTCACGCGGTACGACGGTCCGGTGCCCGAGCGGAGCGAGGAGCAACTCGCGGCCGAGGCGGCGTTCGTCGACGGCGTCCGGCCCGTGGGGGAGGGCCCGCTGCTCGGCCGCATGTGGTCCGGGCCCTCGGTGACCGTCACGGGCATGGACGTGCCGAGCGTGGCGAACGCGTCGAACACACTCCTGCCGACGGTCTCCGCGCGGGTCTCCATCCGGGTCGCCCCCGGGCAGTCGGCGACCGACGCCTTCGCGGCCGTGGAGGCGCACATCCGGGCCAACACCCCGTTCGGCGCGCGGGTCGACATCACCGACGTCGACACCGGCGACGGGTTCCTCGTCGACACGAGCGGCTGGGCCGTGCGCGAGGCCCGGACGGCCATGACCGAGGGGTGGGGTGCGCAGCCGGTCGAGCAGGGGATCGGCGGCTCGATCCCGTTCGTGTCGGACCTCGCCGCCGAGTTCCCCGCCGCGCAGATCCTCGTCACCGGCGTCGAGGACCCGGACACCCGCGCGCACAGCCCGAACGAGTCGCAGCACCTGGGCGTCCTGCACCGCGCGATCGCCGCCGAGACGATCCTGCTGGCCCGCCTCGGCACCCGCTCCGTCTGAGCGGCCCGCCGTCGGGCCTCCGGTCCGGTCCGCACGACCCGGGAGGCCCGACCCGGTGCACGGCGTCGGTGCGCGCGCCTACAATCGGAACGAGCCGCGGTGACCTGCACCGCGCGGAGGGAGACGGCGATGACCGACACCACCACGACGATCGAGAAGCCGGCCGCGGCACCGTCCCACGGCGTCCTGTTGTCCGACGCGGCCGCGGCGAAGGTCGCGAGCCTGCTCGAGCAAGAGGGCCGCGACGATCTCCGGCTCCGTCTGGCCGTCCAGCCGGGCGGCTGCTCGGGCCTCATCTACCAGCTGTACTTCGACGAGCGCCTGCTCGAGGGTGACGCCACCGCCGAGTTCGACGGGGTCGAGGTGGTGGTGGACCGGATGAGCGTGCCCTACCTCGACGGTGCGACCATCGACTTCGAGGACACCATCCAGAAGCAGGGTTTCACCATCGACAACCCGAACGCGCAGGGCAGCTGCGCGTGCGGCGACAGCTTCCACTGACCAGCACCGATCGCGGCGCACGCAGGGCACCGGCCCTGCCGGGGCACCGCGGCGAGCGAGGGACGACCGGGCGACCGGCGTCCCTCGTGCTGCGTTGGGCGACACCTGTGGGCTTCCGAAGCCGCCCGCGAGCGTGTCGCGTGTGCACGTCGGCACCCTGGCTGCGAGTAAGCTAGGAGTGTTCCACCCAGTCTGGGAACGAGCCCTGCGTCGAGCTGATTCGATGCGGTCACGTCCCGACAACCGTCTTCGCGAGAGGTAACAGTGCGTTCGAATCGCCGTATACGTTGGGCGGCCATCCCGGTGGCCGTCGGTCTGGTCATCGCACTGGCCGGTTGTACGCAGCAGCAGCTGAACGGCTGGCTGCCGGGCACCGAGCACACGCGGGACACGACCAACCACACGAGTGCGACGGTCGGCCTCTGGGTGACGAGCTGGATCGTCCTCCTCGCGGTCGGTCTCATCACCTGGGGCCTGATCATCTGGGCCGCGGTGGTCTACCGCCGCCGCAAGGGCCAGACCGGCCTCCCGGTGCAGCTCCGCTACAACATGCCGATCGAGATCTTCTACACGATCGTGCCGCTCATCCTGGTGCTCGGCTTCTTCGCCTTCACCGCCAAGGACCAGGCCGCGATCGAGAAGCCGTTCGCACACCCCGACGCCACCATCCACGTGTACGCCAAGCGCTGGGCGTGGGACTTCAACTACATCGACCAGAACGACGCCAAGAAGTCGGTCTACTACCAGGGCATCCAGGCCCAGGAAGAAGACAACGGCACCGGCGACATCAAGACCAACCAGCTGCCGACCCTCTACCTGCCCAAGGGCAAGAAGGTCGAGATCGAGCTGTCCTCGCGCGACGTGGACCACTCGTTCTGGGTCGTCGACTTCCTCTACAAGAAGGACACGATCCCCGGCCGGACCAACTACGAGTACTTCATCCCGGAGAAGACCGGCACCTACCAGGGCAAGTGTGCCGAGCTCTGCGGCGAGTACCACTCGCTCATGCTCTTCCAGGTGAAGGTCGTGTCGCCGGCGAAGTACCAGGCGTACCTCGCGTCCCTCCGCGACCAGGGCAAGGTCGGTCTGCTCGGTAACGAGTACAACACCGACTCGAACCAGCCGAACAACGTGGCGCCCGCGCAGGCCGCCGGTACCGAGAAGTAAGGCTCGCTCCATGACCACTTCCGCATTCGTCGGCCAGTCGGCCCCGACCTCGACGCCGGACTTCGCGGCCTCGCGGGTGGGCCGCAAGGGCAACATCATCGTCAACTGGATCACGTCGACGGACCACAAGACGATCGGGTACATGTACCTGATCGCCTCGTTCCTGTACTTCCTGCTGGCAGGAGTGATGGCGCTCGTGATCCGTGCGCAGCTCTTCGAGCCCGGCCTGCACGTCGTGGCGACGAAGGAGCAGTACAACCAGCTGTTCACGATGCACGGCACGATCATGCTGCTGCTGTTCGCGACGCCGCTGTTCTCCGGGTTCGCGAACGCGATCATGCCGCTGCAGATCGGCGCGCCCGACGTCGCCTTCCCGCGCCTCAACGGCTTCGCGTTCTGGCTGTACTTCTTCGGCGGCCTCATCGCGGTCGGCGGGTTCCTCACGCCGCAGGGTGCCGCCTCGTTCGGATGGTTCGCCTACGCGCCGTTGTCGGACACCACGTTCACACCAGGTCTCGGCGGGACGTTGTGGGTCTTCGGCCTGGGCCTGACCGGCTTCTCGACGATCCTCGGTGCCGTGAACTTCATCACGACGATCATCACGATGCGCGCGCCGGGCATGACCATGTTCCGCATGTCGATCTTCACCTGGAACACCCTCATCACCGCGCTGCTCGTGCTGATGGCGTTCCCGGTGCTCGCCGCGGCGCTGTTCGGACTCGGCCTCGACCGTGTGTTCGGTGCGCAGGTGTTCAACCCTGCCAACGGTGGTGCGCTGCTCTGGCAGCACCTGTTCTGGTTCTTCGGCCACCCCGAGGTCTACATCATCGCGCTGCCGTTCTTCGGCATCGTGTCCGAGGTCTTCCCGGTCTTCAGCCGGAAGCCGATCTTCGGCTACAAGACGCTCGTCTACGCCACGATCACCATCGCGGCCCTGTCGGTGACGGTGTGGGCGCACCACATGTACGTCACCGGCGGCGTGCTCCTGCCGTGGTTCTCGCTCATGACGATGCTCATCGCGGTCCCGACCGGCGTGAAGATCTTCAACTGGGTCGGCACGATGTGGCGCGGCTCGGTCACGTTCGAGACGCCCATCCTCTGGGCCATCGGGTTCCTCGTGACGTTCACCTTCGGTGGCCTCACGGGCGTGATCCTCGCCTCGCCGCCGCTCGACTTCCACGTGTCCGACTCGTACTTCGTCGTCGCGCACTTCCACTACGTGGTGTTCGGCACGGTCGTGTTCGCGATGTTCTCGGGCTTCTACTTCTGGTGGCCCAAGTGGACCGGGAAGATGCTCAACGAGCGCCTCGGCAAGATCCACTTCTGGCTGCTGTTCATCGGGTTCCACACGACGTTCCTCATCCAGCACTGGCTCGGCGTCATCGGCATGCCCCGTCGCTACGCCACGTACCTGCCGCAGGACGGCTTCACCTGGATGAACCAGCTGTCGACCATCGGCGCGATGATCCTCGGCGTCTCGTTCCTGCCGTTCATCTACAACGTCTACGTCACCGCGCGGCACGCGCCCAGCGTCGCCGTGAACGACCCGTGGGGCTACGGCCGCTCGCTCGAGTGGGCGACCTCCTGCCCGCCGCCGCGGCACAACTTCACCTCGATCCCGCGCATCCGGTCGGAGTCGCCGGCGTTCGATCTGAACCACCCCGAGGCGGGGATCCCGATCGGTGTCGGTCCGGCGATGGACGCTCCGGACGCGCAGACGCACGACGCGGCGACAGGCAAGACCCGGAACCCGAACCAGACCGACCAGAAGTTCTGAGGAACCATGCGCGCTAGTACCAACCTGTTCTGGATCCTCGCGATCTTCTTCTTCGTGGCGGACGCGGCGTACACGATCTGGGGCATCCTCGCCACCAACCAGATCGAGTGGGTGGGCACGGTCTCGATCGGTCTCACCGGGATCCTGGGGGTGTTCATCGCCTTCTACCTGGGCCGGACGTTCGCAGCGCAGGACGGCGTACTGCCCGAGGACCGCACCGACGCGAACATCGAGGACGGTGACGCCGAACTCGGTCACTTCAGCCCCTGGTCCTACTGGCCGATCACGCTCGCGGCCGCGGCGGCGATCTGCTTCCTCGGCGTCGCAGCCGGGTGGTGGATCTTCGCCATCGGCGCCTCCATCGGGATCGTGGCGCTCGTCGGCTGGACCTACGAGTACTACCGCGGCAACTTCGGACACTGATCCGCACCTGACGCTCATCGGGCGGCACCCTCACCGGTGCCGCCCGACGTGCGTCCGGGCCGATCCCGACCGGTCCGATCGGACGCGGTCGACACCCGCACATCCATCCGAAAGGAGTCACCCCTGGTGACCGACAAGCGCACTCTCATCGTCTTCGGCGCAACCGGCGACCTCGCCGCCCGGCTGCTGCTCCCCGGCCTCGGGACGTTCCTCCAGAGCGCCCGTTCCGTCCCCGTCAAGCTCATCGGCACGGGCCGGAGCGCCCGCTCGGAGGAAGCCTGGACCAAGGTCGTCAAGGACGCCTTCGATTCGCAGCACGTCTCGGGGCCCGAGGTCGACGCGACGCTCGAGTCGACGGTCTTCATGCAGGGCGACCCGAAGGACCCGGCCCACCTCAAGGCCATGCTCGACGCCGCCGAGGGCGAGCCGGTGTTGTACTTCGCGCTGCCGCCGCAGATCGCGTCGGACATCTGTGACGCCCTGGCGGAGCTCGAACTCCCCGAGGGCACGACCCTGGCGTTCGAGAAGCCGTTCGGCACGGATGTCGAATCGGCTCGGGCGCTGAACGAGACCGTCCTCCAGCTCGTCCCCGAGGAGCGCGTGCACCGCACCGACCACTTCCTCGGCCGGTCGACCGTGCTCAACATCATCGGTCTGCGGTTCGCCAACCGGATGTTCGAGCCGATCTGGAACGCGGACAACATCGAGAAGGTCGAGATCCTCTACGACGAGACCCTCGGCCTCGAGGGCCGCGCGCAGTACTACGACGACGCCGGTGCGCTCGTCGACATGATCCAGAGCCACCTGCTCCAGATCCTCGCGCTCGTCACGATGGACGCGCCCGCTGCGGTTGACGCCGTCGAGCTGCGGTCGTCGCTCGCCCGGGTGCTGCGGTCGACCCACCTCGTCGACGACGACCCGCTCAAGGCGAGCCGGCGTGCGCGCTACGTCGCGGGCACGATCGACGGCAAGGAGCTGCCGTCGTACGCGGACGAGGACGGCGTCGACCCCGAGCGCCAGACCGAGACCCTCGCCGAGATCAACGTCGAGGTCGACACCGCCCGCTGGCAGGGCGTGCCCTTCACGCTTCGTTCGGGCAAGGCGCTCGGTGCGAGCCGTAAGGAGGTCCTCGTCACCTTCAAGCCGGTGCCGCGACTCCCGTCCGGCCTCGAGGGACAGCCGGTGTCGGACACGCTGCGCATCGTCCTCAACCCGGACGAGATCGAGCTGAGCCTGTCGGCGAACGGTGGGGGCAACCCGTTCGAGATGGGGCAGATCGTCCTGTCGTCGTCGTTCGACAGTGGCGAGCTCACGCCCTACGGTGAGGTCCTGAGCGGGATCTTCCACGACGACCCGCTGCTGTCGATCCGCGGCGACGTCGCGGTCCGCTGCTGGGAGATCGTCCAGCCCGTCGTGGACGCCTGGAAGCGTCGCGAGGTCCCGCTCGACGACTACCGTGCCGGCTCGCGTGGCCCCGCCGACTGGGAGTCCTCGTCCTGATCCCCTGACGTCGATCGTCGTCCGACGCGACCGCGGCCCCGTCACCTCGCCGGTGACGGGGCCGCGGTCGTGTCGGCGTGCGGCGCGTCAGTCGGGAGCGCCCGCGGCTTCGCCCACACCGGTGGTGCTGCGGGTGGTGCCGTCGTTCTGGGCCTCCCGGGTGCGGATGCCGGGCCCGGCCTCGCCGCGCGCCCGGCGGATCGCGTCGGCGGCGGTGACGAGGGTCAGGTGCGACAGCGCTTGGGGTGTGTTGCCGATCTGCCGGCCGTGCTCGACGTCGTACTCCTCCGAGAGCATCCCGACGTCGTTCGCGAACCCGACGAGCGTGTCCATGAGGCGTTCGGCGTCCTCGATCCGGCCCGACGCCGCGTACTGCTCGACGAGCCAGAACGAGCAGGCGAGGAACGGGTGCTCCGATCCAGACAGGCCGTCGAAGCCCGCGGTGGTGCGGTACCGGAGCAGCAGTCCGTCGGGTCCGGTGCGGAGGTCGTGCTCGATCGCGGCGACGGTGCCGAGCATGCGGGGGTCGTCGGGCTTGCAGAAACCGATCTGGGGGAGGACGAGCAGCGAGGCGTCCACCTCGTCGGTGTCGTAGTGCTGCCGGAAGGTGTTCCGCACCGGGTCGTAGCCCTGCGTCTCGATCTCCTCGCGGACCCGGTCACGGAACCCGCGCCAGCGCTCGACCGGCCCCTCGAGTCCGAACTCCTCGACGGCGGCGACACCGCGGTCGAACGCGGCCCAGATCATCGCGCGGGAGTGCGTGAAGTGGCGGCGCGGCCCACGCATCTCCCAGATGCCGTTGTCGGGGTCCTGCCAGTGCTCCTCGACGTAGGCCAGGAGTGCGCGCTGCAGCGACCAGCTGTCCGCGTTCTCCTCGACGCCGAGCTCGCGTGCGTCGTGCAGCGCCGCCAGGACCTCGCCGAAGACGTCGCCCTGGTACTGCGTGTAGGCGCCGTTGCCGACGCGGACCGGGCGGGAGTCCTCGTACCCCGCGAGGTGGTCGAGGGTGCGCTCCGGGAGTTCCCGCTCGCCGGCGAGGCCGTACATGATCTGGACGTCGGCGGGGTCACCGGCGATCGCGCGGAGCAACCAGTGCTTCCAGCCGTTCGCCTCGTCGCGGAACCCGTGCGCGAGGAGCGCCGCGAGCGTCAGCGACGCGTCGCGCAGCCACACGTACCGGTAGTCCCAGTTGCGTTCGCCGCCCGGGTCCTCCGGGAGGCTCGTGGTCGCTGCCGCGGCGATCCCGCGGGTGTCCTCGTGCGTCAGCGCACGGAGCACGAGCAACGAGCGGTGCACGGCGTCGGCGTAGCGGCCATCGGTGGCGTCGCCGGCGGCCCAGTGGCGCCACCAGCCGACGGTCTCGTCGAGGACGGCGTCGACCTGCGGGGGCGTCGGCGGCTCACGATGGGACGGGTACCAGGTCAGCGTGAGGTCGACCGTGCTGCCGGCCTCGACGGTGAACCGGCTCTCGTGACGGTGGCCCTCCGCATGGAGGCGCGGTCCACGGACGACGATCGAGTCCGGCCCCGCGGTGGCGAGCAGGACGTGCGCGTCGTCGTGGCCGATCTGCCGCATCCACGGCACCGTCGCTCCGTAGCCGTACCGGATCCGCAGTTCCTGCCGCATCGCCACCGATCCGCGCACCCCGCGGACCCGTCGCACGAGGTCGGCGCGCCGGTCCCCGGACGGCATGAACTCGGTCACCTCGACGACGCCGGTGGAGGTCGTCCAGGTCGTCACGAGGACGAACGTGTCGTCGAGGTAGCGGCGTGTGGCGGTCGCGGTGTCGTCGTCCGGTCGGAGCAGCCAGCGACCGTCGTCCTCGTCGCCGAGGAGCGCGGCGAACGCGGACGCGCTGTCGAACCGGGGCAGACACAGCCAGTCGATGCTGCCGTCGCGGCCGACGAGCGCGGCGGTGTGGCAGTCGCCGATGAGTGCGTAGTCCTCGATGTGGAGCGCCATCGGTCCAGCCTGTCACCCTGCGGGTCCCGCGTCCGGCGGGAGGGAGTCGGCTGTGCACTCCCGCAGGGGAGCCGGTGTCCGGACGTCCGGATCGGCACGCCGACACGGGTCAGCGCCGGGTGATCCCGACGTCGGCGAGTGCCTCCCAGAGCCCGGCGCCGTCCGGGGCGTAGACCCACGGAGCGGCCGAATTGCGGCTGCGTTCCTGAGCCCGGGAGCGGCCGCCGGCGAGCACGGCCTCGCTCGTCGAGAGCTGGCGGATCGCGACCCCGGAGACCTTGCCCTCGTGCTCCGCCACGAACTCGCCGTACAGCTCCTCGTCGTGCTGGCCGTCGTCGCCGACGAGCAGCCATCGGACGTCCGGGAAGTCGGCGGCGAGCCGTCGGAGGTTCTCCTGCTTGTGGAGCCGTCCGCTGCGGAAGAAGCGGTCGTGCGTCGGACCCCAGTCCGTGAGGAGCAGGGCGCCGGGCGGGTACATGTTGCGAGTGAGGAACCGGTTGAGCGTCGGCGCGACGTTCCAGGCGCCGGTCGACAGGTAGACCACCGGAGCGCCCGGGTGCTGACCCAGGATCCGCTCGTACAGCACGGACATCCCGGGGACGGGGCGGCGGGCGTGCTCCGTGAGGACGAACGAGTTCCATGCCGCCAGGAACGGGCGGGGGAGGCTCGTCACCATGATCGTGTCGTCGACGTCCGAGACGACGCCGAAGCGGGTCGACGGATCCACGACGAACACCGGCGCGTGGACGGGACGCGAACCGCCAGCGGCGAGCGTGACGGTCTGCCAGCCGGGCTCGAGGTCGAGCGGGACACGCGTGTCGACCACGCCGCCCCGGTCGGCCTGCACGCGGTGCGTGGCACCACCGGCGGTGACGGTGACCTCGACGTCGTCGACGGCCACGCTCGTGAAGCTGCGCCAACCGCGGACGCCCTCGTAGCTGGCGTCGGAGGCGAGGCCACGCCGCGTGAGCAGGACCCGACAGAGGACCCGGACCCATCCCGGCGCCCCGTACCCGGTGTACGGGACGACCGTCGGCACGAGACCGCGAGCACGTGCCCGCCGCTCCCGGAACTCCTGGACCGCGTCCTCGACGCGGGCGGCGCGGTGCAGGATCGGGTCGACCAGCGCGGCATCCGGCATCGTCCGATCGGGCATCGCACCATCATTCCACGCTCCGGTGGGCGCCGGTCGGTCGGCCGACCCTCTGCCGAGTCGCCGCCGCCATCGGCCGCGGTCGGGTGATGTCATGACGCCGCGCACGGGGACGCGGGTGATCCGTCGGTCGGTGCGTGCACCGTGCCGGTCGCGTCGCCCCTCCCGTCCTGCCCTGGCCGGACGGGCGTCCCACGACACGCGTTGCCTCCGAGGAGTCGAAACGCAGCGTCGACCCAGGCGCTCGGTGCGACCATTGTGACCGTCACATCAACACGTCGGCGGGTCCGTCGCCCGTCGCGGCGCGGACGCCCGTTCGTCCCGCCGCCATCGGCCGCTCGGGCCGTCGACCAGCATCGCGTTCGCGCGAGGAGGAGAACACGTGCTCGTCACCGAGGTATCGAACGCACTGCCGGGGGGATCATCACTGCTCAGGAACGAGCCGGTCCAAGCCCGCAGTTCGGCGCGCCTCGCCGGGCTCCTCGACGCTGCGGCCGCGGTGATCGACGAGATCGGGCTCGAGCGCCTGACGACCGCCATGGTCGCCGAGCGGGCCGGAGCCTCGATCGGGACGGTCTACCGGTACTTCCCGGATCGCATCGCGGTCGTGGAGGCGCTCGCGATCCGGTGCGCCCAACGGCTCGCCGAGCGGTTCGTCTCGTCGATCGACGCGAGCGGCGCGACGACGTGGGAGCAAGGCGCGGACGCGCTCATCGACATGACGGTCGAGATGTACCGTACGGAGCCGGGGTTCCGTGCGGTCCGCTTCGGTGACGTCACCGAGGGCGACGACGGCACCGAGGACCGGATGTCCCAACTGGGCGGCGCGGTCGCCGTCATCTTCCGCGAGCGCTTCGGGTTCCCGGACTCCGATCGGATGAGTCGGGCGTGGACCGTCCTGACCGAGGCCGGGCACGCGGTCCTCGCCCGCGCACACCGGGTGCCCGGTGCCGGGGACGCCGCACTCGTCGAGGAGTTCCGGGCGATGTCCCGCGCGTACCTGCGATCGGTCCTCGCCGACGCCTGACCCGGGGCCACCGGACGACGCCCGCTCCCGCTCTCGGGGGCGGGCGTCGTCGTCCGCCACGTCACGATTCGTCATCGTCCCGACGCGAGCGTCGGCGGACCCGGGTACGCTCCTGACCGTCCGTACCCCTCCGGTGCGGTGCGCTCGTACCCCGCTCGATCGGTCGATCCGGCGGAGCAGGGCGTCGGATGTCCGCGTACGCAATCCGTGATTGCCCATCGCGCCGAAGCATGCTTCAGTACGTGGGCGGGACGACCTCCACCCATCGGCGGGAGATCGACGGGCACGCGTCCACCAGACGCACCCAGGAACCGGAAGGGCCAAGCATCCATGATCGAGTTCCGATCGGTGCGCAAGCAGTACCCGGACGGCACCACCGCAGTCGAGCACTTCGACCTGGTGATCCCGTCCCGGACCACGACGGTCTTCGTCGGGTCGAGCGGCTGCGGCAAGACCACCCTGCTCCGGATGATCAACCGCATGGTGGACCCGACCGCGGGCAGTGTCGAGATCGACGGCGAGGACGTCGCGGCGGTCCCGCCGGTCGGACTCCGCCGCCGCATCGGGTACGTGATGCAGAACAGCGGACTCCTGCCGCACCGGAAGGTCGTCGACAACATCGCGACCGTGCCGCTGCTGACCGGCGTCCCCAAGGCCCGCGCACGGGAGCGTGCGCTCGAGCTCATGGACACCGTCGGACTCGACCGCGGCCTCGCCGACCGGTACCCCTCGCAGCTCTCGGGGGGTCAGCAGCAGCGTGTCGGGGTCGCCCGTGGCCTCGCCGTCGACCCGAACATCCTCCTCATGGACGAGCCGTTCGGCGCGGTCGACCCCCTCGTGCGGACGGATCTGCAGAACGAGCTCATCCGGCTCCAACGAGAACTCGGCAAGACCGTCGTGTTCGTGACCCACGACATCGACGAGGCCTTCCGCTTGGGCGACCAGGTCGTCATCCTCCGCAAGGGCGGGGTGATCGCGCAACAGGGAACGCCGGCCGAGATCATGTCGTCGCCCGCCGATGACTTCGTCGCCGACTTCGTCGGTGCCGGTCGCGGCCGCCGCGCCCTCCGCATCGAGCAGACACCCGGTGGTCCCGTGGTGGTCGACGCCGACGGTCGTGCCGCCGGTGTGCTCACCGGACCCGTCCCATCCGTCTCCGAGGCCGCCGCGTACCCCGCGGCGGGTGCTGCGGCGCAGGGTGGGAGCGCGTCGTGACCTGGGTGTGGTCGAACCTCGACATCATCTGGTCGGACACGCTGGCGCACCTGGCGACCGCATTGCCGGCGATCGTCGTCAGCTTCCTCCTGTCGATCCCCATCGGGTGGCTCGTCGTCAAACTGCGCAGCCCCTCGACGGACGGCGGGGCGCCCCGGAGGCTCGCCCGGGGGACCGGCGGCGGCATCGTCGCCGTCGCCAGCCTGCTCTACGCGATCCCGTCCCTTCCGTTGTTCATCGCGCTGCCGGCGGTGATCGGCACCGACCTGCAGGACCCCGTCAACATCGTCGTCGCGCTGACGCTGTACGGGCTCGCGCTCATGGTGCGGTCGACGGCCGACGCGCTGTCGTCCGTCGACCCGGCCACGCAGGCAGCCGCCGTCGCCATGGGGTACTCGCCGGTGCAGCGGTTCTTCCGGGTCGACCTGCCGCTCGCGGGACCGGTGCTGCTCGCCGGCCTCCGGGTCGTCTCGGTGTCGACGATCTCGCTGACGACGGTCGGCGCGGTGCTCGGGGTGCAGAGCCTCGGGTCGCTGTTCACGGACGGCATCCAGCGCACGATCCCCGAGGAGATCGGGTCCGGGATCGTCATGGTCCTGGTCCTGGCGTTCGTGCTCGACGGCCTGCTCGTGCTGCTCGGGCGGTTGGTGCTCCCATGGACCCGGTCCATGCCCCGCGCCACGCGACGGCGCGCCGCCCGATCCACCGCACCGGTCGCGGAGGTGACCTCGTGATCATCGGCCAGGCGTTCGCGTGGGTGTTCGACCCCACCAACTACCCCGGACCCACCGGCATCCCGACGCGCCTCTGGGAACACGTGTGGATCACGCTCCTCGCGGTCGGGATCGCCGCGGTCATCGCGATCCCGATCGGGTTCGCGATCGGACACACCGGTCGCGCGCGGAGCGTGGCGATCGCCCTCTCCGGCGGCATCCGTGCGTTGCCGACGCTCGGCGTGCTGACGCTGCTCGGCATCGCGCTCGGCGTCGGACTGTCCGCCCCGCTCATCGCCCTGGTCGTGCTCGCGATCCCGTCGGTGCTCGCCGGCGCCTACGCCGGCATCGAGGCCGTCGACCCGGTGACCGTGGACGCGGCCCGTGCCATGGGCATGACCGAGTGGCAGATCCTCTGGAAGGTCGAGATCCCGCTCGGCCTGCCGCTGCTCATCGGGGGCATCCGGGCCGCAGTCCTCCAGGTCGTCGCGACGGCGACCCTCGCGGCGTACGTCGGGGCCGGCGGTCTCGGCGGCTACCTGTTCCTCGGCCTCAAGATCCAGGACTACGCGGAGATGCTCGGCTCGTCGATCCTCGTGATCGCACTCGCCATCGTCTTCGAGATCCTCTTCGCCGGGTTCCAGCGGGCGGTGGTGCCCGCGGGCGTCGCCGGCCGTTCGGGCTCGCGTTCCCGGGTGACGCACGCGTCCTCCCACAATCCCCTCCCGGAAGGAAACCCCTCGTGACCACAGCAACCAGACTCCGCCTCGGCATCGCGGCCGCACTGGCCGTCGGCGCCGTCGCGGCGCTCACCGGCTGCTCCTCGAGCAGCCCCATCGCGGGCAGCAGCGCGTCGTCCGCCGCCGGGTCCTCGACCATCGTCGTGGGCTCGCAGCAGTACTACTCGAACGAGATCATCGCCGAGCTGTACTCGCAGGTGCTCGAGCACGACGGCTACGACGTGAAGCGGAACTTCAACATCGGGCAACGTGAGGTCTACCTGCCGCAGATGCAGAAGGGCGCGATCGACGTCATGCCCGAGTACAGCGGCAACCTGCTCCAGTACTACGACAAGAAGTCCACGGCGTCGAGCCCCGCGGAGATCGCCGCGGGTCTCAAGTCCGCCCTGCCGAGCGGGATCCGTGCGCTCCCCGCAGCGGCGGCGACGGACCAGGACAGCTACACGGTCACCAAGCAGTTCTCGCAGCAGAACCACGTGACCAGCCTGGCCGACCTGAAGGACGTCTCCACGAAGCTGACCGTCGGGGGGAACTCCGAGTTCCAGGCCCGTCCCTACGGGCCGAACGGCCTCAAGTCCACCTACGGTGCCACCGTCGGGTTCACCGCGATCGAGGACTCGGGCGGCGCGCTCACCGTCAAGGCGCTCAAGGACGGCACGGTGCAGCTCGCCGACATCTACAGCGCCGACCCGAGCATCAAGGCGAACGACTTCGTCACCCTCAAGGACCCGAAGCACCTGATCCTGCCGCAGAACGTGACGCCGATCGTCTCGAAGAAGGTGACCGGCAAGGCCGCCACCGACATCGAGAAGGTCGACAAAGCCCTGACCACGTCCGCGCTGATCCAGCTCAACACCGAGAGCACCGTGGACAAGGAGAAGTCGGCGCAGATCGCCAAGAAGTTCCTCACCGACAAGGGACTGCTCTGAGCAGCGCGGCGAACTGACCACCGACACGGGGACGGACGCCGGGCGAGTGCCCGGCATCCGTCCCCGTGCGGCGTGCGGCCCGGCTCGGTTCGGTACCCTTGATCGTCGGTCACCCGCTCGTGTGCGGTGACCCGTCCCTCCCGACCGAATGAGAGTTCCGTGACCATCGAGCAACACGTCGAGGACCCGCACGCCTACGACCCCCGGCGCATCCAGGACAAGTGGCAGCGCATCTGGTCGGACCTCGGGCTCTTCACGACGGACCCGGAGGACCGCCGCCCGCGCAAGTACATCCTCGAGATGTTCCCGTACCCGTCCGGAGACCTGCACATGGGTCACGCCGAGAACTGGGCACTCGGCGACTTCGTCGCCCGGTACTGGCGGCAGCAGGGCTTCAACGTGCTGCACCCGATCGGGTGGGACTCGTTCGGCCTGCCTGCCGAGAACGCGGCCATCAAGCGCGGGATCGACCCCCGCGCCTGGACGTACGCGAACATCGAACAACAGAAGGCCTCGTTCAAGCGCTACGCCCCGTCCTTCGACTGGACGCGCGAGCTGCACACGTCGGACCCCGAGTACTACAAGTGGAACCAGTGGTTGTTCCTCAAGATGTACGAGAAGGGCCTGGCGTACCGGAAGGACAGCTGGGTCAACTGGGACCCGGTGGACCAGACCGTCCTGGCGAACGAGCAGGTGTTGCCGGACGGCACGTCCGACCGCTCGGGCGCCGTGGTCGTCAAGAAGAAGTTGACGCAGTGGTACTTCCGGATCACGGACTACGCGGACCGGTTGCTCGATGACCTCAACCAGCTCGAGGGCACCTGGCCGGCGAAGGTCATCGCCATGCAGCGCAACTGGATCGGTCGATCCGTCGGCGCCGACGTCGACTTCGTGATCGAGGGGCGGGACGAACCCGTCACCGTCTTCACGACGCGACCCGACACGGTCTTCGGCGTCACGTTCCTCGTCGTCGCCCCGGACAGTGACCTCGCCGCCGAACTCGTCGCGTCGTCGGACGACGCGACGCAGGCGGCCTTCGCCGAGTACCTGACCGAGACCCAGGCGACGAGCGAGATCGACCGGCAGAACGCCGACCGGCCGAAGACCGGTGTCCCGCTCAACCGGTTCGCCCTGCATCCGGTCACGGGGGAGCGCCTGCCCATCTGGGCGGCCGACTACGTGCTCGCGGACTACGGCCACGGTGCGGTCATGGCGGTGCCGGCCCACGACCAACGCGACCTCGACTTCGCACGCGTGTTCGGCCTCCCGGTCAAGGTGGTCGTCGACACGAACGCGGCCGTCACCGGTGCCCTCCCGGTGATCCCCGAGGGCGCGACCCTCGAGGACTTCGACCTGCCGCCACTCGACCCGGCATCGACCGGTGTCGCGTTGACCGGACAGGGGCGGATGATCGCGTCCGGTCCGCTCGACGGCATGAGCAAGCAGCACGCGATCCAGGCTGCGATCCGGCTGCTCTCGGAGAAGGGCACCGGTCGCGCCGCCAAGACGTACCGACTGCGCGACTGGCTCATCTCCCGCCAGCGGTACTGGGGCACGCCGATCCCGATCATCCACGGCGACGACGGCACCGAGTACCCGGTGCCCGAGGACCAGCTCCCCGTGCTGCTCCCGCCGAGCGAGGGACTCGACCTCAAGCCGAAGGGCACGAGCCCGCTCGGCGGCGCCGAGGACTGGGTGAACGTGCCGAACCCGGTGGACGGCACTCCCGCCAAGCGCGACGCCGACACGATGGACACCTTCGTGGACTCGTCCTGGTACTTCCTGCGGTTCCTGAGCCCGAACGACGACAGCCAGGCGTTCGACCCGGCCGAGGCGCGCAAGTGGGCGCCCGTCGACCAGTACATCGGCGGCGTCGAGCACGCGATCCTGCACCTGCTCTACGCGCGGTTCGTCACGAAGGTCCTGTTCGACCTCGGGTACATCGACTTCACCGAGCCCTTCAACGCGCTGCTCAACCAGGGCATGGTGCTGTCCGGCGGGTCGAAGATGTCGAAGTCGAAGGGCGGCGTCAGCCTCGGGGACGAGCTCGACGCGCACGGGGTCGACGCCATCCGTCTGGTGATGGGCTTCGCCGGTCCGCCGGAGGACGACATCAACTGGGAGGACGTCTCGCCCGCCGCGAGCGCGCGCTTCCTCGCTCGCGCCTACCGCCTGGCGGTGGACGTGACGTCGGCTCCGAACGCGGTGTGGGCCGAGGGCGACCGTGCGCTGCGCCGCGTCACCCACCGGTTCCTCGCCGACGCGCCCGGTCTCATGGAGTCCTTCAAGTTCAACGTCGTCATCGCGCGGCTCATGGACCTGGTCAACGTCACGCGCAAGGCCATCGACTCGGGTGTCGGGCCGGCAGACCCCGCGGTGCGCGAGGCCACCGAGACCGTCGCGCTCGGTCTGAGTGTCTTCGCGCCGTACACCGGCGAGGAGATGTGGGAGCGGCTCGGGTACGAGCCGTCGGTGGCGACACACGGTTGGCGGAAGGCCGATCCCACCCTGCTCGTGCAGGAGAGCGTCACGGCGGTCGTGCAGGTCAACGGCAAGGTGCGCGACACGTTCGAGGTGCCGCCGTCGATCGACGCGGACGCCCTGGAGGCGCTGGCCCGGTCCTCCGCATCGGTGCAGCGGTTCATCGGTGAGCGCGAGATCGTCAAGGTGATCGTCCGCGCGCCGAAGCTGGTCAACATCGCGATCCGGGGCTGACTGCCCTCCGCGCCCACTCCTCCACAATGGCCCCGCTGGGGCGTCCCGACACAGGACGCACCGGCGGGGCCGTTCGGCGTCGGGAGCGCCCCTAGCGTCGGAGCATGACGGGAGACGAGTTCGACGACACCGCACCGGTCCGCACCTGGATCCGGCCGCGCGCCCTCGTGGTCGTCGCCATCGCCGTGACGGTCGTGGCGCTCGTGCTGTTGGCGGTGGGCGCACTGACCGACCACGCCACGACGGTCCAGCGCTCCGCCGATGCGGTCTCGGTGTCGGCGCCCGCCACGGCGTCCACGGGAGTGGTCCCCCCAGCGGCGACGCCCGCGACCGTCGTCGTCCACGTGCTCGGGGCCGTCGCCACGCCGGGCCTCGTCGAGCTCCCGGTCGGTGCCCGCGTCGACGACGCGGTCACCGAGGCCGGCGGGGCGGCCGACCACGCAGACCTGAGCCGGGTGAACCTCGCCCGGCCGCTGGTGGACGGCGAGCAACTGTACGTGCCGCGTGACGGCGAGGACGACGTCCCCGAGGCCCCGGGACCCGTCGTGGGGGGCGGGAGTGCGTCCGTCGGTGGTGGGGAGGGCCCGACCCTGGTGGACCTCAACACCGCCGATGCCACCGCCCTGGAGACCCTGCCCGGCATCGGACCGGCGCTCGCCGACCGGATCGTCGCGTGGCGGACCGAGCACGGTCGGTTCTCGAGCGTCGAGGACCTGCTCGACGTCAGCGGGATCGGTGACGCGACCTTCGCGGACCTCCGGGACCGGGTGCGGGTGTGACGTCGCTCGGTGCGCCACGTCCGGATCTCCGCCTCGTCGTGCCGGTGGCCGTGGCCTGGGTGGTCGCGGTGGTCCTGGTCGCCAGTCCCGCGCACGCGGTCCCGGTCGCCGTGGCCGCGGGAGTCGCCGCGGCCACAGCGGTCCTGGTCGTCCTCCAGGCGGTCCGTCGCGGGCGGGCGGGCCCGCCACCCCGAGCGCACAGCGGACCGCTCGGCGTCGTCGGCCTCGTCGCGCCCACCCTGCTGCTCGTGGCCCTCGTCGCGGTCGCCGTCGACGTGCGTGACGCCGTCCGGCGTCCGGAAGCCATCCGAGCGATCGACGACGGGGCGGCCGTGGTCGCCGAGGTCGTGCTCGAGCGCGACGGCGAACCGGGTGAGCGAACGGTCCCCGGGCGCCTCGTCCGGATGGAACACCGCGCGGGTGGCGAGACGATCACGACCACCGGCCTCCGCGTCCCCGCCCGCGTGGTCCTCGCGGAGCCGGGCTCGACGGAGCACGACCCCGGTGCCAGCGACGTCGCCGTCCCACTCGTCGCGGGTGCCACGGTGCGTGTGCACGCGGAGCTGGTCGCCGGGACGCCGGGTGCGACCGCGTCCGTCCTGCTCTTCACCCGGGGCGACCCCGAGGTCGTCCACGCTCCCGCGGCGCTGCTCCTCGCCAGCACGATCGCCCGCCGCGCGTTCGCCGAGGTCACCGGGAGACTGCCCGGCCCCGGAGCCGGCCTGCTGCGCGGGCTCGCGATCGGGGACCGGAGCGGTATCGACGACCGGACCGCGGATGCGATGGAGGTGACCGCACTGACGCACCTCACCGCCGTCTCCGGCTCGAACTGCGCGGTGCTCGTCGGACTCGTGATGCTCGTCGGCCGTGCCGCACGCGCCCCGCGGCTGGCGCGTGTCGTGGTCTCGGTCGTCGTGCTCGGCGCATTCGTCCTGCTCGTGCGACCGGATCCGAGCATCGTGCGCGCGACGATCATGGCGGTCGTCGTGCTCGTCGTGCACCTGCGTGGACGACCCGTGCATGGCGCACCGCTCGTGGCACTGGCGACGATCGGCATGCTCGTCGTCGACCCGTGGCTCGCCCGGTCCTTCGGGTTCGCGCTCTCCGTCCTGGCCACCGCGGGGGTCGTGGTGGTCGCCCCGGTCCTGGCGTCGCGTCTCGCCGGACGACTCGGACCAGTGGTCGCGGCGTCGCTCGCGGTACCGGTCGCGGCGCAGGCCGCGTGCTGGCCCGTCACCGTGGTGCTCGCGCCGTCCATCCCGACGTACGCCGTGCTCACGAACCTGGTCACGGAGCCCTTGGCTCCCGTCGCGACCGTCCTCGGGCTGGCGGCGTGCGCGCTCGCGCCCATCTGGTCGACCGGTGCCTGGTTCCTCGCGGCCGCCGCGTGGGCACCCGCCGCGGTCATCGCCGTCGTCGCGCGGGCGGCCGCGGCACTCCCGTTCGCGGTGGTCCCCTGGCCGGCCGGTCCGTTCGGCGCCGCGACGGCCGCACTGGTGAGCACGGCGGTCGTGGCGGCCGTGTTCGTGCGCCGTGCTGCCCGGGCGGTCCCCGTGGCCGCGGCGGTGGTGGTCGGGGTGATCGGCGTCTCGGTCGTCGTCGTGCCCGACGCCGTCGTCCGGGGGAGCGTCCCCGCCGACTGGTCGCTCGCGGCCTGCGACGTCGGCCAGGGCGACGCGGTCCTGGTGCGGCGGGACGATGCGGTCGCGCTCGTCGACACGGGCGACGAGCCGGAGCGGCTCGAGCGCTGCCTCGACCTGCTGGGGATCGACCGGATCGACCTCTTCGTGGCCTCGCACTACGACCGCGACCACGTGGGTGCGGTCGGGGTGGTAGCCAACCGTGTCGGGACCGCCCTCGTCGGCCCGCTCGGCCGCGCGGCGGACGCCGACGTCGTCGCCACCCTGCGGCGCGCGGGTGCCGACGTGGTCACGGCGGGCGCAGGCACCGCCGGCACGCTCGGGGATCTGCCGTGGCGGGTGGTGTGGCCCCCTCCGTCGACCACCGAGGGCGGGAACGACGCGAGCGTCACGGTCCTGTTCGAGCCGTCCCGGCGTTGCTCCGACTGCCTGTCGTCGCTGTTCCTCGGCGACCTCGGCGAGGCGGCGCAGCGACGGCTGCTCGCCATGGTGACGGCAGCCGGAGGCTGGCCACCCGTCGACGTCGTCAAGGTCGCGCACCACGGCTCCGCCGACCAGGACCCGGCGCTGTACCGAGCGGTGTCGGCTCGGGTGGGCATCGTGAGCGTGGGTGCCGACAACCCCTACGGGCATCCCACCGACCGCGCGCTCGCGATGTTGGAGGCAGCGGGCACGGCGGCGCTCCGCACCGATCAGAACGGCACGATCGTGCTCTCGGCGTCGGGCGGCGACCTCCGGGTCTGGCGCGAGCGGCCCGACCGAGGCGATCCCACTACGGGGGTGTCGCCGGTCGCCCGTACACTGCTGGAGGTCGGTCGGGTCGGAGCCCGGCGTGGACCGGGTCGGGCACGGTCGGGTCCACCAACGTCCCGAGCGGGAGGCACACCATGGCGGCGAAGAGACCAGCGCGCGCAGCCGCGGCGATCGACCAGGTCCCGTGGTCGGCGATCCGGCCGGCACCGGTCGTCCTCGTGACGGGACCCGAGACCTTCCTCGCCGAACGAGCGATCACCTCGCTGCGCGATCTCCTGCTCGCCGAGGACCCCGCACTCGAGGTCCACGATCTCGAGGCCGACCAGTACGCGCCTGGGCTGCTCGCGACCCTCGCCAGCCCCTCGCTGTTCGGCGAACCCCGCCTCCTGCGCGTCGTCCAGGTCGAGAAGTGCACGGACGCGTTCATCACCGAGACCCTCTCCTACCTCCAGGCCCCGGCCGACGACGTCACGCTCGTGCTCCGGCATGGCGGCGGCGTCCGCGGGAAGAAACTGCTCGACGCGATCCGTGGCGGCACCGGCGGCGGGATCGAGGTCCAGTGCGACGAACTGAAGAAGGAGACCGACCGGATCGACTTCGTCCAGGCCGAGTTCCGCGCCGCGCGCCGGAAGATCAGCCCGTCCGCGGTCCGCACCCTCGTCGCGGCGTTCGCGGACGACCTCGCCGAACTCGCTGCCGCCTGTCGTCAGCTGCTCGCCGACGACGACCAGGAGATCACGGACCGGACGGTGGACCGGTACTACGGCGGCCGGGTCGAGACGAACGCCTTCAAGGTGGCCGACATCGCGCTCGCCGGTCGATCGGGGCCGGCCGTCGTGCAGCTCCGGCACGCCCTGGCGACCGGCGAGGCCCCCGTGCCGATCGTCGCGGCGTTCGCGAGCAAGATCCGCACGATGGCGAAGGTCAGTTCCTTCCGCGGGTCGAGCGGGCAGGCGGCATCGGCGCTCGGGCTGGCACCGTGGCAGGTGCAGCGGGCGCAGCGAGACGTCCAGGGCTGGAGCGAGGCCGGCCTCGCGAACGCGATCCTCAGCATCGCGGCCGCCGACACGGCGGTGAAGGGCGGGTCCCGCGACGCCCACTACGCGCTCGAGGTGATGGTCCGCGTCATCGCCCGCCGCGGTGAGGGGACCTGACCGGGGCGGGCATGGTCCGCCGGGTGCTGATCCCGTAGGCCGGACCCGCCGGGTGCCAACCCCTGCGCAGTGCGGCCCCTGCGCAGCGCCGACCCCTGCGCAGTGCGGACCCCTGCGCAGTGCGGCCCCTGCGCAGTGCGGACCCCTGCGCCGTGCTGACCCCCAAGCCCGAGCTGCGCCGCGCCGGACACGCGGAACGCCCCCGGCACCGAGGTGTCGGGGGCGTTCTGCGAGGTGCGGCTCGGCCAGCGCTCAGATCAGAGCGCGGCGACCTTCTTCGAGATCGCGGACTTGCGGTTCGCGGCCTGGTTCTTGTGGATGACGCCCTTGCTCACGGCCTTGTCGAGCTTCTTCGTCGCGACGACGAGGGCGGCGGTGGCCTTGTCCTTGTCGCCGGCGGCGATGGCCTCGTTCGTGTGGCGGATGTACGTCTTGAGCTCGCTCTTGTAGGCCTTGTTGCGCTCCTGGGCCTTCAGGTTGGTCTTGATGCGCTTCATCTGCGACTTGATGTTCGCCATGCGGTTCTGCTTTCTGTGTGTCTCGGACGGGTGAACGCGATCACAGGGATAGAGGGTCCGATCGCGGATCGCGCTCCACCTGTGGGAGATGGAACACGCAAGCCAGCGAGCAATGTTACCAGGACCACGAGGAGCGATCAACGCGCCACCCCTCGACTAGCGTTGCGCCATGCCATCGCTCGCGCCGCACATCAGCACCGTGCCCGACTCCGGCATCCGGCGGATCTACGAGCAGGCTCTGCTCCTCGACGACGCCATCATGCTCGTGGTCGGCGAGCCCGACGTGCCCGTGGCCCGGCACATCGGCGACGCGGCGCGACGCGCGTGGACCGAGGACCGGACCAACTACACGCCGAACGGCGGGATCGCGCCACTGCGGCGGGCCCTCCAGGAGAAGCTGTCCCGCGAGAACCGGATCGACGCCGAGATCGAGCAGGTCTGGGTGACGGTCGGGGCGACCCAGGCCCTGCACCAGGCGATGGCACTGCTGCTCGCGCCGGGCGACGAGGTCCTCGTGCCGGACCCCGGCTACACGACCTTCACCATGAACGCCCACATGCTCGGTGCGGTCCCGGTGCCGTACGAGCTCGCACCGGCGCACGGGTTCGAGCCGGACCTCGACGCCCTCGAGGCGAGCGTGACCGACCGCACGCGCGTGCTCCTGCTCAACTCGCCGTCGAACCCGCTCGGGTCGGTGGTCGGCGCGGAGACCGTGCAGCGGCTGCTCGCCTTCGCCCGTCGGCACGACCTCTGGGTCATCAGTGACGAGGTCTACGAGTACTTCACGTTCGGCGCCCGCCATGTCAGTCCCGCGTCCCTCGACGAGGACGACCGGGTGTTCAGCGTGTTCTCCCTGAGCAAGACGTACGCGATGACCGGCGTGCGCGTCGGGTACCTCGTCACGCCGAGGGGCATGGCGGGGACCATGCGGACGGTGCAGGAGGCCACGGTGAGCTGTGTCGCCGAACCCGACCAGTTCGCGGCCCTCGCGGCCATCGTCGGGGACCACTCGGCCGTCCAGGAGGCCCGTGACCACTACCGCGCGAACCTCGAGGTGGCGCGAGAGGTCCTCGACGCGAAGGGCATCACGTACAACGACCCCGAGGGCGCGTTCTACCTGTGGATCGACGTCGCGCACGCGACCGACGGGGACGTCGCGGCATGGGCGGAGCGGTTCCTGCTGACGGAGCGCGTCGCGGTGGCGCCGGGCAGCGCGTTCGGGAGGGCCGGTGAGGGGTGGATCCGCGTGTGCCTGGCCGCGGACCCCGCGGTGCTCCGCGAGGGTCTCCGTCGTCTCCCGGACCCGCGCTGACGACCCTGCCGGCAGGGTCGCTCCCGTCCTCGCCGCGGTCGCCGCGGCCGGGTCTGGCCGCATCGGTCGGCTGCGCGTGGAACAATCGACCGATCCACCGCTCGACCTCAGAGGAACCGTGAGCCCACAAGCATCCGCACCACTCGAACCCGCGTCGACGGCGGCCGGGGCGATCCGCAACTTCTGCATCATCGCCCACATCGACCACGGCAAGTCGACGCTGGCCGACCGCATGTTGCAGATCACCGGCGTCGTCGAGGAGCGTGCGATGCGGGCGCAGTACCTCGACCGGATGGACATCGAGCGCGAGCGCGGGATCACCATCAAGTCGCAGGCCGTGCGCATGCCGTGGGAGCGTGACGGCCAGACGTTCGCCCTGAACATGATCGACACTCCGGGCCACGTCGACTTCTCGTACGAGGTGTCGCGGTCGCTCGCCGCGTGCGAGGGCGCGATCCTGCTCGTCGACGCCGCCCAGGGGATCGAGGCGCAGACCCTGGCCAACCTGTACCTCGCGCTCGAGAACGACCTCGAGATCATCCCGGTCCTCAACAAGATCGACCTGCCCGCCGCGGAGCCGGACAAGTACGCCGCCGAGCTGGCGCAGCTCATCGGCGGCGACCCGGCCGACGTCATGCGCGTGAGCGGCAAGACCGGCGTGGGCGTGGCGGAGCTGCTCGACCGGGTCGTCGAACGCATCCCGGCGCCGGTCGGTCGCCTGGACGCCGAGCCGCGGGCGATGATCTTCGACTCGGTCTACGACAGCTACCGCGGTGTCGTCACCTACGTGCGCATGGTCGACGGGCGGATCAGCCCCCGCGAGAAGATCCAGATGATGTCGACCCGCACCACCCACGAGATCCTCGAGATCGGGGTGTCGAGCCCGGAGCCGGTACCGACGAAGGGCCTGGCAGTCGGCGAGGTCGGGTACCTCATCACCGGCGTCAAGGACGTCCGGCAGTCCAAGGTCGGCGACACCGTCACGAGCGCCGCGAGGCCCGCCACGGAGGCGCTGGCCGGGTACACCGACCCGAAGCCGATGGTGTTCTCGGGGCTGTACCCGATCGACGGCAGCGATTACCCGGACCTGCGCGAGGCACTCGACAAGCTGAAGCTGTCCGACGCCGCACTCGTCTACGAACCCGAGACCTCGGTCGCGCTCGGCTTCGGGTTCCGCTGCGGGTTCCTCGGGCTGTTGCACCTCGAGATCATCACGGAGCGGCTGTCCCGCGAGTTCGGACTCGAACTCATCACCACCGCGCCGAGTGTGGTCTACGAGGTCACGACCGAGGACAAGAAGACCGTCGAGGTCACGAACCCGTCGGAGTTCCCGTCGGGCAAGATCGCCAGCGTCAAGGAGCCCGTCGTCCGCGCGGCGATCCTGGCGCCGAAGGACTACGTGGGCGCGATCATGGACCTGTGCCAGTCGCGCCGCGGCACGATGCTCGGCATGGAGTACCTCGGCGAGGACCGCGTCGAGCTCCGGTACTCGATGCCGCTCGGTGAGATCGTGTTCGACTTCTTCGACCAGTTGAAGAGCCGCACGCAGGGGTACGCGAGCCTCGACTACGAGCCCATGGGGGACCAGGAGGCCGACCTCGTCAAGGTGGACATCCTGCTCCAGGGAGACCAGGTCGACGCCTTCAGCGCGATCGTCCACCGGGACAAGGCGTACGCGTACGGCGTGCTCATGACCGGTCGCCTGCGCGAACTCATCCCGCGGCAGCAGTTCGAGGTCCCGATCCAGGCCGCGATCGGTGCGCGCATCATCGCGCGCGAATCGATCCGTGCCATGCGCAAGGACGTCCTGGCGAAGTGCTACGGCGGTGACATCACCCGCAAGCGCAAGCTCCTCGAGAAGCAGAAGGAGGGCAAGAAGCGCATGAAGATGGTGGGTCGCGTCGAGGTCCCGCAAGAGGCGTTCATCGCTGCGCTCTCCGGTGACACCGAGGCCAAGGACGCCAAGAAGAAGTGACCGCCGACGGTCCGGGGAGCGCCCACGCCGCACGTGCCGGTGCGGACCGCGACGCCCTGACCTACGCGCCCGAGGGCGGATCGCTCGCCCCCGACCTGGTGACGGCCCCGCCAGCGGGGTACCGCGCACGGCAGGACGCCGCGCGGATCGGGCGCGGTCGTGCCTGCCACGACCGCACGGTCGACGCCGTGCTCCGCTGGGAGATCCAGGAGCGCGTCGGGATCCGGGTGGAACCGGAGGTCCGGGAGACCCAGGACCACCGGGAGACCCAGGACCACCGGGAGACCCAGGACCACCGGGAGACCCAGGACCACCGGGAGGCCCGGGAGGACCCGGACGGTCCGCACGACCCGTCCCGACCCGGGCGACCGCACCCGCGCCTCCGCGCCGGAGACCGTGCTGTCCTGCACATCCGCGCGTACGGCGTCACCACCGACGCGCCGGTCCGCGCCGTCCGCGTGGTCGACGAGGAGACCCGCGGCGGCTTCGCCTACGGCACCCGTCGCGGGCACCCCGAGTCGGGCGAGGTCGCGTTCCTCGTCGAGCACCGTCCCGATGACACGGTCTGGCTCGTCGTGCGGTCGTTCTCACGACCGGCGAACCGACTGTGGGCGCTGCTCTGGCCGTTCGTGCAGTGGAAGTCGCGGCGCACGACGGCGCGCTACCTGCGGGTCCTCGCCGGGGGGAACGACCCCACGCTCGGTACGATGGGCGGATGAGCACCCGCGGCAGCCACCGCCCCACCGCCCTGACCTACGGCGCCGTCGGGGCGACCCAGGCGCCGGACCTCATGACCTACCCGCCCGAGGGGTTCACGCCGAGCGAGTCCCGCACGCGCATCGGCCACGGCGACCAGCGGTTCGAGACGGCGTGGGTCCAGACCCTGACCTGGCAGATCCAGGAGCGCAGCGGCATCCGGGTCCGCGTGGAGGACGTCCCCGACGACGACGAGGTCGGCTACACCCCCGTCGAGTTCGACGACGAGGGTCGTCCGGTCACACCGGCCTCGATCGGCGGCGGGACGACCGAGCGGTTCGCGCCGGACGGTACGCCGTTGCTGACCGCGGGGACGACCGCGACGCTGACGATCCACGCGTACGGGCGGGTCGTGCACGCCCCGGTCCGCGTCGTCTCGGTGATCGACGAACCGGACCGCAAGGGCTTCGCGTACGGCACGCTCGAGGGGCACCCGGTGTCGGGCGAGGAGTCCTTCGTCGTCGAGCGCACCACGGACGGCTCGGTCTGGCTGCAGGTGCGGCAGTTCTCGCAGCCGTCATCGCGCGGGTGGCGGTTCCTCGGCCCGTTCCTCCGACGCCAGCAGCGGCGACTCGCCCAGGCCTACCTGCAGGCGTTGCTCGGTTCCGACTGAGGATCGCGCGCCGGGCCGTTCAGACCAGGGGCCGGAGCGCGGCGACGGCGTCCAGCAGGGTGTCGGCACCCTCCGCGCAGTCCGCGACGACCGCGACCGCGCTCGTCCTGCCGAGCTCGTCGACGTCGTGCACGCCGGTGGCGACCGCGATGAACGGGATGCCCGCCGCGTCGGCGGCGGTGCCGTCGCGGGGCGTGTCCCCGATGACCACCACCCGGTTCCCGCGGAGGTCCGCGGCCGCCCGGCGCGTCAGCGCCTGCCGCTCGACGTCCTCGTCCCCGAAGTACGAGTGCGCCCAGTCGAACGCGTCCGGGTCGAACCCGGCGCTGGCGAGCTTGAGGCGAGCCCGACCCGCGGAGTTCCCGGTGAGCAGCGCGGAGCGCCAGCCACGATCGGTCATGCGTTGCAGCAGGGCCATCACACCCGGCGCGGGCGTCCGCCGCTCACCCGACCGGTAGCGCTCCTCGGACAGGCGTTGCAGGTGTCCGCGGACGGTCTCGGACAGCTCCGGGTCGAGCCCGTGGGCCCGGAGGGCCTCGAGGATGATCCCGGCGTCGGTCCGGCCGTGCTGGTGTCCGACGAGCTGCTCGAGGTCCCGGCCCACGGTGCGCTCGAGCGCGAGGTGGTACAGGCTCCCGGGGACGGCGGCGTTCTCGACGAGGGTCCCGTCGACGTCCCAGAGGACGATGGTGCCGACGACGCTGTCGGCGCTGGGTTCCGGGTCCGTGCTCCCGGAGGTGGTGCTGTCGTGCATGGGACCATCATGGCGACCCCGTACCGGCCGCGCGACCGGTGGTGTGACCCGGGGACGGCGGCACGGTGGGACAATGGAGTCCGTGCCCAGCGCCCTGCCGATCGCCGATCCCGCCCCCGCGGACGGCCTGATCGTCCCCTCGGCGGACGCGGGAGGCGTCCCGTTCGGCGTCTACGTGCACGTGCCGTTCTGCCGTGTCCGCTGCGGGTACTGCGACTTCAACACCTACACCGCGTCGGAACTGCGGGGCGTCCGGCGCGACGACTACGCGGGTCACGCGGTCCAGGAGATCCGGTTCGCGGCGTCCGTCCTCGACCGGTCGGGCGTCGCGCGTCGGCCGGTGTCCACGGTGTTCTTCGGCGGTGGGACCCCGACGATGCTGCCGGCGGACGACCTCGTGATGATCCTTCGCGCGATCGACGACACCTGGGGGATCCTCCCGGGTGCCGAGGTCACGACCGAGGCGAACCCGGACTCGGTCGACGCGGAGTCCCTGGCGACGCTGCGCCGCGGCGGGTTCTCGCGCGTGAGCTTCGGCATGCAGTCCGCGGTGCCCCACGTGCTCGCCACGCTCGACCGGACGCACGACCCGGAGCGGGTCCCGCTCGTGGTGGATGCGGCGCGGGCGGAGGGGCTCGACGTCAGCCTCGACCTCATCTACTCGACGCCGGGGGAGTCACTCGACGACTGGCGCCGTTCGCTCGACGCGGCGATCGCGTACGGGCCGGACCACCTGTCGGCCTACGCGCTCATCGTCGAGGACGGCACGGCCATGGGGCGCGCCGTCGCGAAGGGGCTCCTGCCGGCGCCGGACGACGACCTGGCCGCCGACATGTACGAGGAGGCCGACGCACGTCTTGCTGCCGCCGGGTACAGCTGGTACGAGGTCTCGAACTGGGCCCGCGGTGCCGAGCACGCGAGCCGCCACAACCTGTCCTACTGGAAGGGCCACGACTGGTGGGGGGTGGGTCCGGGGGCGCACTCGGCCGTCGCCGGCACCCGATGGTGGAACGTCAAGCACCCGGCCGCGTACGCCGCGCGCGTGCTCGGGGGCGAATCACCGGCGGCCGGCCGCGAGACGCTCGACGACGAGACCCGGTACGTCGAGCGCGTCCTGCTCGCTGCGCGCGTGCGCGGCGAGCTGGCCACCGCGGAGCTCCGTCCCGAGGCGCGTGGGCGCGTCGCCGGGCTCATCGCGCGCGGACTCGTCGACGGCCGCGCCGCGCTGTCCGGGAGGCTCGACCTCACGCTGCGCGGGCGCCTGCTGGCCGACGCCGTGGTGCGGGAGCTGTTGGACTGACGGACCGCCGGGGGAGCGGCGGGCTGCTGGCGGGCCTCCCGGCCGTGTCCGCGGGCAGGTGACCGACGGTGGTCGTCAGGCGCGGATGAACTCGATGCTGAGCGGGTAGCGGTAGAACTGCCCGGCGTTGGCGCGCACGGCCGCGATGACGCCGAACACGACCTGGATCACGGCGACGGCGAACAGGATGAGGACGCCGATGCCGAGCCACGACGTGATGACGCCGACCGCGTACGCGATCGCCATCGTGAAGTGGAAGTTCAACGCGACCCGCGTGTGCTCGCGGACGAACGGTCCCCGGTCGCGCAGCACGAGGTACCCGACCAGCGGGACGACGAACTGGAAGAAGATCCCGCCGACGTGCACGAGGGTCGCCCAGAGGCGCTGGTCCTCGGGGCGCATCGGCTGCGGCGGCTGGTAGTGCCCCCACTGCTGTCCCCACTGCGGGTCCGGCTGCTGTCCGTAGGGCGGCGTCGTGCTCATGCCGGAAGCGTAACGGCTCGCTGTGACCGGTTCGAGGCCCGGTCGGTCGGAGGTTCGGCGTAGGATCAGCAGTCGGACCCGGAGAGTGCCAGCTCTGTGGCACGGCGGACGGTGCGACCACCGCCGGACCCTCCGGGCGCACATCGCGCACGAGTGGCAGGAGGGAGGGCGCGTCATGGTGTCGGAACGCAGTCTCGAGGTGCTCAAGGCCATCGTGCGCGACTACGTCGCGTCCCGCGAGCCCGTCGGGTCCCGCTCCATCGTCGAGCGGCACGCGTTCGGGGTGTCGTCGGCGACGATCCGGAACGACATGGCCGCCCTCGAGGAAGAACAGCTCATCGTCGCCCCGCACACGTCGTCGGGGCGGGTGCCCACCGACAAGGGCTACCGCGTGTTCGTCAACCACCTGACCGAGGCCCGTCCGCTGTCGAGCGCCCAGCGGCACGCGATCGAGACCTTCCTCGGGCGGTCGAACGACCTCGACGAGGTCCTCGGTCGCACGGTGCGTCTGCTCAGCCAGCTCACGAACCAGGTCGCGCTCGTGCAGTACCCCTCGATGATCCGCGCCCGGGTACGGCACGTCGAACTCGTCCGGCTCAGCGAGACCCGGTTCATGAGCGTGCTCATCACGGACACCGCACGCGTCGAGCAGCGCATCCTCGAGACCGATCTCCGCGTCGAGGACGACGCCCTCACCGAACTCCGCGCCGTGCTCGGCTCCGCGGCCGTCGGGCTGCTGCTGCAGGACGTCCCCCGGGTGCTGCTCGGCATCCCCGAACGCGTGCGCCCCGAGCTGCAGGGACTCGCCGCCGTCGTGGTCGCGGCACTCGTCGAGCAGGTCCGCGCGAACCGCCAGGACCGGCTCGTCATGGCGGGCGCGGCGAACCTCGCGAAGAGCGAGGACGACTTCGCCGGCGGTCTGTTCCCCGTGCTCGAGGCGATCGAGGAACAGGTGACCCTGCTCCGGCTCTTCGGCGAGATGCAGCTCGACGCGGTCGCCGTCGCCGCGAGCATCGGCGAGGAGAACGCCGCGTACCTCGGCACCGCCGGGGGACTCGACGCGACGAGCATCGTGGCCGGTGGGTACACCGCGGCCGGGGGCGAGGTCGCCCGGCTCGGCGTGCTCGGCCCGACCCGCATGGACTACGGCACGAACATGGCCGCCGTCCGGGCGGTGGCCAGGTACCTCTCGGGGCTCCTGGCCGACAATTGACCATCCGTCCGGACCGCCGGTCGTCCCGGATCGGGACCACCGTGCGGCGGACGCCGACCACTCCGACAGACTGAGGTGCTGTGGCAGACCACTACGAGGTCCTCGGCGTCGCACGCGACGCCGCCGACGCGGACATCAAGAAGGCGTACCGACGCCTGGCCCGGGAACTCCACCCGGACGTCAACCCGAGCCCGGAGGCGGCAGAGCGGTTCAAGGACGTCACCCACGCCTACGACGTCCTCAGCGACCCGGAGCAGCGGCGCCGCTACGACGCCGGTCCGCAGGACGGCACCTTCGGCGGCGGAGCCGGTGGCTTCGGCGACATCTTCGACGCCTTCTTCGGTGGTGGCGGTGGCGGATTCGGTGCGCGCGGCACCGGGCCACGGTCGCGCGCCGAGCGCGGCCAGGACGCCCTCCTGCGTGTCGAGGTCGACCTCGAGGAAGTCGTGTTCGGCACGCACAAGGACATCGAGGTCGACACGGCCGTGCTGTGCGAGACCTGCGGCGGCTCGTGCAGCGCGCCCGGGACCCACCCGGTGACCTGCGACATCTGCGGGGGCACCGGGCACGTGCAACGGACCGTCCGGTCGCTCCTCGGCAACGTGGTCACGAGCGCGCCCTGCGGCACCTGCCGCCGGTACGGGACTGTGATCCCGAACCCGTGCCCGACCTGCCAGGGCCAGGGCCGCGTGCGCGCCCGCCGGACGCTCCCCGTCGACATCCCCGCGGGCGTCGACTCCGGTCTGCGGCTGCAGATGCCCGGTCAGGGCGAGGTCGGGCCGGCGGGCGGACCCTCGGGCGACCTGTATCTCGAGGTCAAGGTGCGGCACCACGACGTGTACAGCCGCGACGGCGACGACCTCCTCGCGACACTCGAGGTGCAGATGACCGACGCGATCCTCGGCACGACGACGACCATCGACGGGCTCGACGGCCCGGTCGAGCTCGAGATCCGGCCGGGGGTGCAGAGCGCCGACGTCCTGACGATCAAGGACCGCGGGGTGACGCGACTGCGCGGTGGGGGTCGGGGCGACCTGCGCGTCGGCGTCCAGGTCGTCACGCCGACGAAGCTCTCGCACAAGGAACGCGGTCTCGTCGAACAACTCGCCAAGTCCCGGAAGGCGCCGGCGCCGCAGCTCGCCCGGTTCCAGCAGGGGCTCTTCGGCAAGCTCCGTGACCGCTTCTTCACCTTCTGATCCGTGGCGTCCCTGTACCTGGTCGACGACCTCGCCGGCGTCCGTCCCGGCGACGTCGTGTCGCTCGACGGTGCCGAGGGTCGGCACGCCGTCACGGTCGCGCGGATCCGCCAGGGCGAGGCGCTGCGGATCGGGGACGGTCGGGGCACCGTCGTCAGCGGCGCGGTGGCGGAGGTCGGCCGCGACGCGCTGACGCTCGCGGTCCGGTCCGTGGACGTCGAACCTGAGGGCTCGCCACGGCTCGTGCTCGTCCAGGCACTCGCGAAGGGCGGCCGTGACGAGATGGCGGTCCAGGCGGCGACCGAGATCGGCGTCGACGGCGTGGTGCCCTGGTCGGCTGCACGGAGCGTGTCCCGCTGGGAGGGTCCGAAGACCGAGAAGGGCCGTGCCCGCTGGGGCGCGATCGTCCGGGAGGCCGCGAAACAGTCGCTCCGGGCCCGGGTCCCCGACGTCGGACCGCTCGTCACGACCGCGACCCTGGCCGACGGGGCGGGCCTCCCGCCCTCGACGACGGTCCTCGTGCTCGATCCGCTCGCGGAGCAGCCGCTCAGTTCGGTGGCCGTTCCCGAGGGCGCGGGGGCGATCGCACTCGTCGTCGGTCCCGAGGGCGGCATCGCGGACCCCGAGTTCGACCGCCTCACCGACGCGGGCGCCACGCGGGTCCGGCTCGGTGCGTCGGTCCTCCGCACGAGCACCGCGGGGCCCGCGGCGCTCGCCGTGCTCCAGGCGCGGCTCGGCCGCTGGTGACGGCTGCCACCGTCGGGGTGCCCGGCGCAGCGCAAGCCCAGCGCGAACAGCTCGGAACGGTGTCGCCAGCACGCCCTACGATGGAGCGATGAGCACCTCGCCGAGCGTCTTCTCGCGGATCGTCGCGCGCGAGATCCCCGCCACCGTCGTCGCCGAGGACGACCGCCTCATCGCGATCGAGGACATCGCTCCGAAGGCGCCCGTCCACGTGCTCGTCGTCCCGAAGACCGAGCAGTACGCCACCGTGGCGGAGCTCGCGGCCGGCGACCCGTCGCTGCTCGCGGACCTCGTCGCGATGGCCCAGCGTGTCGCCGACGAGCGCGCGGGGGGCCAGTTCCGTCTCGTGTTCAACTCCGGTGCGTCCGCCGGACAGACCGTGTTCCACGTCCACGCCCACGTCCTCGCGGGCGACCTCCAGGAAGGCACCCTTGCCGGTTAGCAGCACCGCACACCCCGCATCCTCGTCCGACGAGCCCGAGGTCACCGTCGACCTCGCCGTGGACGGCATCGCCATGGTGCAACTCCTCGGGCCGCAGGACCGCCTGCTCCGCACGGTCGAGCGGCAGTACCCGACCGTCCGCGTGCTGGTCCGCGGCAACGAGGTCAGCCTCACCGGTCCGGAGCGCGACGTCGCACACGCCCGTGTCCTCGTCGACGAGCTCATCACCATGGTGCGTCGCGGCCAGGACATCGGACAGGCGGACGTCGCCACCTCCGCCCGCGTCATCGAGGACGACCGCCGGCCGACCGACCTGTTCGGCACCCCCATCGTGCAGAGCCGCGGCAAGTCCGTCCGGCCCAAGACGGACGGCCAGCGTGCCTACGTCGACGCGATCGACGAGAACACGATCACGTTCGGCATCGGACCGGCCGGCACGGGCAAGACCTACCTCGCCATGGCGAAGGCCGTGCAGGCGCTGCAGCGACGTGAGGTCAACCGGATCATCCTGACCCGCCCGGCGGTGGAGGCCGGTGAGAAGCTCGGGTTCCTGCCCGGCACGCTCACCGACAAGATCGACCCGTACCTCCGGCCGCTGTACGACGCCCTCAACGAGATGATGGACCCCGAGCTGGTCCCGAAGCTCCTGGCGTCCGGCACGGTCGAGGTCGCACCGCTCGCGTACATGCGTGGTCGCACGCTCAACGACTCGTTCGTGGTCCTTGACGAGGCGCAGAACACGACGCCCGAGCAGATGAAGATGTTCCTCACCCGGCTCGGCTTCGGCTCGAAGATGGTCGTCACCGGCGACATCACGCAGGTCGACCTGCCCGCGCAGGTGAGCGGTCTGCGGCTCGTGACCCAGATCCTCGACCAGGTCGACGACATCCACTTCGCGCGCCTGACGAGTGACGACGTCGTCCGTCACACGCTCGTCGGCCGCATCGTGGACGCCTACTCGCGCTACGACGAGGAGCGCCTCGCCGAGCAGGCGGGCGACCGACCGGGCGGTCGTGGCACTCCGTACCGGGGCAACCCCGACGGGACGAACCGCTCGGAGCGCCGTGGGCGACCGCCGCAGGACCGCCAGCAGAGCCCGTACCCGACCAGCGCCCGAGGAGGCAGCCGGTGAGCATCGAGCTGAACAACGAGTCCGGCGTCGAGGTCGACGAGGACGCCGTCCAACGTCTCGCGGCCTTCGCGCTCGATGCCATGCACGTCCACGCCGACGCCGAGCTCGCGATCGTGCTCGTGGACGAGGGCGCGATGGAACAGCTGCACGTCCAGTGGATGGACGAGCCCGGCCCGACCGACGTCCTGAGCTTCCCGATGGACGAACTCCGGCCGGGCACCGAGGACGACCCGACACCTCCCGGACTCCTCGGCGACATCGTGTTGTGTCCCCAGGTCGCGGCGGAGCAGGCGCGGACGGCCGGTCACTCGACGCTCGACGAACTCCTCCTCCTCACCTGCCACGGTGTGCTGCACCTGCTCGGCTTCGACCACGCCGAGCCGGACGAGAAGGCCGAGATGTTCGGGTTGCAGGGCGAGATCCTCAGCGCCTTCGCGGCGCAGCGTCGAGGCCGGTGACCCCGGTGCTCCTGGTCGCCGTGCTGCTCGCGGTGGCGGCCGCACTGGTCGTGCTCGGCGGTCTGCTCGCCGCCTCGGACGCCGCGTTGTCGGTGATGTCCCGAGCGGACCTCGACGAGATCGCCGAGCACAGCCGGTACCGCCGGGCCGTCGAGGCCATCTCGGACGACCCGGGAGCGCACCTCAACGCCCTCAACTTCTTCCGCGTCCTCGCCGAGACGGCGGCGGCCGTGCTCGTCACGGTCGCGCTCGTGCGCGTCTTCGCGGTCTGGTGGGTCGCGCTGCTCGTCTCGGCGGCGGTCATGACGGCCGTCTCCTTCGTCCTCGTGGGGTCGAGTCCGCGGAGCGTCGGCCGTGCCCACGCCGGCCAGCTCATCGCGTGGACGGGCGGCCTCGTGCACGCGGTCCGCATCGTGCTCGGGCCGCTCGCGACCGTCCTCGTCGCGATCGGGGACCGCGTGACCCCGGGGCGGAGCGGAGGGTCGAGCGTCGCGACGGAGGAGCAGCTGCTCAGCATCGTCGACGAGGCGGCCGAGAGCAACGTGCTCGAGGCGGACGACCGCGAGCTCATCCACTCGGTGTTCGAGTTCAGCGACACGCTCGTCCGCGAGGTCATGGTCCCGCGCACGGACATGACGACCGTCGACGTCGACGACACCCTCGCCACCGTGATGGAGCGGTCGCTGCGGTCGGGGGTGTCCCGCATGCCGGTCATCGGCCGTGACAGCGACGACGTCCTCGGGGTCGTCCACCTGCGCGACGTCGCCCGCGCCCTGTACGAGCGCGCGGGATCCGCCACCGCTGACGTCACGACCGTGTTGCGTCCCGCCGAGTTCGTGCCGGAGTCGAAACCGGCGGACGAGACCCTCCGGTTCATGCAGGCGGTGAAGAACCACCTGCTCCTCGTGGTGGACGAGTACGGCGGCGTCGCGGGACTCGTCACCATGGAGGACCTCATCGAGGAACTCGTGGGAGACATCTCGGACGAGTACGACCGCACCGTCGTGGACCGCACCGAGATCCGCCCGGGCGTCTGGCGCATCTCGGCACGGCTTCCGGTCGACGAGCTCGGCGACCTCTTCGGGATGGAGCTCGACGACGACGACGTCGACACGGCGGGTGGCCTGCTCGTCAAGGAGCTCGGCCAGCTGGCCACCGCGGGGGACACCGCCACGGTGTCCGGCGTCGAGCTCACCGCGGAGCGGGTGGAAGGCCGACGTCGCGACCTGGTCACCCTGCTCGTCGAGCGGGCACCGACGCCGGACGACGCCCCGGCACTCGACGACGAACCGACCCCCACGACGACGGGACACCACACCGCATGACCACCACCGGATCCACCAGCGATGCCGCCGGGACCCCCTTCCGGGCCGGGTTCGTCTCGTTCGTCGGCCGCCCGAACGTGGGCAAGTCGACCCTGACGAACGCCCTCGTCGGCGAGAAGGTCGCCATCACCTCCTCGAAGCCCCAGACCACCCGACGCGCGATCCGCGGCGTCGTGCACCGGCCCGACGGGCAGGTCGTCATCGTCGACACGCCCGGGGTCCACCGGCCCCGGACGCTGCTCGGGGAGCGCCTCAACGACCTCGTGCAGGCGACCCTCGGTGACGTCGACGTCATCGGGTTCTGCGTGCCCGCGAACGAGCCGATCGGTCCCGGCGACCGGTTCATCAACGCGCAGCTCGACGCCCACCCGCGCGCGCGCACGATCGCGATCGTCACGAAGACCGACCGCGCCTCACGTGAGCAGGTGGCGGCGCAACTGCTCGCGGTGTCCGAACTGCGCGACTGGGACGCGATCGTGCCGACGTCGGGGATCCGCGGCACCCAGCTCGACGAACTCCTGGACGAGGTCGTGCGGCTGCTGCCGGAGTCGCCCGCGCTCTACGACGCCGAGACCGTGACCGAGGAGACCGCGAGCGACCGCGTCGCCGAGCTCGTCCGCGAGGCCGCGCTCGAGGGCGTCCGCGACGAACTGCCGCACTCCCTCGCGGTGGTGATCGACGACATGGTCGAGCGGGACGACGAGGACGACGACACGCTCGACGTGTACGTGAACCTCTTCGTCGAGCGGGACAGCCAGAAGGCGATCGTCATCGGGCGCGGGGGTGAACGCCTGCGGGACGTCGGCTCCCGGGCGCGCGCGGAGATCGAGCGGCTCCTCGGGCGACACGTCTACTTGAACATCCGGGTGAAGGTCGCCAAGGAGTGGCAGCGCGACCCCAAGCAGCTCGGTCGTCTCGGGTTCTGATCGCCAGTCCGGCGTCATCCGATCGGATGACGCCGGAGCGCCTCGCGGGGGACTTCCCGGACGACGGGTGCGTGGCGCCGGTCAGCGGCCGTAGCGTTGTCGGCGTGTTCCGGACCATGCTGCGCAGCCAGATGGCGTTCGACGTCGTGCTGGCGCTCGTCGCGGCGGTCGTCGCGGTCCTGGGCGGCGACCGGTGGTCGGGTCTGACCTGGCTGCTCGGCGGGTTGTTCGGACTCGCCCTGGCGCTCCGACGACTCGCGCCCGGGCGTGGGCTCGCCATCGCGTGGGTGGGCGCACTCGTCCAGATGTACGTCAGCGCGAACGTCGCCGTCGCCGACCTCATGATCCCCGGTGTGCTCTACGGGACGGCCCTCTACGGCTCACCCCGGGTGCGTCGGTTCGGCCTCACGTCGGCGCTGGTGGGGTCCGTGGTCGGCGCGCTGTACCTGACGGTCAAGGAGTACCTCCAGCGATACGACCTCGTCGGCTCGCTCATCGAGCACCCCACGCAGCTCGTGCGCGAGGCGGCGCAGGGCGCGGGCTACTTCGTCGTCATCGTGGCGTTGCTCGTCCTGCCGTGGCTCGCGGGCGCGGTGGCCCGCGCCCGCGGCGTGGCGCGCGTCAGTCTCGAGGCCCAACTCCTCGCCGAGCGCGACGCGGCCCGTTCGGACCGAGCCGTGGCGGTCGAGCAGGAACGGGTGCGCATCGCCCGCGAGATGCACGACATCGTGGCGCACTCGCTCGCGGTCGTGATCGCTCAGGCCGACGGCGCCCGCTACGCGATGCGGTCCTCCCCGGAGAGCGCGGACGCCGCGCTGGCGACGATCGGCGCGACCGCCCGCCGTGCCCTCGGCGACGTCCGCGAACTCCTCGGCGCACTGCGGCACGACGAGGCACCGGGTCCGACGCCGGCCCTCGACGACATCGACCAGCTCGTGCGGGACATGCGGCAGGTTGGGTTGGACGTCCAGGTCGAGCGCGCGGGCGAACCCGAGCACCTGCCCACCACATCGCAGCTCGCCGTCTACCGCGTCGTGCAAGAGGGCCTGACGAACGCGTTGAAGCACGGCGACCGGAGCGGACCCGTCCGTCTCGCGCTGCGGTACGCTCCCGACCACGTCGAGGTCGCCGTGGCGAACCGGCTCCCGCCCGAGGGCCACGGCGGCCAGGGCGTCGGGCACGGTCTGGTCGGGATGCGGGAGCGCGCGGCGTTGTCCGGCGGGACGATGTCCGCGGGGCCGACCAACGGTGAGTTCCGGGTGGCCGTCCGGCTGCCCACCGCCGGGAGCACCGGGGCCGTCCCGCTGCCCCGACATGGCCGAGAGGAAGGCGCACGATGACTGCACCGATCCGGGTCGCTCTGGTCGACGACCAGGCGCTGTTCCGCACGGGCATCACGATGCTCGTCGAGTCGCAACCCGACCTGCTGTTCGTCGGTGAGGCGGGCGACGGCGCCGCCGGGGTCGAGCTCGTCCGACGGACGCGGCCCGACGTCGTGCTCATGGACGTCCGGATGCCGGTCATGGACGGCATCACGGCGACCGCCCGCATCGTCGAGGCGCGTGCCGAGGGTGCCGGCCCGCAGGTGCTCGTGCTCACGACCTTCGACTTCGACGAGGCGGCGGCGCGGGCGATCCGTGCCGGTGCGAGCGGCTTCGTGCTCAAGGACGCCGACCCGGAGTTCTTGCTCGCGGCGATCCGGACCGTGCACGCAGGAACGACGGTGTTCGCGGCGGCGGCCACGCGCGACCTGTTGCGCCGGTTCCAGGAACGGTCCGCCCCGCCGGCACCTCCGGCTGCCTTCGCCGACCTGACCCCGCGGGAACGCGAGGTCTTCGACCTCGCCGCGCGTGGGTTGAGCAACGCGGAGATCGCCCGGCACGAGTTCGTCAGCGAGGCGACCGTGAAGACCCACGTCTCCCGTGTCCTCGGGAAGCTCGGGCTCCGCGACCGCGTGCGCCTCGTCGTGTTCGCGCACGAGCACGGCCTGGTCCCTCGAGAGCCGTCGGATCAGCCGCGAGGATGACGGGCGCGCGCCGCGGGACGGACGCGCGCCGGGCCTCCCGGCCGCCAGGCTCGGAGGCATGAACGAACCGATCATCCGTCTGGAACACGTCCGGAAGCAGTACGGCAGCGACGGCCGCGCGGTGGTCGCGCTCGACGACGTCAGCGTCACGATCGCCGCTGGTGCGTTCACAGCGGTGATGGGTCCCTCGGGCTCCGGCAAGTCGACGTTGATGCACGTCGCCGCGGGCCTCGACTCGGTCTCGAGTGGCCGGGTCGTGGTGGACGGCACCGACCTCACGACCCTCGACGACCGCGGACTCACCGACCTGCGCCGACGCCGCCTCGGGTTCGTGTTCCAGTCCTTCAACCTCGTCCCCACGCTCGACGTCCTCGAGAACATCGAGCTGCCGTTCCTGCTCGGAGGCCGCCGTCCGACCGCCGAGGAGCGGGACTTCATCGACCACCTCGTCGGTCGCCTCGGCCTGGCGGATCGACTCGACCACCGACCCCACGAGCTGTCGGGCGGCCAGCAGCAGCGCGTGGCGATCGCGCGCGCGCTCGCCACCCGTCCCGCCGTCGTCGTCGCGGACGAGCCGACCGGAGCCCTCGATTCCCGCACCGGGAGGGACGTCCTCGCGATCCTCCGCGGTGCCGTCGGCGAGTGGGGACAGAGCGTCGTCATGGTGACGCACGACGCCGTCGCGGCCGCCAACGCGGACCGCATCCTGTTCCTCGCCGACGGACGGGTGGTCGGGGATCGGCCGTCCATGACGCCGGCGGAGATCTCGACGACGATGCTCGGGATGGAGGCCGCGGCATGAGCTCGACCAGCGGTACGGACGCGGCCATCGCGTCCCGGACGCCACGGCCGCTCCGACGCGCGACCCGACGGCCGACGGCTCGAGGACTCGACACGCTGCGCGCCTTCCGCCCGACGCTGCTCGTCGCGGCGCTCGCCTCGATGTTCGGGACGGTGCTCGTCATCACGCCCGGTGTGGTCGCCGACGCACTGCGCGCCATCGGGCTCGAGGACGTCGGCTCGGTCCAGGCGGTGCTGTCGGTGGTCGGGTGGGTGTTCCTCGCGGTCGCCGTCTACGTCGGCTCGATCGTCACCGCGAACACCTGCAGCACGATCATCGCCGGGCAGACGCGGGTCCTCGCCCTGCAGCGGCTCGTCGGGGCGACCGGGGCGGCCCTCCGGCGTGGCATCGGTCGGTCGGGGGTCCTGGTCGGCGTGGTGGGAGCGCTCCTCGGCGGTGTCCTGGGCGTGGGGGTCGCCGCCGTCGTCGTCGCGATGCTGCGTGCCCGACACTTCCTGCCGGACACCACGTACGACCTCGTGCCCGCGGGCATCGTGCTCCCGGTCGGCGCGGTGGTCGTCGCGACCTGGGCGGCGTTCCGGGCGGGGAGCCGGCGCGTGCTCGCCGTGACGCCCCTGCAGGCGCTGTCGAACACGGTCGAACCCACCGCCGCCGACCTCCGCGCCGGTCGTGGTCGCCGCGCGGTCGCGATCACGCTGCTCGTCGTGGGCGCGGCGTCCATGCTCCTCGCCGTCGCGCTCGGCGGCGTCACCGTGCTCGCCGTGCTGCCGGGCACCTTCGGCGCGTTCGTCTCGTTCTCGGGCGTCGTCGTCGGTGCACCGCTCGTCATGCCGCCGGTCCTCGCGTTGGCCGGACGGATCGGCTCCCGTGACCCGGTCGTGCTGCTCGCGGGGCGGAACGCGCTCCGCGCCCCGGGACGCACCGCACGCGCGGTGATCGGACTCGTGATCGGCGTGACGCTGCTCGTCACGTTCGCGGTCGCGCTCGGGATCCTCCAGCACGTCTCGGCGCTCTCGGTGCGGGAACTCGGTGGCGGCTCGGCGGCGTCCGCGGCGACCATCCGCTCCGAGGACCACTTCTTCGCCCAGCTCAACGCGGTCGTCAGCGCACTCGTCGGGTTCTCCGGCGTCCTCGCCGCGGTGGGTGTCGTCAACGCCCTGGCGCTCGGGGTCGTGCAGCGGCGCCGCGAGCTCGGCCTCCTCCGCGTGCTCGGCCTGACCGCGTCACAGGTCCGGCGCATGATCGTGACCGAGGCCGTCCAGATGGTCGCCGCCGCCGTCGTCACCGGACTGGTGCTCGGCGTCGTCTACGGCTGGCTGGCGGCGCGGACGCTGCTCGGAACGCTGCACTTCCCGCTGACGCCCGTCCTGCCACCGGTGACCGTGGCGGTGGTGGTGGGCGGCGCGCTCCTCCTCGCGGTCGTGGCGACCGTCGCTCCGGTGCGTCGGGCGATGCGGGTGACCCCGCGTGAGGCCCTCGCGGTCGACTGAGGGGTGGGGCCTCCCGGTCGCGGCCACCTGGGCGTCATCGCCCACGGTGGCCGCTGCGGTGCTACCGTGGGTGCCGATGCACGCTGCACTCCTCCTCCTTCGCCGCCGCGACGAGGCCTGACCACCGGCCCCCCTCGTCGCGGAGTCCGTCGTCGGCCGACACGAGACCAGCAACGAAGCGAGTGACCACCATGCAGAACACGCAGCGCCCCTCCGGGATGCCGATCCACAAGTACGTCCCCTTCTCCGAGCAGATCACGGTCGACCTGCCGGACCGCACCTGGCCGACGAAGCAGATCACCGAGGCACCCCGCTGGTGCGCGGTCGACCTCCGTGACGGCAACCAGGCCCTCATCGACCCGATGGACGCCGACCGCAAGCGGGCGATGTTCGACCTGCTCGTGCGCATGGGCTACAAGGAGATCGAGGTCGGGTTCCCCAGCGCCTCACAGACCGACTTCGACTTCGTCCGCAGTCTGATCGACGAAGGCGCGATCCCGGACGACGTGACGATCCAGGTCCTGACGCAGGCCCGTGAGCACCTCATCGCCCGCACGTACGAGGCGATCGACGGGGCGAAGCAGGCCATCGTCCACTTGTACAACTCGACGAGCGTCGTCCAGCGTGACGTCGTCTTCCGGACCGACGTCCAGGGGGTCGTCGACATCGCGCTCGAGGGCGCCCGGATGTGCAAGGCGGCCGAGGCCACACTCCGTCACGGCACCACGGTGTACTACGAGTACTCGCCGGAGTCGTACACAGGCACCGAGCTCGAGGTCGCGCTGCGCATCTGCAACGAGGTGCTCGAGGTCCTCGAGCCGACACCGGAGCGCAAGGTCGTCATCAACCTGCCCGCCACCGTCGAGATGGCGACGCCGAACGTCTACGCCGACTCGATCGAGTGGATGTCGCGGCACCTGAACCACCGGCAGAACGTGATCCTGTCGCTCCACCCGCACAACGACCGCGGCACCGCCGTCGCCGCGGCCGAGCTCGGGTACATGGCCGGCGCCGACCGGATCGAGGGCTGCCTGTTCGGCAACGGGGAGCGGACGGGCAACGTGGACCTCGTCGCGCTCGGCATGAACCTGTTCACGCAGGGCATCGACCCGATGATCGACTTCTCGGACATCGACCAGGTCAAGCGCACGGTCGAGTACTGCAACCAGCTGCCCGTGCCCGAGCGACAGCCCTGGGCGGGCGACCTCGTGTACACCGCGTTCAGCGGGTCGCACCAGGACGCCATCAAGAAGGGGCTCGAGGCCATGACGGCCCGGGCCGAGGCAGCAGGCAGCAGCGTCGACGACATGGTCTGGGCGGTGCCGTACCTGCCCGTCGACCCGAAGGACATCGGCCGGAGCTACGAAGCGGTCATCCGCGTGAACTCCCAGTCCGGCAAGGGTGGTGTCGCGTACCTGCTCAAGCAGGACCACGCCCTAGACCTGCCGCGCAGGCTGCAGATCGAGTTCTCCGGCGTGGTGCAGCGGCGGACCGATGCCGAGGGCGGCGAGTTCACGTCCGAGGCGATCTGGGAGCTGTTCAGCGACGAGTACCTGCCGGCGCCCGCCGAGGACGACAAGTGGGGCCGCTACGAGCTCACGAAGACGGCGACGTCGAGCGACTTCGGTGGGACGACGCAGCTCTCCGTCACGATGCGCGTTGACGACGGCACGCTCGACGCCCAGGCGGTCGGGACCGGCCCGATCGACGCGTTCATCCGGATCCTCGCCGACCAGGGCGTCGCGGTGACGCTGTACGACTACGTCGAGCACACCATGAGCGCCTCCGGTGACGCCAAGGCCGCCGCGTACGTCGAGCTCGACGTCGATGGCTCCCGCCTGTGGGGCGTCGGCATCGACGCCGACATCGCGACCGCCTCGCTCAAGGCGATCGTGTCGGCCGTCAACCGCGCGGTGCGCGCCGGTGCCGTCGCCGGGGAGGCCGTGCTCGCGTCCGCCTGACGCCCTGCGCCAGCGCCGTCGGAGGCCCGTGGGATCATGGTCCGGTGCCCCTGTACCGTGACGAGTGCGTCGTCCTCCGCACCCACAAGCTGGGTGAGGCGGACCGCATCGTCACGATGCTGAGCCGGCAGCACGGCAAGGTCCGCGCCGTGGCGAAGGGCGTCCGGCGCACCGCGAGCAAGTTCGGTGCGCGCCTCGAGCCGTTCATGGTCGTCGACGCGCAGTTCTACGAGGGCCGGTCGCTCGACATCGTGACGCAGGCCGAGTCGATCGGGTCGTACGGGGCGCAGATCGTCGCCGACTACGGCAGCTACACGGCCGCGAGCGCCATGGTCGAGACCGCCGACCGGCTGAGCGACGCCGATGCGGGCCTGCAGCAGTACCTGCTCCTCGTCGGGGCGCTCCGGTCGCTGTCCCGGCAGGAGCACGCGTCGAGCCTGACCCTCGACTCCTACCTGCTCCGCGCGATGAGCATCGCGGGGTGGGCCCCGAGCTTCCGGGACTGCGCCGTCACCGGCGATCCCGGCCCGCACTCGGCGTTCGTCGTGCAGCTCGGCGGGGTCGTCGCGGACCGCGCGGCGCCGCCGGGCTCCCCACGACTCGATCCGGTGACGCTCGGCCTGCTCGGTGCGCTGCTCGCCGGGGACTGGGCGACGGCCGACGCGGCGGACGAGCGGACGCGCTCCCGGGCCTCCGGCGTGGTCGCGGCGTACGCGCAGTGGCACCTGGAACGATCGTTGCGCTCCCTCCCGCACGTCGACCGGAGCGAGCACCCCGTTCCGGTGACCCCCGGACCGACCGCAGGACGAGCAGAAGGAACCCCGAGCGCATGAGCCCCCGCCGATCCGTGCCAGCGGAACCGTTCCGACCGCTGGACTGGACCGGCGAACAGCCGCCGTCCCTCCCGGCCGGTGCGGTCCCGGAGCACGTCGCCGTCGTCATGGACGGCAACGGGCGATGGGCGAACGAGCGCGGCCTGACCCGCATCGAGGGACACCGCGCGGGCGAGGCGTCGTTGCTCGACGTCGTCGCCGGTGCGGTCCAGATCGGCGTGAAGCACCTGTCGGCGTACGCGTTCTCGACCGAGAACTGGAAGCGGTCGCCGGACGAGGTCCGGTTCCTCATGGGCTTCAACCGCGAGGTCCTGCACCGCCGCCGCGACCAGTTGAACGAGTGGGGTGTCCGGGTGCGCTGGGCCGGGCGCAAGCCGCGCCTGTGGCGGAGCGTCATCGACGAGCTGCAGTACGCGGAGCGGATGACCGCGCACAACGACCGGCTGACGCTGACGATGTGCGTCAACTACGGCGGCCGCACCGAGATCGCCGACGCGGTCCGGAGCATCGCGGACGACGTCGCGGCGGGTCGGATGCGGCCGGCACAGGTCACGGAGAAGGCGATCGCCCGGCGGCTCTACACGCCGGAGATGCCCGATGTCGACCTGTTCGTCCGGAGCTCGGGGGAGCAGCGGACGAGCAACTTCCTGCTCTGGCAGTCGGCGTACGCCGAGATGGTGTTCCTCGACCGCCTGTGGCCCGACTTCCGCAGGCAGGACCTCTGGGACGCGATCCAGCTGTACGCCTCGCGGGACCGACGGTTCGGCGGGGCGGTGGACGCGCCGACGCCGCGCGCCTGAAGCGCGACCGACCCGGTCGACCAGCCCCGCACCGCGGCGCGGGACCGGTCGACCTGCCGGATCGTGGCTGCGTCAGACGACGGTCGAGTGGTACCCGGATGCGACGAGCTGCTCACCCCGGAGGGTGAGGACGGCGCTCGAGTGCTCGCTGCCGTCCGCATCGTCCTTGCCCGGAGCCGGGCCGGTCCAGGTCACGTCGATCGCGGCGCCCGACACGGCGATGCTGTGCAGCGACACGATGTTGTGCGAGAGCTGCTCGGGGGCGTAGACGGACACGAACCGGAGCGTCGAGCCGCCCGTCCACCGCCACACGCCGACCACCTCGGGCCAGGGCACTCCACCGGCGTCGCAGTACAGGCCCGCGACGACGTCGTGACTCCCGGCGCCCTCGAGTGCGCCGACGCTCGTCAGCGCTGCCTCGGGGCGGCCCGTGCCGACGAGGTAGGAGAGCGCTACGGTCCCGGCGTGGCCCGCCTGGGCGGGCAGCGTGCCGTGCACGAGGGTCCCGGCGGTGTGCCGGCACAGTGCGGGGACGGGTGCGTCCTGGAGCATCGCGACGAGCGCGGCACTGCTCGGTGTACTCGGAGCGGCGGCAGCGGCGGCAGCGGCCGCCGCGGCGGACGTCGAGGCCGAGGCGGCGGACGCCGAGGCCGCTGCAGCGGCCTCGGCGGCGGACGGCGCCGGCGTCGCGTGCGGGTTGGACGTGGTCGCGGGCGCCGACGGGGTCGACGTCGCGCTCGCGGTCGTTCTCGTCGTGGAGCGGTGTGCGACTGCGGTCCCCTCGGGCCGGGTCGCGGCCGCGCTGCAGCCGGTGATCGTGAGCGCGGCGGTGACGCCGATCGCGATCGTGGTCCCCCAAGCGAGCGCACGGCTGCTGCCGCCACGCACGCGGTGTGTTGTCATCGGATCTCGTCCTGTCGTTCGTGGTGTTTGCTGACTGATCGTCAACTGGACATGACGGTACGCATTCCCCGACGACCTGGCGTACCGGTCCGGTCACGGTCCGCTCGGTGTCGGCTGTGGGCGCTGAGTGCCCGCACAGGCGGAGTGCCGCCGGTAGCATTGCCCGGTACGTCACCGCACCGGGCGTCCAGCTCGGCGACCTCTGGAGCACCCTTTGGCACAGCCCTCCCGTCTCGACAACGTCATCGCCCTCGCGAAACGTCGTGGCTTCGTCTTCCAGTCCGGCGAGATCTACGGCGGATCACGGTCGGCGTGGGACTACGGGCCCCTCGGCGTCGAGCTCAAGGAGAACATCAAGCGCCAGTGGTGGCAGCGGTTCGTCCGTGGCCGTGGGGACATGGTGGGCCTCGACTCCGCGGTGATCCTGCCCCGCAAGGTGTGGGAGGCCTCGGGTCACGTCGCGACCTTCACGGACCCGCTCGTCGAGTGCCTGCACTGCCACCACCGGTTCCGGCAGGACCACCTGGTGGACGCGTTCGTCGCGAAGAAGGACCGGCAGCCCGAGGGCGGCATGGCCGAGATCGCCTGCCCGAACTGCGGCACGCGCGGCCAGTGGACCGAGCCGCAGAACTTCTCGGGGATGCTCAAGACCTACCTCGGGCCGGTCGACAACGAGGAGGGCCTGAACTTCCTCCGTCCGGAGACCGCGCAGGGCATCTTCGTCGACTTCGCGCAGGTCGTCACCACGAGCCGGATGAAGCCCCCGTTCGGCATCGGCCAGGTCGGCAAGGCGTTCCGCAACGAGATCACGCCCGGCAACTTCATCTTCCGCACGCGTGAGTTCGAGCAGATGGAGATCGAGTACTTCGTGCCCCCGGCCGAGGCCGCCGAGTGGTACGAGCGCTGGATCACGGACGCCGTCGCCTGGTACACCGACCTGGGCATCGACCCGGAGCACCTGCGCCGCTTCGACGTGCCGGACGGCGAGCGGGCGCACTACTCCGACGCCACCGCGGACATCGAGTACCGCTTCGGCTTCGTGTCGGGGGAGTGGGGCGAGCTCATGGGCGTCGCGAACCGCACCGACTTCGACCTGACGAACCACATCGACGCGTCGGGCCAGGACCTCCGGTACTTCGACCAGGCGTCCGGCGAGCGGTACACGCCGTACGTCATCGAACCGTCGTTCGGACTCACCCGCGCCCTCATGGCGTTCCTGCTCGACGCCTACCACGAGGACGAGGCCCCGAACGCCAAGGGCGGCGTCGACAAGCGCACGGTCCTGCGCCTGGACCCCCGTCTCGCCCCGGTCAAGGCCGCCGTGCTGCCGCTGTCGCGCAACGAGCAGCTGTCGCCCGTCGCGCGCGGCCTCGCCGACGACCTCCGACAGTTGTGGAACGTCGACTTCGACGACGCCGGTGCGATCGGCCGTCGGTACCGCCGGCACGACGAGATCGGCACCCCGTTCTGCATCACCGTCGACTTCGACACGCTCGAGGACCGCGCCGTCACCGTCCGCGAGCGCGACACGATGGGGCAGGAGCGCGTGGCGCTCGACCAGCTCCAGGGGTACCTCGGGTCACGCCTCGTCGGCGCGTAGTCGATCGGCCGCCCCGGCCCTCCCGACCGCGGGAATGCGGCCGGGAGGGCCGGGGTTGCGCCCGTCATGAGCGAAACCGTGAAGGTCGATGTCTGGTCCGACATCGCCTGCCCCTGGTGTTACATCGGCAAGCGCAGGTTCGAGGCGGGGGCGGCGGCCTTCACGGCCGGGTCCGCGGAGGCCACCGGGATCGAGATCGAGTACCACTCCTTCGAGCTCAGCCCGGACACCCCGGTCGACTTCGAGGGCAGCGAGGCGGAGTTCCTGGCGCGCCACAAGGGGCTGCCGGTCGCGCAGGCGCAGCAGATGATCGACACGGTGACGGGGATCGCGGCCGGGGTCGGCCTCGAGTACCACTACGACACGCTCCACCACACGAACACGGTGAAGGCGCACCAGGTGATCCACCTCGCCAAGACCAAGGGCCTGCAGCTGCCCATGGTCGAGCGCATGTTCGCCGCCTACTTCGTGGAGGGTCGCCACGTCGGGCACGACGACGACCTGGCGGACCTCGGTGCCGAGGTCGGTCTCGACCGTGATGAGGTCCTCGCCGTCCTCCGGGACGACGCGCAGCTCGACGCCGTGCGTGCCGACCAGGCGCAGGCGCAGGCGTTCGGCATCACGGGCGTCCCGTTCTTCGTCATCGACGGCAAGTACGGGGTGTCGGGTGCCCAGGACGCCGCGACGTTCACGCAGGTGCTCGAGCAGGTGGTCGCGATGCGGACCGCGGACGACGTCGCCGCGACGACGGCGCGGGCAGCTGACGACGCGGACGCCGACGCGGCGGTCGTCGCCGAGGGCGCACGATGAGCGCGCTGCCGGGTCTCGACGGACGGGAGGCGGTGCAGCGACCGGTCCCGCTCCTCCCGACTGGTGGTGGGCTGGTGGCGCTCGACCTGGCCGGAGGCGCGCCGGTCTGCGATGGCGACGTCTGCTTCGTGCCGGGTGCCGAGGGCGCCTGGACCGAGGTCCCTGACTAGACCGCCGATGCGCCATCACGGGCGCGAGATCGCAGTCGTTGCCGTTCTGGGCGCGGCGACAGTGGCAACGACTGCGATCTCGCGGAACGGGGCCGGGCCGGCCCGGGCCCGCCCGGGGCGGGCGGGGCCGGGGCCGGGGCGGGTCAGGAGCGCTGCGGTTCCTCGTCGGTGATGTCCGCGAGGACGGCGCCGTAGGCGGCGACGAGCGCGTCCGCGTCGACGAAGGCGCTCGCGCCGTGGCGACCGCTGCCCATCGCGATGCGGCGGCCGGCGATCCGCTCGTCGGCGTACACGGGCCACGGCGTCGTGCTGCCGATCGGCGTGATCGTGCCGCGTTCGTAGCCGGTGGCCTCGAGCGCGGTACCCGCGTCGGGCATCGACAGCTTGTTGACACCGACGACCGCGCGGAGCTTCTTCCAGGCGATGCTGCGGCCGCCCGGCACGAGCGCGAACAGGTACCCGCCGTCGTGCCGCTTGACCACGAGCGACTTGACGATGTCACCGGGCTGGATGCCGAGCGCGGCCGCGGCCTCCCCGAGCGAGGCGGACGGGCCCCGCTCCACGATCTCGACCTCGAGCGCACGAGCGGCGGCGTCGGCGGCGAAGCGGTCGGGGCCGTCCATGGCGGTCGTCATGCCCGAGACGCTAACAGGGGGATCCGGCGCGGCGCTCCGACACCGAGCATCTGGGACAATGGAGGACGATGACGATCACGAGTGCACCCGCAGCGCCCCTGCGCATCGGCCCCATCGAGGTCGCGGCGCCGGTCGTGCTCGCCCCCATGGCGGGGATCACCAACATGGCGTACCGCCGCCTCTGCCGCGAGTACGGCGCCGGACTGTACGTGTGCGAGATGATCACGTCGCGGGCACTCGTCGAGCGGACGCCGGTGTCGATGCAGCTCATCCAGCACCACGAGTCCGAGACCCCGCGGTCGATCCAGCTGTACGGCGTCGAGCCGAACACGGTGGCCGAGGCGGCGACCATGCTCGTCGCGGAGGACCGCGCCGACCACATCGACCTGAACTTCGGGTGCCCCGTGCCGAAGGTCACCCGCAAGGGCGGCGGGGCGGCACTGCCCTGGAAACTCGACCTGTTCCGTGAGCTCGTGACCAAGACGGTCCGCGCCGCCGGCGACGTGCCGGTCACGGTCAAGATGCGCAAGGGGATCGACGCGGACCACCTGACGTACCTCGACGCCGCGCGGATCGCGCGGGACGCCGGTGTCGCGGCGATCTCGCTCCACGCCCGGACGGCGAACGAGCACTACTCGGGCCAGGCGGACTGGTCGGCGATCGCGACCCTGAAGGAGACGATCACCGACCTGCCGGTACTCGGGAACGGTGACATCTGGTCGGCGGCCGACGCGCTGCGCATGGTCGACGAGACCGGGTGCGACGGCGTCGTCGTCGGTCGCGGCTGCCTCGGTCGCCCCTGGCTGTTCGGTGACCTGGCGGCGGCCTTCCGCGGCGAGGACGTCCGGGCGATGCCCTCGCTCGGCGAGGTCGCGGTCGCGTTCCGGCGGCACGCGGAACTCCTCGTCGAGTTCCTCGAGTCCGAGGAGCACGGTTGCCGCGACATCCGGAAGCACGTCGCCTGGTACTTCAAGGGCTACCCGATCGGCGGCGAGGTCCGGTCCGCACTCGCGATGGCGTCGAGTCTGCAGGAGATCGACGACCTCCTCGGCCGACTCGACTGGTCCGCTCCCTACCCGGGTGCCGACGTCGAGGGCCCACGGGGTCGCGCGGGACACCCGAAGAAGACCGCGCTGCCGGACCGGTGGCTCGAGAGCCGCGACGTCGACGCGGAGTTCCGGCAGGTCCTCGCCGCGGCCGAGCTGCACCACTCGGGCGGCTGATGGACTCCCTGACGGGGCACGGCGGGTTGGCGAGCTACGGCCCCGCCGACGCCGAGCGGTGGCTGCCCGAGGAACACTCGAGCCGACGGAGCGACTTCGCCCGTGACCGCGCCCGCCTGCTGCACTCGAGCGCGCTCCGGCGGCTCGCGGCCAAGACGCAGGTGCTCAGCCCGACCACCGGCCTCGACTTCGCCCGCAACCGCCTGACGCACTCGCTCGAGGTCGCCCAGGTCGGACGGGAGCTCGCGGACAGCCTCGGGCTCGACCCGGACGTCGTGGACACCGCGTGCCTGGCCCACGACATCGGACACCCGCCGTTCGGCCACAACGGCGAGACCGCGATCAACGCCTGGGCGGCGGACATCGGCGGGTTCGAGGGCAACGCGCAGACGCTCCGGCTCCTCACGCGCATCGAGCCGAAGCTCTACGGCGAGGACGGTCGACCCTACGGACTGAACCTGACGCGGGCGAGCCTCGACGCGAGCTGCAAGTACCCGTGGCCAGCGGCGCAGGGCGTGCTCGAACCGTCGTCGGGCCGGCGGAAGTTCGGGTTCTACGACGACGACGTCGACGCGTTCACGTGGCTCCGCTCGGGCGCACCACGGCGGCAGCGGTGCATCGAGGCCCAGGTCATGGACCTGTCCGACGACATCGCGTACTCGGTGCACGACTTCGAGGACGCCGTCGTGGCCGGGTTCATCGACGTGGCCGCCCTCGGGGACCGCGTCGGCGAGAACGACATCGTGTCCGCCATGCACGCCTGGGTCGGCGACACCCTGAGCCGGGAGGAACTCCTCGAGGCGTTCGACCGGCTGCGGTCGCTGTCGCTGTGGATGACCTCGTACGACGGCTCACGCGTCGCGCAGGCCCGGCTCAAGAACCTGACGAGCCAGTTCATCGGGCGGTTCGCCCGCACCGCGACCCAGGCGACGCGGGCCTCCTACGCCTCGGGCAGCCTGGTCCGGTTCGCGGCGAGCGTCGTCGTCCCGCCCGAGATCATCGGCGAGATCGCGGTGCTCAAGGGCATCGTCGCGGCCTTCGTCATGACGCAGGGCGACCGGCAGCCCGTGTACGAACGCCAGCGGGCGGTGCTCACCGAACTCCTCGACGCGCTCGTCGCGGCGGAGGACCGCGAGCTCGAGCCCGGGTTCGCCGCGGACTGGCGGGCGGCCACCGACGACGCCGGCCGGCGTCGAGCCGTCGTGGACCAGGTCGCGAGCCTGACCGACCAAGGCGCGCTCGCATGGCACAAGCGCCTCGTCGCGGGCGTGCGCGAGACCGTGCACATCGCGGTCTGAACCCGGTCCCGCGGCGCGGGGCTTGTCCACCTCCCGACGCCGGGTCCGCAGTCGGGGTCGGCGCCGCCGCGTAGGATCGTCGCGTGGCGGGACTCATCACGCGGGACGACATCGACGAGGTGCGTCAGCGTGTGAACATCGCCGACGTCGTGGGGGACTACGTGACGCTGAAGTCCGCCGGCGTCGGTTCCCTCAAGGGGCTCTGCCCGTTCCACGACGAGCGGAGCCCCTCGTTCCACGTGCGGCCCCAGGTCGGTCGGTACCACTGCTTCGGGTGCGGCGAGGACGGCGACGTCTACAGCTTCCTCATGAAGATGGACCACACGACGTTCCAGGAGGCCGTCGAGCGGATGGCCGCCAAGATCGGCTTCACGCTCCACTACGAGGACGGCGACGGCCCCCGCACCGACCACAACACGCGTGCCCGCCTGCTCGCCGCGAACGAGGCCGCGGCCACCTGGTTCATCGAGCAGCTCACGACCCCGGGTGCCGAACCCGCCCGGCGGTTCCTCGGCGAACGCGGGTTCGACCCCTCCGCGGCGGCGCGGTTCGGCATCGGGTTCGCCCCGAAGTCGTACGACGCCCTCCGGGACCACCTGCGCGGACGGGGGTTCAGCCTCGAGGAGATCGTCACCGCTGGCCTCGTCAGCCAGGGCGATCGGTCCCCGTACGACCGCTTCCGCGGACGGCTCATCTGGCCCATCCGCGACGTCACGGGAGCCACCATCGGCTTCGGCGCGCGGCGGCTGCTCGACGACGACAAGGGGCCGAAGTACCTCAACACCCCCGAGACGCCCGTGTACCACAAGAGCCAGGTGCTCTACGGGCTCGACCTCGCCCGCCGGGACATCTCGAAGAGCAAGCAGGTCGTCATCGTCGAGGGCTACACCGACGTCATGGCGTGCCACCTCGCGGGTGTGACGACGGCCGTCGCGACCTGTGGCACGGCGTTCGGCGTCGACCACATCAAGGTCCTCCGCCCCATGCTCGGCGACGTGTCCGGGCGCGACCCGTCGGCCACGGGCGAGGTCGTGTTCACCTTCGACCCGGACGAGGCCGGTCAGCGCGCGGCCTCCCGGGCCTTCGCGGAGGAGCAACGGTTCGCCGCGCAGACGTTCGTCGCGGTCGCCCCGGGCGGACTCGACCCGTGCGACCTCCGCCTCGCTCGGGGTGACGACGCGATCCGCCGGCTCGTCGCCGGGCGACGCCCGATGTTCGAGTTCATGATCCGGCGGACGCTGGACGGCCACGACCTCGAGACGGTCGAGGGGCGCGTGGCCGCGTTGCGGGCCGCGGCTCCCGTGCTCGCCGGCATCCGGGACCGCGCGATGACGCAGGGCTACGTCCGCGAACTCGCCGGCTGGCTCGGCATGGACATCGGTGAGGTCCGCAGCGCCGTCGAGACCGCGCGGCGCCGGCAGGGCACCTCCGGTGACGCTGCGGGGCCCGGACGATCCGCCGCGGCGGGGTCCCGGTACGCCGATGACACCGGGGCAGTCCGCGGTGCCGACCGCCGCACGGGAGCAGCGTTCGGCGCGGCCGGGGCCCGTGCGCTCGCGGCGGGTGGCACGGGCGGCACCGGTGCCCCGATCCCGGACGACGCCCCGACCGCGACGCTCCGCGCGCTCCCGAACGACCCGATCACGCGCATGGAACGCGACGCCGTCATGGCGATGGTCCAGCAGCCCGAACGGGTCGGTGCCACGCTCGTCGGGCTCACGGCGGGTGCGGTGTTCACGGCCCCGGTGCTCGCGGTCGTGCGCGACGCCGTCGTGGCGAATGGGGACGCGCTCGGTGGACCGGGGTGGCTCGACCGAGTGCTCGGCGACGTGCCCGGGCCGTTCGCCCCGTTCGTCCAGGAACTCGCCGTCGCGCCGCTGCCCGCCCGTACGGATGAGGACCTGGCGTTGTACTGCCGCAGCATCGTCGTGGCACTCGTCGAACGGGACCTGCTCGCCCGGAAGGCGTCCCTGCTCGGACAGCTCCAGCGCACCGACCCGCACGAGCAAGCCGACCGCCGCGCCGAGCTCCAGCGGCAGCTCGTCGCGATCGATGCCCAGCGGATGCGGCTCAAAGCGGACGCCGAGTCGGCTTGACGCCGCGCGCCGAATCGCGCCGCCGCGCGCCGACTCGCGCCGATGCGCGCCGGAGCACGCTTCCGTCCGGCCGGACGGTATTACGACGGTGTAAACAAACGTCCCCCGATTCGTCCTCCAGGTGGCGGGGGTGCCAATCTTGAGTGTCCTCGCGCGCCCAGCAGATCCACACGCGCGACCGAGGACTCCTGCATCCATGACAGAGAGGCATACGGACATGGCTTCCGTGACCAAGCTGGGCAAGCGCGCCGCCGTGCTCGCCGGAGGGGCCCTGGCGACGACGCTCGTGCTCACCGGCTGTGCGGGCGGCGGCTCGTCCTCGAACCTGAACGGCCTGATCGTCGGCACGAGCGACAGCATCGTCTCGCTGGACCCGGCCGGGTCGTACGACACCGGGTCCTTCGTGGTCCAGAACCAGGTGTTCCCGTTCCTCATGAACACGCCGTCGGGCAGCCCAGACGTCAAGCCGGACATCGCGACCAAGGGCACCTTCACGAACCCGACGACCTACACGGTCACCCTCAAGAAGGGCCTCGAGTTCGCGAACGGGCACAAGCTCACCTCGAGCGACGTCAAGTTCTCGTTCGACCGCGAGGTCAAGATCAACAACGCGAACGGCCCGCAGTCGCTGCTCGCCAACATGAAGAGCATCTCGACCCCGAACGCGACGACGGTCGTGTTCCACCTGAACCACGCCGACCAGACCTGGCCGCAGGTGCTGTCGAGCCCGGCCGGCCCCATCGTCGACGAGCAGGTGTTCTCGGCGACCAAGCTGACGCCGGCGTCGAAGATCGTCTCCGGCGACGCCTTCGCGGGACAGTACAAGATCACGTCGTACAAGCAGAACGACCTCATCCAGTACGCCCGCAACGACAAGTACGACGGCGTGCTCGGCAAGGCGAAGACCGACCAGGTCACGGCGCAGTACTTCACCAAGGAGACCGACCTCAAGCTCGCGGTGCAGAAGGGCGACGTCGACGTGGCGTACCGCTCCTTCACGCCGACCGACGTCACGAACCTGGCGAAGAAGAAGAACCTCAAGGTCACCTACGGCCCGGGCGGCGAGCTCCGCTACGTCGTGTTCAACTTCAACACGCAGCCGTTCGGCGCGACGACGAGCGAGAAGGACCCGGCCAAGGCCCTCGCGGTCCGCAAGGCCGTCGCCGACGTCGTGGACCGCAACGCCCTGGCCAAGCAGGTCTACGACAACACCTACACGCCGGCGTACTCGATGGTGCCGGACGGCCTGACCGGTGCGACCACGCCGTTCAAGACGCTCTACGGCGACGGCAACGGCGGCCCGGACGTCCAGAAGGCGAAGAAGACCCTCGCCGACGCGGGTGTGACCGGCAAGGTGACGCTCAACATCCAGTACGCGCCGGACCACTACGGCGAGGCGAGCGACGACGAGTACGCGCTCCTCAAGACCCAGCTCGAGAACTCGGGCCTGTTCGACGTCAACATCCAGTCGACGCTGTACACGACCTACTCGGCCGAGCGCGTGAAGGACGCCTACCCGGAGTACCAGCTCGGCTGGTTCCCGGACTTCTCGGACGCGGACAACTACCTGTCGCCGTTCTTCACGAAGGACAACTTCGTGCAGAACCACTACGACGACCCGACGATCCAGAAGCTGATCGCGCAGGAGCAGGCGGAGTCCGACAAGACGAAGCGTGCGGACATCATCGGTCAGGCGCAGCAGCGCGAGGCCGAGCAGATCTCCACCCTGCCCCTCCTCCAGGGCAAGCAGGTCGCCGTCGCGAGCAAGGACGTCAAGGGCCTCGTGCTCGACCCCTCGTTCAAGTTCCGGTACGGGACGCTCACCAAGTAATCTCGGCACCACGTGCAGGGGGCGCTCCGACCGGGGCGCCCCCTCTCGTTGCCCGACCGGGAGGACCGGGGCGACCCCGGTACGGTCCGCACGCCGACGAGGCGGGCGCGAACCGTCCCTCCCGACCGGCACCGGACAGAAAGGCACACAGCACTCGTGACCGTGACCAACGCGGACCCCGTGGCGGCGGAGCCGACGAAGGCGACCGCCGCTCGTCGCTCGGCCGGCGGGGGAGGGCTCGGACGGTACGTCCTCGTCCGGTTCCTCCTCATCTTCCCGACCGTCTTCATCCTCGTGACGCTCGTGTTCTTCCTCATGCGCGTCATCGGGAACCCGATCGTCGCCTCGGTGGGAGGGCGCCTGACGCCCGAGCAGCTGCAGGCGCGGTTGCACGCCGCGGGCTACGACCGTCCGGTGATCGTGCAGTACCTGCAGTACCTCGGACAGATCGTCCGCGGCGACTTCGGCACGACGGTCACGGACCACCGGCCGATCAGCCAGATCATCCTCGAGTACGGCGGCGCCACGGTCGAGCTCGTGTTCTACGCGCTCATCATCGCGCTCGTGCTCGGCATCCCGCTCGGCATGCTCGCCGCGTACATGCGCGACAAGTGGCCGGACGTCCTCCTGCGCGCCCTGGCGATCCTGACGTACGCGACCCCCGTGTTCTTCGGCGGTCTGCTGCTCAAGCTCGTGTTCTCGATCTGGCTCGGGTGGCTGCCGCTCGGCGACCGCGCCTCGACCCGGGTCGAACTCGCGCTGAACAACGTGCCCGGTGCCACGGGCATTTACCTGATCGACGCGCTCCGGACCGGCAACGGCGTCATCATCGGCGACGTCCTGCAGCACGCGGTGCTGCCGGCGTTCACGCTCGGGCTGCTGACGGCGGGCATCTTCCTGCGCCTCGTCCGCGCGAACATGATCGGCTCCCTCGGGTCCGACTACGTCGACGCCGCCCGGTCGCGCGGTGTCCGCGAGTCCCGGCTCGTGCGCACGCACGCCTTCCGGCCGGCCCTCGTGCCGATCATCACCGTCATGGGGCTGCAGATCGCCATGCTCCTCGGCGGGTCCGTGCTCACCGAGACGACCTTCGGGTGGCGGGGACTCGGGTTCGAGCTCCAGCAGTACCTGTCCGCGCGCGACTTCGTCGCCGTGCAGGGGATCGTCGCGGTCCTCGCCGTCATCGTCGCCGTCACGAACTTCGTCGTCGACGTGGTCGCGGCGCTCATCGACCCGAGAGTGAGGTACTGAGATGTCCGACGTGGCCCTCCTCGACCGCCGCGAGGCCTGGTGGAAGCGCCTGCCGATCGTCGAACAGCTCCGGCGGAGCGTCGGCTGGCAGCGGGCGATGCTCGTCACCGGAGTCGTCATCTGCGCGCTGTTCCTGCTCGTCGCCCTCTTCGCGCCGCTCATCGCGCCGTACGGGTTCGCGCAGTTGCAGGACGGCGCGGGCCATCCGTTCCCACGCACCGGCGCCCCGAGCAGCACGCACGTCTGGGGCACGACCGTCGGTGGGTTCGACGTGTTCAGCCGGGTGGTGTTCGGCGCCCGCACCGCGGTCCTCGTGGTCGTCGTCGCGGTCGTGATCTCCATCGTCGTCGGCGTCCTGCTCGGCATGGTCTCCGGGTACATCGGCGGCTGGCTCGACCGGGTGCTCGTGGTCGTCGCCGACGCCGTGTACGCGTTCCCGTCCCTCCTGCTCGCGATCGTCGTGTCGATCGTGATCTCCGGCGGTCAGTCGAGCTACGCGGGCGGCATCGTCTCGGCAGGCATCTCGATCACGGTCGTGTACGTGCCGCAGTACTTCCGCGTCATCCGTGCCGAGGCCGTCCGGCTCAAGGGCGAGGCGTTCGTGGAGTCGGCCCGCGTCGTGGGCACGAACCCGTGGCGCATCATGACGCGCCACGTGCTCCGCAACGCGACGCGCAGCCTGCCGCTCATCCTGACGCTCAACGCGTCGGACGCGATCCTGACGCTCGCGAGCCTCGGGTTCCTCGGCTTCGGCATCGGCCCGACCGCGGGCTCGGAGTGGGGGTACGACCTCAACCGCGCCCTGTCCGACACCGCGAGCGGGATCTGGTGGACGGGTGTCTACCCGGGCATCGCGATCGTGCTGCTCGTGCTCGGGGTCACCTTCATCGGCGAGAGCCTCAACGACATCTCCGACCCCCGCCTCCGTGCGCGCCGCCGCGCGAAGCAGCGGGTCACCGAGCGGCCGGTCCCGGCCGCGGCCACGGAAGGAGCGGGCGCATGACGGACGCGACGAACGAGGCGGGCGCCGCGCCGCGCCTCCAGAACGGTCGGAGCACCGGGGAGGCGGTGGCGACCGTCGACGACCTGTCGGTCACCTTCGCCACGGACAACGGTGCGGTCGCCGCGGTCGACCACGTGTCGATCGACGTGCGGCCGGGTGAGGTCCTGGCCCTGGTCGGCGAGTCCGGGTCCGGCAAGTCGGTGACGGCCCGGAGCATGCTGCGGCTGCTCCCGGAGACCGCCACCGTGTCGGGTGCGGTCGTACTCGGCGGCGACGACGTCGTGCGCGTCTCGTCGCAGCGGCTCCGGGAACTCCGCGGCACCGCGGGCGCGATGGTGTTCCAGGAGCCGTCGACCGCGCTGAACCCCGTGTTCACGGTCGGATGGCAGATCGCCGAGGGCATCCGTGCCCACGGTGGGGTCTCGAAGCACGAGGCCCGGAAGCGCGCCATCGAGTACCTGCGCCGCGTCGGGATCCCCGACCCCGAGCAGCGGGTCGACCACTACCCGCACCAGTTCTCCGGCGGTCAGAAGCAGCGCGTCGTCATCGCCATGGCCCTCGTCCTCGAGCCGAGCGTGATCATCGCGGACGAGCCGACGACGGCCCTCGACGTCACCGTGCAGGCGGAGATCCTCGACCTGCTCCGGCGCTGCCGCGACGAGTTCGGTGCCGCCATCGTCCTCATCACCCACAACATGGGCGTGGTCGCCGACCTCGCGGACCGGGTGGCCGTGATGTACCAGGGCGAGGTCGTCGAGGAGGCCGACGTACGGACGCTGTTCGCCGCGCCGACCGCCGACTACACGAAGCGCCTGCTCGCGGCCGTGCCGCGGCTGTCGGCCGCGACGACGAGCGACCGGCGGGCGCTGGTCGACGAGTCCGTCGCGCCGGTCGTGCGGGCTCGCGGTCTCGAGATCGAGTACCCGGGGCGGCTCGGATCGCCCGCGTTCCGCGCCGTCAAGGGCGTCGACCTGGCGATCCGCCCGGGCGAGGTCCTGGGACTCGTGGGCGAGTCGGGGTCCGGCAAGACGACCATCGGCCGGGCGATCGCGGGCCTCACGCGCGTGACCGGCGGGTCCCTCGAGGTGCTCGGCACCGAGATGCTCGGCTACCGCGAGCGCGACTTCAAGCCCCGTCGCAAGGAGATCGGGTTCGTGTTCCAGGACCCCGCGACGAGCTTCAACCCGCTGCTGACGATCGCGGAGGCCGTGGCCGAGCCGCTCGTCGTGCACGGTGAGGCCCGGTCCCCGCGCGCCGCCCGCGCACGGGTCGACGAACTGCTCGAGGCCGTCCAGCTGCCCCGGGCGTACGGCGAGCGGTTCCCGCACGAGCTCTCGGGCGGTCAGCGGCAGCGCGCGTCGCTCGCGCGGTCGCTCGCGCTGCGGCCGAAGCTGCTCATCGCCGACGAACCGACGAGTGCGCTCGACGTGTCCGTGCAGGCCCGCGTGCTCGAACTGTTCCTCGAGCTCCAGCAGGACCTCGGGTTCGCGTCGTTGTTCATCAGCCACGACCTCGCCGTCGTCGGCGCGCTGTCCGACCGGATCGCCGTGCTGTACCGCGGCGACCTCGTCGAGGAGGGCACCGCGGCCGAGGTCCTCGGCGCGCCCCGGCATCCGTACACCCAGCGCCTCCTCGCGTCCCTGCCGGTGCCGGACCCGGCGGAGCAGGCGGAGCGACGGCGTACCCTGGAGCAGCTGGCGGCGCAGTGATCGACGGCTCCCGCGATCAGGAAGGGGACGCATGGTCGGGGTGAACGGTCCCGCGGTCATCGCGGACGACGTGTCGATCGAGTACCGCGGCACCGGTGCGGCCCGGCCGGTCCGTGCCGTCGACGGCGTCAGCCTCACGGTGCAGCAAGGCGAGATCCTCGCCGTGCTCGGTGGTTCCGGGTCAGGCAAGTCGACCCTCGCCGCGGCGATCGCCGGACAGGTGGGGGACCCGCGCGAGGGCGAGGCATCGGCCCGTCGGCACATCGTCGGCGGCGAGCTCACCGTGCTCGGACAGGGCCTGCGTCGGCTCGGCACGCACTCGCGGCGCCGCACCCGGCTGACCGGCACGATCGGCTACCTGAGTCAGGACGCGGCCGACCACCTGAGCCCGGACCTGACCGTCGGCGAGGCGATCGCCGAGCCGGTGTACGCGCGGGACCGACGGTTCGACCGGAAAGTTGCCGGTCTCATGGTCGCGCGCCTCGTCGACGCCGTGCACCTGCCGCTCGGGATCATGCGCTCGCACACGTGGGAGCTCTCGAGCGGGCAGCGGCAGCGCGTCGCCCTCGCCCGGGCGCTCGTGCTCGAGCCGCAGCTCCTCGTGGCCGACGAGCCCGCGCGGGGCGTCGACGTCCTCGTCCGCCAGTCCGTGCTCGAGGCCCTCGCGACCATCCAGCGCGCCCTCGGGTTCTCGGCGGTCGTCGTCTCGAGCGACGTCCGGGAGGCCCGTGCCCTGGCCGACCGCGTCGCCGTGCTCCGCGAGGGGCGGCTCGTCGGGCTCGGCACCTTCGACGAGGTGTTCGACGCGCCACTCGACCCCTACGTCAAGACCCTCGCCGCGACCGCCGCACGGCCCGTCAAGCGGGCCAAGCCGACCTCGCGTCGGATGGCACCCCCGATCGAGACGGCCGTCGCGGCCACGACCACCGAAGGAACCGTGTGAGCACCAACGAACGGCAGCAAGCGACCCGCGGCCACCGCGCCGTCGTGACCGACGCCGGGCGGCCCCTCCCGGGACCGGTCCCGACCCCGGGCCCGGTCGCGGTCCTCCCGGCCCCGGCGGACCTGCACGTCGCCGCGGTGGAGGCGGCGGGCGGCTCCGTCGCGCCGGCCTCGGCGGACACGCGGGGCATCGTCTGGCTCGACGCGCGCGACGCGCAGGGCCTGGCGGACGCGCTCGCGGCCTCGCCCGGCGTGACGTGGGTCCAGCTGCCGTTCGCCGGCGTCGACGCCTTCGCCGACCTCATCGCGGACCACGGCGACCACGTGCTGTTCACGAGCGCGAAGGGTGCCTACGCGGAGCCGGTGGCCGAGCACGCGCTCGCCCTGACGCTCGCGACGCTCCGCGTGCTGCCGAAGCGCGCCCGGGCGACGAGCTGGGCGACCGAGCCCGAGGGCGTGTCGCTGTACGGACGGAACGTCGTCGTCATCGGTGCGGGCGGGATCGCCCTCGAGTACATCCGGTTGCTCGCCCCGTTCGACACCGAGGTCACCGTCGTCCGACGGTCCTCGGAGCCCGTGCCCGGAGCGGCGCGCACCGTCACCGTCGACCACATCGACGAGGTCCTGCCGGATGCCGACGTCGTGATGATCGCCGCCGCGATGACGTCCGGCACCGCGCGACTGCTCGACGCCGACCGCCTGGCCCGCATGCGTCCCTCGGTCCGGATCGTGAACATCGCCCGTGGCGGACTCGTCGACACCGACGCGCTGCTCGCCGCGCTGCGGAGCGGGCAGATCGGCGGCGCGGGCCTCGACGTCACCGATCCCGAACCGTTGCCCGACGGCCACCCCCTGTGGGACGAGCCGGGCGTGGTCATCACGCCCCACCAGGCGGACACCCCGGACATGGTGGCGCCGCTGCTCGCCGAACGGATCCGCGTGAACACCGCGGCGTTCCTCAGTGGTGACGGCACCGGGTTCATCGGGGTCGTCGATCCGGCTGCCGGGTACTGATCGCAGGTGCCGGCGGCCCGGCGCCGGCCCGGCTCGCTGTTCCTCGTCGACTCGGCGGGAACGGCAACGGCCCCCCGCAGATGCGGAGGGCCGTTGCCGTGGATCGCTCCCCGACTTGGACTCGAACCAAGAACCTGCCGGTTAACAGCCGGCTGCTCTGCCAATTGAGCTATCGAGGAATGCTGCTGAACAGCGGGTACGAGCATACCAGCACTCCGGGCTCGCCACGACCACGGGGCCGCATCCCGGGCGCGTCACGCTTCGAGATGACACCGGTGCGGTCACGTCGGATGCCCGTCCGCACCAGGAGACCCTGTTAGCGTTCTCAGGTGCGGATCGTCCGGAGGAGCGCGGCGTCGGCGACGGCGCTCGGGCTGGCGCTCGCGTCGCTGCTGGCCCTGGGCGCGTGCACGACGAACGAGCCGGCCGCGCCGCCCACCGCGGGCGCGCTGCCGTCGACCGCGAGCCCGCAGGCACCCGGCCCGGCCTCGGGATCCTCGAGGACCGCAGCAGGCGCGGGTGCGTCAGCGGACACGGGGGCCTCGTCGGACACCGCTCCGGGCACGGGCACGGGCACGGGGGCGGGTACGGACAGCGTCGGCGCGAGCCCCGTCGTGTTCGCCTTCCGCTGCCGGACCACGACGAGCAGGAGCGCGACGGACGGCGTCCCCGACGACGACTCCGGCGACGTCACGCTCTTCACCACGTACGCCGCCGCATGGGAGGCCCGGAGTCGCTCCTGCACCGCCGTGCGGATCGCCGGGTCGGTGCCGTCCGACCAACAGCGCGCCGCCGTGGCGGCGGCGGGCGGGGCGCTCGGGCTCCGCGCGCTCGCGGGCCGGTGCGCAGAGGTCGGGACCGGTCTCTTCGACGGCAGGGTGGCCTCCCGACATGCGTTGCTCGAGGCCCGTGCCGTCGTCCTCTACTGCCCGGGGCACCCGCAGATCGCGCGCGTGCGCGCCGCCATCGCCGCGGTCGAGGGCTGAGGGGTCAGCCTTCCGGGTGGTCGCGACCGGGGAGCCAGGACTTGCCCGGCACCCCCCAGCTCTGCTTGCGCACCGCCTTGAGTGCGGCCTTGCCGTGCGGGTGGGACAACCGGTCGGCGTAGAGCACGCCGTCCAGGTGGTCGTACTCGTGCTGGAAGACGCGGGCGAGCCAGCCGTGCGCCTCGATCTCGTACGGGGTGCCGTCGACGTCCTGCGCGCGGAGGATGGCGCCCTCGGCCCGACGGAGCGGGAACCGCTCGCCCGGGATGGACAGGCAGCCCTCGGACTCCTCGTCCTCGTCGAGGTCCGCGTGGGTCTCCGGGACGAGGGGCGACGTCCACAGCACGGGGTTCACCGCCGCGCCCCGCCAGAGCTCGCCGTCGTCGTCGGTCCACGAGAACACGAACAGACGCTTGGCGACCCCGACCTGCGGCCCGGCCAGCCCGACGCCCGGAGCGAGGTCCATGGTGGCGTACATGTCGTCGACGAGCGCACGGAGTCCGTCGTCGAAGGCGGTGACCTCGGTCGCAGGAGCGTGGAGCACGGGATCGCCCGTGATGCGGATCGGGAGGACGGCCATTCGTCCAGGCTATCGGCCAGCCGAGCGGTAGCCTCGACCCCGTGGCGCCGGACCTCGTCGATCTCACCGATCGCATCAACATGACGCCGTTCCAGGCGCTCATGATCCCGGTGGCCCTCGTCGGCAGCGTCTTCCTGTCGCTCGGCGCGCACTTCCAGAGCGCCGGCGTGCACCGGGTCGAGGCGCGCATCGGCAGGCAGTCCGGCGGCCTGTCGGTCCGGCACGTGCTCGCGCTCGTCGGCAGTGGATCGTGGGTGCTCGGCACCCTCATGCTCGGGTGCGCCGTGGTCCTCCAACTCGTCAGCATCACCTTCGCACCGCTCATCGTCGTGCAGCCACTCGGGGCCGTCGCCCTCGTCATCACGACGTGGTTCTCGACGCGCTCCTCGGGCGTCCCGCTCGACGTACCCTCGCGTCGGGCCGTGTGGACCTGCATCGTCGGCGTCGGGATCTTCGTGGGGATCGCCGCGCTCGTCGGACACGAGACGCCGATCTCGCACAGTCAGCTCGTGACGGTGCTCGTCGTCCTCGCCGTCGTGCTGGCGATCGTGCTGCTGTCCTTCCGGCTCGTCCGCAGGCGGCGCAACCCCCTGTACTTCATCGTCGGGGCCGGGATCCTCTACGGCTTCGTCGCCACGCTCGCCAAGGTGACGCTGAACCGTGTGGTGAACGGCACGTTCGACTGGGTGACCGCCGTCGCGATCGCGGGGGTGATCGTCGCCGCGGTACTCGGCGGCTACTTCGTCCAGAACGCCTACGCCAGCGGATCGCCGGACCTCGTGATCGCCGGCCTGACGGTCATCGACCCGATCGTCGCCGTGGGGATCGGCATCGTCGTCCTGCGCGAGGCCACCGGTGCGCCGTGGTTCGCCGTGGCCGGGTTCCTCCTCGCCGCGGCGATCGCGATCACGGGCGTGTTCCAGTTGGCGAAACACCACCCCGAGGCGCGACGCTGAGCGTCGCCCGGCGCATCGGGCCGGGCCACGGTCTGTACCGATGCGCAGGACCGGGCCGACCCGCCGACGCCCGGTGGGGGCGTGCGCGGCGAGGCGTGCGGTAGCGTCGGAGGCCAGCCGAGCATGAGACGAGAGGACGACGCGCCCCGTGCCAGGACAGGACGAATCGACGACCACCCCCAGCGGGCGACCGGAGCGGCTCCGCATCCTCCTCGCCGCCGACACCTTCCCACCGGACGTCAACGGCGCCGCGGTGTTCTGCGAACGACTCGCGATCGGCCTCGCCGAGCGCGGGCACGAGGTGCAGGTCGTCGCGCCCGCCGCCAACCGCCACCACGGCACGCACGACGAGGAACACGGCGGCGTGACCTTCGTGGTGCACCGGCTCTTCTCGATGAAGTGGCCGCTCCACTCCTGGCTCCGGTTCGCGTGGCCCTGGACCGTGCGCCGGAACACCGCCCCGATCCTCGACGCGTTCAAGCCCGACGCGCTGCACATCCAGTCCCACATCGTGATCGGTCGTGGCATCGCGCGCGAGGCCAAGGCACGCGGCATCCGCGTCATCGCCACGAACCACTTCATGCCCGAGAACCTGCTCGAGTACGCACCGTTCGGACGGTGGACGCTGCCGATCGCCCTCAAGATCGCGTGGGCGGACGCGGCCAGGACCTACCGGCTCGCCGACGCGGTCACGACGCCCACCCGGAAGGCGGCGGCCTACCTGCAGGCCGCGATCAAGGCCCAGCAGGTGCTCGCGATCTCGTGCGGCATCGACGCATCCCGGTACACCTCGCGTGACCTCCGACCGCCGCGGAACGAGATCGTGTTCGTCGGCCGCGTGGCGCCCGAGAAGCAGCTCGACGTGCTGGTGCGTGCCCTGCCCCTCATCCCCGCCGAGCTCGAGGCGACGATCCGCATCGTCGGTGGCGGCGAGATGATCCCGCGGCTGTCCTCGCTCGCCGAGGAACTCGGGGTGGCGGACCGCGTCGTGTTCACCGGGTACCAGTCGGACGAGGACCTCCGGGCAGCGCTGACGAACGCCACCGTCTTCGCGATGCCCTCGACCGCCGAGTTGCAGAGCATCGCCTCGCTCGAGGCGATGGCCTCCGGACTGCCGGTCGTCGCAGCGGATGCGATGGCCCTGCCGCACCTCATCGACGGCAACGGGTACCTGTTCCGTCCGGGCGACCCGCAGGACCTGGCGGACAAGCTCACCGCCGTGCTCGCGGCGCCCGACGACGAGTACCTCCGCATGAAGCGGCAGAGCCTCGACATGATCGTCGACCACGACATCAACCGCACCCTGTCGACGTTCGAGGCGCTGTATCGTGGTGAGCCGGTGCCCGATGGCCCCGGCGCGGGGCGGTAGCCAAGCTGGTCAAGGCAGTCGGCTCATAACCGAACGATCCGCGGGTTCGAGTCCCGCCCGCCCCACCGCCGCCTCCGCCGCGGCGCGTCCGGTCGGTGGTCGTCCTCGGAGCACGCCGCTCGCCCGCGTCGTCCCGCTCGCGTCGGTGCCGGTCGGTAGGGTCAGGGCATGAGGAAACGCGTCGCCGAGACGTCGCAGACGCACGCCCCGAGCCCCGACGTCACGTTCGAGCTGCACCGTGGCGCGACGGGCGTCCGGGTCAACGCGTTCCGTATCGGGTTCATGGGGGGCATCGGCGTCCTCGTCGCGCTCCTCGCCGCGATCCTCCTGCGCGAGCTCTCCACCGTGCTCGTCTACATCGGCGTCGCGGTGTTCGTCGCCCTCGGCCTCGACCCCGTCGTCAACTGGCTCGAACGCATCATCCCGCGGTGGCTCGCGGTCACCGTGGTCGTGCTCGGCGTCATCGGCGCCTTCGTCGGGATCCTGTTCGCGATCGTCCCCGTCATCGTCGACCAGGCCACGAACCTCGTGCAGTCGTTCCCGGACTTCGTGCAGGGGTTGTCGCAGCAGGACTGGGTCCAGGACCTGTCGCGGCAGCTGAACGGCTCGATCAACATCGACGACGCGCTCGGATCGGCGAGCAAGTACGTCGAGGACCCGGGCAACCTCCTCAGCGTCGGCGGCGGACTGCTCGCCGTCGGGACCGGCATCGTCTCGGGGCTGACCGGCGCGGTGATCGTGCTCATCCTCATGCTGTACTTCCTCGCGTCCATGCGGTCGATCAAGCGCATGACGTACCGCTTCGTGCCGGCGTCGCGTCGCGCGAACTTCGCCGACGTCACCGAGCAGATCACCCGGTCCGTCGGTCGCTACGTGGTCGGGCAGATCGCCGAGGCCGTCCTCAACGGCGTGCTGAGCCTCGTGTTCCTCCTGATCATCCGCGCGCCGCTGCCCGTGCTCCTGGCGACGTTCGCGTTCCTCGGCGCGCTGGTCCCGCTCGTGGGCACCCTCGGGGCCGCGATCGTGATCTGTCTGATCTGCCTCTTCGCATCACCCCTCACCGCGCTCGTCGCCGCGATCTACTACCTCGTGTACATGCAGGTGGAGGCCTACGTGATCGCCCCGCGGATCATGTCGCGGGCCGTGCAGGTCCCCGGTGCCCTCGTGGTCATCGCCGCGGTGGCGGGTGGCACGATCGGGGGTGTCCTCGGCGCGCTCGTGGCCGTGCCCGTCGCCGCGTCGGTGATCATCATCGTGCAAGAGGTCATCTACCCCCGGCAGGACCAGCTGTGACGACCGCGGACGGCGACCGACGCGACGGTGGCGATCCGGCCCTCCAGGCGCTGCGTGCCGAGCGCGAGCGGTGGGTGCGGAGTCCACGGGGGCCGCTCGCCCTGGTCAACAGCCAGACCGTCACGGTGCCGCAGCCCGTGTGGCCGGTCCCCGGGACGTGGGCGCCCGCGATCGGCGGGCTCAGCGTCACCGCGACGGCCGATGCCGGGGTCGTCGTGGACGACGTGCTCATCGACGGGACGGTGCACGTCGCCGGCGACGACGCCGTCGTGGCCTCGGCCGTCCGGTTCGCCGACGGCACCTCCGGCTCCGTCGCCGCGACCACCGCCGGCCACGCACTCCGGGTGTGGGATCCGGCCTCGCCGGCGATCGCCCGCTTCGGGCACATCGGTGTGTTCCCCGTGTCGACGGCGTGGGTGCGGACCGGCGTGTGGGAGCCCGGCGACCGGGAGGGCCGGGGCAGCGTCACCGACGCGGCCGGCGCCCCGCTCCCCGTCGCGGGAACCCTCCGGATCCGGATCGGCGTCGAGGACCGCGCGCTCGTCGTCGTCCGTGCGGGGGACCGGCTCCAGCTCGTGTTCCAGGACGCCACCTCGGGGGAGCGGTCCTACTCGATGGGCCGGTTCCTGTTCCTCGACGATCCCGGTGCGGCCGGTGCGATCACGGTGGACTTCAACCGTGCGGTGCTGCCGCCGTGCGCGTTCTCGTACCAGTACGCGTGCCCGGTCCCGCCGCCCGAGAACCGCCTGCCCGTGCCCGTCGAGGCCGGGGAGACCCACGGGTACGACGTGGACGGCGCCGTCCTGCACTGAGGGCCGCCGCCGACGCGCGCAGCACACTGGCGTTCCCAGCGGTGCCCGTGCATAATGAGCACGTCCCTCGGACGTCACAATCGCATATCGAATCGGTTCCGTCTGCGGAGGCAGGCGTGGTCGTGAGCCTCCGGGTCCAGGTCGATGGGGAAGTCGCACCTGATGATCGGAGGAATCGTGACCCCAGGAACCGTGACGGCCGGACGTCCGGCCACGAGGGGTGTGCTCTACGTGCACTCCTCACCTCGCGCGCTCTGCCCGCACGTCGAATGGGCGGCAGGTCGCGCCATGAACCGTGCCGTGAACTTCTCGTGGCTCGACCAGCCCGTGCTCGAAGGCGCCCGGCGCACCGAGTACACCTGGACGGGTCCGGTGGGCACCGGTGCGGCGATCGCGTCCGCGCTCCGGGGTTGGGAGCACCTGCGGTACGAGGTCACCGAGGACGCGACCGAGCAGTCCGACGGCGGCCGGTGGATGCACACGCCGGACCTCGGCGTGTTCTACGCGCAGACGGACGCTGCCGGCAACGTGGTCGTCCCCGAGGACCGGGTGCGGTACGCCATGGAGCTGGCGGGCAGCAACGCGCTCGAGCTGCACCGCGAGTTACGCCTCGCGCTCGGGCAGGCGTGGGACGACGAGCTCGAGCCGTTCCGGTACGCCGGTGAGGACAACCCCGTCGTCTGGTTGCACCGCGTCGGCTGATCAGACGCGGATCGTCAGGACACGACACAGGGCCGGGAGCAGATGCTCCCGGCCCTGTGTCGTGTCGCCCGGGCGCGCGGTCAGACGGTCCGGAACGCGACGACCGCGTTGTGGCCGCCGAACCCGAACGAGTTGCTGATCGCGAGCAGGTCGCCGTCCCCGAGCGTGCGTGGCTCGCGGACGACGTCCATGACGATCTCCGGGTCCTGCTCCGTCAGGTTGATGGTGGGCGGTGCGACGCGGTTCGCGAGCGCGAGGACCGTGAACATCGCCTCGATCGCACCCGCACCGCCGAGCAGGTGCCCGGTCGACGCCTTCGTGGCGGACACGGCGACGCCGTCGAGGTGCTCCCCGAACACGCGACGCATCGCGTGGTACTCGGCGACGTCGCCGACCGGGGTGCTCGTGGCGTGCGCGTTCACGTGGACGACGTCCTCTCGCGCGGCACCGGCGTGCTCGAGCGCCTGGATGACCGCCCGGGCGGCCGCGCTGCCCTCGGGGTCGGGGGCGGTGATGTGGAAGGCGTCTGAGGTGATGCCGCCACCGGCGACCTCGGCGTAGATCCGGGCGCCTCGGGCCTCGGCGTGCTCCTTGGTCTCGAGGATGAGCGCCGCTGCGCCGTCCCCGAGCACGAAGCCGTCGCGCGTGACGTCGTAGGGCCGGGAGGCCGTGGCCGGGTCGTCGTTCCGGCGGGACAGCGCCTGCATGGCCGCGAACGCCCCGAGGGGCATCGGGTGCAGCGCCGCCTCGGACCCACCGGCGATGACGATGTCGGCGTCACCGGTCGCGACGTGGCGATAGGCCTCGACCAGGGACTCGGTGCTCGACGCGCAGGCCGAGATGTAGGTGCGGGCACCGCCGCGGGCGCCGAACGCCATCTCGATCGCGGCGGCCGGACCGTTCGCCATGAGCATCGGCACGGTCATGGGGAGCATCCGCCGGGGACCGCGCTCGCGCAGGGTGTCCCACGCGTCCAGCAGCGTGTTGACGCCGCCGATCCCCGTCGCCCAGTCGACGATGAGGCGCTCGGGGACGACGGCTTCGTCGTCGATGCCGGCGTCCGACCAGGCCTCGCGCGCGGCGATGAGCGCGAGCTGCGAACCCGGGTCGAGCCGCTTGACCTCTTGGCGGGTCAGCTGGTCGCCGATGAAGCGGCGGGCCTGCCCGGCGAAGTGGACGGGCAGGTCGTAGCGCTCGACCCAGTCCTCCTCGATGGCGGTGATGCCCGACTCGCCCGCGAGCAGGGCATCCCACGTGGCGGGGGCGGTCGCGGCGAGCGGCGAGATGGCGCCGATCCCCGTGACGACGACGGTGTGCTTGGTGGTCATGGACGACGGTCTTTCTGCAGGACGGACGGTGCGACGGGCGGCGCGACGGGCGCCAGGACACGTCGTGGCCCGGACCCGAGGGGATCCGGACCACGACGGGTCAGGCGGGTGTCAGCCCTGCGCCTTGACGATGTAGTTCACGGCGTCACCGACGGTCTTGAGGTTCTTGACCTCTTCGTCCGGGATCTTCACGTCGAACTTCTCCTCGGCGTTGACGACGATCGTCATCATCGAGATCGAGTCGATGTCGAGGTCGTCGGTGAACGACTTGTCCATCTGCACGGTGTCGGTCGCGATGCCGGTCTCGTCGTTGATGAGCTCGGCCAGGCCGGCCAGGACTTCTTCGGTGGACGCTGCCATTGTTCTTCTCCTTGAGGGGGTGTCGATGACCGTGGACAAGCCTAGGGCACGCCGGGTCGGGGGGTTCGGGAGCGCCGCAGGCGGCACGCCGGGTGGAACGGTCAGGGGAGCACGACGACCTGCGCGCCGAACACGAGTCCGGCGCCGAAGCCGATCTGCAGGGCGAGGCCGCCGTGGAGGTCCGGGTGTTCCTCGAGCAGGCGGTGGGTCGCGAGGGGGATGCTCGCGGCCGACGTGTTGCCGGTCGTCGTGATGTCGCGGCCGATCACCACGCGCTCCGGGAGCCCGAGCTGCTTGGCGAACTCGTCGATGATCCGCATGTTCGCCTGGTGCGGTACGAACGCGGCGAGGTCCGAGGCCTCCACGCCGGCGACCTCGAGCGCGCGCTTGGCGACCTTGACCATCTCCCACACCGCCCAGCGGAAGACCGTCTGGCCCTCCTGACGGATGGTGGGTTGCTCGCCGCCCGCGCGCCACTCGGAGAACGTGCTCGTCATGCGGATGGCGTCCCACTTGGAGCCGTCGGATCCCCAGACCGTCGGCGCGATGCCCGGGGTGTCGCTCGGCCCGACCACGGCCGCGCCGGCGCCGTCGCCGAGCAGGAACGAGATCGAACGGTCCGTGGGGTCGACGATCTCGCTCAGCTTCTCGGCCCCGACGACGAGCACGTGGTCGGCGACGCCCGTCTTGACGAAGGAGTCGGCCTGGGCGATGCCGTACGCGTAGCCGGCGCACGCGGCGCTGATGTCGTACGCGGCGGCGGGCGCGGCGCCGATGCGCTCGGCGAGGAGCGACGCCATCGACGGCGTCGCGACGGTGTTCGTGACGGTGGAGACGAGCACGACGCCGATCTGGTCCGCCGTGATCCCGGCGGCCGCGATCGCCTCGCGGGACGCCGCCTCGGCGAGGTCCACGGCCTGGACGTCGTCACCGGCCCGCGCACGGGTGACGATGCCGGTGCGCTGGCGGATCCACTCGTCCGACGAGTCAATGGGTCCGACGAGGTCGTCGTTCGGGACCGCGTGCTCGCCCCGGGCCGCCCCGATGCCGAGGATGCGGGTGAAGGCGTGACCGGTCCGCTGGGCGAGCATCGGGCGCGACGGCGCCGGGTCGAGGACGCCCTCGTCCGCGCTCACGCGGCCGCTCCCGCCGACTCGAGCAGGTCGATCGCGGCGGGGAGGTCCTCGGGCGACTTCACTGCCACGGCCGGCGTGCCGCGCATGGCCCGCTTGGCGAGCCCGACGAGCGCACCGGCCGGCGCGAGTTCGACGATGCCGGTGACCCCGGCGGCGACGAACGAGTCCATGACGGCGTCCCAGTGCACCGGGTTCGCGATCTGCCGCACCATGAGGTCCACGAAGCGGCGGCCGTCGTCGACACGGGAGCCGTCCGCGTTGGTCCAGATCGGGAGGGTCGGGTCGGCCACCGAGGCCGCTGCGGCGAGCGGGGCCACGCGGTCGACCGCGGGGGCCATGAAGTCCGTGTGGAACGCACCGGCGACGCTGAGGGAGACGACCCGGGCCTTGGCGGGCGGCTCCGCGGCGAACGCGGCCAGCGCCTCGACGCGACCGGCGACGACGGTCTGACCGCCGCCGTTGTGGTTGGCGGCGCTGAGCCCGGCCGCCTCGATCGCGGCGGGGAGGGCCTCCTGGTCGCCGCCCAGGACGGCGCTCATGCCGGTCGGCGTGCGGGTGGCGGCGTCGGCCATGGCGCGTCCGCGTTCGGCGACGAGCGCGACGGCGTCCGAGGGGGCGAGCACACCCGCGATCGCGGCGGCGGTGAACTCGCCGACGGAGTGCCCGGCGACGCCGCCGACGAGGGTCCGGCGCCCGTCGGCGAGCAGCGCGTCCGCGGTCACGAGTCCCGCGGCGACGATGAGGGGCTGCGCGAGGGCGGTGTCGCGGATGGTGTCGGCGTCGCTCGTCGTTCCGTGCGCGACGAGGTCGACGCCGATCGCGTCCGACCACGCGGCGACCCGGTCACGGACGGCCGGGTCCTCCAGCCACGGGGCGAGGAATCCGGGGGTCTGCGAGCCCTGTCCGGGGGCGACGACGACGATCACCGGACAATCCTCCCCGGCGTGCAGGGGCACGCGTGTGTGCGGACCGTCACAGAAATCGGGTCCGACATTGTGGGACCCGAACGAAGGGACCCGCCCTGGTGGCCGGGACGGTGTCGGTCAGCGCCGTGGCGGTCGGCGTCGTCGCTGGCCCGTGGACTCCGACATCGCCCCGATGATGAGCGCCGACTGCACGATGAGCGCGTCGCGGGCGTGGGTGGCGTCCCACCCGATGACGTCGGCCACCCGCCGGAGCCGGTAGCGGACCGTGTTCGGGTGGACGAACAGCTCCCGCGCCGTTGCCTCGAGGCTGCGTCCCGTGTCGAGGTAGCACCAGAGGGTCTGCAGGAGTTCGCCCGACTGGTCCTTGAGCGGCGTGTAGATCCGCTGGACGAGCGCCGTCCGCGCCAGGGGATCGCCCGCGAGGGCACGCTCGGGCAGCAGGTCGTCGGCCAGCACGGGTCGGGGCGCGCCCCGCCAGGCACGGGCCACCGCGAAGCCGGCGAGGGCGGCCTTGGCGCTCGTCGAGGCGTCGACGACACCCGGGACCTCGTTGCCGAGGACCAGGTGTCCGTCGCCGAAGGACGGTGCGAGGGCCTCGGCGATGGTCGTGAACGAGGTCGGTTCCTCGCCCTCGGGTGTGTCGTCCCGGGGCGTGGCCCGGCCGATCACGACGACGAGGCGCGCCCCCTGCACACCGATCAGGACGTCCGCGTCGAGGTGCCGGGCGGTCCGACGGATCGTGTCCACCTCGAGCTGCGGCGGCGCGGTGCCGACGAGCACCGCGACCTCGCCGTGCCCGTGCCAGCCGAGCGCGGCGATCCGGCTCGGCAGCTCGTCGTCGTACTCGCCCGACAGGATCGAGTCGACGACGAGGGCCTCGAGTCGGGCGTCCCACAGCCCGCGTGCCTCCGCGGCCCGGGCGTAGACGTCCGCCGCGGCGAACGCGATCTCGCGGGAGTACAGGAGGATGGCCTCCTGCAGGCCGTCGTCGCCGTCCTTCACGCGGTCCTCGACGACCTCGACCACGACGCGGATGAGTTGGAGCGTCTGCTGCAGGCTCACCGACCGGAGCAGTTCGCGCGGTGCCGCGCCGAAGACGTCGGCCGCGATCCACGGAGTGGCCGCGGGGTCCTCGAACCAGGCGATGAACGACGTGATGCCCGCCTGTGCGACCAGGCCGACGGCCGACCGGCGGCCGGGCGGCATCTCCCCGTACCAGGGGAGCGTGTCCTCGAGGCGCTTGATGGTCGCGCTCGCGAGTTCGCCCGACACCTGGCGGAGCCAGGCGAGCGTCCGTCCCCGGTCGCCCGCCCGGCCCAGGGCATCGGCGCGCAGTGCGCTCACGGGCGGGTCAGCTCTCGCCGCCCGCGCTGCCGGTCGTGCCGGCCGTGACGTCCCACAGGCGGTACTTGTCGATCGCCTGACGGACCACCGACGGATCCATCTCACCGCGACGCACGAGCTGCTGCAGTGTCCGCACGACCACCGACGGGCCGTCGATCAGGAAGACCCGACGCGCGGCGGCACGGGTGTCCGAGAACCCGAAGCCGTCGGCTCCGAGCGTCGCGTAGTCGCTCGGGACGAACTCGCGGATCTGGTCGGGAACCGCGTGCGACCAGTCGCTCACGGCGACGACGGGGCCGTGCGTGCCCTGGAGCTTCTCGGTGACGAAGGGCGTGCGCGGCTGCTCCTCGGGGTGGAGGAAGGCGTCCGATGCGGCGGCGAGGCCGTCACGACGGAGCTCGTTCCAGCTCGTGACGCTCCAGACGTCGGCGGAGACGCCCCAGTCCTGGGCCAGCAGCTGCTGGGCCTCGAGGATCCACGGCACGGCGACACCGGACGCGAGCAGCTGCGCCTTCGGGCCGTCGTGCTCGGCGGCCTTGAGCAGGTACATGCCGCGCACGATGCCGTCGACGTCGACGTGCTCCGGCTCCGCCGGCTGGACGAGCGGCTCGTTGTACACCGTGAGGTAGTACATGACGTTCGGGTCGGCGTGCTTCGGCGAGCCGTCCTCGTTCGTGCCGTACATGCGGTCGAGTCCGGACTGCACGATGTGTGCGATCTCGTACCCGTACGCGGGGTCGTACGCGACCACGGCCGGGTTCGTCGACGCCAGGAGCAGCGAGTGGCCGTCGGCGTGCTGCAGACCCTCACCCGTCAGCGTCGTGCGGCCCGCGGTGGCGCCGATGAGGAACCCGCGCGCCATCTGGTCGCCAGCGGCCCACAGGGCGTCGCCGGTGCGCTGGAACCCGAACATCGAGTAGAAGACGTAGACCGGGATGAGCGGCTCACCCTGCGTCGAGTAGGACGTGCCGACCGCGGTGAAGGCCGCGAGGGCTCCCGCTTCGTTGATCCCGACGTGGATGATCTGTCCCTGCGGGCTCTCCTTGTAGGCGAGGAGGAGCTCGCGGTCGACCGAGGTGTAGTGCTGGCCGTTCGGGTTGTAGATCTTCGCGGTCGGGAAGTACGCGTCCATGCCGAACGTGCGGGCCTCGTCCGGGATGATCGGCACGACGCGGTCGCCGAAGTCGGGCGAGCGGAGCAGGTCCTTGAGCAGGCGGGCGAACGCCATGGTCGTCGCGACCTCTTGCTTGCCCGAGCCCTTCTTGGCGATGGCGTAGCGGCCGTCGTCGGGCAGCGTCACCTGCGTGTACCTGGTCCGGCGCTCCGGGACGTACCCGCCGAGGGCGCGCCGACGCTCGTGCATGTACTGCACGGCCTCGTCGTCGTGTCCGGGGTGGTAGTACGGCGGCAGGTAGGGGTTCTCGTCGAGCTGCGCGTCCGACACGGGGATCCGCATCTCGTCGCGGAACTGCTTGAGGTTGTCGAGCGTCAGCTTCTTCATCTGGTGGGTCGCGTTGCGGCCCTCGAAGCTCGGACCGAGTCCGTAGCCCTTGACCGTCTTGGCCAGGATGACGGTCGGCTGGCCCTTGTGCTCGGAGGCCGCCTTGAACGCCGCGTACACCTTGCGGTAGTCGTGGCCGCCGCGCTTGAGGTTCCAGATCTGGTCGTCCGTGTAGTCCTCGACGAGTGCGAGCGCCTTCGGGTCGCGTCCGAAGAAGTTCTCGCGGACGTACGCGCCGTTCTCGGCCTTGTACGTCTGGTAGTCACCGTCGGGGGTGCGGTTCATCAGGTTGAGGAGCGCGCCCTCGGTGTCGCGGGCGAGGAGGTCGTCCCACTCGCGACCCCAGACGACCTTGATGACGTTCCAGCCCGCACCGCGGAAGAACGCCTCGAGCTCCTGGATGATCTTGCCGTTGCCGCGCACCGGGCCGTCGAGGCGCTGGAGGTTGCAGTTGATGACGAAGTTCAGGTTGTCGAGGCCGTCGTTCGCCGCCACCTGCAGCTGGCCCCGGGACTCGACCTCGTCCATCTCGCCGTCGCCGAGGAACGCCCACACCTGCTGCTCCGAGGCGTCCTTGATGCCGCGGTTCGTCAGGTACTTGGCCTGCTGCGCCTGGTAGATCGCGTTGATCGGCCCGATGCCCATCGAGACCGTCGGGAACTGCCAGAACGAGGGCATGAGACGCGGGTGCGGGTAGGACGACAGTCCGCCGCCCTGGTGCGAGTGCTCCTGCCGGAAGCCGTCGAGCTGGTCCTCGCTGAGACGGCCCTCCAGGTACGCGCGGGCGTACATGCCGGGGGAGGCGTGGCCCTGGAAGAAGACCTGGTCGCCGCCGGACGGGTGGTCCTGCGCGCGGAAGAAGTGGTTGTAGCCGACCTCGTACAGGGCGGCGCTCGACGCGTAGGTCGAGATGTGGCCGCCGACCGCGACACCGGGGCGCTGGGCGCGGTGCACCGTGATGGCGGCGTTCCAGCGGATCCAGCGGCGGTAGCGGCGCTCGAGGTCCTCGTCGCCCGGGAACTCCGGCTCGTTCTCGGGCGCGATCGTGTTGACGTAGTCGGTGGTCGGGACCATCGGCACGCCCAGGTGGAGCTCGCGCGAGCGTTGCAGCAGGCTGAGCATGACCTCGCGCCCCCGGCCGTGGCCGTTCGCGGCGACCAGGCCGTCGAGGGACTCACGCCACTCGGCGGTCTCCTCCGGGTCCTGGTCCTGGGTGTCGGCACCCGCGATCCATGGCTGACGCTGGGGGTCCTGGTCGTTCACCGTCACCGTTGACCTCGTTCGTTCGTGGTGGACATGTCGATGCATCCGTCGCCGGGTCACGACGCGTGGATGGGCGAGACCACTCTAGTTCCCGCGTCCGACGCGCTCGCGCGGCTCGGTGCCAGCGCACGCGCATCGGGCACCGCGCTTGCGTTCGCGTGCCGTCGGCGTAGGATCTCACGTCGTGCGCGCGCCCGCCCGGGTGTGCGCGTGATGCAGCCGGGACCCATGCCGTCCCGCGACCGGGGCAGACCCAGAGAGAAGCACGCCAGATGGCACTCGAGATCGGTTCCCTCGCTCCCGACTTCGAACTGCCGGACCAGCGCGGCGAGCACGTCCGCCTCAGCGACTTCCGCGGCGTGCGTCCGGTGGCGCTCGTGTTCTTCCCGCTCGCGTTCTCCTCCACCTGCACGAGCGAGCTCTGCGCGCTCCGCGACAACATCGCGATGTTCGCCGACCACCGCGTCGAGCTCATCGGCATCAGCGTCGACTCGAAGGCCACGCTCCGCTCGTTCGCCGACTCGAACGGGTACGACTTCACGCTGCTCGCTGACTTCTGGCCACACGGTGCGGTCAGCAAGGAGTACGGGGTCTTCCTCGAGAAGAAGGGCTTCGCGAACCGCGCGACGTTCGTCATCGACACCGACGGTCGGATCCGCGCCTCGATCATCACCGAGCCGGGGCTCGCCCGCGACGTCAGCGAGTACCGAGCCGCGCTCGATCGCCTGACGCCCGCACCCGCCGCCGCCTGAGCCCTGCGGCGAGGGGCCGTGCGGCGAGGGGCCGTGCGCCGAGGGGCCGTGCGCCGAGGGGCCGTGCCGACCCGGCACGGCCCCTCGGTCGTCAGACGCCCACGGCCTGCCGGACGGACGGGTCCTGGACGAAGGCCGCGACGGCGGTGGCGAGCACGGCCTCCGTGGCCGCCTCGCGCGTCGCGGCACCGAACATCGCGTGGTCGGCCTCGGGGAGCTCCACGACCCGGAGCGTCCCGGGCAGGTGCGCGAGCCGGTGGGCTGCCGTGGCGCCGCCCCGTGCCCGGAAGACGGCACCGTCGCCCGGGCCGAGCACGAGGGTCACGTCGGTGCCGGCCGCGAGCGGCCCGCGGACGACGGGTTCGACGAACTGCAGGTGTCCACGCCGGGCCAGCGCCAACGCCACGCGGTACGGCAGGTGCCGCTTGACGGCGGCGACGAGCGCGTCACGGCGTGTGCGGAGGTGGGGCCGTGCCTCCGCGTCCTCGGCCGCGACGGCACCCGGTGCTGCGGGGCGGGACCGGTAGTCCGCCTGGCTCAGGCCGACCACGAACCCGGCACGGCCTGCGGCGACCCGGAGGCCCAACCACCCGCCGACCGAGAGTCCGACGATCCCGACCCGGTCGGCCGGGAGCGCGAGGTGGTCGAGGACGTGGCTCACGTCGTCGATCCACTCCTGGGTGAAGAGCAGGCTCGGCTCGTCGGCGACGACGGGCCCGGTTTCGCCCGTGCCCCGACGGTCGACTCGGACGGACCGGATGCCGGCCGCGGCGAGTCGTCGAGCGAGGGCGACCTGCAGGCGCGTGACGCCGATGCGGTGTTCGGACGAACCGTTGAGCAGCACCACGGTCGGGGCGTCGTCGCCGTGCCGCGGCCTGGTGTCGACGGCGAAGAGGTGGTCCGGTCCGATGCGGACGAGGTGTTCCTCGACGTCCTGGTCGACGACCGCCCGCTCGGTCGGGACGAGCTCCATCGGCGCCGGGACGGGCTCGGGCGGCACACGGCGGGTCACCCACTCGCCGACGGCGTCGACGCTCGCGGCGGGGATGCGCGCGGAGAGGCTCGACACGCCGAGGAGCGCCTCGTGCCCGTCGACCCGCACGATGTCGATGCCGTCCCGGTCGTACCCGGCCGGGACACGGCGGTCCCCGTCGTTCCGCACCGCCACGAGCACGGGCATGCGGTCGGCCGGTCCGGTCGGGTACCCGAGGGCCCCGATCGCCGCTGCCTGGTCGGCGGGGATGTCCGCACCCACCACGGTGACCGTGCCGTCGTGGGCGGTGGTGACCGCCGATCCGGGTCTGGTGTCGATCCCCGCCACCGAGACCGCGGCGAGTGCCCGTGCCGCGCGGAGCCAGGAGCGTCCGGACCGCGGCGGGTCCCAGAGCACGAGCCCCGCGGCGTCCGGGTCGTCGTCGGCGGCCGCGGCCGCGACGAGGGCCCCGGACGCGAGGCCGACGTACACGATTCGGGTGCAGCCGGCGGTGCGCAGCGCCTCGGCCGCGAGCCGTGCGCCGTCACGATGGGACGTCGCGGTCGCGGCGACGACGGAGTCCCCGCTGCCGGGGTGGTCGTAGCGCACGGAGGCGATGCCGTGGTCCGCGAGTCGCGCGGCGAGGAGGCGTTCGGTCCGGTAGGCGAGGACGTGCTCGTGCCCGAACGGTGGGCAGACGACGACCCCGGTGGAACCGGGCCGGGTGGGGCGTTCGACGGTCGCGAGCACGGCCCCACCGCCGAGCCACGTGTCGAGCGCCGGCATCAGCGCAGCGACAGCTGGTCGAGCGTCGAGACCGGCCAGTCGGCGAGCGAGGTCCCGAACGTGCGGAAGAGGGCGAGCGTGATCCGCTCCATGCCGAACGCGATGCACGACGTGTGGGCGACGGTGCCGTCCGCGGTCGTGATCCCGAAGGGTGCGCCGAAGTGGTCGGCCGCACTGTTCGCACTGGCGATCGCGGTGCCGTCGGAGAGCCCGGGGTAGATCGGGACGGTGACCTCGATCTTCAGCTCGTCGGTGAGCTGGTTCGCGGCGAGGAACTTGCCGGCGCGGCCGAAGAAGGGGTCGTTCGCGGGGACGCGGGTGACGTCGAGCCCGAGGGCGGCGAGCATCGCGGCCTGGCGCTCGCTCCACGTGTTGCGGAAGGTCCTGGCGTCGTCCTCGCCGCCCACGTAGACGAACTCGTGCATGCGGAACGACTGGAGCCGCATCGGGTCGTCGGAGGGCTCGTGGCGGAACGTGTACCCGACGACGTCGAACACGCGACCGTCGACCTGCTGGCCCGCCAGGTGGTCGTAGAGCGGGTGGCACACGGCGGACACGAGCATGGTCTCGCCGGGGTGCAGGAACCGGTCCCAGTCCTCGCCCGCGGCACGCGCGGCGAGGAGCGCGGCGTGGTCGCGGTCGGAGCCCGTGAACGTGTGGATGGCACCCGTGAGCTGCGGGAACGAGGCCACGTAGTCGGTGCGCTCGAAGGCGGACCGGGCGATGACCGGGGCGAAGCGGATCCGCTCCGGTGCGAGCTCGGCGAACCCGAGCGTGATGTACCGGTCGACGGCGTCGACGACGTCGTCGAACGTGCCGTTGCGGCCGAAGAGGCCGGGCTCCCCGGCGGGGACGAGGAGGCCGGCGTCGACGAGCTCGTCGCGGAACGCGAGGCGGGCGGCGTCGAGGTCGGTGGTCTGCGGTGCTGTTGTCGTGTCGGTCACGGGTTCGACCTTCCGTTGCTGATGGTTGCGATCTTGGCGTTGTGGTGCAGGATGCGGTCGTTGCCGACCATGAGGGCGGTGCCGTGCGCGTCGCGCACGATCCGGCCCAGGCTCGACGGGTCTCCGAGCCGGTACCCCGCGATGCCCGTGATCACGAGCGCGCGGGAGACGATGTCGAGCACGGCTTCGCTCGCCGTGACCTTGAGGCCGTTGACCCAGCGGGCCGTCGCCACGGACTCGAGCACGGCGGGCTCGTTCGCCGCCGCCTCCCACCGTCGCGCGGACGCCTCGATCGTGTCGGCCAGGGACTGCACGCGCAGCTCGACCTCGGCGAGGCGGAGTGCTGCGGGCGGGGTGGTGCCGAGGGCCTTGCGGGCGGCGCGACGGACCGACGCTCGGGCGGTCTCGGTGGCGCTCCGGGCCATGCCGAGCCACGCCGCGGCCCAGAGCACGTGCGACACCGGCGTCATGGTCTGCGCCGACATCTCGGCGAAGGGCTGGGCGAGCACGTGGTCCGCGTCGACCTCGGCGGTCAGCGAGAACCCCTCGCTCGCTGTGCCGCGGAGGCCGAGGGTGTCCCAGCCGCTCCGACGCACGAGTTCGGTGCGCTCGGCCGGGCAGACCACGAGCACCTGGTCGGACGGCGGGCTGTCCGGGGTCCGGCGCGCGGTGGCGAGCACCGCGCTGGCATGGAGACCGTAGGAGATGACCGGGGCCTCCTTGGCGAGACGCACGCCGCAGGTGGTGGCCTCGACCGAGCAGCCGCTCGATCCGGTGTCGCCGCCCGTCGTGATCTCGGTCGTGGCCGACGCGATGAGGGCGCCCTCGTCCCGGACCCGGGCGAGGAGCCGGGCGGCGGCGACGCTCGTGCCGCCGTGGCGGACGAGCGTGGCGACCTGCCCGACGTGCATCGCGAACACCATGGCCGTGGAGGCGCAGGCACCGCCGAGGACGGTGGCGACGTCGGCGAGTTCCGTGAGCGTGGCGCCCTCGCCGCCCAGATCGACCGGGAGGACCGCTGCGAGCAGTCCGAGTCGGCGCAGCGCCGCCACGGACTCGCTCGGGAACCGCCCTTCGGCGTCGATCCGGTCCGCCCACTCGGCGGCGACGCCCGCGGCCTCGACCGCGCGGTCGTGCAGGGAGACGACGTCCGTGGCGCGGACGTCGGGGAGGACCGTCACGCTGCCACCGCCTGAGCGCGGACGACCGCCTCGATCGACGCGATCGTGGCGAACGTGCTGCGGGTGAGCGCCTCGTCGGGGAACTCGATGTCGCACTCCTCCTCGACGGCCAGCATGACCGTGATGGTCGCGTGTGACGTCAGGCCGACCTGGTACAGGTCGTCGGTGTCGAGGACCTGGGCGACGGGGACGGAGAGGTGGCCGTGGCGCTCGAGGACCTCGCGGATGATCGTGGACATTGGCTGGTGTTCCTTCCCCCGGATGACGGAGACGGCGGTCGCGGCGGCGAATCCGCCCTCGTGGGTGAGCGAGACGCTCACGGACTGGAGCCGTTCGCGGACCGATCGGTCACGGGCGGCGTGGTGGAGCCGGACGACGGGTGCGCCGCTCGGCAGGCTGAGGATCTCGACGTCGTGCGGCAGCACCGGCTCGTCGGGAGCCGGGCGGAGCAGCTTGACCACGGCCTCCTTGCCGGCGAAGCGCGCGGCGACGCGGTGCGGCTCGTCGTGGCACTGGAGCCGCTCCCTGGGCGACAGGATGCGGTCGAGGTAGCGGTCGCCGAACCGGTCGATGCTCGCGGCGACCGTCTGCACGGCGATCATGTCCGTGCCGACCCGGATGCGGGGGCTCATGCGGACGCTCCGTAGTGCTCGAGGACCCGGTCGACGTGCCGGTCCATGTCGAGTTCCTCGGCGCGACGGGTCGCTCCCGCGCGGAGTGCGGCGCGGAGCGCGCGGTCGTCGACGAGTCGTTCGATCGCGCCCCGGAGCGCGGCGGCGGTGGGCGGCACGACGAGGCCGCTGTCGCCGTCCACGACGAGCGGGGGTGACGCCGTGGTCGTGGTGAGGACGGGCACCCCGGCGAGCAGGGCCTCGGCCACGACGATCGGGAAGTTCTCGGCCCACCGGCTCGGCATCACGAGCAGGTCGGTCTCGGCGAGGGCGCGGGCCCGCCCGGCCTCGTCGAGCCAGCCGGCAGCGACCACCGCGTCGGCCGCCGACACGGCGTCGCGCAGGGGGCCGTCACCGCCGACGGTGAGCGTGGCGCCCGGGACGCCGGCGCCCCACGCGTCGAGCAGCAGCGGGATCCCCTTGTGCTCGGCGAGCTTGCCGAGGAACAGGACGCGGAGCACGTCGGACTCGCTCCGCGGCGGGGCGTCCCGGGGCGCCGACCAACCGTGCGGCAGCACCGTGCTCCGGTGGGCGTCGAGTCGGAAACCGCGTTCCGCGTGCCGGTCGCGCGTGCGCTCGCTGGGGAAGATGAGCGTCGCGTCGCGCGGGATGGCAGCGGCGACGACGCGCGATCGGAGCCCCTGGACCCGACCGACGTGGTCGATCGGGGCGTCGCCGCGCGTCAGGGACGCTGACGTGTGGACGAGCGTGAAGTCGTGCGCGGTGTGCACCACCCGCGGACCGGCGAGCCGGAACGGTGCGGCCCCGAACCCGGAGAACCGGTGGACGTGCACGGCGTCGAACCCGCCGTCCTCGAGGAAACGGGTGATGGCCGTCGGACGGAGGGAGTCGCGCAGCTCGGCCGCGTGGAACCGGACCCGGGCGAGGCGGCCCGTGCCCTGGCGGTCCGGGGAGTAGGGACGGCGTCCGGGCACGACGACGAGCCGTGCGCCCGTCGCGGCCACGAGGGCGCGGGCGCCGTCGTCGACCCATCCGGTGACGACGGTGACGTCGTGCCCGCGCCGGACCTGTGCTCCGGCGAGTGCGAGGCAGTACTGTTCGGCGCCGCCCAACGGACTGAGCAGGGAGCTGGACACATGTGCGATCCTCATGCCGCGCCTCCCGCCCGGACCAGGCGCGTCACCGCGTCGTGGAGGAGCGTGGCGCTGCGGTCCCACGAGAACCGGTCGCGGATCGTCGCGGCCCGGCGGGTGCGCTCGTCGGCAGCGGTCGGCGCGGTGAGCGCGGCGGCGAGCCCGTCGCGGATCGCGTCGGTCGAGGTCGGGTCCACGTAGGTGGCGTCGTCACCGCACACCCAGCGCAGGGCCGGCACGTCCGAGACGAGGACGTCCGATCCGGCGGCGAACGCCTCGACGGCGGGGAGGCCGAAGCCCTCGTCGAGGCTCGGGAACGCCACCAGCGCGGCGTGGGCGTAGAGGCGGGCGAGCTCGGCGTCGTCGACGTACCCGAGGCGGAGCGCCCCGCGGTCGTCCGCGTCAGTGCGCGCGTAGATCGCGCTCCCGCCGCCGACCATCACGAGGGGGTGCGTCGTCCGCAGGGCCTCCGGGAGCGCGGCGTGCGCGGCGACGAGCCGGGCGGTGTTCTTGCGCGGGTCGTCACTGCCCACGGCGAGCACGTACCGTCCGGCGGCCTCACGCGCACCGGCGGACTCGGGCACCGGGAGGCCGGGGCGGAACGGGTCCGCGGGCGCGTTCGGCACCGTGACGACCGGGGTGCCCGGGCCGAGCAGGGCCCGGACGCGCCCCGCGATGGGCTCGCTCACCGCGACCACGAGGGCGGCCGAGCGGAGCTGGGTCCGCAGCACCGGCGCGTGCGTCGCGACGTACCGCCGGCTGAACCACTCCGGGTGGTCGAGGACGAACAGGTCGTGCACGACGACGACGTGCCGGGCCGCGAGCGCGGGACCGCGGCTCGTCAGCGTGAGCAGGTACTCGTCGGCGGACCGGCCGACGCCGGCGGACTGGGCTCGGGCCCAGGCGGCGATCGGCCGGTCCCCACCGGTGCCGGCCGCGGTCTCGCGGACGTCCGGGAGGCCTGACAGCCGATCCGCGATCTCGGTCGCGTACCGCTGCTGCCCTGTCACCCGCTGGGTGCGGAAGGCGCCGTTCACGACGATGCGGGCGCCGACGCGGGAGCGCCGACCGCGGCGGCCGGTACGCGGTCCGCGGCCGGGGACCGGCACCGCGAGGAGGGGCTCGTCGTCGAGGTCGTGCTCGGACCGCCGCGCACCGGGGCGGAGCGGGGCCGACGCCGTGTCGGCCGGCTCGTCCCTCGCGACGGCGGTCAGGCCGTGCCGGGTCACCGACCAGGCCGGGGCGGACGTCGCGGCCGTGGCGATCGGCACGCCGGAGCCCGCCGTGACGAGCGCCGCCGCCGTGCCACCGGCGAGGACCGGGAGCATCCAGTCCCGCACCTCGTCGGCGAACCGCTCGGCGCCGAAGTCCCGCGCCCGTCGGCGACAGGCGTCGGGGTCGACCGTGACGGCACGGTCGACGGCGGCCGCGAGTTCGTGCGCGCCGAGGCCGGACGCCACCGCGCCCGTGACGCCGTCGACGACCGACTCGGTCGCGCCGCCGGTCGGTCCGACGACGACCGGGACGCCGAGCGCCATCGCCTCGACCGGCATGATGCCGAAGTCCTCGACGGCCGGGAACACGTACACGGCCGCCTGCGCCATCACGGCCCGGAGCAGCCGGTCGGACGGGTCGAGCACGAACCGGACGGGCACACGCGCCGCCGCGGCGTGGGCCTCGAGCGCCGCCTGCTCCGGGCCGCCCCCGGCGAGCACGACGGGACGCCCGGCGGCCTCGCCGGCCGCGATCACGAGGTCGAGTCGCTTGTAGGGGATGAACCGGGAGGCCCCGAGCACGTAACCGGCCGGCAAGGCGTCGAGGACGCGGCGTTCGTCGTCGTCGAGCAGGGCCCGCCAGTCGGACACGGCCTGGAGGTCGGCGACCTCGACCGGCGGGTGGATCACGCGGGAGTCCTTGCCCCAGGTGTCGCGGATGCGGCCCTGCACGAAGGCGCTGTTCGCCGCGATGTTCCGATGGGCCGCAGCGCGGCGCCGATCGGTCACGCGGAGCGGCACGGCGGCGATCCGGCTCGCGAGCCCGTTCCCGCGGCCGTCGAACTCCGGGGTCCAGACGTACCGGGCGGGCGTGTGCACGTACGCGAAGTGCCGGTCGGCGGGCACGGCCGAGTGGGCGACGACCTGGTGCGAGAACGCGTGCGAGCTCGACAGCACCCAGTCGTACCCCTCGGCGCGGAGCCGACGCCACACGGCGGGCATCGCGGGGAGCGCCAGGGCCTTGCGACCGCGGAGCGGGGTGCGAGCGAGGAGGCTCTCGGTGACCCGTCCGGGTGCGAAGCGGTCGGGCGCCTCGTTCCAGAGGCAGAACACGTCCGCGTCCGGGTACATGCGGGCGAAGGCGTCGAGGACCTTCTCGGACCCGCCGGAACGGCCGATCCACTCGTGGACGATGAGTCCGGGCATGACTCGTCGTTCCTTCCTAGTAGGCGCCGTCGGAACCGACGACGGCACGAGCGGTGCGCCAGATGATCCCGAGGTCGAGGGCGAGGGACCAGTTCTCGACGTAGTCGAGGTCGAGGCGGATGGCTTCCTGCCACGACAGGCGGGAGCGGCCGCTCACCTGCCAGAGGCCGGTCATGCCGGGGCGCACCTTGAGACGTCGGTGTGCGCTGGCGTCGTAGAGGGCGATCTCGGCGGGCCGCTGGGGGCGGGGACCGACGAGGCTCATGTCGCCGCGGAGGACGTTGACGAGCTGGGGCAGCTCGTCGATGGAGTACCGGCGGATGAACGCCCCGATCCGGGTCAGCCGGGGGTCGTCCGCGATCTTGAACAGGGGCCGGTCGCTGGTGCCCTGCGCCGCCAGGAGCTTGTGCAGGTGGGCGTCGGCGTCGGTCACCATCGAGCGGAACTTGAGGATGTCGAATGCCTGGTGCCCGGCGCCGATCCGCTCCTGCCGGTAGAACACCGGGCCGGCGCTCGTGGTCCGGACCGCGATCGCGACGACGAGGAGGAGCGGCGAGAGCGCCGCGAGCAACAGGAGGGAGCCCACGACGTCCGTCGCCCGCTTCACCACGCGCTGCGGCCCGGTGTAGGTGGGCGCGGCGACGTGCAGCACGGACAGACCCGCGATGCGTTCGCTCCGGAGCCGCCCGGTCGCGACGTCGACGATGGTCGGGGCGACGACGAGTTCGCACGCGCGGTGTTCGAGGTCCCAGCTGAGCTTCCGGACCCGGTCCGCAGTGAGGGCGTCGGCCCCGGTCACGAGGACGAGGTCCGCCCCGGTCGCGTCGAGCGCCTCGGCGACGCGCACGGGGAGGTCGACGTCGAGGGCGTCGGGCGCGGGCACGACCGATGCGACGACGTCCCACCCGGCGGCGACACGGCTGGAGAGGTGTGCGGTGGCCTCGGCGATGCCGGCGGGGGAGCCGACGAGGACGATCCGGCGGCGCAGGCGGCCCGCGAGTCGTTCCCGTCGGATCCACCGCACCCAGGACAGCCGGGCCACGAGGAGGAGGACGACCCCCGCGGCGACGGCCCAGGGGAGGCCGACGCCACGGAGGTCGATCCCGGTGGACCACGATGCGAGGGCGAGGGTCGCGACGGACGCAGCCGTCGCGGTGAGGATCGCCCCCACACCGTGGTTCCCGTTGCCGAGCCCGAGGAGGCCACGTCGCTCGAACACCGCGAGCCACACGATCCAGACCACGGCGACACCTGCGAGCAGGGCGATGCGGGAGATCGTGGAGCGGGAGAGGTCGGGTACGAGCATCGAGGCTCCGAGTGCCGCCACGACGAGCACGGCGTCCGTCAGACCCACCACGGCACGGAGCCGTTCGGCGGACCGGTCGGGCACCGCAACGGCGTGCGGGGCATCCGTCCAGATGGGGGATTCAGCGGTGGGCGCGTCCGGGTCGGGGTTGCCGGGCGCGTCGAACACTGCATTCGACATGGGTGAGCCTGCTCTTCGGGTCAACAGGTGACCGACGGCGATCCGTTCGGGGACGACGATCGCCGACGCACTCGTCGTCTTCGGGAACGACGGGTCCGCGGTCGTGTTCGGGGCACGACGCGGTTGAGCAGTCGGAGGGTCGATCCTGGCCGGGTAACCGAGGGTCGAGCGGATTCGGGTTCCGCGTGCTGGTCACGGTATTGCCCCGGCTCGCGAGCGTCAAGCAACCGTGACGGGATTCCTGACCCGGACGGGCGTCCAGCGGCGTGTCGCCGTCGGTCAGCCGACCGGCGTCGGGTGGAGGGCGCGGCGCAGTCGGTACCCCCGGATCGCCATGGCACGGCGGAGGAACCGGGCCAGGGCGTCCTGGAGGCGCCACGCGCGGAACACGCCGGCGACTCGGTACGCGATCCGGATGATCGACTCGGATGTCCCGGGCGTGTCGCGGTCGCCGATGTGCTGCTGGATCCGCCCGAGGCGCCCGTGGGTGGCCGGCACGACGACGAGGTCACCGAGCTGGCCGGGGAGTTCCGGCCACAGGTCCTCGAGATCCGCGACGGCCTCGCCGCGCACGACGCACTCGGCGACGAACGCGTCGATGCCCCGGGTGTGCAGGTGCCGAGCCGCGGCACGCTCGTCGAAGCCGGCGCCCGCGCCGATGGCCGCGAGCCGGAGCCCGAGGTCGAGGTCCTCGTTGTAGCCGAGCTCCACCGGCGGCCGGTACGCCTCGGCCTCGCGGTAGAGGTCGCGGGGGATGCTCGCATTGCCACCCCAGAAGGACGTCAGCAGCGTCATGGCGTCCCCGGTGCGCCAGACCGCGACCTGGTTCTCGTAGTCGCGGGCGTAGATGCGGGTCGCCGCCTCGTCGCGGCCCCGACGGGGTGTCAGACGCACGGGCATGTAGCCGAGCAGGGCGCTGCGGGGGTGCTCCGCGTGGAAGGCCCGGTGGCGTTCGACCAGCCCCTCGAGCGGCAGGACGTCGTCGTCGGCGACGAGCACGACGTCGCAGGTGGCGGCCTCGAGCCCGACCGAGCGCGCGATCGACCTCCCGCGGTTCTCGGGGAGCGTGATGAGGCGCATGCGGGGGTCCGCCGTCGCCCGGGCGAGCGCGGCCTCCGCCCCGTCGTGCGGGCCGTCGAGCACGACGACGAGCTCGTCGAGGTCCTGTCGGAGCCAGTGGTCGAGCATGTCGGACAGGCGGTCGAGGCGTCGGTAGGACGGGACGACGACGGAGATGGTCGGGAGGTGCGACATTCGGGTCTCGCGTTTCTCGGGTTCGGGTCAGGGTCGGCGCACGAGCCGGACGGGTACTGGACATCGGCGCTGAGCCTCGCTATTGTCGCAGCCACGACGAGCCAGTCAACCCGCTGACGCCGCCCCGAACCGGCGTCACGACCACGGTGCCCCGGACCCCGAACCCAGGGCACGACTCGCGGCGAGGACCCGAAACCCCGCAGCCTGACGTCGAGCGAACCGACGGTGGCGTACCCGAACGCCCGGCTCCATACCCGAACGGCGCCCACCCATGCCCATTCGTGAGCGGCTCCACGACCAACTCGACCTGGTCGTGGTCCTCGGTCCCGTCCGTGAGGACGTCATCGACGCCCTGCCCGACGCCCTCCACCGACACCTGATCAGCGACGACGGCAGCGAGCTCCGTCGCGCCTACCGTCCGGACCGGGCCTGGGGGCACGTCTCCCGCCGCGCCGCCGACTCGCTCGCGGACGACGTCCTCGACGTCGCCGTCGACGGCCTGGAACCGGCCGAGATGGCGACGCACCTCCTCGACGCCGGCTACGCGGTCCTCCCGATCCGGATGCTCGTGTCCGGCGGACTGATCGCGGTCCTCGTGCCGCACGACCTCTTCGACGGCGCCTCCAGCGGCCACCACATCCGGCGCGTGCTCGCGATCGCCGCGGGTGAGCCGGAGGGGCGCACCGTGCGCCCGCCGACCCGGCGGCCGTTGGCCGCCACCATGCGGGTCGCGGGGCTCGACCGTCCCGGCCCGCTCCGTCTCGCCCGGGCGGCCCGGCGGGACGCGGAGCGACAGGTGCCACCCGACCCCCAGGTACCCGGCGGGCTCGCCGTCGACCGTGCACGGCGCCTCCGCGGGTTCCGCACCGTCCAGCTCGACGAACAGGAACTGCGCACGCTCGACGCCCGTGCGGTCGACGGAGCCGGGCGCCGCACCACGCGCGGCATGAAGCTGTCGGCCGCCGTGCTCGACGCCATCGCCGACGCCGTCCCGCCGACGACCGACTTCACCATCCGGATGAACGTCGACCTCCGTCGCTGGGCGCCCCGCGGCGAGCGGGTCCAGGGCCCGTTCTCGACGTCGTACCCGATCGGTCGGCTCCGGACGATGCGACGCGACGCGGCTTCGGTGCACGAGCAGGTCCGCCGGGCGATCGAGACGCGGGCACCGCTCGCGGCCCTCGTCGGCGACGTCGTCGGCCTGGTCCGCGACCGCGTGCGACACCCCTTCCCGATCCCGTCCGGCGACGTCATCCGCACGCAGTTCGACGTCGCCCTCTCCGTCTTCCCCTCACTCATCCCGGACGCCGTCTGGCGACCGGGTGCGACCCCGCTCCTGGGCACGATCCTCGTGCACCCGGGGCACGTCGCGAACCCGTACGTCCAGATGTCGCTGGTCGGGTCCGAGGCCTCGATCGCCCTCTGGGACGAGACCGGGATCATCGACCAGGACCGATTCGAACAGTCGCTCCGAGCCGCCGTCACCCCGGCCGCTCGGGTGCGAGAGGAGCACCACGCATGATGAGCGCACCCGACGCGGTCCGCACCGTCCTCCGGCACTGGGCACTCGTGCTCGTCGCCGTCGTCCTCGGCGTCGTGGGCGGTTCCGTCTACAGCGCCACCGCGAGCCCGACGTACAGTTCGTCGTCGCAGGTGCTCGTGACGATCCGCTCGAGCGGCAGCACGACGGACCGCCTACAGGGCGCGTCGTACATCAGCCAGGTCCTGCCGACCTACACGTCGGCGATCACGAGCTCGTCGGTGCTGGAGCCCGTCATCCAACAGCTCCACCTGTCGACCGGGGTCGCCGCCCTCGCGAAGGACGTCTCGGCGACCGCGGGGACCGACACGGCGATCATCACCGTCACGGCGGACGCGGGCAGCCCGCGCGCCGCCCGTGCGCTCGCCGCGGCGGTCACGAACCGGTTCATCCAGGTCGCACCCGACCTGCTCTCACCCACGAGCGCGGCGGGTACCAGCACCGCCACGGCCGGGGCGTCCGGGGACACGACGCCCGCGGACCTCCGGCTCTCGACCGTCAGCGTGCCGACCACCCCGACCGGTCCGACCAGCCCCGGGCGACTCGTCGTGGTCCTCCTCGGGCTCGTGGCCGGGTTGATCGTCGGGATCGGCATCGCGCTCGCGCTCGGCGCGGCCGACCGTCGGGTCCGGAGCGCCGAGCAGGCCGCCGCGATCGCCGACGCACCGGTCATCGGACGGCTCCCGCGCCTCCCGGCCCGCGCCTGGCACGACCGGTCGTCGGTCCCCGCCTGGACGGAGGCCGTCCGTGACCTCCGCGAGTCGCTCCTCGCCCGGGCAGGCGACCGGCCCACCATCACGTTCCTCGGGAGCACGACGGGCGAGGGCGTGACGACCGTCGTCGCCGACGTGGCGACGGCGTTCGCCCGTGCCGGTGTCCCGACGACCGTGCTCGACATGGACCTCCGGTCGTCCGACCTCCAGGCCGGACTCGCGGTGCGCGGAGAGCGCGGCCTCGTGGACGTCGTGAACGGCCGTGCCGAGTTGTCGGACGTCCTGCTCCGCCCGGCGTCGCTCCCCGCGTTGAGCGTCGTCCCCGGCGGCCGCGGGTCCGATGCGGGCGACGTGTTCACCGCCCGTAACCTGCAGCCGGTCGTGGACCATCTGCACGGCAGCGCCGAGGTCGTCCTCGTCGACACGCCGCCGGCGAACGGCTTCAGTGAGGCCCTCGCGGCCGCCCGCATCGCCACCGCCGTGGTGCTCGTCGTCGGCATCGGCGAGGTCACCACGCCGACGTTGAGCGCCGTGGTGGAGCGGCTCTGGACGAGCGGGCAGGAGGTCCTCGGCGTCGTGGCGGTCCGGGTCCCCGCTCACGTCCGGGTCCCGTCCGCGCACGCGGCGGCCCGCCGGTCCATCGCGGCGACCGCACCGTCCGGGGCATGAGCACGAGCGAGGCCCTGCGCTCCCGTCGCCGCGGAGCAACCGTCGTGGGCGTCGGCAGCGTGGCCGCCGTCGGCCTCGGCGCCGCCGCCGTGGCGCAACCCGCCGCGATCGTGCTCCTCGTGGCGCTGCCGCTCGTCGCGCTCGTACCCGCGGTGGCGGTCTGCTTCGCCGCCGCGGCCGACGGGGTGACCCTGCCGCTGCTGCTCACGGTGCACAGCGCCACCGCGGTGAACATGGCCGTCCTCGGTGCGACGATCCTCGCGGCACTGGTCGCCGTCCTCCGTGGGCGGATCGACCGACGCGTCGGGTGGCCGGTGCTCGGCATGGTGGCCCTCGTCCTGCCCGCGACCGTCCTCGCGGTGTTCGAGTTGCCGTCCGCGCAGTGGCTCAGCGGCCTGCGGTACGTGTTCATCCCCCTGCTCGTCGCCCTGTTGGCATCGACGATGACGGCGCGCACGGTCCGGACGGTGCTCCGGGTGCTCACCACGCTGCTCGCCGTCAACGCCGTCGTCTCGGGCATCGAGTCCGCGCTCGGGTCCGACCGGCTCCTGGCCCTGACCGGCCTGTCCTACGGCACGAACATCCGCAACATCGGCACCACGCTCCGCGCCATGGGGACGTTCGGCACGAACTACCAGCTCGGCGCGTTCGCCGGGGTGCTCGGCGCGGTCGCGCTGCTCTGGTGGGGAACCCTCGAGGACGCCCGACGCGACCGCGTGTGGCGGATCGTCGCGATCGCGTCCGGGGTCGCGTGCCTCGTCTTCAGCACCTACCGCACGGGCATCGTCGTGTTCGTGGTCGCGATCGCGGCCGCCGTGTTCCTGACTCGCGGCGTCGTCGCCGGATGGGTCCGCGTCGCAGCGGCCGTCGGGGGTCTCCTCGCGGTGATCGGGTTCCTGGCCGTCGGCCTCGGGAACGCGGGGAGTCTCCTGGAGCGCTTCGCGGTCTGGGGACAGCTCCTCGCCGCGTCACCGCGGTTCTTCGGACGCGGACTGGGATTCGCCGGTGCCGCGTCGCAGGCGAAGGGCTCCGCGCTCCAGGTCTTCACCGACGACTACTACATCTCGATGTGGCTCCAGTTCGGCGTGGGCGGCGTGCTCGCCATCGTCCTGTTCCTGGCGGTCGCGGTCGCGCTGTACCGTGCCGGCCGCCGCGGCAACCGCCGCGCCGCGCTCGCCGTGACGATCTGGATCGGCGTCCTCGTCGGGTTCTTCTTCGTCGAGCTCTGGGAGTACACGTCCGCCATGTCGATCGTCATGCTCGTCCTCGGCGCATCGGGCTCCCACGCCCGCGCCGTCGACACCGGGCCCGTCACCGTTCCCGCACCCCGTTCATCCAGGAGGCCGTTGTGAACACCACCGAGACTGACGGACGCACCCGCCGGGAGGCCCGGGTCGACAGTGAGGGCGTCGGTCGCCGCATCCGCACCTTCGGCTGGTTCTTCGCGACCGTCGTGGTGTCCGGGGCGTCGAGCATCGTCACCATCCCCGTGATCGTCACCCTCACGAGCGCCCACTCCTGGGCCGCGGTCGCGCTGGGGCAGGCCGTCGGGTCGTCCCTCAGCGTCCTGACGATGTTCGGGTGGGGCATCACCGGGCCCGCCCGCATCGCGATGATGCCGCGGAGCGAGCACGCCGTCGCCTACTGGGACTCCATCGTCGCCCGCTTGATCGTGCTCGTCCCCGTCCTCGCCATCACGGTCGGCGTGACGTGGGTCATCGCGCCGACCGCGCACCTGGCCGCCGTCGTCGCCGGCGTGGCGATGGCGGCGGGCGGACTCTCCGGCACGTGGGCCCTCATCGGCCGACGCGAGCCCGTGGCGCTGTTCTGGGCCGACACCGTGCCGCGCGTGGTCGGGACGGTCCTCGGGGTCGGCGCGCTCGCCCTGGGCGGTGGGCTCATCGCCTTCTCGGCGCTGCAGCTCGCCGGCGCACTCGCCGCGTTCGTCATCGTGTCCGTGCGACTCCTCGGCGGAGTGCGGCGGCCCGCGGGCGGGGTCCACGACGCGGCCGGCGCGTGGCGGGTCATCCGCGAACAGCGCCACGGCGTCGCCGTCGCCGTCGCCGTCGCCGCGTACTACCCGCTCGTGCTCGTGATCGTCGCGCGGTTCATCCCGGCGCAGCTCCCGCTGTACGCGCTCAACGAGAAGCTCCTGCGGTTCGCGACGATGGCGATGCAGCCGGTGCATCAGTACATGCAGGCCGCGGTCCCGTCCCAGCAGGGACGTGCCCTCGTCCGCGCTCTCCGGCGCTCGCTCGCCGCGATCCTCGTCATCTCGGTGCTGGCCTGGGTGGTCTACACCGTGCTGCTGCCCGTCGCGAGCGGTCTGCTCACCGCGGGCCAGGTCCAGGTGCCCGCGTTCGCGGGACTCATGCTCGGCGCGTTCATGGGCTTCAGCGTCCTCGGGAGCTACATGACGAGCGTCGCGCTCGTGGCCGTCGACCGCGTCGGCGTCATCAGCCGCGGTTCCCTCATCGGGTTCGGCGCCGGGCTCCTCGCCGTCCTGCTCACCGCGCTCATCGGCGCGGCGGACGCCCTCGCCGCGGGGTTCGTCGTGACGGGGATCGTCACCGTCCTGTACCAGACCACCGTGTTCGTGCGGGCGATGCCGCGGCACGCGGACGTCCAGTCCGACATCGTGCTGCTCGACGCCCCCGAGCCCACCGAGCCCGCCGCACCGGGCCTCCCGCCTGCCGGATCCGGGGCCGTCGCCCCGATCGTCGTGCCGGAGGTCTGATGGCGGCACACGCTCCCGGCGACGGGGCGCACCGCCCGACGAGGGCACGCCGCCGCCACCGATGGGCGTACCTCGTCGCGGGCGGGGTGGCCCTCGTCGTGCTCGTCGGCGTCGGCGCCGTGTGGGTGCACCGGACGTCCGGCGCGGCGTCGACCCTGTCGGCCTGCGGTGACCACGGCTCCGTCCCGGCGGACGACGCGGCCGCCCCGTCGGCGTCGGCCTCGGCGCCGAGCGCGCAGGTGCGGTCCGGCACGGCCGTCGACAGCTCGACCCGCGCCTCCCGGGACGCCCTGCGGCGGATGGGGGGACTCGGGTTCACCCAGGGCGACCAGCCGATGACCCTCGGCTCGGCGCGGCTGACGACGCTGTTCCGCGGGATCGCCGCCACGGGCGCGACGATCGTCCGGCTCGACCTGAACTGGGCGGCGATCGAGCCGTCCGGTCCGGACTCGTACGACTTCACCCACACGCTCGCCGTCTACCGGGCGGCGACGGCGCACGGCCTCACGGTGCTCCCGGTCCTCACCGGCGTGCCGGGGTGGGCGAGTTCGGCGCCCGGCGGATGCGGGCCGGCTTTCGCGGCCTTCATGGACCGTGCCTCGCCCCCGATGCTCGCAGCCGGGGTGCGTGCCGTCGAGATCGGCAACGAGGTGAACATCACCGGGATGTCACCGCAGGCGTACACCCGCGACCTGCTCGTCCCGGGTGCCCGTGCCTTCCGTGCCGCCGCGATCACCGCGGGCGTCACGGTCGGCGTGATCTCCACCGGCCTCGCCCCGGGCAAGACCGGCGGCGGCACGTGGTCTCCACCCGACTTCCTCCGTGGCGTCTACGCGGCCGGAGGCGGTCCGTACCTCGACGCGGTGGGGATGCACCCGTACTCCTGGCCCGACCCGCCGACCGCGGACGTCGCGTGGAACTGGTTCAAGGGAGCGACGGACGTGCGCGCCGTCATGGTGGCGAACGGCGACGCCGACAAGGCCATGTGGGCCACCGAGTTCGGGTTCCCGACGAACAGCGATCGCGGCGTCTCGGACGCGCAGCAGGCGAGGTACCTGGCGGTCGGGGCGCGGATCTGGGGCGCCCGTGCGTGGGCCGGCCCGATCGTCATCTACTCGTACCAGGACCTCGACACCGGCGCCCGCGACCCCGAGGACAACTTCGGGGTCCGCGACACCGACGGGACCGCGAAGCCCGCGTACGACGTGGTGCGGGACCTCGCCGCGGCTGCAGCTGCCCAGGGCGAGGGGTAGGGCGGGTGTCGACGGAGGACCGGTCCGCGCAGCCTCACGGGACCCGAGCGCTCGGTACACTGGGCCTGCCGCTCCGGCGGCGGGGGCCTTTAGCTCAGTTGGTAGAGCGCCACGTTTACACCGTGGACGTCGTCGGTTCGAGCCCGGCAGGGCCCACCTCGACAGCCCGCGTCCGTGGGACCCGTCCGATCGGTCCGCACGCTGCGGACGAGCCCGCGCCGAAGCGACGCGGGAGTCAGGAGTCATCCGTGGGAACGGACATCCGGTTCCGAGTCGGCCACGACGAGCGCGAGTGGGACGCCCTCGTCGCGGCGAGTCCGGGCGCCACCGCATTCCACGACTGGTCGTGGCTCCGGATGCAGACCGACCTCCACGGTTGGCGGTTCGAGCCCCTGGTCGTCGAGCACCGCGGCCGTGCGGTCGGCGTGTTCCCCGTCCTGCTGCGGTCGCCCAGCAGAGCGCGACCCGCGGATCCGCCGTTCCCCTTCGTCGGACCGCTCGTGCCCGAGGCGCTCCTGGCGAGCACGTTGCGCCAGTTCCGACGCTGGCAGCTCGTGCACCGGGTGCCGGTCGTCCGGTTCGACTTCGGGCCCGGCGTCGCGGCGGCCGGCGAAGCAGCACTGGTCGGCAACGGATCCGAGTGGAGCGCCGACCGCACGTTCGTCATCGACCTGGTCGGTTCCTCGCCCGAGTCCCTGGTGGCCGGCATGAAACGCGGCGCGCGCCAGGCCCTCCGCGCGGCCGGACGTCACGCGGTGGAGGTCAGACCCGCGCTGCCCGACGAGGTCACGACGTTGTTGCCGCGGGTCCTGAGCGAGTCCTACGAGAGCCGGGGCGTGCCCTCGCCCTATCCCTGGGAGATCGGCGAGCGCGTCGCACGCTGGGCAGCGGATCGGTCCGACGTCTACCTCTCCACCGCACTCGTCGCGGGGGAACCGGTCGGTGTGCTCGTCGCGCTGGGGAGCCACGACGTGGTGACGGGATGGGCGGGTGGAACGCTCCGAGCGCACCGCGCCGTCAACCCGAGCACCGTGCTGTACCACGACATGCTCCAGTGGTCCCTCGCCCGGGGCCACAGCGCGGTCGACCTCGTCGGCTACGTCGACCTGGGCGTGAGCAGGTTCAAGATGTCGCTCGGGGCCGTCGAGCGGCCGTACGTCAACGCCGTCTCGTCGCCGGTGCCGCGCTTCGTGCGATCCGCCGTCGCCCGGGTGCGGGACCGTGGCACGGCGGCCGGCCCGCGCTGACACCGCCTCTCCCGGTCAGCCGGCCGCGATCGCCGGTGCCGGTGCGTCACCGGTCTGCTCCGACGAGCGGCGACGCCAGTGGGCGGGGGAGACGCCCACCGCACGCTTGAACGCGGTGCTGAAGGCGCTCTCCGAGCCGTAGCCGAGCTCCGCGGCCAGGGCACCGACGCGGACGTCGGGGTCGCGGAGCGCCCGTTGCGCGAGCAGCATCCGCCACCGTGACAGGTACGCGAGGGGTGGGATGCCGGCGACCGACCGGAACCGCTCGGCGAAGGTCGTGCGGGACATCCCGGCGGCACGTGCGAGCTCGGCGAGGCCCCAGGACCGGCCGGGGTGATCGTGCATGAGTCGGAGCGCGGGCGCGAGCGGTTCGTCGGCGAGCAGGCGGAACCACCCGACGGGCGGACGCTCCTGCTCCAGGTACGCGCGGAGGACCTCCAGGAGGATGAGTTGCGCGTTCTGACGGATGGCGAACGCGGACCCCAGGCGTTCACTCGATGCCTCGCGGAACAGTTGCGCCACCAGGGTGGCGAGTCGGTCGGCCGCGGGCGCCGAGGCGCGGACGTGCACGAGACCGGGCAGCGCGGTCCGGAACAGCGCCTGCCCGGCCGGGTTGACCTGGATCCACCCGCCGACGAGGACGTCGTCCTTGGAGAGGTCGGCCGCGGCCAACGCCATGGAGTCGAAGCGCGCGTCGGGGACGAACTCCGCGGGCGGTCCGTCGCCGACGCCACCCCGGACCTCCAGGTGCGTCCGGTGGTTCAGCAGGACGACGTCACCGGGGCCCAGTTCGACGGGCCCGATCGGTCCTCCGGGTCCGTCGACGACGATGCGAGCGGAACCGGCGACGAGCGCGACGAGCTTGAGCGGCCGCCTGATCGTCCCGTGGGACGTCCACGAACCGCGGACCGCGAAGCCACCGGTCATCAGGCCGCGGACCTCGACCTGGTCGAAGACGTCGGACAGGGCGTCGCCCTGCGCGGAGTGGACCATGGTCCGTACTCTCCCGCATGAGAACAGGACGCGCGATGATTCCGCGTCCGATCCTCGACGATGAGACTGACGGAATGACCTCGCAGCAGATCCCCCTCGGGACGCCGTTCACCGCAGCCTCCACCGCAACCGATGTCCTCCGGGGCGTCGACCTCACCGGGGAGGAGGCGATCGTCACCGGCGGCCACAGCAGGCTGGGCCGCGAGGTCTCGCGCGCCCTCGCCGCCGCCGGTGCGTCGGTCACGGTCGCCGCCCGCGACACCGCCCGCGCCGCCGAGGCGGTCGCCGAGATCGACGGCGTGCGCGTCGAGCAGCTCGACCTCACCGACCCGGACTCGATCGACGCCTTCGCCGCGCGGTGGAACGAGACCGGACGGCCGGTGCACATGCTCGTGAACAACGCCGCGGTGCTGTTCACCCCCGAGCTCCAGCTCGACGCGCGCGAGCACGAACTCGCCTTCTCGACGTCCCACCTCGGTCACTTCCAGCTCACGCGTGCCCTCCTCCCGGCCCTCCGGGCGGCGCACGGGGCACGCGTCGTCACCGTGACCTCCGGCGCGGCCCGCATCGGGGGCGTGCGGTGGGACGACCTCGACTTCCGGTCCGGCTACGACCCCGTCGCGGCCTACGCCCAGTCGAAACAGGCGAACGTGTTGTTCACGGTCGAGCTCGACCGACGCACCGCGGGGCAGGACATCCGGGCCTTCGCGGTACACCCCGGCGTCGTCATCGGACCCGGTCCGCACGCACCCGGGCGCGTCGACTCCTACCGCGCGCAGGGTCTCGTCGACGAGCACGGTGCCACCGTCATCGACCCGGAGGTGGGCAAGAAGACGGTCGAGCAGGGCGCCGCCACCATCGTGTTCGGCGCGGCCAGCCCGTGGCTCGACGGGGTCGGTGGCGTCTACCTCAAGGACAACGACGTCGCCGTGCTCGACGACGTCGAGCGCCCGGTGACCGCCGACAGCATCCCGGCCGACGCGAACTCGGCGATGCGTGACCCCGCCGACGCACGGCGCCTGTGGGAGCTGAGCGAACAGCTGCTCGCCTGAGGACGCGCGGTCGATCCCGCCGCCGACCGTACCGCGTCGTCGGTCGGTCCTCCGTCACCGCCGCCGGGTCCGTCGGGGGGCTGCTGGTCAGTAGCTGATGCCGGCGAACGTCGCGTACGACGGCTTCTTGACGTGCGCGGACGTGTACAGGCCGAAGTCACCGTCGATGCCGCCGTCCTGCCAGTCGTAGAGGAACACCGGACCGAGCTGCGGGTACTTCGCGGCGACCTGGAACAGCTGGGTGATCGTCTGCTGCTGCTGCGCGACGGTGTACGCGGGGTAGCCGCCGTCGGTGCCGGTGGGCATCCCGGCCTCGGTGATCCAGATCTTCTTCGCGCTGTCCCCGTTGCTCGACATGATCGCGAGCAGGTCCGGGAGCACGGAGAGGACGTTGTAGCCCCCGTCCGACGTCGCCGGCATCGCCGGGTACACGTACGGGTGCAGGTTCAGCGCGTCGAAGCTGCCGCGCGCCCCGTCCACGTACATCTGGTCGATGAAGTCGAACGGGTGGTAGTTGCTGCCCTGCGCGCTCCGTGTCGGGGACTCCTTGCCGTAGGGCGCCATACCGGCCATCAGGACGGTCGCCTTCGGGTCCGCAGCGTGGATCATCGGGTACACGGTCTCGAGCAACGCCGTGTACGCGGCCGGGTCCGCGGTCCCGCCCCAGTTCGCCCCGAGGTTGACCTCGTTGCCGATCTCGAACGTGTGCACGCCGAGCGCGGCGAGCTGCGTCACGGAGGACGTCATCCACCCACCGGCCGCCTTGTACCCGGCGGACTCGGGCATCGGCGCGGTGCCGTCACCGAGGATGACGAGCACGTCCAGCCCGGCCGACCGCGCGGCCGTGATCGTCTGGGTCGTCGCGCCACCGTGGCGGGTGGTGTTCCCGGCGTAGTTGTAGTCGAGGCGGACCCACGTCGCACCCGTCGAACGCATGTCGGCGAAGACGGCGGTCGCCGCCGACGCGCTCATCGTGTTGATCGTGTTCTCGTACAGACCACCGGGCGAGATGCCCTTCCCGCGCCCCGAGGAGGCAGGGGACGGACTGGCGCCCACCGGGACCCACGCGGGGGTCCCGATCATGGTGATCGGGGTCTGCGGGGGCACCATGGCGGTCGACGAGGCGGCGCTGGCGGCCGGCGACGGCGCAGCGCTGGGTGCCGCGGCGGGCGAGGAGCTGCTCGGTGCGGCCGGTGCCGGCGTCCGGACTCCGACGGCGAGCTGTGCGGCAGGGAGTGCGTCGGACAGCGCGCCGGTGTGCGGTGCTGTCCCGGTCGCGGGCCCACGGGTCGTCCGGGCTTCCACCGACGCTGCTGCGGCGGACGGGCCTCCAGTCCGAGGAACCGACGACACCTGCGGGCGCTCGCTCGGAGCCGACCCGCCCCGGACCGTCCCGCTGACCGCACCGGGCGCCGCGGGTGCCGCCACTGCGGCGCCCGTCGGGGAGGCGGGTGCACCGAAGGCCACGTCGGCGTCGCCCGCGGCGCGGGTGCCGGACGCGCCGGGCCCGCTCACGCACCCGGTCAGCGTGACGCCCGCGATCACGGCAACGGCGATCGCTGCCCAGGTCCTCCGTGTCCGAGGACGCCGGGAGGACCCGGTGGGTACAGCGAGGGAAGTGCTGACGCTTCCTGATCGCGTCCGCGGCCTGCCGGTCAGGTCGTGGTGGTTGGCCATGAGACAAGGAATGCGGCAGCGTGCGCTGCGGACAATTCCCGCGTTCTGGGGACCCTCCCAGAACGTGGGACAAACGGTGCGCGACGGTGGACCGCACCGCGGACCGTCCCGGCGAGCTCCGCGCAGCGCCGGGTGCGGTGCTCGACGTCCCAGTTCGAGGGTGAAACAGTCGGCACCACTACTGCCGAGTCGCCGCCCGAACGTATCGTGGGCGCCGGCCGTCGACCGAGCGAACAGGGGCTCGGGGCACCGTCGGCGGACACGGGTCAGTCGTGTCCGCAGACCTCGTCCACGTGCTGCCGCCCATCGGGGAGGGCGCACGTCGGGGTCGCGCCGATCGACGAGCCGACGAGCGACATCGCACCCACGCCATCGAGTCCCACCGACGGCGTGACCGGACAGGGAGGCAGCATGACCGGCAACCGCGGCGACCACCGTTCCGCCCACACGACCGGGGCCGGATCCCGAGCGACGAAGGGAGCCCTCGCCGGCATCGTCGTCGCCGCACTCGCCGGGGCGACCGTCATCGGCATCGCCGCGCCCGCGTCCGCGTCGCGGCTCCAGCCCGTCGTCCCGGAGCCGACGGTGCCGGCCTCCCACGCCTCCACCGGCTCCGCGTCCACCGGTGCGACACCGGCGGACACCCGGGTCGACCTCACCGTCGTGTTGACGCCGCGCGACCGCGCGGCGCTGCGCGACCTGCCCGCGAGGGCGCACGGCCTCTCCGCGCACCAGCGGGGGACCCGGATCGCCGGGACGAGCCCCACGACCTCGGGTCGCGCGCGGGTCGAGGCGGCACTCGTCGACGCCGGGTTCACCGTGTCCGACGCGGGGCCCTGGAACGTCAGTGCGAGCGGGACCGTGGGTGACGCGGAGGCCGTGTTCGGCGTCCGCGTCGTCGGCACCGGCACGCAGATGCACCCCGTCGGCCACCTGACCATGCCGGCGTCCTTCGGAGGCGCGGCAACCACCGTCCTCGGGCTCGATCGGCGGCTCGTCGCGGTGCCGGCAAGCGTGCCGGGGACGCCCGTCAGCGACTTCCGCACGGCCTACTCGGCCTCGGCGAACGCCGGCGCCGGCACCACGATCGCCACCGTGCAGTTCTCCGGCTGGAACGCCGGGGACCTCGCCACCTACGCGAACGCGGCGGGGACCGCCGTCCCGTCGGTGACACAGATCCCGATCGACGGAGCGGACCCGACCGCCCCGAGCGACACGAACGGCGGGGTCGAGGTCGCGCTCGACCAGGAGACCATCCTCGGGAACGCGCCCGCGGCCGCGCAACGCATCTACTTCGTCAACCAGGACGCCCAGGGCGTGTACGACGCCTACAGCCGCATCGCGGACGACGTCGTGGCCCACGGCATCACCGCGGTCAGCGAGTCCTGGGGGTCCTGCGAGGCCGACATGGACCAGGCCACGCACGCAGCACTCGAGGACGCCATCGACCGCATCGTCGGAGCGGGCGCGACCATGTTCGCCGCGGTCGGCGACACGGGGGCGTCGTGCCAGGGCCTGTCCGGCCCGGCGACCAGCGTCCTCTACCCCGCAGCGAGCTCCGCGGTGGTCGCCGTGGGCGGCACGAGCCTCACCGAGAACGCCGACGGCTCGTTCTCCGAGAGCGTGTGGAACAACAGCAGTGGTTCCGGCGGTGGCGGGTACGCCAGCCTCGACTCCGCGTCGTACCAGGCGGGGACGAACGCCGATCCGTCGCGGGGACGAGCCGTTCCCGACATCGCGGCCGAGGCCGACCCCTACCAGGGCCCCGGCATCTACACCAGCAGCACCAACGGCTGGGTGCTGGGTGGTGGGACGAGCCTGTCCACGCCGATGATGGCGGCGCAGCTCGCCACCACCCTCGCGGACCGCGGCTGCACGAGCGGCATCGGCGACATCCACGCCGCGATCTACGCCCACCCTGGTGACTTCCAGGACGTCACGAGCGGGTCGAACGGCACGTACCCGGCGACGGCGGGCTACGACCTCGCGACCGGTCTCGGAAGCCCCAACTGGTCGAAGCTCCGCGGCGACCTGCCCGTGTCACCGGCGTGCTCGTCCACCCCGCCGGTGTCGAGCACCTCGCCCACGGGGACCCCGAGCCCGACGCCGACCGGCTCGCCCACGGCGGCTCCGACCGCCACGCCGACGCAGGCCCCGGTGCCCACCCAGACCCCGAAGCCGACCCCGTCGCCCACCCAGACCCCGTCGCCGACCCCGGCGCCCACCCAGACCCCGGCACCGCCGGTGACCGGGATCTCCGCCGACGGCACCAAGCTCCTCGGCGCCACCACCATGACGGCCGGCCAGAGCATCCACTCCCCGTCGCGTCAGTACCACCTCGACATGCAGGCGGACGGCAACCTCGTCGAGTACGGCAACGGCCGCGCGCTCTGGGCGACCGGCACGACCCGGTACCACGGCGCGCACCTCGCACTGCAGGCAGACGGCAACGCCGTGCTGTACGCCGTCACGGGCAAGGCGGTGTGGGCCACGGGCACCTCGGGGAAGGGAGCTGGCGCCGTCCTGAGCATCGACGACCACGGGCGCCTGAGGCTCACCCGCAACGGCTCGACGTTGTGGAACAACAAGCGCCCCGGCGCGGACACCCTGACACCGGGCGCCGTGATCACCGCCGGTCAGTCCATCTGGGACTCCGCCGAGCGACGCCAGTTCGTCCTGCAGACGGACGGCAACGTCGTCGTCTACAAGGACGGGAAGGCGGTCTGGTCGACCCGTACGAGCGGTAGGGGCGGCGCGAAGCTGACCCTGCAGTCGGACGGGAACCTCGTGCTCTACACGAAGGCGGCCAAGGCCCTGTGGTCGAGCAAGACCAGTCGGTTCGGTGGCTCCGGGATGAAGCTCACGCAGCAGAGCGACGGGAACCTCGTCCTCTACAAGAACGGCAAGGCGGTGTGGGCCACCGGGACCAACCGGTGACCGGGAACCGCCCCCGTCTGCATGAGGTGGGGGCACGTCCGGCCCGGTGACGGGCCCCGCCCGGTACCGGTACCGGTACGGTCGGTGTCGACCCGATCGGTCGAGGACGACGAGGAGTTGGCGTCGGCGGCACTGCGCGACCTGCAGCCCGAGGAGAAGCTCGAGCGCCTGCTCGCCGAGGAGCGTGAACTCGAGCAGGAGCGCTTCGACCTCGACGACGCATGGGCGGTCGGCTCCTGGCTGCGGGCGACCGCGATCGAGCGCGGGCTCGGCGTCGCCGTCGCCGTCGCCTTCGGTGAGCAGCGTGTGTTCCACGTCGCGACGCCCGGATCCGGCGCGGTGAACGACGCGTGGCTGGATCGGAAGTTCCGGGTCGTCCGCCACTTCGGGCACTCGACGCTCGCGGTCCGGACGCAGTACGAGGCCGACGGCACGACGTTCCGGGACTCCTCCGCGCTCGACCCGCTGCTGTACCAGGCGGCTGGGGGCGGATTCCCGCTCCGGGTCCGTGGCGCGCTCGTCGGGGTCCTCGGCGTCAGCGGACTCGAGATGCACGCCGATCACGAGTTGGTGGTGGAGGCGCTCCGGGCGCACCGCTCGGCCTCCAGCGCGTGAGCGACCCGCTTCTCGAGCAGACCCGATCCGGGTACGACGCAGCGGCGGACACCTACGCGGAACACCTGCCGGACACGTCCTTCGAAGCGCCGATCGACATGGCGATGGTCGATCACTTCGCGCACATGCTCCCTCCTGCCGCGACCGTCCTCGACGCCGGATGTGGCACCGGCAGGATGCTCCGGCACCTGCAGGACCGTGACGGGACGATGCGGCTCACCGGCGTCGACATCTCGTCCGGGATGCTGGCCCACGCCGCCCGACGAGGGATCGCGGTGGACCTGCGGCAGAGCGACCTCGCGGACAGGAGGCTCCCCTCAGGGCGTTCCTGCACGAGCCGTCGTCGGTCACCGGGCTCCTGCGGTCACTCGGGTTCCGCGTCGACGCCGTCCTCGACCGCGCGCCCCGGCAGGTGGAGCGGCACCGGCAGGGGTTCGTGCTCGCCCGCACGGCGGGCTGACCAGCCGACCAGGCGTACCGACGTGCATGGGACGGTCCTGGGCCGCCCCGATCCTCCACCCGCGTAGCGTCCGCTCTGCCACGCCAGCCCGGGTCCGGACGCCATCGGCCACCACCCGCGTCGTCGCTGCGACGCTCGACGCGCCGGAGCCGCACCACCGCCGAGGAACACACCGCCGGCACCGCCGGAGCAGACCAGGGAGCACCGCCATGTCCGAGAACAACACCGTCATCCGCAGCATGCACGACATCGGGCTCGCCGCCTGGTTCGGCGGGAACCTCATGGGGGCGACCGGCCTGAACGGCGCTGCGGCGGGAGCGAAGGACCCGGTCGAGCGGCTCACGCTGTCGGCGCTCGGGTGGAGCAAGTGGGCGCCGTTGCAGCTGGCGGCGCTCTCGGTCCACGCGATCGGTGGCGCCGGCCTGATCATCGCCAACCGGGACCGGCTCGGCGTGCAGCCGGAGGCCCGGACCAACACGGGCGTCAAGCTGACGCTCACGATCGTCGCCGCCGTGACGACCTTCTGGTCGGCATCGCTGGGCAAGAAGATGGCCGAGCACGCCTCCGAGGGCGCGGCCGGCACGACGGAGGCGTCGCCCGCCGCCTCCTCGACGCTCACGTCAGCGCAGCGTCAGCAGAAGATCCTGCAGTGGGTGACGCCGGTGCTCACGGGCATCCTGCTCGTGATGGGCGCCCAGCAGGGGGAGCAGCAGCGGTCCGCCGCCGGCGTGATCGACAAGCGGCGCCGCTGACCGCACCACCGACGGACGGGAGGGACGGCACGAGCTGGTGCCGTCCCTCCCGTCCGTCGGAGCGGGGTCGTCGCGAGCGGCGAGCGCGTCCTCATCGCGCGTCGACGGCCTCGTACGCCTGCCACATCGCCGCGTACCGGCCCTCGCGCGCGAGCAGCTCGTCGTGCGGGCCGAGTTCCGCGATCCGCCCTCCCGCGATCACGGCGATGCGGTGCGCCGCGCGTGCCGTCTGCAGCCGGTGGGCGATGACGATCGTGGTCCGACCGGACGCGACGGTCTGCATCGCCGCCGTCACGCGCGCCTCGGTGAGCAGATCGAGGTTCGAGGTGGCCTCGTCGAGCAGCAGGACCGCGGGATCGACGAGTTCGGCACGGGCGAGGGCGATGAGCTGCCGGTGCCCCGCGGAGAGGGACCGCCCCCGTTCCGACAGCTGGTGGTGGTAGCCGCCGGGCAGCTCGGACACGAACTCGTGTGCACCGACGGCGCGCGCCGCCGCCTCCACCTCGGCATCGGTGGCGTCCATCCGGCCGTACGCGACGTTGTCCCGGACGGTGCCGGTGAACAGGAACGCCTCCTGCGGCACGTACCCGAGTTGCCGGCGGTACGCCCGCAGGTCGAGCGTGCGGAGGTCCCGCCCGTCGACGAGGACGGCGCCGTCGTCCGGGTCGTAGAACCGCGCGATGAGCTTCATCACGGTCGACTTGCCGGCGCCCGTCTCGCCGACGAACGCGATCGTCTCGCCCGGCCGCACGGCGAGCGTGACGTCGTGCAGTGCCTCCGGCGGTCGGACCGCCCTCGCCGGCGGGGCGGCGGACGCCGTGCGCGGGTCGGCCGGGCCGCGGCGTTCCGCTGGACGCACGGGCGTGCGCACCACGGGATAGGCGAACCGCACCGACCGCAGCTCCAGCGCACCCGACAGGCGGGGCGGGACGACGGCGTCCGACGCGTCCGGGGTGAGGGTCTCGAGCGCCATGAGGTCGCTGATCCGCGACACCGACACCCGCGTCTGCTGCCACGCGTCGAACACCTGCGACAGCTGCTGGATGGGCGAGAAGAACATGTCGATGTAGAGCAGGAACGCGATGAGCGCCCCGGACGTCAGGTGTCCGGACCCGATGAGCGTCGCGCCGACGCCGAGCACGATGACGTCGGCGACCCCGCACAGGAACTGCACGAACGGGAAGTACGTCGCGACGAGACGCTGCGCCGCGATCCGCGAGTCGAGGTACCGCCGCCCCAGCGCGTGGAAGTGCCGCACCGTCGCGGCCTCGTGCACGAACGCCTGGGACTCGCGGACGCCGGACAGACTCTCCTGGAAGTCCGCGTTGACGACGGCGATGCGCTCACGCGCCTCGTCGTACAACCGGGAGGACCGGCTCCGGAACCACACGGTCGCCCCGGCGAGCGGGACCACGACCGACAGGGTCAGCAGACCGAGTTCGGGGTCGATGAGCACGAGCGCGACGCCGACCCCGACGAACGTCACGATCGACACGAGCGCCGAGAGCAGGCCGTTCTGGATGAGCGTCTCGAACTGGTCCACGTCCGTCGTCATCCGGGTCATCACCCGGCCCGCCATCTCACGCTCGTAGAAGTCGAGGGACAACCGCTGGAGCTGGGCGAAGATCCGGATCCGCAGACTCAGCATGATCCGCTGGGCCGCCTTGCCCGTCACGAAGGTCTCGGCCATGCCGTCGGCGAGGTCCGCGAGCGTCACGAGCAGGAACAGGGCCGCGGCGCCGAACAGCACGACCTCGGAACCCCGCTGCACGCCGTCGTCGATGCCGGTCTTGACGAGCACCGGCCCGAGCAGGCCGGCGACCGCGTCGACCACGACGAACAGGAGGGCCAGCAGCAGCGGACGTCGGAACTCCCGCAGCAGCGTGGCGAGTGAGAACCGTCGGTCCTGCACGGTCTCGCGGTCGAGGTCGACCGTCGGGACGTCCCGGATCGGTCCGAGCGCCGCCACCCGCGCGAGCAGTTCCGGGGTCGCCGCGAACATGCCGGCCATGCCCCGCCCGCTGCCGCGTCCGCGACCGCCGAGCCCCATGCCGAGGCCACCACCGGGCCCCGACGTCGCGACCGTGGTCGCCGCAGCCGCTCCGGGCCTCCAGGCATCGTCCGTCACGCCGCCCGCCGCCTGCGCGAGCCGGCTCAGGGCGTCGATGTCACCCGCCGCGGCCGCCGCCGCGGTGTCGTCGGTCGCGTCGTCGTCGAGGCCGGTGACGAGCGCGCGGTACACCGCACTCGTGGCGACGAGGGACTCGTGCGTCCCCTCGTCGACGACGCGCCCGTGGTCGAGGACCAGGATGCGGTCGGCGAGGTGCAGTGTCGACTCGCGGTGGGCGATGAGGATCACCGTCCGGACCCGGAGTTCGCCGCGGAGCGCGTCGTGGATCGACTGCTCGGTCGAGGCGTCGATCGCGCTCGTCGCGTCGTCGAGCACGAGGATCCGCGGATCGGACAGGAGCGCTCGGGCGAGGGCGATCCGCTGCCGCTGCCCGCCGGACAACGACAGGCCACGCTCACCGACGACGGTGTCCAGCCCCTTCGGCAGCGCATCGATGAACCCGATCGCATGAGCGACCTCGGCCGCGTGGCGGATCTCCGCCTCGGTCGCGGAGGGACGCCCGTAGGCGATGTTCGCCCCGACCGTGTCCGAGAACAGGAAGCTGTCCTCGAACACCATGCCGATGGCGCCACGGATCGAGTGCAGGCTGAGGTCGCGGAGGTCGTGTCCGTCGAGCAGGACCCGCCCGGACTCCGGGTCGTGGAACCGGGCGACGAGGGACGCGACCGTCGACTTGCCGCTCCCGCTCGGCCCGACGAGGGCGACGCGCTCGCCGGGCCGCACCTGCAGGTCGAGCCCGTCGAGCGCGGGGTGGATGTCGGCACTCCCGGTTCCGTAGGAGAAGGTCACACCCTCGAACACGACGTCGCCCCGGACGTGGTCCACCGCCACGGCGTCCGGCGCGTCCCGGATCGCGGGCTCCCGGTCGATGAGCTGGAAGATCCGCTCGATGCCGACCTGCGCTTGCTGTCCGATCGTCAGCACGCCCGCGAGCTGCCGAGCGGGCGCCATGAGCGCGGCGACGTAGCTCGTGAACGCGAGGAACGTGCCGATGGTGATCCGGCCCTCCAGGGCCAGCCACCCGCCCAACGCGAGGATCGCGACCTGCGCGAGGGTCGGGATCGACTCGAGCAGGGGCTGGAACCGCGCCTGGATCCGCACCGAACGCATCTGCGCGCCGTAGAGGCCGGTCGCGACGCGCGTCAGGTGCTCGACCTCGTGCCGCTCCCGGCCGAACGCCTTGACGACGCGGACCCCGTTGACGTCCTCGTCGACGATCTGCGCCACCTCGCCCTCGCGCTGCTGGGCGTCCCAGGTCGCGGGCATGATCCTGCGCCGCATCCGGTACGCCGTCACGACGAGGACCGGCACCATCACGAGGCTGACCAGGGCGAGCAGGGGTGACAGCGTGAACATCACGACGATCGACAGGACCATCAGGATCACGTTGCCGCTCATGATCGGCAGCATGTTGAGCAGGCCCTGCACGAGCGCCGAGTCGGAGTTCGCCCGGCTGACGAGCTGCCCCGTCGGCATCTGGTCGAGGCTCGCGAAGTCCATGCGCTGCAGGTGGTCGTGCATGTCGTTGCGGAGGTCGTTCTGCACCTCGAGCGCCACCCGGCCGCCGCGGTACCGCCGCAGGTACGTGAACCCGAACGTCGCGGCGGCGAGCGCCAGGAGCAGCGCCAGCCACGGTCCGGGCGGCGAGGTGTGCGCGACGATCACGCCGTCCACGATGCGACGGGCGACGAGCGGTACGACGACCTGGCAGAGGCTCCCGAGCAGCGCCGCGACGAGCGAGATGACGACGCTCCTGCGGTGGCGGAGCATGTAACGCCAGAGGCGGCGGATCCAGCCCTCGGTGCTCGGGTCGGTCACCCGCGCCACTCTACGCCGGATGGTTCCGGCTCCGAACCATCTGCGTGCGGCCGTCGTCGCCGGTGCCAGTGGGTACGCTTCGCGGGTGGATGCGACGCAGCCCTCCGGGACGACGAGACGACGGATCGAGCTGCGGCTCCGGAAGCCGGCGCTGGCGTGGTTCGCCCGACCGACCGTCGTGGTCGACGGACGCGGGCACCCGGCGCAGTGGGGGACCGGCACGTGGGCGGTGTCGGACGCGGGCGGCACCGAGATCGCCGTGTACCTCTACAACCGCGTGTGGCGCTTCGGCGCGGCCAGCACCACCGTCGGCGGGGGCGGAGCCGCCCCCGCGGTCCTCGAGTACCGCGTCGGTGTCCTGCCGACCGCGCGGGGGCGGCTCGTCTCGCTGCGCTGAGACACGCGTTCCCTGGGAAGCACCGGTGTCCTCGTCCCACGGCTCCGGCCATCCGACGCGTAGGAAGGGTTGCAGCGGCCGACGCCCTGTCGGTGCGAGACGAAGGAGACGACATGGCACAGGGAGTAGCGGCGGTCTGGGTGCCCGTCACGGACATGCAGCGCGCGGTCGCGTTCTACCGCGACACGCTCGGACTCGAGGTCGCGCACGAGGGTGACGACTGGAGCGAGATCGACGGCGGTGGCCTGCGCATCGGCCTGAACGCCCGCGAGGACGCGAAGCCCGCGAGTGACGGCGGCGCCGTCATCACGTTCCAGCCGGACGGGAGCATCGAGGACGAGATCGCGACGCTCAAGGAGCGCGGCGCCGACATCGAGGGCTCCGTCAGCGAGCACCCGTGGGGTCGGATCATGCCGTTCAAGGACTCCGAGGGCAACGACCTGCAGTACTACACGCCGCCGCAGGGCTGACCGCGCCACGGGGCGGGCGGGAGGGACGTGCGGCGGCTGCCGCTGAGCGACTCGACCGCACGCACCGCCCCCGGCGGGGAGTAGCGTCCGCCTCGGCACCCGACGCCGCGGTCCGCGGCGCCCGACGAAGGAGGTCCCGCCATGCCCGCACTCATCGACACCTTCACCACGTCGAACGGCCTGCACATTCCGGGGATCGGCTTCGGCACCTGGCAGATCCCCGACGGGGCGGCCGCGTACGACGCCACCCGCGCCGCGCTCGACGCCGGGTACCGGCACGTCGACACGGCACGCGCCTACGGCAACGAGGCGAGCGTCGGCCGTGCGATCAAGGACAGCGGGGTCCCGCGCGACGAGGTGTTCGTGACCACGAAGTGCCCGGCCGAGGTGAAGACCGCCGACGGCGCTCGTCACGCCTTCGCCGAGTCCGAGCGCCTGCTCGACGTCGGCCCGATCGACCTGTACCTCATCCACGCGCCCTGGCCCTGGAACGCGATCGGCTCGGACCACCGCGCCGGGAACATCGAGGTGTGGAAGGTGTTCGAGGAGCTCTACGACGCCGGGCGCACCCGTTCGATCGGCGTCTCCAACTTCGAGGTGGACGACCTCGAGTCCCTCGCCGCGGACACCGACGTCGTCCCGCACGCCAACCAGATCCGCTGGTTCATCGGCAACACCCAGGACGAGACCACCGCCTACTGCCGCGAGCGGGACATCCTCGTCGAGGGGTACTCGCCGCTCGCCACGGGCGGTCTGCTCGAGAACGAGGCGATCCGGGCGATCGGCGAGCGGTACGGCAAGTCCGTCGCCCAGGTCGCGATCCGCTACCTGCTCGAGAAGGACGTCCTGCCCCTGCCGAAGTCCACCACGCCGTCGCGCATCGCCGAGAACGCCGACGTCGACTTCGCGCTGTCGGCCGAGGACATCGCGACGCTCGACGCGCTCGAGGACACCGACGCCTGACGCTCCGTGGAGGCGGTGGTCCGTACCGTCACGGCAACCGCCTCGAGGAACGGACCAGGATGAGCGCCACGAACGACACGACCGACACCGCGTCGACCGACATCGCGATCACGGACACCGACGCGACCGAGGTCGTCCGGTTCCTCGCCGAGCACCGGCAGCGTGTCGTCGACGAGTTGAGCGCGTGGGTGGCGATCCCGTCCGTCGGCGCGCTCCCGGAGCGGGCCATCGACGTCGAGCGGTCCGCGCACTGGCTCGCCGGCGAACTCCGGGCGATCGGGTTCACGACCGAGCTCCTGCGGGCCGGGCCGTCCGTGGCGGTGTACGCCGAGTGGCAGGTCGACCCCGCGCTGCCGACCGTGCTCGTGTACAGCCACCACGACGTGCGGGACGCGAAGCCCGAGGAGTGGAAGGAGACCGCGCCGTTCGCGCCCGTGCTCCGCGACGGCCGGCTCTACGGCCGCGGTGCGTCGGACGCGAAGGGCCAGATGATCGCGCACCTGTGGGGACTGCGGGCGCACCTGGCGACCCGACCGGACGGGTTGCCGGCGGTCAACTTCCGGGTGATCGTCGAGGGCGAGGAGGAGCTCGGCTCGACGCACCTCGCGAACCTCATCGAGACCCACCGGGACCGGTTCGCCTGTGACGTCGTCGTGTTCTCCGACACGCTGCAGTGGAAGCAGGGCAACCCCGCCGTCGTCACCTCGATGCGCGGCATGACCGGGGCCACGCTGACCATCACCGGGCCGGAGCGCGACGTCCACAGCGGAGCGGCGTCCGGACCGACGCCGAACCCCGTCCACGTGCTCGTCGACGTCCTCGGGCGGCTGCACGACGACGACGGCCGCATCGCCCTGCCCGGCTTCTACGACGACGTCGAGGAGCTGACCGACGAGCGGCGGCGCGAGCTCGAGGACCTGTCCTTCGACACCGACGTCTGGCTCGAGCGCACCGAGACGCGGATCGTCACGGGCGAGCGCGGGTTCACGGTCGAGGAGCGTCTGTGGGCACGGCCGTCACTCGAGATCCTCTCGGTCCTCGCGGGCGACCCGACCGGCGTCTCGCGTGCGGTCATCCCGTCCCATGCCACCGCCGAACTCAGCATCCGCACCGTCCCGGGGCAGCACGTGCACACCGTCGCGGAGCAGGTGCGCGCGTTCTTCGACGAGCACATCCCGGACACCGTGGTCTACGAACTGACCATCCCGGAGGAGTCGGGGCAGGACCCGTACGTCACACCGTCCGGGCCCGCGCTCGACGCCCTCGACCGAGCCATGGCGCGCGGACACGGGACCCCCACCGCCGGCCGCATGGGCAACGCGGGCGGCGGACCGGCCGAGCTGCTCGGACGCGAGCTCGACGTCCCGGTGCTGTTCGTGGGCACGGGGCTCCCCGAGGACCACTGGCACTCGAGCGACGAGAGCATCGACCTCGAGATGCTCGTCGCCGGCGCGGCCTCGATCGCGCACCTGTGGACCGAACTCGGCGCGTCGATCGAGCCCGAGCGCTCCTGACGCTCCCGCTCAGCGGTACCGGGGCTTGCGCGGCGGCCGGTCGTCGCGGTCGTCGCGCCCGCCTCGGTCGTCGCGGTCGCGGCGCGGACCGCCACGACGGTCCGGGCGGATCTCGATGAGCTTGCCGCTGATCCGGGTGTCCCGCAGGCGGTCGAGGACGTCCTCGGACAGGTCCGCCGGGAGCTCGACGATCGAGAAGTCCGGACGGATCTGGATCTGACCGAAGTCGTCGCGGCCGAGGCCACCCTCGTTCGCGAGCGCGCCCACGATCTGGCGCGGCTCGACGCGCTGCCGACGACCGACCTCGATCCGGTAGGGCGCCATCGGCTGCGTCGACCGGGCCCGCCGCTCGGGCCGTTCGCCGCGTCCGCCGGTCTGGTCGTCGCGGTCGTACACGCGCGGTCCGCGGTCCTCGGTGGCGCGGCGCTGCCGCTCCTCCTGCGGGTCGAGCAGCAGCGGCTCCTCACCCTGGGCGACGACGGCGAGGGCCGCCGCGACGTCTGCCTCGGGCACGTCGTGGTGCTCGACGTAGTGCCCGATGATGTCGCGGAACGCCGAGATCCGGTCCTGCTGCTCGAGCGCCGCGGTGATCGCGTCGTCGAACCGTGCCAGACGCGTGACGTTGACGTCCTCGACCGTGGGCAGCTGCATCTGCGTGAGCGGCTGACGCGTCGCCTTCTCGATGGCGCCGAGCAGGCGGCGCTCACGGGGCGTGACGAAGCTGATGGCCGCACCACTCCGGCCGGCGCGGCCGGTGCGTCCGATGCGGTGCACGTAGGACTCGGTGTCGATCGGGATGTCGTAGTTCACGACGTGCGTGATGCGGTCGACGTCCAGGCCCCGTGCCGCGACGTCGGTGGCGACGAGGATGTCGAGCTTGCCGGACTTGAGCTGGTTGACCGTGCGCTCGCGCTGCGCCTGTGCGACGTCCCCGCTGATGGCGGCGGCGGCGTACCCCCGGGCCCGGAGCTTCTCGGCGAGCGTCTCGGTCTCGCTCTTCGTGCGGACGAACACGATCATCCCCTCGAAGTTCTCGACCTCGAGGATGCGGGTCAGGGCGTCGACCTTCTGCGGGTAGGACACGAGCAGGTAGCGCTGGGTCGTGTTCGCCGAGGTCGTCGTCTTCTGCTTGACGGTGATCTCGGCCGGGTCGTCCAGGTACTGCTTCGAGATCCGACGGATCTGCGCCGGCATGGTCGCCGAGAACAACGCGACCTGCTTGTCGTCCGGCGTCTCGGCGAGGATCGTCTCGACGTCCTCCGCGAACCCCATCTTGAGCATCTCGTCGGCCTCGTCGAGCACGAGGTACTTGAGCTCGGACAGGTCGAGGGTGCCCTTGGCGATGTGGTCCATGATGCGCCCCGGCGTGCCGACGACGACGTCGACACCGCGGCGGAGCGCCGACAGCTGGACGCCGTACGCCTGCCCGCCGTACACCGGCAGGACGTGCACACCGCGCATGTGCGCGGCGTACTGCTCGAACGCCTCGCACACCTGGAGTGCGAGTTCACGGGTGGGGGAGAGCACGAGGGCCTGCGGCAGTTTCTGCGAGGACGCGAGCCGCGACAGGATCGGCAGCGCGAACGCAGCGGTCTTGCCCGTGCCCGTCTGTGCGAGGCCGACGACGTCGCGCCCCTCGAGGAGCGTGGGGATCGTGGCGGCCTGGATCGCGGACGGCACCTCGTACCCGATGTCGCGCACGGCCTTGAGGACCGGCTCGCTCAACCCGAGGTCGGCGAACGTCGGCGAAGCCCCGTCGGTGTCGGCGGCGGTCGGCGTGTCCGTGTCGGTGCTCATACAGGAACGGTATCCGGTCGAGGGTGTCCCGCGTGGCGGATCGCGGGCCCGCGCCTCCCGTCCGGCGTCAGCCGAGTCCGGCGACGAGGTTGACGAGCGTCGCGAGGATGACCGATCCGAACACGTACGCCAGCAGGCAGTGGCGGAGCACGACGCGACGGATCGCCGTGGACGTGACGGCCGTGTCGCTGACCTGGAACGTCATCCCGAGGTTGAAGGCGAAGTACGCGAAGTCGCCGTACGCGGGCGGCGTCCGCTGGTTGAAGTCGATGCCGCCCTCGGCGTCGCCGCCGTAGTACTGCACGGCGTACCGCAGCATGAACAGCGTGTGGATGAGGATCCACGACAGGGCGACACTGAGCACGGCGAGGGCCGCCAGGAGGTCCGCTCGGAGCCCGCCGCTCTCCTTCGACCCGATGAGCGTCATGCCGACGATGAACAGGCTCCCGACCGCTGCGAGCACGAGGAGGACGTGGCTCACGCGGCGCGTCGGGTCCTCGCGGAGCGCGTGGACGCGGGTGGCGACGCCGTCGAGGCCGTGGACGGCGGTCCAGACCCGCACGAGGTAGGTCAGGCAGGCGGCCGTCCAGCCGATCGCCCAGGCCGCGAGCCCGGCGTGCACGACGAAGGCGACGACGCCGGCGGCCACGCCGACGACGACCATCGCGATGAGGCGAGCACGGGAGCGGCCGCGGTGCGCGCCGACCTGCATGGAGTCCACCGCATGATCGTCGCCGCCGGTGACTCCGCGCGGGCTGCGACACGCACTCGCGGCGTCGCCGACCTACTCGTCGTCCGGGTGCTCGCGGTGGTCCCGCGCCGTGCGCAGGCCGACGACGAGCGCCGCGATGCCGGCGATGAAGCCGCCGAACGTGCTGATGACATTCGAATCATCCGGGCCGGGCACGCCGCGCACCAGGTTGACCAGCGCGCTGATCCCGTCGACGACGAACACGACGCCGAGCGCGTACCAGACGAGGTCCGCGTGCCGCTGGAGCCACCCGGAGATCCGCGGCTCGTCCTCGTCGGCGTCCGTTCGCGGGGTGGTCTCGTCGTCCATGGTCGGGATGCTAGCCGCTGGGCACTCGGTGGCCGCTGCCGTGCGACCGTCCCCTGCGATCGGGTGCACGTCGTTCGGCACGGTCGCGTCCCGGTGGTCGTGCCCGGCGTGTCAGGTGGCGGCCGTGCCGCGCAGCTCGATGGCGATCTGGGTGGCGTCGAGGTTGGCGAGCGCGTCCTCCAGGACGTCGGCGTCGAACGTGCCGTTGTCGCGGGCGTCGAGCAGCGCGGACCGTTGCGCCGCGATGACGGCGAGGCGGTGCTGCTTGGCGATGCCGAACCGCTCCTGGGTCGGGTCGCCCCCGAGCTGCGGCGGCTCGGGCACGGACTCGCCGCTCGACCGCATGAGCTCGAAGAGCCGCGTGCGTTCGGCGTCCGTCTGCTGTTCGAGCGCCGCGGTGTCCCGTGGTGGCGTGATCCGCCGCAGCAGGGGCCCGATCGTGCCGCCCTGGACGAGGAGCGACAGGGCCGCGACCGCGAACGCGATGAGCACGAGAGCCGAGCGCTGTGGCGTGTCGTGCGGGAGGGTCTGGGCGGCGGCGACCGTGACGGCACCGCGCATGCCCGCCCAGACGACCGCGGTGCCCTCGCGCCATCCGAGCGGCTCTCGCCGGAAGTACGCGATGTCGGCGAGCACCTGCGTCACGCGTCGGGCGAACCGCTCGAGGTCCCGCGCGGACCGCGGGCGGCCACCGGAGCCCGGACCGCGCTGCCGCGCGTTCACCTCGACGAACGCCTGCCGTTGGCCCTCGGGCGTGTCGAGCTTCGCCTGCACGCCCTGCAGTCGGTCCTCCAGCCGGACTCCGCGGCCCGCCCGGGCACGGAGGACCCGGAGCAGCGGCGCGACGTACGCGGCCCGGACCATCACCGTGAGCACGAACGCGCCGACGGCGACCAGGACGGCGATCCCGACACCGGCGTGGTCGTGGTGCACGGCCCCGACGATCGACGTGATCTGCAGGCCCATGGTCAGGAACACGATGCCCTCGAGCACGAGCTCCACCGTCCGCCAGTTCTGCGAGTCCGACAACCGGTGCTGCGGCGACAGGTCCCGCGGCGCGAAGACGCCCGTGATGAGGCCCGCGACGACGGCGGCCACGAGTCCGGACGCGCCGAGGGCCTCCGCCGGGACCGCCGCCGCGAACGGCACCGCGAACGAGATCACCGTGTTCACCGTGGGGTCGGTCACGCGCTTGCGCACCACGAGGTCCAGCCAGCCCACGAGCCACCCGATCAGCAGCGCCACGACGACCGAGTACGCGAACGTCCCGACCGCGCCCCAGAACGAGAAGGACGCGGCCGTCGCGACGATCGCGGTGCGGAGGAGCACGAGCGCCGTCGCGTCGTTGAGCAGGCTCTCGCCGTCGAGCATCGCCACGACGCGCTTGGACACCGACGTCCGCTTGATGATCGACGTGGCCACGGCGTCGGTCGGACTCACGATCGCGCCGAGCGCGACGCCCCAGGCGAACCCGAGGCCGGGCAGGACGAGCATGAAGAACAGGCCGAGCACGAGTGCGCTGCCGACGACGAGCAGGACGGACAGCCCGCTGATCGCCCCGAACTCGCGCCGGAAGTTCATGGCCGGCATCGACACCGCCGACGCGTACAGCAGTGGGGGGAGGAGGCCCTCGAGCACCCACGTGGGCTCGATGTGGACGGAGGCGAACCACGGCAGGAAGCTCGCACCGACGCCGATCGCGACGAGCACGAGCGGCGCGGCGATCCCGATGCGCGGGCCGACCACCGCGGCCGCGGCGATGAGCACGAGCGCGGACACGATGAGCACCAGGAGTTCCGTCACGGATCCAGACTGGCAGGCTCCGAGCACACCGGGGGGACCCGTCGTGTTCCGCCGATCCCGGCCCGTGCTCGGTCGACGCGCTCGGTCGCCACCCGAGCGGCGGCTAGGATTCCCTGAGGAGGCATCATGTCCAGGTGGGGGGACCGCGACGGAGTCGGCGCGGAGCAGAGCGGGACGCCGACGGTGCGCGTGATCGGTGTCGTGGTCGCGGTGGCGACGGCGGGCCTGTTGACCGGGTGTTCGATGCTCGGCGGGACGACCGACCCGGGCCCGTCCGTCACGACATCGCACCGTCCGACGCGCCACCGCGCGGCGACCGTGTCCGCCACGCCCACAGCCACGCCGACCGCCCCGAACGCCGGCGTCATCCCCGGGTCCGCGACGCCGCGCCCCGCGACCGCCGGACCCGAGGCGGCACCGAGCCCGAGTCCGACGCTCACGTCCGTCCCGCAGGGCACCGTCGTCGCCCAGGGGGACGTCGCGTCGCCGAAGGGCAGCATCCACTTCCACTACCGGATGGTCGCGAACGGCGACGACACGTACTCCGCCGATTACTCCGGGTTCACCTCGACCGTGCCGGTGCCGATCTCCGTCACGCTGCTCGACGTCCCGCCGGAGGTGGGGGACGGCCTGACCTACCACGGGGTCGCGGACCACCAGCTCGGGGGTCCGACGACCACACCGGCACCCGCGTCGTCCGCGTCCCTCGGCGACATCGGGCAGCCGGCGTACCTCGGGACGCTCGTGACCTACTCGTCGGCGGCGGCCGAGGCCGACGTGCCGCAGGAACTCGGCCCCGACAAGGTCCTCGCCGTGGACACCGTGCACTGGTCGATCCCCGTACGGCAGTCGAACGTCCACCCGGTCGACGGCGGGGCACGCCCCTACGCCTCCGGCACCGTCACCGCGACGACGGCCAGCGGCGCCCCGAAGCGGTACCGGGTGGCCCACGGCGACACGACGGCCATGGTGGCGTCGCGGTTCGGGATCTCGGTGCAGGACCTCATCTGGCTCAACGCGGGCCTGCAGGTGTTCGGCGACCAGCAGTACCTCTACGAGGACACGACGATCAACCTCGACCCCGACAGCAAGTAGCCCCCGGCCGGGACCCGGTCACACGACGGCCGCGATCGGCCGACCCGGGGCCCGGACCGCGGAGTCGAGCCGCGTCCACGCGCGGCCCAGGGCCTCGACGAGCCGCACCTGCGCGTCCGCCGGCACCGCGTAGGGGACGCGGAGGAACCCCTCGAAGCCCCCGTGCGGCCCGAACGCACCACCCGAGGTGAGGACGAGGCCCTCGGCGCGGGCGGCGAGGACGAGCGCGCTCGAGACCGGACGGCCGAGGCGCACCCAGGTGGACAACCCGCCGGCCGGTGCCGGGACCTCCCACTCCGGCACCCGGTCCCGCAACCCGGCCACGACGGTGTCGCGGGCGGCGCGGAGGAAGGTGCGCCGGGCCTCCAGGGCGGCCGCCGTGTCCGGGACGAGCTCGCGGACGATGCGCTGTTCGATCGCGGGCGTGCCGAGGTCGCCCGTCGGCCGGGCGAGCACGAGGCGCTGCAGGAGCGCGGGGTCCGCCCGGATCCAGCCGACCCGCAGACCACCCCAGAAGACCTTGCCGGCCGATCCGATGAGGACCGCTGGACCGGCCGTCGCGAACGGCGGCACCACGTCGCCGTCGATCCGGAGCTCCGCCATGGTCTCGTCGGCGATGACGACGGTGCCGGCGTCCGCGGCCGCCGCGAGCACGGCCTCCCGGAGTGCGGACGGCATGGTCGCCGCGGTCGGGTTGTGCAGGTCGGGCATGAGGTACGCGACCGCTGGCGCGCTCCGCCGCAGCGCGCTGACGAGCGCGTCACCGTCCCAGCCGTCGTGCGCGTCCACGGGCACGGCCACCAACCGTGCCCCGGCCGCGCGGAACGCCTCGTGGGCGTGCGGGTACGTGGGGGACTCGATGAGGACCTCCGTGCCGCGGCGCACCAGCACGCGCGCCAGGAGCGCGATCGCGTGCTGCGCGCCGAGGGTGACGAGCACCTGGTCCGCCGTCGTCGGCAGGCCCCGCGTCGTGTAGCGGTCGGCGATCGCCGCCCGGAGCCCCGGGTCGCCGACGGTGTCGTACCCGTTGCCCACGAGTGCGGCCGGGAGGCCCTGCACCGCCCGCACCGCCGCCTCGGCGACACCCGGGGCCGCGTGGAGCGCTGCCTTCCGCAGGTCGAGCAGGTCGCCGTCCACCGGCGCGGCGAGGTGGTCCGGGTCGGGCCGCCCGGCGACCGCGGACGGGAGCCGCAGCACACTCCCCGACCCGCGGGTGCTGCGGAGGAACCCGTCGTCCCGGAGCAGGGCGTAGGCGCTGGCGACCGTCGTCCGGCTGACGCCGAGCGCGTCGGCGAGCTGCCGTTCGGCGGGGAGGCGCGTCCCGACCGCGACCCGCCCGTCGATCGCGAGCACGCGGACGGCGTCGGCGAGTGCGCTGTAGGCGGGCCCGGACGAGCCGTCGCGCCAGTGCGTGAGCAGGGCGGCGGCGGCCCGGGCCGAGAGCACGAGGGGGATCACGGTGGCCAGCGTAGGATGATTGGCTCTCGACGACCAGTCCAATCCGCGGTTGGGTGCTCGTGTGTCCCGCCGCCCCGCGCTCGTGCTCCGTGTCGTCCAGCTCCTCGTCGGTCTGTTCCTCTACGGGGCCGCGACGGCGCTCATGGTCCGCGCGGTCATCGGCGTCGCGTCGTGGAGCGTGCTCACCGAGGGGCTCGAGCGGATCGTGCCGTGGTCGTTCGGCACCGTGACCCTGGTGTCGAGCGGCGTCATCCTGCTGTTCTGGATCCCGCTGCGCCAGCGGCCCGGCATCGGCACGGTCCTCAACGCGCTCACCATCGGCCCGGCCGCCGACCTCGTCCTCGCCGTCGTCCACACCCCCGCCGGGCTGCCGGGACGCATCGGGCTGTTCGCGCTCGGGCTCGTCCTGCTCGCCGTCGCCACGGCCTGCTACATCGGGGCCCGGTTCGGAGCGGGCGCCCGGGACGGCCTCATGGTCGGACTCCACGAGCGGCTCGGCTGGCCGGTCTGGCTGGCACGGACCGCGATCGAGTTGACCGTCGTCGTGGTCGGGTGGCTCCTCGGCGGCGACGTCGGCGTCGGGACCGTCGTCGCGGCGTTCGCCATCGGACCGATGGTCGGCCCGCTCATGCCCGTGTTCGCCCGTCTGCCATGGAGCACACCCACCGCGCCCACTCCGCGGTAGCGCTGCGGTACGGCGTCGATGCGCGGGTCCGTCCGTCACACGGGAATGGACGACGGCACCAGCGCTCTTGAGCACTCCATGACATCGTCGACGGAACGCCGCGGCTGGCTCAGTGTGCTCTCGGTGGCACTCGGCTCGTTCGTGCTCGTGCTCTCGGAGTTCCTGCCCATCGGACTCCTGCCCGCCATCGCCCGCGGGCTGCACGTCGACATCGGCACCGCAGGCCTCATGGTCGTCGCCACCGGACTCACCGGCGCCGTCGCCGCACCGGTGGTCACCGTCGCCACCTCCCGCGTGGACCGTCGCGTCGTCCTCGTCGCCCTCACGGCCCTCCTGGTCGTGGCCGACGCGCTCGCCGCGGTCGCGCCGTCGTTCTGGGTGCTGCTCGTGGCGCGGATGCTCCTGGGCGTCGGGATCGGCGGGTTCTGGTCGATCGGTGCCGGGATCGCCGGGAGGCTCGTGGCGCCGTCCGCCGTGATCCGCGCGACCTCGTTCATCACCGCCGGCATCTCGGTCGCGACGGTCGTGAGCCTGCCGCTCGGCGCGTTCGTCTCGTCGCTCGCCAGCTGGCGGCTCGCGTTCGTCATCGGCGGCGGCCTCGGTGTGGTGGCGCTGGGCCTCCAGGTCGCGATGTTGCCGCGGATCCCGGCGACCCAGGCCGTCCGGTTCGCGACGCTCGGCGGGCTGCTCCGGATCCCGCGCGCTCGCGTCGGTCTCATCGCCGCGGTGTTCCTGTTCGTCGCCCAGTTCGCCGCCTACACGTACGTGTCGCCGTACCTGGAACAGATGGTCCGCGTCGACGCGGACACCGTCACGATCGCCCTGCTCGTGTTCGGCATCGCGGGGATCATCGGGAACTTCGCCGCGGGGTGGACCCTGAGCCGCAGCGTGATCGGCACCATCGGCGTCGCGAAGGCCGTGCTCGCCGCCTCGGTCGTCCTGCTGCCCCTCGCGGCACAATCGGTCGTCGCGGTGTTCGTCCTGCTCGCGGTCTGGGGCTTCGTGTGGGGTGCGCTGCCCCTCGGGACGCAGACCTGGATGTCGAACGCGTCGCCCGGCTCGTCCGAGAGCGGTCTGGCGTTGTTCGTCACGACCATCCAGCTCGCCATCGCCGGCGGGTCCGTGCTCGGCGGCGCCGCCGTCACGTCGTTCGGGCTCGCGACCGACTTCTGGTTCTCGGGCGCCGTCGCGGTGGTCGGCGCCGTCGTGCTCGTCTGGCTCGGGCAGCGCCGGCCGTCGAGTCCGGCCATGACCGGGGGAACGGCGACGACCGCGGGACCCGCGACGACCGCGGGACCGGCGACGACGGCCGCGATCCGCCTCCCGGGTGCCGGCGACCCGGACCCGGTGTGCACGCCGGCTCCCTGACGAACGGACGATGCTGGCCGAGCGGTGCCCGGGTGCACTAGCTTCTGCCGCATGCGCACGGTCACGAGTGGTCTCTTCACGTCCGTGGACGGCGTCGTCCAGGACCCGTTCCGGTTCCAGTACGACTCGTTCGACGACGAACTCGGTGCCGGGATGGGCCGGTTCATGGCGGCGACGTCGACGGTGCTCCTCGGCAGGACGTCCTACGAGGAATGGGCGACGTGGTGGCCCGCCCACCCGGAGGACCCGTTCGCGCGGTTCATCAACCCGATCGAGAAGCTCGTCGTCTCGCGCACCCTCGGACCGGATCTGGCGTGGGAGCACAGCACCCTCGTCGACGGCGACCTGCTCGACGTCCTCCGCGAGCTCCGCGCGGGGGACGGCGGGGACGTCGCGGTCTGCGGCAGCATCTCGGTCGTCCGTCAGCTCGTGTTCGCGGGCCTGCTCGACGAACTCCAACTCATGATCCACCCCGCCGTCGCGGGCGCCGGACGCCGCCTGTTCGAACCCACCGACCCCCCGCTCCGCCTGCGGCTGCTCCGGAGCGAGGTCACGAGCAAGGGCAACGTGCTGAACACGTACGGTCCGTTCGAGGCGGTGGTGGCGCCGTGAGGCTCCCCGGGGACGGGCACGTCCACAGCGAGTGGTCCTGGGACAGCGGATCGGACCCGGCGTCGCCGGGGCGGATGGTGCGCACCTGCGAGCAGGCGGTCCGGGTCGGGCTCCCGGCCATCGTGTTCACCGAACACCTCGACCTCGAGGACACGTGGCGCGTCGACGACGGCGACTTGGGACCGTACGCCGGGGCGCTCGTCGGCGACGACGGCATCGTCCACCTGCCGTCGTTCGACCTCGACGGGTACCTCGAGTCGATCGACCGGTGCCGATCCGCGTTCCCCGGACTGCGGATCCTCACCGGCGTCGAGTTCGGCCAGCCGCACCTCTGGGGGGAGGCGGCTGCCACGGTCCTCGACACCGGCGCGATCGATCGCGTGAACGGGTCGCTGCACATGCTCCCGTTCGGCGACGACCGCACCGAACCGACGACGCTGTACCACCACCGACCCGCGGACGAGGTCATGTGGGCGTACCTCGAGGAGGTCCCCCGCATGGTCGCGGGGTCCGACGCCTTCGCCGTGTTCACGCACATCGACTACGCGGTGCGTGCCTGGCCGACCGCGACCGCTGGGCCCTTCGACCCCCGACGGTTCGAGGAGGGCTTCCGCGCCGCGATGCGCGCCATCGCCGGATCCGGACGCGCGCTCGAGATGAACACCCGACGGCTCTGGTCGTGGGTGCCGCAGTGGTGGAGCGAGGAGGGCGGCCGAGCGGTGACGTTCGGCAGCGACGCACACGTCCCCGAGGCGGTCGCCGCGCACTTCCCCGAGGCCGTGCTCATGGTGGAGTCGTTCGGGTTCCGTGCCGGATCGCGGCCCGAGGACCCCTGGACGCGCTGACGCGTCGCGCCAGCATGCACCGGCAGCGCCCCGCGGCGTCCGCTGACTCCGGTCACCGCGAGCGCGAGAACGCCGCGTCGAACGCGGCGTCCGGCGGCGCGATCCGCCCGAGTGCCCGGACGAACGCGAGCGCCTCCGGCCCCCCGACGAGCCGGTCCATGCCCGCGTCCTCCCACTCGACGCTCGTCGGGCCGTCGTACCCGATCGCGTTGAGCACCCGGAAGACCCGCTCCCACGGCACGTCCCCGTGCCCGGCGGTCACGAAGTCCCAACCGCGACGTGGATCGCCCCACGGCAGGTGCGACGCCAACCGGCCGTTGCGTCCGTCGAGCTGCTTGACCGACTCCTTGCAGTGCACGTGGTACACCCGGTCGGCGAAGTCGAGCAGGAACGCGGCCGGGTCCAGGTCCTGCCACACGAAGTGCGACGGGTCGAAGTTGAAGCCGAACGCGGGCCGGTCGGCGAACACCTCGAGCGTCCGCTTCGCGGTCCAGTAGTCGTACGCGATCTCCGACGGGTGGACCTCGAGCGCGAACCGCACCCCGACCTCCTCGAACACGTCGAGGATGGGCGCGAACCGGTCGTGGAAGTCCTGGTACCCGGCGTCGACCATGCCCGGGGGCACCGGCGGGAACCCCGCCACGGTCTTCCAGATCGCCGACCCGGAGAACCCGGTCACGGTGTGGGCACCGAGTGCCGCGGCCGCCCGTGCGGTGTCCTGCATCTCGCGAGCAGCCCGCTGGCGGACGCCCTCGGGGTCACCGTCGCCCCAGACGTGCGGCGGCAGGATGTCCTCGTGCCGCGCGTCGATCGGGTCGTCGCACACGGCCTGCCCGACCAGGTGGTTGGCGATCGCCCGGACCTCGAGCCCGTTCCGCTCGAGCACGGCCTTCCGCTCGGCGACGTACTCCGGGTCGGACGCGGCGCGGCGGACGTCGAGGTGGTCCCCCCAGCAGGCGATCTCCAGACCGTCGAACCCCCACTCGCCGGCCAGGCGCGCCACCTCCTCGAACGGCAGGTCGGCCCACTGACCGGTGAACAGCGTGACCGGGCGGGTGCCGGCTGCGGCGCTCACGAGGCGACCTCCGCCGCGGGCGCGGCCAGGGCCTCCCGGACGGACGGCCACGACCGGAGCCGTTCGCGCACGTCGTCCCGCTGTTCGTCGGCGATCGCGGTGGTGAGCGCGCGGCCGAGCACGTCATCGATGCGGACCGGGAGGCCCGTGGCGGCCGACTCGACGGCCGCCTCGACCATGGCGAGGCTGACGACGTTCTCGTGCACCTCGCCCTGCGGACGCCGTCCGGTCCGCAGCGCGGTGACGAACTCCGCGAGCGACCCGGCGATCTCCGCCGGGGTGCTCGTCGGCGGGTCGACGACGAGTGGCGACCCGTCGGCCCGCTCGGCCCACGGCGCCGCGTCGCCGTCCCAGAGCGCGGTGCCCCCGGCGGCAGTCACCCGCCAGTCGCCGTTCCACGACGTCTCGGCGCCGGCGGCACACCAGCTGCCCGAGTAGACGAACCGCACGCCGTCCTCGAACGAGAACACGGCGCTCGCCGCGGCATCGCCCCGGTACCAGCTCCACGAGGGGTTGAACGCCTCGCAGTACACCGACACGGGATCGCGTCCGAGCAGGGCGCGGACCGCGTCGAAGGGGTGGATCGCCATGTCGAGGAGCAGCGGGTGGTCCATCACGTCGCGGAACCCCCCGAAGTGCGGGGCCTTCGCGAAGGTGTGGGTCACGACGCCGACGTCGCCGAGCTCGGCGGTGAGCGCACGGAGGTGCGTCAGATGGTCGTTGTACCGGCGGGACTGACTCACCATGAACAGCTCGCCCGTGCACTCGGCGGCCGCGGCGAGCGACAGGCCCTCGGCGACCGAGGCGGCCACGGGCTTCTCGCCGAGCACCGGCAGACCGAGGAACAGCGCCTCGGTGGTGACCGGGTGGTGGGCGCGGGGGATCGTGACGTCGAGGACCGCGTCGGGACGGACCTCCCGGACCATGTCGGCGAGCACGGCACCCGTCGGCACCGTCCCGCCGCCGGCGGCGGCGACGAGCTCGGCACCGGCGCGCGCGGTCTCGGGGACGAGGTCGACGATGCCGACGAGCTCGACGTCGGCACTGGCCACGACGTTCCGCAGCCACGCCTGCCCCATGCCGCCCGCGCCGACCTGCAGGATGCGGACCGGGCGGTCCGCGTCGATGGTCTCGGTCATGCCTCGATCGCTCCCTGGTAGACCTTGCCGTTGAAGAAGTCGTCCGTGTCGTACCGGAGCAGGGTCGGCGTCGCGCGCTCGCGCTCCGGACGGGCCCACTCGACCGCGTTCGCGATGACGTGGGTCACGTCGGGCTGGTGGTAGACGGGGAAGTCCTGGTCGCCGGGGCTGAAGTAGAACACCTTGCCGAACCCCCGCCGGTACGTCATGCCGCTCCGGAACACCTCGCCGCCGCTGAACCCGCTGATGAACACGAGCTCGTCCGGCGTGGGGACGTCGAAGTACTCGCCGTACATCTCCTGCTCGGGGATGACGATCGGGTTCGGGATCCCGCGGGTGATCGGGTGCTGCGGGTTCACCGTCCAGACGAGCTCCCGGTCGTGCTCGCTGCGCCACCGGAGCGTGCAGGTGGTGCCCATGAGCTTGCCGAAGATCTTGGACCAGTGGCCGGAGTGCAGCACGAGGAGGCCCATCCCGGCGAGGACGTGCCGGTGCACGCGGTCCACCACCTCGTCGTCGACCTCGGCGTGGGCGGCGTGGCCCCACCAGGTGAGCACGTCGGTCTGCTCGAGGACCTCCTCGGTCAGGCCGTGCTCGGGCTCGTCGAACACGTGGGTCGTCACCGACGCGGCGTCGCCGAGCCAGTTCGTGATGCCGGCGGCGATCGCGCCGTGCATGCCGTCCGGGTAGCGGTCGGCGACGTGCTGCTCGACCTGTTCGTGGCGGTTCTCGCCCCAGACGACGACGCGGATGGGGGTGGTGGTGTCGGTCACGGTTGCTCCGTTGCTCGTGGTGGTGTGGTGTCGTGGTGCGTGGCGGTCACTTGACCGCACCGCCGGTGGCGCCCGCCGCGATGAACCGCTGCGCGATGACGAGCAGGATGATCGCGGGCAGGGAGGCCAGGACCGCGGTCGCCATGACCGTGCTCCAGTCGGCGGTGTACGTGCCGATGTACTGGTAGATGCCGAGGGTGATCGGCCGGATCTTCTGGGTGGTCGTCAGCGTCAGGGCGAACAGGAAGTCGCTCCACGTGAACAGGAAGGTGAACAGCGCCGCGGTGACGAGCGCGTTCACGCTGATGGGCAGCACGACCGCGGTGAACGCCCGGACGTTGCCGGCGCCGTCGATCTTCGCCGCCTCGATGATCGACGTCGGGATCCCGGCCATGAACGCGCGCATGACGATGATCGCGAACGGGATCCCCGCGGTCGAGTCCGCGAGCACCAGGCCGAGCACCGAGTTGAGGAGCCCGAGCTGGTTGTAGGCGGTGTAGAGGGCGTTCGCGACGACGATCCCGGGGATCATCTGCGCGATGAGGATCCCGAACAGGATCGTGTCCGCGCCCCGGATCCGGAGCTGCGCCAGCGCGTACGAGGCCGGCGCCGCGATGAGCAGGCTGAGGACGACGCTCCCCGCCGCGATGAGCAGGCTCGTCACGAGGTTCCCGCCCTGGTCGGCGAGCGCGTGCGCGTACCCGGAGAACTGGGCGTGGAACGGGAACCACGCGGCGTCGATCGCGGGTCCGGCGGGCTGGAGCGAGATGTTGAGCATCCAGTAGACCGGGAACAGCATGACGCACAGGATCAGGATCCCGATGACGGTCAGGATCCACTTCCGGGAGGCCCGGCGCGGCCGCCCAGCATCGGCGGCGGTCGAGCGGGTGGTCGCCCCTCTGACGGCCCGCGAGCGGGTCGGGGCGGTGAGCACCTGGTCCGGTGCCACGACGTGGTCACTCATCGATCGCCCTCCTCGTGGCGCGCAGGTAGACGACCGCGAACACCGCCGAGATGACGATGAGGATGTCGCTGAGCGCTGCGCCCTTGCCGAAGCTGAACTGCTGGAACGACAGCTGGTACGACTGGGTGGCGATCGTCTGGGTGGAGTTGGCCGGGCCGCCGTTCGTGAGCCCGAGGATGATGTCGAGCACCTTGATCGTGTAGACGACGCCGAGCACGAGCACGACGCTGACGACCGGACGGAGCATCGGCCAGGTGATGTGCCGGAACGCCTTCCAGCCCGTGGCACCGTCGAGGGAGCCGGCTTCGTACAGCTCCTCGGGGATGTCCTGGAGACCGCTGTACAGGATCGTCGTGTTGAACGGGATCCCGATCCAGATGTTCACGCCGATCACCGTGAGCAGCGCGATGGACGTGCTCGTCAACCAGGGGACCGGCCCCGCGACGACGTGCAGGCCCTGCAACACCTGGTTGAGCACGCCGCTGTCCTGGTCGAGGATCCACTTCCACACCGCGCTCGAGACGATGAGGGGCAGGAGCCACGGCAGGAGCAGGAGCGACCGGAGCAGACCGTTCAGCGGGAACGACCGCTTGAAGAACAGCGCGATGAGGAGCCCGAGCACGAACTGCCCGACGATGGAGATCACCGTGAACAGGGCGGTGTTGAGCAGCGCGGTGCCGAAGTAGTGCGCGCTGATGACGCTGACGTAGTTGCGGAGCCCGATGAACGGGGCGCTCCCGGTGAAGAACGTCGTCGTCGTGTAGTCCTGGAAGCTCATGACGATGTTCTTGACCACGGGGTAGCCGAAGAACAACAGCATGTAGACCACGGCGGGTGCGAGGAACAGCAGCCGGAACACCCGTTCGCGGCGGAGGCTCCCGGCGCCGCGCCGGGGCCCCGGGGCGGGGCGGCGGTCCCGCTCGGAGCCGCCCCCCGTCCCCGTCGCCCGGCTCCGCACGCCGGCGGTGTCGACCGTCATCAGCTGTTCGCCGCGTCCTTGAGCGCGTCCGCGGGCGACGACTGCCCGGTGAGCGCCGACTGGATCGCGGTGTAGATCTTCGTCGCGGCGGCCGGCCACTTCGCGCCGAGCTCACCCGTGCGGGCCCGGGCCGTCGCGACCATGTCGACGAACACCTGCTCCGACGGCACCTGCTGGCCGAACCGCTTCGCCACCGCGGTGCGCGAGGGGATCGTGTACCGCTGCTTCGCCATGGACAGCTGGTTCTTCGCGCTGTTGAGGCACTTGACGACCTTCGCCGCGACCTTCTGCTTGGCGCTGTCACCGGTCTGCGGCACGGTCCAGACCTCGCCGCCGAGCGGAGCGACCGAGTCGTCGCCGGCCTTCGGCACCGGGATCTTCGCGATGCCGTAGTCGATGCCGCTCGCCTTGAGGGCCGGGATCTGCCACGGGCCGTTGATCATCATCGCGGTCTTGCCCGCGATGAACTGGTCGTTCACGTCGGCCTGCGTCCAGTTGAGCGCGCCCTTCGACACCGAGCCGCTCTTGACCATGTCGGTCCAGAGCTGCAACGCGCCCTGGGTGCCCTTGGTGTCGAGGTGCTTCTCGTCACCGCCGTTCGACCACATGAACGGCAGGAACTGCCACGAGCCCTCGTACGTGGCGTTGGCGTCGAACGCCAGACCGTACTGCGATCCCGACGTCAGCTTGGCGGCGGCGGTCTTCAGCTCGGCCCACGTGGTGGGGACCTGGACGCCCGCGTCGCTGAGGTCCTTCTTGTTGTACATGAGCGCGATCGTGTTCACGGTGGGGGCGAGCCCGTAGAGCTTCCCCTTGTACGTGCCGGCCGACACGACGCCCTTGGCGTACCCCTTGGACGAGATCCCGTAGTCCTTGAGCGGGGCGAGGGCACCGCTCGCCGCGATCTGCTGCAGGTCGGGGTTGTCGAGCATGAGCACGTCCGGCAGCGTCCTCGACGACGCCTGCTGCAGGACCTTCTGGACGAGGTTCGCACCCGGCACGACGTTGCGGTTGATCGTGACACCGATCTGCTTGCCGCACTGCTTGAGCGTCTTGCCGATGACGACCTTGTCGTTGCCCTGGTTGTAGTAGTCGAGCACGCTGATGCTCTTCACACTGCTCGCGGCGGGGCTCGAGCCGGTGGCACAGCCGCCGAGGACGAGCGGGATGGTGGTGGCGATGGCGGCCGCTCCGACGAGGGTGGCTCGTCGTCGCGCCCGGGTGGGGGCGGATGTGCTGCTGCTGCGCTTCATTGCGGTGCTCGCTTCCTGGATGGGACCTCGCGGCTGCGCGAGGGTCGTGCTGCGCCCGGTCGCGGGTGCGCGGGCGTGGTCGAGCGCCCGGCCCGGCGCTCGTCGCCGGGCGGGTCGTGCTGTGTCGGTCTGGGCCGGTCGGGAGGGACGGGTCAGGTGAGGACGTCGGCCGCGGAGTCCGCGGGGACGTCGGCCCAGCTGCCGTCGGCGTCGGCACTGCGCGCGACGGCGTCGAGGACGCGCTGGACGTGGAGGCCGTCCGCGAAGGACGGCTCGGGACGGGTGCTGTCGGCGATGGCGGTGACGAGGTCGACGACCTGATGGGTGAACGCGTGCTCCCACCCGAGGACGTGCCCCGCTGGCCACCACATGTCGACCCAGGGGTGGCCGGGGTCGGTGACGAGGACCTGACGGAAGCCCTGTTCGGTCTCCGGCAGGGTGGCGTCGTGGAAGGCGAGCTCGTTGAGCCGCTCGAGGTCGAACGCCACCGCACCGGTCGTGCCGCTGATCTCGATGCGGAGCGCGTTCTTCCGACCACTCGCGACGCGCGAGGCGCCGAACTGGCCGATCGAGCCGTCGGACAGCCGCGCCGTGATGAGGGCGAGGTCGTCCACGGTCACCGGGCGCCGCGGGGCGTCGGCGGCGGAGCGGCCCCCGAGACCGACGGCCTCCGTCATCACCGGTCGTTCGGTCGTGAAGGTGTGCAGGAGACCGGACACCCGCTCCACCGCCGCTCCGGTCACGTACTCGACGGCGTCGATCGCGTGGGCTCCGATGTCGCCGAGGGCGCCGCTGCCGGCCTGCTCCTGGTCGAGGCGCCAGGTCATCGGTCCGTCGGGGTCGGCGAGCCAGTCCTGGTCGTAGGTGGCGCGCACCTGGCGGACGTCCCCGATCCTCCCGGCCCGGACGAGGTCGTGCGCCAACCGGAGCGCGGGGACGCGACGGTAGCTGAAGCCGACCATCGCGACGACCCCGTGGTCCGCGGCCGTGGCAGCGGCCGCGGCCATGCGCTCCGCCTCCGCGACGCTGTTGGCCAGGGGCTTCTCGCACAGCACGTGCTTGCCCGCCTCGAGCGCGGTGACCGCGATCTCGGCGTGGGAGGACCCCGGCGTGCAGATGTCGACGAGGTCGATGTCGTCGCGGGCGATGACGTCGCGCCAGTCGGTGGCGCTCGACTCCCACCCGAGGCGGTCCGCGGCGGCCGCGGCACGGGCGGCGTCGCGGCCGACGACGACGGATCGACGCACCGAGCGCGGCAGGTCCGCGACCACCGGCGCCGTGCGCCATGCCTGGGAATGGGCGGCGCCCATGAACCCGTGTCCGATCATCGCGACCCGGATCGTGCCGTCGACACTGCTCATCTCGTAACTCCTTCGTCACTCAACGGCGGTCACGCTATTGCACGTCCGGAGCGAGCACAAGAGAATCGTCGAAACAATTCGACGATGACACGCGCGCATTCCAGGGCATCGCGTGGGGCTCGTCCGCGCTATCGTCGAATGGGTTCGACCGCGTCGCGGTCCGGGTCCGGGCGGAGAGAGAGGGCCCACCGTGCCAGTGCAGCGCATCGCCGACGTCGCCCGGCACGCGGGCGTGTCGACGAGCACCGTGTCGTACGTGCTCAGCGGGAACCGACCGATCTCCGCGGAGACCCGGCGGCGGGTCGAGGCGAGCATCGACGCACTCGGGTTCATCCCACACGCCGGCGCGCGGTCGATCCGACGGCGGCGGACCAACGTGGTCGCGCTCGCGCTCCCGCTCCGCCCGGAGTCGCAGGTGCGTGTGCAGATGGAGTTCGTCCTGAGCATCCTCAGCGCCGCCCGGCAGGAGGGCAAGCACGTGCTGCTGCTCAGCACCGAGGACGGGGTCCAGGCGATCCGCGAGGTGACCGCGGGCTCGCTCGTCGACGGCGTGATCCTCATGGAGGTCGAGACCGAGGACGCCCGCGTCGCCCTGCTCGAGCAGCTCGGGTTCCCGACCGTCGTGCTCGGCACCCCGGGGCCGCCGGTCACCCTGCCGTCGATCGACTTCGACTTCGCCGCGGCTGGGGAGCTCGAGGCGACGAACCTCATGGACCAGGGCCACCGCCACATCGGCTACGTCGGACACGCCGTCGAGACCTTCGACCGCGGCCTCGGGTTCGCGGTCACCGCGCGGGACGCCGTGCTGCGGACCGTGCGCGACGCGGGCGGCACCGCCACGTGGGTGTCGACCGGGGGCTCCCGGGCGGACGTCGCGGAGTCGCTCGAACGGCTCTTCGCGCTCGACCCGGACATCACCGGGCTCGTCGTCCACAACGAGACGGCGCTCCCGACCGTGCTCGACCGGCTCCGCGAGCTCGGGCGCCACGTGCCGCGGGACGTCTCCGTGACCGCTCTCGCGCCCGACGCCGATGCCGAGCACTGCGTGCCGCCCGTGTCGAACGTGGACCTGCCGTCGGGCGAGATGGCCCGGACGTCCTTCGCGATGTTGCTCGAGATCCTCGACGGGGGGACACCGGAGGCGTCGCGCATCCCGCCGACCCTGCAGCACCGGGGATCGGTGACGACGCCCCGTCGGTAGTGCTCGGCCGCAGCGTGTCGGAACGCCGTAGCGTGGGAGCATGCCGGACCTCCTGGTCGTCACCGGTCCACTCGCGGTCGGGAAGGACACGACCGCCGACGCCCTCGCTCGCCTGCTCCGGGCCCGGGGGCGGACCGTCGTGGTCGTCGACGTCGACGACGTGGCCGCGATGGTCGCCGGGGGAGCCGCCGACTCCGGACTCTGGGCCGCGGCGCACGAGGCCCACGGTGCCCTCGTCGCCTCCTGGATGCGCTCGGTGGTCGACGTCGTGATCGCCGTCGGCCCCGTGTTCTCGGCCGAGGAACGGGACGCCCTCACCCGACCGTTGCCACCAGGGGTCACGCCGACCTGGGTGGTCCTCGACGCGCCGGTGGAGGTCACGTTGGGTCGTGCCGCCGCCGATGCCACCCGAGGACGGTCCCGCGTGGCCGCGTTCCACCACGAGGCCCACCGGCGCTTCCGGGGACTCCTGCCGTCGATCCCCGCGGACGTGCTGATCGACACCTCCGTGCGGCGACCAGACGACATCGCGGTCACGGTCCTCGCGCTGCTCGATCGACGCTGAACAGCTCCGGCGTCGCCCCTGGGAGCCGAGCAGACCCGGCCCGGCACGATGGACCGATGGCATCCACCACGGCGTCGCGCAACGTCCTCCGTGACGACACGATCGGCCTCCTGACCCGCGGCTACGGCTTCGGCGCGCACATCTGGCGGCGCGCGGACGCCGGGGCACGATCCGTCCCCATGCGCCTGCTCGGGAACCGGGCACTGCTCGTCCGCGGGGCGGAGGGCGTCGCGGCGTTCTACGACGAACGCCTGGTCCGTCGCCACGGAGCGATGCCCGCCGTCGTCCGGCTGACCCTGTTCGGCCCGGGATCCGTGCACGGTCTCGACGGCGACGACCACCGGCACCGCAAGGCGACCTTCGTCGACGTCGCATACGAGGACGCTCAGGTCGAGCGGCTCTCGCCCCTGTTCGAGCGGGAGTGGCGGGCAGAACTCGCGGCGTGGATCGCCGGTGGTGAGCGGTCGGCGTACCGGGCCGCGGTCGGCGCGTACGGACGGGCGAGCATGCGGTGGGCGGGCCTCCCGGGCACGGACGAGGCGAGGACCCGGTGGGCCGCACGGCTCGCGCAGATCGTCGACGGCTTCGGCGTGCCGTACTCGCCCGAGTACCTGCTCGCGGTCCGGAACCGGCTGTGGTCGGACCGACACGCGCGGCGCCTCGTCGAGGCAGTCCGGAGCGGCCGACTCGACCCGGCTGCCGGCACGGCCCTGTACGAGTGGGCGTGGCACCGCGACCGCCAGGGCGCGCTGCTCCCGTCGCGCACCGCCGGCGTGGAGCTGCAGAACAGCTTCCGTCCGATGATCGCGGTCGCGCGGTTCGCCGCATTCGCCGCGGCGGCGCTGCACGACCGCCCGGACTGGCGGACGCGGATCGCCGACGAGACCGCGGCGCGCGGCTCGCTGGTCGGCGGTCCGCTCGCGACCGCGTTCGCGCAGGAGATCCGTCGGACGGCGCCGTTCGTGCCGATGCTCCCGGCGCGCGCCGTGCAGGACGTCGAGATCGACGGCGCGCGGGTGCCGGCGGGCGGTCGACTGGTGCTCGACATCCTCGGCACGGACACCGACGACCGCTCGTGGGAGCGGCCCGACGTGTTCGACCCGGAGCGGTTCGTCGGCGTCGACGACTACGAAGCGCTCCCCGCGTTCGTCCCGCACGGTGGCGCATCGGTGCCCGGTGGCCATCGCTGCCCCGGGGAGAAGCTCGCCATCGCCGGGCTCGCGGCGGCCGTCGCGGCGCTGAGCGATCCCCGCGTGACGGTCCTCGCCACCGGACTCGGCGTCGACCGCCGTCGCATGCCGACGAAGCCCCGGTCGGGCGTCCGGGTGCGGCGGAGCGGGACCGGCGCGCGCTGTCCCTTCCACTGATCCGGGCGGTGACCGTCCCGCGCACCGTTCCCAGTCGGTTCCCCGTATCCTGACGGTGGAAGCAATGGCGATTCCGGTAGAAGAGCCTGGTCGCCGTGGCGCGTCCCCGCGGTCAGGCGTGGCATCGAACCCCTGAGCGCATCGTGACCCACCATCGCATCGAATTCGTGACCCGTGACCGCACGGGCATCACCGCCGTCGTGACGTCGACCGGCGTCGTGGACGCCGACGCGGTCATCCGCAACATCCAGGCGGGACACTCCGGCTACTACGTCGAAGCGACCGATTGGCGGCGCGCACCGGTCCGGACCCTCTCGGTCCTCGGTGGGGCGTACCTGTTCGCCAACTGGGACGGCAGCAAGCGCAACAACCTCCACGACATCGCGGCGCGTGCACCCGTACGCGCCGTGGAGCCGGCGAAGCCCACCGAGTCGCGGTTCATGGTCGCGCTCGGCGCCGCGGTGTCGGTGCTCCTCGGACGACGCCGGACGGCGTACCGCCGCTGACGCCGGATCCGCCGTACGGTCGACGTGCGCAGGTCGCGCACGGCAAGGAGGGACCCCCGATGGAACTCGTCTTCGTCCACGGCGCGCTCGTGCGCGACGGCTCGTGGTGGTGGGGCCCCACGGCGGAGCTGCTCCGCGAGCGCACCGGCGTCCGCAGCACGGCGGTCGCCCTGCCCTCGTGCGGTGAGACCGCGCCTGACGACGTGGCCGGGGGACTCGTCGCCGACGCCGCCGCGCTCCGCGGCGTGCTCGACGGCCTCGACGCGGCGATCGTCGTCGGCCACTCCTACGGTGGGACCGTCATCGCCGAGGCCGGGACCCACCCCGCCGTCGCCCACCTGGTGCTCGTGTCGTCGTACCTGCCCGACGTCGGCCAGACGCAGGGCGGCGTCATGAGCGGCGAACCGGACCCCGTCACGATCGCCGACGGCGGTGACGGGACCGTCCACCTGTCCGGCTACGACGCGGCGTCGTTCGGCGCCCGGTTCCTCCAGGACGCCGACGAGACGGTGCAACGCGAGGCGTGGGAGCGGCGGACGGCCCAGGCGGCCGCGGCCTTCGTCACACCGACGAGCACCGCCGGGTGGCAGGGCGTCGACTCGACGTACCTCGTCTGCCAGGAGGACCGGAGCACGACCGTCGCGTTGCAGCGGTCCCACGCCGCTCGCGCCACCCGCGCCGTGGATCTCCCGACCGGTCACCACCCGTTCCTGACCCGGCCCGACCTCGTCGTCGAGCAGCTGGAGGCCGTGCTGCACCGCGGCTGATCCGCGGCCGGTGGCGCGCAGGGAGGACTGCGGCCACGGCGAGCGCCTACCCCGGCTGACGCCGTGGCGGCAGCACGGTGGCGACGGCGATGACCACCAACACGGCCGGCGCCGAGATCGCGACGACGCGGAATCCGTCCCCGCCGGCCTGACCGACGACGCCGCCCACGAACGACCCCAGTGCCATCGCGCCGGCGACGCACGCGCTCACCCAGGCCACCGCCTCGGTGAACACCGCGCCGTGGACCTCCTGGTGGAGCACCCGGTTGGTGGAGATCGTGAACGGTGTGATCGTCGCGCCCGCGAACAGTCCGAGGGGGAACAGCCAGCCGAGCCCGGGGGACAGTGCGAGCGCGCTCCAGAACACCGCGACGGCCGCGGAAGCCGCGAGCAGCAGGCGGAAGGGCGGGACCCGCGACGGCACGGCGCTCATGAGGACACCACCGGTCACGCTGCCGATCGAGTACGCGGTGAGCACGAGACCGGCGATCTGCGGGAGGCCCGCTTCCGTCGCCCACGCGACGACCGTGACGTCGTTGACCCCGAAGGTCAGACCCAGTGCCACGCTCGAGACCAACAACGCCATCACGCGCCGGGAGCGCCACGGGACGAACGCGCGCCGTGTCACGCTGACGCCCCCGGTCGGTCCGCGCCCGACCCCGCGCCGGAGCCACAGGCACCCCGCGGCGCCGAACACGCCCGACGCCACCAGCCCTGCGGCCGGGTCCACCGCCGCCGAGACGAGGGCCGCGAGGGCCGGCCCGAAGACCCAGACGAGCTCGTCCGCGATCGCCTCGAGCGAGAACGCCAGGTGGATCCCGCTGCCGGCGCCGACCATCGCCGTCCATCGCGCGCGGGTGAACGCCCCGGCCGGCACGATCGTCGCGCCGACGAGGAGCACCGCCACGGTGAGGACCACCAGGGACTGGCGCGTGGTGCCGGCGGCGACGAGGAGCACGACCGCGACCGGGTGCCCCACGGCGGCGACCAGGAGTGCTCCGCGCTGCCCACGACGGTCGGCGACGCGGCCGAACACCGGCCCGGTGAGTGCGCTGGCGGCGATCGCCACCCCCGAGGCGAACCCGGCGTCGGCGAACGACCCGGTCACCGAGCGGACGAAGAACAGGACGCTGAAGCCGACGACGGCGAGCGGGATCCGCGCGACGAGTCCGGCGGCCGCGAGGTGCCGGCGATCCGTCGGCGCGAGGAGCGCGGACCAGCCCCGCAGCCCGGTCGTCGTCGACGCGTTCACGGTTCCCCTCGCTGTGCTCGGCACGCACGGCGTCGTGCGGACGCTCCTGAGCGTAGGGCACGCCGACGACCCGCCGCTCAGGCTCCGGCGTCGGCGAGCACGGCAACCGTCACTGTGCTCCGTCACGGAGCGCGCGGAGCACGGCACGGCTGATCGTCCGCTGACCCCGGTCGTCCGGGTGCAGGTCGTCGGTCGGCGAGATGCCGGGGCGCGACGCGAGGTCGCCGGGGAACGCGTCCGCGATGCTGACGTACGCCGAGCCCGTCGCCGCCGCGACCCGCTTCGCGACGTCCCGGTAGGCGGACCACGGCTCCCGCAGCTGCGCCTGCATGGAGGGACCGGGCGCGAACTCGCCGATCACCAGGACGGACGGCTTGGACGGCAACCGCCGCAGCGCCCGAACGAAGCGTTCGTAGTCCGGCAGCAACTGGTCCGCGGTCAGGCTCTTGGCGTCGTTGCCGCCCAGGGTGATCGTGACGAGGTCGGGAGCAGCACGCCGCATCGCCCCGAGGAACCCGGCCTCGTCCTTCGTGAACAGGCCGACGGTCGCGCCGGAGTGCGTCGCGTCGAGCAGGGTGACGCCCCGGTCGCGATCGCCGTCGTAGACGGTGAAGCCCTCGAGGTCGACCGTCCCGAGCGCCGAGACGGTCACGGTGTGCTTCCCGGCGGTCAGCCCGTCCACCTTCGTCATCGTGCCGGTGCTCGCGGCGCCGTCGGTGTCGACCTGCACGGGGGACGAGGAGTCCACCCGGTAGGTGAAGGACCCGGATCCGGGGTAGCGGGTCCACCAGATGTCGACGCCGGTCCCGGTGAACGTGTACGTGCGCGACGATCCGGGGAGCATCCGCACCGCGCGGTACCCGAGGTCGGGAACGCTGTCGTCGAAGCTGGTCGACCCCGTGGTGGCGCTGGCCCAGTCGCCCCACGTCGAGTCCGGGCCGTACACGGCGAACTCGGCGGGCAGGTATCCCGCTCCTCCGGCGGCGCCCTCCGTCGGGTGCGCCTCGCGCAGGGCGGCGAGGGTCAGGTCGAGCCACCGGTCGGAGCGGGTGGAGGCGCCCTGCCCCTCGCTCAGGGAGTCCCCGACCGCCACCCACCGGGCCGGCGCGTGCGCCCGGTCCTCGACGGCGGCGTTCCACGTCGCCAACGGGTCGCGCGCGACGGCGGACGGAGTCGTGGGCTCGCCTCCGGATGCCCGGGTGGTCGCGGCGGTGCATCCCGTGAGCGTCAGCAGGATCGCGAGCACCAGGGCGGCGACGGGCGCGCCGGGCCGTCGCTCGAGCACAGGACCGGTCATGGGGTCATTGAATGCGGACCCGGGGTGATCGGTCAAGGAGCGTGTCGCGGGACCGGCAGGCGGTGAGCGGTCGTCCAACGGGCGGAGGTGGTGGCGCCGACCGGACGGCCGGCACCACCACGCGCGCGTCAGGCCGAGGCGGAGGCGACCGGCTCCGGTCGGCCGGGCACCGCCTCCCGGCCGACCACCGCCGCACCGTGCGGCTCGAGGTGCGTGCCGTGGACGTCGACCGACCGGTCGCCGTGGTTGAGCAGGAACAGGTGGGCGCCCCGCGCGACGGCCTCGACGCCCGCGGGCAGGTCGGCCACGACCGGCGCGACGCCCGTGTCCGCGAGCACCGCGTCGAGCACGGCCCGCAGGTCGTCCGGAGCGGTCGCGACGTACCAGGCCGTGCCGTCGCCGTGCGCGTTCCGCGTGATCGCCGGGAGGCCGTCGAGCGCCCCGCCGACGAACGTCGCCTCGATCTCAGCACCCGTCGGCCGGACGACCTCACCCCACTCGCGGGCGGTGCCCGCCCCGAGACCGGCGATCTGGAGGGCCGGCACCAGGCCGCCGGTCGCCCACGGCTCGGCGGGTGGCACGAACTCCTCGATCCACAGGCCGAGGACGTCGCGGAGCGCACCGAGGTACCCGCCGAGGTGGACGTGGAGGTCCTGGTCGAGGATGCCGGACTGGTAGCCCACGACGAGCGTCCCACCGCCGTCGACGAACGCTGACAGGGTCCGCTGTGCCGCGTCGGGCAGCACGTGCAGCGCCGGGGCGATGACGACCCGGTAGGCGTCGAGGTCGCCGTCGGGTCGCACGAAGTCGACGAGCACGCCGCGATCCCAGAGCGAGCGGTACCAGCGCGCGATGATCGGCAGGTACCGGAGCGACGCCGGCGTGGCCTCCTGCTCGAGCGCCCACCAGCTGTCCCAGTCGAGCACGATCGCGACGTCGGCGTCGAGGCGCGTGCCGACCACGTCGGCCAGGTCGGCGAGGTCGGCTCCGAGCTCGACGGTCTCGCGGAACACCCGCGTGTCCTCGCCGCCGTGGGGGACCATCGCCGAGTGGAACTTCTCGGCGCCCGCGCGCGACTGCCGCCACTGGAACTGCATGACGCCGTCCGCGCCACGGGCGACGGCCTGGAGCGACAGGGTGCGGTGCCAGCCGGGCGGGATCGCCGCGTTGCGCGTCCGCCAGTTCACCGCGCTCGTCGCCTGTTCCATGAGGATCCACGGGGCGCCGCCGCCGAGCGAGCGCATGAGGTCCCGGGTCATCGCCGCGGTCGCAGGCGCGGCGGGGTCCGCGGGGTCGACGTAGTGGTCGTCCGAGACGAAGTCGACCTCGCGAGCCCAGGCCCAGTAGTCCGAGGGCTTGTAGAAGCCCATGAAGTTCGTCGTGATCGGGACGCCGGGCGTGACCTCGCGGAGGATCGCCGCCTCGGCCCGGTACACGCCGAGCCAGGCGTCGGACGAGAACCGGTCCCAGTCGAGCAGCTGCGTGGGATTGCGGAAGGTCGGAGCCGCGCGCGGCGGCATCACCTCGTCCCACGCGCCGTAGGCCTGCGACCAGAACGCGGTGCCCCACGCCTCGTTGAGCGCCGGGACGGAGCCGTAGCGTGCTGTCAACCAGGTGCGGAAGGCGGCAGCCGACGCGTCCGAGTAGTCGGCCGGCACGTGGCAGGCGAGCTCGTTGTTGACGTGCCACGCCTCGAGTGCCGGGTGGTCCCGGTACCGCTCGGCCAGCGCGCGCACGAGTCGGTCGGCGTACCGGCGGTAGACGGCGGAGCTGGGGGAGTACTGCTGGCGGCTCCCCACCGACAGTCGGACACCGTCCTCGGTGACCGGCAGGACCTCGGGGTACGCCAGCGTCAGCCACGGGGGCGGGGAGGCCGTCGCGGTGGCCAGGTCGACGCGGATGCCCCCGGCGTGCAGTCGGTCGAGCACGTCGTCGAGCCAGTCGAACGTGAACCGCCCGTCGGACGGTTCGAGCTTCGCCCACGAGAACACGCCGACGGTCGCGACGGTGACGCCCGCACGCTGCATGAGCCGCACGTCGTCGTCCCAGACCTCGCTCGGCCACTGTTCCGGGTTGTAGTCCCCGCCGTACCAGACCCTGTCCATCGTCATCCCTTCACACCGCCGGTCGAGAGGCCGGACTGCCAGTACCGCTTCAGGAACAGGAACGCGATCACGAGCGGGATGATCGAGACGAACGCCCCGGTGATCACCGTCGAGAACAGCACCTGCGCGCCGCCACCGCCGGAGGCGGTCGCCTGCCACTGCGCGAGACCCACCGTCACCGGGAACAGCTTCGGCGTGCTGAGCATGATGAGTGGCAGGAAGTAGTTGTTCCACGTCGCGACGAGCTGGAACAGCAGCACCGTCACGATGCCCGGGCCCATGAGCCGGGTCGCGATCGTGAACAGGATGCGGAACTCGCCGGCGCCGTCGATCCGCGCGGCCTCGAGCAGGCTCTCGTCGACCGCGTCCGCGGCGTACACCCGCATCAGGTAGACGCCGAACGGGCTGACGAGCGAGGGCAGGATGACCGCCCACGGGGTGTCGGTGAGGTTCGCGGCGGCGAAGAGCAGGTAGGTCGGGATCGCCAGGGCGGTGAGCGGGACCATGATCGAGCCGAGGATGATCGAGAACACCGCCGTCGAGCCGCGGAACCGGTACTTCGCCAGGGCGTAGCCGGCCATCGTGGCCAGGGCGGCGGCACCGACCGAGCTGACCACCGCGTAGACGACCGTGTTGATCAACCACCGCGTGAAGACGCCGTCCTGGAACTGGAACAGCTGCACGATGTTGTGGAAGAACTGGAACGAGTGCCCGAGTCCCAGCCCGAAGGTGGTGAACAGGTCGCTGTTGTCCTTGGTGGTCGACACCAGGAGCCACAGCAGCGGCACGAGGAAGTAGACGAGCGTGATCCACACGATCACGGTCAGGACGGTGCTCCGACGCTTGTCGCGCTCGACGGCCCGTCGGCCGGCGGACCGCCGCACGCGCGTGCCGTCCGAGACCACCTGGGCCTCGGTGGCGAGTGGGGTGGCGGTCATCCGAGCCGCTCCTTCCGGTTGATGCTCGTCTGCACGACGAACGAGACGATCATGATGATGATCCCGAGCAGGAACGCGATCGCCGCCGCGTAGTTGATCTCCTGGTTGCGGAACGCGATGTTGTAGGCGTACAGGTTCGGCGTGAAGTCCGTGCCGATCGCGTTCGGGGCGATGTTGAACAGCAGGTTCGGTTCGTTGAACAGCTGGAACGAGCCGATGATCGAGAAGATCACGGTGAGCAGCAGGGCCTGCCGGATGGCGGGCAGCTTGATGCTCCACGCCACCCGCCACTGGCCGGCGCCGTCGATCTCGGCCGCCTCGTAGATCTCGTTCGGCACGGAGCGCAGGGCCGCGTACAGGACGATCATGTTGTAGCCGATGAACTCCCAGCACACGATGTTCATCGTCGAGCCGAGCACGTTGTGCGCGCTGAGCAGGCTCGGTGCCGTGAGGTGCAGGGCGTGGAACAACTGCGTGATGAGCCCGAAGTCGTTGCCGTACAGGTAGCCCCACATCAGGGTCGCGACGACGCTCGGCACGGCGTACGGCACGAAGATGAGCAGGCGGACGATCTTGCCGCCACGAATCCGGCCGCTGTCGAGTGCGAGCGCGAAGAAGATCGAGGCCGCGAGCATGATCGGGACCTGCACGAACAGGAACAGGGCCACGCGGCCGAGGCCGCCCCAGAAGCTCGGGTCCTGCAGGGCGCGGACGTAGTTCGTCAGGCCACTGAAGACCTCGCCGCCGACCAGCTGCGACGTGAACAGGCTGAGGTACGCCGAGTACACGAGCGGGACGATGAAGAACGCCGCGAACACGACGAGGAACGGGATCACGAGGATCCAGGCCGCGCGGGTCTGCGCGGAACGGATGTTGGTGGGGCCGCGGCGGGGAGCCGCGGTGCGCGCTCCCGTCCGGACCCGGGCCGGACGGGCGGCGCCGGTGGTCGCCGCGTCGCTGCGGCTGGGGATGGCGGTCATGTTGCTCCGATGAGAAGTGGGGGCGGAGCCTGGTGGCCCCGCCCCCGTCCGGTCACTTGACGGTGAAGCCCTGCTGCTTGGCGTAGCTCGTCACCTGGGACTGCCAGGTCGCGAGGGCCGCCGTGAGGTCACCGTGGTTGCTGATGGCCTTGCCGAGCGTGTTCGCGTAGCTCGAGTTCACGTAGTCCATGAACGGCAGCCACTCGAACTTCTTGTCCACGGTGTCGGAGACGCCGGCGAAGAACTGGTTGACCTGCTGGCCGCCGTAGGACGCCGACTTCTGGCTGGTGAACGAGTCGTCGGTGAGCGTCGACTTCTTCGTCGGGAACAGGTACTGCTGGTTCGCGAGCTGGAGCGTCGACTGCTGGTCGTTGTTGATGAACTTGGCCAGCTCGTAGGCCTGGATCGGGTGCTTCGTCGCGGCCATCACGGCGTCCGACGACCCACCCCAGTTCCCGGACACGTTCTGACCCGCCTGCCACTGCGGGATGTCCGCAGCGGCCCACTTGCCGCTCGTGTTCTTCGCGGTGCCCTGCAGGAACACCGGGCCCCACGCCGCGACGAGCCAGGACGCGTACTTGTCCCGCGACAGCCCCTGGTAGTAGTCGTCCGTGAAGTCCGGGTCCGTGGCCACCAGGTTCTTGTCGATGAGGTCCTGCCAGTAGGACACGACCTGCTGGTCGGCCTTGGAGTCCAGGTCGATCCCGACCGTCTTCTTGCCGTCGTACGAGAACGGCTTCGCGCCCTTCTGCCAGAAGAAGCTGATCATCTGGAACATGTCGTTGCCGGGCAGGTCCGTGATGTACGACCCGGTCTTCGACTTGACCTGCTGCGCGGCGGACGCGAAGGCCGACCACGTCTTCGGCGCGGCGACGCCCGCCTTGTCGAAGATGTCCTTGCGGTAGAGGGTGCCGAGGGGGCCGGAGTCCTGCGGGATGCCCCACACGCCGCCGTTCTGGTCGACCTGGTTCCAGACCCAGTCCGTGTACTCGTCCTCGAGCTTGGCCCCGCCGTACGGCGTCAGGTCGAGCAGGCTCTTCGTCTGGGTGAACGACGGGATGTAGTCGTACTCCATCTGCGCGACGTCGGGGATGCCCTTGCCCGCCTTCAGGGCCGCGCGGACCTTCGGGTAGTGCTGCGAGCCGCCGGTCGTGTTGACGACGTTGACCTTGATCTTCGGGTACTTCTTCTCGAACAGGTTGACCTCGTTCTGGATGTCGGGGACCCAGGTCCAGAAGGTGAGGGTGGTCGGCGTGTTCATCGCCTTGTCGATGTCGGACTGGCTCACCGCCTTGGTGGACCCGCCGCTGGTGCTCGACGGGCTGCAACCGGTGAGTGCGAGCGTGATCGTGACGGCGATCGCTCCGAGTGCCAGCGCGGCGCTGCGTGGACGTCTCATGGTCTTCTTTCGGTGGAGGGAGGGACTACTCGATCGAGGAGCCCCGGACCTCGAGCACGACTGCTGCGCGTCGGTCGAGGGGTACGGGGTCGCCGGCGGCGTACTCGGCGCCGGAGACGAGGTCGACGGCGGCCGCCGGCGCGACGACCTGCGTCGGCTCGGCGGACCAGTTCGACACGAAGGCGAGGCGCCGGTCGCCGGCGGTGCCGGTCGACACGGTGACGGGGTCCGGGGCGGACCACGCCTGCTTCGCCGTGGTGGGCACGAGCCAGCGGGCGATGCTCCGCCCGAGCGCGGGGTCCGGGACCGTGCCCAGGTAGGACACCCGGCCGCGACCGGTCGTGCGGGTGGTGAGCGCGGCCTCCAGACCGAACTCGGTCGGGGCGTACGACACGACCACCTCGGCGTCGTCGACCTGCAGGAAGTCGACCCACTCGGTGGCGGCGGCACCCGGCTCGAGCGTCATTGCGTCGGACGCGGCGGTGACCGCGAGCGGCGCGCCGAGGTTGCTGTACTCGTCGTAGTGCACGCCCGCCGGCCCCGCGAGCACGTCGGGGGCGACCGCGAGCCGGGCCCGCGCGAGCTCGTCACCGTAGCCGGTGCGGATGCCGACGACCAGGTGCCCGCCGGCCTCGGCGTAGTCCCGCATGTGCTCGAGCACCGCCGTCTCGGCGACGTACACCGCGGGTGCGACGAGCACCGGGAACCGCGCGACGAGTTCCTCGACGGGGGTGTCGAGGAACCGGCGGACGTGCTGGACCCGCACCTGCGCGCCGGCCTCGAACAGTCCGCGGTAGTGGGCGTCGAAGATGCGGGAGTACGCGTGCTCGTCGGGGCTGCCGTCCGCCTTCGCGAGCGGCCCGTAGAACGAGAACGCCCACTTCGTGTCCGTGCTGTAGAGCAGCAGGACGTCGGCGTCGGGCACGTGCTCGTCGAGCGCGGACCCGATCGCCCCGAGCGCGGCACCGAGCTCGGAGACCTCGCGGTAGATGCGGCCGCCGACCTGGCTGTGGGGGATGACGCCGCCCCAGTACGTCTCGACGCCGAAGTGCAGGGTGTGCCAGTGCCAGTACTCGATCATCCGGCCGCCGCGGGCGAGCAGGGCGAACGCGGCCTGCTTGATCTGCCCGGGGTACGGCGGGTGGTTCTGCCACGACCCGCCGATGGACTGCGCGTTCGTCTCGGTGACCAGGTACTGCGTGTCCGCCGAGGACCAGGCGCGGTCGCCCCACTCGAACAGCGCCCACACGCCGGTGTGCCACCACTCGGCCTCGCGCTGGACCTCCGCGTGCCAGTCGAGGCCGTCCTGCATCTTGTAGTACGGGTTGCCGGCGACCACGTCGAGGGACGCGACGAGCTCGTCGTCGGACACCTGCGGGCGGGAGTACGAGATGCAGGTCGTGACGAACTGGTCGTCGCGGGCGTACTCGCGCACCAGGTCGGCCTGCCAGGCGATGAGGTCCGTGGCGAGTGTCGACTGGAACCGTCGCCACTCGAGCTGGTACTGCGGCATCGCGTTGCCGTCGGGCCGCCAGAGGTCGGCCCAGTCGCTGAGTCGGTGTGACCAGTAGACGAGACCCCACTCGCGGTTGAGGTCCTCGACGGTGCCGTAGCGGTCCTCGAGCCAGCCGACGAACCGCTGGAAGGTGTGCTCGTTGTGGGGGAGCTGCATGCCCGGCTCGTTGTCGACCTGGTAGCCGATGACCGCGGGGTGGTCGGCGTACCGGGCGACGACCTTGCGGGCGATGCGCTCGGCGTAGAACCGGTAGGCGGGGTGGGACTGGTCCATCTCCTGCCGGGCGCCCCAGCCGTTGCGGTGGCCCGTCGACGGCTCGGCGGCGATCTCCGGGTGCAGGCGCTGGAGCCACGGTGGCACGGCGTACGTCGGCGTGCCGAGGACGACGCCGATGCCGCGCTCGTGGGCCCCGTCGAGGACCGGCTGCAGCCAGTCCAGGTCGAACACGCCCTCGCGGGGCTCCCAGGTCGACCACACGGACTCGCCGACGCGGATGACCGTGAAACCGGCGTCGCGCATGCGGTCGAGATCGGCGTCGAGGGTGCCAGCGGGCTGGTACTCGGCGTAGTAGGCGGCGCCGAAGAGCACGCCACTGAACCGGGGGGAAGTCGTCATCGTTGACCTTCGCTCTGCGGATGTTGTCGATAACATCCGTCGGTGGCGATGACAGTAACCGCATCCGGGCGGATCGCGCAAGCACCCGTTCCGCTCGCGTCGCCGCGCGTGGCCGGGAGGCGGTGCTCCGCTCCGTCAGATCCGGCGCGTCGACGTGCGGACCGCGGCCCGCACGGGGTTCGGCGGGGTCACGGGCGCGTCCGGCGCGGCCCCGGGCAGCCCCGCCAGGAGCTTCTCGATGAGGTACCGGCCCTCACCGGCGAAGTCGACCGTGACGGTGGTCAGTGCGGGGACGAGGTACCGTGCCTCGTCGAGGTCGTCGCCGCCCATGACGCTGAGGTCGGCGGGCACCACGACCCCGTCGGCGGCGGCCGCCGAGAGGAGCCCGATCGCCATGCTGTCGTTGCCCGTCGCGATCGCCGTGACGGACCGTTCCTCGGCGGTCAACCGTCGCCACGCCGCGTGCCCGGAGCCGGCGGACCAGTCGCCCGCGTGCTGCCAGACGAGTTCGCCGCCGCCCTGCCGGAAGCACCGGGCGAAGCCCTCGGACCGCTCGACCGCGGCGATCCAGTCGACCGGGCCGCTGAGGTAGCCGACGCGCCGGTGTCCGAGCTCGAGCAGGTGCTCGGCGGCGAGGCGGCCGGCTTCCTCGCTGACGGTCGGGCCACCCGGGAACGACTCGATGCGCGAGTCGATGACCACCGGGACGCTCGCGGCGTGGCTCTGGATGCGTTCGAGCATCAGCTCGGTCTGTGCCGTCGCCAGGATCCCCACCACCTGGTGCCCGGTCGCCACGGCCAGGGCCTCGTCGATCGCGTCGCGGTCGAGGTCCGCCGTGATCACCACGTCGAGCACGTACCCGCGCTCCTGCGCCGTCTGCGTCGCCCCGGCGAGCATGCGGGCCGGCCCCGTGTAGTCGATGTGGTGGGCGAGCACCGCGATCCGGTTCGAGCGGCGGGCGCGGAGCAACCGAGCGGCGGAGTTCGGCCGGTACTGCAGCTCGTCGAGCGCCGTCTTGACCTTCGTGCGCGTCTCCGGCCGGATGCCTTCGAAGCCCGACAGGTAGCGGCTCACGGTCTGGTGCGACACGCCCGCGAGCCGTGCGACGTCGTAGATCGTCGGGGCCTTCATCGGGGTGCCGTCTGCCGCATGGGGACAGGGTAATGGCCCGCGTCCGATCCCCGGCGCGCGTCCGAGCGGGCGGGTCACCCGGTCGAGACCGTCGACGACCGTTGCCGTCGAGCTCGCGGGACCCCTCAGTTGATCACGTGGCGAGCGTGACGGACGGGAGGCGGACCTCCCGTCCGTCACGTCGTCGCCGGTGACGGCGGGTGCTGGGGCGTCAGGCCGCCGCGGCCCGCCGCGTCGCCAGGGTGCGGCCGTGCTCCCGGGCGCGCTCCTCGGCGGCCGCGCGGAGCTGGTCGGCGAGCTCGGTGAACTGGTCGAGCGCGGGGTTGACGCCGACGAGCGTGAACTCGCGCGTGACGACCTCGAGGTCGAGCTGCCAGACGTCCTCCAGGATGCGGCGCATCCACGCCGTCGCGTGGTCCCAGCCCTCGCGCGGCGTGCCGGCGGCGTAGTTCCCGCCCTGCACGGTCACGAGCACAGCGGGCTTGCCGGCGGTGACCGGGGTCTGGCCGGGCGCCATCCGCGGGTCCGTGATGACGAGGTCCACGTAGGTCTTGAAGTGCTGCGAGAGGCCGAAGTTGTACAGCGGGACGGCGAACAGCAGGGCGTCCGCGTCGGCGAGCTCGTCGGTCAGGGTCGCGGCGAGTTCGACCGCGGTGCGCTGCTCGGGGGTGCGTGCGTCCTCCGGTGTCATGGACGCGGCGACGGCACTCGCCCAGCTGTCGGCAGGGATCGGGTCGACGCCCAGGTGACGGCGGACGACCTCGGCTGCCGGGTCACCGGCCGTCCACTCCTGCTCGACGATGTCGGCGAGGGCACGACTGGTGGATCCTTCGACTCGGATGCTGGCGTCGAGACGGAACAGGGACATGGGACTCCTCCTGGTCGGCAGCGGGGCACGTCGCCCTCGGTTACTGCACGTAACGGGTGTACCCTGCTGAGGTCGGTCACTGCAAACGACCCTCTGTTACCGCGGAGTGACCGACCCCGTCGCTTCGGCCCCCACGTGCCCGTGCAGGCCGCTCGGATGCAGGCGCCGAGCCCGCCCGACCACCAGCAGGAGGACCACCGTGACCGACACCCGGGACGCCGCATTCGAGCAGGACCGGATCATGCGGTCGCTGCCCATGATGAGCCGGCTCTGCACCGAGCACGACCCGGAGGTGTTCCGGTCCCTCCTCGCCCGGATCGGCGACAAGTGGACGCTCCTCGTCATCGGCGTGCTCGGCGAACGTCCGCACCGGTTCACGGAACTGGCCGACGTCATCCCGAGCATCTCACGGCGCATGCTCACGGTCACGCTCCGGGCGCTCGAGCGCGACGGTCTCGTCCAGCGCGAGGTGTTCGCCGAGGTGCCGCCACGCGTCGTGTACGACCTCACCGCGCTCGGCCGGTCGCTGCAGACGGTCGTGCTGACGCTCGGGGAATGGGTCCGCGAACACCAGGACGTCATCGTCGCGCAGCGCCGGACGTTCGACGAGCGCACCGGCGCCACCGACTGACACCCGCGGCGGCAATCTCCGAGGTCACTGGGATGTTCGTGCTGGCCCGTACCCCCGTGTCGTGGTCGGCCTACCGTCTGGCCTGCACAGCAACCGTGGAACGCAAGGAGCAGGCATGAGCCAGATCATCGAGACCATCGACGTCGACGTCCCCGTCTCCGTCGCTTACAACCAGTGGACCCAGTTCGAGGAGTTCCCGAAGTTCCTCGACGAGGTCGAGTCGATCACGCAGGCGACCCCGACCCTCACCGAGTGGAAGATCAAGGTCGGTCCGGTCGAGCGCACCTTCGAGGCGAACATCACGGAGCAGCACCCCGACGAGCGCGTCGCCTGGAACAGCACCGGCGGCGAGATGGACCACGCGGGCGTCGTGACGTTCCACAAGCTCTCGGACACGACCACACGCGTCACCGTGCAGCTCGACTGGGAGCCCACCGGTCTCCTCGAGAAGGTCGGCGGCGCGGTCGGCGCCGGCAGCCACGCGGTCAAGAAGGACCTGAAGAACTTCAAGGAGTACATCGAGTCGAAGGGCGCCCCGGACGGCGCCTGGCGCGGCGACGTGCAGGCCTGACGATCCTCCCGCCCGACGCCCGGCCGCAGCAGCGGTCGGGCGTCGCGCGCGTCCGGGTGCCGCTCGCCAGGGAGATCGTCGCCCGGGTCACCGCCCGAGTGCGGCCAGCTCCGCCCGGTTCGCCGCGCCGGCCTTGCGGAGCAGGTTCGACACGTGGAACTTCACCGTGTTCTCACTGATGCCGAGCTCGCGCGCGATCGACCGGTTGCGAGCGCCGGATGCCACGAGTCGCAGGACCTCGCGCTCGCGCCGGCTCAGGGCCACGACCGCGTCGAGCGGCTCCGTCTCCGCGGGTGGGTCGAGGGGGAGCACCACGGACAGCTCCGAGCCCCAGCCCGCCGTCGAGGACACCGCGAAGCGACCGTCCAGTGCCGTCACCCGCTCTGCGATGGGGCGGAGTACGTCGTCGTGCTCCGTCAGCGTCCCGGCACCGTCGTCGCGGATGTCGACGAGCAGGTTCCGCCCGTCGCAGTCCCACTGGATCCGCACGCGGTGGGACTCGCCCGCGTCGACGAGCGCGAGCACGGCACTGCGGACGATGGCCCGCGCCGCGTGCGCGACCTCACCCGGGAGCGCCCGACCGGTCGCGGGCGGTTCGACGAACTGCACGGACAGGTCACCGAACCGCACCAGCGGCCGCAGGTCGGTCTGGAGGCGCGCGAAGGCCCCGACGACCGGCTCCAGCACGCGGTTCCGCTGATCGTCCGTCGCCGTGCGGATCGCCACCAGCGCGTTCGCGGCGATCTCGGTCGCGACGGTCCTGGCCGCGCGGTCGTCGAGCCGCTCCGAGCGGAGCACCGCCAGCAAGGACTCGAGCGTCACGCCGTGCTGGTCCACGAGCTCGGAGCGGTCGCGGCCGGCGCGGGTCGCGGCGGCGCGAGTGGCGACCACGAGCGTGTCGGCACCGGTCTCGGCGTCGGGGTCGGCGTCCTGGTCGGTGACGGGCATGGGCCGACCCTACCCGGACCTGCCGCACCCACTCGTTCGGGTAGGCGGACCCGTGCGCCGGGGGAGTGACCCATCCGGCCCCGGGCGAGGAGCATCGTGGTGATGACGGACACCACCACGCCGGCCCGCGCCCTCCGCGCCATCTCCGACGAACTCCGCGCCGCCGCGGACGCCGTCGTCACGACCGCCGACGCGGACGCCGCTACCGGCACCGGGATCGACGCCGTCGCGGCGCTCCTCGAGGACGCCGACCGCGTGTTCGTCCACGGCGCGGGCCGGTCGGGGCTCGCCCTCCGCATGACGGCGATGCGACTCATGCACCTCGGTCGGACGGTCCACGTCGTGGGCGAGGTCACGACGCCCGCGATCCGGTCCGGTGACGTCCTGCTCACCGCCAGTGGCTCGGGCACCACCACGGGCATCGTCCGCGCCGCCAGCACCGCTCGCGAGGTCGGGGCCCGGGTCGCGGTGATCACCACGGCCGGGGCGTCCCCGCTCGCCGACCTCGCTGACGCCGTCGTCCTGGTGCCGGCCCCCGAGAAGCAGGCGCACGGCAACGGCGCCTCGATCCAGTACGCGGGCGGCCTCTTCGAGCAGGTCGTCGTGCTCGTCGGGGACGCCCTCTTCCACGCGGCGTGGCAGCGCTCCGGAGTCCCGGCCGCGGATCTCTGGCCCCGGCACGCCAACCTCGAATGACCCTCCCGCCGACCACCCGCACCCACCCCGCGGACCACCAGAGAAGAGGAACCACCATGCAGCTCCAGGTCGCCATGGACGTGCTGACCACCGAGGACGCGCTCGCGCTCGCCGGCAAGGTCGCCCCGCACGTCGACATCATCGAACTCGGGACGCCGCTCATCAAGAGCGCCGGGCTCGCGGCCATCACCGCGGTGAAGGAGGCGCATCCCGACAAGACGGTGTTCGCCGACCTCAAGACGATGGACGCCGGCGAACTCGAGGCGGACATCGCCTTCCAGGCCGGCGCCGACCTCGTCACCGTCCTCGGTGTCGCGGGTGACAGCACCATCACCGGCGCCGTCGCCGCCGCGACGAAGCACGGCAAGGGGGTCGTCGCCGACCTCATCGGCGTGCCCGACAAGGCCGCACGAGCCAAGGAGGTCGTCGCGCTCGGCGTGACGTTCGTCGAGATGCACGCCGGTCTCGACGAGCAGGCCGAGCCGGGCTTCACGTTCGACACCCTGCTCGACGACGGCAAGGCCGGAGGCGTGCCGTTCTCGGTCGCGGGCGGCGTCTCCACGGACACGATCGGTGCCGTGCAGGACGCGGGCGCCACCGTCGCGGTCGCCGGCGGGGCGATCTACTCGGCCGATGACCCTGCCGCGGCTGCTGCCGCCCTGCGCGCCGCCATCCACTGAGCGCCGCGCGGACCGCGCTCGGAACGGACACGAGGACCCGCCGCCCCATCGGGCGGCGGGTCCTCATGTCGGTTCCCCGGTCGGCAGGCCCGGCCAGCGCGCCGCGCGGGGGCCGTGAACCGCTGGACGGTCAGCCTCGATCAGACGTCGACGTCGCTGCCCATCGTCACGGTGCTGTTCGAGGGGAGGCCGAAGCGTGCGCTCGGGTTGGCGGCGTTCTGCGCGAGCGCCACGAACAGCTTCTTGCGCCAGCGCATCATGCCCCGGCCGTGGCCGGTCCGGAGTGCGCCGCGCGAGACGAAGTACGAGGCGCGCTCCACGGCGTCCGGGTCGAGCGAGAGCACGTCGGCGACGCACGCTCGACGGAGTGCGACCGGGAGGTTCGGCTCGTCGGAGAACCCGAACTTGATCGTCAGGTGCTCGATGCCGTCGTCGGAGTAGCCGAGGTCGTCGAACGTGTAGGCCTTCGACGCGGGCACGTGCGGGACGTTCGCAGTCTGCACCGAGACGATGAGCACGTGGTGGTGGAGCACGTGGTTGTGCTCGAAGTTCGCGCGGAGCGCCAACGGCGTCGTGTCCTTGTTCGGGTGCGGGAACACGGCGATCCCGTCGACCCGCGGGGGGTCCTCGGACCGGACGCGGTCGATGAAGTCGGCGAGTGAGCCCTCCTTCTGGTTCCGCTCGTCGGTCACGAGCTGCCGCCCGCGACGCCAGGTCGTCATGACGGTGATGACGGCGGCGGCGATGAGGAGCGGCACCCAACCACCGTGGAGGACCTTCGACAGGTTCGCGGCGAGGAACGTCAGCTCGAGACCGCCGAAGACGACCGCGGCCAGGACGATCTGCCAGCGATGCCAGTTGAACAGCGGCCGGGCGACGATGAGCAGGAGCACCGAGTCGACGACGAGCGCGCCGGTCACCGACACCCCGTACGCCGTGGCCAGGCGCTCCGACGACCGGAACGCGAGCATCACGGCGATGACGCCGACGAACAGCAGCGCGTTCACCGCGGGCAGGTAGATCTGGCCGCCCTCGCGCTCGGAGGTCTGCCGGACGGTCAGCGGCGGGAGCAGACCGAGCTGCATCGCCTGACGCGAGAGCGAGAACGCACCGGAGATGACCGCCTGGCTCGCGATGACGGTCGCTGCGGTCGCGAGCACGACCACCGGGATCCGCGCCCAGTCCGGGAACAGCAGGAAGAACGGGTTCTGGCGTGCGGTCGGGTCGCGCAGGATGAGCGAGGCCTGGCCGAGGTAGTTCAGCGTCAGCGCCGGGAACACGACGAAGAACCACGCGCGGCGGATCGGCGGCGCCCCGAAGTGCCCCATGTCCGCGTAGAGCGCCTCGGCACCGGTGATGACGAGGACCACCGCACCCATCGCGACGAAGGTGATGGTCGGGTGGGCGAACACGAAGGCGAACGCGTACGTGGGGGACAGGCCGATGAGCACCGAGGGGTCACGCACGATCATGCCGACGCCCGCGACCGCGAGGACGAGGAACCAGAGGAGCATGATCGGCCCGAACAACGTGCCGACACGGCCGGTGCCGAAGCGCTGCACGGCGAACAGCCCGGCGAGGATCACCCCGGCGATCGGGACGACGAGGTGTGCGACGCCCGGGGCGGCGACCTCGAGTCCCTCGACCGCGGACAGCACGCTCACCGCCGGGGTGATGATGGAATCGCCGTAGAACAGGGCGACGCCGATGATCCCGATGAGGATGAAGACCCCCACCCGGCCGGAGCGCTTGGCGAACAGCCGACGAGCGAGCGCGGCGAGGGCCATGACGCCGCCTTCGCCGTTGTTGTCGGCACGCATGAGGATCGTCACGTACTTGATCGAGACGACGACCGTCACGCTCCAGAACATGACCGAGATGACGCCGTAGACGTCGTCCGGGGTGGGGCGGACCGCGCCGTTGTCGATCGTGAACACCGTGCGGAGTGCGTAGAGCGGGCTCGTGCCGATGTCGCCGAAGACGACGCCGAGTGCCGTCAGGGCCAACGCGGCGAGACCGCGTCCGCCGTGTCCGCCCGATGTCGTCTCGGTGCTCTCGGTGCTCTCGGGTGCGGACGTGCGGGTGTCTGTCACCGACCGTCGCTCCTGTTCCTGGGTCGTGGGGGATCCGTCGTGGCGACGGACCGCCGCTCATCCTCTCACCGGTCGGGGTGCGCGTCCGCCGCGTACGACGATCGCCCAGCCCGTGTCCGCTGACGGCGGACCGTCGAGCGGTCGTCCCGGGAACGGCGGAGGCTCCCGGGGCCGGGAGGCATCGTCGGCTCCGACGCCGAGCCGAGCACGGTGGGCGGTTTCTGGGGAGATCCGTGATGGAGTGTCCGGCGTGAATCTGCTCCAGGCCCTCTTGCTCGGCATCGTCGAGGGCGTGACCGAGTTCCTGCCCGTCTCCAGTACCGGCCACCTGACGATCGTCGAGAAGCTGCTCGGCCTCCGGGTCGCCAGCCAGGGCGTGACCGCCTTCACCGCGGTGATCCAGGTCGGCGCCATCATCGCGGTGATCGTCTACTTCTGGCGGGACATCCTGCGCCTGGTCCGCGCGTGGTTCCGCGGCTTGGCGCACCGCGAGGACCGCGACCACGACTACCGGCTGGCCTGGTACGTCATCATCGCGACGATCCCCATCGGCCTCATCGGGTTCCTCGCGAAGGACCTCATCTCGGGCGGTCTCCGGAACCTCTGGGTCGTCGTCGCCGCGCTCGTGCTGTGGAGCATCGTCATGTGGGTCGCGGAGCGCGTCGGTCGTCAGGACCGCGGCGAGCAGCGCACCACCGTGACCGACGCGGTCGTGATCGGTCTCGTGCAGGTGCTCGCGCTCGTGCCGGGCGTGTCGCGGTCCGGGGCCACGATCAGCGCCGGTCTGTTCCGGGGTCTCGACCGCGTCACCGCCACCCGCCTGTCGTTCTTCCTGTCGATCCCCGCGCTCGTCGCTGCCGGCGGATACGAGGCCGCGACCGAGGCGAGCGCGATCGGCGCCACGGTCGGCTGGGGCGCGACCCTCGTCGCGACCGCCGTCAGCTTCGTCGTCGCCCTCGCCGCGATCGCCTGGCTGCTCCGCCTCGTCGCGCGGCACAGCATCGCGGTGTTCATCTGGTACCGGGTGGCGCTCGCGATCGTCGTCGCGGTGCTCCTGGCGACCGGCGTCATCGCCGCGACCTGATCGCCGCCGGGACCACGGTCCTCCACGGGTTCCGGACGCGACGGCGACGGTGGCCTACCCTGGCGACAACGGCTGGGGGAGGCACCATGCAGGAGCCGCAGTCCGGATGGCGCCCGGCCCTCGACGTGGACGACCCGGAAGCGGCCACCGCCGCGATCCGCCGCTCCATGCCCGCGGCGAGCGTGGAGTCCGACCGGCCGGACTTCCGGTTCCACGCCGAGCAGTACCGGGACGAGCGGCTCGACCTCACGCGGTGGGGGTTCCGCGCGCGCGTCGACGGTGGCCGCAGCACCGAGACGAGCGGGGTGACGCTCGTGGTCCCCGGTGGCGGGGTCTACGAGTGGACCGCGGGTGACGAGCGGGGCGATCAGGACGCACCGTTCGTCATGCGTCACGGCGTCGGCTACCACGGTCGGTCCGAGGACATGCACCTGACGATCGTGCGGCTCGAGCAGACACGGTTCGACGACCTCGCTGCGGCGGTCCGTGGGGACGACCCGCGCCCCGTCCGGTTCGCCCAGTCGCTCCCACCCACCCGCGAGGGCGCCGAGCACCTCGCCCGGACCGTCGCGCTGCAGGCCGCGGTCCTCGAGGGCCGGGCGGCGGGGAGCAGCGCGCTGGTGGCGGCCTCGGTCTACCGCCTGCTCGTCGTCGGGCTGCTCGAGTCCGTGCCGACCGAGGGCGCGGACGACCGCGAGCGGACGTGCCGTCGCCGGATGCTCGCCACCGTCGACCGTGCCTGCCGGTACATCGACGACCACGCCGCACTCCCGATCACGGTGGCGGACATCGCCCGGCACGTCGGCACGAGCGAGGCCGGCCTCCGCCGTGCCTTCGGGTTCTGGCGCTCGCGAGCGCCCGAGGCCGAACTCGAGCGCGCGCGACTCGCCGGGGCGCACCGGGACCTCCTCGCCGCCGAGCCGGGTGACGACGGGCTCATCGACACGATCGCGGCGCGCTGGGGACACGCGTCACCGCGACGGTTCGCGACGCGGTACCGTGCCGTGTACACCGTCGGTCCCGAGGACACCCTCAGGGCCGAGTGAGCAGGACACCCTCCTTCCGCGATGCGCAACGTCTTCTTCAGCTCCGGGCGGTCCGTCCGTGTCGACACCGACTCGGCGGACCGTGCCCTCGTCGCGCTCCGGGACGCCTTCGACGTCGAGCGCGTCGAGGTCGCCGACGGGCCGTTCCGGTTCCGGCAGGAGGTCACCGGGCAGGGGCGGTTCGCGGTCGCCCGGGTCCGCGTGCAGGGTCGGCTGGTCATGGAGTCCCAGCCGCTGCCGTTCTGGTCCGTCATCGCGCTCGACGCCGGACGGGTCGAGGTGAGCACCGCCGCCGGCACCCTCGTCCGGTCCGACGCCACGCCGCTCCTGTTCCCCCGCGACGGACGCAAGCGCGTGGTCTGGGAGGACGCCGAGTTCCGCCAGATCGTGCTCCGCGAGGAGGACGCGCGCCGGGAGTTCGACACGATGGGGTTGCCGCCCGGTGCCCTGCGCGTGCACGACGCACCGGACGGCGAGGTCGCCCGACTGCACTGGCAGGCCGTCGCCGACCACGTGCGGCAGGTCACCGCGAGCGGGATGCTCGTCGACAGCCCGATCGTGCGCGCGGCCACGTTCCACGTCCTGGTCGCCGCGTTCGTCGAGGCCTTCGTCGACCGGCAGGCCACTCCCGTGCCGGTCGACCCGGGAGCGGGTTCGCCCATCGGCGTGCGCCGGGCCCTGCAGTTCATCCAGGCCCACGCCGCCGAAGAGCTGTCCGTCGACGAGATCGCGGCCTCAGCCGGGATGAGTCCCCGGGGTCTGCAGGCGGCGTTCCTCCGGCAGCTCGGCCACAGCCCGATGACCGCGCTCCGTCGTGAGCGACTCCGGCGAGCCCACGAGGCACTCCTGCTCGCGCGGGACGGCTCCGGCACGACGGTCGCCGCGGTGGCCGCGCACTGGCGGTTCAGCAACCCCGGCCGGTTCGCCACGCAGTACCTCCGCGAGTACGGGCGGTCGCCCCGCGAGACCCTGCGCGCCGACTGACGACGGCGTGCCCCGGGCGCCCGGGAGACCCGCCGCCAGCCCGTTCGGTCAGCCCGCGATCGCGTCGAGTTCGCGGACGGCGTCCTCCGGCAGGTCGAGCGCCGCGCCCGCCACGTTCTCGCGCAGGTGGGCGACCGAGGACGTACCGGGGATGAGCAGCACGTTCGGTGACCGCTGCAGCAGCCAGGCGAGCGACACGGCCATCGGGGTCGCGTCGAGGCGGTCAGCGACCGAGGCGAGCACGTCGGACTGCAGGGGCGTGAACCCGCCGAGCGGGAAGTAGGGGACGTAGGCCACACGGTGCTCCGCGAGCAGGTCCACGAAGGCGTCGTCCTGTCGATTCGCGATGTTGTAGAAGTTCTGCACCGTGACGACCGGGGCGATCGCTCGGGCCTCGTCGTACTGCTCGCGGCTCACCGTGCTCAGCCCGAGGTGGCGGATGAGCCCCTGCTGCTGCAGGTCGGCCAACGCGGCGAAGCGCTCCCCGATCGATCCCGGCTCGGGGGAGTCGAAGCCCCCGACGCGCAGGTTGACGACGTCGAGGGTGTCGACGCCGAGCCGCTCGAGGTTGTCGTGGACCTGGGTGCGGAGCTGGTCCGGTTCGTTCGCGTGGATCCAGGCACCGTCGTCGCCACGGACGGAGCCGACCTTCGTGACGATGGTCAGCTGCTCCGGGTAGGGATGCAGGGCCTCCCGGATCAGCTCGTTGGTCACGAACGGTCCGTAGAAGTCCGCGGTGTCGATGTGCGTGACGCCGAGCTCGACGACGGTGCGGAGCACCGCGATCGCCTCGTCGTGGTCGCGGGCCGGGCCGAACACGTTCGGACCGGCGAGCTGCATCGCGCCGTACCCGAAGCGGGTGAGTTCGAGGTCGTCGGCCAGGCGGTAGGTGCCGCCGGGGAGTGTGGTGGTCATCATGGGTCCTCTCCGGACGAGGACGTGCCGGCCGGGGCTGGCGCGGTCGTCCCCTCGTCCGTGGACCATGCTGGCCGTGTCGCCCGTCCGGCGGGAACGTCCCTGCGTTCCTGGGGACGGCAGGACCAGGAACGCGGTCCGGGAGGACGACTAGCGTTGCCGGACATGGACGACGGCAACCCGCTCGGCGAGTACCTCCGCGCGCGACGGGAGCAGGTCCGACCCGAGGACGTCGGTCTCACCGTCCGCGGCCTCCGCCGCGTCCCCGGGCTCCGGCGTGAGGAGGTCGCGATGCTCGCCGGTGTCAGCGCCGACTACTACCTGCGGCTCGAACAGGGTCGCGACCGCAACCCGTCGGCCCAGGTGCTCGCCGCGCTGGCCGACGCGCTCCGCCTGGACGCGCCCGCGACCGATCACCTCATGTCGCTCGCGGCGCAGCGCGCACACCGTGCTCCGACCCGTCGCACCGGACCGGACCGGGTCCCCTCCGGGGTCGCGATGCTCCTCGAGTCCCTCGGTATCCCCGCGTTCGTCGAGACCCGGACGTTCGACGTGCTCGCCGCGAACCGGCACGCGTCAGCCCTCGCCCCCGGCTTCCGGCCCGGGCGGAACCGCCTGCTCGACGTGTTCCTCGACCCGGCCGAGCGGGAGCTCTGGCGCGACTGGGACCGCGCGGTCGCCCGCCTCGTCGCCGGGTTCCGCGCCTCCGTGGGAGCGGCGACGGACGATCCCCGGTGCGTCGAGGTCGTCGGGGAGCTGTCGCTCCGCAGTCCGCTGTTCCGCACCCTGTGGGCGCGCCACGACGTCCGCCCGGTCGAGGGTGCCCCCACCGAACTCGTCCACCCCGAGGTCGGACCGATGACGCTGCTGCGCGAGAAGCTCGCGGTCACCGGCACGGACGGTCAGGTGCTCGTCCTGTACCACGCGGAGCCGGGGTCGACATCGGAGGCCGCGCTCGCGCTGCTCGGATCGCTCGCCGCGACGACGGCGCCCGCGACGACGACGACCGCCGCTGCGGCCGGGCCCGCCGCAGCGGAGGACCTCACTCGACCATGACCCGGATCGTGCCGAGGCTGCCGTCGGTCGGGTCGGGGAGCACCATGCCCGCCTCGAGCCCGCTCCTGAGGTAGTCGATCACCTCGGCGGTCAGGCGTTCCCCGGGCACGTACGCGGGGACGCCGGGCGGGTACGGGGTCGCCTGCTCGGCGGCGATCCGCCCCGCGGCCTCCTCGGCGGGGACGTTCTCGCACTCGCCGAAGAACGCCCGGCGCGGGGTGACGACGGACTCGAGCAGCAGCGTCGACGGGTCGGGGATCCGCACCTCGGGCGACCGTGGCAGCTCCGACGCCGACGCGGCCAGGGACTCGAGCCCGTGCACGAGCCGGTCGGTCGTGAACGCGTCGTCGGCGACCGAGATGTCGATGCCGAGGTGCCGGTGGTCCGACAGGCCGAGGTCGATGCGGTGGTGCTCGCGGAGCCAGTCGAGTCCCTGGTACCCGGTGATCCCGAGCTCGTGGACGTCGAGGAGCATCCGCATGGGGTCGAGCTGGTGCGACGCCTCGGCGCCGAGGAGCTCGTCACGGAGCACGTGGATCCCGTCGATCGCCTCGATGCGGTCCCGCGTGCGGTCGGCCAGGTCGACGGCGCTCCGGATGAGGCCCGCCCCGTCCCGCACCATGTGCCGACGCCAGCCGTCCATCGCCGCGTAGATGAGCACGTTCGGGCTGGTCGTCATGAGCATGTCCGCGCACGCCCACAGGTGGTCGTGGTCGACGAGGTCGCCCTTGAGGTGGAGCACGGACCCCTGCTCGAACCCGAGACCCATCTTGTGCACGCTCGTCACGCACACGTCCGCGCCGGCGTTCATCGCCCACGTCGGCAGGAGTTCCGAGAACGGCAGGTGCGCACCCCAGGCCTCGTCGACGATGAGCGGCTTGCCGAACTCGTGGCACACGGCGGCGATGCCCTCGATGTCCGCGCAGGTGCCGTACGGCGTCGGGCTCACCACGAGCGCGCCCGCGGCGTCGGGGTGCTCCTGCCACACGGCGCGGTAGTCCTCGGGGGAGGCCGGGTGCGAGATGTGCTGGTCCGTGTCGAACCGCGGCGTCACCCAGTACGGCTGGAGTCCGGAGAACACCAGGCCCGCGGTCACGGACTTGTGCGCGTCCCGCGGCATGATGATCCCGCCGTCGACACCCGCCACGGCGAGCATCGCGGCCTTGACCGACAAGGAGCTGCCGCAGGTCGAGAAGAACACGGTGTCGGCGTGCACCGCCTGGGCCATGAGGGCCTCGGCCGTGGGCAGGTAGCCGTTCGACGAGGTCCGGTCGTCGAGGCCGCCGCTCTCGAGCACGTCGTCGCGGAACGGGTCCTTGCCGAGCACGGCGAGGGTGTCCGCGTCGATCCCGCGGCCCTGCCGGTGCCCGGGCGGCGAGAACCCGTAGCGGTCGCGGCCGTGGTAGTCCCGGAGGGCGTCGAGGAACGGTGCGTCGGCCTGGTCGAGTTCGTCGCTCATGCACCCCGTCTACCGTCCGCCCGGCGACCACGATCCAGGAACCGTCCCGGGCCCTCGCCCGAGGGACGCACCAGCGCGCGTGAGGAACGCACCAGCGCGCGCCCGAGGGACGCACCAGCGCGCCGGCAGTAGCGTGTGCCACGTGAGCGACGGCGCGAGCGGCGGCAGCGGACCCGACCGGGGTCGGCCCTGATGCGCGTGCTCGTCGCTCCGGACGCGTTCAAGGGCACGGCGTCGGCGGCGTCCATCGCCCGTGCGCTCGCCCACGGGTGGCGCGCCGAGCGGCCCGGTGACGTCCTCGACCTCGCACCGATGGCCGACGGCGGCGAGGGCACGATCGACGCCTTCGCCACCGCGTTCCCCGACGCCGAGCGCGTCCCGGTCGTCGTGCGCGGCCCCGACGACCGGCCGGTGCACGCCGAGTGGCTCCGGCTCCCGGACGGCCGAGGCCTGGTCGAACTGGCGTCGACGAGCGGCATCACCCTGCTCGACCACCCCCGGCCGGACAGCGCCCACACCCATGGCTTCGGTGCCGCGATCGCCGCCGCGCTCGGGGCGGGAGCACGCGGAGTCGTCCTCGCCATCGGGGGGAGCGCCTCGACGGACGGCGGTCTCGGCGTGCTGCGGGAACTCGGACTCCGCCTGCGCCCACCGCTGGGGCCGGACGACACCGGCGGTGCCGCGCTCGACCGGATCGAGGCCGTGGACCGCGCCACGCTCCGTCCGACCCCGGAGGGCGTCCGGATCCTGACCGACGTCACCGCCCCGCTGCTCGGGCCCCGGGGCGCCGCCGCCGTGTTCGGACCGCAGAAGGGCATCACACCGGATCGCGTCCCCGTGCACGAGGCACGGTTGCGCCGATGGGCCTCGATGTTCCCCGACGTCGACCCGGACACCCCGGGAGCGGGAGCCGCGGGCGGCACCGGGTTCGGCCTCCTGGCCTGGGGCGGGACCATCGCACTCGGCGGCGAGGCGGTGGCCGAGGTCCTCGACCTGGCCGACCGCGTGCTCCACGCGGACCTCGTCGTCACCGGCGAGGGACGGTTCGACGGTCAGACCGCGGGCGGCAAGGTCGTGGCCGTCGTGCAGGCGCTCGCCGCGGCCGCACGGCGCCCGGTCGCCCTGGTGGCGGGGGAGATCGCCGTGGACCCGCGTGGGTTCGCGCACGCCGTGGCGCTCACCGACCTGACGGACCGGGCGTCGGCGATGCGGGGCGCGCTCGCGTGGTCCCGCACGGCCGGGGCGCGGCTGGCGGTGGCAGCGAGCGCCGCATGAGCGGCGCGCGCGCCACGTCCGTGGGTCAGGCCACCGGCTCCACGACGCCGGCCGTCGCGAGCTCCTCGGTCAGCTCGGCGTCCGACGGCTCGACCACGTGCCGGCCGTTCGGGAACACGATGACGGGGATGCTCTTCCGGCCGCTGATCGCCTCGGCCCGGGTGGCGCCGTCCGCCACCGCCTCGAGGTCGACGTACTCGTAGTCCACCGCGAGCCGGTCGAGCAACGCCTTGGAACGACGGCAGTCCGAGCACCAGGCAGCGCCGTACATGGTGACGCGGTCGGGAGTGGTCAGGCGGGCGTCGAGTGCTGCGGCATCGGTCATGCACCCGACGTTACGCGCGACGTGTCCGCCGCGCGACCCCGCGGCGGTCGACCCCGCGGCGCTGTCCGTGGTGCTCGACCATCGCCGCGACGACCGCCGCGTCGCCGACCCCGGAGCCGTCGTACCCGCCCCGCCGCTCGACGACCTCGAACACGACGCCACCGAGCGGTTCGACCACGGCGTGCAGGTACGTCCCGGATGCGTCCACATCCACGAGCACGGCGGCGTCCCGGAGCCGCGTCACCGTGACCTCGTCCAGGCCGGTCCGCGCGGCGAGGTCGTCGTGGTAGTTCGGCGGCGTCGGCAGGAACCGCACCCCGGAGTCCCGCATCCGGGTCACCGTGCCCACCACGTCCGCGCTCGCGAGCGCGACGAGTGTCGGTGACGGCGAATCGGACGAGGGCGCTGGCGTCGTCACCGCGATCCGGACGGCCGGACCGGACGTCGTCGTCGCCCCGGTCGTGAAGAGCCGCCGTCGCGCCAACCCGTCCGTCCTCGGGGCGTCCGCCGCCACGGGACCGTCCACCCCGAGCACGGCCCGCAGGAAGCCGGTCGTCTCGTCCGTGCGGTCCCACGGCACGGTGATCCCGACCAGGTCCACACCGAGCAGGTCCGACGCCGCCGCGGACGCGCGTTCGCCGGTCGGTGCGAAGTCCCGGGACCAGGACGGTGTCCCGTCCGCGCTGCGGCCACCGAACGCCACGCCGGTGCCCTCCGGAGTGGGCACCACGTACTCGTCGGTCCCCTCCGGCACGGACCCGTGGGGCAGCACCGGCGCCCCGAGCGCCCGGGCCCGCGTCGCTGCCGCCGCCGCGTCCGCCACCCCGAGGCCGACCGCCGCGACCCGCGCGGCCAGCCCGGCCTGCGCGCCGTCGACGACGACCCGGAGGCCGCCCGCCTCGAACAACTCCGTCCGACCGGTCCGGTGCCGCCCCACGCATGCGAGACCGGCGCGGCGGAGCAGCGCGACGAGCGCTCCCTCCGCGTCCGGCGCGAGCACGACGTGGGTCGTGACCGGCTCCGGGACGGCGGGCAGGGCCTCCAGACCGTGCGCTGACCATCCGACCGCCGCCGACCGGGAGGACCGACCCGGCTCCTCGGCGCCGCGCCCGGTGTCGCCCCGTTCGTCCATGTCGGGCCGCGGTTCCGCGTCCACGCGGTCCCGGTCGGACGCCGACCGCAGGACCCGCGTCGCGTCCTCGAGTGCCCGCAGCGACCGGCGCGCCGCCCGTGCCGTCACCGTCGGGTCGGTCTGCCGGTACACGTCGTTGAACACCTCGAGCGACAGCGTCCCCGCGAACCCGGTGTCGAGCACGTGCGACAGGAACCCGGCCAGGTCCCAGTCGCCCTCGCCCGGGAACAGCCGATGGTGCCGGCTCCAGCGCAACACGTCCATGTCGAGCATCGGGGCGTCGGCCACCTGGCACGACATGATCCGCTCACCGGGGATCTCCGCGATCGTGCCGAGGTCCGTGCCGCGGGCCAGGATGTGGAAGCTGTCGAGACAGATGCCGAGCGCCGGGTGGTCGACCTCGCGGACGATCCGCCAGGCGTGGTCGTAGGTCGACACGTTCCGGCCCCAGGCGAGCGCTTCGTACGCGACCGTCACCCCGTTCCGCTCCGCGAGCTCCGCCAACGCCCGGAGCTGGTCCACCGCCCGGGCGTCGTCGTCCGACACGGCCGTCGCGACGTTGGAACACAGCAGCATCGTGGAGATCCCGAGCCGGTGCATGAGGGCGAACCGCTGCTCCGCGCGCCGCAGGTTCGCACGGAACACGTCGTCCGGCACCTGCTCGAGGTCCCGGAACGGCTGGTAGACGTCGAGCTCGAGACCGAGGTCACGCGCGCGTGCGGCGACCTGCTCCGGACGCAGCCACCCCGTCACGAGGTCCTGCTCGAACAACTCGACGCCTCGGAACCCGGCGGCGCTCACTGCCTCGAGCTTCTCCTCGAGCCCGCCACCGAGGCTCACCGTCGCGATCGCGGCCCTCACGACCGGACCTCCGCGGGGACGTGCACGGACCGGGGCGGCACCGCGGCGCCCGCACGCACGCGCGCCGAGGGAGGCGGCACGGCCGTGGGCAGCACGGAAGGGGCGTGCGTCGTCATCTGGTGCTCCCGTTCGGGTTCGGGGCGTGTGGGGACGTGTCGAGCGACACTGCTCGTGTCCGGACCGGACCCGCTGCCGGATTCGGGCTCCGGACGGGTCGAAGGCGAGCATGGTCTGCCCGTGTGGCCGAAGATAGCCCGTCCGGACCACCGAGGTAAAGCGGCCCGGCACGGCCGTGCGGTCCCGTCACTAGGCTCGGCGACATGTCGCAGGAGCGCACGGACGTCCTCGTCGTCGGCGGCGGTCCGGTCGGCCTCTTCCTCGCCGCGCTCCTGGCGCAGGCCGGCGTCGACGTCGCCGTGTGGGAACGGCGCGCCGGAGCGCCGTCCGGCTCCCGCGCGATCGGGATCCACCCGCCGTCGCTCGACGCGCTCGCCGCGGTCGGCGCGACGGCACCGGTGCTCGCGGAGGCGGCGCGGGTCGACCGCGGGACGGCGCGGAACGGGGGACGTCCGATCGGCTCGCTGTCGTTCGCCCGAGCGTCGTCGACCCATCCGTTCGTCGCGACCCTCGACCAGCACCGCACGGAGGCGATCCTCCGGGAGCGTCTCGCGGCCCTCGCCCCGGGATCGCTCCGCACGGGCACGACACTCACCGCACTCGAACGACGGCGGGACCGCGTCACCGCGCAGGGGAACGGCCCGGAGGGGCCCGTCACGCTGACCGCACGGTTCGTCGTCGGAGCGGACGGCGCCCGGAGCGTCGTCCGCGACCGCATCGGGGTCCGCAGCCACGGGCGGGACTACCGCGACCGGTACGTCATGGGCGACTTCGCGGACGCGGAACCCCCGTGCTCCGGTCGCGGCGGCTCGGGCCCGTCGCCCGCGACCACCGCACTCGTCGACGTCGGTCGGCACGGGGTCGTCGAGTCGTTCCCGCTGCCCGGCGGTCGCCGCCGGTACGTCGTGCTCCGCTCGGACCCCGCCGACCGGCACGGGCTGGACGGCGCATCGCTCGATCGGGACGCGCGCGCGCCGGGCCGGCCGCTCGACCCGGACGACCCCGACCCCCGCGCCGCCGCACACCTGGCGCGGACGATCCGGGAGCGCACCGGCACCGAGGCGGACCCGGAGACCTGCACCATGCTCAGTCCGTTCCGGGTGCGTCGCCGCACCGCCGAGCGGGTCGGGGTGGGCCGGGTCGTGCTCGTCGGCGACGCCGCCCACGAGATCAGTCCGATCGGCGGGCAGGGCATGAACCTGGGATGGCTCGACGCGGCCGCGCTCGCACCGATCCTCGCCCAGGCCGTGGCCACCGGCAGCGCCGGCCCATGGCCGGAGTACGCGCGGCACCGACAGGCCGCGGCGCGTCGGGCCGCGCGGCAGGCCGAGCTGAACATGGCGCTCGGGCGACCGGCTGCCGGCCCCGCGCTCGCGGTCCGGGAGGCCCTGCTGCGGACGCTCCTGGCCCTGCCGACCGCGGACGCCCTGGCCCGCGTCTACGCCATGCGGTGGGCCTGAGGGCGACGTCCCAGGCGGGTCACGCCGCGAGTCGTGCGCCGGAGAGCGCCAGCTGCACCACGACCACGAGCGACGCGATGATGACGAGGCGGAACAGCGTGCGCGTCGGGGGACCGGTGAGCACGAGGCGGATGCCCACCGCGGCGAGGACGACCACCGCGACCGCGCCCGCGACCGCCAGGGCGAGCGCCGGACCCCGCGCGGGGTCGTCGCCGGTCGTCTGTCCGACGAGCACGAGCCCGTCCGCCACGACGAGCGCGGCGAACGCCAGGACGCCCGACGCGTGCAGCCCCAGACGATGCGGGAATCCCCGGACCCCGGTGGCGGCGTCGTCGACGAGGTCCGGCAACACGTTCGTGCAGTGGATCGCGACGCCGAACACCGCGCCGGTGGCGATCGCCCAGGGCGCCGGCCACACCGCTGGCATCCCGCCAGGCCCGAGGCCGCTGTCGGCGGACACCGCCACGACCGGCAGCAGCCCGAACGCGACGACGAACGGGGCGACGGACCACACGCGGCGCTTGAGTCCGGCGTCGTACGCCCACCCCGCGGCGACGAGGACGAGGTGCGCGGCACCCGCGACCAGTCCGAGCGGTACGGACAGCAGCACCGCGGCGACGGTGGTGCCGATCGCCGCGCGGCGGACCGTCGCGACGGGCACGAGCCCGCGCGCGACGGGCTTGTCGCTGCGGCCGACGGCACGGTCGCGGTCGGCGTCGATCCAGTCGTTCGCCAGGCCGATCGACAGCTGGCCCGCGAACACCGCGAGCGCGACGAGGAGCACGCTCCACACCGCGTGTCCGACGGCGACGGCGATCACCGTGGCGAGCACGGTCACGGCCACGGTCGGACCCGGGTGCGACGCGGCGAGGAGCAGACGCACCCGGGAGGTCACGGCGCCAGCCTACGGACTGCCGGGAACCTGAGCGTTCTCGCCGTTCCCAGCGCGCCCCGCGCCTGGCATGCTGGCGGGGTCTCCCGTGTCCGCGCGCCGTCCGCGCGCCGAACCGGGCCGACGGAGGGGAACGCATGGACGGCTGGGCCGGGGGGCTGCCGCCCGCTGCGCACGACCGCATCGAACGCCAACGGTCGAGCGGCGTGGCCGGGTCGTTGCTGTCCGCCGCCGGCGCGGCCGCGATCCGCGCGGTCGACCTCGCGCCGGTCGGCGAGGTCTTCGGGTGCGTGGTCGAGCAGCTCGCCTACGCCGGTGGCGGATGTGGCATCTGGTCGTCGGGGCTGAACATCCCGTTCGGCGGCGGGTACTCGGCCTTCCCCAACGGTTCCGGGACGGCGACCCTCGGACGCTCGGGACCGTTCGGCTCGGGCGGCTTCGGGTCCGGACCCTTCGCCTCGGGTCCGTTCGCCTCCCAGCCCGGCGGGTACGTCCCCTGGACCTCGCCCGTCCTCACCACGGGGAGCGACGGCCGGAACGCCGGCTTCGGCTCCTACGTCCACGCCGTGCAGGAGGCCTGGCACGGGGCGCTCGACCGGATGATCGCCGAGGCTGCGGCCCTCGGCGCCGACGGTGTCGTCGGTGTCCGCATCCGGCGCACGCGGCTGGAGACCGCGACCCACGAGTTCACGGCGACCGGCACCGCCGTGCGCACGCTCGACGCCTCGGTCTCGCCGCACGCGCGGTCGGCACGCGACGTCTGGGCGGCCGGGTCGACCGCCGAGGAGGTCGCCGCCCTCATCCGCTCGGGCTGGGTCCCACGCGGGATGGCGTTCGGCGTCTCCATCGCCACGAAGCACGAGGACCCGCTCCTCAAGTCACAGCGGAGCGTCTGGTCGGGCAACGTCGAGATCGAGGGCCTCACCGAACTCGTGAACGCCGCCCGTCACGACGCCCGGGTGCAGCTCACCCGTCGCGCCGCACCGCTGAACGGCTCGGACATCGTCATCACCGGCAGCAGCCTCGGCGAGTTCGACACCCCGTGCGGCGAGGAGGTCGACCTCCACGCCGAAGCGACCTTCACCGGCACGGTCATCGCGCCAGGCCCCATGCACGCGTTCCGCGACCACTCCGCGACGGCCGCCGCCCGGCGCGACGTCACGACCGTGATCCCGCTCCGCGACACCACGAGAGGAACCACCCGCCGATGAGCACCACCGGACCCGACCTGTCCCGCGTCCCGCTCCCCGCCGACGCCACCGCGCGCCTCGACGAGGGACGGCGCCGCCTGTTCACGTCGGACCTGTCGGTCAACGAGTTCCTGCTCGTGCGGCAGGCCGGGTTCCGTCCGGTCGGCCTCGTCCTCGGCTCGAGCGTCTACCACGTCGGGATCCAGACCGGACGCTGGAGCAAGAACATGGAGCTCGACAAGCTCAGCCAGGCGATGTACCACGCCCGGGAGCTCGCCATGACGCGCATGGAGGCCGAGGCGGACCGACTCGGTGCCGACGGCATCGTCGGTGTCCGGCTCGAGATCGAGTTCAAGGAGTACGGCAACGACCTCGCCGAGTTCGTCGCGGTCGGCACCGCCGTCGTCGCGGACGCCCCGCCGCCCACGGGCAAGTGGCGCAACACCCGGGGCCTGCCGTTCACGTCGGACCTGTCCGGGCAGGACTTCTGGACCCTCATCCAGGCCGGGTACGCGCCCCAGGGCCTCGTCATGGGCACGTGTGTCTACCACATCGCCCACCGCGGCATGATGGCGTCGCTCGGCACGATCGGCCAGAACACCGAGATCCCGCAGTACACCGAGGCCCTCTACGACGCGCGGGAGCTCGCGATGGGCCGGATGCAGACCGAGGCCGAGTACCTCGACGCCGAGGGCATCGTCGGCGTGCAGCTCCTGTCGCTGCCGCACCGGTGGGGCGGCCACACGACGGAGTTCTTCGCGATCGGCACCGCGGTCCGGCCCCTGCGCGAGGACCACGTCATCGCCACGCCGGGGCTCGTGCTGCCGCTCACCGACCGATGACCGTGTCGCTCCCGGTGCCCCTGCCGTCCGCGGACGAGCCGCAGGCGCTCGTCGAGGCGCTCGCGGTGAACGCCGCGCGCGCGCTCGGCCCCGCGGCCGACGCGGCGCTCTCGGTCGAGCGCGACCGGTCGCTCGGCGATCGCCTCGCCGGGCGTCCCGGGACGGTGACCGCCCTCCGGCTCGAGGGCGTCGACGCGCGCATGACGTTGCGCCTCGAGCGGCACCGACTCACGGGGGAGGCCGCGCAGGTCTCGGGCGGCGTCGTGATCGCGCGTCGGGCGATGCCGCTCGGCGCATGGCTCCAGGCGTTCGCGGGCGAGGTCGCCGCGGTGGCCGCGGACGCCGCCGGCGACGCGGCCGTGGCCGCACGGGCGCTCGCGGCCCTCGGTGTCGCCCCGGCCGCCGACGTCGTGCGCGTCGACCCGTCGGACGTCGCCGGCGGTCTGCTCCCGCTCCGCGCGGCCGTCGCCGGACGCGTGCCCGAGCCGGCCGCCGCGATCGTCGACCGGATCGCCACGGCCCTCCAGGAGGCCCTGCCGCGCGTCACCGGCACCGGCGAACCCGAGGTCGTGGTCACCCGGACGGCGACCGACTACCTGCCCGAGACGCTGCGGGCGTACCTCGCGCTCCCGGCGGAGTGGGCGGCGCACCACCGGCTGTCCGACGGCCGGACCCCGGCCGAGGCGCTCGTCCAGCAGCTCACCGCGCTCGAGCAGGCGGCCGCGCGGATGCGCGACGCGGCCGTCGAACGCGACGCCGACGCCCTCCTCGTCAACGGGCGCTTCCTCGACGACCGGTTCCGGACCTCCCGGCTCGACCTGCCCTAGCCGCCCGGCCTGCCACGCGCGTCAGGCGGTCCGGCTCGCGTCCTCGGCGTGGGAACGAGCGAGCGCTCCGCGGGCACGCTCGACCTGCGCGCCCAGCGCGTCCACCGTCGTCGCCATGGACTGCACGGCACCCGCTCGGTAGGCGTCGATCGCGTCCATCGTCGCGAACACCTGGTCGAACGCGTGCTGGAGGGTCTCGACGCTGACCCCGGACGACGTCGCCTGCTCGTGCACGGCCGCGGTCTGCTGCCGGAGCAGGTCGCTCGTCCGGCCGATCATCGCGTCGGTCGCCGAGTTGAGCGCGGCGACCTGTTCGAGGACGAGCCGCTGCTGCCCGAGCGCCTGCGCGACGACGATGGCCGTGCGGAGCGCGGCGACGGTGGTCGTCCGTGCGCGGTCGACGCCGCGGATGAGCTCGAGGTTGTTCTTGCGGATGAGGTCGAGCGCCAGGTACCCCTGCACGGACACGGCGATCTGCGTCGCGAGGTCCTGCCGCCGCTGCCGCACGGGGAACAGCGCGTCGGCGACCAGCGCGTCCGCCGCGCGGCCGTCCGAGGCCCGGAGCGCCTCGGCCTTCGCGCTGATCGCGTCGTCGAGGGCGGCCGCCAGCGTGGCGTACTCCGCGAGTCGTCCCATCGTGGCCCACAGCTCCGCCCGCTCCTGCTCGATGGCGGCGTTGTCCCGGCGCAACGAGTCCTGACCGGACACGAGCGCCGTGATGATCGCGTCGAGTTGCTGCTGCGCGGACTCGTACTTGTGGAAGTACCGGGCGATCCGGTTCGCGCCCGGCAACCGACCGAGCAGGCGGCGGGCGCCGGTCAACTCGGCGCGCGCGGGGTCGAGGTCCGTGACGGTCTCGCGGAGGTCCTGCAGCGTCCGGGCCACCGCCGCCTGCGGATCACCCGCCGGGCCCTGGCCCTTCGCGGCGGCGAGCGACGTGGCGGGCCGCTCGAGCATGCGGCTCGACACCTGCGACGCCGACCGGATGTCCTGTTCGCCCATCCGCACGAGGTCGTCGACCCGCTTCGTGAACTCGGGGCTGCCGGGCTGCTCGGCGGCGAGTGCATCGGCGAAGGCCCGGGCCTTGTCCTGCAGTTCCGACCGCTTGTCGGCGGGGACGGCCACCATGCCGACGGCCTGGTCCGGCTCCACCTCGGGCACGGCGGCCGGCGGCGTGAGCTGGAGTTCCTGCCCGGTCGGCTCCGGCGGGGTCAGCGGTGCGTCGAGGTCGAGTTCGGACATGCGGTGTTCCCCCTCCGGCGACCGGCCGTCGGCGCCCGCGCCCAGCGTAGGGCCGGCGGCGTGGTGTGCGCCGGACGGCTCCCTGAGAAGACGGTCATCGTCCAGGGCCGACGGGCGCAGCGCGATCCGGGCGCGGCGGCCCGCTCCTGGCGCGGCGGCCCGCCGTCGCGGCCGTTCCTCCTCAGACCGTCAACCGGTACATCCGCGCCTGCGCGTTCCCCGCCTCGGTGCCGATCGTCAGCCCGGCGGTGGTGGGCGTGACGGACCAGGGCGCGCCGACGCCGGCGGGCGGGTAGACCTGCTCGACGGTCGGCACGCTGCCACCCAGGTGCGGCAGGGCGAGCTCGACGTCGCCGGCCGCGGCCGGGAGGCGCCACACCACCAGGAGCGTCTCGTCACCGGCGTCGAACGCGACCGACAGCCACTGGTCGTCCCACGTCGGCAGCCCGGTCGGGAACCGGGGGACCGCGCGGGCGAGGGTGTGCTTGGTGGCCTGGTGGGCCTCCACGGCGGCACCGACCAGGGCGAGCTGGTCGTCATCCATGCCGCTGAGCACGCCCGCGAGGTACAGGCGACCGGCGAGTCCGGCACCCATCGCGAACACGATCTCCTCGTCCGACATCGTCGGCTGCGGGTACGCCCAGTTGCCCGCCTGCTCGGGCAGCACGTGTGCGAGGGCCCCGACGGCGATCGCCGGGTACAGGAGCGGGTCCTGCTGGTCCGAGGTGGACTGCAGCTGCAGGGTGCCGAGCATCGCGGGATCCGAGCGCATGGCCCCGGATCCGCAGTTCTCGATGACCAGGTCCGGGTGGCGGTCGAGCACGTCGCCGAGCCACGCCAGCAGCGCCCGGTCGTGTTCGAGCAGGCCCTGGCCCGCGGACTCGGCGCCGACGTCCGTGCCGGCGCCGGGCGTGACGTTGTAGTCGAACTTGAAGTAGCCGATGCCGAACTCGGCGATGAGCCGGTCGACCGCCTCGTCGAGGTGTGCGCGTGCCGCCGGGGAGCGCATGTCGAGGAAGTACCGCTGGTGCTCGCGGATCCGTTCGCCGTGCCGTCGGAGGAACGCCTCGTCGGGGAGCGTCTCGGCCGCGGTGCTCGTGACGCCGACCACCTCGGGTTCGAGCCAGACCCCGGGCACCATGCCACGGTCTCGGATGTGGTCGACGACCGCGCCGAAGCCGTCCGGGAACCGCAGGGTGGACGGCCGCCAGTCGCCGACGCTCGCCCACCATCCGGCGGAGTCGTCGTACCAGCCGGCGTCGATGCAGAAGTACTCGGCACCGGCCCGCGCTGCTGCGTCGACGAGCGGCAGGAGCTTCGCCGTGGTCGGGTCGCCCTCGAGGGTGTTCATGTAGTCGTTGAACACCACGGGCAGCGTGTCACCGACGGGGTGCGGTCGTCGGGCCGCGCGTCGATGTGTGGCGAGGTTCCCGAGGGCGTCCTCGAACGACGCCGCGACGGTCACGGTGACGGGCACGGTCGTGAACGTCACGTCGGGCGTCAGGGTGAGCGACCACTGGTGGTCGGCGTCCTCGGGACCGAGCAGCGCGACGTAGGCACCGTCGTGGGAGCGGTCGCCCTTCGGTGGTCCGTACGGCTCCGGCGCGCGGACCCGGTCCTCGATCGGCACCGCGCCCCGGTTCCAGTCGGGGTCCTCGCCGACCTCCCAGTGCCAGGCGCCGTTGTGCTCGATCTGCCACGCGAGCGTTCGGCCGGTGCTCCGGGCGACGGCGGCACCCGCGGGGTTGTACAGGCCGGACGACCACGTCGAGGTGCTCGTGGCGGCGATGCGGTTCCGGCTCGTCTCGCCGCGCGCCCCGGGGTCGATGGACGGCAGACCGGGGGCGCGGAGCGCGGTGGGCGCCCACCGGTTCTCGGCGGACCACCCGGTGCGCGCCGACCAGATGTCGAGGTCGTCGATGTCCTCGGAGACCACGGCCCCGGTGGCGAGACTCGTGACCGCCCAGAGCGTGAGGGGAGCCGCGCCGTCACGGAGCGACACGGTCGTCGCGGTGCGGACGGCGGGCGCTCCGCCGACGAGCTCGAACCGCGAGGTCACGACGAGCCCGTCGGGGTGCTCCTGGCGGATCTCGAGGCACTCGCGCCCGGGCCGTCCGTCGGTCGCGGGCTCGGTCGTCGCGACGTGCGTGACGTACCGGAGGCCCGCGCCGAGTTCGGTGCCGTCGAACCGGTAGCTGTTGTTCCGCCGCCCGTACCGGGGCGCGAGCACCTCGACGAGGGGCTGCGTGGGCAGCAGGTCGTCCTGGATCCGCGGCGCCGGAGCGGCCGGACCCGCCAGCGACACGAGCCGGACCGGCCCGTCCTCATCGGCGGCGAACGTCAGGGTGAGGGATGAGGGTTCCCAGGAGAAGTGCGTCACGGTGCTTCCTCGCATCGGTCGGACGGGTCGGTCAGCGGCGACCGTAGCACCGCGAGAGCGGTTTTGGTAACGTTTACATTCGTTATCATCCCGTTACCGGACGCGCTTGACCGGCTTCCCGGCCGCCGGACATGATCGTCCCCACGTTCCGGAGCCGAGCAGCCCGGGACCCACATCCGGCCCAGGCGGACACCCCGTCCGCGGGGCCCCATCGGCGATGGCGCCGGTGGTCCGTCGGCGTGCCCGCCGGCGGTCTCGTCAGGACTCGAGGAGGCGTCCGTGAACGATCAGAAAGCCCAGCCCGGAGACGACGGACGGCTCTCGCGCCGTGGGTTCGTCGGCATGGGCGCGGCCATCGCGGGCGGGGCCCTGCTGTCCCCCCTCGCCGCCGCCGGCGTGCCGTCCGGCGCCGCCGAGGCCGCCGTCCCGAAGAACGTGAAGGCCGACCTCGTCCTGTCGACGTGGGACATCGCCGCGGACCTCGTCACGTACGCGAAGTTCGCCGCGGCGTACAAGAAGACGCATCCCGGGGTGAACATCAAGATCCAGAAGACGCCCGGCGGCGACTTCAACCAGTGGTTCACGACACAGCTCAGCGGTGGGAGCGCGCCCGACATCGTCCGCGTGACGTGGCAGTCGTTCGGCCGGTACGCCGAGAACGGCGGCCTCATCGACCTGTCGAAGTGGGTTCCCGCGCGGTACGGCAAGGGGTTCCAGAAGAGCTTCTGGCAGGCGTCGCTGCTCGACGGCAAGCCGCACGCGATCCCGCAACACACCGACACGTTCGCCACCTACTACCGCAAGGACGTCTTCGCGGCGATCGGCGAGCAGCCCCCGGCGAGCATCGGGCAGGCGTGGTCGCTGTCCGAGTTCCACGACCTGCTCGTCAAGGTCAAGAAGCAGACCGGCAAGTACGGCATGGTCTACGGCTTCGGCGGTCCGAACACGGCCTACCGCTGGCTCCCGTTCCTCTACATGATGGGCGGCCGGTTGCTCGACAACGACCTGAAGAAGCCGATGATCAACACCAAGAAGGGCATCGCCGCGCTCGACTGGTTCCAGGGCCTGTACAACGACGGCCTCATCCCGAAGTCGAACACGATCAAGGCCTCGAACGACGCCTCGACGCTCAACAGCTTCACGACCGGTCAGGTCGGCGTCATGCTCTACGGCGACTGGCTCATGGGGGACGTCGGCAAGGGCCTCGACCAGTCGAAGTGGGACGTCACGTACATGCCGAAGGGCAAGAAGGCCGCGTCCGACCTCGGCGGGAACCTGCTCGGCGTCTCGAAGTCGTCGAAGCACCCCGACGTCGCCGCCGACTTCATCAAGTTCGTCTGCAACCAGGCGAACATGGAGTACTTCTGCGAGAACGACCTGTTCCTGCCGATCCGCACCGCGCTCGACGCCGACTCGCTGCACTTCAGGTCCAACAACGACCAGATGAAGACGTTCGTGGAGCAGGTCGCCACGATCCCGACGAACATGGCGAAGATCGAGACGAGCCCGCAGTTCAACCAGATCAACGAGGTGCTCGCCGACCAGCTCGACCTCTGCTTCATCGGGACGCAGACCCCGAAGGAGACGGCGAAGAACATCTCGGACGGGATCAGCCGTGTCGTCGGCTAGCGAGGTCGCCGCGCGCGGGGTGGTCGGGTCGGTCGACGTGCGACCGTCGTCCCGCACCGGCGGGCGGCCGCCGCGTCGGGGCGGGCGGCGTCGCGTCCCGGTCGCCGTGCCGTGGACCTTCGTCGCCCCGTCGCTGCTCCTCTTCGTCGTGTTCGCGTTCGGACCGATCATCGTGTCCGTCGTGCTGTCGTTCCAGGACGTGCAGACGTTCGGCGGCGGGAGCTGGATCGGTGGGAAGAACTACGCCGACATCCCGAGCGACCCGGTGTTCTGGACGAGCGTGTGGAACACCGTCGTGTTCACGCTCGGCACGGTGCCGACGTCGGCGGCGATCGGGCTGCTGCTCGCCGTGCTCCTCAACCGCAGGCTCCCGGGCCGCGGCGTCATCCGCAGCCTGTACTTCCTGCCGATGGTCGTGTCCGGCGTGGCCGTGTCGCTCGTCATGGCGTGGATCTTCAACGCCGACAACGGGATCGCGAACGCCGCGCTCCAGGCGCTCGGGCTCCCGCGGATCACCTGGTTGTCGTCGCCGCACTGGGCCATGGCCACGGTCATCCTCACGGTGGTCTGGGGACGGATCGGGTTCTGCATGGTGACCTACCTGGCGGCGTTGCAGAACATCAACCCGAGCGTGCTCGAGGCGGCGAGCGTCGACGGTGCCGGCAGCGGCAAGCGCTTCTCGAACATCGTCTGGCCGCTGCTGCGACCGACGACCTACATCCTCGTCGTGCTCAACGTGGTCTTCTCGATCCAGGCGTTCGACGTCATCTACGTGCTCACCGGCGGTGGTCCCGGGTTCTCGACGACCGTGCTCGTGCAGTACATCTTCCGGGCCGCGTTCACGCAGGGGACGATGGGGTACGCGTCCGCCGTCGGCGTGCTCCTCGTGCTGACGCTGCTCCTGCTGACACTGGTGCGGAACGTCCTCGCGCGCCGCACCGAGGAGGACCAGGCATGAGCACGTCGACATCGCGTCCCGTCGAGCGGGTCGGCAGCTCCACCGCCGTTCCCGCCCGTGCCGTCGGACGCTCCACGGCCGGTCGCCCGGGAGGCACGGCACGCGTCGTGCGCACCCGTCCCGACCGCCGCGTACCGATCCAGGACCGGATGACCCCCGCGCGGTGGGTCATCTGGGCGGCGATGGTCCTCGGGGGACTCGTCATGGTGTTCCCGGTCTACTGGGTGTTCGTCACCGCGATCAGCCCGGGCGGCCTCGCCCAGACGTCGGGGTTCTCGCTGTGGCCGCATCGGGTCGACCTCGGGGTGTTCGCCAAGGCGTTCGCGGACCAGCCGGTGCTGACGTGGCTGGTCAACTCGGTGGTCATCGCGGTCGCCGGGGTCGTCATCTCGGTGTTCATCAGCGTGCTCGCCGGGTACGCGTTCGCGAAGTTCTCGTTCCGCGGACGGAACCTGCTGTTCGGCGCGATGCTCGTGACGATCATGGTGCCGATCCAGGTGGTCATGGTGCCCGAGTTCGTCATCATCTCGAAGCTCGGACTCGTCGGCACCCCGTGGGCCGTGATCCTGCCCTCGGCGGCACAGGCCGTCTCGATCTTCATGGCCCGGCAGTACATCCAGGCGATCCCGACCGAGCTCATCGAAGCGGCTCGGGTCGACGGCGCGGGGGAGTTCCGCACCTTCCGGACCGTCGTGCTGCCGGCGTGCGGCCCGCTCGTCGCGGTCCTGACGATCCTGACGTTCGTGTGGCGGTGGAACGACTTCGTCTGGCCGCTCGTCGCCCTGCAGAAGCCGGAGAGCTACACGATCTCCGTGGGCTTGTCCTCGCTCAACGGGTCCTACTCGCACCCGTGGGACGAGATCATGGCGATCACGCTCATCTCGATGATCCCCGTGATGATCGTGTTCTTCGTCTTCCAGCGGCAGTTCGTGCAGGGCATCGCGGAGTCCGGCATCAAGTGACCGGCGCGTGGTGTCGGGATAGCATCGTCCGATGGTCGAGCGTCCGCCCCGCGCGCCGGGCATCGCGGACGTCGCCCGGATGGCCGGCGTCTCGGTCGCGACCGTCTCCCGCGTCCTCAACGACCCGGGGGTCGTGAGCGAGCGGCGTCGGACCGCCGTGCAGGACGCCATCGTGCGACTGGGCTACCGGCCGAACGAGGCGGCCCGCGCGCTCAAGTCGGGTCGCCAGAAGATGATCGGCGTCATCACCGGGAACACGACCCGGTACGGGTTCGCCTCGGTGCTCCGGGGCATCGAGGAGGCCGCGCGTGAGGGCGACTTCCTCGTCACGATCACGGTCGTCGAGAACGGGGACCCCGACCACGTCCGGTCCGCGGTCGAGCTCGTGCTGTCCCAGCCGTTGTCCGGGATCATCGGCATCGAGTTCGACGAGTTCGTGACGGCGGCACTGGCGCGGATCCCCGCGACCATGCCGACCGCCACCGCGGCGATGGTCGGCACGAACCGGTCGGGCCTGCCCTACGCATGGCTCGACGACGAACTCGGTGCGCGACTGGCGACCGAGCACCTGCTCGCGCTCGGTCACCGCACGGTCCACCATCTCGCCGTCGACTACCCGAACGACATCGGGCACGGCCGGACGTACGGGTACCTGGCCGAGCTCGCCGCCCGCGACGCGCCGGTGCCGCCCGTGGTCGCCACGGACTGGGCCCCGATGAGCGCCCGGGCCGCCGCGATCGAGCAGCTCCCGGACGACGCGACCGCCGTGTTCTGCTTCAACGACGAGGTCGCGATGGGCGTGCTCCGGGCGATGGCGGACCAGGGCCGCGCCGTCCCCGGCGACGTCAGCGTGGTCGGGTTCGACGACATGCCCCTCGCCGAGGTGTGGACGCCCGGGCTCACCACCGTCCGGATGGACTTCGCCGGGCTGGGCCGCGCCGCGTTCGAGGTCCTGCGCGCGACGATGGCGGGTGCCCCGCCCCCGACCGCGCGGGCGATCCGGCCCTCCCTCGTGGTCCGCGGCTCGTCGGGCGCACCCCGCGCCGCCGCGCGACCGTGACGCGTTCGACAGTCCCCGCTCGGACGCTCCCGCCGGGCCGACCCGGGCCTCCCGGCGTCACGCGAATCGCGCCCGGCGAGCACGATGTGGTACTCACGTGTGTGCACCCCGCCCATCCCTCGGAGGAACGACGATGACCACGATCGACGGCACGGCCCGCCACGACCGGCCACGCGACGACGTCCGGGGCGAGGTCGACGACGACCTGCGCGGCGACGTCAGCTTCCTCGGGAACCTGCTCGGGCGGGTGCTCCGCGAGACCGGCGGCGAAGCCCTGTTCGCCGACGTGGAGGCCCTCCGCGCCGCCGTGATCGACGCGTACGAGGGCACGGACGACCGGGCCATCGACCGGGCGCAGGAGATCGTCGAGGGCTTCGACCAGGACCGCGCGGAGCAGGTCGCCCGGGCCTTCACGTGTTACTTCCACCTCAGCAACCTCGCCGAGGAGCACCACCGCGTCCGCGTCCTCCGACGCCGTGGTGACGTGGGGGGCACGCCGGGGGACTCGATCGCGGCGACCCTCGCCGGACTGCGTGACGCACTCGGCGAGGACGAGGCCGCCGCCCGCCTGGCGGCCCTCCGGTTCCACCCGGTGCTCACGGCGCACCCGACCGAGGCCCGACGCCGAGCCGTGGCCACGACGATCCGCCGGATCAGCGACCTGCTCGACGCACGGGACGCCGTCCGGAACGCCGTCGACGGTGCCGAGAACGCCCGCCGCCTGCTCGAGGAGGTCGAGACGCTCTGGCGTACCTCGCCCCTCCGGACCACGCGTCCCACCCCGCTCGACGAGGTCCGCACGGCGATGAGCGTCTTCGACCAGACGCTGTTCGAGATCGTGCCGGCGGTGTACCGGCTGCTCGACGACCGCCTCCTCGGCGACGACGCCGGGCGCCGTCCGGTGGCCGCCCCGGCGTTCATCCGCCTCGGCAGCTGGATCGGCGGCGACCGCGACGGCAACCCCCACGTCACCGCCGAGGTCACGCTCGAGGCGGCCCGGATCCAGTCCGAGCACGTGCTGCTCGGGCTGACCCGCGCCGCGACCCGGATCGCCGACGCGCTGACCCTCGACGACGGCGGCACCCCGCCCACGGCCGACCTCACCGCGCTCGATGACGCCCAGCAGGCGCTCGACGCCGAGGTCGCCGCCCGCATCGCGGTCCGCGCGCCGCAGGAGGTCCACCGCCGCGTGCTCCTGTTCGTCGCGGCCCGCATCGACGCGACCCGGCGCGAGGACGTCCCGCTCGCGTACGCCTCGCCCGAGGACCTGCTCGCCGACCTCCGGACCGTCCAGGGCTCGCTCGCCGCCGCCGGCGCCGAGCGCGCGGCCCACGGCGAGCTCCAGAACCTGATCTGGCAGGTGGAGACCTTCGGCTTCCACCTCGCGGAGCTCGAGGTCCGGCAGCACTCGCAGGTGCATCGAACCGCCCTCGCCGAGGTCCGTGCCGGCGTCGAGCACAGCCCGATGACGGACGAGGTGCTCGCGGTGTTCCGGGCGATCGCGTCCCTGCAGGCGCGGTACGGCGTGCGCGCGGCGTGCCGGTACGTCATCTCGTTCACGCAGTCGTCCGAGGACATCGCCACGGTGTTCGAGCTCGCCGAGGCCGCACTCGGGTCCGCCGAGGCCGCGCCGGTGCTCGACGTCGTCCCGCTCTTCGAGACCTTCGCCGACCTCGACGCGAGCACGCGGATCCTCGACGAGGCCGTCCGCCTGCCCGCGGTCGAACGTCGACTCGCCGCGACCGGGCGCCGGCTCGAGGTGATGCTCGGGTACTCCGACTCGTCGAAGGACGTCGGTCCGGTGTCGGCGACGTTCGCGCTGTACGACGCCCAGGCCCGGATCGCCGCGTGGGCTGCCGACCACGACATCGAGCTGACGCTGTTCCACGGCCGGGGCGGTGCGCTCGGCCGCGGCGGCGGTCCGGCGAACGAAGCCGTGCTCGCGCAGCCGCCGGGGTCGGTCGACGGCCGACTCAAGATCACCGAGCAGGGCGAGGTCATCTTCGCCCAGTACGGCGACAAGACGATCGGCGCGCGGCACCTCGAGCAGATGGCCGCTGCGACCCTGCAGGCGTCCGCGCCCTCGAACGAGTCCGTGACCGCCGCGGCCGCCGATCGCTTCGCGGACGTCGCCGCCACGATGGACCGCGCGTCGCGCGCGGCCTTCTTCGACCTCGTCAAGGCGGACGGGTTCGCGCCGTGGTTCGCCACCGTCACGCCGATGGAGGAGATCGGGCTCCTCGCGCTCGGTTCCCGGCCGGCCCGTCGCGGCTTGTCGGTCGAGTCCCTCGAGGACCTCCGCGCCATCCCGTGGGTGTTCTCGTGGACCCAGGCGCGCATCAACCTGGCCGGCTGGTACGGGCTCGGGTCGGCGCTGGCCGCGGTCGGCGACGTCGACCTGCTCCAGGACGCCTACCGGTCCTGGCCGCTGTTCTCGGCGATGATCAAGAACGTCGAGATGTCCCTGGCGAAGACCGACGAGGCGATCGCGAACCGGTACCTCGCGCTCGGCGACCGTCCGGACCTCGCCCGCATGGTCCTCGACGAGATGGCTCTGACGCGCGCCTGGGTGCTCCGGACGAGCGGCTCGTCGGACGTCCTCGAGGACCGGCCCGTCCTGAGCCGCGCCGTCCGCCTGCGGAGCCCGTACGTCGACGCCCTGTCGCTCCTGCAACTCCGGGCGCTCCGTGGCATCCGGACCGCGAATGACGGCGACCCGCAGGACGCCGACCACCGACTGCTGCTCCTCACCGTGAACGGCGTGGCCGCCGGTCTGCAGAACACGGGTTGATCCCGTCGTCCCGACGGCGGACGGGAGGCACGGGGGATCGCGGTCCCCGTGCCTCCCGTCGTCTCCGTGGAGGCGTCCCTCCCGGGCGGGATCAGACGCCGACGGTGATCGCGCTGGTCGGCACGGCGGTCGCGGCGGTCGCGACGGGTTCACGCCGGAGCGCCACGACCGTGACGTCGTCGTCGTGCCCGGCGGTGCGGGCCATCGCGACGAGGGCCTCGACCACGGCGCCCGGCCGCGGATCCCGGCGGGCGATCGCGGCGACCTGGTCGATCGTGTCGAGTCCACCGCCGAACAGGTCGAGCACGCCGTCGCTGAAGGTGACGAGGACGTCCCCCGGCGCGATGGCGATCTCCATCGTCTGCCAGGCGTCGTCGATCCCGAGACCGATCGGCAGGTGCGCGGTGGTCAGGCGCTCGTGGGTCCCGTCCTCTCGGACGACGATCGACAGGCCGTGTCCGGCGTCCGCCCAGCGGAGGACGTCCCCGCTGAACCGGGCGTGGAAGAGCGTCGTGAAGGCCGTCGACTCGCCTCGGTCCGCGACGTCGGTCGAGAGCCCTTCCGAGGCACGCACGATCGCGGCCGCGGGGTCGGGATCACGCCGGGAGCTGCGGACCACGGCCCGCACGGCCGCGGCGATGAGCCCGGCGCCGACGCCCTTGCCCATGACGTCGCCGAGGGTGATCGCGATGCCCTCGTCGGTGCGGTACCAGTCGAAGAAGTCGCCGCCGACCGTGGCCGAGGGCAGACAGGTCCCGGCGACGGAGTAGCCGGGCAGCGAGCAGAGGGGTTGGGGGAGGAGCGAGCGTTGCACCGCGGCGGCGCGGTCGATCTCGTCCGTGACGGCTGCCTCGCGCTCAGCGGCGAGGCGCAGCTGCGTCGCGTGCTGCCGGGCGAACTCGTTGACGACGAGCGCCACGGTCGTGTAGACGACGAGCACGACGACGAGGCGGATGAGCTCGGTGACCCGGCCGCTGCCGCTGATCCCGAAGACGAACGGCGTGAGGATCACGACCGCCGTGCCGAGCATCGCGTAGAGGACGTGCCGTCGGCCGTCGGTGGCGGCGAACCACACGACGGGCAGGACCACGAGGGCGGTGAAGATCGACGCCGACGAGCCCGTCGCCCATCGGAGGACGCCGAGCGCCACGAAGTCGACCGCGGGCACGAGGAGCGCGAGGGCACCGAGCCGCTCGCTGCGCGCGGTCACCACGCTCGCCCAGAGCGTGGCGATCGCGGTGAGCACCAGGCTCACCGCGAGTCCGGTGTGGTCCGACACGGCGAGCTGCGGGACGGCGACCGAGAGCACCGCCGCCAGGGCGACCAGCACCGCGATCGGTGCCTGCTTGAGGAACGGTGTCACCGAGTACCGGTGGATGAACCGACGCACGCTGGTCATGGGGGGTGCCTCCGGTCCGCGTCCACGAGAGTGATCGTGACGACGATAGGTGCCGCGGCTCCCGCTTCCCACCCCCAGAACGGGCACGGCGGCGGATGGGCGCCACGCCGGAGCGGGTCGCCGCTGCATGGTCGTCGGCGTGCATGCGCCGCCCGGGACACGGGCGACGTCATGGGTGCGGAGTAGACCGGTGCCATGACCGACAGCTCGAAGGACCCGCAGCTCGTTCCGCTCGCCGGCAGCGAGCGTCCGTCCGCCCCCGGCGTCCGCGCCGCGGCGGCCCTCCCGCCCGACTCCCCGGTCCAGGCGACCGTGGTGGTGCGGCGCGCGAACCCCGTCGCGCCGCTCGACGGCACCGCCGTCCCGATGGACCGCGCCGCGTTCGTCAGTGCGCACGGGGCGACCGAGGCCGACCTCGACCTCGTCCGCACCACGCTGGAGGCCCTCGACCTGACCGTCCTCAGCGCCGACCCCGCCACGCGTCACGTGCGCGTCGAGGGGACGACCGCGGCGATGGGCCGGGCGTTCGGCACGGACCTCGAGACCGTCACGAGCGACGCGCCCGGCGGTGGCAGTGCCCAGCACCGGCACCGGTCGGGGGGCCTGAGCGTCCCCGCGGCACTCGACGGCGTCGTCGTGGCGGTGCTCGGCCTCGACGACCGCCCGCAGGCGCGGACGCAGTTCCGTTCCGTGCCCGCCGCCGCCCGCGCGACCAGCTACTCGCCCGTCGAGCTCGGCACCGCGTACGCGTTCCCGCCCGACACCGACGGCTCCGGCCAGACGGTGGCGATCATCGAACTCGGCGGGGGGTACGTGCAGTCCGACCTCGACACCTACTTCTCCGGTCTCGGCGTGGGCTCCCCGTCGGTGACCGCCGTGGGTGTCGACGGCGCCGAGAACGTCCCGGGTGGGGATCCGAACGGCGCGGACGGCGAGGTCATGCTCGACGTCGAGGTGGTGGGGGCGCTGGCTCCCGGAGCGGCGATCGTCGTGTACTTCGCCCCGAACACCGACGCCGGCTTCGTCGACGCCGTGGCCACCGCGGCGCACGCGACCCCGACCCCGACGGCCATGAGCATCAGCTGGGGACAGAGCGAGGACGCCTGGACCGCCCAGGCCCGCTCCGCGCTCGACGACGCCGTGGTCGACGCGGTGTCCCTCGGGGTCACCGTGACCGCGGCCGCGGGCGACAACGGCAGCACCGACGGGCAGTCGGACGGCGGGCAGCACGTGGACTTCCCGGCGTCGAGCCCGCACGTCCTCGCCTGTGGCGGGACCCGGCTCGAGGCCTCGGGCACGACGATCACCTCCGAGACCGTGTGGAACGACGGCGCGAGCGGTGGCGCCACGGGCGGCGGGGTCAGCGATGCGTTCCCGCTGCCGACCTGGCAGCAGGGCGTCGGCGTGCCGGGCACCGCCGGGTCATCGGGCGGCCGAGGCGTCCCCGACGTCGCCGCGGTCGCCGATCCCCAGACCGGGTACGAGGTCCTCGTCGACGGCAACCGCACCGTCATCGGCGGCACGAGCGCGGTCGCTCCGCTGTGGGCCGCGCTGATCGCCCGGATCGTCCAGTCGACCGGGCGGCCGCTCGGGCTCGCGCAGCCGGTGCTGTACAGCGCGGCGTCGACCTTCCGCGACGTCACGTCGGGGTCGAACGGCGCCTTCGCGGCGGCTCCCGGGTGGGACGCCTGCACCGGGCTCGGCTCCCCGGACGGCGCTGCACTGCTCGGAGCCGTGGCCGCGGGCAGCGGTAGCGCTGGCAGGTGACGTCTCCGGACGACACCGCGGCCCCGCTCGGAACGCGACACACCGCCGATCATCCGGGTTCCTCCGCTCCTCCTGCCTACGATTCGGCCATGGAGACCCAGTCCGGAGCACGTCCCGCCCTCGTCGACCCGTTCGGCCGCGAGGTCGAGGCGTGGCTCCGGGACGTGCCGGCGGTCCACGCCCCCTACGTCCCGGACCTCGTCGTGCCGCCGGTGACCGGGCCCGTCGCACTCCCCACCGAGACCGACACGGCGGCCGCTCCGGACGCGGGCGGCACGGACGCGGGCGGTCCGGAGACGGCGGCCGAACCCGTCGCCGCTGCGGCCGTCGTCGCCGAGCCCGTGCGGGCACTCGACGTCGCTCCGATGGACGACCCGGCACCCGCCACGCTCGTGGACCCCGCGCCCGCCGCCTTCCGCCGTGATCGCGGACGGCACGCCTCCGCCTGCGCCCCGACGTTCCCCGAGCCCCCGGCCCGGATCTCGCTCCGGATCGGGGACCTCGCCGTCGAGCTCGCGACCGCGACCGGCCGGAGCACCGTGGAGCGCATCTCCCTGCTCGAGGAAGAACTGCGCCGCCGCGACGAGGACCGCGCGCGCTTCGCCGCATGGGAGGCCCGGATCGCCCGGTCCTCCGACCCCGAGGTAGCCGCCGCCCGGGCCTGGGCCACCGAGGTCTTCGCGGACCTCCTCGCCGCCGCCGTGGTCACTCGACCAGCCCGGACCGCCGTCTCGACCGGGGCCACCACCACGCCGGCCCGTGGCGACACACTCCCCGCCCTGCAGTCCGTCCTCGCCGACGCGCTCGACCGCGAGGACCTCGACGTCGAGTCCGCCAGCGCGCCGGTCGCTCCGGTGGCCGCGGTGACGCGTCCGACGCCGCTCGTGCCGCCCGCCACGGGCCCGAGCGCGATCGACCACGAGGCCTTCGTCGCCGCGTTGCGCGCCCACACGGGTGCCGACGCCGGTGCGGCGACCGCGTTCCCGCTCGGTCCGGTCCGGTCCGGGTCCGCCGCCGCGGTCGAGGCATCGGCCGAGCCGCTCGCGGGCACCGACACCGAGGAGCACCGTTCCGACGTGGCGGCACCGGGGGAGCCCGTGCCGTCCGACGTCGCGGCGACCACGCCGAGCTGGTGGGCACGCGTCGTCGCCCGCGTGCTGCGGGTCCTCCGCCGCGCCTGACGTGCCGCTCGGGGCTGTCCTGCCGCTGGGGGCTGTCCTGCCGCTCGGGGCCGACGGCCCTCGGTAGACTGGGCCGATGCCGACCCTCCGCGCCGTCCTCGCCGCCGCCGAGGCCCTCTGGCCCGCCGACGGCGCCGAGTCGTGGGACGCCGTCGGACTCGTGTCGGGCGACCCCGATGCCGAGGTCCGTCACGTGCACCTCACCGTCGACGCCGTTCCCGAGGTCGCGCGAGAGGCCGTCGCGCTCGGCGCCGATCTGCTCGTCGCGCACCACCCGTTGCTCCTGCGTGGTGTGACCACGATCGCCGAGACCACGTACAAGGGGTCGGTCCTCGCCACCCTCGTGCGCGGCGGCTGCGCGCTCCTCGCCGCGCACACGAACGCCGACGTCGTGACGACCGGGACCTCCGCGGTGCTCGCCGACCGCCTCGGTCTCGTCAAGCAGCGCCCGATCGAACCGGGCGCCCGACCGGGGACCGGGATCGGCCGGGTTGGCGTCCTCGCCGCCCCGATGACGCTCGGGGCGCTCGCGCGGCACCTCGTCGACGTCCTGCCCGCGACGGCGTCGGGTGTCCGCGTGTCGGGCGAGCACGACCGCCCGGTCCGGACCGTCGCGCTCTGCGCGGGTGCCGGCGACTCCCTGCTCGGTGCTCCCGAGGTCCTCGCCGCCGACGTCTACGTCACGAGCGACCTCCGGCACCATCCCGCGTCGGAGTTCCGGGAGCGCGCGATGCTGTCGGACGGTCCGGCACTCGTCGACACGTCGCACTGGGCCACGGAGTGGCTCTGGCTCGACGTCGCCGCCGCGCAGCTCGCCGACGCCACGGGCGTCCGGGTGACCGTGAGCGACATCCGAACCGACCCCTGGGACTTCGCCGTCCTCCCGTCGTCCGCCCCGCATGCCGACGGGACCGACGAGGGGCCCCAGCCGACCGACCCGGAAGGAGCCGCCGCGTGAAGGCAGCCCCGGAGGCACAACTCCTCCTCCTCGATCTCCAGCGCATCGACAACGACGTGACCCGCATCGGCCACCGCATCACCGGACTCCGCAAGGGGGAGCACCTCGCGGAGCTCGGGCGGCGTGCGGCGGTGCTCCGCAGCGACCTCGCCGCGGCGACCGGCAGCGTGGAGGACGCCGAGCGCGAGCTCGCACGCCTCGAGTCCGACACCGCGACGGCACAGGCCCGGATCGACCGCGACACCACCTTGCTCCAGGCGGCGAAGAACGCGAAGGACGCCGCCGGGCTCGAGAGCGAACTCGCCAGCCTCACCCGCCGCATCAACGACCTCGAGACCACGGAGCTCGAGGTCATGGAACGGCTCGAGGTCGCGCAGGCCCGCCTCGGCGACGTCCAGGCGCAGCTCGCCGAGATCGACGGCGAGCACGACCGGCTGCTCCACGAGCGGGAGGCCCAGGTGGCCTCGCTCGAGCAGGACCTCGGTCACGTACGGGCGAACCGCGAGACCGTCGCCGCGCGCGTCCCCGCGGACCTCCTCGCGCTGTACGAGCGGCAGCGGGCGCGGTACGGCTTCGGCGCGAGTCTGCTCCAGGGTGGGGTCTCGACCGCGTCCGGTGTGTCGCTCACGGCCTCGGACCTCCAGACCGTCCGCGCGGCCGCGCCGGACGAGGTCCTGCTCTGCCCGGACAGTGACGCGATCCTCGTGCGGACGGCCGAGTCCGGGCTCTGACCACCCGGTGCGATCGCCGCGGTGGCCGCGCTGAGGGCCGTCCGAGCGGCGACGACTGCGATCTCGGCGATCGGGCCGGTAGGGTGGACGCGCGAATGGGTCGGTGAGACGGTCGCGTCACCCCTCGGGGTGCCGAGGAACGTCCGGGCTCCACAGAGCAGGGCGGTGGGCAACACCCACCCGGGGCAACCCGCGAGACAGTGCCACAGAGAACAGACCGCCGTCGGGGCGACCCGGCGGTGAGGGTGAAACGGTGGTGTAAGAGACCACCAGGGATCCGGGTGACCGGATCTGCTCGGTAAACCTCGCCCGGAGCAAGGTCAGACAGAGGACGACGAAGCTGCTCGCTGAGTCCTCGGGTGGACCGCTGGAGGCCGACGGCGACGTCGGTCCGAGATAGATGGCCGTCACCGCCGCGCGAGCGGCGGGACAGAACCCGGCGTACGGCCGGCCCATTCGCACCGACGTCGTCAACGGCCGACGAACCGGTACCTTCCGGTTGAACACCGGCATGCCGCGGTTCCGCCGGAACCAACCGGTTCAACGGGGCGGGATGCGGCAGGACCGACGGACGGGAGGGGCGGTGCCAGGCGGCGTCGCCCCTCCCGACCGTCACTCCTTGCTGTCCGCCGCCAGCTTCGCGGCCCCGATGATCCCCGCGTTGTTGCGGAGCGTCGCGGGGATGATCTTCGCCTGGAGGTCGAGCAGGGGCAGGAACTCCTCGTGCTGCTTCGAGATGCCGCCGCCGACGACGAACAGCTCGGGGGACAGGTACGCCTCGAGGTGGGAGTAGTACTTCTGCAGGCGCTTGGCCCAGTGTTTCCAGGAGAGGTCGTCGCGCTCCTTCGCCGCGTACGACGCCTTCGTCTCGTAGTCGACCCCGTCGATCTCGATGTGGCCGAGCTCGGCGTTGACGATGAGCACCCCGTCGTTGATGAGGGCCGTGCCGATGCCGGTGCCGAGCGTCGTCATGATGACGAGGCCGTCGACGCCCTTCGCCGCACCGAACTGCTGCTCGGCGAACCCCGCCGCGTCGGCGTCGTTGACGAAGTGGATCTGCCGCCCGAGCCGCTTCTCGAACAGGTCCTCTGCCGGGAAGCCGATCCACTTCTTCGACACGTTGGCCGCGGACATGGTCCGGCCGTCCTTCACCACGGCGGGGAAGCAGATGCCGATCGGCTCGTCGTTCGTCATGCCGAGCTCGTTGATGATCTCGACGACGACCTCGGCGATGTCGTCCGGCTTGCCGCCCTCGGGCGTGGCCTTCTTGATCCGGTCGCTCGTGAGCGCGCCGGACTCGACGTCGACGATCGCGCCCTTGATGCCGGTTCCGCCGATGTCGACGCCGACCGCGAGTTGTGCCATGGGGGGAGTGCCTTCCGGTGCTGGTGGGTTCAGGAAACGGTGAGGAGCTCGGCGCCGCGTTCGGTGACGACGAGGGTCTGTTCGAACTGTGCCGTCCAGGACTTGTCGCGGGTCGAGACCGTCCAGTCGTCCGGCCAGATGTCCGCGTCGATGCCACCGAGGGTGAGCATCGGTTCGATCGTGAACACCATGCCCGGCTCGATGACGGTGTCGTACTGCGGGGCGTCGTAGTGGGGGATGATGAGCCCGGAGTGGAACGCCCGCCCGACGCCGTGGCCGGTGTAGTCACGGACGACGCCGTACCCGAACCGCTTGGCGTAGGACTCGATCGCCCGCCCGATGACGTTCACCTGGCGTCCGGGAGCGACGGCGCGGATGCCACGGCGCATGGCTTCCTCGGTCCGCGTGACGAGGTCCTGGACCTCCTGGCTCGCGGTGCCGACGACGAAGGTCCGGTTCGTGTCCCCGTGGACGCCGTCCTTGTACGCCGTGATGTCGATGTTCACGATGTCGCCGTCCTGCAGCACCGTGTCGTCCGGGATGCCGTGGCAGATGACCTCGTTGACGCTGGAGCAGAGCGACTTCGGGAACCCGCGGTAGCCGAGCGTCGACGGGTAGGCGCCGCGCGCGACGATGAACTCGTGGCCGACCCGGTCGAGTTCGTCGGTGGTCACCCCAGGGCGGATGGCGGCGGCGACCGCGTCGATGGCCTGCGACGCGATGCGGCCCGCGGTCCGGATCCGCTCGACCTCGTCGGGCGTGTACGTGTCGCCCAGGCCGTGCTCGTGCGGTTCGACGTGGCCCACGTACTCCGGTCGGGCGATGCCCGCGGGGACGGGGCGGGTGGGACTGATGCGGCCGGCAGTGAGGTGTCCGTGTTCGTCCCGGGGCATGCTGCCGAGTCTATCCGGCGGTCACGGGCCCGATCCTCGCGCGTACGCTCGCGGTCATGAGCGACGAACGGATCGAGTCCCAGTTCTGGTTCAACACCACCACGCACCAGGTCGAACAGGGCATGCAGTCCCCGAACCGCGACCGCATCGGGCCCTTCGACACGCGCGAGGAGGCGCAGGCGGCACTCGAGCGTGTCCGTGCGAACAACGCACGGTGGGACCAGGAGGACGCGCAGGGCTGACCGTCCCGCCGCTGCCCCGCCGATGTCCGGTTCGCGCGAGCGGAGGTCCGATGTGCGCAGGACCTCGTCCGGCTCGCGCAGTCCGATCGCGTCGCGACCCCGCCGGACGTAGCGTCGGAACGGGCGGGGAGGCTGACCACGGCGACCCACCGATGCCAGCATCCGGTCCGGTGTCCTCGCTCCGTCGAGAGGAGGCACCAGATGAGCCTGTACGAGTCCCAGTCCGGCGTGGAGCCGGCCCGCATCGCCACCTACCGCCGGCTCCGGCAGCAATGGCGCCGCGGCACGCTGACGAGCAGCGGCGGCCCACGGTACGAGGACTTCTTCAGCGACGACGCGTCGTCGCTGGTCGATCGCTAGCCGACACGAGGAACGGCCCGGCACTCGTGGGGTGCCGGGCCGTTCGTCATCCGGCCGGGAGGCCCGGCCTCAGCGGTACTGCTGCGGCCGGTACGTGATCGGCAGACGACGGTCGCGTCCGAACGCCATGCCCGAGATCTTCGGGCCGATGGCACCCTGCCGGCGCTTCCACTCGGAGCGGTCGACCAGCCGGGTCACCTCGGCCACCGTGTCGGGGTCGTGACCCTCCGCCACGATGTCGGCGGCACCCAGGGCCCGGGTGATGTACCCGTCCAGGATGCTGTCGAGCACCTCGTACGGCGGGAGCGAGTCCTCGTCCTTCTGGTCGGGACGGAGCTCGGCGGATGGCGGTTTGGTGATCGAGTTCTCGGGGATCGGCTCGGTCTCGCCCCGTCCCGCGGCGAACCGGTTGCGCCACGTGGCGAGGTCCCACACGAGGGTCTTGGGGACGTCCTTGATCGGTGCGAAGCCGCCGACCGAGTCACCGTAGATGGTGGAGTACCCGACCGACAGCTCGGTCTTGTTCCCGGTCGTGAGCACCAGGTGACCATCGAGGTTCGACAGCCCCATGAGCACGAGCGCCCGGGCGCGGGCCTGGATGTTCTCCGCGGCGAGCCCGGTCAGGTGGAGCTGGTCCTCGAAGGGGCGTACGAGGTCGGCGATCGCCTCGGTCCGGTAGTGCAGGCCGAGGCGTTCGGCGACGTCGTCGGCGTCCGAGCGGGAGTGCTCCGACGACCACTGCGACGGCATCGAGACGCCGTACACGCGGTCGGGGCCGAGGGCGTCGACCGCGATCGCCGCGCACACCGCCGAGTCGATCCCACCGGACAGGCCGAGGACGACCGAACGGAAGCCGTTCTTCTCGACGTAGTCGCGGGTGCCGAGGACGAGCGCGTTCCAGATCTCCTCGAGGTCGTCACGGGGTTCGGCGACGTCGCGGGGGAGTGCCGGGCGTTGGCCGTCCAGCGCCATGCTCCCGGGGGTGGTGTCCGGGGTGTCGAGTAGGACCCGGTGGACGTCCTCGGTCACGACCGGGTCGGTCGCCGGTGCGGGGTCGAGGTCGACGAGGAGCAGGTGCTCCCGGAACTGCGGGGCGCGGGCGAGGACCGTCCCCGCTTCGTCGACGACGAGGCTGTCCCCGTCGAAGACCAGGTCGTCCTGGCCGCCCACGATGTTGACGTAGGCGACGATCGTGTCGGACTCGGTGGCCCGCCGGGTGACGAGCGGGAGGCGGACCTCGTCCTTGTCCGCGATCCACGGGGAGGCGTTGACGACGAGGAGCAAGCCGGCGTCGGCGGCGAGCACCCGGGCGACCGGACCGCCCTCGCGCCACAGGTCCTCGCAGATGATGATCGCGACGTCGACGTCGGCGATGCGCGCGACCAGCAGGTCCTCGCCCGGGATGAACACCCGGTACTCGTCGAACACCGAGTAGTTCGGCAGGTGGTACTTGGCGGTCGTGGCGACGACCCGCCCGTGCTGGAGCACGCTCGCGCAGTTCTGGGCGATGGCGCTCGGCGCGGTGGTGACGTCCACCGAGCGGGGCTCGAACGGGCCGTCCGGGTGGCCGACGACGACGGCGACGTCCCCGAGGCCCTGGTCGGCGAGCCGGCGTGCGAGGGTCTCCACGGCCTCCCGGGCGGCGCGGAGGAACGACGGGCGCGAGGCGAGGTCCTCGATGGGGTACCCGGAGATCGCCATCTCGCCGAAGGCGACGAGGTCCGCGCCCTGCTCGGCGGCCGATCGCGTGGCCGTGATGATGCCTGCCGCGTTGCGCTCGAACGCCCCGACGACCGGGTTGGTCTGTGCGAGCGCCAAGCGGAGTCGGGGCATGGCCACTACCCTAGTGACGACCATCAGAAAGGGCGTGCATGGACAAGCAGACGGACTTCGTGCTCCGCACCATCGAGGAGCGCGGCATCAAGTTCATCCGACTCTGGTTCACCGACGTCATCGGCACGCTCAAGTCCGTCGCGATCGCCCCCGCCGAGGTCGAGGGTGCGTTCGCCGAGGGCATCGGGTTCGACGGCTCCGCGATCGAGGGCCTCACCCGCTCGTACGAGGCCGACGTGCTCGCGCACCCGGACCCCTCGACGTTCCAGATCCTGCCCTGGCGCGGCGAGGTCGACCCGACCGCCCGCATGTTCTGTGACATCACGACCCCGGACGGGCAGCCCGCGGTGGCCGATCCGCGCAACGTCCTCAAGCGCACGCTCGCACGTGCCGGCGAGCGCGGCTTCACCTTCTACACGCACCCCGAGGTCGAGTTCTACCTGCTCAAGAGCCTGGCGCTCACCGACGGCCGCCCGGAGCCCGTCGACCAGGCCGGGTACTTCGACAACGTGCCCGGCGGCAGTGCCCACGACTTCCGGCGTCGTTCGGTGCGCATGCTCGAGGACCTCGGCATCTCGGTGGAGTTCTCCCACCACGAGGCCGGCCCGGGCCAGAACGAGATCGACCTCCGCTACGCGGACGCCCTGACGACCGCCGACAACATCATGACCTTCCGCACCGTCGTGAAAGAGGTCGCGATCGAGCAGGGCGTGTACGCCACGTTCATGCCGAAGCCGCTGTCGGGTCGGCCGGGTTCCGGCATGCACACGCACGTGTCGCTGTTCGAGGGCGACCAGAACGCCTTCTACGAGCCCGGTGGCGAGTACCAGCTGTCGACGATGGGCCGTCAGTTCATCGCGGGGCTGCTCCGACACGCGCCCGAGATCACCGCCGTCACGAACCAGTTCGTCAACTCGTACAAGCGCCTCTGGGGCGGTGACGAGGCTCCGTCCTTCGTGACGTGGGGGCACAACAACCGCTCGGCCCTCGTCCGCGTGCCCCTGTACAAGCCGAACAAGGGGCAGTCGAGCCGGGTGGAGTACCGGGCGATGGACTCCGCCGCCAACCCCTACCTCGCGTTCTCGCTGCTCCTCGCCGCGGGGCTCAAGGGCATCGAGGAGGGCTACGAGCTCCCCGCGGAGGCCGAGGACAACGTGTGGAGCCTCACGGACGCGGAACGCCGTGCGCTCGGCTACAACCAGTTGCCGGCGAGCCTCGACCACGCGCTGAGCCTCATGGAGGACTCGGAGCTCGTCGCCGAGACACTCGGCGAACAGGTGTTCAACTTCGTGCTGCTCAACAAGCGGCAGGAGTGGAAGGCCTACCGCGACCAGGTGACGCCGTTCGAGCTCGAGACGAACCTCGAGCGGCTCTAGCCGGACCGGACCACGAGCGGGTCCGAGCGCACGGTGCTCCGGACCCGGAACCACCGCCGAGCAGGACCAGGAACCGCATGAGCGACACGACGACGACGACGTCGCGGAGCGTGTTGGCGCGCCTCGGGTTCGCGGACCTCGGGACGGCACAGGAGCGGATCGCGGCCCTCGGCCGTCGGGTTCCCGTCGCCGAGGCCGCGTCGACCTGGGGGGCCACGGCCGACCCCGACGGCGCACTGCTCGCGGTCGAGCGGCTGCTCGACGCCGCGCCGGAGGCCGTCGCCCCCGTGCTCGCCGACCGAGCAGCCACCGAGCGCCTCATCCGCCTCGTCGGGGCGTCGGCGGGGCTGGCGGAGTTCCTCGTCCGTCGGCCCGGGGAGCTCGCCCTGCTGCTCGACCCCGTCGCACCGCCCGACGACGCCGACAGCTACCGGCAGGCGCTCGAGCGGGCGGTCGACGGCGCGGTCGGCGAGGACGCCCGGGTCCGGCTCCGGGTGCGCTACCGCAGCCTCCTGGCCCGCATCGCGCTCCACGACGTCATGCACCCGGACGCGACCGAGGCGTTCCCGGCCGTCGCCGCGGGACTCGCCGACCTCGCTGGCGCCGCCCTCGACGTCGCCGTCGCGATCGCCCGGCGCGAGGTCCCGTTCCCGGAGGGCGACGTCGCCGCGACTCCGCTCGCCGTGATCGGCATGGGCAAGGCCGGCGCCCGCGAGCTCAACTACGTCAGCGACGTCGACGTCATCTTCGTCACCGAGCCCACCGAGGGCGTCGGCACCGACCGCGCGGTCCTCATCGCGACGCGCATCGCGATCGCCGCGACGCACGTCATCACGGATCTCGCAGCGGAACCGCCCCTCTGGGAGGTCGACGCGAACCTCCGCCCCGAGGGCAAGGACGGCGCGCTCGTGCGGACGCTTGACTCGCACGTGGCGTACTACGCCCGGTGGGCCCGCGAGTGGGAGTTCCAGGCACTGCTCAAGGCGCGGCCGATCGCCGGTTCGCGCGACCTCGGCGAGCGGTACGTCGCGGCGGTCGCGCCGTTCGTGTGGGAGTCGTCCGACCGGCCCGGCTTCGTGGAGTCCGTGCAGCGGATGCGCGAACGCGTCACGGCGGCGATCCCGGGCGACCAGGTGGACCGGCAGATCAAGCTCGGACCGGGTGGGCTGCGCGACGTCGAGTTCACGGTGCAACTCCTCCAGCTCGTGCACGGTCGCACGGACCCGACCGTCCGGCAGCGTGCGACGCTCGATGCGATGGCGGCCCTCACCGATGCCGGGTACGTCGGGCGTCCCGAGGCGGCGCGGTTCGGGCCGGACTACGCGTTCCTCCGGGTCCTCGAGCACCGCATCCAGCTCCGGGGGCTGCGTCGCACGCACCTCATGCCCGCCGACGAGTCCGACCTGCGCGTGTTGGCGCGGTCGACCGGGCTCGCGACGAGCGCCGAGCAGTTGCTCACCCGGTGGCGCTCGGTCAAGCGCGAGGTCCGCGGCCTGCACGAGCGGCTGTTCTACCGACCGCTGCTGTCGGCGGTCGCCGCGACGTCGGCGGACGGCATCGTGCTCACGAGCGACCAGGTGCGGCAGCGCCTCGCGGCGATCGGGTTCGTCGACCCGGACGGCGCGTTCGAGCACATCCGCGCGCTCACACAGGGGGTGTCGCGACGGGCGACGATCCAGCGCACGCTCCTCCCGGTCCTCCTGCGGTGGATGGCCGAGGGCCCGGCACCGGACCGCGCCCTGCTCGCGTTCCGACGGCTCAGCGACGCGCTGGGGGAGTCGAACTGGTTCCTCCGCATGCTCCGTGACTCGGACGGCGCCGCCTACAGCCTCACCGTCGTGCTGTCGGAGTCCGCGTTCCTGGCCGGTCTGCTCGAGCGGACGCCCGAGGCCGCACGGTGGCTCGACGACCCCGACGAGCTCCTGCGACCGCGTCCACGTGCCGCGCTCGTCGCCGAGGCCGAGGCGACCGTCGCGCGCCACGCGACGGACGACGTGGGCGCCGCCGCGGTCCTCCGCGCTGCCCGTCGGCGCGAGACGCTCCGGCTCGGCATGGCCGCGGTCATCGGGCGGATCCGGGTCGAGGAACTCGGTGAGGCGCTGACGCACGTGTCCGAGGCCATGCTCACGGGCGCGCTCGAGCTCGCGCGCCGGGGGACCGCGCCGGGGCTCGAGTTCGGCATCGTGGCGATGGGCCGGTTCGGCGGCCGCGAACTCGGCTTCGGCTCCGACGCCGACGTCCTGTACGTGTACCGCGCGGACGGCTGGGACCGCGAGGCCGCCGCACGTGCCGCCCGCCGCATCGTGACGCGCCTCGGGACCTGCACCGAGGACGCCCTGTTCCCATTCGACCTCGACATCGGACTGCGGCCCGAGGGTGGCAACGGCCCGGTCGTCCGGACGCTCGAGTCGTACGCCGCGTACTACGCCCGCTGGTCCCTGACCTGGGAGGCGCAGGCGCTGCTCCGCGCCCGCGGTGCGGTCGGCGACGACGCACTGCTCCGGAACTTCGAGCACCTGGCCGACCTGACGCGGTACCCGGAACACCTCGACGACCGCGAGGTCCGCGAGGTCAAGCGCATCAAGGCGCGCGTGGAGTCGGAACGGCTGCCTCGCGGCGCGGACCCCGCTCGGCACCTCAAGCTCGGGCGGGGATCACTCAGCGACGTCGAGTGGTTCGTACAGCTCCTCCAGCTCCGGCACGCACTCGCGATCCCCGGGCTCCGGACGACATCGACCCTGCGGGCACTGCGCGCCGCCGAGCGCGCCGGGCTGGTCACGACGGACGACGCCGAGCGCCTGGCCGACGCGTGGCTCCTGGCATCGCGGGCCCGCAGCGCGCTGGTGCTCTGGACGGGCCGCACGACCGACGTGCTCCCCGTCGAGCGAGCCCAGCTCGAGGGCGTCGCACGGTTGCTCGGGTACCCGCACGGGTCGGCGTCGCAGCTCGAGGAGGACTACCTCGCGACGACGCGCCGCGCTCGGCAGGTGTTCGAGCGCGAGTTCTACGGAGGACCGGACCGGAGCCCCGTCGAGGGCTGACATTCCTGCGGACGAGAGCCGCCGCGAGAGGGTCGGTGCTCCCGGGCCGGCAGACCACTCGGATCTGCGCCCGACACGCCCGAGATGCAGATCTCGCGGGTGATTCGCCCGACGATCACGGGTGATTTCGTGTTGGCGTGGATCGTCCCCCGACCTGGGAACGGTGTACCCCGGCGCTCAGGGACTGCGCGGCTCCGGCGCGGCGCCGCCCGCGGTTCGACGCAGTGGTCCCGGTCCGGCCCCCGGACGACACCTGTCGAGGACGAAAACAGGCTGTGACCAGGGGATCATGCGAGACGGACCGAAGCGGCGAACGGCCGTTCCGGCGCTGGAACATCGGCTCGATGCGGAACCGTCGGTCCCCCTTCCTGCTGTCGGGCGGACGGCGGACATGTCGGGTAGGGCGAACGACCGACCCCGATGTACCCCGTAACGCGCGTGAAACACCCCCGGACGGGGGCCGCGTTGCGGACTCCGGCACGCTCTGTCAGAAATGAAGCACCCGAACTGACCCTGGTTCCCCGATGGCGCGGAATCCCACCTCGAACGCCGAAGCAGGGATCGATGTTCACTTTCATCCTCCAAATCCGCCAGATGGTCGATGGACACCCGGAGTTCTACTTGTTCACCGTGTACTCGGCGATCATCTGGCTCCTCTGGATCGCCAAGGTGGTGATCTCCGCCCGGTACCGGCCGTACACGGGCACGTTCACGGGGACGACGAGCGTCGTCGTCCCCGTCGTCGACGAGCCACTCGACCTCTTCCGCGACGTCATCGGCCGCATGGTCGAGCAGCGTCCCGGCGAGATCATCGTCGTCATCAACGGCGCGCCCAACGCGGGGCTCGTGCAGGTCTGCGAGGAATTCGCACCCCTCGTGACCTGGACGCACACCCCGATCCCGGGCAAGCGCAACGCCGTCAAGATCGGAACCGAGCTCTCGCGCGGTGACATCACGATCCTCGTCGACTCGGACACCGTCTGGACCCCCGGCACGCTCGACGAACTCGTCAAGCCGTTCGCCGACGAGTCCGTGGGCGGCGTCACGACGCGCCAGCGCATCCTCGAACCCGAGCGCAGCTGGATCACCCGCTGGGCCGACTGGCTCGAGAACTCCCGAGCCCTCTACTCGATGCCGGCGCAGAGCGTGCTCGGGCAGATCGGGTGCCTGCCGGGCCGGACGATCGCGTTCCGCCGCAGCATCCTCATGCGCGTCATGGAGAAGTTCATGACCGAGAAGTTCATGGGCGTGTTCCTCGAGGTGTCCGACGACCGGACGCTCACGAACCTCACGCTCAAGGAGGGCTACCGGACCGTCTACCAGTACACGTCACTCGTGTACACGGACGCGCCGCTCAAGGTGAAGAAGCTGTTCAAGCAGCAGCTCCGCTGGGCGCGTGGTTCGCAGTACAACACGCTGCGGATGCTCCCGTGGATGATCGGCCACGCCCCGATCCTCGCGCTGTTCTTCGTGACCGACATCATCCTGCCGTTCATGCTCTTCGGTGTCATCGCCGGCTGGGTGTACCGCGCGTTCACCGGTCAGGGCCAGAACCTCTACCAGGGCATCCTGCACCAGTACGGGTTCTCGACCGGCTTCGTCTACGTCGCCGCGCTCATGGTCGTCTCGAGCGTGCTCAGCATGGCGATCCGGCAGATGCGGCACCTCGCCGAGAAGCCGTCCGACTTCGTCCGCCTGCCGATGTTCATCATCGTCTCGACGTTCTTCCTCATGCCGATCCGGCTGCTCGGGTTCTTCCGCCTCGCGCACGCCTCGGGCTGGGGCACCCGCGCCGGTGCGTACGCAGGCGGACCGATGGAGACCGAGCCCGCCGTACCCGTCCCCGGCCACGACAGCACCCCGCCCGTCAGCCCCATCGACCGGATCGACGAGGTCCGCTCCGAGGACGTCGACCGCGAGTTCGAGCAGATGTTCCAACTCGGCTCCTCGACCGGCGCCGACGCCACCAGCACCTCCACCACCACCGTCCTCGCGACGCGTCGGGACACCGTCCGCGACGCCCGCATCTCGCGCAAGGCGGCGGCGACGCCCGCCAAGCGCGTCAACCCCTACGCGGTGATCCCGTACCTCATCGGTGTCGCGATCTTCGCCCTGGAGGCACTCACCATTGTCTGAATCCATCCGCCACTCCGGAAGCTGGTGGGCCCCGTCGAGCAAGCACGCCAAGCGCACCGCCGTCGGGACCACCGCCATCGTCGTCGCCCTCGCACTCATCACGTGGGCCGTCTGGATCTCGCCCGGCAACGTGGTCAGCACCGCCGTGCACCACGCGCTGGGCGTGAAGACCCAGGCCCAGAAGACCGCGGACGCCACAGCCGACGCGGCGAAGCTGCAGGCGAAGCTCACCGCCGCGCAGCACCGTATCTGGAAGCTCGAGGGGCAGCTCCAGTCCGCGAACGCCTCCGGCGCCTCTCGCGCCGAACGTCTCGCCTCCTTGCAGGCGCAGCTGAAGACCGCGTACGCCAAGCTCGGCACGGCCGAGTCGGCGGCGTCCGGTGGGACCACGACCGCGTCCGGATCGACGTCGGGCGGGTCCGGTTCCGCCAGCGCCTCCAACGGGTCCGGCGGGTCCGGTGCCGCCCCCGCAGCCGCCGGGAGCCCGGCCAAGGCTTCGTCGACCTCGACGGCGGCCGTCGCGGCCCCGACGAAGGCCGAGGTCCTCGCGCAGACCGCCCGCTGGTACGGCCTGTACACGCCGCAGTCCCCGTTCAACTGGGCGGACTACGACGCGATCGAGCAGAAGGTCGGCACAGCGGCGAACATGGCCGGGTACTTCCAGGGCTTCGACCAGGCGTTCAACGCGACTGCCGTGCAGCGGTCGTGGGCGAACGGCCGCCTCCCCGTGATGACATGGGAGACCGCACCGTCGCAGACCGGCAACGACAGCCCCTACATCGCGGGGTACTCGAACGCGGACATCATCAACGGCAATTTCGACGCCTACATCAAGCAGTACGCCGACGCCGTCAAGGCGAATGGGATGCCGCTCGTGATCCGGCTCGACCACGAGATGAACGGATCCTGGTACAACTGGTCCGAGAACATCACGAGCCTCCCCGCGAACGAGCGCAACGCGACCCACAGCTACACCGACATGTGGAAGCACGTCTGGACGATCTTCCAGAACGAGGGCGCGAACGCCGACGTGATCTGGGACTGGTCCCCGACGCGCATCGACAACCTGTCGCCGAACGCGAATTCGGTGAAGATGACGCAGGGGTACCTCAACGAGTACTACCCGGGCGACCCGTACGTCGACTGGGTCGGGATGAGCGGGTACTACCGCGACGCGTCCACGCCGGCGACCTTCGACGAGACCTTCGCCAGGACGCTCAAGCAGATCCGCGCGCTCCCGCACACCGAGGGCAGCAAGCCGATCTTCCTCGCCGAGATCGGCGCGACCGAGACCGGCGGCAGCATCGGCTCGGCCAACGCACCGAGCCAGAAGGCCGCGTGGATCACGTCGCTCTTCGACGCCCTGGCCGAACCGCAGAACAAGGACATCATCGGGTTCTCGTACTTCGACGAGACCGCGACGACGATCGCGGACGGGGTCCGCAGCACCAACGACTGGCGCATCGACTCGCGCTCCGACAGCCTCGCCGCGTTCACGGCGGGCATCGCACGCACCGACATCGACTACGACCTGCAGGAGGTCAGCAAGTGACGAACAGCAACAGCGAGCACTCCGCCGCCGGGCTCGACACCCGCCCGGCGCCCCGGATCAGCGTCATCGGGACCGGGTACCTCGGTGCGACGCACGCCGCGGCCATGGCCGAGATGGGGTTCGACACCATCGGCGTGGACGTCGACCCGTCGAAGCTCGCGGCCCTCGCCGCGGGCGAGGTCCCGTTCTACGAGCCCGGGCTCCCCGAGCTCATCACCAAGCACGTCGCGAGCGGCAAGCTCCGCTTCACGGCGGACCTCGCCGAGGCGGTCGCGGCGAGCGATGTGCACTTCATCTGCGTCGGCACGCCCCAGCGAGCCGGTAGCCACGCGGCGAACCTCAGCTACGTCGAGAGCGCCACCCGGTCCGTCGCGGAGCACCTGACGCACCCCGGCCTCATCGTCGGCAAGTCGACGGTCCCCGTCGGCACCGCGGCCCGGTTGCGCTCCCTCGTCGCCGAGTTCTCGCCCGCCGGCATCGACGTCGAGCTCATCTGGAACCCCGAGTTCCTCCGCGAGGGCAAGGCGGTCGAGGACACGCTGCACCCGGACCGCCTGGTCTGGGGCGGTGCCTCCGCCGCGGCGGACGCCGTCATCCGCGAGGTCTACGCCGCACCGATCGCCGAGGGCACGCCCGTCATCGCGACGGACCTGCCGACCGCCGAGCTCGTCAAGGTGAGCGCGAACGCGTTCCTCGCCACGAAGATCTCGTTCATCAACGCGATCTCGGAACTCTGCGACATCGCCGGCGCGGACGTCACGACGCTCGCCGACGCCCTCGGGCACGACGTGCGCATCGGTCGCAAGTTCCTGAACGCGGGCCTCGGCTTCGGCGGTGGCTGCCTGCCGAAGGACATCCGTGCGCTCATGCACCGCTCGTCCGAACTCGGCGCGAACCGGGTGGTTGGCCTCATGCAGCAGGTCGACGAGATCAACATGGGCCAGCGCCAGCGCGTCATCGACATGGCGATCGAGGCGGCCCAGGGCTCGGTGCTCAACCGGCGCATCGCCGTCATCGGCGCCGCGTTCAAGCCGCTCACCGACGACGTACGCGACTCCCCGGCGCTCAACGTCGCCGCGGCCCTGCACCTCCGCGGTGCCCAGGTCTCGCTCTGGGACCCGGAGGCCATGGAGACCGCCAAGCGCAGCTTCCCGACGCTCACCTACGCGGAGAGCATGGAGGCCGCGGTCGAGGGTGCCGACATGGTGCTCGTCCTCACCGAGTGGGACGACATCGTGCATGCCGACCCGTCGAGCCTCCGTGCGCTCGTCGGTCGCGCGATCGTGATCGACGCGCGCAACTGCATCCCGGTCACCGACTGGGTCAAGGCGGGGTGGTCCGTCCGATCCCTGGGCCGGACCGCCTCGGTCGCGGGTGCACCCGTGAGCATCGCCGCCGGGACGAACGACTTGATGGCCACGAGTCGCTAGCCCCGCGGGGAACCGGAGGGCCCGTGTCGGCGGACACGGGCCCTTCGCCGTTCCCGCACACGGCCGGGAGGTCCGTCCCGCGTCGCGCGCTGCGGTGACGCTCGCGGGCGGCCCGGCCCGTGCCCCCCAATCCGTGCCTCCCGGCCGTCCTCCGCGGTGACGAGACGACGAGAGGCCCGCACCCTGGCGGGTGCGGGCCTCTCGTGAGCGGCTGCGACTCAGACGCCGAAGTACATCTCGTACTCGAACGGGTGCGGGCGCTGCGCGTACGGGAGGATCTCCTTCTCGTACTTGTAGTCGATCCAGGTGCGGATGAGGTCCTCGGTGAAGACGTTGCCCTTCGTGAGGAACTCGTGGTCGGCCTCGAGCGCGGCGAGGGCCTCCTGGAGTGACGACGGCACCTGCGGGATGCCCTTGGCTTCCTCGGGCGGGAGCTCGTAGAGGTCCTTGTCGACCGGCTCGTGCGGCTCGATGCGGTTCTGGATGCCGTCGAGCCCGGCCATCATCTGCGCGGCGAACGCGAGGTAGGGGTTCCCCGAGGCATCCGGTGCACGGAACTCGATGCGCTTCGCCTTCGGGTTCGTGCCCGTGATCGGGATGCGGATGGACGCCGACCGGTTGCCCGCCGAGTACACGAGGTTGACGGGGGCCTCGAAGCCCGGGATGAGCCGGTGGTACGAGTTGATCGTCGGGTTCGTGAAGGCCAGGACCGCCGGGGCGTGCTTGAGCAGCCCGCCGATGTACCAGCGGGCGATGTCCGACAGACCCCCGTAGCCGTTCTCGTCGTAGAACAGCGGCGAGCCGTCGCTCCACAGCGACTGGTGTGTGTGCATGCCCGAGCCGTTGTCGCCGAACAGCGGCTTCGGCATGAAGGTCGCGACCTTGTTCCACTGCTCCGCGGTGTTCTTGACGATGTACTTGAACTTCAGGATATCGTCGGCCGCGTGCACCATCGTGTCGAAGCGGTAGTTGATCTCCTGCTGCCCGCCCGTGCCGACCTCGTGGTGGGCGCGCTCGAGCACGAGGCCCGAGTCGATGAGCTTGAGCGAGATGTCGTCACGCAGGTCGGCGGTCTTGTCGACCGGCGACACCGGGAAGTACCCGCCCTTGTACGCGGTCTTGTTCGCGAGGTTCCCGCCCTCTTCGCGACGACCGCTGTTCCAGGCGCCCTCTTCACTGTCCACCTCGTAGAAGCTGCTGTTCTGCTTCACCTCGTAGCGGACGTCGTCGAAGATGTAGAACTCGGCCTCGGGAGCGAAGAACGCGGTGTCCGCGATGCCCGTGGACGCGAGGTACTTCTCCGCCTTCTTGGCGACCTGACGCGGGTCACGGGCGTAGATCTCGCCGTTCCGCGGGTTGTAGATGTCGAAGACCATGATCAGCGTCCGCTCGGCCCGGAACGGGTCGATGTAGGCCGTCGTCACGTCGGGGATGAGCTGCATGTCCGACTCGTGGATCGAGGCGAACCCGCGGATCGACGAACCGTCGAAGAGCTGCCCGACGGCGAAGAAGTCCTCGTCGACCGTGGAGGCGGGGATGTTGAAGTGCTGCTGGACACCGGGCAGATCCGTGAAGCGGATGTCGAGGAACTTGACATCCGTGTCCTTGATGAACGCGAGCACCTCGGAGGAATCACTGAACATGTGAGTCGTTCTCCAATGGTTGGTGATGGCGGGGGCCAGGAGGCTACCTCCGTCGAGGCTATTGACCCGGCATTTCCCCGACGTGACTGCATTGTTTCCGGCATGTTACGTGGCGGTCGGCCCAGTACCCTGGGTGGTATGCCCGGTCCGACCAACTCAGCCCCCGCCGCCTCGTCGGACACCTGGCCCGGGAAGGACCTCGGGCTCCCGGCTGAAGGGTCCCGGAGCGTCGCTCGGCTCGGTCGTCGGATCGCTGCCCTCGCGATCGACGGTGTCCTGGCGGACCTGGTCGCCGCGGCGCTCCACGTCTACCCGTCCGGCCGCGACGTCGCCGAGGGCTGGTGGGTCCTCGGGATCTTCGCCGTGCTGCAGATCGTCTTCATCGCCGTGCTCAGCGGCAGCTTCGGTCACCTGTGCGTGGGGCTGCGGGTCGTACCTGTTCGACCCGGGTACATCGGCGTGGTTCGGCCGGTGGTCCGCACGGTCCTGCTGTGCATCGTGATCCCCGCGTTCATCTTCGACCGGGATCAGCGTGGGTTGCACGACCGGATCCCGGGCACCGTGCTCGTCCGCCGATAGCCGAGCGCGCCCTCAGGGGACGAGGCGGACACGCGAGTTCCGCCGCCGCGAGCGGAGGGGGCCGACGTTTCGCCCCGGGAGCTGAGGGCGCCGACGTTTCGCCGCGCGAGCGGAGGGCGCAGACGACGAAGGCCCCGCAGTCGAGCGGGGCCTTCGTCGTGATCCGGGGTGCTCAGCGAGGTCGCCCGGCACGCATGCGCGTCGGGTCCATGCCCTTCGGGATCGCGGACGCGGGGTTCTGGGTCAGCGAGTCGAGCCGGTTCGCGACGGCGACGACCTCGTTGCGGTTGAGCGAACGCTTCAGACGGTTCATCCGCCGTGGCAGCCGGTGCAGCGTGACAGCGTCCTCGCCGTCACCCACGGCGATCACGTGGAGCGCGACGTTCGGCACGATGCGGTGCACCTTGCGTCGCTCCTCCTCGACCAGGCGGGAGAGCGTCGCCGTCCGTCCCTCGGTGATGAGGACCACGCCGGGAGTCCCGACGGCGCGGTAGACCGCGGCCTGCGACCGGGCATGCACGGCGACGGGCATCTCGCTGGACCGCCAGTTGCGGCGGAGGGAGTTCGACAGGACGGCGCCGACTGCGCCGGGCTGGCCGTCGATCTGCGAGTACGCCGCCCGCTCGGCGAGACGCCCGAGCACGATGAGGAACAACAGGACGCCGAGCAGCACGCCCGCGACGATCCAGAGGATCTGGGCGAAGACGGTCTGGTTCGGCAGCAGGAACGCCAGCAGGACGCCCGCGAGCACGGGAACGCCGAACGCGAGGATGAACCACCCGAGCGACGTCGGGTCGGCGCGCCGCGTCATCTGGAAGACCTGGAACATCTGCTTGAGACGTCCGGGCTCCTTCGCCGTCGGCTCCGGGGTCGTGGTGCGTGCCATGCGTCCAGGATACGGCCTGCCCGGACACCGGTGATCCCGAGGTCGGCGCTGTGGGCGAACGAACCGTCCTGGTCCGTGTGGAGGGCGCGGGAGCCGTCGTCCACATGTGCCCGGCCGCCCGATCGTTCCCCTGGTGGATTCCGTGGCGGGCCGTGGCGGCGTGGGGACCGCGATGCTACCGGGCATGGACGGATGGTTGCGAGGAAGGGACGGGCGACGGAACGGGCGGATCGCGCCACCGCAGGTCCGGATCACCCGGAGACCCGACCGGCGTACCCCGCGCGTCGACCGTGGACGGGGCCACGGTACCGAAGCGGACGGGGGTACCGACGTCGCCGAGGCGGTCGTGGTGGACGACCAGGGGTGGCCCGGCTCCTGGATCCCGTGCGTCGACGTGGACGCGGCTGCTGGCTTCCTCGGATGGGTGGCAGCGAGAGGTGTTGACGAGGACCGCCACCTCGTCCGCGTCTCCGCGCTGGCTGCCGGTCCGGACGGCCTCCCGATGGCGTTCGTCCGTCAGGTGGAGGGTCTCCCGCTGCCCATCGCGCTCGACGTGCTCGGCGGACTCACGGTCGGTGTCGCGGTGACGCTCGGGCTGCCGCTCGTCCGCCTCGCCGTGCGCGCCGCCGTGTCGGGCAGCACCCCGGGCCTCCTGCCGTTCGGCCCGGTGCGCCCGTCGGACGTGCTCGTGGACCGCTCGGGGGCGGTCGTCGTCGCCGAGCGGCCCCCCGGCGCATCCGGGGGTCCGCCGCACCTGCCCGGTTCCGGCACGGAGAGCGCCATGATGCGTTCCTCGGCGGCGGGACGTCGCCACCGCGCGCCCGCCGGTGTGGACGGCCTGCTCGTGGCGTGCCGCGTCGTGTGGGAGCGCGCGGACCCGCGTCTGCCCGAAGTCGACCGCGTGTTGCGCGCACTCGACGAGGCGCGCGCCGACGTCGACGGCTGGACCGATCGCGTGCCCGCGGCGATGGTCGCCGCGGCAGTGCCTCGCCCGGTCCGATGGCCTCACGACGCGACGTTCCCGGGCACGGTCGCCACCGACAGGGCCTCGCCGGCTGCGGTGCATGGGGGAGCGACGCGGTGGGGCGCAGGGGGAGCGGTGCGTGCCGGCGCGGGCCACGGCGACGGCGCGTCCGCGCCGCTCCCGAGCCACGTGGGCATAATTGTCGGCGCGTTGTCGGCCGGTCTGCCGGTACCCGGGGGTCGGCGGCTCCCGCTCCGGGTGGCGATCGGCGTCCTCTTGGGCGTGGTCGGGCTCGTCACCGGGCTCGTGCTCACGGGCGGGCCGCGTGCGGCGACCGCGATGCCGGTGTCGCCCGGTGCGGGCACGACAGCGGCCCCGGTCCTCGTGCGAGGACCGGGGCCGCCGTGATCGCGTCAGTACCCGAGGTGCGCCGTGAAGTCGCCCGCCTCGAGCCGGTTCTTCACCGCGACGAGGTACCGCGCGGCGTCGGCACCGTCGATGATCCGGTGGTCGTACGACAGCGCGAGGAACACGGTCGATCGGATGGCGATCGCGTCCTGACCGTCGACGGTGATCACCGCCGGCTTCTTGACGACGATGCCCGTGCCGAGGATCGCCGACTGGGGCAGGAACACGACCGGGGTGTCGAACAGCGCACCACGCGAACCGGTGTTCGTGAGCGTGAACGTGCCTCCGGAGAGCTCGTCGGGCTTGAGCTGGTTGTTGCGCGTCCGCGCGGCCAGGTCCGCGATGCTGCCGGCCAGTTCCGCCAGGCTCAGCTCCGCCGCGTCCCGGATGACCGGGGTCAGCAGCCCGCGCTCGGTGTCCACCGCGATCGAGAGGTTCTCGGTCTCCGGGTACACGATCTCGTCGCCCTCCACCGTGGCGTTGAGCTTCGGGTGGGCCTTGAGGGCTTCGGCGGCGGCCAGGGCGAAGAACGGCATGAAGCTGAGCTTCGAGCCGGTCTTCTGCTGGAACTCGGCCTTGTGCGCGTCACGGAAGCGGGCGACGTTCGTCACATCGACCTCCACCACGCTCGTGAGCTGGGCGGTGGACTGCATCGACTGCACGGCCCGCTCGGCGACGACCTTGCGCAGGCGCGTCATCTTCTCGCGGGTGCCGCGGAGCGGCGACACCTCGGCCACGAACGGTGTCCCGCTCGCAGCCGGAGCCGTGGTCGACGCGGTGGAGGCCGCCGCTGCGGCAGCGGCCTCGGCGGCCGCGAGGACGTCCTCCTTGCGGACACGCCCGCCGACACCGGACCCGGTCACGGTGGCGAGGTCGACGCCCTTCTCGTTCGCGAGCTTGCGGACGAGCGGGGTGACGTACCCGGAGGTGCCTGACGTGGTCGGGTTCGGGACCGTGGCCGACGTCGCCGGGGACTGCGCCGCCGCCGCGGGGGCTGACGGCACGGCGGCCGGAGGAGCTGGGACCGGCGCCGGCGGCGCGGGCACGGCGGCGGGCGGCGCCGGCACGGCGGCCGGCGGAGCGGCAGGAGCGGCCTGCGCGGCCGGCATCGGCTGGACGGCGGGCGGCGCCGGCGGTGCCGGGACGGGCGCGGGAACCTCGTGGTCCTGCTCGTCCGTCGGGGCGGCGAACGGGGCCTCCTGGTCGGCCGCCTGCTCGTTCTCGGGCGCGACCGGCTCGTTCGACTCCACGGGCGCGGCATCCTGCGCGGGGGCGCCGTCGGACGCGCCCTGGTCGGAACCGTCACCGATGCGGACCAGCGGCGTCCCCACCTCGACGGTCTCGTCCTCGCCGACGAGGATCTCCTCGACCACACCCGCGACCGGTGACGGGATCTCCGTGTCGACCTTGTCGGTCGAGACCTCGAGCAGCGGCTCGTCGACCTCGACGCGGTCGCCCACGTTCTTCAGCCATCGGGTCACCGTGCCCTCGGTGACGCTCTCCCCGAGCGCCGGGAGGTTGACGGATTCGCTCATCAGGTGGACTCCTCTTCGAAGGCGTGGTGGTGTGGTGGTGCGGTGGTGCTCGACCGGGTCCGGCGGAGCGTCACAGTGCGTGGAGGGGCTTGCCCGCGAGGTGCAGGAACGCCTCGCCGAGCGCCTCGTTCTGGGTCGGGTGTGCGTGGACCAGCGGGGCGACGTCCTCGGGGTGGGCTTCCCAGTTCACCGCGAGCTGGGCCTCACCGATGAGTTCGCCGACGCGCGCACCGATCATGTGCACGCCGACGACCGGACCGTCGACCACGCGCACGACCTTGATCGAGCCGGACGTGCCGATGATGTGGCTGCGGCCGTTCCCTGCGAGGTTGTAGTCGTACGCGTCGATCTTGTCGGCGCCGTACTCCTGCTCCGCCTTCGCCTGGGACAGCCCGACCGAGGCGACCTCGGGGTCGCAGTAGGTGACCTTCGGGATGTTCTTGTCCTCGATGATGACGGGACTCAGCCCCGCGATCTCCTCGGCGACAAAGATGCCCTGCTGGAACCCGCGGTGCGCGAGCTGCAGGCCGGGGACGATGTCGCCGACGGCGAACACGCCGGGGACGCTCGTGCGGAGCCGGTCGTCCGTGAGCACGTACCCACGGTCCATCCGGATGCCGGTTTCCTCGTAGCCGAGCCCGGCCGTGACGGGACCGCGGCCGACGGCGACGAGCAGCAGGTCGGCCTCGACGGTGGAGCCGTTCTCGAGCGTCACGACGACGCCGTTCTCGTGCTGCTCGACGCCCTGGAACCGGACGCCGAGCGAGAACCCGATGCCGCGCTTGCGGAACGCCCGCTCGAGCTGCTTCGACATCGCCTCGTCCTCGTTCGGGACCAGGTGCGGCAGCGCCTCGATGATGGTGACGTCGGCGCCGAAGGACTTCCAGACGCTGGCGAACTCGACTCCGATGACACCGCCGCCGAGGATGGCCACCTTGTTCGGCACGTAGTCCATCTGCAGGGCGGTCTCGGAGGTGATGACCCGCCCGCCGATCTCGAGACCGGGCAGGCTGCGCGAGTAGGAACCGGTCGCGAGCACGACGTTCTTGCCGGTCACGGTGCGTTCGCCGACCTGCACGGTGGTGGGGGAGGTGAGTCGACCGGAGCCCTCGACCACGGTGATGCCGCGCGCCTTGATCAGCCCCTGCAGGCCCTTGTACTTCGAGGTGATGACACCTTCGCGGTACTCGATCACCTTCGGGACGTCGATGCCGTGCAGCTGGGCCCTGACGCCGAAACGCTCGGCGTCACGGGCGCCGTCGGCGATCTCGGCCGCGTGGAGCAGTGCCTTGGTCGGGATGCATCCGCGGTGCAGGCAGGTCCCGCCGAGCTTGTCCTTCTCGACGAGCGCGACGCTCATCCCGAGCTCCGCGGCCCGGAGCGCCGCGGCGTACCCGCCGCTGCCGCCACCGAGGACCACGACGTCGTAAGTCTCTTCCGTCACCTGGTGCAACTCCCTCGTGCGAGAGGGCCGATCGGGCCCTCGTGGAACGCCGCGCCGCGGCGGCGCCCGGCGGTCGGTGCCCTGGTTCGGGTCCCGTGCCGTGTGTGAGCAGTCGGCGGATGACAAGCACATCCGCCGGAACGACCCTACTCCTCGGACTGCAGCTGTTCTGCGAGGGCGACGAGTGTCCGGACCATGACGCCGGTCGGACCCTTGCCGAGCCAGCCGTACCCGCCACCCTTGTTCTCGGCGGGCCCGGCGATGTCGAGGTGGGCCCACGGGATCGTGCTGCCGTCCGGGCGGGTGCCGACGAACCGCTCGAGGAACCGGCCCGCGAGCAGCATCCCGGCGGCCGGCTGCCCCGGCGTGGCGTTCACCATGTCGGCGACCTCGCTCGCGAGCCGCGCGTCCAGCTCGTCGGGCAGGGGCATCGGCCAGACGAGCTCGGAGACGGATTCGGCCACCGCACGGACGCGGTCGACGAGGTCGTCCGATCCCATCAGCCCGGACGTGCGGTCACCGAGGGCGACGACCTGCGCACCCGTGAGTGTCGCGACGTCGACGATCGCGTCCGGGACCTCGAGCGACGCCGCGGCGAGGCCGTCCCCGAGGACGAGGCGCCCCTCGGCGTCGGTGTTCGTCACCTCGACGGTCTTGCCGTTCTTGAGCGTCAGGACGTCGCCGGGGCGCGTGGCGGACCCCGACGGCATGTTCTCGGCCAGGCACAGCCACGCCGTGACGCGGACGTGGAGCCCCAGGCGGGCGGCGGCGACCGTGGCGGCGAGCACGGTGGCGGCGCCGGTCATGTCGTCCTTCATGCCGTTCATGCTCGCGGCGGGCTTCAGCGAGAGACCCCCGGAGTCGAAGGTGATGCCCTTGCCCACGAGCGCGAGGTGCTTCGACGCTCCGTCGGGCGCGTACCGCACGACCACGAGCCGGGGCGGCCGGACGGAGCCGCGGCCGACCCCGAGGATCCCGCCGTAGCCCTGCTCCTCGAGCGCGGCGACGTCGAGCACCTCGACGTCGAGGGGGAGACCGCGCGCTGCGTCCAGGGCGGCCTCGGCGACGTCCTCGGGCGCCATGTCGGCGGCAGCGGTGTTGACGAGGTCACGGACGAGCGCCACCGCGTCGGCGACGATCGCCGGTCGGACCGTGGCCTCGGCCGGGGCGGCCGCGAGCACCGTGATCCGCTGGTCGCCGCGGACCGGTCCGGTGGTGCCGGTGCCGCGGTGCCGGGTGAACGTGTAGGTCCCGAGGGCCGCGCCCTCGAGCGCTGCGTCCACCAGGTCCTCGTGATCGGTCGGGAGGCCCAGCGCGATCGAGACGACGTCGTGCAGCTGTCGGACGGCGCTGCCCGCAGCCGCACGGATCGACGCCGCGTCGACCCGGCTCCCCAGGCCGATGAGCGCCACGCTGCGCGCGGCGAGGCCGGGCGCCGGCAGCCGGACCAGCTGGTCCTTCGTGCCGCGGACGCCGAGCGCCGCGAGGTCGATCCCGAGGTCGACGACGGTGCCGTCGGCGGTGGGGGCGACGACGGCGGGCGAGCCGTCGGAGCCCGGGCGGACCCCGAGCACGAGGACGTCGGCGTCGACGCTGTCGGGGCGGTCGGAGGTGGTGTCGAGCGTGGGGTGGACCATACCGCCAACCCTACTGACGCGCTCGTGCCGGACCGTCGGAGCTGTTCGCTCTGGGCGTGCAGCGGCGGTCGGGGGTGTCCGACGGCCCCGCCTAGCATGGTCGGGATGAACCCCGAAGACCTGTACACGCTGACCGCGGCAGCGGCGGACGTCCCGCCCGGTCTGCATCTGGTCGCGGGCCTGACGGGGTTCGCCGACGCCGGAACGGCGGTCGGTCAGGTGACCGAGACGCTGCTCGCCGGTCCGGGGGCGGTGCTCGTCGCGGAGTTCGATCCGGACATCCTGCTCGACTACCGGGCGCGCCGCCCGGTGATCACGTTCGACCGCGACCACATCGCCGAGGTCACGCCGTCCCGTCTGACGCTGCACCTCGTGCACGACGAACTCGGTCGCCCGTTCCTCTTCCTCTCCGGGTACGAGCCGGACTTCCAGTGGAACCGGTTCGTCCGCGCGGTGGTCGACCTCGCCGAGGACCTGGCCGTCACCGACACGACGTGGATCCAGTCCATCCCCATGCCCGTCCCGCACACCCGTCCGATCGGGATCACGGTGAGCGGGACACGCGCGGACCTCGTCGAGTCGATGAGCATCTGGAAGCCGCAGACCCAGGCACCGGCGAACGTGCTGCACCTCGTCGAGCACCGCATGAGCGAACTCGACCGCCAGGTCACCGGTCTCGTGCTGCTCGTCCCGCACTACCTGTCCGACACCGAGTACCCCGACGCCGCCGTCGCCGCGCTCTCCGGCATCGCGGCGGCGACCGGCCTGATCTTCCCGACGGACCGCCTCCGCGAACTCGGGCGCGACTTCCACAACCGCGTCGACGAGCAGGTCGCGGGCAACGGCGAGCTCGAGCACCTGGTGCAGGCACTCGAGGAGCGGCACGACACGTACGTCGAGGGCAACCCGGTGTCGTCGCCGCTCACCGGTGCCGACGGTGAGGTCCCGACGGCGGACGCGATCGCGGCCGAGCTCGAGCGCTTCCTGGCGGACCGCCGCCCGGACGGCCCCGACGGGGTCGCGGGCGACGCCACGCTCGACTGAGCCGCAGGACGTCGGCAGCCGGAGCCGCACGGTCCGGAGGGCGGCCGCTGGATACGCTGGCGAGGATGAACTCCCGCCGCTCGTGGACCGTCTGGTCCGTCGCCGTGCTCGCCTACGTGCTGGCCGTGCTGCAGCGGTCGTCGCTCGGTGTGTCGGGCGTCCAGGCGCAGGAGCGGTTCGCCGTGTCCGCGGCCGTGCTCTCGACGCTGGCGGTCGTGCAGATCGCGGTGTACGCGGGCCTCCAGATCCCGGTCGGGATCCTGCTCGACCGGGTCGGGCCACGTCGGCTCGTCGCCGCGGGCGCGGCGTTGCTCGCGGTCGGTCAGGCGGTGGTCGCGATGTCACCGACGATCGGTCCCGCGATCGGCGGTCGGGTGCTCGTCGGCGCCGGCGACGCCATGACCTTCATCTCGGTGATCCGGCTGTTGCCGATGTGGTTCACCGGGCCGATCCTCCCGCAGATCTCGCAGTGGACCGGCAACCTGGGGCAGCTCGGGCAGATCGCTTCGGCGTTCCCGTTCGCGGTCCTGCTCCACGCCTCCGGGTGGAGCGCCGCGTACGGCGTCGCGGCCGCGGTGAGCCTCGCCGGGTTCGTGTTGGTCGCCGCGTTCGTCCGCAACGGTCCGATCGCGGTGCGGACGGACGCCATCCCGTTGCCCGGCTCGCGGCGTGGCGCGTTCTCGACGTTCGGGCAGGCGCTGCGGCGTCCCGGGACCCAGCTCGGCTTCTGGTCGCACTACGTCACGCAGTCGTCGGGGACCGTGTTCAGCCTGTTGTGGGGCGTGCCGATGCTCGAGCGCGGGCTCGGGTACTCCGCGACCGTGGCGGCGGCGTTCCTCACGGTGATCGTGCTCGTCGGGTTCGTGGTCGGCCCGGTCCTCGGGGTGCTCTGCGCACGCTTCCCGTTCCGGCGGTCGAACCTCGTGCTGACGATCGTGGGCGTCATCTTCGCCGCGTGGACGGCCGTGCTGCTCTGGCCCGGCGCTCCGCCGACGTGGCTCGTCGTCGTGCTCGTGGTGGTCCTCGGCGTGGGCGGCCCCGGGTCCCTCATCGGCTTCGACTTCGCGCGGACCTTCAACCCCGTCGGGTCGCTCGGTTCGGCGAACGGCGTCGTCAACGTCGGCGGGTTCCTGGCTGCCTTCGTCATGATGTACTGCATCGGCGTCGTGCTCGACGCGGTCCACGACCACACGGGCGCGGCGGTCTTCGCGTGGTCGTCCTTCCGGGTCGCCCTGCTCGTGCAGTACGTCGTGGTGGGGTTCGGCGTGGTGATGCTCCTCGTGGCGCGGCACCGCACGCGAGCACGGATCCACGCCGAGGACGGAATACGCGTCGGCCCCCTCTGGGTTGCACTGGTGCGGCGCATGCGCGCCGGCCGTACGACGGACGGGCCGACCAGACCCTGACATCGCATCCCACCCGACCACACATCGTGCGTTCGATCGACCTCGAGCGGACGACACGCGTCGGGCGGCGGCGGGACGTGCAATAATGGCGTACGGACCCGTTCGGGTCCTGGTACGCCGATCAGCGGCGAGCTCCGGCTCGTGGTGATCGGGGCACGAGGACTTGACATGGGTCCTCATGCTGCCCGGAACGCAGGGTCCTGACGTCGGTCCGCCGACGGCGGGGGCAGGACAGCGAGGGGCCGTCACGACCCAGGACGTGACACGACGAGAGAGGTGATCGCATGGCTGCCCGGAGCACGACGATCGATGCGACGAAGGCCACGGCCGACGCCGAGACGGTGGAGACCGCGACCGACGAGAACGCGGCACCCGCCGCGCCGAAGAAGCGCGCCCCCGCCAAGAAGGCCGCGCCGAAGAAGACGACCGCCAAGACCGCGCGCGGCAAGGCGGCCGCCCCCGCCGACGACGAGCCGGACACCGACGAGGACGCGTCGGAGGACGCCGTCGACGTCGAGGCCGACGACACCGAGGTCGCGGCCGACTCTGAGGACAGCGACACCGAGGACGGCGAGGAGACCGAGTCCGAGGACACGGCGACCCCCGCGCCCGAGGCGGCCCCTCCGGCGGGCGCGCTCGTCATCTCGCAGGCCGACGACGACGAGGTCCCGGTCTACTCGACCACGATCACGGGCGCCACGGCGGACCCGGTCAAGGACTACCTGAAGCAGATCGGCAAGGTCCCGCTCCTGAACGCGGCCGAGGAGGTCGAGCTCGCGATGCGGATCGAGGCCGGCCTGTTCGCCGAGGACAAGCTCCAGCACGCGACGGGGCTGTCCAAGCAAGAGGAGCGTGAGCTCAAGTGGGTCGCCCGCGACGGTCAGCGCGCGAAGTCCCACCTGCTCGGTGCGAACCTCCGCCTCGTGGTGAGCCTCGCCAAGCGCTACACGGGTCGCGGCATGCAGTTCCTCGACCTCATCCAAGAGGGCAACCTCGGCCTCATCCGTGCCGTCGAGAAGTTCGACTACACGAAGGGCTTCAAGTTCTCGACCTACGCGACCTGGTGGATCCGGCAGGCGATCACCCGCGCCATGGCGGACCAGGCGCGGACCATCCGCATCCCGGTCCACATGGTCGAGGTCATCAACAAGCTCGCCCGCGTCCAGCGGCAGATGTTGCAGGACCTCGGACGTGAGCCCACGCCCGAGGAGCTCGCGCGTGAACTCGACATGACGCCCGAGAAGGTCGTCGAGGTCCAGAAGTACGGCCGCGAGCCGATCTCGCTGCACACCCCGCTCGGCGAGGACGGCGACAGCGAGTTCGGTGACCTCATCGAGGACACCGAGGCCGTCGTCCCGGCGGACGCAGTGGGCTTCACGATGCTGCAGAAGCAGCTCGAGAGCCTGCTCGACTCGCTGTCCGAGCGCGAGGCGGGCGTCATCCGCATGCGCTTCGGGCTCGGCGACGGCATGCCGAAGACCCTCGACCAGATCGGCGACACGTTCGGCGTCACCCGCGAGCGCATCCGCCAGATCGAGTCGAAGACGATGGCGAAGCTGCGCCACCCGTCGCGGTCGCAGTCCCTGCGCGACTACCTCGAGTAGGCCCCGCGTGCGTTTCGTCGTCCCGATCCTCATCGGGCGGATCCTCCGCGCCCTCGCTCGTGCGCGCGGCGGGGGATCCGCCTACCCCGGCTACATCCTCCTCAAGCTCGTTCCCGACTTCCTCCGGCACGTGTCGCGGCAGTTCCCGAACGGGATCGTGTTCGTCCTGGGTTCGAACGGCAAGTCGACGACGACCCACATGATCTCCGAGATCATGCGGGCGCACGGACTCCGCGTGTTCACGAACCCGTCCGGGGCGAACCTGCCGCAGGGCATCGCGTCGGCGCTCCTCTCGGAGGTCGGGCTGACGGGACGCCTCAAGGCGGACATCGGCATCCTCGAGGTCGACGAGGCCTTCGCCGTGGAGCTGTCCGGCATCCTCTCGCCGTCGACGGTCACGATGCTCAACGTGCAGGTGGACCAGCTGTACCGGTTCTTCGAGACGGAGCGCGTCGCGACGATGATGCTCGACACCGCGGCGACGTCGTCGCGGAACGTCATCACGAACCACGACGACCAGTTCCTCGACGCCTACGAGGGCCGGGCCGGGCAGCGGGTCCTGCGCTTCGGCGCCGCGCCCGAGGTCGTCGCTGCGGCCCCGAACGGATTGCAGAACGCGGACGACTTCGCCCGGGACGCGTCGGGCACGACCGCCGCGGACGCAGAGGTCGTCGAGTCCACCGGGGACGCAGCGGTGGTCCGCTTCGGTGGGGCCGACATCCCGGTGCGGCTGCCGGCCCGGGGGCTGCACTACGCGGTGGACGCCGCTGCTGCCACCGCGACCGCTTCGGCCGCCCTCGGCGAGCAGTTCCGCGCGGAAGCGGTGACCCGGGCCTTCACCGCGATGAAGCCGGCCTACGGGCGTGGTGAGCGCATCCCGATCGCGGGAGAGCACGCCGAGTTCACCATGTTCAAGAACGCCGCGAGCCTGCAGCTCAACCTCGACGCCCTGTCGACGCCGCCCGAGCAGGTGCTCATGGCGATCGACGAGGGCACGCCGGACATCTCCTGGATCTACGACATCGACTTCTCGCATCTCGACCACGTGGACGTCGTGTCGGGTGACAAAGCGTGGCAGATCGCCCTCGCCCTCGAGTTCGCCGGGGTGCGGATCGGCCGTGTGGAGCCCGATGTCGAGGCCGCGATCCGACTGATGTCCGGACTCGGAGCGACGACGTCCGGCACGAAGCACTTCATCGTCAACTACGAGATCATGATGCTGGCCCGCAAGGCCCTCGGTCATCCCGACCTGGAGAGGACGGCATGACGGCCGATCGCCTCACGATCCTGCACCTCTACCCGCGGCAGATGGGCGTCTCGGGCGACCGGGGGAACGTGACCGCCCTCGTCGCCCGCGCGGACGCCGCCGGGATCCCGACCGAGGTCGTGCGCCACGACGTCGGGGACAGCCTCCCGACGGACGCCGACGTCGTCGTGGTCGGCAACGGCCCGCTCAGCGCGATGCGCTCGCTCGGCGGGGACCCCGCCCGGCTCGCACCGTTCCTCCAGGACGCCGTCGCCGCCGGCGTGCCGCTCGTGGCGGTCGGTGGCGGCTACGACCTGGCGACCCGCGAGGTCGTCCCCACCGAGGGGAAGCCGGTGACCGGCCTCGGGGTGTTCGACGCCCGCGCCGTGCGCGGCGCCGAGCGCCGGGTCAACTACTTCCTGCTCGACGTGCGTGCGACCCTGCCCGGCGGAGACCAACGCGTGGCGGGGTTCGAGGACCACGCGACCCGCATCGAGAACATCGATCCCACGGCGGTGTTCGCGGACGTCGTGTCGGGCGGCGGCAACCAGGACGGCACCGGCACCGACGGCTCGGCGACCGCCGCGGCGTTCGGCACCCACACCCAGGGGCCGCTCCTGCCACTGAACCCGCACCTGACCGATGCGGTGTTGGCCGCCGCCACCGGTCGTCTGGGTCGCGAATACGCGCCGGATCCGGCGCGCACCGCCGCCGTGGACCGCTACGCTCGCGAGGCCCGCGCGGTGATCACGCGCTACGTCGACAAGGCGTTCAAGCGCATCGCCTGACGCGGTCGCGAGCGGCACACAGGCCGGGTACGCGAGAGGCCGGATCCCCGATGGGGATCCGGCCTCTGTTCGTCGGACCGACCGCGGCGATCGCCGTGGCGGGGCCGGGCGCTACTTGCTCTCGTAGAGACGGCTGGTCTCGTCGTGCCACTCGAGGGCGGTCGCGGCGAGCTTGTCCTTGAACTCGGCACCGTGGTGGGCGCAGAAGAGGAGCTCGCCGCTCGCCATCGTGGCTCGGATGTAGGCCTGCGCGCCGCAGCTGTCGCAGCGGTCGGCCGCCGTGAGCTGGTTGCTGCCGAGGTCGTCGATGGAGAGGTCCTGCACGGTCTGGGACATGGTGTGCTCCTCGTTGATCGGAGGCGGTGCCGGGGTTGGTGCGTCCATTTCAGCACGCGCTCCCTGGGATCCCCGCATTGTGGTCGCGTTGTTTCGCTGACCGCGGATTCCGTCGACGGTCACCTGCGCGTCGCGGACACCGCCGGGAGGCCCGGTCGGCCGAGCGTCGTGCGCTCACGTCCGGGGTGGTGCGCCAGGAGCGTCACCGGTCGCGGGTAGCCTCGGCAGGTGAGTTCCGACTACAACGCCCGCCATCTCTCCGTGCTCGAAGGGCTCGAGGCGGTCCGCAAGCGTCCCGGGATGTACATCGGTTCGACGGACTCACGAGGGCTCATGCACTGCCTGTGGGAGATCATCGACAACTCCGTCGACGAGGCCCTCGCGGGCCACGGCGACGAGATCACGGTGCGGCTCCACGCGGACGGCAGCGTCGAGGTCGGGGACGTCGCGCGTGGCGTGCCCGTCGACGTCGAGCCGAAGACGGGGCTGACGGGCGTCGAGGTCGTGTTCACCAAGCTCCACGCGGGCGGCAAGTTCGGGTCCGGCTCGTACGCCGCGTCCGGCGGTCTGCACGGGGTCGGCGCATCCGTCGTGAACGCACTGTCGGAACGCCTCGACGTCGAGGTCGACCGCGGCGGCAAGACGTACGCGATGTCGTTCCACCGCGGTGAGCCCGGCGTGTTCGACGACGCTGCGGGCATCGGCCCGGACGCACCGTTCACCCCGTTCACCTCGGGCAGCGAGCTCCGAGTGATCGGCAAGGTGAAGCGCGGCGTCACCGGCACGCGCGTCCGGTACTGGGCCGACCGGCAGATCTTCACCGCCGACGCGGTGTTCCAGCTCGGCGACCTGACGAACCGGGCGCGGCAGACGGCGTTCCTCGTGCCGGGTCTCGGCATCACCATCACCGACGAACGCCCGCACGCGATCGCCGCGGCGTCCCGGCTCGCCGAGGGGCAGGGCGCCGAGCGGCTCGAGGGACCGGTTGTCGAGCGGTTCCGGTTCGACGGTGGCATCAGCGAGTTCGCCGAACACCTGGCTCCGGACACGGCCGTGACCGACACGTGGCGCGTCACGGGGACGGGTACCTTCACCGAGACCGTGCCGGTGCTCAACGACGCCGGGGCGATGGTCGCGACCGAGGTCGAGCGCACCTGCGAGGTCGACGTCGCGCTGCGCTGGGGGAGCGGCTACGAGACCGTGACCCGGAGCTTCGTCAACATCATCGCGACGCCGAAGGGCGGGACGCACCAGACGGGCTTCGAGAACGGTCTGATGAAGGCGATCCGCGCGCAGGTGGACGCGAACGCCCGCAGGCTCAAGGTGGGGCAGGACAAGCTCGACAAGGACGACGTGCTCGCCGGACTCACTGCGGTGCTGACGGTGCGGCTGCCCGAGCCACAGTTCGAGGGGCAGACGAAGGAGATCCTCGGCACGCCGGCGGTCCGGCAGATCGTCGCGAACGTCGTGGCCGCCCGGATGACCGAGATCCTGACGTCGACGCAGCGGACCGAGAAGGCACAGTCGCAGGCGCTGCTCGAGAAGGTCGTCTCGGAGATGAAGTCCCGGATCTCCGCTCGCGCGCACAAGGAGACCCAGCGCCGCAAGAACGCGCTCGAGAGCTCGTCCCTGCCCACGAAGCTCGCCGACTGCCGGTCGAACGACGTCGCCGCGAGCGAACTGTTCATCGTCGAGGGCGACTCCGCGCTCGGCACCGCCAAGCTCGCCCGGAACAGCGAGTACCAGGCGCTGCTTCCGATCCGCGGCAAGATCCTCAACGTGCAGAAGGCCTCGGTGAGCGACATGCTCTCGAACGCGGAGTGCGCGTCGATCATCCAGGTGGTCGGAGCCGGATCCGGACGCTCGTTCGAGCTCGACCAGGCCCGTTACGGCAAGGTCATCGTCATGAGCGACGCCGATGTCGATGGTGCGCACATCCGCACGCTGCTGCTGACGCTGTTCTTCCGGTACATGCGCCCGATGATCGAGGCCGGCCGGGTGTTCGCCGCCGTCCCGCCATTGCACCGCGTCGTGGTGGTGCACCGGGGCAAGCCGAACGACACGCTGTACACGTACTCCGAGCAGGAGCTGCAGGGCGTGCTCCGGAAGCTCGAGAAGTCGGGCAAGAAGTACCAGGAGCCGATCCAGCGGTACAAGGGCCTCGGCGAGATGGACGCCGACCAGCTGGCCGAGACCACGATGGACCGGGCGCACCGGACCCTCCGGCGCGTCAACGTGTCGGACGCCGAGAACGCCGCTCGGGTGTTCGAGCTGCTCATGGGCAACGACGTGGCGCCACGCAAGGAGTTCATCCTGGCCGGCCAGGGGCTCGACCGGGACCGCATCGACGCCTGACCGGCCCAGGCCCCGGCCGCCCCGCGGGGTCGCCTTCCGGCCGCTCCGCGGGGTCGCCTTCCGGGCCCGCTCCGCGGGGTCGCCTTCCGGCCCCGCTACGCGGGGTCGGACTCCGCCCCGATGGGGACGGCGGGGCTCGCACCGATCGTGGTCACGACGGCCTCGAGCGGTGACCCGGACCCGTCGCGCTTGGACAACCAGTCGGGCAGTGTCCGGGCGGCGCCGTCCGGACCGAGCGCGTGCGGGGGAGCGACGCCGGCCCACGCGACGGCGAGGCCGTCCTCGCCCTTGAGGAACGCGTGCGCCCGGACCCCCATGGTGCCGCGCCCCTTGGCGGGGAACTCGGACAGAGCGGAGACCTTGGCGCGGCCGGGGTCCGTGCCGGCGAGCGTCGCGGACGACGTGGACACGGTCGCGACGACGACGTCGGCCGCTGGGTCGACGGTCGTGAAGGCGATGACCGTGGCACCCGCGGCGAGCTGGACGCCGGCGACGCCGCCCGCGGGGAGCCCCTGCGGGCGGACCACGGCGGCGGGGAACCGCAGGAGCTGCGCGTTCGATGTCACGAACACGACGTCGTCCTGTTCGGGTCCCTGTGTGGCGCCGACCACGGCGTCGCCGTCCTTGAGGGCGATCGCCACGACGTCGGGCTTGTCCGGCCACGCGTTCGGCACGACGCGCTTGACGACGCCCTGCCGTGTGCCGATCGCGAGCGCGTTCGGTGACTCGGGGTCGAGGAGCGCGACGACGGTCTCACCCGACGGCAGGCCCAGGTAGTCGCGGACACGCACGCCGGCGTCCAGGCGGACCGAGGCCGGCGGGACGGCGGGGACGTCGACGGGCGAGAACCGCACGACGCGGCCACGGTCCGTGAGTGCGCCGACGGAGGACCGCACCGTGGTGGCGACGGTGGACCGCACGGCGTCGTGCTTCGATCGCGCCGGGGTGCGCGCGACGCGGTCGGAGCCCTCCGTCTGGTCGACGCGCACGAGCCGTCCGGTGGTGGACAGGAGCACGCGGCACGGCGCGTCCACGATCTCGAGCTCGACGGCGGCCTTGCGTCCGCCGCGCACGGGCGCGTCGGCTTCGGTGAGCAGGGTGCGGCGCGGGGTCGCGAAGCGGTCCGCGACCTCGGTGAGTTCCGTGGCCACCTGGGTCCGGAGCCGGGCGTCGGAGCCGAGCAGTTCCTCCAAGGCGGCGATGTCGGTGAGCAGCTCGTCGCGTTCCCGCTCGAGCTCCAGGCGCGAGAACTTGGTGAGGCGCCGCAGGCGCAGCTCGAGGATGTACTCGGCCTGCACCTCGGACAGGTCGAAGACCTCTTGGAGCCGCGTGCGTGCGGCCTCGGAGTCGTCCGACGTCCGGATGACCTCGATGACCTCGTCGATGTCGAGGATCGCGATGAGCAGGCCCTCGATGAGGTGGAGGCGCTCGCGACGCCGCGCGAGGCGGTAGCGGGACCGGCGGGTCACGACGTCGAGGCGGTGTGCGACGTAGACCTCGAGGAGCTCCTTGAGCCCGAGCGTCTGCGGGGTGCCGTCGACGAGGGCGACGTTGTTGATGCCGAAGCCGTCCTCGAGCGGGGTGTGCTTGTACAGCTGCTCGAGCACGGCGGACGGGTTGAACCCGGTCTTGATCCCGATGACGAGCCGGAGTCCGTGGTTCCGGTCGGTCAGGTCGGTGACGTCCGAGATCCCCGAGAGCTTCTTGGACTGGACGCCGTCCTTGATCTTCTCGATCACCCGTTCGGGACCGACGAGGTACGGCAGCTCGGTGACGACGAGCCCGGTCTTGCGTGGGGTGATGCTCTCGACGCTCACCTTGGCGCGCGTGCGGAAGGAGCCGCGGCCGGTGGCGTAGGCGTCCCGGACCCCGGCGAGGCCGACGATCGTGCCGCCCGACGGCAGGTCGGGGCCGGGCACGAACTCCATGAGCTCGTCGAGGGTCGCGTCGGGGTGACGGAGCAGGTGCTTCGCGGCCTCGACGACCTCGCCGAGGTTGTGCGGCGCCATGTTCGTGGCCATGCCGACCGCGATCCCGGACGCGCCGTTCACGAGCAGGTTCGGGAACGCCGCGGGCAGCACCTCGGGCTGCATGAGCTGGTTGTCGTAGTTCGGCACGAAGTCGACGACGTCCTCACCGAGGCCGTCGGTCATCGCCATCGACGGCTCGGCGAGTCGTGCCTCGGTGTAGCGGGCGGCGGCGGGTCCGTCGTCGAGCGAGCCGAAGTTGCCGTGGCCGTCGACGAGCGGGACGCGCATCGTGAAGTCCTGTGCCATCCGCACGAGGGCGTCGTAGATCGCGCCGTCGCCGTGCGGGTGCAGCTTGCCCATGACCTCGCCGGTCACGCGCGCGCACTTGACGTGTCCGCGGTCCGGGCGGAGGCCCATCTCCGACATCTGGTACAGGATCCGGCGTTGGACGGGCTTCAGGCCGTCACGGGCGTCGGGCAGCGCGCGGGAGTAGATGACCGAGTACGCGTACTCGAGGAACGAGCCCTGCATCTCCTCGGAGACGTCGACGTCCTCGATGCGCTCACCGTCGGGGAGGCCGACTGCGTCCGTGCGTGCCATGGGCCCTCTCTGTCGCGGCGCTGTCTGGTTGACTGGGCCGGATGACTCCGATGGTACCGACGGCGACGCAGGACACCGCGAACCTCGCCGACGTGGTGCCGGCCTGCCTGACCGCACTCGGCCACCCTGGACCGGCGCTCGCGGGGCTCGGTCGGGAGGCCCGGATCCGGCTCCGTCCCGCCCGGTCCGCGATCGTCGTGCTCGTCGACGGACTCGGTGCGAACGCCGTGCGGGCGCGCGCCGGTCACGCGCGGTTCCTCGCCGCCGAGAAGCGCCGGCTGCGGAGCGGATTCCCCACGACGACCGCAGCCGCGCTCACGACGCTGAGCACGGGTGCGACGCCCGGGACGCACGGCGTCGTCGGGTACAGCGGGTTCGACCCGGGCTCGGGCCGCGTGGTCAACCTGCTCAGCGGTTGGGACACCGAGGTCCCCGCGGGGTGGTTGCTCGTCCCGACGCTGTTCGAGCGGGCCGTGGCCGACGGGCTCGTGGTGCGGTCGGTCGGGCCGGCGCGATACCGGACGTCGGGGTTCACCGCGAACGTCCTGGCGGGCGCGGACTACGTCGACGCCGACACCATCCCCGCCCGGGTGGACGCCGCGCTCGAGGCGGTCGCCGACGGGCCGGCCACGCTCGTCTACCTGTACGTGCCGGAGCTCGACTCGATCGCCCACAAGCGCGGCTGGCAGTCGGACCGGTGGACGAGTGCGCTCGAGGCCCTCGACGCCGAACTGGCCCGGCTCGCGGCGACGCTCCCGGCCGATGTCGGCCTCGTCGTCACCGCGGACCACGGCGTGCTCGACGTCCCCGACGAGGCGAACGTCGCCATCGCTCCCGACCTGCTCGAACCGGTCGTCGGGTTCGCGGGGGATCCGCGCTGCCGACAGCTCACCCTGGCGCCGGGGACCGACGTCGACGCCACCGTGCGCGCGTGGCGGGAGCGCGTCGGCAAGCGCGCGTGGGTGGCGAGCCGCGACGAGGCGATCGCTGCCGGGTGGTTCGGGGCGGTCACCGACCCGGTCCGGGCGCGACTCGGCGACGTCGTGGTCGCCGCTCGCGGTCAGTGGGCGTTCAACGACGACCGCGAGGCCGGCGAACACCCCCGGCGGATGCTCGGCCAGCACGGATCGATGTCGGACGACGAGACCTACGTCCCGCTGCTCCTCGCGGGGGCGTTCGCCACCTGAGGTCGGGGTGCCGGATCAGGCCAGGTCGTCGTCCGGCCGCGTGCCGAACACGATCTCGTCCCAGCTCGGCATCGCCCGTCGGCTCCGCTTCTTCCGGTCCGGTCGGCCTCCGTCGGGCTGCTCCGCGGTGGAGCCGGACTCGTCCGCCCGGGGCGCGGACGACGGGCGGCCGCCGTCGCCCACCGGGTCGTCGACCCCGTCGGCGTCGCCGACCTCGCCGGGAGCGAGGGTGTCGAGCGGGATGTCCACGACGGTCACCGACCGGCGCTGCCGGTCGTCCCCGCGGCGGTCGTCCGAGTGGTCGCCGAACGTGGCGGCCTCGCGCTCACCGCGCCGGCGCCGCAGCGCCTCGAGCAGGTCGGCGGTCTCGTTCCCCGGGCCCCGTTCCTCGACGGCCGGCGCGCCGATGCGCGGCAGCGGTGCGCGGAGTGGCGGACGGTCGGCGGCCTCCCGGTCCGGTGCCGGACGCTGGTCGGTCTCGACCCGGAACGCGCCGGAGTCGAACCGGGTGGACGCGCTGTCCTCGGGCTCCGGATCGACGGCGCGGAGCCGAGGGGTGAGGCCCTCGTCGTCGTCCTCGCGCGACAGGCGGTGCGCGTCGCCGTTGTCGGGCGTCAGCGTCGAGGTCTTCGGGTCGAAGCGCCACTGCGCGTCGTGCTCGACCTCGTCCGCGATGTAGTGGACCTGCACCTGCCAGCCGTGCTCGACGTCCTTCCGGCTGGACCAGCGGACGTCGGTGGCGTCGCCGGCCTCGAGCCGCGCGGTGATGGCGTCACCGAAGACCTCGGGTGCTCCGGCTTCGCCCGTGACGGAGACGCGTCGGGCGGCGTCGAGCACGAACGACCGCTCGGCCATCACCGGCCCCTCGAACCGACGGACGTCCTCGACCTCGACGCCCATGAGCTCGGCGACCTGCTCGCTGCTCAGCCCGGCGCGGATGCGCGCCTGGATCTCCTTGGGCGGGATCCGGCGGTGCGGCTCGCCCTCGGCGGGGCTCGCCTGGCGGACCTGGCCGGACAGCGAGGGGGTGACCGCGAGCCGGTACTCGCTCCCGGAGTCGGTCGCGAGGAGGATCGCGCCCGGTTCCACACCGATGACTCTCACGTCTTGCATCTGTCCGCCTTCCCGTGCATGCGTACAGTCCGGAAGTGTGCCACCCGCCCGACCCCGCGACCGGGACGTCGTGGGCGTGCCGCGCGGAAACGTCGTCGGCCTCGTGTCCGTGGCCGGCCGCTGACGCCGGTGCCGACGATGGCGTGAAGACGGGCTGGAAGCGGGAATGCGCAGCCGGCCCGACGGGTTGCACCGCCTGCTGGAGCACCGGATCGCACGGTTTGCGAATCATCGGTACTTGATGCAAACTGTCGCCGCCGATCCCGGCGACGACCCCTCTCAACGAGAACGGATGGGCATGGCCACCGACTACGACGCCCCTCGGAAGACCGACGACGACTCCGAGTCGATCGAGGCACTGAAGGAGCGCGTCCCCGACAAGATGTCGGGTGTCGTGGACGTCGACGACGCCGACAACCCCGGCAGCTTCGAACTCGCCGGACAGGACCTCTCCGACGTCGACCTCGACGTCGTCGTGCTGCCGCCGCAGGTGGACGAGTTCACCTGCGTCGAGTGCTTCCTCGTGAAGCACCGCTCGCAGCTCGACCACGAGACGAAGCTCGGTCCCGTCTGCATGGAGTGCGCCTCGGCGTAGTCCACACCCCGCACGTCGAACGGCGCCGGATCCCGATCGGGATCCGGCGCCGTTCGTCGTCCTCCGGACCGGCGCCGTTCGTCGTCCTCCGGACCGGCGCCGTTCGTCGTCCTCCGGACCGGCGCCGTTCGTCGTCCTCCGGACCGGCGCCGTTCGTCGTCCTCCCGACCGGTCAGCGTCCGAGGGCCGCGACGACCTGGTCGGGGTGCCGCACGGACACCAACCAGTACGGGGTCGGGTCCTGCGCGTCGGCGACCTCGACCTTGACCACGCCGTGGACGTAGCCACGGAAGAGCGTCCATGCACGCGCGTCCAACGTCGGCCCGCGCTCGCGGGTCGCCGCGCTGCCGTCGTACCCCTGCACCGCGCCGACCGCGCTCCGCGGCAGGTGCGCGCGGCCCGCCCGGAACTCGTCCTCCGTCACCTCGACGATCGGTGCGAGCAGCCAGAGCATGACGAGGACCGCGAGCTCCATGCTGATCGCGACGACGACGCCGACGGTGGTGTTGATGGGCAGGAACACGAGCAGGCTGGCGGGGATCACCAGCGCGGTCGCGAGGTAGAGGGTCGGGGGAGCCCAGAGTCGTTCGCGGTACACGGTCACCCCCCTATTCGACCACGCCGTGTGCACTACCCTCGTCACGTGACCGAGCCCCTCGACGTGCCATGGACCGGGGCGGACGCCCCTCGGTTCGCCCACCCGGGAGACGCCGGAGCCGACCTCGTCTCCACCGAGGCGGTGGTGCTCGCCCCCGGTGAGCGTCGACTCGTCGGCACCGGCGTACGGATCGCCCTGCCCGACGGGTACGCCGGGTTCGTGGTGCCGCGGAGCGGTCTGGCCGCCAAGCACGGGATCACGATCGTCAACGCGCCCGGCACGATCGACGCCGGGTACCGCGGGGAGCTCAAGGTCGCCCTGCTCAACACGGACCAGCGCGAGTCGTACTCGGTGGCGGTGGGGGACCGCATCGCCCAGCTCGTCGTGATGCCCGTGCCCGCCGTGCGGTTCGTCGCCGTCGACGAGCTCCCGGACAGCGTCCGCGGACACGGCGGATTCGGGTCGTCCGGGTACGGTACGGCGGTGGACGTGAGCGTGGCGGCCGCCCCCACGACGGAGGGCGCGGCGGACGGCACGCGACCCGGAACGGACGACCAGGAAGGAGCCGGCGCATGAGGATCGGCAGGGGCAAGAAGGGCACCGAGCCCGCCGAGGAGGTCGAGCTCGCCTCGACCACGCCCGAGGTGGACATCGCGGACGAGGCCGACGAGGCGCTCGACGAGGTCGTGACGGTCGAGCCGACGGCGAAGTCGGCTCCTGCGGACCGCGAGGAGAACGGGCCGCTCGACGAGACCGAGGCGAATCCCGTGCGTCCGTACGTCGACCTCGGCGGGGTGAAGATCCTGCCGCGTGAGGGCCTCCACCTCCGCCTCGAGGTCGAGGAGGGCTCGCAGCGGGTCGTCGCGGTCGGTCTCGACTTCGAGGAGTCGACGCTCCAGGTGCAGCCGTTCGCCGCGCCCCGGACGACGGGGCTCTGGCACGAGATCCGCGCGCAGATCGCCGAGCAGATCGGTCGGCAGGGTGGCGTGGCGACCGAGGTGGACGGGCCGCTCGGCCCGGAGCTCCGCGCGGACGTCCCGGTGGTCGGCGAGGACGGCGTCACCGACGGGCTGCGGACCGCGCGCTTCGTCGGGGTCGACGGGCCCCGCTGGTTCCTCCGCGGTGTGATCGCCGGCAAGGCGGCGGAGGACCCCGAGGCCGCGACCGAGATCGAGGACCTGTTCCGGAGCGTGGTCGTCGTCCGTGGGACGAGTCCCATGCCGCCCCGCGACCTCATCCCGCTCCACATGCCGAAGACGATGCCGACCGCGACGATCTGATGACGTCGGACCCGAGCGCCCCGCTCCCCGAGGACCACGCCACAGACCACGCCGACGCGCTGTCGTTGTCGGCGCAGCTGCGTGACGCGGTCGCGCGGGCCGGCATCGCGCGGGTCGCTCCGGGCGAGGCGCCATCGGGCCGGGCGCTCGTCGCGGCGGTCGGCGGGGTGCGCGGACTGGCCGAGTCGATCCTCCCGGGGTTCGCGTTCCTGATCGTGTTCGCCGTCACGCACCAGCTCGTGCCGAGTGTCGTGGTCCCCGTGCTCGTCGGGCTCGTGTTCGTCGGGCTGCGGCTCGTGCAGCGTCAGCCGCTCGTCACCGCGCTCTCCGGGATCCTCGGCGTCGCGATCTCCGCCGGCCTGTCGCTGTTCACCGGGCGCGCCGAGAGCAACTTCGTGCCGGGCATCGTCGTGAACGCGGTGTCCCTGGCCGTGTTGCTCGCCACCCTCGTGGCCCGACGGCCGCTCATCGGGATCGTCGTGGGGCTCCTGCTGCCGGAGGGCGACCACTGGCGCAGCGACCCCGGCAAGCGCCGTGTGCTCACCGTGGCGACCTGGCTCTGGGCGGGGCTGTTCGCGGTGCGGCTCGCGATCGAGGTCCCGCTCTACCTCGCCGCGCAGGTGGAGCTCCTGGCCGGCATCAAGCTCGTCACCGGGGTACCGCTCTACGCGGCGATGCTCTGGGTGACGTGGCTGCTCGTCCGCTCCGTGTTCGGGCAGGTCGCCGACGGCGGCACCGGGGACGTCGACGCCGCCGGAGGCCCCGACCGCGTGTAGCATCTGTCTCGACATCGAGACATCTCGGGCCCGCGACGGAGCGGGCCCGACCAGCAAGGGAGGCGGCACGATGGCTGCGTTGAACAGCTTCGGTTCGAAGGACGTCCTCACGGTCGGGGGTGTCGACCACGCGTTCCACCGCATCGACACCGTGCCCGGACACGAGCGACTCCCGTACAGCCTGAAGGTCCTGCTCGAGAACCTGCTCCGCACCGAGGACGGCGCGAACGTCACCGAGGCGCAGATCCGCGCGCTCGGCTCCTGGGTGCCGACCGCGGAACCCGACACCGAGATCCAGTTCACGCCCGCGCGCGTGGTGATGCAGGACTTCACCGGCGTGCCGTGCATCGTCGACCTCGCCACCATGCGTGAGGCGATGGCGGAGATCGGCGGGGACCCGACGAAGATCAACCCCCTCGCACCGGCCGAGCTCGTCATCGACCACTCGGTGATCGCCGACCTCTTCGGGCGTGCTGACGCGCTGAAGGTCAACACGGACATCGAGTACGAGCGGAACGGCGAGCGGTACCAGTTCCTCCGCTGGGGGCAGACCGCGTTCGAGGACTTCAAGGTCGTCCCGCCGGGCACCGGCATCGTCCACCAGGTGAACATCGAGTACCTCGCCCGTGTCACCTACACGCGCGAGATCGACGGCGAGCTGACGGCCTACCCGGACACCCTCGTCGGCACCGACTCGCACACCACGATGGTGAACGGACTCGGCGTCCTCGGGTGGGGCGTCGGCGGCATCGAGGCCGAGGCGGCGATGCTCGGTCAGCCGGTGTCGATGCTCATCCCGAAGGTCGTCGGGTTCAAGCTGTCCGGTGCGATCCCGGCCGGCGTCACCGCGACCGACGTCGTCCTGACGATCACCCAGATGCTCCGGAAGCACGGCGTGGTCGGCAAGTTCGTCGAGTTCTACGGCGAGGGCGTCGCCCAGGTGCCGCTCGCGAACCGCGCGACGATCGGCAACATGAGCCCCGAGTTCGGGTCGACCGCCGCGATCTTCCCGGTCGACGACGTCACGCTCGAGTACCTGCGCCTCACCGGGCGCGAGGAGTCGCAGATCGCCCTCGTCGAGGCCTACTCGAAGGCGCAGGGCCTCTGGCACGACCCCTCGGTGGAGCCGGCGTACTCCGAGTACCTCGAGCTCGACCTCTCGACGGTCGTGCCGTCGATCTCCGGACCGAAGCGCCCCCAGGACCGGATCGAGCTCTCGGTCGCCAAGGACCAGTTCGAGGTCGACCTGGCGAACTACGCCACGATGACGCCGTCGGAAGAGGACAAGGCCGTCGCCGACTCGTTCCCCGCGTCGGACCCGGTGGCCGCCGCGCCCGGCGACGAGCACGCCGTCCAGGACGACGCGGACGCCCAGCCGTCGGAGGTCCCGCTCCACGCCGCCAGCGCGCCGAACACGGCGTCGAAGCCGGTCCGGGTGGCGCTCGACGGCGGCGACGCGTTCACGATCGACCACGGCGCGGTCGCCATCGCCGCGATCACGTCGTGCACGAACACGTCGAACCCGTCGGTCATGCTCGCGGCCGGGCTCCTCGCCCGGAACGCCGCGAAGAAGGGCCTGAAGTCGAAGCCGTGGGTCAAGACCACGCTCGCGCCCGGGTCGAAGGTCGTCACGGACTACTACGAGAAGGCCGGGCTCACCGGGTACCTCGAGGACCTCGGGTTCTACACGGTCGGCTACGGCTGCACCACGTGCATCGGCAACTCCGGCCCGCTGCCCGACGAGATCTCGCAGGCGGTGCAGGACAACGACCTCGCCGTGACCGCGGTGCTCTCCGGCAACCGGAACTTCGAGGGGCGCATCAACCCCGACGTCAAGATGAACTACCTGGCGTCCCCGCCCCTCGTGATCGCGTACGCGCTGGCCGGGTCCATGCACTTCGACTTCGACGCGGACGCGCTCGGCACGGACCAGTCGGGGGAGCCGGTGTACCTCAAGGACATCTGGCCCGACGCGGCCGAGGTGCAGGAGGTCATCGACCACTCGATCGACACCGGGATGTTCACGCACGAGTACGCCTCGGTGTTCGAGGGCGACGACCGCTGGAAGTCCCTGCCGACGCCGACCGGTGACACGTTCGAGTGGGACGCCGAGTCGACCTACGTCCGGAAGCCCCCGTACTTCGAGGGCCTGACGATCGAGACCACCCCGGTGTCGGACATCAGCGGCGCCCGGGTGCTCGCGAAGCTCGGCGACTCCGTCACGACCGACCACATCTCGCCCGCCGGGTCGATCAAGGCGGACAGCCCCGCCGGGCACTACCTCGCCGAGCACGGGGTGGACCGGAAGGACTTCAACTCGTACGGGTCGCGCCGCGGCAACCACGAGGTGATGATCCGCGGGACGTTCGCGAACATCCGGCTCAAGAACCTGCTGCTGGACGGCGTCGAGGGCGGGTACACGCGGGACTTCACGACCCCGGAGGGTGCACAGGCGTTCATCTACGACGCGTCGCAGCACTACCAGGCGCAGGGTGTCCCGCTCGTGATCCTCGGCGGCAAGGAGTACGGCTCCGGGTCCTCCCGCGACTGGGCGGCGAAGGGCACGAACCTGCTGGGCGTCCGTGCTGTGATCGCGGAGAGCTTCGAGCGCATCCACCGCTCGAACCTCATCGGCATGGGTGTCGTGCCGCTGCAGTTCCCGGCGGGCGAGACCGCGGACTCGCTCGGACTCGACGGCACCGAGGTCGTGTCGATCTCGGGGCTCGAGCAGCTCAACGACGGGACGACCCCGCGCACCGTGCACGTCACCGCGACGCCGAGTGAGCACTCGCCCGCAGGTGCCCAGCCCGTCGAGTTCGACGCGGTGGTGCGCATCGACACCCCCGGCGAGGCCGACTACTACCGCAACGGCGGCATCCTGCAGTACGTGCTCCGCTCGCTCGTCTAGGTGACCGGTGGACGGACGGGAGGGAGGGTGCGACTGGCACCGTCCCTCCCGTCCGTCCAGGTCACCATCTGCGCGACGAGCCCCGCGCCGCCCGCAACCAGACCGTTCTGCGGTGGCGCGAATACACTGAGCGTTCGCCCACGAAAGGAGCGTCCGTGAGCCTGTTGTCCGGCATCCGGTCGCCACGCGACCTGAAGCGTCTGTCCGACACCCAGATGGTCGAGCTCGCAGCGGAGATCCGCACGTTCCTCGTGGCCGAGGTGGCGAAGACGGGCGGGCACCTCGGGCCGAACCTCGGCGTGGTGGAACTCACCCTCGCCATGCACCGGGTGTTCGACTCGCCGCACGACCCCATGGTGTTCGACACCGGGCACCAGTCGTACGTCCACAAGCTCATCACGGGGCGACAGGACTTCAGCGGCCTGCGGACCCAGGGCGGTCTCGCCGGGTACCCGCAGCGATCCGAGTCCGAGCACGACATCGTCGAGTCCTCGCACGCGTCGTCGTCGCTGTCGTGGGCGGACGGCATCTCGCGGGGGTTCCAGCTCACCGGGCAGAGTGATCGCACCGTCGTGGCCGTGGTCGGTGACGGCGCGCTCACCGGCGGCATGACGTGGGAGGCCCTCAACAACATCTCGGACGACAACGACCGCCGTCTCGTCATCGTCGTCAACGACAACGGCCGCTCCTACGCGCCGACGATCGGCGGCATGGCGCGGTTCCTCAACCAGGTGCGGACGCGGCGTGAGTACCGCGAGATGTACGAGCGCACCCAACGCTTCGCGAGCCACTTCGGGCATCCCGGACGCGCCGTGTACCGGGGACTCCGGGGCGGCATGCACGGGTTCCTGTCGCGGTTCACGAACAACGAGGCGCTGTACTCGAACCTCGACATCAAGTACATCGGACCGGTCGACGGCCACGACGAGCGCGCGCTCGAAGCCGCGTTCCGGCAGGCGAAGGACTACGGGACGCCGGTCATCGTGCACGCGATCACGGAGAAGGGGCACGGCTTCGAGCCCGCGCTCCGTGACGTCGCCGACCAGTTCCACGCCGTCGGGCACATCGACCCCGAGACGGGCGAGTCGCTCGAGAGCGCGAGCGCCGGACCCGCCTGGACGGACGTGTTCGCGGAGGCACTCGCGCAGGCCGGCGACGACGACGAGCGCATCGTCGCGATCACCGCGGCGATGCTCCGGCCGACGGGACTGCACCGGTTCCAGGAGCGGCACCCGGAGCGCGTGTACGACGTGGGGATCGCCGAGCAGCACGCCGTCACCACGGCAGCGGGGCTCGCGTTCGGCGGACTGCACCCGGTCGTGGCGCTCTACGCGACGTTCGTGAATCGCGCGTTCGACCAGGTCCTCATGGACGTCGCCCTGCACCGCGCCGGCGTGACCTTCGTGCTCGACCGCGCCGGCGTCACCGGTCCGGACGGGCCGAGCCACCACGGCATGTGGGACCTCGCGATCCTGCAGGTCGTCCCGGGCATCCGCATCGCTGCGCCCCGTGACGCCAGCACCCTCCGCGAGGAGTTCCGCGAGGCCGTCGCCGTCGACGACGCCCCGACCGTCGTGCGGTTCCCGAAGGGCGCGGTCGGGCCGGACATCCCCGCGGTGCACCGCCTCGCGGACGGCGTGGACGTGCTCCGGTCGGCCTCGGACTCGTCGGACGCCGAGGACGTCCTCATCGTCGCGGTCGGGGCGATGGCACCGATCGCGCTCGACGTAGCCGCGCTCCTCGAAGCGCAGGGCATCGGCGCCACGGTGGTCGACCCGCGATGGGTCGTGCCCATCGCGACCTCGCTCGTCGACCTCGCGCGCGACCACCGGCTCGTCATCACGCTCGAGGACGGCGTCCGCGTCGGGGGCATCGGCACGCGCCTGCGGCAGGACCTCCGCGCGGCCGGGGTCGACACCGCGGTGAACGAGCTCGGGCTGCCCGACGCGTTCATCGACCACGCGTCGCGGTCCCAGATCCTCGAGCAGGTCGGACTGTCGGCACAGGCGATCGCGCGGGACGTGATCGACCAGGTCGTGGGCACGAAGCTGCCGAAGGCGAAGCCCGCCCCCGCTCGCGAGTCGTCGGGCTCGGCGCAGCGCTGACGGCGGCGGGGTCCCCGACCGCCGTCGCACCGCCGGGTGCCGGTCGCACCGGGGCATCCCGGTGTTCGAACGGGATGCCCCGGTGCGACGCGGCCGGAGCGACGCTCAGCGGGAGGCCGGACCCACGATCCGCGGGTCGTGGAACGTGCCGCCGAACACCCGCTCGGACGCGCCGACCCGGTCGAGGTACGGGCTGATGCCGCCCGAGTGGAACGGGTACCCGGCGCCGAGGATCAGCCCGAGGTCGATGTCCTCGACGGCGGAGACGACGCCCTCGTCGAGCATGCGGTGGAGCTCGTCCGCGAGGCCGTCCTCGAAGCGTCGCTGGATCTCGGCCGCGGTCGACGGTGTCGCGTCCTTCTTCGCGGGCGCGACGAGTTCCACCGCCGCCCGGTCGTACCCGGTCACGGCGCCCTTCTTGTCGCGCGTCGTGATGGCACCGTGCTCGGCGAGCCGCCGGAGTCCGTCGCCCGGCCAGTAGCGGTCGGGGAACGCCTGGTGGTGGGAGTCGAGCACGTGGGCGCCGACGGGCAGACCGACGAGTTCGAGCAGCTCGAACGGCGACATCGGGAGGCCGAGCGGTGCGGCGCCCTCGGCCACGACCTCGAACGGGGTGCCCTGCTCGACGCCGCGCATCGCCTCGCCGAGGACCCGGGCGAGCACACGGTTCACGACGAAGCCGGGGGCGTCCGCCGTGATGATCGCGGTCTTCTTCAGCGTCCGCGCGACGGCGAGTGCGGTCGAGACGGCCTCGTCCGACGTCCGGGGTGCGCGGACCACCTCGACGAGCGGCATGACCGCGACCGGGTTGAAGAAGTGGAAGCCGACGAGGCGGTCCGGGTGCTCGAGCGCGTCGGCCATGGCCTCGACCGAGAGCGACGACGTGTTCGTGGCGAGGATCGCGTCCGGGGCGACGATCTGCTCGACCCGGCGGAGGACGTCCTGTTTGACGCCGAGTTCCTCGAACACGGCCTCGATGACCCAGTCCGCGTCGGCGAACGGCTCGAGGGACACCGTGCCGGAGACGAGGCCCACGATCCGGTTGGCGTCGTCGGGCGAGATCCGTCCCTTGCCGAGCAGCGCGTCGACCTCGCTGCGGATCCGGGCCACCCCGGCATCGACGCGGCCCTGGTCGAGGTCGGTGATGACCACGGGCACACCGAGACGGCGGGCGAACAACAGCGCGAACTGCGACGCCATGAGTCCGGCACCGAGCACGCCGACCTTCGTGATCGTCCGCGGAGCGGCCTCGGGTGCGCCGACCGGACGCTTGGCCCGCTTCTGCACGAGGTCGAACGCGTACATCGACGCGGCGAACTGGTCGCCGCTGATGAGGTCCGCGAGGGCGTCGTCCTCGGCCGCGAACCGGTCGTCGAGGCTGCCGGAACGGGCGGCGGCGACGAGGTCGAGAGCGACCCGGGGCGAGCGCGGCACGGTGCCGATCCGGCCCGTGACCTGCCCTCGGGCGACCTTGACGACCGTGCCCCAGGTGGCCTTGGCGAGGGTGCCCGGCTCGTTCGGGCGCTGCACCGTCACCCGACCGGACAGCACGCCGTCGGCCCAGCGCAGCGCATCGGTGAGGAACATCGCCGAGGGCACGAGCGCATCGCCGATGCCGAGTTCGACGGCGGTGGGCCCGTCCATGAGCCGGTTGTTCTTCAGCGGGTTCTCCACGATGACGCGGAGCGCGCGCTCGGGCCCGATGAGCCGCGGGAGCAGCGTCGCGCCGCCCCAGCCGGGGATGATCCCGAGGAACACCTCGGGCAGCCCGATGCCCTGCGCCGCGGACGAGAACACGCGGTAGGTGCAGTGCAGCGCGACCTCGAGTCCGCCGCCGAGGGCCATCCCGTTGACGAAGGCGAACGACGGCACGCCGAGGTCGCCGAGCCGCCGGAGGGTGTCGTGTCCGAGCCGGGCGAGCGCGTGCGCGGTCTCGCGGTCCGGCACGCGGGAGGCCTGGGAGAGGTCGGCGCCGGCGGCGAGGCAGTACTGCTTGCCCGTGATGGCCGCGGCGCGGATCGTGCCGGCGGCGGCGTCCGCGCGCACCTGGTCGAGCGCCTCGCCGAGCGCCCGGAGCGACCGCGGGCCGAGCGTGTTGGGGCGTTTGTGGTCCTTGCCGTTGTCGAGCGTGATGAGCGCCAGACGGCCTCCGGAGGGCAGCGCCACGTGCTTGACGTGGGCGTTCGTGACGACCTCGTCGGCCGCGAGCGCCTCGAGTCGGTCGAGCACGGCCTGGTCCGGTGCCGCGGTGGCGTTCGTGCCGGTCGTGGTCATGTCAGGCCGCCTTCCGTGCCGCGCTGCGCGAGAAACCCGGGTTCTCCCAGACCACCGTGCCGCCCTGCCCGAGTCCGATGCACATCGTCGTGATCCCGTACCGGACCTCGGGGTGCTCGGCGAACTGGGCGGCGAGCTGGGTCATGAGCCGGACACCGCTCGACGCGAGGGGGTGGCCGACCGCGATGGCCCCGCCCCACGGGTTCACCTTCTCGCTGTCCTCCGGGATGCCGTAGTTGTCGAGGAACGCCAGGACCTGCACGGCGAACGCCTCGTTGATCTCGAACAGCCCGATGTCGTCGATCGACAGCCCGGCCTTCCGGAGCGCCTTGTCCGTCGCCGGGACGGGTCCGACGCCCATGACCTCGGGGTCGACGCCGGCGAACGCGAACGACACCATGCGCATCTTCGTCGGGAGTCCGTGCTGCTTCGCGCCGTCCTCCGAGGCGAGGAGGCTCATGGTGGCGCCGTCGTTGAGGCCGGCGGCGTTGCCGGCGGTGACCCGTCCGTGGGGCCGGAACGGTGTCCCCAGCGCGGCCAGGGCCTCCAGGGTGGTGCCGGGCCGCGGCGGTTCGTCGCGGTCGACGACGTCCCAGCCCGATCCGGTCGCGACCGCGACGGGGACGAGGTCCGGCTGGAGCTTCCCGGCCTCCCACGCCGCCTGGTACCGCTGCTGGGAGCGGACGGCGTAGGCGTCGGTGCGGTCCTTCGTGATCGCGGGGAACCGGTCGTGCAGTCGTTCCGCGGTGTTGCCCATGACGAGTGCGTCGCCCGCGACCATGCGCTCGGCGAGGAACCGGGGGTTCGGGTCGACCCCGAAACCCATCGGGTGCCGACCCATGTGCTCGACCCCGCCGGCGATCGCGACGTCGGCGGCGCCGAACGCGATCGCCCCGGCCAGGGTTGTCACGCTCGTCATCGCGCCGGCGCACATCCGGTCGATCGCGTACCCGGGAACCGACTTCGGGAGGCCCGCGAGCATGCCGACCGTGCGGCCGAGCGTCAGCCCCTGGTCGCCCTGCTGCGTCGTCGCGGCGACCGCGACGTCGTCCACGGCGGCGCCGTCCAGCGACGGGTTCCGGTCGAGCAGGCCACGCATCGCGTGCGTCGCGAGGTCGTCCGCCCGGGTGTTCCAGAACACGCCCTTCTCGCCGGCACGTCCGAACGGGGTCCGGACACCGTCCACGAAGACGACGTCTGATGCCTTGGTCACATGAGCCTCCTGATCTTCCTCGATCATCGCCGACGCTATGCCGGGCGCGACCCCGGAGCGAGTCGGTTGGCCGGTTCCTACGAGGCGGACTCGCCACCCGGCTCGTCGGCCTGTCCGGCTGCCACAAACGCGGCGGCGATGCGGTCCGCGGTCTCCTCGATCTGCCATGGGCGGGCGTCGAGCGCGGCCAGGGCGTCGGCGACGGTCTCGGGCGTCACGGGCGAGGGGGGCTCCCACGCGAGCGTCCGGAGGGTGTCCGGAGTGAGCAGGTTCTCGACCGGGAGCACGAGCTCCTCGGCGCGCGCCACGACCGCCGGTCGCGCCGCCTTGTACCGCCGATCGGCCGCGGGGTTGCGGTCCGACCACGCGCGCGGCGGCGGGAGGGACGGCTCACCCGTCCCACGCACCGAGGGGAGGTCCGTGGTCGCCCGGCCCTCCTCGACGGCGGCCCACCACCGGTCGAGTTCGCTGCGGCTCGCGCGTCCGGAGAACGTCTTGACGGCACCCAGCTCGCGCTTCGACGACGGGTTCGCGGCCGCGGCGGCGATGATCGCCGAGTCCGGGATCGTGCGCCCGGGCGCGACGTCCGCTGCCTGGGCGTAGGCGTCACGCGCCTGCCAGAGCGCCCGTGCGATCGCGAGGGACCGCTGTCCGCGGAGCGTGTGCAGCCCCGAGAGCCGACGCCAGGGCTCCGCGCGCGCGGGCTTCGGCACGCGCGTCAGGACCGCCGCGAACTCCTGTTCGGCGATGCGGGCCTTGCCGGACCGTTCGAGGCGCTCGGCCATCTCGTCGCGGAGGTCGACGAGGAGCTCGACGTCGAGGGCCGCGTACACGAGCCACGCCTGGGGGAGCGGACGTGTGGACCAGTCGGCGGCGGAGTGCTCCTTGGCGAGGTGGATCCCGAGGAGCTCCTCGACGACCGCGCCGAGGCCGACGCGGCTGAGCCCCGCGAGCCGCGCTCCGAGCTCGGTGTCGAAGATGCGCCGCGGCACGAGCCCGACCTCGCGGAGGCACGGCAGGTCCTGGCTCGCGGCGTGGAACACCCACTCCTCGTCCCCGATGACCTCTTGGAGCGCGGCGAACGCGTCGGCGTCCTCGGCCCGGATCGCGATCGGATCGAGCAGGAACACCCCGGCACCGCGGCGGTAGACCTGGATCAGGTAGGCGCGCTGGGAGTACCGGTAGCCGCTCGCGCGCTCGGCGTCGACCGCGACCGGACCGTGACCGGCGGCGATGTGCGCGACGGCTTGCCGGTACGCCGCGAGGTCCTCGATGACGCGGACGGTCGCGTGGGAGTCCTCGACGCCGGGGTCCGTTCCGTCGGGCGTCGTGCGCTGGTCAGTCACGGGCGAGCCGCCTCGGGGCGAGGAGGGTGACGCCGTCCGACGACGGTGGGAGTCCGGCGAGCATCGCGACGATGTCCTCCCAGGCCCGCACGTGCGCCGTGAGGTCGTCATCGGTCGGGCTCCACGAGGCACGGAGCTCGAGCTGGGCGCCGTCGCCCTGGGCGCTCAGCTCGCCGTAGCCGCGCGAGATGATCTTGGTCGCCGTGCCGGAGGCGTGGTCGTACGCGGCACCGTGCGCCGCGAGGGCGTCGACGAGCCAGCTCCACGTGACGTCGGCGACGAACTCGTCCACCCCGATCTCGGGCTCGAGGGGCGCCTGGGCGAACGTGACGACGCGGAACGGGCCGTACCAGCCCTCGGGCTCCGCCGGGTCGTACATGGCGATGAACCGACCGGTGCCGAGGTCGGAGTCGACCCCGTGAGCGATTCCCGAGACGTCGGCGGCCAGCGCGAGGGAGTGCGGCGCCACCCGGCTCGGCGACGGGATCTCGGTCACGGTCGTCTCCGACCGGGTCGAGCCCTGGGCCACGAACGCCCGCAGGCGCGCGAACGCCTCGGGTTCCGCGGTCGGTGCAGGGGTATCGGACACCTCTGCAGACTAGGCTCCGGAGCCGGGACCGGGAGGGGCGGCACGCCGTCCGTCGGTCTGCTCGGCAGGGAGGACGCGTGCGATGACCGGAACGACGTCGTCGGCGCGCCTCGCGAGGAGTGTCCTCACGGTCGGTCGCGGCGCCGGCACGGTCACCCTCGGACGCACCGTGACCTACGCGGCGACGGCCGCCCGGACCTGCCGCTGCACCCGGCCGAGCATGCCGACCATGCCGCGGATCCGCAGCGGGCTCACGGCCTCGCTGAGTCCGAGCGTCAGCGGGTAGTCCGCCGGCACCGCCAGGACCTCGTCCGAGGTCAGTCCGCTGAGTCCCTGCGCGAGGATCGACGCGAAGCCGCGGGTGGTCGGGGCCTCGCGCGGAGCCGTGGCGTGCATCGTGACCACGCCGTCGTCGACCGTGACGAAGATGAACACGGGGGACTGGCACTCCTCGACGCGCTCGAGCAGATCCGGGTGCTCGGCGTACTCCTGCGGCAGCGCCGGGAGTTCGTCCGAGAACTCGAGCAGCAGCTGCAGGCGGTCCTGGAGCCCCAGCGCGAGGAAGTCGTCGCGGATCGTGGCGAGCGACGCGGGCAGCGTGTCGGTCATCGGGTCCGTCCCGCCGGGATGTCGCCCGGCTCGGTGCCCGTCGCGATCGGCACGCGCACCGCGCTGCCCCACTCGGTCCAGGAGCCGTCGTAGTTCTTGACGTCCTGGATCCCGAGCAGGTGCGTGAGCACGAACCAGGTGTGGCTCGACCGCTCGCCGATGCGGCAGTAGGCGATCACGGCGTCGTCGTCGCCGATGCCCGCACCGTCGCGGTACACGGCGTCCAGCTCGGCCCGAGGACGGAACGTGCCGTCCGGCGCCGCCGCGGTCGCCCACGGGATGTTCGTGGCGGTCGGGATGTGGCCGGCGCGCAGCGCGCCCTCCTCCGGGTAGTCCGGCGCCGTGGTGCGCTCACCCGAGTACTCGGCGGGGCTCCGGACGTCGATCAGGGGCTCGCCGAGGTGCGCGAGAACGTCCTCCTTGAAGGCGCGGACGGCGCTGTCCCGCCGCTCGACCACGGGGTACTCGACCGGCGTCACCTCGGTCCGGTCCGTCGTCATGGGGCGACCCTCGGCCACCCACTTCGCCCGCCCGCCGTCGAGCAGACGGACGTCCTCGTGCCCGAAGAGGGTGAAGACCCACAACGCGTACGCGGCCCACCAGTTGTTCTTGTCACCGTGGATGACGACCGTCGTGTCGCGCGCGATCCCCTTGCCGCCGACCAGGCGCGCGAACGCCTCGCCGTCGATGTAGTCGCGCTGCACCGGGTCGTTCAGGTCGGTGTGCCAGTCGATCTTGACGCTGCCGGGGATGTGGCCGGTCTCGTACAGGAGCACGTCCTCGTCGGACTCGACGACGACGAGGTCGTGCTGACCGGGTTCCGCGGCCGTCAGCCGTTCGGCGAGCCACGCGGTCGACACGAGTCGCTCGGGGTGGGCGTACGCGGCGAACTGCTCGGACGGGTCGACCGGGGCGGTCATGGGTACCTCCTGGGCCCCTCGGGGCCGGTTCGGATCGTGCGGGTGGACATCGGACGCGGATAGCATCGATGGGCGGCGCCCGGACAACGCTACGCGTCCGCACCGTCCGTGGTCGATCAACGTGACGACGGGTGACGCTGTTCCCGATCCCTCGACGGAAGGTCCGCCCAGCATGCCGAACGACGCCGTCGGGACCCTGCCGCGTCTGGCGGACCGGGACCCCGTCGTCACGCCGGAGCAGATGGCCGCGGCGCTCGTCCCGCCGCCGCAGTTCGCCGACGCGTCGTTCGCCTCGTACCGACCCGACCCCGACTTCCCGTCGCAGGCCGAGGTCCGCGACGCCGTCGAGCGGTTCGTCGCCGACCGGCCCGTGTCCGCCCGCCGCGGACTGTTCGGCCGTCGGCGTCCCGCACCCGAGCCGACGACGTCGGGCGTGTACCTCGACGGCGGCTTCGGTGTCGGCAAGACCCACCTGCTGGCGGCGGCGTACCACGCGGAGACCGGCCGCCGGACGTTCGGGACGTTTATCGAGTACACGGCACTCGTCGGTGCGCTCGGGTTCCAGGGCACCGTGGACCTGCTCACGGGCACGGCGCTCGTGTGCATCGACGAGTTCGAGCTCGACGACCCGGGCGACACCATGATGATGACCCGGCTGATCCGGGAACTCGCCGAGCGCGGTACCCGCATCGCGGCGACGTCGAACACCCCGCCCGGGGCCCTGGGCGAGGGCCGGTTCGCGGCGCAGGACTTCCTCCGGGAGATCCAGGCGATGGCGGACCGGTTCACCACGCTCCGCATCGACGGGCTCGACTTCCGCCGCCGCTCCACCGACGAGACCGCCGCGACCGTCGACGACGTCGCCGCGGTCCTCCGCGCCCTGCCGGGAGGCCAGGCGCGCGTCACCGAGGACCGGTTCGCCGACCTCGTCGCGCACCTCGGGACGGTGCACCCCTCGCGGTACGTCGCGATGGTCGAGGGGCTCGACGCGGCCGGCCTCGTCGACGTCGTGCCGTTCACCGACCAGACCGACGCGCTCCGGTGGGTCGCGCTCGTGGACCGCCTGTACGACGCCCAGGTGCGGCTCGTGGCGTCCGGCACTCCGCTCGACCAGGTGTTCCCGGAGTCCATGCTCTCGGGTGGGTACCGCAAGAAGTACCTCCGTGCCGCGTCGCGCGTGGTCGCGCTGACGCGCGTCTGAACGCCGCTCCGGCGCGTCGGCTGCGCGTCGGCACCTGTTCGGGGGAGGTCCTCGGCTGCTGTCGAGCGCCGCGCCAGCCTGCCGAAACACAACGTTCACACGGCGGCGCGTCGTGTTACATCCGTGAAACACGCCGTGCTCCGGAGTGAAACCTCTCGTCGCCACACTGGTCCCACCCGAGGCGGGCCCGTCAGACGCGGACAGCGCCGCCGACGCGGTCCACAGCAACAGAGAGGTGAACAGATGCTCAACCAAGGTCAAACGGCCTTCATCTTGATCATGGCGGCGCTGGTGTTGTTCATGACGCCGGGCCTCGCGTTCTTCTACGGCGGCCTGGTCAAGGCGAAGAGCGTCATCAGCATGATGATGATGTCCTTCGGCGCGATCGGTCTCGTGAGCGTCCTGTGGGTGCTGTACGGCTACGCGATCTCGTTCGCGAACACCGGCCCCGGCACCCACGTCGTCGGCAAGGTCGGGTTCTTCAGCATCGACCTCAACCAGCTCGGTCTCGGCCAGGCGTTCGAGCAGTCGCAGGCGTCGACGCTCCACGCCACGTACCCCGACCTCGCGTTCGTCGGGTTCCAGGCCACGTTCGCGATCATCACGGTCGCGCTCATCTCCGGCGCCATCGCCGACCGCGCCAAGTTCGGCGCGTGGATGATCTTCTCCGGCATCTGGGTGACCCTCGTCTACTTCCCGGTCGCCAGCTGGGTGTTCAACCTCAAGTCCGGCATGTTCGCCACGTGGGGTGTCATCGACTTCGCCGGTGGCACGGCGGTCCACATCGACGCCGGTGCCGCGGGCCTCGCCCTCGCGATCGTGCTCGGCCGCCGCGTCGGGTTCGCCAAGGGCGCCCACAAGCCGCACAACCCCCCGTTCGTCCTGCTCGGCGCCGGCATCCTCTGGTTCGGCTGGTTCGGGTTCAACGCCGGGTCCGAGGGCGCCGCGGACGGCATCGCCTCGCTCGCGTGGATCAACACGCTCGCCGCACCCGCCGCCGCCGTGCTCGGCTGGCTCATGATCGAGAAGATCCGCGACGGCAAGGCCACCTCGGTCGGCGCGGCGTCGGGCGCCGTCACCGGTCTCGTCGCGATCACGCCCGCCTGTGCCGCGCTGACGCCCGGCTGGGGCGTCGTCCTCGGGTTCGTCTCGGGCATCATCTGCTGCTTCGCGATCGACTGGAAGTACCGCCTCGGTTTCGACGACTCGCTCGACGTCGTCGGCGTCCACCTGGTCGGCGGCATCGTCGGCACGCTGTGGCTCGGGTTCTTCGCGAACACCACCGGCCTCATCTACTCCGGCTCGTTCGTGCAGCTCGGCAAGCAGGCCACCGCGGCCGGCGTCGTGCTCGTCTACTCGTTCGTCCTCGCCTTCGTCATCGGCTGGATCGTCGAGAAGACCATCGGGTTCCGCGTCCGCGCCGAGGACGAGGTCGCGGGCATCGACACCGCCGTCCACGGCGAAGAGGGCTACGTGCTCTACGAGGAGGCCGACCGCACCCCGGTCTCCGTCCGCTGACCCACGCGACACGCACGACGCCCCCGGCTCCGCGCCGGGGGCGTCGTCGTGTCCGGTGGCAGACTGACGCGGTGACCACGACGACACCGCCCACGCTCGCGAACTTCCGTGAGGTCGGCGGACCCGGGTTCCAGGCGGGGCGAACCCGCACCGTCTACCGCTCGAACACCGAGGACGTGCCGGCCACCGCCTACCCCGTCGTGCTCGAGACGGTCGTGGACCTGCGCCGCGGCGACGAGGTCGCCGCGCTCGCGCACCCGCTCCGCGCGGCCGCGGGCTACCGGAACGTGCCGCTGTTCGACCCCGCGGCCGGTGAGGAGTCGGCCCCCGACGCCCTCGAGCTCCGCGACCAGTACGTGGACTGGCTCGTGCGGCACCGAGCGACGATGCTCCTCGTGTTCCGCGCCCTGGCCGAGACCGAGGGCGACGTGCTGGTCTGTTGCTCCGCGGGCAAGGACCGCACCGGCGTCGTCAGCGCGTTGCTCGCCCGGCTCTGGGGTGCGGACCTCGACCGCATCGGCGCGGACTACGCCGCGACCGGGGCGGCGCTGGCGGACCGTTTCGCCCGCGAACGCGCCGAGGCTGCCGACGCCGAGCACTTCGACCGGAACGCCCGATCGGAGGCCGCCACGGCCGTCGCGGTCGTCGAGCACGTGGAGGAGCGGTTCCTGTCCGTCCGCGGCTACCTACGCTGGCTCGGGCTGAGCGACCGCGAGGTCGACCGGCTCTGACCCGGATCCGACCTGGCACCGCACCCAGGACCGCGAGATCGCACAGCACCGCGAGGTCGCACAGCACCGCGAGATCGCGGAAGATGCCGCCCCGGAGTGTTCCAGAGCGGCATCTCCTGCGATCTCGCGGATTGGGTCCTGGGTCCCGGATCCCGGAGCCGGGCCCCGGGCATCGGCCGGGTCAGCCCGTCACGGCACGTCGGCGCCGTCGGCACGGTCGCCGCCCGGTGCCTCCTGGTCGTCCTGCTGGGTGCCGGAGGACGCGTCGCCGGCCGCATCGGCCGCGCCGACCATCGCGTCGCCGCCGCGCGCGTCGTCACCGAGTGCGGCCAGAGCGCTCTGCTCCTGCTCGCCCCGGTCCTCCCGGTCGAGGCCGGACGAGCCGTCCTCGGCGCGACCCATCTGCTCCGGGTGCTGGTCCATGTGCCGGTCGCCCGACTCGGATGCCTCGTGCTGCAGGCTCGCACCCACGCTCGCGGCACCCTCGTTCATCCCGCCGCGGTCGTTCACCATGTCGTCGTCCTCTCCGTGGTCCAGGCCACGTGCCGTGTGTCCGCTGTGGTCGTGATCACCAGGCGTAGTCCTCCGGGGACGTCTTGTGCCCCGGGAAGATCTCGTCGAGGCGGTCGAGCGCCGCCTGGTCGAGGTGGATGTCCACGGATGCCACCGCCGACTCGAGCTGCTGCATCGTCCGCGGGCCGGTGATCGGCGCGGTCACGCCCGGCTGGTGGAGCAGCCACGCGAGCGCGAGCTCGCCCGGCGCGTGGCCGATCTCCTTCGCGAACGCCTCGTACTGCTCGATCGCGGGTCGGTTCGCCTCGAGGGCCTCCTTCGCGCGACCCTCCAGCCGGCGCGAGCCCTCCTCGGTCTTCTCGATGACGCCACCGAGCAGACCGCCCTGGAGCGGCGACCAGGGGATCATCCCGAGGCCGTACGCGCGCGCGGCGGGCAGGGTCTCGCGCTCGACGTCGCGGACGAGCAGGTTGTAGATCGACTGCTCACTGACGAGGCCGACGAAGTTCCGGCGCGCGGCGGCCTCCTGCGCCTGGGCGATGTGCCACCCGGCGAAGTTGCTCGACCCGGCGTACAGGACCTTGCCCTGCTGGACGGCGACCTCCATCGCCTGCCAGATCTCCTCCCAGGGCGTCTCCCGGTCGATGTGGTGGAACTGGTACAGGTCGACGTGGTCCGTCTGCAGCCGGCGGAGCGAGTCGTCGAGCTGACGACGGATCGCCAGGGCCGAGAGCTTCGACTCGTTCGGCCAGTCGCCCATGTCGCCGTACAGCTTGGTCGCGATGACCGTGCGTTCGCGGCGGCCGCCGCCCTGCGCGAACCAGCGGCCGACGATCTGCTCGGTGACGCCCTCGCCCTTCTGCCAGCCGTACACATTGGCGGTGTCGAAGAAGTTGACGCCGAGGTCGTGGGCGCGGTCCATGATCGCGAACGAGTCCTCTTCGCTCGTCTGTGGTCCGAAGTTCATGGTGCCGAGCACGGCGCGGGAGACGGACAGGCCGGTGCGTCCGAGGTGTGTGTATTCCATGCCTCCGGGTCTACGCCTCCCGCTGAGCGCGGGCCCAGGAGCAGCGGACCAGCCTGGGTGCCGTGCGTCCGCCACGCATCGCCAACGGACGCCGACGGAGCAACGACAGGAGAGGACCACATGAGCGACCAGCAGCAGCCCCCGCAGCAGCAGGACACCCCCGGCAGTGAAGCCGAGCTCGGCCCCAAGGCGGACCACGGCGAGCAGTCGTACAAGGGCTCAGGCAGGATGACCGGCAAGCGTGCCGTCATCACGGGCGGCGACAGCGGCATCGGCAAGGCCGTGGCCATCGCGTTCGCCCGCGAGGGCGCCGACGTGCTCATCAGCTACCTCCCGGACGAGGAGGAGGACGCCCAGGACACGAAGCACTGGATCGAGGACGCCGGCCGGAAGGCCGTCCTGTTCCCCGGTGACCTGTCCGACCCGGCGTACTGCCGCTCCGTGATCGCGACGGCGGTCGAGGAGTTCGGCGGGCTCGACGTACTCGTCAACAACGCCGCGTTCCAGATGACGCACGAGACGCTCGAGGAGATCCCCGACGAGGAGTGGGACCACACCATCGCCACGAACCTCAGCGCCTACTTCCACCTCGCGAAGGCCGCCCTGCCGCACATGGAGGCGGGCGCGTCGATCATCGGCACGAGCTCGGTCAACTCAGACAACCCCGTGCCGACGCTCCTGCCCTACGACGTGACGAAGGCCGGCATCGCGAACTTCTCGGCCGCGCTCGCGCAGCTCGTCGGGTCGCGCGGCATCCGCGTGAACAGCGTCGCGCCCGGGCCGATCTGGACGCCGCTCATCCCGTCGACGATGCCCGAGGAGCAGGTCGAGTCGTTCGGGTCGCAGGCGCCGCTCGGTCGCGCCGGCCAGCCCGCGGAACTCGCCCCGGTGTACGTGCTCCTCGCCAGTGACGACGGCAGCTACGTCTCCGGTGCCCGCATCGCCGTCACCGGCGGCACGCCGATCCTCTGATCCGCGACCACGGGACGGACGGGAGGCGCGACACCGGGCCGGTGCCGCGCCTCCCGTCCGACACCCGGCCGTGTGGGGTACGACTGGACCAGCGAGAGGAGACACCATGCCCGCGAAGGACGAGATCCCGAGCACCCTGCAGCGCTCGGATGAGCACGCGCAGGAGATCTACGCGAAGACGCTCGACTCGGCGAACGAGACCTACGGCCCCGGGGAGCGCGCCCACCGGACCGCGTTCGCCGCCGTCAAGCACGAGTACGAGAAGATCGGCGACCACTGGGAGCGCAAGGCGGAGAACGGTCCGTCCGACTCCGGTGCAGCCGGGAGTCGTGACGACGGTGAGACCCAGCAGGGCGTCGACGCGAACGCGTCCAAGCAGCACCTCATGGACGTGGCGAAGCGGCTCGACGTCAGCGGGCGATCGTCGATGACCAAGGACAAACTCATCGACGCGATCAAGAAGGCCAACGCGAAGGCGACGCGCGACGCCCGCTCGTGAACGTGCACGAGGCCCCCAAGACGGGGTCGGGTTCGTTGTCGTGCGCACTGCACGGTCGCCGGGCGCGCGTCGACTAGCGTCGATCCGGTGAACGACGCGAACACGCCCGGCAGCCGCATCATCGGCCTCGGGCACCACCAGCCCGCCCGGATCATGACGAACGACGACCTCGCGGCGATCGTCGACACGAACGACGAGTGGATCCGGACCCGAACCGGGATCCGCACGCGGCACATCGCGTCCGAGACCGACACCGTCACGAGCATGGCGATCGAGGCCGGCCGCGCCGCCATCGCCGATGCGGGCATCGACCCCGCCGAGATCGACCAGGTGTTCGTCGCGTCGACCTCCGCCACCGACCGCGCGCCATACACCGCCGGACGCGTCGCCGTCGCGCTCGGACTCACTGCCGGCCCGGCGCCCATCGACATCAACACCGCATGCTCCGGCTTCGAGTACGCGCTCGCCCTCGCCGACCAGTCCATCCGGCTCGGCAGCGCCACGACCTCGCTCGTGATCGCGTCCGAGAAGATCTCCGGCCTCGTCGACTGGACCGACCGGTCGACGTGCGTCCTCATCGGCGACGCAGCCGGAGCCGCCGTCGTCCAACGCAGCGACACCGCCGAGATCGGCCCGGTGTCCTGGGGGAGCGTCCCGCACCTGCTCGAGGCCGTGCTCGTCGACGGGGACCCGCAACGGTTCTCGCAGGAAGGCCGCTCGATCTACCGCTGGGCGATCACCGAGGCGGAGGGGCACGCGCGCCGCGTCGTCGAGAAGGCCGGGATGACGATGGACGAGATCCAGGTGCTCGCGTTCCACCAGGCGAACCTCCGGATCATCGAGCCGCTCGCCAAGGCGCTCGGGGGCGACACGAAGTTCGTGATCACCGACGTGCAGGAGTCCGGGAACACCTCGGCCGCGAGCGTGCCGCTCGGGTTGTCGAAGGCGTGGGCGGCCGGGGAACTGCCCGAGGGCGTGCCCGCGCTGCTGTTCGGGTTCGGCGGGGGCTTCGCGCACGCCGGACAGGTCGTCCGGACGCCGGTCCGGCGGGGCTGAGTCCACCGTCGGCGCGGCCGTGACGCGCCCGGCCCGCTCGCTACGACGCGGGCGTGTCCGTGCCCGTGTCCGGGTCGGCCCAGAGGTCGTCCGTGTCGGCCGGACGACGCCAGGGCAGGGCGCGCTGCCGGCGCCGCGAGGTCCCGGCCTCGCCCGGGGCGACGTCGCGCCCGCGTCGAGCCCGCTCGGTGCGCGGCGACACCGGGAGCGGGAAGTGTGCCGGCGGCGGGCCGAACGCCGTCCGCGAGCCGTCGATCACCTTGCGGCCGAGCGCGTGGTTCCCGACCCCGCCGATGACCGCACCGATCCCGAACGGCACCGCGCGGCCGAGCACGCTCGCCCCCTGCCGCGCCAGGAAGCGCTTGACGAACGAGTCACGGAGCCGCCCGCCGATGCCGCTGACGACCGAGCGGGGCAGGCTCGACGTGACGAGTTCGCCCCAGAACGCCGTCCGCGTCGGGCCACCCCCGGCTTGGGCCGCGAGCTGCTTGACGAGCGAGGTTCCGGGCGCGCCGAGGATCATCGCCATCACGAGCGTCCGCGCTCGTTCGGGGTCGGTCACCGCGATGCCGTGCACCTCGGTGACCGACTGGGCGAACAGGGCGCTCGCCTCGAGGAACGCCGCCGTCTCCGCGCCCGTGAGGCCGAGGCTCGTCGCGAACCCGACCCCGGGGATCACCGCGCTCGCTCCGACCGCAGCGCCGCCCGTCGACACGGCGGTGAGGTACTGGCGCTCGAGGATCGCGATGACCTCGGCCGGTGTGGCGTCCGGGCGGCGCCGACGGATCCGGTCGACGTGTGCGACCACGACCGGGCGTTGCACGCTGAGCACGCGGTCGAGCGTCGCCGACCAGCGAGTGGACGCCAGGCCGCTCGGGCCGGGTACGTCGGTCTGCGCCTCGACCGAGGTGTTGTCGGTCGGAACCGTGACGGGAAGGGGGACGATGGCGTTTCGATCGCCCGGGGTGCCTCGTTTGGCCATTCGTGCACCCTACGCTCGGCGGTTTCGCGGGTGCCGGGGCCGGTGCGTTCCGCCCGCCCTGCCTGCGCGCTTCTTCCGCTTCAGACTGCGCGTCGGGGCGGCGATGGGGCGGAGGGGTAAGCCCGCGCGGGGGAGCGTCGGCAGCTCGGCCCGCGGGCGGCGTCGGCGTCGTGGACGCGTGCTGGCGGCGTGGACGCCGGTCGTGCGCTGCGGGGATCCGTGAACGGGGCCCGCACCGACCGTGCGCGCCCGGCGGTTGCCGGTCCGGCGGGGACGAGGTGGGCCTCCCGGTCGGTGGCGGCACCGGCGGCTGTCGGCGGCGCGACCAGAGCGGGCGTGACGAGTCGACGGCATGCAGTGATGCTCGTGGAGCTCCGGGCGCGCCCACGCACCGGGAGCACTGGACTGGGGACGGGCCTCCTGGTGGATCACCTGGGGAGGAGCGTCGTCACCGTCGGAAGCGAGTGGTGCGTCACCTGGCGACGATCCCGCTGTCGTCCGTCATCGGCGATGTCGTCGTATGCGCGGGAACCAGATGCACGCGTCTTCGGGGACGTCGTGCGTGTCGGACGACCGCTGACCTGTCGGGAAACCAGCGGGAGCGGCGGGGCGGCGTCAGCGGCGCGCGAGCACCGCTCGGAGGGGGTGGTCCTGCCCCTCGAGGATGAGCTGCGCGCCGACGCCCGTCCGGGCGTTGACGACGACCGGCGCGAGCAGGTTCACCGTCGTGCCGCTCTCGGCGGGGTTCGCGACGACGAGGAGCATCGCCTCGCCCGCGTCGCGGAGGTCGAGGAGCGCGGTCTGCTCCTCGGTGATGACGGGCGCGTAGTCGGGCAGGTGCACGGCGGCGTCGAGGACGAACAGGCGTGGGTCATCGGTGCCGGCAGCGGTGGTGCCGTGCCCGGCGAGGGCGAAGAGCCCCTCGGCACCGGTGACCTCCTGCAGGGTGAACGACGTCAGGGGTTCGAGACCGAACGGTGGGACGGTGAACGTCAGCGGGATGTTCATGAGAGGTAGTCCATCAGGGTCGGCTGCAGCGTCTTCGCGGTGACGGCGAGGGCTGCCTGGTAGTTGGTCTGCTGGAGCTGCAGGTCGAGGATCGCCTTGGCGACGTCCTTGTCCTCGATCTGGGAGCGCTGTCCCTCGAGGTCGGTAGACCGGGACGCGAGCGTCGACTGCGCGGCGATGACCGAGGAGTGTCGCGTGCCGACGTCGCCCTGGACGCCACGGACGGCGGCGATGCGGCTGTCGACCTGACTGATCCGCGCGCTGACTTCGGCACCGGACTGCAGGTCGCTGCTGATGTCGTCGATGAGGCTGAACACCGAGTCACTCCCGGTCCCGAAGACGGCGCTGCCGTCGGTGTCGACGCGCACGGTCGTCCCCGACGCGATCCGGCGCTGCACGCCGACGTCGGTGCCGTCGGTCGACCCGTTGTAGGTGAAGTCGCTGCCGTACGCGGCGGACGCGTCCGTGTTGCCGGCGAAGACGGCCCGACCGCCGTACTGCGTGTTGGCGTCCTGGAGCAGGTCCTGCTTGAGTCCCTGGAGCTCGGTGACGATCGCGTTCCGGTCGGTGTCGTTCATGGTGCCGCTGTTGGATCCCTGCACGGTGAGGTCCCGGACCTTGTTCATGACCGAGTACACGCTCGCGAGCGCGGAGTCGGTCGTGGCCAGCCACCCGGCGCCGTCGTCGGCGTTGCGAGAGTACTGCGCGTTCTGGGCCTGGGCGCTCCGCACGGTGATCGACTTGCCGGTACCGCTGGGGTCGTCCGACGGGACGGTGATGTTCTTCAGGCTCGACGCCTGGTCCTGCAGCTGCGCGAGCCGCGCGGCACCGGTCTGGAGACGCTGTTGCGCCGCCGCCATGGACATCTGGGTCGTGACACGAGTGAGCATGACGATCAGCTGATCCCGACGACGCCGACGTGGTTGATGAGGGTGTCGAGCATCTGGTCGACCGCGGTGAGCACGCGCGCGGCCCCCTGGTAGGCGTGCTGGTAGGTGAGCAGGTTCACGTTTTCCTCGTCGAGGTCGACGCCGGCCCCGGACTGCTGCTGCGTCTTGGCGCTCGTCGCGGCGAGTCCGGTGAGGGTGGTCTGGGTCGCGGCCGTCTTCGACGTCGTGCCGATGCCGGTGACGACGTCCGACCAGGTCCGGTCGGGGGCGTCCGCGGCGGAGCCGATCTGGCCGATGGTGTCCGCGATGCTGCCGCTGTACGAGCCGTCCGCGGTCCGGACGGCGATGCCGGCGGCGTCGGTCGGGACGACGGTGAGGCCCTGCGCGGCCGGGACACCGGCCGCGATCGCGAAGAAGTCCGTGCCGGTGGCACCCGCGGGGGTGTACCCGGTCTCGTGCACGGCGTTCACCTGCGTGGCGAGCGCGGTCGCGACACGGTCGTACCCCGCGGAGGCCTCGGCGAGGGCGCCCCCGGTGCCGTCGGCGTTCGCGGGCGCGAGGACGCTGAGCGTGCCGGCGATGCTGCCGCCGTCCAGTGTGACGGCCGAGCCGGACCCGCCGACCCACGACAGGGTCACCGGGGAGGCGGCGGCGCCGCGCAGCGTGTCGGAGCCGGTGACGGCCACGGCTTGGGCGGACGTGCCGTCGACGATCGCGTTCCCGCCGATGACCACGTCGACCGTGCCGTCGCCGTTGTCCCGCACCGTGGCGCCGGACAGGGACGCCATCTGTTCGGTGAGCACGTCGCGTTGGTCCATCAACTCGTTCGTCGAGCCGCCCCCTGCGGCGGTGGTGCGGATGCGGTCGTTGAGCGCCGCGACCTGGGTCGCCGCGGTGTTGAGCTGCCCGACCGCGTCGCCGACGTCGGACCGCGCGGAGGCCCACTGCGCGTCGATCGCCTGGGATCCGGTCCGCAGCGTGCTCGCCACCTGCGTGGCCGAGCTGAGCACGACGCCGCCGGACGCGGTGTCCCCGGGATTGTTCTGGAGGTCCGACCAGGCCGACCACATCGTGTCCAGCTGGCTGGACAGTCCGTTCGCCCCGGGTTCGTTCAACGACGTCTCGAGGTCGGACAGTGCGGACGAGCGAGCCGACGCGTACCCGGAGGCGGACGCGGAGGCACGGACCTGCGTGTCGAGCGTCATGGTCGCGAGTCGGGCGATGCCGTCGACGGAGACGCCCTGGCCGGCGGTCGCGACCGTACCGGTGAGGAGCCCGGTCGCGGCGACCGGCGGGATGGACGTCTGGGTGATCCGCTGCCGGGTGTACCCGGTCGTCCCCGCGTTCGCGATGTTCTGACCCACGACGTCGAGTCCGGCACGGGCGGCGGAGAGCCCGGAGTAGGCGGTTGCGAGCGATCCGAAGGTGCTGACCATGACTACAGGCTCCCGTCGAAGAAGTGCGCTCCGGCGGCGCCGGCGTCGGCGGACCCGCGGCCGTCGTACGTCGCGACCTCGCCGACCGCACCGGCCAGCGTCTCCTGCGTGGCGCGCGCCGCCGCTCGGAGGAACCGCTCGTTCTCGTCCCGCAGCGCGGCGACCTGCGCGGTCAGCTCGATCATCGCGCGGAGGTGCGCAGCGAGGATCTCGCCCCACGGCCCCTCCGGCGCGGCGGCCGACACGATCTCGCGGAGGGGTGCGTCGGTCGGCGCGCCGAGCTGCTCGGCGACGGCGGCGCTCTCGACGCTGCGCTCGAGGCCGACGGCGCGCAGCCGCTCGAGGACCTGTTCGACCTCACGGCTCGCGTGGTCGACCCACCGCGAGCGTCCGGCGGTCAGGAGCAGCTGCTCCTCCTCGAGCTTGAAGGTGAGGAGCTCGAGGAGCTCGCGTTCCCGCCACAGCACGGCGGACAGTTCGTTCATGCCCAAGGTCTCCTCCCGGTGATCGGCTCGCTGCGTCGACGGGGACTATCGGTCCGCGCGGACGCCGTCGTTAGGAGTCACGGCAAGAGCGAGCTGGGCGTGCGCTAGCCGAACCCTCAGGGAGGCACCAGTGGCAGTGCGCCTCCACTTCGGGGGGACGCGGTCCGACTTGTCCCCCGAAATGACGACACCTGCCACCCAGGAAACCCCCGGACTGGGGCCGGTGGAGGTCTCCTGTCCCCCTCAGCTCGTCGATAGGTTCATGACTGCACCGCGGGCGACCGCACCGATCATCGAGGGGGAGACACCGGATGGACCGCACGGCACGCAACGCACTCGTGGTGGAGAACCTCCCGCTGGTGGGGTACCTCGTCGCCGAGGTCTGCGCCCGTGCGACCCACCTGTCGCGCGACGACATGGCCTCCGTCGGTGCCCTGGCGCTCGTCACCGCCGCAGACGCGTACGACCCCTCGCTCGGGGTGCCGTTCGGCGCGTACGCCCGCACGCGCATCACCGGGGCGTTCGCCGACGACATGCGCGCCGGCGACTGGGCCAGCCGTGGGACGCGCAAGCGCATCAAGGAGACCCTCGCCGTGCAGGACACCCTGACGGCGCAGCTCGGACGCGCGGTGTCGGTCCAGGAGCTCGCGGACGCCATGGGGGTCGACCGCCAGTCCGCGGCGGACGCCCTCGCCGACGCGGGCCGGACGGTCACCACGATCGACGAGACCGTGCACGACTCGCTCGCGGCCGAGGTCCCGCTGCCCGGTGACGACCTCCTCGCCACCGAGCGCACCCGCTACCTCCGCGCTGCCGTCGCCGCTCTGCCGGAGCGCATGCGGTTCATCGTCGAGGCCGTGTACTTCGGGGACCGCACCGTCACCGAGGTCGCCGAGGAGCTCGGGATCACCCACTCGGCGGTGTCGCAGCAGCGGTCCGAGGCGATGCGCCTGCTCCACGACGGCCTGACCGCCCACTACGGCGACAGCGACGACGTCGTCGTCGAGCCGCGCTCCCGCACGACGGCCGCGCGACGCAGCGCCTACCTCGCACGGGTCGCCTCGAACGCGGCGGTCGGCATGGCCCGCGCCGTGATCGAACCCCTCGCCGGAACTGCCGCCGCGGCGAGCTGAGAACGTCGGGAGCACGGCACCGCGGAAATCGGTCCGCACCGTCTCCTAACGGCTCCGGCCGCACGGCCGAGAGTCCTCGATGCCAGCCCATGGACGGGCCGGCGCACCACACCCACGTTTCACGGAGGAAATCACCATGGGTATGTCCATCAACACCAACCTCTCGGCACTCGACACGTACCGGAACCTCAACGCGACCCAGAACGACCTGTCGAACTCGCTCGAGAAGCTCTCGAGCGGTCTGCGGATCAACAAGGCCGCCGACGACGCCGCCGGTCTGTCGATCTCCGAGGGCCTGAAGTCGCAGGTCGGTGGCCTCACGGTCGCGGCCCGCAACGCCCAGGACGGCATCTCCGTCGTGCAGACCGCTGAAGGTGGCCTCACCGAGGTCCACTCGATCCTCCAGCGCATGCGTGACCTCGCCGTGCAGGCCGGCAACGACTCGAACAACGCCGACTCGCGCACCGCGATCACGACCGAGGTCTCGTCGCTCCAGTCGGAGCTCAGCCGCATCGCCTCGTCCACGAACTTCAACGGCACGTCGCTGCTCAACAGCAACAGCACGCTGAAGTTCCAGGTCGGCGCGAACGGTGACGCCAACAGCCAGATCTCGGTCGACCTGTCCGGCGCCAACGTGAACAAGGTCGTCGACGCGCTCGGCGCGACGCAGTCCGACGGCACCGCGTTCACGATCGCCGCGGGCACGAACCTCGACACCGCGTTCAAGGGCGCGACGCTCTCGTTCGAGTCCGGAGCCGGTTCGACCTCGGACCTGTCGATCACGACCGGCGCCCTGCAGGGCTCCGGCACGGGCGGCTCGTTCACCTCGATCGACGACGTCGTGTCGGCGCTGAACGGCGACGCCACGTTCTCGAAGAACTTCACCGCCACCGCGGTGAAGGACGCGAACGGCGCGACCACGGGCTTCAACGTCCGTGCGGACGACGGCAGCGCCGTCAGCACGACCAGCCCGCTCACCGCGGACGCCACCGCCACGACGCCGACCCTGGTCGGTGCCGCCGGTTCGTCCACGACGGGCCTGCAGTTCGACACCGCGGACCACGCCCAGGCGGCGATCCGTGCCATCGACGCGCAGATCACGGCCGTGTCGACCGCCCGCTCGAACCTCGGTGCCGTCCAGAACCGCTTCGATCACGCCATCAACGTGACGAACGTGGCGAAGGAGAACCTCACCGCGGCGCAGTCGCGGATCACCGACGTCGACATGGCGGAGGAGATGGTCAACTACACGCGCGACAACATCCTGAGCCAGGCCGGCACGGCGATGCTCGCGCAGGCGAACCAGAGCACGCAGGGCGTCCTCTCGCTGCTCAAGTAACACCCCTGGCGGCCGCCGCCGTACGGATCCGTTCGGGTGATCCGTGCGGCGGCGTCGCTGCCGTCGAACGACCGGAAGGAGCCCCACGGTGTCCACCACCTCCGCCTTGACGACCACCTCGACGTCGGCATCGGGCACGCTCGGCATCGACGGCCTCGCCAGTGGCCTCGACACCACGAGCATCATCAACTCGCTCATGTCGATCGAGCAGCTGCCGCAGTCGCTGCTCCAGGACAAGGTCACGTCGACGAGCGCGTTCATCTCGTCGCTGCAGACGATCAACGGACTGTTCGCGACGATGGCGACGAAGGCCACGGCCGCCGCCACGAGCACCTCCCTCAACCTCCTCACCGCGTCGAGCTCGTCCTCCGCGGTCACCGCGAGCGTGTCGAGCACCGCGGCCGCCGGCAGCGTCAGCTTCACGGTCGGGAGCACCGCCGCCACGCAGGTCGGTGTCACCGCCGCGATGACGACGTGGTCGAGCAGCGCGCCGACGCTCACACTCGTCTCCGCGAGCGGTGCGAAGACCGAGATCAGCCCCGCCTCCGGTTCGCTCGACGACGTCGTCAGCGCGATCAACAAGGCGGGCGCCGGTGTCACCGCGACGAAGGTCGCCGCGGGCACGACGGCCGACGGCACGAAGCAGTACCGGCTCCAGCTCACCGCCACGGCCTCGGGGTCGGCGGGCGCGTTCAGCCTCTACCGCGGCTCGGGCAGCGACGTCGACGCGGGGACCGCGACGAACGTCCTCACCGAGTCCGGCGCCGCGGTGGTGCAGCAGGCGTCCGACGCCTCGGTCACGCTGTGGGCGGGGACCGCGGCCGCGCAGACGATCACGAGCTCGACGAACACGTTCACCGACCTCGTGCCCGGACTCACCGTGAACGTGTCGGCGGTGTCCGCGTCGCCGGTCACGATCAACGTCGCCCAGGACACGACGAAGGCCACCGCCGTCGCGTCCGGTCTCGTCGACGCGCTCAACGCGATCACGAGCTACTACTCCTCGAACACGAGCGTGTCGACGACGACGAGCGCCACCGACGGCTCGCAGTCCACGACCGCGGGTGTGCTCCTCGGTGACGCGACGACGCGGGACGCCGTGCAGCAGATCACGAGCGCGATGTCGACACCGGTGAACGGACAGTCCCCGTCCTCGATCGGCATCGAGATCACGAAGGACGGCGACTTCACCTTCGACTCGGACGCGTTCCAGGCCGCGCTCGCGACGGACCCCGCCGGCACGCAGAAGATCCTCTCGGGCCTGGCGCAGAACGTCGCGAACGTCGCGAACGGCGCGTCCGACAAGTACAGCGGTTCGATCACGACCGCGATCACGGGGCAGCAGTCCGTGGTCACGGACCTCAACCAGCAGATCAGCGACTGGGACACGCGGCTCGCGGACCGCCGTGCGACGCTGCAGGAGGAGTACACGAACCTCGAGACGAACCTGTCCACCCTGAAGTCGCAGTCGACCTGGCTCACGAGCCAGATCTCGTCGCTGCCCTCGTACTCGTCGTCGAGCAAGTGACCCGATGAACGCCTTCGACCTCGCCTCCGCCGCCGCGTTCCGTCGCGCCGCCGCCGAGGGCACCGCCGCTGACGACCGTCGCCGCGCGCAGTACGCGACCCAGTCGGTGCTGTCCGCGACCCCGGCCCAGCTCGTCACGATGCTCTACGACCGGCTGCTCCTCGACCTGCACCGCGCCGAGCAGGCGCAGACCACCGCCGACTGGTCGACCGCTCGGGAGCAGCTCATGCACGCGCAGGCGATCGTGGGGGAGCTGTCCACGTCGCTCCGCATCGACGTGTGGGACGGCGGGGAGGGGCTGCTCGCCATCTACAACTACGCGTCGACCGCGCTGATCACCGCGAACGTGCACCACGACGTCGACGCGACACGGCAGTGCATCCGTCTGCTCGAGCCGCTCCGTGCCGCGTGGCACGACGCCGCCGCGGCGTTGCCCGCGTCGGCGACGGCGACCGGGACCGGGGGAGCACTCGGTGTCGCCTGAGTGGTCGACGCCCGGCGAGCAGTCCGGTCAGGATCGCGGCGACGCGGTGACCGTGGACGCGCACTCGGCGTGGGACCGCGTCCTCACCGACCTCGAGGTCGCGGTCGCGCGCGCCGACGCCGTCGGCGTCGCGGTGCCGCCGTGGACCCCGCCGACCGGGCTGGGACGGATCCCGCGCGAGCTCATGGGTCGGGCCTCCCGGCTGCTCGCAGCACAGCGGGACGCCGTCGCGCGCGTCGACGCGGCCAGGAGGGACGTCGCCGCGCACCTGGGCGCGCTGCGGTCCGTCGCGTCGTCGCGGGCGCCGGAACCGGCTCGGTACCTCGACGTCACGGGCTGACCGACCCCCGTTCGGGGCGACCGCTTACGTCGGGCGGGCGGTGCGCCGATAGCCCCTCTCGAGCACGGATCGCTCGTCCTCGGCCACGGATCGGCCTCCGCCACCGGCGACCCCGCACGGTCGCCGTCCTCGTGGAACGGCTGGTCATGCTCGACTCCGTGTCGACCTCGGCGCTGCAGAGCGCGCTCGACGGTCTCTCGCTCCGGCAGAAGGTGATCGCGAACAACATCGCGAACATCAACACGCCGAACTACCGCGCCGAGAAGGTGCAGTTCGAGGACGCGCTCGCCCAGTCCGTCGCGGACGGGAACGGCAGCACGACGCCGACCATCGCGCGGAGCCTCGAGCCGACGAACACGAACGGCAACAACGTCGACCTCGACGAGGAGACGCTGTCGAACGTCGACACGACCCTGCGGTACCAGTTCGCGTCACAGGCGATGAACGCGGAGCTCACGGCGATCCGCGCGGCGATGCGGACCGACTCGTGACCACGTTCGACGCGATCGGCATCGCGAGCACCGGCCTCACGGTGCACCGGAAGTGGCTCGACGCGATCTCGGACAACATCGCGAACGTCAACACGGTCAAGTCCATGGACGACTCGGCGTTCCAGGCCCGGTACGTCGAGGTCCAGGAAGGCGACGGCGTCTCCGGCGCCTACGTCGAGGGCGCCGCGTTCGGCAGCGCCGCCGGCCGCGTGACCTACGACCCGGACAACCCGCTCGCGAACAAGGAGGGGTACGTCCGGATGCCGGACATCGACCTCGGGACGCAGATGGCGGACCTCATCATGGCCCAGCGCGGCTACCAGGCGAACGCCGCCGTGGTCGACCGTGCCAAGACCGCCTACGAGGCGGCACTCCAGATCGGGAAGAACTGATGCCCATCGACGCCGTCAACGGGGTCACCACGAACGCGCTCTCCGGCGTGTTCGGCACCTCGCAGGCCACCACGCCCGCCACCACCGCCGAGCCCACGACCGGCACCGACGGGTCGTTCGCCACGAGTCTCGGCAACGCGGTGGACGGCCTCCAGTCGCTCGAGAGCCAATCGAACACGCTCGCCGTCAAGGCCGTGACCGGGAACCTCGACGACATCCACGACGCGACCATCGCCGCCACCCGCGCGCAGGTGACACTCGAACTCGTCTCCGCCGTGCGGAACAAGGGCGTCGACGCCTTCAACGAGATCATGAGGATGCAGGCCTGATGCCGCTCGCACTCCGCAACGCGTTCGCGCGTCTCGGCGCGACCCTCAAGGGCTTCAGTGTCGCGCAGCGCACCATCGCGGTCATCGGGATCGCGGCCGTCGTGCTCGGCGCGATCGCCCTGACGAGCTGGCTCTCGAAGCCCTCGTACGCGCCGCTGTTCACCGGCCTCGCCGCCACCGACGCCAGCTCGATCACCGACCAGCTGACGACGGACAACGTGCCGTACCAGCTCACCGACGGCGGGGCGACCATCCTCGTGCCCCAGGGCGACGTGTACCAGGAACGCCTCAAGGCGGCCTCGAACGGGCTGCCGTCGTCGAACGAGGGTGGGTACGCACTGCTCGACAAGATGGGCGTCACGGCGTCGGAGTTCCAGCAGAACGTCACGTACAAGCGCGCGATCGAGGGCGAGCTCGCCAAGACGATCAGCGCCATGGACGGCGTGCAGACGGCGTCCGTGCAGCTCGCGATCCCGGAGAAGAGCGTGTTCGTCTCGGAGACCAAGGACCCGACCGCGTCGGTGTTCGTCGAGCCGAAGGCCGGCCAGACGCTGAGCACCGAGCAGGTCCAGGCGATCGTGCACCTGACGAGCGCCGCGGTCGAGGGCATGCAGCCGACCGACGTCTCGGTCGTCGACGCGAAGGGCGACGTGCTCTCGGCCGTCGGCACCGGCACCACCGGTGGGTCCGACGACCAGGCGAGCGACTACGACACGCGCGTCGGCCAGCAGGTCCAGGCACTGCTCGACAAGGTGGTCGGCGCCGGCAACTCCTCGGTCGTCGTCGCGGCGACCATGGACCCGAACTCCGGGACGCGCACCACCGAGTCGTTCGCCCAGCCCACGAGCGGCCCGGTGGCGCTCAACGAGTCCAGCTCGACCGAGAGCTACGACGGGTCCGGCGCCGACGGCTCCGGAGCGACCGGTGTCCTCGGCCCCGACAACATCGCCGTGCCGAGCGGCAGTTCGACGAGCGGCACGAGCGGATCGAGTGGGTCCAGCGGCTCGGGCAACGGTTACACGAACGAGTCGTCGACCAAGGACAACGCCGTCGACAAGACGACCGAGACCACCACGATCCCGGCCGGTGCGCTCAACCGGCAGACGATCTCGGTCGCGCTCAACAGCAAGGCCGCCAAGGGCGTCAACCTGCAGAGCATCGACGACCTCGTGGCCAACGCCGCCGGTGTCGACCAGACCCGCGGCGACCAGGTGAAGGTCGCGGTCGTCGACTTCAACAACGACGCGGCCAAGCAGGCCGCCGCCGCGCTCAAGGCCGCCGACGCCCAGGCCGCCGCGACCGCGATGTGGTCCACCATCCGCACCGCGGCCATCGTGGGCGGTGTCGTGCTCGCGATCGTCGCCGTGCTCGTCATGATGGCCCGCCGGGGTCGGCGCGCCGAACGCGAGGACGTCGACCTCGGCGAGCTCGACGCGTTCTCCGACGCGTACGAGCTGCCGATCGCGCTCGACGGTGCGGACCCGCGTGCGTCGCTCGCCGCGGCGGACGCACCGACCATCGCGCTGCCGACGCTCGGTGAGGCGCCCACCGGAGACGCCCCGACCGAGGTGCTCTCGAGCGAGGACGTCACGGCGGAGCGCCGGCGGGCGGACATCGCCGCCCTCGCCGAGCGTGATCCCGAGAAGACCGCCGACCTGCTCCGCGGGCTGCTCGACGACAGGACCTCGGTGTGAGCACCCCGCTGACGACCCCGAGCAGCGGGGGCCCGACGGCCGGGACGCAACAGCTCACCGGCGCGCAGAAGGTCGCGGTCATCCTCATGCAGATGGACACGGCCAGCGCCGCGAAGGTCATGAAGCAGTTCTCGGAGCTCGAAGCCGAGGAGATCACGGCCGAGATCGTCCGGATGCGCCGCGTCGACCAGACGGTGGCGGACCGCGCGATCGCCGAGTTCCACCGCATCAGCACGACCGGTCGGGTCACCCGCCGCGGGGGCAAGGACGCCGCGCTCGGACTGCTCGAGGCGTCGTTCGGCTCCGAGCGGGCCGCGGGTGTCATGGAACGCCTGGCGTCCACGATGGCCGGGGCGTCGTTCGAGTTCCTCGACGAGGCCGAGCCCGGGCAGGTCGTCACGCTGCTCGACGGCGAGCTGCCGCAGACGATCGCGCTCGTGCTCGCGCACCTCAGCGCCGGGCAGGCGTCCGCGGTGCTCGCCGGCATCGACGAGGCCGCGCGGACCGACGTCGCGCAGGCGTTCGCGACCATGGGCACGGCGACCCCGGAGGCCGTCGGGATCGTGGCCGCGACGCTCCGCGGTCGCGCCGGCGCCGTCGTCGCTCCCCGCGAGAGCGTCGAGGTCGTCGGCGGCATCGCGCCCCTGGTCGAGATCATCAACCGGTCGGACGTGTCGACCGAACGGGCCCTGCTCGACAGCCTCGAGTCGCGCGACCCGGAGCTCGCCGAGGACATCCGGTCGCGCATGCTCACGTTCGCCGACATCGTCAAGCTCGAGGCGCGGGACATCCAGCAGGTGCTCCGCGGCATCGACTCGAAGGTGCTCGCGACGGCGATGAAGGGCGCGCAGCAGGCGGTCGTCGAGACCATCCGCGCGAACGTGTCCGAGCGCAACCGTGACCTGCTCGACGACGAGGTGCAGTCGATGGGGCCGGTCCGCATGTCGCAGGTCGAGGAAGCACGTGCCGAGGTGGTCCGTTCCATCCGCGAGCTCGAGGCCCAGGGCGTCATCACGGTGCACCGCGCCGAGGAGGACGACTTCGTTGAGTGACGTCGACACGAGCGCTGCCACGTTCACCCGGATTGCCTACCCCTCGATCGCGGCCCCGGCCGAGGAGCGTCGGAAGGCGCAGGCCGACGTGCGCGGTCACGCCGCGGGCTACGCGGCGGGCCTGCGCGCCGCCGAGGCCGAGGCGTCGGTGCGGCGGGCTGAGCTCGAGGCCGAGCACGTGGCCCGCACCGCAGCGCTCGAGGCGCGGACGGCCGCCGCCGTGGCCGCGCTCGAGACCGCGACGCGCGCGCTCGTGGCACGCGTGGTCCCGGTGCTGCACGAGGCCGAGGAGACCGTGGTCACCACCGCCGTCGAGCTCGCCGAAGCCGTCGTCGGACACGAGATCCGGGCCTCCCGGGCGGTGCCCAGCGACGGCCGGGAGGCGCAGCACCCGTCCGGCGCGCTCGCGACCGTCCGACGCGTGCTCGCGTCCCTCGACACCGACGTCGCGCTGGCGGTGCGCCTCAGCCCGGCGGACGCCGCCGCCGTCGCAGGGGCCGCTCTGCCGGTCCCCGTCGTCGCGGACCCGGCGTTGCGCGACGGCGACGCCGTGGTCGACCTGCCCTCCGGGATCCTCGACGCGCGCATCACCACGGCGTTCGCCCGCGTGCGTGCCGCGCTCGACCTCGCGCCGGACGACGGGACCGCCTCGTGAGCGTGGGAACGCCGCCGCGGATCCGTCCGGCGGCCCTCGACCGCGCCGTCGCGGCGGCACGTCCGCAGCGGGTCGGCGTCGTCACGAGCGCCGTCGGACTCGGACTCACGATCGCGGGGCTCGACTGCGCGATCGGCGAGGTCGTCGCCGTCGGCCGGGACGGCGAACCACCGGTCGCCGTCGAGGTCGTGGCCACCGACGCGAGCGGCATCCGCTGCATGCCGCTCGGCCGACTCACCGGCGTGACCGCGGGCACCCCGGCACGGCCGACCGGGCGTCCCGTGCTCGTGCCCACCGGTACCGGTCTGTTCGGGCGTGTGCTCGACGGGCTCGGGCGGCCGATCGACGGTGCCGGGCCGCTCGACGCCGACGACCTGGTGCCCCTCGACCACGACACGCCCTCCGCCATGCACCGCGCACGGATCGCGACCCCGCTCCAGCTCGGTGTCCGCGTGCTCGACACCCTCACCACCGTCGGCCGAGGGCAGCGCCTGGGGCTGTTCGCCGGCTCGGGTGTCGGCAAGTCGTCCCTGCTGTCGATGATCGCGCGGGGGAGCGACGCGGCCGTGAGCGTCATCGCCCTCGTCGGTGAACGCGGTCGCGAGGTCCGGGAGTTCCTCGAGGACGACCTCGGGCCAGCCGGGCTCGCGCGTTCGGTCGTCGTCGTCGCCACCTCCGACGAGCCGGCGCTCATGCGGCTCCGGGCGGCGTTCCTGGCGACCCGCATCGCCGAGTCGTTCCGCGACGCCGGACAGGACGTCGTCCTCATGATGGACTCGCTCACCCGCGTCGCGATGGCGCAGCGGGAGATCGGCCTGTCCGTGGGCGAGCCGCCCGCGACCCGCGGGTACCCGCCGTCGACCTTCTCGCTCCTCGCAGGCCTGCTCGAGCGTGCCGGAACGGACCGCGTCGGCAGCGTCACCGGCCTGTACACGGTGCTCGTCGACGGCGACGACCACAACGAGCCGATCGCCGACGCGGCGCGGAGCATCCTCGACGGGCACGTCGTGCTCGACCGGCGCCTGGCGGTCACGGGACACTTCCCGTCCGTCGACCCACTCGGGTCGGTGTCCCGCGTCGCCGGCAAGGTGACGCCCGCGGACCGCCGCGCCCTCGCCACCACGCTCCGATCGGTCATGGCCGCGCGGAAGGCCGCGCAGGACCTGCTCGACGTCGGGGCGTACCAGCGGGGGAGCAACCCCCTCGTCGACGCCGCGGTGGACCACCAGGGCGCGATCGACGCGTTCCTCCGGCAGGGCATGGACGAGCGCGCCGAGGCCGAGGACTCCTGGCGACGGCTCGCCGCCCTGGTCGCGCGGTTCGGGGGCGTCTGATGCCCCGCCGCTTCGCCCTGGCCGGACTGCTCCGCCTCCGGCACGCGCAACAGGACCAGGCCGCCGCCGAGCTGGCTGCCGCCAACGAGCGGCTCCGCGACGCCGCCGACGCACGGATGGCCGCCCGCCGCACGCTCGACGACCCGCAGGCGGAGGTCACCGACGCCGCGGTGCTCAGCGCGGTCGCCGCCGCCCGCGCCGCGACCCGCGGGATGCTCGAGGAGCTCGCGGGGGTCGAGGCCACCCGCCGTGCCGCCGCCGACCGGGCCCGCAGCGCCCACCACGACGCACGCCGTGCCGCGATCGGACTCGAGAAGCTCGAGCAACGGCACGCCGAGCGCGTCGCCGAGGAGGACCTGCGCGCCGAACAGCTCGTCCTCGACGAGATCGCCGCCCGCACGGCACGACCCACGCCGCCGGAGACCGAGCGTCCCGCGGCCCCGACCGACCCCACCGGAGGTGCCCGATGACCGTCGACGCGGTGTTCGCCCGGATCCAGGAGATCCAGTCCCAGATCGCCACCCTGCGCGGCGGTGTCGACGCGAGCGCGACCGCCACGAGTTCCACCGATGCCTCGACCGCGTTCGCGGACGCCCTGAGCGCCGCGAGCGACCCGACGACGGCGACCGGCGCCAGTGCCACCGCTGCTCCGGCCACCACCGACGCTGCCGCGCCGACGTCGACGGATGCCGAGGCCGGCACGCTGGCGACGGGGTCCGGGGCCACGGGAACCGAGGTCGTGGCGGACGCGGAGAAATACCTCGGCGTGCCGTACGTGTTCGGTGGCACCACCCGGTCCGGTATGGACTGCTCGGGACTCGTCCAGACGGTGTTCAAGGACCTCGGCGTCCACATGCCCCGCGTCGTGCCGGACCAGGCGAAGATGGGCGTCGCCGTGCCCTCGCTGGCCCAGGCGCAGCCCGGGGACCTCATCATCCCGAAGGGCGAGGGCCACGTCGTCATCTACGTCGGCAACGGGAAGGTGCTCCACGCGCCGCACCCCGGCAAGGACGTCCGCATCGTCGACAACTGGCTGAAGGACAGCGACATCGCGACGATCCGACGCATCGTGCCGTCGACCGCCACGTCCTCGCCCCCGGCCGCCTCCGCCTCCGACGCGTCCGCGGTCGCGTCCGCCCGATCCCTCCTGGCGTCGCTGTCGTCCGCGACGGGAGCGGGCTCGAGCGCGTCGTCGCTCGACGCGCTGGCGTCGCTCGGCGGGCTGTCCTCACTCGGCGGCCTGTCCTCGCTGTCCTCGCTGTCCTCGCTCGGGGGGCTGTCCTCGCTCTCGTCGCTCGGCGGCACCGCGGGGACCTCGTCGGCCGACCTCCAGACAGCGGCGCTCATGTCGCTGCTCGGCGGCGGGAGCATCGCATGACCGTGCTCGCCACGCCCGCGGCACCGCCGCCCGCGGCGCCACGGTCCGGTACGGGACGTCCGACGTCGCCCACCGGCTCCGGGGACTTCGACGCGACCCTGGCCTCCGTCGTCACCGACAGCGATCGGGACGGCCGGTCCGACGACCGGCTGGACCAGGAGGCCGTCGTCCGACCCGATCACCGGCCCGCTCCGTCGACCGGGAGGCCCGGGAGCAGCCACGAGGACCGCGCCGCACGACCACGGGGTCGCCACGACGGCGCCGACCGCCATGCGGAACGAGCCCGGTCGGCATCGACGCCCACGAACGGGACGGACGCGGGCGACCAGTCCGGCGCCGACGTCGGGGACGGGCTCGTGGACGTCGCCGGTGCCGCGGCGCTCGCGAGCCTGGCTGCTGCCGTCACCGGGGCGTCCTCGGCGACCGCCGGTGCGCCCTCGGCCGTGGCCGACACCGGAGCCGCGTCCGGCTCGGCCGGCGCTGTCCCGACGGGCGCGGGTGCTGCGCTCGACGTCCCCGGTGCCACGACCGCCACGGCCACCACCGTCGCCGGGGGCGCCGCGCCCACGGGCGTCGGTCTCGGCGCGGACACGACCACCGGCCGCCGCGCGGCGCTCGGGTCCGGTGCCTCCGGCCCGACACCCGCCGTGCCGGCGACGCTCACCCCGATGGGGGGACTGCCCGGGCTCGCCGCCGCCCCGGTGCCCGACGCCGTTCCGAGGAACACCGCGGCCGACGCGACGTCCGACGCGAGCGCGACCGCAGGCGTCCCCGGCACGCTCGCCGGAGGCACCACGGCCCCGGGCGGCGCCTCCGTCACGTCGACGTCGCCGGTCGGACTCGACACCGTCGGCCGCAGCTGGCTCGGCCGGAGTGCCACCGGCACCGGCACCTCCCGATCCGGCTCCGTCGAGACCAGGACCTCCGAAGCCACCACCGACGGGGTCGGCATCACCGGGCGCGCCACCGACGGCTCGAGCACCGGAGCGAGCGTCACCGGACCCGCCACGACCGGCACCGCGACGAGCGGTACCGCGACGAGCGGTACCGCGACGACCGGCACCGCGACGAGCGGACCCCTGCCGAGCGCGGCGGCGGCCAGCGGGGCGTTCACCGCTCCGCCGTCGACGGCGACCGAGCGACCGGCGGTCCGCATGGCCTCCGCGGACGCCGCACCGTCCCTCCCGACCCGCACCGCGGGACCGGCTCCGGCCGGTCCGGCGCGCACGACGACCGGACCCGCGGCCGTCGACCAGCGCGCGTCGGACGCGGCCCCGTCCCTCCCGTTCGCCGTACCCGCGGTGGCCCCGGGAGCCGGACCGGCCGGTCCCGCGGTGTCGGCGACCGCCGCAGCGCCGTCGCCGACCACCGCGCCGTTGGCGCAGCAGCTCGCGCGACCGCTGTTCACGCTCGCGGCAGCGCCACACGGCGAGCACGTCGTGACCGTCACGGTGAGCCCGGAGACGCTCGGATCGGTGACCGTCCGCGCGCACGTGTCCGCTGACGGGATGCGCGTCGAGCTGTTCGCCGCGTCGGACGCGGGCCGGGACGCGGTGCGGTCGATCCTGCCCGAGCTCCGACGTGACCTCGGGCAGACCGGGGTGGCGACGACACTCGACCTCTCGGGGCAGAACCAGCCGTCGGACACGGGCGGCGGCGACCGGCGACCCTCGACCGCCCCGACGCCCGCGTCGGGCGGTCCGGTCGGGCCCACCGGCGCCACGGCGGCGTCCGCTGACGCCGCTGCGGCCGCCGGACGGACGGCCACTCCGACCACCGGGCTCGACGTCCTCGCCTGACGGCGCTGACGAGACCCGAACGACGACCGATAGTCACCGAGAACGAACGAAGGACCGCACATGGCACTCGACGGCATCACCGGCACCGTGGACACGGCCGCCCAGGCAGCAGCGCTCGCGGCGAACCCGACGACGACCTCGTCGACGATGGACTCGCAGATGTTCCTCAAGCTGCTCGTCACGCAGCTGCAGAACCAGGACCCGTCGAGTCCGATGGACACGAACGCCATGATCAGCCAGCAGACGCAGATGGCGATGATGGAGCAGATGACGAACCAGACGTCGACCGCGAACGAGAACTTCTCGCTCCAGATGCGGATCGCCGCCGCCAACCTCGTCGGCAAGCAGGTCTCCTACACCGACGCGACGACCGGCACCGACGTGACCGGCACCGCCACCGCCGTCTCGTACGCCGGGAGCGTCCCGCAGGTGACCGTCAACGGGAAGGAGGTCGCTCTGGACAGCGTCTCCGGGGTCACGACCACGACCAGCAGCGGATCCTGACGGCCCTGCACATCCCCGGGCCCTGCCCGCACGACCACCCCGGCCAGGACGGCCGGTCGGACCACCACCGCACAGCACGGACGCGCCGCGGAGACCACCACTTCCGTCACCGACGGCGAGCCAGCCGGCCCGTCGCCCTCCGAAAGGACGCACCATGCTCCGCTCGCTGTACTCCGGGATCTCCGGACTCCGCTCCCACCAGGAGATGCTCGACGTCACGGGCAACAACATCGCCAACGTCAACACGGCCGGCTTCAAGTCGTCGACGACCGTGTTCCAGGACACCCTGTCGCAGATGACCCAGGGTGCGGGCTCCCCGCAGTCCGGCCTCGGCGGCACGAACCCTGCCCAGATCGGCCTCGGCGTGCAGGTCGCCGGCGTCTCGACGAACTTCGCGCAGGGCTCGGCCGAGGCGACCGGCAAGGCCACCGACCTCATGATCTCCGGCGACGGGTTCTTCGTCACCCGGCAGGGCAACGACACCGTCTACACGCGGGCCGGCTCGTTCGACTTCGACGCCCAGGGCCGCCTGACCACCCCGGACGGCAAGATCGTCCAGGGCTACTCGGCCACCAACGGCGTCGTCGACGACGGCGGCCAGCTCGGCGACATCACGCTGCCGCTGACCGCAGCGGCACCCGCTGCCGTGACGACCTCGGCCACGGTCGACGGCAACCTGCCGTCGGACACCGCGACCGGACAGGTGATCACCCGCGACAGCGACGTGTACGACGCGTCCGGCACCAAGCACGCGATGACGCTCGCGTTCACGAAGACCGCCGCGGGCTGGAACGTCAGCGGCACCGACGGTGAGGGCAACGCCGCGTCCGGCACGATCACGTTCGGCGCCGACGGCAAGATCAGCGGCGGTGGGACGCTGAAGATCGGTGGCATCACCGCTGACATGACCCAGCTCACCGGGTTCGCCACGCTCTCGACCGCGTCGATCAGCAGCCAGAACGGCCACGCGGCCGGCACCCTCAAGGGCTTCTCCATCTCGCAGGACGGCACGCTCGTCGGCCAGTTCTCGAACGGCTCGACCGAGGCGCTCGGCCGCATCGCCCTGGCGTCGTTCGCGAACCCGGGTGGCCTCGAGAAGGTCGGCGACTCCGGCTACCGCGCCACGGCGAACTCGGGATCGGCGCAGGTCGGGAGCCCCACGTCCGGCAGCCTCGGCTCGCTCGCGTCGGGCACGCTCGAGATGTCGAACGTGGACCTCTCGCAGGAGTTCACGAACCTCATCGTCGCGCAGCGTGGGTTCCAGGCGAACGCCCGCATCATCACGACGTCCGACTCCGTGCTCGAGGAGCTGACGAACCTCAAGCGCTGACGCGCACGCCGCGCGGCTGGGAGGCCCGGCGGACGTCCGGTTCACCGGTCACGTCCGCCGGGCCTCCCGGCATGTGCGCGGTCACCGGCGCGCCGCTGCCCCTCGGGTGCTGGGAATTCGAAGCACCTACGATGGACGGATGCCCGCCGACGAAGCCCGACCCCTGCTCGACCCCGTCGAACTCGACGCGTACTTCGCGCTCATCGAGGTGAGCAGTCTGCTGCGCCACACGGTCGAGCAGCAGCTGCGTGAGGCCGGCGACCTCAGCTACGTGCAGTTCCAGCTCCTCGCCACGCTGGGCGACGCTCCGGACGGCAGCCGCCGGATGACCGAACTCGCCGACGGCGTCGTCTACAGCCGGAGCGGCCTCACCTACCAGGTGGGGCTGCTCGAGCGGGCCGGGCTCGTCGCCCGGAGCACCTCGGCCGAGGACGAGCGCGGCGTCACCGTGACGGTCACCGACGCGGGTCGCGCCGTGCTCGCCCGCGTGTTCCCGGGCCACGTCGCGGTCCTCCGCGAGCTGTTCCTCGAGCCGCTCGGCCACGACGACATCGAGGCGCTGTCCCGCGTCCTCGCCCGCGTCCGCGACCACATGCGCACCATCCCGCCCCGCTCCGCCAGGCCGCGGCGCACCCGTGCCGCACGGCGCGACACGCCGAGCGGCGACTGACCGGAACGGATCGTGAACCCGATCGCCCGGTCCGTGCAATACCTGGTGTGAGCACCGACAGCGACATCATCCGGCGGACCCTGGAACGGCCCGCCGAGTTCGCGCAGCTGTACGACCGGCACGCCCCGGCGATCCACCGGTTCGCAGCGCGCCGCGCCGGACCCGACGTGGCCGAGGACCTGGTGTCCGAGACCTTCACCGTCGCGTTCGAGCGCCGGACCGCGTACGACCTCGACCGCGCGGACGCCCTGCCCTGGCTGTACGGCATCGTCACGACGCTGCTGAAACGGCACCGTCGGATCGAGGCGCGGCTCTGGGCGAGCGCACGGGCCGACCCGACCGCGCTCGTCACCGAGCACGACCACGAGGCGCTCGAGGCCGAACTCGCGGTCCGCCGACTGCGCTCCGCGATCCAGCGGATGCCCGCCCGCGACCGCGACGTGCTGCTGCTCTACGCCTGGGCCGACCTCGACTACGAGGGCGTCGCCCTGGCGCTGGACGTTCCCGTCGGGACCGTCCGCTCACGACTCAACCGAGCACGCCGCACGCTGCGTGCCGCTGCAGGCCGCGACGCGGCACAGGAGGTGGAACATGGACGAGTTGACACTGCTCCGGTCCGTTCGTGACGACGTGGAACCGGTCCAGCCGGAGACGTTGGCACGCGGCCGGGAGGCCCTGCTCGCGCACATCGAGCAGGGCACGTCAACACGGGGTCCGGTCCGACGTGGATCCGGTCGGCGTGGCCGCCGTGCCGGGTGGATCGGCGCCGGTTCCGTCGTCGCCGCGGGCGTCGCGGCGGCCCTCGTCGTCGGCAACGTCATCGGCGTGACGGGCACCGGACCGCACGGGAGCGCCGCGCCGGCAGCGGCGGAGGTCCTCACCCACGCCGCCGCCTCGACGACCGCCACGACGGACCCGGTCGTGCACCCCGGTCAGTACCTCGAGGTCGCGACGCGGGCCGTCTACGCATCCGGGTTCGAGGACGACCACGGCTCCGGCACCTACCTGTCGTCCCAGGACGGCCAGTTGTACGTCCCCGCCGACACGGCCGGTGACTGGGTCTGGGTCCGCGACCCGGAGCGGGTGGTGCAGACGTTCGGGCCCGACTCCGAGCGCGCCGCGCGCGTGTCCGACAAGGCGAAGGGGGAGTACCTGCGCGCAGCCGGTGGCGGGTTCTACGGGAGCCCGGCCGTGGTGTCGCCGTCGGACCTCGCGGCCCTTCCACGGGACCCCGCTGCGCTGCTCCGGCACGCCTACGACGCCACGAAGGGCCAGGACGACCCGGACCTCGCCGCGTTCGGGTGGATCGCCGACACGCTCCGCAGTGGACTCGCACCGGCGGACCTCCGCGCAGCACTGTACAAGGCGGCCGCGGGCATCCCCGGAGTCGTCCTGACCGACCGCCAGGCCAACCTCGAGGGGCGGACCGGCGTCGCGATCGGCTACGCACAGGGCAACGGCGACCAGCAGGAGCTCATCATCGATCCGTCCACGGGCCTGCTCATCGGCGAACGCGAGGTCGTCACGGGCGGGGCGGCTGCCTCCTGGAAGGTGCCCGACGGCACCCCCATCGGCTGGACCGCGGTGACCACGAGCGTCGTCGACGCCGCACCGGCCAGGAGCGCCCGGTGAGCGCCGCACCCCAGGTCGAGACCGTCGGCGTGGACACCGTGCCGCTCCTGGTGATCCCGACGCCGAGGACCCGCTGGGTCGACGTCACCTGGGCACTCGAGCGCGAGGCCGCGAACGGACGATGACGGCCCGTGCCGGGGAGCGGCACCGCCCGACCACCGGGCGTACGCTCCCCGGCATGACCGCCGCCGACCCCGCGATGCCGACCCTCGTCGCCACCGTCCTCGACTCGCCGCGCCCCCTGGAGCTCGCCCGCTTCTCCGGCGCCCTGACGGGTTGGACGGTGTTCGAGGACGACGACAGCTGGGCCCGGGTCCGTCCTGACGACGGCCCGGGCCTCTCGGTGCAGCTCGAGCCCGAGTACGTCCCGCCGACCTGGCCCGGCCGATCGGACGCCCCCGGCATGCAGCTCCACCTCGACTTCCTGGTCGAGGACCTGCCGGCCGCGGTCGCGCGGGCCGAGGGGCTCGGCGCACGGCAAGCCGCGTGGCAGCCGACCGAGGACGTCCGGGTGATGCTCGACCCGGACGGCCACCCGTTCTGCCTGTTCCTGCCGGGGGCTTGAGCGTTCCCGTCACCGTCGGACCGGCTCCGTCCCTCCGGACCGTGCGGCTCGGCGGATGGCATCCACCACGTCGAGGTTGGCGACGATGTCGTCGCCGCGCCCGTACTCCGTGCTCGGATCGGGGACGCCGGCACCGACACGACGGACGAAGGCGTCGAGCTGGTGGTCGAAGCTCGTGCCGCCGGCGACCGTCGTCATCGTCGGAGCGCCGTGCCGGGGGATGACACGGAGGCTGTTTCCGTGGTGCGGCACGATCGGTCCCGTCACCGTGACCTCGGCCTCCGCGAGTTGGAGCGTGAGGGACACCGGATCGTCCTGGTCGAACGAGCAGTGGATGCTGGCGGTGGTGCCCGCGGAGAAGCGCAGCGTCGCGATCGTGTCCGAGTCCGCGCCGCTCGGGTTCCGCCGCTGACGGGCGGTCGCCTCGCTCGGCTCCGCGTCGAACAGGAGTCGCGACCAGTGCACCGCGTACACGCCGTTGTGGAGGAGGGCACCGCCTCCGAGCGCGGCGACGTGCAGGATCGACCGCGGATCGTACGGGCGGGTGCCGGTCACCGACGAGCTGATCGACGAGAGCGGCCCGTACCGGCCGTCCCCGACCAGCGCCCGGAGTGCGTCGAAGAGCGGGTGGAAGCGGTAGTGGAAGCCCTCCATGACGAGCCGCCCCGAGTCCGCCGCGACGGCGACGATCGCGCGACCCTCGGCGCCGCTCACACCGATCGGCTTCTCGCACAACACGTGTTTGCCCGCGCGGAGCGCCGCGATCGTCCACCGTGCGTGTTCGGCCGCGGCGTTCGCGATGTACACCGCGTCGACGTCGGCGTCGGCGAGGACGTCCTCGTAGTGCTCCGACGCGCGCGGGATGTCCCACGTCCGCGCGTACTCCGCGGCTGCCCCGGGGCGACGCGCCGCGACCCGCGCGACGCGCACGTCCGGACGACGTGCGGCAGGCTCGAGCAACCCGGATGGACCGATCGTCGACGCCCCGATCATCCCGAACGTCAATGGCATGCTCACTCCCTCGTGGCTCATCTCGGTGTTCGTGTTCGCTCCGCCCGACGCGCGGACGCTCACCAGGTGTCGGGTCGCGCTCCCAGCGGAACGGGCTCCGGACGCTCCACACGCGACGTGATCTCGACCACCCGGCGTTCGGCGGCGGCCCGCGTGATCGACTCCATCACGTCGAGCACGTGGAACGCGAGCGCGCCGGAGGCCCGGTGCGGCCGGCCGGTGGCGATCGCGTGGGCCATGTCCGCGAGGCCGTGACCGCGGCCCGCGTCGGCGTACCCGCCGGCGACCGGGAGCTCCCGCCACGCGTCGCTCCCGGCGACGAACACCGACACGGGGTCCGAGAAGCGGTTGGGGTCGGGCACACCCAGCGTGCCCGCGGTGCCGTACACCTCGAACAGGGGTGCGCGGGTCGCCCAGACCTCGAACGACATCGTGACGGTCGAGACGCTGCCGTCGACGTGCTCGAGGATCGCGACGACGTGGGTGTCGACCGACACGTCGATGCCCGTCCCGGCCGCCGGGCCCGTACCGATCGTGCGCCGGCGGTCCGATCGCGTCGCACTCGCGCTCACCCGGGCGACGGGGCCGAGGAAGGTCACGAGGCTCGACAGGGAGTAGGGACCCATGTCGAAGAGCGGACCCCCGCCCGGCTGGTAGTAGAACCCCGGCGCGGGGTGCCACAGCTCGTGCCCGGGCGCGCTCCAGGCGACGGCGGCACCGACGGGTGTGCCGATGAGCCCGTCGTCGATCGCGGCCCGTGCGGTCTGGATGCCGGTACCGAGCACGGTGTCCGGGGCGCTGCCCACCCGGACGCCCGCGCGCGCGGCGGCCTCGAGCACCGGGGCGGCCTCGGCGGTCGAGAGCGCGAGCGGCTTCTCGCCGTACACGTGCTTGCCGGCCGCGACGGCGCGTGTGGCCACGGACGCGTGTGCGGCGGGGATCGTCAGGTTGAGCACCACGTCGACGTCGGGCGAGGTCAGGAGGTCGTCGACCGCGAGTGCCTGCACGCCCGCAGCGGCGGCGACGGCAGCCGCACGGTCCGCCAGGACGTCCGCGACGGCGGTGAGCCGGAGTCCGGGCAGGGACGGCAGGTCGGCGAGGTACTGGGCGCTGATGGTGCCCACGCCGACCAGGCCGACGCGCATCGGGGCGGTCATCACGCGGCATCCCCGTGGAACTCGACGCGCGGAGTCGCACCGTCGAACGACACCCGCGTCGCGCCGATCCGCCACGTGTGCCCGTCGTCCGCGTTCGCCTGGAAGAACAGGACCCCGGCGTCGGGGCCGTCGGCGAGGAACCCGGGATGTCCGGACTCGCTGTGGTTCCAGGCGCCGACCGGACCCGCCGGGATCAGCGGCTCGTCGGCACCCCGCGTCCACGTCCGCGCGTCCGTGCTCGTCGCCCAGCCGATCTGCTGCGGGCAGTTGTTGTAGGCGCCGGCGTAGAACATCGTGAACGTCGTGCCGTCCCAGCGCAGCGCCGGCGCTTCGATGCACTCCTGCTCCCACGGCAGTTCCGGTGCCAGCGCCGGACCGTCGACCGACAGCTGCTCCCAGTCCGCCCTGCCGAACGCGCTGTCCAGGGGCGCGCGAGCGGTGCCGAGCATCTGGATCCGCATCTCCGGGTCGCGCGTGACCCAGGCGAGCACGAGGTGCTCGTCGGTCGCCACGAGGTCGGCGTCGATCGCACGTCCGCACGTCCAGTCGCCCGACGGCGCGAAGACCGGGTTCGCGGGGTTCGGCGTGAAGGCGATGCCGTCGTCGCTCACGGCGTGGCAGATCGCGTCCTCGCGACCACGGCCGTACGTCTGGAAGAACAGGTGCACGCGTCCGTCGAGCACGACGGCACCGGGGGCGGCGGCGCCCGTCGCGTCGTGGTCGCCGAACGGCGGCAGGACGGCGACGGTGCGCCAGGACACGAGGTCGTCGCTCTCGGCCACGGCGACCGACCAGCCCTCGGCGACGTCGTCGGACCCGGACGGCAAGGAGCAGTAGAGCAGGTAGCGGCCGCCGAACCGGATCACCGACGGGTCCTTCGCGTACGGGCGGCCCCGCCGCGAGGTGTCACCCCACGGTGCGCCCACCAGTCGAGGGGTGCCGGGGAGGTCGATGGACCCGAGTGCGTCGTCAGCGGTCATGCCCCGAGCCTGCTCCCGATCCGCTCGTCATGCCGCGACGAGCAGGTACCCGGCGAGCACGAACCCGCACACCGCGATGGCGACACGGAGGACGGTCTGCGGGACACGCCGTGCGACGCTCGGACCGATCAGCCCGCCGACGAGCGCGCCGAGGCCGAGGGGCCACACCGCGGCCCACGTGACCGTCCGGGAGAGGGCGAACAGCACGGCGGGCACGATGTCACCAGCGAGGAGCACCACGTTCTTCAGCGCGTTCGCACGGTGCAGGACCGGTTCGCCGTCGAGCAGCAGCACGGCGATCATGAGGACCCCGGAGCCCGCCCCGAAGTACCCGTTGTAGAGCGAGACGCCGGCGACGCTCGCCGCGGCGACCGGGCGCGCCATCGTCGTCGCCGTCCGTCGGCGGTCGATCCACGGTTGCACGAGCAGCAGGGCGGACCCCGCGGCGACGAGGAACGGGACGATGCGGTCGAACACGTGCGACGGCGTCGCGAGCAGCAGGGCCGCGCCCGCGGTCGACACGACGACCGTGACCGGCAGCCACCGCCGGACGGTCGGCGCGTGCCCGACCAGGTCGCCCCGCGCGCGGAGGGCCGATCCCGCCCCGCTGCCGAGCAGGGCCACGGAGTTCGTCACGTTCGCGGCGAGGGGCGGGATGCCCACGGCGAGCAGTGCCGGGTACGCCACGAGCGACGTGATGCCGCCCGCGGTGCCGATGACGCCCGCGGCGACGCCGGCCACGAACAGGAACACCGCGGTCGTCACCGTTGGATCCTGGCACGTCGCGGAGCCCGGCCGACGGGTCCGCGCCGTGGCTCGGCGGGTTCCCGCTGCCGGTCGTCAAGCGGTCGCGGTCCTCGGCCGGGAGGCCCGGTGCGGGGTTCCGGACGGGTCCGGCTCCTCGAGGTGGATCGTCCCGGAGCGGTTGCGTCCCTGCGTCTGGAGCACCGCGCTCCGCACCACCGCGCCGAGGTCGCCCGTCCGCGCGTACTCGGCCCGCTGCCGTTCGGCCCCGGTGCCGTGCGCGAGGACCTCGGCGATGCCGCGCTCGACGAACTGCTCGTCACCGTTCGCGCGGAGTGCCGGGCCGAGGCGCTCGAGGAGCATCCCGATGACGGTGCGCGCGTCCGCCGCACGGCCGGTGACCGGGTCGACGAGTTCGCCCTCCAGTCCCTCGAGTGCCGCCCGCCAGTTCGCGAGTCGGACCGCGCACGCGGGAGCGTCGGGAGCGGGCACCCCGTTGCGCCAGTCCGCGGCGGCGGTGTCCACCATCGCCCGCACGATGCCCGCGGTCATCGCCGTCACCGCCGGGTCGAGCGGCACGTCGGCGACGCGCACCTCGACCGTCGGGAACGACCGCGACAGGCGAGCGTCGAGGTAGAGCATGCCCGCGTCGAGCAGGGCACCGGTGCCGAGCATCGCCTGCTCGACGGCGTTGTACCGGGCGACGGATCCGAACCGCTCCATCGGCCCGGCCGACGGCCACCGCGTCCACTCGATGCTCCGGTAGCTCGCGTGCCCGGTGTCCTCGCCGTCGTGGAACGGGGAGTTCGCGGTGAGGGCGATGAGGACCGGTGTCCAGGTGCGGATCCGGTCCAGCACGGCGACGCCCTCGTCCTCGGACTCGATGCCGACGTGCACGTGCAGCCCGCAGGACAGGCTCCGACGGGGCAGCGCTCCGTAGCGGTCGAGCATCGTCCGGTACCGCGGTGTGTCCCGGGCGTGCGGTCGCGTCGGGAGCGGCGCGCTCGCGAGTGCGGCGACCCGGGCACCCTCGAGCGCCGCGATCGCGTCGACCGTGCCGCGGTTCGCCAGCACCTCCTGCTCGAGCGCGGACAGCCGGTTGTGCACCGACGACACGGTCTCCAGCATCTCGAGCTGCATCTCGCCCGTCAGCGATCCGTCGGCACGTGACCCCTGCAGCCGGGTCCGCCAGCCGAGGACCTCGTCGGCGAGGGGCACCGGCTCGCCGGTCTCGCCGTCGACCAACAGCAGTTCTTCCTCCACACCCATCGTTCGCATGGGACAACTGTGTGCGGATGCGGCCGGGAGGATTCACGGGGTTGCCAGGAGCAGCACACGGCGGTACGCGGGCGCGCGGACCGTGCGCGCGGACTCGCGAGCGCACCCGCGGTTCGCGCACCGCGGTCCGGGCGGGACCACCTGGATCGACGCTCGGGTGTCACCGGGTTCGGTGGGCGCGGTCGGCCTGCGGAACCCTCGCACCGGCGTGGAGGCACGAGCATGTGTGGTGTGGCAGGCGAGGTCACGTTCGACGGAGAACGGGCCGACACGGACGTCGTCCGCCGCATGGCGGCGACGATGCGCGACCGGGGCCCGGACGGCGAGGGGAGCTGGTCGTGCGGGTGGGCGGCGCTCGGGCACCGACGGCTCAGCGTCATCGACCTCTCGGACGCTGGGGGCCAGCCGATGCAGTCGGCCGACGCCCGGGTGACGATCGTGTTCAACGGCTGCGTGTACAACCACCGGGAGCTCCGCCACGAGCTCGAACCGGGCCGCCCCTTCGGCACCACGAGCGACACCGAGGTGGTGCTCGCCGCGTACGAACGCTGGGGTGCACGGTTCGTCGACCACCTCGTCGGGATGTTCGCGGTCGTGGTCGTCGACGAACGGCGGCGGGAGGTCGTCCTGGCTCGCGACCGCCTCGGCGTGAAGCCCCTCTACCTGGCGACCGTCGGCGGTCGGCTGCGGTTCGCGTCGACGCTGCCGGCACTCCTGGCTGGTGGGGGCGTCGACACGGAGCTCGACCCGGTCGGGCTCCATCACTACCTGAGCTGGCACTCGATCGTTCCGGGGTCGCGCACCGTGCTGCGGGGAGTCCGGAAGCTCCCGCCGGCCACCGTGCGGGTCATCGACGAGCGCGGCGGGACACAGGACCGCGAGTACTGGGCGCCGACGTACGAACGCGACGCGGGACGGGCGTGCTGGACGGCCCGCGACTGGGAGGACGCCGTCGAGGACGCCCTCCGCACCGCGGTCCGACGCCGCCTGGTGGCCGACGTCCCGGTCGGCGTGCTGCTGTCCGGCGGACTCGACTCGAGCCTCCTCGTCGCCCTGCTCGCCGAGGAGTCCGCCGACCCCGTCGGCACGTACAGCATCGGGTTCGAGGACGCCGCGGGGGAGTCCGGGGACGAGTTCCGGTGGTCCGACGTCGTCGCGGAGCGGTTCGGCACCGAGCACACCCGCATCCTGGTCCCGACGACCGATCTGCCGACGGCGGTGGACGAGGCCGTCGACGCCATGACCGAGCCCATGGCCACCCAGGACGTCGCGGCGTTCTTCCTGCTGTCACGGGCGGTCTCGGAGGACCGGAAGGTCGTGCAGTCCGGGCAGGGTGCCGACGAGGTGTTCGCCGGCTACCGATACCACCGGCGTGCTGGTCGGGTGTCGCGGGACGGGGCGCTCGACGCCTTCGCGGGCGCCTTCTCCGAGAGTGCCTCCGGCGTTCGCGCGCTCGTGGAACCCGGCTGGCTGCCGGCCGGTGACGTGAGCCGTGACACCATCGCCGCGCACCTCGCGGCCCCGGGTGCCGCGACCGCGCTCGACGCCGTCCTCCGGCTCGACACGCACCTGCTCATGCCCGACGACCCGGTCAAGCGCGTCGACAGCATGACGATGGCCTCCGGTCTGGAGGCTCGGGTCCCGTTCCTGGACCAGGACCTCGTCACCCTCGCGGCGGCGTGCCCGCCCGCGCTGAAGATCGCCGACGACGGCAAGGGCCTGCTCAAGGCACTCGGTCGGCGGCTCCTGCCGCAGGAGGTCGTCGACCGGCCGAAGGGGTACTTCCCGGTCCCCGCGCTCCGGCACCTCGACGGCGCGTTGGCCGGGGTCGCGCGCGACGCCCTGCTCGCGCCGGAGGCCCGGCAGCGCGGGCTGCTGCGCCAGGACGTCGTGCAGGCCGTCATCGACCGGCCTGACGCGTTCCGCACGCGCGTCGGCGGTGCACTCTGCTGGCAGCTCGCGGTGCTCGAGCTGTGGTTGCAGCGGCACGGGATCCGGTGAGCGCCCGCCGAACCGGCCCGGTCCACCCCCGGGCACGAGACCGCCGACGGCGCGGGGCACCGGGCTAACGGCGGCGACGCCACGGCCGATAGTCGTGCCTGTACCGCTCAGGACGAGCGGGACACCCGCCCCACGGACGGCGGCGGGAGCACACGACCTAGGACGGGCCATGATCGTCGTCACGCGACTCAACGACAGCAGATTCGCTGTCAACCCGGATCTCGTGGAACGCATCCAGGAGAGCCCGGACACCACCCTCATCATGGTGGACGGCGCGAAGTACATCGTGCAGGAGTCGATGGCCGAGGTCATCGACATGATCGCCGCGTACCGCGCCCGGATCATCGCGATCGCCTCCGGCGTGGCCGACGACACGGCCTCGAGCGTGAACACGACGGGCCCGCAGCCGGTCCTCGCGCCGGTGTCCGACATCGCCGCACCGCGCACGTCCGAGGGGCGGCGCTGACATGGACCTCGCGACGATCATCGGCGTCCTGCTCGCGTTCGGGGCGCTCTTCGGCATGGTCTCGATGGAGCACGTCGAGATCTCCGGACTCATCATCCCCGCCCCGATGGTGCTCGTGTTCGGCGCGACGCTCGCCTGTGGCCTCGCCGGAACCACGCTCAAGGACGCCATCGCGAACCTCAAGGCGATCCCGACCGCGTTCACCGGCAAGGTCGTGCCCCCGGCATCGGTGATCGAGGACGTCGTCGGTCTGGCTGAGACGGCGCGGACGAACGGCCTGCTGTCGCTCGAGCAGGAGGCCGACAAGCACGACGACCCGTTCCTCAAGAAGGCGCTCCAGAACATCGCGGACGGCACCGACGGCGAGGAGCTCCGGATCCTCCTCGAGGACGAGATCGAGTCGAACGCGTCGACCCTGCGGAACGCGAGCAAGTTCTTCATGGGACTCGGCGGCTACGCCCCGACGGTCGGCATCATCGGCACCGTCGTCAGCCTGACCCACGTGCTCGCGAACCTGTCGAAGCCGGACGAGCTCGGGCCGCTCATCGCGTCGGCGTTCGTGGCGACGCTCTGGGGCCTGCTCAGTGCGAACTTCCTGTGGCTGCCGATCGGCGGCAAGCTCAAGAAGCTCGCCGACCTCGAGGTGGCTCGACAGACGCTGCTCATGGAGGGCCTCCTGGCCGTGCAGGCGGGCAGTCAGCCGCGCCTGCTCGGCGAGCGGCTCCGCGCCATGGTGCCGCCGTCGGCCCGCGGTGACGCGGCTCCGGCCAAGGGCCCCAAGGGCAAGGGCAAGGGCGCCGCCGACGACGAAGCGCTGGCGGCCTGACGTGGCTGGCAGAGGGCGCGGGCGCCGCGGTCACGGCGGCGGACACGACGACGACGACCACCCGGACGAGCGCTGGATGGCGTCGTACATGGACATGATCACCGTGCTCATGTGCATGTTCCTGGTCCTGTTCGCGATGTCGCAGGTCGACCAGCAGAAGTTCATCGCGCTCAAGGACTCGCTCGCGACCGGCTTCGGCCAGGTGCAGAAGCAGAAGGTCGACACGGCGTCCGGCACGGTCGTCAAGCCCGACGAGGTGACGAAGAAGGACGGCAAGGGCTACGCGCTGTCGAAGTCCGACGCGGAGCACTCGAGTGCGGCGAGCGGCACGGCGAACAGCAACGCGGACGGCACGAGCGCCGACCCGAGCGCGGTCGCGGTCCCCGCGGCGGCCCCGACGCCGAACACCGCCGTGGCGAAGGCGAGCAAGGCGGACGTCGAGGCGGCGAAGAAGGAGCTCGACGACCTGAAGGCGATCGAGGCCGCGATCAAGAAGAACCTGACGGCCGAGGGCAAGACCGCGAACGTGCAGTTCGACCTCGACGCCCGCGGGCTGACGGTCCGGCTGGTCGGGAGCGAGACGTACTTCGCCACCAACAGCGCGGACCTGTCGGACGAGGCCCGGGCGGTCATGGACGCGATCGCCCCGGTCCTCAAGAGCAGCGGCCACGACATCAGCGTCGAGGGTCACGCCGACCAGCGGAACTCGACCGCGCCCTACGCCACGAACTGGGAGCTGTCCGCGGCCCGCGCGACCGGCGTGCTCCGGGATCTCGTCGAGCGCGGAGGCCTGCCGGCCGACCACGTGCAGAGCGTCGGGTTCGGGTCGAGCCGGCCGCTGTCCAAGGGGTCGACCGACGCCGACCTCGCGCTGAACCGTCGCGTCGACATCGTCGTGCTGTCGAACCAGGACCAAGACGTCAGCGCGCTCATGCCGGCCATCGCGGCTGCGCAGGACGCGGCGCATCGGGGCGAGACGGCGGGGACCACGGCGCCGACGACCGCGGAGGGCGATGGGTAGCGGCGACGGGACCCCCGCCCAGTCCGGGGGACAGCGCTAACGACGGATCACCGCGGGACCGATAGTGCCCGTCGTGACCGACCTCCTCGCCCAGCGCGCCGTGGCGTCCCCGCGCGACGACCACGGTGGGGACCAGCGTGCGCACGACGACGCCCAGGTCGAGGTGGTGGACTTCCGTCGACCGACGACCCTCGCCCGTGAGCAGTCCCGCGTGCTCGAGCTCGCGTTCGAGACGTTCGCGCGGCAGTGGGGCACCCAGTTGACCGCGAAGGTCCGGGTGCTCTCCCAGGTCACCTGCGAGCAGGTGCAGGTGCTGACGTACGACGAGTACGCCGCGTCGCTCCCGCCGCTCACCGCGATGGTGCTGCTGACGATCGAGGGCGCCAGCGCCAAGGGCGTCCTGCAGTTCCCGCTCACCTCGGTGCTCACGTGGGTCAGTCACATGCTCGGAGCGGCCCGACCGCTGCCGGCCCCCGAGCGCACCTTCACCCCGATCGAGCAGGCGCTCGTGCGCAAACTCGTCGAGGACGCGCTCGACGACCTCCGCTACTCGCTCGGCACGCTCCTCGTGCAGCCGATCGGGGTCGGCTCGTTCCAGTGGAACAGCCAGTTCGCGCAGGCGGCCACGAAGAGCGACCTCATGCTCGTCGCGTCGTTCGACATCCGCGTGGGGGAGCGCATCGCGCCGGCCACCCTGGCGATCCCGCTCGAGGTCGTCCTGCCGCAGCTCGGCGAGTCGAACCCGACGGTGACGACGGCCGATCCGCGCGAACTCCTCGACGCGCAGATCGCGAACGTGCCGGTCGGGGTCTCGCTGCAGCTCGCCCCGGCGGTCGTGCGTCCGGCCGTCGTCCTCGGCCTCGCGGTCGGCGACGTCGTGCCGCTCCCGCACCCGCAGCACCGTCCGCTGACCCTGACGGTCGACGGCGAGCCGATCGGCACGGCGGCCGTCGGCGCGAACGGCTCACGTCTCGCCGGCGTCGTCGTCGCCACCACGCCCGCCGCCGCCGGCGCCCACGCACGCACTCCGAACACCGAAAGGGCGTCATGACCGCCACCATCACCCTGCAGACCTCGGTCGCCGAGGCGCTCGTCGGTCAGCTCCCGACCCCCACGCCCCTGCGCGCCACCCCGCTCACGCCGGGAGCGGCGAGCGGTGCCGCCGGGCAGGCGGGCGGTGCGGTCGTCGCGTCGTTCGTCGGTGCCCTGTCGGCGGACCTCGCGCTCGTGCTCCTCGACCTCGACGGCATGACGGCCGCCGGCGGCGTCGACGCGCCGCTCGTCTCGGTGACGGACGTCGTCCGGCCGGCGCTCGAGGCGGCGGCCGGCATGCTCGGCGTGGGCGTGCTCGGCGAGGCCGTGCGCGCGTCCGCCGCGTCGCTCCTGCTCGACCCCCAGACCACCGTGTTCGAGCTGAGCGCCGCGGGCGTCCCGGCGGGGTGGTTCGCCATCCGCATCCGCGAGGACGCACCCGCGGCCGCGGCCGTCGCCTCGTCGATCAGCGGCAACCTCGGCCGGATCAACAACGTCGAGATGGCGCTCACCGTCGAGATCGGTCGCACCCGCATGGCCGTCCGTGACGTCCTGGGCCTCGAGCCCGGGGCCGTCGTGGAACTCGACCGATCCGCCGGCGCACCGGCCGACGTGCTGCTCAACGGCCGCCTCATCGCGCACGGCGAGGTGGTCGTCGTCGACCAGGACTACGCCGTCCGCATCACGAAGATCCTCGACGTCGCCGAGGGGATCTGACCCTCCGTGGACACCCTCGTCGTCGCCCTGCGGGTCGCGCTCTCCCTCGGCGTCGTGCTGGCCCTGCTCTGGTTCGTGCAGCGCCGCGTCGCGAAGAGCACGACCGGCTCGTCGCGTGGTCGCGGACGACGCTCGGCGGCGGTCCAGGTCGTCGCGCGCCAGGGGATCGGTGGCAAGGCCAGCGTCGTCGTCGTCGACGTCGAGGGTGAGCGGCTCGTCCTCGGTGTGACCGAGCAGCAGGTGGCCGTGCTCGCCTCCGGGACCGCGCCCGCGGCGTCGGCCGCGGGGTCGGACGCGGGGTCCGACGCGACCGACCCGTTCCGGGCGGTCCTGGCGGCACAGGCTGCACCGTCCCTCCCGGCCGCCGCGCAGGCGCTCACCGAGGAGCCGGAGAGCGCCGCACCCGTCCTCCGGGCCCGCCCCCGCAACCGCCGCGCCGCGCACATCGCCGTGCCCACGCAGCAGCAGCTCCAGGGCTCGATCCTGTCGGCGGACACGTGGCGGCAGGCCGCCGCGGCCGTCCGCGCGAGGCGCGCCGGATGACGCTCGTCCCCGGCGGACGCACCCCGCTGCGTCCGCTCGTCCTCGCGCCCGGCGTCGGCCGGGAGGCCCGGAGCAGCCGAGCCCGCGCGGTCCGGGTCGCACGCATCGCCGTCCTGGTCTTCCTCGGTCTCGCAGCGGTCGTCGGCTTCCTCATGCTCACCGCTGGCGGCGCGCACGCGGCCGGCGTGGTCGGGCCGACCGCACCCGCGGCCCCCACCGCGCCCGCGACCCCGTCGACGAACGGCGGCCTCGACGTGTCCGTGAACGGGCCGGACGGCACCCCCTCGTCGGCGGTCGTCACCCTCGTCGGCATCACGCTGCTCAGCGTCGCACCCGCGTTGCTGCTCATGATGACGTCGTTCACGAAGATCTTCGTCGTGCTGTCGATGACCCGGAACGCGCTCGGACTGCAGTCGATCCCGCCGAACCAGGTGATCGCCGGGCTCGCCCTGTTCCTGTCCCTGTTCATCATGGGGCCGATCATCGGGCACATCAACGACGACGCCCTGCAGCCGTACCTCGCCGGGCACATCGACTTCCAGCACGCCGTGGACGTCGGCAGTGCGCCCCTGCGGAAGTTCATGCTCCACCAGACGCGGCAGGAGGACCTGGCGTTGATGACCCGCGCGGCCGGCCGGCCCAACCCGAAGAACGAGGCCGCGGTGGGGATGACGACGTTGGTCCCGGCGTTCATGATCTCGGAGCTCCGCAGCGCGTTCATCATCGGGTTCGTCATCTTCCTCCCGTTCCTCGTCATCGACCTCGTCGTGTCCGCGGCGCTCCAGTCGATGGGCATGATGATGCTGCCGCCGGTGATGATCTCGCTGCCGTTCAAGGTGCTGCTCTTCGTGCTCGTCGACGGCTGGGGACTCATCATCAAGTCGCTCATCGAGAGCTACCAGGTGGTGTCGTGAACCAACAAGCCGTCATCGACCTCGTCCTGCAGGCGCTCATCGTCGCGGGCAAGCTCGCCGCGCCCGTGCTCATCACGTCCCTCGTCGTCGGGTTCGCGATCTCGCTCCTGCAGTCGATCACGCAGATCCAGGAGGTCACGCTCGCGTTCGTCCCGAAGGCCCTCGCCGTCGCCGTCGCGCTCGTCGTGTGCGGCAACTGGATGATCGACGAGATCGTCGGGTTCACGCACTTCCTGTTCGACCAGATCCCGAACCTGCTCGGGAGCTGACGTGGACCTGTCGATCGACTTCGACCAGCTCGAGGGCACCATGCTCGCGGGCGTGCGGATGGTGGCGTTCATCGTCATCGCGCCGCCGTTCTCGTACAAGGCGTTCCCCGGCACGGTCAAGGCGATGCTCGCGATGGGCCTGGCGCTCGCGGTCGCGCCACGGGCGGCAGCCCGGTACCACGCGCTCGACACCGGCGCGTTCGTCGTCGCGCTCGTCGTCGAGCTCGCCGTGGGACTGACCCTCGGGTTCCTGGTCTACCTCGTGTTCGCGGCGGTCCAGTCGGCCGGCGCGCTCGTCGACCTGTTCGGCGGGTTCACGCTCGCGCAGGCGTACGACCCGCAGTCCCAGGTGAACGGGGCGCAGTTCACGCGCCTGTTCGAGATGACGTCGCTCGCGCTCCTGTTCGCCTCGGGCGGGTACCAGCTCATCGTGGGCGGCCTGACCCGCTCGTTCGACGCGGTACCGCTGGCCGGGTCGTTCTCGCTGGCCGACCCGGTGCACGCGATGCTCGCCGGCACGACGCAGATGTTCCTCTCGACACTCCAGATCGCGGGCCCGCTCGTCGTCGTGCTGTTCCTGTCCGACGTCGGCCTCGGCCTGCTCACCCGCGTCGCGCCCGCGCTCAACGCGCTGCAGCTCGGGTACCCGATCAAGATCGGTCTGACCGTCATGTTCGCCGGCGCGTTGTTCATGGCGCTGCCGAGCGTCGTGTCCTCGCTCACGGGTGACGCGGTGACCCTGCTGACCGGAGGGCGGTGACCATGTCCGACACCGGAGAACGCACCGAACAGGCGACCGAGAAGCGGATGAAGGAGGTCTACCGCAAGGGCCAGCTCAGCCGTTCGACCGACCTCAGCGCCTGGCTCGGGGTCGCCGCGGCCGCCGTCATGGTGCCGTCCACCATCGCATCGGCCGCCGCAGCGGGCACGGACCAGGTGTTCCGGATCGAGCGGGTGATCGCCCACCCGACGGTGGGCGCCGTCCGCGAGACCATGGCCGCCGACCTCGGCTCGATCGGGTCGACCCTCGCCCCGATGCTCGGCGTCGTCGCGGTCGTCGTGGCGGCCACCGCGATCGCGCAGGGCGGCGTGCACATCAAGCGCATGACCGGCAACTACGAGCAGTTCAACCTGCTCACCGGCATCACCCGGGTGTTCGGCACCCAGGCGCTCTGGGGCGGCGCGAAGGCCCTGCTCAAGAGCGCGGTCGTCGGGCTCGTGCTCTGGGGGGCCGTGCAGGGCCTCGTGCCCGTGCTCATGTCCTCGGGGTCGCTGCCGCTCACCGCGGTGCTGCAGGCCGCCGGGAACGGTGCCGCCACGCTCCTCCGCGCGGCGATCGCGGCCGGCCTGCTCCTGGCGGCGGTCGACGTGTTCGTCGTCATGCGCCGGAACCGCAAGAAGACCCGGATGACGAAGAAGGAGGTCAAGGACGAGCACAAGAGCACGGACGGTGATCCCCACGTCAAGTCGCACCGGCGCTCCCGACAGCTCGCGATGAGCCGGAACCGCATGATCGGTGCGATCGCCACGGCCGACGTCGTCCTGACGAACCCGACGCACTTCGCGGTCGCGATCCGGTACGAGCCGGGCAAGTCGGCACCGAAGGTCGTCGCCAAGGGCGCGGGCGCCGTCGCCGAGGTCATCCGCGACCGTGCCGAGGCGGAGCGTGTCCCGATCGTCCGCGACGTCCCGCTCACCCGTGCACTGCACGCCTCGTGCGAGATCGGCACGGAGATCCCGGTCGACCTCTACACGCCCGTGGCCCGGGTCCTGTCGTTCGTCATGGCGCTCCGCGCCCGCGGCGCCGCCACCGGCGTGCACTCGGCCCCGCGTCCCACGACCGCCGACGAGGTCGCCACCGTCATCGCCGCCGACCAGCTCGCCGGGGACGCCCTGCCCCGCCGCATCCGTCATGCCCGGACCACCGAAGGAGCCCCAGCGTGAACCGCAAGGACCTGCCCAAGCTCGCCGTGCCGATCGGCATCGTCGGCATCATCCTGCTGCTCATCATGCCGGTGCCGTCGTTCGTCCTCGACTTCCTCATCATCTGCAACATCCTGCTGGCGCTCGTCATCCTGCTCACGACGCTGTTCGTGCGGAAGCCGCTCGACTTCTCGGTGTTCCCGTCGCTGCTGCTCGTCGCGACGCTGTTCCGGCTCGGACTCAACGTCGCGTCGACGCGACTGGTGCTCGGCAAGGGGTTCGCGGGCGACGTCATCCAGGCCTTCGGGCACGTCGCGGTCTCGGGGTCGGTGATCATCGGCGCGGTGATCTTCATGATCCTCGTCGTGATCCAGTTCGTCGTCGTCACGAAGGGCGCCGAGCGCGTGGCCGAGGTCGGGGCGCGGTTCACGCTCGACGCGATGCCCGGCAAGCAGATGGCCATCGACGCGGACCTCAACGCGGGACTCATCACCGACACCGTCGCCAAGGAGCGCCGGGCAGCGGTGTCCGCCGAGGCGGACTTCTACGGCGCGATGGACGGCGCCTCGAAGTTCGTCAAGGGGGACGCGATCGCGGGCATCCTCATCATCGTCATCAACCTGGTCGGCGGCATCGCGATCGGCATGGTGCAGAACGGGCTGTCGATCACCGACGCGTTGGGCAAGTACGGCATCCTGACGATCGGTGACGGCCTCGTGACGCAGATCCCGGCGCTGCTCATGGCGGTGTCCACGGGCATGATCGTCACCCGGTCGAACGCGGACGCCGACATGGGCTCCTCGGCCGCCACGCAGCTGACGCAGTCCCGCAACGCGATCCTCATCGCGGGGATCGCGGCCTGCGGCATGGCGTTCATCCCGGGCATGCCGATCGTCCCGTTCCTGCTCGTCGGGGCGGCGCTCCTCGTCGTCGCGTACCGCCTCGGGGTCACGGCGAAGGCCGATGCGGCCGCCGCGGAACGGGCCGAGCGGGCCGCGGCCGTCGCGCCGACGGGCGACACCCCCGAGGATCTCATCGAGCAGATGCGGGTGCACGCGCTCGAGATCCTGCTCGCGCCCGACCTCGTCGACATGGTGTCCGGGGCCTCGGACGACCTGCTCGGGCGCGTCCGCGCCCTCCGCCGCAAGATCGCGGTCGACATGGGACTCGTCGTCCCGCCGGTGCGCACGCGGGACAGCGTCGACCTGCCGCCGTCGACGTACGCGATCCGCATCGCGGGGGTCGAGGCGGGCCGCGGCACCGCGCCGGCACGGAGCGTGCTCGCCCTCGGCGACCAGCTCGACGGGCTGCCGGGGGAGCCGACGACCGAGCCGGTGTTCGGGCTGGCCGGCAGGTGGGTTCCCGCCGAACTCCGGCACGCCGCCGAGATGACCGGCGCGACGGTGATCGACCGCGTGTCCGTGCTCGTCACGCACCTGCAGGCGATCATCGGGGACAACGCCGCCCGGCTGCTCACGCGTGAGGACGTCAAGGTCCTGACGGAGGGCGTCAAGCAGACCAACCCGGCAGCGGTCGAGGAACTCGTGCCGGGCATGCTGTCGATGGCCGAGCTCCAGCGTGTGCTGCAGGGCCTCCTCGCCGAGCGGGTGCCGATCAACGACCTCGGGCGCATCTGCGAGGCGCTGACGCTCCGGGCGAAGGTCTCGACGGACCCCGAGGGACTCGTCGAGGCGGCCCGTGCGGCGCTCGGCCCCGCCCTGGCCGCGCGCTACCTCGACGGCAGCGTGCTCCGGGTGATCATGATCGACCCCGGGCTCGAGCAGTCCATGCTCGAGGGGCTCCGCCCATCCGAGCAGGGCACGCAGATCCTGCTCGACGCCCACCGGGTGGAGCAGGTGCTCGGATCGGTCCGCGATGCCGTGGGCGCCGTCGAGCACCAGGGCCTGTCGGCCGTGCTCGTGTGTGCGCCGCAGCTCCGTCCGGCGATCCACCGCCTGGTGTCCGCCCAGTCCAACGGCCTGCCGGTGCTCTCCTACCAGGAGGCGACCGCCGCGGGCTCCACCATCGAGACCGTGGGAGTCGTCCGTGCCGCCGATCCGATCGCAGCGTAGTGCGCCGACGCTCGACGCCCTGCGCGCCGACGTCCGCGCCGAGTTCGGCCCGGCGGCCCGCATCGTCGCGGCCGAGCGGGTGACGACGGGCGGCATCGGCGGCCTGTTCCGGAAGCACCACTACGAGGCGACTGTCGAGGTGCCGGCGCCCGGCGACGAACCGGTGGCGCGCGTCGCCATCGACGCGGGTGGGCCCCGTCGCGCCGGGATCCTCGCGTTGCTCGAGGACGCCGAGGCCCGGGAGGACCGGCTCGCCGCCGCCGACGCCGTCACGACCCGTCGTGGTCGTCGCGCCGCCGAGGAAGCGCGCGGGTCCCTCCGCCCCGTTCCCGGCATCCCGGCCTCGGGCAGGTCGGTGTCGTCCGGTCCCGGCCCGGCCGGTCCGCTCCTGGTGGGAGCGGACGAGGAGGTCGTCGCGACCCGCTCGGACGCCTTCGCTTCGCTCATGGACGACTTCACCTTCAACGGGCTGGCGCCGCGCGTCCCGCTCGGTGAGGCCCTCGGTGGGGCCGGGACGGCGACGCCCGCGGTGGGTCCGGCCGTTCCGCTGCCGTCCGACCGGGAGGACCGGCTCGTCGAGTCGACGCCCCTCACCCCGGTCGCGGCCGGCGTCGACGGGTTCGTGCGGGCTCCCGTCCCCGACGCGACGGACCGGATTCCCGACCCGCCCGCGGTCCGTCGCGCCGACGGTGACCTCGTGCTCGTCGTGGGCCGGTCCGCGGCGGTGACCGAGGTCCTCCCGGTCGTGGCGACCGCACACGCGCTCCGGATCCTGCCCGTCGAGGACCGGCGATCGGCGATCCTCGCCCGGGCCGCGGGGGTCCAGGAGGGCACGGCGGTCGTGTCGTCGTTCGTGTGGAGCGGTGCGGACGACCCGGAGCGTGCCGCACGACTCGCGGGGATCGCGCCCGACCAGGTGTGGGTGGTCGTGGACGCGGGCCGCAAGCACGACGACACGGCGCGCGAGGTCCGCGCGGTGCAGCGGACGATCGGCGTGACCGGGGTCCTCAGCCTCGGGGCCGAGGACACGACGACGCCCGAGACGGTGCACATGCTCGGGTTCCCCGTGGTCGACGTCCGGAGCTGGCGGTGACCGTCGACGCGATCGGCGCCGTGCCGAGTCCGCACCGGGGGCTCCCCGCGCCCGTCCGCCGATAGGCTGTCGGGATGCTGGTGCTCACACGCAAGATCGGCGAGCGGATCCTCGTCGGTGAGGACATCGTCATCACCGTCCTCGACTCCCGCGGCGACGGCGTCCGCATCGGCATCGACGCCCCGCGCGGCGTCAAGATCCAGCGCGAAGAGGTCGTCGCCGCCGTCACCGAGGCGAACGTCGAGGCGAGCCGGTCCTCCAGCGATGCCGAAGCGCGGCTGCGCGCGGCGCTCGGTGCCCTGGGCGGGGGCGGCGGCGCCCCGGGCGGGGACCGTCGCGGCGACGCCGAGGAGCCTCGCTGAGGCTGCCTCCCGGCTGACCGCGTCAGGCGAGCGCGACCAGCGCCGCGAACGCCCCGGCCCACAGCATGCTCGCGAGCGTGCCGATGATGAACCGTTCCCGGGCCTCCGCGCTGTCGAGCTCCGAGAACCGGCCGAGGCCCTTGATCGCTATCACCGCGGCGACGATCTCGAGTCGACCGACGAGGATCGCCGCGACCACCGCGATCCGTTCGAGGTGACCGATCGCCGCGCCACCGCGGAGGACCTCGTGTCGCTGCCCGTCCCCGCGCTGGTCGAGGATGAGGATGCCCCCGTTGCGCCCGGGCGTCGCATCGCGGTGCGTCGCCAGGCGGAGCACGACGGCGGTGGCGGGTCCGCCGCCGACGACGCCGAGCACGCTCATGAGCACGGTCATGACGCTCGCGAGTGCCGGGTCGGGGGCGGGGACGCCGACGTGGAACGCGAGCGCGAGTCCGCCGGCGGCGAGGGGCACGACCCCGGCGAGGCCGGCCGCCGTGCGGGGTTCCCGGCCCGAGGTGAGTGCGAGCACGCAGCAGACGAGCAGGACCACGGGGCCGACGATCCAGACGAGGACCTGCGCCGCGGTCATGCCGGCGCTCCGTCCGGTCCCGGGCGGTCCGCGTCCTCGAGCAGCCGGACCAACGCCGCCCGCACGGCGTCGTCCTCACGGAGCCCGGCGGCGGCCGCGCGCTTGCTCGCCGCCTGCGGGCTGATCCCCAGGTGTCGGGCGGCCTCACGCTGGCTCATGCCCTGGTCGAGCAGGTCGGCCAGCTCCCAGCCCTCGGGGGACCGGCGCGCGCGGAGCCGGATTGCCTGCGTGACGAGGGGTTCGACGTCGTCGGCGGTGCGGTGCCGGCCCGGCTCGACGGCGACCGCGACGTGGTCGGGCCGGTCCTTCGCGCGCTCGACGGCTTCGCGCGCACGGTAGAACGCGGTCCCGGATGCCGCACGGGTCGCCGTGGGCAACGGCGTCTGGACGTCGCCGATGCCGCACCCGATGCTCCAGTCACCCGCGCGGGCGAGCCGGAAGACGACGTCGAGTGCGGCGCCCGCGTCGGCGGTGGCGATCTGGAGTTCGTCGCCCGCGGTCCGGTCCGCGGGGAGGAGCAACCGGGGCCCCACGGCCGCCCTGATCGCGGCGAGCGCGGCCTCGACGAGGTCGGCTCCGTGTCGACTGTCGATCTGGTCTGCGGTGATGACGTACATGCTCGACCTCCGCGTCAACCCTACTAGGTTGATCTGGTGCCGATCAACCCTGGGAGGTTGATTGCACCCGGATCAACGCACCCGGGTTGACCGTTCTGCTCATCGTCGCGGGCGGGGCTCCGCGCCGGGAGTCCGTCCGGCAGCCCGCTCGGCGGCGTACCACGCGCGGGCCTCGTCCTGCCGTCGCGCCTCCGCCCCCGAGGCGATCGGCGCGCGGACGTGGCCGGGCTCGTACCCGAACGTCGCCACGAGGTCCGTCGCCAGCGGCCGGAGTCGGCCCACGAGCCGGTCCATGGTGGCCGAGACGGCAGCGCCCCGCTGCGCGGACAGACGCCCGTGCATGAGGTGCCAGGCGAGGTGCTCCTCGACGAGCCCGAGTCCGAAGCAGTCGCGGAGCCACCTCAGCACCGTCCGCGAGTCGTCGTCGGGGGCGTCGGCGAGCGCCGCCGTGAAGGCGTCCCACTGCATGAGCTCAGCGTGGGCACGAGCGGCCTCGATGAGCTCGTGCTGCTGCTCGTTGAGGAGGCGCGCCTGGCGGACGCGGTCCTTCCCCGCGCTGCGGAGACGCATGCCGATGCCGGCCACCATCGTGTCGACGCGGTCGGCGAGGAGTCGGCGCTGCGTGACCGGGTCCCGGAGGTCCTGCGACGCGCGGCGGACGGAACCGCGGTCGAGCACGGTCTGCCCGACCGCACGGACCCGCGTCACGTCGGCGACCCGGCCGGCGACCCGAGCGGCCACGAAGCGGGCTGCCCCGGCCGGGTCCCGTGGTGCCGCGGCGGCGAAGTCACCGAGCAGGCGCTTGCCCACCAGCTGGAGGAGCACGGTGTTGTCGCCCTCGAACGTCACGTACACGTCGAGGTCGGCCCGGAGGCCGGTGAGCCGGTTCTCGGCGAGGAACCCGGCCCCGCCGCACGCTTCGCGGGCCTCCTGCAGCGTGTCGAGCGCGGCCCACGTGGACAGCGGTTTGAACGCCGCGGCCTGCGTCTCGAGGTCCTCGCGCCGCTCCGGCGTGTCGGCGCGACCGCTGAACACGTCGTCGAAGGTGCGGAGGAGCCGCTCGTGGGCGAACGACTGCGCGAACACGCGGGCGATGCGGGGGATGAGCCGGCGCTGGTGCTGCCCGTAGTCGAGGAGCACGGCCTCCTCGCCCTCGACGGTCGGGAACTGCCGACGCTCCGACGCGTACGTGACCGCGATCTGCAGCGCGAGCTTCTGTGCGACGACCGCGGCGCCGTCGAGCGACACACGGCCCTGCACCAGAGTGCCGAGCATGGTGAAGAACCGGCGGCCGGGGGACGCGATGGGCGACGAGTACGTGCCGTCCGGCGCGACCGCGCCGTACCGGTCGAGCAGGTTGGTCCGCGGGACCCGGACGTGGTCGAAGTGCAGCCGGCCGTTGTCCACCCCGTTGAGGCCGCCCTTGACGCCGTCGTCCTCGCCACCGATCCCGGGCAGGAACGCGCCGGTCGCGTCGCGGAGCGGCACGTAGAAGGCGTGCACGCCGTGCCCGACCCCGCCCGTGACGAGCTGCGCGAACACCACCGCGGCGACCCCGTGCACCGCCGCGTTCCCGATGTAGTCCTTCCACGCACCCCGGAACGGCGTGTGGATCTCGAACTCCTCGGTCGCCGGGTCGTACGTCGCGGTCGTGGCGATGCTCTGGACGTCGGAGCCGTGCCCCGTCTCGGTCATCGCGAAGCAGCCGGGCACCGTGAAGTCGAGGATGTCGGGCAGGAACTCCTCGTGGTTGTGCTCCGTGCCGAGGTGCAGCACCGCCGAGCCGAACAGGCCCCACTGCACGCCCGCCTTGATCTGCAGCGACGGGTCCGCCGTGGTGAGCTCCTCGAAGGCCGCGACGTTGCCGCCGTGGTTCTCCTGACCGCCGAACGACCGCGGGAACGGACGCTGGATCGCGCCCTGCTCGACGAGCAGCCGGCACTGTGCGAGGGCCCGCTCGCGGTGGTCGTCGACCGAGGCGCCCTCGAGGCGGTGCGTCGCCGGGTCGAGCGCCAGCGCGCGCGAGATCCGGCGGTCCTCCGCCCAGCGTCCGAGCAGCATCTCGGCCACCCCGGGGACGTCGATGCGCGGACGGGACCGCCGGTCGGCCGCGTGGGGTGACGAGCCACCGGACGCGTCCGGTGTGGGTGCGATGGGGACGTCAGGGACGGCGATGTCGACCATGGACGGGAGGCTATGCCCGCCTCCGCGCGCTCGCCAGCAGCCGCGTGGTCGCCCGACAAGGCCGACCCGGGGGAGTCGACGCCCCTGTGGAGGTTTCCTCCAAGCGGCCTCCGGTGCGGGTCCACAGGATGCAGGCCGTCCGGATGGGGGAGCCGTCCCTCCCGACCGGGTAGCGTTGCGGACGCACCGTTCGGATCTGGAGGACCCCCATGCTCACTGTCATCGCAGTCGTCATCATCGGCATCGGCGTGCTCGGCGGCGTCGGCGTGTGCGCGGCGTTCGGCGCCATGCTCAAGGGCGGCACCGAAGGCCGCAGCTGACCCGACGGGACGCCGTGCCACCATCGGCGCGCCGTCCCGTCGCCGTCCGGGCTAGCGTGGCGAGGAGTCCCGTCCAGCACTCCCTCGAAGGAGCAACCGCGTGCCCGCCTCCACCGTCCGCGTCGGCGTCCAGATCGCCCCGCAGCACTCGCCCTACGCCACCATCCGCGACACCCTCGCCGAGCTCGAGGACCTCGGAGTGGACATCGCCTTCAACTGGGACCACTTCTTCCCGCTGTCCGGCGACCCCGACGGCACGCACTTCGAGGGCTGGACCATGCTGGCCGCCTGGGCCGAGCAGACGACCCGGATCGAGTTCGGCCCGCTCGTGACCTGCAACACCTACCGGAACCCGGACCTGCTCGCCGACATGGCCCGCACCGTCGACCACATCAGCGCGAAGGACGGCGCCGGACGGCTCGTGTTCGGCATCGGGTCCGGGTGGTTCGAGCGCGACTACGCCGAGTACGGGTACGACTTCGGCACGGCCGGGAGCCGGCTCGACGCGCTCGATGCCGCGATGCCCCGGATCGAAGCCCGTTGGGCAGCGCTCAACCCCGCGCCGACCCGGAAGATCCCCGTGCTCATCGGCGGTGGCGGCGAGAAGAAGACGCTGCGCATCGTCGCGGAGCACGCCGACATCTGGCACAGCTTCTCGGACGTCGAGACGCTCGAGCGCAAGCTCGGCGTGCTGCACGAGTGGTGCGAGCGCGTCGGCCGGCCCACCGACGCGATCGAGATCTCGACGGGCGTCGATGTCTCCGGCACGCTGACCGCCGAGCAGGGTTCCGCCCTCGACGCCCAGCACGCCCTCGGGGCACGGCTGTTCACCATCGGGGTGAGCGGGCCGGACATCGACCTGGCGCCGGTCAAGGCGCTGCTCGCCTGGCGGGACGGCGTCAGCGGCTGAGACGAGGCCACCCTGCGGAACGACGAAGGCCCCGGGAACTCCCCGGGGCCTTCGTGGTGGTGGGCGATACCAGACTCGAACTGATGACCTCTTCGGTGTGAACGAAGCGCGCTACCAACTGCGCCAATCGCCCCTGCGCGGCTGCCCGCGCCCATCGATACTACTGGAAGCAGCGCCGTCGTCCTATTCGGCGACGTCCGCGCGCGTCGTCAGGTCGCTGACACGCCCGGCCTGGCTCGTTTTGCGATCCGGGCTGGAGGTCGGATAGAGTAACGGAGTCGCAGCGAGCGGCGGGCCGGAAACGGACCGTCCAGTGGCGGCGATGCGGATGTGGCGCAGTGGTAGCGCATCACCTTGCCAAGGTGAGGGTCGCGAGTTCGAATCTCGTCATCCGCTCGAGTGCAGGATCCCCGGATCCTGAAGGCTCACCAGAGAGGATCCCCACCGATCCGGTGCTCACGGAGACGTGAACCTCAGCACGGTGGGGTGGCCGAGAGGCGAGGCAGCGGCCTGCAAAGCCGTATACGCGGGTTCGAATCCCGTCCCCACCTCGAATTCGTATCGTTCGCAAGGGCGGTAGGAGTTCAACTCTGGGCGATTGGCGCAGCGGTAGCGCGCTTCCCTGACACGGAAGAGGTCACTGGTTCGATCCCAGTATCGCCCACCACGTAGCAGCCCCCGGTTCTCCGGGGGCCCTCTTCGTTTCGCGGCGTGGTCGTGCTTCTCGCTTCATCCCGAGGCACCGTTTGGCGCCCCCTGCTGCTGACGTCGCCGGCAAGGTGACGAGAGGGATTCTGCGGTTCTCGCAGACGTGCCTCCGCCTCGCCGATCCGCCCCGGCGGATGCCGACGTTCGAATGACGTGCCCGCATCGAGACTGACACCGGACGGGCTCTGTGAGACACGGCGTCCGGCGCATCGTCCGGTCGTGCGCCGTCGTTCGGTGGTCGTGCTCCGTCGTTCGGCGGCGGACCATGCATCGGGCACGGGTCACAACGAGTCATCGACGACGGATGCAGCTTGAGCACCGTCGATCACGGTGAGCAGCAACGCGTTCAGCTGAGCACTCTGTGAGGCGTCCAACCCGAAGGTGCTGAGGTCGTTCGTCGCCAGGGCCACAGTCTGTGCCGCATCCAGCGCGGCCTGCCCGGCCGGCGTGATCGCCGCCGGGTTCCTCCGGCCGCGTGCGCGGACACCGACCCTGTGGACGAGGCCGCGTCGCTCCATCCCGTCGAGTACATCGGACATGCTCTGCGGGCGCACGAAGACGGCCCGCGCGATCTCTGCCGATGTCATTTGCGCACCGTCCGCCAGGCACGACAGCACACCGAACTGCACCAGGCTCACGTCACGCTCGGCCATGCCCGCGGTGATCCGCGAGCCGATGATGCGTGCAACCTTCAGGGCATTCCAGCCCAGCACCGAGTCGAGACCGGTTCTTTCAGCGTCGTCCACGTTCGGCGTCTCCTTGCGACAGGAAAAGCAGGTTCCTGCTTGCGCGCATATGTTACAGGGACCTGCTTCTGCAGGACCTCCTTGGAGTGTGCATCACGCACCCGTACTCCGTCGAATCGACAGGACAGACACCATGACCGCACCCGCACTACCTGACAACAGGGGCCGTTGGGGCGCCGACGACGAACTCGGCACGCTCAACCTGATCGATGACGCCGCGAGAGCGCGCGCCGCGGAGCAGGTGCAGGTCGGCAAGAGTGTGTCGCTCGCGCTGCCCGTCGAGCCAGCGTCCATGCTCGGGGGGCCGTTCGCTCCGCCGTCCCCGCCGTCACCCCCGGTCCAGCAAGCGCTGCTGTACACGGGCACACCACCCATGGGCATGTCCGAGGTGCTCATCGTCACACCGCACCACCCGGCGCTGACGCACCTCGACGCGTTCGCCCACATGCCCGTCGACGGCACCGTCTACCCAGGACGCCCGGTCACGGATGCAGTCAGGGCAGCAGGCGTCCTCTTCAGCTCGACGACCGCCTTCGCCGAGGGCATCGTCACGCGAGGCATCCTGCTCGATCTGGCATCGAACGGTCCGCTGCCGGCCGCGCACCCGATCACATCCGCCGACCTCAACACGGCAGAGGAACACGCTGGGCTCGAAGTCCTACCCGGCGACGCCGTGGTCGTGCGGAGCGGCTGGGGCTTCAGTTGGGACGCCCAGGCCCAGGCCCCGGGCATGACCGTCGACGCGGTCTCGTGGATGCACGACCGCGGCGTCTCGCTCTACGCCGGCGACGTCAGCGACTCCTTCCCACCGAGCGATCCCCAGATGCCCATGCCGATGCACATGGTGGGGCTGGCCCGCCTGGGCATGCCCCTCATTGACAGCGTCGCCACCGATGACCTCGCCAGGACCTGCGACGAGCTTGGTCGAGACGCCTTCCTCCTCAGCGTCGCGCCACCCCGCCTCCACGGCCTCACGGGCGTCCCCGTCAACCCTCAGGCGATCTTCTGATTCGACATCTCAGTGATGAGCGTCCCGATGACCGATCGGCAGCCGAGACGAGCGGTCAGTCCTGCTTGCGCTCGTCCTCGTCCGCCCACCGACGAAGCAGCTGGCGGTTTTCGCGTACTCGCGCAGTCACCGCGACAGCCGCAGTAGCAAAGCCCGCAACGATCATGATCCATCCGAGCACCATCTGGCCCGACGTCGAATAAGCGGACCCGAGCACTCCGACGACGATGCCAACGAGGGCGATGACAGGAAGACCGGCCTTCACGACGTGAACGGTACCGGGAGCTAGCTGCTCCTGTCCTCCGTAGCCGATCGGCTACGGAGGACCTGATGTAACCCCACCCAGCGCTGCAATATGATCTTTCCGGCTTGCCCTAGCCGGTAACCCGCCCACAGGGCCCGGCCGAGTTTGGGAGAGGGAGGCAGCCCGCTCAAGCCGGGCCAAGTGTGGGCATCTGCAGTGTTGACTCCGGTGTTCGTGAACCGATGGTTTACCGGTCGCTGACCGTGAGTCCGAGGTTTGATCGCTCGCACGAAGCGGGCTCAGATCTCAGTCGCGACGCGTCCTGTCCACGGGTACTACTCGGAATCGCGCAGTCGAGCGGTCATTCGGGCCGTTCGAACTGCAACGTCGCGGCAAGCTGCTGCAGCTCTGCGAACGTGCCATCGAGTTCGTGGTGCAGGTCGGTCGACCCGGGCGTCCAGCGTCGGATAGCGGTGCTGAACGTGTCCATCCCGACGCGGGCGCAGAGCAGCGCTTCGCGTTCGGAGACTCCGCGGGCGACCAGGCCGGCCGCGACCAGGACGACCAATGCTGCGGCCTTGGCGTGCTCACGTTCGAGGAGTGCGGGGGCGGAACGGATGATCGGCGCCCGCAGCTCTGCCAGCGGCCGGTTCTGTTCGATGAGCGGCACGACGTCATGGAACGCGTGTCGCAATGCCGGCAGTGCCGGCAAATTTCCCGGCACCGCGGCGAGGGCCCCCGCGGTGACTTCGCGGAGTTCGTCCTCGGAGGCGAACAACACCTCCCGCTTGTCGGGGAAGTGCCGGAAGTACGTGCGTTCGGTGACGCCTGCCCGCGCCGCGATCTGTTCCGTTGTCGCGCCATCGAAACCACGCTCGGCGAACAGCTCGAGCGCAGCGCGCTGGAGTCGCTCCCGCACGATCCGTCCGTCCCGAGGCATATCCGGATACTAGCAGGTTGCGTCAGCGACTGACAGAACGTAAGGTCAGCGACCGACGATTCGTTGCGTCAGTGCCTGTCGCAACGCTTGACAGACCGGGAGACTCCGATGACAGACACAATGCGCACCCTGCGGTTCCACGAGTACGGCGAGCCGGAGGCAGTCCTCCGGTTCGAGACGGCGCCGGTACCCGAGCCAGGGTCCGGCCGGATCCGTGTACGCGTGCGCGCTGCCGGAGTCGCACCAGCCGACTGGGCGCTGTGCGGTGGCCTCTTCGCGGGGTCCCTACCGCGCGGCGTTGGCTGCGACGTCGCGGGCACCGTCGATGCCGTCGGCGACGGGGTCGTGGGCGTCTCCGTCGGCGACGTGGTGTTCGGCACTGCCGACTGGGCGAACTCGCCGTCCGCGGGCGCGTCCGACTGGGCGGTGATGAACCGGTGGTTCCCCGTCCCGGAGGGGCTCGACCTCGTGCAGGCCGCGGCGCTGCCGATGACCGTCGACACCGCCTACGCGCACCTGCGCTGGCTCGGACTCGAACCGGGCAAGACGATCCTCGTGCACGGCGCCGGGAGCACGATCGGGTTCGCGGCCGTGCAGATCGCGCTCCTCCGGGGCATGCACGTCATCGCGACCGCGGGCGAGACCTATGCAAAGCAGCTGCGCGATCTCGGCGCCATCGTCACTTCCTATGGCGACGGCATGGTGGGGCGCGTCGCGGAACTCGCGGACGGTCCGGTTGACGTCGCCCTCGACACCGCGCCGGTCGGCGGCGCGCTGCCGGACCTCATCCGCATCGTCGGCGGCGACCCGAGGCGGGTCCTGACGATCTCCGATTTCGCCGCGGCCGCCGAGCTCGGCACTCGTTCCTCCGCCACCGAGGACCTCACCGACCGCGTCGAGGCCCTGCCGGAGTTTGCCGCACTTGCGGCCGAGGGACACTTCCGGGTGCCGGTCGCCGCCACGTTCCCTCTCGAGGACTGGCAGACCGCGCTCACGATCAGCCGCAGCGGCAACGCCCGCGGCAAGCTCGTCCTCCTGCCCAAGGGCGCGGACGCCGCGTCGTAACCCCCGAAATGCCCTTCGAGTGAGGGAGCCCGCGGATGACCGCCACCGAACCCGCCACGCAGGCGGCCAAGCGGGACCTCGTCGCGGCGACTATCGCCCGGGCGCAGGACGCGGACTACTGGATGGATGAGATCCGCGCGTGGGAGGCGACGGGATTTCCCCAGGACCATCCCACGAGAGGTCCTATGCTGGTTCGTGCCGTCGCGATGCCGGGCATTCGGGTTGCCCTGGAACGCAACGGCCCCGTGCGTGCCTGCAGCATTCGGGTTGCTGCAGGCACGCACCTCCGGCCGCCCTCGACGATGCCCTCCGCGGCTGGGTCGCACGGTACGACGTGGACGAGCTCCCCATCGACGGTACCGGCGACACCGATTGGCTCGCGGAGGTGCGCGGCCTGCTCCAAGCACTGCGGGGCCAGAACGCGGACCGGTACCACGTCGTCGTCGACGAGCCCCGGTGGGGGTGACCGGTCCGCTCATGGTCGACGGGTGCCTGTTGGTGATGGCTCGTCTGAGCTACTGCTGACCGTCGTCCCAACGGATCGGCTGCCGGCGGTCGTCCGTCCGGAGCACCGCCGCCAGGAGCTGGTCACGGCGCGTCCCTCGATGTGTCAGGGCTGATCGGAGCCGTCCTTCGAGGCGGAACCCACATCGTTGCGCGACCAGAGCGGAAGCCTCGTTCTCAGGGAGGGCATGCCACTGCACACGGCTGAGCCCGAGACCGTCGGGAGGACCGGCGAACGCCCAGTCGAGGATCGCGCTGACCGCTTCGGTCATGAAGTCGTGGCCGCGACCGGCGGGCGCGAGCAGGTACCCGACTTCTCCGGCTCCGTCTGCGACACCGAAGATGCTCACCGCGCCCAGGACGTTGGTGGGGTCGGCTCGCGGGCGGACCGCGAACTCGAACCGGGTCCCGTCTCGCCATCCCGCTTCGACCTGCCGGACGAACGACTCAGCTTCGTCGCGTCCGTAGGGCACCGGTATCGGGGTGAACGCGATGACGTCCGGGTCCTGGCAGCACGCCACGATCTGATCCGCGTCCTCGGTCGTCTGCGGGCTGAGGACGAGCCGCGGCGTTCGGAGCGTCACCGGTTCCATCGCCCCACGCTACCGAGCGAGACGCCACCGTGAAGGCGCTCCGAGCTCCGTCGCGGCCTGTCCCGATCTCACCGGCCCGCGTCCGTCGGCGCAGCGCACGTACGGCTGCGGAGGAACTCCTGCAGGTCAGCGCATTGCCAGGTCGTCCAGCCGCCCTGGCCGTAGGCGTCGAACGCCGAGGTGGACGCCACGGAGACGCCCGACGACGTCATGCGGACGAAGGTCGGTACCGGGTCGCCCTCGGTGGTGAGCTCGACCCAGCTGACCGTCGCCGAGCCTCCGGCGTCATGCGCATCCGTGAGGCAGCGGAGGCTCCGCTCCGGCAACGCGAGGTCGCCGACCTCGAGACGTGCGCTGCCGCAGTCGGTGCCGGTCGGCTTCGCGACCCACGCCGGCGCATCAGGGAGGGCGCGCGCCGCCCGGACGGGATCGGACGGGCGAGACGCGGAGCACGCGCTGAGGAGCAGCACCGCGACCATGGCGAGCGCTGCGGCCACCGCCACCACGGGCCTCCCTACCGACATGGCACGAGCATGGCGGATCAGGCGGCCTGGCGACGTCACGATCGAGCGACGGTGCCGTCGGGTCGAACGTCCTGCTGGCTCCCGCGGAGACGGTCGATGACGGACCGGTTGGTGGCCGCCCCGACGGTCCCGTACGCGATCAGCGCTGCACCGCGGAGCGCGTCGAGCACGGCCGGCACGAGCGCCACCGGTGCGTACGTGTCCTCATCGAGCGCGTCCGCGAGGCGGGCGGTGAACGCCGGCGTCGTCGCCAGACCACCCGTCGTCGACACCGTCACGCGGTCGCCGCCGATGAGGGGAGCGAGCAGTCCGACGCCGCGGGCGGTCTTGCGGGCGAGGTCGCGGAGCGCCCGATCCGCCAGTGGCGATCGGTCGGCGGCCTCGGTCACGAGGGGCGCGAGTGCGCCGAACCGGTGCCGGACCTCCATCCGGTCCACGTGCGCGAGGCCGAGGATGACGTGGCGGAGTCCCGGCACGTCGTCCGCGCCCCAGGAGCGGAGGATCGCCGCGACGAACTCGTCGTCGTCCGGACCGGCGGCGCCGAGCAGGATGAGCTGCACCGCCTCGTAGGCCAGGTGCCGAGCCGCCCCGGCGTAGTGCTCGAACTGCCCGCTCTCGATCTCGGTCCCGTCCGCGTCGATCGCGAGGATCATCGAGCCGGTGCCGGTGACGACCATGATCCCCGGGGCACCGAGTAGGGCGCCGCGGTGCGCGACGACCGCGTCGTTCAAGATGAGCCGTTCGCACCGCAGCCCCGGCACGCGGAAGAAGTCGTCGGCCCAGCCGTTGTCGCCGTCGCCCTGGTTCGAACCGGCACGGCTCACCATCGCCAGCCCGGCGACGAGCGCGACAGCGTCAGCAGCGTCGCGGCCGGCGTCCTGCAACGCGCGGACCGTCGTGTCCGCGACGTTCGCGGCGGCGTCCGCTTGGTGGTACGGACTCCCGCCTCGGCCCGTGGCGGAGCCGAGCAGGCTGCCGTCGAGGGCGAAACACCCGACGCGGGAGAACGTGCCCCCGGCGTCGGCGGCGATCACGAAACGGGGGTCCTCTCCGGCGACGGACATGGGCCGAGCGTAGCCAACCCGCACTCGACTCCGCACCATCGCCGCTCCACAGGTGGGCCCCCGCACCCGCGGGATGGCAAGATGCTCTGTGCCTGTTGTGTCCGTTGACGCGCCCGGCGTGACCGAGCGCTTCGCGGCCGCGTCGGCGGACGCGCGTCGACCGGTGGCGCTACCGTGCGGCCACGACGTCGACCACGGGTCGGTGACGGTCGTCCATGGCGGCGCTCCACCACCCGAGGAGGTGCAGGGTGGCGATCCGGAACACGAGGGCGCGCACCAGGAGTTGCCGCCACTCGGCGACTCCGCGACCGAGGTCGTCCAGACGCTCGACCGGCGAGCGATGCCAACACGTCGCGTCGACAGCGGCGATCGCGGCGCCCAGTCCGGCGGGTCTCCAGTACGGGGCCCAGTCGATGATCGCCGGTGCCGCCCCGGGTTCGAAGAGCACGTTGCCGAGCAGGTCGCCGTGGATGGCCTGCGACGGTGACCGGACAGGGACGAACGCGGCCGCGAGGCGGTCGAGCAGCGCGCCGGGCGGCAGCGTGTCCTCCCCCCAGGCCATGCGGTCCGCACGGCTCCAAGGATCGTCGGTGTGGTCGAGGAAGTCCGGGCGGGGCAATGTGGCGAGCGCCCGGTGGAACGCCGCCCCGGCCCGGATCACGTCGACCACCCGCGTCTCGTCCGCGTGCCCGGGGAGCCACTGCCACGCCTCCCATCCGTCGGACAGCCAGCCCCCGTCAGCGGCGCGGATCGGTCGAGCCGTCCTGAACCCGGCGGTGGGCGGCAGCGACTCAAGCACGGCCGAGCGCCAGTTCGCCTCGTCGGGGTCGCCCGCGGGTCGCACGACGACGTCGCCGGCGCGCCAGGTCGCGCCCCGTCCCCCCGACAGCCGATGGCTCGGTCCGGATCCTGCGCCGAACGCGACGAAGACGGCAGAACTCGGGATGTCGGGGGTCGTCATGGCACCACGCTAGGTGACCTGCATCGTCGACAGCGTGGTCGAAATGGGGGCGGCGGCCACCGGATGGATACGTTGACGAGCGGATCCGGACCGAGCAGGCTGGCACGCAACGGCGACGACCTGGAGGCACCGATGACGACCAGCATGTGGGTGAGCATCACGTCAGGAGATCTCGCGCGATCGGCAGCGTTCTACGAGGCGCTCGGGTTCGTCGTCAACCCGGACTTCTCCGATGAGCACGGGACGTGCTTCGAGGTCGCCGACAACCTGCACCTGATGGTGGTCGCGCGGGACTTCTTCGCGACGATGACCACGAAGGAGATCGCCGACCCGAGGACGCATGCGCAGGTCGGCCTCAACCTGACGCGCGACTCCCGCGACGAGGTCGATGCGATCGTGGAGAAGGGGCTGGCCGCCGGTGGGCACGAGCCGCAACCAGCGCAGGACCTCGGGTTCATGTACTCCCGCGACCTCGAGGACCCGGACGGGAACAACCTCGGGTTCCTCTTCATGGCCCCGGCGGACTGAGGGTCGCGGGTCACCCGGTCATGAGCTCGTAGGTCGTCATCACCCTTGGCCGGCGGGCGCGTAGGCGACGAGCGGTGAGCCATTGGCAGCGCAATCGTGCTGTGCCCGCTGCATGGCCGCGCGGAACGCGGGCGCGTCCGGGTCGAACTGCGCGGACGCGACGGTCGGCGGCGAGCTGGCAACAGCGTCCTGGATGCCGGTGAGGTCGGCGACCAGGCCGCGATCCGGCGTTCGCAGCATCCCCGACACGACGGTCGGCGTCAGATCGACGATCGCGGCGTACCCGGCGTCCTCGATGGTGCCCGCACTCCGCTCGCTGTCTGCGGCGGAGAGGTCCGTCTCGAGCTCCGTCAGCCCTGCGCAGGTCACCGCGATGTCCGGGTCGGGCGTCGGTGACGCGGCGGATCCCGTGCTGTGCGCGACGGCGCTCCGTGCGGTGTGATGCGGCGCCGCGGCAGAACATCCGGTCAGCGAGATCACCGCGCACGCGGCAGTGATGGCGACGAGCAGTGTGCGCATGGTGCCCCCTCGTGCGGCACGTTTCCCCTCGCTGCCGCGTCGACTCATCCTGCCGCATCCACTGTCGCCGCTGCCCGCAGAACGAGTCGGATCGCCACCTCGAGCCGCGCCCGGTACTCGTCGCGGGTGTCGACCTGGTGTTTCAGCCCCACCGACACGCTGGTCAGCGTTCGTGCGACATCCGCTGCCGCCTCGCAGTGGTCGCTGATCGCCGCGGTCACCATCGCCTCGAACCGGGCGGGAGCCTCACGGGCCGTGTCATCGAGGAGTTCCGGGTTGTCGGCGATCACGGCGGACACGTCGCGCACCATCGGTCCGACGTACCGTCCGGCCCACCGGTCGAACGCGTCGAGCAGGCGGTCGGCGATGGGCCGCGTGTCGTCCGCGAGGAGCTGTTCGATCGCTGCCAGATCCTGGGTCAGGACGTGTGCCGCGGCCTCCCGGAACAACGCCTCCTTCGAGTCGAACAAGAAGTACAAGCCCGGGCGGGAGATCCGCGCCGCTCGCGCGATGACGTCCATCGATGTCCGCCGGTATCCCGCCTGTGCGAACGTGTCGAGCGCTGATTCGAGCACCGTTCGTCGGCGTCCCACATCCGTGCCCGTGGAGGTGTCGACCATGCCCGCGATCGTATCGCCCTTCTGCGACGAACTAGACAGGATCTGTCTTGTCAGTACAGTAGCGCGCATGCCCCTTCCACTCATCCGGACGCGGTTCGATGCCGAATCCACCGCCGCCGACGTCCTCGTCGACGCCGATCTGACCGGTGTGCGCGCGATCGTCACGGGTGCGTCGTCAGGACTCGGCGTGGAGACGGCCCGCGCCCTGACCGTCGCCGGCGCCGCGGTCACGCTCGCCGTCAGGAACACGTCTGCCGGCGCGGCGGTGGCCGACGCCATCGCGCGCTCGACTGGTCGACAGCCCGACGTGCGTCACCTCGATCTCGCGGATCGCGCCTCCGTGGCCGCGTTCGTGGCCGAGTGGCGGGGCCCGCTCCACCTGCTCGTCAACAACGCCGGTGTGGTGACCGGGGGGCTCGAGCGGACGGCGGAGGGGCGTGAGCTGCAGTTCGCCACGAACCACCTCGGCCACCACGCGCTCGCGAACGGTCTTCGACAGTCACTCGCCCGCGGTGCCGCGGAGCGCGACGGCGCCAGGATCGTCGCGCTGAGTTCCACCGCACACATGCGGGCCGACCTCGACCTCGACGACCTCGACTTCACCCGATCCGAGTACGACCCCCAGATCGCCTACGCACGGGCGAAGACAGCGAACTCCCTGTTCGCCGTTGCGGCCACGCGCCGTTGGGCGGACGACGGCATCGTCGCGAACGCCGTCAACCCGGGCGGTATCGCCACCGGGCTCCAGCGCAACTTCTCGGCGGCGCAGAAGGCGTCGTTGGAAGCCGCGGAGGCCGCTGGCGTGTTCGCCTACAAGACGGTCGAGCAGGGCGCCGCGACCACCATGGTCGCCGCGGCCGCGCACGAATTCGCCCACACCGGCGGGCACTACCTCGACGACTGCCAAGAGGCCTACACGGTTCCGAACGAGGCGAGTCTCGCGGATCACCCGCACGGGGTGAAGGCGTGGGCGCTCGATCCCGACGCGGCGGATCGGCTCTGGAGGGCGTCGGAGGAGCTGACGCGCGGGCCTCACTGACGAGGATCCGCCGAGAGCGACCCAGGCAGGTGCTCCGTCGTGCCGATCTCGCCCACGTGGTAGCCGAGGGCGACGACGTCGAGACGTGTGATCGACCCGTGCGGGAGCCCCGCGAGGGCGTCGGGGCGGTGCGATCGCATCTCGTCGTCGGAGAGGATGTCTCGCAGCACGTCGCGGATGATGCCGCCGTGGGTGACCACGACGAGATCACCTGCGTCGGGGAGTGCGTCGTCGATCAGGTGACGGAGCCGTGCCGCGGCGGCGCGCGACGAATCGCCGACGGCCGGGACGAGGTCCCGATCGCGCTCCGTGCGGTCCCACGCTTCTCGGAACGCATCCCACGATGCGTCGTCGACGACCGGTGGGTCGTACTCCATGCGCTCACGCGCCCGGTCGTCCACTCGAACAGGGACCGCGGGGCGGTCGATCAGCAGCGGCGTCGCGGAGTCGCGGGCGCGGCGTGCCGGGCTGATGACGATCCTCCCGATCGGCTCGGTCCGGAGGCGCCGCATCACCGCGTCGGCCTGCTGCGTCCCACGCACCGTGAGCGCTCCGTCGCGGTGCCGGACCTGTTCGCCGTGGCGGACGAGCCACACGTGCTGCACCACCGTCGGCTCCTCGGTCCTCGGGCGCCCCGGCCGGTCTCGTCGCTCAGACCGGACCGAGCGGCTGCAGGTCGCCGTCGGGCAGCTCGACCCGGATCGGGTCACCAGGACGGACGACCCCGCCCGACACGACGACACCCATGACGCCGCCCTTGCGTTCGACCGAGCCGTCCTCGGCCCTCCCGAGGACCGCCCGGAGGAGGCCGGGCTCGAACTCGTTGATCTGCTGGCATAGATTCCGGAGGCCCGTGATGCGGACGCGGGCGTCCGACCCCAAGAGCAGGAGCGCATCCGCGGGGAGACCGAGGAGGTCGATCCCGCGGGTCGTGATGTTCTCGCCCATCTGACCCGGCTCGACGTGGTGTCCCGCTTCCGCCACCTCGTCGAACAGCTCGGCGTGAATCAGGTGCACCTGGCGCAGGTTCGGCTGCGACGGGTCTCGTGCCACGCGAGACCGGTGCTGCACGGTGACGCCGGCATGTGCATCACCCTCGACGCCCAACCCCTCGACGAGCACCACCTCCTCCACCACCGGTTTGCTGAACCGATGGGCGCTGTCCCTGCTCACCGCGACGACGCGAGGGCTGATGTCGTTGTCCGCGCTCATGACTCGATGATGGCGCAGGATGCCCCGCGACGGGCAGACTGCACGACATGCACATCGGGGGAAGGGTGCCGTCGGACCAGCCGGATCCGAAGCTGAGGATGCGTGCCCAAGCGGACGCCCTCGGGATCACCGTCGCCGGATTCGTTCCGCAACGACATCTCGAGGACCTGGGCGTCGCCGGGATCTCGTCGCACGGCCGGGGGAGCGGCGCGGACGCCGTCACCGTCAGCGCGGCCGTGGCGCGGATGTACACGGTGTGGAAGAACCCGGACGACCGTTCGGACCCGGTGAACCTCGCCGACCTGACGTCGGAGCTGGAGGACGCGCTCGCTCGGCCGGTGGCCCCGGATCTTCCGTCCTGGTTGCTCGAGCGCCGGGAGCGGATGCGTCATCCCTCGCTGTGGGAGGCCGTCCAGACACACTGGTTCGCTCCGGGATCCGCCGCGCCCGGCGGCGACCAGCGCGATCCGCGGGAGTTGCTCCGCGCCCACGTCGACCACGTCCTCCACAACCGGTTCCGAGACGAGTACGGACTCGGCGACCCCACCATGGAGCCCGGCTGGACCGAACTGGTCTCGATCCGCGCGGTCCAGCCGCGGGCCGTCGTCGTGGACGGAGCGGCGAGGGACGGGTACACGATCGACACCGACGCGTTCGTCCTCGGGCTGGCGGTGTCACTCGACGACAGCCGGGTGATCACCTCGGTCGTGGAGCGCGACCTCCTGCCCTGGGTGACGACGGAGTTCGTCAGCGACGCCGGCTGACGGAGTCGGGATCGGAGCAGCGGACGACCACCGAGTCCACCCGACCGCGGCGCACACGGTCGGCGACGCAAGCGCCGGATGCGCTACGGTCGCCGGAGAGGGAAAATATCCCGTCTTGCTCCGGCAAGCGGGAGCGCACACGCGGTCTCATCGGAGTCGCCACTTCTCGTTCGAAGGAGTGCACTCATGTCCGTGGATCCGACTTCCGCCACCGGGTCGGCTGGGTCGCCGACGCGATTCGCTCGCCCCCCGTTCGATCCGGAGCTCGCGACCTTCCTCGCCGCTCTGGAGGCACGTGGCCCGTTCACGCTCACGGCCGAGATGCTCCCGTCCATGCGGCAGCTCGACGTCACCGAGGACGCGCTCGACGAACGCCTCCGGTCCCACGGCTACGAGCGTGGAGCGTCACCGTCCCAGGGCACCTCGGCGACCCGATCACGCTCGCGGTCATCCAACGGACCGGCCGCACCGGAACGACGACCGCGGTCTACACCATCCACGGTGGCGGCATGATGTTCGGCCACCACCTCGGGAACCTCGACTCGTACGACGACTGGCTCCTCGATCACGACGTCGTCCTCATCAGCGTCGACTACCGACTCGCGCCCGAACACCCGGACCCGTACCCGATCGAGGACTGCTACGCCGGTCTGCTCTGGGTGGCCGCGCACGCCGACGAGCTGGGCGTCGACCCCGACCGCATCGTCATCGCGGGTCAGAGTGCCGGAGCGGGGCTCGCCGCGGGAACGGCCCTGCTCGCTCGCGATCGACAGGGGCCCACGCTCCTCGCGCAGATCCTGGTCTCACCGATGCTCGACGACCGCGACAGCACCGTCTCGACGATGCAGATCGACGGTGTCGGCCTCGCGGACCGCCAGATGACCCGCTTCGGTTGGAACGCCTACCTCGGACCACGCCGAGCCACCGCCGACGTCTCGGTCTACGCAGCGCCCGCGCGCGCGACCGACCTCTCCGGGCTCCCGCCGACCTACCTCGACTGCGGCAGCGCCGAGGTGTTCCGGGACGAGACCGTCGCCTACGCGAGTGGCCTCTGGGCCGCAGCCGTCGACGCGGAACTCCACGTCTGGCCCGGCGCGTTCCACGGCTTCACGAGCATGATGCCGGGGGCCGCTGTCTCCAGGCGTGCGACGTCCGCTCTGGCCGATTGGACCAGTCGGCTGCTCGGCGCACCCGATCCGGTGGCACCTCAGGGCTGATCCGAGTGCGACCGCGGGACTGACGTCCGTGTCACCCGCACACCCTCGGGTCTGGCACCTCCGCCCCCGGAGCCGGGGGGCCAGCGGCCGGTACCGAGGCGTACGACCTGACACCACGCCGTGTCCGGACGCGCCGCGGGTGGTGCCGCCGATCTCAGTGAATCCGTTCGGCCTCCTCCCCGTCACCCGGATGTCACCCGAACAGGGTTGAATGCTGCTCGTCGGGGTTCAGGGGAGAGCAGCATGCGACGTGCAATCGCAACATCGGTCGTGGCGATCATGGGGATCGCCGGAGGTCTGCTGACCGCGGTGCCCGCGACGGCGGCGCCGTCGGCGGGCCTGGTCATCAACGAGGTGTACGGCGGCGGGGGCAACGCCGGCAGTACCTTCACGAACGACTTCGTGGAGTTGGCGAACCGGGGATCGTCGACCATCGACCTCAGCGGTCACTCGGTCCAGTACCACGCCGGGTCCGCGACGGGCACGTGGCAGGTGACCCCGCTGAGCGGGACGATCGCTCCTGGTGGTCGCTACCTCGTCGCCGAGGCGAAGGGCGCTGGCGGGACGACCGCGCTGCCGACGCCGGACGCCACGGGCACCATCGCGATGAGCGCCACCGACGGCACGGTCGCCGTCGTCGCGAGCCGGACCGCGCTCACCTGTGCCGACAGCGCCTCGTGCGTGAGTGCGTCGGTCGACCTCGTCGGGTTCGGCTCCGCAGCGATCGCCGAGGGGAGCCCGGCCGTCGGCGCCTCGAACACGGCCTCGGTGCAGCGGCAGGGGGCGTCCGACGACGACCACGACGCAACGGACTTCGCCGCCGCTGCACCCACCCCGGGTGCGGCGAACACAGCATCGACGACGACCCCGCCGACCGGCCCTGCGCCCGAGCCGGGCACGGTCCGCATCCACGACATCCAGGGGACGTCGTTCGTCTCGCCGCTCAACGGCGAGCAGGTCACGAACGTCCCCGGCATCGTGACCGGGATCCGGACGTCGGGCAGCAGCAAGGGCTACTGGATCCAGGACCCCGACGCCGACAGCGACCCCGCGACGAGTGAGGGCGTCTTCGTCTACAGCTCCTCGAGGGCGGCGGTCGCCGTGGGTGACAGTGTCCTCGTCAGTGGCACGGTCAAGGACTACTACCCCCTCGCCTCCGGCGACACCACGGCGACCACCTCGAACCTGTCGGTCACGGAGCTCACCAACGCCACGGCGACCGTCGTCTCGACGGGGGACGCGCTGCCGGCGCCGATCGTCCTCGGCCCGACGAGCGTGCCCGACACGTCCGCTCCGGACCTCGCAGGTGGGAACATCGAGTCCACGCCCATCACGCCGACACGCTCGGCGCTCGACTTCTTCGAGTCGCTCGAGGGCATGCGTGTCGAGGTCGACGACGCCCGCGTGGTCGGGCCGAGCGACGAGTACGGCGAGCAGTACGTGACGACGAAGCCGTCCCAGCTCCCGACGACGCGCGGCGGCACGCTCCTGACCGCCGAGAACGCGATGCCGTCCGGACGTCTCGAGGTCGTCGCGGCGAACGGCAGCAATCCCCGGGTGGACGTCGCTGACGTGTTCCGTGGTGCCACCGTGGGCGAGGTCGACTACTCGCAGTACGGCGGGTACGACCTCACCGCCACGACACTCGGGTCCGTGGCTCGGGGAGGCATCACCCCGACGGTCGCGACGACCCCGAAGCCCGACCAACTGTCGGTCGCCACCTACAACGTCGAGAACCTGGCGCCGTCGGATCCGGCGACCAAGTTCGCCGCGCTCGCGAAGGGAGTCGTCGCGAACCTGCGCTCGCCCGACATCCTGACCGTCGAGGAGGTGCAGGACGACGACGGCGCGACCGATGACGGTGTCGTCGCGGCGGATCAGACCATCGCCAAGCTCACCGCTGCGATCACCACGGCTGGAGGCCCGTCCTACGCGTCCCGTGAGATCGATCCGGTGAACGACGCCGACGGCGGTCAGCCCGGCGGCAACATCCGCGTCGTGTTCCTCTTCAACCCGAAGCGCGTGAGGTTCGACGACCGCGGTCCTGCGTCGGTGAACCGGTCCACCACCGCGACCGCGGTCACCTCCTCCCACGGCGTGCCGGACGTCACCCTGTCGCCGGGGCGCATCGCTCCGACGGACGCCGCCTGGCAGAGCAGCCGGAAGCCGCTCGTGGGCGAGTTCACGTTCCGCGGCCGGCGCGTCTTCGTCATCGGCAACCACTTCGACGCGAAGCTCGGCGACCAGAACCAGGACGGTCGATTCCAGTACCCGGCGCAGTCGTCCGCCGTGCAGCGTCAGCAGCAGGCGCAGCTCGTGCACGACTTCACGGCGCAGATCCTCAAGGTCGACGCGAGGGCCGCGGTCGTCGTGGCGGGTGACTTGAACGACCACCAGTTCAGCCCTGCGCTCGCCACGCTCACCGGCAAGCCGTTGCACGGCCAGGCCGCGACGAAGCCGATCCTCACCGACCTGATCGCCACCCTGCCGGCGAACCAGCAGTACACGTACGTGTACGACGGGATCAGCGAGGTCCTCGACCACATCCTCGTCACGTCGGGGGTCGGCACACCGGACTACCAGGTGGTGCACCTCAACGCGGAGTTCGCCGACCAGACCAGTGACCACGATCCGCAGGTCGTCCGCGTCTTCGGACACCATGGAGGGCCGTCCCAGGCTGTCCCGCCGGCGGCGGTGGCGCTCGGCTACAGCGACGCGCTGGACAAGCTCGTGCACAACGGGGCCGAGGTGGGCGGCCTCTCGTCGCTGGCCTACGACGGCCGGTCGCGGTCGTGGATCTCCGCCGTGGACAACCACGCGGACGACCCGTCGCGGATCTGGTTCTTCCGGAACCTCGACGACCCGACGGTCAGCCGTGATCCATTGGTCCTGAGGAACGAACAGGCCGTTCCCTACACCGGTCTCACGGCAGACGACGAAGGCCAGGCGGTCCTCCCGAACGGCGACTACCTGGTGAGCTCCGAGACGAACCGTCGATCCGGGTCTTCGGCCGCGACGGCGTGCAGAAGGCGCAGCTGCCGGTCCCCGGACGGTTCGCGGTGACCGGCACGGCGCTGTCCGGAGCGGGGCTCGAGGGTGCGAGCGTCCCGGGTGAGGCCACCTCGAACGCAACGCTCGAGGGCCTGTCGATCTCGCCGTCCGGTCACACGATCGTCGCGTCGATGGAGGGCGCGCTCTCCGGCGATGTCTCCGCCGCCGGTGACGCCACCGCCCACCGCCTGCTCGTGTACACCCGGGGGCGCTCCGGCGTGTGGGCGCTGACGAAGCAGGTCGGGTACCGCACGGACACGGGCAACCGCATCCCCGAGGTCGCGCTCGTGTCGGACGACCGGATGCTCGTCGAGGAAGCCGCGTTCTCGGCGACCGCGGGCAACTCCGCGGACCTGTACTCGGTCTCCGGTCTGTCGCGGGCCTCCGACGTGAGCGGGGTCGGGAACCTCTCGGCCGCACCGGCGTCGTGGATCCTGCGGAAGACACTGGTCGCCGATCTCGTGAAGGGCCCGACGCTCGGCGCGACGGCGCTCGAGACCCAGACGAACCCGCTCCTCGACAACTACGAAGGCATGGCGATCACGGGCCGCGCTGCCGGTGGGCGCGTGGGCGTGGCGCTCATCTCCGACGACAACTTCGGCGCGCTGCAGCGGACGCGGATCCTGGACCTGGCCGTGCGGCTGCCGCGGTAGCCATGCGCCCTGGGCTCGCCTACGGCGTGGGTGCCTTGCCCTCGGCAACACTGGCGCGAGAGGCTGCCGGCATGACATCTCCCTCTGGTCGCGGACCTCGTCGGCACCGCGGCGTGGTCGTCGGTGGCGGCATCGTGTTCGTCATCGGCCTCGCCGCACTGGTGCTCGGTGGCTGGTTCGACGCCGTGACAGCGGACGACGGCGGCGGGGCCAACATCGGGGCCGGGGTGCTGGTGCTGTTCGGCGGGATCGTCGCGGCCACCGGTGCGGTCATGTTGCTCGTGGTGACCGCCGGCACCGTCGCTGCGCGAACGCGACGGTGAAGCGCGTCTCTGAGCGCTGAGGGTCAGGACGACACTCGGTGGTAGCGGTACCAATCCACCTGGTCCGGGTCGCCGACCACGAGGTCGAGTTGGCGATGTGCGGCCGACCCGCGAACGATCGCGGTGCAGCGGTCTGCATCGCGGTTCTCCCAGCACACGGTCTTCCACCCCCACCCATCGCCGTCCTCGATGTGCCAGCGGCCGGTGCTCGTGGAGGGCGTGGCCGGGTCATCAGGCTGTGCCGTGATCCCGCGCAGGGGGACACCCACCAGACGGACCGTGCCGCCGCGGTCGAACCGGATGGTGCCAGCGCCGTCCGAGGCCCAGGTCCCGACGAGGTCGGCGCGGGCGAGGGGCGCGGTCGGGAGGTCGGCCGCGTCCTGGCCGCACCCGGCCACGGCGAGGACCGTTGCCAGGGCGATCACGGCCCCGACTGCTGTCCGCACTCGTCCCATCCCCAGCCCCCTCGTGCTGATGACACACTACGGGCGATTCGGCAACGGCTTGCGCTCTCGTGCATGCGGCCAGCGGGGATCAGGACCGGGGGAGAGCGTGCCCCTCTGGCGCGACGGCGAGGGCCAGATCGTGGACCGCGTTCGCGAATCGCCGGGCTCGCGCCGCCTGGACGAGCGACGTGATCCACATGACGGCGAGGGGCGCCGGGAGCGTGCACGCGATCAGGACGTCCAGGGTCCGGAACCCGCCGACGTCGCGGGTGCCCTGGTGGAGCAACTCGAGCACGATCCCGACATGCAGGAACGAGGACGTCATCACCGACACGCGCGCGGAGGTGGCGCGGTCGTTTGCGAACACGACAGCCGTGTCGAGCACAGCGGTCGGGAGGTCCTCCGGGGTCGCACGTCGGATGGCGCGCAGGACGGTCGCACGGTCGTCGCGGTCCTCGGGCGTGACCGTGTCCCACTGGTGGCGGGGGAGCCCGTGGTGCGTGATTCCGGACGGCAGGGCGCCCGCGAACGCCCCGAAACCGAGGGCGAGGAGGACGTCCTCACCGACCGGACCCGGCGTGAACAGCGCCATGAGGGCGAACGTGCCGCCTCCGGCGACGACGAGCGCCGCGAAGGCCCAGGCGGTCAGCGCGCCGAACCGCACCGATCGATCCGCCCGGATGATGCGGAGCGACGGCGAGACCATGACGCGAGTATGCACTCGTCCGGCACCGATCGTGGGGTTCATCCGGTCGGTCGGACCATGTCAGCAGACGGATCCTGGTCGATCACGAGCGCGGCGCTCCGCTCCTCGGCGTCCGCGGTGGCTGCCCAGGCCGCGAGTAGCTGCAGCGCCTGTTCCGAGGCGGAGTCCGGCAGCGTGCCGTAGACCACGAACGTCAGACCCGTGTCGGCGTTGAGGCCCAACGCCTCGTAGGTCAGCTCGAGGTCCCCGACCACCGGGTGGTGGATGCGCTTGAGGCCGCTCCGGTGCGCGCGGACGTCGTGCGTGGCCCATCGCACGCGGAAGTCGTCGCTCCGGGTCGAGAGCTCGCCGATGAGGTCGGTCAGCCCCTTGTCGTACGGGCTCCGGCCCGCCTCGGTACGGAGGACCGCCACGAGATCGGACGCGAGCTGGTCCCAGTCGGGGTAGAACGTGCGGGCACGGGGGTCGAGGAACGCGAACCGCGCGGTGTTGGGCGTGCCGATCGGGTCGATGAACAGCGGCGAGTAGAGGGCACGTCCGAGCCGGTTGCCGGCGAGGAAGTCCGACCGGCCGTTGCGGACGAACGCCGGGGCGCTCATCGCGTCGAGCATCCGCTGCACGTTGGGCCGGACGCGGTTGGTGAGGCGACGACGCCGGGCGGTGGGCGCGGCGTTCTGGGTGTGCGCGAGGTCGAACAGATGCGCGTGCTCGACCTCGTCGAGCTGCAGTGCGCGCGAGAGCGACTCGAGGACGGTGTCGGAGACCCCGCCGAGGTTCCCGCGTTCCAGGCGGACGTAGTAGTCGACGCTGACACCGGCGAGCAACGCGACCTCCTCGCGTCGGAGTCCGGTCACGCGTCGGTTGCCGCTGAACACGGGAAGGCCGGCCTGCTCCGGGGTGATGCGGCCCCGTCGGGAGGTCAGGAACTCCTTGACCTGTGTCGTCGCGTCCATGTCATCGACGGTACGACCACCGTCGGCGACCGGGGAGGTGCTGTCGGTACCCCGCTCCACCGCCAGGAGCGCACCAGCCGACCGGCGAGCGGCCGGTGCGCGGCCGGTGCGGGCCGGTGCGCGGCCGGTGCGCGGCCGGTACGCGGCCGGACGGGAGGCCCGCTACCGCCGGCACCGCGCCTCCCGTCCGACCGGTCGGCGCGTCAGGCCTCCGGGATGACCCGCGCGTCGAAGCGCGAGGAGTCGCCGTCGGGGTCGGGGCCGCCCCGCCGTCCGGTGTCGAGCGCGTCGAGCCGCGCGAGCTCGTCGTCGGACAGCGCGAAGTCGAACACCGCGAAGTTCTCGGCGATACGGCCGGGGTCGGTGGACTTCGGGATCGCGTTCCGGCCCTGCTGCACGTGCCATCGCAGCATCACCTGCGCCGGGGTCCGCCCGTGCGCCTCGGCGATCGCCCCGATGGTCGGGTCCGCGAGCACGCTGACGCGCTCGTCGCCGCCCCAGCCCGGGTAGAAGGTGATGCCGCCGATCGGGGACCACGCCTGGTCGAGGATGCCGTGCTCGGCGTCGACGCGCTGGACCTCCGGCTGCGTGAAGTACGGGTGCAGCTCGATCTGGTTGAGCGCCGGCACCACCTCGGTCTGCGCGAGGAGGGACTCGAGGTGGTGCGGCATGAAGTTGCTCACGCCGATCGCGCGGACCTTGCCCTCGGCGTTCAGCGACTCCAGGGCCTTGTACGCCTGCACGGTCTTCTCGAACCGGTCGGGTGCGGGCTGGTGGAGGATGAAGACGTCGATGGTGTCGATGCCGAGCTTGCCGGTGGCCTTCTCGAACGCGTGCAGGGCCTCGTCGTACCCGTAGTCGGACGGGAACACCTTCGTCTCGATGACGATCTCGTCCCGGTCGAGGCCGGAGGCGCGGACCGCCTGGCCGACCTCACGCTCGTTGCCGTACGCAGCTGCGGTGTCGATGTGGCGGTAGCCGACGTCGAGTGCGGTGCGGACCGCGTCGACGGTGTCCTCGGGGGAACTCTGGAAGACGCCGAAGCCGATCGGCGGCAGCTCGACGCCGTTGTTGAGTGTGATCATGTCCATGACGACGACGTTAGGTCCCGCGGCCGGACCGTGACGGGGGCTGTCGTTCCCTCCCTCCGCTGCACCGAGGGGACGCTGTGCAGCGGAGGGACACCCCGGCAGAACCGGGGACGACGGTCCCTGTCACCGGTCAGGGGAGGACGATGACCTTCCCGGCGATCCGACCGGCCTCGGCTTCCGCGTGGAGCGCGGGCAGGTCGCTCAGCGGGATCCGACGGGTGACCTCGACGGTGAGCGCGCCGTCGTCGACCAGGGACACCAGTTCGGCGAGGCGTTCGCGGTTCGGCAGCACGAACACCGTCGATGCCCGCACGCCGCGGGACTCGTCGTCGGGCGTGGCCATGAACGCCGTCGTGCTGACGACCACGCCTCCGTCGCGGACGGCGGCGACGTCCGCGGCGAACTGCTCCGGGTCGATCGGTGCGAGGTTGAGCAACACGTCGAACTGACCGTCGACGGAGGCGAGCAGATCGGCGTCCGTGTGGTCGATGACCTGGTCGGCGCCGGCCGCGCGGACGGCGTCGATGCTGCGGGGGCTGGCGGTCGCGCTGACGAACACGCCGGCGCGCTTGGCGAGCTGGATCGCGTACTTCCCCACGACGCCACCGGCGCCGACGATGAGGACGCGCTGACCGGCGTGGAGACCACCGTCGTCGAAGAGCGCCTGCCATGCGGTCAACGCGACGGACGGCAGCGCGGCTGCGTCGGGGAGCGGGATGCTCGTCGGGGCGGGGACCAGGGCCTCGGCGGGTGCGATGACGTACTCCGCCGCGCCACCGTCGCGCTCCATCGGCAGGAAGCCGATCACGGCGTCGCCGACGGCGAGCCCGTCGACGTCCTCGCCGATCGCGTCGACCGTGCCGGACACGTCGTACCCGGGCACGTGGGGCAGCGCGATCGGGATGGGGAGGAATCCGCCGCGCATCCCGGCGTCGGCCGCGTTGTAGGCGGATGCCGCGACGCGGACCCGCACCTGCCCGGCGCCCGGGGTGGGCTGCTCGATCTCGACCTCCTCGAGGACCTCGGGACCGCCGACCTCGTGGAACTGGACTGCCTTCATGGTGGACTCCTTCGCTCACTGCTTCGAACTCGAAGCGATACCAGAACCGTACACCTGCTTCGAATACGAAGCAACACTGATCCGGTCCCTGATCGCCGAATGCGTCCGGAAGCCCCCGAACTGGGCACTACGCGCGCGCCGCCGAACCTGTTGTCATGGGCAACAGCTCCGCACGTGTGCACCCGACGCACGTTCCTCTGCCCCCGTGTGACCCGACGCACGACCGCGCCGAACCACGTCGTCAGGAACGTCATGCCCCGCTCGGGATCCCGTCACCCCGTCCGCCTCCGGACCATGACGCGTGCCTTCGCCGCGACCGTGGCCGTCGCCCTCGCCGCCCTCGCCGTGGGTGCGAGTGTCGAGCCGGCGAACGCGGCCACGCAGAACCCCGTGGGCGCGTTCGACACGGCATCGGGCGGTGCGGGCGCGGTCACCGTCGCCGGGTGGACCGACGACCCGAGCAGCGCGGCGTCGAGCAACAGCGTCACCGTCACCGTCGGCGGCACGAACGTCGGAACGCTCCGGGCCACCGGGGTCCGAGCGGACGTCGACCGGGTCAGGCATGTCAGCGGGAACCACGGGTTCTCCGGGACCCTCACCACCGCGAAGACGGGTGCGCAGTCGGTCTGCGTCACGGCGGTGAACACGGGCGCGGGGACCGACACGACCCTCGGCTGCAAGACCGTCACGATCACCGCCGCGAACCCGGTCGGCGCGTTCGACACGGCGTCGGGCGGTGCGGGTACCGTGAGCGTCGCGGGGTGGACCTACGACCCGACCAGCGCGGCTGCGAGCAACAGTGTCACCGTGACCGTGGGTGGCACGGCTGTCGGCAGCCTGCAGGCCACCGGCGTCCGAGCCGACGTCGACCGGGTCAGGCACGTCAGCGGGGACCACGGCTACTCCGGCAGCCTGACGACGTCGAAGTCCGGAGCGCAGTCGGTGTGCGTCACCGCGGTGAACACCGGCGCGGGTTCGAACACCGCGCTCGGGTGCAAGACGGTCACGATCACCGCCACGGGCACGGCACCGGCACCGGTGAGCGGCGCGAACGTCACCACCAGCCCGTCCGGGGTGGCGATGCCGAAGGGCGACGTGACGTCGAACGGTCGCGTGTGGAAGCAGGCGTACGCGCAGGACTTCACGACCCCCGCCGCGGTCGGCACGGTGCTGTCGACGTACCACGACCTGTCCGCGTACGACGGCTCGAGGGACACGTCGGGGCTCGGGCAGTACGCGCCGAACAAGGTCCTGTCCGTGTCCGGCGGCGAGCTGGACTTCGATCTGCACAGCGAGAACGGACAGCCGCTCGTCTCCACGGTCGTCCCGGACAACTACCTGCCGTTGACCACGGGCCGCGTCTCGGTCCGCTACAAGACGACGAAGACCCCCGGCTACAAGTTCGTCGGCATCCTCTGGCCCGAGGACGACAACTGGAACGAAGGCGAGATCGACTGGCCCGAGGCGGACCTGGGCGGCACCCCGCGCCCTGCGTCCGCCATCCCGGGTACCTACGCGAACGGGCGGATGAGCTTCGCGCCAGCCGTCACCAAGTACGCCGGGTCCGACACGACGGGTTGGCACACCGCGACCACCGAGTGGGACCACGGCGTCGTCCGGTTCTCCTGGGACGGCACCCTCGTCGACTCCGTGGCGAACGCCGTCCCGACCACCGCCTTCCGGCTCACCCTGCAGGCGGAGACCTGGATCGGTGAGGGCGCCGTCCCGGCCACGGCGACCGGACACGTGGACGTCGACTGGGTCAGCATCTGGAAGTGACGACGCTCCTGGCGGCCCTCCGAGCACGAGCCAAAGCGGTGGATTCGTCACTTTTCGTCCTCCCGCTCTAGGATCGTGACGGGCATCCGGTGGTTCCGTGTGCCCGTGGGGGAGGGCCCATGTCGATCCGTAGTGTCCCGGGGTCGATCGCGTCCGGGGGTCGGTCGCGTTCGTCCCGTCCGCGACATCCGACCCGTCCGAACGGGCAGGGACTGCCGCAGCCGGTGCAGCCGACGCTGTTCCACCGAGTGGCCGAGTGGATGCGCACGCCGGTCCCCGGTGACGCGGCGTGCGAACGGAGGGTCTGGATCGCGTTCGACGAACGGCTCGTCTCGTACTCCGAGTGCGAGGGCGACACCTCGCACACGGCGGTGTGGTGCGTGGACGAGTTCCTCCAGCACTTCGCGGACCGCCTCGACGAGGACGACGCGTCGCGCTGGTTGCTCCCGCACCTCGAGCGGCTCGCGTCGACCGGGGGCGGCAAGGCCGCGACGCTGCGCGCGTACGCCGCGCGGCACGACGGTGCACCACCGCCGACGGTCGTGTGCGATGTGGTCCTCTGAGCGCGCCCGCGCACGCGGTCCGCGGCTCAGCAGGGGCGCCCGGGAGGCCCGCTCAGGCCACGCGCGCCTCGTCCGCCGCCAGGTGGTCGGCGAGCACGTCGCGCACCGTGGTCCACGGGTACGGCCCGTAGCGGTCGTTGTCGACGTGGCGGAGCTGCGCCTGCCCGCTGAACATGCTCACGAAGTACTGCATCCCCTGCCACGCCGGGAACGTGTCCTGGTCGCTCCGGGACAGCCGACGGACCACCTTGCTCATGACGGACAGGGACCCGGTGGTGCCGGCCCACTGCAGCCCGAAGGGCGTGCCGGTCAGTTCGGTGAGCGTGCGGGCGACGTCCCGGGCGGAGACGCGGTCGCCAGCGACCTCGACGACACGCGGTGCGTCCTCGTCGAGGGCCACGAGCGCGGTCACACGGGCGACGTCGTCCTTAGTGGTGAAGTCGAGCACCTGGTCGGGTGACGACCAGTACATGACGCGGTGGCGCCCGAACGCGATCATCGGCGCCTGCCCGGTGAGCATGTCCGTGAACGCGCCGTTGAGGACGGAGGTCGCCCGGATCGGCGCGGCGTCCACGTCCGCCGCGAACTCACGGCGGAGCTCGAAGTTGCGGTTGCTGCCCACCGCGATGCGGCGGTAGTCCGAGGAGTAGTCCGACGGGACGAACCGGGGCACGCCCGCGGCGACCGCGGCCGCGAGCAGCGCGCGCTGCGCGTCGACGATGACGGGGCGCACGCCGCTCACGGCGGAGACGACCGACTCGACACCCGCGACCGCGCGGGTCAGGGCCTCCCGGTGGGAGTACGCAGCGGCGACGACCTCGACGCGGTCGTCGGACCCGTACCGCTCGTCGGCGGCGGTGCTGCCCGGACGGGTGAGGACGCGGACCCGCACGTCCCGCTCCAGGAGCGCACGGACGATGCGGTGACCGAGGTCACCGGTGGCTCCGGCGACGAGGACGGTTCGGGTCATGGCGGTGCTGCTCCTGGTGGTCGCGCGGACGTGCCGGACGCCGACGGCGATCGACGGGACGGTGACGGCCGGAATGGTGCTCGACGGGCCGCGCCGTCGATGGCACACCCCGGAGGCTACCGCGCGGGGACCGCCGGCGCCCTGGGCCCCGAAGGCGGGGCTTGTGCGGCGGACCGCGGTGCGGATTCACTGGCGGAGCACCGTCGTGGCGGCCGTGGTTCGCGGGCCGACCGGCGGATCGAGGCCGCCCCGCCCGGAATGAGGATCCCCATGCTGTCCCTGGTCTACATGAGCACGAGTGTCCGACCGCTCTCGGACGACGAGTTGTCCGCGATCCTCACCGACGCGCGCACCCGCAACACGGCGCTCGAGATCACCGGGGTCCTGGCACACCGCGACGGCCGGTTCATCCAGGTCCTCGAGGGCCCGGACGACGCCGTGCGCGAGCGGTTCGAGGTGATCCGGCGGGACCCCCGACACACGGACGTGCGGCTGCTCTGCGAGGACCCGCTCGACGAACGGGCGTTCCCCGGGTGGTCGATGGCGTTCCAGCCGGCGGACGCGGACATGACCGCGGTCGCGGGGTTCTCCGACCTGACCGTGGCCGGTCGGGACGAGCACCGGAACGCGTCGCGCGGTCGTGCCCTGGTCGAGTGGTTCCGGAAGCGTCCGTCGTTCACCTGATGCCGGTGACCGGCGGCATGGCCCTGGATCAGCCCGCGGCGCGTGCGACCGCCCAACCGGCGTCCGTCCGGTCGTAGCGGAGCCGGTTGCTCGGTGCATCCGCGGCGCCGCGCCAGAACACCATCCGCACCGGGGTGATCGCGTAGCCGGCCCACGTGGTCGGCGGATCCAGGTCGGGGCGGTCGGCGTCGAAGGCAGCCCAGCGCGTCCGGCGGTGGTCGGCCTCGACCGCGGCGAGGTCGTCGTCGTTGAGCCAGGCGAGCACCTGCAGGTAGCGACTCCGCGCGATGTAGGCGTCCCGGGCCTCCCGGTCGGTGACGCGCTCGACGTCGCCGGTGACGACGAGTTGCCGGGCCAGCTCGGGCCAGACGAGCGTCACGGTGGCACGGGGCACCGCGGCGATCTCGGCGGCCTTCCGGCTGCGGCTGTCGGTGTGGAAGTGCACGCGACGGCCGTCGAACAGGGACATGAGGACCGTGCGCGCGGCGGGGTAGCCGTCGAGCCCGATCGTCGACAACGTCATGGTCGGGGTCACACCGGATCCGGGCGCCGGCAGCCAGCGCGCGGCGAGCGCGAGCGGGTCCACGGGGACGTCGTCGTCCGCGTCGGCGCCGTGGGCGAGCCCGCCGACGACGACGCCCCCGTCCGTCACCGCGGGACCGCGGGGTCGAACCTGGCGATCTCGTGCAGGGACGCGACGGCCTGGTCGAGCGACACGTCCCACAGGAGCTTCCCGTACTCCGCGCTCGCACGGCTGGCGTCCCCGACCACACCGGGCGTGCCGAAGTCGTTCGAGAGCCAGCCGAAGCTGACCGGGCCGCCGTTGAACGCGATGCGCTCGAAGTCGGCGATGTGGTCCGGCACCCAGCGGTCCGCTCGGGCGAGGTCCACGAGGTCCGGACGCAGGTGCAGGATCATCGACGTCTCCGCGGCACCGCCGTGGATGCCGAGGCCGCGCTCGTCGGCGTCCTCGCCGTCGGGTCCCGGGACACGGGCGAGCGTCGGCATGAGGAACGTCTTCAGCCCCGTCCGTCGGCGGATCTCGCGGAGCGCCACCTGGAGGAGTGCCGTGTTGCCGCCGTGGCCGTTCGCGAACACGAGCGTCCCGGCGCCCATGAGCGCGACCGCCCGCCCGATCTGGACGACCGTGTCGAACATCGTGTCGGCGTCGAGCCAGACGGTACCGGGAGCCCAGCTGTGCTCGTCGGACTTCGTGAACGCCAGGGTCGGCAGTTGCCAGACGTCGAGGCCCTCGTCGGCCGCTCGCTCGACCGCTGCGCCGCCGATGTGGTCGGCGAGCAGGAAGTCGGTGACGAGCGGCAGGTGCGGGCCGTGGTGCTCGACCGCGCCGGTCGGCTGCACGACGATCGTGTCCGGGCCGAACCGGGCGGCGACGTCCGGCCCGGGCAGCTCGGCGAGCTTGCGCGTGCTCACTTGCCGAACCCCGGAATGCCGGTCGAGGCGGCCGACGCGGGCTGCGCCGAGGCCGTCGAGCCGCCCGTCACGACGAGCGCGGGGTCGACGAGCGCAGGGTCGACGATGTGTCCGGGATTGAGCACGCCGTCGGGATCGGTCCGCTGCTTGAGCGCCACGAGGTCCTCGACGCCGTGGTCGACGTAGTACTGGTGCGGGCTGTGCACCCGCACGCCGAGGGCCTCGAGCAGCGGGTACCCGGCGTACACGTCGTCGGCTCCGGTGTACGGCGCGGTGAGCATGCCGATCGGGAACCGGTGGGCGGCCTCGATGTGGAGCATGCCGCCCGGGTAGACGCCCTCGACGTCGGCGATCCGGTCGATGAGCGCCTCGCCGCCGACCTCGACGTGGAAGTACACGGTGTCGGGCGTGTTCCGCTTGAGCCACCAGATCGGGTGGTTGTACGAGAGCATCGACACCTTCGTGGTCTGCTGCAGGCCCTCGCGGACCTCGACGACCGTGCCGCCGGCGACCTCGATGAGCCCGGTCGCGTCCTCGAGCGCGGTGGCGTCGATGATGCCGCGCAGGCTCGCCGCACCCGCCACCACGGGCGTGTCCTTCGGGAGCGTGGCGGCGATCTCGGCACGGTCCGCGCTGACGAGCCGGGGCGCGGGCGTCAGACCGCGGAGCGTCCGGACGGCGGTCAGGGCCCGCTCGAACGTCGGGAAGCTCGCGTAGACCGCGCGCCAGTCCTGCAGCGGCTCGAGCCGGACCGTGGCCCGCGCGATGACCCCGGCGGTGCCGTAGGTGTGCACGAACGTCTGGGCCTCGTCCCCCTCGACGTGGAGGAGGCCGTCCTCACCCGGGAGCGCGATGTCGAGGGCGGTGACGAATCCCTCCCAGTTCGAGCCGTGGGAGATCGACCCGGTCCCGCCCGAGCCGCCGGACAGGAAGCCGCCGATCGTCGACTGCGCGGTGGACGGGTACATCCACAGCTGCTGGCCCTGCGCGGCCGCGGCCTGCTCCATCATCACCATCGGGGTGCCGGCCTCGGCCGTGATGACGCCGTCCCCGACCTCGACGACCGCGCGGGCACGCGAGGTGTCGAGCACGAGACCGCCGTCGAGCGGGATGCCCTGCCCGTAGTTGCCGGTGCCCTTGCCGCGCGTCGTCACCGGGACGCCGTGCCGTGCCGCCGCCTGCACCGTCTGCGCGATCGCGTCGGCACTGGCCGGGTAGGCGACGAGGTCGGCGAGGCCGAGGGGCAGCTGCTCGGTGAGGATCGGGCTCATCGTCGCCTCGTCGACCGACGCGCGCTCGCGGGTCTTCGGGTCGGCACTGACGCCGCGGTCACCGAGCAGGTCGACCAGGTCGAGCCGCAACGCCTCGAGGGCGGCGGGGGTGGCGGGCATGTGGGGCTCCTTGCTGGTGGGGTGGCGTGGGGTGGGCGGCCGGGAGGCGCGGTGCGGGGCCGGCACGCGCCTCCCGGCCGGTGGGTCGGCTAGAAGCCGAACCCGATCTTCTTGTCGATGAACTGGTTGGTGTACAGGTCGTCGGCCGTGAGCCCCGACTGGACGTGGCCGCCGGACTTCTCGAAGATCGGCGCCGCCTTGGTGATGAACGAGTTCAGCCGGCTGGCGTCCATGTCGCCGACGTAGCCGTTGCTGCCGTCCGTGGCGACCTTGAGCTTCTTCATCTGCTGGACGGCGAACGCACCGACCTTGGCGTCGTAGGTCCAGCCGTTGTTGTAGTCCTGCACGAGCGTGTCGATGAGGTCGTTCGTCGGTGTCGGGTTCTTGAAGTAGTCCACGTCGGCCTGCTGCATGACCGGCACGAGCTTCTTCAGGCACGGGGTGAGCTTCGCCAGGTCGCCCGAGCGGACGGACATGGTCTCGGGGTAGGGGTTCCACCCCGTGCTCGAGACGAGCGAGGAGTCGAGCTTCTTGCCCCAGGCCGCCACCTCGTGCTGGTAGATGTACGGCTCGGCGGTCGCGAAGCCCTGCTGCGCGTCCTTGCCGCCTGCGGTCACGAACTTCGACGGCGTGCCGTCGTAGCTGCCGTCCTGGACGCTCGTCGGCAGGTAGCCCGCCTGTGCCAGGTAGGTCATGTACGCGGCGCCGCTGAAGTAGCGGACGACGCCGCCCTTGGCCTTGAGCGCCTTGCCGAGGCTCTTGATGCTGTCGACGCTCTTGTACGTCGCCGGGTCCCACATGAGGACCATGGGCGACTCGTCGTTCTCGGCGAACACCGCGGTGGTGGGCAGGTTGCCGGAGAACTCGACGGCCTCGTCCGTGGAGACGTAGCCGAGCGTGATCGACTTGTCCTGGTACATCTGCGAGCTCACCGTGGAGTAGCCGATCGCGGGACCGCCCGCGCGGATCTCGAGCTGCACACCCGTCGACTTGCCGTTCGCCATGAGGTCGCCCGTGACGGACTTGCCCGAGGCGTCGATCTTCGGGTTCGCCCCGAGCATCTGGTAGAGGTGCCCGTGGTCGGCTTCGGGGTTCCAGTCCGTCTGGACGACGACGGTCGAGGGGCAGACGCCGGACAGGTCGACGGCCGGGCCCTTCGCGGCGGACGACGTGGTCGCGGCGCCGGCGCTGTCCGACGTGCTCGTCGAACAGCCGGTGAGGGCGAGGGCGGTGACGCCGAGGGCTGCGGCGACGACGCCGAGACGGGTTCTGCTGCGCATGGGTGCTCCGTTCGTGGTGCAGGTCGGGGTGGTGCGGGGTGCAGGGTGTGGTGGGAGGGGGAGACGATGGGGGCGGGAACTCAGCCGAAGTCGTGCCAGCGGCCGACGGCGAGACGCCCGATGAGGCCGAAGACGAGGAACACGGCGACGCCGAACAGCGAGGCGACGATGATCGTCGCGTAGAGCTCGGGGCCCATGAGCCGCGACGCGGTCACCTGGATGAGGACTCCGAGGCCCGGGTTGCCGCGCTGGAAGAACTGGTCGCCGACGATCGCGCCGATCACCGAGAGCCCGGCCGACGTCCGCAGTCCGACGAAGATCGACGGCAGGGCGGCGGGGATCTGCAGCTTGAGCAGCTGGGCGCCGCGGCCGGCCTGCTGGAGCCGGAACAGCTCGCGCGCCCCGCGGTCGGCCGACTGCAGACCGAACAGCGTGTTCGACACCATCGGGAACAGCGCGATCATCACGGTGACGATGACGCGGCTGGCGAACTCGTACCCGAACAGGGCACCGATCAGCGGGACGAGCGCCAGGATCGGCACGCACTGGAGCACGACGGCGTACGGGTACAGCGAGTTCTCGAGCCACTTCGCCTGCGCCATGAGCATCGCCCAGACGACGCCGATGACGATCGCGATCGCGAGCCCGGTCAGGGACACCAGGGCCGTCCGCGCGAGCGCCTGCCACAGCTGCCCGTCGAACCCGGAGGGCGTGCCGTCGGGACTCGTGTCCCAGACGATCGCCTTGGCGACGAGGTGCGGGTAGGGGACGAGGAACGCCAGGTTCTTCGCCTTGTCGTAGTACGTCGCGGCGACGTACCAGAGGGCGATGAGGACGACGAACACGGCCACCGGTTGCCACCACATGACGGCGGGCCGTGTCCTGCTGCGTGTCTGACGGGCGGCCGCCCGGGCGGTGCGGGTCTCGGCGACCTCCTGCAGCGTGACCATCAGCGGTGTCCTTCCCGGAGCGCGTGCGAGACCTCGCCGACGAGTTCGGCGAACTCGGGCGTGAAGCGGATGTCCGGGTCCCGTGGCATCGGGAACGGGACGTCGAAGCGTCGGACGACCGTGCCGGGACGGCCGGACATGACGATGACCTTCGTCGACAGGTAGACCGCCTCGGACACCGAGTGCGTGATGAACAGCCCGGCGAAGCGCTGTTCGACGAACAGGCGGAGCAGCTCGTCGTTGAGGCGCTCGCGCGTGATCTCGTCGAGCGCGCCGAAGGGCTCGTCGAACAGGAACAGCTCCGGGTCGAGGGTGAGCGACCGGGCGAGGGACACGCGCATCCGCATGCCGCCCGACAGCTGCTTCGGCAGGTTCGTCTCGAACCCGTTCAGTCCGACGAGGTCGATCGCCCGGCGCGCCTTCTCGGCCCGCTCCGCCTTGCCGACGTGGCCGAGTTCCGCGAGCAGCTCCGCGTTCCCCTGCACGGTGCGCCAGGGGAGCAGGGTCGCGTCCTGGAACACGTACCCGATCCGGGAGGCCCCGACCGACGCGGTCCCGTCGGACGCGGTCTCGAGTCCGGAGGCGATCCGGAGGAGGGTCGACTTGCCGCAGCCGGACGGACCGACGACGGACACGAACTCGCCGCGGTCGACCGTCAGGTCGACGCCCTGGAGGGCGATGGTCCCGTTCGGGAACGTCATCTCGACGTTCCCGAAGTCGAGCAGCGTGTCCGTCGACGTGACGGGCGCGGGTGCGGTGGTGGTCACGGCTACCTCTTCGTTCTGGTGGATCGGGCTGGGTCAGGCGGTGGGTGCCGGGGTGGCGGTTGCGGGGGTGGTGTCGGCGGGAACGGTGTCGCCGGGGGCGGTCGGCGCGGGGGTGGGCGCGGCGACGGAGCGGTGGACCTCGGTGACCGCGACGAGCCGGCCGTGCGCGACGACGAGCCGGTCCGCGGGGGCCTCGGCGACGGCCTCGATGAGGCTCGACGCGGCGATGGCCAGGAACTCGGCCCGCGCACCCGGCACTGCCCCGGCGGGCGGGAGGCCCATGACACTGCGGGCGCCGTCGCTGACGAGCCGGTACGCCTCCTCCGGCGTGAGGTGTCCCGCGGTCACGAGCAGCGAGGCGGTCTCGAGCGCGTCCGACCGCCCGACCGGGTTGAACGGGTCCCGCACGTTGTCCGCTCCGGCCGCCACCCGGACGCCGGCGTCGAGGAGCGCCCGGAGCGCCGTCAGACCGCGCGGCGTCGACACCGGGTGCTGCCAGCCCTGCAGGTACAGGTTCGTGATCGGGAGTGTGATGACGCCGAGGTCCGCGGCGAGCACGTCCTCGATCACCTCGGCGCGGCGCTGCGGCGACAGGGTGCCGAGACGCACGCAGTGTCCCGCTGAGTACTCCCGGTCCCGTGGCCAGTCCCGCACCGTCCGCGCGTAGCGGTCGAGCGTGACCGGCCCGTCGAGGCTCTCGTCGGCGTGCATGTCGACGCCGAGTCCGCGCCGCGCCGCGATCGCGAGGAGGCGGTCGAGATCGGCGTCCGGGTCGTCGGCGAGGTGCGGGGCACCGCCGACGAGGTCCACCCCGAGGTCGAGCACCGCTTCGACGTGCGCGTCCGGCGCGCGGTGACCGGCGAGTGCGACGAGCTCGATGTCCATGAGGCCGGCGAGTTCACGCCGCACCCGGAGCAGCGCTCGTGCGCCGCGGGTGGCCTGGTCGGTCGTGGCCGTTCCGTCGCCGCTGAGCACGTCGACGTGCGTGCGGACCGCGGTCGTGCCCGTGGCGAGCATCGCGAGGGCCTGGGTGCGGGCCCGGTCGGCGATGTCGTCGACGGTCATGTCCGCCGCGTGGGCGATCCAGGCGCCGATGGCCGAGCCGAGGTCACCGAGCGGGGGTCGGATCCGGTCGAAGCTCAGCGCCTTGTCGAGGTGCGCGTGGGGCTCCGCGGGGGCCGAGAGGAGCAGACGCCCCTCGAGGTCGAGTGTGGCGTCGGCGTCCGCCGTGAGCGTGCCGGCCGGGGCGACCTCGGACACCGTGCCGCCCTCGATCGCGACGTCGACACGGCGCCCGTCGGGCAGCAGTCCGTGGCGCAGGAGTGCCAGTGGCCGGGGCAGTGTCGCGCTCACGGGATCCCTCCGCTCGTGTGCCAAAATGTTGATCGCATCAACATCGCCGATGCTAGGGCGGCCACGTTTCCCGCGCGTTTCGCCCCCGTTGCCGCATGTAACGACCCGCGACGCCGCCCGCAGCGGCCAGCACGATGGAGGAGCCCGTGGTCACCACCGAGGTCGTCGACCCCGACGCCGCCGGCACGCGCGTCGTCGACGAGCAGGCCCGCCGGATCGGCCAGCACATCCGCGAACTCCGACGTGGCCGGTCCCTGACGCTCGTGCAGCTCGCCGACCGGAGCGGACTGTCGCACTCGTTCCTCAGCCAGCTCGAGCGCGGGCACACCCGAGCGAGCATGGTGTCGCTCGACCGCATCGCCGGCGCGCTCGGGACGAGCCAGGTCGCGCTGCTCGCCGCCGGTGACCCGCAGCTCCGCGAGCCCGACGACCCGCGCCCCGAGGTCGTCCGCGCCCACGAGGGTGCCCGGAGCCCGTTCGCCCTGGGATCGGCCCGCCTGCTCGTGCACGGCGGCAGCCACGCGTTCGAGCCCCTCGAGTGGATCGGCGCGGACACCGATCCCGGCGAGCACTACGAACACCACGAGGACGAGTTCCTCACCGTCGTGGCCGGGGCGGTGCTCCTCGACCTCGCCGGGGACGTGACGCGGCTCGGCGTCGGCGACTCCGCGTACTACCGCGGCGGCACGCCGCACCGATGGTGCAGCGCCGACGGCGAGCGGTTCCACCTCATCGTCGTCAAGCAGACGCCCGCGCCGACCGGAGGTGCAGCATGAGCGCGCAGGAGGCCCGCATCGCCGTCCGGGTCGCGGCCAGGACCGCGGTGGCCCGGGACGTCGTCACCCTCGACCTCGCTCCGGTGGACGCGGCACCGCTGCCCGCGTGGACCCCGGGGGCGCACGTCGACCTCGAGGTGCGGCCCGGGCTCGAGCGGCAGTACTCCCTCGTCGCCACGACCGCGGACGGGCACTGGCGCGTCGCCGTCCTCCGCGAGCAGGAGGGCCGCGGGGGATCCGCCGCCGTGCACGACGTCCTCGTGCCCGGCGAGACCGTGGCCGTCCGCGGTCCGCGCAACCACTTCGCGTTCGACCCCGCACGGCCGGCGGTGTTCGTGGCCGGCGGCATCGGGATCACACCGATCCTGCCGATGATCGCCCTGGCCGAGGCCGATGGCACCCCGTGGACCCTGCACTACGCGGGACGGGACCGGGCGGGGATGGCGTTCGCGGGGGACCTCGCCGCAGCGCACCCGGCCCAGGTCCGGCTGTACCCGGGCGACGAGGGCACCCGGCTCGACGTGCCGGGCCTGCTCGCGGGACCCTCGGACGCGGTCGTCTACGCGTGCGGGCCGCGGGCGCTCGTGGACGCGGTCGTGGCGGCCGGCGCCCACCGTGGCCCCGACGCCGTCCGCGTCGAGCGGTTCACGGCCGCCGACGACGCCACCGCACCGGGGGAGCCGTTCGAGGCGGAACTGGCGCTGTCGGGGATCACCGTCACCGTGCCTCCCGACCGGTCGCTGCTCGACGTCGTCGAGGACGCCGGCGTGCTCGTGCTGTCGTCGTGCCGCGAGGGCACGTGCGGCACCTGCGAGACCCCCGTGCTCGAGGGGGAGATCGAGCACCGGGACACCGTGCTCAGCGCCGAGGAGCACGCCGAGGGGCGGACGATGATGATCTGCGTCTCGCGGGCGCGCGGCGGCTGCCCCCGGCTCGTGCTCGACCTGTAGGGCCCATCGCTGCCGGGGGGCGCGCGCCGACGACGACTGCGCTGTCGCTGCTCGGCGCGCTCGTCGTCCGCGCGCGCCCTACGGCTGTGACGGGGACGGCGCCGCGTCGATCCGCTGCGCGCGGAGCTCGTCGACGAGTTCGGGACGCGAGCGCATGTAGCGAATCCCGGACTGCGTGCCCCACACGTACAGGCCGGCCGCGAGCACCGCGAGCACGACGGAGTCCCACGGCGCCCCGATGAGGCCGAGGCCGCCGAAGCTCCCGATCGCCGACATGCCGTAGACGACGGCGAGGTACGCGACGAGCCAGATGCCGCCGACGACCTCACCCGCACCGTGGTGCTGCAGGGCGTACGTGACCGCGTACCAGATGAGTCCGACGACGATGATCGGGATGGTGAGGACCAGCTCGGACCACGGCACCCAGTAGATGACGAGCGCGCTCACGACGAACGCGAACGGCGCGATCACCGACATCCCGGGCAGGCGTGCCGCGCGGTCCGCCAGACCCGACCGCCGGAACGCGACGAGCGACACCGAGCCGATCGAGAACGTGAACGCGATGAGCGTGCCCGTCACGCCGATGATCGCGTGCCAGCTCGGCAGGGGGAGCAGGAACAGGATGCCCACCAGGAAGTTCGTGATGAGCGCCCGCCGCGGCACGCCGGATCCCGGGTGCACCTTGGCGAACCACGAGGGGAAGAACCGGTTCTTCGCCAGGCCGAACATGTTGCGCGCGTTCGACGCCGTGAAGACGATGCCCGACCCCGACGGCGACACCATGGAGTCGGCGATGAGGACCCAGTACAGCCAGGTCATACCCAGGAGCATGGCGAGCTGCGCGAAGGGCGAGTTGAAGTCGATGCCGCTCCAGCCCTTGCCGAGCAGGTGCTGCGGCACGCCGAAGATGAACGCGAGCTGCAGCAGCAGGTAGAGCGCGATCGCCGCGAGGATCGTCGTGACGAGTGAGGCCGGGATGTTCCGGTGCGGGTTCCGGGCCTCGCCCGACAGCTCGACGATGTTGCGGAAGCCGGTGTAGGCGAACACCATGCCCGCGGTCGCGATGGTGCCGAGGGCCGCGCCGATGCCGTACGGGGCGAACCCGCCGCCGGCGGCGAAGTTGTGCGTGCCACCCGCCCCACCGCTGTGCGTGAACCCGCTCGCGAACAGCATGACGATCGTGAGCGTCGGGATGCAGATCTTGACCGCGGTGACGATGTTGTTGCTGCGTGCGAAGAACTGCACACCGAAGTAGTTGACGACGACGAACACCGCCATGAGGCCGATGGCGACGAGGATCCCGGGGAACGTCAGCTGACCGTGGCGGAAGAGCCCGGGGATGTACGAGCTGGCGTACTGGACGACCCCGGACGCTTCGGTCGGCGGGTTCGCGACGTAGGTGACCCACATGCTCCAGCCCACGATGCTCGCGGCGAAGCGCCCGTTCGAGTACAGCGGGTACCGGACCAGCCCACCGGATTCCGGGTGCACCATGCCGAGTTCGGCGAACACGAGTGCGACCGCGAGCATGACCGCGCCGCCGATCACCCACGCGATGAGCGCTGCCGGCCCCGCCGTCTGTGCGGCGTACATCGCGGAGAACAGCCAGCCGGAACCGATGACGCTGCCGATTCCCGTGGCGACCAGGGACCAGTAGCCGAGCCGCTGCTTGAGGTGGCTGTCCTCGCTCGTGGCGGGCTGGGGGACCGGACTCGCGCTGACCATGCACCCGTCGTACCCCGATCCACGTCGGTTGGCACGACTCGAGCCGCCCGTGGACCACGGCGCGCCGACGTCCGGGAGGTCCGTGTCGGCATGTGCGACCGGTACAGTCCCGCGCATGATCGTGTGGATCAACGGCACCCACGGTGTGGGGAAGACGACGACGAGCGCGCTCGTGCAGCAGATGCTCCCGGACGCGCGCGTCCTCGACGCCGAGAAGGTCGGTGAGGTCCTCATGGACATCCGACCGGGCCTCCCGGCGACCGACGACTTCCAGCACTGGGCGCCCTGGCGACCGCTCGTCGTCGATACCGCCCGACGCGTGCTGCAGTACACCGGTGGGATCCTCGTCATGCCGATGACCGTCCTGGTCGAGCGGTACTGGCGCGAGATCAGCGACGGCCTCGCCGCGCATGACATCCCGGTCCGCCACTTCGTCCTGCACGCCGACCGGGAGACGATCCGCGACCGGATCCAGAACGACCCGGTCCTCGGCCCGTCGACGTTCCGCTTCTCGCGCCTGGAGCCCTACGCCGAGGCCGCTCGCACCTGGCTCCACGCCGAGGCGGAGGTGGTCGACACGACGCACATCGACCCGACGCAGGCGGCGCAGCGGATCGCCGCAGCGGTCCGCGCCGGCTAGGGCCGGAGGCCTGCGGACCCGTGCCCACGGGCCTCCCGATTCAAGGCCGCTCCGTGCCCTCGAGCGGGGCCCCGCCGAGCGCGGACAGCCGGGACAACCCCGCCTCGGCGACGAGCTGCTGGGCCAGCGGCCGAGCCCGCGCGACGGCCTCGGCCGGATCGACGCGCGTGACCTCGCCATCGGCGAGGCTCAGCTCGCCGTCGACCCACACGTCCTTGACCTCGCGGCTCCCGGCGACGAACACGACCGCCTGGTAGGGGTCGTGCACGTTCGCCAGCGCCGGGCTGTCGCCGTCGAACACGACGACGTCCGCGCGCTTGCCGGGCTCGAGCGAGCCGATCTCGCCGTCCATCCGCAGTGCCCGGGCGCCGCCGATGGTGCCCATCTCGAACGCTTCGCGGGCGCTCATCGCGGTCGCCTGCAGATCGCGGATCCGGGCGAGCAGCGCCGCGGTCTTCATCGCGTGCAGGAAGTCCTGGGAGTCGTTCGAGGCGGGACCGTCCACGCCGATGCCGACCGGGACGCCCAGGGCGCGGAGTTCGGCGACGGGCGCGATGCCGCTCGCCAGGATGCCGTTCGCGACCGGGTTGTGTGCGACGCCGACGCCGTGGTCCGCGTAGAGCTGCCGGTCCTCCCGGTCCACCCACACGCTGTGCGCGGCGATCACGGGGACGGCGAACATGCCGGTGGCCGCCGCGTGCCCGACGACGGTCTTGCCGGTGCGCTGTCGCGCCGCGGTGACCTCCTCGCGCACCTCGTGGATGTGGATGTGGATGCCGTGGCCGCCGTCCACCGCGTACCCGATGTGCTGCTCCCACGCGGCGTCCGTGTAGCGGCCGATGGAGGAGATCCCGACGCGGAACGAGCTGTACCGGCTCGCGGCGGTGGCCTCCTCGAGCACACGGAGTTCGTCGAGGATCGGCGCGGGCCCGAAGTCCCGGTCGACGTCACCGGACCCGAACGAGAGCACGCCGCGGAGCCCCAGCTCGTCGAGCGCCTGGACGACGCCCGGCGTGGCGGGGTCGCCCGGGATCGGGTCCGAGCAGAACATGTCGTTCGCCGTCGTCACGCCGCTGCGGAGCATCTGGATGCCCTGGAGCATCGTCCCCGCGTACGCCTTGTCCCGCGTCATGACCGGGTTGACGGGTGCGATGAGCTCCTGCAGCCACTCCCACAGCGTGTACTGCGAGCCGATGCCGGTGATGAGCCCCTCGCTGAAGTGCCCGTGCGTGTTCACGAACCCGGGCGTCACGATGTCGTACGCCCCGCCGCGGACGACCGCGTGTGGGTTCGCCGCCCGCAGGTCGTCGTAGGTGCCGACCGCCGCGATGCGATCGCCGTCGACGAGGACGGCACCGTCACGGATCGCGGCGGGCGTCGGCGAGGCGTCGGAGTGTGCGGGGACACCGGCGACGGGGACGGACTCGGGCGCTCCGGTGAGCACCCACCCGCCACGGATCAGGGTCTGGGCCATGCCTGTGACCCTAGGGGCGACGTGTTCCGGGGATGTTTCCGGTCGGTCACGAGCGTCGGCGGGTCCCGCCCCCTCGTCATCGCGCCGAAACACACCGCCACCGCCCGGAAACACTGCGCTGCTACAACGGCCCCATGCTCACCGTCACCGGCGCCGTCCGTGTCCTCGTCGATCCCGGCACGGAGCGCGGCGGCGACGTCGTCCTCGAGGACGGCCACGCGGAGTCCTCCACCCTCGACGCGACGGGCTGCGTCGTCACGCCCGGACTCGTGAACGCACACCACCATCTGTTGCAGACGGCGTTCCGTACCCTGCCCGGAACGCGTGGGGTCCCGATGGCGGACTGGCTCCCCGCGATGGCCGCCGCCTACGGACGAGCGGGGCACGACCCCGAGCTGTACGGACTGGCGGCGACCGTGGGAGCCGCCGAGGGCCTCCTGAGTGGCGTGACGACCATCGCCGACCACCACCTCAACTGGCCCACCGACGCCACGCCCGAGGACACCGTCGCGCTCGCGCGGGCGACGGCCGACGCCGTCCGCGCACTCGGCGGCCGACTCGTCTTCGTCCGCGGCTCCGCTCGTGACGACCCGGAGCAGGCCGCGGCGTCGGCCGACGCGATCGTCGGCGCCCTGCTCGACCTGGAGGCCGTGGGCGGCGTCGACCCGGACGGTCGCCTCCAGATCGCGGTCGGGCCGGCGGGCGTGCACTCCGACGCGCGCGAGACCTTCCTGGCACTCGGCGAGGTCGCCGCGCGCCACCGCCTCCGGCGGCGGACGCAGGCGAACGAACAGGTGGACACCGCGATCGCGCTCGAGCGGTACGGCCGACGCCCCCTCGACCTCCTGGAGGAGTGGGGCTGGCTCGCACCGGACGTCACCATCGCGCATCTGTGCGACGTCACGGACGACGAGATCACCCGACTCGCCGCGGCCGGTGTCACCGCGACGCACGCGCCGGGCTGCGACGTGCCGATGGGCTGGGGGATCGCGCCGGTCGCCCGCCTCGCCGACGCCGGGATCGCCGTCGGACTCGGGACGAGCGGTGGCGGGAGCAACGACGCCGGCCACCTGCTCGCCGACGCCCGTCTGGCCATGCAGGTGTCCGCGCTCGTCGGCCCGCAGCTCCCGGCCCGCCAGGTGCTCGGGATGGCGACCGCCGGGTCCGCCGCCGGTCTCGGTCGGCCGGAACTCGGTCACCTGGGTGCCGGGACCGCCGGTGATCTCTGCGTGTGGGACGTCTCGGGCGTCGCCGATGCCGGCGTCGACGACCCGGTCGCGGGCCTCCTCTGGGCGTCACCCGGTCGCCGTCCACGGCACGTCGTCGTCGGCGGCCGCGTCGTCGTCCGGGACGGGAGGCTCGTGGGCGCCGACGAGCGCGAGCTGGCGGCCCGGCTGCGGGAGCGGTTGGCTCGGACGCCTGCGGTGGTCGCCTGACCGGATCGGCATCGGCCTCAGGCGCGCCTACCGATGAGATCGCCGGCGCCAGCGCTCCGCGAGGCGCTGGAGGTCGCCCCACTGACCGGCGAGCACCACCGCGAACGCTGGGAACCCCAGCGCGAGCACCGCTGGGGGAATCCACGTCTGGTCGATCCCCTCTTCGTCCCAGACCGTGGCAGGCAGGCCGTCGTCATCCGCGTCGAACGTCCGGTAGCCCGCGCGCACGGCATCGCCGGGGTGGGCCCCGTCGTCGTCATCGAACCCGTCGAACTCGACGTCGTGCGCTACCGTGCCTCCGTCGTCGCTCGTCCATGTCCCGGTCGAGGTGCAGGTCCTGCCTTCGCGACCCAGCGTGCACTCCCAGAGCGTCTCGCGATACGTGCCCCAGTGAACCGGTTCATCGAGTGCGGCGTGCTCCTGCACCGCTGTGAGAGCGAGGAACACGCCGGCCGCGAGGAGCAGTGTGTAGACGGTCATCGCCGCGATCGTGAGAACGAGCGGAAGCCGGGAGAGCTCGCCGGAGTGGCGGCCCGATCGCGTGTGCCGACGATGCAGGGCCGGACCAGGGTCGAGCGATGACACCGGGTCAGTCTGCCGACCCGCGGAGGTCGGGGCGACCCTTCAGCACCGGCGTGGCGGCGGTCCGGACCCGGGCAGACCGAGCAGGGGTCACCACGCCGGAGTGTCGCGTACGGCTCGGACGGTGGCCACCGAGGTGACGGAGAATCTCCCGTCATGACCGTCTCACCGGTGGTTCATGGCGAAGCAGCTCAGGCGGGCAGCTCGCCGAGCACGCGCCGCCACGCCGTGGTGAGCGTCTGGTACTCGTCGTCCGGGATCAGGTCGCGGACGCCGGCCGCGAGTACCGCGGAACGGACGGCTTCCTGCGCGCCGTCCTCGGCGAGTTCGTCGTCGTGGATGTGACGGAGGTCGCGTGCAGCCGCACGGCCGGCGTCCTGCGCGGCTTCGATCTCGTCGACTCGGCCCGCGGTACCCGCAGCGTGGAGCGCGTGCTCCCAGGCGGCGACGAGCTGCACGTTCGTGACGACGGGGACGTCGATGCCCCCCTGGATCTCGAACGCCCAGCTCGGCTCGGGCAGCACGATGTCCTCGTCGGCCTTCCACAGGCGACCGAGCGCCTCGGCCTCCTGCGCCGTGAGGGACCCGGCGCGCTCGATCATCGCCTGGAGGTGCTGCGCGTACGTCCGCTTCGACATCGTTGCCTTCCCGACCGCCGCCGGTGCGACGTGCCGTAGGTCATCCTGGCATCCCGACCAGCGAGGTGGCGGGAGACGGCGCCAGATCCGCGAGGACGAGGAAGCGGCGCCCTTGTCCAGGGTCGGGATGTGCTCGACTCCTCCGACCGCCTGACCCCGCCGCCCCAGCGCGTCCTGGTCGCCGGGCCGTCCGGCGCGGGCAAGACCACCTTCGCGCAGCAGATCGAACGCGTCGCCGGGTTGCCGCACACCGAGGTCGACGCGCTCTTCCACGGTCCGGGCTGGACGCCCCGACCCGACTTCGTCGAGGCGGGCGACGCGTTCACGCGCGAACCGAGGTGGGTCACCGAGTGGGCGTACACGTCGCAACTCGGCGACCTCGTGGTCTCGCGTGCGGACACGCTCGTCGCGCTCGACTACCCGGTGCTCCTGCACATGTCCCGCCTCGTGCTGCGGACGATGCGACGGTCGGTGCGACGCGTCGAGCTCTGGAACGGCAACGTCGAACCGCCGCTGCGGACGTTCTTCGGGAACCCCGAGCACATCATCCGCTGGGGCTGGAAGGGCCGCGCACGGATCAGAGCGAACGTCGTCGCCGCTGAGCGCGACTGGCCGCAGCTCCGTGTCGTCCGTCTCCGCTCGCAGCGCCAGGCGGACGCGTGGTTGCGGTCGCTCGCGCTCTGACGGACCGCACGACGATCAGCGCGACGGCGACGACGACGCCGATCAGGACCCCACCCCACACCTGCCACGACCGTGCCTCGGTGGTGAACAGGAGGACCGCGAAGTCCGCGAACTCGCTCGGCACCGTGAGCAGCGCGCGGGACCCGAGCGCGCCGGTCAGCGCCGCGATCGAGGTCGGTCCGATCCACGCCAGCCCGAACGCGACGACGGCCCCGACGATCTGCCGACCGAACGGGCGCTGCCAGAACGAGCCGACCGCGACACCGACCGCCAGCCCGGGCAGCAGGTGGGACACGGACAGCAGATCCGCGGACCAGGTCGGCGGTGCCGTGGTCGGCCGGACGACGAGTGCGTCGGCCCAGTCCGTCAGCGTCGCCGCGGCGAGCGCGATGCCGATCACGGGCCCGGGGGCCGGAACAGCGACGACGAGCGAACAGGCGACGAGTGCGACCACGGTCGCCGACAGCGCGATGACCACCAACCCGAACAGGTAGACCTGCTCCGGGGTGACGAACGTCGCCACGTACCCCGTCGGCCGACGGAGTCCGACCCCCGTGACGACGGCCGACTCGACGACCGCGACGAGGTCGAGCGCGAACACGCCGATCAGCGCGGCCAGCACCGTGCCGATCGTCCGTGGCACGCGCACGGCGCGGAACAGCACGCCGGCGAGTGCGCCGCCCACGACGAGCATCGACGCCATGAGCGCGACGTCGTACTGGCTGAACGGCAGGAGCGCGATCGGCATCTGGTGCGGCGAGGTCACGTCGGTCGCCCAGAGGTTCTGCAGCGGCAGCCGCATGCCGGTGATGATCCACGGCAGCAACCCGACCGCGGCGGATCCGGCACCGACGGCGAGTGCGGTCGTGCGGCTCCGGCTGGTCGGTGCGACGGTCATCCGAGGACGCTAGCGGGACGGTGGCCGGCGCGACGTCCTCCGCCCGGTGGATCTGGGGGGCCGCGGACGACCGATCCCGTCAATCCAGCCGCTGCCACCCGGACAGGGCGCGCCATGTGCCGGGGTCGAACGTGAACCAGCTCCCGAGCCCGGGCTGGTCCAGGCCTCGGCTGATCGGTGCGCCGGTCAGGCTCGCCAGCAGGAGACCGCCCACGCCGCCGTGCGAGACGAACGCGACGGAGTCACGCGTGTTCGTCAACTGCCTCCGGACGGCACGCTCGATCCGTCGTTGCGCATCGACCGCTCGTTCCCATCCTCGGATCGACGACGTGGGTTCGGCGAAGAAGGCGTCGACGGTCACGTCGAACTCGTCGGGCGGGAGGTAGCCGGTCGCGCTCCGGTCCATCTCGCCGAGTTCGCGGTCCACCACGACCTCGACGCCCAGGGCCGCGGCCAGGACGGTCGCCGTCTCCCGGGCCTTCCGCTCGGCGCTGCTGACGACGTGGGCAGGACGCGGAACGACCTCCACCGCATGGGCGGCGCGCGCCCGTCCCGCTGCCGAGAGGCCCCAGTCCTCGACGCGCGCCATCGGTTCGATCGTCACTTCTGGATGGGTGATGAACGTGCACGGCATGTGGAGACGGTACCGAGGCCGCGAGCACGCGGCGGTGGTGCTGGAGGCCTGTCGACTGACGTCCACTCGGTCGTCCGGCCGAGCGACCTCGTCCGGGCGGCTGACGACGGCGGGGTCCCCGACGACGACGATCGTCCCACCAGCGCCCGGTCCGACACCGGAGCGAGGCGCGTCGACGGAGCGGACCGGCAGCGGTCCGACGGAGGGGAGTTGTGATGGACGACAGGTCGAGCGCGGGGGGGACGACATGGACCGCAGCAGGCACCGAGCACCCTGCACGAACAGCGCTGGTGGACGCGCAGTCGTCGGGGTTCGACCCCTGGGTCGCGTACTTCGAGGCGAACACCGCGTGCGTCGACCACGCCGAGGCGCTCCGTGCATGCGGACGGCGACCGCTCGGCTACTGGGGTCGCGCACTCCGGCGGTTCCGTTCCGTCGCGCGGTCAGCCCTCTGGAGCGGGCACTCCCGCGAACCGTCGGAACCGGACGACCGTCCGCACCTGCTCGGCCCCGAGGTGGCGATCGACGTGGCGAGCTGACCCGCGCGCACCGTCAGGCGCCTCCGCGATGTGGTGCCGACCACCCCGCTCAGCCCGCCTCCCCGTTCGCGAGCGCCCAGACCCGGTCCCGCGTCATCGGGAGGCGATGGGGACGGACGCCGATCGCGTCGCGGACCGCGTTCGCCACGGCCGGCGCGACGGGGTTGTACGGTGCCTCGCTCATGGACTTGGCGCCGAGGGGCCCGAGGGGGTCGTGCGTGACGGCGAACACCACCTCGGTCCGCGGCACGTCGGAGATCTTCGGGACCCGGTAGTTCCGGAAGCTGTCGGTCGTGACGCGGCCGGTGTCGTCGAGCACGACCTCTTCGTACAGCGACGAGCCGATCGCCTGCGCGGTGCCGCCCTCGACCTGGCCGCGGAGCTGTTCGGGGTTCATCACGGTGCCCGCGTCGACCGCCTGGACGCTCTGCAGGATCCGGACCTCGCCCGTCGGTCGATGCACCGCGACGCGGATCCCGTGCACCGTGAACGCCACGGATCGCGGCGTGCCGTCGTGGTGGCCGTGCGCGACGAGGGGACCGTCGGCGAGGAGCTCCGCGGCGGACACGAACTCGTGCCCGATCCGGACGCCGTCCGGTTCGACGGCCACGCTCGGCCCGAGGATGCCCGACGCCGTCCGCGGAGTCCGCGCTGCGACGACGTCGAGGGCCCGGGCCGTCATCGCCTCGCGCAGGTCGAGGGCGGCCGCGTACAGGGCCTTGCCCGCGACGACGACCCCGGCCGAGCCGAACGCACCCGTGTCGTGCCGGGCGGCGTCGGTGTCCGACTGGTGGATGTCGACGCGATCGGGGGTGGTGCCGAGCGCCGTTGCGACGAGCTGCGCGTGCACCGTCGTCGTGCCGTTGCCGAACTCGGCCGTCCCGACGCCGATCCGGTAGCGCCCCTCGGGCGTCAGCGCCACGGTGGCGTGGGCGTGGTGGCCGCGCGGGGGCAGGGTCGCGATCGCCGCCAGCGCCATGCCCGATCCGAACGCCCAGTCGCCGGACGCGGGGTCGAGCGCGGGGCCGTCCATCCGCGGCACGAGGGCATCCCGCGCGGCGGTGTCGGGTCCGGTCCGCAGGGCGTCCTCGACCAGGTCGATGCACTGGTCGAGTCCGTAGCTGCCGTCGAAGTGCAGGTCGGACTCTTCGTCGGGGTCGGTGACGACGAGCGGATCACCCGGCACGATGACGTTCCTGCGGCGCATCGTGAACGGGTCGATGCCGAGGCCGCGCGCGAGTTCGTCCATGGCGGACTCGATCGCGAACACGACCTGCCCGAGTCCGTAGCCGCGGAACGCCCCGCCGGGCAGGTTGTTCGTGTAGACGGACTCGGCGTCGACGCGCTTGGCCGCGCACCGGTACACGGCGACGGACTCGCTCACCGAGTGGAACATGACGCCGATGCCGTGGTTGCCGTAGGCGCCGGTGTCCATGGTCTCGTCGACATGGAGGGCCGTGAGGACCCCGTCAGCGGTCGCACCGAGTCGGACCCGCACGCGCATCGGGTGCCGCGTCGGGGCGATCGTGAACTCGTCGCGTCGCGCGTACTCGTACTGTACGGTCCGACCGGTCCGGAGGACGGCGAGCGTCACGAGGTCCTCGGTCAACATCTCCTGCTTGCCGCCGAACCCGCCGCCCACCCGCTTCGCGAGCACCCGCACCCGCTCGGGGTCGAGTCCGAACACGCGGGCGATCTCGTCGCGGACCAGGAACGGCACCTGCGTCGAGGTCCGGAGCACGAGTCGGCCGTCGTCGTCGAACCACCCGCGGGTCGCGTGGGTCTCGAGCGCTGCGTGCGATACCCGGCCGGTGGTCCACTCGCCCTCGACGGTCGCGGCCGACGCGGCCAGCGCGGCCTCGACGTCCCCGGTCTCGTCGTGGAACGCGGCGACGACGTTCCGACGCGGCTCCGCGATCCGGTGCTCGTCCGTGGTCTTGTCGCCGTGCAGGAGCGGCGCGCCCGGAGCGCGGGCGGCGTCGGGGTCGTGCACGCTCGGCAGCACCTCGTACTCGACGCGGATGTGCTCGCACGCCTGTTCGGCGATGCGCACGCTGTCCGCCACGACGGCCGCGACGCGCTGCCCGCGGAACCGCAGCACGCGGTCGAACACACGGGTGTCGTCGGGGTCGTCGAGCCGCGACTCGTGGCGTCCGGTGGAGAACAGGACACCGGGGTCGTCGTGGTGGGTGAGGACCGCGTGGACGCCGGGCAGGGCCTCCGCGTCCGTGACGTCGATCGCGGTGATGCGTGCGTGGGGGTGGGGGCTGCCGAGCACCGCGACGTGCAGGAGCGCCTCGGTCTTCCGGACGTCGAGCGTGTACTCCTCGCGGCCCGTCACGATGCGCATCGCCGCCGGGGCGGCCACCGAGGTGCCGACGGCGTCGCCGGTGGTCGGCGTGCAGGTGTTCCGCACACCGGCGAGCGCGTCCTCGATCGCCCGGTAGCCGGTGCAGCGGCAGAGGTTGCCCTTGAGCTTCCGGTGCAGGTCGGCGTGGTCGTCCTCGGTCAGGGTCGACGCGGTGACGACGAACCCGGCGGTGCAGAACCCGCACTGGAACGCGGCCGCGTCGGCGAAGGCACGCTGCACGGGGTGCGGGTCCTCCGGCGTCCCGAGCCCCGCCGCGGTGGTGACGGTCGCACCGTCGAGCCGATGGGCCGGCGTGATGCACGCGTGCACGGGTGTGCCGTCGACGAGGACCGAGCAGGCACCGCAGTCGCCGGAGTCGCAGCCCTTCTTGACGGCCGTCACGCCGTGCTCGCGGAGCAGGGTCCGGAGGACCTGACCGGGCTGCGGGGCGACCTCGAGCTCGGCGCCGTCCACGTGGAGCCTCACGACGCCTCCCCGGTCCGGCCGGTGGGGCCGCCGACCGACGCGGCGGCCTCGTCCCGGAGTTCGTGTGCGAACCGCACGCTGACCGCGCGGCGCCACGCGGGGCTCCCGTGTGGGTCGTCGTACCAGTCGGTGACGTCGGCGAGCACGGCGGCCAGCGCGTCGTGCGATGGGACCGCGTCGAACCGGAGCACGACCGGGCGCGGTGTCGCGGCGGTGACGACGAGCGTGAAGCCGCCGGGGACGCCGGAGGACCCGGGCGGAACCGACCGACCCGGACGCCCCCAGCGCGCGGTGACGAGCGCCCCCGACCGTCCGTGCGGGCTGAGCGACACCCGTCGGTACCCGGTCTCGTGGCGGAGCGCGGCGACCGGGACCTCGAACGCCCGCAGCACCTCGCCGTCCCGCAGGTCGAGCGTCCGCACGCCCTGCACGAGGTGCTCGACGGCCGTCCGGCGCTCGGTCCCGTCGGGGGTCCACACGACGGCCGTCGCGTCGAGCGTCGCGAGGAGTGCGATCATCGCTCCCGCGGGGAGCCCGACCGCGACGTTCCCGCCGACCGTCGCCGCGTTCCAGATCTTGAACGAGGCCAGGAGCGCGTTCGCGCACCGACCGATGAGCGGCCACGCGGTCCAGTCCGGGTCGGGGGCGGTGCGGACGAGGGTGGCGATCGTGCAGGTCGCGGCGATCGTGAGCGTCTCACTCGTGCGTTCCACGTCGGGCCAGCCGAGCGTCGTGAGGTCGACGAGCCCGGTCAGGCCCGGCTGCTCCTCGGAGTAGAGCCAGGTGCCGCCACCGAGCGGTCGCTCACCGGGTGCGAGGGCGAGGTCGTCGCGGTGTGTGGGTGTCCGCACGGTGCGGACGGTGACGAGGTCCATGGACGGATCCGATCTGCGGGAGGGGGACGGGGACGCGCGGGACGACCGGACCTCGGCCGTGCGCGATCATGCCCCGGTTCCACGCCGCGAGCGGTCGTCGGTGCGTGACCATGGCGACCTCCCGTCCCGGATCCGGGCTCGCCGCCGGACCTCGTGTGCAGCGACGCTACGGTCGGCGTGTTTCGGCCGAGGGGTCGGCGTGTTTCCGCCCGGTTACGGCTGGCGGGGTGTCGGCCCACCCGCCGAGACATGCCGGAAACACGGCTGTGCGATCCTCCCGACATGCAGCCTCAGCGAACCGATCCGGGAGGCACGGTGCACGCGACCGCGCCGGTCGCCGTCCGCGGCCACCGCGTCTGGACGGACGGCACGTTCCGTCCGGCCACGGTCCTCGTGCGGGACGGCCTCGTCGACGCCGTGCTGCCCCTCGACGCACCGGTGGAGGTGCCGGTCGTCGAGCTCTCGGCCGGCCGGGTGCTGCTCCCGGGGCTCGTCGACACGCACGTGCACGTGAACGAGCCGGGCCGGACGGAGTGGGAGGGCTTCGCGTCGGCCACCCGTGCCGCGGCGCTCGGCGGTGTCACGACCATCGTCGACATGCCGCTCAACTCGGTGCCCCCGACCACCACCGTCGACGCACTCGCCGTCAAGCGGGAGCGGGCCGAGGGTCGGGTCGCGGTGGACGTCGGGTTCTGGGGCGGCGCCGTCCCCGAGAACCTCGGTGCGCTCCGGCCCGTGTGGGACGCCGGCGTGTACGGCTTTAAGAGCTTCCTGGCACCCTCCGGCGTCGACGAGTTCGGCCACCTCGACGCCGACCAGCTCCGGCGTGCACTGGCGGAGATCGCGGCGTTCGACGGCGTGCTCATCGTGCACGCCGAGGACCCCGCGCACCTCGCGGACGGCGGAGCCCTCGGCACGGGATACGGCGCGTTCCTGGCGTCGCGTCCACCGGCCGCCGAGGAGGACGCGATCGCCCGGGTGATCGACGGCGTCCGCGCGACCGGGGCACGGGCGCACGTCCTGCACCTGTCCGACGCCGGAGCGCTGCCGATGCTCCGCGCCGCCAAGGGCGAGGGGCTGCCGATCACGGTCGAGACCTGCCCCCACTACCTGACGATCGACGCGGAGTCCGTGCCGGACGGCGCGACCGAGTTCAAGTGCTGCCCGCCGATCCGCGAGGCGGGCAACCAGGACGCCCTGTGGGCGGGCCTGCTCGACGGCACGATCGACATGGTCGTCACCGACCACTCGCCGTCGACGGTCGACCTCAAGCGGGGGAGCGGCGGCGACTTCGGCCTCGCGTGGGGTGGCATCGCGGGCCTCCAGGTCGGGTTCCGCGCGACGTGGACCGAGGCGGCCCGGCGGGGTGTGCCGCTGGAGCGGATCGTGCCCGCGTTCACCACCGGGCCGGCCGCCCTCGTCGGCATGACCGACCGTGCGGCGATCGCGCCCGGCGCCGTCGCGCACCTCGTCGAGTTCGACCCCGACGCCGAGGACACCGTGCACGTCGAGGCGCTCGAGCACCGCAACCCGATCTCGGCCTACGACGGACGGACCCTCCGTGGCCGCGTCACGCGCACGTGGCTGCACGGCGCGCAGATCGCGACCGCCGACCAGGGCGTGACCGCGGTCGCAGGACGGCTGCTCCGCCGTGCCTGAGCCGCAGGGGAGACGCGCCGTGGAGCGGGCGGACGTGACGGAGTGGGGGACGGTCCTCCCGGACGGCGTCCTGCAACCCGGGACCGGACCGGTGCGGGGCGACCACCTCGTCGAAGCGCGACCGGGCGACGTGCTGTGGGGGCGCCTCCCGGCGCGTGACGACCGGCCGGTCACGACCGTGCAGCCCGGCGACACCGTGACGTTCGACACCGTGAGCCACGAGGGGATCCTCGCGGACCAGGGCGGCGATCCGGTGGCGTTCTTCGCCCGGCACGGCGTCCCGCGGGAGTTCGTGCTCGACGACGCCGTCGCGATCACCGAGGAGCTCCGTCGCGACCCGGTCGACGGGCCGCACGTGGTCTCGCGGCCGGTCGCCGTCGCGGGCGCGGAGCCCGGCGACCTCGTGTCGATGACGCTGCTCGAGGCGCTGCCCCGCGTGCCGTACGGGATCGTGTCGAACCGGCACGGCCGCGGGGCGCTCCCGGGCGAGATGCCGCGGGGCGAACTGCCCGTGAGCGTGTTCGCGGACGTGGTCGAGCGCGACGGCGAGCTGCGCGGCCGTCTGCCGGTCGCCGAGGACGGTCCGCGCCTCGTGACGTTCCCGCTCCGGCCGTTCCTCGGGATCGTCGGCGTGCAGGTGTCCGACGACCTCCGCCCGCACTCGGTGCCGCCCGGGCCGCACGGCGGCAACCTCGACATCGCGCTGCTGACCGCCGGGACGACACTGCACCTGCCCGTGCAGGTCCCGGGCGCCGGGGTCTACGTCGGCGACCCGCACTTCGCACAGGGGGACGGCGAGGTCGCGCTCACCGCCATGGAGGCCTCGCTCCGCGCCACGTTCCGGGTCGACGTCGTGCCGCGCGAGCGTGCGCTGCAGGAGTTCGGTGAGCTCGCCGGACCGCTCGGCGAGACCGCGGAGTACCTCGTGCCCACCGGCCTCGACGCCGACCTCGACGAGGCCGTCCGGCGATGCGTCCGCCAGGCGATCACGCTCGTCCGTGCCCGGTGGGGTGTCGACGAGCACATCGCGTACGCGTACCTCAGCGCCGCGACCGACTTCCGCGTGTCGCAGGTCGTCGACCTCGTGTGCGGGGTGCACGCGACGATCCGCGTGGCCGACTTCGCCGCGGTGCCCCGTCCGGCGGTGCCCCGTGACCGGTGAGGTCGGCGGGGTCGACCCGCGCGCGACGGTGACCGGACCGAGCTGGCCGGAGGGCCTGCACGCGGCGTTCGACCGCTACGAGGCGGCGCTGCTCGCCGACGACGTCGCGGTCCTCGACGCGCTCTTCGAGCCGGGGCCGGAGACCCTCCGCGCCGACGCGGCCGGGCTGCTCGTCGGACACGACAGGATCAGCGCCTTCCGCTCGTCGCGTGGCGGTGTGCCCGGGCGGAGCATCGGACGGACCGAGCTGCGACCGCTCACCGACGACGTCGTGCTGGTGGTGGCCGAGTCGCACGTCGACAGCGGCGGCCGGGGCATCCAGACGCAGCTCTGGCGCCGCACGGAGGGCTCCTGGCGCATCGCCGCCGCGCACGTGACCGGCCGGGCACCCGCGTTCGACCGGACGATCTGGCGCGTCGTCGGCGACCCCCTGGTGCCCGGCGCGTCGGTGCCGACGCCGGACCGAGGAGCGCGGGACCCAGCGCTCCCGCTCGCCGGTACCGCGCTCCCGCTCGCCGGCGTCCGGGTCGCGGTCAAGGACCTGTTCGCCGTCCGCGGGCAGGTCATCGGTGCGGGGAACCCGGTGTGGGAGCGCGAGGCCCCGCCGGCGACCACCCACGCTCCGGCCGTCCGTGCCCTCCTCGACGCGGGCGCCTCGATCACCGGCATCGCCCGGACCGACGAGTTCGCCTACAGCATCGCGGGCCGCAACGCGCACACGGGCACCCCGCCGAACGGCGCGGCGCCGGACCGCATGCCGGGCGGCTCGACCTCCGGTCCGGCGGCCGCCGTCGCGCTCGGCCAGGCGGATCTGGCGCTCGGCACCGACACGGCCGGGAGCGTCCGCGTCCCCGCCTCGTACCAGGGGCTCTGGGGGCTCCGGACGACGCACGGTCTGGTGGACCGGGAGGGACTGCTCCCGCTCGCGCAGTCGTTCGACACCATCGGGTGGCTGGCCCGGGACGCCGCGACCGTCCGCGCCGCCGCGGTCGCGTCCGGTGCATCCGGCCCCGCCGATGTGCCCCCGGACCGAGACGCCGCCGACCCGCCCCTCGACGCCGCCGACCTGGTCGTGTCCCGAGCGCTCCTCGACGCGGTCCAGCCCGCGACCGGCGCTGCCTTCCGGCGGTGGCTCGCGGCGGCCCGGCTCGAGCCCGACGAGGTCGCGCTGCCGCCGCTCGACGAGCTCGCCGAGACCCTCCGCGTCGTCCAGGCCGCCGAGGCGTGGCGGAACGACGGTGCCTGGGTGACCGCGCACCGCGACGCCCTCGGCGTGGACGTGCTCGCCCGCTTCGACGCTGCCGCCGCCGTGGACGCCGCGGCCGAGGCCACGGCCCGCCGCCGACTCGCCGAGCTCCGCACCGCGGTCCGGACCGCGCTCGACGGACGGGTCCTGTGCCTCCCGACCGTGCCCGGCCCCGCGCCGCTGCGCACGGCCGACGCGGCGGACGTCCAGGTGGTCCGTGCCGCGACGCTCCGCATGACAGCCGTCGCCGGGGTGGGCGGTCTGCCCGCGGTGTCCGCACCGTTCCTCATGGTCGACGGCGCGCCCGTGGGCGTCTGCCTCGTCGGCTCACCGGGACGCGACGTGGCGCTGATCGACCTCGCCGTGTCGCTCGGCACGCCGTGGCGCTGAGCGGCAACCGGGCGGCGGCACCTGTTACACGCCTGAAACGGTCGGCCCAGTAGCGTCGACCGTGGAACGGAAGGAACACAGATGCAGCCAGTCGACCCGCCCGCACGACTCCTCATGGGTCCCGGCCCGGTCAACGCGGACCCGCGCGTGCTCCGGGCGATGTCGACCCCGCTCGTCGGGCAGTACGACCCGTGGATGACCGCGACGATGACCGAGACGCAGGGCCTGTACCGCCAGGTGTTCGGCACCGACAACGACGCCACGGTGCTCGTCGACGGCACCTCGCGCGCCGGGATCGAGGCCGCGCTCGTGTCCCTGCTGGCGCCGGGTGACCGGGTGCTCGTGCCCGTGTTCGGGCGCTTCGGCCACCTGCTCGTCGAGATCGCCACCCGCGCGCAGGCCGAGGTGCACACGATCACGACCGACTGGGGCCAGGTGTTCCCGCCGTCCGTGATCGAGGAGGCGATCATCGCGACCCGGCCCACGGTCCTGGCGATCGTGCAGGGCGACACGTCGACGACGATGAACCAACCGCTCGACGAGCTCGGCGCGATCTGCGCCCGGCACGGCGTCCTGCTCTACACGGACGCCACGGCGAGCCTCGGCGGCAACGCGTTCGAGATGGACGCCTGGGGGATCGACGCGGTCACCGCGGGCCTGCAGAAGTGCCTGTCCGGTCCCTCGGGCAGTGCGCCCCTCAGCCTGTCCGACGCCGCCGTCGCGGTCGTGCGGTCACGGCACTCGGTCGAGGCCGGCATCCGCGAGCCGGGCGACGACGTGCAGGACGACCCGATCCGGTCGAACTACTTCGACCTCGGCATGGTCCTCGACTACTGGGGGCCGCGACGCCTCAACCACCACACCGAGGCCACGAGCATGCTCTACGCCGCGCGGGAATGCGCCCGTGTGCTGCTCGACGAGGGGCGCGATGCCTTCGCCGCCCGGCACGCCCTGGCCGGCGCCGCGATGCTCGAGGGGGTCCGCGCGCTCGGACTCAGGGTGTTCGGCGACGTCGCCCACAAGATGCACAACGTCGTCGCGGTCGAGATCCCCGAGGGCGTCGTCGGCGACCGGGTCCGCTCCGCCATGCTCGAGGACCACGGCATCGAGATCGGCACCTCGTTCGGGCCGTTGCACGGTCGTGTCTGGCGGATCGGCACGATGGGGGTGAACGCCCGGAAGGACGCCGTCGTGACGACCCTCGCCGCGCTCGAGCAGTGCCTCCGTCGTGCGGGCGTCGCGGTTCCGCAGGGGGGCGGCGTGGACGCCGCGCTCGACGTCTACGCGGGCGTGCGCGCGACGCCGACCGCGGACCGGGAGGCACGGTGACGGAGCCGACCCGCGCCTCCCGTCCGGCAGCGGCACGGGCCGCGACGATCGCCGACCGCTGCGACGAGCTCGCCGCCGTGACCTCGATGGAGGGCGGCATCCGCCGCGTGTACCTGTCCGCCGAGCACGCGCGGGCGAACACGATCGCGGCCGGGTGGATGGAGCAGGCGGGGCTGCGGACGTGGCAGGACGCCGCGGGCAACCTGCACGGACGGGTGGCGGCGCTCGGCGCCGACGGAGACCCCCGACCGGTGCTCCTCGTCGGCTCGCACCTCGACACCGTGGTGGACGCCGGCCGGTACGACGGCATCGTCGGCGTGCTCATGGGCATCGCGCTCGTCGAGCTGCTCGGTGACCGCGTCCACGACCTGCCGTTCGCGATCCAGGTCGTCGCGTTCTCCGACGAGGAGGGCACCCGCTTCGGCAAAGCACTCCTCGGTTCCTCCGCGGTCGCCGGCGTGTGGAACGACGCGTGGTGGGACCTCGCCGACGGAGACGGCACGACGCTGCGCGACGCGTTCACCGCGTTCGGGCTCGACCCCGCCCGGGTCGGGGAGGCCGCCGTCGACGCCGGATCGCTCGCCGGGTACCTCGAGGCCCACATCGAGCAGGGCCCGTTCCTCGACCGGTCCGGGCAGGCACTCGGTGTCGTCACGAGCATCGCCGCTGCGCGACGGTTCAGCGTCGAGGTCGTCGGGGAGGCCCGGCACGCGGGCGGGACACCGTACGAGATGCGCCACGACGCGCTGCTCGGCGCGGCCGAGGTGGCCCTCGCGGTCGAACGGACCTGCGTGGCCGAGCAGCACATCGGTACCGTCGGCACCATGACGGTCGAACCCGGCGCGGTGAACGTCATCCCCGGGCACGCGCGGCTCTCCGTCGACCTCCGGGGCGAGTTCGACGACGGGCGGGACCGTGTGTGGGACGCCCTGGTCGCGGAGTTCGACCGGATCGCGGACCGCCGCGGCCTGACGATCACGCCGACCGAGGTGCACGCCGCGCCCGCCGTGTTCTGCGCACCGCGGCTCATGGACGCCGTCCGGACGGGCATCCGGGCGACCGGCGAACCGACCCCACCGGAGCTGTTCTCGAAGGCGGGCCACGACGCGATGTCGCTCGGCCTCGTGACGGACGTCGCGATGCTGTTCCTCCGGAACCCGGACGGCATCAGCCACCACCCCGACGAGTTCGTGTCGGTGGCGGACATCGCCCTCGGGCTCGACGCGCTCGTCGCCGCGGTCGAGGCGCTGGCGGCGGCGGAGGTCGGCCCGTGACGGCGCCGGACCTCCGGAGTCGGATCGCCCGGGTCTGGGACGACCTCACCCCGGCCGAACGACGGGTGGCGGCCGTGGTCCGGGACGACCCCGAGCTCCTCGTCCTCCGCACCTCGGCGGAGACCGCGGCCGAGGCCGGCACGTCGAAGGCGACCGTCAGCCGGCTCGTCCGCGCGCTCGGCTACCGCGACGCCGCCGACGTCCGCGAGGCACTCATGGCAGCCCGCGGTGCCGGCCTGCCGTGGTCCGCCGAGGACGCCGCGCACGTCGACGCGCGCGAGGTCGAACGCCGGAACCTCGACGCCGCGTTCGCCTCCCTCGGCCGGGCGGACCGCGCGGGACTCGCGCGCCGCATCGTGCACGCCCGACGCGTCACCGTGGTCGGGGTCCGCAACGCCCATCCGATCGCGCTCCAACTGCGCGCCCAGCTCGCCCAGGTCCGCGCCGACGTGCGACTCGCTCCCTCCGCGGGCCAGAGCGTCGGCGAGGACGTCGCCGACGTCGGGGCCGAGGACCTCGTGGTGGTCGTGACCGTGCGTCGGCACGCCGCGGTGGTCGGCGCGCTCGTCGAGCAGTGCGTCGCGAACGGTGCCGACGTCGTCGTCATCGCCGACCCGACCGCCGCGGTGCTCGCAGCGTCCGCACGCACCCTCGTGCTGTGTCCGGTCGACTCGCCGTCCGCCTTCGACAGCCTCGCCGCGATGGCGGCGGTCGTCGCGGCCATCGCGAACGACGTGTACGACGCGAGCGGCCCGGCGGGACGCGACCGCGTCGCCGCCATCGCCAGCACCTACGCCGCGCTCGGCGAACTCGACGAGGGCGACCGTCGGCGCCCCACAGGACGACCGGGAGGCCCGCAGCGGCACCCGGGGGAGGACCGCCATGGACGTGCCTGAGTTCGACGCCCTCGACCCGGACGCCGCCGCGGCGCTCGTCCGGAGCTGGGCCGACGTCCCGCGCTGGGTGGACGCGGTCGTGGCCGCCCGTCCGTACGCGACCGCCGCCGCGCTCGCGCAGCGCGCCGGCGACCTCGCGGCCGGCTGGACCGACGACGAGGTCGACGCCGCGTTGGCCGACCACCCCCGCATCGGCGACCGGGCGACCGGCACCGGCGCGAGCGCCGCGGCGTCACGGACCGAGCAGGCTGCCTCCGCCGACGCGGACGCGACGACCGCGACCGCGATCCGCGACGGCAACGTCGCGTACGAGGCGCGGTTCGGCCGGGTGTTCCTCATCCGCGCCGCCGGCCGGACGGCCCCCGAGATCCTCGCCGAGCTCCGACGGCGACTCGACGACGACGACGACACCGAGCGGGCCGAGGTCGCGGAGCAGCTCCGCGCGATCGCCCTGCTCCGGCTCGAACGGAGCATCGGATGAGCCACCTCAGCACCCACGTCCTCGACACGACGCACGGGAGGCCCGCCGCGGGCATCGCCGTCACGCTCACCGACGCCGCGGGCTCCGTGGTCGCGGTCGGCACGACGGACGAGGACGGCCGGGTCGGGGACCTCGGCCCGGACCTCCTGCCGCCCGGCGGGTGGACGCTGACGTTCGCCACGGGGGAGCACTGGGCGCGACTCGGGCTCCCCGTATTCCACCCGCGCGTCGACGTCACCTTCGTCGTGCCCGAACCCCCAGCGGGCCACTACCACGTGCCCCTGCTCATCAGTCCGTTCGCCTACTCCACCTACCGAGGGAGCTGACCCCATGACCGACACATCCAGCGTGCACCTGGGCCCGAACCAGTACGGCAAGGCCGAGGTCCGCCTCGTCCGCGTGACGCGGGACACCGACCGGCACGAGATCGAGGACCTGACGATCACGACGCAGCTCCGCGGTGCCGCCCTCGCCGACTCGTACACGTCGGGCGACAACGCGAAGGTCCTGGCGACCGACACGCAGAAGAACACGGTCTACGCGTTCGCCCGCGAGCACGGCGTGCACAGCCCCGAGGAGTTCCTGCTCCGTCTCGGCCGACACTTCACGACGGCGTTCGACTGGTACGAGGGCGCGACGTTGACCGCGGACCAGCACGGGTGGGCGCGCATCCCGGTGGACGGCCGCGACCACGACCACGCCTTCGTCCGCGCCGGCAGCGGCACCCGCACCGCGGTCGTGCAGGTCGACGGCGACGACGTGCACGTCCTCGCGGGCGTGACCGACCTGACCGTGCTCAAGTCGACGGGGAGCGAGTTCCACGGGTTCCCCCGCGACCGCTACACCACCCTCGCCGAGACCGACGACCGGATCCTGGCGACCTCGGTGACGGCGCGCTGGCGGTACCTGCCCGAGGCGGTCGAGGCGGGCATCGACTGGAACGCCACCCACGCGGGCGTCCTCGAACGCATGCTCGCGACCTTCGCCGACCTGCACTCGTACGCGCTGCAGCAGACGTTGTTCGCGATGGGCCGCGCCGCGATCGAGGCGTTCCCCGAGATCGCCGAGGTCCGCTTCTCGATGCCGAACAAGCACCACTTCCTCGTCGACCTCGCGCCGTTCGGCCTCGACAACCCCAACGAGGTGTTCTACGCCGCCGACCGCCCGTACGGACTCATCTCCGGCTCGGTGGTCCGCGACGGCGTCGCCGAGGCCCCCGCCGCGTGGACGTCGGTGCCCGGGTTCGTGTGACCACCGACGCCACCGGGGAGCGTCCCGGCAGCACGGTCGTCGGCCTCGTGCTCGCCGCCGGCGCAGGCTCCCGCATGGGCCGACCGAAGGCACTCGTCCGGGGTGCCGACGGACGCCCCTGGGTCGAGCGCGCCGTCCGGACCCTGCTCGACGGTGGCTGCGGGACCGTCGTCGTGGTCCTCGGAGCGGCCGCCGATGTCGCACGGCCGCTCGTACCCGACCATCCGGCCGTCCGGGTCGTCGTCGCCGACGCCTGGGCGGAGGGGCTGGGGGCGTCGCTCCGCGCCGGACTGGTCGCGGTCGCCGACGGCGACCGCGCACCCGACGACCGCTCGTGTGACGACGACCGCTCGTGTGACGACGACGGTGCACGAGGCGCCGCCGACGCGGTCCTCGTGACCCTCGTGGACCTCCCTGAGCTCCCCGTCGCTGCCGTCCGACGCCTGCTCGAGGTGGACCCGCCCGGTCCCTCCGGACCGCACGGAGGCCGCCGTGCCCGCCTCCGGCAGGCGGTGTTCGGCGACCGACCGGGGCATCCCGTGCTCGTCGGGCGCGCACACTGGGCACCGCTCGCGGCGTCCCTGCACGGCGACCGCGGGGCCGGAGCCTACCTCCGCTCGCACGGGGTGGAGCGGGTCGAGTGCGGTGACCTCTGGGACGGTGCCGACCACGACCGGCCAGCCGGACCGACGCGCTGACCCGGTTCCTCGTATACACGACATCGCGATCTGACCGCTCCGCCGAACTCCTGACGGCGGCTCGAAACTGCTCCTCAGCAGGGGTTTCCCTCACGCCCCGGTACCGCGTCCAGCATCGCTTCACGAGCCGGTAACGCGCGTTCACACCCCGGAAACACGGTTCTGTATACCGTTTGGTCACCCACCCCCTGCACCCCGAGGAGCGCCCCGCGTGACCGACTCCCTGCGCCACCCCGACGCCGACCCGACCGGCTTCCGCCTGGTCGGCGTCCTGCACCTGCCGCCGCTCCCGGGTGCCGTGAACCACACGGGCGTCCCGGTCGCCGACATCGCGGTGCGCGCCGCCGAGGACGCCCGCGCCCTGCAGGACGCCGGCTTCACCCACGTCATGGTGCAGGACGCGAGCGACATGCCCCAGGCCGTGCGTGTCGACGCCCCCACGGTCGCGGCGCTGTCCGTCGTCGGCGCCGCGGTCGTCGGGGCCGTCGACGTCCCCGTCGGTGTCGTCGTCGGCCACAACGACGGCCCGAGCGCCGTCGCCATCGCCCACGCGATCGGCGCCACGTTCGTCCGCGTCAAGGTGCTCACCGGCGTCTCCGTCGGCCCCACCGGCTGGATCGAGGGCTGCGCGTACGAGGTCGCCGCGATGCGCCAGCGCCTCGGCAGCGACGTCGAGGTCTGGGCCGACGTGCACGAGGCGACGAGCCTGGCACTCGCGGGCAGCGCGGCGTGGGCCGCGCAGGAGGCCCGGGCCTTCGGTCGCGCCGACGTCCTCGTCGTCACCCGGGACAGCGGCGTCGGTGACGCGCTCGACGACATCGACGGCCTGCGCGCGACCGCCCTGGACGCGCCCTTCGTCGTCGGTGGCCGCGTCGGGCTCGACACCATCGCGAAGACCGTCGCCCGGGCGGACGGCGCGATCCTCGGCAGCGCGATCAAGCGGTCGAGCGCCCCGGACGCGCGCGTCGACCCCGCGGTCGCCGCCGCCTTCGGCCGCGCGCTCGTGCCCGCCGCCGCCTGACGCCCGGCGACACCGGCCCCGGCCCCCGCCCCCGCCCCCGCCCGCACGGCCCACCCCACACCAGCACCAGCGCCGGACCCCAGGACAGGAACCATGACCACCACCCCGCCCAGCCCGTTCATCGGCCCGGACAGCCCGCTCGACGCGCGCCAGCAGCAGATCGTCGAGCGCGTGTCGGCCGCGGAGCACGCGTCGATCGTCGCCCTGCCGACGGACCACCCGCTCGACCCGAAGCGGCGTGCGCGGGACGAGGCCACCTACCCGGAGTTCATCGCGCAGCCCGACCGCATCCGCGAGACCCTGGCCGCCAACGATGCCGCCCTCGACGAACTCGCGGACCGGATCGCCGCGATGGACGTCGACCGCGTGTTCGTGACCGGCGCGGGGGACTCCCTCGCGGTGGCGATCGCCGCCCGACAGACGCTCGAGCTCATGCTCGGGGTCCCGGTCGAGCCGGTCCAGAGCCTCGACCTCGCGTACTACCTCGCACCGCTCGTGACGACCCGCAGCGTCGTCGTCGCCCTCTCGAGCTCGGGGGAGACCACCCGGACGGTCGAGGCGGCCCTCGTCGCCCAGCACGTCGGCGCCCTGACCGTCGCGATCACGAACACGGCGGGTTCCACGCTCGACACGGAGTCCGAGCGCACCCTGCTCCTCCGAGCCACCCGGGTCGGCTGGCCCACCCAGTCCTCCACCACGGCGCTCGCGCTCCTCGTCGACCTCGCCATCCGCGTCGGTGCGCTCCGCGGGCACGCGGCCGCCCCCGCACTCCGGCAGGCGCTCGACACGGTGCCCGCGCTCATGGAACGCGTCATCGCCGAGACCGAGCCCCGCCTGCGCGCCATCGCACAGCGAGAGCAGGCCGCCGACGCGTTCCTGTTCTCGGCCGCCGGCCCCTCGTGGGGCGCGGCAATCATCGGCGCCGCCAAGGTCAAGGAGTGCACGCCCGACCACGCCGAGGCGATCCAGGTCGAGGAGTTCCACCACTACAACTCGCTCAAGGCGGGGGAGCCCATCTGGGTGATCGCGCCCGCCGGGCCGTCCGTGCCGCGCGCCGTGCACACCGCGAGCGAGGCGAAGCGCTTCGGCGGCAGCGTCACGGTGGTCACGACCGAGGGCGTGCACGACTTCGACGACGTCGCCGACGACGTCGTGACCGTCCCGGCGGTCCCGGAGCCGATCAGCCCACTCCTCACGGTCCTCCCGGCCCAGCTCACCGGCTACCTGCTCGCGATGGAGCAGTTCGCCACGGCCGAGGCCGCGGTGGCGGCCGAGGCGGGGATGACGACCACGGCGGCGACGCATGCGTGAGGACGCGGCCGCGCCGAGCCTCCTGTGCGTCGGCAACCTGACGATCGACGACTCCGTCATCGACGGTGTGACCACCACCGCACTCGGCGGCGACGCGCTCTTCGCGGCGCTGGCCGCGCGACGCGTGCTCGACGACGTCCGCATGCTCGCACCGGTCGGGACGGACCTGCCCGCCGCGTTCCTCCAGGACGTCGCCGATGCGGGGATCCGCGTCGAGTCGGCACGGCCGCGCGACGGACGCACCGTCCGCAACCGGGTCACCTACGCCGCGGACGGCACCCGCACCTGGGACCTCCTCGACGGCGAGGACGCGTTCGACGCGATGTCGGTGTACCCGGACGACGTCACCCCCGCCGCGCTCACGGCCACGGGCGTGCTCGTCTCCGCCATGAGCCTCCGGTCACAGCTCGCCCTCGGCCCGTGGCTCCGCACCGCGACCGCGGCGACCGTCTACCTCGACCTGCAGGAGGACTACGTCGCGGGCAACGAGGACGCGCTCCTCGCGCTCCTGCCGACGTGCGACGTGTTCCTGCCGAGCGAGGTCGAGGCGGTCGCCCTCGCGGGGACCGACGACCTCGTCGCCGCAGCCGCGGTGTTCCGCGCCGCCGGGGCGGACCTCGTCGTGATCAAGACGGCCGAGCGCGGCTGCGTCGTGGCGACGGCGGACCGGACGCTCGTCGTGCCGACCGACGTCGTGACCCCCGTCGACGCGACCGGCGCGGGCGACGCGTTCTGCGGTGCCTTCGCCGCCGCCCACCAGACGGGCGCGGACCCGGTCGCGGCGGCCCACGCCGGTGCCGCCGCCGCCCGCGTCGCGATCAGCGCACACGGCGTCACGGCGCTCCTCGCCGAGCGCACCGCGGCCGCCGCCGCACCGAGTGGCGCGCCGACCGCCGCGACGACCGGGGCCGCCTGATGCACGTCCGACTCCTCAACCCGAACACGAGCCTGCCGATGACCGACGCCGTCCTCGCCGCCGCCCGCGCGGTCGCGCGCCCGGACACCGTCCTGACCGCGAGCCACTCCAGTGGTGCACCGGCGACCGTCGAGACCCACGTCGACGAGGTGTTCGGCGCCGCCGGTGTGCTCGCGCAGGTGGAGCAGGGCGAACGCGACGGGGTCGACGGCTACGTCGTCGCCTGCTTCGGCGACACGGGCCTCCCGGCCGCTCGTGAGCGCGCCCGCGGACCGGTCGTCGGCATGACGGAGGCAGCGCTCCAGACCGCCGCACTCCTCGCCCACCGGTTCACCGTCATCACGATGCCCCCGCGGACCATCGCCATGACCGACCGCGTGGTCGCGTCGCTCGGCCTCGGGCACCGCTGCGTCGTCCGCGCCGTCGACGTGGCGGTCGAGGAGATCGAGACCGGCGCCGGCCCCGCCTTCGACGCGTTCGCCCGGGAGGCCCGGCACGCGCTCGTCGCGGACGGTGCGGAGGCCATCGTGCTCGGTTGCGCAGGACTCACGGACCTGGTGTCCGGCCTCGGGGACGCGCTCGGCGTGCCGGTGGTCGACGGTGTCGCCGCCGCCACGACCGCGGTCGAGGGGCTGCTCGCGCAGGGGCTGACGACCTCGCGTGCGAACACCTGGGCCGCGCCGACCGGGTCCCCGACCACGAGCGAGGTGTGGGCATGAGCGTGCTGTTCACCGACGTGTTCGTCTGGGCACCGGAGACGCCCGCAGGCATGGTGGGGCCGACCGATCTCCTGGTCGTCGAGGACACCGTGCGCGCGATCGGCCCGGCGGCTCGGCAGCAGGCTCCGGCGGACGCGCGGGTGGTCGCCGGTGGGGGGCACCACGTCCTCGTCCCGGGACTGGTCAACGCGCACTTCCACTCGCCGGCGAACCACCTCAAGGGCGCGTTCCCCAGCCGCCCGCTCGAGACCTTCATGCTCTACGAGTCGCCCGCGGACCCCGACCTCGCCCCGACCCCGCGCGAGGCGTACCTCCGGACGATGCTCGGCGCCCTCGAGATGCTCCGGACCGGGACGACGAGCGTGCAGGACGACGCGTTCCTCATGCCGGCGCCCGATCCCGACGTCATCGACGCCGTCATGCAGGCGTACGAGGACAGCGGCATCCGCGCGAGCGTCGCCCTGGACCAGCCGGAGCTCGCCGACGCCGACAAGCTCCCGTTCCTCGACGACGCCGACGACGCGCTGGCCGCGGCACTCCACGCGCCGGCACCGGCCGCGGCACCGGAACTCCTGGCCGCGTACGACCACCTGTTCCGGCGGTGGCACGGCGCTGCCGACGGCCGGCTCACCGCAGCGGTGTCGATCTCGGCGCCCCAGCGGGTGAGCCCGGAGTACTTCGGTGCGCTCGACGACCTCAGCCGTACGCACGACGTCCCGCTCTTCGCCCACATGCTCGAGACACGCACGCAGCGTGCCCTCTCCGCGCCGGGCAGCGGGCAGGAACGGTTCGCCGGGCGGAGCCTCGTCCGGTACACCGCGGACCTCGGGCTGCTCAGCGACCGCGTCAACGTCATCCACGCGGTGTGGGTCGACGAGCACGACCTCGACCTCATCGCCGCAGCGGACGCCGTCGTGGCGCACAACCCGGTGAGCAACCTGCGGCTCGGCAGCGGCGTCATGCCGTTCCGCGCCATGCGCGACCGCGGCATCCGGATCGCGCTCGGCGTCGACGAGGCGATCTGCGACGACACCGTCAACACCTGGGGCGTCGTCAAGCAGGCCGGCCTCATCCACAACGTCGCCGGGCTCGACGCGGACCGCTGGCCGCTCCCGGCCGAGGTCCTCGACGCGCTCTGGGAGGGCGGCGCCGCCGCGATGCGCCGCGACGGGCGGAACGCCGAGCGCGGCCGGATCGGCCGCATCGCCGAGGGCGCGCAGGCGGACCTCGCGCTGCTCGACCTGCACGCGCCGGCGTTCACGCCGTTCAACGACCTCCGCGGCCAACTCGTCTACTGCGAGTCCGGCGGCAGCGTCCGGATGACGGTCGTCGCCGGTCGGATCGTCGCCGAGGGCGGCCGCGTGGTCTCGGTCGACGAGGCCGCACTCCTCGCGGAGGCCCGGGAGCTGCACGCAGCCCGGCGTCCCGCGCTCGAACGCACGTGGGCCGCGGCCGACGCCCTGTACCCGGCGTACGACGCCGTGGTGCGGCGGGCCGCCCGCACCGACGTGGGCATGACCAGGTGGATCGCCACGGACAGGACGACAGCATGACGCACGACGACACCCGCACCGACACGGCCCCGGGTCACGGCTTCTGGGACTACCGGCCGATCACCGACGCGCCCGGCCGGGACTGGCCCGACGGCCGACGCCTGGCCGTCTACGTCGCCGTCGGACTCGAGGAGTACCGCTTCGGCGTCGGGGCGACCGAGGACATCGTGCCGGACGTCACCGCGCCGGACCTCGTCAACACCTCGTGGCGGGACTACGGCAACCGCGTCGGGGCGTTCCGCCTGCTCGAGCGTCTCGACCGTGCGGGCATCCCACCCACCGTGCTCCTCAACACCGCCGTGTACGACGCCGCGCCGGACCTCATCCGCGCCGCCCGGGCCCTGGGCGCGGAGTTCGTCGGGCACGGCATCTCGAACTCCGACTCGCTCGGGGCCATGTCGAGCGCCGAGGAGGCCGCGTACGTCGCCGCCGTGGCCGACCGGATCGCCGCCGAGGAGGGCGAGGCGCCGGGCGGCTGGTCGAGCCCCTGGCTGACCCACACGCCCTCGACGCTCGACAACCTCGTCGCGAGCGGGTACCGCTACCTCCTCGACCTGCGTCTCGACGACCGCCCCGTGCCGATCACGACCGCTGCCGGCGAGATCGTGGCGCTGCCGTACGCGCTCGAGGTGAACGACAGCACGACGATCGTCGGCCGCGGCGCGTCGGCGTCGGAGTTCGCCGACATGGTGGTCGACGAGTTCGACGAGCTCCTGGAACGCTCCGAGGAGCAGCCGCTCGTCATGAGCGTCGTCGTGCACTCGTTCATCTCCGGCGCCCCGTTCCGCCTCCGTGCTCTCGACCGGGCCCTGCAGCACATGACCGCACACCGGGACCGCGTCTGGTTCACCCAACCGCGGGCGATCGCGGCGCACCTCGCGACGACGGAGGTGACGGCGTGAGCGACCCCATGGACACCCCAAACGCTGGAGGCACGGCCACGGGCGCGGCGGCCACGACGGGCGGCGTGACGGCGTCGATCCGGGACCTGCACGTGTCGCTCGAACGTGACGGCGCCCGCAGCGCGGTGCTGCGCGGCGTCGACCTCGACATCGCCCGCGGCGAGATCGTCGGGCTCGTGGGGGAGTCCGGCTCCGGCAAGAGCATGCTCGCCATGAGCCTGCTCGGGCTCCTGCCGGACGCCGCCCGTCCGCACATCAGCGGCGAGATCCGGGTGCAGGGCACCGACATGGCCCACGGCACCGACGCCGAACGTGCTCGTGCCCGGCGCACCGCGCTCGGCGCCGTGTTCCAGGACCCGATGACGTCGCTCAACCCGACGATGCGCGTCGGCCGTCAGATCGTCGAGGCCGGGCAGGACCGCGCCGGCTCGATCGCCCTCCTCGACGCGATGGGCGTGCCCGACCCCGCGATGCGGTTCAGCGTCTACCCGCACGAGCTCTCCGGTGGCCTCCGCCAGCGCGTCATGGCGGCGATCGCGATGGCCGGGAGGCCCGCCCTGGTCGTCGCGGACGAGCCCACCACCGCGCTCGACGTCACCGTGCAGGCGCAGCTGCTCGACCTGCTCCGCGAACTCCGCGACGAGCAGGGCTGCAGCGTCCTCCTCATCACCCACGACCTCGGCGTCGCGGCCCAGATCGCCGACCGGATCGCCGTGATGTACGCGGGACGCCTCGCCGAGGTCGGTCCCACGGACGCCGTGCTCACCGCCCCCGCGCACCCGTACACGGCCGGCCTCATGCGGTCCCGCCTGTCGCTCGGTCTCGACCGCGACGTCCGGCTCCCGACCCTGCCGCCGGACACGCTGACGCCCGAGCAACGCCTCGTCGGCTGCCCGTACCGCGCACGGTGCCCCCTCGCGTTCGACCGGTGCGTCGCCGAGACCCCCGGGCTCGACGCCTCGGTGCCCGCGCCGGGCCACGCAGCCGCGTGCTGGGCCCCGGCCGAGGTCGTGCGCACCGACGCGGCCACGCCGCGGACCGCCGCGGTCGCACCCGGCCCGGGCCGCGCCTCCCGGCCGGTCGCCACCCGCGCCGCACCGGCCGGTGCCGCCCGCGTCGGTGACGGCACGGCCCCCGCCCCGGCGGTCGTCGTCGACGACGTCGTCTGCACGTACGTCACCGGCCACGGCCGACGGCGACGCACGGTGGAGGCCGTGCGCGGCATGCGCTTCGACGTCGCCGCCGGTGCGTCACTCGCGATCGTCGGCGAGAGCGGTTCGGGCAAGTCGACGATCCTCCGCGCGATCGCCGGCCTCGTGCCCGTCCGGTCCGGACACATCCGGGTCGCCGACGGCGGCGCGCAGATGGTGTTCCAGGACGCCGGGTCGTCACTCACCCCGTGGATGACGGTCGGCGAGACGCTCGCCGAGCGGCTCCGCCCGCAGCGGCTCGGCCGCACCGAGACCGACCGACGCGTGTCCGAGGCCCTCGACGCCATCGGTCTCCCCGCATCGGTCGCACGGCTCCGCCCCTCCGACCTGTCCGGTGGGCAACGGCAGCGCGTCGCGCTCGCCCGAGCGACCGTCGTGCGGCCCGCCGTGCTCCTGTGCGACGAACCGACGAGCGCGCTCGACGCCTCGCTCGCCGCGACCACCCTCAACCTCATCCGGGACATGCGGGAGGAACTCGCCATGACCGTCCTGTTCGTCACGCACGACCTCGCGGTCGCCCGGCTCATGGGCGACCGGATCGCCGTCGTCGCGACCCGCCGGTTCTCACCCGCGGCGTTCACGAGCGGCGTGCACGCCGGACGCACCACGGCATGGGTGCTCGTCGGGCTGCTCGGCGCACTCACCGTCGTCGCGATCGTCGCCCGCCTCATCGCGCCCGACGACCCGATCCAGCCGGTCGGCGGCGTGCAACTCCCGCTCGGGTCGCCGGGACACCTGCTCGGTACCGACTCGATCGGGCGCGACATCCTCTCGCGCACGCTGTACGGCCTCCAGACGTCCTGGTTCTCGGCACTCGCCGTCGTCGCGGTCGGCCTCGTCGTCGGCGGCGTGGTCGGCGTGGCGGCGGGCGTCGCCGGCGGGTGGGTCGACAGCGTGCTCATGCGGGTCACCGACCTGTTCCTCGCGCTGCCGTCCACGCTCGTGGCCATCGCGATCGTCGCGGCGCTCGGACCCGGCATCACGAACACGCTCATCGGCATCTCGGTCGTGTGGTGGCCCTACTACGCACGCATCATCCGGTCCGAGATCCGCGCCACCGTCGCCCGACCCCACGTCGAGGCGGCCCGGGTGGCCGGGGTCGGCCGGGCACGGCTCGTGTTCCGGCACGTGCTCCCCGCCGCCGTGCCGACCGCCATCGTCACCGCGAGCCTCGACATCGGCAACGTCGTGCTCCTGCTCGCCGGGCTGTCGTTCCTCGGTCTCGGCGCGCCGTCACCCGCACCCGAGCTCGGCGCCGACACCGCCGCGAACACGCAGCTGCTCCTCAGCGCGTGGTGGGTGCCCGTCGTCCCCGGCGTCGCCGTGCTCGTGCTCAGCCTCGTCGCGAACCTCGCCGGCGACGGCATCCGCACGCTCGTCGGGTCCAGGAGGTGACGAGCGTGATCCGCTTCCTGCTCCGTCGTCTCGGGTCCCTCGTGGCCGTGCTGCTCGTGCTCAGCGCCGTCGTGTTCCTGCTCCAGCAGATCTCGCCCGGCGACCCGGCCCGCGCGGCACTCGGCGCGAACGCGTCACGGCAGGCCGTCGACGCGGAACGCCACCGCCTCGGCCTCGACGACCCGTTGCCGGTGCAGTTCGTGCGGTTCATCGCCGGGGCCCTGCACGGTGACTTCGGGACGTCGTACCGGACGCACCGGGCCGTCGCCACCGACCTCGCATCGGCGTTCCCCGCGACCGTCGAGCTCGTGCTCGCCGCGTTCGTGATCGCGCTCGTGTTGGCCGGGCTGTTCGCGGCCTCCGCGGCCCTCCGCTGGCCGTTCGCGGGCGTCTACCGGGGAGCGCTGCTCCTCGCGGCGACCGCACCGCCGTTCCTGCTCGCACTCGGCGGGATCATCCTGTTCTACGCGCAGCTCGACTGGCTCCCCGCCTCCGGGCAGGGCACCGGCGGGGTCGGGTCCGCGGTGTCGCACCTCGTCCTGCCCGCGACCGTGCTCGCGATCGCACCGGCACTCGCGATCGGGCGCATCCTGCGGGCCGGTCTCGAGACGACGCTCGTGGCCGACCACGTCCGGACCGCTCGGTCGAAGGGCCTCGGCGAGGGGGCCGTGCTCGCCCGGCACGTCGTGCGGAACGCGATCGGTCCCGCCCTGGCGATGGCGGGCCTCCAGCTCGGGTTCATGTTCGCCGGCGACGTCGTCGTCGAGCAGGTGTTCAGCTGGCCCGGCATGGGCAACTACCTCGCCAACAGCATCCCGACCTCCGACTACCCGGCCATCGCCGCGGTGACGCTCGTGCTCGGCGCGGTCTACGTCGTCGTGAACACGGTCGCCGACGTCCTCCAGACCGCTGCGGACCCGCGTCTCGCCTGACGGCGCGAGCGACCTCGGCCAGCTCCACCCCATCCCACCCAGACGCACCACCCCATCCCATGAAGGAGACACCGTGAGGCTCAGCTCACTCCGTCGGCGGACCCGCATCGCGCTGGTCGCGGCCGCGGCCGTCCCGCTCCTCGCCCTCGCGGCCTGTTCCGGAGGTGGCGGCTCGAGCCCGAACGCCGCACCGGAGAACGGCACGCTCACCGTCGGTCTGCTCGGCGACATCGGCCAGCCGCCGGACCCCGACATCTACTACGCGAACAACGGCCTCGCGATCGTGCTCAACACGTACGAGGGGCTCGTGCAGTACGCGGACGACACCGACTCGGTGAAGATCGCGCCCCGCCTGGCGACGTCGTGGACCGTGAGCGGCGACAACACCGTCTACACGTTCCACCTCCGCAAGGGCGTCACCTTCCACGACGGCACCCCCTTCACCTCGGCGGCGGTCAAGGTCGCCTTCGACCGACGCATCGCCGTCAAGGGCGGCGCCGCGTACATGGTGCAGGGCGTGGAGAGCGTCGCGACGCCGGACGCCTCGACCGCCGTGGTGACCCTCGACGCCCCGAACTCGGCGTTCCTGGACTACCTCGCCTCGCCGTTCGGCCCGAAGATGGAGTCGCCCACCGCGCTGCAGAAGCACGCCGGATCGGACGACGCGCAGACCTACCTGCAGACCCACGACGTCGGGACCGGTCCGTACGAGATCAGCTCGGCCGACCCCGGCACCTCGTGGACCCTGTCCCGCTACGCCGGGTACTGGGGCACGAAGTCGCCGTTCACCACGGTGAAACTGCCGATCTACTCGGACGCCTCGGCGCTGCAGCTCGCGTTCGACCGCGGGGACGTGTCCGCGATCGTCGCCGCACTGCCCTCGTCGAGCCTGTCCAAGTACGAGGACAGCAAGCAGTACGCCAGCTACATGCTCCCCACGCTGCAGTCCGCCCTCGTCACCGTGAACCCGACCAAGTCGTTCTTCAGCAGCAAACAGGCCCGACTCGCGTTCCTCGAGAGCATCGACCAGAAGTCGATCGTCAAGCAGGTGCTCGGCAGCCGCTCCGAGCCGGCGACGACCCTCTACGCCAAGGGCATGATCCCGGGCGGCAAGGACGAGCAGACGATCACGTACGAGCCCTCGGCGATGAAGTCGTACGCGAAGACGCTGCCGTCCGGCACCACGATGACCATCGGCTACGCGAGCGGCAACACGAACGCCCAGCAGATGGCGAACATCCAGGCGGCGAAGCTCCAGGCCGACGGCATCACGGCCACGGCGAAGTCGTACCCGACGTCCCAGGTGTTCGGGTGGATCAACGACCCGACCACGGGCCCGGACGCGTTCTTCGACGGCAACAACGGGCCGGACGGCGGCTCCCCGTACATGTGGGGCCACGTCTTCTGGGACAAGTCGGGCGGCATCGACTACTTCGGCTGCGACGTCCCGGCGGTCGACCAGAAGCTCGACCACGCCGTGCAGACCGGCGACGACAGCGCGTACGTCGCCGCGGCCGAGCAGTACGCCCAGACCGGCTGCTACTACAACCTCTCCTACAACAAGGACTGGGTCGTCGCGCAGAAGTGGCTGACCGGCGTCGCGAAGTCGCACAACATCGGCGCGAACGAGCTGGACTTCAGCAAGCTCGGCATCGCCGGGTGAGGTCCGCGGGCGCCGGTGCACGCCGGCGCCCGCGGTCCTTCCCCCCGTCCACCGCTTCCAGGAAGATCGACCTGATGACCCCTCCCGAGATCGCCGCCCTGGCCACCGTCCCCGCCGCGCCGTCGCTCCCACTGCGGATCCACGCGCGCCTCCGCGAGGCGATCATCCGCGGCGAGTACCCGCAGGGGCAGAAGCTGCCCGAGGTCCGGATCGCCGACGAGCTCGCGGTCTCCCGCGTCCCGCTGCGCGAGGCCGTCCCGATGCTCGAGTCCGAGGGGTTCGTCGTCACGACGCCCCGACGCGGAGCGGTCGTCGCGACGTGGACCTCCCGCCTCGTCCACGACCTCTTCGACCTCCGTGAGGTCCTCGAGGTCGGAGCGGCCCGCCACGCCGCCCGCGCCGTCGCGGGTGGTGCCTCCGTCGACGCACTGCACGAGGCGCTCGAGCACTCGCAGGCCGTGGTCGACGACGGGGACCCGTACGCGATCGCCGCGGCGAGCACGCGGTTCCACGAGGTGATCGTGGAGATGACCGGCAACACGCTCATGCAGGCCTCGATGCGCTCGGTCTCCGGCCGCGTGCAGTGGCTGTTCTACCTGACGAGCGAACTCGACGTGCACGACGCGTTCCACGACCACGTCGAACTCGCCGCCGCGATCGAACGCGGCGACGAGCGGATGGCGGAGGCGCTGGCGTACTCCCACATCGAGCGTGACCGGATGCCGTCGATCGCCGCGCTCCACCCACGCGACTGACCGCGGCGGGCCGTGCCGCGCGCGGGTCAGCGCGCCGGCGTCACGACGCCGCGGCGCCCTCCGCCTCCGGCGCCGCCTTCCGCCGCCCCACGCGGGGCAGGAACACGCCGTCGCGCAGGGACCGCTCGATGTCCTCGAGCGACCGGTTCTTCGTCTCGGGCAGGCGGAAGAAGATGAACACCCAGGCGACCACGTTGAGCCCCGCGTAGACCCACATCGCGCCGCCGAGCCCGAGCCACAGCACGAGCGTCAGGGCCGTGACGGTCACGAGCAGGTCGGAACCCCACAGCGTCATCGCCTGCAGACTCGTCGCGGCCGGTCGGACGGTGAGCGGGTAGAGCTCCGATTCGAGCAACCATCCGATGACCTGCAGACCCCCGGACTGGAAGAACATGAACAGGAGCAGGAACAGGAGACTGAGCACCGGGTTGAGGTGGTCGCCCCCGAACAGGAACAGCGCCCCGAACGCCGCCAGGCTCGCCGCCGAGAACGGGAGCGTGAGCAGGGGGAGCCGCCGACGGCCGATGCGGTCCACGAGCCGACTGCCGATGAACGTCATGAGCAGGTACACCGCACCCACCCCGACGTTCGCCCAGAGTGCGAACGCATGCGGGAACCCGGCCTGCGTCAGGATCGTCGGCGTGTAGTAGATCATCATCTCGAGCCCGGTGATCTGCGTCAGGATCGCGACGCCGACCCCCGCGACGAGCGCGGGCCGCACCCACCGCTCCCGGAGCTGCGACCACGCCGCGCCCCCGCCGGTGCCTCCGTTCTGCTCACGGTCGGCGACGGACCGGATGTCGTCGAGCTCGTCACCCGCGTCGGCGGGGGACCGCCGCACCCACCGGAGGACCGTCCCCGCGTCGTCGTCCCGGCCCGCGTGCACGAGCCAACGGGGGCTCTCGGGGAGCACGAACATGCCGAGCAACAGCACGATGGCGGGCACACCGGACAGCATGATGAGCCAACGCCAGGAGAGCACGTCGTCGAGCGCGACGTTGACGAACGCGGCCGACAGGATGCCGATGCCGATGGCACAGCTGAACAGGGTGACCATCCGCCCGCGCCGCTCCCGCGGTGACAGCTCGGCGACGTACGTCGGGATGACCTGCGTCGACCCGCCGACGGCAAGGCCGAGGAACAGGCGGCTGAGCACGAGGGTCGTGGGGCCGGGGGAGAGCCCGGCGAACACGACACCGAGCACGAACACGGCCGCCACGATCATGATCGTCCGACGCCGACCGATGCGACGTGAGAGCCAGGAGCTGCAGAACGCGCCGAGGACGGCACCGGCGAGGATCGCCGCCGTGATGAGCTGTTTCACCCCGTTGCCGATCCCGAAGTCCTTGCCGATCGAGATCAACGTCCCGGAGATCACACCGGTGTCGTAGCCGTAGAGCAGACCGCCGAGCGCCGCGATGAGCGCGATGCGCCGGACGTGCCCCCGCGTGGCGGACGCCACCTCGCCGTCGGACCGGCCCTCGCGGTCGATCTCGTCGGGGATGCCCCTGCCCTTGGTCGCTGTCGTCACCGCGCACACGGTACGGCGGTCCCGCCGAGCGCGGTCACGGCCGGGAGGCCCGGGCGCCGCGTCGCGCCGCCGCCGCCCGGCGTCAGGCCGAGTGGGCGGGCCGTCGCGTGTGGTCGCCGCGGCCGGAACGTGTTCGGGTCTGCTCGGCGCAGTGGAGTGCGGGGTTCCGCGGAACACCGGCGAACCGGTCGGAGTCGGTGAGGAAGGAACGGACGGCGGTCATGCGACCAGCCCTTCACGAGGCTGTGGACACCTCATCGCTGCCGGACCGCCTCGCTGTGCCAGCGTTCCGCGGATCGCGGAGGCCGTCGTGGCGACGAGACTGCTGAACAGCCCGGTTCCACGACTCTACGATCTGCGATCGGGAGGCCCAACTCCCTCCACCGGACCATCCGGATCGCGCGGTCCACGCCCTTGCATGCATCTCCACGACCACGGCGCGCCGCTTAGGCTGGACCGCATGGCCACCGTCATCCTCGTCCGCCACGGCCGCACCACCGCCAACGCCTCCGGCGTCCTGGCGGGGCGGGCGGCGGGTGTGGCGCTCGACGACGTCGGACGGTCGCAGGCGCGCCGCACGGCCGAGCGACTCGCCGTCGTGCCGCTCGTCGGCGTCGTCACCAGCCCCCTCGAGCGCTGCCGTCAGACGGCGCGGGCCGTGACGGACCTCCAGGCCGGATCAGCGACCACCCTGGTGGACCGTGGCATCACGGAGTGCGACTACGGGGACTGGCAGGGGCGCGCCCTCGGCGAACTCGCGAAGGAGGCTCTGTGGTCGGTCGTGCAGTCGCAACCGTCGGCCGCGGTGTTCCCGGGCGGCGAGTCCATGGCGGCGATGCAGACACGCGCCGTCGCGGCGATCCGGCGCCACGACGCCCGGTTCGAGGCCGAGCACGGTCCGGGCGCGGTCTGGGCGGCGGTGAGTCACGGCGACGTCATCAAGTCCGTGATCGCGGACGCCCTCGGCATGCACCTCGACCTCTTCCAGCGGATCTCGGTCGGGCCGGCGTCGGTGTCGATCATCCGGTACGGCACCGCCCGTCCGGACGTCGTCGCCACGAACACGGACTCGGGTGACCTGTCCTGGTTGCGCGCGCCGGCACCCGCCGCGGACGCCCCGGTGGGCGGCGGTGCCGGGCATCCGGAACCGACGGCCGACGGCCCCGCCCCTCGCTGACCGGGGCTCGACCGGACGCTCGTAGGATGGACGCATGCCCACCATCGTGCACGGGTTCGACTGGCCCGATCGCGTCGTCGTCGGCACCGTCGGCCGACCGGGATCGCGCTCGTTCTACCTGCAGGTCCGGTCCGGCTCGCGGGTCGTCAGCGTCGCCCTCGAGAAGGAACAGTCCGCTGCCCTCGCCGAGAAGATCGGCGAGATCCTCGACCAGCTGATGACGACGGCGGGCAACCCCGTCAGCGTGCCCTCGGGGACACCCGTCGAGCTCGTCGACAACGAGCCACTCGAGCAGCCCGTGGAGCCGGAGTTCCGAGCCGGTGCGATGACGCTGGGGTGGGACCCGACGACCTCGCAGGTCGTGATCGAGGCGTTCCCCATCGACACCGCGGACGACGACGACGTCCCCGACGAACCCGCCGAGATGCTCGTGGTGCGCATCCCGGTCGGGACGGCGCGTGCCTTCGCCGAGCGCACGCTCGAGGTCGTCGGCGCCGGTCGAGCGATGTGCCCGTTCTGCGGCACCCCCATGGACCCGGACGGGCACGTCTGCCCGGTGCTCGGCGAGCGCTGATGCCCGAGGGGCCCGACCTCCTCACCGCGGACCTCGAGATCAGCGGGCGCATCACGACCGCCTCGAACGCCACCTTCCTGGGGACCATCGGCGACACCACGGTCGTGTACAAGCCGGTGTCGGGGGAGCGCCCGCTGTGGGACTTCCCGGACGGCGACCTCGCGCACCGCGAGGTCGCGGCCTACCTGGTGTCCGAGGCGTTCGGATGGGACGTCGTCCCGCGCACGTGGCTCCGCGACGGCCCGCTCGGCGCGGGGATGGTGCAGCTCTGGCAGGACGTCGACCCGGACCAGGACCCGGTCGACCTCGTCCCCTCGGACCAGGTCCCGGACGACGGCTGGCGCGAGGTCCTCGACGGGGACGACGAGACCGGCCGACCCGTGACCCTCGTCCACGAGGACTCCGTCGCACTCCGGCGCATGGCCGTGTTCGACGTCGTCGTCAACAACGCGGACCGGAAGGGCGCGCACGTCCTCGCGATGCCCGACGGTCATCGCCACGGGGTGGACCACGGGTTGACCTTCCACCAGGAGCACAAGCTCCGGACCGTGCTCTGGGGCTGGGTGGGCGAGGAACTGACGGACGACGAGCTGGCCGGTCTCGACCGCGTCCGCGCCGGGCTCGAGGGCGACCTCGCCGAGACGCTCATCGCGTACCTGAGCGCCGAGGAGATCGGGGCGTTCGCCGGCCGGTGCGCCCGCTTGGCGGCGCGTGGTCGCTTCCCGGCGCCGCACGGGCCGATGCCCGCGCTGCCCTGGCCGCTGTTCTAGCGGTCCCAGCCGCCGCGCCCCTGGTCTCCCCGCCCCCAGCCGCCGCCGAAGGCGTCGTCGAACCCGGCGGCGCCGAAGCCGCCGCGTCTCGAACCGAGGTAGGACCCGACCACCGCGGCCCCGAGGTCGTCGGCCTCCGGTGCGACGACGGTCCCGCCCGCGCGCTTCGCCATGGCGTCGATGAACCGGGCGAGCCCGGGGTCGTCGCCGAGACGGAAGAAGCTCGTGTGCGCTCCCAGGCGCGTCGACGTGTCGAGTTCGCGGATCGCGTGGGCGATCGTCAGCGGATCCGGCGGGTAGGCGAAGTACACCTCACCGCCCGGCTCGAGGTGCGAGGTCGGCTCGCCGTCCGTCACGACGAGCAGCACCGGTTGCGCGTTCGGGTGCTTCCGGAAGTGCCGGTTCGCCAGGAGCAGCGCGTGGTGCAGGTTCGTGCCCTTGTCCCACTGCGCGTCGAGCCCCACGAGCTGCTCGATCTCCATGACCTCGGCGGTCCTCCCGAACCCGATGAGCTGCAGGTCGTCGCCGCGGAACCGACTCGTGATGAGCGTGTGCAGGGCCAGCGCGGTGCGCTTCATCGGCACCCAGCGGTCCTCCATCGCCATCGAGAACGACGTGTCGACGAGGAGCGCCACGCACGCCTGTGTCCGCGCCTCGGTCTCCTGCACCTCGACGTCGTCGATCGTCAACCGGACGCCGGAACCGATCGCGCGCCCCTCGCCAGCGGTGCGCGTCAGGGCGTTCGTCATCGTGCGGGTGACGTCCCACGGCTCGGTGTCCCCGAACGCCCAGGCCCTCGTCGCGCCGGAGCGCTCGCCCGCTGCTCCAGCGCTCCGCAGGTCGCGGCCTCCCGTGCGGCCGCTCATCTTCTCGGCGACGTCGCGGAGCAGCGCCGTGCCGAGCTGTCGCATGGCCTTGGGTGTCAAGCGGAGCTGCCCGTCGAGTCCGCGCTTGAGTGCCCCGGTGTCGCGGAGGGCCTTCTCGAGCTGCTGCAGCGTCCGTGCGTCGACCGCGGACTCCTCACCGAGCTGCCGCCGGAGCGCGTCGAGGTCGAGGTCGTCGAGCTGTGACCCGTTGTGCGACTGCGCGAGCTGGTCGGCGAGCTGGTCGAGGTCCGCCAGGTCCTGGAACACTCCGGTCCCGTCGCCGAGCCCGAGACCCTCGTCGCCGTCCATGCGCTCGCCCCCGCCCCAGTCCTCGCCCGGACGGAGCGCGCGGAGGTTCCCGTCGAGTTGCGCGAGGGACTGCATCAGGTCGGGGGAGCCGAAGGCCTGGGCCGCCAGCGCGTCGAGCTCGTCCCGCTGCTCCCGGGTCATCGAGTTCCGCATGCGCTGGGCGGCCGCGGCTCGGGCGGCGAGGGCGTCGAGCAGTTCGTCGATGTCCACCGGCGCCTCGGGGAAGAACGCCCCGTGCTTCGCCATGAAGTCCTCGAACTGCTCCGGCGTGTCGGCCCCCCGCGCGTGCGCGTCGAGCAGTTCGTTCAGGTCGGTGAGCATGTCGTTGATCGCGGCCCGGTCGGCGTCGGTGGCGTTCTCGAGCGCCTGCTTCATCCCGGCGAACCGCTGGTCGAGCATCTCGCGCCCGAGCAGGTCCTTGATCCGCCCGTAGGCCGCGGCCGCCTGCGGACTCTGCCACCGGTAGTCGCTGAGCTCGCTCACCGCCGCGGCGGGGGAGGACGGGAGGCTGTCCAGCTGCATCTGGGCGAGGGCGCGGACGCCGTCGTCCATCTCCACGTCACGCGCCAGCTGGCCGCGCTCCTGCGTGACGGCCTGGTCCAGCAGCTCGCGGATCTCCTCGAGCGTGCCGTCGAGGTTGTGCTTGCGCGTCAGTTCGCGTCGACGCTCGGCGACACGGCGGGCGAGGTCGTCGAGCCCGGCCTGGTCACGACCACCACGGCGGAGGAACTCCCGCATCGCGCGCTCGGGTGAGTACCCGGCCATGACGTCCTGACCGATGGCGTCCATGGCCTCGCTGGTGTCGACGGGCGGCGCGAGCGGGTCCGGGCCGCCGGCGTACTTCCGGTACCGGGCGTCGCGGGCGAGCCGCCGGTTGGTCCCCGTCATGCGACCTCACATCCCATACGCTGCTTCGCCCCCGCCGGTCTCCTTGCTCACGCGACGGGCCAGGTACAGCCCCTCGAGCGCGAGTTCGATCGCCCCGGCGCGCTCGCCGTCGGTGTGCGCACCGAGCCGGTCGGCGACCTGGTCGTACAGGTCGGACTCGCCGAGTGACGGCAGGCCGGACAGGAAGTCCCGCGCGGTCACCTGCTCGCCCGTGGTGACCATCCCGCCGCGTTCGAGCGCGTCGACGAGCACGCCGAAGTCGATGCCTCGGAAGTGCGCGCGCACCGTCTCGGCGGTCGCCGTGCGGAGCAGGTGCTCGAGGACGTCGTCCGCGCGGTCCTCTTCGCCCGACTCGAACTCGATCTTGCCGCCGAGCACGTCGACCGCGGTCTCGAGGTCGATCGGGCGCGCCACGGCCTCGTCCTCGCCCTGCCGTGTCGCGCGGTGGACCGCCGCGGCGGCGATGGTCTCGGCACCGGCGATCGCGAACCGCGCGCTGACGCCGCTGCGCTGGTCGACCGCGCTCGACTCGCGGAGCGCGCGGGTGAACCGGGCCAGGATCTCGACGAGCACGGCCGGCACGTCGGCGGTGAACTCGGCCTCCTGTCGGATGACCGCGATCTCGTCGTCGAGCTCGGTGGGGTAGTGGGTGCGGATCTCGGCACCGAAGCGGTCCTTGAGCGGGGTGATGATGCGCCCGCGGTTCGTGTAGTCCTCGGGGTTGGCGCTCGCGACGACGAGCACGTCGAGCGGCAGGCGGAGCACGTACCCGCGGATCTGGATGTCGCGTTCCTCCATGACGTTGAGCATCGCGACCTGGATCCGCTCGGCGAGGTCCGGGAGTTCGTTGATCGCCACGATCCCGCGGTGGCTGCGGGGGATGAGCCCGAAGTGGATCGTCTCGGGGTCACCGAGGCTGCGGCCCTCCGCGACCTTCATCGGATCGACGTCGCCGATCAGGTCCGCGACGCTCGTGTCGGGCGTCGCGAGCTTCTCGACGTACCGGTCCTCCCGGCGCCGCCACTCGATCGGCAGGGCGTCGCCCAGCTCCGCCGCCCGGCGCACGCTCTCGGTCGTGATCGGCTCGTACGGGTGCTCCCCGAGCTCGGAGCCGGCGATGACGGGCGTCCACTCGTCGAGCAGGCCGGCGAGCGTCCGGAGGATGCGCGTCTTGCCCTGGCCACGTTCCCCGAGCAGCACGACGTCGTGACCGGCGATGAGCGCACGCTCGAGCTGCGGGATAACCGTCGACTCGAACCCGTGCATGCCGGGCCAGGGATCCCGACCGGCGCGCAGGGCGGCCAGGAGGTTGTCACGGATCTCGGCGCGGACGCTCCGGGCCTGGTGGCCCGAGGCGCGGAGATCGCCGACGGTGGTCATCGTTGGACGCATCACCCCGTCAACGGTACGCCCGCCCTCCGCGGCCGGGCGGTCAGTCGTCGAAGTCGGTGCTGCGGCTGACGGCTTCCCAGGTGTCCGCGTCCGCGCGCAGCGCGTCGAGGGCGGATCGGAAGCCGTCCGACGCGTCGTTGCCGAGCAGGAGCATGAACGGCGGCTCGTCCGACTCGACGGCGGTGATGAGCGCCTCCGCGGCCTTGGCCGGGTCGCCCTTCTGCGTGCCGTGGACGGTGTCGTGTTCCTTCCGGCGTCTGCCGGCGGTCTCGGCGTAGTCCGCGATCGGCTCGGCCGACTGGGTCAGCGAGCGTCCGGCGAAGTCCGTCCGGAATCCACCGGGCTCGACCACCATCGCGGTGATGCCGAGCGGCGCGACCTCAGCGCGGAGCGACAGGGTCAGGGCCTCCATCGCCGCCTTGACCGCGGCGTAGTAGCCGGATCCGGCGGGGGAGATGCGGGCGCCGATCGACGAGATGTTCACGATGGTGCCGGATCGGCGGCCGCGCATGCCGGGCAGCACGGCCTTGATCGTGCGGACGGTCCCGAACACGTGGGTGTCGAAGAGGGTCTGGACGGGTCCTTCCTCGCCCTCCTCGACCGCCGCCCGGTACCCGTACCCGGCGTTGTTGACGAGGACGTCGACGGCGCCGAACCGGTCCTCCGCGGCCCGCACGGCGGCGGTGACCTGCGCGTCGTCCGTGACGTCGAGCGCGAGCGCGAGCGCGGAGTCGGGGTGGTCGCGGGCGATGTCCTCGACCTTCGTCACGTCGCGCGCGGTGACGACGGCGTTGTGACCGTGGGCGAGCACGGCCCCGGCGAACGAGCGCCCGAGTCCGGTCGAGCAGCCGGTGATGAGCCAGGTGGCCATGGTGGGTCCTTCCGTGGTGGTGGAGATGGTGGTCGTGGTGGTGGACCCGGCGCCGCCGCGAGGTCGGACCCAGTGCGGCTGCGCGAGGACTCCGTGCGGGTCGACCGACGCGGCGACGCGGCGGAGGCGGGCGGTGTTGTCCCCGCTCACACGACCCGCGGCGCGTAGGCCTCGGCGAGGCGGTCCACGAGCGCGTCCTTCTCGGGGTCGACCTGCTGGCGCTCGGGGTGCGCGTCGTACCAGGCGACGATCTCGCGCGCGCCCTGCCGGAACGTCGTGCGCGCCGTGAACCCGGGCACGAGCGTCCGGATCTTGGCGTTGTCGAACACCATCGTGTTCGCCTTGTCGCCGATCACCCCCGCGCCCCACGCCGGGTCGTTCGCGAGGATCGCCTCGGTCGGCACGTGCACGAGTTGCGGCTCCGGCGCGCCCGCAGCGGCCGCCACCTCGGTGAAGAGCTGGTTCCACGTCGGGGTCTCGTCGCCGGTGATGTGGAACGCCTCGCCGATCGCCTCGGCGCGGTCGAGGACGCCCGTGAACCCGACGGCGAAGTCGCGGCTGTGGGTGATCGTCCAGAGCGAGGTGCCGTCGCCCGGGACGACGACCGGCTTGCCGGCCCGCATCCGGGCGATCACGGTCCAGCCGCCGTCGAACGGGATGAGCGTCTCGTCGTAGGTGTGCGAGGGTCGGACGATGGTCATCGGGAAGTCGTCGTCCCGGTAGGCCTGCAGCAGGAGCTCCTCACAGGCGATCTTGTTCCGCGAGTACTCCCAGTACGGGTTCTTCAGCGGGGTCGACTCCGTGATCGGCAGGTGGGTCGCCGGCGTCTGGTAGGCCGACGCGGAACTGATGAAGACGTACTGGCGGGTCCGTCCCGCGAACACCTCGATGTCCTGACGGACCTGGTCCGGCGTGAACACGACCCAGTTCACGACCACGTCGAACTGCGCGTCTCCGAGGGCCGCCTCCAGCGCCTCCCGATCGGCCGTGTCCGCGGTCAGCCGGGTGACCTCGTCGGGGATCGCCCGCAGGTCGCTCGATCCGCGGTTGAGCACGGTCACGTCGAACCCCTGCCGCACGGCCTCCCGCGTGCAGGAGGCGCTGATCGCGCCGCTCCCGCCGATGAACAACACCCTGGCACCCGTCATCGTCCGCTCCTTCGCGTCCGCGCCCGTGGTCCGGGCGCACGCTCCCAGCCTGGCACCCGCCGGGAGGCACGGTCCAGGTCCGGCGATCGGGCCCGGCGCGGTCCGGCCCGGGCGCAACGGCAAGGGGTCCCGCCGACGTCGGAGAGCCGGAGCGGGGTAGCGTCACTGCCGTGCTCCACCGCTCCACCTCGCCCGCACGGGTGCTCCGTCCCGGCCTCGTCCTGGTCGGCCTGCTGCTCGTCGCCGCGAACCTCCGCGCCGGGATCACGTCGGTCGGGCCGGTGCTGGCCGACGTACAGCAATCGGTGCACCTTCCCTCGGCGACGGCATCGGCGCTCATCAGCCTGCCGTTGCTCGCGTTCGCGGCCGTCGCACCGGTCGCGCCCGCGATCGCACGCGCCCTCGGGATCGAGCGCACGCTCGGGGTGTCCTTGGCCGCCCTGGCGGTCGGGATCGTCCTCCGCTCGGTGCCCGGACCGGCGCTGCTGTGGGTCGGCACCGTCCTGCTCGGCGTCGCGATCGCGGTGGTGAACGTCGAACTGCCCGCGCTCGTCAAGCGGGACTTCCCCGACCGCATCGGGCAGGTCACGGGCGCCTACTCCGCCGTGCAGTCGACGTTCGCCGCGGTCGCGGCCGGGATCGCGGTCCCCGTCGCCGGCTCCGACGGCTCGGGCTGGCGGCTCGCGCTCGGGCTCTGGGCGGGTCTCGCGCTCGTCGCGCTGGCCGTCTTCGCGCCGCAGCTCCGGGCCCGGACGGTCGTGCCGCCGGCCGCGGACGACGTCGCGCTCGACGACGTCCGGCACCCGGACCCGACCCGCCGGTCACCGTGGCGCTCGGCGCTCGGATGGCAGGTCACGGCGTTCATGGGCCTCCAGTCGGTCGGCTACTACGTCGTCATCACGTGGCTGCCGACGATCGAACGCACCGCCGGGGTGAGCGCCGCCGCGGCGGGCGCGCACCAGTTCCTCCTCAACGCGTTCGCCATCGCGGGCAGCCTCCTGTGCTCCGCCGCGCTGCCGCGGTTCCGGGACCAGCGCATCCTGGCGTCGGTGAGCCCGCTGTTCTTCGTGGCGGCGATGGCGGGACAGCTCCTGGACCCGCACCTCGCCGCGGTGTGGGACAGCCTCATCGGTGTGTCCGGCGGAGCGTGCATCGTGCTGGCCCTGTCGTTCTTCGGCCTCCGCACCGAGCACCACCGACAGGCAGCGGGGCTGTCCGCGATGGCGCAGACCGTCGGGTACCTGTTGGCCGCGGCCGGACCGATCGCCGTGAGCGCCCTCCACGATGCGGTCGGTTCCTGGCGACCGGCACTCGTGGTGCTGCTCGTGCTCGAGGTCGCGCTCGCCGGGCTCGGGCTGCTCGCCGGGCGCCGCCGGGTCATCGGCTGAGGCTCCCCGCCCTGGCGACCAGCACGACGGCTGCCCGCACGGCCGTCAGGTGAACTGGATCGGCGTCCCCACCGGGAGGGTCGCGAGCGCGGCGGTCATCGCGGCGGAGATCCGGACGCAGCCGTGGGAGCTGCCCGTGGGGTCCGGGTAGTAGTGCAGCGCCGTCAGGGCGGAGTTCCCTCCGTACCCGGGAAGCAGGGCGGAGTGCGCCCCGGTCAGGGCGATCGGGTGGCCCTCGGTGTACGCGATCCTCGTGTCGACGTAGTCCGCCTCCATGTACGTCGAGGTGGCGGCGGGCGTCGGATCGGTCGGTGTGCCCAGCCGGGCAGCCTCGCTCGTGGCCGTCGCACCGCTCTCGGTGACGATCGCGATCGTCGAGGTCGCGTTGTCGACCCGGATCATCCGGTCCGTCCGGGTCAGGGTGAAGTCGGCCGCGCGCGCCCACGCGAAGGTCGCGCTCGGGGCGGTGGCCACACCGTTCGTGCCAGGGGTGCTCTTCCGGGACGGCGTGGACACCAGGACCATCCCGCCGTCGGCACCGGGGGAGCGTCCCCAGACCGCCGTGGCCGCTGGCCGGTTGACGGTCGGCACGGTGGCGCCGAGCGCTGCGATCGGCGCGCTGTTGGCGGCGGGGCTGGCGTAGAGCGGCACGAGCGCCTGCCTCGGTGTCGCGATCTCCCACTGGTTCGCGGGGTGGGCCGTGGTGCCGTCGAGCAGGCCGGGGATGACGGCGTCGTAGTACGCCAACGGCAGCGCCGCGAGCGCCTGGGGACCGACCGGCGGTGGCACGGCCGCGAGGGTGGGTGTCGGCGCGGGCGTCGGGGTGATGCGGCGTGCCTCGGCGGTGGGGGTCGTCGCGGGCGTGGCCGGACGACCGTGGGTGACGCCGACCCCGATGCCGACCGCGACGAGCCCGACGACGACGCCCACCGCGACGAGCAGCGGACGCTGCCGCCGCCTCGACCGGGAGGCCCGCAGCGCGTCGGCCTGGTCGCCCGGCTCGTCGACGTGATCGGTCGTGTCCACTGTTCCCCCTCCGGCACGAGGGGCCCTCGACCCTCGTGCGCCAGGTCCATTGTCGTCCGCGGGTGCCCCGTCGTCCGCCGCCGCTCCGGACGGTCAGGCGGGACGGAACCGGCGGAGCCGCAGACTGTTGCCGACGACGAACACCGAGGACGCAGCCATGGCGGCACCCGCGATCATGGGGTCGAGCAGCCCGGCCATGGCGAGCGGGAGCGCGGCGATGTTGTACGCGAACGCCCAGAACAGGTTGCCGCGAATCGTCCGGAGTGTCCGTCGGCTCAGGGCGATCGCATCCGCCGCGGCCGCCAGGTCACTTCGGACCAGGACCACGTCCGCGGCGTCCATCGCCACGTCGGACCCCGTGCCCATCGCGATGCCGAGGTCCGCGGCGGCGATCGCGGCCGCGTCGTTCACACCGTCCCCGACCATGGCGACGACCGCCCCGGCACGTTGCAGGTCGGTCACGGCGCGGTGCTTGTCCTCGGGTCGCACCTCGGCGACCACCTCGTCGATGCCGACCTCGGTGGCGACGGCACGGGCGACCTCCTGCCCGTCGCCGCTGAGCAGGACCGTCCGGAGACCCATGCGTCGCAACCGCTCGACCGCGGCGCGACTCGTCGGGCGGACCGCGTCGGCGACGAACACCAGGCCGAGGACGCGGCCGTCGCGTGCGACCGCCACGACGGTCCGCCCGGTCGCGGTCGCCCGTTCGACGCCGGCCACGAGTGCTGCCGGCAGGGGTGTCGCTCCGAGCCCCGTGACCCACGCTGGACGACCCACGCGGACCACGGCGCCGTCGACCACGGCCTCGACGCCGGATCCCGCGGTGGAGCGGAAGGCCGAGACGGCCGCAGCGGTGTCGTGACCCGCGCGCTCCACGAGCGCGCGCCCGACCGGGTGTTCGGACCGACGTTCCACGGCGGCGGCCAGGGCGAGCACGGTCTCCTCGTCGGTCCCCGTGCCGGGCGCGAGCACGACCTCCCGGACCTGCATGCGACCGGTGGTGACGGTGCCGGTCTTGTCGAGCACGACGGTGTCGACGCGCCGGGTGACCTCGAGCACCTGCGGGCCCGTGATGAGCACCCCGAGCTGCGATCCACGGCCGGTCCCGACGAGCAACGCCGTGGGCGTGGCGAGACCGAGGGCACAGGGACAGGCGATCACGAGCGTCGCGACGGCGGCGGCGACCGCCGGACCGGTTCCGGACCCCATCGCGAGCCAGCCGACGAGCGCGACGAGCGCCAGGCCGATCACGACGGGGACGAACACCGCGGAGACCCGGTCGGCGAGCCGTTGCACGGACGCCTTCCCCGTCTGGGCGCGGACGAGGAGGCGACCGATCCGCGCGACCTCGGTGTCGGCGCCGATGCTCGTCGCAGCGACGACCAGGGCCCCGCCGACGTTCACGGTGGAGCCGGTCACGGCGTCACCGACCGCGACCTCGACGGGCACCGACTCGCCCGTCATGATGCTGGTGTCGACGGCGGAGGTCCCCTCGACGACGACACCGTCGGTGGCGATCCGGTCGCCGGGACGGACGACGAACCGGTCGTCGACGCGGAGCGCCGTGGTGGGCACCTCGACCTCCCGACCGTCGCGCAGCAGGCGGGCGGTCGGGGTGCCGAGGTCGAGGAGCGCCCGCAGCGCGGCCCCCGAGCGACGACGGGCCCGGAGTTCGGCCACGCGGCCGGCGAGCAGGAACACGGTCACGACCGCGGCCACCTCGGCGTAGGAGTGCGTCCCGGCCCCGTCCCGGCCGGCGAGACCGGCCACCAGGGACCAGACCGACCAGAGCAGGGAGGCGGTCACCCCGAGCGACACGAGCGTGTCCATCGTCGCGGCGCCGTGTCGGGCGTTCACGACCGCCGACCGGTGGAACGGCCACGCGCCCCACGCCGCGATCGGGAGCGCCAGCACGAGCGCGACCCAGGTCGACCCGGGGAACCGCAGGACGGGCACCATCGACAGCGCGACCACGGGCAGGGCGAGCGCGGCGGAGACAGCGAGTCGGCGGCGCAGGGGGAGGGCGGGGTCCCGTTCCTCGACGTCCGGTTCGGGCAGGTGCGCGTGGTACCCGGCGGCCTCGACCGTCCGGATCGCGTCGCGGACCCCGATCTCCGGCGGGAGGAGGACCGTGGCGGTCTCGGTCGCGTAGTTGACGCTCGCCGCCACGCCGGGCAGCTTGTTGAGCTTGCGTTCGATGCGGTTCGCGCACGATGCGCAGGTCATGCCCTCGATCGCGAGTTCGACCGGTGCGGCGGTGTCGCTCATGCCTCCGCCAGCGCGTACCCCGCGTCGTCGACGGCGGCCGCGACCTCGGCGTCGCCGAGCGGACGCTCGCTCGTGACCGTCGCGGTCGAGATCCCGCCGACCTGCAGGTCCACCACGACGCCGAGGACGCCCGGGAGCTCGCGGAACGCCTCGTCGACGCTCATGACGCAGTGCTCGCAGGTCATCCCGCTGATCCGGTAGTCGGTCGTCGTCGGCTCGGTCATGCTCGTCTCCCTCGGTCATCGCGATACCCTGGCGGGGTACCGCACCACGATACCGCCACCGACCGGGAGGCACGGCATGACCGACGAGACCACGCACCACCACGGGTACATCTCCGCGAAGGACGACTACCTGAAACGGCTCCGGCGCATCGAGGGGCAGGCGCGCGGCCTGCAGCGGATGGTCGACGAGGAGCAGTACTGCATCGACATCCTGACCCAGGTCTCCGCGATGACGAAGGCCCTGCAGTCGGTCGCCCTCGGACTGCTCGACGACCACCTCGCGCACTGCGTCGCCGACGCCGTCGCGGAGGGCGGCGATGCCGCGGACGAACGCATCCGAGAGGCATCGGCGGCGATCGCGCGGCTCGTGCGCTCCTGATCGGGCGCGGCCGCCGGTGACGGTGGTGCTCCCTACGCTGCAGTCCGTGGCCGAACCGGTGGGTGTGTGGTGGGCGCGACGGCAGTGGTCGCGCGGGCGCGAGGTGCCCTACGCCGTCGGTGAGTTCCGCGAGGCATGGCGTTCCTTCCCGGTCCTCGTGCGTCAGTACCACCCCGACCGCAACAGCGGCATCGTCCTCAGCCAGATCCCGCCCGCCGCCGACGTCTTCCTGTGTTGGGAGTGTGACGCGGGCCACGTGTTCGTCGCCACACCGAGCGAACAGCGGTCCCGTTCCGGCCGCGAGCGCCGGCGGTCCTCGTGGTGTCCCGAGTGTGCCGCGCAAGCCCGACCCCGCGGACCGCTGACCCTGCTGCACCCCGCCGTGGTGCCGGCCACGGGTCCGGACGGAGTCACCGGGCCGGCATCCGACGCACCACGTGCTCCCGCTCCGCTCGCGACGCGTCCGGCTCGACCCACACGTCGTGGCCGGGACCTCTGCACCCGGACCCCCGACCTCCCGGCGGGGACCCCGTTCCGCAGTGCGTGCGCCCCGCGCCCGGCGTCCGCGGTGGAGGCGCAGCTGCGTGCCGACCTCCGCGCGCGGCTCGAGCACACCGAGGGCGACAACGCGGTGCGTCTCGCCCGACCCTTCTTCGACCACCTCGAGGCGTGGCCGGACGTCGTGCTCCCGGAGCTCCGCGTCGCGATCGAGTACGACTCGACGGGACGCCACGGTCTCGAGCACGTGGGCCGCCGTGAGGACGCCGACCGCCGGAAGGACCGTGCCCTCCGAGCCGCGGGGTGGGAGGTCATCCGCATCCGGACCGGACGGCTCCCGGCACTCGGGCCGCACGACATCGAGGCCGGCGGGTGGTCCCGGCGGACGCTCGCCCGGCTCGTGGACGAACTGCGGGCGGTGCGCGGGGACCTGCTCGTCGACGCCTACCTGCGCGACTGACACCGGGCACGGTCCGCACGGGGCCCGAGATCAGGTCCGGAGCGCGACGGCCTCGCTCACCCAGCGCGTGTAGAGGTCCCACGGCGCCGGCTGGCCGTCCGTCACGCGGCCGACGTGCTGGCGGAGGTCGTCCTCGATCCTGAACCACTCCGACCCGGGGTACCGCAGGTGCGCGAACTGGTGGTGTCGGGCGCGTTCCAGGGCGCGCCCACCCCGTTCGAACCCGAGGAGTTCCTCGTGCCAGAGCCGGGCGAGCCGCTGGCGGGGGTTGGCGGAGGTGCCGATCTTGATGCGCTCCTCGAAGCGGATGTAGTAGACGACGTCGACGCGTGGCGGACGTGCCTCGCCGTCGGGCACCGCCCCGACGCGCCACTCGCACACCCCGCAGACCCACCCGGACGGATACCGCACGCCGGTCCGTGCTCCGCAGGCGGCGCACGGCGCGGGGAGGACGTCGTCGACACCGCCCGTGGCGCCGGCCCACTCGGCCGCCACGGCCAGGTGCTGCGCGCAGAGCGCGACCGGCGCGTCCGGAGGGACCGGGCGGCGGCAGGACGAGCCGCACACCGGACCCGCACAGGCGGCCGCCCGTGTTCCCCGCGAGCGTCGCGCGGCGGTCCCGTGGCCACGGTCGTCGATCGCGTCGTCGTTCGTCACCCTTGCACGGTACGGCGGACCCCCGACGCGACGGCGCTCCCGCACCCGATGTGCACGGCACGGCGGTCCGTTCCACTCCGCTCGGAAACGGCTGGGAATCGGATTGCCGGACGGAGTCCAGGAAGGCCGATTCCCGCGGAAACACGGGGACGGAGAAAGCATACCGAGTATCCTTTTCCTGAACCATGCTCACGCATGGTTGTATGACGGCCATGGGGAAGATCTGGGAGTTCGGTCGGCGCACGAGCGGCAGCGCGGGGGAGGCGCTCCTCACCGCCGCTGACCGCGCGTCGCTCGCGACCGTGTCGGGCGCGGTCACCACGGCACGACCGTGGTTGCACTTCTGGTACTGCGACACCGAGCGGGACGCCCGAGCAGCGGCCGACCGCATGCGCGAGTCCGGATGGGGCATCCGTCGCCTCGGCCGGGCCGTCGGTGAGGACGGATGGGCCGTGATCGCGGTCCGCACCGTCTCCGTGATCGACGAACGCACGGTGTCCGACGCCCGGCGGTTCTTCACCGACCTGGCCCGTCACCACCACGGTGACTACGACGGCTGGGAGTACGGCGTCGACGCGCCCGCTCCCTCGCATGCACTTCGGCTCTGACGACGACGTCGACCGACCACGACACCGCTGATCGCGACCGGGCCCGAGGCGGCCGCGCGCGGCGGGGAGCACGGCGCCGGGAGGTCCTCCGGTGCCGACACGCGGAAGCGGCGGCGCGCACCGCGCGCCGCCGCTTCCCTACGCTGTCCCTCGTGCAGCTGTTCCTGATCCGCCACGGGGAGACCCCCACGAACGTCGTCAAGCGCCTCGAGACCCGCGTCCCGGGTCCGGACCTCACCCCAACGGGACGTGAGCAGGCCGACGCCCTCGCGGCATCGTTCGTGAGCCGCCGGCTGGACGCCGTCTACGTCTCACCGCTCGTCCGGACGCACCAGACCGCGGCCCCGCTCCTCCAGGGGCGTGACCTGGTCGCGGTGGAACTCCCGGGCCTGCTCGAGATCGAGGCGGGTGAGCTCGAGGGTCACGACGACCGTGCCGCCGTCGAGCGGTACCACGGCACGATCGGTGCGTGGGTCGCGGGGGACCTCGACCGTGCGATGCCCGGCACCATCACGGGCCGCGCCTTCCTCGACCGATTCGACGGTGCAGTGGAGCGCATCGCGACCGCCGGCGACGAGGTCGTGGTCGCCGTGAGCTCGGGCGCGGCCATCCGGGCGTGGGTCGGCCTCCGGGTGGACAACGTGGACCTCGCGTTCGTGGCCGATCACGTCCTCGGCAACACGGGTGTCGTCGAGCTCCAGGGGTCACCGGACGACGGGTGGACCTGCGTCGCCTGGGAGGGTGCCGGAGTGACCGCGGGCGCGACCGACGCGGCCGGTGGCGTCATCTGACCGCGGCTGGCGGGGTCTGACGACGGTCGGAGACCACTCCTCGGCGACCCATGCCGCGCCTCCCGGCCGACGCCGCCCGCGACCCGCGTCGACGAGCGTGGAGAGGGTCCGGGCGCGACCCGAACGCACCCGGACCCTCCGGTGCCCGGCGTCGCGATGTGCGACGGGGCGTCCACGCGGACGATCGCGCCATGACCCGAACACGGCTCGGTCGCCCCGTGGGCCCGCCTGGCGGCGGGCTGGTCCAGTGTCGATCGCGGTCCCGACGGGTGCAGGGGGGGGGATGCATCCACCAGGAGCGCGTGCATGACCGACGCTGGAGGTCTGGCTCACGGCACGGGCCGGCCCTTCCGTCGGCGCTGCCGGAGGACGACGGCGCCGACCGCGGCCTGGAGCAGCCCTGCGGCGACCGCGGCGAACGGAGCGAGGTGCCCCGTGGACGGCGCGAGCGCGAGGAGTCCGGACGCCGCGGTGGCGGCGCCGATCGCGGCGACGACGACCGAGATGCGGCGTGGTGTCGCCGCGACCCTCCGCACGACGACGGCGGCTGTCACCGCCGCGGCTCCCGCCGTCACCATCAGGCCGGCCTCCACGACCCCGGCCGACGCGATCGGCGGCGAGGGCAGCAGCGGCACGACCCCGACCAGGAGGCCGGCGCCGCCGAACACGGCGAACGAGACCCGCCCGATCCACGATCCACGGACGGCGTCCCATGCGCCGCCGTCGCCGAACCCGAGCACGAACGCGGCCATGAAGGTCGCGGCACCACCGAGCATCGCGAACGACGCCTGACCGGACGGTCCGGTGGGACCGCCGGTGGGACCGGCGAGCTGGGCGATGACGCTGAGCAGGGCGCCCACCACCAGCGCGGTGCCACCGAGGAGCATCGTGCTGCTCCGCGGTGCGGTGACGCGCGCTGTGGTCATGTCGGCTCCGGGTCGGTCGGCGGTGGACGGGGACGACGCCGGTACCACCCCTGAGACCACGACACCGGCGCCGTTCCGTCCGATCACCAGCAGCGTAACGGCAAAACCGTACTGTTGGGTATGCTTCTTGGCCCCACTCCGGGGGTGTCGGTCCGGCGGCGCTCGGGGAGGACGGGGGTTCGACCCCAAAACGGGGGACGCAGCCTGTCCCCGTGTACCGCTCGGCCCGTCGACCGGGCAGGCGCGGACCCCGGACGGCGGGACGCCCCGCTCCTCGCGATCCGCGGCACTCCGGGCGCGCGGGCAGCACGGCGGCGAGGGCGTGGTGCCGCACGACACGCGTCGTGTACCCCGCGCGAGGTGCACGTCGCCGTCGGGGCGGCGCGACCGTGTGGAACGGGTGGTGTCGCGACGGACCGCTGCCCCATACGATGCTCATGACCGCCACCGAACGTACGTCCAGTACGCGAACCCGAGAGACCGACCTGTCCCCTCACGCGCATCTCCTCCCGGGAGCCCTGGTGCACCGCCGTCAGCTGACGGAGGTGCTGCTCACTGCGCTCGAGCGGACGAGCGACAGCACCTTCGTGGCGCACGTGCACTGGCCGAGGCGGCACGCGTACTTCGGACCGTGGGGCACGGACGACGTCGCCGTCGGACCCGCGCTCGCGCTCGAGACGCTCCGTCAGACCGCGATCGCACTCGCGCACCTGCACCTCGGGGTGCCGTTCGGACAGGCGTTCGTGATGGAGTCGATGCGCGTCGAGGTCGCCGAGGACGCGGTCCGCCGCTCCGACCGCCCCGGATCGCCGACCATCGACGTCGTGGTCTCGGAGCTCGTCGAGCGCAAGGGCGTCGCCGCGTCCTACGACTCGATGCTCACGGTCCGCGACGGCGACCACGTCCTCGCCCGCGGGGGCGGTCGTGCCCGCACCATCCCCGGACCCGTGTACCGCCGGATGCGCGAGGGCGCGCCGTCCTCAGCGGACGTCGATCGCCTGCCGCCTCGCCCGAGTCCGGCCGCGCACGGGCTGGTGGGCGCGCCGACGCCGGACTTCGTCCTGCTGTCCGGTGCCGCGGGCAGCGACGCGTTCGAGCTCTCGCTCGACGCCACGAACCCGGTGTACTTCGACCACCCGCTCGACCACGTGCCGGGCATGGTCGTGCTCGAGGCCGCGCTGCAGGCCTTCCGCGCCCACGCGGACGATCCGACGCACACGCCCCGCGAGGTCACGGTCGAGTTCCTCGCCCACGCGGAGCTCACGAGTCCCGTGACGATCACGCTCGAGCGCGAGGACGGCACCGAGGTCGCGGTCCTGTGCCAGGACGGCGTCGTCGTGTCGCGCGTCCGCGCCTCCGCCTTCCCCGGCTGAGTCGCACTGCCCCCCTGAGTCGCACTGCCCCCCTGAGCGGCACTGCCCAGCTGAGCGGCACTGCCCAGCTGAGCGGCACTGTCCGGCCTCGTCGCACCGCCCGGCCGAGCCGCACCGCCCGACGGAGCGGTGCCGTGGGGCGTGCGGTCAGACCGCCGAACGCATGATCCGGGCCGGGAGGTCCGCCACGAGCGGCTGCCGCTCGGCCGGCACGAGCGCGGGGATGAGCAACATCGTCCACATGTTCTCGAGCTGCTGGAAGAGGTCCTCGCGGCTGTGCAGGATGTCCGAGACGAGCTGCACGCCCGTGTACGCAGGGATGAGGAACGCCGCCAGGCGCGTGGGGTCCACGTCGGCGCGGATGTCACCCTCCTCGACCGCCGCCGCGATGAGCCCCTCGACCGTGTGGATCCAGCCCGCGTACGGCGCCTCGCGCTCGAGACCGTTGCCGCCGGCCTCGGTGGTGAGCCGCACCCCGGCGGACACGACGACCTCGTCCTTCATCTGCTGGGCGAAGGTCTGCGACATCCACATCATCCGCTCGAGCGCGGTGCGTCCGAGCAGGAACACCCGCTCGCCGTACGACTGCGCGATCTCGTACTGCAGCTCGATGACCGCGTTCGCCACCTCCTCCTTCGACTTGAAGTGGTGGTAGAGCGCACCCTTGGTGACGCCCGCCTCCGAGGCGACGACGTCGAGCGACGCGTTCGCGTACCCGCGCTGCTCGAAGATCGTCGCGGCGCTCCGGACGATCTTGTCGCGCGTGACGACGGCGCGCTCCTGCTGGGCCATGGTGTCCCCTCCGACTCCCAACGGCCCCGACGGCCGCTCCGACATGGTAGCCACGCTCAGGTCCTGTTACCGTCCGCACGACACCCCTCGACGTGAATGGATGGCCCCCAGCGTGCAATCGTCCCCCGAAATGTCCTCCTCGCTGTCCTCCTCGACACCTGTCGCGGTGACCGGTCCGCTCGGGTTCATCGGGCGACGCGTCGTCGACGCGCTCGTGGCGGAGGCCGTGCCGGTCCGCGGTCTCGTGCGTCGTGCGGTGCCCGAGAACGCCGCCTTCTCCCCGGTGTCCGGGGACCTGCTCGACCCGGAGGCCGTGGCCCGCCTGGTCGCGGGTGTGCAGACCGTCGTGCACAGCGCGGTCGCGATCGGCGGGGACGACGACGCCGTCCGCCGCACGAACGTGGACGGCACGCGCATCGTCGTCGAGGCGGCGGCCGAGGCAGGAGCGCGCGTGGTCCTGGTGTCCACCGCGGCGGTGTTCGGCTCCGGGCCGCACCGGGGCGGTCCGCGTCCGGGTGCGAGGCCCGAGTCCGCGACCTCCGTGAGCCGTGCGGAGGCGGAGCGGTTGGTCCTCGGAGCTGGCGGAGCCGTCGTCCGCCCGAACGTCGTCCACGGGGTGGGGGACCGATGGGTGTTCCCGTCGGCGCTGCGCCTCGTCACGGCCGTGGGGGCGGTTCCGGACACCGCGGCGCGGGTGAGCGTCGTGCACGTCCGGACACTCGGCCGCCGCATCGCGGCCGCCGCCCTCACGCGCGCATCGGGCGTCGTCCCCGTCCACACCGATCCGCCCGTGGCCGCGGGCGAGGTCGTGGTCACCGCCGCCGAGGTGCTCGGCCGCTCCCTGCCCCCGGTCGTGTCCGTGAAGGAGTTCCGCGATCGCGCCGCCGGTCGGGGCCTCAGCTCCCACCAACTCGCGATGCTGCTCGACGACGCGTGGTTCGACGTCGCCGACCCGGAGCCACTCGGCACGCTCGAGCTCGACGCCGAGGACCGCGACTGGTACCGGTCCCTCGCGGGGTGAATCCGGCCGGCGTCACTCGCGACGCCGAGCCAGCGCCGCGTCGATCGCGGTCGCGCCGAGGGACACCACGGCGACCACCACGAGCACCCAGCCCGCCGCCGCCGGGGTCAGCGCGCCGGGGTGGACGGGTCGCGGGACCGCCAGGAACACGACCGCCGTGATGCCGGCGAGCGCCCCGAGCACCGTCCAGACCGTTCGACGGACCAGACCGGCGACCAGGCGTCGGTCGCGTCGGTCGGCGAGCACACGCACGTTCACGTTGAGGTGACCGGTCTCGAGGGCTTCCCCGATGCGGTCGACGCGGCGGGGCAGGCGCCGGAGTCCGGGCAGCACCGCGAGTGCCTCACGGACGAGGAGGTCCCGGACCCCGGCGGGGGTCACCTGGTCCCGGATCTGGTCGCGGGCGAGCGTCCGGGCCTCCTCGAGCAGGTCGAACGCGGGCGTGACGGTGCGCAGCGTGCCCTCGAGGATCGCGAACGCCCGGGCGGCCGCGACGAACTCCGCGGGGACCGCCATGCCGTAGCGGCCGAAGACCTCGACGGCGGCGTCGACCGTGTCGATCCCGATGCGGGCTCCGGGTCCGAGCTCGTCGACGACGAACGTCGCGATGTCCCGTCGGAACGCCGGTTCGTCCACGGGGTCGGCGAGCGGGGCGAGCCGGAGCACCCCGTCGGCGATGCCGCGCGTGTCGGACTGCAAGTAGGCGACGAGCAGTTCCTGGACGGTCTCGCGCAGGGTGAGGTCGAGCCTCCCGACCGATCCGAAGTCGACGAGCGCCGGCCGCCCGTCGGGCATGACGAGGATGTTGCCGGGGTGCAGGTCCGCGTGGAAGACCCCGTCGACGACCACCTGCCGGATGAAGGCGCGGACCACGGTCCGCATCAGTGGTTCCAGCGACGCGGTGTCCGCCCCGTCCGCGCGGGCCGTCGCGAGCGTGCGACCGTCGAGGAACTCCATGACGAGCACGCGGCGGGAGCTCAGCTCGTCGACGAGCTCGGGCAGGTGGAGTTCCGCGGCACGACGACTGCGCGCCTGCGTCGCGCGGAGTGCGGCGAGGTTCGTCGCCTCGCGGCCGAAGTCGACCTGCCGCACGAGGTCCGTCGCGTACTGGGCCGCGGCGTCCTCGACCCCGAGCCGACGTGCCTGCGCGGAGGTGCGCGCGAGGAACCGGGTGACCCGCAGCGCGATGTCGACGTCGCGGCGGATCACGACCGCGACGCCGGGTCGCTGCACCTTGACCGCGACCGTCCGGCCGTCCCGGAGGCGGGCACGGTGGACCTGCGCGATCGACGCGGCCGCGACCGGGACGGGATCGAACGCGGCGAACACCTCGTCGACGGGCGCACCGAGCTCCTCACGGAGGAGGGCCGCGACCGCGTCGGCCGGCGCGGGGGTGACGTCCTCCTGGAGATCGGCGAGGGCGGCGCGCCACTCGTCCGGCAGCAGGTCGTCACGCGTCGAGAGCAGCTGACCGATCTTGACGAACGCGCCGCCGGCCTCCTCGAGTGCGCGCCGCAACCCGGTCGCCTGCTCGACCCGGAGACCCGCCGTTCCCGGGGACCGCGAGAAGTCGAGGCGGCCGAACGGCAGCAGCCCGTTGCGCCGAGCGATGCCGAGCAGCTCCGCGAACCGGCGAGCACGGTCGCGGAGCGTCCCCGTCGCGGTGTCGTCGCCGCGGGCGAGGTCGGCCAGGCGCGGCAGGGTCGCTCGTCGGTCCGTCACGACCCGATCCTGGACCGCGACCCTGAGCACGGACGACACGGCGCACGGACGACACGGGGCACGGACGACACGGCGCACCGGCGACACGACGCACCGGCGACACGACGCCCGCACCGGGACTACCGTCTGCGGCACCGCGCCCGAATCGTTCCGGCGCGGGGAGAGGAACGACGTGTTCGAGGCCGAGAACATCCGCGACTGGATCGGGCAGCCGGTCGTCGACGCCGGCGACGACCGGATCGGCAGCCTGGAGAGCATCTACTTCGACACCGCGACGTCGCAGCCGGCGTTCGCGAGCGTCCAGATCGGTCTGATCGGCCGACAGCGACTCGTGTTCGTGCCCCTCGACGGCGCCACCGTGTCGCCCAAGCACCTCAAGGTCACCTACGACAAGAAGCTCGTCAAGGACGCGCCGTCCATCGACACCGACGGCGAGCTCGAGGCGTCGGTCGAACCGACGCTGTACCAGCACTACGGCCTCGCGTACCAGGCCGGTGCGGGCGGCGAACGGCGACTCGGGCGCCGCTGACCCCGACGACCGTCGAGCGGGCCCTGGACGTCCCCCCACATCGGCACGTCCATCCGGCCGCTCGACGGCCGTCGCACGGCCGGAGCCGCGCCTGTGCCCGAAGTCTCCCACAGGACGCGCGTCCTGGGAAATCGACGGGAACCAGGCCGGGGCGGCGTCCCTCATCGCTCCTGCCACTACGGTGGTCTGCCATGGGCATGCGTGAGGACCAACGCCGACGCACGAGGGACGCCATCCTCGAGGCCGCAGCCCTGGAATTCGGGGAACGCGGGTACCAGGCGACGACCTACGCCTCCGTAGCGGCCAGGGCGCAGGTGGCGAAGAGCCTCGTCAGCTACCACTTCGCGTCGAAGACCGACATGGTCCAGGCGATCATGGACGTGTCCTTCACGCAGGAGGGCGTGTTCGCCGCGCTGCCGGCCGCCGATCGTCCCCCGTTCGACGAACTCGCCCTGTCGACCGTCTTCGTCGCGATGCAGGAGCAGTCGGACCCCATCGGTCGGGCCGTCGTGCGGCTCGAGCGCGAGGCCGAACTCATCGACATCGACCTGCCGGTGCCGTACGTCGGGTGGATCCAGTTGTGCGCCACCACGCTGCAGCGCGCGGTCGACATCGGGGACGCCCCGCCCGAGGTCGACATCCCGTTCGAGGCGCACCTGATGGTCGCCGGGTTCGTCGGCCTCCACGAGCTCGCTGAGTCGCTCGGCGAGTACGAGGGCTTCGTCGCCCGGGCCGTGTCGAACGCGCTCGACCGCTACGCGACGCTCGGTGCCACGCCGGCGGCCCTCGCGTCTGCCACCGAACGCGCGATCGAGGCGATGGAGGAGGCCGGGTGCGACGACGTCGACCGCATCCGTCGTCGGCTGCGGCGACTCGTCGGCTGACCGCCGCGCACGATCGTCACGCGGGCCGGGAGGCGTAGCATCGGTCGCCCCGCCGCCCCCGTCCCCGCTTGGTGAGGTCCCCATCCTGCTCTGCCGTCCCCTGGCCGTGATCGCCGCATCCGCCGTCCTGTCCGTCGTCGTCATCGGCACCGCCGACCCCGGTGCGGGACCGGCGGCGTCGGCGGCCACCGTGGTGCCCGCCTCCACCGCGCACCACGGTGCGCGCGCCGGTCGCGACGGTCTGCCCCCGCGCGGAGCGGAGTACGTCGCGCTCGGCGACTCCTACGCCGCCGGCTACGGCCTGCCACATGCGACGGGGGACCCGGTCCCGGCCTGCGGCCAGTCATCCGAGGACTACCCGCACCGCATCGCGGCCAGCCTGGACCTCCGGCTCGTGGACGTCACGTGCGCGGGGGCCACGAGCGCCGACGTCGTCTCGCGACGCCAGAACGGTGCCGCACCGCAGGTCGACGCGCTGAGCGACCGGACGCGGCTCGTCACGCTGTCCATCGGCGGCAACGACGCGGGGCTGTTCGCGACGGCGTCCTCGTGCGTCGCCCTGTCCCGACGCGGACCCGTGCTGTCGGGGGCGGACGTGCCGAACTGTCGCAGCCGCCTGGTCACCGACGGGACCGACGCGCTCGCGGCGGCCGTCGAGGGTCCCGTCACCCGTGGCATCCGGTCGGCGGTGCGTGCGGTGCGGACGGCCGCGCCGCACGCCCGACTCGTCGTCGTCGGGTACCCCACGATCTTCCCGGACGCCGCCCACACACCCGCGGCGGGTTGCTTCCGCGCCGCGCTCGACGCCGCGAGCCTGACCGGGTCCTTCCCGCGCGATGCGTTCCCGTTCACGGACACGGACGTCCGCTACCTCCACGGCGTGCAGCAGCGGCTCGACCGGACGACGCGGGCCGTCGTGCACCAGGCCGGTGGGACCTACGTTCCGATGCTCTCCGCGACGGCCGCCCACTCACCGTGCTCGAGGACCCGGCCGTTCGTCCGAGGGATCACCCTGTCCGCGTCGTCCGGCCTCCGGGACGTCGACCTCGTACCCGGGGCGCTGCATCCGAACGCAGCGGGTGCCGGAGCGATGGCCACGGACGCCGGACGCCGCATCCGCGCCGTGTACGCGGAGGCCGCGGCACGGGCCCGGGAGGCACGAGCCAGCGCGTCCGCGCAGGCGTCCGCGTCCGCGTCGGCAGCGGCTCGTGCGGCCGCCGCTCGGTCCTCCGCCGACGCGGGCCGGCTGGCGATCGGCGCGGGGGTGGTCGTCCTCGGCGCTGTCGTGGTCGTCTGGGCGTTCGTGCGTCGTCGACGTCGTCCCGACGGGTCGTGACGGCCGTGGTGACGAGCGCGGGCATCGTGCTGTACCGATCGGCCGCGGCACCGGTCGCTCGTGGTGCCGCCGACCCGGAGATCGACACCGAGGTCTTCGTCGCGCACATGGGCGGCCCGTTCTGGCGGCGGCGACCACGGGCGTGGTCGTTCCCGAAGGGCGAGTACCTCGACGAGACACCGCTCGACGCCGCGCGGCGCGAGTTCCACGAGGAGATCGGCGTCCCCGCACCGGACGTGCCGTACGTCGAACTCGGCACGTTCCGCCAGGCCTCGGGCAAGCGCGTCACGCTGTTCGCGGGCGCGTCGGACCTCGTCGTGGAGACGGTCCGGAGCACGACCTTCCTCGTCGAGCTCCCGCGGGGGTCGGGCCGGATGGTGTCGTTCCCCGAGGTCGACGACGCCCGGTGGACGAGCGTCGCCGCGGCACGGACGGACCTCGTGGCGGGTCAGGTGCCTGCGCTCGACGCCCTGCTCACCCTGCTCCGTCGCGAGGAGGCGTAGCGCCGACGAGAGGGGCGGCGAGAGAGGCGTCGCGCCCACGAGAGGGGCGTCGCACCCGAGAGAGGCGTCGCGCCCACGAGAGAGGCGGCGGGCTCAGGACGAGGGCCGCACACGACCGGACACGACCCCGCCGCGGACGTGCACGGTGAGGGTGCCGCTCTCGCTCTGCGTCACGAGGGTGACGGATCCGGTGAGGGCGTCGGCACGGGGGAAGCACGACGTGCTCGCCGTCCGACCGTCCGCCGTCGCGAGCAGGCAGACGAGCGACGCGTTCGTCCCGACCGCCGCGTACACGTCCCACGGCGTCTGGGCGTCGTCCGCGGACAGGGAGCGGTTCGTGAACACCAGGCGTGTGGAGTGCAGCCGCACGGGAGCCGAGACCGCTCCCGGGATCTGGTCGGCGAACGTCTGCGGCGCCGAGAGCAGCGCCGCGAGGGTGCGTTCCCCGTCGCTCGTGGCGGCCGCGACCGACGGTCGTGACCGCTGTTGGTCGATCGTCGTCCCGACCAATGCACCGACGCCGAACGACGCGAGTGCGGTGCCGACGATCGCGACGAGGCCGACACGGCGGAGCCGGACCGGGAGGCGGCCCCACGCTCCTCGCCTCGGCGCGCGACCGGAGCCGGAGCCGCTGGACCGCCCGTCGTCGAGCGCGGTCACCGGTGCGACGTCGCTCGCCCGGGCCGAGGTCGGGTCGGGCGGTGCGGGGGCAGCGGCGCCCGCACCGGACGGGACCCGGTCGGCAGCCATCGGCATCGAGTCGGTCCGGTCGGCGCCGGTCGGTCGAGCATCGCGCGTCTCGGCGGCGACCGGCCGGCCAGGCGCGAGGTCGAGGGCATCGAGCGCCCGGCGAGCGGCCTGCGCCTCGGCGGGCGTGGCGTCCGGCCCGTACGCGATCGCCTGCAACGCCGCGCGGCGCCGGCCAGGCTCCGGGCCTGCGCCGCCGACCCCGTCATCGAGTGCCGACATGTCCTCCGCCGTTCGTCCCACCCATCCTGCTCCGTGGAGCGGCCCGCGGAGCGGCCGGGGTCAGTCCTCGGCCTCGGTGGCCTCCAGGTCGGCGGTCCGGGCGTCGTCGTCCGTGAGCGCGTCGTCCGCGGGCGCCGCATCGCTGTCGAAGGACAGGTCGCGCTCCAGCCGTTCCGCGGTGACCGGCTCCCCGTCGACGATGGGCGGTTCCCACTCGTGGTCGCTGCCGCTCGTTCCGTCGTTGCTCATGACGCCTCCTCGTCCGCGTGGCCGGGGCGCCCACGCTGAGCGCTCCTCCCGCCGACGGTAGGCGCGGCCCGCGACCCCCGTTCCCAGGGACGTCGTCGTCGCCGTCGGCCTAGGCTCGGCGACATGACGGAACCAGGGCACGACCAGCGCGACCCGGCTGCGGCTGCCGAGGCGGCAGCGGCGAGCACCTCCGACAGCGTGCTGCAGGGCGACCTCACCCGGCCGATGAGCGAGGACACCCAGTCGGGTGCGGCGGACTACGTGGCCACGAACACGGGCGGTGTCTCCGCCGAGCGCCGCAACCCGCTGCCGGACGAGGAGCAGGGACGGGGCACGGAGTACGACCCGGTGGACCAGGGCCCGCAGCAGGAGGGTCAGGGCGGCTGATCCCGTTCCGCGGGAGCGACGGCTGCCCGCGCGCCGCGGACCACGTTCAGCGGACTCCAGGCAAGATCACGGCATGACCGCTGCCTCCCCGCGCACCCCGGCCACGGTCGCACTCGACCGTGCCGGTGTCCCTTACACGCCGCACGTGTACGAGCACCACGAGACGGCGACGAACTTCGGCGCCGAGGCGGCCGCGGCGCTCGGGCTCCGCGAGGACCAGGTGTTCAAGACGCTCGTCGTCCAGGTCGACGAGCAGCTCGTGGTCGCGGTGGTCCCCGTCGCGAACCGACTCGACCTCAAGGCGATCGCGAACGCGGTCGGGGGCAAGAAGGCGTCGCTCGCGGCACCGGACCTCGCGGAGCGGCGCACGGGATACGTCGTCGGCGGCATCAGCCCCGTCGGACAGCGCACCACGCTCCGAACCGTGCTCGACGCGTCGGCCGAGGACTACGCCACGATCTTCGTGAGCGGCGGACGGCGGGGGTTCGACATCGAACTCGCGCCGCGAGACCTCCTCGCGGTCACGGCGGGCGCGACGGCCGCGATCGCGCGGGACTGAGCCGACCCCGTGGCGACCTCCTCGCGGACCTGAGTCGTGTCGACGCAACTTCTTCCCGCACCCGGGAATGGCCGGGGCACCTCTGCGTTGTATTGAGTCGGACGCACTCAAGTTCCACAGGAGGTCCCTTTGTCAGACGTCTTCGGCCCGACCGGCAGCGACAACTCGTTCGACGAGTTCCTCGCCCGCCTGCTCCAGGGCCAGCAGCGGTCCGTGCCGTTCGGCCGGCCCGTCGACATCACGCGGCTCCTCAGCCGCCGCACCCACGAAGTGCTCCGCGCCGCGGCGACGTTCGCCGTGGAGCGCGGCCACCACGAGATCGACGCGCTGCACCTGCTCCGCGTCCTCGTGACCGCCGAGCCGTTCGCCGGGCTCGTCCGCACCGTCGGCGCCGACCCCGATCGGTTCGCCGCCGCGGTCGACGAACGACTCCCGGAGCCGTCCGACGAGCGCCCCGAGGGCCGTCCCGCGCTCACGCCCTCAGCGCAGCGCGCGCTCCTCGACGCCGCGCAGGCCGCGCGCGCGTTCGGATCCACGTACGTCGACCCCGAGCACGTCTTCTTCGCGCTCGTGGTCGAGCAGGACACCGTCGCCGGGCAGATGCTCGTCGCCGCGGGCGTGACGCCGCAGACCATGCAGCAGTACGCGCAGGACGCCGCCCGTGCCGCCCGCGAGGGTCGCCCGGTCGCCGGCAGCACCGCGGCCGGCACGCCGGGCCAGGAGTCCGACACCCCGACGCTCGACCAGTTCGGCACCGACCTCACGGCCCGCGCACGCGAGGGCGGAATCGACCCCGTGATCGGCCGTGCCGGTGAGATCGAGCAGACCGTCGAGATCCTGCTCCGCCGTACCAAGAACAACCCGGTCCTCATCGGCGAACCGGGCGTCGGCAAGACCGCGATCGTCGAGGGCCTGGCCCAGCGCATCGTCGACGGCGACGTCCCCACGCTGCTCCAGGGCAAGCGGGTCGTCGCACTCGACATGGCCGCGATGGTCTCGGGCACGCGCTACCGCGGTGACTTCGAGGAGCGACTCACCAAGGTCATGGACGAGATCGCCGCGCACCGCGACGAGCTCATCGTGTTCGTCGACGAGCTGCACACCGTCGTCGGCGCCGGCAGCGGTGGTGACGGCGGCATGGACGCCGGCAACATCCTCAAGCCGCGCCTCGCCCGTGGTGACCTGCACATGGTCGGCGCCACGACGCTCGACGAGTACCGCCGCATCGAGAAGGACGCCGCGCTCGAACGCCGCTTCCAGCCCGTGACGGTCGGCGAGCCGAGCGTGGCCGACGCCGTGCAGATCCTCGCCGGCCTGGCGCCGCGGTACGCCGAGCACCACGGCGTCGCCTACACGGACGACGCCATCCGCGCGGCCGTCGAGATGTCACATCGCTACGTGACCGACCGCTTCCTGCCCGACAAGGCCATCGACCTCATCGACCAGGCCGGCGCGCGGCGCCGTCTCGCCCTCAGCGGCACGGTCGACGTCGACGCCCTGCGTGCCGAGATCGTCGATCTGCAGTCCGCCAAGGACCGCGCGGTCGCCGAGGAGCAGTACGAGGAGGCATCGCGGCTCCGTGACGCCATCGACGGACTGGAGGCCCGGATCGAGTCCGCCACCGCGCCCACCGCGACCGACGCGAGCAGCGCCTCCCGGACGGAGGCCGACACGACGATCACCGAGGCGGACATCGCCGAGGTCGTCGCCCGTGCGACCGGCATCCCCGCCTCGCGGCTCACCGCGGACGACCGCGCCCGGCTCGCGGTCCTCGAGGACGACCTGCACGCACGGGTGATCGGGCAGGACGACGCGGTCGCCGCCATCGCCAAGTCCGTCCGTCGCAGCCGCACCGGCATGGGCGACCCGCGTCGCCCCGTCGGGAGCTTCCTGTTCCTCGGCCCGACCGGTGTCGGCAAGACCGAGCTGGCGAAGGCGCTCGCGTCGAGCCTGTTCGGCGACGAGACCGCGATGCTCCGCTTCGACATGAGCGAGTTCGGGGAGCGCCACACGGTCAGTCGGCTCGTCGGCGCCCCTCCCGGGTACGTCGGGTACGACGAAGCCGGGCAGCTCACCGAGCGTGTCCGCCGGAACCCGTACTCGGTGATCCTGCTCGACGAGATCGAGAAGGCGCACCCGGACGTGTTCAACCTGCTCCTGCAGGTGCTCGACGACGGACGACTCACGGACGGGCAGGGACGCACCGTGGACTTCCGGAACACGGTCGTGATCATGACGTCGAACCTCGGGTCCGAGTTCCTCGCCAGCCGTTCGGGCGCCCTGGGGTTCTCGGCGGCGACCGACGCCTCGGGGTACGAGGAGCAGGACCTGCGGAACCGGGTGATGGGCAAGCTCCGCGAGGCCATGCGGCCCGAGTTCCTCAACCGGATCGACGAGATCGTGCTGTTCCGCAAGCTCGACCGCGCGCAGCTGCACGCCATCGTCGGGCTCCTGCTCGCCGACACCGCACGTCGGGTGGCCGCGCAGGACCTCGACCTGGAGGTCCGTCCCGCCGCGGTCGACTGGCTCGCCGAGCACGGGTACGAACCCGAGTACGGCGCCCGTCCGCTGCGTCGGCTCATCCAGCGCGAGGTCGAGGACCGCGTCGCGGACCTCATGGTCCGCTCCGAGGTCGCAGCCGGCGAGACCATCGCGATCGACGTGGTCGCCGACCAGCTCGTCGCCACCGTGGACCGGGACGCCCGCGTGCGGGTCTAGGTGTACTGCCCAGGGAGGTTGGTCAACCGAGTGATCGGTGACCGGTTCCCGATGGCGGTGTGGGGCCGGTGGTGATTGTAGTGATGCAGCCATGCCGGGAGGGCGTTCCGGCGGGCGTGCTCGGTCGGGTAGTGCCGTGAGAACGCCCACCCGTCGGCGAGGGTGCGGTGGAAGCGTTCGATCTTCCCGTTGGTCTGCGGCCGATAGGGGCGGGTCTTCTTCGGCGTGATCTCCAGCTCAGTGCAGGCCTCGCGCCAGGCGTGGGACTTGTAGGCAGAGCCGTTGTCGGAGAGGACCCGCTCCACCCGGACACCGCGTGCGGCGAACCACGACACGGCCCGCCGTAGCACCCCGATCGCGGTCGCTGCTTTCTCGTCGTCGTGGATCTCGGCGTAAGCGACGCGGGAGTGGTCATCGATCACGGTGTGCACGAACGCGGTCCCGATCAGCGGGCCGCGATGCTTGCTGCGGCCCTTACCGGGCGTTGCTGACCGGTTCCGCCCACCTTGCTGTCGGCCGACGTAGCGCCAGCCGCCGCCATCGGGGATGTTGCCGAGTTTCTTCACGTCGACGTGGATCATCGCGCCCGGACGTTCGTGCTCGTAACGGCGCACGAGTTCGCCGGTGCGGATGTCGATGTGGTGCAGCCGGTTCACCCGACAGCGGGTCAGCACGGCGTGCACTGTCGAGGCCGGCATGCCGAGTTGCCCGCCGATCCCAACGGGACCGAGGCGCTTTCGCCAGCGAAGTGCGACGACCTTCTTCACCAGCTCAGGGCGGGTGCGGTTCGGGGACCGGTGCGGACGGGACGAGCGGTCATGCATGCCCTCGGCGCCCATGGCCGCATACCGGTCGGCCCAGCGCTTCGCGGTCGGCCAGGACACGTGGAAGAACAGGGCTGCGTGCCGGACTGGCCAGCCGTCATCGACGATCAGACGACCTATCCGGAGGCGTTGGCGTGGTGTCAGGGCAGCGTTAGCGTGGGACACGAGGACCTCCTGCGGAGAGTGTGTGAACTAGACAGCTCCACTCCACTGCAGGAGGTCCTTCTCACATCCCAACGACTACAGCGAGTCGTCGCAACACAACCAACGTCCCTGGGCAGTACATCTAGGTCCACTCCGGGTGGAGGAACGCCCCCGGTGTCGCATCGACACCGGGGGCGTTCCCGTCGCCTGTCCGGGCGGTGCCACGGACCGGACGGGCGTCAGCGCGCGGCGTTCTGCACGAGTCCGACCGCGTACGACGCGAACCAGTCGCCGGCCGCCGGCCCACCGTTGCACGTGCCGTCACTCGCACCGGGTGTCTTCACCCACAGCAGCGCGTCGAGCTGGCCGCTGCCGTACGTCACGTGCGGGTCCTGACCGAGGCCGGCACCCGCTGGGTTGCACCAGTCGCCGCGGGCACCGCGACCGTTCCGCGAGACGTCGATGACGAAGTGCGATCCGCCGGTGAGGGCGGACACCTTGCCGGCGTAGGAGCGCTCCGGATCGACGGCGTTGAAGTTCGACACGTTCGTGAAGAACCCGCGCGCCTGGCTGACGCCCGCCTGGTTCAGCTCCGAGGCCGTGACGGCCGGCGCGTTCCAGCTCGAGTTCCCCCCGTCGAGGTACGCGGGGACACCGGCGGCGTGGAACTGTGCGACCGCTGTCCTGAGGAGCGGGAGCCGCGTCGACGCGTCCTGCGAACACGACGGGAGCATCGCGAGCGAGTCGGGCTCGACGAGCACGACCGCGCGATGACCGTGGAGGTCGTCCGCGATCTGCTGGTTCCACGCGGTGTACTGCGCGGGCGTCAGCCCACCAGCGGAGTACCCGCCGCAGTCCCGGTCGGGGATCGCGTAGGTGACGAACACCGGGGTGGTGCCCTTCGATTCTGCGCTCGCCAGGCTCCGTGCGATGGTGCTGTCGAGCAGGCCGCCCTGGAACCACTCGCCCAACCAGATCGCGATCGGCTGGCGTGCGATCGTCCGCGCCGCCGCTGCCTCGGTGGCCCGGCCCTGTGCGGCGAGGGTCGCTGCCGCCTGCGCCGGCTGGCTGTCGGGCTGGACGTACAGACCGCCCTGGTAGATCGTCTGCGTCGGAGCAGTACGGATCGTCGCCGGTGTGACGGTGGCGGTCGCCGCCGATGCGCTGGCGGTCTCGGTGATGGCCGTCGTGGTGCTGATCGACGCGACGGCGGCGGCCACGAGGGCCGCACGGACGATGCGGTTCATCGGTTGTTCCCCTGGGTGATCGCTGACAGACGTCCTGTACGTCTGCCGTGTGTGGGGGACAAGTCAACCGGCCGCCGTTCCGCTTGTCCACGCGGACCGGAGGGGCTTGCCAACCGCCACGCCGTGTGCTCCTCGCCGGCCAGCAGGACGGCCTGTACCCCGGTGGGCGGTCCGGATCGGCGCACGGCGTACCCCGTCGCGCGCCGGTACCGACGGCACGTCGGCCAGCGCCGTCCCCGTACGGTTGGGGCATGACCGAGCACGCCGCGTCCCTCGTCGAACGACTCACCGCCGTGGTGCCGGACTTCCCGAAGCCGGGGATCCTCTTCCGCGACGTCACCCCGGTGTTCGCCGATCCCGTCGCGTTCTCGACCGTCTGTGGCGCACTCGCCGAGCCGTTCACGGACGTCGAGGCGGTGGCGGGCATCGAGGCGCGCGGGTTCGCGTTGGCCGGGGGGATCGCCGTCCAGCGGGGCCGGGGTGTGCTCACCGTCCGCAAGGCGGGGAAGCTCCCCGGCGAGGTCCTCAGCGAGCAGTACGCGCTCGAGTACGGCGAGGCCGCGGTGGAGCTGCGCCCCGGACAACTGCCCGAGGGCACGCGCGTCCTCGTGGTCGACGACGTCCTCGCGACGGGTGGTACCGCCGAGGCGACCATCACGCTGCTCGAACGTGCCGGGTACCACGCGGTCGGGTTCGCAGCGCTCCTCGAACTCGACGGCCTCGGGGGCCGGGCTCGTCTCGAGGGTCGACTGCCGGTGCACACCCTCGGGGCCGCGCCCGCCTGACGCCTCGCGCGCGCTGCGCAGCGAGCACTCCCGCCACGGTGCGGGCCGGGGTCGTCGACGGGGCGGTGCGGGCCTCCCGGCCGACTAGTGTTGGTGCACCACCGAACGAGGGAGCCCCACCACCGTGACCGAGTCAGTCGTCCCCGCCGCCGACCAGCCCGACGTGCCGCCGGCACCCGCGACCGTGACGGCGACGACCACGACGACCGGGACCGAGCTGTTCGCGGGCGAGCGGTCGGTCGTGGCGATCCGGGTCGACGGTGTGCTCCGTGACCTCGCGGCCGAGGTCTCCGCCGGGGCGGTCGTCGAGCCCGTGACCCTCGCTGAGCAGGACGGCCTCGACATCCTCCGGCACTCGACCGCGCACGTGCTCGCGCAGGCCGTGCAGGCGATCAACCCCGAGGCGAAGCTCGGCATCGGACCGCCCGTCACCGACGGCTTCTACTACGACTTCGACGTGGCCGAGCCGTTCACGCCCGAGGACCTCAAGGCCATCGAGAAGGGCATGGACCGCATCATCCGGCAGGGCCAGCGGTTCGTCCGTCGCGTGGTGAGCGACGACGAGGCGCGTGAGCTCATGGCGGGGGAGCCGTACAAGCAGGAGCTGATCGGCCTCAAGGGCGCGGCGAGCGAGGGTGACGCCGGCGAGAGCGTCGAGGTCGGTGCCGGCGAACTCACCGTCTACGAGAACGTGGACCCGAAGTCCGGCGAGGTCGTCTGGCAGGACCTCTGCCGCGGGCCGCACCTGCCCACGACCCGGGTCATCGGCAACGCCGCGAAGCTCATGCGGGTGGCTGCGGCCTACTGGCGTGGCTCCGAGAAGAACCCGCAGCTCCAGCGGATCTACGGCACCGCATGGCCCGACAAGGACCAGCTCCGCGCGTACCTCGAGCGCCTCGAGGAAGCCGCCAAGCGCGACCACCGCAAGCTCGGGGCCGAGCTCGACCTGTTCTCGTTCCCGGACGAGATCGGCTCGGGCCTCGCGATCTTCCACCCCAAGGGCGGGATCATCCGCCGCGAGATGGAGGACTACTCGCGGCGCCGCCACGAGGCCGAGGGCTACTCCTTCGTCAACACGCCGCACATCACGAAGGGCGACCTCTTCGAACAGTCCGGCCACCTCGGGTGGTACAAGGACGGCATGTTCCCGCCGATGCACCTCGACGAGGCACGGAACGACGAGGGCGAGATCACCCGGCAGGGCGCCGATTACTACCTCAAGCCGATGAACTGCCCGATGCACATCCTCGTGTACCGCTCGCAGGCCCGGTCCTACCGCGACCTCCCGCTCCGGTTGTTCGAGTTCGGGACCGTGTACCGGAACGAGAAGTCCGGTGTCATCCACGGCCTGACCCGTGTCCGTGGTCTCACGATGGACGACGCCCACATCTTCACGACGCGCGAGCAGATGAAGGACGAGCTCACCCGCACGCTGAACTTCGTGCTGTCGCTGCTCCGCGACTACGGCCTCACCGACTTCTACCTCGAGCTCTCCACGAAGGACCCGGACAAGTACGTCGGCTCCGACGAGGTCTGGGAGGAAGCCACGAGCACGCTGGCGGAGGTCGCCGCCGATTCCGGTCTCGAGCTCGTGCCGGACCCGGGCGGAGCGGCGTTCTACGGTCCGAAGATCTCGGTCCAGGCCCGTGATGCGATCGGCCGCACCTGGCAGATGTCGACGGTGCAGCTCGACTTCAACCTGCCCGAGCGTTTCGGCCTCGAGTACACCGCCGCGGACGGCTCGCGTCAGCGTCCGGTGATGATCCACCGCGCGCTCTTCGGGTCGATCGAGCGGTTCTTCGGCGTCCTCACCGAGCACTACGCGGGTGCCTTCCCCGCGTGGCTCGCACCGGTGCAGGTCGTCGGGATCCCGGTGGCCGAGGAGTACGGCGACTACCTCGACGAGGTCGTCACGCGGCTCCGCGAGCAGGGCGTGCGCGCCGAGGTCGACCACTCTGACGACCGCATGCAGAAGAAGATCCGCACCCACACCAAGCAGAAGGTCCCGTTCATGCTCATCGCGGGCGACGAGGACCGGCAGCAGGGCGCCGTGAGCTTCCGGTTCCGCGACGGCAGCCAGCACAACGGCGTGCCGATCGAAGAGGCCGTGGATCGCATCACGACGGCCATCCGCGAACGGGCTCAGGTCTGACCGTGGCGGAGACCCCGGGAACGGAGGGCGACCCCTTCGTCATCCGCTCCTCCGCGGACATGGCCGCCGTGCCCGACGCGTTCCAGCGCCTCTGGACGCCGCACCGCGCGGTGTACATCGAGCAGGGACGCGCGGGGGAGGGGCGTGGCCAGAAGGACGACTGTCCGTTCTGCGTCGCGCCGACCCTGCCGGACGAGGACGCCCTCATCGTGGCCCGCGGCCGGACGGCATTCGTGCTGCTCAACCTCTACCCGTACAACAACGGCCACCTGCTCGTCTGCCCCTACCGCCACGTGCCCCTGTACGACGAGGCGACCGACGAGGAAGCCGCCGAGATGACCGCCCTCACGCGCACCGCGATGGGCGTGCTCCGGACCGTGGCGCACTGCGACGGCTTCAACATCGGCATGAACCAGGGCGAGATCGCCGGCGCGGGCGTCGCGGCGCACCTGCATCAGCACATCGTGCCGCGCTGGGCGTCCGACTCGAACTTCTTCCCGATCATCGCGCGGACGAAGGCGATCACCCAGCTCCTCGGCGAGACCCGGCGCCTGGTGGCCGAGGCGTGGCCGCACGAGTCGCGTGTTCGCCCAGCGTGATCACGCTCCGCCGGGCAACTAGACTGGGTGGATCATGAGCGACAGCACCGCATCGACCACCGATCCCGCCTCGACCCCCGGCACCTCGATCACCGGTTCCTCGCGCGTCAAGCGCGGCCTCGCCGAGATGCTCAAGGGCGGCGTCATCATGGACGTCATCGACGCAGAGCAGGCGCGCATCGCCGAGGACGCCGGCGCGACGGCGGTCATGGCGCTCGAGCGTGTCCCCGCCGACATCCGGGCCCAGGGCGGCGTCGCCCGCATGTCCGACCCGTCGATGATCGAGGACATCATCGCCGCCGTGTCGATCCCCGTCATGGCGAAGGCACGCATCGGCCACTTCGTCGAGGCCCAGGTGCTGCAGGAGCTCGGTGTCGACTACATCGACGAGTCCGAGGTCCTCTCGCCGGCGGACTACGTCAACCACATCGACAAGTGGGACTTCACCACGCCCTTCGTGTGCGGCGCGACGAACCTCGGTGAGGCCCTCCGTCGCATCACCGAGGGTGCGGCGATGATCCGCTCCAAGGGCGAGGCCGGCACGGGCGACGTCTCCGAGGCGACGCGGCACATCCGCACGATCTCGAAGGAGATCGCCGCGCTCCGCAACCTCAAGGACGACGAGCTCTACGTCGCCGCCAAGGAGCTGCAGGCTCCGTACGACGTCGTCAAGGAGGTCGCCCGGACGGGTGCGCTGCCCGTCGTGCTGTTCACCGCGGGCGGCGTGGCCACCCCGGCGGACGCGGCGATGATGATGCAGCTCGGCGCGGACGGCGTGTTCGTCGGCTCGGGCATCTTCAAGTCCGGCGACCCGGCGAAGCGCGCCGCGGCGATCGTCAAGGCCGTCACGTTCCACGACGACCCGAAGGTCATCGCCGAGGTCTCCCGCGGTCTGGGCGAGGCGATGGTCGGCATCAACGTGGCCGACGTCCCCGCGCCGCACCGCCTCGCCGAGCGTGGCTGGTAGCCCCGTCGTCGGGAGCGTCCGGCCCCGGATCGGGGTCCTCGCACTCCAGGGCGACTTCCGGGAGCACATCGCGTCGCTGACGGCGCTCGGTGCCGAGGTCGTGCCGCTCCGTCGCCCGGAGGAACTCGCGAGCCTCCAGGGCGTCGTGATCCCGGGGGGCGAGTCCAGCGTGATGGACAAACTGGCGCGGTCGTTCGGTCTCGCCGAGCCGTTGTCCCAGGCCATCCACGAGGGCCTGCCGACGTACGGCACCTGCGCCGGGATGATCATGCTGTCGTCGCGCATCCAGGACGGCATCGACGGGCAGCAGACGCTCGACGTGCTCGACACGACGGTCCGCCGCAACGCGTTCGGCAACCAGAACGACTCGTTCGAGATCGACATCCCGATGCCGGACCTCGGCGAGGCCCCGGTGCACGCCGTGTTCATCCGTGCCCCGGTGGTCGAGGACCACGGTCCCGACGTGCAGGTCATCGGCGCCCTGCCCGACGGCCGACCGATCGCAGTGCAGCAGGGCAACGTCATCGCCTCGGCGTTCCACCCCGAGGTCAGCGGCGAGGACCGCTTCCACCGCCGCTTCCTCCAGCTCGTCGCCGACGCCTGACCCGGTCGGCGCGCGCCAGCGGGGAGGCGCGGCTCCACCCGTCCCGTCCCTCCCGGCCTGTACGATGACCGGGATCACCAGAACCGATCGAGGAGAACCGTGTCCGGGCATTCCAAGTGGGCAACGACCAAGCACAAGAAGGCGGTCATCGACCAGCGCCGTGCGAAGTCCTTCGCGAAGCTCATCAAGAACATCGAGGTCGCCGCCAAGATGGGCGGTGCGGACCTCTCGGGCAATCCGACGCTGGTCGACGCCGTGCAGAAGGCGAAGAAGACCTCCGTCCCGAACGACAACATCGACCGCGCGATCAAGCGCGGCGCCGGCCTCACCGGTGAGTCGATCGACTACCAGACGATCATGTACGAGGGCTACGGCCCGAACGGCGTCGCGATGCTGATCGAGTGCCTCACGGAGAACAGGAACCGCGCCGCGGCCGAGGTCCGGACCGCGATGACGCGCAACGGCGGCACCATGGCCGACCCGGGCAGCGTGGCCTACAACTTCGCGCGCAAGGGCGTCATCTCGGTCACCAAGACCGACGGCCTCACCGAGGACGACGTCCTCGGTGCCGTGCTCGACGCCGGTGTCGAGGAGGTCACCGACCAGGGTGGCGGGTTCGAGATCATCACCGAGGCCTCGGACCTCGTCGCCGCGCGGACGGCCCTGCAGGACGCCGGGATCGACTACGACGCCGCCGACGCCGAGTTCGTCCCCGGGCTCCGCATCGACGTCGACGCCGAGACGGCCCGCAAGGTGTTCAAGCTCATCGACGCCCTCGAGGACAGCGACGACGTGCAGAACGTCTACGCGAACTTCGCGATCCCGGCCGAGGTGCAGGCCGAGCTCGACGAGGACGAGGACTAGTCCCGTGACCGGGTCCGACCGGCCCCGTCCGTGATCCGCGTCCTCGGCGTCGACCCGGGCCTGACCCGGTGTGGCGTCGGCGTCGTGGAGGTCGCGGCCGACCGTCGGGCCCGTCTCGTGCACGTCACGGTGGTCCGCACACCGTCGGACATGGCGCTCGAGCAGCGGTTGGTCCGCATCGCCGCGGGCGTCGGTGCCGCGATGGACGAGTTCCGGCCCGATGCCGTGGCCGTCGAGCGAGTCTTCGCCCAGGCGAACGTGCGCACGGTCATGGGCACCGCCCAGGCGGCAGGACTCGCACTCCACGCAGCGGCGTCGCGGTCGATCCCCGTCACGTTGCACACCCCCTCCGAGGTCAAGGCGGCGATCAGCGGCTACGGCAACGCCGACAAGAAGCAGGTGGCGACGATGGTGGCGCGGGTGCTCGGACTGGCCGAGGCCCCGAAGCCCGCCGACGCATCGGACGCGCTCGCACTCGCGATCTGCCACGCCTGGAGGGTCGGCGCACCGACCGAGGCCGGTGCGCGGGCCGTCACGCTCACGCCGGCCCAGCGGGCGTGGCGAGAGGCCGAGCGGTCGGTGGTGTCTCGTAGGCTCGGAGGATGATCGCGAGTCTCCGAGGCACCTGCATCGACACGGCGGGCTCCCGCATGGTGGTCGAGGTCGGTGGCGTCGGGTACGGCGTGACCGTGACCCCGCAGCACGCGTTGGCCGTCCGACACGGGGCCGAGGTCTTCCTGTGGACCGTGCTCGTCGTCCGCGAGGACGACATGTCGCTGTACGGGTTCGAGACCGCCGAGGCGCTGCAGGTGTTCGACCTGCTCCGCGGCGTCTCCGGCGTCGGGCCGAAGTCCGCGATGGGGGTGCTCGCGACGATGACGCCCGCGCAGGTGGCGCGCGCGGTCACCGATGACGACGACACGGCCTTCCGCAAGGTGAGCGGCATCGGCCCGAAGACGGCCAAGCTCATCACGGTGGCCCTCGCCGGCAAGCTCACCGCCGTGCACGAGGCCACCCCCTCGCCCGCGGCTCCGCACCCAGCATCGGAGGACGTCGTCATCGCCCTGGTCGGCCTCGGTTGGCGCGAGGACGCTGCGCGCACCGCCGTCGACGAGACGATCGCGAACGAGCCCGGTGTCGCAGCGATGGGCACGCAGGCGTTGCTCCGTGCCGCGCTCGGCACGCTCCGGCCGTCGGGTGCGGCGCGATGAGCGGGATCACGTCCTCCGCACCCGAGTCCGAGGCCGAGCTCGCCTTCGAGGGAGCCATGCGGCCGCGGTCCCTGGCGGAGTTCGTCGGCCAGCGCAAGGTGCGCGGGCAGCTCGAGCTCCTGCTCACGGCCGCGGCGATGCAGGAGCGCACGCCGGACCACATCCTGCTGGCCGGGCCTCCCGGGCTCGGCAAGACGACGCTCGCGATGATCGTCGCGCACGAGTCGGGGCGACCGTTGCGGATGTCGAGCGGCCCGGCCATCCAGCACGCCGGCGATCTCGCCGCCGTCCTGTCCTCACTCGTGCCGGGCGAGGTCCTGTTCATCGACGAGATCCACCGCATGGCGCGCTCCGCGGAGGAGATGCTCTACCTCGCGATGGAGGACTTCCGCATCGACATCATGGTCGGCAAGGGCGCGGGCGCGACGAGCATCCCGCTCGACCTCGCCCCGTTCACCCTCGTCGGGGCGACCACGCGGGCCGGGCTGCTGCCGAACCCGCTCCGCGATCGCTTCGGGTTCACGGCCCACCTCGAGTTCTACGAACAGGACGAGCTCGAGCAGGTCCTCGTCCGCGCCGCGGGGCTGCTCGACCTCGCCATCGACCGGTCCGCCCTCCGCGAGATCGCCGGACGGTCCCGGGGGACACCCCGCATCGCGAACCGCTTGCTGCGTCGCGTCCGCGACTACGCCCTCGTGCACGCGCCCGTCAGCGGCATCGATGCCGTCCGTGGCGCACTCGACCTGTACGACGTCGACGAGCTCGGTCTCGACCGCCTCGACCGCGCGGTCGTCGAGACCATGCTCACGCGGTTCGACGGCGGTCCGGTCGGTCTCAACACGCTCGCCGTGTCGGTGGGCGAAGAGAGCGAGACCATCGAGTCGGTCGTCGAACCGTTCCTCGTGCGCGTCGGGCTCGTGACCCGGACGCCCCGCGGCCGGATCGCGACGCCGACGGCGTGGCGGCACTTCGGACTCACACCCGGCGGCGCCGCCCAGCAGGGCTCCGCTCCCACGGCACAGCCAGAACTGTTCGAGCGCGACTGACGCTCCGAGCGGCGACGCGGGGCGGGACGATGCTCCCAGCGCGGTGCCCTAGACTACCCCCGCCCGATTCGAGCACCCCCCCGGAAGGCCCATCCCATGCAGTCTAGTCCGACCACCATCGTCATGCTGGTCCTCGCGTTGGGGCTCGTGTTCCTCATGTTCCGCAACAGCCGGAAGCGGAAGCAGCAGCAGGAGACGATGACCACCAAGATGGTCCCGGGCGCGCGCGTCATGCTGTCGTTCGGGCTCTACGGCACCATCGTGTCCGTGAACGACGAGAAGGTCACGGCCGACGTCGAGATCGCGCCCGGCACGATCGTCACCGTCCACCGCCAGACCCTGTCGAGGGTCGTCGACGACAACGGCGACGACGCCGCCACCGCGGTCGTGGGCACCACGGCCACGGGCGACGAGGAACCCCGGCCGGTGATCGCCCCGGTCGAGACCACGGGCGAGCCGGAATTCGGCGAACGTCTCGGCAGCGACACCACCGGCGTGGTCGACCCGGACGCCAAGCGCGACGACCGCTGACCCCGACCCACCGCCCGGCCGACCCCGATCGGCCCGCCCGAGGGCGACTCCTCCGCACCCGGTAGCCGATCGGCTGCGCAGTCCGTACAGAAAGCAGAGACGCACAGGTGGCACGAACGACACCGGTCAAGAAGGCGCTTCGCTCGCTCACCTGGTTGGTCATCATCATCGCCGCGCTCTCGGCGCTCAACGGGACGGCGACCATCCTGGCCAACAGCGCGAAGACCTCCGGATGGTGGGACTCGGCGAGCTGGGTGCCGGAACTGGCGCTCGACCTCCAGGGCGGCACGCAGATCACGCTCGCCGCCAAGCAAACGGGTGGCAACGACGTCAACGCGCAGCAGCTGCAGCAGGCGGTCGAGATCATCCGTGAGCGCATCGACGCCTCGGGAGTGTCCGAGTCCGAGATCAACACGCAGGGCTCGAACAACATCGTCGTGTCGATCCCCGGCCGGCCCGACAAGCAGACCATCCAGCGGATCGAGGCAGCCGCGAAGCTGACCTTCCGCCCCGTCCTGTACACGACCGCGGCGACGAACACCTCGGTCGGCGGGAAGGGCAAGAACGGTACGGCCTCACCGACGCCGTACAGCCCGCCCGCGTCGCTCGAGGCCACGCCCACGGCGAAGCCGACGAACGCGAGCGACCCGAACTGGGTGAGCGCGCGCCTCCAGGACCTGTACGAGAACTACGACTGCAACGCGCCGGACGACGTCACCTCCGCCCCCGACTCGAAGCCGCTCGTCACGTGTGACCAGGACGGCGCCAGCAAGTACATCCTCGGCCCGGTCGAGGTCGTGGGCGCCGACATCAGCAACGCGACGTCCGGCATCGCCACGAACTCGCAGGGCGTGTCCACCGGCGAGTGGGCCGTCAACCTCAGTTTCAACGGCCAGGGCACCAAGGACTTCCGCGCGGTCACCTCGCGCCTCGTCTCGCTCACGGCGCCGCGGAACCAGTTCGCCATCGTCCTCGACGGCACGGTGATCACCGCGCCCGCCACGAACAGCGCGATCACCAACGGCAAGGCGCAGATCACGGGGTCGTTCACCGCGGACTCCGCCAAGACGCTCGCCGACCAGCTCAAGTTCGGTGCCCTGCCGATCAACTTCACCGTGCAGAGCAACGAGGTCATCTCGGCGACCCTCGGTTCGGCGCAGCTCATCGGCGGTCTGATCGCCGGTCTCATCGGTCTGCTCCTCGTCGTCATCTACTCCGTGGTGCAGTACCGGGCGCTCGCGTTCGTGACCGTCCTGTCGCTCGCGGTGTCCGCCGCGATCACCTACCTCGTCATCGCGATCATGTCGTGGCGCATCGACTACCGGTTGTCCCTGGCCGGCGTGGCAGGCCTCATCGTCGCGATCGGCATCACGGCCGACTCGTTCATCGTCTACTTCGAACGCATCCGCGATGAACTCCGCGAGGGCCGCGCGCTCGAGAGCGCGGTCGAGGCGGGGTGGCGCCGTGCCTTCCGCACGATCCTGGCGTCCGACTCGGTCAACTTCCTCGCGGCCGTGACCCTCTACATCCTCGCGGTGAGCGACGTGAAGGGCTTCGCGCTGACCCTGCTGCTCACGACGATCATCGACATCATCGTCGTGACGCTGTTCACCCACCCGATGCTCCGGCTCATCGCGCGCACCCGGTTCTTCAACGAGGGACACCGCTTCAGCGGGCTCGACCCGACCGCACTCGGTGCGGTGTACCGGGGCCGCGCGCAGTTCCGTGCCCCCGTCGTGGACGGCAAGCGCCAGCGGAGCGCACGTGAGGCCGCGCGACGACAGACGATCGCCGAACGCAAGGCGCAGGGCACGACGACGACCACGGACTCCGAACGCCCTGAGACCGACGGGAAGGACTCCTGATGGCCAGCTTCAGCCAGTTCGGCAGCGACCTCTACACCGGCAAGCGCTCCTACGACATCGTCGGGCGCCGACGCCTCTGGTATACGATCGCCATCGCCGCGATCGTCATCTCCGTCGTCGTGCCGTGGCTCCGCGGTGGCTACCACCTCGGCATCGAGTTCACCGGCGGGTCGGAGTTCACCATCTCCGACGTGTCCACCCTCGATCAGGACCCGGCCACCGCTGCGGTCGAGCGAGTCGTCCCGGACGTCGTCCCGCGGGTGTCCCAGCTCGGCCGTGACTCGATCCGGGTCCAGACCTCGCAGCTGACGACCACGCAGAACGACGACGTCGCTGCCGCGCTCGCCAAGGCGTACGACGTGTCGGACACCAAGGTCGCGTCGTCCTACATCGGTGCGACCTGGGGTGCGGACGTCCTCGACCAGGCCATCCGCGGTCTCGTGATCTTCCTGATCCTCGCTGCCGCGTTCATGACCATCTACTTCCGCACCTGGAAGATGTCGCTCTCGGCCATGGCGGCGCTGCTCCACGACCTGCTCATCACGGCCGGGGTGTACGGCATCGTCGGCTTCGAGGTCACGCCCGCCGCGGTCATCGGGTTCCTGACGATCCTCGGGTACTCCCTGTACGACACGGTCGTGGTGTTCGACAAGGTCCGCGAGAACACCGCCCAGGACGCCGAGGGCTCGCGGCGCACCTTCGCGCAGTCGGTGAACCTCGCGGTGAACCAGACGCTCGTCCGCTCGATCAACACCTCGGTGGTCGCGTTGCTGCCCGTCGCGGCGATCCTCTTCATCGGGTCGTACGTCCTCGGCGCCGGGACCCTGCGGGACATCTCGCTCGCGCTGTTCATCGGCATCATCGTGGGCACCTACTCGACGATCTTCATCGCGTCGCCGCTCTACGCACACCTGCGGATCGGCGAGGAGAAGATCCGCAAGTCGGACCAGAAGAAGCTGCAGGCCGCGGCACGACAGCCGGCCTGACCACCGAGAGGCGACCGCATGCAGGAGATCGACGTCCACGAGGCCATGCGCCGCGTCGAGGGCGGAGCGCGACTCATCGACGTCCGCGAGCAGGACGAATGGGACGCGGGCCACGCTCCGGTCGCGCGCCTGCTGCCGATGTCGGCCCTGCAGGAGCGGTGTACCGAGATCGCCGCCGACGATGAACCGGCACTGATCATCTGCCACTCCGGCCACCGGTCGGGGATGGTCGCCGACGCGCTCGAGCGGTCGGGTGTGCCGGCCGTGAGCGTGGCCGGTGGCATGGTCGCGTGGGCGCAGGCCGGGGGAGCGGTCACGACGGCCGCTGACGACGCGAGCGGGCACCACGACGCCGTGGGCGAACCGGGTTCGGACGCCTGAGTCCGCGCGCGTAGTGTTGAACGCACAGCACCCGGCGTTGCCTGCACCACGAGTGTCGGGCAGTCCGCGTGCGGACGACCGCGACCGCGGCCGAGGGACATCAGTGGGACGACGCTCCGAGCGACGTGCCGGGGCCGGAGGCGACGCATGACCGACACACGGGAATCCGCGGCGGCCGAGGGCGCCGCAGCGCGACCCGATCCGGCGACGATGCCGTCGAGCGCCCCGACCGGTGCCAACACGACCGGTTCGATCGGGTCGTTGCGCTCCCTGCTCCCGCGACTGTTCTCGCGCGCCCAACCGGCCGGGGCCGTCGACACCCTCATCCGGACGGTCCGCGCGCACCACCCGAAGGCGGACGTGACGCTCATCGAGCGCGCCTACTCCGTGGCCGAACGCGCCCACGACGGACAGCGCCGGAAGTCAGGCGAGCCGTACATCACCCATCCGGTGGCGGTCGCGCAGATCCTGGCCGACCTCGGCATCGGGTCCATCACGATCGCGGCGGCGCTGCTCCACGACACCGTCGAGGACACCGAGTACACACTCGACGAACTCCGCGACGACTTCGGTGACGAGATCGCGATGCTCGTCGACGGCGTCACCAAGCTCGACAAGCTCAAGTACGGCGACAGCGCGCAAGCCGAGACGGTCCGCAAGATGGTCGTCGCGATGTCGAAGGACATCCGCGTCCTCGTCATCAAGCTCGCCGACCGGTTGCACAACGCGCGGACATGGGGCTTCGTCGAGTCCGCCTCCGCGACCCGGAAGGCCAAGGAGACGCTCGAGATCTACGCGCCCCTGGCGCACCGTCTCGGCATCCAGATGATCAAGCTCGAGCTCGAGGACCTGTCGTTCGCGGTCCTCCATCCGAAGCTGTACGTCGAGATCGACAGCCTCGTCAAGGAGCGCACCCCGAAGCGCGAACAGTTCGTGCAGAACGTCATCGGCCTGGTCAAGAAGGACCTCAAGGCCGCGCGCATCCGCGGCGACGTGATGGGCCGCCCGAAGCAGTACTACTCGATCTACCAGAAGATGATCGTGCGAGGGCGGGAGTTCGACGAGATCTACGACCTCGTCGGCATCCGGGTCCTCGTGCCGACGGTCCGCGATTGCTACGCCGTGCTCGGGTCGGTCCACGCGCGGTGGACCCCGCTCCCGGGACGCTTCAAGGACTACATCGCGACCCCGAAGTTCAACCTGTACCAGTCGTTGCACACGACCGTCATCGGCCCGCAGGGTCGCCCGGTCGAGATCCAGATCCGCACGCACGAGATGCACCTCCGTGCCGAGTTCGGGGTCGCGGCCCACTGGAAGTACAAGCAGCGGATGAACGGCCGCGACGTCGACACGACGAGCCACTCCGACGCCGACATGGCATGGCTCGCGCACATCTCGGACTGGCAGGCGGAGACGAGCGACCCGACCGAGTTCCTCGACTCGCTGCGGTACGAGATCGGTGCGAAGGAGACCTACGTCTTCACGCCCCAGGGCAAGGTGATCGGGCTGCCCGCCGGAGCCACGCCCGTGGACTTCGCGTATGCGGTGCACACCGAGATCGGCCACCGCACGATGGGTGCGAAGGTGAACGGTCGGCTCGTGCCGCTCGAGAGCGAGCTGTCGAGCGGCGACGTCGTCGAGATCTTCACCTCGAAGAACCCCGACTCCGGCCCGAGCCAGGACTGGCTCGCCTTCGTCCGGAGTCCTCGGGCCCGCAACAAGATCAAGCAGTGGTTCACCAAGGAACGCCGCGAGGAAGCGATCGAGCAGGGCCGCGACGCCATCGCCCGTGCGATGCGCAAGCAGAACCTGCCGCTCCAGCGACTCATGAGCCAGGACACCGTCGCCGAGGTCGCGTCGAGCATGCGGTACGAGGACGTCTCGGCGCTGTACGCCGCCATCGGCGAGGGACACGTCTCGACGCAGTCGGTGATCGAGAAGATCCTCGCGAGCGTCCAGACCGAGACCGAGACCGACGAACCCGAGCTGACGTTCCCCGCTCGGGTGTCGAGTCGGGTGCTCCGGAACAGCGACAGTGGTGTGCTCGTGCGCGGCGCACCGGACATCCTCGTGAAGCTCGCGAAGTGCTGCACCCCGGTACCCGGGGACCAGATCGTCGGGTTCATCACGCGCGGACAGGGCGTGTCGGTGCACCAGGCGACGTGCTCGAACGTGCAGTCGCTCATGCAGGAGCCCGACCGGATGATCGAGGTCGAGTGGGCCCCGTCGTCGAAGAGCGTGTTCCTCGTGCAGATCCAGATCGAGGCACTCGACCGCGCTGGCCTCCTCAGCGACGTCACCCGGGTGCTCTCGGAACACCACGTCAACATCCTGTCGGCGACGGTGTCGACCTCGTCCGAGCGGTTGGCACTGTCCCGGTTCGTGTTCGAGATGGGTGACACGACCCACCTCGACCGCGTGCTGAACGCGGTACGCCGCATCGACGCCGTGTACGACGTCTACCGGGTCAGCGCGGGCTGAGCCGGCGGGGGAGGGTCATCGCAGGGCCTCCTCGAGCCGGCCGACCGCCTGTCGCGAGTGTGGCGCGGACCGCGTCGCCGCCAGCGCGGTCCGGATCGCGTCCGGATGCACGAGCGCGGTCAACCGTCGCACCGCCTCGGCGTCGTCCCGCTCCCACCACTCACCGTCGCGCAGGAGGTCGACGGCCGTCCGGAGGGGGGCGGTGACACGTGCCGGACCGACGACGACGACGTCGGACCGAGTGAGCCGGGTCTCGCGCACCCGGAGCCGCGGCCGGGAGGCCCGAGCACGCGTCCCGGGGCCGGCGCAGGCCTGCAGCACGGCGGGGGCGCGTGACCGCGCACCCCAGATCCACGCCGCCGTGAGCCGCTCGGCGACGATGCGCGAGTCGGACACGGACCACGCGAACGCACTCGCCCGCGTCAGGGCGTCGTCGGGGAGCGCGACGGACGCGAAGCAGGCGTCGACCTCGTAGAGCTCGCCGTCCAGCCGCGCGGCGCAGAGCTCCGCGAGGGCGAGGTCGTCAGGGGTGTGGATGCGGCGCACCGGACGAGTCTGGCGCGGCCGTCGCTCCGACGTCGTCGGTGCATCCCGCCCTGTGGAGGAGTCGCCCGACCGGGCGATCTGGGGCCGCTCAGTACGAGCTGGTGTCGTCCCCGAGGCCGGACGCCGCACCGGTACGAGCCCGATGGGCGTACTCGTCCATGATCCGTGCCGATGCGCTCGTGCCGATGCGATCCGCCCCGGCAGCGACCATGGCGATGACGGCGTCGAGACCGCGCACCCCGCCGGACGCCTTCACCCCGACGTCCGGTCCGACCGTCGCCCGCATGAGGCGGATGTGGTCCTCGGTCGCGCCGCCGCCCGCGAAGCCCGTCGACGTCTTGACGAACGAGGCTCCCGCGCGGACCGCCGCGTGGCAGGCGGCGACGATCTCCTCGTCGGTCAGGAACGCGGTCTCGAGGATCACCTTGACGGGGACGTCGCCCGCGACCTCCACCACCGCGCGGACATCGGCCTCGACCGCGGCCCAGTCGCCGCTCTTCGCCGCGCCGATCTGCTGCACCATGTCGAGCTCGAACGCGCCATCGGCGATCGCCTGACGGGCCTCCGCGGTCTTGGTGCTCGTGGTCGTCGTGCCGTGCGGGAACCCGATGACGGTGCCGACTCCCACGCCGGTACCGGTGAGGCGCTCGACGGCGTGTCGGACGTCACTCGGACGGACGCACACGCTGAGGACCCGGTGGGTCGCCGCCTCGTCGAGTTGGGTGTCGACGGCGGCGCGGTCGAGTTCGGGCTTGAGGATCGCGTGATCGATGAGACGACGGACGTCGTCGGCGGACGCGGGGAACAGTGCGGATTCCACAGCATCCGAGCGTACCGTCCCGGACATGCGTCTCCTCGTCACCGGAGCCACCGGGTACATCGGCGGCCGCCTCGTCCCGCGCCTGCTCGAGGCGGGCCACGACGTCCGTGTCCTCGCCCGGACCCCGCGCAAGCTCGACGACGTGCCGTGGCGGGATCGCGTCGAGGTGGTGCAGGGCGACCTCACCGACGCCGACGCGGTCGCTCGCGCCGTCGACGGCATGGAGGCCGTGTACTACCTCGCGCACAGCATGGGGACGCGCGGCGACTTCGAGGAGACCGAGCGCCGTGCCGCCCGCACGATGGCCTCGGCCGCACGCGCCGCCGGTGTCCGACGGTTCGTCTACCTCGGCGGGCTGCACCCGGACGGCGCGACGAGCAAGCACCTCCGCAGCCGGGCCGAGGTCGGGCAGGTCCTCCTCGACTCGGGCGTCCCCACCGTCGCCCTGCAGGCGGGGGTCGTCATCGGGTCCGGCAGCACCTCGTTCGAGATGATCCGGCACCTCACCGACGTGCTGCCATGGATGCCGGCGCCGCGGTGGGTCCGGAACCGCATCCAGCCGATCGCCGTCCGCGACGTCCTGTACTACCTCGTCCGGGCGATCGAGCTACCGGCGGACGTCAACCGGACCTTCGACATCGGTGGCCCCGACGTCCTCCGCTACGGACAGATGCTCAACGCGTACGCGGTCGAGGCGGGCCTGCCCCAGCGACCTATCTCGACCCTCCCGGTCCTGACACCCGAGCTGGCGGCCCACTGGTTCAACCTGGTGACGCCGATCCCGCGTGCCCTCGCCAAGCCGATCATCGAGTCCTTGCAGTACGAGTGCGTGCAGCGGGAACACGACATCGACGCGTTCATCCCGCATCCCGACGGCGGCCTGACCCCGTACCGGACGGCCGTCCGACTCGCGTTGCAGAAGACGCGCGAGGGCGAGGTCGAGACGAGCTGGCGCAACGCGAGCATGGACGGCGCGCCGAGCGACCCGCTGCCGAGCGACCCGGAGTGGGCCGGCCACGTCGTGGACGTCGACGATCGAACGCGCCGGACGACGGCCTCGGCTGAGGACGTCTGGCGTGTCATCGAGTCGATCGGTGGCGACAACGGCTGGTACTCGCTGCCCCTCGCCTGGGCCCTGCGCGGGTGGATGGACCGCATCGCCGGTGGCGTCGGTCTGAGCCGCGGCCGACGGAACCCGGATCGACTCGAGACCGGGGACGTCCTGGACTGGTGGCGGGTCGAGGAGCTCGACCGGGGCCGTTACCTCCGGTTGCGAGCGGAGTTCAAGGCCCCGGGCCGCGCCTGGCTGGAGCTGTCCGTGCGGCCCACCGAGGACGGCTCCGAGTACCACCAGCGGGCGATCTGGTTCCCGCAGGGACTCGCCGGACGCCTCTACTGGTGGTCGATCCTCCCGTTCCACGGGATCATCTTCCCCGGCATGGTCGAGCGCATCACGGCGCGTGCGGAACGCGGCGGCGGACGCCAGGACCTCCCACACGAGGCGCCGCTCGGCACACCACACCGCGAGACCGCCGCGAGCGAACGCTCGGCGGCCGGATGAGGTCCCCGGGTCGCACCGGAAGCCCGCCCACGGCAGAATGGACCACGACGTCGAGGAGGCAGTCATGACCGACGAGCAGACCGGAATCGAACAAGGCGGCGCGGACGAAGCCCACGAGGCTCCCGCGGGGGAAGCAGCAGCGGACTCGTCCGCCACCCAGGCCCCACGCCAGCGGCCGTCGTCCTCGGACCACGACGGCGAACTCGTGCTGTTCGTGGGCGACAGCCTGACGGCAGGCGGCGACTGGCAGTCGTGGCTGCCGGGGGAGCGGGTGCGGAACCTCGGGGTGAACGGGGACACCACCGACGGCGTGCTCGCGCGCCTCGACGAGGTCGTCGCGGCACAGCCCGACGTCATCGTGCTGCTCATCGGCACGAACGACTTCGGCAACCACCGGGCGACCGCGGAGCACGTGGTACGCAACGTCGAGTCCATCCTGGTGGACCTGCGCCGCGACCTGCCGGGCGTCCGGCTGCTGCTCGTGTCGATCCTGCCCCGCGCGGCGTCGTTCACACCCCGGATCGAGGAGGCGAACCGGCACCTCCGGCAGTTCGTCGCGACCTGCCGCGCGCAGTTCCTCGACCTGTGGCCGGCACTCGCCGAGGGCGACCGGATCGATCCCCGGTTCACCGAGGACGACCTGCACCTCAACGAGGACGGCTACCGCGCCGTGGTGGGCGAGCTCCTCCCCGCGCTCGAGCGGCTCCGGGACCTGCCGCCCATGTCGCGTCCGATCAACCTGGCGGACCTCCGCGACCTCCAGCGCTGATGCCGTCCGGCTCCCGCCGACAGGCGGAACCGGACTTCACACGTCCCGCTCTCGCGCCCGGCCTCCTGGCCGCGGTGGGCCTCCTGGCCTGCATCGCGCTCGTCGGCTCGTCCGGCTTCGTGTTCGTGCGTGTCGGCGTGACGTTCCTGGCGCTGGTCGTCATCGTGTTCGCGTTCCGGGCGCGAGCGTGGGTCGCCGCGGCCGTCACGCTGGCGATCGCCGTGTGCTGGAACCCCGTCGTGACGGTGCCGATCCCCGGCCAGCTGTGGGCGGCCCTCCAGATCGTCGCGGCCGCGGCGTTCGTCGCGGTGGGCATCGTCGTGAAGGTGCCCGACGACCGCACCTGACGGACGGTCACGCGCGCCCTCACGCCGCCGACCGACCGCACTGACGCCGCCACCGTGGACCGATAGGATTCGGATGGCGGGCACCGTGCCCGACCGCATCGAGAAGGGCGTGGATGGCCGACGAGACCGCACCGGAGACCGAGAGTCCGCTGCTGAACCCTCATCCGTCCTCCGGCGGACTCGAACGATCCGACGTCGTGGTCCGGAAGGGCCGGCTGACGCTCCTCAACGGGCACCTCACCCCGCAGCAGTCGATGATCGAGGACCTGCTCTTCATCGACGACGCGCTCACGGCCGCCGACGTCGACCACATGCTCATCCGCGGCAACGACACCCGGCCCGTCCTCGCGCTCGACGAGCGTGACCGACAGCGCGCCGAGAGCACGCTCATGGACGCCTGCGCGAACGAGCCGTTCTACGCGAAGCCACCGGGGGAGCGCGCGGTCCTGATCGCCGACGACGGTCTCGGGCAGTCCGGGAGGGACGTGCTGCGGCTGTTCCGTCCCCGTCTGGAGCCGATCGGTCGCCTCCGCTACGGCGCGGACACCGCGGTCCAGGTCGAGTTCTGGCGCGTCACCGACACCGAGGTCCTCGCGCCCGTCGAGAACGCGATGATGCGCCGCAGTCTGCCGCTCGACGAGTTCGTCCGGACCGAGGTGGAGCGCTACGGCCGCACGTGGCAGACGATCGAGCACATGTTCGACGACCACGTCAGCGACATCACGTTCCCCATCGACATGGTCTTCTCGTGGGTCGACGGCAACGCGATCGAGTACCAGCGCGCCCGGCAAGCCCAGCAGGCCAGCGCCGTCCTGGGCGAGGGCGACGACGCCCCGGCCCGCTTCCGGCAGATCGACGAGCTCAAGTACGCACTCCGGTCGGTGCACACGTTCGCGCCCTGGATCCGCACGATCTACATCGCGACCGATTCCCCCGCCCCGGCTTGGCTCGCCGATCACCCACGGGTGCGGATCGTCCGGAGCGAGGAGTTCTTCGCCGATCCGTCGGTCCTGCCGACGCACAACTCGCAGGCCGTCGAGTCACAGCTCCACCACATCCCCGGCTTGAGCGAACACTTCATCTACTCGAACGACGACATGTTCTTCGGCCGCTGGGTCGACCCGTCGATGTTCTTCTCGCCCGGCTCGATCACGAAGTTCATCCTCGCCACCACCCGGATCGGCCTGGGGACGAACAATGCCCAGCGCAGCGGCTTCGAGAACTCGGCACGGGTGAACCGGCAGCTCCTCCAGCAGCGGTTCGGCGCGATCACCACGCGGCACCTCGAACACGCCGCCACCCCGCTCCGCAAGAGCGTCATGTCCGAGATGGAGCACGAGTTCGCCGACGAGTTCGCGCGCACCGCAGCGTCACGGTTCCGCGCCGCCGACAACATCTCCGTGACCAACTCGCTGTACCACTACTACGCACTCATGACCGGGCGCGCCATCGTCCAGGAGAACGCGGTGGTGCAGTACGTCGACACGACCATGGTGTCCGGCCTCACGGCGCTCGACGAGCTGCTCCGCCGGCGAAACGTCGACTTCTTCTGCCTCAACGACGGGAGCTTCCCGGAGGTCTCCGACGACGAGCGCACCGCCCGGGTGACGGACTTCCTCGAGAAGTACTTCCCGTTCCCGGCCCCGTGGGAGCGGCCCACCGATGGGATCGCTCCCGCCGGAGCCGCTACCGCCGGCTGACGGGGGAGGCCGGCACCACCTCGTCGCGGAACACCGGGATGCTCGAGGTGACCGGCTGCGGTTCGACCGCGGCCGGGATGACCACGCCTGCCGCAGCGAGCCGTTCGGCAACCTGTACCGGCGCGACGCGCTCGCCCACGGTCGCGTAGTGCCCGATCGGAACGACCGAGTGGACCACGGTCGATCCGTACACGTGCACGAGGTTGAACGACTGCGCACCGTCGCGCCCGCGGGTGCCACCGCCCTCGGTGACCAGGTCCTGCGTGTAGCAGGTCGCGCTGGCGACCGAGACGGGGATCCCGGCGAACTGCGACGTCGTCGAGTAGTGCAAGTGGCCACCGATGATCGAGATGATGTCGGACCCCTCCACCACCTCGGCGAGTGCCTGCTGGTCGCGCAGTTCGACGAGGACCGTCAGGTCCTGGACACTCGGCACGGGCGGGTGGTGGAGCGCGAGGATGGTGCCGTGCGGCGCCGCCACGCTGAGTTCCTCGGCGAGCCAGTCGAGCTGCGCGGAGGTCAGTTCCCCGTAGTGGTGGCCAGGGACACTCGTGTCGAGCGTGATCACCCGGAGCCCGTTGACGTCGTACACGAAGTCCACGGGCCGGTCGGTGGGCTGCAGACCGAACAGCTCACGCCGGAACGCGCCACGCTCGTCGTGGTTGCCCATCGCCCAGATGAGCTGGGCACCGAGTCGTTCCGACGCCGGTTCGAGGATGCGGCGGACCCGTGCGTACGCTCCTGGCTCACCGCGGTCCGCGACGTCGCCCGTGACGACGATGGCCTCGGGGTGCGAACCCGACGCCTCGATCTCGTCGACGATCTGCTGCAACCGCGCAGCCGAGTCGACGTCTCCGTACAGCTCGCCGTCAGCGGCGATGAGGTGGGTGTCGGAGAGGTGGAGCAGGAAGTGGTTCGGCCTGGGGTGTTCGGCCGTCCGGATGTCCATGGAGCTCGCAATCAATCACTCGTCGAGGAACAGCGCGGCCAACGTTGTCACAGCCACGTACACCAGTCCAGCACCCGCGCGTGAACGTGCCCTGAACTGGGTGGGCGTGTCCGATCGTCCCCAGGTGAACGACGAACGACGAAGCGCCCGACCACCATCGTGGTCGGGCGCTCCCGTGTGTCGGTTCAGTGACCGCCGCTGCCGACCTGCGGCGCCTGGTGCGTGCCCTCGAGGTCCGGCCCGTGGTGCGCCGCATGCGCGGCGTCGAGCTCGGGCTTGGAGACGGGGGCGATGCGATCCTCGAAGAAGAACTTCGACATCCGAGCGCGCACCCGCTCGACCGGGCTGATCTTGCCGCGTGCGTTCGGACGGAGCATGAGCGGCTGGTACTCGTTGAACTGCAGCAGACGCCACCGCTCGTACTCGTCGAGCTGCTCGTGGACCTCGATGTACTCGCCGTGCGGCAGGCGCACGATGCGGCCCGACTCGTACCCGTGCAGCACGATCTCGCGGTCCTTCTTCTGCAGCGCGAGGCAGACGCGCTTCGTGATCCAGAAGGCGAAGAACGGGCCGAGGACGACCATCGCCTGCACGACGTGGATGACGTGGTTCAGGGAGACCATGAAGTGCGTGGCGATGATGTCCGAGCTCGCGGCGGCCCAGAGGCCGCCGTAGAGCGTCATGCCGGCGGCACCGATGGCCGTGCGGGTCGGCGCGTTCCGCGGGCGGTCGGCGATGTGGTGCTCGCGCTTGTCGCCCGTGACCCACGCCTCGAGGAACGGGTACAGCAGGATGGCGCTGATGAGCAGCACGAGCACGATGATCGGCGCGAGGATGTTCATCGAGAGCGTGTAGTTGCCCCAGATCACGAACTCCCAGTGCGGCGGGACCAGACGCAGGGCGCCGTCGGCGAAGCCGATGTACCAGTCGGGCTGGGTCCCCGCAGACACCGGGGACGGGTCGTACGGACCGTACGTCCAGATCGGGTTGATCGTGAACAGCGACGCGATCAGGGCGAGGATGCCCGCGACGATGAAGAAGAACCCGCCCGCCTTCGCGGCGAAGGCCGGGAGGATCGGGACACCGACGACGTTCTCGTTGGTACGGCCCGGGCCGGCGTACTGCGTGTGCTTGTTGATGACGACGAGCACGAGGTGCACACCGAGCACGGCGACCAGGATCGCCGGCAGCAGCAGGATGTGCAGCGTGTACAGGCGGCCGACGATCGCGGTCCCCGGGAACTCCCCGCCGAACAGCAGGTAGGCGATCCACACACCGATGACCGGGACACCCTCGATCATGCCGACGATGATGCGGAGGCCGTTGCCGGACAACAGGTCGTCGGGGAGCGAGTACCCCGTGAAGCCCTCGGCCATGGCGAGGACCCAGAGGAGGAAGCCGAACACCCAGTTGAGCTCACGCGGCTTGCGGAACGCGCCCGTGAAGTACACCCGGAGCATGTGCAGCATGATCGAGGCCACGAACAGCAGCGCCGCCCAGTGGTGGATCTGCCGGACGAACAGACCGCCGCGGATGTCGAACGAGATGTTGAGCGTCGACTGGTACGCCGCCGACATCTCGATGCCCTTGAGCGGTACCCACGAGCCGTCGTACGAGACGTCCGCCATCGACGCCTGGAAGAAGAACGTCAGGAAGGTGCCGGACAGCAGCACGACGACGAAGCTGTAGAGCGCCACCTCGCCGAGCATGAACGACCAGTGGTCGGGGAAGATCTTGCGACCGACCTCTTTGACCAGCCCGGAGATGCTCGTGCGCTCGTCGATGTAGTTCGCGGCCGCGCCGACCAGCCGGGACGTCGGCGTCGGCGCGTTCTGCGGCGGTGTGGCCGCCGCCGGCGTGGGACCGGTGGTCCGTGTGGTGGTGGTGCTCATGAAACGCGCTCACGCTCCCAGAAGCTGGGGCCGACGGGCTCGTGGAAGTCGCTCTGCGCGACCAGGTAGCCCTCGGAGTCGACCGTGATGGGAAGTTGGGGAAGGGGCCGGCTCGCCGGGCCGAAGATGACCTCGCAGCTGTGCGCGACATCGAACGTCGACTGGTGGCACGGGCACAGCAGGTGGTGCGTCTGCTGCTCGTAGAGCGCGACGGGGCATCCGACGTGGGTGCAGATCTTCGAGTAGGCGACGATGCCGTCGTACCCCCAGTGTTCCTGGCCCTTGCGGGGATGGAGCTCCGACGGGTCCAGGCGCATGAGCAGGACGGCCGCCTTGGCCTTCTCCTCGAGCATGTCCGACTTGTCGAGCAGACCGTCGGGGATCACGTGGAAGACCGAGCCCTGGGTGACGTCGGACGCCTTGATCGGCAGGCCGGTCGGGTCCTTCGTCAGGCGCGTGCCCTGCTTCCACATCGTGTAGCTGAGGAGCTTGTTGGGGTCGGCAGCGGGCGCGAGATCGCGCACCAGCACGACACCAGGGAGCGGGAACGCCACGAGCGCACCGATGAGGCTGTTGCGGATGACCGTTCGACGGTTGAAGCCCGATTCCTTGTCGCCGAGCCGGAAGGCCTCGACGGCCTTCGCACGGGTCTCCTCGGAGCCACGCGTCGCGTGACGCTGCTCGGAGATCTCGCGGTCCACGACGAGGGTCTTGGACCAGTAGACGGCACCGAACCCGAGGGCGAGGAGCGCCAGCGTGATCGACAGACCGAGGAACAGGTTGCCGAAGCGGACCGTCGACAGGTCGCCGGCGCGGACGGGGAACGCGACGTAGGACGCGATCGCCAGGATGCTGCCGATGATCGAGATGTAGAAGAACGTCGCGACCTGACGCTCGGCCAGACGCTCCTTCTTCGGGTCGACGTCGGTCCGCCGCGGGCGGTGCGGCGGCTCACCCGGGTTCTGGAACGGCTCGGCGGGCAGGACCGCGGTACCGGCGGGGATCGAGGGCGTGTCGTGCTTCTCGACAGCGGAGGACGCGGACAGTACGTCGTCGTCGCGCTCTGTCATGGTGTTCCCTTCAGTGGTGTCGTGCGACACGGGTCGATCAGTTGGTCTTCGCGGTGAGCCAGACGGTCACCGCGACGACCGCACCGAGTCCGAAGATCCAGAGGAACAGGCCCTCTGCCACCGGGCCGATGTCACCGAGGGCGAACCCGCCCGGGGACTTCGTGTCCTGGATGTACTTCAGATAGGTGATGATGTCCGCCTTCTGCTTCGGCGTGATGTTCAGGTCGTTGAAGACGGGCATGTTCTGCGGACCGGTGAGCATGGCCTCGTAGATGTGCTTGCCCGACACCGACTTGAGGTTCGGCGCGTACTTGCCCTCGGTCAGGGCACCGCCGGCACCCGCGACGTTGTGGCACATCGCGCAGTTCACCCGGAACAGCTCGGCGCCCTTGGCCGCGTTGGCGTTGCCGTTGGTGAGGCTCGCCTTCGGGATGGACGGGCCCGGGCCGAGCGACGACACGTAGGCGGCGATGTCCGCGACCTGCTCATCCGTGAACTGCGCGGGCTTCTCCTCGACCTGCGGGCCGTTCGACGCCGCGGGCATGCGACCCGTGCCGACCTGGAAGTCGACCGAGGCGGCGCCGACGCCGATGAGCGACGGACCGGACTTCGTGCCCTGTGCGCTGAGCCCGTGGCACGTGGCGCAGTTCGACGCGAAGAGCTTCTGCCCCTCGTTGACCCGCGACTGGCTGGTGGCCGCGACCGTGGTCGACTGCGAGGAGTCCGCGTTGGCCGATGAGGTGAACAGGGCGTACGCGCCGCCGGTCGTCATCAGGCCGACGACGATCAGCGACACGGTCGCCAGCGGGGAGCGGCGGCCCTTCTTGGCGCCGGTGCGGCGCTCGGACTTGCTTCGAGAGAACATGCGCGTGGGGCTATCCGATTCCTACTTGAGAAGGTAGATGACGGCGAAGAGGCCGATCCAGACGACATCGACGAAGTGCCAGTAGTACGACACGACGATGGCGGTGGTCGCTTCCTTGTGACCGAAGTTCTTCGCGGCGAAGCCGCGGCCGAGGGTCAGGAGGAACGCGAGGAGGCCGCCGGTGACGTGGAGGCCGTGGAAGCCCGTGGTCATGAAGAAGGCAGACCCGTAGGCGCTCGAGGACAGCGTGACGCCCTCGTGCCAGAGGTTCGAGTACTCGTAGACCTGGCCGCAGATGAACACCGCGCCCATGCAGTAGGTGACGAAGAACCACTCGGTCATGCCCCAGTCGCGCGGCTTCCAGCTCGTGCGGTGCACCTGGAAGCGCTCGGCGGCGAACACCGCGAACTGGCAGGCGAAGCTCGACAGGACCAGGACGATCGTGTTCGTGGCGGCGTACGGCACGTCGAGGTGCGCGGTCTCGGTCGCCCAGAGCTTCGGGGACGTGCTGCGCAGCGTGAAGTAGATCGCGAACAGGCCGGCGAAGAACATGACCTCGCTGCCCAGCCACACGATGGTCCCCACGGCGACGGGGTTCGGCCGGTTCAGGACCGCGCCCTGGGCTGGTCTGGAGAGAGGGGTGCTTGTCACGTCGTCCATTATGGCCCGAACCACGGACAGTGTTTTCGCAGGCAACTGGCGGGTCCTTCGAAATCAGTACGATCGGGGGCATGCACGACTCGTTCTCCTGGCCGTCGGTCATCGGCTCCCTCATGGCCGGCACGGACCTGTCGATCAGCGAATCCGCATGGGCCATGGAGGACATCGTCGCCGGGCGTGCCACACCCGCCCAGATCGCGGGGTTCCTCGTCGCGCTCCGCGCCAAGGGCGAGACGGTGGACGAGGTCGTCGGGTTCCGTGACGCGATCCTCGAGAGCGCCGTCCCACTCGACGTCGACCCCATGGCGCTCGACATCGTCGGGACGGGTGGCGACGTCGTCGGGACGGTGAACGTCTCGACCATGGCGGCGATCGTCGTCGCCTCCGCCGGGGTGCCCGTCGTCAAGCACGGCAACCGTGCATCGAGTTCCCGTTCGGGGTCGTCCGACGTCCTCGCGGCACTCGGCCTCGACCTCACCCTCGACGCCGCGCGTGTCGCCGAGACGTTCCGCCGCGTCGGCCTGACGTTCGCGTTCGCGAGTGCCTTCCACCCGGGGTTCGCCCACGCCGCGTCGGTCCGCCGGGAGATCGGCGTCCCCACGGTCTTCAACTTCCTCGGACCCCTCGTGAACCCGGCTCGGTGCGAGGCGAACGCCGTCGGCGTGGCGCAGCTCGACCTCGTGCCGATCATCACGGGCGTGTTCCAGACACGGGGTGCGACGGCCCTGGTGTTCCGGGGGGACGACGGTCTCGACGAGCTCACCACGACGGGCCACAGCCACATCTGGGAGGTCAGCGGCGGCTCCGTGACCGAGCACGATCTCGACCCCCGGGACCTCGGCATCCCTCGTGCCCGCACGACCGACCTCCTGGGCGGCGAGCCCGCCGAGAACGCCGCGATCGTGCGGCGCGTGCTGGCGGGGGAGACCGGGGCGGTGCGCGACATCGTGCTCCTCAACGCCGCCGCCGGCCTCGTCGCGTTCCGGCTCGCCGCCGATCCCACACAGGTGTTGCGGCCGCTGCTGCAGCGGTTCCGCGAGGAACTCGTGGTCGCGGCCGAGGCCGTCGATTCCGGAGCGGCGGAAGCGAAGCTCGCGGCCTGGGTCGGCGAGCACCGAGCCTGAGGCGTTCCTCACGGAGCACGGGCGTGTCGACGACGCGCGTCATCCATCCCCGTCAGGTCCGGACGCTCGGGGACGAGGCGGGCCGCGCGGCGGGGGAGGCCGGTCCTCCCGACCGACACGCGGACGGCCCCGGCCACGGTCGTGGTCGGGGCCGTCCGTCGGCGGGCGTCAGCGGCTCAGAGGACGTCCTCGTCGACCCAGTCGAAGGTCTTCGTGACGGCCTTCTTCCAGAGCCGGATCTGGCGCGCCCGCTCGGTCTCGTCGAGCTGGGGCTCCCACCGCTTGTCCTCCTGCCAGTTCGCCCGCAGCTCGTCGAGGTTCTGCCAGAACCCGACGGCGAGACCGGCCGCGTACGCCGCACCGAGCGCGGTGGTCTCCGCGACGACCGGCCGCACGACGGGCACGTCGAGGATGTCCGCCTGGAACTGCATGAGGGCGTCGTTCGCGACCATGCCGCCGTCGACCTTGAGCTCCGTCAGGTCGACGCCCGAGTCGGCGTTGACGGCGTCGAGGACCTCGCGCGTCTGGAACGCGGTCGCCTCGAGCGCGGCGCGGGCGATGTGGCCCTTGTTCGCGTAGCGGGTGAGCCCGACGATCGCACCGCGGGCGTCCGAGCGCCAGTACGGCGCGAACAACCCGGAGAAGGCCGGGACGACGTACACGCCGCCGTTGTCCTCCACGGTCGTCGCGAGCGCCTCGACCTCCGGCGCGCTCCCGATCAGGCCGAGGTTGTCGCGGAGCCACTGGATGAGCGACCCGGTGACGGCGATGGAGCCCTCGAGCGCGTAGTGCGTCGGCTGGTCGCCGAGCTTGTACCCGACCGTGGTGAGGAGCCCGTTCTCCGACCGGACGATGTCGGTTCCCGTGTTGAAGATGAGGAAGTTGCCGGTGCCGTACGTGTTCTTCGACTCGCCCTGGTCGAACGCGGCCTGGCCGAACGTCGCGGCCTGTTGGTCGCCGAGGATGCCCGCGATCGGGACCTCGCGCAGCAGGTTCGACGGCTCGACCGTGCCGTACACCTCGGATGACGAGCAGATCTTCGGCAGCATCGACTTCGGGACGCCGAACTGCTCGAGGATGTCGTCGCGCCACTCGAGCGTCTCGAGGTCCATGAAGAGGGTCCGCGACGCGTTCGTCACGTCGGTCGCGTGGACGCCTCCATCCGTGCCGCCGGTGAGGTTCCAGAGCACCCAGGTGTCGGTCGTCCCGAAGAGCAGGTCACCCGCCTCGGCCTTCTCCCGCGCCCCCTCGACGTTCTCGAGGATCCACATGATCTTGGTGCCGGCGAAGTACGTCGCGAGTGGCAGGCCGACGATCGACTTGAAGCGGTCGGTGTCACCGTCCGCGAGGCGGTCAACGATGGACTGCGTGCGGGTGTCCTGCCAGACGATCGCGTTGTAGACCGGCTTGCCCGTGGTCTTGTCCCACACGACGGCGGTCTCACGCTGGTTGGTGATGCCCACGGCCGCGACGTCGTGCCGGGTGATGTCCGCCCGCGAGAGCGCCTGACCGATGACCTCGCGCGTGTTGTCCCAGATCTCGGTCGGGTCGTGCTCCACCCAGCCCGCGCGGGGGAAGATCTGCTCGTGTTCCTTCTGCCCGACGGACACGATGGACCCGGAGTGGTCGAAGACGATCGCTCGCGTGCTCGTGGTGCCCTGGTCGATGGCGACGATGTAGTCGGCCATTGGTGTGTGCTCCTCTGGGTTGTCGGTGCCGGCCGCTGGTGCGGCGCGACGGTTCGGTTGGGACCGGTCCGGGAGGGACGGGGTCCGGTCGGCGGGTCCGCTCAGGGCCCGGGACGGGGACGTGATCGTGGAAGCCCGTGGTCGTGGAGGCCCGTGGTCCCGCGTCAGCTGACGATCGGGAGCAGTGCCACGGACAGCACCGCCGCGAGCGCGCCGCCGACGAGCGGGCCGACGACCGGGACCCAGGCGTAGGCCCAGTCATTCGATCCCTTGCCGCGGATCGGCAGGAAGGCGTGTGCGATGCGGGGACCGAGGTCACGCGCCGGGTTGATCGCGTACCCGGTCGGACCGCCGAGACTGACGCCGATCGCGATGACGAGGAAGGCCACGGGGATGGCGCCGAGCTCCGCGGGGGTCTTGCCGTTCGTGAAGGCGATGATGACGAAGACGAGGACGAACGTTCCGATGATCTCGGTCACGAGGTTCCAGGCGTAGTTGCGGATGGCAGGACCGGTCGAGAACACGCCGAGCTTGGCTGCCGGGTCCGGTTCCTGGTCGAAGTGCTGCCGGTATGCGAGCCAGCACAGCACCGCTCCGATGACCGCACCGATCATCTGCGCGAGCCAGTACAGCAGCATCGTGCCGAACGAGATGTTGCCGAGGATGAACTGCGCCAGACTCACCGCCGGGTTGAGGTGCGCACCCGACTTGTACGACACCGTGACGCCGGCGAACACGGCGAAGCCCCAACCGATCGTGACCATCAGCGTGCCGGCCGCGAACCCCTTGGTCTTCGTCAGGGCGACGTTCGCCACGACGCCGGTGCCGAGCAGGACCAGCACCGCCGTGCCCACCACCTCGGAGAGGAACTTGATCCCGATGCCGTCCATCGGCGACCTCCTTGTCATGAGGAGGAGGTGCGGGCGACCCGCCACTCCCCGTTGAGTGATTCTCGCCGAGCATAGCGGCGGGCGAGGGCTCCCAGGATGGCCGATCCGCGGCCGTGCGGACGGGTTGCACGAACGTGCAGGGGGAGGAGCGGGCCGCTCCTGCTCGACGACCGCACGAGGGTCCGACGATCCTGCACGTTCGTGCAGGCAGTGCTGCGGAGCCCTCGCGCTACATTGACCTCCAGCACCGGACGACGACGACCGTGACCACCCTCGTCGTCTCGGGCCGACCACGGGAGGCACCGCATGAAGAAGCTCGTCAACGATCCGCGCGAGGTCGTCACGGAGACGGTCCGCGGGTTCGCGCTCGCCCACGCCGGGGCGGTCGTCCTGCAGGAGGACCCCGTCCACCTCCGCCGGGCCGACGCACCCGTCGCCGGCAAGGTCGCCATCGTCAGTGGTGGGGGAAGCGGGCACGAGCCCCTGCATGCCGGGTTCATCGGGTTCGGCATGCTCGACGCCGCGGTGCCGGGACCGGTCTTCACGTCGCCGACGCCCGACCCGATCGTCGACGCGACGAAGGCGGTGGACGGGGGAGCGGGTGTGCTCCACATCGTCAAGAACTACACGGGCGACGTCCTCAACTTCGAGACGGCCGCCGAACTCGCCGAGGCCGAGGGGATCCGCGTCGTGTCGGTGCTCGTCGACGACGACGTCGCCGTGCAGGACTCCCTCTACACGGCAGGGCGCCGCGGGGTCGCCGGCACCGTCGTCGTGGAGAAGCTCGCAGGGGCCGCTGCCCAGCGCGGCGACGACCTCGACGCGGTCGCGGACGTCGCCCGACGCGCGATCGCGTCGACACGGTCCATGGGGCTGGCGCTCGCGCCGTGCACGGTGCCGCACGCGGGGGAGCCGTCGTTCACCCTCGGGGACGACGAGGTCGAGCTCGGCATCGGCATCCACGGCGAACCCGGGCGCGAGCGCATCCCGATGGCCCCGGCCGACGTCCTCGTCGAGCAGGTGATCGAACCGGTGCTCGCGGACCTCGACGCACCGCGCGGTTCCCGCGTGCTCCTGTTCGTCAACGGGATGGGCGGGACGCCGCTGTCCGAGCTGTACATCGTGTTCCGCCGCGCCGCCGAGATCCTGTCGGACCAGGGACTCGAGCTGTCGCGTAGCTTGGTCGGGAACCACGTCACGTCCCTCGAGATGCAGGGGTTCTCGATCACCGTCACGGTGCTCGACGACGACACCACCGCACTCTGGGACGCCCCGGTCGAGACCCCGGCGCTCCGCTGGGGCCGCTGACCGCCCCGACAGAGAGGAACGACATGCCGCTCGACACCGACTGGGCGACGCAGTGGATCCGCAGGACCGCCGACGTCATCCGGGACAACCGCACCGACCTCATCGCCCTCGACCGCGAGATCGGGGACGGCGACCACGGGGAGAACCTCGACCGTGGGTTCCACGCCGTCGTCGAGTCCCTCGACGACGGCGACCTGCCGACCCCCGGCGCGGTCCTCAAGCTCGTCGCCACGCGGCTCATCAGCACGGTCGGCGGCGCGTCGGGACCGCTCTTCGGCACCGCGTTCCTGCGCGCGTCGCAGGCGCTGGGGGATCGTGAGACGCTCGACGCCGACGCCGTGGTCGCCCTGCTGACCGCCGCGCGGGACGGCATCGTCGCCCGCGGCAAGGCCGAGCCCGGCGACAAGACCATGATCGACGCGTGGACGCCGGCCGTCGATGCAGGCACCGCCGCGGCGGCCGGGGGAGCGACCCCGGAGGCCGTGCTCGTGGCGGCGGCCGACGCGGCAGCCGAGGGCGCGGCGGCGACCGAGCCGCTCGTCGCGCGCAAGGGCCGGGCGAGCTACCTGGGGGAGCGCGCCGTGGGGCACCGCGATCCGGGCGCGCAGTCGACCGCGCTGCTCCTCCGGGCAGCGGTGGACGCATCGGGCGGCCCGGCGTGAGCGTCGGGATCCTCGTCGTCTCGCACAGCGCCAAGATCGCCGAGGGCGTCGTCGAGCTCGCGGCACAGATGGCCCCGGACGTCCGGTTCGCGACCGCGGGCGGCACCGACGACGGCGGCATCGGGACGAGCTTCGAGGCCGTCACCGACGGCATCGCCGCGCTCGGCGACACCGACGGCGTCGTCGTCCTGTGTGACCTCGGTTCGGCCTACCTGACGACCGACACCGCACTCGACTTCTTGACGGACGACGACCGTGGTCGGGTGCACGTCTCGCACGCGCCGCTGGTCGAGGGCACCGTCGCAGCCGCGGTCGCGGCGCAGACCGGAGGCGACACCCACGCGGTGGTCTCGGCCTCGGAGTCCGCCGGGGGAGCGGACACACCGGACGGGCCGGAGTCCGTACCGGACGGTGACACCCCGGCCGGACCGACCACGGCCGTCGTCTCGGCGACGGTCGAGCTCGTGAACGCCTCGGGACTCCACGCCCGACCCGCGGCCGAGTTCGTCAAGACCGCCGCCAAGTACGACGCTTCGGTCACCGTGAACGGCGTGGACGCCAAGAGCCTGCTGGCGATCATGGCGCTCGCACTGCCCCAGGGCGCGACCGTCGCCATCGACGCGACGGGGGAGGACGCGCGGGACGCGGTCGAGGCGCTCGTCGCGCTCACGGCCTCCGGGTTCGGAGAGCGGGACGCCGAGTAACCGTGAGCGAAAATCGGACAACGGCTGGGTCCGGCGACTAGCGTCCGCGGTGACGCGCGACGCCGCACTCCGACGGCCCCTGGGCGCGTCCCGTTCGAGAGGGACCCCGCATGTCCGAGAACTACCCGCCCGCACCGACTGAGCCCGGCGGTCCCGTCACCGCTCCGTCGCGCTCGAACGGTCTCACGATCGCCGCCCTCGTGCTCGGGGTCATCGGTGTCGTGTTCGCGCTCCTCGTCCCCATCATCGGGATCATCTGCGGCGTCCTGGCGCTCGTGCTCGGCCTCGTGGCGCGTCGACGCGGCGCTGCCGCTGGGCGCGGGCGCGGCATGGCACTGGCTGGCGTCATCCTGGGCGCCATCGCCATCGTCGCGGCGATCGTGAACATCATCGTCGCGGCGTCGATCATCTCGCAGCACATGTGACACTCCTGCGGATCGACGGATGGCCTCGGCAGAACGCCGGGGCCATCCGCCGTTCCGAGCAGGGGCCGTCCGCCGTTCCAAGCCGGTCCAGCGGTGGTGCCAACTGGGTAAGTGGGCTATCAAGGTTGGCGCCAAGGGTGCGACTTCGACCAGCGGGCCGGTGGAACCCCAGCTGCGCAGAAGCCCCACGGGCCAGGCTGCTCTCTGGAGGCGTGGCGCCCTCAGGCTCGACGCGATATCTGCGAAAGGTGAACTGACGCAGAGCGCGACGGCGGTAGGAGCGGATGCTCCGCACCAATCGTTGCCATAATGGCGTCATGACGCAGGCAGACTCGACGCCGAGTGCATCGCCAGAGCCCACCCAGTCGGATGAAGGCCAGGCGAGGGTCAGCGAGTTAGCAGCTCAATTGGCCGCTTCCAGGCCAGCCTTCGCTGCATATAACGCACGCGAAGACCTGCACATACACGACCCTAACGCACTACTTCTCTTTGTCGCGGAACTCCGCTTGGGCATCGATGACGTCGATGCCTTCGCTGCGAACGCTCTCACGGATCATTCGAACGACAAAAAATGCGACATGGTAGCCCTTACTGCCGATAGAAGCAAGATTATCGTCGCTCAAGGTTATGAAGCCCTTACCGAGAAACCTGCCGGGCCCGCCAACAAGGCATCAGACATGAATACGGCAGTGTCTTGGCTATTGACGGGTCCTCTTGATGCTGTTCCGGAGAAGCTGCGCAGTGCGGCGGCCGAAGTGCGATCCGCTCTTGAGGACGGCCAAGTTTCTGAATTCGAAATTTGGTTCGTGCACAATCTGCCAAGTTCGACGAACGTGGAGAACGAACTCAAGCAGGCGGCAAAGTCTGCCTCGTCCGCTATCGCACAATACTTCCCAGACGCTACCGTCGATGTTCGGCACCTCGAGATAGGCCGAGATCAGATCGATAAAGACTACGAGCAGAGCAACGCTCCGATCCTCGTTAGCGAGGAGAGGACCTTCGAGATTCCTGGCGGTTTCGAGATTGGTGGTGTCGGATGGAAGGCATATTCGACGGCCACCAAGCTCGAGGATCTGAGGTCTCTTTGGACCTCCCACGGCGTTCAACTGATGTCACCCAACGTGCGTGACTACCTTGGGGTGGTCAAGAAGTCAGGGAACATCAACTATGGAATCAAAGAAACCGCCAAGAGCGAGCCGAAGAATTTTGCCATCTATAATAATGGCATCACCGTACTCACGAACGGCTATAGGGTTAACGATGACGAAGGCAGCATTGTCGCCACTGGAATCGGCATCGTCAACGGCGGGCAGACCACTGGGGCAGTAGGAGAGATGCCAGCTGCAGACGTAGAAGAGCTAGCGGACGCGAGGGTGATGGCCCGCTTTGTCACCTGCACGGACCCAACGGTCCTTGACAGCATTGTCCGATTCAATAATACGCAGAACAAGGTTGAAGCGACAGACTTCCGCAGCGGAGATGCCGTCCAAACCCGTCTTCGTCAGGAGTTCGCCGCAATTCCTGACGCAGACTACCGAGGAGGGCGTCGCGGCGGTGCGACCGATGCAATCTCGCGGAGCAGGCAGATGCTCAGCGATTCATCTGTTGCACAGTCTCTTGCGGCATTCCACGGTAATCCAAACCTTGCCTATAACGACACTCGTATGATTTGGGACTCCGACGGAACATACGCCTCCGTGTTCCGAGAGACGCTGACTGCGAACCACGTCGTATTTGTACAGAGCCTCCTTGCCGCCGTGGATGACACGAAGCGGCGACTCGCAAAGATTCCCGACTCAGACCGCACTGAGACACAAAGGCGGCATGCACAGTTCTTCAGCACTCGTGGATCGAACTTGCTCCTGGTCTCTGCGGTATCTGCGTCACTGGAAACAATTGTCGGACGTCCGGTCCCAGATAGCTACTCGCTTCGATTCAGTAGGAAGGTAAGCCCGGCTTCATCGGCGGCTAATTGGAAGCCGATTGTTGATGTGCTCCTGTCTTTCACGGCGCAACTTGTTACAGCTACCGACCAAGGACTCAAATCGCGCGAGAAGGTGAACTCCGCCCTAACCAACTTCACCGCGATGGTGGAAGCAGTTCGCGGAGCCAACGCGGAGGCTTTCGATCTCTTCGGAGCAAAGGTGGAGTGGGATGGGAAAGGTGATGGAGCGGTTAGCTCCGTGGAGTGACCAAGAACCGGTCTTTAAGTCGTCTACGCGTGAGGCTTCCGGAGATGCGGATGTTTATCCGTGACGTAGCTGGACCAGGGCACTGTTGCTGCATTGCCGTGGCGGTCCAGGGTGATCGCGGAGTACCCGATCATGCGTGATAGCGAAGTGGGGTCCAGTTCTTCAACCAACGTTCTGAGCGTGGTGTTTCTGGCGCCCTGGATCTCGATGCCAATCTGCCGGAGCTTCGGCAGGATTGTGTAGGGCGCACGTGGCCGTCCGGCCCGGGTGCCAGGAAACAACCAGTTGGTGTCGACGTTGGTGGCGGTCCGTCGGTCGAGCTCATCGAGGTGGGCAAGCAGGAGCGGTACGAAGACGTCTGGGAGGGGCGCGGGCTGCGCGCCGAGCCTGATCGCGGTCCCGGTCGGGTCCGTGTGCACATCGTCGAGGGTAAGCATGCAGAGTTTGCCGATCGGTGTGCCGTAGAGCAGGAAGAGTAGACCAAACAGTCGGATCGAAACCGCTAGTTCGCCGGTCGACATGAGCGTCTTGATGTGGTCGATCCGCTGTTGCTGGGTCAGCATCGGCATCGTCTGCGCTAATCGATATGGCACGTCGATGCCCGTGATCGTTCGCTCCTTGGAGAGGTAGTGGAGCAAGTTGCGAATGTGCTTCCTCGTCGACGGGCCCTCCGCGAGGTACTCGTCGACGTGCGCCTGATTCATCGTCCCGACAGACCGCTTGTGCAGTCCTGAAGCTCCCCGAGGTCGAACGCCCGCTTCTCCGGGCCCATGTCCGCCTCTTGCGTATGCCGAGCGCGATTGAGGTCGGTAACGACCTGCGCCGTCCCGGTGCCAAAGGTGCGTATGCAGGCGTCGTTCCATTCGTACGACTCACTCGTTGCGTATGCGCAGAACAGAGCGATGTCGCTTTGGTACGCACGGGCGGTGGAGAGCGCAACATTCCGGACGCCGCGCAGGTGCGCGAAGTAGTCGTCCACGTCCGAAGGAGTCCACTCCCACGGATACCGGCCGGTGAAATCAGCGAAGCGCTGGACGGTTCGGAGCCGTCGACGGATCGTCCCCTCGGTGAAGTTCTGCGCGACCTGGGATCGCTTCCAGCCTGTCAGCACCTGCGTGAAGAAGCCATCCCCGTCCGGTTGCCGGTCGGGGAGCGGCAGGAACGAGAGGCCGCCGATTTCGTCCGCCATGAGCCCTCCACGCTGAGTGCAGTTTTTGCAGTTCAAGTGCATCAGGTGCAGAGCACAAGACCGAAATCCCCGGTCAGGGGCTGTCTGGCTCGGGGCGTCGGAACGCAGTTGAACCAGCCCCGGATCCCGCTCCCAAGAGGCCACTAGGGGAACAAAAGCCCAGGTCGGAGGGCGAGAGGCGATCCTTCACGCAGACGTACACGGCCGTTGGGGAAGAGCAGAATCCGCGGATGCCCCTCTTACTCTCTGACATAATATGGATTATCGGCGCGTGGGACGGCCGCGCGGCGCCGTCTTGCAGAGACCGCCTCGGTATCTAAGTGGCTCTTCGCAGTTGAGACAGCAGAGCGTCGTCAGGTCGGGGGTCGCGAAGGTAGCGTGGTGCCCGTCGAGGTCTTCAGACGGTGAGTGTGAAAACATCTATCCTGGGAGACCTCGACCTTCTTCCCCGGCTCAACGCGCCAGCCCTCACACCCCGGCGGCTGCCCCCTCAGCTGCGAAGAGCCGGAAACCGTAACTGGTTTCGTGGAGTGATGATGAGGGTTGGGGTGGCGTTGCGTTCATCTGATGTACCCTCAGCGGTTTCTTGCCCATTTCTCGAATCTACTCATGGACGCCGCCTCGAGTCCTTCGGGGCCAATCCGCGAACGCCCTACTAGGTTGCCTCCGCGGAGCATGTGAAATTGCTACTTTCCGCCCCCTCGAAGTTTTTGTGCCAGACCGTAACCCACGAGGATAAGTCCGAGCACAACCCCAAGGAGGCCGAATATGACGAGCGCTTCCCCGCCCACACGTGGATTCGCAGCGTTCACAGCTACTGGCATGAGGGTCGCGATGACGCCCAGGCTGAAAATGGCGGCGCCGAAGAGCATTACGCGACTTGCGCTCGGTGTTTGGCCGTTGTCCTTCGCCACCTCGGTTGCCTCCTCTTCGGATTTGACCGCTGAATCATCTACGCGGCTTCTTCTACCTGCTCGTTGATCGCGTAGGTGGCGGCCTCACCAATAACGCCACATACGAAGGTTGACGCAAGAAGCCCGATGCCCGCTGTCGCAGCAGTCACGCACGCGTCGCAGGCGATCTCAACCCCCGTTCCGGTGATGTAACCAGCCAGATTCTCGCCCTCTAGAACCGATACGAGGCTCGCCCCGGAAAATACTGCCGAGATCAACTTAGCGATCAGAGCATGAGGAATGCGCCCCGACGGATCGACATTGTTGATTGGGTCATCAGCAGCGTAGGCGTAGCGGTTCGCGATGCTGGGTTCGAGGGGTGCGTCGAGGGTGTCCTCCTGCGTCCACGACCCGGTGCCGGGCAGGCACCAGCAGAGTCCAAATTTGACAAGTCCGTCGCCGTAGATCCGGATGCCGTCCTTGTATCCATAGGGCAGGTAGAGGTACCAGTTCGAGTTACCGCCGGCGGTGAAGATGCGCCCGCCGTGGGGATCGAAGGACACTGAGTACAACCGCTGGCCGCCGTCGCTGAGCATCTCGACGGGGTTCCCGATGCCGTGGTCAAGGAACAGCGCGGTGGTCAAATCGGGACCGGTGACGTCGAGGATCTGCCCGGCGGCCGGGTCGTTGAGCATGTAGGAGCGGAGTCCGCTGCTGTCCTGCAGGGCCAGGCGGCCGTCCCTGCCGTACGTGTAGACGTACGAGTCACCGCCAGGCGTGCTCTGGCTGAGCAGCTCGTTTTGATCGGCACCCGCGTACGTGTAGGTGGTGGTCTTCCCGCCGGTAGTCGAAGACGTCATCTGCTCCGCTCCGTTGTAGGTGTACGTCACTCCTGGCGACGCCGTGAGGTTGCCCGCTCCGTCATAGCTATACCCAGACGAGGTGATCTCGTTCTGCGCGTTGAACGTCAACGTCTCGGACGAGCTCGAGGATCCGATCATCGGCATTCAGTACCGCACGCGTCCCGGACGGGAGGCGCGACACCGGCTGGTGCCGTTCCTCCCGTCCGGAGAACGGTCGGGTGCGCAGTGCGTGACCGTCAGAGGCCGGAGGCGAGCACCGTGATCGTCGAGTCGCTCGTCGTCCGCGGCACGCCCGTCGCGAGGCAGGCAGTGAGGTCGGCCGGCGTCCCGGTCGTCACCCGGACGACCTGGTCGCCGGCGAACAGCCCCGAGATGATCGAGCCGGTCTGCGTCTGCACGAGCGCGCCGTCGACGACGTCGTCGGTGAGCGTGAAGGCGAACTGACTGACCTGACCGGTACTCCACCGGATCGCGACCGCCCCGGCACCGACGTGCGCCGGTTCCAGACACGAGGCCTGCGGAGCCGTCTTCTTGGCGTAGGAGATCGACGCACTGCTGACCTGCGGCGTCGAGAAGCCGAGCGGGCAGTCGTACGACGCCGACACCGACACGGTGACACTGCGCGGGGTCATGGCCAGACCCGGGCTGTACGAGTCCGTCCCGGAGCCGACGACGGTTCGGACGATGGTGTTCATGCTGTTCCTCACGATCGAGGCGACGGGCCACGGGTTCGGCCCGGGCCCCGAGTCGCTTCGGGGTGATCGGCTCCGGGGTCGGAGCCGGCCTGAGGAACGAGCGCCGACGGCGGTGCCGCGTCGCGACCGTACGGCTCCGTCGGGGCGCACTCCCCCGGCGTTCCCGCCGACGAAGCGGCTCTGCCGATCCGAGATCAACCGCGGCGTCGTCCGCGCACGAGCGCGCCAGTCAGCAGAGTTCACCCGGGCGAAACACGATCCATGGCATCAATGGGACATGGACCCGCTCATCCTCGGCATCTTCCAGAGCCTCAGCCCGAACGGCACCGTCGGGTCGGCGTGGCAGCACCCCGACGACCGCTCGGCCGACTTCACCGACCTCGACCACTGGATCCGTCTGGCACGGATGTTCGAGGAGGCACGGCTCGACCTCCTGTTCCTCGCCGACAGCTACGGGTTCCCGGCGCTCGACGGCGAACTCATCCCGGCCTCGGTCAAGGAGGGTCGTGGGATCCCGGGCGGCGATCCGATGCCGCTCGTGACCGCGTTGGCCGCGGCGACCGAGCGACTCGGGTTCATCCTCACGGCCTCCACCACGGTCGAACCACCCGCGGCGAACGCCCGCCGGTTCGCCACGCTCGACCACTTCACCAAGGGCCGGATCGGCTGGAACATCGTCACCGGGTCCTCGGGCGCGACCGCGGCGGACCTGATGGGCAAGGCCCTCGTGCCGCACGACGAGCGCTACGACATGGCGGACGACTACCTGGCGCTCGACCTGGCGCTGTGGGAGGACTCATGGGCCGACGACGCGCTGGTCCGGGACAAGGCGACGAACACATACGCAGACCCGGCCGGGGTCCGGATGATCACGCACGACGGGCCGTACTTCCGCTCGCGCGGCATCCTCAACCTGCCGCCGTCGCCGCAGCGAACGCCGCTCCTCGTCCAGGCCGGGACATCGGGGCGCGGGATGCGGTTCGCCGGTGAGCACGCCGAAGCCGTGTTCGTCGCCGGCGGGGCACCGGAGCGGGTCGCACGGAACATCGCCGCGATCCGGCAGGCCGCGGTCGAGGCCGGCCGCTCCCCCAGCGCCGTGAAGGTCCTGGTCGGCGCGCTGTTCCTCGTCGGACCGACCGAGGAGGCGGCGCAGCGGACGCACCGGGAGATGCTCGCGATGTCGACCCCCGAGGGGGCCGCGGCGATCTTCGCCGGGAACACCGGTGTCGACCTCCTGGCGCTCGACCCGGACCAGCCTCTGGCGCAGCAGCGGACCGAGCTCGGGCTGTCGAACCTGCAGCGGTACCTCGGCCGTGACGGTCGCCCCGGCCCCACCGTGCGCGAGATCATCGAGGACTTCCGGGTGACGGGCATCAACGGCAGCGTCTTCGTCGGAACCGGCGCGAGCGTGGCGGACCAGGTCGAGGAGTTCGTGCGGACGACGGATGCGGACGGGTTCCTCATCCAGCCCCACATGACACCGGGCACGTACGAGGATCTCATCGAGTACCTGCTGCCGGTGCTCCGTGCCCGCGGTCTCGCCCGGGACGAGTACGTCGGTGACACCCTGCGCGAGCGGTTCTTCGGGCCCGGACACCGGCGCCTCCCCGCCGAGTTGCGCCGGAACGCCGGTGCCGTGACGACGGTGTCCTGACATCGGGGACCGCGCTACCATCGCGCCATGGACGACGTCGTGGTCGATGCGGTGGGACGCCCCGAGCCGCCGGTCGCGGCCGACGAGGCCGCGACACTCGTCGGGTTCCTCGAGTACCAGCGAGCGACCTTCGCGTGGAAGACCTCGGGCCTCGACGCCGCGGGTCTCACGACGAGCGTCGGCGTCTCGACCATGACGCTCGGGGGGATGCTGAAACACCTCGCGCTCGTCGAGGACGACTGGTTCGACCACGTCGTGCTCGGGCACCCCGACCGCGCTCCCTGGGACGCCGTCGACTGGGACGTCGACCCGGACTGGGAGTGGCGGACCGCCGCGGACGACGACCCCGACGCCCTCCGGTCGCTGTGGACCGAGGCGGTGGGGCGCGCTCGCGGCGCCGTCGCGACCGCGCTCGCGGACGGCGGACTCGACCGGGCGTCGGCCGTGGCGTGGCCGGACGGGCGACGGCCGAGCCTCCGCTGGGTGCTCTGCCACATGATCGAGGAGTACGCCCGGCACAACGGGCACGCCGACCTGATCCGGGAGGCCGTGGACGGACTCGTCGGCGAGTGACGGGCGCGGGCGGAGAGCCGCCGCCAGCGCTTGTCGTCGCCCGCCGTGCTCGGCAGACTCAGGGCATGACCGTTCGGTGGTTCAGCGTCGTCGTGGATTGTCAGGACCTGCACGCGCAAGCGCGGTGGTGGGCGGACACGCTCGACTGGCGACTCGTGTACGAAGCCGACGACGAGGCGGTGATCGTGCCGCCTCACGCACTCGATCCCTCTCGTCTCGTGCCCCTGCACGAGCGGTGTCCGGGCCTCGTGTTCGTCCCGGTCCCCGAAGGCAAGACGGTGAAGAACCGACTCCACATCGACCTCGCGCCAGGACCGGAGGACGACCAGGCCACCGACGTGCAGGCGTTGCTCGACCGCGGCGCGACCCGCGCGGACGTCGGTCAGGACGACGACGTCTCCTGGGTCGTCCTGCGCGACCCCGAGGGCAACGAGTTCTGCGTGCTCTCCCCGCGCGACTGACCGCGTCAGGCGAAGCGGCGCACGAGCGCGGGCAGCTCCGGCGGTTCGAACGGCTCGGTCGTCGCCGCCAGCTCGTCGGCCGTCCACCAGCGCGCGTCGAGGATGTCGACGCGCTCCTCGTCGGTCCACTCCGCGTTCGACAGGGTGAACCCGGTGGTCCGCACGACGTAGAACTCGGAGTGGCCGCGGTCGTGGTCCGCCTCGTCGAAGTCCACCGCGAAGTCCCACGACCAGACGGACTCCCCCGGGTCCTCGATGACGATGCCGGTCTCCTCGCGGAGTTCCCGGATCGCGGCGTCGCGGTGCGACTCCCCCGGGTCGACACCGCCGCCGGGCGTGATCCAGCGGTGGAAGCCGTCGCTGGACGGCGCTCGCGTGTCCATGAGGAACACGCGGCCGTCGGCGTCGAGCAGCAGGATCCGGGAGGTGCGGCGCAGGCCCGGCAGCGCGGTCACGACCGCGGTCCGCTAGGAAGCCGAGCCGACGAACTCGGACACGTCGCCGACGAGCTTCGTGTGATCGGCCGGGATGGGCTCGACCGCGGCGAGGGCGACCTCGGCCGCGAACTCGGCGACGTTGTAGAGCTTGCCGACGGACTCGCGACGCCCGCTGATCGCACCCGGGTTGATGCGCTCGAGCAGGGTCGCCGTGATCGTGCCCTCGATCATGTCGCCCGAGACGACCACGAACTCGATCCCGGCGGCGTCGAGCTGCGGGATGAGGTCACGGAGCGCGAGTTCCCCGGCCCGCTTGCTCTTGGCGACCGGCACGTACTCGGGCAGGGTCTCGGCGGTCTCGACGAAGTGCGCCTGGTGGCTCGTCACGAACACGACGCGCGACCCCGCCGGCATGAGCGGCACGGCCGTCGTGAGGACGTCGACCTGGGCGTCCCGGTTGAGGCGCAGCGCGTAGTCGTCGCCCATGCCGGCCTCCATACCGCCGGAGGCGTTGAGCACGAGGAGGTCGAGCCCGCCGAAGCGCTCGGCGATCGTGTCGAACATCGCCTGCACGGAGTCGTGGTCCGTGAGGTCGGCGCCGATGGCGATGGCCTCGCCGCCCGCGGCGGTGATGCGCTCCGCGATCTGGTCGGCGCGCTTGGCCTTGTTCCGGTAGTTCACGACCACACGGGCGCCCGCCTCCGCCAGGTAACCGAGGGTGTCCGCCCCGATCCCCCGGGACGACCCGGTGACGAGGGCGCGGGTACCGGCGAGTCGACCGGCGGCCAGGGGGTTGCTCACGTGTGGTGTCTCCTCGGATACGGGCCCGCGCCGCCGTCGGTTGGACCGCGCGTGACCGGGTCCGAGCCTAGCAACGCGGGCCTCCCGTCCCGCTGTCACCCCGCGCTGCTAGCGTGAGCGGCACCTGGATCGGACGGTGCGACGCACGCGCCGTCGGAACGCGACCCGAGGGAGGGCAGATCGCGTGGACGGTGTCATGTGGACCTGGGTGGTCGTGTGGATCGCCCTCGTCCTCGTGTTCCTCGTGGTCGAGGTCTTCACGCTCGACTTCGTGTTCGTGATGCTCGCAGCAGGGTCGGCCGGCGGTCTCGTCGCCTCGCTGCTCGGACTCCCGTGGTGGGCCGCCGTGCTCATCGCGGCGGCGCTGTCCCTCCTGCTCATCGCCCTCGTCCGACCGCGCGTCATCCACGCGCTGGGTCGGGGTGCCGATCCGCACCGCACGAACGTCGACGCACTCACCGGGATGCCGGGCGAGGTCGTCGTCGCGTTCACGGGCTCCGCCCCCGGCCAGGTCCGTCTGGCGAACGGCGAGACCTGGAGCGCGCGCATCGCCGCCGACACCGGCGCCGCGGTCCCGGTCCGCCCGCCCCTCGGCACGCCGGTCGTCGTGACCGGCGTCGAGGGCTCCACGGCGGTCGTCCGCCTCACCGAAAGGACAACACCATGACCGTCTCCACCGGGACGATCCTGCTCATCGCGCTCATCGTGGTGGTGGTCATCTTCGTGATCGTCGTGCTCAGCAGGGCGATCCGGATCATCCCGCAGGCGCGGGCCGGCGTCGTGGAACGGCTCGGCCGCTACCACAAGACGCTCACACCGGGTCTCAACCTGCTCGTGCCCTTCATCGACCGACTCCGCCCGCTGCTCGACATGCGCGAGCAGGTGGTCTCATTCCCGCCGCAGCCCGTCATCACCGAGGACAACCTCGTCGTGTCGATCGACACGGTCGTGTACTTCCAGGTGACCGACGCCCGGGCCGCGACGTACGAGATCGCGAACTACCTCGGCGCGGTCGAGCAGCTCACGACCACGACCCTCCGCAACGTCGTCGGCGGCCTCAACCTCGAGCAGGCGCTCACCAGCCGCGACAACATCAACGGTCAGCTCCGCATCGTCCTCGACGAGGCCACGGGCAAGTGGGGCATCCGCGTCGGTCGGGTCGAGCTCAAGGCGATCGATCCGCCCGCGTCGATCCAGGACTCCATGGAGCAGCAGATGCGTGCCGAACGGAGCCGTCGTGCCGCCATCCTGCAGGCCGAGGGGACGAAGCAGTCCCAGATCCTCGAGGCCGAGGGCCAGCGGCAGTCCGCCATCCTCCGTGCCGAGGGCGAAGCGAAGGCCCGTGTGCTCGAGGCCGAGGGCGAGGCCCAGGCGATCGCGACGGTGTTCGGCGCCATCCACGCGGGCGACCCAGACGACAAGCTGCTGTCGTACCAGTACCTGCAGACCCTCCCGAAGCTCGCCGAGGGCAGCGCCAACAAGCTCTGGATGATCCCGAGCGAGTTCACCGAGGCATTGCAGGGCATCGCGCGCGGCTTCGGGGCGGGTCCGCTCGGAGGCGGCGGCCGACCCCATGTCGGGAGCGCGGGCAGCGGCGACGCCGGCCAGGACGCCCGCAACCAGGACTCCGGGAACGCTTCGGTCCGCCGCGCAGGCGGAACCGAGGCCGGCGGGTCGGCCGCTCCTGCCCTCATGGACCGCATCTCGGCCCTCGCCGCGGCGAGCCTCGCCGACACGACGCCCTCCTCGTCGGCGCCCGGAGCGGCGCTCGACGCAGCGGACGCGGCGCTCGACGCCCGGTTGGCGGAGTCGGATCGGAGTGTCGACGAGCACCTCGGCGCGAGCGACGGGAGCTCGCCGCAGCACGACTGACGGGCGCGCGGGGACTGGGAAGCCTCTGTGAAAGGCGAACATCGGAAACACCCGGGCGGGTAGCGCGGTTCCCATACACGGAAGCGATGCGGAAGGAGCGAACCATGGCTGATCGCAGTCTCCGGGGCATGCGACTCGGGAGCCAGAGTCTCCAGAGCGAAGAGGGCGTCGAGTTCTCCGAGCGCAGGCGAGCCGTCTACCAGACCGACAAGGGCACGACGTTCGAGGTCGTCTTCGCCGCCGAGGCGGAGATCCCCGACACGTGGCAGTCCCCCAGGAGCGGGCAGGAGGGTCGTCTCCTCGGTGATGACGGCGCTCCCGTCCCGATCGAGGAACACGACACGAAAGCGCCGCGCACCCACTGGGACATGCTGCTCGAGCGGCGGTCCCGCGAGGAGCTCGAAGAGCTCCTGCAGGAGCGCCTGACCTACCTGCGCGCCCGACGTGGCGAACAGAAGATCGGCGCCTGACACCGTCAGCGCCTGCGGACCGGGAGGGCCGTCCTCATCACGAGGGCGGCCCTCCCGTCATGTGCGGCGCCGGCGCCACGGCGCCGCGCCGAGCAGGATGAGCACGCCACCGATGACGACGACGGTCGTCAGACCGGTGCCGATGACGGTCGCCGGCGTGGTGCTCGTCCCCAGCGGCACGTCGGTCACCATCGACGTGGCCGTGTAGGCCGGAACCGAGTCGATGGTGCGTCCGGACGGATCGACGACCGCGCTCGCACCGACGGTCGAGATGTTCACGAGTGAGCGCCCCGTCTCGATCGCACGCATCCGGGCGATCGCGAGCTGCTGCAGGTTCTCGTCGGTGCCGTCGAAGTCGGCGTTGTTCGTCTGGGCGAGGATGAGCTGCGCATGGGCGGCCGTCATCTCGTCGGTCAGGCGGTCGTCGACGATGTCGAAGCAGATCGCGAGCCCGACGCGCACCCCCGCGACGCTGACGGTGTTCGGCTTCGTCCCCGGCGTGTAGTCACGGCCGATCAGCCCGATCAGGGACGGCGCGAGCTTGCTGTAGAACCAGCGGTCGGGCACGTACTCACCGAAGGGCACCGGATGGGCCTTGTCGTAGGAGCCCAGCCAGCCCTTGCCGGCCTGCCAGACGAAGGACGTGTTGTGGTACTGGCCACGGGCGTTCTCGGTGATCGCACCGGCGACGATCGGCGCGTGCGTGGCGGTGCTCAGGGCGTCGAGGGCCGCCGCCACCCCGGGCGAACGCCGAGGGTCGAACTCGGCCGACGCCTCCGGCCACACCACCATGTCGACTCCCTTGGCCGACGTGTCCGTCGCGTCGAGCTGGGACGACAGGACCTCGCCGGGCTGGGCGCCGTCGAAGTACCCCGCCGGACCGTCGCCCTGGACGCTCTCGACGCGGACCATGCCCGATGTCGTCGCGGGCCACGCCGGCACCGCGAGGACGACCACCACGACGCCGACCGCGAGCACGGCCCGGACGAACGGCCGCACACCGACCTCGACCGCGAGGGCGACGAGTGCCGCCACCATGAACACGAGCACGAACGTCAGTCCGAGCACCCCGAGCCAAGCGACGAGCGGTGCGAAGGGACTCTGTGACTGGCTCAGGGCGACGCGACCCCAGGAGAACCCGTTGTACGGGTAGTTCCCGCCGAGCCACTCGCGGCCCGTCCAGAGCGCCGCGACGACCGCAGGCGTGAGGAGCACTCGACCGAGGACGGTCGGAACCGCCCGCGGCACCCACCGGTACGCGAGCGCCATGGCCGCTCCCCCGAGCGCCGGGAACAGCGCCTCGAACAGCGCGAGCGCGAGCCAGGGCACCGGGCCGAGGTACTTCGCCGCCCAGTCCACGTCGACCAGGAAGAACGCGGCGCCGAAGACGTAGCCGAGCCCGAACGCCACCCAGAACCGCTGTCCTCGGACCGCGAGGAGCATCATCGCGACGGCGGGGAACGCCAGCACCCAGACGCCCGCCCCGGGGAACGCGAGGTCGAGGACGAGTCCGCCGAGCGCTGCCAGCGGGTACGCGACGGAGCGCGGGAGGACACCGACCGCGCCCGCGTCGTGACCGGGGCCGTGCCTCCAGACCGGCAGGGGGTGCCGGGGAGGGCGCCGCCGCGGTGTCGGACGGGGCGACTGCACGGCCTCCCCGCCGACGGCGGGCAGGCGCGTCGGACGGTCCTCGGTCGTCGTCATGGGATCGTCCCTCAGACCGTCGCGTAGGCGACGATGCCACGGCGCATGGCGTCGGCGGCACGGGAGGCGGTGCGCGACAACGGCGCGTCGGCCGCGTTGCGGAGCTGGTCGAGCAGGTCGATCACCTGCTTGGACCACCGGACGAAGTCGCCTGCGGCGAGGTCGAGGGTCCGGAGGACGTCGTCGAGCGAGGACCCCGACGCCCATCGGAAGACGCCGAGCGCGATCGCGGGCGTGGGCGGCATCGATCCCGCCAGGCGGTGGTCCCGCTCGAGGTCGTCGAGGCGCGCCCAGATCGTGAGCGTCTCGTCGAGGGCCGGACGGAAGGCGCCGCGGGGCAGCGCGTGTTCCGTGCCGGGAGCGTCCTCGCGGCGGGGCTCGTAGACGATCGTCGCCGCCATCGCCGCGAGCTGCGCCGGTGTCAACTCGTCCCAGACGTGCGCCTCGATGCACTCCGCGACGAGCAGGTCGCGGTCGCCGTAGATGCGCTGCAACCGGCGCCCACCGGCGGCGACGCGCACCTCGTCCCGTCGGGCCCCCGCGGACTCGGACGTCGGCACCGGGACGCCGTCCACGTCCTCCGGCGCGTCGCGGGTCAGGTAGCCGAGTGCCAGGAGGACGTCGGTCACCCGGTCGAACACGATCGCCACCGCACCGGTGCGCGAGCGGATCTGCGCGAGCAGCTTGTCGGTGGAGCGGGACAGGCGGTACCAGCGCTCGGCCCAGCGCGCGTGCGCCTCGCGGTCGGGACACGCGTGGCAGGGATGCCGCTGCATGCGTCGCCGGACCTCGCTGATCGCGGCCTGCCGCTCCTGGCGTGCACCGTGCGAGGACTCGCGGCCGCCCGGGATCGTCGACCGCTCCAGGTCGGAGAGCTCGCGTCGGAGCGCCGCGTACTCCGTGAAGTCCCCGAGGTGGCACTCCATGGACCGGCGGTAGCCGTCGAGCGACTCCTGCTGCGATCGGGCCTTCCGGGCGAGATCGACGACCGAGCGGTCCGCCTGGAACTGCGCGAACGACGTCTCGAGGACCTCGCGCGTCCGCTCCCGCCCGAACTGCTCGATGAGGTTGACGGCCATGTTGTACGTCGGCTTGAACGCGGAGTTGAGCGGGTAGGTCCGGCGCGAGGCGAGCGACGCCACCGCCTGTGGTTCGAGGCCGTCGGTCCACTGGATGACCGCATGGCCCTCGACGTCGATCCCGCGGCGACCGGCGCGGCCGGTCAGCTGCGTGTACTCCCCCGGCGTGATCGGGACGCGCGCCTCGCCGTTGAACTTCTCGAGCTTCTCGAGCACCACCGTGCGAGCGGGCATGTTGACCCCGAGCGCCAGGGTCTCGGTGGCGAGCACGACCTTGAGCAGCTTGCGCTGGAACAGGTCCTCGACGACCTCCTTGAACGCCGGCAGCAGACCCGCGTGGTGCGCCGCGACGCCCCGCTCGAGGCCCTCGAGCCACTCCCAGTAGCCGAGCACCGCGAGATCCTCGTCGAGCAGCGTGCGGCAGTGGTACTCGGCGGTCTCGCGGATCTCGCGGCGCTCAGCGGCGGTCGTCAGCGAGATCCCGGAGCGGAGGACCTGGCGCACGCCCTGGTCGCATCCGTTCCGACTGAACACGAAGAAGATGGCCGGCAGCAACCGCCGCTCGTCGAGCATGTGGACGATGCCCTCGCGGTGCATGCGTTCCTGGCGCGGCCCGCGATGGTCGTACGCCGGACCGCGTCCGCGTCCGCGGCCGCGGCCTCGACCGCCGTTGCGGTCACCACCCCGCGAGGCCCCACCCACCAGTCGCATGAGCTCCGGGTTGACACGGTTGGTCGCAGCCGCACCCGACGAGTCGAACAGGTCGACGAGCTTCGGACCGACGAGCACGTGCTGCTCGAGCGGCACCGGACGCTCCTCCGACACGATGACGTCCGTGTCCCCGCGCACCGCCTGCAGCCAGTCGCCGAACTCCTCGGCGTTCGACACGGTCGCCGACAGGGAGACGAGCCGGACCTCGCTCGGCAGGTGCAGGATCACCTCTTCCCACACCGGCCCGCGGAACCGGTCGGCGAGGTAGTGGACCTCGTCGAGGACGACGTAGGCCAGGTCGTCGAGCAGGTCGGACTCCGCGTAGATCATGTTGCGGAGCACCTCGGTCGTCATCACGACCACGCGCGCCCTCGGGTTGACGTTGGTGTCGCCCGTGAGCAGCCCGACCTCCGACTCGCCGTACGCGTCGACGAGTTCGCCGTACTTCTGGTTCGACAGCGCCTTGATCGGCGTGGTGTAGAACACCTTCGCCGTCGGGGAACGCATCGCGAGCCACACCGCGAACTCGGCGACGACCGTCTTGCCGGCACCGGTGGGCGCGGCGACGAGCACGCTGCGGCCCTCGTCGAGCGCCAGGCACGACGCCATCTGGAACGGGTCGAGGTCGAATCGGAGCTCGGTGCGGAACAGCTCGAGATTCCGTGACCGCGCCCGCGCGCGGGCGGCGGCGAACCGGGCGGCCGGGGTGAGTCCCGTGTCGGTCACAGGCCGTACTCCGCGTCCACGGCTGCCTGACGTCGCGCCGCGCGCCGGTCGTGGAACCACGAGACCGCGCAGGCAGCGATGTACAGCACGACCATCGGCACGGCGAGCAGGAACATCGAGATGACGTCGGCCGACGGCGTGACCAGAGCGGTGAACACGAGGATGCAGAGGATCGCGATGCGCCAGGAGCCGATGATGGCCGCCGCGGAGAGCACCCCGACGAAGTTGAGGAGCACGAGGAACACCGGGAGCACGAACGCGATGCCGATGGCGAGGACGAGCTTGATGACGAAGTCGTAGTAGGTCTTGGCGTCCACGATCGAGGCGTCCTCGTGTGACACGAAGCTGCCGAGGATCCCGACGATGTGCGGCAGGACGTACCACCCGCAGAAGCAGCCGCCGAGGAAGAGCGGGATCGCCGAGCCGAAGAAGCCGATGACGTAGAGCTTCTCGCGGCGGACCAGCGCCGGCACGATGAAGGCCCACACCTGGTAGAGCCACACGGGGCTCGAGATGACGATGCCGATCGTGATCGCGATCTGCAGACGGAGGTCGAACGCACCGGTGATCACCGGGAAGTTCAGCTCGGCGACGTGCCCGCCGCCGGCACGGGCCAGGTTGCGGACCGGCGCGCGGAGGGCGTCGAGCACCCACGGCGTGAGGAACCACCCCGCCACGGCACACACGGCGATGGCGAGCACGGCGCGGAACAGGCGCTTGCGGAGCTCGACGAGGTGCTGTCCGAGGGACATCCGCCCCTCGGGGTCCTTCTTCGGCATCCCCGGGCGAGGCTGGCGTCCGCGCGCAGTCGTCGAGGCCATGGCTGTGATCCTACGTCCTCTCCGCCGTGGACCGACATGGCGGACGACGCCGGGGGCGGCTCAGTCCGCGGGGGCGAGCGCTGCCGCGGCGAAGGCGCGGAGGGCCGCGCGCGCGGCGGGCGGGTGCAGCACGACCGCACGGCCGGGCAGCCCGGCGACGAGGCGGACGACGCCGTCGAACCCGGTCGCGGCGAGCCGGATGCGGACGCGGCCCTGGTCGTCCGGGTCGTCCGCGGTGTCGGCGAGGTAATCCGCGACGAGCGGCAGGGACGAGGAGTCGAGCTCCACGGTGACGATCGTGTCCTCGGGCCCACGTTGGAACAGCGTGTCGGGGATCTCGACGTCCTCGATCCGTTTCGTCGCCGGACGGTCGTCCACGGCGACGCCCGACATGCGGTCGAGTCGGAAGGTCCGGAGCGCATCGCGATCGAGGTCCCAGGCGCGCAGGTACCAGTCGGTGTCGATGGACTCGACCCGGAGCGGGTCCACGCGGCGTTCACCGCGGGGCGCCCGCGGCCCCGCGTAGTCGAACCGGAGGCCCCGACCGGCCGACATCGCCCGCCGGATCACCTCGAGGGTGACGTCGTGCGCGTCCTGCCCGACCGCGACCGAACTGGAGGCGCCACCCGCCCCACGGGACAGCTTCGCGATGAGCGCGTGGATCGCCTCCGGGTCCCCGGCCTCGGGTAGCGCCGACAGGTACTGCAGGCCGGCGATGAGCGCCGAGGCCTCGCGGGCCGAGAGCCGCGGGGAGTCGTCGATCGCGACGAGGTTGGTCAGCACGATCATGTCGTTCTGCTCGAAGTCGTCCCAGGCGATGTCGAACAGGTCACCGTGTTGGTACTGCATGGTCTCGCCCGGGACCCCCGACACGGCGATGAGCTCGACGGCGCGGCGGATCCGAGCCGCGGGGACCCCGAAGTGTCGTGCTGCCTCGGTGACCGACACGCGCTCGCGGTCGATGAGGTACGGCACGAGCGACAGGAGGAACGCGAGCTTGTCCTGCGCCTGGAGCGGCTGCTCAGCCACGGGCAGCCTCCCCCGCGGTGTCGTCGTGGTCCTGCACGAGTCGCTCGAGACGGGCACACACGAGGTCCCGCACGGCCGACGGCTCCACGACACGGACCTCCGGCCCGAAGGCGGCGAGCTCCTCGGCCAGGATCTGGGGATCCACGAAGTGCAGGACGAGCCGACCGTCGGCGTCCGTGGTGGTGCCGCGTCGGCGGGCGAGTCGCCGCTCGGCGTCACTGCCCGTGGCGACCTGGATCGTGGCGGTCCGGTTCGCCCAGACCCGGTCGAGTTCCGCGAGGGCACGCTCCCCGGCGTCTGCCGGCGCCTCGTGCTGGCCGACCTCGTACGTCGAGACCGGACCGACGACGCGGGAGAGCAGGTAGTTCTTGTCGGAGTCGGTCGCGAACTCGTGCGCGGCGAGCATCCAGCGTCCGCCGTGCTGCACGAGTGCCAGTGGCGCGACCTGCCGGGTCCGAGCCTTGGTGCTGCCCGGTGTGATGTAGTCGAACCGGACGGCGGCGGCGCGGTCGAGCGCGGCGCGCAGTGGTTCGAACGCGGCGTCCCTGGCCCGGAGCCGAGGAGCGTAGGCGTCCACGGCGCGGCCGTCCGCGAGCGCGTCCTCGCCGTCGTCGTCGGTACCGCCGACGGACCGCAGCTTGAGCAGGGCGCGACGGGAGTCGGCCGAGAGCGCGCCCTCACGCCAGGCCATCGCCGCCAGGGACAGCAGCGCGGACTCGTCCGGGGTGAACCGGACGTCCTCGGGCAGGTCGTACTCGCCCTTCGGGATCCGGTAGCGCAGCGTCTGGTTGTTGCCGGTCGCACCGGGCGTCTCGATGGTCTCGAGCGGGACACCGAGTTCGCGGACGTCGTCCTTGTCGCGCTCGAACTGACGCTCGAGCGAGGCGTTGTCACCACCCGGCGTGTACCGCTGGCGGTATCCCTGCACGTTCGCGAGGATCTCGCCCTTCGTGAGCCCCGACTCCGTCGACAGGAGCGCGAGCACGAGGCTGAACAGCCGTTCCTCTGCCGGGACACGCGGGGATCGGGTCGCTGGCACGAGGCTGATCCTACGGCAGCGGGCGTACCCCCGGGATCAGCGTGGCATCACGCCGAGCAGGTCGAACACGTACGCGTACGTCGTGCCGTTCTGCTTGACGACGGCGAGCACCTGGTCGCCGGCCTGCTTGCCGATCAGGGCCTTGCGGATCGATGCCGCGATCTGGTTGCCGGGCGCCAGCGGGACCGTCACGGCACCCGATCCGTCGGTCCAGCTCGACCCGGCGACAGTCGAGTTCGTGCCCCAGTTGACCGCGGTGTACTTGACCACTGCCGTGTCCTTCGCGGTGATCTCGCGGCCGGACCCCTTGCGGAGCAGGTGCACCTGGTCACTCGACGGTGCAGCGGTGGCGGGCACGGTGATCCCGGGCGCACCGTTCGGAGCGAGCACGACGGCCGGCATACCGTCGGCGGCGACCTGTGGCCGTCCGTCGGCACGCGAGGCGAAGCCGTCCACGACGTCCGCAACGACGACCGCGGCGTCCTGTTGGACCTTCGCCGTGGTGGTGCTGCCGTTCTGGAGCGCCTTCTTCGACACCACGATCGCGAGGCGGTCACCGACCCGCGCGCACTCGAGCGCGTTGCCCAGTGCACCGCCGTTCGTCGACCCGACGGTGATGGGACTCGTCGTCCCCTTGTACCCGCTCGTCTGCAGGGTTCTGCCGGTCGCGCCGTCCACCACCGTGTACTCGATGACCGCCGGTGAACCCTCGCCGAGGACACGGCCGGACCCCTGGTGGAGCACGGAGACCTCGGTCCGCTTCGTGGTGAGCGGCGACGGGACGTGGACCGTCGGCTTCGCACCGATCGCGCCGGACGCCGACACGGCCTCGGACGCGTTGCCGGGCGCGGGTGCCGTGCATCCCCCCGCGGACGCCGAGCCCGACGCGCACGCTGTGAGCGACGCGACGAGGCCGACCGTGACCAGGAGTGCGGGGATGGTGCGCACGGACCCTCTTTCCACTCGTTCGGGGGCTCGCGCCCGGATGACGCCGGACGACTCCGGTAGAGCTTAGCGGTCGTCCGCTGGCGCCTCGTCCGCCCGGGGCCCGTCCGCCGCGGCGACCTTCCGGGCCTGCGCGGCCGCCTGCCGGGCGACCTTCCGGAGCTTCTTGTCGCTCGTCGCCCGCTCGCCCACGGCGCCGGGCGTCCACAGCTCGACGTCCTCGTCGGCGAACTCGGGCTTGCGACGGCGTCGGTGGTCGGGCAGCACGACGCCGTCCGCGAGCCGTCGGGCCGTCACCAGGAACCCGGTGTGGCCGACCATCCGGTGGTCGGGACGCACGGCGAGTCCGTCGACGTGCCAGGTGCGGACGAGCGTCTCGCTCGGCTCCGGCTCGGTGTAGCGGCCGGTGTCGCGGATCGCCTCGCACACGCGGGAGAGCTGCGTCACGGTCGCCACGTAACAGACGATGAGTCCGCCGGGCACGAGTGCGTCGGCGGCGTCGTCCACGCACTCCCACGGCGCGAGCATGTCGAGCACGACCCGGTCGACGGATCCGGCGTCGACGTGCTGCGCCAACTCCTCGACGAGGTCGCCCACGGTGACGGTCCAGTTGTCCGGATCGGCCCCGAGGAACGTGGCGACGTTGCCGCGGGCGATGTCGGCGAACTCGGAACGACGCTCGAACGAGTGCAGGGTCCCCTCGGCGCCGATCGCCCGGAGCAACCACAGCGAGAGCGCGCCCGAGCCGACGCCGGCCTCGACGACCCGGGCCCCCGGGAACACGTCCGCGAAGGCGACGATCTGGGCCGCGTCCTTCGGGTAGACGATCGCGGCCCCGCGGGGCATGGACATGACGTAGTCGTTCAGCAGGGGGCGGAGGGCCAGGTACTCGTCGCCGCTCGACGAGGCAATCACGGAGCCGTCCTGCTGGCCGATCACGTCGTCGTGGCGGAGGACGCCGCGGTGCGTGTGGTACTCGCCGCCGGTCTCGAGCGAGAGCGTGGTCAGCTTGCCCTTCGGGCCGGTGAGCTGGACGCGGTCGCCGGCACGGAAGGGACCGCGGGCTGGCGCGCCGGTCATCACGCGCCCTCGCCCGGGAGCTGCGCCGCCGCCGCCCCGGAGGACGCCGTGGTCGCCGCGGCGGCGTGCGCCGAGAACGCGGGCGCCGTCAGTGCGACGAGCCGGTCGACGTCCACGCCCTCCAGCGACTCGAGCCGGACGTCGGCGCTGCCCTCGGCGATCGGCACGACGTGCTCGACCGCGACCGTGACGGCCCCGGAGGCGAGCGCCGCGGCGACACCCGTCGGCGAGTCCTCGATCGCGACACAGCGGGCCGGGTCGACGCCGAGTTCTGCCGCAGCACGGAGGTACGCCTCGGGGTGCGGCTTGGCGTGCTCCACGTCGTCGCCCGCGACGACCACGCGGAATCCCCTCGCGCCGAGCAACTCGGCCACGTCGACCGCCATCCGCCGGCGGGACATCGTCACGAGTGCGGTCGGGACGCCGCGGTCGTGGAGCTCCTCGACGAGCTCGCGGGCCCCGGGACGCCACGGCATGGCGTCGTGCATGTGCTCGACCACGTAGGTCGTCATCCACTCGACGATCTCCTCCACGGTCAGGTCCACGCCGTGCTCACGGAGGATCTCGCCGGAGCGCTCGAGGCCACTGCCGACGAGGGACAAGCCGTCCTCGTGGGTCCACGGGGCGTCGTACTGCGCGGTCAGCACCATCTGGGACCGCTGCCAGATCGGCTCGGTGTCCACGAGGGTGCCGTCCATGTCCCAGAGGACCGCGGCGGGGAGTTCGGAGGTCACGGCCCCCGAGTGTAGCGGCGGGCACCCGAACGCCCGTTCGCTCCGGGCACGACGCCGGGAGCGCGGGCCGCGGTGCCCGCGAGGACGCACGTCCTATTGTTGGTGTGCAGGTCGCGGCGCCCCGCGTCCCTCGGCAGATCGACCAGGAGGTCCCCTCCGTGCCACAGCACTCCCCCTTCAGCGACGGGCGCCTGCTCGTCGTCGCGTTCGAGGGATGGAACGACGCGGGCGAGGCCGCGAGCGGACTCGCCCGACGCATCGTCGACGCGCTCGACCTGGAGGAACTCCGGGAGCTCGACGGTGAACGGTACGTCGACTACCAGTTCAACCGCCCGACGATCGGCAGCGACGACGACGGCGTGCGCGGCGTCATCTGGCCGCGGATCGTGCTCCATGGTCCGGCGTCCACCGGCACCACGCCCGCCGTCTCCCAGGTCGTCGGTGCCGGCGGCACCACGAGTGAGCGTGGGGTGTACGTGCTCGTCGGTCCCGAGCCGTCGCGGACGTGGCGTGGGTTCGCGGCGGAGATCGTGGACCTGGTGGACGTGCACGCGATCGACGCCGTCGTGTTCGTCGGCGCCATGCTCGCGGACGTCCCGCACACCCGCCCGATCTCGGTCTTCGTGTCCAGTGAGGACGAGGAGGTCCGCACCGCGCTCGGCGTCGACCACTCGACGTACGAGGGCCCGGTCGGCATCATCAGCGTCTTGTCGGACGCGATGGACACCGCCGGCGTGCCCACGATCTCCCTCTGGGCCTCGGTCCCGCACTACGTCCACAACGCCCCCTCGCCGAAGGCGACCCTCGCGCTCCTCGACCGCATCGAGGACCTCACCGACGTGACGGTGCCGCGCGGGTCCCTGCTCGACGACGCCGCGAACTGGGAGCAGGGCATCGACGCGCTGGCAGCCGACGACGAGGACATGGCGAGCTACATCACGCAGCTCGAACAGGCGCGCGACACGGTCGACTCGCCGGAGGCCAGCGGCGACGCGATCGCCCAGGAGTTCGAGCAGTACCTCCGCCGACGCGACGGCAAGGACGGCGCCCCGGGTGGCCCCGGCGAGGGTCCCTGGCGCCCACCCCAGTCCTGAAGGCGGGACGGCCGACGGACCCGGACCCCCGGTCCGGGTCCTCCGTCAGTGCGGTCCGATCCGGATCCCGAGCACGGCGTCGACGAGGTCGACGAGCTCGCCCGTGCACGTGCCGCCCGCCGCGATCGCGGTGTCCACTGCGGCGACCGCCCCCGGCGTGTCGAGGTCGTCCGCGACCCGCTCGCGGATCCGAGTCATGCTCGCGACGGCCACCGACGTGTCGGCGTCGCCCCGGTCCTCCAGATCGACTCCGCGAGCCCAGGCGTCCCACGAGGCGAGCCGCGTGGTCGCGCTCGTCAGCTCGCTGTCGAACCACTCCCAGTCGTCCGAGTAGCGGTGGGACAGCAGCGCGAGGCGGATGACCCGCGGGTCGACGCCGTCGTCGAGCAGGCCGCGGACGGTCACGAGGTTGCCGAGCGACTTCGAGATCTTCGTGCCCTGGTAGGCGATCATCCCGGTGTGCACGTAGGCGCGTGCGAGTGGTGCGTGTGCGAGCGCCGCGGTGTGGCCCGCGCTCATCTCGTGGTGCGGGAACACGAGGTCGCTCCCCCCGCCCTGCACCGAGACGGGCGCACCGAGGCGGTCGCCCGCGATGACGCTGCACTCGATGTGCCATCCGGGCCGCCCGGTGCCCACAGCGGTGTCCCAGGTCGGTTCGCCGGGTCGTGCCGCACGCCACAGCAGCGGATCGAGCGGGTCACGCTTGCCGGGTCGATCCGGGTCGCCACCGCGCTCCGCCGACAGCGCGAGCATGGTGTCGCGGTCGAGGCCGCTCTCGGCACCGAGCGACCAGGCGTCGGTCGCGCGCTGGACGTCGAAGTACACGTCGTCGCCGTCCGCGCCCTCCGTCGGCACCCGGTAGCCGTGGCCGGACTCGAGCAGGAACGCGACGGCCTCGCCGATGCGCTCGACCTCGTCGGTGACCGCGACGTACTCGTCCGGCGGGAGCACCCGCAGCGCCTCCATGTCGCGCCGGAACAACGCGATCTGCGAGGCGGCGAGCTCGCGCCAGTCGACGCCGGTCGCCGCGGCGCGCTCGAGGAGCGGGTCGTCGACGTCGGTCGTGTTCTGCACGTACTCGACGTCGAGCCCGGCATCCCGCCAGGCCCGGTTCAGGGTGTCGAAGGCCAGGTAGGTGGCCGCGTGCCCGAGGTGGGTCGCGTCGTACGGCGTGATGCCGCACACGTACATGGTCGCGCGCTCGCCGCCGTCCGTCGGGTCGACCGGGCTGCCGGTGGCGGTGTCGTGCACGCGAGGCCGGCTGCCGACGCCGGGGACCTCGGGGACGTCGGGGTGCTCCCAGGCCCGCATCAGTAGGTCGCCAGGAGGTCGGCGAGGACGCGGCGCCCGAACGCGAGCGACGCCAGCGGGACCCGCTCGTCGACCCCGTGGAACATCGCGGGGAAGTCCATGTCACCGGGGAGCTGCAACGGGACGAACCCGTACCCGGCGATGCCGAGGGTCGACAGCGCTTTGTTGTCGGTCCCGCCGGACAGCAGGTAGGGCAGTACCGGCGCGCCTGGGTCGTGCCGGTCGAGGACCGCACGGACGGTGTCGACGAGCGGACCGGAGAACGCGGTCTCGAGACCGACGTCCCGGTGCGTCGTCAGCACCTCGACGTCGTCCCCGGCCAGTTCACGGACCTCGGCGAGCACCTGCTCCTCGTCGCCGGGCAGGCACCGGATGTCGACGAGCGCCTCGGCGGTGTCGGGGATCACGTTGTGCTTGTAGCCGGCGTGCAGGAGCGTCGGGTTCGTCGTCGTGTGCAGGGCCGCGTGGATGAAGCGCGAGGCCGAACCGGTCGCCAGCGCGACCTCGTCCGGCCCCGTCCGCGTGGGGTCCACCCCGAGGAACCGGGCGACCTCGCGCACCATCGCGTCGGTCGTGTCGGACATCCGGACCGGCCACTCGCGGCTCCCGATGCGCGCGACGGCCGCGGCGAGCTTCGTCACGGCGTTGTCGCGCATCACGTGCGACCCGTGCGCGGCGGTGCCCCGCGCGACGAGCTTGATCCAGATGAGCGCCTTCTCGCCCGTCTGCAGCAGGTAGGCCCGGCGATCGCCGAGGGTGATCGAGTAACCACCGACCTCGCTGATGGCCTCCGTCGCCCCGGCGAAGACCTCGGGGTGTTCCGCGACGACGTGGTGCGCGCCGAGGACGCCGCCGGCCTCCTCGTCCGCGAAGAAGCCGATCACCAGGTCGCGCTCGGGTGCGCCCTGCCGCTCGATGACGTCCCGCAGGGCGGTGAGCATCATCGCGTCCATGTCCTTCATGTCGACCGCGCCGCGACCCCAGAGCGCGCCGTCCTGGACGACGCCACCGAACGGGTCCACGGACCAGTTCGCGGGATCGGCCGGGACGACGTCGAGGTGCCCGTGCACGACGAGCCCCGGCTTGTCGCGGTCGCGCCCGGGAACCCGTGCGACGACGCTGACCCGGCCCGGCTCCGACTCGAACAGCTGCGGCTCCAGCCCGAGGTCCCGGAGATGCGCCTCGACGTACTCGGCCGCGTCGGCCTCGCCGTTCGAACGCCCCTCGCCGTGGTTCGTGGTGTCGAACCGGATGAGGTCACGGGCGATGGCGGCGGTGGCCTCGAGCTCCGTGTCGACGTCCGCCGGTCGCTGCACATCGGTCATGTCCCCAACGGTACCGTCCGCGTACGACCACGGTGCCCGCCGGTGCGGGCAGACCGGGCGGGCGCGCCCGGGATGCGCGCCCGTGTGCGGTCGCGCCGCCGATCCGTGCTACTGTCGTTCCTCGGCAGCGGGACCGGCCGGAAGGCCCAGGACCCGCGTCGACACCCTGTCCGGGTGGCGGAATTGGTAGACGCGCTAGCTTGAGGTGCTAGTGCCCGTATTAGGGCGTGGGGGTTCAAGTCCCCCCTCGGACACGACGAGCGGCTGGTCCCATCGGGACCAGCCGCTTCTTCGTCCGGTGGCCGTCCCCGCTCGTGGACCGCACCCCGGCTCCGCCGCTGGCGGACCCGGCTTCAGCGCCGGCGCACCAGGCCCCGGACCAGCGAGGTCGCGACGAGGCCCACGAGCACGTACGGCCCCATCGTCAGCAGCGGGTCGATCCACGTGTGGTGCGTGTCCGACCGCGACGAGCGCAGCCGTTCGGCGATCCCCCGGCCGCCCCGTTCGGCAGCGATCCCGGTCTCGTGCACGACCCGGTCCGGCGACCCCTGCAGGGCCGCGGCGATCCGCGCCTCCGCGACGTTGACGCGGTCCCCGGCGATGAGGAGCAGCCAGTGCGCCGCACGCCCTTCGCTGAAGAACCCGTACGCAGCGCGGCGGATCAGACCCGAGACACCGGACAGCGGCTGCGCCGTCCCGAACACGGGCGTCACGAAGGCGTGCTCGATCGAGCGCTCGCGGCCCTCGGCACCCGGCTGTCGCTCCGGGAACGTCCAGTGCGCACCGGTGGCGGACGGGTCGAACCGGAGGCGCGGCACGGCCGGCCGGTCGGCGGGGTCGAGGTCGGCGCCCCAGCCCGGGATCCGAGCACGCAGTTCCTCGGGCGTGGGGACGTCGCGGGGCTTGTCCGGCAGGTAGGCGAGCGGTTCGTCGTCGGTCATGCGGTCCTCCTCGTGTTCGGCGATGTCCGGTCGCCGCCGGTCACGCGCCCTCCGGCACGATCACGGTCTTGATGCAGTCGTCGAGCTTCGCCGAGAACAGGTGGTAGCCCTCGGCGATGTGCTCGAGCGGGATGCGGTGGGTGATGATCTCGCTCGGCTTGAGGTACCCGGCGCGGATGTGTTCGAGCAGCCGCGGCCACTGGCGGATCACCGGGGTCTGGTTCATGCGCAACGTCAGGCCCTTGTTCATCGCGTCACCGAACTTCACCGCGCTGAAGATCGGCCCGTACGCGCCCATGACCGAGATCGTGCCGCCCTTGCGGACGCCGTCGATCGCCCAGTTGAGCGCGATGGGCGAACCGCCCTGGAGCTTCAGCTTCGTCGCGGTGACGTGCTGCAACAGGTTGCCGTCGGCTTCGGCTCCGACGGCGTCGATGCAGACGTCCGCACCGAGGAAGTCGGTCGTGCGCTTCAGCTCGAGCACGACGTCGGCGACCTCGGCGAAGTTGATGGTCTCGGCCTGCGCGAACGTGCGGGCCTTCTCGAGCCGGTACTCGAGCTGGTCGATGACGATCACCCGGCCGGCACCCATGAGCCAGGCGGACTTCGCGGCGTACAGACCGACCGGACCCGCGCCGAACACGACGACCGTGTCGCCCTCCGCGATGTCGCCGAGTTGTGCACCGAAGTACCCGGTGGCGAGCGCGTCGGTCATCATGAGCGCGTCCTCGTCGTCGAGCCAGTCGGGGATGACCTGCGGACCGACGTCCGCGAAGGGCACCCGGACGTACTCCGCCTGGCCGCCGTCGTAGCCGCCCGTCGTGTGGGAGTACCCGTAGATGCCGCCGACCGCGGTCGCGTTGGGGTTGACGTTGTGGCAGTTCGAGTACAGGCCGCGGGCGCAGTACCAGCAGGTGCCACAGAAGATGTTGAAGGGGACCATCACCCGGTCGCCACGTTGGAGCCGCTCGACCGAGGAGCCGACCTCCTCGACGACGCCGATGAACTCGTGACCGAAGGTGTGCCCGATGCGCGTGTCCGGCATGAGGCCGTGGTACAGGTGCAGATCGGAGCCGCAGATGGCGGCTCGGGTCACGCGGACGATCGCGTCGTTCGGGTGCTCGATCCGAGGGACGTCCTTGTCCTCGACTCGGATCCGGTAGGGCCCCCGGTAGGTCATGGCGCGCATGCGTCTCCTCTCGACGTCCCGAGTCCACCCCACGCCCGCTGGGCGGCGATCCAGGAACGTACCCCGCCCACGGACGAGAGGGACGGCGCCGACCGGCACCGTCCCTCCCGTCCGTCTCCCGCGTCAGCGGAGCGTGACTCAGCTGTTCGCGGCGTCCACGAACTCGCGCCGCGGGTCGGTCTCCTTGATGAGCGACGTCGAGTCGCGACCCGACACGGCGCCGGTGAGCCAGCCGATGACGATGCGCGCCTTCCGGTTCAGGGTCGGCATCGCGTACACGTGGTAGGCGCGGTGGGCAGCCCAGGCCGGGAGGTTCGTCATCTTGATGCCCTTGATGTTGGCCGCGCCCTTCGCGATGCCGTACGAGGCGACCGATCCGATCGACACGTGGCGGTACTCGCGGATGGGCTGCCCGGTGATCGTCGCGACGATGTTGTCCGCGACGACGACCGCCTGCCGGACCGCGTTCTGCGCGTTCGGCGGGTAGTACGCCGGCTGCTTCTCCGCCGTCAGGTCGGGCACCTGTGCGGCGTCGCCGAGGCCCCAGGCCCCCTCGACCACCTCGTGGGTCTGCTCGTCCTCGACCTGGAGCTTCGCGTTGCACGCCAGGTGGCCCTTCGGCCCGCGCGGCAGATCGGTGTTGTCGAGCACCGGGTTGGGCTTGACGCCCGCCGTCCAGACGATGAGGCCTGCGGCGAACTTGTCGCCGTCGCTGAGCTTGACCACCCCGCCCTCGCAGCTCGGCATCGTGGTCTTGAGGCGGACGTCGATCCCGCGGGCACGGAGCGACTCGAGCGTCCACTTCGACAGGTCGGGGCCGACCTCGGGCGCCACGCGGTCGAGCGCGTCGATGAGCACCCATCGAGGCTGCTCGCCGGCGAGCGACGGGTAGGTCGCGATGGCGGCCTGCGAGACGTCGAACAGCTCCCCGATCGCCTCGACACCGGTGTAGCCACCGCCGATGAAGATGCTGGTGAGGAGCTTGCGGCGCTCCTCCTCGTCACGCGTGGCCGCGGCCTTGGCGATGTTGTCGAGGAGCTTGGCACGCACGAACGCGGCCTCCTCGACGCTCTTGAACCCCACGGCGTGCTCCTCGAGACCGGGGGTCGGGAACACGCGGGTGACCGAACCGAGGGCGACGACGACGTGGTCGTAGCCGAGCGTGCGGTCGTCCCCGCCCGCCGTGGCGACCGAGACGGTCTTCGCCGTGCTGTCGATCCCGGTCACCTTGCCCTGGATGACCCGGGTGCGCCGCAGCGCACGGCGGAGCTCCACGGTGACGTCGCGGGGTGCGATGTGCCCGCCGGCGACCTCGGGCAGGAACGGCAGGTACGTGTAGTACGTGTTCTGGTCGACGAGGGTGATCCGCATCGGGACCGTGGTGGCCTGCTTCTGCAGGTGCAGGACGGTGGAGTAACCGCCGGAACCGCCGCCGAGGACGAGGACGTGTGGGATCGAGTCAGCCATGCATACGGTCTACGCCAGATCGGCTCGGACGGTCACCATTTCCGACGGCCCGGCGTCCGTCCCGGGAGGCTCGGATCGCGTCGTCGGCGCGCGTCGCCGCCGAGCCGTGGTCGACCTGTGTCACCCGCGCCGCTGACGGAGTCGCCACCAGGCCGCTTCGGCGATGTCGAGGCCGGTGTAGACGCCGTGCGCGGTCCGTCGTGCCTCGGTCAGCGAGAAGCGACGGAGTCGGTACCCGCCGCCGAACCGGTCGATGATGGCCTCGGGCGAGGCGTCCGGCTCGCGCTTGACGAACCAGGTGCGCTCGTCGACGGGCTCGATCACCGGCGGTTGCCGATCCGGGACCGGAGGATGTCGATGCGTTTCTGGATCTGCTCGGTGCTCGCCTGGGCCACTGCCGGTCCCCCGCTGATTCGACGGAGCTCGGCGTGCACGGCGCCGTGCGGCTCGTTGCTGTGCCGGGCCCAGATCGACACGAGCCGGTGGAGCTCCGACCGCTGCTCCTTGATCGTCATGTACATCGGTCGGTGCTCGGGCTCCGGGGGTCGCGGCTGGCCGTCCTTCCCCCGTCGCGCGCGCTTGGCCTGCGTCGCCTGACGCTGGCGGAGCAGTTCGCGGACCTGGTCCGGCTCGAGGAGCCCGGGGATCCCGATGAAGTCGAGTTCCTCGAGGCTGCCGATCTCGCCGCCCGACCCGAACTCGCCGCCGTCGTAGAGGACGCGGTCGAACGACGCCTGCGAGTCGAGGGCCTGGAACGGCTGCAGGTCGAGGAGGCTGTCCGAGGCCTTGGCGTCCTGGTTCGCCTCGGCCACCATGGCGTCCTCGGGGTTGTACATGCCGTCGTCCGTGCCCTTGGGGCGGTCGAGGGCGTGGTCGCGCTCGAGTTCGAGGCTCGCCGCGAGGGCCATGAGCCCGGGCACGCTCGGCAGGAACACCGAGGCCGTCTCACCACGACGACGTGCCCGCACGAAACGACCGATCACCTGAGCGAAGAACAGCGGGGTGCTCGCGCTCGTGGCGTACACGCCGACACACAGACGCGGGACGTCGACACCCTCGGAGACCATCCGGACCGCGACCATCCACCGGGTCTCGTCGGCCGCGAACGCGCCGATGCGGCTGGAGGCCGCGGCCTCGTCGGAGAGCACCACGGTGGGTCGCTCGCCGGTGATCCGCTGGAGGATCCGGGCGTAGGCCCGGGCGGTCGTCGTGTCGGTGGCGATGACGAGACCGCCGGCGTCGGGGACCCCACGCCGGACCTCGGTGAGCCGCTTGTCGGCGGCCGACAGCACGGCGGTCATCCACTCGCCGTCGGGGGCGAGTGCCGTGCGCCAGGCCTGCGCGGTGATGTCCTTCGTGACCTGCTCGCCGAGCGAGGCCGACATCTCGTCCCCCATGCGGGTCTTCCAGCGCATCTGGCCCGCGTAGGCCATGAACAACACGGGGCGGACGACGCCGTCCTGCAGCGCTCGGCCGTAGCCGTAGCTGTAGTCGGCGATGGAGGTCCGGATGCCCTCGTCGTCCGGTGCGTAGCTCACGAACGGGATCGGGTTGGTGTCCGAGCGGAACGGCGTGCCACTCAACGACAGTCGTCGGGTCGCGGCTCCGAAGGCCTCGCGGATGCCGTCGCCCCAGGTGAGGGCGTCACCGCCGTGGTGGACCTCGTCGAGGACGACGAGCGTGCGCCCACCCTCGGTGATCCGGCGGTGGACCTCGGGGTTCATGCCGACCTGGGCGTAGGTGATCGCGATGCCCTGGTAGTGCCGACCGAACATGCCGTCGCCGTTCTTGAACATCGGGTCGAGCCGGATGCCCACGCGGTCGGCCGCGTCCGCCCACTGCCGTTTCAGGTGCTCCGTCGGGGCGACGACCACGATCCGGTCGACGGTGTTCCGCGCCAGGAGCTCGGTGGCGAGTCGGAGGGCGAAGGTCGTCTTGCCGGCGCCCGGTGTCGCGGCGGCGAGGAAGTCACGCGGCTCGGTCTCGAAGTACTTGGTCAACGCCTCGACCTGCCAGGCGCGGAGCTTCGACGCGGTGCCCCAGGCGGCACGGTCCGGGAACGCCGGCGACAGGTGCTCGGCCGCTGCGTTGCCCGCGGCCTCCTGGCTCGACTCCCCTGCACTCACTCCATGGGAGTCTACCGGCCGTGCCGTCACGCCTCGCCGTCCTGTCGGGCGTGCGGAGCGTGGGGCGCCGCTTGCGGACGCACGAGGGAGGCGGGCCGGACCATCCCCGCGCCGAACCGCGCGGCCACCGCGTCGACGGTCGTCTCGGTCTCGCGCCACGGCGCGTCGTCGTCCCACAGCGCGTTGCTCTCGCCTGCGGGCGCGAGGTTCTCGCCCCGCACACCGATCAGCCGGATCCGGTGTCCGGGCCGGTGCAGGGCGTCGTAGAGGTCGACGGCCTCGCGGTGGATGCGGCGCGCGACGTCCGTGGGCTCGGGCAGCGTGCGCGACCGTGAGAGCGTCGTGAAGTCCGTGTACCGCACTTTCAGCGCGATCGTCCGCGCGCGCAGGCCCGCCGCCCGCAGGCGAGCGGCCACCCGGTCGGCGAGGCGCAGGAGCTCCCGGGCGAGCTCGTCGCGGTCGGTGACGTCGGTCGGGAAGGTGACCTCGTGGCCCACGGACTTCTCGACCGAGCCGCTCTCGACCACCCGCGGGTCGCGCCCCCACGCGAGCTCGTGCAGGCGGTTGCCCATCGCGGGCCCGACGGCGGACACGAGCGACGCGACCGGGGTCGTCGCGAGGTCCCCGACGGTGCGGATGCCACGCCGCTCGAGCACCTCGGCTGTCTTGCCGCCCACACCCCAGAGCGCGGACACCGGCTGCGGGTGCAGGAACGCGACGGTGTCGGCCTCCGGGACCACGAGGATCCCGTCCGGTTTCGCGCGGCTCGACGCGAGCTTCGCCACGAACTTGGTGGCGGCGGCGCCGACGGAGCAGCGCAGGCCGGTCTCGCGGTGGACCTCGGCGCGGATGGCGGTGCCGACCTGCCACGGGGTGCCGTGCAGGCGGAGCGCCCCCCGGACGTCGAGGAATGCCTCGTCGATCCCGAGGCGTTCGACCCGCGGCGTGTAGCGATCGAGGATCTCCATGACGCGTCGCGAGTTCGTCCGGTACTTCTCGAAGTGCGGCTCGACGACGATCGCCTGGGGGCAGCGGCGGCGGGCGATCGCCATCGGCATCGCGGAGTTCACCCCGAACCGACGCGCTTCGTACGTGGCGGCCGTGACGACCGAGCGCTCGGCGTCGTGCCCGACGATGACCGGCTTGCCGACGAGGTCGGGACGGTCCAGCAACTCGACCGAGGCGAAGAAGGCGTCCATGTCGACGTGCAGGACCGACGCGGTCGTGTCGTCGGTCGGGGCCTCCGTGACGAGGCGGGTGCTGCCGTCCTGCTTGCTCACGCCACGTCCTTCCGCGATCGACATCGGCCGAACGCGCGACCATGGTGGCATGCGCCGCCGACAAACTCCGGAGCGCTCAGCGCTCAGCGCTCAGCGGTCAGCGCTCAGCGCTCAGCGCTCAGCGCTCAGCGCTCAGCGCTCAGCGGTCGGTGGCGAGCAGGTGTCGTTCGACGAGCGCCGCGGCTCGGCGTGCTCGGGCGCTCGTGCTCGTGGCTCCGGAGGCGACGCCGGCGACCGGGAGTCCGCTCCGCTCGGCCAGGACCGCGAGCGCGTCGTCGACGCGTCCGAGCGCCAGGACCCGGTCGTGGACCCACTCGTGCGCGGGTCCGGGTGGTGTCGCCGCGACGGCGGCGTCGAGCGCGTCGCTCGCACGCACCCACGCGTCGTCGCCGCGTCGGATCTCCCCGCGCTGACGACCGCTGCCCACGGCGCCGGAGAGCGCGTCGATCGAGGTGGCGAGCACCCCCGCGGCGTGCGCGAGGGCCTCGACGACCGGGACGGGTGGTCGCGCGATCGGAGCGGGCCTCCCGGCGAGTTCGCGCGCGAACACGGCGACCGACTGCAGCGCCGCCCGTGTGCGCGCGTCGGTGCGGGCCGCACCGCCGGACGGGAACCGCACCATGGGCTTCATGACCGCGTCGAGCTGGTAGGTCGCGGCGTCGACGGCGCGTGACCGGCGCCGCAGGTCGAAGGCATCCGGATCCGAGGGGTCGGCGTCGCGCGGACCGTCCCCACCGACATCGACGAGACCCGCGGACAGGACGAACGAGCGCACGGCCGCGAGCTGGCGTCGCACGGCGCTCCGGACCATCCTGCCCGACGCCACCGGGAGGACGACCACGCTCACGAGGACGGCGACCGCGGCGCCGAGCAGGTTCTCGGCGAGCCGGAACGGGATCAGCGTGTCCGTGAAACTGCCGCCGTACGCGTACACCTGGCAGAGCACGACCACGAGCGCTGTGACCCAGATCGCGTAGACGCCGCCGAAGCCGTAGGTGCCGACCGCGAGGGCGAACACCGCGATGCCGGCGGTCCACCACGGGTGGTGCGTGCCGAGCAGGTGCACGAGCACGATCCCGAGCGCGCCGCCGAGCACCGTCCCGACCCCGCGGTGGAGTGCCTTCCGCACCCGCTCGTGCGTCGAGTTCGTGCCGGCGAGGACGATCATGACGCCGATCACGCCCCAGTAGAACCGGCTGCCGTCGAGCAGGAGCGCGAGCGGCTCCACGACCGCGACCGCGACCGCCGCCTGGATGCCGGTGCGGAGGGACGCCGAGACGTGCCACCGCCGCCAGGGACCGGTCATGCCGTCGGCGAGTGCGTCGTCGAGGACGGGGACCGCGCCGGACGGACGTCCGCCGACCAGGACGACCGGTGTCCGGAACGGGACCGCGTCGCCCTCACGCGGCAGCGCGGCGCGCAGTGTCCCCCAAGCGCGGGCAGCGGCGGCGAGGTCGGCGAGCTGCAGGGCGGCGCGGTGCACGACGTGCGCCAGCGCCGACCCGTCCGCCCGGGCGGACGGCGTGACCCCGAACCGGGCGAGCATCCCTTCAGCCGCCGTCGCCCCCTGCGCGCCGCCGCCGACGACGACCGTGCGGATCGCCTCCGCGACCGCGGCTCGGACGTCGTCGGGCGCCCCGCTCCCGGCGAGCGTCTCGGCGGTCCGGCCGAGTCCGTCGACGGCGAGGTGGGTGTCGAACAGCAGCCGGTGCAGCGTCTCGGCGGTCGCGCCCGTCGGTCCCGCACCCGGAGCGGCGAGCATGCCGTCGGCGGTGAGCGCGACCTCCTGGAACCGGTCGAGCCGTCGGCGCAGGCGACGGGCGGCCCGGACCCGCTCCCGGGACGCGTCGGGTCCGACCGCGAGCAGGTCGACGGCGGCACGGAGGACGGCGGTCGCCCAGGCGAGCAGGGCACGCCGGGTCCACAGCAGGGACCGGAACGGCATGGGCCGCAGGAACACACCGCGGATCACGACGGTCACCGCGAGGGAACCGGCACCGATGAGTGCCAGACCGGCCACGCTCGCCGCTGGCAACGGGGTCAGGAGCCCGCAGAGGTACCCGGAGAACACCACCGCGGCGGCGTCGGTCGCCCACGGTCCCCAGCCCATCGCGGCGAACTGCACGAACAACAGCACCACGATCAGCGCGAGCTCGAGCACGTGGAACCGATCGAGCGCGACGCTCGCGAACAAGGCGACGACGAACGGCACGACCACCGCACCCGTCCGCGCGGCGATGCGCCCGGCACTGACGTCGTTGATGATGAGGCAGCTGATGAAGGCGGGCATCGCCCCGATGAGCACGCCGAGGACGCCGGGCAGGCCGGCCGCGGAGGCGAGGGCGAGACCGACCGCCATCCCGGCGGGCACGCACAGCAGGGTCCGCAGCGCGCTCTGGGTCCGGACGAGGCCGACGTCGAGCATGAGGACGCGGTCGACGACCCGCCGTCGGCGACCGGGACGCGCGATCCGCTCGGGTGCGAGCCGGGAGGCCCGGGATCGGTCGGTCGCGCTCGTCACCCGGTGCCGCCTCCTGTCGTGGTCCCCCACCAATGGTACCGGAGCGGAACGACCTTCAGTGCGGCGCCGGGACCGGCCCGAGCAGGGCCGCCGCGATCGTCCGGGCGGCGGAGTCCCGGGAGGACGGGTGGTACTGCCCCGCGCGGACGTCCCGCGCCAGCCGCGCGAGTTCCGCCCCGGCCCGGTACGCGCCCCCGCCGACGACGCGCATGGCCTCGTCGACGACGTGAGCCGCGGTGTCGACGGAGCGCGCCTTCGTGCCGACGAGCAGCGGGAACCACCGGGGTCCGTGGTCGACGAGGTCGTCGACGTCCCGCGTCAACGCATCGATCTGCAGGACCACCGCGTCCACCGCGCCCTGCGCATCGGCCAACGCCCGACGGACGTCCGGATCGGACGACCGGGGCGTGCCGTCGAGCGCGGTCCGTCGCCCGACGCCCTCGACGGCGAGGGCCAACGCCCGCTCGGCGATGCCGGCGTAGACCGCGGCGACGAGCAGTTCGAACGCCGCGAAGATCCCGAAGACCAACGGGTCGGCGGAGGGCCCGACGGGCAGCACGCGGACGATCCGGTCGGCGGGCACGTGGACGCCGTCGAGCTCGGTGGCGTCGCTCCGCGTGGCCCGCATGCCGAGCGTGTCCCAGTCCCCGAGCGCACGGTGCCCGGGCTGCTCCCGCTCGACGAACCCGTGCACGAGCACCGGGGCGGCCGGGTCGCTGTCGTCCCGGCCGAACACGCTGAGCAGGTCCCACGCCGGCGCGAGCGACACCGTCGACTTCCGACCGGTGAACCGCCATCCCCCGGCACCGTCGGACTCGGCACGCGTCGTCGAGTCGAACAGGACCGCGTCGTTCCCCGCCTCGCTGACGCCGAAGGCGAGCAGCCGGTCGGCGGCCGCCGCGTCCGTCACGATCTGGAGGAACGACTCGCCCCTGGCGCCCACGGCGCGGGCGGCCTGCACCCACACCTGGTGCATGCCGAGCCCGAGCGCGGTGGCGGGTGCCGCCGCGGCGAGCCGTCGTTGGATCCGCGCGGTCTCCCGGAGACCCAGCCCCGCGCCTCCCGAGCCGACCGGCACGCCCACGCGCAGGTACCCCGCGTCGCGGAGCTCGGCCAGGTCCTCCGTGCAGAACCGGCCGTCACGGTCGTACCCGGGAGCGCGGGCGGCGATGCGGGCGAGCAGGGCGTCGTCGAGCTCCCAGCCCGGACTGGACGCGGTGGTGTCGGTCACGAGGACGAGACTATTTTGTGGTCGTGACAGATCGGCATCCGTGGTCCAGGTACGTCGCCATCGGTGACTCGTTCACCGAGGGCATCGGGGATCCTGACCCGAGCGTCCCCGGTGGCCATCGAGGGTGGGCGGATCGCGTCGCCGAGGTGCTCGCGAACCAGACCATCGACTTCGCGTACGCGAACACGGCGATCCGCGGGCGGCTCCTGCAGCAGATCATCGACGAACAGGCCGAACACGCGTTGGCGTTGCGGCCCGACCTGATCACGGTCTCGGCGGGCGGCAACGACATCATCCGTCCCGGCAGCGACCCGGACGAGGTCGCCGAGCGCTTCGACGGGCTCATCGCCACCCTGCGGCGGGACGGCGCGACCGTCGTCCTGTTCACCGGGCCCGACGTCGGGACCACGCCGGTGCTCGGACTCGTCCGCGGCAAGGCGGCGATCTACAACGAGCACCTGCACGCGATCGCGCTCAAGCACGGCGCACTCGTGGCCGACATGTGGGCGCTCCGCGTCCTCCGGGACCCGCGCATGTGGGCGCCCGACCGCCTCCACCACTCCCCCGTCGGGCACGCCACCGTCGCCGCGGCCGTGCTCGACACCCTCGGGGTCGAACACGAGCTGGCGCCGTGGCAGCCGGAGCCCCTGGCGGCTCGGCCGTGGCGCGAGGCGCGGGTCGAGGACCTCGGGTGGGCGCGGGAGTACCTCGTGCCGTGGGTCGTCCGGCGGATCCGGCACACGTCCTCGGGCGACGGAGTCGAGCCGAAGCGGCCCGAACTCCAGACGGTGCTCGAGCACCGCTCCGACACGCCCTGACGGCCTCACGCCCCCTGGAACGGGTTCGTCCAGCGCCACCACAGGTCGGGCTCCGTGATCGACGCGTCGAGCTCGAGCGGGACCGTGACGGGGGCGTGGTGGTCGATCGTGAACCGCACGGTGCCCACCCGCTCGCCGCGACGGCCGAAGGTCACCTGCTCGAGGCGAGTGCGTGCCGTCACCGTCGTCCGCCCCCAGACGAGCACCGACCGCGCCGAGGCGGCGACCGCGTCCGTCCGGGGCCGCCAGGGGGTGGCGTAGTGGCCGAACGTCTGCCCGCGGTTCGTCAGGGTCACGACGTGGAAGTTGTCCGCGACCGAGTCGAGCAGCCGCCGCACGTCGACGTCGAGCGAGTCGTGGTCCCTCCCGCCGAGCATCGCTCCCACGACCGTGACGGTGTGTCCGCCGCGCTGGTACGTCGCGGCGAACAGCAAGCACGCACCGGCCTGGTCGAGCGTCCCGGTCTTGATGCCCTCGACACCGTCCATCCCGAGCAGCTTGTTCGAGTTCTCGATCGGACCGACCGTGGGGATGGTCGTGCGCTGCGTGCCGACGATCTGCTTCACCACGGGATTCGCGATCGCCAGCTCGCCGAGGTGCACGAGGTCCGACGCGGTCGCGGTGTTGTGCGGGTCGAGTCCCGTCGGCTCCTCGATGGTCGTGTGGTCCAGGTCGTGCGCCGACAACCAGGCGTGGACTGCCGTGCGGTACGCGTCCATCGACCCGAACGACCACAGGGCCAGCGCCCCGGCGTAGTTGTTCGCGGACTTCATGAGCATGACCTCGAACGCCTGCCGCTCGCTCAACCGGAGACCGACCGGCATGGCCGCGACCTCGCCGTCCAGGGCGAGGTACTGGTCGTACAGGGCGTGCTGCGCGGCCGTGAACGTGATCGTCGGCCCGTCGTCCGAGGTCGTCAGTGGGTGCGCTTGCAGCACCACGAGGGCCGTCACCACCTTGCTGATGCTCGCGATCGAGCGTTGACCGGTGTCGCCGCTCGTCTGCAGGCTCCCGGCGAAGCCCGGGGCCTCGACCGCGGTCGCGCCGTAGCCCGGGAACGACAGCGCCGGCAGCGTCGCCGTGGGTGCGGCGTACGTCGCGCGCGAGACGGTCGCCGGCGCGAAGGGCACGACGGCCGCCGCGACCAGGTACGCGACCGCGACGAGCACCACGGCGACCACGGAGATCAGGACGGGACGCCGGACCGCGGAGCGGGGCCGGTGGACGACACGTGACACGGCACAGCAGCCTAGGGGTGGGCGGCGATGGATCAGCTGCGCGCCGCGCGCTGGGCGTGTGCGACCGCCCACAGGCCCACGGCGCTCGCCGCCGCCACGTTGAGCGAGTCGACCCCGTGCGCCATCGGGATCCGCACCACGGTGTCGGCGGTGGCCACGGCACGCGCGCTCAGGCCGTCACCCTCGGTGCCCATGACGAGTGCGACGCGCTCGGGCACGTCCTGGACGAACGCGTCGAGTGGGACGGAGTCGTCCGTCAGGGCCATCGCGGCCAGGTGGAACCCCGCGGCCCGGAGCGCCGGCCCGGCGTCCGCCCACTCGCCGATCCGTGTCCACGGGACCTGGAGGACCGTCCCCATGCTCACGCGCACGCTGCGGCGGTAGAGGGGGTCGGCACAGCGCGGCGAGACGAGGACGGCGTCCGCCCCGAGTCCGGCCACCGACCGGAATACCGCACCGACGTTCGTGTGGTCGACGATGTCCTCGAGCACGACGACGAGACGCGCGTCCCGGACGACGTCCGCCAGTGCGGGCTCGGCGGGTCGCTGCATCGCCGCGAGCGCACCGCGGTGCATGCGGAACCCGGTGAGCTCCTCGAGCAGGGCGTCGGGACCGACGAACACCGGACCGTCGTGCTCGGCCAGCATCGGCAGGACCTCGGGCAGCCACTTCTCCTGCACGAGCACGCTCCGAGGCACGTGCCCAGCGGCGAGGGCACGCTCGATCACGGTGTTCGACTCGGCGATGTACAGCCCACCCTCCGGCTCCCGCACGCGTCGGAGCGCGACGTCGGTCAGGCGGGCGTAGTCGTCGAGTCGCGGGTCGTCGAGGGCGTCGATGCGCACCGTCTGCACGGGATGGTCCTCCGGGAAGCGATCGGGGTCGTGGGCTGTTGAGGGTACCGTGGAGCCGATGGAGCGGGTGGAGGCGGGCGACCTCGAGCGAGGCGCACCCGAGCAGGGTGACGACCTCGACCGCGTCGTCGAGACGCTGCGGGGCAAGCGCATCGCCGTGCTCTCGGGGGCCGGGATCAGCACGGACTCCGGGATCCCCGACTACCGGGGTGCGGGCCGCGTGGCGCGCACGCCGATGACGTTCCAGGAGTTCTCCGCCGACCCGGCGAGGCGCCGGCGGTACTGGGCCGGGAGCCACCTCGGTTGGCGCACGTTCTCGTCCGCCCGGCCGAACGACGGGCACCGGGCGCTCGCCGACCTCGAGGCGGCCGGTGTCGTGAGCGGGATCGTCACGCAGAACGTCGACGGTCTCCATCTCCGGGCCGGGTCGCGCCGCGTGGTCGAGCTCCACGGGTCCATGGACCGCGTGGTGTGCCTGCGCTGCGGGCAGGCGTTCGCACGGTCGGATCTCGCAGCGGTGATCGACCGGGAGAACGCCTGGATCGACGAACCCGGCACGGTGACGCTCGCGCCGGACGGCGACGTCGACATCACGGGCGCCGACCGGTTCCGTGTCCCCGCGTGCTCGGTGTGCGGCGGCGTGCTCAAGCCCGACGTCGTGTTCTTCGGCGAGTTCGTGCCGGTCGAGAAGTTCCACGAGGCCGTCTCGATCGTCGCCGGCGCGGACGCGCTCCTCGTGGTCGGGTCGTCCCTCGTCGTCAACTCGGGCGTCCGGCTGGTCGACCACGCCGTTCGTCGCCGCAAGCCCGTCGTCATCGTGAACCGGGGTGCCACGCGCAGTGACCGTCGGGCGGTGGCTAGGCTCGACGCAGGCACCACCGAGACATTGACGGCGCTGCGCCACCGACTCCTGCACTGACCGCGTCGCCGACGCCACCACGGACGGCGCGTCGCCGCGGAAGGGACGAACGGTGACGACCCTCCTGTACCTCGTGCGGCACGGCGAGACCGACTGGAACAAGCAGCGCCGCATCCAGGGGTCGACCGACATCCCACTGAACGAGACCGGACGCCGACAGGCAGCCGCCGCCGGTGCGTTGCTCGTCCGTCGCCGGTTCGACGCCGTGCTCGCGTCCCCGCTGTCCCGGGCGTTCGAGACGGGCGCGATCATCGCCTCCCGGCTCGGACTGCCCACTCCGTCGACGGACGACGGTCTCGTCGAGCGGTCGTACGGCGAGGCCGAGGGCCTGACGGACGTCGAGATCCGCGAACGGTTCCCGGACGGCTCGGTGCCCGGCCGCGAGTCGCGCTCGGCGTTGCTCGCCCGCGTGCTCGAGTCGCTCGGCGAGATCGCGATCCGGTTCGACGCCGGCGCGGTCGTCGTCGCGACGCACGGAGCGGTGATCCGTGCCGTGGTGAACGAGCTCGCCCCGGGTACCGCCGACTCCTTCACGACGCCGATCCGCAACGGGTCGATCCACTCGTTCCGTTGGGACCCCGAGCGCTTCCGCGGGGAACTCGTCCGGTTCGACGACCCGATCGAGGACCAGTCCGAGGCCCCCGGGCGGTACGAGTTCGCGTACCAGAACCCGCTCGAGGCCGAGGGCGACTGACGGCCGCCGGGCTGGCGCTCCCACCTCGGTCCGGCGGTCCTCCACATCCGCCGAACGGGGCGTCGGTCAGGCGCGGCGGTCGGCGACGGCGCGCTCGACGGACGCGACAACGCGCTCGGCGGACGTGGTCCAGTCGAAGCGGCGGACCCGCTCGAGGGAGGCCCGGTGCAGGTCGTCCCAGCGCGCCTCGACCCGTCGCACCGCGGCCGCGACCGCGGCGGGCGAGGCCGGGTCGAAGTACTCGGCGGCCGCGCCGCCGATCTCGCGGAAGATCGGGATGTCGCTCACGGCGACGGGCGTGCCCACGCCCATCGACTCGACGAGCGGGATCCCGAAGCCCTCGTCGTGCGAGGCGCTGACGAGTGCCGTCGCGGTCCGGAGCACCGCGCGGTACTCCTCGTCCGACGCTCCGTCGTGGAACACGAGCGAACCCGCGGGGGCGAGCCGCTCGAGCCGCTCCCGGTCCGCAGCTCGCACGCGCGACATGCAGTGCAGCCGCCAGTCGGCCTCCCCGGGCCCGCGGAGCAGCGGGATCGCGGAGGCGAGGGTCTCGACGTTCTTGTAGGGCATGAACGTGCCCATGTAGACGAGGTCCCGCGTCCGCAGGCCGTCCGCCGCGCGCGGCGCCACCGGGTCCGCGGCGTTGTACGCGACCGTCACGGGCCGACGCGTCAGCCGGTGGTCCCGGATGAGTCCGGCGGTCGTCTCGCTCACCGTGACGATGCCGTCGGCACCATCGAGCAGCATCCGCTGCGGCCACCACGCGAGGTGGAACGCACGCCACCCCAGCCGCAGCGGCCACGAGAACTCACGGGGCGGTGTGCGGTTGCGGTAGTAGATGAGGTCGTGCAGCGTCAGCACGAGCGCGTAGTGGCGTCCGCGGGATCCCATGGTCTGCATCGGCGAGAACACGGCGTCGAGCCCCAGCCGGTTCACCTGCCGCGCGACCAGGGGCTCCGCGGCGCTCGTCGGTGGACTGATGCGCTCCCAGGGCATCCCGTCCGGCAGCGAGTCCCGCTGTCCGTCCTCGCTCACCAGGAGCACGTAGTCGTGCCGGTCCGGCAGATGTGCCGCGACACCGGTCGTGAACCGGCTGATGCCGTCATGGCGCCCCACCCGGACGTAGCGGCAGTCGATGCCGATGCGGAGACGGCTCATCGGCGCATCCCGCCGCGGTCCGGTTCGGGCGTCGCCAGGGAGGCACGGATCGCGTCCGCCGCGGCGGCCGGCGTCTCGTAGTGCACGAGGTGGCCGACGCCGGGGATCACGACGAGGGTCGCGTCGGGCAGCCGGTCCGCCAGCGCTTCCTGTTCCGGCACCGCGGTGATGTCGTCACGTTCGGCGGCGATGAGGAGCACCGGTACGTCGATGCGGTCCGCGTACGCGGCGACGTCGTGCGTCACCGACGTCCGGAACGCGTCGAGGACGACGTGGCGGTCGGCGAACGCCGAAAAGTACCGGTCGTGCTGGTCGTGCACCCATCGGCGCAACCGCGGTTCGCGGGACTTGAGCATCGCGACGCTCATCGCCCGGACGATCCCCCGGTTCCGGAGGAGGGCGAGCCCGAGCGCCCGGGGCAGGACCGCACCCAGCCGGTAGTAGGCGATCGCGATCGCGGTACCCACGGCGCGCGGGCCCTGCAGTGCGGGAGCGGCGATCGGGTTGACCAGGACCAGGCGCCGGGTGTCGAGCCCGTCGGCGACCGCGGCTGCGGTGACGATGCTCCCGAAGGAATGCCCGAGCACGACGGCCCGTCGGTCGAGCCCGAGGGCGCGGTGGAACGCTCGGAGCCACCGCACGAAGCCGTCCATGTCGGACCGCGGGAGCGCGTCGGACACCCCGAAGCCCGGGAGGTCCGGCACGATCGTGCGGACCTCGGGCAGGTGCGCGGCGAGCGACTCGAGCCCGTGGTGGTCGCCACGGAAGCCGTGCACGGCGAGCATGGTGGTGTCCGCGTCCTCGGGGCCGTACACCCAGTAGTGCGTCGCGCGACCGTCGACGAGGACCGACCGGTGCACCACGGGCAGCCCGGCCATGAGCCGCTGGTACGGGGAGACGATCGGGGCACGCATCCCGCCGAGTCTACGGGCCGGACCCGTCGCGCCGGACGGGTGCCGCGCCTCCCGGTCGGCGGGCCGTGCGGTCGTCCGTTCCCTCCGGACACGGATACCCGGGGCGACATAGAGTGGGCCGACGGGCGCCATGTCGGCCCCGACGCCCGACGGATCCACGAGGAGCACGGTGACGTTCACTGCCCCCATCCAGCTGCCCGGACTGACCCTGGACCCGCTCTGGTACAAGCGGTCGGTGTTCTACGAGTGCATGATCCGCTCGTTCGTCGACTCGAACGGGGACGGCACCGGCGATCTGTCCGGGCTCATCAGCCGCCTGGACTACCTGCAGTGGCTCGGCGTCGACGCGCTGTGGCTGCCGCCGTTCTTCCAGTCGCCGATGCGCGACGGCGGCTACGACATCTCCGACTACAAGGCGATCCTGCCGGAGTTCGGCACCCTGGACGAGTTCCGCGACCTCGTGACGAAGGCGCACGAACGGAACATGCGCATCGTCATCGACATGGTGATCAACCACACCTCCGACGCGCACGAGTGGTTCCAGCAGTCCCGCGAGGACCCGGACGGGCCCTACGGCGACTTCTACGTCTGGAGCGACAGCCCGGACAAGTACGAGAACATCCGCATCATCTTCGTCGACACCGAGGAGTCGAACTGGACGTTCGACCCGATCCGACGGCAGTTCTTCTTCCACCGGTTCTTCTCGCACCAGCCGGACCTCAACTTCGAGAACCCCGCCGTGGTCGAGGCCGTCTACGACGTCGTCCGGCACTGGCTCGACATGGGCGTGGACGGGCTGCGGCTCGACGCGATCCCGTACCTCTTCGAGTCCGAGGAGGGCAACGGCGAGGGCGAGCCCGCGACGCACGAGTTCGTCAAGGGCCTCCGCGCGATGGTCGACGAGGAGTACCCCGGGCGCGTCCTCATCGCCGAGGCGAACCAGTGGCCGCGCGAGACGGCGGCGTTCTTCGGCACCGACGACGAGCCCGAGTGCCACATGGCCTTCGACTTCCCGGTGATGCCCCGCATCTACTACTCGCTCCGCGCGCAGCACGCGACGGAGCTCCAGCGGATCCTCTCGGAGACCACCGAGGTCCCGGAGAGCGCGGCGTGGGGTGTGTTCCTGCGGAACCACGACGAGTTGACGCTCGAGATGGTGAGCGAGGAGTACCGCCAGGCGATGTACGGCTGGTACGCGTACGACCCGCGGATGCGGTCGAACATCGGCATCCGTCGACGCCTCGCGCCGCTCCTCGACAACTCCCGGGCGGAGCTCGAGCTCGTGCACGCGCTGCTGTTCTCGCTCCCCGGCTCGCCGTTCCTGTACTACGGCGACGAGATCGGCATGGGCGACAACATCTGGTTGCCCGACCGCGACTCGTCCCGCACCCCCATGCAGTGGACGCCGGACCGCAACGCCGGGTTCTCGACGGCCGACCCCGGCAAGCTGTACCTGCCGGTCGTGCAGTCCCTCGTCTACAACTACAACCTCGTCAACGTCGAGTCGCAGCTGGCGCAGTCCCGCTCCCTGCTGCACTGGATCCGCAACGTCATCCACGTGCGGAAGGCGCACCCGGTGTTCGGGCTCGGCACGCTCACCGTGCTCGAGAGCGACAACGACTCGGTGCTCACGTTCATGCGGTCGTACGAGGGCACGGGCACCCAGTTCGGTGACTCCGCCGAGGACGTCCTCTGCGTCTTCTCGTTCGCGCACAACCCCACCGCGGTCACGATCACGGCGCCCGAGCACGCCGGTCTGCCCCTGTACGACCTCTTCGGCGGCGGGTCGTTCCCGTCGTTCGACGAGGACGGCAAGGTGACAATCACCCTCGGGACGCAGGCGTTCTACTGGCTGCACGTGGGACGGCCGCGGGACTGACGGTCCGTAGGGGTCTCGGGATCGGCACCGCGTCACGTCGCCCGGCCGGCCGCGTCACGTCGCCCGGACGGCCGCGTCACGTCGCCCGGACGGCCGCGTCACGTCGCCCGGACGGCCGCGTCGGGTCGCCCGGCCCGGCCGCGTCGGGTCGCCCGGCCGCATCGGGTCGCCCGGCCCGGCCGCGTCGGGTCGCCCGGCCGCATCGGGTCGCCCGGCCGGCCGTGTCGCGTCCGCGGTGTCGGCGGCCGCCGCTAGCCTGACCGCGTGACCAGCTCTCCGCTCGCAGCGCCGATCGACGCCACCCTCGGAGCCCCCTCGGCGGCACCCCGCTCCCCTGCGGAACGCCCCTGGTGGCACGCGCTCGGCGTGTTCGACCTCGAGACCACGGGGATCGACGTCGAGACAGCACGGATCGTCAGCGCCCATGTCGGGCTCATCGACATGACCGGCGCGAGCATCGCCGCCGGCTCGTGGCTGGCCGACCCGGGCGTCCCCATCCCGGAGCAGGCCGCCGCGGTGCACGGCATCACGACCGAGCGCGCCCGTGCCGAGGGGCGTGCCGCCGGCGTCGTCGTCGCCGAGATCATCGCCGCGGTCGAGGCCGTGTTCGCCCGCGGGATCCCGCTCGTGGTCTACAACGCGCCGTACGACCTCACCGTCCTCGACCGCGAGGCCAAGCGCCACGGCCTGGCGGCACCCGTGATCGGGAACGTCGTCGATCCGCTCGTCATCGACAAGGCCGTCGACACCTACCGCAAGGGCAAGCGCACGCTCGAGGTCTGCTCCGCGCTGTACGGCGTGACCCTCGCGGACGCGCACGACGCCGGTGCCGACGCGATCGCCGCCGGACGCGTCGCGCAGGCGATCGCGAGCCGCTACCCGGACCAGCTCAGCATCAGCGCCGAGGAGCTCCACCGACTGCAGGTGGCCTGGTGCTCCGACCAGGCGGCGTCGTTCCAGGACTACATGCGGCGTGAGCGCAATCCGCAGTTCGTCGCGGACGGCCGCTGGCCGCACCGCAACCCCGCCTGATCGTCCCCGGCCCCGGTGTCGGCACGCGCGCACGGGGCATGGCACAGGCACAGGCACAGGCACACACCTGAACCAGGCGGTCCTCGGCAACGGCTGCCCCGGAGACGCAGCAACGGGCGGCCACCCGGAGGTGGACCGCCCGTTGCTCGCTCGCCGTTCCCGACGAGGTCGCGTCAGCGTTGCCGCCGCGACCGAGGGCTCGGACTTACTTGCCGAAGCCCTTGAAGCGCTGGTTGAACTTCTCGACGCGACCGGCCGAGTCGAGGATGCGCTGCTTGCCCGTGTAGAACGGGTGCGAGGCGCTCGAGATCTCGACGTCGATCACCGGGTAGGTGACACCGTCGAGCTCGATGGTCTTGTCGCTGGTCGCGGTGGAGCGCGTCAGGAACGTCTCACCGGAGGCCAGGTCGCGGAAGACGATGGCGTTGTACTCGGGGTGCGTGTCGGTCTTCATGGTGTTCCTCGTCGTGGATGTGGTGGTTCGGAGTGCGCGAGCGCGCGGAAAACTGTGGCGTACGCCAGCGACCGAGTTTAGCAGACCGTCAGCGCGGACGGGAGGCACCGCTCGTCTCCGGCATCGGCGGCTCGGTCGTCACCTCAGCTGGCGCGGGCGGTGTAGCGACCCGCGTCCGCCGTCACGACGAGGCCGATCCCGAACGCGTCCGAGAGCACCTCGCTCGTCACGACGTCAGCGATCGGTCCGGCGGTGTGCACGCGCCCCTCGGCGAGCACGAGCGCGTGCGTGAAGCCCTTCGGGATCTCCTCCACATGGTGGGTGACGACCACGATGGCAGGAGCCTCGGCGCTCTCGGCATACCCCCCGAGCGTCCGGACCAGACTCTCGCGTGCCCCGAGGTCGAGCGATGCCGCCGGCTCGTCGAGGAACAGGACCTCGGGATCGGTCATGACGGACCGGGCGATCTGGACGCGCTTCTGCTCGCCGTCGCTCAGCTCACCGAAGGTCCGGTCGGCGAAGCCGCCGAGGCCCCACTCGTCGAGGACCCGATGGGCACGTCGGACGTCGATGTCGTCGTACTGCTCGTTCCACCGACCGGTGACCGAGTAGGCGGCCGTGAGCACGACGTCGAGGACCTGCTCGGTGACCGGGATCCGCCGGGCGAGCGCGGTCGACGCGAACCCGATGCGCGGACGGAGTTCGAACAGGTCGGCGCCACCGACCTCCGTGCCGAGGACCTCGACCGTGCCCGAGGTCGGGAACGACTGCGCCCCGGCGACCTGCAGCAGGGTCGTCTTCCCCGCGCCGTTCGCGCCGAGGACGACCCAACGGTCCGCCTCGTCGACCTGCCACGACACCTGGTCGAGGATGCTGACCCCGTTCCGGACGACGGACACGTCTTGCAAGCGCACAACCGAGGGCATGCCGTCAGCCTACGCGGTCGGCCGTCGGGGAGGAGGCGCGGCACACGTCCTGTGGACGGCCGCCGCCGGCGTCCTCAGCGACCGGCGAGGACGGCGTCGTAGACCCGACGGGTCTGGGTCGCGATGGCGGACCAGGTGAACTCGCCCTCGACACGCAGACGCCCGGCCCGACCCATGAGGGCGGCGAGCCCGGGGTCGGCGAGCACCTCGCGCAAGGTCGCGCCGAGGTCCGCCACGAAGCGGTCCGGGTCGACCGGCGTCCCGGACCCGTCCTGCACCTGCTCGATCGGCACGATGCGCCCGGTCAGTCCGTCGGCGACGACCTCGGGGATGCCGCCCGTGGCCGTGCCGACGACCGGCAGCCCGCACGCCATGGCCTCGAGGTTGACGATCCCGAGCGGCTCGTACACCGACGGACACACGAACACACTCGCCGCCGACAGCACCCGGACGATCTCGTCGTGGGAGAGCATCCGGTCGATCCACACCACGCCCGAGCGGCGGGTCCGGAGGTCCTCGACCAGGCCCGTCACCTCGGCGAGGATCTCCGGGGTGTCCGGCGCTCCGGCGCAGAGGACCACCTGGACATCCGCCGGCAGCCCGTCGAGCGCACGGAGGAGGTACGGCAGACCCTTCTGGCGGGTGATGCGACCCACGAAGACGACGGTGGGCCGATCGGGGTCGATCCCGAGCGCGCGGACCGCTTCCGGGTCCACCACGCGCTGCCAGGCGTCGATGTCGATGCCGTTGTACACGACGTGCAACCGGTCCTCGGGGATCGACGGGTAGGAGCGGGCGATGTCGGCGCGCATGCCCTTCGACACCGCGATGACCGCGTCGGCGTTCGTGTACGCCTCGCGCTCGATCCAGCTCGACAGCCGGTACCCGCCGCCCAGCTGCTCGGCCTTCCAGGGGCGGAGCGGCTCGAGGCTGTGTGCCGTCACGACGTGCGGCAGGTCGTAGGTGAGCTGCGCGACACGTCCTGCGGCGTTCGCGTACCAGGTGTGGGAGTGCACGAGGTCCGAGCCCTCGATGTCGGGCACCATCTGCAGGTCGGTGGCGAGCGTGGTCACGGCGCCGTTCGCATGCTCGAACCCCGCGGGGGCCCGGTAGGAGGTCACGCCGTCGGCGTCCCGATCGGCTCCGAACGCGCGGACGCGCACGTCGGTGTCCGTCCCGGATCGGAGCGCCGCCGTCAGTTCCGCGACGTGGACGCCCGCACCCCCGTAGATCTCCGGGGGGAATTCCTTCGTCAGCAGATCGACTCGCACGTCCCCCAACGTAACGAATGGCCCGGTCGCACGCCTACTCTTGGGGCATGCCATCGAAGAAGATCTTCGGCATCGTCCTCGCAGGGGGCGAAGGGAAGCGGCTCATGCCGTTGACCGCCGACCGAGCCAAGCCCGCCGTCCCGTTCGGCGGCAACTTCCGTCTGATCGACTTCGCGTTGAGCAACCTGGTGAACTCCGGACTGCAGCGCATCGTGGTCCTGACCCAGTACAAGTCCCACAGCCTCGACCGCCACGTGTCCCAGACCTGGCGCATGGAGGGGCTGCTGGGCTCGTACGTGGCGTCGGTCCCGGCGCAGCAGCGACTCGGCAAGCGGTGGTTCGCCGGGTCCGCCGACGCGATCCTCCAGAGCCTCAACCTCCTCCGGGACGAACGGCCCGACATCGTCGTCGTGGTCGGTGCGGACCACGTGTACCGAATGGACTTCTCCCAGATGGTCGAGGCGCACATCGCGTCGGGCCGCAGCGCGACCGTCGCCGCGATCCGACAGCCCATCGCGCTCGCCGACCAGTTCGGCGTCATCCAGGTCGACGACGAGGACCCGACGAAGATCGGCGCGTTCCTGGAGAAGCCGAAGGACGCGGTGGGACTCCCCGACTCCCCCGGTGAGGTCCTCGCGTCGATGGGCAACTACGTCTTCGACGCGGACGCGCTCATCGACGCGGTCCTGCGCGACGGTCAGATCGAGTCCTCGAACCACGACATGGGCGGTGACATCGTGCCGGACTTCGTGACCCGGGGCGACGCCGGCGTCTACGACCTCAACCGCAACGACGTCCCGGGTGCCACCGAGCGCGACAAGTACTACTGGCGCGACGTGGGGACGATCGACTCGTTCTTCGAGGCGCACCAGGACCTCATCGCAGCACTCCCGGTCTTCAACCTCTACAACGTCGACTGGCCGATCTTCAACCAGCAGATCAACTCGCCGCCCGCGAAGTTCGTCCGTGACGCCAAGGGCGTCAGCGGAACCGCGGTCGACTCGATCGTCTCGCTCGGGTGCCTGCTGTCCGGGGCACAGGTGGAGCGCAGCGTGATCGGGCCGTGGTGCACCATCGAGTCCGGCGCCCAGGTCGTCGACTCCGTGGTGTTCGACCGGGCGATGGTCGGCCCTGACGCGGTCGTGCGCCGCGCGATCCTCGACAAGGACGTCGTGATCGAGGCCGGCGCTCAGGTCGGGGTGGATCGCGGCGCGGATCTCGCCCGCGGGTTCACGGTCACGGACTCCGGAATCACCGTGGTCGGCAAGGGGGTGCGGGTCGAGGCCTGAGGCCGCGAGGCACGGTCCGCGTCATCCGCCGTCTCGCGCCCGCGACCGCCACTAGCCTTGGCGCGTGCCGCGTTTCCTCGTCGTCCTCGATGCCGATTCCACACTGCTCGAGGACGAGGTGATCGAGCTGCTCGCCGACGCCGCAGGAGCGCGTGATCGCGTCGCCGCCGTCACCGAGCGGGCGATGCGCGGTGAGATCGACTTCGCCGACAGCCTCCGCGACCGCGTCGCGACACTCGCGGGGTTGCCCGTGAGCGTTCTGGAGGACGTCCGTCGCGCCGTCCGGGTCACGACCGGCGCCGTCGAACTGGTCGAGGGCGTCCACGCCGCCGGCGGCAGCGTCGGCGTCGTGTCCGGCGGCTTCCACGAGGTGCTGGGCCCGATCGCGGCGGCACTCGGGCTCGACCACTGTCGCGCCAACCGACTCGAGGCGTCCGGCGGCGTGCTCACCGGCCGGGTGCTCGGGGACGTGGTCGACGCGGCCGCGAAGGCCGACGCGCTCCGGGCCTGGGCGGCCGCGGACGGCGTGGACGCACGGCGGCACACGGTGGCGGTCGGCGACGGCGCCAACGACCTGTCCATGATGCGCGAGGCCGCGCTCGCCGTCGCCTTCGTCGCGCGGCCGGGCGTCCGCGACGCCGCGGACGTCGTCGTCGACCGGCGGGACCTCACACCCGTCCTGGCGTGCCTCGGGGTGCCCGTCCGGGCCTCCTGACCGACCGGTACCGGCAGGAGCCGCGTCCGGGATGGGCTCAGTCGCCCATCCCGACGCCGCCGTCCACCGGGATGACCGCCCCGGAGATGTACCCCGCGTCGTCGCCGGCGAGGAACAGGGTGGTCGCGGCGATGTCGTGCACGCTCCCGTACCGACCGGCGGGGATCTGCTTCTTGTACTGCGCCTGGACGTCCTCGGGCAGCGCCGCGGTCATCTCGGTCTCGATGAACCCGGGCGCGATGACGTTCGCCGTGAGGCCGCGGCCCCCGAGCTCACGCGTGAGCGACCGCGCGAACCCGATGAGCCCGGACTTCGACGACGCGTAGTTGACCTGTCCGGCGGAACCGAGCGTCCCGACGACGCTGGAGATCAGGATCACCCGGCCGAACCGGGCACGCAGCATGTTCTTGGAGGCGCGCTTCACGACGCGGAACGCTCCGGTCAGGTTCGTGTCCACGACCGAGGTGAAGTCCTCTTCGCTCATCCGGAGCAGCAGGGTGTCGTGCGTGATGCCGGCGTTCGACACGAGCACCTCGACCGGTCCGAGCGCTGCCTCGACGGCGGTGAACGCGGCGTCGACGCTCGCGGCGTCCGTGACGTCCGCGGCGACGGTGAGTGCGCCTTCGGGGCCGCCGTCACCGCTGCGCGACGTCACCGCGACCCGGTGCCCGGCGGCGACGAACTCCTGGGCGATGGCGTGGCCGATCCCGCGGTTCCCTCCGGTGACGAGGACGGTACGGGGCGTGGTCATGAGTGCTCCTGGTGCTGAACGGGGGCGGTAGGGGCGCCCGTCGGATCACCGCGGTGCGCCGAACGGACCATGCGAGCCTACCGTCGGTGGTGAGGCTTAGGCTTGAGCCGGGGAAGCGGAGAGACCATCGCATGAAGACGAACAGCATCACCTCGCTGCCGGCATCGCCCGCCGATGACCGGCGCGGCCGCCTCAGGCGGTACGTGTTCACGATGTCCGTGCGCGTGGTGTGCTTCGTCGTGGCGGTCTGCCTCCACGACGTCTGGAGCATCCTCCCGCTCGTGCTCGCCGGCGTCATCCCGTGGGTGGCCGTGGTCGTCGCCAACGCGGGGAACCGCCGCGCCGACGACCTCGTCCGACCGGGCGGCGAACTCGTGCGCGTGCTGCCCGACGACGACCGCGAACGCATCGAGCAGGAGCGCGAGGAACGCTACCGCGAAGACCAGCGCGCCCGAGCCGCGTGGGCACACGCCGAGCAGGAGCGTGCGGAGCGCGAACGCGCCGCGGCGAGCGGCGGACGGAGCCGGCGCTGATGGCGACCTTCGACCTCCACACCGATCCAGGAGCGCCGGTGTGCTCGCGGGCCGGATGCTCGAACAGGGCGTCCTGGCGGGTCAACTGGCGCAACCCGAGGATCCATGCGGTCGACCGCGTCAAGATCTGGGCGGCGTGTGACGACCACTGTGCCTTCCTCGCGGACTACCTGCGGTCCCGGGCCTTCCCGGTGACCGTGACCGGCATCGACGAGGACGTCGAGCGGCTCGAGGACGTCGCGGACTCCCTGACCTCCGGAGGTGCCGAGGGCGGCTCCCTCGGATGACGCTGCACGACCCCCGGACGGACCACGACCGCACCGACGACGAGCCGACGGCCGGCCTCCGGGACTTCGACCCGACGGCCCGCTACGGGCGCCGGGGCGCGGAGCGCCTCCGCCGCGCCGAACGCGAGGCCCACGCGGCCCGGCTCGGCACCGCCGACGAGCACGAGACCGACCGGGACCCGGACGAACCCTTCGTCGGTTGGGGCTTCGTGATCGGCCGCCGTTGGGTCGGGTACTTCGCGATCGCGGTCGGCTTCGCGATCCTCTGCGCGTTCTTCGGCATGTGGCAGTGGGACCGCCGCAACGAGGCGGTCCGCGAGAACGACCAGATCGCCGAGAACTACGACCACACCCCCGTGCCCGTCGACCGCGCACTCCCGACACGGTCCGCGTTCGACGACGACCAGACGTGGCTCCAGGTCCGCGTGACCGGGCACTACGACGTGGCGGAGCAGCTCCTCGTGCGCAACCGCGTCCACAACGGTCAGCCCGGGTTCGAGGTCCTGACGCCGCTGGTGACGTCGTCGGGGCGCGCGTTCATCGTCGACCGCGGATGGGTCCCGACGGGCAACGACCACGACTACCCCGACTCCGTGCCCGCACCGCCGAGGGGCACCGTCGACGTCGTGGTGCGCCTCCAGCAGACCGAGCCGCACATCCCCGGTCGGACCGACCCGGCCCACACCGACGAGATCCAGTCGGTCACCCTGTCGGACGTCGCGGGCCGCGTCGCCCAGCCGATCTGGACCGGCGCGTACGGTCAGCTCAAGAGCGAGGATCCGGCGCCCGCACAGGCCCGGCCCCTTGGTTGGGATCGCCCGTCGGCCGACACCGGCCTCCACCTGTCGTACTTCATCCAGTGGTTCATGTTCGCCGCCGGCGGCTTCGGGTTCCTCGCCTACCTGATGGTCCAGGAGTACCGGAACCTCAACCAGGACGACCCGGAGGAACGCGAGCGCGCGCTCGAACGCAAGCGGCGGCGTGAAGCCCGTCCGAAGACGGACGCGGAGATCGAGGACGGCCTCCTCGACGACGTCCGGGTCGGCTGAGCCGGACAGCCCCCGGACGACGAGCGTCGGCGGCCCCGGTCAGGCGAGTTCGATGAGCTCCGCGTAGTCCTTGTTCCAGTGGTCCTCGACGCCGTCGGGCAGCAACAGCACCCGCTCCGGACTGAGGGCCTCGACCGCACCCGCGTCGTGGCTCACGAGCACGACGGCGCCCTCGTACCCCGCCAGTGCGCCGAGGATCTCCTCGCGCGATGCCGGGTCCAGGTTGTTCGTCGGCTCGTCGAGCAGGAGCACGTTCGCCCCGGACACGACGATCATCGCCAGCGACAGACGGGTCTTCTCGCCGCCCGAGAGCACGCCCGCCGGCTTGTAGCCGTCGTCCCCGGTGAACAGGAACGAACCGAGCACGCGTCGGGCCTCGGTCTCGGTGAGCGCCGGGGACGCCGAGACCATGTTCTCGATCACGGTCCGGTTGACGTCGATGTTCTCGTGCTCCTGCGCGTAGTAGCCGATGCGGAGGCCGTGGCCTGGCTGGACCTCGCCCGTGTCCGGGCGGTCGGCGCCCGCGAGGATGCGGAGCAGGGTGGTCTTGCCGGCACCGTTGAGGCCGAGGATGACGACCCGCGATCCCCGGTCGATCGCGAGGTCGACCCCGGCGAAGATCTCGAGCGACCCGTACGACTTCGAGAGGCCTTCGGCCATCAGCGGCGTGCGCCCGCAGGCGACCGGCGTGGGGAACCGCAGCTTCGCCACGCGGTCCTGCTCGCGGACGTCCTCGAGCCCGGCCAGGAGCTTCTCGGCGCGCGCCACCATCTGATGGGCGGCCGCCGCCTTCGTCGCCTTGGCGCCGAACCGGGCGGCCTGCTTCTGCAGCTCCCCCGCTTTCTTCTCGGCGTTGGCGCGTTCCTTGCGGCGCCGTTCCTCGTCCGCGACGCGCTGGCGCTGGTAGTGCTTCCAGCCCATGTTGTAGATGTCGATGACCTGGCGGTTCGCGTCGAGGTAGAAGACGCGGTTCACGACCTCGTCCACCAGTTCGACGTCGTGCGAGATGACGATCACACCGCCCGCGTACGTCTTGAGGTACTCCCGCAGCCAGACGACCGAGTCCGCGTCGAGGTGGTTCGTCGGCTCGTCGAGGATCATCGTGTCGGCCTCGGAGAACAGGATCCGCGCCAGTTCGATGCGCCGCCGCTGCCCGCCGGACAACGTCTTCAGCTGCTGGTCGAGGATCCGGTCCGGCAGCGCCAGGTTCGACGCGATCGACGCCGCCTCCGCTTCGGCCGCGTACCCACCGAGCGCGGTGAAGCGGTCGTCGAGTCGCGCGTACTTGGCCATCGCCTTCTCGGCGACGGCCGGGTCGCTGCTCCCCATGTCGAGCGAGGCGGCGCGCAGTCCCTCGACGATCTCGCCGAGTCCACGGGCGTCGAGGATCCGCTTGCGCGCCGTGTCCTCGGGGTTGCCGGACCGCGGGTCCTGCGGCAGGTACCCGATCTCGCCCGAGCGGGTGATCTCGCCGCCGGTCGGCATGGTCTCGCCCGCCAGCGCCTTCGTCATCGTGGTCTTGCCGGCACCGTTCCGCCCGACCAACCCGATCTTGTCGCCCTTGTCGACGCGGAAGGTCACGCCCTCCATCAGGAGGCGCGCTCCGACGCGGATCTCGAGATCGTGCACGGCAAGCACAGCGGACGTCCAATCAGTTGGTGGGGTGGTCACAACGGTGTGCAGGCGGGGGTGGCCCGTAGGATCGAGGGGAACCCGGCTCCGGCGCCGCGCTCCCGACACAGGAGCGGACCATCGACGAGAACGCCCGCAGGCCATGGCGGATTCCGTGCGGCGCCCGCGACCACCGACCCATTCTAGGAGACTCCATGACCAACGCCGTTCCCGGTCGCGTCCACGCGGGCGCCAGCCGACCCGTGCTCGCGGACCGTATCCGCTCCCGCGGCCTCGCGACCGACGCGGCACTCGTCGCGGGCGGCGCGCTGTTCACCGCGGCCATGGCGCAGGTCGAGGTCCCGATGTGGCCGGTGCCCATCACCGGGCAGACGCTCGCCGTGGTGCTCGTCGGTGCGACCCTCGGCGCCCGCCGCGGTGCGATCTCGATGCTGCTCTACATGGTGGCCGGGCTCGCCGGAGCGCCGTTCTTCGCCGACATGACCGGTGGCCTGCACGCGCTCGCGGTGCCGAGCTTCGGGTACGTCATCGGCTTCGTCCCCAGCGCTGCCGCGATCGGGTGGCTCGCGCGCCGGAACTGGGACCGTCGCTTCGTCCGCGGCGTGATCGCCTTCACGCTCGCGAGCGCCATCCCCTTCGTGACCGGTCTGCCGTACCTGGCGGTGGTCCTCGGCCAGCTGGGTGCGCCGCACGACCTCGCCACGGTGTTCCACCTCGGACTCGCCCCGTTCGTCGTCGGTGGCATCGCCAAGGCGGTCATCGCCGCCGGCGTCCTCCCCCTGGCGTGGCGCGCCATCGGCCGCCGCTCCCGCTGATCGGCCCGACACGGACGGACGGGAGGCCCGGTACCAGCTGGTACCGGGCCTCCCGTCCGTTCGTATGTCGGCTGGCGTCAGATGGCGAAGCCGAGCGCCCGCATCATCTCGCGACCGTCGTCGGTGATGCGCTCCGGCCCCCACGGCGGCATCCAGACCCAGTTGATGCGGAAGGCGTCGACGATGCCGTCGAGCGCGTTCGCGGTGTCGTTCTCGATGACGTCGGTGAGCGGGCACCCGGCGCTCGTGAGCGTCATGCTGATGATGAGGGCGTTCGCGTCGTCGTCCCACGCGAGGTCGTAGACCAGACCGAGGTCGACGACGTTGACGCCGAGCTCCGGGTCCGAGACCTCCTTGAGCGCCTCGGCGACCTCGTCGAACTTCTGTGGTGACAGTGTGGTGATCATCAGGCCCTCGCGGCGGCGGCGACGTAGCGGTCGTAGCCCTCGTTCTCGAGGCGCTCAGCGAGCTCCGGCCCGCCCTGCTCAGCCACCCTGCCCGCGACGAACACGTGCACGAAGTCGGGCTTGATGTAGCGGAGGATGCGCGTGTAGTGCGTGATGAGCAGGACGCCCATGTCGGTCGCGGCCTTCGCGCGGTTGACGCCCTCCGAGACGATCTTCAGCGCGTCGACGTCGAGGCCGGAGTCGGTCTCGTCGAGCACGGCGAACTTCGGCTTGAGGAGCTCGAGCTGCATGATCTCGTGGCGCTTCTTCTCGCCGCCCGAGAAGCCCTCGTTCACGTTGCGCTCGGCGAAGGCGCTGTCCATCTTGAGGTCCGCCATGGAGCGACGGAGGTCGGACACCCAGCCGCGGAGCGCCGGAGCCTCACCGTCGATCGCCGTCTTCGCGGTGCGCAGGAAGTTCGACACCGTGACACCGGGGATCTCGACGGGGTACTGCATGGCGAGGAACAGCCCGGCGCGGGCGCGCTCGTCCACGCTCATCTCGAGGACCTCCTGCCCGTCGAGGAGGATCGAGCCTCCGTCGACGTTGTAGCGGGGGTGGCCGGCGATCGTGTAGGCGAGCGTCGACTTGCCGGATCCGTTCGGACCCATGATCGCGTGGATCTCGCCCTCGTTGATGGTGAGGTCGACGCCCTTGAGGATCTCCTTCTTGCCCTGATCGGTGTCGATCGAGACCTGGAGACCGCGGATTTCGAGAGTGGACATGCGTGTTCCTTCGGTGGTCAGTTGTCGGCGCGGACGTCGGACGTGTCGACGTACACGTCGCCATCGATGATCGAGACCCGGTAGACGGGCACCGGTTCGTACGCCGGGAAGTTGAGGGGCTTGCCGCTGGTGAGCTCGAACTTCGAGCCATGGGCCCAGCACTCGAGCGCGCCGTCCTCGACGAAGCCCTCGGACAGCGAGATGTCGCCGTGCGTGCAGGTGTCACCGATGGCGTGCACGGTGCCCGCCGAGTCCTTGACCACGGCGACGGGAGCGCCGTCGACGACGACCCGCATCGGGCTGTCGACCGCGATCTCCGACTCGGAGCAGACCTTCGTGGCCATCAGGCGAGGTCCCCGTGCTCCGTGCGGCCGCCGGCGAGCTCCTGCTCGATGGCGCGGACGAGGCGTTCCTCGAGGTCGGGGTCCCCGATCTTCTGCACGACGTCGACGAGGAACCCGAGCACGACGAGGCGGCGGGCCTCGTCCTCGGTGATCCCGCGGGACTGCAGGTAGAACAGGTGCTCGTCGTCGAAGCGTCCCGTGGCGCTCGCGTGCCCGGCGCCCTGGATGTCGCCGGTCTCGATCTCGAGGTTCGGGATGCTGTCGGCCCGCGTGCCCTCGGAGAGCACGAGGTTGCGGTTCTGCTCGTAGCTGTCGGTGCCCGCGGCGGGCCGCCCGATGAGCACGTCGCCGATCCAGACGGTGTGCGCGCCCTCGCCCTGCAACGCGCCCTTGTAGTTGACGCGGCTCCGGGTGTTCGGGGCGTCGTGGTTCACGTACACCTGCTGCTCGATGTACTGCCCGGCGTCGGCGAAGTAGACGCCGTACATCTCGGTGTCGCCGCCCTGCGCACCGAGGCGCGTCGACGGGTTGATCCGGACCACGTCCCCGCCGAGCGAGACGACCACGTGCTTGAGGAAGGCGTCGCGCCCGACCTGGGCGAAGTGGGTCCCGACGTGGACGGCGTCGTCGTCCCAGTCCTGCACGGCGACGACGGTGAGCCGCGCGCCGTCCTCGACCACGATCTCGACGTTCTCGCTGAGGAGCGCCGAGCCCGTGCTGTTCACGATGACGATGCCCGTGCTGTTGGCCTCGGCGGTGATCACCGTGTGGGCCGCGCGGGGCTCCGAGCCCATCGCCGACCGCGTGATCGTGACGTGCCCCGGCTCGTCGCCACGAACCGTGATCGCGAGCACCGCGTCGCGCGCACTCCACGCCGCCGCGGACGCCCGGTCCTCCGGGAGACCCGCGCTGCCGACCCGCTCGTCGTCGCTCCGGACCCAGTCGATGTGTGTCCCGCCCGACTCGCGGGCGAGGAAGGGGTACGCCGCACCGTCGAGATCACCGTCGAGGAGGGGCCGGATCTTCGCGAGGGGTGCGAACTTCCAGTTGACCTCGCGACCGGTGACCGCCGGGAACGCGTCGACGTCTGCCGACGCGAATCGCTCGGACCGCGTCTGCACCGGGACGCGCGTGTCCCACCCGCCGTCGGAGTGGGCTCGCGCTCCGTGTTGTTCGGTCCCGCCCGCAGGCTCGACCGGCTGGTCGATGCGCGGCTGCACGTCGGTCTGGGGCTGGGGGCTGGTGGCGGACATCTAGCCGACGGATCCTTCCATGCTCATCTCGATGAGCTTGTTGAGTTCGAGCGCGTACTCCATCGGGAGCTCCCGGGCGATCGGTTCGATGAAGCCACGGACGATCATCGCCATCGCCTCGTCCTCGGGCAGGCCCCGCGACATGAGGTAGAACAGCTGCTCCTCGCTGACGCGCGACACCGTGGCCTCGTGACCGAGCTGGACGTCGTCCACCCGGATGTCGATCGCCGGGTACGTGTCCGACCGCGACACCGTGTCCACGAGCAGCGCGTCGCAGCGGACCGTGTTGGCGGCGTGATGGGCGTCCGGATCGACCCGGACCTCACCGCGGTACCCCGCGCGGCCCCCACCGCGGGCGATCGACTTCGAGACGATCGACGACGTGGTGTACGGCGCCATGTGGATCATCTTCGCGCCAGCGTCCTGGTGCTGACCCGGACCCGCGAACGCGACCGAGAGGGTCTCGCCCTTGGCGTGTTCACCGGCCAGGTAGATCGACGGGTACTTCATCGTGACCTTCGAGCCGATGTTCCCGTCGATCCACTCCATCGTCGCGCCCTCGTGGGCGATCGCACGCTTCGTGACGAGGTTGTAGACGTTGCTCGACCAGTTCTGGATCGTCGTGTAGCGCACGCGCGCGTTCTTCTTGACGATGATCTCGACGACCGCCGAGTGCAGCGAGTCCGACTTGTAGATCGGGGCCGTGCAGCCCTCGATGTAGTGCACGTACGAGTCCTCGTCCGCGATGATCAGGGTCCGCTCGAACTGGCCCATGTTCTCGGTGTTGATCCGGAAGTACGCCTGCAGCGGGATCTCGACGTGGACGCCCTTCGGGACGTAGACGAACGAACCGCCCGACCAGACAGCGGTGTTCAGCGCCGCGAACTTGTTGTCGCCGGCCGGGATCACGGTGCCGAAGTACTCCTCGAAGAACTCGGGGTGTTCGCGGAGCGCCGTGTCCGTGTCCATGAAGATCACGCCCTGGGCCTCGAGGTCCTCGCGGATCTGGTGGTAGACGACCTCGGACTCGTACTGGGCCGCGACGCCCGCCACGAGGCGCTGCCGCTCGGCCTCGGGGATGCCCAGGCGCTCGTACGTGTTGCGGATGTCCTCGGGGAGGTCCTCCCACGACTGCGCCTGCTTCTCGGTCGAGCGCACGAAGTACTTGATGTTGTCGAAGTCGATGCCGGTGAGGTCCGCGCCCCACGTCGGCATCGGCTTGCGGCCGAAGAGCTGCAGGCCCTTGAGCCGGTTCTTGAGCATCCACTCGGGCTCGGACTTGAGCCGGGAGATGTCGGTGACCACCTCTTCGGAGAGACCACGGCGGGCGGAGGCGCCAGCGGCGTCGGGGTCGGCCCAGCCGAACTCGTACTGGCCGAGCCCTTCGAGCTCGGGACGGTCGATGAGCACGTCGGACATGGTCTCCCTCTATCTCTCTTCGGGCCGTTCGGTCCGTTGGACGACAACGCCGGGGTCTCCGGCACCATTCCTCGGACGTCGTCCGCGGTACCGGCCGTCTGACGATGGTCGCACCGGCTCCGGCCATCAGCGACGATGTGCGGCGGTTTCGAAGCCCGGAGTCAACTTCCAGCGCTCCGCTGAATACACTTGACTGCTCCGTCCCCGTCCGCCGGCCCCTGCGGGCCGACCCGCGGGGCCGTCGTGCCGAACCCGCTGAGTCTACAGGTTCGACCCCCGGAACAACAGGAAGGCACCCACTCCGTGACACGCGTCGGCACCCCGATCGACCGATCCACGCCGACCCGGTGGTGGGGGCTCCCCCGCACGGTCGACGCACGGGTCGTCGTCCTGGCCTGGGCGTCGTTCGTGATCGAGGTCGTGCTCATCGGCACGGGCGGGCTCGTCCGCCTCACCGCGTCCGGACTCGGCTGCCCGACCTGGCCCGAGTGCACGAGCGGCTCCTTCGTCACGACACCCGAGATGGGCCTCCACGGGGTCATCGAGTTCGGCAACCGGCTCCTGACGTTCGTGCTCGTCGTGATCGCGATCGCCATGTTCCTCGCCGTCGTGCGACTCCGACGCACGCGGCCCGAGCTCTTCTGGCTCGCGTTCGCCCAGGGCGCGAGCATCCCCCTCCAGGCCGTGGTCGGCGGCATCAGCGTGCTGACGAACCTCAACCCGTACGTCGTCGGTCTGCACTTCGTCATCTCGACCGCGCTCGTGTCCATCACGGCCCGCCTCGTCTACCGCTCCCTCAACGGTCCGCGGAGCCCCGGCACACTCGTCCCCCGCTGGTACCGGACGGTTGTGGACGCCCTCATGGGCGCCGTCGCGGTGACGGTCCTGCTCGGGATCCTCACGACGGGATCGGGGCCGCACGCCGGCGCGGGCGAGTCGGTGCAGGGCGGCAAGCTCGTCCGGACGGGCTTCGACCCGGCGGTCATCGAGGACCTCCACGCGGTCCCCGCCTTCGCGGTCTTCGCGTTGACGCTGGTCCTGCTCGTCGCCGCGGTGCGACTCCGCATCTCGAGCCGCTGGGTGCTGCTCCTGCTCGTCGTCGAGTTCGTGCAGATCGCCGTCGGCATCACGCAGGCCCGCAGCGCGCTCCCCGTCGGTCTCGTCGGGACCCACATGGTCCTGGCCGGGTTGCTCGTGGGTGCCACGACCGCGGTGTCGCTGTCCTCGCACCCGAGCGCTGGCCGGGACGCCGTCCGGTCCTGAGCACGGGCACCGGCTGCGCTGCGCCCCGGCCCGGAGGCCCGCTGGCAGCTGAGCGGTGCCAGAGGACGACCCGCCTCCCGGCCGCCACGCCGGACTGGAGGCGCACTGCCAGCCGGTCCCGCGCCTCCCGTCGGCTGCGCCACGCGCGGCGGGACGGGGGCTGCCAGCCGGTGGCGGTCCTCCCGGATGCACCGGCGGCGTCGGGCGCGACCGCGCCCCGCGTCGCCCGGACCGCTACCGCGTCAGGGCGTTCTGCAGGAGCGGATCGATGCCCACCGCCAGGAACAGGAGCGTCAGGTAGATGATCGAACTCCGGAACACGCGCATCGGGTGCACCTGCTCGACGTGCTGGATCGCCCGGCCGTACAGCTGGTGGGACTCGACGACGAACCACGCGCCGGCCGCGAGGGCGACGACCGTGTACAGGACGCCCATGTGCGCCACGGGCACGAGCATCACCGAGCAGACGACGGTCGCCCAGGCGTAGAGCACGACCTGCAGCCCGACGACCGTGCGCCCGCGGACGACCGCGAGCATCGGCACGCGCGCCGCGGCGTAGTCGTCGCGGTACTTCATCGAGAGCGGCCAGTAGTGCGGGGGCGTCCAGAGGAAGATGACGCCGAACAGGATGACCGGTGCCCAGCTGAGCGAGTCCGTCACCGCTGCCCAGCCGATGAGCACCGGCATGCAGCCCGCGACGCCGCCCCAGACGATGTTCTGCGGCGTCCGACGCTTGAGCCAGAGCGTGTAGAACACGACGTACAGCAGGATCGCCCCGACGCTGAGCGCCGCCGCGAGCCAGTTCACCAGGAGCCCGAGCTCGAGCGTCGACGCGATCGAGAGCGCCCACGAGAAGACGAGGGCCTCGCGGTCCGAGACCGCACCGGTGACGAGCGGACGGTCGCTCGTGCGCTTCATGACCCTGTCGATGTCGCGATCGATGTAGCAGTTGAACGCCGAGGCGCCGCCGGCGGACATCGCGCCCCCGATGAGCGTCCACAGGACCAGCCAGAGGTCCGGCACACCGCGAGCCGCCAGGAACATCGTCGGCGCGGTGGTGACGAGCAACAGCTCCATCACGCGCGGCTTGGTCAGGGCGACGTAGGCGCGCAGTTTGCGGACGAGTGTCGGTTGGACGATCTCGGGCCGGGTCACGACGGCTGTCGGCATGGAACCTCTGTCTCGGGGAGTGGGCACCCGCGTCGAAGACCGGGCCGCCTCCCACTTTACGTGATGGTCCCCGCGGGCACGCTCGTGATGGTCCCCGCGGGCACGCTCGCGTTGCACCGGCTCCGCCGACGGCTGAACGCCGACTGAGTGCGTCTTCACTATGCTGGGAGACGCCTGCCCGCAGTGTGCCCGACGTCGTGCGCACCAGCGCACTCAGGGCCGCCGGACCACCCGACGACCACGGGACCCGGGTGGGCGTCATGTCCGTGCGGGAGCACGAGCCCTCGCACATGTCGCATCAAGAAGGGTCAATCCACCAGTGGCTGAATTCACATGGGATTCCATCGACAAGAAGGCCGTCGACACGGCCCGCGTGCTCGCCGCCGACGCCGTCGAGAAGGCGGGCAACGGCCACCCCGGCACCGCGATGAGCCTCGCCCCGCTCGCCTACCTGCTCTTCCAGAAGGTGATGCGGCGCGACCCGAGTGACAGCACCTGGATCGGCCGCGACCGCTTCATCCTGTCGGCCGGACACGCCTCGATCCTCCAGTACGTGCAGTTCTACCTCGGTGGGTACGGCCTCGAGCTCGAGGACCTCGAGCACCTCCGCAAGTGGGGCTCGAAGACCCCGGGTCACCCGGAGTACGGCCACACCGACGGCGTCGAGATCACCACCGGTCCCCTCGGCCAGGGTCTCGCCTCGGCGGTCGGCTTCGCCTACGCGCAGCGCTTCGAGCGGGGCCTGTTCGACCCCGACACCGCGCCCGGTCAGAGCCCGTTCGACCACTTCACCTACGTCATCAGCGGTGACGGCGACAACCAGGAGGGCGTGACGAACGAGGCCGCCTCGCTCGCCGGCCACCAGGAGCTCGGCAACCTCATCGTCTTCTACGACTCCAACCAGATCTCGATCGAGGACGACACCGACATCGCCTTCACCGAGGACGTCGCGGCGCGGTACGAGGCGCTCGGTTGGCACGTCCAGCACGTCGACTGGAAGAAGACCGGCGAGTACTCCGAGGACGTCGAGGCGCTGTACGCCGCCGTCGAGGCCGCCAAGGCCGAGACCGTCAAGCCGTCGCTCATCGTCCTCAAGACGATCATCGGATGGCCCTCGCCGAAGAAGCAGAACACGGGCAAGATCCACGGTTCGGCCCTCGGCGCGGACGAGCTCGCGGGCCTCAAGGAGGTCCTCGGATTCGATCCGGAGAAGACGTTCGACGTCGCTCCCGAGGTGCTCGAGCACACCCGCGGCGCGGTCGAGCGTGGCCAGGCCGAGCACGCCGAGTGGCAGCAGGCGTTCGACGCCTGGGCCGCGGCGAACGCCGAGAAGAAGGCGCTGTTCGACCGGGTCCAGGCGCAGGAGCTGCCCGAGGGCCTCGAGCAGGCGCTCCCGGTGTTCGAGCCGGGCAAGGACGTCTCGACGCGTGCGGCCTCCGGCAAGGTGATCAACGCGATCGCCCCGCTCATGCCCGAGTTCTGGGGTGGCTCGGCCGACCTCGCCGAGTCGAACAACACCACGATCGAGGAAGCCAAGTCGTTCGTCCCGACGAAGTTCTCGACCAAGATGTGGAAGGGCGACCCGTACGGTCGTGTCCTGCACTTCGGCATCCGCGAGCACGCCATGGGCTCGATCCTCTCCGGCATCGTGCTGCACGGGAACACCCGCCCCTTCGGCGGCACCTTCCTCATCTTCAGCGACTACATGCGCCCGGCGGTCCGCCTCGCAGCCCTCATGAAGGCGCCGGCCATCTACGTGTGGACGCACGACTCCGTGGCCCTCGGTGAGGACGGCCCGACCCACCAGCCGATCGAGCAGCTCACCGCGCTCCGCGCGATCCCGGGGCTCGACGTCGTGCGACCGGCCGACGCCAACGAGGTCGCGTACGCCTGGCTCGCGATGCTGTCGCGTCGCGAGGGCCCGGCCGGCATCGCGCTGAGCCGACAGAACCTCCCGGTCTTCGAGCGCGGTGACGGCGACGCCACCGGCGACACCTTCGCCTCGGCGAAGAACGTCGCCAAGGGCGCGTACGTGCTCGCCGAGGCGCCGAACGGGACGCCGGACGTGATCCTCATCGCGACCGGTTCCGAGGTCCAGATCGCGGTCGCGGCTCGCGAGCAGCTCAAGACCGAGGGCGTGAACGCGCGCGTCGTGTCCGCCCCGAGCCTCGAGTGGTTCATGGCCCAGCCGGAGGAGTACCGCGAGAGCGTGCTCCCGTCGGCGATCACCGCGCGCGTCTCGGTCGAGGCGGGCATCGCGATGAGCTGGCGCGACATCGTCGGCGACAAGGGCCGCAGCGTGTCGATCGAGCACTTCGGCGCCTCGGCGGACTACCAGACGCTCTACAAGGAGTTCGGTCTCACGGCAGAGGCCGTGGTCGCCGCCGCGAAGGAGACCATCGCGGCGTCCTGAGCCAGGAGGGCCGGGTCCGGTTCACCGGACCCGGCCCCTTCCTCGTCGGACGACGACACCACCAGACCGGACCCGCCCGGGCAGCTCGCCAGGGAACGGGTCGATGACGAAAGAGATGAAGCGAGAAATGACTGACACCACCCCCACCGCCGCGCTCTCCGCTGCGGGCGTGAGCATCTGGCTCGACGACCTGTCGCGCGAGCTGCTCCAGACCGGACGACTCGACAAGCTCATCGCCGACCGGAACGTCGTCGGTGTGACGACGAACCCGACGATCTTCGCGTCGGCCCTCGCCAAGGGCGAGCGGTACGACGACCAGGTCAAGGAGCTCGCCGCGGCGGGCACCTCGGTCGTCGACGCGATCTTCGAGATCACGACGCGCGACGTCGCCGACGCCAGCGACAAGTTCCGGTCGATCTACGAGTCGTCGAACGGCTTCGACGGCCGCGTGTCCATCGAGGTCGAGCCCGGTTACGCGCACGACGCGGCCGAGACCATCAAGGAGGCGAAGTTCCTGCACGAGAAGGTCGGCAAGGAGAACGTCCTCATCAAGATCCCGGCGACGATCGAGGGCCTCGAGGCCATCACCGAGGTCATCGGTGCCGGTATCAGCGTCAACGTGACCCTCATCTTCAGCCTCGAGCGCTACCGCGCCGTCATCGACGCCTACCTCGGTGGGCTCGAGAAGGCGAAGGCCGCCGGCCACGACCTCTCGAAGATCCACTCGGTGGCGTCCTTCTTCGTGTCGCGCGTCGACACCGAGATCGACAAGCGCCTCGACGCGATCGGCTCGGACGAGGCGAAGGCGCTCAAGAGCAAGGCCGGCATCGCCAACGCGCAGCTCGCGTACCAGGTGTTCGAGCAGGCGTTCGCTTCCGAGCGCGCCAAGGGCCTGCTCGAGGCCGGCGCGAACCCGCAGCGTCCGCTCTGGGCCTCGACCGGTGTCAAGGACCCGTCGCTCCCCGACACGCTCTACGTCGTCGAGCTCGTCGCACCCCAGACCGTCAACACGATGCCGGGCAAGACCCTCGAGGCCACGTTCGACCACGCTGAGGTCCGCGGTGACACCATCACGGGCTCCTACGACGCGGCCAACCAGGTGATGGACCAGCTCGCGGCGATCGGCATCGACTACGACGACGTCGTGGCGCTCCTCGAGAAGGAGGGCGTGGACAAGTTCGACGTCTCCTGGGGCGAGCTCGTCGACACCGTGAAGACCGCCCTCGAAGGGGCGAAGTGACGGTTTCCATCGCCGCTTCGGGCGACGCAGCGCCTGCGATCGAGACCGTGGTGTCCCGAGTCGTCACCGATCAGGTGGCCTCGGGCATCACGGTCGAGGTCGGACCGCTGTGGGGCCCGGAGGCCGAGTCCGAGGCGTCACGGCGCCGCGGCTGGGTCGAGGCGGTCTCGGCGTCGCGCCCGCTCGTGGAGCAGGTCGCGGCACTGAGGTCGGAACTGCAGGACGAGGGCGTCGACCACGTCGTCCTCGAGGGCATGAGCGGTTCGTCGCTCGCGTCCGAGGTCATCGCGCGGGCGAACGACACCGAGCTCGTCGTCCTCGACGCCACCGATCCCGCACCGGGGCGATCCGCCGTCGGCACGGCGCTCGAGCACGGATCGTGGCTCGAGCGGACCCCACGAGGGGCTGTCGACCGCGTCTCCACCGCCGACCCCGAGGTGGGCGGGCAGTACGAGGTGGGCGGGCAGTACTCGAGTGCCGTGCTCGCGGGCACCGATCCCCTCCGGGACGCGACCGAGATCGTCCCGGACGGCACCCGGAGCCGGAAGCCCCGGACTTCGTGGAACTGGGCGTCGCGATCCCGGACCGTCCGTCCACCTTCGGTCAGCTCGTCCAGGCCCAGGCATCCCGTGACGCGAGCGTGCTCGCGGCACGGGGTCGCCCGGTCCTGACGCTGACCGTCTCCGACGTCGAGGTCACGGCACCCATCATCGCCGCGGCCCTGCGTCCCCAGAACATCGAAGGAGCTCACCGACACATGTCACCGGTGGCCATCACTCCGGAGCACAATCCGCTCCGACTGCCGTCCGACCGACGCCTGAACCGGATCGCGGGCCCCAGCGCCCTCATCATCTTCGGAGTCACGGGGGACCTCTCCCGCAAGAAGCTGATGCCCGCGGTCTACGACCTCGCGAACCGCGGGCTGCTCCCGCCCGGCTTCGCGTTGGTCGGGTTCGCCCGGCGTGACTGGGAGGACCAGGACTTCTCGCAGGTCGTCCACGACGCCGTGCGGGACTACTCGCGGACGCCGTTCGACGAGGCCGTCTGGCACCAGCTCGCGCAGGGCATCCGGTTCGTCCAGGGGTCGTTCGACGACCCGGAGGCGTTCCGACAGCTCAAGGAGACCGTCGACGAACTCGACGCCGAGCGCGGGACCATGGGCAACCACGCGTTCTACCTGTCGATCCCGCCCAAGGCGTTCCCGGTAGTCACCGAGCAGCTCAAGCGCTCCGGCCTCACCGAGAAGCCCGACGAGGCCTGGAGCCGGGTGGTCATCGAGAAGCCGTTCGGCTCGGACCTCACGACGGCGCGGGAACTCAACGCGATCGTCGAGACCGTGTTCGCGCCGGACGACGTCTTCCGGATCGACCACTACCTCGGCAAGGAGACCGTCCAGAACATCCTGACGCTCCGCTTCGCCAACCAGATGTACGAGCCGCTGTGGAACGCGAACTACGTGGACCACGTCCAGATCACCATGGCCGAGGACATCGGGGTGGCGGGTCGGGCTGCGTACTACGACGGCATCGGTGCGGCGCGCGACGTCATCCAGAACCACCTGCTGCAGCTCCTCGCGCTCACGGCGATGGAGGAGCCGGTCTCGTTCAAGGCGGGGGATCTCCGCGCCGAGAAGGAGAAGGTCCTGTCCGCGGTGCGGCTGCCGGCCGACCTCGCGACGGCGACCTCGCGCGGCCAGTACGCCGGCGGGTGGCAGGGTGGCGAGAAGGTGCTCGGGTTCCTCGAGGAGGCCGGGATGAACCCGGATTCCACCACTGAGACCTTCGCGGCGATCAAGCTCGGCATCGCGACGCGCCGGTGGGCCGGAGTCCCGTTCTACCTGCGGGCCGGCAAGCGCCTCGGCCGACGCGTGACCGAGATCGCGATCGTGTTCAAGCGGGTACCGGAGGAGATCTTCGGCATCGGTGAGCGCTCGCCCCTCGGCCAGAACGCACTGGTCATCCGTGTGCAGCCCGACGAGGGTGTGACGCTGCGGTTCGGTTCGAAGGTCCCGGGCGTCGGCACGCACGTGCGCGACGTGACCATGGACTTCGGCTACGGGCACGCGTTCACCGAGGCGAGCCCCGAGGCGTACGAGCGGCTCATCCTCGACGTGCTCCTCGGCGACCCGCCGCTGTTCCCCCGTCACCAGGAGGTCGAGCTCTCCTGGAAGATCCTCGACCCGATCGAGGAGTTCTGGGCGACCCAGGGTCAGCCCGAGCAGTACCGTCCCGGCACGTGGGGTCCGGCGTCCGCCGATGCCCTGCTCGCCCGCGACGGCCGGAGTTGGAGGCGTCCATGAAGATCGATCTGCCGAACACCACGGTCTCGAAGATCCAGAAGTCCCTCATCCGCATCCGTGAGGAGGGCGGCGCGGTCGCACTCGGACGGGTGCTCACGCTCATCGTCGCGACCTCGCTCGGTCACGAGGAAGAAGCGATCGAGGCGGCCAACGAGGCCTCTCGCGAGCACCCGATGCGAGTCGTGATCGTGTCCCGGAACGAGGGTGACCGGAAGTCCCCGGGGCGCCTCGACGCGCAGATCCGAGTCGGGAGCGACGCCGGTGCGAGCGAGGTCATCGTCCTCCGGGCCTACGGCGAGACCGCGTCGGACGAGGAAGGCCTCGTCACGGGGCTCCTGCTGCCCGACGCGCCGGTCGTCGCCTGGTGGCCGGAGCGCGCTCCGGAGACCCCGGCGGACTCCGCACTCGGCCGGATCGCCCAGCGCCGGATCACCGACGCCGCCAACCAGCCGGACCCGCGGGTCGCGATCGAGGCGCTCGGAGCCTCGTACACGCCCGGTGACACCGACTTCGCGTGGACACGGTTGACCCTCTGGCGGAACCAGCTGGCTGCCGTGCTCGACCAGCCACCCTACGAGCCGGTGACCGCCGTGGAGGTCTCGGGCGCCAGCGATTCACCCTCCACCCACCTGCTCGCCGGATGGCTGCAGCTGCAGCTCCAGGTCCCCGTCACCCAGGTGACCTCGCCGCGGGCGACGGGTTCGAGCGGGATCCACGGCGTGACGTTGACGCGCGAGTCGGGGGACATCGTCCTCGAGCGGTCACTCGTCGACGTCGCGACGCTGTCGCAGCCGGGACAGCCGGTCCACGACCTGTCGCTGCCGCGCCGGAGTCTCCGGGACTGTCTCGCGGAGGAACTCCGTAGACTCGACCCCGACGTGCTCTTCGGAGACGTCGTCAAGCACGGAGTCCGCCAGCTCGGCGACACCGTCGCCGGCTGATCGACCGCGTCAGTCGCAATCGAAACGGAGTCACGTGACCAACGAACGACGGGTGCTGGTACACCCGGACAAGCAGGCCCTCGGCGCGTCGGTCGCCGCTCGCTTCATCACGAAGATCATCGACGTCATCGACGACCAGGGGCAGGCGTCCATCGCCATCTCGGGTGGTTCGGTGTCGACGCTGGTCCTCGCAGCGATCGGGCAGTCTCCCGCCCGCGAGAGCGTCGACTGGTCGAAGGTCCACGTCTGGTGGGTCGACGAGCGGTGGGTCCCGAAGGGCGACGCCGACCGGAACGACACCGGCACGGAGTCGGACTTCTTCGCCCACGTGTCCATCCCGGACGACAACATCCACCGGATGCCGTCGAGCGATGAGGGCCTGACGATCGACGAGGCCGCGGCCAAGTACGCCGAGGAGCTGGCCGGTTCGGCATCGTCCGACGCGATGGCGCCGAGCTTCGACATCACCCTCCTCGGTGTCGGGCCCGACGGCCACACGGCGTCGCTGTTCCCGGAGTTCCCGCAGCTGGCCATCACCGACCGCAGCGTCGTTCCCGTGGACGACTCCCCCAAGCCGCCGCCGCAGCGGCTCACCCTCACCTACCCGGTGATCAACGCTTCGCAGCGCGTCTGGGTGGTCCTGTCCGGCGCCGAGAAGGCTTCGGTTCTGGGGCTCGCCCTGGCCGGCGCGTCGGTCGAGGACGTCCCGGTCGGCGGTGTGCAGGGTCGGAAGCGGACCGTGTTCTTCATCGATCAGGACGCCGCGCGCGACGTGCCGGAGAACCTCATCGCGTCGACGTACTGACGTCCGCACAGCGTCGTCCGACGGCCCCGGTGCTCCCTCGAGGAGCACCGGGGCCGTCCTCGTTCCCCGAGCACCAAGCGCTCCGCCCGAGGCCGCCGGACGGTCGCCCATGAGCGAGACGGACGCGGCGACGGCCGGGACGACGAAGCCCCGGCCTCCCGCGATGGGAGCCGGGGCTTCGTCGACAGGCGACGGCGCGGGCTACTCCGACTTGAGCGTCCCGCGACGAGCTCGGAGCTGCTGGAGCGCTTCCTCCAGGAGCTGCGCGGCTTCCTCTTCGGTACGACGCTCCTTGACGTACGCGAGGTGCGTCTTGTACGGCTCGGTCTTGGTCACGAGGGGCGGGTTGTCCTTGTCACGCCCGGCCGGGAGACCCGACGACGGTGAGTCGATGACCTCGGGGATCTCCTCGTCCGGCAGACCCGCGGCGAAGTACCGCACGGTCTCGTTGCCGAGCGCGTCCCAGTACGAGATCGCCACTCGGTCCGCCTGGATGCCGCGGTCCTGCTCCCCCATCGGGCCCGCGCCGACGCGTGACCCTCGGATTGCACTGCCTCCGGATGCCATGTATTCAGCTCCCCGCCGTGAACTTGCTGATGAGACCGAGCACGATGATGCAGACGATCCACACCAGCCCGAGGATCACCGTGATCCTGTTGAGGTTCCGCTCTGCGACGCCGGACGCTCCGAGATTGCTCGTCACGCCACCGCCGAACATGTCGGAGAGACCGCCGCCGCGACCGCGGTGCAGGAGGATGAGCAGCGTCAGCAGGAGGCTCGTGATGGCGAGCAGCACCTGGAGGACGACCTGGAGGATGACCACGCGGACCCTTTCGTGTCAGTCAGCTGTACGAGTATAACGGCACGGCCACGCCGAACAGCGCGCCGGACCGGGAACGTGAGGCACGGTACCGGCCGGAGTCGAGCCTCCCGGGCGGTGCCGGGCCGGCTGTCACGGCATGCGGAGGAGCGCGTCAGGCACCCAGGTGCGGCCCGAGGCGAGACGTGCGGCCCGAGGCGAGACGTGCGGCCCGAGGCGAGACGTGCGGCCCGAGACGTGCGGCCCGCACCGACGGTGGTCAGAGGCCGACGTGCTGCCGGAAGCGGCAGATGGCCGCGAACTCGGCGACGTCGAGGCTCGCGCCGCCGACGAGGGCGCCGTCGATGTCGGGCTCCCGCATGAACCCCGCGATGTTGCCGGACTTCACGGAACCGCCGTAGAGCACCCGAGTGCTCGCCGCGATGTCGTCGCCCCATGCGGTCGCGATCGCACGACGGAGCGCGGCGCAGTCGTCCTGCGCCTGCTCGGGCGTCGCGGCCTGACCGGACCCGATGGCCCACACGGGCTCGTACGCCACGACGATCTCGGCGGCGGGCACGGCGCGGAGCACCACCTCGAGCTGCTCGACCGGTACCTTGCCGGCACCGTGGGACTCCCGGTCCTCGGCGGTCTCACCCACGCACACGACCGGAACCAGGCCGTGCCGGAGCGCCGCGGCCGTCTTCTCCGCGACGATCTCGTCGGTCTCCCCGTGTTCGGTCCGCCGCTCCGAATGCCCGACGATCACGTACGTCGCGTCGAGGGCGGCGAGGAACGCCCCGCTGACCTCGCCCGTGTGCGCGCCGGACGAGTGCCGTGAGAGGTCCTGTCCGCCGAAGCGGATGCGCAACTTGTCCGCGGAGACGAGCGTCTGCACGCTCCGCAGGTCCGTGAACGGCGGGAACACCGCGACCTCGACGTCGTCGTGGTCGTGTCGGGCGTCCTTGAGCGTCCAGGCGAGCTTCTGCACCGTGGCGATGGCCTGGAGGTGGTCCAGGTTCATCTTCCAGTTGCCCGCGATGAGCGGCGAGCGGGTCATGCGCTCCACCCGAGGGCTTCGAGGCCGGGCAGGCTCTTCCCCTCGAGGAACTCGAGGCTCGCCCCGCCACCGGTCGAGATGTGACCGAACTGGTCGTCGTCGAAGCCGAGTGAGCGGACCGCGGCCGCGGAGTCACCGCCACCGACGACCCCGAGGCCCTCGACCTCGGTGAGCGCCTGGGCGACCGTCTTGGTCCCAGCGGCGAACGCCGGGAACTCGAACACGCCCATCGGGCCGTTCCAGAACACCGTCCGCGAGCCGCGGACCGCGTCGGCGAAACGCGCCGCGGTCTCCGGCCCGATGTCGAGACCGATGCCGTCCGGGCCGAAGCGGGCGGACTCGATCGCGTCCGCCGCGACGACCTCGTGCTCGGCGTCGGCCGCGAATCCGGACGCCACCACGACGTCGGTGGGCAGGTCGATGGTGACGCCGCGCTGCGCTGCCTCATCGAGGTAGCCCCGCACGGTGTCGAGCTGGTCGCGTTCGAGGAGGGACGACCCGACACCGTGGCCCTGCGCCGCGAGGAACGTGAACAGCATGCCGCCCCCGATGCACAGGGTGTCCACCCGCGGGAGCAGGTGCGCGATCACGCCGAGCTTGTCGCTGACCTTCGAGCCGCCGAGCACCACGGTGTATGGGCGCTCGGGTTCGGTGGTCAGGCGCTCGAGGACACCGAGCTCCTGTTCGATCAGGAGTCCGGCCGCGCTCGGCAACGCTCCCGCCAACTCGTAGACGCTCGCCTGCTTGCGGTGCACGACGCCGAATCCGTCGGAGACGAACGCCTCGCCCATGGCGGCGATGCGGTCCGCGAAGTCGCCGCGCACGCTGGCGTCCTTCGCGGTCTCCTCGCTGTTGAACCGGAGGTTCTCCAGTACCAGGACGTCGCCGTCCTCGAGGGCCTCGGCGGCTGCGGTGGCGGCGTCACCGACGGTCTCGTCGCAGAAGGCGACCGGCTTGCCGAGCAGTTCGGAGAGCCGCTGCGCGACGGGTGCGAGGCTGAACTCGGCCTTGCGTTCGCCATCGGGCCGCCCGAGGTGCGAGATCACGATGACCCGTGCGCCGACTCCGATGAGTCGATTCAGGGTGCCGAGCGACGCGCGCACGCGGCCGTCGTCCGTGATGGTGCCGTCGGCCAGCGGGACGTTCAGGTCACACCGGACGACGACGCGCTTGCCCGCCAGGTCGCCGAGGTCCTCGAGGGTACGGAGTGCCATGGGTTACAGGCGCTCCCCGACGTACTCCGTCAGGTCGACGAGGCGGTTGGAGTAGCCCCACTCGTTGTCGTACCACGAGGTGATCTTGACCAGGTTGCCCATGACCTTCGTCAGGCCCGAGTCGTAGATCGACGAGTGCGGGTTCGTCGTGATGTCGCTCGACACGAGCGGCTCGTCGCTGTACTCGAGGATGCCCTTGAGCGGCCCCTCCGCGGCGGCCTTGTACGCCGCGTTGATGTCGTCGATCGTCACGTCGGAGGAGGTCTCGAGCGTGAGGTCGGTGATCGACCCGGTCGGCACCGGCACGCGGAGCGCGAATCCGTCCAGCTTGCCCGCGAGCTCCGGGAGCACGAGACCGATGGCCTTGGCGGCGCCGGTCGAGGTCGGCACGATGTTGAGCGCGGCGGCGCGGGCGCGGCGGAGGTCCTTGTGCGGGCCGTCCTGGAGGTTCTGGTCCGCGGTGTAGGCGTGCACCGTCGTCATGAGACCGCGCTCGATGCCGAACGCGTCGTTGAACACCTTGGCGAGCGGCGCGAGGCTGTTCGTCGTGCAGGACGCGTTCGAGATGATGTGGTGCGACGCCGGGTCGTAGGTGCCCTCGTTCACACCGAGCACGATCGTGACGTCGTCGCCCGTGGCCGGCGCCGAGATGATGACCTTCTTGGCGCCCGCCTCGATGTGCTTCCGCGCGTCCTCGGCCTTCGTGAAGAACCCGGTCGACTCGATGACGATGTCGACACCGAGCTCGCCCCACGGCAGCTTGGCGGGGTCGCGCTCGGCCAGGACCTTGATCGGCTTGCCGTCGACGACGATGCTGTCGCCCTCGAGCCCGACCTCAGCCGGGAGCTTGCCCGTGATCGAGTCGTACTTCAGGAGCTGAGCGAGCGCCTTGTTGTCGGTGAGGTCGTTCACCGCGACGACCTCGAGCTCGCTGCCCTTGGCCAGGGCGGCCCGGAAGAAGTTGCGGCCGATCCGGCCGAAGCCGTTGATGCCGATCTTGACGGTCAATGGAACTCCTGTGTCTGTCGAGCGTGCTTTCGACGCTGGTGTTCGGAGTGCAGGTCGGGGCCTGCGCCTGAGGCTGACGATACGCCCGAGACGTCGTCGGGACGACAGTAGCAGTCGGCACAGATCGGTCGACGCACGAGGTCGAGCGACGTCACGGACGGGCGCGGGAGACGCTTCCGCGGGTCCGTGGCCGAGCGCTCAGGCCTCGTCGAGGTCGTCCGGCAGGTTCGCCTCGGTGCCCGGGACACCCAGGTCGAGCGCCTTCTTGTCGGCCATCGCGAGCAGGCGCCGGATGCGTCCGGCGATGGCGTCCTTCGTCATGGGAGGGTCAGCGTGCTGCCCGAGCTCGTCGAGGCTCGCATCGCGGTGGGTGAGCCGCAGTGCCCCTGCGTACTTCAGGTGGTCCGGGACGTCGTCGCCCAGGATCTCGAGCGCTCGCTCCACCCGGGCGCACGCGGCGACCGCCGCCTGCGCCGAGCGACGGAGGTTCGCGTCGTCGAAGTTCACGAGCCGGTTCGCGGTCGCGCGGACCTCGCGACGCTGACGGAGCTCCTCCCACTCCGCGCTGCACCGCGCTGCGCCCATGACGGTGAGCATCTGGCCGATCGCCTCACCGTCACGGATCACGACGCGGTGGACGCCCCGGACCTCCCGGCCCTTCGCCGCGACACCGAGGCGGGACGCCGCTCCGACGAGCGCCATCGCAGCCTCGTTCCCGGGGCAGGTGACCTCGAGCGCGGCAGCGCGCCCCGGGTCGGTCAGCGTGCCGGTGGCAAGGAAGGCGCCACGCCAGATGGCGGCGAGGTCGTCACGGTTGCCGGTCGTCAGTCGGTTCGGGAGGCCCCGAACCGGGCGACGACGGGCGTCCATGAGACCGGTCTGGCGCGCCAGGGTCTCGCCCGCCTCGAGCACGCGGACCAGGTAGCGGGTCCCGCGCCGCGCGGATGCGGACGAGCCGACGCTCGCCTCGCTGCGCACGCCGTACAGCTCAGCGAGGTCCTTCCGCACGCGGTGCACGATGATCCGGGTGTCGAGTTCGACCTCGACCGCGATCCTGCCCGAGATGACGTGCAGGCCCCCCGCGAACCGAAGCACCGTCGCGAGTTCCGCGGCGCGGACCGTGTTGCGGTTCACGGCCACACGGGCCAGTTCGTCCTTGACCTCGGCAGTCAACGGCAATGCATCATTCCTTACGTTCGGGGGCACGCGGGAAGGGAGGGTCGGTCACTCCCTACCGAGGTCGCGGTTCTTGACGCGCACGGCCACGTTCGGCATCCCGCGGATGAGACTCGCCAGCTCGGCGACGATGGCGACGGACCGGTGCTTGCCGCCCGTGCAGCCAATGGCGATCGTAGCGTGTCTCTTGTTCTCTCGCTGGTACCCGGCCAGCACCGGCTCGACCGCCGCCGCGTAGCGGTCGATGAACGGACGTGCTCCGTCCTGGCCCACGACGTAGTCCGCGACGTCGGCGTCGAGGCCCGTGTGCTCGCGGAGTTCCGGCACCCAGTAGGGGTTCGGGAGGAAGCGGACGTCCGCCACCATGTCCGCATCGGCGGGCAGTCCGTACTTGAACCCGAAGCTCATCAGGGTCACCTGAACGCCCACGAACCGGTCCTCGGCGAACTGCTCCGCGACCCGGGCGGCGAGCTGGTGGATGTTGAGGTCCGACGTGTCGATGACGACGTCCGAGGCTTCACGGAGTCCGAGCAGACGCGACCGCTCTCGACCGATGCCGTCGAGGAGCGTGTCCTCGCCCTGCAAGGGGTGGGGCCGCCGCACCTGCTCGAACCGCCGGACGAGGACGGCGTCGGTCGCCTCGAGGAAGAGCACCCGGACCCGTGCGGTGGTGCTGTCCCGGAGTCGTCGGACGGCCCCCTCGGGGTCGGTGAAGAACCTCCCACCGCGGACGTCCACGACGGTCGCGATCTTGGGCAGCGACTCCCCCGCCCGCTCGGCCAGGTCGGTCAACGGACCGAGCATCTGCGTCGGCAGGTTGTCGACGACGTACCAGCCGAGGTCCTCCAGCGCCTTCCCGACGGTGGACCGCCCCGCGCCGGACATGCCGGTCACGATGAGCACGTCGTGCGAGGGACTACTGAGGTCGGTCATTCGTGAGCGCGCTCCGTGGTCACCGTGCGGTGTGGTCGTCATCGGACTGGTCCGCCCAGGCTAGCGGCTCACCGAATGGAGCGCGGGCAGATCCGGCGCTTCGGGCGCTGACCCGGGTTCGGGCGCTTCGGGCGCTGATCCGGGTTCGGGCGCTTCGGGCGCTGACCCGGGTTCGGGCGCTGACGTCGGTGCCGACGCGTCGAGCTGTCTCCGGATGGCAGCGGCCGTCGCCGGACCGATGCCGGGGACCTCGGCGATCTCCTCCGGTGTCGCATCGCGCAGCCGAGCCACGGACCCGAAATGCTTGAGGAGACCGTTGACGCGCGTCGGACCGAGGCCGGGGATCTCGGCGAGCCGGCTCCGGACATCGCGCTTGCGCCGTGTCCGCTGGTGGGTGATCGCGAACCGGTGCGCCTCGTCACGGATCCGCTGGATCAGGAACAACGCCTCGGAGTTCCGCGGCAGGATCACCGGGAAGTCATCGCCCGGTAACCAGATCTCCTCCAGGCGCTTGGCGATCCCGCACAGCGCGATGTCCGTGACGCCGGCGTCGGCCATCGCCCGGGCAGCGGCCTCGACCTGCGGCTGACCGCCGTCGACGATGAGCAGCTGCGGTCGGTACGCGAACCGCTTGGTGCGTGTGCCCTGCTCGACGACCTCGTCGCTGGTCGGGTCCGCCACGGTCGGGAGGTCGGCGTCCTCGTCGAGCCGCGCGAGGCGTCGTGACAGCACCTGGTACATGCTGTCCGTGTCGTCACGGGACTCGGCGATCGTGTAGCGCCGGTACTGGTCCTTCCGTGGCAGGCCGTCCTCGAAGACGACCATCGACGCGACGATGTTCGTGCCCTGCAGGTGGGAGATGTCGTAGCACTCCATCCGCAGCGGCGCCTCGGTCATCCCGAGGGCGTCCTGGATGTCGGCGAGCGCGGCGGAGCGGGTCGTGTAGTCGGCCGACCGCTTGGTCTTGTACAGCATCAGGGCCTGGGCAGCATTGACCGTCGCGGTCTTCGCCAGGCCGGCACGGTCCCCACGCTGGGCTGTGCTGAGTCGTACCGCGCGGCCACCACGCTGTTCGGACAGCCAGGTCTCGAGGGCGTCGGCGTCCTCGGGCAGCGCCGGGACGACGACCTCGCGCGGCGGCTCCTCGGCTCCGGCGTACACGCTCTGCACGATCTGCTCGACGAGCTCGCCGGTGCTGATGTCGAGCTCCTTGTCGACCACCCAGCCCCGCACGCCTCGGATCCGGCCACCCCGCACCGTGAACTGCTGGACCGCGGCCGCGAGTTCGTCCTCGGCGACACCGAACAGGTCGAGGTCGACCGAGTCGCGGAGCACGACCGCGCTCTTCTCGAGCACCGCCTCGAGCGCCTCGACCTGGTCGCGGTAGCGGGCCGCTTCCTCGTAGTGCATGGCGTCGGCGGCGGCTGCCATCCGTGCACGACGTTCGCTGATGACCCGCCGGTCGTAGCTGCCCATGAAGCGGACGAACTCCTCGACGATCGCCCGGTGCTCCTCGATCGACACCCGACCGGAGCACGGACCGCCGCACTTGCCGATCTGCCCCGGGAAACAGGGCCGCCCGGTCTGCATCGCGCGCTTGTAGCTCGAGTCCGAACAGGTGCGGATCGGGAACACCTTGATCATCAGGTCGATCGTGTCGTGCACCGCCCAGATCTTCGGGTACGGCCCGAAGTACTTGGCGCCCCGGATCTTCCGGTTCCGCGTGACCATGACCCGAGGGGCTTCGTCCCCGAGGGTGATCGCCATGTACGGGTACGACTTGTCGTCCCGGAACTTGACGTTGAAGGGCGGATCGAACTCCTTGATCCACGTGTACTCGAGCTGGAGGGCCTCGATCTCGCTCCCCACCACGGTCCACTCGACGCTCGCCGCCGTGAGGACCATCCGCCGGGTCCGCTCGTGCAGGGTCGGCAGCGGTGCGAAGTAGTTGCTGAGGCGAGCACGGAGGTTCTTCGCCTTGCCGACGTACAACACGCGCCCGTCGGCGTCACGCCACCGGTACACGCCCGGGTCGGTCGGGATCTCGCTCGCTCTCGGTCGCCACGGGACGGTGTCCGCCACCTACCGGACCTCCGCCGCGACCCGACTGCGTCCGGCCACGTGGTCCGCCGACCGACGGTCGACCGCACGCTGCGCGCCCACTCGGGCGTCCTGGGCATCGAAGATCTCGCGGAGGAACACGCCCGTGTGACTCTCCGGCACGTCCGCGACGTGTTCCGGCGTCCCCGTGGCGAGCACCGTGCCACCACCCGACCCGCCCTCGGGGCCCATGTCGACGATCCAGTCCGCCGACTTGATGACGTCGAGGTTGTGCTCGATCGTGATGACCGTGTTGCCCTTGTCGACGAGCCCCTGCAGCACGAGCAGGAGCTTGCGGACGTCCTCGAAGTGGAGTCCGGTCGTCGGCTCGTCGAGCACGTACACGGTCCGCCCGTTCGAGCGACGCTGCAGTTCGGTCGCGAGCTTGACGCGCTGGGCCTCACCACCGGAGAGCGTCGTGGCACTCTGACCGAGACGCACGTAACCGAGTCCGACGTCGACGAGGGTCTTCATGTAGCGGTGGATCGCCGAGATCGGCTCGAAGAACTCGGCCGCCTCGCTGATCGGCATCTCGAGCACCTCGGAGATGTTCTTGCCCTTGTAGTGGACCTGCAGGGTCTCGCGGTTGTAGCGCGCACCGCCACAGACCTCGCACGTCACGTAGACGTCCGGCAGGAAGTTCATCTCGATCTTGATCGTGCCGTCGCCCGCGCAGTTCTCGCAGCGCCCGCCCTTGACGTTGAAGCTGAAGCGACCGGGCCCGTAGCCGCGGGTCTTGGCCTCTTGCGTCTCGGCGAACAGGTTCCGGATCCGGTCGAACACACCGGTGTACGTCGCGGGGTTCGACCGCGGGGTCCGGCCGATGGGCGCCTGGTCGACATGCACGACCTTGTCGAGCTGGTCGAGGCCCTTCACGCGGGTGTGCTTGCCCGGGATGTGTCGAGCACCGTTGAGCTGGTTGGCGAGCACCTTGTAGAGGATGTCGTTGACGAGCGTCGACTTGCCGGAACCACTGACCCCGGTGACGGCCGTGAACACCCCGAGGGGGAACTGCACCTCGACGTCCTTCAGGTTGTTCGCCCGTGCCCCCTGGACGGTGATGACGCGCTTCCGGTCGACGCGACGACGCTCTGCAGGGAGCTCGATGGCACGACGCCCCGCGAGGTAGTCCCCGGTCGTCGAACCGCGGTTGTCGAGCAGCTCCTGGTACGGCCCCGAGTGCACGATCCGACCGCCGTTCACGCCCGCACCCGGGCCGACGTCGACGATCCAGTCGGCCGTCCGGATCGTGTCCTCGTCGTGCTCCACGACGATCAGCGTGTTCCCGAGGTCGCGCAGCTTGACCAGGGTGTCGATGAGACGCCGGTTGTCCCGCTGGTGCAGGCCGATGCTCGGCTCGTCGAGCACGTACAGCACGCCGGTCAGGCCCGAGCCGATCTGCGTCGCCAAGCGGATCCGCTGGGCCTCCCCGCCGGAGAGCGACCCTGCACCACGAGACAGGGTCAGGTACGACAGCCCCACCTCGAGCAGGAACTCGAGGCGCGCGCGGATCTCGCGCAGCACGGCGGCCGCGATGTGGGCCTCCCGAGGGGTGAGGGCGAGCGACTCCATGAAGGCGTGGGAGTCCTCCAGGCTGAGGTCGCAGACGTCGGCGATGCTCCGGTCCGCGACCGTCACGGCGAGCACCTCGGGCTTGAGGCGCGTGCCGTCGCAGACGGGACACGGGACCTCGCGGAGGTACCCCTGGAACCGCTGGCGCTGCGCGTCGGTCTCGGCCTCGCCGTACTTGCGCTCGATGTAGGGCATCACGCCCTCGAAACCACTGGTGTAGCGCATCTCACGGCCGAACCGGTTGCGCCAGGACACCGACACCTCGAAGTCCTTGCCCGTCAGGATGGCTGCCTGGACGGCCGGGTCGAGCTGGTTCCACGGGGTGTCGAGCCGGAACCCGAGCTCCTTGCCGAGTCCCTGCAGGAGCTTCTCGAAGTAACTGTAGAGGCCGCCCGTCCCCGTCCACGGCAGGACGACGCCGTCGGCGAGGCTCGCCTCGGGGTCGCCGAGCACGAGGTCCGGATCGACCGACATCCGTGTACCGAGGCCTGAGCACTCGGGGCATGCTCCGAACGGCGCGTTGAACGAGAACGTCCGGGGCTCGATCTCGGTGAGCGCGAGCGGGTGGTTGTTCGGGCACGAGAGGTTCTCGGAGTAGGTCCGAACCGCACCGGGGCCCTCGTGGTCGACGAGGTCGATCGAGACGGTGCCGCCGGTGAGCCGGAGTGCGGTCTCGAGCGAGTCGGTCAGGCGCCCGAGGACGTCGTCCGACGCGACGAGGCGGTCGACGATGACCGCGATGTCGTGCTTGACCTGCTTCTTCAACGTGGGCGGTGTGCTCAGTTGCACGCGCTCGCCGTCGACGATGGCCCGCGCGTACCCGGAGGCCGCGAGTTCCTGGAAGAGGTCGACGAACTCGCCCTTCTTCTTCGACACGATGGGTGCCAGCACCTGGAACCGCGTACCGGTCTCGAGCGTCATCAACTGGTCGGCGATCTGCTGCACCGACTGCTTGCTAATCACCTCGCCGCACACCGGGCAGTGCGGAACGCCGATGCGCGCCCACAGCAGCCGCATGTAGTCGTAGACCTCGGTGATCGTCCCGACCGTCGAGCGCGGGTTGCGGTTCGTCGACTTCTGGTCGATCGACACGGCGGGGCTGAGTCCCTCGATGAAATCCACGTCGGGACGATCCACCTGCCCGAGGAACTGGCGCGCGTACGCCGACAGCGACTCGACGTACCGACGCTGCCCCTCGGCGAAGATCGTGTCGAACGCGAGCGAGGACTTGCCCGAGCCGGACAGACCCGTGAACACGACGAGGGAGTCCCGCGGGATCTCGAGGTCGACGTCCCGCAGGTTGTGCACGCGCGCACCCCGGACGCTGAGCGTCGAGGTCGAGGTCCCGGAGATGCTGGCGCCGGGGACGTGCGGCTCGCCGGGTTGCCCGAAGGCCGCCAGATCGGAGGAAGGAGTACCGCGGTCGGAGGTGATGGTCATCACCTCGATTCTACGAAGCCCGTCTGACATCCGGCCCGCCCCGCGCGTCCCACGGGGTTCGCCCCTCGCGGACAGCGGCGGCCGGCCCGGCACACGTCCGGGGTCAGACCGACGTGGCGGCGGGCTCGCGACCCACGACCGCCGCCGAGGCCTCCCAGAGGCGCGCCGCCGCGGTGCGATCGTGGGCATGGGGTTCCGCGGGGACGACGGTCGCCCCTCCGCGCAACTGGAACCATCCGTCCGGGCCCCAGTACGCGCCGGATCGGACGTCATCGCCCACCGCGGCGTGCACGAGCGGGACGGCCCCGGCGTCCTTGCCCTGCGCGACCAGACGGCCCCCGACGCGGAGCCACGGTGCTCCGGGTCCGGACGGCACGACCCCCGGACGCGACGGCGACAGCGAGTCGAGCGCGAGACCAGGGTGCGCCACGACGCTCCGCACGGAGGAGCCGCTGTCCGCGAGACGCTGGGCGAGCTCGAACCCGAACAGCATCACGGCGAGCTTGCTCCGCGCGTACTGGAGGTAGTTCACGTAGGGATCCGCCCGGAAGGGGTCCCGCCCGTCGAGCCGGACCCACCGGTGGCTGATGCTTCCGACGTGCACCACGCGACCCGCCGTCCGCTCGAGCAGCGGCAGCACCTGCGCCGTCAAGGCGAAGTGCCCGAGGTGGTTCGTCCCGATCTGCAGCTCGATCCCCTGGGCGGTGCGACGTTCCCGGCGCGACCCCACGACCCCCGCGTTGTTCACGAGGGCGTCGACCGGTCCGAGACCGGCGATGGCGTCGGCCGCCTCCGTGACGCTCCTGAGGTCGGCCAGGTCGACGAGGACCTGCGCGATCGATGCGTCCGGTGCCGCACGACGGATCGCCTGCTCGGCTCGCGCAGCGCGCTCCCGGTCGCGGCACGCGAGCACGACGCGGTGCCCCGCCACGGCGAGCTGCTCGGCCGTGAAGTACCCGAGGCCAGCACTCGCCCCCGTCACGACGACGGTGCGCCGGACCGCCGGATCACCGGACATGTCCGGCGGCCTCCATCTGTCGCAGGGCCTTCTTCAGGTCCTGGACCTCGTCACGGAGCCGCGCGGCCAGCTCGAACTTCAGCTCGCCGGCCGCCTGCAGCATCTGCTCGTTGAGGTCCGCGATCGTCGACTCGAGTTGGCTCGCACCCTCGGCCGCGAGGCCTTCGCGGCGGAGGTTCGGCGTGGGCGAGCGACGGGCGTCGCCGGCCCCGCGGCGCTCCAGGAGCTCGCGGGTGTCGGCGCCCTCGCGCGCGAGGACCTCGGTGATGTCCGCGATCTTCTTGCGGAGCGGCTGCGGGTCGATCCCACGCTCGGTGTTGTAGGCGATCTGCTTCTCGCGACGCCGCTCGGTCTCGTCGAGCGCCTGCCGCATCGAGTCCGTGATCTTGTCGGCGTACATGTGGACCTCACCGCTGACGTTGCGGGCGGCACGACCGATCGTCTGGATGAGCGAGGTGGACGACCGGAGGAAGCCCTCTTTGTCGGCGTCGAGGATCGCGACGAGCGACACCTCGGGCAGGTCGAGCCCCTCGCGCAGCAGGTTGATGCCGACGAGCACGTCGTACACGCCCTGCCGCAGTTCGGTCAGCAGCTCGACGCGCTTCAGCGTGTCGACGTCCGAGTGCAGGTAGCGGACACGCACGCCCGCGTTCCCGAGGAAGTCCGTGAGCTCCTCGGCCATGCGCTTGGTCAGGGTGGTCACGAGGACGCGCTCGTCCCGGTCCACACGGATGCGGATCTCCTCGAGCAGGTCGTCGATCTGCCCCTCACTCGGTTTGATCACGATCTGCGGGTCGACGAGCCCCGTCGGCCGGATGATCTGCTCCACCACGCTGTCGGTCACACCCAGCTCGTAGCGGCCGGGCGTCGCCGACAGGTAGACCTTCTGACCGACGCGGTCGAGGAACTCCTCCCACGTCAGCGGGCGGTTGTCCATCGCGCTCGGCAGCCGGAATCCGTGCTCCACGAGCGTGCGCTTGCGTGACGCGTCGCCTTCGTACATGGCGCCGATCTGCGGCACGGTGACGTGCGACTCGTCGATGACGACGAGGAAGTCGTCCGGGAAGTAGTCGATCAGGCAGTGGGGCGCCTCGCCGGGGGCGCGGCCGTCGATGTGACGCGAGTAGTTCTCGATGCCGCTGCAGAACCCGATCTGCTCCATCATCTCGATGTCGAACGTCGTGCGCATGCGCAGCCGCTGGGCCTCGAGCAGCTTGCCCTGCTGCTCGAGTTCGGCCAGGCGCTCTGCCAGTTCCTCCTTGATGGTGCCGATCGCGCGGTGCATCACGTCGGTGGCGGCGACGTAGTGCGAGCCGGGGAACACGGTCACCGCGGGCAGCTCCTTCACGACGTTGCCCGTGAGCGGGTGCAGCGCCGTCAGGGCCTCGATCTCGTCGCCGAACATCTCGATGCGGATCGCGAGTTCCTCGTACACGGGGATGATCTCGATCGTGTCGCCACGCACGCGGAACGTGCCCCGGGCGAAGTCGACGTCGTTGCGCTGGTACTGCATCGCCACGAAGCGGCGCACGAGCGTGTCCCGCGAGATCTGCTGTCCCACCTGCAGCGCGAGGGACGCGTTCATGTACTGCTCCGGCGTACCGAGGCCGTAGATGCAGGACACCGTCGAGACGACCACGGTGTCCCTGCGGCTCAGCAGGGAGTTCGTCGTCGAGTGCCGGAGCCGCTCGACCTCGGCGTTGATCGACGAGTCCTTCTCAATGAAGGTGTCGGTCTGCGGGACGTACGCCTCGGGTTGGTAGTAGTCGTAGTACGAGACGAAGTACTCGACCGCGTTGTTCGGGAGCAGACCGCGGAACTCGTTGGCGAGCTGCGCGGCGAGCGTCTTGTTGTGGGCGAGCACCAGGGTCGGCCGTTGCACCTGCTCGATGAGCCACGCGGTGGTCGCCGACTTGCCCGTCCCCGTGGCGCCGAGCAGGACCACGTCCGTCTCGCCCGCGTTGATCCGCCCCGCGAGTTCCGCGATGGCGGCCGGCTGGTCACCGCTGGGCTCGTACTCGGAGATGACCTCGAACCGACGGAGGGCTCGGGTGGGTTCGATCATCGTGGTCATGCCGTCGATGCTAAGCGCGACGACCGACAGCAGCCCGACTGGTTCGCGGCGGGCTGATCGCTCGCGCGTATCCTGGTGTGATCACGCTCCAAGATGGCTGATAGGGACCGGCGATACCGTGATCGACCGTGGGGAGGCGCTCAGGTCGCCGGCTCCACCGCTCCCCCGCTCACTCCGAAGAACAGGACCCGCGATGACCACCGCAGCGAAACCGGCCGCGGCCCCCGTACCCGTCAAGGCGAGCCCCTTCCGCGGACGCCTCCGCGGACGGGTCCTGCTCCTGCTCTGCGTCATGTACGCGATCTCGTACATCGACCGGACGAACATCTCGACCGCCCTCCCCGAGATGGCGAAGGACCTGGACCTGTCGACGACGGCGCAGGGTGCGATCGTGTCCGCGTTCGCGCTCCCCTACGCCTTCGTCCAGATGGGCGGCGGCTGGCTCGGCGAGAAGATCGGCCCGCGTCGGTCGCTCCTCGCCATCGGTGTCCTCTGGGGCGTCGCGACGATCTGGACGGGCCTCGCGGGCGGCGTCCTCAGTCTCTTCCTCGCTCGCGCACTCCTCGGCCTCACCGAGGGATCCGCGTTCCCCACCGCGACGCAGGCGATGAGCCGGTGGATCCCCCGGGACCGCAACGGGTTCGCCCAGGGGATCGTGCACTCCGCCTCGCGGCTCGGCAACGCCCTCGCCCCGCTCCTCGTCGCGGCGATCATCGCCGCCGCCGGCTGGCGCGAGTCCTTCATCTACGTCGGCCTGCTCAGCGCCATCTGGGCGGGATTCTGGTGGTTCCTCTTCCGCGATCGTCCGGAGACCGCACCCGGCATCTCGCAGCGGGAGCTGGACGAACTCCCGCCCGCCCAGGTCCGCGCCACGCGTCCGCCGGTCCCGTGGCGCCAGCTCATCAAGCAGATCCTGCCGGTCTCGTTCGTCGACTTCGGCTACGGCTGGACGCTCTGGGTGTTCCTCACCTGGATCCCGTCATTCCTCGCCGACTCCTACCACCTCCCGCTCACGACGTACGCCGGCTACACGTCGGTGATCCTCCTCGCCGGCGTGATCGGCGACACCGTCGGTGGCATCGTCTCGGACCGACTCATCCGTCGTGCCGGTGACGCGCGCAAGGCCCGTCGCACGGTCCTCCTGATCGGGCTCGTGGGTTCCGCGGTGTGCCTGCTCCCGCTGCTGTTCTCGCACCACCTCTGGCTCGCGTCCGCCTCGCTCATGCTCTCGTTCTTCTTCCTCGAGCTGACGAACGCCAACCTGTGGGCCATCCCGATGGACGTCGCCCCCCAGTGGTCGGGCACCGCGAGCGGCATGATGAACACCGGCTACGGCTTCGCCGGCGTGTTCTCCCCCATCGTGTTCGGGTGGCTCGTCGGGGTGTCCGGGTGGCAGTGGCCGTTCGCCCTGTCCGTCGCACTCCTCCTCGGCGCCGCGATCGTCGCCTGGTTCATGAACCCGAGGCGCCTGACGGTCACCGACGGCGTGCTCGAGATCGGCGTCCCGGCGGCGGAACGCAGCGCCTGAGACCACGACGGACGGGCCGTCCCACCTGGGTGGGACGGCCCGTTCGCGGATCACCGCTCGGCGTGCGACCCGCCGACGTCGTCCGTCTCGCCGACGAGCGCGTCATCCGGTTCGACGGCCTCGCTCGAGCGCTCGCGTCCCGCGTCGCGGACGGCACGAGCCGTCGTCGTGGTCGTACCGCCAGCGGACGCGAGCCGCTCCCGTCCGCGGCGCCGGGCCTCCCGGGCGCTCCGGGACCCGAGCGACGGACGCCCGGTGAGCGGGATGCTGAGCGGCGTCCAGCGGAACAGTTCGGTGATCGCGACGGCGAGCACGATGACGAGCACGTACGTGACCGGCGTGAGCCACGGCTGCGCGACATGCCGCTCCAGCCAGCTGTCGCCGTAGAGCAGCAGGAAGATCACGAACGGGTGGCTCAGGAAGATGCCGAACGACCGGTCGGACCCGTAGTCGATGACGCGCGCCAGGAGGGTCGAGGGGTCGCGTCGGTCGGCCCACGCCGCGCCGAGCGCGAGGAAGCCCATCCCGATCGCGGCGCTCCAGACGACCTCGATCGGCTGCAGCGGGGTGCCGGCCGCGTACAGGGACTGGCCGAGGAGCACCTGCCCCGCCCACACGGCGAGGGTGAGCACGCCGACCCCGGTGACCCCCCAGCCGATGAGTCGCCGACGCACCCGGATCCAGGTGAGGAACGCCTCCGCGTGGTCCGCGGCGACGGCACCCGAGACGATGAAGAAGACGTACATGAAGAAGAACTGCTTGCTGTACCCGTGCATCCAGTCGAACGAGTGCGGCCAGTACTTGTACGCGCCGTAGACGACCAGGTTGACCACGAGCGCGACGACCGTCAGCAGCACGTGGTGACGGCGCGTGCGTCGGACCAGCCACATGATCGCCGGGAGCAGCAGGTACACCTGCATGGTCACGAGCAGGAAGTACAGGTGGTACATCGCCGTGCCGGTCACGATCCCGTGCGCGAGGTCCGTCACCAGGAGCGGGACGTCCCCGCGCTCGGTCACGCTGAGGAGCCACGCCGACCCGACGTACACGAGGGACCACGCCAGGTACGGCACACCGACGAGCAGGAACCGCTTCGGCCAGAACTGCGACATCGGCTTCGGTCGCAGTGTGTAGCTGTAGACGAGGACGAACGCCGTCAGCGAGAAGAACACGAGGCGGGTGAAGTGCAACAGCGCGAGCAGGGCGTAGTAGAAGTGGTTGTCCGACGCGGTCGTGTGGCTCGTCGTGTGGACGCCGATCACACACGCGAAGGTCAGGATCCGCAGGACGTCGACCTCGTACAGGTGACGCGGGCGGCCGTTCTGCCGTGTCGGTGTGGTGACGTTCGTGTCGGTGGCGGCGGGGGCGGATTGCACCGCTCAAGGCTACGGCGTGATCCGATGAAGGTCCCGCAGGCGGTGACTACTCCACCGAGGCCATCGCCCGCACGCGCGCGCGCTGCACCTTGCCGGTCGGCGCCCGGGGCAGGTCCGGGACGACGATGATCTCGACCGGCCGGCGGAACCGGGTCAGCTGCGCCGCGCAGCGGGCGGTCAGGTCGGCGACGAGCGACGCGGCCGCCGTGTCCTCGCTCGGTTGCGGGATGACGTAGGCGACCGGAACGTGCCCGAGGATCGGGTCGGGGCGCCCCACGACCACGGCCTCGAGCACGCGCGCGTCGCCGAGCAGGACGTCCTCGACCTCGGACGGGTAGACCTTCTCGCCTCCGCGGTTGATGACGTCGTCCGATCGACCGGCGAGCGACACCCACCCGTCTGTGGAGATCGAGCCGAGGTCGCCGGTGGACAACCAGCCCTCGGCGTCGAACCGCTCGGAGGCCCGGCCGAACAGGTACCGGCTCACGACCCCGGGTCCGCGGATCCACAGCGCACCGACCTCGCCTGCCGGGAGGAGCGCGCCGTCCTCTCCACGGACCTGGACCTCGGAGCCGACGGGGACGCCGACGGAACCGGGTCGGGGCGCTGAACCGAGGGGGGTCGCGGTGATCTGGCTGGCACCCTCGGTCATCCCCCAGCTCACGACGAGCGGCGTCGCACCGAGGGCCGCTCGGACCGGGTCGGGAAGTGGGGCGGAGGCGCTCCGGACGAACCGGAGACCCGCGGGGAGGTCGAGCGGCCCCGTCTTCGCGAGGACGGCGAGGACCGCCGGCACGGCGTTGAGCCAGGTGATGCGACGCTCGGCCAGGAGCTCCCAGAAGCCGGTGCGTCGGAACCGCTTGTCGAGCACGAGCGTCGAACCGGCCACCATGGTGGCGAGCAGCCCGACGACCTCGGCGTTGACGTGGAACAGCGGGAGCGAGTTGAAGCCCCGGTCCTCCCGGGTGAGCTCGTTGTGGTCAGCGACCGCTCGTGCCACGAACACGAGCTGGGGTTCGGGCAGTTCGACGCCCTTCGGCGTGCCCGTCGAACCGGACGTGAACAGCACGACGGACCCGGTGTCGAGCGCGTCGGGAGCGCTCGACGGGACGGTGCCGGCCACGACGTCGATCGGGTGACCGGTGGCGGGGTCGATGTGCGCCGCCGCGGTCCCGGCGATCGTGGCGTCGTCTGCACGGTCGGAGACGACGAGGGAGGCGCCATGGAGCAGGTCCGCGAGGCGCAGGGGCTCGGAGGTCGGCTGCCCCGTGTCCACCGGGACCGCACGACGGCCGGAGGACAGCACTGCGAGGTGCACGACCGCGAACGACAGCGGGTCCCCGAGATCCACGAGGACCGCGCCGGAGGGGGCGATCCCGAGGTCGTCGAACACCGACGTCCAGGCCTGGACCGCTTCGGCGAAGGCCCGGTACGTCAGCACCCGGTCGGACCGGGCGTCCTCCAGGTAGTGGTGGTCCGGGTCGTCGGTTCCCCGACGTCGGATCAGGGCGGCGAGGGTCTCCGCTGACCTGCTCCCGGAGCCTTCCGGATGCCGGTCTCCGCTGACGTCGTCCACTCCACGTTGCACTCGCCCATGCTATTGCGGCTCCCTATGAACGTGCAGAGGCGCGGGATCCTCACCCCTGGGACGGCGTCGGTGCCGCGGAGCGCGTGGGGTTCGGCTCGTGGGTCTGCGGGAGCGGGAACCGCGTCAGCATCCAGTGCCACAGCGGCAGCATGCGCGGGGTGCCGTTCGCCTGGAGCGGGGTGGCGTCGTCGATGATGAGCGAGTGCGCCTGGTCGGGGTCACCGACGTCCAACCGGGTGAGGATCGCGTGCGGGTCGCCCGATGGAGGCCGCGTCGTCGTGACCGACGGGCCGTGCGGACCGTCGAGACCGAGCACGCGCCACGAGCCGCGGATGCGCGGCCCGAACACGTCACGCACGTCGTCGATCGCGTACTCGCGGGTGATCGGCGTGACACCCGGGCGGTCCATCCACGCCGCGTGCGCCGCCCCGTCGGACTCGACGGGCGACGAGAACATGAGCGCACCGAGCACCGGTCGGATGTGCGCGATGAAGGCCGCCTCGCCGCCGCCCTGGGAGTGGCCGGCCACCACGATGTGGTCCCAGGCGATGTGACCCGAACCGTCCACGAAGCGGTTCCATCCGCCCGCGGGGTCCGCGCTCGACAGGTGCGCCACGGCGTCCCGGAGACGAGCGGTGATCGACCCGGCAGGTCCGACGTCGCTGAACTGGGAGGCATCGGTGCCGTCGAACCGGTTCCGCTGGACCTGCGTGTAGCAGCGGGGGTCGTTCTCGCATGTCCCGGACAGCGTCGTCCCGAGGTTCCAGTAGTCGAGGCCGAGCACGTTGTACCCGGCCTGGGACGCGACCGACAGGAACGTCCGGTAGTCCGCGGGGCGCGCCCGCGTGGCGGGCAGGAACAGCAGCAGGGGGCCGTCCCCGACCGATCGGGACGCGAAGTCCGTCGCGTTCGGCGTGAGGCGCTGCCCGTCGACGGCACCGATCCGGAACCGACGGAAGTCATGCGTCTCCGCGGGCGGGCCGACGTGGCCGAGCGACCCCGACGGACCCCGGGGAGCCTCGGCGGTGGCCTGCTGGTGCTCGGACGCCGTGTCGACCACGACCACGACCGCGACCACGACGGTGACGGCGAGTACGACCACGAGCAGGGCATGGAGGGCGTGACGCGCGGCCGAGGACACGTGCGGGGACGTTACCGGACGTCGCCGCGCGCAGGCTGCTTGCTCCCTGACGGGTCAGAAGAACTACTCAGGTTGAGACGCGACGATGCGGTCCCACACCTCGTCCGCAGCGCGGATCGTGTCGGCTGGCGAACCGGTCGCGTCGACGACCAGGTCCGCGAGCGCGAGCCGCTCCTCGTCGCTCGCCTGTGCCGCGACCCGACGTTCCGCGTCCCCACGCTCCATGCCACGGTGGCGCACCAGGCGGTCGATCCGGTCCGGAGCGGGCGCGTGCACGACGACCACGGTGTCGAAGCGGAGCGGCCGTCCCTCCTGGGCTTCGGCCAGCAACGGCACGTCGTAGACCACCACGGCGTCGGGATCGGCCCGCTCGGCCTCGGCGAAGCGCTCCTTCGCGATGCGCCACACCTCGGGGTGGGTGATCGCGTTGAGGGCGGCGCGCGCCTCCGCGTCGCGGAAGACGACCGCGCCGAGGGCCGGGCGATCGAGGGACCCGTCCGGCGCGATCACCGCCGGGCCGAACCGCTCGCTGATCGCCGCCAGCCCCGGGCTCCCGGGCGCGACCGCCTCGCGCGCCAGGAGGTCGGCGTCGACGACCACCGCGCCGCGCTCCGCCCAGCGCGCGGACACCGTCGACTTGCCCGCCGCGATGCCACCCGTCAGTCCGATGATCCGCACGTCCACCACCTTAACGGGCGAGAGCCCGGCACCCTCGTGGGTACCGGGCTCTCGGGACGCGTCGGGCGGTCAGCTGTTCGAGCTGAGCCGCTCGCGCAGCGCCGCGAGCGAGGCGTCGTCGGCCAGGGTGCCCTGACCAGCCGTCTCGCTCGAGAACGACGACCCAGCGGACGCGGCGGGCGCGTCGAAGGGCGTGGACTCCTCGGCGATCGACGCGGCGACCTGCTTCTTGTGCGCTTCCCAGCGAGCCTGGGCAGCCGCGTACTCCTTCTCCCACGCGTCGCGCTGGGTCTCGAAGCCCTCGCGCCACTCGTTGGTCTCCGGGTCGAAGCCCTCGGGGTACTTGTAGTTGCCCTGCTCGTCGTACTCGGTCGGCATGCCGTAGAGCGCCGGGTCGAACTCGTCGCCCTCGGGGTCGACGCCCTCGTTCGCCTGCTTGAGGCTGAGCGAGATGCGGCGACGGTCGAGGTCGATGTCGATGATCTTGACGAAGACCTCGTCACCGACGGACACGACCTGCTCCGCGAGCTCGACGTGCTTGTTCGACAGCTCCGAGATGTGCACGAGGCCCTCGATGCCGTCGGCCACACGGACGAACGCACCGAACGGCACGAGCTTCGTGACCTTGCCCGGCGCGACCTGACCGATCGCGTGGGTGCGGGCGAAGACCTGCCACGGGTCCTCCTGCGTCGCCTTGAGCGAGAGCGACACGCGCTCGCGGTCGAGGTCGACCTCGAGGATCTCGACGGTGACCTCCTGGCCCACCTCGACGACCTCGCTGGCGTGCTCGATGTGCTTCCAGGAGAGCTCGGACACGTGGACGAGACCGTCGACGCCGCCGAGGTCGACGAACGCACCGAAGTTGACGATCGACGAGACGATGCCCTTGCGGACCTGGCCCTTGTGGAGGTTGTTGAGGAACGTCGTGCGCGACTCGGACTGCGTCTGCTCGAGCAGGGCGCGGCGCGACAGGACCACGTTGTTGCGGTTCTTGTCGAGTTCGAGGATCTTCGCTTCGATCTCCTGGCCGAGGTACGGCGTGAGGTCACGGACGCGACGGAGCTCGATGAGCGAGGCCGGGAGGAAGCCACGGAGGCCGATGTCGACGATGAGACCGCCCTTGACGACCTCGATGACCGTGCCGGTCACCACGCCGTCGGACTCCTTGATCTTCTCGACGTCGCCCCACGCACGCTCGTACTGCGCGCGCTTCTTCGACAGGATGAGACGGCCTTCCTTGTCCTCCTTCTGGAGGACGAGGGCCTCGACGTCGTCGCCGACCTCGACGACCTCGTTGGGGTCGACGTCGTGCTTGATCGAGAGCTCGCGGGAGGGGATCACACCCTCCGTCTTGTAACCGACGTCGAGGAGGACCTCGTCGCGGTCGATCTTCACGACGGTCCCGGAGATCAGGTCGCCGTCGTTGAAGAACTTCAGGGTCTTCTCGACCTCGGCCAGGAAGTCATCAGCCGAACCGATGTCGTTGATGGCGACCTGCTTAGGAGCCTTGGTCGTGGTGGTTGTCATGTAGAGATTGCTCCGAACGGGCATTGATCGGGCCATGACGATCGGGGTCCCCCTGGCGAGCACGGGAGGTCCGTGCACGCTTCGGCATGGCGAAGTGGATGCTTGACGCGGATTGCGCCGCACCAGTCTAGCCGGGCCTCCCCCACGGTCACAACCGCGAGCGGGACCCGCGACGGCTCCGTCCCGGGACCCCCGACAGGGGGTGTAACCGCCCCGGGGCGGGGGTCATTCCCGCTCGGGGAGCAGCGCCGACCGGAGCGTGTCGAGTCCGACCCCGCCGAGGGCCAGGGCGTCGCGGTGGAAGGCCCGCAGGTCGAAGTCGGCACCGGCACGCGCCGCGGCCTCGTCGCGGATGGACTCCCACACACGCTGACCCACCTTGTACGACGGGGCCTGTCCCGGCCAGCCGAAGTAGCGGTCGACCTCGAACCGGACGAACGCGTCGTCCATGTTCACGTTCTGTCGCATGAAGTCGAGCGCGTACTCGTGCGTCCAACCACCGCCGTCGGGGTTCGTCTTCTGCAGGTGCACCCCGATGTCGAGGACGACGCGGGCCGCCCGCATCCGCTGGCCGTCGAGCATGCCGAGGCGGTCGCCGTCGTCGTCGAGGTGGCCGAGCTGCTCCATGAGCCGTTCCGCGTAGAGCGCCCAACCCTCGACGTGTCCCGAGGGGCCGGCGAGCTGACGCCGCCACGTGTTGAGCTCGCCGCGGTTGTAGACCGCCTGGCTGATCTGCAGGTGGTGGCCCGGGACGCCTTCGTGGAACACCGTCGTCTTCTCGCGCCAGGTCGCGAACTCGGTCACGCCGTCGGGCACGGACCACCACATGCGGCCCGGCCGGCTGAAGTCGTCGCTCGGGCCCGAGTAGTAGATCCCGCCGTCGTGGGTGGGGGCGATCCGGCACTCGAGGCGACGGATGGGGTCCGGGATGTCGAAGTACGTCCCCGCCAGGGCCTCGACCGAGGCGTCCGAGGTCTCCTGCATCCAGGCGCGGAGTGCGTCGGTGCCGTGGAGCTTCCGGGCCGGGTCCGCGTCGAGCACCGCGATCGCCCGGGCGACGCTGGCCCCGGACTCGATACGGTCGGCGATGCGCTCCTGCTCGGACCGCATCCGCGCGAGCTCCTCGAGCCCCCACGCGTAGGTCTCGTCCAGGTCGACGACCGCGCCGAGGAACCGACGGGAGTGCAGCTCGTAGTCCTCGCGTCCGACCGCGTCCACCGGGGTGGCGAGCGGCATCAGCTCGTGCTCGAGGAACCGACCGAGCGACCGGTACGCGGCAGCCGCGACGGCGGCGCCACGGCTGAGATCGGCACGGACCGACTCCGGCAGCGCACCACCGTCGTCGAGGGCGGCGTCGGCGGCCAGCTCGTCGAAGAACCCGCCGTCGCGGGCGTTCCGGAGGGCCTGCTGCGCCACGGCGGCGACCTGTCGCTTCGCGGGGGTCACGCCCTCGCGCGTCCCCTGCAGCAGGGTCTCGCGGTACCCCTCGAGCGCGTCGGGGAGCGCGGACAGCCGGTTCGCGATGTCCGACCAGTCGTTCGCCGTCGCCGTCGGCATGAGGTCGAGGACGTCCCGCAGGTGCTGCGCCGGGCTGGCGATGACGTTGAGGTCCCGGAGGTGGAGTCGCCGGTCGTACGACTCGACGACCAGGTCGAGTTCCGCGCCGAGGTCCGTCTTCGTCACGCGGTCGATCGCGTCGACGGGCTCCGCGGCGTCGAGGCTCCGGCGGGCCGCGCGTGCGGCGTCCGCGAGGGCGTCCGCTCCCGCGGGCGACGTGTCACCGTACTCACCCTGCCGACCGCCCACGCCGATGTAGGTCCCGATCGTCGGGTCGAGGTCGACGAGTGTCGTCACCCAGTCCTCCGCGACGCGGTCGACGGCGGACGGCTTGCGGACAGGACGCTCGGAGCTCATGGTGCGACCATACCGACTCCGCGATCCGGGAGGCCCGGAGCGACCCCGGCGGACCGTCCGACCGGGCGATCGCGCCTGGTCGCTCAGTGCGCCGCTGCCTCCCAGTTCGGCCCCGTGCCGACCTGGACGTCGAGGGGCACGCTCAGGTCCGCGGCACGGCCCATGCGCCGACGCACGATCTCCTCGACCGCGTCCTGTTCGCCCGGAGCGACCTCGAGGATGAGTTCGTCGTGCACCTGCAGCAACAGGTGCGAGTCGTGGCCACCCGCGTCGAGGTCCGCCGCGACGCCGAGCATCGCGATCTTCATGATGTCCGCGGCCGAACCCTGGATCGGCGCATTGAGCGCAGCCCGCTCGGCGTTCTCCCGGAGCACACGGTTCGGGCTCTTGAGGTCGCCGAACGGACGCCGGCGACCGAAGATGGTCTCGGTGTAGCCGTCCTCGCGGGCCTGTTCCACGACGTTGCGGAGGTAGTCGCGCACCGCTCCGAAGCGCGCGAAGTACTCGGCCATGAGGCCGCGTGCCTCTTTCTGGTCGATCCGGAGCTGCTTCGACAGGCCGAACGCGCTCAGTCCGTAGGCGAGTCCGTACGACATCGCCTTGACCTTCGTGCGCATCTCCGGGGAGACGTCGGCGGGCTCGACCCCGAACACGCGGGCACCGACGAACCGGTGCAGGTCCTCGCCCTCCTTGAACGCCTGGATGAGGCCCGGGTCCCCCGACAGGTGCGCCATGATGCGCATCTCGATCTGGGAGTAGTCGGCGGTGAGCAGGGTCGTGTACGGAGCGGCCACCGTGAACGCGGACCGGATCCGACGGCCGACCGCGGTCTTGACAGGGATGTTCTGGAGGTTCGGGTCGGTCGACGAGATGCGTCCGGTGCTCGTCCCGGTCTGTTCGTAGGTCGTGTGCACGCGACCGTCGACCACGGCGGCGTCGAGGGTGTCGACGATCTGCCGCAGCTTGGTCGCGTCGCGGTGCTGCAGCAGCAGGCCGAGGAACGGGTGCGGGTGCTGCTCCTGGAGGTCCGCGAGCGACGCGGCGTCGGTCGAGAAGCCCGTCTTGGTCTTGCGGGTCTTCGGCATCGCGAGCTCGGTGAACAGGACCTCTTGGAGCTGCTTCGGCGACCCGAGGTTGACCTCGTGCCCGATCTCCGCGAACGCCTGCTGTGCGAGCTCCGAGGCGCGCTCCCCGAGTTCGCCCGACAGGTCGGCGAGGACCGCGTGGTCCATCGCGACGCCCCGGGACTCCATGTCGGCGAGGACGGACACGAGCGGGAGCTCGATGTCGTCGAGCACGCGCAACGACCCGGGGTCGATCCGGGCGCGGAGCGCGGTCTCGACCCGGAGGGTGTACCAGGCTCGTGTCGCCGCGCTCGCCGGCTCCGACTCGGGGACGAGCTGGTTCGGGTCGGCCGTGGGCATGGTCTCGCGGAGCTCGCCGTAGACGAGGTCCTCGAGCGACTGCCCCTGCCGGGCCGGGTTCGCGAGCCACCCCGTCACGCGGGGGTCGCCCGCGAGGCCGCCGAGCGTGAACCCCGCCGTCGCGAGCGCCTGGACCGCTGCCTTCGCGTCGTGCAGGTGCTTCGGCGCGTCCCCGGCGAGCCAGGTCTGCAACTGCTCGTAGTCACGCGCTCCACTGCCTCCGGGCACGAGCACGGCGTCGTCATGCGTCGCGATGCCGATCGCGCTGAGACGCCCGTCGACGGTCTCGACCGACACCCCGAAGCCGTTGTCCGCGTCGTGCTCGGTCTTGGTGCGGAGCCAGTGTCCCAGCTCCTCGTCGATCAGGGTCCGCGCGGCCGGCGGCGTCGGAGCACCGTCGTCCACCCCGCCCTCGGTCGCGGCGTCGCCGTCACCGGTCCCGGCGACCTTGAACACGCGGTCGAGGAGCGTGCGGAACTGCAGGCGGTCGAACAGCTCACGCACCGCGGCCTCGTCGACCGGACGGATGACGACGTCGGCCGGCCCCACCGGCAGCTCGACGTCGCGCACGAGACGGTTCAGGCGGCGGTTCCGCACCGCGCGGTCCTTCTGTTCGCGGAGGTTGGCGCCGACGACGCCCTTGATCTCGTCGGCGTGCTCGAGGACACCGTCGAGCGAGCCGTACTGGGTGATCCACTTGACGGCGGTCTTCTCGCCCACCTTGTCGATCCCGACGAGGTTGTCGCTGGTCTCACCCACGAGCGCCGCGATGTCCGGGTACTGGTGCGGTTCGATGCCGTACCGCTCGTACACCTTGTCGCGGTCGTAGCGGGTCAGTTCGGACACGCCCCGCACCGACGGGTAGAGCAGCGTCACGTCGTCGTCGACGAGCTGGATGGCGTCGCGGTCACCCGAGACGACGTACACGCGGTACCCCTGCTGCGCGCCCTGCAGCGACAGCGTGGCGAGGATGTCGTCGGCCTCGTAGTCCTCTTTCGTGACCGTGGTGATGCCCATGGCGTGCAGGGCCTCTTGCAGGAGCGGGATCTGCCCCTTGAACTCCTCGGGGGTCTCGGAGCGGGTGCCCTTGTAGTCCTCGTACTCACGAGTGCGGAACGAGAACCGCGAGATGTCGAACGCCACGGCGATGTGGGTCGGTCGTTCGCGCTGCAAGAGCATGAGCAGCATCGAGATGAAGCCGTGGATCGCGTTCGTGTGCTGGCCTTCGCGGTTCACGAAGCTGTCGACCGGCAACGCGTAGAACGCCCGGAACGCCAGCGAGTGTCCGTCGATGACCAGGAGGGTAGGCTTTTCCGCGTCCGACACCCGGACAGCCTATCCACGGCCGGTGACAACCCCGGAGGCCATGAGTGACCGACAGCCCGACCATCACCGGCTCCCCCGAGGGCGTCGAGCGGTACGAACAGCGCGGGATCGGTGAACTCGCCGAGAAGATGGGCATGCAGATCCTCGAGCTGAGCGCCCAGCGCGCCGTCGGCACGATCCCGGTCGAGGGCAACCGTCAGCCGGTCGGGCTGCTGCACGGCGGGGCGTTCGTGGTCCTCGCCGAGAGCCTGGGCTCGATGGCGGCGACCGTCCACGCCGGCCCCGGGCGCATCGCGGTCGGCATCGAGCTGAACGCGTCACACAGCCGGAGCGCCACGACGGGCGTCGTCACGGGTACGTGCACCGCGATCCACCTCGGCCGCACCCTGTGCACGCACGAGATCGTGCTCACCGACGACGAGGGGCGACGCTGCTCGACGGTCCGCATCACCAACCTGCTCCGCGACGCCTGACCGCCGCCGCGCCGCTGGCCGGTCGCGCTACTTCTTGACGCTGAGCTGCTCGATGATCGCCTTGGCGACGTCGTGCATGGTGAGCCGCCGGTCCATCGAGGCCTTCTGGATCCACCGGAAGGCCTCGGGCTCCGTCAAGCCCATCTTCTCGTTGAGGAGCCCCTTCGCGCGGTCGACGAGCTTGCGGGTCTCGAACCGCTCGACGAGGTCGGCGACCTCGGCCTCGAGCGTGATGATCTGCTGGTGCCGAGAGAGCGCGATCTCGATCGCGGGCAGCAGGTCGTTCGGCGTGAACGGCTTCACGACGTATGCGAGGGCACCGGCCTCGGTCGCACGCTCGACGAGCTCCTTCTGACTGAAGGCCGTCAGCAGCACGACCGGCGCGATGTGGTTCTTCGACAGCCGCTCGGCCGCGGAGATCCCGTCGAGCTGCGGCATCTTGACGTCCATGATCACGAGGTCGGGCCGCAGGTCCGTGGCGAGCGCGACAGCGGTCTCGCCGTCGCCGGCCTCGCCGACCACGTCGAAGCCGTTGTCCCGGAGGATCTCGACGATGTCGAGGCGGATGAGCGACTCGTCCTCCGCGACGACGACGCGACGGGGTGCGGTGGGGGTTGCTTCTGTGTCACTCACGCGGCAATCCTACTATGCCCATCCCGGCCCTCCCGGAGTCCCGGGACGGTCAGCAGGCGACGTCGTTCCGGCGACCGGTGATCCTGCCGGGCGCCGTCGGTACGAGTGGCGGGACTCGAACCCGCACGCCGTGAGGCAGAGCATTTTGAGTGCCCCGTGTCTGCCGATTCCACCACACTCGCGTCCTGCTCAGGCTAGCAGGAGGGCCGGACCGCACCAGGTGAGGCAAGCCTGTCCATGCTGGCGGCGCAGGTCCGGTGGTGGTTCCATTCCTGCATGTCGCACGCAACGGACCTCGCCCTGCCGGAGACGAGCGCCGTCGACGACGCGACGAGCGCCGGTCGACTCAACTGGCTCCGGGCGGGCCTCCTCGGTGCGAACGACGGGATCGTGTCCGTCGCGGCGATCGTCGTCGGCGTGGCGGGTGCCGGCGCGTCGACCGGAGCGATCGCCGCCGCCGGCACGGCCGGACTCGTCGGAGGCGCCATCTCGATGGCCCTCGGCGAGTACGTCTCGGTCAGCGGCCAGCGGGACGCACAGCGCACCGGACTGGCCGCACGCCAAGCGGAGCGCGCGGCAGAGGCCGAGGACGCCGGCGCGATCGCCGGTCACTACGCCGCCCTCGGCGTCGACCCCGACACCGCAGCGTCGATCGCGGCCGAGCTCGTGCGTCCCGAGGTGCGACGCCGACGCGCCGCCATCGCCCTCGCGGACGAGGAAGCCGACATGGTCAGCCCGTGGCGCGCCGCGTGGGTCTCGGCGGCGACGTTCACGGTCGGCGCCCTGTTGCCCCTGTTCGCCATCCTGATCCCGCCAGCCGGTGCTCGGGTGCCCGCGACGATCGTCGCCGTGCTCCTCGCCCTCGCCGTGACCGGCGCGACCGGGGCGACCCTCGGCGGCGCGGCCCGCGGCCGCGCGACGGTGCGGGTGGTGGTCGGCGGGGCCCTCGCGCTCGCGGCGACCTACGCCGCCGGACTGCTCCTCGGCGCGCACGTCGGCGGATGATCGCGAGGTCCTCCGTCGGCTCGCTGAACACCCGCTGAGCGCGGCGCCCGCCCGATCGGTACCGTCTGCCCGGAACCCGGATCCGACCCCGAGCCCGGGACCCGACGGAGAGGGACAGCCAACGTGGACACACGTGCGGTCCGGACCTTCCGCGTGTTCGTGGTGACCACCGCGGTCGTCGCGATCGTGCTCGGCGGTGTCGGCATCCTGTGGCCACGCCCGACGCTCGTCGTGCTCGCACTCCTGTTCGGCGTCGATCTCGTCGTCGCCGGGGTCCTGCGGGTGGCCTCGGCGGCGATCGGCCGGGGCACGCACCGGGTCTGGCGCTGGGTGTCGATCGTCGGTGGCGTGTTCGTGGCAGCCGCGGGGCTCGTCTGCCTGCTCGACCCGGCGGCCCCGCTCGTCGTCCTGGCGACGCTCGGCGGGATCGGGTTCGTCGTCGAGGGTGTCGCGGCACTCGTCGGCGCGGTCGTCGGTCACCCGGGCTCGTCGCGCGGACCGAGTGCGGTGAGCGGTGCGCTGTCGATCCTCGCCGGTGTGGCGGTCCTGGTCGCACCCGGACTCGCGTTGGCGGCGTTCGTCGTCCTCGCCGGCATCGTCCTCGTCGTCGTCGGCATCGCGGCGCTGCTGCTCGTCCCGCCCCGCGCCGCCATCCGCGGATGACGCCACGGCACCGTGCGTCCCGCGCCGGAACGTGCCGGCGGGAGGACGGCCGGGGACCGGACCACCCGGACGGTCAGATGCCGGCGGTCCCGAACAGCAACCCGAGCAGGTAGGTCACCGCCGCCGCACCGTACCCGATCGCGAGCTGCCGCAGGGCGCGCCGTGCGGGGGACGCACCGGAGAGCACACCGACGACCGCCCCGGACACGAGCAGCGCGATGCCGACCAGCACCGCGGCGACCGCGACGGCGGACCACTCCCCGAGTCCGAACAGGTACGGGAGGACGGGGACCACGGCCCCCGACGCGAAGAACAGGAAACTCGAGATCGCGGCGCTCAGCCCGCTCCCGACCGCCTCGTGCTCCACCGTGCCGACGGCCCCCGTCTCCGACGTCTGCCGGAGTCCGGTGAGCACCTCGTGGGCGTGCTGGGCCGCCGCGGCCTCGTCCATCCCGCGCGCTCGGTAGACGAGCGCGAGTTCGTTCTGGTCGACATCGAGGTCGACCACGGCCTGGCCGGCCTCGGGATGCGGAGCGGAGGCGTCGAGCAGCTCGCGCTGCGACCGCACGGACACGTACTCCCCCGCCCCCATGGAGAGTGCACCGGCGAGCAGCCCCGCCACGCCGCTCAACAACACGACGTGCTGGTCGGCGCCGGACGCGCCGATGCCGATGATGAGCGCCAGGTTCGACACCAGGCCGTCGTTCGCGCCGAACACCGCGGCCCGGAAGGTGCCGGACAGACGGAGTCGCCCCCGGTTCGCCAGACCGCGCACGACCTCGCCGTGGATGCGCTCGTCCGCCGCCATCGCCGCCGAGGCGTCGACGTCCGCCCCGTACGGGGACCGGTCCTCGGTGCGCTGCATCAGCGCGAGCACGAACACCGAACCGAAGCGCTTCGCGAGGCCCGCGAGGATCCGGGTCCGCAGATCGCCACGGAGGGGACGCCCCACGTCGTCGCCGAGCAGCTCGAGCCAGTGCTGCTCGTGGCGCCCCTCGGCCTCGGCGAGGGCGAGCAGGATGTCCCGCTCCTCACCGGACCGCCGCGCGGCCAGGTTCCGGTAGACCGACGCCTCGGCGCGTTCGTCGGCGAGGTACCGGCGCCAGCGCCGGAGCTCGGTCGGCGGACGTCGCGCGCGACCGTCGGTCGACGTCGAGACCACGCCCCGTGCCTCCTGTTCGGATCCGGCGGTCAGTTGCGGACGTAGGCCGGAGCAGCCTCCGCGTGGGCGTCGCCGACGCGGTGCACGCGGAGGTCGTTCGTCGACCCCGGCAGCCCGGGAGGCGAACCGGCCGTGACGACGACGCGGTCGCCGGGCTTGGCGAGGCCGTGCCCGATGAGGAGGTCGTCGACCTGCGGGAAGAGCTCGTCGGTGTGCGTCATGCGCTCGACCAGGAACGAGCGGACGCCCCACGTCAGCGCCATGCGGCGTCGCGTCGCCTCGTTCGGGGTGAAGGCGATGATCGGCAGACCGTGGCGGAGCCGGGACATGCGGCGAGCCGAGTCGCCGGACTCCGTGAAGACGCAGAGGTACGACGCCTCGGTGAACTCCGCGATCTCGACGGCGGCGAGGGTGATCGCACCGCCGAGGGTGCGGGGCTTCGTGCCGAGCGGCGCGATCCGCTCGAGGCCGTGGTCCTCGGTCGACTCGACGATGCGGGCCATGGTGCGGACCGTCTCCACCGGGTACTCGCCGACGCTCGTCTCGCCCGAGAGCATGACCGCGTCCGCGCCGTCGAGGACCGCGTTCGCGACGTCCGAGGTCTCGGCGCGCGTCGGGATGGGGCTCGAGATCATCGACTCGAGCATCTGCGTGGCGACGATGACGGGCTTCGCCATGCGGCGGGACAGCTCGACGGCGCGCTTCTGCACGATCGGCACGGCCTCGAGCGGCAGCTCGACACCGAGGTCCCCGCGCGCGACCATGATCGCGTCGAAGGCGTCGATGATCTCCTCGAGCGCGTCCACGGCCTGCGGCTTCTCGACCTTCGCGATGACCGGGAGCCGCTTGCCCTCCTCGTCCATGATCTCGTGGGCGCGCTCGACGTCGGCGGCGTTGCGGACGAACGAGAGCGCGATGAGGTCGGCGCCCTGCCGGATCGCCCAGCGGAGGTCGGCCTCGTCCTTCTCGCTCAACGCGGGGACGTTCACGGCGACGCCGGGGAGGTTGATGCCCTTGTTGTTCGACACCGTCCCGGGCACGACGACCTCGGTGCGCACGCGGACGCCGTCCGAGTCGAGCACCCGGAGGCGGACACGGCCGTCGTCGATGAGGAGCGGGTCGCCGGGCTTGACGTCCTGTGGGAGCCCCTTGAACGTCGTCCCGCACACGTCCTTCGAGCCGGGGACGTCCTCGGTGGTGATCGTGAAGACGTCGCCGGCCGCGAGCTCGTGGGGGCCGTCCGCGAACCGCGCGAGGCGGATCTTCGGGCCCTGCAGGTCGACGAGGACCGCGACGGGCTTGCCGAGGTCGTCCGCCGCACGTCGGACGTTCTCGTAGTTCGCCTCGTGCACGCTGTAGTCACCGTGGCTGAGGTTCAGCCGGGCCACGTCGACGCCCGCCTGGATGATGTCCTTGACGGTCTCGTAGTCCGAGGTCGCCGGTCCGAGCGTCGAAACGATCTTTGCGCGTCTCAATGGTGTCCTTCGTGTGGTGGATGTCGTGCTGCGGTGGCGCCCGCACGGGCGGTCCCGGCCGGACGACCGGCCACCGGCAGCCTACCGGCCGGTGCCGCTCCGTCAGACGCTGATCGCGCGGTCGGTCGCACGGACCGGGGCCGGGAGGCGAGTGGATCCCTCGAGGTAGCGGTCCACCTCGGCGGCCGCCGCGCGGCCCTCCGCGATCGCCCAGACGATGAGGGACTGCCCGCGACCGGCGTCACCGGCGACGAACACCCCGGGCTCGTTGGTCGTGTAGTCGGCGCCCCGCTCGAGGGCGCCGGACGGCGCGAACGGGAGGCCCAGCTGCGGCTCGAGCGTGTCGCGTTCCGGTCCGGTGAAGCCCATCGCGATGAGCACGAGGTCCGCGGGGATCTCACGCTCGGTCCCCGACTTCGGCACACGGCGGCCGTCGAGGTACTCGGTCTCCGCGACCCGGAGGGCCCGCACCTCGCCGGCCTCGTTCGCCAGGAACTCGACGGTCGAGGCGAGGTACCGACGCTCGCCGCCCTCTTCGTGCGCGCTCGAGACCTCGAACACCGTCGGGAACATCGGCCAGGGCTGGTCCGACGGACGCTCGAGCGGCGGCTGCTTGCCGATCGCCAGGTTCGTCACACTGATGGCGCCCTGCCGGTGGGCGGTGCCGATGCAGTCCGCGCCCGTGTCACCGCCACCGATCACGACGACGTGCTTGCCCTCCGCCGTGATCTGGTTGTCGACCACCGTGCCGGCACCGGTGCGGTTCTGCTGCACGAGGTACTCCATGGCGAAGTGGACGCCGGACAGGTCCCGGCCCGGGATCGGCAGGTCGCGCGGGACCGTCGCGCCCGTGGCGACCACGACGGCGTCGTACCGGCTCTTCAGGTCGGACCAGCTGATGTCCACGCCGATCTCCACGCCCGCGCGGAACCGGGTGCCCTCGGCCTGCATCTGCTGCAGACGGAGGTCGATCTGCCGCTTCTCCATCTTGAAGTCGGGGATGCCGTAGCGCAGGAGGCCGCCGATCCGGTCGTCACGCTCGTACACCGCGACGGTGTGCCCGGCGCGGGTGAGCTGCTGCGCGGCGGCGAGTCCCGCGGGACCCGACCCGACGACCGCGACCGTCTTGCCCGTGAGTCGCTCGGGCGGGTGCGGCGTCACCCACCCGTTCTGGAACGCCTGGTCGATGATCGAGACCTCGACCTGCTTGATCGTCACCGGTGGCTGGTTGATGCCGAGCACGCACGCGGCCTCGCACGGCGCCGGGCACAGCCGCCCGGTGAACTCCGGGAAGTTGTTCGTCGCGTGCAGGCGCTCGATCGCCTGTCGGCCCTCGCCGCGCCACATGAGGTCGTTCCACTCGGGGATGAGGTTCCCGAGGGGGCAGCCCTGGTGGCAGAACGGCACGCCGCAGTCCATGCAGCGGCCGGCCTGGCGCCGGAGCGCACCCGGTTCCTGCTGCTCGTAGACCTCTTTCCAGTCCATGAGCCGCACCGGCACGGGCCGACGAGGCGGCAGTTCGCGTTCCTGGACCTTGAGGAAGCCCTTCGGGTCAGCCACGGGTCATCACCTCCGGTGACGTGCGGGTCGATCGGGGTCGGACGGACCCCGTGGGTGGGACGGATCGGATCCGGGTGCGCTCAACCACCGGTGACCTCCAGGATGCGGTTCCAGACGACGTCGCCGTCGGGGTCGAGCCCCTCGTCGACCGCGGTCTGGCGGGTCTTGAGGACGGCAGCGTAGTCGCGCGGGAGCACCTTGACGAACGCGGTGAGGTCCGGGTCCTCGGCCAGGATCGACCGGGCCAGCCCGGAATCGGTCTCGGCCACGTGACGCTCGAGCAGATCGGTGACGATCTCGGCGTCCGCGCTGTCGAGCGACGACAGGACGAGCTCGCCGGACGCGAGGGCGTCCTGGTTGACGTCCTCCGGTCGGAGCCCGCGGACGTACGCCGTGCCGCCCGACATGCCGGCGCCGAGGTTGCGGCCGGTCGCGCCGAGGATCAGTGCGAGACCGCCGGTCATGTACTCGAGCGCGTGGTCGCCCACGCCCTCGACCACGGCCGTGGCGCCCGAGTTCCGGACGAGGAACCGCTCGCCGACGATCCCGCGGATGAACATCGACCCCTGCGTGGCGCCGTATCCGATGACGTTGCCGGCGATGACGTTCTCCTCGGCCGCGAACCCGGCACCCTCGGTGGGGCGGACGACGATCTCGCCGCCGGAGAGCCCCTTGCCGACGTAGTCGTTGCTGTCGCCGAAGAGCCGGATGCGGACGCCCGAGGGCAGGAACGCGCCGAGCGACTGCCCGGCGGATCCGCGGAGCGTCACCTCGATCGCGCCGGCCGGGAGGCCGTTCTCACCGTGTCGCACCGTCACCTCGTGCCCGAGCATGGTCCCGACCGCGCGCTCGGTGTTCCGGACCGGCAGGTCGAGCGCGACGTGGCCGCCGTGCTCGAGGACGTCGGTCGCGGCGCGGATGAGCCCGTTGTCGAAGTGGGCGTCCAGCTCGTGGTCCTGCTCGCGCAGGTTCCGGCGCGGCTCGTCGTCGGCGAACTCCGGCCCGCGCAGGACCGGGGCGAGGTCGAGCCCGGAGGCCTTCCAGTGCTCGACGGCGCGGTCGACGTCGAGGACCTCGGTGTGCCCGATCGCCTCCTCGAGGCTGCGGAACCCGAGCTCGGCGAGGTACTCGCGGACCTCCTGTGCCAGGAACTCGAAGAAGTTCACGACGAACTCCGGCTTGCCCGTGAAGCGCTTGCGGAGCTCCGGGTTCTGCGTCGCGACGCCGACCGGGCACGTGTCCAGGTGGCACACCCGCATGAGGATGCAGCCCTCGACGACGAGCGGTGCCGTCGCGAACCCGTACTCCTCGCCCCCGAGCAGTGCGGCCACCACGACGTCACGCCCGGTCTTCATCTGACCGTCGACCTGGACCACGACGCGGTCGCGCATCTTGTTGAGCATGAGCGTCTGCTGGGTCTCGGCCAGACCGATCTCCCACGGCGTCCCCGCGTGCTTGAGCGAGTTGAGCGGGCTCGCGCCGGTGCCGCCGTCATGGCCCGAGACGAGCACGACGTCGGCGAGTGCCTTCGTGACCCCCGCCGCGACCGCACCGATGCCCGACTGGCTCACGAGCTTGACGTGCACGCGCGCGGACGGGTTCGCTCGCTTGACGTCGAAGATGAGCTGCTTGAGGTCCTCGATCGAGTAGATGTCGTGGTGCGGCGGCGGGGAGATGAGGCCGACACCGGCGGTGGCGTGGCGGGTGCGCGCGACCCAGGGGTAGACCTTGGCCGGCGGGAGCTGGCCACCCTCGCCCGGCTTCGCACCCTGCGCCATCTTGAGCTGGATGTCCGTCGCGTGCGTCAGGTACATGCTCGTCACGCCGAAGCGCCCCGAGGCGACCTGCTTGATCGCGCTCCGGCGCTCGGGGTCGAGCAGTCGTTCGACGTCCTCCCCGCCCTCACCCGTGTTCGAGCGTCCGCCGAGCCGGTTCATGGCGATCGCGAGTGTCTCGTGGGCCTCCCGGGAGATGGAGCCGTAGCTCATCGCACCCGTGTTGAACCGCTTGACGATCGACTCGATGGGCTCGACCTCGTCGAGGGGCACCGGCGGGCGGAGTCCCTTGTGGAACGAGAAGAGTCCGCGCAGGGTCATGAGCTGCTCGGCCTGGTCGTCGACCGCGGACGAGTACTCGCGGAAGATGTCGTACCGGCGGGCGCGGGTGGCGTGCTGCAGCCGGAACACCGTCTCGGGGTTGAACAGGTGCGGCGGTCCCTCGCGGCGCCACTGGTACTCACCACCGGTGGCCAGGCGCTCGTGTGCGCTGACCGCACCGTCCTGCGGGTAGGCGCTCGCGTGCCGTTCGGCGTTCTCACGGGCGATGACCTCGATGCCGACCCCGCCCAGGATCGACGACGTGCCGGTGAAGTACTCGTCGACGAACTCCTGGCTCAGTCCGACGGCCTCGAACGCCTGCGCCGCAGCGTAGCTCGACACCGTCGAGATGCCCATCTTCGACATGATCTTGAGCACGCCCTTGCCGAGCGCCTTGATGACGTTCTTGACGGCCTGTTCTGGCGTCATGCCGGGGAGCATCCCCGACCGGACGAGGTTCTCGCAGGTCTCCATCGCGAGGTACGGGTTGATCGCGGACGCGCCGTACCCGATGAGGGTCGCGACGTGGTGGACTTCGCGGACGTCGCCGGCCTCGACGATCAGACCGACCTTCATCCGCTGCTCGGTCCGGATGAGGTGGTGGTGCACGGCCGCGAGCATGAGCAGGCTCGGAACGGGCGCGAGGTCCACGGTGCCGTCACGGTCGGAGAGCACGATGAACTGCTTGCCGGCCTCGATCGCGGCGTCGACCTCGTCGAGCATCCCGCGGATGCGCGTCTGCATCGCCTGCTCGCCCGCGTCGACGCGGTAGAGCCCCTTGACCGTGACGGTGAGCTGCCGGCCGGACTCGGTCTCGAAGTGCTCGATCTTGGCGAGCTGGTCGTTGTCGATCACCGGGAAGTCCAGGACGATCTGCTTCGCGTGCTCCGGCGTCGCGTCGAGGAGGTTGCGCTCCGGGCCCAGCCCGAGTCCCATGCTCGTCACGACGGACTCGCGGATCGAGTCGAGCGGCGGGTTCGTCACCTGCGCGAACTGCTGGGTGAAGTAGTCGAACAGCAACCGGGGTCGCTCCGACAGCACCGCGATGGGCGTGTCCGACCCCATGGCGCCGAGGGGTTCGGCTCCCGTCTGCGCCATCGGACGCAGCAGGATCCGGACTTCCTCCTCCGTGTACCCGAAGGCACGCTGCCGTCGGGTCACGGACGCCGGGGTGTGCACGACGTGCTCGCGGTCCGGCAGGTCCTCGAGGTTGATCCGGCCCGCGGCCAGCCACGCGGCCCACGGCCCGGAGGCGGCCAGCTCACGCTTGACCTCGTCGTCCTCGATGATGCGCCCGGCCTCGGTGTCGACGAGGAACATCCGGCCCGGCCGCAGGCGCCCCTTCCGGACGACCCGCTCGGCCGGGACGTCGATGACACCCGTCTCGCTCGCGAGCACGACGAGGCCCTCGTCGGTCACGAGGAAGCGACCCGGCCGGAGGCCGTTGCGGTCCAGCGTCGCACCGACCAGCGAGCCGTCGGTGAACGTGATGGCGGCGGGGCCGTCCCACGGCTCCATGAGCATCGAGTGGTACTCGTAGAACGCCCGGAGGTCGGGGTCCATGTCCGCGCGGTTCTCCCACGCCTCGGGCACCATCATCGACACGGCGTGCGGCAGCGATCGGCCCGACAGGCTGAGGAGTTCGACGACCTCGTCGAACGACGCCGAGTCGCTCGCGGCCGGACTGACGATCGGCAGCAACGGCGCCATGTCGCCGAGGAGCTCGTTCTCGAGCTGCGACTGCCGTGCGCGCATCCAGTTGCGGTTGCCGCGCACCGTGTTGATCTCGCCGTTGTGCGCGATCATCCGGAACGGCTGCGCCAGTGGCCAGGACGGGAAGGTGTTCGTCGAGTAGCGCGAGTGCACGATCGCGAGCTTCGAGGCGAACCGTTCGTCGCTCAGGTCGGGGTAGAACGGCTCGAGCTGGAGGGTCGTGACCATGCCCTTGTAGACGATGGTCCGACTCGACAGCGACATGAAGTACACGTCCTGGTCGCGCTCGATCCGCTTGCGGAGGCGGAAGGTCTGTCGGTCGAGCGCGATGCCCGACCGCGGCGTGCCGTCCTCGTCGTGGCGCTCGCTCGCGACGAAGCACTGCTCGAACGCCGGCATGGCAGCTCGCGCGAGCGTGCCGAGCTCGTCCGGGCGCACGGGCACCTCACGCCAACCGAGGACCCGGAGCCCCTCGTCCGCCGCGACGGCCTCGATCGCCGCCTTGACGGCGGCGCGCGCGTCCAGGTTGGTCGGGAGGTACGCCGTACCCACCGCGTACCCGCCCGCATCGGGCAGCGCGAACGGCACGACCTCGCGGAGGAAGGCGTCCGGGACCTGGCAGAGGATCCCCGCGCCGTCACCCGTGCCGGCGTCGCTGCCGATGGCACCGCGGTGTTCGAGGTGACGGAGGGCACCGAGCGCCGCGTCGACGATGTCGTGACCGGGCGTTCCGCGGAGCGTGGCGACCATGGCCAGACCGCAGGCGTCCTTCTCGTTCGCCGGGTCGTACGCGCCGACGGCGGCCGGGACCGCGCTGAAACGCTGGTGGGGTGGCAGGAGCGCCATGGGAACCGTCCTCACGAGGAGATGGGGAACTGGGACGTCGAGCGGTCGACTGGACCCGGTGGTACGTCGCCGAGCGGCGAGGCGTGTGCCCGGGCACAGCCGCCCGTGACGGTGCTCCGGGCGGCGTGCGAGGTGTCGGGCCACTTGTGGTGACCCTACGACGGTCGGGTCCCGCGCGGGACCCGGACGACATCACGAGTTGCTGTGGACGTGATGTCGTCGGACCACGGCTCTGCCGCGGTCGGTCGGAGTTCAGCTCGGGTGTGCCCTAGCTGCGGTCGGCGGCGGTGGCGACCGGTTCCGGATCGGTGACGACGAGCGGTTCGTCGTCGGACTCCGAGTAGGTGTCGTCAGATCCTACACTGCTGGCCGCGCGCGGACCGCGACCGGGCAGGTACCCGCTGGGCTCGGTACCCGGGTGTCGGCGGGTCTGCACCACGAAGATGACGATGCCGAGCACGATCGCCGCGAGTGCGGCCCAGACGTTCGTCCGGACTCCGAAGAAGGTCTCGCTCGTGTCGACCCGGATCGACTCGAGCACCGACCGCCCCGCGCCGTACCAGATCAGGTAGAGCGCGAGCACGCGGCCCCACTGCAGGTGGAAGCGCCGGTCGATGAGCATGATGACCGCGAACCCGACGAGGTTCCAGATGATCTCGTAGAGGAACGTCGGGTGGAACAACGTCCCGGCCGGCAGACCGACCGGGTACGCGGGGTTCGACTGCTCGATCTGGAGCCCCCAGGGCAGGTTCGTCGGCATGCCGAAGAGCTCGTGGTTGAAGTAGTTGCCGAGCCGGCCGAACGCCTGAGCGACGAGCAGCCCGGGCGCGACGGCGTCGACGAAGGTGGTGAACCGGAGCCCGACGTACCGGCAGGCCCACCAGGCACCGAGGGCGCCGGCGATCAGGGCGCCGAAGATGGCGAGCCCGCCCTCCCAGATGGCGAACGGTTCCCACCATGCGATGCCCGGCCCGAAGTAGTCCCCGACGTGGGTGAACACGTGGTAGGCGCGCCCGCCGATGATGCCGAGCGGGACCGCGCCGATCGCGATGTCGACGATGACCCACTTCTCGACGCCGCGACGCACCAGCCGACGGTCGGTGATGACGACGCAGGCGACGATCCCGAGCAGGATGCAGATGGCGTAGGCGTGGATCCGGAAGTCGAGTGGGAAGGACCACCCGAAGACCCGGTCCAGCCAGTTCGTCAGGTCGAAGTACTGCCAGGCCGTGCTCGGGCTCGGGATGCTCAGGGGAAGCATGGAGGGGCGTACGCCTTTCGTCGCTGTTCCGTCAGACGACCGGCGAGGCCGGGCCGTCGTCGGAGATCACTGTAGCGCCACGGGTCAGGTCGGCAGCGCGGCGGCCGACGCCGCGGACGCCCTCGTCCTGCAGTGCCCGGACGAACGCCGAACCGATGATCGCGCCGTCCGCGTAGGCGAGGATCTCCGACACCTGCTCCGCGGTCGAGATCCCGAGACCGACGCAGGTGCGCTCGACCCCCGCGGAGCGCAGGCGCGACACGACCGAGCGCGCAGCGGCGTCGACGCCCGAACGAGCACCCGTCACGCCCATGGTGGACACGGCGTACACGAAGCCCCGGCTCGCCTCGACGGCCTGGCGCATGCGGTCGTCGGACGAGGACGGCGCGGCGAGGAACACGCGGTCGGCGCCGGTGCGCTCGGACGCGGCGATCCACTCGCCTGCTTCGTCCGGGATGAGGTCGGGCGTGATGAGCCCGGACCCGCCCGCGGCGGCGAGGTCGTCCGCGAACCGGTCGACGCCGTAGCGCAGCACCGGGTTCCAGTACGTCATGACGAGGACCGGGACGTCGGCACGCTCGGTGATCGCGTGCACGGCATCGAAGACGTGCGCCACGCGGAAGCCGTTCGCGAGACTCGTCTCGGTCGCGCGCTGGATGACCGGGCCGTCCATGACCGGGTCGGAGTACGGCAGGCCGAGCTCGATCGCGTCGACCCCGTTCTCGGCGAGGGCCACCGCAGCTGCCACACTCGTGGGCAGGTCCGGGAACCCCGCGGGGAGGTAGCCGACGACCGCCCCGGCACGCTCGGCGTTCGCGGTGTCGATGGCGGCGCGCACGGACCGCGACGTCGTGGTGCTCACAGCTGCTCCGCTCCCTCGTCGATGAGCCCGAACCAGCGGCTGGCGGTCGCGACGTCCTTGTCCCCGCGCCCGGACAGCGACACCAGGACGATGGCGTCGGGGCCGAGCCGCGCCCCCAGCTTCACCGCGCCCGCGAGCGCGTGGGCCGACTCGATCGCCGGGATGATCCCCTCCGTGCGCGTCAGCAGCCGGAAGGCGTCCATGGCCTCGACGTCGGTGATCGGCTCGTAGGTGGCGCGCCCGATCGCAGCGAGGTGAGCGTGCTCCGGGCCGACACTCGGGTAGTCGAGGCCGGCGGACACCGAGTGGCTCTCGATCGTCTGCCCGTCGTCGTCCTGCATGAGGTAGGACTTCGCCCCGTGGAGGACGCCCGACCGGCCGAGGGTGATGCTCGCCGCGTGCCGTCCGCTCTGCACGCCCTCGCCACCCGCCTCGAAGCCGTACAGCGCCACGGACTCGTCATCGAGGAACGCCTCGAAGATGCCCATCGCGTTCGACCCGCCACCGACGCACGCCGCGACCGCGTCGGGCAGGCGCCCGGTGAGCTCGAGGACCTGGGCACGGGCCTCCTCGCCGATCACCTTGTGGAACTCACGGACCATCTCGGGGAACGGGTGCGGGCCGGCGACCGTGCCGAGCAGGTAATGCGTGGTGTCGACGTTCGCCACCCAGTCTCGCAGGGCCTCGTTGATGGCGTCCTTGAGCGTGCGCGAACCGGTCTCGACGGCGACGACCTGGGCCCCGAGCAACCGCATGCGCGCGACGTTGAGCGCCTGGCGCTCCGTGTCCACGGCACCCATGTAGACCACGCACTCCATGCCGAACAGCGCCGCGGCGGTGGCGGTGGCGACCCCGTGCTGGCCCGCCCCGGTCTCGGCGATGAGCCGGGTCTTGCCGAGCCGCTTGGCCACGAGCGCCTGCCCGAGCACGTTGTTGATCTTGTGCGACCCGGTGTGGTTGAGGTCCTCGCGCTTGAGGACCACCCGGGCACCACCGGCGTGTTCGGCGAACCGCGGGACCTCGGTGATGATCGACGGGCGGCCGGTGTAGTCGCGCTGCAGGGCGTCGAGTTCGGCGTGGAACGCCGGATCCGCCCAGGCGGCGCGGAAGGCCTGCTCGAGTTCGTCGAGCGCCAACACGAGCGACTCGGGGACGAACCGTCCGCCGAAGTCGCCGAAGTACGGACCATGGAGGTCGCGGAGGTGGGTCACGTGGTGCTCCGGTGAGGAGGGTCCGGGCGGGCCCGGCGGATGGGTTCTAGACGACGCGGAACGCAGCGAGCGTCGCCGCCGGGTCGTCACCGGTCACGAGGGCCTCGCCGACGAGCACGGCATCGGCGCCCGCGGCGCGGTAGTGGGCGACGTCGGCGGGCGACGACACGGCGGACTCGGCCACGCGGACCACACCATCCGGCACCGCACCGACGAGGCGCCCGAAGAGGTCGCGGTCGAGCGAGAAGTCGGTCAGGTCGCGGGCGTTGACACCGAGGATGCGCGCCCCGGCGTCGAGCCCGCGGCTGACCTCGTCCGCTGAGTGGGCCTCGACCAGTGCCCGCATCCCGAGCTGCTCGACGAGCGTGTGGAGTTCGACGAGCCGGGGCTGGTCCAGCGCGGCGACGATGAGCAACACGATGTCGGCGCCCGACGCCCGCGCCTCGAGCACCTGGTAGGGATCGGCGATGAAGTCCTTGCGCAGCACCGGGACGGCCACCCGGGCCCGGACGGCCTCGAGGTCGGCGAGGCTCCCCCGGAACCGGCGCCCCTCGGTCAGGACGCTGATCGCGCTGGCGCCGCCGGCCTCGTACCGGCTCGCCAGCTCGGCTGGATCGGCGATCTCGGCGAGCGGCCCACGCGAGGGGCTGGCCCGCTTGACCTCCGCGATGACGTGCACGCGGTCGCCGGGAGCGAGGAACGCGAGCGCGTCGCGCGGCGACGACACGCGGTCGAGGTCGCGCTCGACGTCCGCCGCGGGACGGTCGAGCCGTCGCGCCGCAGCGTCCTCCAGCGCTCCCGCCACGAGCCCCGCGAGCAGATCCGTGGTCGGCTCGGCCGTCATCGGGTCACTCGTGGGTGCGCGTGACGTACTTCGGGCCGTTGACGCCGTACCCGAGCTTCGCGAGCACGCCGCCGAGGATCAGCCCGACGACGAGGAGTCCGGCGGACGCCCAGACCGCCCACGCGATGCTGAACCAGAAGCAGATGACGCCGATGGCGAAGGCGACCAGCATGATGATCACGGCCGTCCAGGCGGCGGGCGAGTGTCCCTCGCCGAGTTCTGCGGGCTCAGTGTTGCTCACGGTGCTCCTCGTGGTCCGGTGCGTCGTCCTCGGTGCGACGCTCCCCCGATCCTACCGTGCGGTCCTCCGCCGTCCCGTCAGCGGCGGCCACCCCGTCGACCCCGGCGGTGGAGGTCCCGGCAGCCGTGGGGTCGACGCCCGCGCTGAGGTCGTCCCAGTCGACGATGGCATCCCGCGGCGCGTCGGCCGCCGGCACCCGTCCAGTGCCCCCGTACCGGCGACTCGGGCCGGGCCAGGACCGCTGGACGACGAGCACGAGCAGGCCGAGCGCCACGGCGAGCACGCCACCCGCGATGCCGACGTACGGCCACGGGGTGACGTCGATGCTCCGTACGATCGAGCGGATCGCGGGGACGTCCTGCACGCCGGTGACACCACTGATCGCGGACTGCGCGGCGACCACGGGATCGCTCAGACGGCCGATCCCCGTCACGACGACCGCGATCCCGAGCAGCACCTCGACGACCGCGAGCACGACGCGGAGCACGCGCCCCGCGATGGTCAGGGCGATCGACAGGGCCAACATGGCGATCGCGAGGGCTGAGTAGGGCACGACGGAGCCGTCCGCCGTCACCGTGCTCGCCGTCGCGCTCGTGGCGTCGAGGTGCGCCGTGAACCAGGTCTGCGTCCAGGACAGGAGCACGATGCCCGCGACCGCGAGACCGGCGAGGACGACGAGCGGGCGTGAGCGCCTCACGACCGGACCGCCCGCATGGCGTTGGCGGTCGCGACGGCGCGCAGCGGCGCCGCGGCCTTGTTCTGGGCCTCCACGTGCTCCGTGGCCGGGTCGGAGTCGGCGACGAGCCCCGCACCCGCCTGCACGCGGGCGACCCCGCCCTGGATCAGCGCCGTGCGGATGGCGATCGCCACGTCCGCCGAGCCCGCGAAGTCGAAGTAGCCGACGACGCCGCCGTACACGCCCCGCTGGGCGGGTTCGAGCTCGTCGATGATCGCGAGCGCACGCGGCTTCGGCGCACCCGACAACGTGCCTGCCGGGAACGTCGCGCGGAACACGTCGATCGCGCTCGCCCCGGGGCGGATCGTCCCCTCGACACTCGACACGAGGTGCATGATGTGGCTGAACCGCTCGACCTGCATGAACTCGGTGACGGCGACGGTGCCGGGCAGACACACCTTCTGGAGGTCGTTCCGCGCGAGGTCGACGAGCATGAGGTGCTCGGCCCGTTCCTTCGGGTCGAGGAGCAGTTCGTCGGCGAGACGCACGTCCTCCTCGGTGGTGCGACCGCGAGGCCGGGAGCCGGCGATGGGGTGGGTCATGGCGCGACCGTCCTCGACCCGCACCAGGGCCTCCGGCGAGGCACCGACGATCCAGTACGGCTCGTCGCTCGTGTCCGCGAGACTGAGGAAGTACATGTACGGGCTCGGGTTGAGCGTCCGGAGCACGCGGTAGACGTCGAGCGGGTCGGCCGTGACGGGCTGGTCGAACCGCTGCGAGATGACGACCTGGAACACGTCGCCGTCCCGGATGAAGCGCTTCGAACGCTCGATCGCCGCCGCGTACTCCTCGGGGGTCGAGCGAGCGGACGGGGACGGCGCCGCCACGTCGAAGGCCTCGGCCACCGTGGCCGTCGACGGCTGCACGAGGTCGCGCTGGAGACGGTCGAGCCGCGCCTGCGCATCCGCCCACATGGCGTCGGGGTCGTCCGCGCCGTCGTTGAGGGCGCTCGCCACGAGGAGCACGAGTCCGGTCCGGTGGTCGATCGCCGCGAGCTCGGAGACGAACGCCATCGCTTGGCCCGGCACCGTGAACTCGGCCGGTGGCGCGTCCGGGAGGTGCTCGAGCTGACGGACGGCCTCCCATCCGATGAACCCGACGGTGCCCCCGACGAGCGGCGGCATGCCCGCGAGCCGCGGGGTCGCCCACCGCTCGTGCAGTCGTGCGAGCACGTCGAGCGGCGCGCCCTCGAGCGATCCGACCGCGCGCTCCGCGTCGATGCCCGTGTCGATCCACCGCGCCTCGGTACCGTCCTGCGTCAGGACGCCGAAGCTGCGGACCCCGACGAACGACCAGCGCGACCAGAGTCCGCCCTGGCCCGCGGACTCGAGCAGGAAGCTCCCCGGACGCCCCGCTGCCAGTTTCCGGTAGACGCCCACGGGCGTCTCGCTGTCCGCGAAGAGCGCTCGTACGACCGGGACGACGCGGTGGCCGTCGAGCATGGCGTCGAACTCCGCGCGCGCGGTCGTGTGCGGGTGGTCCACGGGTGCCGCCTCGGTGCCCGGGATGGTCGCCTCAGGCACCGGTCGCCTCCCTCGCGTCGACGTCGGCCGCGTCGCCACCGGCTGCGGCGGTGCGGGCCACGGCGGTGCCGGCCGTGCCCTCGGCGCTGCCCACGACCGGTGCGAGCGGGTCGACGTCGAAGCACCGGTGCGCACCGGTGTGGCACGCGGCGCCGATCTGGTCGACGGTGACGAGGATCGTGTCGGCGTCGCAGTCGAACGCCGCCGCTCGGACGAACTGCGCGTGCCCCGAGGTGTCGCCCTTGCGCCAGTACTCCTGCCGGGACCGCGACCAGAAGGTGACGCGACCCTCCGTCAGGGTCCGGCGGAGGGCCTCCCGGTCCATGTACCCGAGCATGAGGACGTCCTTGGTGGCGGCTTCCTGGATGACGGCGGGCAGGAGGCCGTCGGCCGCGAAGCGGGCGCGGTCGAGGACCGCCTCGGTGGACGAGGGGGACGGTACTGCGGTGCTGGTGCTGTCGGCCATGTCGTCCATCAGCGTACGGCGTGTCCGGCCGCGCGCAGGGCGTCCTTGACGTCGCCGATGGTCATCTCGGCTCGGTGGAACACGCTGGCCGCGAGGACCGCGTCGGCCCCGGCGTCGATCGCGGGCGCGAAGTGCTCGAGCGCGCCCGCGCCTCCCGACGCGATCACCGGCACCGAGGCGACGGCGCGCATGGCGGCGACGAGCTCGAGGTCGAAGCCCGCCTTCGTGCCGTCGGCGTCGATCGAGTTGACGAGCAGCTCGCCCGCGCCACGCTCCACGGCCTCCCGCGCCCAGGCGAGGGCGTCGATGTCGGTCTCGCGCCGACCGCCGTGCGTGGTCACGACGAACCCCGAGGGCATGCGATCGGCGCGCTTGACGTCGAGCGACAGCACGACGGCCTGCGCTCCGAAGCGGTCCGCGATCTCGCCGACGAGTGCCGGTCGGGCGATCGCCGCGCTGTTGACGCCGATCTTGTCCGCGCCGCACTGCTGGAGACGGGCGACGTCGTCGACGCTGCGGACGCCACCACCCACGGTCAGCGGGATGAACACCTGCTCGGCCGTCCGGGTGACGGTCTCGTACATGGTCGCGCGGCCCTCGACGGTCGCCGACACGTCGAGGAACGTGAGCTCGTCCGCGCCCTGCTCGTAGTACCGCGCCGCCAGCTCGACCGGGTCGCCGGCGTCCTGCAGGTCGAGGAAGTTGACGCCCTTGACGACCCGGCCCGCCGAGACGTCGAGGCACGGGATCACCCGGACCGCGACCGACATGCCCGTGCTCCCGCTCACAGTCGCGCGGCGTGGATCGCGCTGACGAGGATCGCGCGCGCACCGAGTTCGTAGAGGGCGTCCATGATCGGGTTCGTGTCGGCCCGCGGGATCATGACGCGCACCGCGGACCACTCGGGGTCGTGCAGGGGCGACACGGTCGGTGACTCGATCCCGGTCGCGATCGCCGTGGCCTGGGGCAGGAGCACGGACGGGATGTCGTAGTCGAGCATCACGTAGCTCCGGGCCACCAGCACACCGTGGAGCCGTCGTCGCAGCACGGAGATGCCCTCGATCGACTCGTCCGTCGTCACGAGCACGGCGGTGGACTTGAGGATCACCGGCCCGAAGATCTCGAGTCCCGCGGCGCGCAGCGTGCTCCCCGTCGAGACGACGTCGGCCACCGCGTCGGCGACACCGAGCCGCACGGCGCTCTCGACCGCGCCGTCCAGCTTCACGAGGACCGCGGTCACCCCGTGCCGAGCGAGGAAGTCGCCGACGAGCCCCGGGTAGCTCGTCGCCAGACGCACGCCCTCGAGGTCCGTCAACTCCGTGAAGCGTCCGGGCGGCCCGGCGAACCGGAACGTGGAATCCGCGAAGTCGAGCTCCTCGATCTCCGAGGCCGTCGAACCGCTGTCGAGCAGCAGATCGCGTCCCGTGATCCCGACGTCGAGCGCGCCGGAGCCGACGTAGGTCGCGATGTCACGTGGGCGGAGGAAGAAGAACTCGACCCCGTTGCGCTCGTCGACGAGGTGGAGCGCCTTCGGGTCACGCCGGCCGGCGTAGCCCGCCTCGCGCAGCATGTCGGTCGCGGTCTCGGACAGGGATCCCTTGTTGGGCACGGCGACGCGGAGCATCGGGTCTCGCTTTCTGGAGGAGCGGCTCGGGTGATCGGGGAGGCCGCCGGTGGGTCACCGGCGCGGCTCACAGATGCTCGTAGACGTCCTCGGGGGTCAGGCCCTTCGCGACGAGCAGGACCTGCAGGTGGTACAGGAGCTGGGAGATCTCCTCGGCGGTCCGCACGTCGCCCTCGTACTCGGCGGCCATCCACACCTCGGCGGCCTCCTCGACGATCTTCTTGCCGATCTGGTGGACGCCGGCGTCGAGCTCGGCGACCGTCCCCGACCCCGCGGGACGCGTCCGTGCCTTCTCGGACAGCTCGGCGAACAGGTCATCGAACGTCTTCACGGCGATCAGGCTACCCGGCTCGCAGCCGCCCGCAGGCCCGCGATCCGCTCAGCCGGGTCCCCGCCGTAGACGGCCGAGCCGGCGACGAGGGTGTCGGCGCCGTTCGACACGGCCTCCTCGACCGTGTCCAGCGCGATGCCGCCGTCGACCTCGAGCCACACGTCGAGACCGGACGCCGCGACCGCCGCGCGGGCGGCGGCGAGCTTCGGCATGACCTGCGGCATGAACGCCTGACCGCCGAATCCCGGCTCGACGGTCATGAGCAACACCATGTCGTACGCGTCGAGGTGGTCGAGCACGGGCGCGATGTCCGTCCCGGGCTTGACCGCCACGGCCGCGCGAGCGCCGTTGCTCCGGATCGCCGCCGCGGTGGCCACGGGATCCGTCGCGGCCTCGATGTGGAACGTCACGCTGGCCGCCCCCGTCTCGGCGTACTTCGGTGCGTTGGTGTCGGCGTCGGAGACCATGAGGTGCACGTCGAGCGGGACGGGCGAGACCTGCTGCAGCCGCGTCACGACGGGCAGACCGATCGTCAGGTTCGGCACGAAGTGGTTGTCCATGACGTCCACGTGCACCATGTCCGCCGTCGCGATCCGCCCGAGCTCCCGCTCGAGGTTGGCGAAGTCGGCGGACAGGATGCTGGGCGCGATGCGGATCGTCACGCGACGAGCGTACCGGGAGCGCCCGGAGCGCGACGACGGGGCGGAGCCGCTCCCGCCCCGTCAGCGCCGACGCAGGAGGGCGATGAACATCGCGTCCGTGCCGATGCGGTGCGGCCAGAGCTGGACGGTGGCGCCGTCGGCGACCTGCGGGTCCCGAGCGGCGATGCTCCGCACCACGGAGGCCGTGTCGAGCTGCTCGAGGACGTCGCCGTGCCGGGCGAGGAGCGCGTCCACCTGCCCACGGGTCTCGGCGAGGTGTGGCGAGCACGTCACGTACGCGAGCGTGCCGCCCGGTGCGAGCGACGCGACGGCGGCGTCCAGCAGTTCCGCCTGCACCACCGCGAGCTCCGAGACGTCCTCCGGGTCCTTCCGCCATCGCGCCTCCGGTCGACGACGGAGGGCGCCGAGGCCCGTGCACGGCGCGTCGAGCAGGACGCGGTCGTAGCCGCCGGGGGCAGTGGGTCCGGCCTCCCCAGGGCGTCCGAACCGGCGGCCGTCGCCCTCGGTGACCGTCACGGTGTCGGTGAAGCGTTCGAGCGCCGATCGGACGAGTCCCGCACGCGCCGGGACGAGCTCGTTGGCGACGAGCGTGGCGCCGGCGACCCGGGCCTCCGCGGCGAGCAGCGCGGCCTTGCCGCCCGGGCCGGCGCAGAGGTCGAGCCAACGCTCCCCCGGAGCGATGGCCGACGAGCGGGTCAACGCGAGCGCCGCGAGCTGCGACCCCTCGTCCTGCACCCGCGCTCGGCCGTCGGCGACCGCAGGGACCCGCGACGGGTCCCCGGCGACTCCGCGGACCCCGACCGGCGAGACGGGAGGCTCCGCCTCGGCATCCGGCAACACGTCGCCGGGTTCGACGAGCCCGGGCAGCGCCGCCAGGGTCACACCGGCCGGCACGTTGTCGGCCGCGAGCAGGGCGACGAGCTCGTCGCGGGCGCGCTCGGCGGCGAGGGCGTCGCGGAGGGCACCGACGACCCAGCGCGGGTGTGACCAGCGCCTCGCGAGCAGGTCGTCGCCCGTCAGGCCGCGGGTGATCTCGGCGTCCCAGCCGTCCGCGCCGCGCCCACCGACCTTCCGGAGCACGGCGTTGACGAACCCGCTCGCCCGACGCGCTCCGATCGCCCGGGTGAGGTCGACCGTCTGCGACACGGCCGCGTGGGACGGCACGCGCATCCCGACGAGCTGGTGGACGCCGAGGCGGAGGACGTCGAGCACGTCGGCCTCGATGTTCGCGACCTGGCGCCCGGACGCCGCCTCGATGATCGCGTCGTACGTGCCGATCATCCGGATGGTGCCGTACGTCAGCTCCGTCGCGAAGCCGGCGTCCCGGGCGGAGAGCCCCGCGCGTCGGATGCGGACCGGGAGCAACAGGTTCGCGTACGCGTCGTCCGCCTGGACCGCACGGAGCACGTCGAGCGCCACGCGCCGGGCGCTCGTCCCCGCACCGCGGTTCCCCCAGCCGCTGCCCTCGGGCGTCGTGGGTGTCACGCGAGCACCGCCGACGTGAGGTCCCCGAGACCGCGGGCCCACGACGCGCCGGGCATCGGACGCCCACCGGCCGGCTGCACCTCGAGGAGCTCGAGCGGCTCGGTCGCGGTGCCCACACGGAGCGCGCCGCCGACCAGCCCGAGCGCACCGGGTGCGAGCTCCTCGGTCGTCGTCACCAGGCCTGCCGGCCGTGTCGTCGGTGTCGTGCGGGCGGTCCGGAGCAGCTTGACCCGCGTGGCACCGAGGTAGGCGTACGCGCCCGGTTCCGGCGTCACCCCGCGCACGTGGGCGTGCACGACCGCAGCCGGACGGTCGAAGGCGACGTGGCCATCGGCGGAGGTCGTCTTCGGAGCCGTGGTGGGTTCGCCCACCTGCGCGACGCCGACCGCGCGGCCCGCCGCGACGTCGTCGACGACGCGCGCGACGAGCTCGGCGCCCGTCTCGGCCATGGCGGCGAGGACCTCGCCGGCCGTCGCGTCGGGCCCGATCGGGAACGGCTCGGAGGCGTACACCGGTCCGGCGTCGAGCTCCTCGACGAGGCGGAACACGGTCGCCGCGGTCGACCGCTCGCCCGCCATGACGGCGCGCTGGACGGGCGCAGCGCCCCGGAAGGCCGGGAGCGACGAGAAGTGCAGGTTGAGCCAGCCGTGTCGCGGGACGTCGAGCGCGGCACGACGCAGCAACGCACCGTACGCGACGATGACGCCGAGGTCCGGTTCGAGGAGGCGGAGTCGCTCCGTGACGTCGCCGTCCACGCGGGACGCCGTGATCACGGGGAGCCCGAGTTCCTCGGCGGCGACCGCGACCGGGGTCGGGGTGAGCACGCGCTTGCGGCCCTGCGGCGTCGGAGGCCGGGTCAGGACGGCGACGATCTCGTGGTCCGTCGCGGCGAGGCGACGGAGAGTGGGGACGGCGGCTGCGGGGCTGCCCGCGACGACGAGACGCATGGACTCCGGGTGGTGGTCGGTGGAGGGGGCTCAGGGGCCCTCGGAGAACGGTTCGACGTCGTCGAGCCGCACCCTGAGTGTAGGTGCGGCGCGGCGACGGTTGCCCCCGGGCAGCACCCGACGGGTCGACGACCGCCGGATCACCTCGGCCTTGAGCGTCGCCGCGACCTCGGTGCCGTGCGCGTACGGGAACCGCACGATGGTCCGGACCGTCCCGGGTACGGAGTCGTCGACGGCCACCGGACCGAGCACGGGCCCGACGAGGGCGTCGCCGAGCGCCTCGACCGCGGCGGCCACCGCCTCGTCCGTCCCGGTCAGCGTCGCCACGCGGACGGCGGGCGGGAAGTGCAGGACCCGGCGGTCGGCGAGCTCGTCGTGCGCCGGGACCTCGAGCCGCCACGTGGCCATCGCCGTCGCCAGCCGTCCGCCGACGCCGACGAGGAACGTCGTGCCGCCGCGCGCCGTCCGGGCCGCCGCGTTCGCCCAGACCCGGAGGACGTCCTCGGCGACGCGCAGGCCCTCGCGGGCGAGCATGCGCTCGCCGTCGAGCAGGAGGACGCACGCGTACCCGCCGGGCGTCGACGGTTCGGCGCCGCGGGTCGCGACCACGACGGCGGGTCGGTCGTCGACCTCGTCCACCGGACGGGCGCCGTCGGCGACGACGATCCGCGTCCCGGGGAACGCCCGTCCCAGCTCGTCCGCCGTGCGCTGCGCGCCGTGGCCGACCGGACGGAACGTGGACCCCTGGCAGGTGGGACACCGGTACCCGACCGCCAGGGCCCCGCACCAGCGACACTGCGGCACGCCGGACGACGTCGCCCGGCCGAGGGGTCCCCCGCACCGCGGACAGCGGGCCCGGTCGCCGCAGTCGGCACACACGAGCCCCGTCGCGAACCCCGGACTCGCCACCTGCACGAGCACGGGACCGGTACGGCTGGCCTCGCGTGCCGCACGCCAGGCCGCGGACGGGATCCGGGCGTGCGCGGCCCAGCCCTCCGCGGACGTCTGCTGCGCGGTCGGCACCACGCGCGGGACGACCGCGCGGACGGGCCGGACGTCGTCGAGCCACCCGAGTTCGACCAGACGCTGGACGTCGGTGCTCCGCGCGTGCGCTGCGAGCAGCAGGGCCGCCCCCGACTGCGCGGTCCGGAGCAGCACGGCGTCACGGGTGTGCACGTAGGGAGCGCGTTGCTCGACGAACGAGGGGTCGCCGTCGTCCCAGACGGCGAGCAACCCGAGGCGCTCGGCCGGTGCGTACACCGCCGCGCGGTTGCCGACCACGACGACCGGACCCGACCGGGCCGTCAGGAGTGCGCGGGCGCGCTGCCCGTTCGTCTGCCGCGCGTCGAACCGCACCACACGCTCCGCGGGGACGAAGGCGGCGACGGCGCGCTCGACCTCGGCGAGATCCCGGAAGTCCGGCACCACGAGGATCGCGGTCCGCTCCGACGCGAGCACCCGGGCCGCCGCCTCGGCGAAGGTGCGCGCCCACCCGTCCACCCAGGAGTCGTCCGGCAGCCGCACCGGATGCGCGATCGCGGTCATCGCGGCGCGGCCGCCGTCCTCGAGCAGGGCCTCCACGCGGCCCTCCGGGTACGCCGTCACCACCGGCGCGGTGACGACCGGCGGCACCGTGGTGGTGTCCCGTGCGAGGAACGCCTTCTCGGCGCGCACCTGACGCGGTGGCACCGCCAACCGGAGGACGTCGCTCGCCACCCCCGCCGCGCGGTCCGCGACGTCGCGCGCCAGCCGCCAGACCTCCGGCGCCAGGACCGGGACGGGCGACACGACCTCCTCGAGCGGACTGAGGTCGCCGGGGAACGAGCCCTCGGTGGCGACCTCGACGACGAAGGCGTCCGCGATCCGGGCACCCGTGCGGAGGGGGACGCGCACCCGGACACCCGGGAGGCACGCCTCGCGCATCGCGTCCGGGATGCGGTAGTCGAACAACCGGTCGAGCTGCGGGAGCGGTGAGTCGAGGACGACGCGTGCGATCCGCGGGGTCGCGGACGCGGGCGACGCCGTGCCCGCGGGCACGGGCGACGCCGCGGCCTCGACCGTCGGCACCGTTGGGGCGCCGGGCAGGCGCGGCCGCGCGGCCGCGCGCGGGGACCGCGCCGCTTCAGCGGGCGCTGGCGCGTCCTCCGGCACGACGGACCGTCAGACCCCGGCCGTCACGAGCCCGGCGGCGACCCGCAGCGCCTCGACACGGTCGAGGGCCTCCCAGGTGAACCCGGGGAGCTCCCGACCGAAGTGTCCGTAGGTCGCCGTCGCGGCGTACGTGGGGCGGAGCAGGTCGAGGTCGCGGATGATCGCCGCGGGCCGCAGGTCGAAGACCGCCCGGATGGCGTCGACGATCACGGCGTCGTCCACGTGGCCGGTCCCGAAGGACTCGACGTACAGCCCGACCGGGGCGGCGCGGCCGATCGCGTAGGCGACCTGGACCTCGAGCCGGTCGGCGAGACCGGCGGCCACCGCGTTCTTCGCGACCCACCGCAGGGCGTACGCGGCCGAACGGTCCACCTTCGACGGGTCCTTGCCGCTGAAGGCACCACCACCGTGCCGCGAGGCGCCGCCGTAGGTGTCCACGATGACCTTGCGGCCCGTCAGCCCCGCGTCGCCCTGGGGACCGCCGATCTCGAAGCGGCCGGTCGGGTTCACGATCACGTCCACGGCGCTCGAGTCCAGCGCGACCGTGTCGAGCACGGGGCGGATCACCCGGGCCGTGATGTCGACGGTGAGTTGCTCGAGCGACACGGTCGGCGCGTGCTGGGTCGACAGCACGACGGTCTCGACGGTCCGCGGGGTCACGCCGTCGTACCCGATCGTGACCTGCGTCTTGCCGTCGGGTCGGAGGTACGGCAGCTCGCCCGACTTGCGGACCGCGGCGAGGCGCTCGGCGAGCCGATGTGCGATCCAGATGGCGACCGGCATGTACTCGGGCGTCTCGTTCGTCGCGTAGCCGAACATGATGCCCTGGTCACCGGCACCCTGGCGATCGAGCGGATCCGTCGCGCCCGTCCGGGCCTCGAGCGCGTCGTCGACGCCCTGCGCGATGTCGGGCGACTGCGAGCCGATCGAGACCTCGACCCCACAGGTGTGGCCGTCGAAGCTGACCTCGGACGAGTCGTACCCGATGCCGGTGATGACGTCGCGCACGATCGTGGGGATGTCGACGTAGCCGGCAGTCGTGACCTCGCCCGCGACGTGCACGAGACCGGTCGTCACGAGGGTCTCCACCGCGACTCGGGCGTGGGGGTCGACGGTCAGGAGCGCGTCGAGGATGCGGTCCGAGATCTGGTCACAGATCTTGTCCGGGTGCCCCTCGGTGACCGACTCGGAGGTGAAGAGGCGGAGTGCGGACGTCACGGATCAGGCGTCGGGCGTCTGCGGCGTGGCAGTCAGCTTGTTCTCGTTGATCTCGTGGAGCGCGACCGACAGCGGCTTGTCGTCGATGGTCGAGTCGACGAGCGGGCCGACGTTGTCGAACAGGCTGCCCTCGTGCAGGTCGGCGTAGTAGTCGTTGATCTGCCGCGCACGCTTCGACGCGAAGATGACGAGCGCGTACTTCGACTCGACCTTGGCGAGCAGGTCGTCGATGGGCGGATCGATGATGCCCTGGGAACGGTCGGCCATGGGAGCTCCTCGGTAGGTTGACGAGCGCCGGGTCACGGCGCGGAGAACAAGTCTACGACCTCCTGCGCAGCGGTACGGACATCGGAGTTCACGATCCGGACGTCGAACTCGTCCTGGGCGGCGAGCTCCACCTTCGCCGTGTCGAGCCGCCGTTGCTGCTCCGCGGGGCTCTCGGTCCCCCGCCCGATGAGCCGCCGGACGAGTTCCTCCCACGTCGGCGGGAGCAGGAACACCAGGAGCGCCTCGGGCATCGCGGCCCGGACCTGCCGCGCACCCTGCAGGTCGATCTCGAGCAGCACGTTGCGCCCCTGGTCGAGCGCGCGGTCGATGGGCGGTCGGGGCGTGCCGTACCGGTAGGAGTTGTGGACCGTCGCCCACTCCAGGAGTTCGCGCTCGCGGACCATCCGGTCGAACTCGGCGTCGTCGACGAAGTAGTAGTGGACGCCGTCGACCTCGCCCGGGCGCGGTGCCCGGGTCGTCGCGGAGACGCTGAGGAGCACCTCCGGGTGGTGTTCCCGGATGTACGCCGAGACCGTGCCCTTGCCGACCGCGGTGGGCCCGGCGAGCACGACGAGCCGCGAGGCGCGTCGGCGACGACCGGACCGCGACGCCAGCCAGTCCGCGAGTTCCCCGCGCTGCCGCGTGCCGAGGCCGCCCAGCCGCTTCGTCGGCGCGATGCGGAGCGTGGCCATGACGCTCTCGGCACGCGCCGGACCGATGCCCGGGAGGCTCGTCAGGAGGTCGCGGACGCGGAGCGACTGCTCCGCGGTGGCCGCGTCGCTCCCCCAGGCAGCACGCGCGACGTCGAGCCCGGACCGGGCACCGGAGGCCACGTCGGCCTTCACGGCTGCCCGCGCCCGGCGTGCCGCGACGGCGGCCCGGGCGGCCGCGGCGCGGTCGACCTCGGGCGGCCGGGCCCCGCGAGGGCCGGACGCCCCGCCCGGGGGGACGTCCTCGTTGCCCGTGCCGTCCACGTTCACGCGAGCGCCGCCGCGATGCGGTCGACCCGCGCGGCGACCTCGTCCTGGACCCCGTCGGGACCGGACGCCAGCAGGCCACGCGACTCGTTCACGAGGACCTGGTCGGCGACGGCGCCGAAGCGCTCCCGGAGGTCCTCGATCCGGGCCCCCTGCGCGCCGAACCCCGGCGCGAGCACCGGTGCCGACCCCACGGCGTCCCTGCGGAGACCGAAGTCGGCGAGGTCGAGCGTCGCGCCGATGACCAGTCCGACCGAGCCGAGCTCCCCCGGCCCGCCCGTGTGCTCCCCTGCCCTGCGTCGGTTCTCGTCTGCCACGTCCAGAACGATACCGGCGGCGACGGACGACCCGGAACGGGGCCCCTCCTGCACCACGGCGGTCTGCAGGACCCGGCCTTCGGGGTTGCTCGTGGCGGCCAGGACGAACACGCCCGCCCCCGCCGCCGCCGCGACGTCGAGCGTCCCGGCGAGGGCGCCGAACCCGAGGTACGGGGACACCGTCAGGGCGTCGGACGCGAGCGGCGAGGAGGGGTCGAGCCACGCGGCGGCGTAGTCGTCCCCCGTCGACCCGATGTCCCCGCGTTTCGCGTCCGCGATGACGAGGAGGCCGGCGTCCCGTGCGCGCCGGACCGTGGCCTCGAGCGCCCGGTAGCCGGCGGCGCCGGCGACCTCGAAGAACGCGACCTGGGGCTTCACCGCGGCGGCGCGGCCCACGGCGGCGTCGACGAGCACCGCGCCGAACGCGGTCAGACCGGCCTCGTTCCGCGGGAGTCCCCAGGCGCGGAGCGTCGCGGCATGCGGGTCGATCCCGACGCACAGCGGCGACCGCTCCCCCATGGCGGACCGGAGGCGCGCACCGAACCGTGTCGCGCCTCCCGTCCGAGCCGACGGAGCGGTCGCCTCGTCGGTCACCAGGTCGCCCGCTCGAGGGCGTAGTCCTGGAGGCTGCGCACGCTGTGCGGGGTGCCGATCGTCTCGATCGCCGCGACCGCCGCACCGAGCTGCGCGATGGTCGTGAAGAGCGGCTTGTCCGCCGCCACGGTCGCGGCGCGGATCTCGTACCCGTCCGCGCGACCGGCCGCCCCGCTCGGCGTGTTGATGACGATGTCGACCTCGTCGCGGGCCAGGAGGTCGACGACGTTCTCGCCACCCTGGCTGTACTTGCCGACCACGCGGACGTCGATCCCGTTGCGGCGCAGGATCTCGGCGGTGCCCTCGGTCGCGATGATCGTGAACCCGAGCTGCTGGAGTCGGTGCACGGGCAGGACGATGGCCCGCTTGTCCGTGTCCGCGACGCTGACGAACACGGTGCCCGAGGTGGGCAGACCGCCGTACGCGGCGATCTGGCTCTTGAGGAACGCCCGCGGGAAGTCGCGGTCGATGCCCATGACCTCGCCGGTGGACCGCATCTCGGGGCTGAGCACGCTGTCCACGACCTGGCCGTCGCGGGTCCGGAACCGCCGGAAGGGCAGCACGGCCTCCTTCACCGCGATCGGGGCCTCCATCGGGACGACCGAGCCGTCACGCTCGGGGAGGAGACCCTCGGCGACGAGGTCGTCGATCGAGCTGCCGGTCATGACGCGCGCCGCCGCCTTGGCCAGCGGGATGCCGAGCGCCTTCGACACGAAGGGGACGGTCCGGCTCGCACGGGGGTTCGCCTCGATGACGTGGAGCACACCGGCCGCGATCGCGAACTGCACGTTGAGGAGACCCGCCACGCCGACCCCGCGGGCGATCCGCTCGGTCGCCGCGCGGACCGCGTCGATCTCGGCACGACCGAGGCCCACCGGCGGCAGGGTGCAGCTCGAGTCGCCGGAGTGGATCCCGGCCTCCTCGATGTGCTCCATCACCCCGCCGATGTAGAGCCGCTGGCCGTCGAACAACGCGTCGACGTCGATCTCCACGGCGTCGTCCAGGAACCGGTCCACGAGCAACGGCAGATCCGGGCCGATGATCGCCTGGTCGGCGACGCGGTCGAAGTAGTCGACGAGCGAGGGGCTGTCGTACACGATCTCCATGCCGCGACCACCGAGGACGAACGACGGACGGACGAGCACGGGGTAGCCGATCTCCTCGGCCACGGCGGTCGCGCTCTCGAGGTCGTGCGCCGTGCCGTTCCGCGGGGCCACCAGCCCGGCCTCGTCGAGGATGCCGGAGAACAGCCCCCGCTCCTCGGCCAGGTCGATCGACCGCGGGCTCGTGCCGAGGATCGGGATGCCGGCGGCCTCGAGCGGCTTCGCGAGCCCGAGCGCGGTCTGCCCGCCGAGCTGCACGACGACGCCGACCAGCTCGCCCGACGCCGCCTCGGCCTCGATGACCTCGAGGACGTCCTCGGCGGTCAACGGCTCGAAGTAGAGGCGGTCCGAGGTGTCGTAGTCGGTCGACACGGTCTCGGGGTTGCAGTTCACCATGATCGTCTCGAAGCCGGCGGCCGCGAGTGCGAAGGACGCGTGCACGCACGAGTAGTCGAACTCGACGCCCTGCCCGATCCGGTTCGGACCGGAACCGAGGATGACGACCTTCTTGCGGTCGCTCGGCGCGACCTCGGTCTCGGCGTCGTAGCTCGAGTAGTGGTACGGCGTCAGGGCCGGGAACTCCCCGGCGCAGGTGTCGACCGTCTTGAACACGGGGCGGATCCCGAGCTCGTGGCGGGTCGCCCGCACGGACTGCTCGTCGGTCCCGCGGAGCTCCGCGATCTGGGCGTCGCTGAAGCCGTGCTGCTTGGCCCACCGGACCGTGTCCGCGTCGAGCGTCGACGCCCCGCGGACCTCGGCAGCGACCTCGTTGATGAGCACGATCTGGTCGACGAACCACGGGTCGATCCCCGTCGCCGCGAAGACCTCCCCCGCCGTGGCACCCGCGAGGAGCGCCTGCTGCACCGTCACGATGCGACCGTCGGTCGGCACCCGGGAGGCCGCGAGCAGGACGTCCTTGTCGCCCGGTTCCGCAGGCCAGTGGAAGCTCGATCCGCGCTTCTCGAGGCTGCGCAGCGCCTTCTGCAGTGCCTGCGCGTAGTTGCGTCCGATCGCCATGGCCTCGCCGACGCTCTTCATCGTCGTCGTGAGCGTCGCGTCGGCCGCGGGGAACTTCTCGAACGCGAACCGCGGCACCTTGACCACGACGTAGTCGAGCGTCGGCTCGAAGCTCGCCGGCGTCTTCTGGGTGATGTCGTTCGGGATCTCGTCGAGGCGGTACCCGATGGCGAGCTTCGCCGCGATCTTCGCGATCGGGAACCCGGTCGCCTTCGACGCGAGCGCGCTCGAGCGGGACACCCGCGGGTTCATCTCGATCACGATGACCCGGCCGGTCGCCGGGTCGACCGCGAACTGGATGTTGCAGCCGCCGGTGTCGACCCCGACCCGACGGATGATGTCGATGCCGATGTTCCGCAGGTTCTGGAACTCGCGGTCGGTCAGCGTCAGGGCGGGTGCGACGGTGATGGAGTCGCCGGTGTGCACGCCGACGGGGTCGACGTTCTCGATCGAGCAGACGACCACCGTGTTGTCGGCGTGGTCGCGCATGAGCTCGAGCTCGTACTCCTTCCAGCCGAGGATCGACTCCTCGAGCAGGACCTCGGTCGTGGGGCTCGCGTGGAGGCCGTCCCCCACCATGCGGACGAGCTCGTCCTCGGTGTAGGCGAACCCGGAACCGAGACCACCCATCGTGAAGGACGGGCGGATGACGAGCGGGTAGCCGAGATCGAGCGCGAACGCCTTGGCCTCGTCGACGGTGTGGGCGATGTGGCTCCGGGCCACGTCGGCACCGGACTCGAGCACGAGCTGCTTGAAGAGCTGCCGGTCCTCACCGCGCTGGATCGCGTCGACCTTGGCGCCGATGAGCTCGACGCCGTAGCGCTCGAGGATGCCGGCCTCGTCGAGCGCGATCGCCGCGTTGAGGGCCGTCTGTCCGCCGAGCGTCGGGAGCACGGCATCCGGGCGCTCGATCTTGATGATCTCCTCGAGCGAGTCGTTCGTGATCGGCTCGATGTACGTGGCGTCGGCGAAGTCCGGGTCGGTCATGATCGTCGCCGGGTTGGGGTTGACGAGGACGACCCGGACGCCCTCGGCGCGCAGGACGCGGCATGCCTGGGTGCCGGAGTAGTCGAACTCGGCGGCCTGCCCGATGACGATCGGCCCGGAGCCGATGACGAGGACGGATGTGATGTCGGGGCGCTTGGGCATCAGTCGTTGCTGCTTCCGGTCGTGGTGGCCGAGCTGTCGCTCGGCCGGTCGTGCGTCGGGTCGGCGGCGGGTGTGGTGGCGGCGGCCGTGGCGGCGTCGAGCGGACGCCCCTCGCGCCGGGCGATCACCATGTCCCGGAACCGGTCGAACAGGTACATGCTGTCGTGCGGGCCCGCCGCGGCCTCGGGGTGGTACTGCACGCTGAACGCGGGGATGTCGAGCGCGCGCAGGCCCTCGACGACGTTGTCGTTGAGGCTGAAGTGGCTCACCTCGACCCGTCCGAAGCCGATCGGCGACTCGAGCACCTCGCCGACGGGTGCGTCCACCGCGAAGCCGTGGTTCTGGCTCGTGATCTCGACCCGCCCGGTCGTCGTGTCGAGGACGGGCTGGTTGATGCCGCGGTGCCCGAACGGGAGCTTGTACGTCCCGAACCCGAGCGCCCGACCGAGCAGCTGGTTGCCGAAGCAGATGCCGAAGAACGGCCGGCCGTCACGCAGGGTCTCACGGAGGAGCGCGACCTGCGCGTCCGAGGCCGCCGGGTCGCCGGGGCCGTTCGAGTAGAACAGGGCGTCGGGGTCGAGTTCGCGCAGCCGGTCGATCGAGACGTCCTGCGGCAGCACGTGGACCTCGAACCCGCGCGCCGCCAGGTACCGCAGAGTCGACGTCTTCACACCGAGGTCGAGCACCGCGAGGGTCCCGATGCGGTCGCCCTCCGGCTCGAGCACGTACTCCTCGCGGGTCGAGACGGCCGCGGAGAGGTTCTGGCCCGTCATGTCGGTCTGCTCGCGCACGGCACGGAGCTGCTCGTCGGGTCCGAGGTCCGCGTCCGCGCCGCTGAACACGCCGCCCTTCATGGCCCCGGCGTCGCGGATCCGGCGGGTGACCGCGCGCGTGTCGATGCCGGAGATCCCGACGATGCCGTCACGCTCGAGGTGGTCGTCGAGGCTCGCGTTCGCGCGGTGGTTCGACACGATGCGGCTCGGGTCCCGCACCACGTAGCCCGCCACCCAGATCCGACCGGACTCGGGGTCCTCGTCGTTCACACCCGTGTTGCCGATGTGCGGTGCCGTCTGCACGACGATCTGGCCGGCGTACGACGGGTCCGTCAGGGTCTCCTGGTACCCCGTCATGCCGGTGGCGAACACGACCTCGCCGAGCGTGCGGCCGCGGGCGCCGTAGGCCCAGCCCTCGTAGCGGGTGCCGTCCTCGAGGACGAGCAGTGCCCGTTCGCGTGTTGTCATCGTGTCGGTTCTCCTCCGTCGCCCGTGTCCGGGCCTCGCTCGCCCGTCACCGGGCTGGTCGTCTGGGTCAGTTCCCGCAGGGCCGCGAGCGGAGCCGCATCACCCGAGGGGAACCGGAAGTAGCTGTCGAGGTCCGTCGCACCCGCGGCGCCGGTCGCCCGCCATCGCAGTCGGACGAGTCCGCCGCGCTCGACGACGCGGTCGATCGTCCAGGTGGCGCGGTCCGCCCCGCGGACTGCACGACGATCCACGAACCGCTCGGGTTCGCCGGCGATCGAGAGCACGACGCCCTCGTCGTGGACCCTGAGCGCGGCGCGCCCACGGAACCCGAGGCCTCCGCCGACGATCCGCTCGAGCGGCTGGTCGGCGCGGGTCGTCGCCACGTACAGGCCGTCCCAGGAGCCGAGCGCCGCGTGCAGTCCCGGGGGCACCGGGACGGGAGGCACGACCGCGTCCTGCCCGCGTCCTCGCCGCCGCCACGTCCGCGCCATCACGACGAGCAGCGCGACGATCACGAGGAGGATCACGGCCTCGGTGGACCAGGTCATGCCGACACCGCCGTCGCGGCGCGCGCCGCTGCCGCGACGCGCTCGGCGTCGACCGCACGGCCGTCGAGGACCGTCGCGTAGCCGTGGTGGAACGTCGCCACCACCCGTCCGGGCAGGCGCATGCCGAGGTACGGGGAGTTCGTCGACTGGCCCGCTAGGTCCTGCCGCTGGAACGTCCGCGACGCTGCGGGGTCGTAGAGCAGTACCTCGGCCGGTGCGCCCGCCGTGATCGCCTGCCCCTGGCCGGCCACCTGCCCGATCCGCGCGGGCGCCGAGGACAACACGCGCGTCACGTCCGCCCAGTCGAGACCACCCGTGGCGACCACGGACTCGTGCACGACGCTGAGCGCCGACTCGAGCCCGACCATGCCGTTCGCCGCGGCCGGCCACTCGCAGCACTTCGCCTCGTCGGTGTGCGGAGCGTGGTCGGTGGCCACGATGTCGATCGTGCCGTCGGCCAGCGCGGATCGCAGCGCCTCGACGTCCTCGCGACGGCGCAGCGGCGGGTTCACCTTGTACCGGGCGTCGTAGCCGTCGACGCCGTCCGGGCCCCCGGCGATGAGGTCCTCGGTGAGGAGGAGGTGGTGCGGTGTGACCTCGGCCGTCACGGCGATCCCGCGGGACTTCGCCCACCGGATGACCTCGACGCTGCCGGCGGTCGACACGTGGCAGACGTGCAGACGCGCGCCGACGTGGTCCGCGAGGAGGACGTCGCGGGCGATGATCGCCTCCTCGGCGACCGCGGGCCACCCGGCGAGCCCGAGCTCGGACGAGAGCGCGCCCTCGTTCATCTGCGCGCCGATCGTCAGACGCGGTTCCTGGGCGTGCTGCGCCAGGACGCCGCCGAAGCCCGTGATGTACTCGAGCGCCCGACGCATGAGGAGCGGGTCCGAGACGCACGAGCCGTCGTCGGAGAACACCCGCACCCGCGCTCGGGAGGTCGCCATCGCGCCGATCTCGGACAGCTGCGCGCCCTGGAGCCCCTGGGACACGGCTCCGATCGGGCGGACGGTCACGTAGCCGGCGGCGTCGCCGAGCGCCTGCACCTGCTCCACCACGCCGGCGGTGTCGGCGACGGGCGAGGAGTTCGCCATGGCGTTGACCGCGGTGAACCCACCGACGGCCGCCGCGCGTGACCCGGTCAGGACCGTCTCGGACTCCTCGAAGCCCGGCTCGCGGAGGTGCGTGTGCAGGTCGACGAGCCCGGGCAGGACGAGCAGGCCGTCGGCGTCCACGACCTGCGCCGGCCCTGCGTCGACCCGCGGGCCGACCTCCGCGATCCGGCCAGCGCGCAGGAGGACGTCGGCTCGGGTTCCGTCGGCGAGGGTGCCGCCGCGGATCAGGTGGGTGGTCGTCATGCCGTCGCCTCCTCGGCGGTCGGGGTGCTCGTCGTCGGGGCACCCGTGCGGTCCCCTCCGGTGAGGCAGAGGTAGAGCACGGCCATCCGGACCGACACACCGTTCGCGACCTGCTCGACGACGGTCGACCGGGGGTCGTCGGCCGCGATGCCCGCGATCTCGAGACCGCGGTTCATCGGCCCGGGGTGCATGACGATGGTCCGATCCGGCAGCGCCGCGAAGCGTCCCGCGGTGAGGCCGTAGTGCCGGGTGTACTCGCGGGGGTTCGGGAAGAACGCGTCGTGCATGCGCTCCTGCTGCACCCGGAGCATCATGACGACGTCCGGGGCCTCCGCCAGCGCGGCGTCGAGGTCGTGGTGCACCGCGGCACCGAACGGCCGTGGCGTGACCGGCAGGAGCGTGGGCGGTGCCGCGAAGGTCACGTGCGCACCGAGCGTGCGGAGCAGCCACGCGTTCGAGCGGGCGACCCGGGAGTGCAGCACGTCGCCGACGATGAGGACCCGCACGCCGTCGAGGTTCCGGCCCCGCGAGTCGGCGCCGTGGATCCGACGGCGCATGGTGAACGCGTCGAGGAGGGCCTGTGTCGGGTGCTCGTGGGTGCCGTCCCCGGCGTTCACGACGGCCGCGTCGACCCAGGCGCTGTCGGCGAGCACGCGCGGGGCGCCCGACGCTCCGTGGCGGATGACGATGCCGTCGACCCCCATCGCTCCGAGCGTCTGCACGGTGTCCTTGAGCGACTCCCCCTTCGAGACGCTCGATCCCTTCGCCGCGAAGTTGATGACGTCGGCGGACAGTCGCTTGGCGGCCGCCTCGAACGAGATGCGCGTCCGGGTGGAGTCCTCGAAGAACAGGTTCACGACGGTCTTGCCGCGGAGCGCCGGGAGCTTGCGGACCTCGCGGGTGCCGGTGTCGGCCATCTCCTCGGCGACGTCGAGCACCTCGATGGCCTCGGCACGTGGGAGGTCCCGGGTGGACAGCAGGTGCCTCATCGGACGGTGACCTCGGGTGCGGTCCGGGCACCCTCGATGACGACCTCGTCGACACCGTCGGTCTCGGCGAGGTGGAGCGAGATGCGCTCGTCCGCCGCGGTCGGCAGGTTCTTGCCCACGTGGTCGGCCCGGATCGGGAGTTCCCGGTGCCCCCGGTCCACCAGGACGGCGAGGCGGACGGCCCTGGGCCTCCCGATCGTCTGCAGCGCGTCGAGCGCGGCGCGCACGGTCCGGCCGCTGTAGAGCACGTCGTCGACGAGCACCACGACCTTGCCGTCGATGCCGCTCGCCGGGATGACGGTCCGGTGCGGCGCGCGACCGATGCCCCGGCCGAGGTCGTCACGGTGCATGGTGACGTCGAGGGTGCCGACCGTGCCGGCGCCCGTCTCGATCGACTCGAGCACCCGTGCGAGGCGCTCGGCGAGGACGGCGCCGCGCGTCGGGATGCCGAGCAGGACGAGGTCCGAGCCGCCGTGGTTCGCCTCGAGGACCTCGTGGGCGATGCGCGTCATAGCGCGCGTGATGTCAGCGGACTGCAGCACCGTGCGGGCGCCCATGCCGACCTCCTTCCCCGCCTCACAGGACGGCATTAAAGGACTCGATCGCCAGCAACCCTACCGACCCGGATCGGGCTCCGCCACCGCACCGGCGTCGTCGGCCGTCGTGGCCGTCCGTGCCCGCGCGCGGCCGGCGACCGCCCCGAGGACCCCGTTGACGAAGCCTGCGGAGTCGTCGGTGGACAGCGACTGGGCGAGTTCGACGGCCTCGGCGATCGCGACCGCGTCGGGGACCTCGTCGTTCCAGCGGATCTCCCACACCCCCATGCGGAGGATGCAGCGGTCGAGCACGGGCATCCGCGCGATCGTCCAGCCCTGGGCGTGGTCCACGATGATCCGGTCGATCTCCGCGCGGTCGTCGTCCACTCCCGTGACGATCTGGCGTGCGTAGTCCCAGCTCGAGGCCCGCTCGGGCTGGTCGAGGTGGCGGACGGTCTCGGTCGCGAGGACCTCGGCGATGGGCAGGCCGCGGACCTCGGCGACGTAGAGCATGTCGAGTGCGCGTTTCCGCGCCTTCGAACGGGCGCTCATCGAACCCCCGCCTCAGTCGTTGACGCGGCCGAGGTAGTCACCCGTGCGGGTGTCGACCTTGACCTTCGTGCCGGTCTCGAGGAAGAGCGGCACCTGGATCTGGTAGCCGGTCTCGACGGTGGCGGGCTTCGTGCCGCCCGTCGAGCGGTCGCCCTGGAGGCCCGGCTCGGTGTACGTGACCTCGAGCACCACGCTGGCGGGGAGCTCGACGTACAGCGGGTTGCCCTCGTTCATCGCGATGGTGGCCATCGACGACTCGAGCAGGAAGTTCTTGGCGTCACCGACGATCTCGCTCGGGATCGTGACCTGGTCGTAGGTGTCGGTGTCCATGAACACGTAGCCGTCGCCATCCGTGTACAGGTACTGGAAGTCGCGTCGGTCCACCGTCGCGAACTCGAGCTTCGCCCCCGCGTTGAACGTGCGGTCGACGACCTTGCCGGACGTGACGTTCTTCATCTTGGTGCGGACGAACGCGCCGCCCTTGCCCGGCTTGACGTGCTGGAACTCGATGACGGACCAGAGCTGGCCGTCCATGTTGAGAACGGCGCCGTTCTTGATGTCCGTGGTGCTCGCCATGCGCGTGTGTTCCGTTCGATGTGGAGATGGTGGTGTTCGTCGGGTGGCCGGAGGCCTTGGACAAGTGTAGCGGAGCGACCCGGTGCCCCTCCGGGCCGCCCGGGGAGGAGGGGCTAGACCCCGACCTCCTGGTAGGCGGTGAACAGGAGGGCCGGCTCCGGCCCCTCGAGCACGATCGGCTTCGCGAGGCCGTCCAGCACGATGAACCGCAGCATGCCGGCCCGTGCCTTCTTGTCGCGGCGCATCGTCGCGAGCAGGCCCTCCCATCGGCCGAGGGGGTAGGTCGTCGGCAACGAGAGCGACTCGAGCACGGTCCGGTGGCGGTCCACCGTCGCGTCGTCCAGGTGACCGGTCAGCCGCGCGAGTTCGGCCGCGAACACCATGCCCACGGCGACCGCAGCTCCGTGCCGCCACTGGTAGCGCTCCGCGTGCTCGATGGCGTGCCCGAGCGTGTGCCCGTAGTTCAGGATCTCGCGCTTGCCCTGCTCGGTGAAGTCCGACGAGACGACCCGCGCCTTGAGGTCGATCGCGAGCTCGACCACGCGACGGAACTCCGGGGCGGTCGGATCGGTGACGCGGTCGACGTCGCGCTCGATCGTGTCGAGGATCTCGGGCACGGCGATGAACCCGGCCTTCACGATCTCGGCGAAGCCCGTGAGGATCTCGTTCCTCGGCAGCGTCGTGGCCAGGTCGAGGTCGACGACGACGGCCCGGGGCGCGTAGAAGGCGCCGACGAGGTTCTTGCCCTCGTTCGTGTTGATCCCCGTCTTGCCGCCGACGCTCGCGTCGACCATGCCGAGCACACTCGTCGGCACCTGCACGAGCGCGACCCCGCGGAGCCACGTCGCGGCCACGAACCCGGCGAGGTCGGTGACCGCACCACCCCCGAGCCCCACCACGGCGTCCGTCCGCGTGAAGTCGGCCTGCCCGAGGATCTGCCAGCAGAAGGCCGCGACCTCGACCCGCTTGGCGGACTCGGCGTCGGGCACCTCGGCGATGAGGGCCTCCAGACCGGCGTCGACGAGACGCGCGCGGAGCACCTCGGCCTGCTCCGCGAGCGGCGCAGCGTGCACGATGAGCACCTTCGCGACGCCGCGCGGCAGGACCGTCGGCACCGCCTCGAGGAGACCGTGCCCGACGGCCACGACGTACCCGTCGTCCCCGCCCACCCGGATCTGCGTCGTGCCGTCCGGCAGCGCCGTGCTCGTCGTCATGGTTCCTCCTCTGGCGCCGGCGCGCCGGCGGCCGCCACTGGTGCCGATGCTGGTCCTGGTGTCTCGGCGGCGCGGACCCAGGCGACGACGTCGTCGACCACGCGGCTCATCGGACGCCGTGAGGTGTCCACGACCACGTGCGCGAGGGACGCGTACGTCGCTGCGCGCGCATCCGCGATCGCGGTCCACGCGTCGATGCCGCCGACGGCCAGGAGCGGGCGGTCGGTCCCGACGATGCGCTCGGCGACGGCGTCGGCCGAGACGGTGAGCAGCACCACCCGGCACGTCGCGATGGCCGCGCGGGTGGCGGCGTGCGTGACGGCGCCGCCACCCACCGCCACGACGCCGCCCGTGTCGAGCGCGGCGTCGACCGCGGCCCGCTCGAGGTCGCGGAACGCCGCCTCGCCGCGTTCGGCGAAGATGCGGTCGATGGGTCCGTGTCCCCGCACGATCTCACGGTCCGTGTCGGTGAAGGGCACGCCGAGCGCCTTCGCCGCGCGCTTGCCCACGGTCGACTTGCCTGCGCCCATCGGACCGATGAGCACCACGGGCACCGCCAGCCGATGCGACCGGGTCCACGTGTCGTCGTGGCGAGCGACGCCCGACGGTCCGGAGCCTGGCGGCGTCGCGCTCACAGGGACGGTGTGGGCTGCTGAACGTCGGCGGACGACGTCACGCCACGCGTCCGCAACGACGCCGGGATCGCCGCGAGGTACGCGTCGAGGTTCCGCTTGGTCTCGCCGACGGAGTCGCCGCCGAACTTCTCGAGCACGGCGTCGGCCAGGACGAGCGCCACCATCGCCTCGGCGACGACGCCCGCGGCCGGTACGGCACAGACGTCCGAGCGCTGGTGGTGCGCCGAGGCGTCCTCGCCGGTCGCGACGTCGACCGTGTGCAGCGCGTGGGGCACCGTCGCGATCGGCTTCATCCCGGCACGGACGCGGAGGACCGTGCCCGTGGACATGCCGCCCTCGGTGCCGCCGGCGCGGTCGGACGTGCGGTAGATCTCGCCGTCGGCCTGGAACAGCTCGTCGTGGGCCGCGGAACCCCGCCGCGCCGCCGTCGCGAAGCCGTCCCCGACCTCGACGCCCTTGATCGCCTGGATGCCCATGACCGCGGCGGCGAGCCGGGCGTCGAGACGCCGGTCCCACTGCACGTGCGACCCGAGCCCCGGCGGGAGACCGTAGAACAGCACCTCCACGACGCCGCCGAGCGTGTCGCCGTCCTTCTTGGCGGCCTCGACCTCGGTGACCATGCGCGCGCTCGTGGCGGCGTCGAAGCACCGCAGCTGGTCGTCGTCGAGCCGGTCGACGTCCGTGGGCACGGGCAGCGGCGCGTCGTCCGGTACCCGCACCGTGCCGACCTGCAGCGTGTGGCTCACCGACGTGATGCCGAGTTCCGCCAGGAACGACTTGGCGACGGCGCCGAGTGCGACTCGCGCCGCGGTCTCGCGCGCCGACGCGCGCTCGAGGATCGGACGCGCCTCGTCGAACGCGTACTTCTGCATGCCCACGAGGTCGGCGTGGCCCGGTCGGGGTCGGGTGAGCGGCGCGTTGCGACCGCGGGAGGCGTCCGTCGTCTCGACCGGCTCGGCGTTCATCACCTCGACCCACTTGGGCCACTCGGTGTTCCCGACGCGGATCGCGATCGGGCTGCCGAGGGAGGACCCGTGGCGGACCCCGCTCGAGATGTGCAGCTCGTCCTGCTCGAACTTCATGCGGGAACCACGACCGTACCCGAGCTTGCGGCGCGCGAGGTCGGCGCGGATCTGCTCGTACGACACCGGGACGCCGGCCGGCAGCCCCTCGAGCACGGCGATGAGTTCGGGTCCGTGGGACTCACCTGCGGTCAACCAGCGAAGCATGGTGTCCATCCTCCCACAGCCCGAACGGCCGGCCGCCGCCCGGGATCACTTGTAGTCGGGGTGGGCCTTCATCCACGCCTGCCACTGGGCGACCGCGGCCTCGTGTTCCGCGTAGGTCGTCGAGAACACGGTCGCTCCGGTCTGCAGGTCGACCGTCACGAAGTACAGCCAGCTGCCGGCCGCGGGATGCATGACCGCGTTGATGGCGATGTCGCCCGGGTTCGAGATCGGACCGGGCGGGAGCCCCTTGTGCTGGTACGTGTTGTACGGGTTGCCCGCGTCCGCGCGTTCGGCGTCGGTCGTGGTCACCCGGTCCGTGTGCCCGGTGCCGTACGCGACCGTCGCGTCCGACTGGAGCGGCATACCCTGGTCGATGCGGTTCTGGAACACCCGGGCCACCTTCGGGTAGTCGGCGGCGAGTCCGGCTTCCTTCTGCACGACCGAGGCGAATGTCACGACGTGCGCGCGTTCGGCCACCGGCACCCCCGCGTCGTCGAGGTGCTGGTTCATGGTGTCGACCATCGACTGGAAGTACTGCGTTGCCGTCCACGACGGGTTGATCGGGTACGTGGCGGGGAACAGGTAGCCCTCGAGGCTCGTCACGCCCGCAGGGAGGCCGTAACCCGAGACGTCCGCGGCGGCGGCGGTCACCGACGCCTGCGTGAGGCCGGCCTTGCTCACGAGTGACGCCTCGACGTCCTTGAGCACCGCGCCTTCGGGGATCAGGACGGTCGCGGTCACCTTGTTCGCGCTGTCCTGCAGCGCCGCGAGGGCCGCCTTCGCGCTCATGTGGTGCTTGAGCTGGTACGAACCCGGCTGGAACTGGACGTCCTGCTTGGTGAGGAGGAGCTGGTAGAACGCGGTCGAGGTCTTGACGACACCGCTCCGGTGCAGGGTCTTCGCGACGTCGCTGCCGATGTCACCCTCCTTGATGGTGACCGTCACCTTGCCCGTGCCGCTCCCCGTGTAGTCGGTGGGTTCCTGCTTCTTCGTCAGGCTCGCGACGACCGACTGGACCTTGGGCACCACGAACAGGGTGGCGCCGGCACCCCCCGCGAGCACGATGGCGACGATCACGATGCCCGCGACGACCGCGCCCCGCGAGCGACGGCGGCGCGGCGGCTGCGAACGCCGGGAGGCCCCACCGCGACGCCCGGAGCGACGCCCGTCGCCGACTCCCCCGTCGCGGCCCGCCGCGGCTCCGACGGCGACCGCGGCGGCATCCTGCTCGGCCCGGCCGGGCGCGTCTCGGTCGGCGGTCTCGTCGTCGTGGTGGCCGAACAGCGCACGGACGTCGCTGTGGTGGTGGTCCTGTGGGTCGGTGACGACGTCGTCGCCCCCGCTGCTGCGGTCGGCCCGGGCCGCGGCCTCTCGAGCTGCGCGGCGGGTCAGGTGGGGAGGACGAGCATCGGCGGCGCTGGGTCCGAGCGGAGCTCCGGCGCGGTCCGGAGCGGAAGGTGCCCGGTCGTCGGCGGCCCCGACGGCGCGGTCGTCACGCTGCTGGTCGGCATCGTCGCCGGGCGCGATGATCGCACGCCAATCAAGGTCGTCTGCCACGCTGCTCGATGTTCCTCGGGTCGGTGTTGCTCGGATCGGGTCGCTCTCGCACGAGTCACGGGATCAGTGACCCCGGCGGAGTGCCTCCCGAGCGCTCTCGGTCGAGCGCATGTTGCAGAATGATAACAGCGGCGGCTTGATCGATGACGGCTCGCGATCTCCGGCTGTCCCGGCCCACCTCGCGCATGCCCCGCTGGGCGCTCACGGTCGACAGCCGTTCGTCCACGAGGCGCACCGGGACCCGGGTCGCGATCCGTGCGGCGAAGGCCCGCGCGTCCGTGGTCGACGGGGTGTCGTCCCCGGACAGCGACAACGGGAGCCCGACGATCACCTCGATCGCGTCGTACTCCGCCGCGAGCTCGAGGATCCGGGGCACGTCTCGCCGGTCATCGCGACGGACGGTCTCGACCGGGGTGGCGAGCAGGCCGTCGCGGTCCGACACCGCCACCCCGATGCGCGCCCGTCCGACGTCGACGCCGAGGCGCCTCCCGGTGCGCACGCCGGTCAGGCGCCGAGACGATCGGTGACCGCGCGGAGCGCTGCGGGGAGCGCCGCCACGTCGGTGCCGCCGCCCTGGGCGAGGTCCGGCTTGCCGCCGCCGCCCCCGCCGAGGACGCCGGCGGCCTCCTTCGCGAGGGGGCCTGCTTGGACGCCGTGCTGTCGAGCGGCGTCGTTGGTGGCGACGATGACGGCCGGTTTGCCGTTCACGACCGCACCGAGCACGACGACGGCCGGGTCCGTGCCGAGCTGCCCGCGCACGGCGGTCGCGAGGGACCGGAGGTCGTCCGACGAGTTCAGGCCCTCGACCGTCTGCGCGACGACGGTGGTGTCGCCGACCTTGCCAGCGGTCCGAGCGATGCCCGGGACGCGCTGCTGCAGGTTCGCCGACTCGAACTCGGCGATCCGCTTCTCGGCGCTCTTGAGGTCGGCCATCAGTCCGGCGACGCGGGCGGGGAGGTCCTCGCGCGGCGCCTTCAACGCGCTCGACAACTGCGACACGATGGTCCGCTCGACGGCGAGGTCGCGGAAGCCCTCGAGCCCGACGAGCGCCTCGACACGGCGGTTCGTCGACCCGACGCTGCTCTCGCCCACGAGGTTGACGAGCCCGACCTGGGCGCTCGACGCCACGTGCGTGCCACCACACAGCTCGCGCGACCAGGGTCCGCCGATGTCGACCATCCGGACCTCGGACCCGTACTTCTCGCCGAAGAGTGCCTGCGCCCCGAGCGCCTTCGCCTCGTCGAGCGGCAGGACACGGGTCGTGACGTCGAGGTCGGACCGGATGGCGCCGTTCACGACGTCCTCGATCTCGGTCCGCGTCGCGAGGGACACGGGCTGGCTCCACGAGAAGTCGAGCCGCATGTACCCGGCCTTGTTGTACGAGCCGGCCTGCAGCGCGTCGGGCCCGAGGATCTCGCGCAGTGCCGCGTTCACCAGGTGCGTCGCGGAGTGGGCCTGGGTCGCACCGCGCCGGTACTCGGCGTCGACCACCGTGGTCGCGGCGTCACCGACCCCGACCTCGCCCGACCGCACCTGCACCGTGTGGCTGTACAGGCCCGCGACCGGCTTCTGCACATCGAGCACCTCGAGGTCGAAACCGTTGCCGACGATCGATCCCTGGTCGGCGTCCTGTCCGCCCGACTCCGCGTACAGCGAGGTCTCGGCGAGGACGATCTCGGCGATGTCGCCCGCCACCGCGCGGTCCACGCCCCGGCCGTCGACGATGATCCCGAGCACACGGGTCTCGGTCTCGAGGGTGTCGTACCCCGTGAACACGGTCTCGCCCTGGGCACGGAAGGCGCTGTAGACGCTGAGGTCCGCCAGCGCGCGCTTCTTGCTCTTGGCGTCGGCCTTGGCACGAGCACGCTGGTCCGCCATGAGGGTGTCGAACGCCGCGCGGTCGACACGCAGGCCGGCCTCCTCGGCCATCTCGAGCGTGAGGTCGATCGGGAACCCGAACGTGTCGTGCAGGAGGAACGCGGTGTCGCCGCCGATCGGGGCACCCCCGTCCTGCTTGGCGCGGTCGACGGCGACGTCGAGGATGGTCGTGCCCTGCTCGAGCGTGCGGAGGAACGCGTCCTCCTCGGCGAAGGCGAGCCGCGCGATGCGGTCGAAGTCGTCGTGGACCTCGGGGTACGCGGCCTTCATGGCGTCGCGGGACGCCGGGAAGAGCTCCGGGAAGGTGGCGTCCTGGACCCCGAGGAGTCGCATCGCGCGGACCGAACGCCGGAGCAGCCGCCGGAGGATGTACCCGCGGCCCTCGTTCGACGGCTGGACACCGTCCGACATGAGCATCAGCGACGACCGGACGTGGTCCGCGATGACGCGCATGCGGACGTCGTCACCGTGGTCGGCGCCGTACCGACGACCGGAGAGCTCCGCGGCGCGGTCGAGCACCGGGCGGACCTGGTCGATCTCGTACATGTTGTCGACGCCCTGCTTGAGGAAGGCGACGCGCTCGAGACCCATGCCCGTGTCGATGTTCTTGCTCGGGAGCTCCCCGACGATCTCGAAGTCGTACTTCGAGCGGACGTCCTGGATCTGGTACTGCATGAACACGAGGTTCCAGATCTCGACGTAGCGGTCGTCGTCGGTCGCGGGGCCGCCGTCGGCGCCGTAGGCAGGACCGCGGTCGAAGAAGATCTCGGAGCAGGGGCCCGCCGGGCCGGGTTGACCGGTCGACCAGTAGTTCGTGTCCTTGTCGAGCCGCTGGATGCGCTCGTCCGGCAGCCCGGCGATCTGCTTCCAGTACCGGATGGCCTCGTCGTCGTCCTTGTACACGGTGACCCAGAGGTCCTTCGGGTCGAACCCGAGACCCCCGTCCGACTCGTTCGACGTGAGCAGCTCCCACGCGTACGTGATCGCCTGCTCCTTGAAGTAGTCGCCGAACGAGAAGTTCCCGTTCATCTGGAAGAACGTGCCGTGCCGCGGCGTCCGCCCGACCTCTTCGATGTCGTTCGTGCGGATGCACTTCTGCACGCTCGTGGCCCTGGGGAACGGCGCCGGCACCAGACCGGACAGGTACGGGATGAACGGGACCATCCCCGCGACGGTGAACAGCAGCGAGGGGTCGTCCGACACGAGCGAGGCGGAGGGGACGACGGTGTGGCCACGGTCCCCGAAGTACTCGAGCCAGCGGCGGCGGATGTCAGCGGTCTGCATGGTGCTTCCTGGTCGTGACGGTGGACTGGCGGGGTGACGGAAGGCGCCCCCGGGCGGAGACCGGGGCCGGCCGCACCGATGGGGTCAGGCGTGGTCGCCGGGGCGTGCCCGCAACTCGGCCTCGCGCGAGCGGTAGCCATCGGCGACGGCGGATGCGAAGGCCTTCGCCGCCGATCCGGCCCGGACCACGGGGCGCTGGGCAGCCTGCGACCGGTCGACCCGCCGCGCGAGGACGAACCCCACCACGAGACCGACGGCGACGAAGAACAGCTGCTTCACGTCCGGCTCCCTCCCACACCCGCAGGCGTGCCCTGCCCAGCTTAGTGCGGTCCGCCGGAACGCCGGAGGGCGGGCCGTCCGCTGTGGACGACCCGCCCTCGGCGGTGGTGCTGTGGATCAGCGGGCGGCGTAGTACTCGACGACCAGCTGGACCTCGCAGGTCACGGGGACCTCGGCGCGCTTCGGGCGACGCACGAGGCGGGCCTGGAGCTTGTCGATCTCGACCTCGAGGTACCCGGGCACCTTCGGGAGGACGTCCAGGTGACCACCGGCGGCGGCGACCTGGAACGGCTCGAGCGACTCGGAGCGCTGCTTGACGTGGATCAGCTGCCCCGGCTTGACGCGGAACGAGGGACGGTCGACGAGCTTGCCGTCGACCAGGATGTGGCGGTGCACGACGAGCTGGCGTGCCTGCGCGGTGGTCCGGGCGAAGCCGGCGCGGAGGACGAGCGCGTCGAGACGCTCCTCGAGGAGCTCGACGAGGCTCTCACCCGTCAGGCCCTTCGACTTGCGGGCCTCTTCGAAGACGATGCGGAGCTGCTTCTCGCGGATGCCGTACTGGGCACGCAGACGCTGCTTCTCACGGAGGCGGACGGCGTAGTCGCTGTCGGCCTTGCGGCGGGTGCGACCGTGCTCACCCGGCCCGTAGGGGCGCTTCTCGAGGTAACGGGCCGCCTTCGGCGTCAGCGGGATGCCGAGCGCGCGCGACAGGCGGGTCTTGCTGCGGGAACGTGACTTGGTAGACACAGGGTCCTTTTCTGTACTGAACGAACGGATCACGGTGGCCCCGCCGTGCGCACACGACGATCACCTGCGGAGCTCCGCTGACGCGGATCGGACCGCCCGTGACGGGATCCAGAGGGATGAGCCTGTGGGATCGGACGGCTACAGTCCGAACCGCGGTCACTGCGGTCCTCGACGCAGCCGCACGCGAGGACCCGGACGTGGCGCGAACAGCATAGCAGGGCGGCCGCGGCCGTCGGAAGCAGCGAGGCCGTCCGTGTCAGGATCCGCGGATGATGCGCCGCAGTCGGTCGAGTCGCGGTCCGACCTCGCGCTCGTTCCCGTTCGTCGTGGGGCTGTAGTACTCGGTGCCCTCGAGGACGTCGGGGAGGTACTGCTGTCGCGCAACCCCGTGCTCGGCGTCGTGCGCGTAGACGTACCCCTTGCCGTGGCCGAGCCGCTTCGCACCGGGGTAGTGCGCGTCGCGCAGGTGGGTGGGGACGACTCCCATCCGGCCCGCCCGGACATCGGCGATCGCCGCGTCGATGCCGGTGTACGCGGCGTTCGACTTGGGTGCGGTGGCGAGGTAGACCACCGCCTCGGCGAGGGGGATGCGGCCCTCGGGCATCCCGATCAGCTGCACGGCCTGGGCTGCGGCGACCGCGATCGGGAGCGCCTGGGGATCGGCCATCCCGATGTCCTCGGACGCCGAGATGATCACCCGGCGCGCGATGAACCGCGGGTCCTCGCCCGCCTCGATCATGCGGGCCAGGTAGTGCAACGCGGCATCGACGTCGCTGCCACGGATCGACTTGATGAACGCGCTGATGACGTCGTAGTGCTCGTCCCCCTGCCGGTCGTACCGCAGGAGCGCGCGGTCCACCGCGGCCGCGATCGTCTCGGCCGTGACGACGGGCACGGTCTCGTGGTCGTCCGACGCCGCGATCGCCGACTGCGCGGCCGCCTCGAGGGCGGTCAGGGCACGGCGGGCGTCACCCGAGGCGAGTCGGACGAGCGCCGCACGGGCCTCGTCACCGAGGACGACGGTCCCGGCCAGTCCACGAGGATCCTCCACGGCGCGGTCGACCAGGGTCCCGAGGTCCACGTCGGACAGCGGGCGCAGTGTCAGGAGCAACGACCGGGAGAGCAGGGGCGCGATGACCGAGAACGAGGGGTTCTCGGTCGTCGCGGCGATGAGGACGACCCAGCCGTTCTCGACCCCCGGCAGCAGGGCGTCCTGCTGGGCCTTGCTGAACCGGTGGATCTCGTCGAGGAACAGGACGGTGGTCGAGCCGTAGAGATCGCGGTGGGCGAGGGCGCGCTCCATCACCTCACGCACGTCCTTGACGCCTGCGGTGACGGCGCTCAGTTCGACGAAGGCCCGACCGGAAGAACGGGCGATGGCCTGCGCGATGGTGGTCTTGCCGGTGCCCGGTGGACCCCAGAGGATGACCGAGACGCCACCGGGACGGTCGTCCGCTCCGGACGCCAGGGACACGAGTGGTGATCCGCGCCCGAGCAGGTGCCCCTGCCCGGCGACCTCGTCGAGGCTCGTCGGCCGCATGCGCACGGCGAGCGGCGCCGCGCCCTGACCGACGCCCGGCGCGCTCTGCACGCCCGTCACCGACCGGTCCGCTGCCATGTCCCCCATGGTAAGCGGCGGCACCGACACGATGCGCGGGACCGGGAGGACGCCACCACCGCAGGCCGCGGCGATCGGTCATCGGGTCGTCCACTACGATCCTCCCTGGCACCGGGGCGGCCGGGACGCGGGACCAGGGCGGAGGACACGTGGCACCGAGGAACCAGGGCAGGGATGCCAGGGAGGCGCGCGACCGCCTCCGTCTGTACCAGGCGCGCCAGGGCCTCCACGACCGGCGACGCCGGAGGCGGCGGCGGGACGACCTCGTCGCACTCGTGGCACTCGTCGTCGTCGCGGCACTCGCCACGGGCTCACAGCTCGTGCACGACGGGCGGGCGACGGCCTCCGCATCAGCATCGGCATCGGCATCGGCGTCGGCGTCCGCCACGAGCACGCCGACCCCGTCCGCCAGCGCCACCGCGGCGGACACCGGGAACGTGCCGAGCGCGTCCATCGCGAAGGCCTCGACCTGGACGGGCAGGCTCACGCTCAACAAGACGGTCACGTTGGACATCGAACTCGACGGGAAGGCCGCACCCCAGTCGACGAGCGTCCTGGTCGACCTCATCCGCAAGCAGTTCTACGACGGCACGTCGTGCCACCGGCTCAGCGTCTCGAAGGGGGCACAGTTCATCCAGTGCGGCTCCGCCAACGGCGACGGCACCGGGGACGCCGGGTTCGAGTACGGACCGCTCGAGAACGTGCCCGCGGACGGCGACTACCCGACCGGCACGATCGCCATGGCCAGGAGCAGCTCGCAGTACTCCCAGAACACGCAGTTCTTCATCACCTACGGCGACACGCACCTCGACGGCTCGACCGGCGGCTACACGGTCGTCGGCAAGGTGACCGCGGGGCTCCCCCGGCTCCGGAAGACGATCACGTCGAAGGGGATCGGCACCGCCGGCAGCGACGGTACCGGTGCGCCGAAGGTCCCCACGACCATCACGGGCGCGACCATCGCCATCGAGCGGTGACCCACGGCCTCCCCGGTCCTGTGTCGGAGATGCTGCCGCCACCGGCCGCCCACACCCCTGGCAAGTGACCCGTCGCCATCACAGCCCGTGCAATAGGCTGGCGTCCTGACCGGCCGACGGTGACGTCGGCGAGCACGACCACGATCGAGGCGAGACCTGTGGGACCTGACGAAGCAACGAGCTGGGGGCGAGTCGACGAGACCGGGACGGTGTACGTCCGGTACGGCGACGGCGAGCGTGCGGTCGGTGAGTACCCCGACGCCGCCCCGGAGGAAGCCCTCGCCTACTACGCCCGGAAGTACGCCGACCTCGAGGGTCAGGTGCGGATCGCCGAGCAGCGCGCGCAGCGCGGCGCTTCGGCGTCGGACATCGGCCGGACGGTCGAGCACCTCCGCACGGCGCTCGCCGACGCTCGGGTGGTCGGCGACATCCAGGCCCTCGAGCGGCGCGTGGACGTCCTCGGCGAGCAGGTCGGCTCCCTCGGTCGCGAGCAGGCCGAACAGGCCGAGCAGGCCCTGACCGACGCGCTGGCGTACCGACGGGGCCTCGTCGAGGAAGCCGAGGCACTGGCGGCGGTGGATCCGGCACGGGCGCAGTGGAAGCAGATCACCACGCAGCTCGACGACGTCTTCGCCCGGTGGCAGCGGCACCAGCACGATGGTCCACGGATCCCGAAGAACGAGGGCAACGAGCTGTGGAAGCGGTTCCGCACCGCCCGTTCCACCGTCGACCAGCACCGCCGTGCCTTCTACGCCGACCTCGACGCGCAGCACCGCGAGGCACGGTCCCGCAAGCAGGAGCTCGTCGACCAGGCCGAGGCGCTCGCGACCCGCGGCTCGGACGGCATCCCCGCGTACCGCCAACTGCTCGAGGACTGGAAGCACGCCGGCCGCGCGGGCAAGCGGTACGACGACGCACTGTGGAGCCGGTTCAAGGCCGCGGGTGACGTCCTCTTCGCGCAGAAGCACGACGAGGTCGCCCGCGAGTCCGAGGAGTACACGGCGAACCTCGACGCGAAGCTCGCGCTGCTGACCGAGGCCGAGCCCCTGCTGCAGGAGACCGACCGGGTCGCGGCACGCCGACGCCTGACCGACATCCAGCGCCGGTGGGACGAGATCGGTCGCGTGCCGCGCGACCGCGTCCGCAGTGTCGAGGACCGCATGCGTGCGATCGAGTCGCACGTCCGCGGGCTCGAGGACGAGCACTGGCGCGAGTCGGACCCCGAGCGCAAGGCCCGGTCCGCCGGGCTCGCGAGCCAGCTCGAGGACGCCATCGGCAAGCTCCAGGCCGAGCTGAACGACGCCGAGGCCTCGGGCGACACCGCTCGGATCAAGGCCGCGCAGGAGGCCCTGGACGCCAGGAGGATCTGGCTGGACGCACTGGGATCGTGACGTCGTCGGCGACCCACTGGGATCGTGACGTCGTCGGCGACCCGCTCGTCGGACGTGCCCGGGTCGCGCCGCCGGCCGCCGGCCGCTGGTCGACCCAGCAGCTAGTCGACGCCCAGGATCAGCCGGATCTCGCGGTCGTCCTGCCGCATCTGCGCCGCGAGCGCGTCCATGCCGTCGAACGCGACCATGCCGCGCACGTAGGCGACGAACATCACCGTGATGACGTCGTCGTACAGGTCGATGTCGACGTCGAGCAGGTGCGCTTCGATCTGCTTCTCGGGGACGCCCTCGAACGTCGGGTTGTTCCCGACGGAGACCGCGGCCGGGTAGGTCCGGCCCCGATGCAGCACCCGCGCGGCGTACACGCCGTCCGCGGGCACGAACCCCTCGCAGTCGGGATCGAGGTTGGCGGTCGGGTAGCCCATCTCGCGCCCGCGCTCGTTGCCGTGCACGACCGTGCTCCGCACGGCGTGGTCGCGGCCGAGCAGCCGCGCGGCCTCCGCGACGCGACCGACGGACAGCAGCTCGCGGATCCAGGTCGACGAGACGCGCCGTTCCCCCGCGGGCCGGCCGTCGTCGACGAGGTCCACGTCATCGATCAACCGGACGGAGAACCCGTGCTGCTCGCCGAGGCGCCGGAGCAGGTCGACGTCGCCGGCACCGCGGGCGCCGAACCGGAAGTCGCTCCCGACGAGCACGACCCGTGCGTGGAGGGCACCCACGAGGACGCGCGCGACGAACTCGGCGGCGGGCAGCGACTGCAGGGACTGGTCGAACGGCAGCAAGAGGGTCGCGTCCACCCCGGCCGCCTCGAGCAGCTCGCGCCGCTGCCGGATGCTCGTGAGCGCCGGTGGCACGTGCCCGGGATCGAGCACCGACAGCGGGTGACGGTCGAAGGTCACGACGGTGGAGACGAGGTCGTGTTCACGCGCGGCGTCCTCGAGCTGCGCGATGACGGCGCGGTGCCCGACGTGGACGCCGTCGAACTTGCCGATCGTGACCGCGCTCGGACCGAAGCCCGCCGGGACCTCGGCGAGGTCGGCGAAGTACTGCATCGTCACTCCCCCGAGGTCGCGGCGTCGGCACGACCGGCCGCGGCCCGCTCCGCGTCCGGCTCGGGCGCGACGCGCGACGACGACGGGTCCGTCGCGATGGCCTGCACAGCGGCACGGTGGTGGGTCCGCAACCACCACAGCCCGGCGACCGGCAGGACGAGGGGCACCCAGTAGTACCCGGCTCCGAAGCCCGACCACACGGTGTCGTCGGGGAACAGGGCGTGGTCGAACAGCGACAGGAACCCGATGACGACGACCCCGACCATCTCGAACCCGATCGTCACCCAAGCGACGCGGTACCAGGTGCGGCCCGGGGCGATGAGCGCGACCATCGCGACGATGTAGACCACGGCGGACAGGGCACTCAACGTGTAGGCGAACGGCGCGTGGTGGAACTTCTCGATGATCTGCACGACGCTGCGTCCGGTCGCTGCGAGGGCGAGGATGCCGTAGACGGCGATGAGGACGCGACCGATGCCGGTCGCGCGAGAGGACTTGGTCGGCATCGCCCCGATTCTAGCGGCCGGGAGGCGCGGCTCGGTCTGGCGCCGACCGGTCACGCCTGGGCGAACCAGATCTGGGACATCCGGTAGACCATGACCGCGACGGTGAACGCTCCCGCTCCGAGCACCACGGTGCTCCACCGGGTGCGGTCGATGAGGGCCCAGACGATCGCCGCAGGTGGGACGAGCAGCACTGACACCGCGTACACCCCGAACTCGAGCGCGTTGCCCCTCGGCGGGTTGCCCACCGCGGGTTGCACGATCGCGACGACACCCTGGGCGATGAGCAGGAGCTCGATGAGCACGAGCGCGCCGGCGGTCGGGTCGTTCGGCTTCCAACCGATCAGGCCGACCACGACGCAGAACAGGCCGGTGAGGGCCGCGAAGCCGACCTGGACCCAGGTGAACCAGTCGATCATGCGTCCGCTCCTGTCGGGAAGTTCGTGATGACCCGCAGCGCGCCACGTCGGACGGACACGAGTCCGACGAGGCGGTCGTCCGCCGCGGCGACGGCCGCGACCGGACCGTCGGTGTCGGCCAGGTCGGTCGGCACCCGTTTGCCGTCGCTGAGGTCCCGTGCCGCTGCGGAGTCGAGCACGACCTCCCGGAACAGGACGCGGGCGACGTCCGCCGGACGGCGCAGCCGGGCCCGGACGTCGACGTCGTCGTCCTCGAGCACGACGGCGTCGGCGACGGCGAACGCTCCGATCCGGGTCCTGCGCAGTGCGGTGAGGTGGCCACCGGTCCCGAGGGCCACCGCGACGTCACGGGCGAGGGCGCGGACGTAGGTGCCGGAGGAACACTCGACGTCGACGTCGAGGTCGACGACCGGGGTCTCCACGCCCTCCACGACCACGACCAGGTCACGCCGGGCCAGGACGTCGAAGCGCGCCACCGTCACACGTCGCGGTTCCAGCTCGACGGTCTCGCCCGCGCGCACCCGGGCGTACGCCCGTCGGCCGTCGACCTTGATGGCGCTGACCGTGCTCGGCACCTGCGCGATGGTCCCCCGCTGCGCCCCCACGGCCTCCTCGAGCCGGACGTCGTCGAGCGCGTCCGGGAGCAGTCCGGGGGACGCGACCACGGCACCGTCGGCGTCGTCGGAGTCGGTCGCGACACCGAGCCGGATCGTCGCGGTGTACCGCTTGTCGAGGCCGACCAGGTGCGTCAGCAGACGCGTCGACGGCCCGACACCGAGGACGAGCAGACCCGTCGCCATCGGGTCGAGGGTCCCGGCGTGCCCGATCTTGCGGATGCCGAAGCGTCGGCGCGCGATCGAGACCGACCGGTGGCTGGAGATGCCGCCCGGCTTGTCGACGAGGAGGATCCCGTTGGGGGCCGGTTCGAGCACCGGGAAAGGGTAGCAGCGCCGGCGCTCAGCCGACGTCGCGCAGGTCGCCTCCGGCTAGCACGCGTCCGCCCAGTTCCGCCGCGGGTGCTCGGGGTCCGTCACGTCGAGGACGGCCGACGCAGCACCCTTGGGGTCGTCCTGACGGACGTACGTGGCGAACGGGTCGTCGGCGCGCGGCTCGGACCGATCGTCGCGCTCGACCCACAGGGACCAGCGCCAGAGGGACCGCACGGAGCGCGACAGCAGACGCTTCCCCGTGACGACGAGGATCCCGGGGTCGGTGCCGATCGTCCGGAAGGGATCGACGACCTCGGCTCGGAGGCCATCGGCATCCGTCGAGGACGCCGCGGCGTGCATGGCCTTGACCCCCTGCTGCTCGAGTGCCGCGACGAGGCCCGCTGCGACGCGCTCCAGGTCGACGTCCGGCCCGCCGTCGACCGCGATCACCGTCCGAGCGGCGCCCGCGTTGTGCGCGACCTCCGTCGCGATCGCCTGCATGGTGTCGGTCTCCTGCGGTGCCCATCGTGCCATCGCTCCACCGTAGGCTCTCCTGGTGGTCCCCGTTCCGCGCCCCGAGCACCCCTCGGACGTCTCCGCAGACGTCGACGCCCGGGAGGCCCGACTCGGCCCCGACATCGCGACCCCGCTCATCGCGTGGTTCCGCCAGCACGGCCGCGACCTCCCGTGGCGACGACCCGGGTTCCCCGCCTGGGGCACGATGGTGAGCGAGATCATGCTCCAGCAGACACAGGTCGCACGGGTCGTCCCACGGCTCGAGGCGTGGCTCGCGCGCTGGCCGACGCCGGCCGCCCTCGCCGCCGACCCGCCGTCCGAGGCGGTCCGTGCCTGGGACCGGCTGGGCTACCCGCGACGCGCGCTCGCGCTGCACGCCGCGGCGACCGCCATCGTCGACCGACACGGGGGCGTCGTCCCATCGGACGTCGACGCCCTCCTCGCGCTCCCCGGCATCGGCGACTACACGGCACGGGCGATCGCGGTGTTCGCCTTCGGGCTGCGCCACCCGGTCGTCGACGTCAACGTCCGCCGGGTCCTCGCCCGGGCGTTGCTCGGGCAGGCCGAGCCGGGGCCGGCGAACGCTCGACGTGACCTGCCGCTGATGGCTGCGGTGCTGCCTCCCGACCTCGAGGACGCGGCTGCGACGAACGCGGCGGTCATGGAGCTCGGCGCGCTCGTGTGCGTCGCGAAGCGGCCCGCATGCGACGTGTGCCCGATCTCCGATCGATGCCGGTGGCGCGCGCAGGGGCACCCCGCGCACGACGGCCCGCGGGCGCCCCGGCAGTCGCGGTTCGCCGGGAGCGACCGACAGGTCCGCGGGCTGATCATGGCCGAACTCCGGGCCAGCGACGTCCCGGTGACCCTGGACGAGATCGCGATGGTGTGGCCCGACGCCGAGCAGCGCGACCGCGCGCTCCGATCGCTGGTGCGGGACGGGCTCGCCGTCGGGTCCGACGCCGTCGGCTACTCGCTGCCCGGGTCCGCCTGACGGGTGACGACGTCGGCCGAGTCCTCGTCGTCGTCGTGTCGGTACGGGTCGGCGTCGCCCGCGTAGGACGCGGCCGACGCCTGTGCCCGCGCCGCGGCGTCGCGGTCACGCGCTTCGGCGAGCAACGCGTCGATGTGCGCAGCGTTCTCCGGCACGGCGTCGGCGATGAACTCGAGGGTCGGGGTCAGCCGAGCCGTGATGTTCTTGCCGACCTCGCTGCGGAGCATGCCGGTCGCGGACTTCAGCGCCGCTGCGGTGTCCTGCCGCTCCTCGTCCGAGCCGTACACGGTGTAGAAGACGGACGCGTGCTGCAGGTCGCCGGTCACCTGGACTTCCGTGATCGTGACGAATCCGAGACGCGGATCACGGATGCCCTTGTCCAGCCGCCTGGCGACGATCTCCTGGATGCGGTCCGCCATCTTGCGGGCGCGCTGTGGGTCGGCCATGGGGTCCTCCTGGTGGTGTGGGAACGAGGACGGGGCCCCGCCGGGACGCGGTGTGCGTCCCGGCGCGGCCCCGACGGAAAAGCGGACTCAGCCGCGCGGCTTCTCGACCATCTCGATGGTCTCGATCTCGTCGCCGATCTGGATGTCGTTGTACTTGCCGAGACCGACGCCCGCCTCGAAGTCCGTCCGGACCTCGGTGACGTCGTCCTTGAACCGGCGCAGCGACTCGATGGCGAGACCGTCGGCGAGCACGACGCCGTCACGGATGACGCGCGCCTTGGCGTTGCGCGTGATCGTGCCGGACCGGACCACCACACCGGCGATGTTGCCGAACTTCGACGAACGGAACACCTCGCGGATCTCCGCCACACCCGACTGGACCTCTTCGAACTCGGGCTTGAGCATGCCCCGCAGGGACTGCTCGATGTCCTCGAGTGCCGAATAGATGACCGAGTAGAAGCGGATGTCCACACCCTCGCGAGCGGCACGTTCCCGTGCCTTCGTGTCGGGGCGGACGTTGAACCCGATGATGATCGCGTTGTCGACCGTCGCGAGGTTGACGTCCGACTCCGTGACCGCACCGACACCGCGGTGGATGATCCGGAGCTGGACGCTCTCGTCGACCTCGATCTTGAGCAGCGACTCCTCGAGCGCCTCGACGGCACCGGAGACGTCACCCTTGATGATGAGGTTGAGCGCGTCGACCTTGCCCTCTTCGAGTGCACGGGTGAAGTCCTCGAGCGAGATGCGCTTGCGGGCCTTGGCCAGCTGGGCGTTGCGCTCGACGGCCTCACGCTTCTCGGCGATCTGGCGGGCCGTGCGGTCCTCCTCCGTCACCAGGAAGGTGTCACCGGCACGCGGCACGCTCGACAGACCCTGCACCTGCACGGGACGACTCGGCGTCGCGGCCTCGACCGCGTTGCCGTTCTCGTCCATCATCGCGCGGACGCGGCCGTACGCCGTGCCGGCCACGATCGCGTCGCCGACGTGCAGCGTCCCGGACTGGATGAGCACGGTCGCGACCGCACCGCGTCCCTTGTCGAGACGCGCCTCGATGGCGACACCGCGGGCGTCCTTGTCGGGGTTGGCACGGAGATCGAGTCCCGCGTCGGCCGTGAGCAGCACGGCCTCGAGCAGGGCGTCGATGTTCGTGTTGTTCCGCGCGGACACGTCGACGAACATGACGTCGCCGCCGTACTCCTCGGCCACGAGCCCGTACTCGGTGAGCTGCTGGCGGACCTTGGCGGGGTTCGCGCCTTCCTTGTCGATCTTGTTCACCGCGACCACGATCGGCACGTTCGCCGCCTGGGCGTGATTCAGGGCCTCGACCGTCTGCGGCATGATGCCGTCGTCGGCCGCGACCACGAGGATCGCGATGTCCGTCACCTGGGCACCACGGGCACGCATGGCGGTGAACGCCTCGTGACCCGGGGTGTCGATGAACGTGATCGGGCGCTCGATGCCCTCGTGCTCGGTGATGACCTGGTACGCACCGATGTGCTGCGTGATGCCGCCAGCCTCACCCGCGACGACGTTCGCGTTCCGGATCGCGTCGAGCAGGCGGGTCTTGCCGTGGTCGACGTGACCCATGACCGTGACGACCGGCGGACGAGCGACGAGGACCGAGTCGTCCTCGTCGTCGAGCTCGGCGTCGAGGTCGATGTCGAAGCCCTCCAGGAGCTCCTTGTCCTCGTCCTCCGGGGAGACGATCTGGATCTTGTAACCGAGCTCCTCGCCGAGGACCTCGAAGGTCGCCTCGTCCAGCGACTCGGTCGCGGTCGCCATCTCACCGAGGTGGAACAGCACCGTCACGAGGTTGCCGGGGCTCGCGTCGATCTTGTCCGCGAAGTCCGAGATGCTCGCACCACGACGCAGCCGGACGACCGTGTTGCCGTCGCCGCGCGGGACCTGCACGCCGCCGATCGACGGCGCCTGCCGCATCTCGTACTCGGCGCGCTTCGTCCGCTTCGACTTGCGAGCGCGGCTCTTGCCGCCACCACGACCGAACGCACCAGCGGTGCCACCACCCGGACCACGGCCACGACCGCCACCGCCGGCCGGACGCGCGGGTCCGAAACCGGGGCGCTGGAATCCGCCACCGGCACCGGCTCCGGCACCACCGGGACGCTGGAAGCCACCGCCCTGGCCGCCACGGCCGGGCCCACCCGGACGCTGGCCGAAGCCGTTCGGACGCGCACCCTGACCAGGCCCACCCGGACGCGGAGCACCGGGGCGGGGAGCACCCGGACGCGGCGGCTGCGGACGCGGGATGCCACCCGTACCGCCACCCGGACGCGGCATGCCCTGGTTCTGCGAGAACGGGTTGTTGCCGGGGCGGGGCGGGCGCGAGCCCATGCCCTGACTCGACGAGTAGGGGTTGTTGCCCGGGCGCGCGCCGCCCGGCTTCGGGCCGGGGCGTGCGGCGCCCGGCTTCGGCGCCGTCGACGATGCGGCACCGTCGACCTTGTCGGCCTGGTTCTTCTGCGCCTGGGCCTTCTGAGCGGCCTCGGCCTGCGCCTGCCGCTCGGCCACCGACATGGGGGCGGCCGGACGCGGCGCGTCGTTCACCGAGGGCTGCTCCGCTGCGACGGGCGCGGCGGGCGCGGGTGCCGGTGCAGCGGGGCGCGGTGCCTGCGGGCGCGGCGCGGCCTTCGGTGCCGCCGGCTTGGTCGCCGACGACGACGTCGCGCCGGATGCCTCGAGCGCCGCGCGGAGCTTGCGGGCGACGGGCGGCTCGATGCTCGAGCTCGGGCCCTTGACGAACTCGCCGAGCTCCTTGAGCTTCTCGAGCGCGGTCTTGCTGTCGACACCGAGCTCGCTGGCGATCTCGTGTACGCGTGGTTTTGCCACTGTTCTCCTTCTCGGGTCCCACCCGAGAAGGGTGGGACTCACTGAGTGATGGGTCTCATTTCGAGCCGCTCATCAGTTGTCCATAAGCCGTTCAGCCTGTTCTGTCGTGTCGAGGTCCCGTGCCGGGTCCTGGCCCGACCGGAGTCGTTCCAGGTACTCGCGGACCGCCGACGTGTCCGGTTCACGATCCAGCCGCAGCGCGCGTCGGAAGGCCCGACGCGAGACGGCCAGCTCGTACGCATCGACCGTCGGGGTGATCCACGCGCCCCGGCCTGGCATGACTGCCTTCGGATCCACCACGACGCGGTCGCCACGGGCGACGACTCGGAGGAGGGAGGATCGGGGTGCACGGCGACGACTGCCGATGCACGTTCTGACGGGTTCCACTCTACTCCCTGCCTCGGACGGACGCGATCCCGGCACGCCAACGAGGCGGTGCGGTCAGCGAACGACCGCGCGCGCTCCGCATCCGGCGCTCAGTCGCCCTCGAGGATGGAGTCCGGCTGGATGTCGATCCGGGCACCGGTCAGCTTCGCCGCGAGGCGGGCGTTCTGCCCCTCTTTCCCGATGGCGAGCGAGAGCTGGTAATCCGGGACGAGGGCGCGGACCGCCTTGGTGGACTTGTCGATCACGAACGAACTCGTGACCTTCGCCGGGGAGAGGGCGTTGCCCACGAAGGTCGCGAGGTCCGGCGAGTAATCGACGATGTCGATCTTCTCGGCCCCGAGCTCGTTCGTGACCGCACGGACGCGCTGGCCGAGCTCCCCGATGCACGCACCCTTGGCGTTGACGCCGGGCTCGTTCGCCTTGACCGCGATCTTCGTGCGGTGACCTGCCTCGCGCGCCATGGACACGATCTCGACCACGCCCGACGCGATCTCGGGGACCTCGAGCGCGAAGAGCTTGCGGACGAGACCCGGATGCGTCCGGGACACGGTGATCTGGGGGCCCTTGTGTCCCTTGCCGACACTCGTCACGTACACGCGGAGCCGCTGACCGTGCGGGTAGGTCTCGCCGGGGACCTGCTCCTCGGGCGGGAGGATGGCCTCGATCGTGCCGAGGTCGACGTGCACCATGCGTGGGTTCGGCCCCTGCTGCACGACGCCGGCGACGATGTCACCCTCTTTGCCACGGAACTCGCCGAGGACCTTGTCGTCGCCGATGTCCCGGAGCCGCTGGTTGATGACCTGCTTGGCCGCGAACGCCGCGATGCGACCGAAGTCGTTCGTCTCGTCGACGGACTCACCGATGACCGTGCCGTCGTCGTCACGCTCGGGGACGTAGACACGCACCTGGCCCGACTTGCGGTCGAGCTCCACCCGCGCCTGCGGGTCGGCCGGCTCACCGTTCTCGGCTGCGTGCTTCTGGTACGCGGTGAGGATGGCCTGCTCGATGATGGTGACGAGTTCGTCGAACGGGATCTCCCGCTCCCGTTCCATGAGCCGCAGCACCGCGAGATCGATCTGCATCGAGGGCCTCCAGTATTCAGATGATGGGAACCCCGCGCTCGGACACCGCGCGGAAGGCGGCGTCCAGGATAGCGCACGTCGACCGCCCGCCGGCGCCGCACTTCCTGTCCGACGACCGGGAGGCACGACGCAGGCCCGTCGATCCGGACCGGATCGAGTGGCCGGCGCGATCAGATCGCGCGCACGGCTGCGAGCACCTCGGCGACCGGGACCTCGCGACGCTCCCCCGCCGCACGGTCCCACAGCTCCACCACGCCGTCGCCCGCGTTCCGGCCCGCGACGACGACCACCGGGACACCGATGAGCTCGGCGTCACCGAACTTGACACCCGGCGACACCTTCGGCCGGTCGTCGTACAGGACGTCCATCCCGGCGCGCTCGAGCTCGGCGATGATGCCCGACGCGACGTCGTAGGCCACCTGGTCCTTGCCCGTGGCCACGACGTGGACGTCGAAGGGGGCGACGTCCTTCGGCCAGACGAGCCCACGGTCGTCGTTGTGGGCCTCGGCGAGGATCGCCATGATGCGCGTGATGCCGATCCCGTAGGAACCCATCGTCACCGTGGCGAGCTTGCCCCGCTCGTCCTGCACCTTGAGACCGAGCGCCTCGGCGTACTTGCGCCCGAGCTGGAACACGTGCCCGATCTCCATGCCGCGCGCCGTCTCGAGCGGACCCGAGCCGTCGGGAGCGGGGTCCCCCGGTCGCACGTCCGCGACCTCGACGACGCCGTCGGCCACGAAGTCGCGCCCGGCGACGAGCCCCGAGACGTGACGCCCGGCGGTGTTCGCGCCCGTGATCCACGTGGTGCCGTCGACGACCCGCGGATCGAGGAAGTACCGGAGTCCGGTCTCGCTGTCCGCGCCGAGGAACTGCCGCACCGAGCCCTCGGTCCCGTGCCCGGCAGCGGCCTCCTCGATGAACGACGCGGCCGTCGGACCGATGTACCCCTTGACGAGCGACCGGTGCTTCGCGAAGTCCGCGTCCGTCGCGGGCTCGACCTCGGCCGGGGCGAAGGCGACCTCCGCACGCTTCAACTCGACCTCGCGGTCGCCGGGGAGCCCGACGACGACGATCTCGCGCGTGCCGTCGAGGTGGGTGAGCGCGAGCACCACGTTCTTCAGCGTGTCCGATGCGCTCCAGCCGCTCCCGTCGCGCGGCGCCACCGCGTTCGCGTGCTCCACGAGGCTCGCGATCGTCGGCGTCTCGGCCACGGGCAGGAGGACGGGTGCCGGGAGTCCGGTCGTGGGCGACGCCTCGGGCACCGGGGTCGTGTACGCCTCGATGTTCGCCGCGTACCCGCCGGCACTCCGCACGAACGTGTCCTCGCCGACGGCGATCGGGTGCAGGAACTCCTCGCTCCGGCTCCCACCCATCGCGCCGGCGTCCGCCTGCACGATCACGTACTCCAGGCCGAGGCGCGTGAAGATCCGCTCGTAGGCGTCGCGCATGACCTGGTAGCTGGCGTCGAGCCCGGCGTCGTCGATGTCGAACGAGTAGGCGTCCTTCATCGTGAACTCGCGCCCGCGGAGCAGACCGGCACGAGGCCGGGCCTCGTCGCGGTACTTGTCCTGGATCTGGAACAGCGTGACCGGCAGGTCCTTGTACGACGAGTACAGGTCCTTGACGATGAGCGCGAACATCTCCTCGTGCGTGGGCGCCAGCAGGTAGTCCGCACCCTTGCGATCCTGGAGGCGGAAGATCCCGTCCCCATACTCGGTCCAGCGGTTCGTCGCCTCGTACGGCTCGCGCGGGAGCAGTGCCGGGAAGTGGACCTCTTGTGCGCCTGCGGCGGTCATCTCCTGGCGCACGATGGCCTCGATCCGGCCCTTGACCCGCAGCCCGAGCGGCAGCCAGGCGAAGATGCCGGGCGCCTGCCGACGGATGTAGCCCGCGCGGACGAGCAGCTTGTGGCTCCTCACCTCGGCGTCCGAGGGATCGTCGCGGAGCGTGCGGAGGAAGAGGTGCGAGAGCCGTGTGACCACGCGGAAAGCCTACCGGCCGCGCAGGACGCCCGAGCGGCCCGCAGCAGGACCACCCGCGCGCCGTCCGGTCCGACGCATCTACGCGGTGACGACCTCGGGGCTGCCGACCTCTCCGGCGGGCATCTCGGCCGCGAGGCGGTTCGCCTCGGCGATCAGGGTCTCGACGATCTCGGCCTCGGGCACGGTCTTGATGACCTCGCCCTTGACGAAGATCTGGCCCTTCCCGTTGCCCGACGCCACGCCGAGATCGGCCTCGCGCGCCTCACCCGGTCCGTTGACGACGCAGCCCATGACCGCGACGCGGAGCGGGACCGTCATGCCCTGCAGGCCCTCGGTGACGTCGTTCGCCAGCGTGTAGACGTCGACCTGTGCCCGGCCGCAACTCGGGCACGAGACGATCTCGAGCTTGCGCTCGCGCAGGTTGAGCGACTGCAGGATCTGCAGGCCGACCTTGACCTCTTGCGCGGGCGGTGCGGACAGCGACACGCGGATGGTGTCGCCGATGCCTTCACCGAGGAGGATGCCGAAGGCGGTCGCGCTCTTGATCGTGCCCTGGAACTCCGGTCCGGCCTCGGTGACGCCGAGGTGGAGCGGCCAGTCCCCCCGCTGCGCGAGCAGTCGGTATGCCTGGACCATGACGACCGGGTCGTTGTGCTTGACGGAGATCTTGAAGTCGTGGAAGTCGTGCTCCTCGAACAGCGAGGCCTCCCACACCGCCGACTCGACGAGGGCCTCCGGCGTGGCCTTGCCGTACTTCTGCAGGATGCTGGGCTCGAGCGACCCGGCGTTCACACCGATGCGCAGCGAGACGCCGGCGTCCTTGGCTGCCTTGGCGATCGCACCGACCTGGTCGTCGAACTTGCGGATGTTGCCCGGGTTGACCCGGACGGCCGCGCAGCCCGCGTCGATCGCCTGGAACACGTACTTCGGCTGGAAGTGGATGTCCGCGATCACCGGGATCTGGGACTTCTTCGCGATGATCGGCAGTGCGTCGGCGTCGTCCTGGCTCGGGACCGCCACGCGCACGATGTCGCAGCCGGACGCGGTGAGTTCCGCGATCTGCTGCAGGGTGGCGTTGATGTTCGTGGTCGGCGTCGTGGTCATCGACTGCACACTCACGGGCGCGTCGCCGCCGACGAGGACCTTGCCCACCTTGATCTGGCGCGACTTGCGGCGCGGAGCGAGGGTGACGGGGGCCTTGGGCATACCGAGATTGACTGCTGGCACGGTCGGCAGCCTACGCGTTCCCGGTGACAGCCCGGTGACCGGCGGCCGACAGTCCGCTGTCGGCGTGCCTCCCGGGCCGGGGCGACGGCCGGGGCCGACGGCTGGCCCTCCCGGTCGACCTCAGCCGAACACGCGCACCGGACGCACGATGTCCGCGTAGATGAGGAGCAGGCTCATGCCCCCGAGCAGGACGACGACGGCGAACGTGAGCGGCATCGTCTTGGCCAGGTCGATCGGGCCCGGGTCCCCGCGGCCGAGGAGCTTGGCCGTTCGACGCTTGACGGCCTCCCACAGTGCGCCCGCGACGTGCCCGCCGTCGAGCGGCAGCAGCGGCACGAGGTTGAGCACGAAGAGACCGATGTTGAGCGCGCCGAGCAGCGACAGGATCGTGTAGATCTTGTCGACGACCGGGACGCCGCTCGCCGACGCCACGGTCCCGATGGCGCGGCCGACGCCCACGACGCTCACCGGGCTGTCCTGCGCGCGCTGTTGCGATCCGAACGCGGCGTTCCACACCGCGACGAGTCGCTGCGGCAGGTCGAGGATGAGCGACGCCGACGCCTCGGTCTGCGCCCAGACCGCGGGCAGGACCGCCGCCGGCGACTGCCGGACGAGCGTCTGTCCGATCGAGACGCCGACGACGCCGACGCGTTCCGTCTTCGTGCTGCCGTCCTGCTCCTTCGCCACCGTGCCGTCGGCGCGGTAGACGTCGCGCGTCGCCAGCCGGGGCGTCACGGTGATCGTGCGCCGCTGCCCGTCGCGGAGGACCGTGAGTCGCACGGGCGAGCCGGCCGACCGCTGCAGGATCGTCGTCAGCTCGGTCGTCGAGACATCCGACCGGCCGTCGACCGCGAGCACCGCGTCGCCGGCACGCAGTCCTGCCCGCTTCGCCGGGGACACCGGATCGTCACTCGTGCACCGGGTCGACTGCGACGTCGGCAGCACGCACGCGGTCGTGCCCGCGATGCTCGTCGTCGGCGCGCCGAAGCCGCACAGCAGGACCGCGAACAGCACGATGCCGATCACGAGGTTCATGGCCGGGCCCGCGATCATGACGATGATCCGCTTCCACGGTGTCAGTCGGTAGAACGCCCGCTCGTCCCCCTGTTCGGCGATCTGCTCCGCGCTGGCGTCTCGGGCGTCCTGCACCATCGCGCTGTAGAACCCGGTGTTCGTGATCGGTGCGGGTCTGCCGGACGCCCGCGGGGCGAGCATCCCGACCATCGAGATGTAGCCGCCCAGGAGGATCGGCTTGACCCCGTACTCCGTGTCGCCGCGGCGGAACGACCACAGCGTCCGCCCGAACCCGAGCATGTACTGCGTCACCTTGACGCCGAAGAGCTTGGCGAAGAACAGGTGTCCGAGCTCGTGGAGGCCGATCGAGACCAGCAGGCCGACGACGAACACGACGACGCCGAGGACGAACAGGAGCACGGATCCGGGGGTCACCGGGGTAGCGTACGGGACCCTCGCCAAGCAGCAGCCGAGGGACCGCTGAGCGGCGACTGCTCATCGCGGAGTCACCGTGCCGTGTCGGGCATCGACGACGGGTCGGGAGACAGGCGTCCTGCCGGGAGGCGCGGTGCGCGTCAGCGACGCAGCAGACGATCCGCCTCGGCGCGCGCGCACCGCTCCGCCGCGAGCACGCCTTCGAGCGAGGACTCCCCCGCGTCGTGTGCGTCGACGACCCGCTCCACGGTGTCGACGATGTCGAGGAACCCGATCGCCCCCGCGTGGAACGCCGCGACCGCCTGTTCGTTCGCGGCGTTGAACACCGCCGGGTAGGTCCCGCCGCGCTCCCCCACCTGCTTCGCCAGCCGGACGGCGCCGAAGGCGTCCTGGTCGAGCGGCTCGAAGGTCCAGGCGGACGACCGCGTCCAGTCGAGTGGCACGCCGACGCCCGCGACACGGTCGGGCCACCCCAGACCGAGCGCGATCGGCAACCGCATGTCGGGCGGGGAGGCCTGCGCGATCGTCGAGCCGTCGACGAACTCGACCATCGAGTGCACGATCGACTGCGCGTGGACCGTCACGTCGATGCGGTCGTACGGGACCCCGAACAGCAGGTGCGCCTCGATCACCTCGAGGCCCTTGTTGACGAGCGTCGCCGAGTTCGTCGTGACGACGAGACCCATGTCCCACGTCGGGTGCGCGAGTGCCGCGGCCGGGGTCACGTCGGCGAGCTCCGCCCGTGAGCGTCCGCGGAACGGGCCTCCCGAAGCGGTCAGCACGAGCCGGCGGACCTCGGTGGCGGACCCCGCGCGGAGTGCCTGCGCGATCGCGGAGTGCTCGCTGTCGACCGGCACGATCTGACCGGGTGCCGCAGCCGCCTGCACGAGCGGACCCCCGACGATGAGGCTCTCCTTGTTCGCCAGCGCGAGCAGGGCGCCCGTCTCGAGGACCGCGAGCGTCGGGCCGAGCCCGACCGACCCGGTGATGCCGTTGAGCACGACGTCCGCCTCGACGGCACGAACCAGCCGTTGGGCGTCGGCCGCGCCGAACGCGACCTCGGTCACGCCGAACCGCTCGGCCTGCTCGGACGCCAGTGCGCGGTTGGTGCCGGCCACGAGGCCGACGACCTCGAACCGATCCGGGTTGCGTGCGACCACGTCGAGGGCCTGGGTGCCGATCGACCCCGTGCTCCCGAGGACGACGATCCGACGCTTGCCGTCCGGGTGCGCGCTCGATCCGGCGCTCGTCACGCTCAGCCCTTGGCGAGGATGTCGACGACGAACACGAGGGGCGCGTTCTTCGGGATGTTCGATCCCTCGGGCGGGTTCGCACCGTACGCGTCCGCGGCCGGGATGGCGATCATCACCTGGGAGCCGACCTTCTGGCCGACGAGGCCGGTCACGAACCCCGCGATGAGCTGGCCGTCCTGCACGGTGAAGCTCGCCGGCTGTCCGCGCTTCCAGGTGGAGTCGAAGACCTTGCCGGTCGCGTAGACCTCGCCCTTGTACTGCACGAGCACGGTGTCACCCTTGGCGACCGTGTCACCCGAGCCGAGCTTGATCACCTCGGTCGTCGTCTTGGCGGGCGCAGCCGTCTTCGGGATCGTGATGGTCGGCTCGCCGCTCGAGGCGTCCTTGACGGTGGGGAGGGAGGGGTCCTGCGTCTGCGGGTGCCCGGTCGACTTCTTGGCGGTCGTGCCGATGACGTCCGCCACCACGACGATCTGGCCGGTGGTGCCGAACCCGAGCGCCTTGCTCGAACCGACCATGGCCAGGCGCGACCCCACGTTCGCGCAGCCGAGGACCTGACCGAACCCGGTGCCACCGACCGAGAGCACCTGCGGGTCGCCCTGATCGAACCCGACGGAGCCGAGCTTCTTCGCCGTCTTCGCCTGGTACACGGAGTACGAGACCTTGATGAAGTCGCCGTCGGCGAGCGCCTTGCCGCCACCCTTGACGACGCGCGACGCCTGCGTGGGGCTCGCCGACAGACCCTTGGCGAACGTGACCTTCGGCGCGGTCGTCCCGCCGAAGTCCCCCGAGACCCGGATGCTGCGCGACGCGGAGCCGGGCGACGGGCAGGCCGCCGACGACGAGCTCGCGCTGGCCGAGCTGGAGGCACCACCACCCGACCCGGACGAGGAACACGCGGCGAGGCCGAGGACGACCGCCGGGACGATCAGGAACGGGACGAGACGGAGACGCTTCACGAGGACCTTCGGTTGGGGTTGAGGTGCGTTCGGGCGGACGACGGCCGCTTCGACCGGACCAGTCTGCCGCACCGTTCCCGTGTGCTCGTCAGCGCACGCGGATCACGGGCTCGTGCCGGACCGGGAACGACACGGACCGGGCGATGAAGCACAGGGACGAGGCCCGGGCGTGCGCGGCGGTCGCGTCGGCCACGCGGTCCGGCTCGAGGATGGTGACCACGGGTCGGAGCAGCGCGTCGGTGAGCTCGCCGGAGCCGTCGGGGTGGACGTCGAGGTGCCCGGTGGCGCGGTCCTCGTACTCGACGACGGTGATCCCGGCGAGCGCGGCGACGTGGAGATAGCTCAGCATGTGGCACTGGGCGAGCGCCGCCACGAGGAGGTCCTCGGGGTTCCAGCGGTCCGCGTCGCCGCGGAAGGGCTGCGCCGCCGAGCCGGGGAGGTCCGGTTTGCCCGCCGCGGACACCACGTGGTCGCGGCCGTAGGCACGGTGGTCGGACGTGCCGGTCCCCCGGTCGCCGGTCCACCGGACCTCGACGGTGTGGTCGTGGTCGAGCATGGAGCCTCCTGCCGAGGGGGTGTGACACCGCGGTTACACTCCCCATCATGCCGGGAACCGCCGACGTCCGCTCCGACCGCCACCCCCTCACCGCGGGCGGGTCGGTCGAGCTGGCCGTCGTGTCCCGCTCGGGCTTCGACGAGAGCCGGCACGTCGGCGCCGGCGTGGTCGTCGACGCGGACGGGCGGATGGTGGACGTGGTGGGCGACGCAGCCGCGAGCGTCTGGACGCGGAGCACGCTGAAGCCGTTCCAGGCGATCGCGGTCCGTCGGACGGGAGCGCGGTTCGAGGGAGCGCAGCTCGTGCTCAGCACCGCGAGCCACGCCGGTACGCCCGCGCACCAGGAGGTCGCCGCGGCGATGCTCGCCGCATGGGGTCACGACGAGGACACGTTGGGATGCCCCCCGGACTTCCCCTTCGACGGCGCGACCGCACGACGGATGACCGCACCCCGTCGTCTGGCGATGAACTGCTCCGGCAAGCACGCGGCGATGCTGGCCTCCTGCGCACTGAACGGATGGGACCGGTCGACCTACCTCGCCGTGGACCACCCGCTGCAGCGCGTGGTGGTCGACACGGTGGAGGACCTGACCCGTGAGTCGGTCGACGTCGTCGGCGTGGACGGCTGCGGTGCGCCCGTCGTCCCGCTGACCCTGCACGGCCTGGCCCGCGGCATCGCGACCGTCGTCGGCCCGACGGACGCGGACGGTCGGGCGTTGACGACGGCCGTGCTCGCGGAGCCGTGGGCGATCGACGGGCCGGGTCGCGCCAACACCCTCACCATCGAGCGTCTCGGGGTGTTGGCGAAGCTCGGTGCCGAGGGCGTCATGGTCATGGGGGTACCCGGCTCCGGTGCGGTCGCCGTGAAGGTGCTCGACGGATCACAGCGCGCCGGCACGCTCGCGGCGCTGACGCTGCTCGCCCGTTCCGGCATGGTCGACCCCGACGACGCGCGTGCCGTCATCGCGGCGTCCGTCCCGTCGGTCCTCGGTGGTGGGCAGCGCGTCGGGGGCGTGCGGCCCGGGCGCGGCCTCGTGGCCTGAGGTCGCGGGCGACGGACGGAGCTCGACCGGCGGTCGGCCTGGGACCGGCGGCAACACCGGCACGATGCCATCGGCACCGTCCGCCACGAGGTCGATCGGCTCGACGGACCCGCCGGGCAGCAGACGGCAGCCCCCGGCGTCCACGAGCAGCCGGGTGCGGACGGCGGGCGGCACGTCGGCGCGCGTCGGGGCGAGGACGACCCAGCCGAGCGCGCCGGGCGGACCGTGCCTGGGGTGCACGACGGCCACCGCGGTCCCGTCCGACGTCCAGCCGAGCGCGCCGGCGGGCGGCCGCCCGGCGGCCGGCAGGCCCGACACCACCTCGTCGCCCACACTCCGGATCTCGACGTGCTCGCCTCCGGCGCCGTCGGCCAGCGCCGTCACGACCGCACGGAACACGGCGCGTGCGGCGACGCCCGGGCCGACGACCGCGAGGCCGCCGGCCACGTCGGCGACGATGGCGGACCAGCCGATGACCTCGTCAGGCACGCCGTCGACGTGGTCCCGCATCGCACCGATCCGGGACGCTGCCCCGCTTCGCTCCGGCCGGTGACCGAGGAGCACGGGCAACCGACCGAGGTCCTGAGCATGCTGGGCACGGTCGATGTCGAGGCCGGGTGCGCCATCGGGAGTCGACGGGGCCGGACCCGCCCGCCCCGTCGGAGACGGTCCACCACCCGGCCGACGCGACGCCCAGCGGACGGCCACGAGCGCGGCTGTGGTTGCGATGACACCGACGATGCGGGAGACGGCGGCATCAGCCGTCCCCGGGAGCGCGGACACGGCGCTGCCCAGGGCGACCACCGCCGTGGCGAGGGCCAGGACGGCGCGGCCACGGCCCTCCTGACCGTTCTGCATGGCACGAGCGTGACGCACACCGGACGCGACCCCGGCACCGAGGGGGCGCGCGGTGTGGGACCTCCGGATCCCCGCCGTCTGTGGAGGAGGAGCGTCGCCCGCCCTGACCTCGCGTGTTCTCGGATCCGGTCGTCGGCAGGGTCGACACCGCGACCCGTACGTGGACGCCGAGCCGCGTCGGGAGGGTTCAGGCCGCGTGCTCCTGGTCCCCGGTACCGGGGCTCGACGATCGCGTGCGAGGCCGCGCCGACGTGCTCGTGTGCGACCATCGCGGCCTCGACGCCCTCGACGGACGAGCTCTTGTACAGGGTCGGCTGATGCGCCCGCGAGGAGCGCCCCGGCGATCGGGAGCCCTCGAGCGCGCGATGGCGGAAGCGCGGATCGACCGCTCGTGGAAACGACCGCGGATCGCCGGGACGAAGGCCGAGTCGAGGGACACCACGACGCCAGCACGTCATCCCGGCCCCCGAAGGCCCCGTCCGGTCCGCCCGACGCGGCGCCTTCCGCCTACTGCACCAGGAAGAACTGCTCGCCGATGTCGACCCGTGCCCCGCGCTCGACTCGGTAGCGGCGTCCGGGCTCACACCGGCGGATGCTGCCGTCGATGTGCCGGATCACCGTGCCGTTGCCGGAGAACCGGTCGGACACCCACAGGTCGTCGCCCTCCCGCCCCAACTCGAGGTGCGTCTTCGACACCGACTTGCCGGGGTCGACGATCGTGATGACCTCGTCGATCCGCTCACCCGGCTCGGGGCGCGGGAGGCGTCCGAGCAGCCCGGAACCGACGAGTCCGACCCGCTCGCCCGTGCTGAAGTGCAGGACGACGGGAGCGCGCTGGGGCGAACGGGCGACGATGCGTGTCGCCTCGACGTCCTCGCCGTCATCGTCCTGCCGCCGTCGACTCCACGTGCGGAGGGTGTCCTCGGCGATCGGCGACGGTGGGATGGGTGGGAGCGTCGGGCGCAGCGGTGCGGCCGCGGGCGGCTCGTCGAGGCGACCCGGCATCGGCGGGAGGTCGTCCGACGGCGCTGAGGCGGCATGTCCGGCACGCATCCGGGACGCCGGATCCGGCACGGCAAGGGGTGCTGCGTCTCCGGAGTCGGCCTGCGGCAGCGGCTGCGCGTCAGCGACGTGGTCCGCGTCGGCGTCCTGGTCCGGGTCGCCCTGGTCCGCCTCGGCGTCCTGGTCCGCGTCGGTGTCCTGGGGCGCGTCGGCCTGGGACACGTCGGTGTCCTGGGGCGCGTCGGCCTGGGACACGTCGGTGTCCTGGGGCGCGTCGGCCTGGGACACGTCGGTGTCCTGGTCGGGGTCGGGAGCGTCTACAGCGTCGGACCCGGCGTCGGTACTGGCCTCGTCCGCGCTCCCGGACACGGGGTCCGAGTCGTCCACGATCGACCAGTCGGGTCGCTCCATCGGGAGCGGCACCACGGGGCCCGTGTACGCCGCGGTCACGGCCGGCACGACGGCGCCGCACTCCTCGCAGAAGATGTCGTCCGGCTCGAGGGGGTGCCCGCACACGTGGCACGTCGCTCCCTGCGCTCCCGGCGCCACGAGCGGCACGGGGCGTGGCGCGACGCGCCGCTCCGGGAAGGGCATGATGACCGCGGTGTCGCCCGGTGCCGGGACGTCCGCGGTGACGCCGGCTGCCGGGGATGGCGAGTCGTCGTCCCGGGTGCGATCGTCCTGGCCACGGGCGTCCCCGCGGCCCTCGAGTCCGTCGTGACCCTCGGGATGGCCGTGCCCCTCGGATCCGTCCTGACCCGCGGCTGCGTCGTGACCGCTCGCGGCTGCGTCATGACCGCGCCCGGCGTCGTCCGCGCGGCGGTCCATGGCGGCGGGAGCGTCTCCCGCGTTCGAGCGCTCCCCCGGCACCGCGTCGTCGTCTCGGTCCACCGGGTCGGCTTCGGTGCCGGAAACGGCTGCGGTGTCGGCATCGTGGCCCGCATCAGCCGCTGCGGTGGGCCGGTTCCGCCCGACCCACCACGTGGGAGCGGCGGGTTCGGGAACGACCGGATCGGGGACGCGGCGCTGCGGCGTGGGCGGCGCGACGAGCGTCACCTCGGGGTCCTCGTCGAGCTGATCCGCCCGGGTGGCTACACCGGGTGCATCCACCGGAGCGCCGTCGTCGACCCGACCGGCTCGGTCGTCCGGGCGGTCGTCGACCGGAACGGGCCGGATGCGGTCCGGGTCGAGCGAGGGTTCCGTGCGTCGGCCGGCCCAGCTCGCGAGACCGCTGTCCGAGCCGTTCACATGGCTCGGTGCGCTCCGCGGCGCGAACCGACGGTCGCCGTCGTCGTCCGGGTCGTGCGGGCGCCGGATCTCGTCCCCACCGCGACCGGACTCGTCGCGCCGGTCGGACGCGCCGGTGAGCCAGGCACGCGTCGCGGGGTCGAGCGTGGTCTCCGGCAGCCAGGCATCGGCCGCGGGGTCCGGTCGCCCGGCCGAGGGGGCCGGCGGACGGAGCGGCGGTGGTTGCGGGGCGCGTCCGGGCTCCGGTTCGACGGAGCGACGTGCCGTCGCCACCGACACCGACCGACCACACTCACCGCAGATGATGGCCCCGTCCGGGAGCGGCGATCCGCAGTGCTCACATCTGATCACTCGTGACCTCTGTCCTCGTTCGAACTCCCGCCATGCTACCCAGCGGAACCCGGCGTCGAGGACGACCGAGCCGGAGCGGACGCGCGCGGCGACCGCGGCCGACGCAGGGAACGGAGCGACGTGGCGGCTCGGAACCGCTGCCACCGCGTCCGGCCATCCTGCAGCGCCCGCACCGCGGTGTCGGTCGCGGACCACATGCGGTCCGCCGTGGCACCGTCCGCGTCGGCGGGGCCGAACACGACCCGGTCAGCGAGCGCGGCCAATCCCGCTGCCGCCGGGTCCGGTGCCATGCCCGCGACGTCCCGCCGTGTGGCCGCACGTCCGATCGGGACGCCTCGGTCGGTCAGGGCGTCGCGGTACTCGTCCCAGGCGCCGACGACCCGTGCGCGGCCCGTGGGAGCACGACGGCGGCGACGTCGACGCAGGCGTTTGCGGGCGACGACCACGGCGAACGGCAGTGCGACGAGCGCCGCGACGGCCAGCGCCCCGATGACCCAGGGCAGCGCCGCCAGCAGGATCCGGAGCCACAGCGGCGCCTCCGGCGGGGTACCGCGGTCGCTCTGTGGCGGGGTCTGGGTGTCCTGGTCCTCCTGTGCCGCGGGCGGTGGCGGGACGACCGTCTCGGGTCGTGTCACGGGCTGCGGGGTCTGGTCCTGGTCCTCGGGGATCGCCCGGACGGGCGGGTTCGGGTCGATCATGACCCAGCCGTACTGGGCGGTGTCGACCTCGATCCGAGCAGTGACGTCCGCACCACGGAAGGTCGTCCGACCGGTGTCGACGCGGTCTGCCCCGGAACCGCCCGACGCGAACCCGAGGACCACCCGTGCCGGGAACCCGAGGTCCTGCGCCATGAGGGACGCGGCGACGGCGTACTGTTCGCCGTCCCCGATCATGAGCGGCGCGGTGAGGAGCTCGGTGATGCGGTCGGCACCGTGGCCCGAACGGCTCGGTCGGTCGTCGCCCACACCGTGGCTGACGTACCCGTGCGTGCGCAGCGCCGCGATCACGGCCGCGAGCTTGCGACCCGTGCCGGTGACGCCCTTCGTCGTCGCGGCGACGGTGTCCGACACGGCCTGGGGGACCTGTGTCGGGGTCGGGACCCGGGCAGCACCGGGGCGCGCGCCGGCGAGCTCCGCTGCGGACGGTCGGGCGGGGACCACCGCGGTCAGCGAGTAGGCGGTCCCGCGGCCCACTCCGCCGACGACGGCCGCGGTGCCGGTGCTCTGGTCGTAGTAGAACGCGTTCCGTTCGGCATCGGCGTGGGAGCCGGTGAACCGGATCTGTTCGAGGTCACCGACCGTGGGCACCCAGACCCCGCCGTACCCGCGTACCTGCACGTCGACGTGCACCCGGCGGCCTCGGACACCGCTCGTGTCGACGGACGTCGGGACCCGACTGAACGTGCCGGACGCGGAGGCACCCGACGGCCCGCCGACGGAGTACACGACGCCGTCGTAGGTGTCGAGCGTCGCGATCCGGACGAAACCGTCGGCCGGGAGCCCGGTGACGGTGAGCTGCGGGGCGTCCGCCGTTCCCGCCTCCTCGTACGCGCGGAACCCGCTCAACGGGCTGACGTAGTCGCGGGGGTCGAACGGCGCGACGACGCTGCTCCGTGCGACGCGGCGGTCGGCGTGCGGGGTCGCGACCACCCCGAGCCCACTCGCGAGGACCCCGGCGGCGACGATGGTCGCGAGTCCCACGAGCGACGGGCGCACGATCGACCGACCGACGTGGACCCGGCTCCCGGCGGTCCCCGCGACCGCGACCGCGCGACGCACCCGCCGGGACACGAGCGCCCACGCCAGGGCCGCCCCCACGAGCACGACGCCGGACACCACGGGGTAGGCGAGCCGCGTGGGGCCGACGAGGACGCCGACCGCGAAGAACGCGAGCGGTGGAAGCGCCGCGATCTCCGGACGGGGTGTCCGGACGGCGGTGGTCACGCCGACGACGACGACGACGAGCGCGGACGCGAAGTAGGGCACGAGGAGCGCCTCGTAGTCGCCCACCGGCGGCCCGATGGTGAGCAGGCGCTTCCACCCGAGGGCGACCGACGAGAACAGGTCCACGAGACCGGCCGGAGTCGGCAGGACCCCGGCTGCCTCGGTCGGGACCGCGGCGGGCACGCCGACGAGGGTGAACGCCGCCACCGTCAGTGCCAGGAGCACCGGGCCGGGGAGGCGCCACCACGAGCCCGCCAGCGCGATCAGCGCCCCGGCGACCACCGCCGCGACGCCGGCCCCCACCATGGCGGACGACCGGTAGAGCGGCCACCACGCGACACTCGCGAGGCCCACGAGCAGCACGACCACGAGCGTGCCGCCGACGACGCGCAGGACCGCGGGACGCCGCTGCCGGCGCTCGCGCTCCGCCCGACGCGAGGAGACGTCGGCGGCGGCCGCGACCGGCTGGGCGCTCACGCCGCTGCCGATCGTCGCAGGGCGTGCCGGAGGTCTTCGAGGTACCCGATCGTGATGACGGTGAGTCCGGGCACCCGGACGACACGCGGCGGCGACTCGGTCTCGCAGATCACCGCGACGACCTCGACGCCGACGGGGAACCGGGTCGCGGCGAGCCGCAGCGCACCGAGTCCGACGGCGGAGCCCACGACGAGGAAGGCGACGGACGTCCCGACGCTGTCGTCACCGACGATCCGGGCCACCTCGCTGGTGGGCAGGGAAGCATCGGAGGCCGCGACGCGCGCGAAGTCGTCGAGCAGCAGCGACGGCGATCGTGTCGTCAGCGGGTGCACCGCGTACACCCGACGCCGCGCGAACTCCGGTGTCCGCGCTGACACGACCACGGTGACCTCGCGACCGTCGCGGATGGCGCGGTCGCCGAGGGACGCCGCAGCGCTCACGGCGAGCTCGAACTCGTCGTCGTCGCCGAACTCGCTCCGGGCCGTCCCGAGCGCGACCACGAGGTGCGATCGGCGTGTCTCCTCGAACTGACGGACCATGAGCGCGCCGGTCTTGGCGGTCGACTTCCAGTGCACCGTGCGCGGGTCGTCGCCCGGCTGGTACTCGCGGATGGCGTGGAACGCGATGTCCGCGGGCGACAGGTCGCGCGTGACCTGCCCTTCGAGGTCGCGGACGAGACCGGTGCTGGTGGACGGGATCGCGATCGTGCGCGGGTGCACGATCACCTGCTCCCGCTGCGTCCAGACGACCTCGCGTCGGACGAGGCCGACCGGGTCGGCGCGGACGCCCCGGACGGGCCCGACGTCGAGGACGCCGCGGCGGAGGGTCGGGACCGGGACCTCCCGCTCGACCGTGTCCTGCGGGGCGATGCCCGGCAACGCGACGTCGACGAGTCCGGGTCCGACGGGGACCTCGACGCTCGTGGCGACCGTGGGCACGCGGCCCGGGTTCTCCGCCGTGATCCGGACCGTGGCCGTGCCCCCCACCGCGACCCTGCGGGTGGGCAGGTGCATCCGGACGGCCAGGCGCGACCGCCCGACCAACGCGACGAGCGCCACGACCGCGAGCACGACACCGGTCCAGCCGACGGCGACGACCTCACGCAGCCCGTACCGGTACCCGAGGACGAGCGCGACCGCCGTGAGCACCGCCACGGTCCAGCCGAGTCCGGTGACGACCGACGCGACCTGCCCCCCGACCCGCGCGCCGAGCCTCCCGACCGCTCGCGCGAGACGGGCTGCGCCCGCCACGGCGTCCGCCGCCCCGCCTCGGGAGCCGCCGACCAGGTGAGTGCGCGCGTTCGTCGCGCCGAGCGTCGCGGTCCGTTCGACGCCCGGGCGACGCGACCGGGTCCCTCCCGGCCGACGGGACGCCGTCCCGGTCGGGGCCCGGTCGCGGGTGGCGCGGTCGGTCACGGAGCCACCCGGTCGACGGGCGGCGGTGTCTCGACCACGAGCTGCGCGACGACGCTCGTCGTGCTGACGCCGTCGAACTCCGCCTCGGCGTCGAGCACGATCCGGTGTGCCAGGACCGGCTCGGCCAGCGCCTTGACGTCGTCGGGGGTCACGTAGTGCCGTCCGCTGAGCGCGGCGAAGACGCGGGCTGCTCGCATGAGCCCCATCGCGCCCCGCACGCTGACGCCGAGACGCACCTCACTCGACGCTCGGGTGCCGTCGACGAGTCGCGCGACGTAGTCCGCGATGACGGGGTCGACGTGGACGGTGCGGGCGAGCGCGGCCATCTCGGTGATCGTGGCGGCGGGCACGACGCTCGCGAGCGGCACCGACGCGGAGGGTGCGGACGGGGTCTCGAGGATCCGCACGGTCGCCGCGTGATCCGGGTACCCGATCGACGTCTTCATGAGGAAGCGGTCGAGCTGCGCCTCGGGCAGACGGTACGTTCCCGCCTGTTCGATCGGGTTCTGCGTGGCGATGACCATGAACGGTGCGGCGAGACGATGCGTCACGCCGTCCACGGTCACGGCGGACTCCTCCATCGCCTCGAGGAGCGCGGACTGCGTCTTCGGGCTCGCTCGGTTGATCTCGTCGGCGAGCACGACGTTGGCGAACACCGGACCGCGGTGGAACTCGAACTCGCTCGTGCGCTGGTCGTACACGCTGATGCCCGTGATGTCGCCCGGCAGCAGGTCGGGCGTGAACTGGATCCGGGCAGTCGAACCCTGCACGCTCTGCGCGAGCGCTCGGGCCATGCTCGTCTTGCCCGTGCCCGGGACGTCCTCGAGCAGCAGGTGCCCCTCGCTCAGCATCGCCGTCACCGCGAGTCGGATCACGAAGGTCTTGCCGAGCAGCACCTGCTCGACGTTCGTGACGATGCGGCCGGCGACGTCGGCGAACCAGGTCGCCTGCTCGGGGGTCATGCTCATGCGGATGTCGTTCCTCTGCGGTGGTGGTGACGTCGGTCACGCGCCGTTCAGCCGTCGGTCGATTGTGGAACGGCCGGCGTGGTGATCGGCGCCGACGCGCCCGTCGGGTCCTGCTGTCCGTTCACCGTCGCCTGCACGCGGATCGTGTCGTACCCCACGGGCACCGGGTCCGTGGTGGTGAACGCTTCGCCCGTCACCGGGTCCGTGTCGGTGCACAACCCCGAGGCGCCACCGATGCAGTAGCTGACGTCGTAGCCGGTGGGCGCGAGCCGACCGTCGTTGTCCGGGGCGTTCACGACGGGCGCCTGGCCCTGCACAGCGCTCGCGATGGTCGCACGCGTGGTGAAGGGCTGGACGGACACGGGGTCGCTCGTGCTGCAGTAGTCGTCCGACGCCGTCGCGCAGGCCACCAATTGGATGGCCGCCTGGTCACCGTACCCGGTGCCGGTCGACCACGTGTCCCCGGTCAGCGGCACCGCCGAGCCACCGTTCACGGTGTAGGCGTAGTGGTCCACGCGACCCCTGGCCGAGGACACCCCGCTGATCCGGATCTGCCAGTTCGGCGAGGTCGGGTCCACCTGCTCGACGTCGACGCTGCCCGTCGGCGTCGCCGGCGGCGCGTAGCTCGTGACGCTCGTCGGGGCGCTGGCGCTGCAGAAACGACCGTTGTCGGCGTACGCGACGTACTGGTAGTCGCCGTCGCCGCTGATCGTGTCGGTGTCGGTCGCTCCGAACGTCGCACCGGCTCCCGTCGGCGGGCAACCGGACGGGATCGCGGCGCCCGGATCGAACCGGGCGATCGTCAGGCGCGTGGCCGTGCCTCCGGCCCAGTCGGCCTCCGCGGAGGACAGCCGCACCGTGGTCCGTCCTTGGCCGTCGGGGCTGCCCGTGGCCGAGAGCGACGGGGTTGCCGGCTGACCGACGGCCGTCGCGGCGGCGGACGTCCGCTCGTTCCAGTCCGCGGTCGAGAGGACGAGGGCCGCGTTCCGCGCCGACACGGTGGCGGTGTACTGGCCGCCCGGCTGCAGGCCGTCGAACGAGGTGGACGTGGTCGCCGCGCCGACCGTCTGCGCCTGCGTGCCGGACGGCCCCTCGAGGGTGACGACGTAGTTCGAGACCGTGGACCCCGTGCCCGGTCGTGGGACGGCCGCCCACTGCACGACGAGCCGACGTGGCGTCTCCTTGGCCGGCGTGACCGTCACCGAGGCCGGGGCCGCCGGGATGAAGTCGTCGCTCATCACGGCGCTCGCCCCGGACGGCTTCGAGCTGCCGGCCGCGTTCACCGCGGTGACGGTGAACGTGTACCGCTCCTGCGGATCGAGGTCGGTGAGCGTGCAGACGGTGCTCGCACCGCAGTCGTGCGTCGCGGTGCGGCCACCCGAGGTCCGGCTGGTCACGCGGTAGTCCGAGATGGCGGCGTTGTTGGCCGCCGGTGCGTTCCAGGTGAGCGACAACGACCCACCCTGGTACGTCCCCGTCCTGGTGGGCACGGAGGGCTGCTCCGGGACGTCCTGGACCGACACGGTGACGTCGCCCCAGACGTACCGGTCGCGGTCGTTCGTCGCGTCCGCGACCTCGTACTGCAGGTGGGTGTCGACGGGGCGAGCGGACGCGGCCACCCGGACCGTCAGGCGCGCACGGTCGGCGCTCGGGGTGATCGACACGCCCGCGGGGACGCCGCCGGACAGTCCGCGGATCGCGACCACCCGCAGGGGCCGACCGGGGAACGGGTTGGTCGCGGCGTCGTTCGCCAGGACGTCGACGTCGGCGGTCTGTCCACGCTTGACGACGGCGCGGTCCGCGGCCGGCTGCACGAGCGGACGGGTCGACGCCACGACCTCCACCGCGATCGTGCCGCTGCGACCCGCCGCACTCCGGTCGGCGACGCCGACGCCGACGGACGCCGTCGAGCCCTTGGTCGCGTCGTCGTCGACCGCGAGCGTCATCCGCTGCCCGCTGATCGTCGCCGTGACGCCGCTGGCGGGGCGGCTCACGACGTCGTAGCGCAGCTCGCCGAGGTCCTTCGGGTAGGGGTAGTCCGTCAGCCTCGTGAGGTCCACCGTCCGGCGGTCACCCGGCTGCAGCTCGATCGTGCTCCCGGTGAACGACGGCGGCTGGTTGGTGCGCGGGGTCACCTTGATCGGCAGGACGAGCGTCGCCACGCGGCCCTTGCCTCCGTTCGCGTCGGAACCGTCGGTGACCTCGAACGAGATCGAGGCGTTCCCGTAGTAGAGCTTGGCGGAGGTGAACGACAGGGTGGTCGGGTCGACGACGAGGTCGGCCCCGTTCGCATGGGTCGCCTTGACGGTGCTCGGGTCGGTCACGTGCGCGACGGCGCCGTTGGCCGTCACCACGTACTTCGACAGCGGGATCTGGACCGTCGACTCGCTCCGCACCGTGATCGCCGGGGCGGTGCGGTCGATCTGCGGCAGCGCGTCGTCGAGTCCGGGCACGTGCACGAACGCGTACGAGACGACGTCAGGGTGGTCGCGACGCGCGACGGAGAACGGGATGATCCGGGACCGGGCCGTCACCGGGACCACGATCCGGCCCGACCGCGTGACCCGCGCGCCGTCCGCGTAGCCGCGGACGAGCCCGACGCGGAGGTCCGCGGTCGAGCCCTCGGCGAAGAACGTGTTCGCGAGGACGTCGACGGAGACCGCCTTGCGATGCAGGATGTCGACGAGGTCGAGGGTGGAGTCCGAGACCTCCGGCCGGAGCGGTGCGGCGTCCCGGTCGACGGTGACGGTGAGGAAGGCCGTGCTCGCACCGCCGTCGTCGTTCGCGACGGTGTAGAGGACCGCGAAGTCGCCGCGTCGGGCCGCCGGCGGGGGCGTGACCTTGACCTCCTGGTGCCGCAACACACGGGCCTCGAGACCGGGACCGTTCGGCTCGGCTCGCGTGACCCGCAGGTCACCGCCGTCCGGATCGGAGTCGTTCTCGAGGACCCGGACGGTCACGCTGCCGCCCGGCCGGATGGTGACGTGGTCCGCCTGGGCGACCGGGTTCGACGCCTGGTCCGCCCGCGGCGCGATGCCGACGCGGATGGTCCCGGTCGCACGGGCGCCCAGGGCGTCGACCACCGTGTAGGTGAACTGGTCCGTCCCTGCGGAGTAGTCCCCCGCCGCGTAGTCGAGCGTGGACGCGGTGACGTCGCTGACGGAGCCCTTGTCCGGGTTCGACGCGACTCCGACGAGCTGGACGGAGTCGCCGTCCGGGTCGATCCCCGACAGCGGCACGGTCACCCGCACCGTCTGCCCCGCCACCGCCCGCGCCGTGATCGTGTCCGGGACCGGTGCGGCGTTCGTGGCGGCGTCCCGCTCGCGCACGGCGATCGAGACGACGGCGTCCGCGTGTTGGCCGTCCGGTCCGTCCACGCGGTACACCGCCGTGTAGTTGCCAGGGGTGTCGGGGGCGAGGTACCGGAGGGTGTCTCCCGACACGAACAGCAGACCGGCACCGGCCGGCAGGTTCTGCACCAGGTCCGGCTCGAGCGTCAACGGCTCTCCGTCCGGCTGCGTGTCGTTCGCGAGCACGTCGATCGTCGCCACGTCGCCGACGCGGACGGTCGCGCTGTCGGGCTGGGCGACGGGTGGTTGGACGTGGTCCGGTTCGGGGACCTCGATGACGGTCACCGTGCCGGTGCTCGACGCGAGCCCGTTGGTCTCGGTGTAGGTGAAGGTCACGGGCCCGGAGAGCGGAGCGATCAGCGTCACCCGGACGGTGTGCTGGTCGAGCACGGTGGCCTGCACGCCGCTGCCGCCGTCGACCCCGCTGAGTCCCGTGACGAGCAGGACGCCCCCTGCCGGGTCGATGTCGGTGGCCGTGACGTCCGTGTCCTTCGTGGAGAGCGTGTCCACGAAGACCGTCTTCGGCGTCGTGATGGGCGCGGTCGAGGCGTCCGGCGCCGCCTCGACGGTGACGCGGACGACTCCGGTGGCGGTCTTGGTGCCGTCGGTCACGGTGTAGGCGAGCAGGTGGTCGCCCGGTACGGCGCTCGACACGACGAAGGTGCCCGCGTCGTAGCTCGGCGTCAGCGTGGTCCTGGCCACCGCCGGGACGCTGGTCAGGGTCACCGTGCCGTTGCCGCCGCGCACGTGGTCGAGCGGGTGCACCGTCAGGGGTTCACCCGCGTACGCCTGCACCGCGAACGAATCCGCGGACAGGGGCGCCTTGCCCTGTGCGTCCACGTCGACCGTGAGGGTCCCCCGTCCCTGCAGGCGCCCGTCGCTCACGACCAGCTGCACGGTGCGCTCGCCGGTGCGACCGGAGTGGTCGGTCACGTCCACGACCCCGTCGGGCGTCGTGGTCACGGTGTCGCCATCCGCCGCGGAGGCAGAGGCCAGGTAGACGGGGTCGCCGTCGGGGTCGACCCAGTCCGACAGCACGTTCGTCGAGACCGTGCCGGCACGGACGACGACGGCGTGGGTGTCGCGGACCTGCACGGGAGCGCCGTTCTGCGCGGGGGTCTTCACGGTGACGCTCACGGTCGCCGAGGCGGTGCCGCCGTTGCCGTCGCTGATCTCGTAGCGGAAGCGGACCGTGCCCGTCGCTCGCGGCGAGAGGGTGATCTGGAGCTGTTGCCGCTCGTCGATGCGGGCGAGCGTCCCCGTCGTACGATCGATGCTGCCGAGGTCCTCGATGACGATCGGGTCCCCGTTGGGGTCGTAGTCGTTGAGGAGCACCGGCAGGACCGTCGTCCGGCCCGGCCGCGCACCGAGGACGTCGTCGGTTGCGACAGGCGGCTTCTGCTCGGTGTCCGCCGTCGCGTCGTCGGACGAGGCCTGTCGTTGCTGCCGGTCGTCCTGCTTCTGGATCAGGTCGCCCCAGTTGTCGATGAGCTGCCCACTCCGGTCGATCGCCCAGGTGCGCCCGGACTCCGGGTCGTTGGCCACGACCGTGTCGCCGTTGTGCTGCACGGTGAGTGACGCCCCCGACGGCACCGCGTCGAGTCGTTGCACGGCTCGACCGTCGCACGTGTCCACGGCCTGGCCCCCGCTCCACGCGCCGAACGTGCACGAGCCGTCGACGTAGGGGCGCGCGGGCGTGCCGGAGACGCCGAGGCGCACCGCCGTCACCCCGCCCGAGGGTGAGACCCGCAGGAGCCCGGCAGCACTCGCCACGGTCACCGCGGTTCCGGACGACGAGGACCGTTGGAGGGTCGCCCGACCGCTCACCCGGTCGCCGAGGGCGACGCGCCGGCCGTCGATCGCGAGCACGGAACTCGTGCGGTCCAACACGGCCAGGTGGTCGCCGACCACCGCGGTCTGGAGGTCGTGCTTCCGGGACATCGCGACGTCGAACGTCCGTCGGACGCTCAGGGACGTCCCCACCGCGACGAGCGACGCGGTGCCGGTGCGGGGCGAGTAGACGGCCACGTCCGAGTCATCGGCATCGAACACGGCGTCGGCACCGAGGGTGAGGTCGGCCTTCGTGGCGGTGTCGAACGCACCGATCGCGCCGGCAGGGGTCGCCCACAACTGCCCGGTGTCACCGTTGCCGATCACCCCCGTGCCGCCGGCCAGGAACACCTGCGGGGACCCCGAGGGCAACGTGACCGGATCCCCGAGGGTGGCGTCGGCGACGTCCACCCGCGTGAGCGTGCCCTTCGTCTCGTCGACACTCCACACCCGGTGGCCTCGCTGCACCACCGCGAGGGTGTCCGAGGCGGCCGCGACCGCCGTGTTGAGCTGGAGCACGCCGGTGTTCGCGCGGCCGACCGCTCCGTACTGTCCGCTCGGGACCCACACGGTCCCGTCGCCGAGGTCCACCCGCTGCGTGTGGTAGCCGCTCGAAACGATCGCGGTGGTGGCGACGACGACCATCACCACGAACGCGACGATCGTGGTGATGAGCACCGAGCGGTGCCGTCGCAGTACGACGCGCAGCACCTAGTCGTCCCCGATGGTGACGCACTTCTGGGCGCTCTGGTCGCCGTTCTTGCCGTCCCGGTTGACCGCGACGGCGACGCATTCCTCGTCGCCCCGCTTGCCCGAGACGACGAAGCTCCGCCCGGTCTGCTGGCTCGTGCCGCCGTTCGAACTGATGACGTACGTGTCACCGGCGCGTGTGCCCGGGTCACCCCAGCGGAACGTGACGGTCGTGCCGACGGTCGTCGCCCGGATGTCCGACACGGTCGGGATCGATCCCGAGCCGGTCCGGGTCAGCACCAGCGTCGCCGACACGGCGACCACGGCGACCACGACGGCGGCCAGGGCGGCCCACAGCAGGGTCGACCGCGACCGCCGGCCGACCCGGGCCGTCGACGCGCTGCGGTGCACCGTGCCGACGCTCCGGGACGCCGTGGTCGTGAGCCCGCCGCGCGGGGACTGCCGCGCACGGCGCCGACGGCCACCGGCGACCGGCGCGGCGACGTTGCGGAGCATGGTGCGGTCCGTGGCGTCACCGACCGACGCCATCGCCCAGTTCTCGACCTCGACCTCGGCCGGGGTCTGCGGGAGACCGAGTTCTGCCTCCACCTGTTGGAGTCCGCGGACGAACTCGATCGCCGTCGCGGGCCGCTGTTCCGGGCGTCGGGACATCGCCGCCGCGAGGAGCCGCTCGAGCGACGGGGGGACGTCGGGCCGCCCGGTCGGCTTCGGCGTGCCCTTGTCGATGCGGCCCATGAGGTCGTCCGCACCATTCGCGCCACCAGGTACCTCGAAGGGGCTCCGGCCGGCGAGCAACGAGTACACCGTCGCGGCGAGCGAGTAGACCTCGGACTGCACCGAACCGCGGGACTCGTCCATGAGCACCTCGGGCGCGGACCACGGGATCGACATCCCGATCGGTTCGTCCGGGTCGGCCTCGCCGATGGAAGCGGCGATACCGAAGTCCGACAACACCGGGCTGCCGTACGCGGTGCGGAGGATGTTGGAGGGCTTGACGTCGCGGTGCAGGACGCCCTCGCGGTGCGCGGTCTCGAGGGCGGACCCGACGCGGACACCGATCGCGAGGACCTCGGACACCGGGACCGGGTCCCGACGGTAGCGCTCGCTCAACGACGCCGAGCAGAGCTCCATCACGAGGTACGGCCGACCGTCGGCCGCCACGCTGGCCTGGAGCACCGTCAGGATCGACGGGTGGGTGCTGAGCCGCGCCATGAGGTTCGCCTCGGACTGGAACGACTGCCGCACCCGGTCGTCGACGACCTCGTCGAGGAGGACCTTGACCGCGACCTGGCGACGCGGCATGTTCTGCTCGTACAGGAACACGTCGGCGAACCCGCCCGATCCCAGGACGTGCACGTACGTGAAGCCGGGGAGCACGGGTGGCGTGGACGGCAGGCGGCGGGCCATGACCTCTCCTTACGACCACGTGCTCCGAGCGCGACCGCGATCCGGCCCGCAACCCCTCGATTCTACGGAGCGGTCCCGGCGTCGTCGGTCGGTCTGTGGACAACTGCACGGCGTCGGCACCCCAGTTCGGGGGTGGTGACGGACCTCAGGCGGACCGGTGGCGGGGCAGGGTGTCCTCGACGTCGTCGGCGTGCGGCGCGGCGTCGACCTGCAGGACCACGACCGTCACGTTGTCGCGGCCACCGGCGACGATCGCGTCACCCACCAGGCGCTCGGCGAGCTGCTGCGGGTCGTCCACCTTCGCCGCGATCCGGGAGATCCCCACGTCGCCGATCTCCTTCGTGAGACCGTCGGAGCAGATGATGTAGCGGTCACCCGCGTGCAGCGGCAGCGTCCAGAAGTCGGGCTCCGGCGTCTCGCCGAACCCGACCGCGCGCGTGATGACGTTGCTGTCCGGGTGGGACTCGGCGTCCTCGGCGCGGAGCAGCCCGGCATCCACCATCTCCTGGACCACAGAGTGGTCGACGGTCACCCGTCGCATCGCGCCGTTCTCGACACGGTAGGTCCGCGAGTCCCCGACATTGAACACGAGCGCCGCGGGGACGCCCCCTGCCGCGATGATCGCGACGCCCGTCACGGTGGTGCCGGCACCGATCGCGTTGCCCCCGGCCGCGCGCTCGATGTCCGACGTCGCGCGCACGAGCGCGGCCTGGATCGCGTCCTCCGAGGCGAAGACGTCGCGGAGCGCCCCGAGACGACGGACCACCGCGTCGCTCGCCCGGTCCCCCGCGAGGTGGCCGCCCATGCCGTCCGCCACGACGAAGAACGGCGACTCGACGAGGTAGCTGTCCTCGTTGTGGTCGCGACGCCGACCGACGTCGGTCGCGGCCCCCCACGAGAGCGTGAGGGCACCGCCGTCCGCACCGGGCAGGGCCAGGGAGTGCGCCGACGTCGGTCGGCCGAGTTCCGTCACGGGTGGGTCGCTCTCAGTCGTGGTGTCGTGGGATCGGTGGGAGGTCGAGGGGGTCACCGGCCAGACCGCCGCGGGTCGCTTCCGGGATGCGGAGGTGACGGGACAGGATCTCGACGGTGTTGCCGTCCCCGATGTCCACCACCGTACCGGTGAGCACGACGATCGCGGCACCGGAGGGCATGCGGAACGGACGGGCACCGGGGGCACGCACGACCGTGCCGTTCGTGGACGCGAGGTCCTCCACGACGACGGCGGTTCCCTCAGCGCGGACGGCGATGTGCGAGCCCGAGACCTCACCGTGCCGGGAGGGCACGGTGACGAGCAGCGGCCGTGCGGTGAGCGGCACCCGCGGTGGTGCGGGACGACGACCGATGACCACCGGCCGGTCGAGCCGGACGACCTGTTCGCCGACCCGGATCGCCGGGACGCGCCCGGACTCGACGCCGTCGGTGCCCGGATGCGGCGACCCGGTCGTGGTCGACCCTGCCGTGGGCCGCGCAGGACCGCCGTCGTCACGGGCGTGCCGCACGTGAGGATGCGGCGGGGACGGCCGGGTCACCGGACGTCCGAGGATGGTGTCGTCGTCCTCGCCCATGTCCACCTCCCCGGATCGGTCGTTCCACCGTAGTCGACCGTGCTCCCCTGCCCGCGAGGGGCGGCACTCGTCACACTGTCGCGGGTTCGAGGGTCTCCGCCACGAGGTCCCATCCGTCGGACGTCCGATCGAGCCCGATCCCGACCGTCCGAGCCCAGTCGGCGAGCTCCGACATGGACCCCGGCTCGATCTGAGCCCGACCGAGTGCGGAGACGAGCCGGCCCTTCGCGGTCTTGTTCCAGTGGTTCAGCGCGCGGCGACGGCCGTCCGTCCCCTCCGACACGACGCGGAGCCGGACCGATCCGGACACCGGCCCGAGCGCACGGTACCCCTCGGAACGGAGGTCGAGCACGACGCCGTCGACTCCCCGCGATCCGAGCGCCCGCACGGTCGACCCCGGCCACACGCTCCCCAGGCGGAGGTTCCCCAGCCGCGCGTCGTGGGACAGGCGGTAGGCCGGGATCGGATCACCAGCCGCGATGGGACCGAACATCGCGGACTGCACGATCACGTGTCGGTGCCACCACTCGCGGACCGCCGGCGGCGCGGAGGACGCGTCGAGTGGGTCGTACAGGACACCCGTGTACCGCTCCACGGCCGGGAGGGTCGGCGCACCCTCCAGGGAGAGGTTGCGGAGACGCTCCCCCACGGATCGCGGACCGAGTCGCAGCGCGTACCGCGCCGACTCGTCGTCAGAACTGACGGAGCGGGCCGCGGCGATCACCGCGACCCGCTCACTGGTCAGTTCCGGGAACGACAGCGCACCGAGGTCGAAGGGGCGCGTGTCGTCACCGCCCTCCCGCTTGGTCTCCGACGGCGGGAGGAGGATCGTCAGTCCGCTCAGGCCCGTCCTCCGGTGGACGCGAGGGCGGCCTGGCGCGCCACGATCGTGACGGTGTCGTGTTCGACCGACAGGAAGCCGTCTTCGGCGTCCGCGTGGACGGTGCTCCCGTCGGCGCGCGAGATCCGCACCTGCCCCTGCGCGAGGATGGCGAGCATGGGCTCGTGCCCCGCGAGGACACCGATCTGCCCCTCGGTCGTCCGGGCCACGACCATGGTGGCGTCGCCCGTCCAGACCTCTTGGTCGGCCGATACGACGCTCACGGTGAGACCGGCCATGATCAGCGGTTCTCCTTCTGGATCTGCGCCCACTTCTCCTCGACGTCGGAGATCGCACCGACGTTGAAGAACGCCTGCACGGCGACGTGGTCGAACTCGCCGTCCGCGATGGCGCGGAACGACTCGATCGTGTCCTTGAGCGGGACGGTGGAGCCCTCGACGCCCGTGAACTTCTTCGCCATGTAGGTGTTCTGCGAGAGGAACTGCTGGATCCGACGAGCACGCTCGACGGTGATCTTGTCCTCTTCGGAGAGCTCGTCCACACCGAGGATCGCGATGATCTCCTGCAGCTCCTTGTTCTTCTGGAGGATCTGCTTGACGCGGGTCGCGGTCTCGTAGTGGTCCTGGCCCAGGTAGCGCGGGTCGAGGATGCGCGAGGTCGACGCGAGCGGGTCGACCGCCGGGTACAGGCCCTGCGACGCGATCTCACGCGAGAGCTCCGTCGTCGCGTCGAGGTGTGCGAACGTCGTGGCCGGCGCCGGGTCGGTGTAGTCGTCGGCCGGCACGTAGATCGCCTGGAGCGAGGTGATCGAGTGGCCCCGCGTCGAGGTGATGCGCTCCTGGAGCACACCCATCTCGTCGGCGAGGTTCGGCTGGTAGCCCACCGCGGACGGCATGCGACCGAGCAGCGTCGAGACCTCGGAGCCCGCCTGCGTGAAGCGGAAGATGTTGTCGATGAACAGCAGCACGTCCTGCCGCTGGACGTCGCGGAAGTACTCGGCCATGGTCAGGGCCGACAGCGCCACGCGGAGGCGCGTTCCCGGCGGCTCGTCCATCTGGCCGAACACCAGGGCGGTCTTGTCGAAGACCCCGGCCTCGTCCATCTCGCCGATGAGGTCGTTGCCCTCACGGGTGCGCTCACCGACGCCCGCGAACACCGACACACCGCCGTGGTCCTGGGCGACGCGCTGGATCATCTCCTGGATGAGGACGGTCTTGCCGACACCCGCACCACCGAACAGGCCGATCTTGCCACCCTGCACGTACGGGGTGAGGAGGTCGATGACCTTGATGCCCGTCTCGAACATCGTGGTCTTCGACTCGAGCTGGTCGAACGCCGGGGCCTTGCGGTGGATGGGCCAGCGCTCGGTGATCTCGATGTGCTCACCGGGCTGGGCGTTGAGGATGTTCCCCGTGACGTCGAACACCTTGCCCTTGGTGACGTCACCGACCGGCACCGAGATCGGCGCACCGGTGTCGCGGACCTCCTGGCCGCGGACGAGGCCGTCCGTCGGCTTGAGGGCGATCGCGCGCACCAGGTCGTCGCCGAGGTGCTGGGCGACCTCGAGCGTGATCTCCTGCTGGTTCTCGCCGAGCGTGATCGTCGTGTGGAGCGCGTTGTAGATGTCGGGGATCGCGTCGTGCGGGAACTCGATGTCGACGACGGGGCCCGTGACGCGGGCGATCCGGCCGACGCCGGGTGCCGACGACGACTCGACCGCGATGGTGGCGGTGTCGGTCATGGCTGGTGCCTTCCTGGGGGTGGTTTCTGACCCTGGTGGGGTTACTTCTTGGTGCCGGAGAGCGCGTCGGCACCGCCGACGATCTCGGAGATCTGCTGCGTGATCTCGGCCTGACGCGCGTTGTTCGCGAGCCGCGTGAAGTCGCGGATCAGCGAGTCCGCGTTGTCACTGGCGGACTTCATCGCGCGCTGGCGAGCAGCGTGCTCCGAGGCGGCGGACTGCAGCATCGCGTTGAAGATGCGGCTTTCGATGTAGACGGGCAACAGGGCGTCGAGGACGGCGTCCGCGTCCGGCTCGAACTCGTACAGCGGGAGCGGAGCGTCGTCCGCCGGAGCGTCGACTCCCTCGACCACCTCGAGCGGCAGCAGTCGCACGACCTGCGGCTCCTGGGTCACGAGGCTCACGAACCGGTTGAACACGATGTGGATCTCGTCCACACCGCCCTCGGACGTCTCCTGCAGGAACTTGCCGACGACCGCGTCACCGATCTCCTTGGCCGTCGAGAAGGACGGCTGGTCCGTCCCGCCGATCCACTGCCGCTCCGAGTCACGCTGGCGGAACGAGAAGTACCCGACCGACTTCCGGCCCACGAGGTAGTAGACGACGTCCTTGCCCTCGCTGCGCAGGAGCGACGCGAGCTCCTCGGTCTGCTTCAGCACGTTCGAGCTGAACGCGCCGTTCAGCCCACGGTCCGACGTGAACACGACGATCGCGGCACGCGTCGAGCTGGCCGGTTCGGTCGTCAGCACGTGCTCGACGTTCGAGAAGGTGGCCACGGCGGACACGGCACGCGTCACGGCCCGCGAGTACGGGCCGGACGCGGCCATGCGGGCCTGCGCCTTCTGGATCCGCGACGCGGAGATCAGCTCCATGGCGCGCGTGACCTTCTTGGTCGTCTGCGCCGAGCGGATGCGCTGCCGGTAGACCCGGAGTTGTGCTCCCATTGCTGTCCGTTCTTGTTCGGGAGGTGGAGTTCGTCAGGACGCGCGGACCCGGAGGTCAGCGGCGTCCGCGGACGATCTGCTCCTGATCGACGTCGTCGGCGTCCGCAGCGGCGAACTGCTCGTTCCCGACCGAGGCGAGCGTCTTGCCCTCGCTCGTCTGGAACCCCTTCTTGAAGTCGTCGATCGCCGCACCGAGCGCCGAGATCGTGTCGTCGTCGAGGACGTTCGTCTCGCGCAGCGTGTCGAGGATCGACGTGTTGCGCTTCAGGTGGTCGAGCAACTCGGCCTCGAACCGGAGGACGTCCGACACCGGGACCTCGTCGAGCTTGCCGTTGGTGCCGGCCCAGATCGAGACGACCTGGTCCTCGACGGGGTACGGCGAGTACTGCGGCTGCTTGAGGAGCTCGGTGAGCCGGGCTCCGCGGTCGAGCTGACGACGCGAGGCCTGGTCGAGGTCCGAAGCGAACATCGCGAAGGCCTCGAGCGCCCGGTACTGGGCGAGTTCGAGCTTGAGCGTCCCGGAGACCTTCTTGATCGACTTGACCTGGGCGTCGCCCCCGACGCGCGACACCGAGATGCCCACGTCGACCGCCGGACGCTGGTTCGCGTTGAACAGGTCCGACTGCAGGAAGATCTGCCCGTCCGTGATCGAGATCACGTTCGTCGGGATGTAGGCCGAGACGTCGTTGGCACGGGTCTCGATGATCGGCAGACCCGTCATCGAACCGGCACCGAGCTCGTCGGACAGCTTCGCGCAACGCTCGAGGAGCCGGGAGTGCAGGTAGAAGACGTCACCCGGGTAGGCCTCGCGCCCCGGCGGACGACGGAGGAGGAGGGACACCGCGCGGTAGGCCTCGGCCTGCTTCGACAGGTCGTCGAAGATGATGAGGACGTGCTTGCCGCCGTACATCCAGTGCTGACCGATGGCCGAGCCGGTGTACGGGGCGAGGTACTTGAAGCCCGCGGGGTCGGAGGCGGGGGCGGCGACGATGGTGGTGTACTCCATCGCGCCGGCGTCCTCGAGCGCACCCTTGACGGAGGCGATCGTCGAACCCTTCTGGCCGATCGCGACGTAGATGCAGCGCACCTGCTTGTCGACGTCGCCGGACTCCCAGTTGGCCTTCTGGTTGATGATCGTGTCGATCGCGATGGCCGTCTTGCCGGTCTGGCGGTCGCCGATGATGAGCTGACGCTGACCGCGGCCGATCGGGATCATGGCGTCGATGGCCTTGATGCCGGTCTGCATCGGCTCGTGCACCGACTTGCGGGCCATGACGCCCGGAGCCTGGAGCTCGAGGGCGCGGCGGCCCTCCGACGCGATCTCGCCGAGGCCGTCGAGCGGGGTGCCGAGCGGGTCCACGACGCGCCCGAGGTACCCGTCGCCGACGGGGACGGAGAGCACCTCGCCGGTGCGGGTGACTTCCTGGCCCTCTTCGACGCCGGCGAACTCGCCGAGCACGATGACGCCGATCTCGTCCTCGTCGAGGTTCTGCGCGAGGCCGAGCGTGCCGTCCGCGAAGCGGATCAGCTCGTTGGCCATGACGCCGGGGAGGCCCTCGACGTGGGCGATGCCGTCGGCTGCGTCGATCACGTGACCGACCTCGGCCGTGGAGGCCTTCGTCGGCTCGTAGTTCGAGACGAAGTCCTTCAGGGCATCACGGATCTCATCGGGGCTGATGGTGATGTCTGCCATGGGGATATTCCTTGTTGGTTTTCGAGACCGATGGCCCCGAGGTGTGTGTGCCCGTTCGAGTCGGACCTCGACGGCCCCACCCTGGTTCATCTCGGACGCGTTGCTGCTGACCGTGTGGTGTCGAGGGTACGTCCTGCCCCCGACCTCGTGCTCAACCGGCGAACTCGAGGCGCAACTGCTGGAGCCGCGTGTTGACGGTGCCGTCGATGACGTCGCCGCCGACCTGGACCCGGATGCCGCCGACGACGGTGGGGTCCACGACCTCGTTCAAGTTGATCGTGCGCCCGTACCGGTTGGCGAGCGTCCGGCCGAGGCGATCCCGCTGCTCGTGCTCGAGCGGTGCGGCGCTGATCACCACGGCGACGACCTGGTCCGCCTCCGCTGCGACGATCTCGGACGCGGCCCGCACGATCTCACCGATCCGGCGACCGCGCGGCTGCTGCACGAGGGCCGACAGGATCGCGATGGTCTGCGCCGAGGCCTTGCCGTCGAGCAGTCGCTCCACCAGTGCCGCCTTCTGCTCGGGGCTCCCGAGCTTCGTGCCGAGTGCGAGCTCGAGGTCGGCATCGGAACGGACGGCGGTCTCGAACGTGAAGAGCTCGCGCTCGATCGACGTCTCGGGTCCGGCACTGCGCGCGAGAGCGCGGATGCCCGCGTCCTCGATGCCCGCGAGGAGGTCCCGGTGCGACGACCACCGCTCCGCGACGACCGCCGAGAGCACCGCGCGGACCGCGTCCGAGCGCGAGGCGAACACCCGCTGGACGAGCGCACGCTTGCCGTCGGCGTCCGCCGTGGCGTCGCCGAACACACCGAGGAGCTGGGGAGCGCCGGCGATGGTCCGGCCCGCCGAGAGGATCTCGACACCGGCGGACAGGTCCGCGGCGTCTCCGAGCTCCGCGAGGGTCTCGCGGACGGCCTCGAGTGCGGTCCTGGTGGCGCTGCGCATCCTCAGTGCTCCGTTCCGGCCTCGGACCGCGCGGACGACGCCTCGAGGTCGGCGAGGAACCGATCGACCACCGCGGCGGCCTTCGCGTCGTCCTTGAGGGACTCGCCGATGACACCGGACGCGAGGTCGATCGCGAGCGACCCGACCTCGGAGCGCAGCGACTGCACGGCGCTCGCGCGCTCGGCCTCGATCTGGGCCTGCGCGTTCGCGGTGATACGAGCGGCGTCGGCCGCGGCCTGCTCGCGGACCTCGTTGCCGATCGCGGTCGCGTCGGCACGGGCCTGCTCACGGATGCGCGCGGCCTCGGCACGGGCGTCGGCGAGCTGCTTGTTGTACTCGTCGAGCGCGGCGACGGCCTGCTGCTGGGCTGCCTCGGCCTTCTTGATGCCGCCCTCGATGGCCTCCGTGCGCTCGTCGAGCATCTTCGTGATGCGCGGCGTGACGACACGCCAGAACACGATGAAGATGATGATGAACGCGACGAGCGACCAGAGGATGTCATACGTCTCGGGGAGGAGCGGGTTGTGCGTCTCCCCGGCCGCGGTGATCAGTGCGTTCTGCATCGGGAGCCTTACGCGAAGATGTAGTACGTGGCGATGCCGATGAAGGCGAGCGCCTCGGTGAAGGCGATACCGATGTACATCAGGGTCGTCAGGCGGCCCTGGAGCTCGGGCTGGCGGGCGACCGACTCGATCGTCTTGCCCACCACGATGCCGACGCCGATGGCCGGGCCGATCGCCGCGAGGCCGTAGCCAACCGTCGCGATGTTGCCGTTGATTGCCGCGAGAACGGTCGTTGCGTCCACGTGTTTTCCTTCCTGGGGGTCGGTCCCGGCGGACGCCGGGACCGGAGTGAGGTTCGTTAGTGCTCGTCAGCCAGCGCGAGCTGGATGTACACAGCGGTGAGGAGCATGAAGACGTAGGCCTGGAGGAGCGCCACCAGGATCTCGAAGAAGCTGAACGCGATCCCGAACGCGAGCGTCCCGATCCCGAAGACCTTGAACAGGCCGTGCGACTCCGTGAAGAAGAACCAGGTCGCCGAGAAGAACAGGACGAGCAGCAGGTGCCCGACGACCATGTTCATGAGGAGTCGCAGCGTGAGCGTGATCGGCCGGAGCACGAACGTCGAGACGAACTCGATCGGCGTCACGATGATGTACAGGTACCAGGGCACACCGGGCGGGAACAGCGCGTTCCGGAGGAACGTCCCGGCGTGCTTCCGGAGTCCGGCGTAGATGAACGCGATGTAGGCGATCACCGCGAGCAATGCCGGCATCGCGATGCGGCTGGTGCCCTGCAGGTTGAGACCCGGGATGAGTCCGCTGAGGTTCATGAACAGCACGCCGAAGAAGATCGAGGCGAGCAGCGGCAGGTAACGCCGACCCTCGCGCTCGCCCAGGTTGTCGAACGCGTTGCGCCGCACGACGTCGAAGCCGTACTCGATCATCGCCTGCCCACGGTTCGGGACGAGCTTGAGCGCCCGGGTCCCGGCGAAGGCGAACACGAGCAGCACAGCGACCGCGATGAACCGGATGATGACGAGCCGGTCGATCTCGATCGGGGTCCCCGCGAAGAAGATCGGGTCGGGGAAGAACTCGTTGATCGAGGGACCCTGGAACGTCGCGGCGTCACTGCTCCCCGCCGCGACGGTCGAACCCGCAGCGGTGAGGGACAGGGGAAGAGCGTGGGATAGCAGCGCTGTCTCCTGTGTCGAGCGCGCAATGAGCACGCGGAGGTGGACTGAGTGGAGGCGATCCGATCGGAGCAACGGGGCTCGGCGACACGGACTTCCAGAAGCCTATCAGGTGTGGGAGCCTTCTCGGTCTCTCAGGCGCGAGGGTCCGACCGGCCGTCGCGGTCTCCCGGCAGCGGCACGTCGATGGGCACACGAGCCCGCGCGACCGCCGAGACGTCGATGACGAGGCTCCCGACGATGCCGACGATGATCGCGATCGCCATGACGACGCGGTCCACCCAGTCCTGGTCCCGCAGGACGGCGAGGATCACCACGAACAGGATGAACTTGACGAGCCAGGTACCCATCACGATGCCGAAGAAGGCACCGCTGATCATCTGCCCGCGGGAGACCCGGAGCGCGACGAGCACGCTCGCGGCCGTCAGGCCCAGGAACACCACGCTCATCACGGCGCCGACGAGACCACCGGCCAGGCCGGGACCACCCGCGACGAGGAGCCCGACGACGCCGCCGACGACGGCGAGGACGACCGCGAGCACGGCTCCCTGGACGAGGATCCGGCGGAAGACCGGGCGGACGTGGTCGAGCGCGTTCGGCGCGGGGGTGCTCATCAGCGGGACTCTCCGGTGGTCGGTCGGCGCGGCGCTGGCGCCGCGTCCGGGATGGTGCGGGCGCCGTCGCGGCGGGACGCGGCGCGGTCGAGGGGATCGAGGGCCGGGTCGACCGGCACCTCGCCACCCGCCGCGCTCTGGGCGACGATCTCGGCGCGTTTCCTGCCGAGGGGCGCGAACGTGACGACGGCGCACACGAGGAAACCGACCGTCACGAACGCGAGCACCCAGTACCAGGGCAGGAACAGGAACAGCAGGCCCCCGACGGCCACGACGGCGGTCCAGCCGTAGAAGATGAGCACCGCGTGGAAGTGCGAGTGTCCCATGTCGAGCAGCCGGTGGTGGAGGTGCTTGCGGTCGGCCGAGAACGGGGACTTCCCCGCGCTCACCCGGCGGAACACCGCGAGTCCGAAGTCGAGCATGGGCACGACGAGGATCGCGAACGGCAGCAGGATCGGGATGAACACCGGGAGCAGCTGCGTCCGCGTGTGCACCGCCGCGGGGTCGATGTTGCCCGTGAGCGACACCGCGCTCGTCGCCATGAGGAACCCGACGAGCAGCGCTCCGGCGTCACCCATGAACAGCTTGGCGGGATGCCAGTTGAGCAGCAGGAAGCCGAAGCAGGCACCGACGAGGACCGCGGTCAGGAGGGACGGCAGGTTGAAGAAGAACTCGGTCTGCACGACGATGCGGTTCACGAAGAAGCTGTACAGGAAGAACACGCCGCCGCCGATGATCGCGACGCCCGCGACCAGCCCGTCGAGACCGTCGATGAAGTTGACGGCGTTCATGACGAGGACCACCGCGAGCACCGTGAAGATGAGCGACATGTAGCTCGAGCCGACCGTGAGCGAGTTGCCGATCGGGAGCGACACGATCGCGACGCCCTGCCAGGCGAGGATGCCCGCCGCGATGATCTGCCCGGCGAGCTTCGTCATCCAGTCGAGGTCCCAGATGTCGTCGGCGACCCCGAGCACGACGATGATCGTGGCGCCCGCCAGGACCGCCAGGACACGACCGGGCTCGGCGAACACGAGCCGAAAGTAGTCGACGCCCGCGATGTGCGGGAACACGAACCACGCGCACAGCAGCGACACGATGATCCCGAGGAACATCGCGATCCCGCCGAGGCGCGGGGTCGGCGTCCGGTGGACGTCACGCTCGCGGACCTTCGGGTACCACCGGTACCGCATCCCGAGCTTCCACACGACCCAGCTCAGCCCGAAGCTCACGGCGGCCGCGATGGCGCCGGCGAGCAGGTAGTACCTCATGTGACGAGGTCGCCACCGGCGACGCGCTCGATCTCGGCGTCGGGGATCACCCCGTGCCGGACGATGCGGAGCCCGCCCCCGGTCGCGAGACCGGTCGCGTCGACGATGGTCGAGCCGGTCGAGGCCGCGACGCCCTCGTGCGGGGCGAGCCGGCCACCGTCGAGGTACACCGCGACGCTGTCCCCGAGCATGGCCTCGGCCTCGTCGACGTCCATCGCGGCGGGCACGCCCGTGGCGTTGGCGCTCGACACCGCGAGCGGACCGACCTCGTGCAGGAGCTCGAGCGCGATGCGCTGGTCCGGCATGCGCAGCGCGACGGTGCCCCGGGTCTCGCCGAGGTCCCAGTCGAGCGACGGCTGCGCCGGGAGGATGACCGTGAGGCCGCCCGGCCAGAACTCCGCGACGAGGTCACGCACGACCTCCGGGACCTCGGCGGCGAGGGCGTCGAGCGTGGCGATCCCGGGGATGAGGACGGGGGGCGGCGACTGCCGCGTGCGGCCCTTGGCGTCGAGCAGTCGCTGCACGGCCTTCGCCGAGAAGGCGTCGGCCGCGAGACCGTAGACGGTGTCGGTGGGGACGACGACGAGCTCCCCGCGACCGAGCGCGGCCCGTGCGAGCCGCATGCCGGTCAGGAGTCCGTCAGCATCGGAGCAGTCGTGTCGGGAGGCCATGGCCCGCCCATGATAGTGCGGGAGGATGGAGGCATCGTGGACCACCAACACCCTGTCTCCGGCGCGTCCTCGCACGCGACCGCCCCGGCACCGTCGCTCCTGTTCCTGTTCGACATGGACGACGTCCTCTACCGGTACGACTGGCGCACCCGCATGGCGGGCATGACGGCGCTCACCGGGCACGACCTCGACGAGCTGCGCCGACGGTGGTGGAACGACGAGGGTGAGTGGCGGGCCGAGGCAGGACACTGGCCGGACGGCGACTCGTACCTCGCGGCGCTCGAGACCGCGCTCGGGTGCCGCGTCCCCGAGCAGGAGTGGTCACGGATCCGCGGCTCGGCGATGACCCCGATCCCCCGCGCCCTCGACGCCGTCCGCATCGCCGCCCGGGCCGGGCGCGTCGCGCTGCTCACGAACAACGGCCCCCTCGCGGCCCGGCACATCGCGCGTTGGGCACCCGAACTCCCCGCGCTGTTCGGCGAGCACCTGAACACCTCGAGCGACTTCGGTGCCCGCAAGCCCGACCCCGAGGTCTTCCGCAGCGCCCTCCGTCACCACGGCGTGCCCGCCGTCCGCACGTTCTTCGCCGACGACCGGGTCGAGAACGTCGAGGGCGCGCGGCACGTCGGCATCACGGCCGTCCACGTCACGCCCGAGACGGACCTCGTCGCCGCCGTCGCCGCGTTCGTCGCCGGGCACGGCCGGCGGGGAGGCCCAGAGCAGCAGGACTAACGGGTCGCGGTGGTCGTGCGGTCCCGCCCGGTGAGGTCCTGGTGGGTCTCCGGACGCCGGAACCCCTCGGCAGCGAGCACGTCGCGCACCGCCGCCCCCTGGTGCTCCGCGTGTTCGACGACGAGTGCGCCGCCGGGCACGAGCAACCGGCGGGCCGTCCGGGCGAGCGCACGGACGGCGTCGAGACCGTCGGGGCCTCCGTAGAGCGCGACCGCCGGGTCGTGGTCCCGGACCTCGGGATCACGAGGCACGGCGTCGTCCGGCACGTAGGGAGGGTTCGACACGACGACGTGCACGGTCCCGTCGAGGTCGGGCACCGCGTCGGCGAGGTCGCCCTCGACGAGCCGGACCGCCCCGCCGTGGGCGTCGATGTTCCGGCGCGTCCAGGGCAGCGCCTCGGGTGACCGCTCGACGGCGACGACCCGGGCGGTCGGGACCTCGGTGGCGACCGCGAGGGCGATGGCGCCGCTCCCCGACCCGAGGTCGACCACGACGGGCTCCGCGACGGCCGTGGCCCGCGCCGCGTCGATCGCGAACTGCGCGACGGACTCGGTCTCCGGACGGGGCACGAACACCCCCGGGCCGACCGCGAGCGTCAGCGCACGGAAGTGGGCCTCGCCCGTGATGTGCTGCAGCGGTTCGCGGGTCCGTCGACGCGCCACGGCCAGCCGGAAGGCCGCGACGTGCGCCGGCTGGACGAGACCGCCGGTGACCGCGCGGGCGAGCACCGCCCCGCGCGACGTCGTGGTCGCCCACGCGAGCAGCAGCTCGGCGTCGACGTCCGGGGACGGCACACCGGCCGCGGCCAACGCGGCCGCCGCTTCCCGCAGGAGGCGATCCGCCGGGAACGCGCCGTCGGCCTCGGTCGACTGCCGGGCCTCCCCGTCGGAGCGCCCGCCCGGGATGCTCACGCCGTCTGGTCCCCGATGTCGGCCAGGCGCGCCTCCTCGTCCATGCGGATGCAGGACTCGATCACGGGCTCGAGGGCGCCGTCCATGACCCGGTCGAGGTCGTACGACTTGTACCCGGTGCGGTGGTCCGCGATCCGGTTCTCGGGGAAGTTGTACGTCCGGATGCGCTCGGAGCGGTCCATGCCGCGGATCTGCGACCGACGGGCGTCGGAGGCCGCGGCGTCGAGTTCCTCCTGCTGCCGCGCGAGGATCCGCGCGCGGAGGACGCGCATGGCGGCCTCGCGGTTCTGCAGCTGCGACTTCTCGTTCTGCATCGACACGACGATGCCCGTCGGCAGGTGCGTGATGCGGACCGCGGAGTCCGTCGTGTTCACGGACTGACCGCCGGGGCCGGAGGACCGGTACACGTCGATCTTGAGGTCGTTCTGGTTGATCTCGACCTCTTCGGGCTCGTCGACCTCGGGGAACACGAGCACGCCGGTCGTCGACGTGTGGATGCGGCCCTGCGACTCGGTCGCCGGCACGCGCTGCACGCGGTGCACGCCGCCCTCGTACTTGAGGCGCGCCCAGACGCCCTGGGACGGGTCCGTCGCGTTCGACTTGATCGCCACCTGGACGTCCTTGAACCCACCGAGGTCGGACTCGGTGCGTTCGAGGAGCTCCGTCTTCCAGCCCTTGGACTCCGCGTAGTGGGTGTACATGCGCAGGAGGTCGGCCGCGAACAGCGCGCTCTCGGCGCCACCCTCGCCGCCCTTGATCTCCATGATGACGTCACGGCCGTCGTCCGGGTCGCGCGGGATGAGGAGCCGCCGCAGACGCTCCTGCGTCGCCTGCAGGTGCTCCTCGAGCGCGGGGACCTCCTCGGCGAACGCGTCGTCCTCGCGCGCGAGCTCGCGGGCGGCGGCGAGGTCCTCCCCCGCCGCCTCCCACGCCTCGTACGCCGACGTGATCTGGCTGAGCTCCGCGTACCGACGGTTGATCTTCTTGGCCCTGGCCGCGTCCGCGTGGACGGCGGGATCCGACAGCTGACGCGTCAGGTCCTCGTGTTCGGCCAGCAGCACCGCCACCGACTCGAACACCCGTTACTCCTGGTGGCCGTTGTGGCCGCTCGTCGCGGGCACCGACTTCTGGACCTGGACGAGGAACTCGACGTTCGACTGCGTCTCACGCAGGTTCCGCAGCACGATCTCGAGCGCCTGCTGCGGATCGAGACCGGCCAGCGCCCGACGGAGCCGCCAGGTGATCTTGACCTCGTCGTTCGAGAGCAGCATCTCCTCGCGACGCGTGCCCGACGCGTTCACGTCGACCGCAGGGAAGATCCGCTTGTCCGCCAGGTGGCGGTTCAGCCGGAGCTCCATGTTGCCGGTGCCCTTGAACTCCTCGAAGATCACCTCGTCCATCTTCGACCCCGTCTCGACGAGCGCGGTGGCGAGGATGGTGAGCGAGCCGCCGTTCTCGATGTTCCGTGCCGCGCCGAAGAACCGCTTGGGCGGGTACAGCGCCGACGAGTCGACACCGCCGGAGAGGATCCGGCCCGACGCCGGGGTCGCGAGGTTGTACGCGCGGCCGAGGCGGGTGATCGAGTCGAGCAGCACGACGACGTCGTGACCGAGCTCCACGAGCCGCTTCGCCCGCTCGATGGCGAGCTCGGCGACGGTCGTGTGGTCCTCGGCGGGACGGTCGAACGTCGAGGCGATGACCTCGCCCTTGACCGTGCGCTGCATGTCGGTGACCTCTTCGGGACGCTCGTCGACGAGCACGACCATGAGGTGGACCTCGGGGTTGTTCTTCGAGATGGCGTTCGCGATGGCCTGCAGCGCGACCGTCTTACCGGCCTTCGGCGGCGAGACGATGAGGCCGCGCTGGCCCTTGCCGATCGGCGACACGAGGTCGATGATCCGGGTCGAGAGCTTGCCCGGCTCGGTCTCGAGGCGCAGGCGCTCCTGCGGGTAGAGCGGGGTGAGGTCCCCGAACTCGACCCGCGCGGCGGCCTCGTCGACCGTCTGGCCGTTCACGGAGTCGACCTTGACGAGCGCGTTGTACTTCTGGCGGCCCTGGTGGTCGTTCTCGCGCGGCTGCTTGATCGCGCCCACGACGGCGTCGCCCTTGCGCAGGTGGTACTTCTTCACCTGTCCGAGGGACACGTACACGTCGCTCGGCCCGGCGAGGTACCCCGTGGTCCGCACGAACGCGTAGTTGTCGAGGACGTCGAGGATGCCCGCGATCGGGATGAGGACGTCGTCCTCGGTGATCTCCGGCTCGAAGTCGTCGCCCTGACCGCCGCGCCCGCGCTTGCGGTCGCGCTGGCGTCGGGAGCGGGACTCCTCCTGCTGCTGCTCCTGCTGGCTGCCGCGACCGTTGCCGCCCTGGCCCTTGGCCTGGTCGCGCTGGCCGTTCTGCTGCCCCTGGTCACCCTGGGAACGGGCCTGCTCCTGCTGGCCCCGGCCCTGCTGCTGCTCGGCACCCCGGCCGGCACCGTTCTGGCCGCCACCGTTCTGGCCGCCACCGTTCTGGCCGGCCGCGTTCTGGCCGGCCGCGTTCTGGCCAGGCGCGTTCTGGCCGGCGCCGTTCTGGCCCGCCGTCGCGGCGCCGTTCTGCGCGTCGGCGTTCTGGCCGCCACCGTTCTGGCCCTCTGCGCCGTTGCGGTCACGGTTGCGCCCACGACCACGGCTGCGGCGACCGCGGCGTTCGCCCTGCCCGTCACCCTGGCCGTCGGCCTGAGCGTCGGCGCCGGCCTGCTCGGACGGCTGGCGGTCGGTGCCCTGCGGCTCGGCCGGCGAGCCGGTGCCGCCCTGCTCGACGATGTCGGCGGTGTCGGCCTCCACCGCGGATCCGGCGTCGGCCGGGGCGGTCGTCGTCGGGGCCTCGGTCCCAGCGGCCGGGTCCTGGCTGGTGGCACGGCGGCGACGCCGCGGCGTGCCCTCCTGCTGGGCGTCGCGCTCGGCGCGGACGGCGTCGAGTCCGGCGAGGAGGTCCTCGGTGCCGGTGTGGCCGGCGTTGGCGTGGGTGCCGGCGGGCGTGGGCTCGGTCGAGACCGTGCCGCCGCTCGTGGCTCGACGCGACCGCCCGCGACCGGTGGCGACGGCACCGGCCGGGGCGAGGTCGGCGCTGTCCGTGACCTCGGCGCCCGCGTCGTGGTGCTCGTGGCGGGCCGGCGCGGCGGTCTCGGAGACGGCGGCGGCCTCGCTGCCGGTGGCCGACTCGGGCTCGCCCGTCGGGTGCACCTCGGTCGGTGCCGACTCGGCGCGCTTGTCCTCGATCGCGGCGATGAGGTCGCCCTTGCGGAGCTTGGAGAGGCCGGCGATGCCGAGGCCGGCGGCGATGCGCTGGAGCTCCGGGAGGCGGAGTGCCCGCAGGTCGGCTGTGGTGTCCGCCGCGGAGCCCGCAGCGGTGGTGACGTCGGTCAAGATGGATTTCCTTTCGGACCGCAGAACGCGGAGAAATTCGCCGTCCCCCGCGCGGGTACGCCACGACCGCCGTTCAGACGACGATCGGGAGACGGCTTCTGAAAGAGATGGTTCCCGATGCACCGGGCCCTGGGGATCCGCAGGACGTCAGACGCGGGCGATCGGGTTGTTCGCGATCACTTCGAGACGGGTACGACGAGCGGCACATTCGCCCCTGGGGCCGGGTGCGGCACCACTGTAGCACCTCCGAGGTCGACGGCGAGCATGAGCGGCGTCCAGGACGTGTGCGCGTGTCGCGCCACGAGATCGGCCGCCCGGAGGCGCTGCGCCGGGTCGCTCCCGAGCACGAGGAGGCTCGGTCCGGCCCCGCTGACGACCGCCGCGAGCTCGTGCTCGCGGAGCATCCGGATCAGCCCGTCGGTCTCGGGCATGGCGCTCGCGCGGTAGCTCTGGTGGAGGCGGTCCTCCGTCGCCGCGAGCAGCAGCTCCGGGCTCTGGATGAGGGCGGCGACGAGCAACGCCGACCGCGACACGTTGAAGGCAGCGTCGGCGTGGGGCACGGATGCGGGCTGGAGGCTCCTCGCCAGCTTGGTCGAGAGCGTCGACGTGGGGACGAACACCACCGGTGACACCCCGCGGTGCACGAGGAGGCGCTTGTACGCCGGCCCGTCGGGCGTCATCCACGCGATCGTGAGACCACCGAAGAGCGCCGGGGCGACGTTGTCCGGGTGTCCCTCCATCTCGGTCGCGACGGCGAGCATCGTGGACGCGGAGAGCTCGGTGACGCCGTCGAGCAGGCCCCGCGCCGCCATGAGCCCGGCGACGATCGCGGCCGCCGACGAACCGAGCCCGCGACCGTGCGGGATCGCGTTCGTGGCGCGGAGTTCGAGTCCGGGCTGCTCGACGCCGGCTGCCGCGAACCCGTGACGGACCGCTCGCACGACCAGGTTCGTCTCGTCCTCCGGTACCTCGCCGGCGCCGACGCCCGACACCGACACGACGAGCCCCGGCTCGGGCAGCACCCGGACCGTGACCTCGTCGTACAACGACAGGGCGAGCCCGAGCGAGTCGAACCCGGGCCCGAGGTTCGCCGTGGTGGCGGGGACACGGACGACGACGGTCCGTCCGGCCGGTGCAGTTCGGAGACCGCCGCCGGACCCGGACGGCGTCTCCTGCCGATCGTGTCCGGGGCGGTCCGCGCTCACCGAGGCGCCCCGACCAGGCCGAGCACGTCCGCCACGGCCGCGGTGTCCACGGGCACGGTCGTCGGCGTGACGTCGGTGCCCTCGGGGCCGCGCAACGCCCACTGCGGGTCCTTGAGACCGTGGCCGGTCACGGTGAGGACGACGCGCGCGCCACGCGGGACCGCGCCGGCCTCGGCCTGCTGGAGCAGTCCGGCGACGCTGATGGCGGACGCCGGCTCCACGAACACGCCGACCTCGGCGGACAGGATCCGCTGCGCGGCGAGGATCGCGTCGTCCTCGATCGCGCCGAAGTGTCCGTCGGTCTCCTCGCGGGCCTCCAGCGCGAACTGCCAGGAGGCCGGGTTCCCGATCCGGATCGCGCTCGCGACGGTCTCCGGGTGCTTGACGACCTCGCCGCGGACGATCGGCGCGGCGCCTGCCGCCTGGAAACCGAACATGCGCGGCAGCCGGGTCGTCCGTCCGGCGGCCAGGTCCTCGCGGTAGCCGCGCGCGTAGGCGGTGTAGTTGCCCGCGTTGCCCACCGGCAGGAAGTGGAAGTCGGGCGCGTCCCCGAGGACGTCGACGATCTCGAACGCGGCGGTCTTCTGTCCCTCGATGCGGTCGTTGTTGACCGAGTTGACGAGGTGCACGGGGTAGTTCGCCGCGAGGTCCCGGGCGATGTCGAGGCAGTCGTCGAAGTTCCCCTGCACCTGCAGCAACTGCGCGTCGTGCGCGACGGCCTGGCTCAACTTGCCCATCGCGATCTTGCCCTCGGGCACGAGCACGGCGGCGGTGATGCCGGCATGTGCGGCGTACGCGGCGGCCGAGGCGCTCGTGTTGCCCGTCGAGGCGCAGATGACGGCCTCGGCGCCGTGCTCGACGGCCTTCGAGATGGCCATGGTCATCCCGCGGTCCTTGAAGGACCCGGTCGGGTTCATCCCCTCGAACTTGACGTACACGTCGGCGCCCGTCCGCTCCGACAGCGCGCGGGCCCGGATGAGCGGAGTGCCGCCCTCGCCGAGGCTCACGATGGGGGTCGCGTCCGTGACGTCGAGACGGTCGGCGTACTCGCGCAGGACACCCTGCCACTGGTGGGCCATCAGGCTCCCTCTACTCTCAGGACACTCGTGACCGCGGCCACGACGGGTTCGGCTCGGAGTGCCACCACGGTCGCCGCGAGGTCGTGCTCGCGGGCCCGGTGCGTGCCGATCACCAATGTAGCGGTGGCCCCGGGGGTGCCCGCGTCCGACGCCGGGGCAGCCCCGGCCACGGTCTGCTCGACGGTCTCGACGCTGACCGAGTGCCGCGCGAGGACCCCCGCCACGGTGGACAACACGCCAGGGGCGTCCGTGACGCGCATCGTGATCTGGTACCGGGTCGAGACGACGCCGATCGGGAACACCGGCAGGTTCGACTGCGTCGACTCCGCCACACCGGGTCCGCCGATCACGTGCCGCCGTGCCGCCGACACGAGGTCGCCGAGCACGGCCGACGCGGTCTCGACGCCGCCCGCGCCGGCCCCGTAGAACATGAGGTCGCCGGCGGCCTCGGCCTCGACGAAGACGGCGTTCTTCGGGCCGTGCACGGCTGCCAGGGGGTGCCCCTCGGGCACGAGCGCCGGGTACACGCGTGCGCTCACGCCCTCGCGGCCGTCCGCGTCGGTCAGGCGCTCGCACAGCGCGAGGATCTTGACCACGTAGCCGGCCTTGCGGGCCGCGCGGACCTGCTCGATCGTGACGCTGGTGATGCCCTCGCGGTGCACGGCGGCCAGCGGCACGGTGGTGTGGAAGGCCAGGGACGCCAGGATCGCGGCCTTCTGGGCCGCGTCGTAGCCCTCGACGTCCGCCGTGGGGTCGGCCTCCGCGTAGCCGAGCCGGGTGGCCGTGGCGAGGGCGTCCTCGAAGCTCTCGCCCTCGCGGTCCATCCGGTCGAGGATGAAGTTCGTCGTGCCGTTGACGATGCCCATGATGCGGTCGATACGGTCCCCCGCGAGCGAGTCGTGCAGCGGCCGGATGATCGGGATCGCCCCCGCGACCGCCGCTTCGTAGTAGAGCTGTGCGCCCACCTGCTCGGCGGCCGTGAAGAGCTCGGGGCCGTGGGTCGCGAGCAACGCCTTGTTGCCGGTGACGACGTCGGCGCCGGAACCGAGCGCCTGCAGCACGAGGGTCCGGGCCGGTTCGATGCCGCCGATGAGCTCGACGACGATGTCCGCGCCGAGGATGAGCGACTCGGCGTCCGTCGTGTACAGCGACCGCGGCAGGTCGACGTCACGGGGCGCGTCCACGTCGCGGACCGCGATCCCGACGAGTTCGAGCCCCGCTCCCGCCCGTGACGCGAGCTCGTCGCCGTGCTCGAGCAGGAGTCGCGCCACCTGGGCGCCGACGGAGCCGGCCCCGAGGAGCGCGACGCGGACGTTGCGGTATTCGATCATGGGGGTTCGTGTACCTCGTGCGGGTCGGGCGCGGACGGTGGTCAGGATGCGTCGCCGCGGACGCCGTGGGCGGTCGGGCCGCCGAAGGCGCCGCCGCTCGGGACGAGGCCGGCGTCGCGGGCGAGCAGGTCGTCGACCGTTTCGCCCCGCACGAGGATACGGGCGACGCCGTCGGCCACCGCCACCACCGCCGGGCGCGCCACGTGGTTGTAGTTGCTCGAGAGGCTCCAGCAGTAGGCGCCGGTCGCCGCCACCGCGAGCAGGTCACCCCGGTGGACGTCACCCGGCAGGTAGTCGTCCCGCACCACGACGTCGCCGCTCTCGCAGTGCTTGCCGACGACGCGCACGAGGACCGGGGCGGCGTCGGAGGTGCGGGCGAGCCGGGCCGTGTAGTCCGCGTCGTAGAGCGCGGGCCGCGCGTTGTCGCTCATGCCCCCGTCGACGCTCACGTACGTCCGGACGGCGGTCGGTCCGAGGGGACGGTGCTCGGCGGTCTCAACCGGCCCGTGCGGCGCCTCCTCGGCACGCACCGGGTCCTCCGCTCCGGACCCGTCGCCCGGTGCATCGGTCGAGGCGTCGAGTGCGAGTTCGACGGGCTTGACGGTACCGACGCGGTAGAGCGTGATGCCGGGCGGCCCGACGATGTACCGCCCGGGTTCGACGGCGACGACCGGCACGGGGACGTCCCGTGCCGCGCAGGCGTCCGCGATGATCCGTGCGAGGGCCTCGGCGATGTCCTCCGGCTCGAACGCCCGGTCCGACTCGGTGTAGTCGATGCCCCAGCCACCACCGAGGTTGAGCTCCGGCACGGGCCCCTCGGCGGCGAGGGCGGCGTGGACCTCGACGAGGCGACGGGCGGCCTCGCGGAACCCGCCCTCGTCGAAGATCTGCGACCCGATGTGCGAGTGGAGCCCGACGAACGCCAACGCCGGCTCCGCCCGGACCGCCCGGCCCGCGGCCACCGCCTCGGTCAGGGGGATGCCGAACTTCTGGTCCTCCCGAGCGGTGGCCAGGTACTCGTGCGTCGAGGCGTGTACGCCGCTGTTGATCCGGATGCGGACGCGCTGGACCGCTCCTGCGCGCTCGGCGATCCGCGCGACGCGGCCGATCTCCTCGACGCTGTCGAGCACGATCGTGCCGAGTCCGACCTCGACGGCACGCTCGATCTCGGCGTCGGACTTGTCATTGCCGTGGAACCCGAGCCGTCCGGGATCGACGCCGCCCGCGAGCGCCACGGCGAGCTCACCGCCCGTGCAGACGTCCACGCGGAGGCCGGCTTCGGCCATCCACGCGGCGACCTGTGTCGTCAGGAAGGCCTTCCCGGCGTAGTAGACGTGCGCCGTCGAACCCACGCGGGCGAAGGCGTCCTCGAACGCGTCACGCACGCGCGCCGCCCGGGCGCGGACGTCGGAGGCGTCGACGACGTACAGCGGGGAACCGTGGCGCGCCACGAGATCGGACGCGGTGACCCCGCCGACGACGAGGTCACCGTCGTCCGTTCGTGTCGCCGAGGCCGGCCAGATGCGGGCGACCAGGGCGTTCGGGTCGTCGGGGACGGACAGACGTGCGGGGGCGAGGGGGTTGCCGGTCACGGGGGCCTTCCGGGGTGGTACGGAGCCCGGGACCACCGGGCCGGTCCAGCCTACCGAGCCACGGCGGGCCTCCCGGCCGGGTGGACGCGGGGCGTCACGACGGGCCGATCCGTGGGATCAGGAGCACGACCCGGTCGTGCGGAGCGCGTCGTCCGACAGCGGCACGTGCGCGGCGTCGATGCGGATCGTGGCGGCCGAGGCCGTGATCGCGATCGACCGCAGACGCAGCGCGGCCGGGAGGTACCGGGCCGTGCACACGTCGACCGGCGTCCCGGAGACGCCGGGGATGCGGCCGCCGACGTCGATGCCGAGCGCGCTGTTCGTGACGCGCACCTGGTGTGGGGTGATCGTCACGCCCCGTCCGCTCGCCGCTGCGGCGACCGCGGCCGTGACCTGGTACCGGATGTCGGTGCCCAGGAAGCGGGTGCGCCCGGCGTACGCGACGCCGCCGTCGCGGAGACGGACGTCCCCCGCCACCTGGTCGAGCACGCCGGCCTGCCGCACCGCGGACGCGGTGAGACGCACCGTGCCGTCGGCGCGACCCGTCCGTCCCGTCCCCCGCACGGGCACGTCGTGCACCGTGGCGTCGACCGCGAGCGGGACGCCGCGCACGGTCAGGTCGTGCGTCGTGACGTCGACGTCGTCGAGTCGCCCGGCGACGAGCTGCGGGATGACCACGCCGTGCGCGTCGGCGACGACGTGGCCGGCCGTGCCGGACGGGAGGGACGACTCGATCCGGTCGGCGATCGTCCGGTCGACGACGTGCCGCAGGACGAGCTCGGCGACGACCGCCAGGACGGCGAGGACCAGCACGAGGACGACCAGGACGACGACGCCGCGGCGCCCGCGGCGCCGGCCCCGAGCGCCGCCGGCGGTCGCCGTCGCTGCCGACACGCGCTACATCCGCTCGGGTGCGGTGACCCCGAGCATCGTCAGGCCGTTGCGGACGACCTGCCCCGTGGCGTCGTTGAGCCAGAGGCGCGTCCGGTGCAGGTCCGTCACGGGTTCGTCGCCGAGCGGCGTCACGCGGCAGGCGTCGTACCAGCGGTGGTACAGACCGGCCAGCTGCTCGACGTACCGGGCGACGCGGTGCGGCTCCCGGAGTTCCGCCGCCTGGCGCACGACGCGCGGGAACTCGGCGAGCGCGCCGAGCAGTGCGCTCTCGGTCTCGTGGGTGAGCAGCGAGCCGTCGAAGACCGACCGGTCCACGCCGCTCGCCGCGGCGTTGCGGTCCACGGCGCACGTCCGGGCGTGGGCGTACTGGACGTAGAACACCGGGTTGTCGTTCGTGCGCTTGACGAGGAGGTCGAGGTCGATGTCGATCGCCGTGTCGGATGCGAAGCGGACGAGGGCGTACCGGGCGGCGTCGACGCCGACCGCGTCGACGAGGTCCTCCATCGTGACGACGTTGCCGGCCCGCTTCGACATGCGCACGGGCTCGCCGTCCTTGAGCAGGTTGACGAGCTGGCCGATGAGGATCTCGAGGTTGACGCCGGGTTCGTCGCCGAAGGCGGCGCACATCGCCATCATCCGGCCGATGTAGCCGTGGTGGTCGGCGCCGAGCATGATGAGGTTCCGCTCGAACCCGCGTTCGCGCTTGTCGAGGTAGTACGCGATGTCGCCCGCGATGTACGCGGGCTCGCCGTCGGACTTGATCACGACGCGGTCGCGGTCGTCACCGAACGTGGTCGTGCGGAGCCACAGGGCGCCGTCTGCCTCGTACATGTGCCCGAGCTCGCGGAGGCGGGCGATGGCGCGCTCGACGGCCTTCGACTCGTGTAGCGAGTTCTCGTGGAAGTAGACGTCGAAGTCGACGCCGAAGTCGTGCAGGGACGCCTTGATGTCGGCGAACATGAACTCGACGCCCTCGCGCCGGAAGAGCTCCTGCGCCTCGTCCCGCGGGAGGTCGGCGACGTCGCCGTCGAAGGTGGCGAGGACCCGGGCGGCGATCTCGGTGATGTAGGCACCGCCGTAGCCGTCCTCGGGGGTGGGTTCGCCGAGGGCGCTCGCGAGCAGGCTGCGGGCGAAGCGGTCGATCTGGCCGCCGTGGTCGTTGAAGTAGTACTCACGGGTGACGAGCCCGCCCTGCGCCGTGAACACGCGCGCGAGGCTGTCGCCGACCGCGGCCCAGCGGACGCCGCCCATGTGGATCGGGCCGGTCGGGTTCGCGGAGACGAACTCGAGGTCGATCCGGACGCCGTCGTAGAGGTCGCCGCGCCCGAACGCACCGCCCTCCTCGACGATGGTCCGCGCGATCGCTCCGGCGGCGGCGGCCTCGAGCGTGATGTTGATGAAGCCGGGGCCGGCGACGTCCACCGCGTCGACGCCGTCGAGCTCGGTGAGCTCCCCGGCGATCTCGGTGGCCAGCTCACGCGGGTTCGTCCCGAGGCGCTTGGCGAGCTGCATGGCTGCGTTCGAGGACCAGTCCCCGTGTGCCCGGTTGCGGGGGCGTTCGAGGGCCGCGTGGGACTCCCCCACCACGACGGTGTCGGCGGCGCCCCGTCGCTCGACGATCCCGGCGAGGATCGACAGGTACGCGGCGGAGAGTTCGGCTGGGGTCACGGCGGTCGAGTCTACCGGGGCGTCGTCGCACGGTCCGCGCCGCGGCGACGGCTCGTGCGCGCCGCGCTGCGAGCGGGGTTCGCGCGTCGGGGACGGGGTGCGTCATCATGGTCCGATGACCTCCCGCACCCTCGTCCGGGCGATCACCACGGTCGCGATCGCCGCTACGAGCGTGCTCGCCGTCAGCGGGTGCACCGGTGGCCACGCGTCCTCCGCCGGACGGAGCGGGACGACGTCCTCCTCGACACCCCCGGCGCCGATCGGCACCCGCGTCGACGTCCCCTGCGCGGCCCTGGTGCCCGAGCAGGTGCTCGCCACGTACGGCCGGACCTTCACGCTCGACACGGACGCGACACCGGCGCACGGCAGCACGGCGGCCGGCATCGCGGCCGAGCGCGGGGACGTCTGCACCTGGCGGGACGCCAGCGGCGGCGCTCGTCTGACGCTGGCGGTCGCCTCGCTGCCGGAGTCGACCCTGACGAAGCTCAAGGACACCCTGTACGAGGACAGCAACAGCGTGCCGACGTACACCGTCGAGGGCTACTTCGAGGCGCGGAAGGGCATCGGACGGGCCGATGCGTTCACGGATCCGTACTGGATCCACGTGGAGTCGACGGTGTTCGGTGAGCCGGGCGACGCACAGCCGGTCGTCGACGCGGTCCGCGCGGCCCTCTCGTCCGCCACGGCGAGCGCGTCCGCGACGCCGCAGGCCGGGTAGCGCGCTTCAGAGGCCGATGTGACACGTGCCCTCCGGGGCCGGGCAGGGGACAGTCCGTCGACCGCCTCGTGGCACGCAGCGGTGGCCCGGCCCCGGCGCTGACGTCGACGACGGCGAGCAGCGGGCGACGGATCGGAGCGGGTCGTCCATCCGCTGCCCGGGCAGCGTCACCGGTGTCCGGGAGCGGTCGTGGGACCTGCTACGGTGGGAGCACCCCGGGCCCCCATAGCTCAGGGGATAGAGCACTGCCCTCCGGAGGCAGGGGCGGAGGTTCGAATCCTCCTGGGGGCACCATCGGTCGCTCAGGGCCGTCCGTCGCTAGGCCGTCCGTCGCTCAGGGCCGTCCGTCGTTCACGGCACGACCACGATCCGCTGCCCCGGCTCCTCGTCCCGACCCCACGCCTGCTCGATCTCGCCGAGCGCGACGGGAACGGGCTCGACCACGATGCCGCCCGCGTCGATCTCCGCGACGAGGGACGGCAGCTCGGCCAGGTAGCCCGCCGGCGAGACGGCACCCTGCCCGTTGCCGAGCAGCCGGAGGTCTGCGCCGCGGAGCACGGCCGACGGCAGCGTGATGTCGGGACCGGCCACGGACCCGATCTGGATCCAGTGGAGCGCGGCGCTCCGGTCCCTCCTGGCGGTGAGGACGGCGCGGATCGCCTGTTCGGTCGGCGCGCCCCAGAGGTAGTCGAGCACGATGTCGACGTCGGCGGCCGCCGCACCGAGCGCGGCGTCGGCGGCCGGTACCCCGAGCTGCACGAGGCTGTCGGCGCCGACCTCGGCGAGGGCGTCGAGGCGCCGCCGGTCCCGACCCGCCGCGACGACCCGCCCCGCGCCGAGGTGCTTCGCGATGCGGACCGACATGGAGCCCGCGCTGCCGGTGGCGCCGAGCACGAGCACGGACTGTCCCGGGCGGACGGGGACGCGGCGGCGGAGCGCGACCCACGACGACATCGCGGGGTTCATGGTGGCGGCGACGCGGAGCGGGTCGATGCCGTCCGGCAGGACGACGGAGCGACGACGGTCGACGACGGCTCGCTCGGCCATCGTCCCGATCACGTCGTCGTCTGCGACGAAGTACACGAGCGCCCCGTCCGCGCGCCGTCCGACGGCGTCGACGCCGGGGACCATCGGCAGGACGCCGGTGCTCGTGTAGTGGGCACCCGCCGCACCCGAGCGGGTGCGCGGAAGGAGGCCGACGGCGACCACGTCGACGAGTTCCTCGTGGCCGGAGCGCGGTTCGGGGACCGGGACCGCACCGCTCCGGGGTGGCTCGCCGAACGCGGTGACGACAGCGGCGTGCATGGTGGGCATCGGTTCCTCCTCGCGCCATACCAATTTGGTACGTGGCGCAAACCAGTTTAGTTGGTGCCACGTACCACCACAAGTACGATGTCCGTGTGACCACTGCTCCGGACCCCGACCTCGGGATCGTCGACGCACTCGCACAGCTGTCGTTCCTCGTCCAGAACACGCTCGCCCGCACCGCGGACGCCGACGACCTGTCGCTCGTGCAGACCCGCCTGCTCGGCGTGCTCCGCGACCGGGAACCGGGCATGCGAGAACTCGCGGCCCTGCTCGACCTCGACAAGTCGAGCGTGACCGGACTCGTCGACCGAGCGGAGCGGCGCGGCCTGGTCCAGCGCGTGCCGTCCCGGGAGGACCGACGCATGGCCCACGTGCGACTCACCACCGCCGGACGCGACGTCGTGGACCGCGTCACGGCCGCCTTCGGTCGGGAGGTCGAGGACATCGTCGCTCCGCTCGGACGGGACGACCGCGACGTACTCCGAACGCTCGCCACCCGGGTGCTCGCCGCTCGAGCGGAGACGACCGGCGTCGAGCTGGTGCCGACCGCACCGCGTCCCTAGGCTCGGCATGTGTTCACGTTCCCCGAGCCCGACGTCCCTCCGCTCCGCGGTGGCCCCGCCCTCCGGTGGGGCGTGATCGGGCCCGGGGAGATCGCGAACGACTTCACCGCCGCCCTGCACGCGGCCACCGACCAGCGCGTCGTCGCCGTCGGATCACGATCGCGTGACCGGGCTGCGGCCTTCGCCGACCGGCACGGCGTGCCCCGGGCCCACACCTCGTACGAGGACCTCGTCGGCGACCCCGAGGTCGACGTCGTCTACGTGGCGACCCCGCACGTGCACCACGCCGAACAGGCACTCCTCGCGATCCGCGCCGGCAAGCACGTGCTCGTCGAGAAGCCGTTCACGACCTCCGCCGCAGACGCCGTCCGGGTCGCGGACGCCGCACGAGCGGCAGGGGTGCTCGCGATGGAGGCGATGTGGACGCGGTACCTGCCGCAGTCGGCCGTCCTCCGGGCCTGCATCGACCGTGGCGACCTCGGCGAGGTCCACCTCGCGCTCGTCGACGTCGGCTGGCCGCACGACCTCGGCGGCCTCGACCGCATCACGGACCCGGCGCTCGGCGGCGGCGCGTTGCTCGACGCGGGCGTGTACGGCCTGTGGTTCGCACAGTTCGCGACGGGGGCACCGGTGCGCATCGACGCGACGGGACGGACCAGCCGAAGCGGGGTGGACCTCCAGTCCGTCGCCGTGCTGACCGGCGCGACCGGCGCTCAGGCGTCGGTGACGACCACCATGCTCGCCTCGACCGACGGGCTCCCGACCATCGCGGGCACCGAGGGCACGGTCCGGTTCACCGAGCACTTCGTGTTCCCGGCCGCGTTCACGCTCCGCCTCGGGGACACCGTGCACGCCTGGCGCGACCGCTCGGGCCTCCGCGGCCGGCAGGGACTCGTCTGGCAGGCCGTCGCCCTGGCGGCGTGGGCCACCGAGGGCCGCACGGACTCCCCCGTCCACTCACTCGACGACTCGATCACGCTCATGCGCACACTCGACGAGGTCCGACGACAGGTCGCGCTCGCGCGCACGTGATCCCGCCACGCGCCACACCGTCGCCCGCGCCGATGCCCCTGACGACGGGCCCGGACGGCGTCGGCCCACCACCGCACGAAGCGGGGCGGGCCGACGACGACGGGGCCGCTGATCAGGCGTGGGTCAGCCCGATCAGGCGTGGGTCAGCCCGATCAGGCGTGGGTCAGGGCGATGAGCGCGACGTTCATGGTGGAGTACATCCCCTCGGACCGCGTCGCCTGACGCACCCGTCCTCGGAGGACCTCGTACCGCCCGTCGCGCTCGCGCACGAACCCGATGACACCGCTCGCCGGTGTCGACACCCGGTGGAACCCGTCCTCGAGGGGGACGACTTCTGTCCTGGTCGCTCGCTCCATTGCCCGCTCCCTTCGTCGCCGATGCCGGTCCATGCTACTCCCAACTCGGGGGACATGGACGCCGGACCCGGAGGTCCTGCGCGGGACCCGCGGGAGGAGCGACGCGCCCCGACGGGGTACGAACGCCACCCCGCGCGGACGCGGTCCACCGACCGCCCGGCGACACGGCCACCCCGCGGTGCGGCTCGCTAGACTCCGGGGTCCCAGGGTCCTGCGGCCCACCGCCCGCGGCACGAGGAGGACGGATGCGCGGAACCCGCGACGGCAGCACACGACGAGGACGACACCCGTACGCTCGTCGGGCCGCCGGGCTCGTCACCGTGCTGCTCGCGGCGCTCACCGTCCTCGGGCCGGCCGCCGGCGCATCGGCCACCGCACCGGTCGACCTCGACGGCGCCTACGTCGTCGACGACGCGAACGCCCTGAGCACCGCCCAGGAGCACCGGGTTCGGAAAGCGCTCGACGACCTCTACGACCAGACCCACACCCGGCTGTTCGTGGTCTACGTGCCGCGGTTCACGGACCCGTCCGACCAGGCGGCGTGGGGACGCGCGACGCTCGAACGGAACCAGCTCGACACCGACAGCGTGCTGCTCTCCGTCGCGGTCGACGATCGCGTGTACAACGTCACGCAGTCGGACACGTCCACGACCCTCTCGAAGGACGACGTCCGGACGGCCACCGACGACGACCTCGTCCCGAGACTGCGCGCCGACGACTGGGACGGCGCCGCGACCGCGTTCGCGCAGGGACTGGCGGCCACCCAGGCACCGCCCGACCTGACGTGGCTCTGGGTCGTGCTCGCGGTGGTCCTGGTCGGTCTCGTCGTCCTCGTGCTCGTCATCCGGGCCCGGAACCACCGCCGCGCTGCCCGTGCCGCCGCTGCCGAGGCCGCGGACCTCGCCGCCCTCGAGCGTCGTGCCGGTGTGGCCCTCGTCACCATCGACGACGAGATCCGCAGCGCCGACCAAGAGGTCGGGTTCGCCGTCGCACAGTTCGGCACCGACGCCGCCGCACCGTTCACCGCAGCACTCGACCGCGCCCGACGCGCGGTGCGCGAGGCCTTCACGCTCCGCCAGCAGCTCGACGACGAGGTGCCGGACTCCCCCGCCGACCGTGCCGCGTGGTCGCGGCGCATCGTCGAGATCTGCTCCCGCGTGCACGGGGAGCTCGCCGAGCAGACGGCGGCGTTCGACGCGCTGCGCGCACTGGAGGACGGCGTCGAGGCGAACGCGGCCCAGGTGACCGCCGCGCTGCCCACGGCGAGACGGCAGGTCGCCGACGCGGACGCCACGCTCACCACGCTGCGCGGCCGGTGGACCGGACGCACCATCGCGACGGTCGACGGCAACGTCGACCAAGCACGCGACGTCCTCGCGTACGCCGACGAGCGCGCACGCGCCGCGACGGACGCCATCGCGAGCGGCGACCGTGGTCAGGCGGTGATCGCCGTCCGCGACGCGCAGCACGCCCTCGCCCAGGTCGCCCAGCTCGCCGGGGCCGTCGCGAGCGCACCCCGGACCTTCGACGAGACCGCCGGTCGTGTCGAGGCCCTCCGTGCCGATGTCGAGGCCGACGTCGCAGCCGGTCGATCGCTCCGCGACCCCGGTCCGGACGTCACGACCGCCGTCGCGCGCGCCGCGACCGTGCTCCGCCAAGACCTCGACCCCCGCGATCCGATCAGTGCGCTCGACCGCCTCACGCAGGTCAACGCCGCCATCGACACCGCGCTCGCTGCCGCCCGGTCGCGCGAGGAACGCCGCCAGCGGGCCGCGGCCGCGCTCGACGCCGCACTCCGTGACGCTCGGGCCCGGATCGACCAGGCACGGGACTTCATCTCGATGCGGCGTGGCGGCATCGGCCCCCGCGCCCGGACCCGCCTGTCCGAGGCCGAGCGCGCCTTCGACGACGCCGTGCGCGCCGCCACCTCCGACCCCGACACGGCGATCCGCGCAGCGCGCGCCGCCGAGCAGTACGCCGCCGCGGCGATGGACGAGGCCGACCAGGACATGGGCGGTTGGCCGGGCGGCGGCGGCTCGAACGGCGCGCAGCTCGGCGGGCTCGTGACCGGTCTCGTGCTCGGCGGCATGTTCGGCGGACGCGGCGGGGGCTTCGGCGGCGGGTACGGCGGCGGCGGCTTCGGCGGCGGCGGCTTCGGCGGCGGCGGCTTCGGAGACGGCGGCGGCTTCTCCGGCGGCGGCCGGTTCTGATGACCAACCGGACGCACGGGCGTTCCGGGACCAGTGACGACACCACCACCAGAAAGGACACGACCATGGCGAAGCAGACCATCTTCGGACGGATCGCGCAGCTCGCGAAGGCGAACATCAACGCGATCATCGACAACGCGGAGGACCCCAAGCTGGCGCTCGACCAGCTCGTCCGCGACTTCACGAACAACATCGCCGACGCCGAGAGTGCGATCGCCCAGACGATCGGGAACCTCCGTCTCCTCGAGCAGGACCACGCGGAGGACGTCGCCGCCGCCGCCGACTGGGGCCAGAAGGCAGCGAGCGCGAGTGCCGCAGCGGACCGCTACCGCGCCGAGGGCAAGACCGCGGACGCCGACAAGTTCGACGACCTGGCCAAGATCGCGCTCGGTCGGCAGATCAGGAGCGAGCAGGAGGCGAAGGACGCCGAACCGCAGATCGCCGCGCAGACGGAGGTCGTCGATCGGCTCAAGTCCGGACTCGAGCAGCTCAAGCAGAAGCTGGTCGACCTCAAGGCGAAGCGCGACCAGCTCGTCGCGCGGCAGAAGACCGCCGAGGCGCAGTCGCGCGTGAACGAGGCCATCGGCAGCATCGACGTCATGGACCCGACGAGCGATCTCGCCCGGTTCGAGGACAAGATCCGCCGCGAGGAGGCCCGGGTGCTCGGGCAGCAGGAACTCCAGGCCTCGAGCCTCGACGCGCAGTTCCAGAGCCTCGACGACCTCGGCAAGGACGCCGAGGTCGAGGCGCGACTGGCGGCCCTGAAGAACGGACACTGAGCCGCACCGCCCCGCTCGGCGACGACGCCGGACCGAACTGACAGGATGGGGACGTGCAGTTCCTCGTGGTCGGTCAGTGGCAGGGTTCGGCGTCGTCCCGCGCGATGCGACTCGCCGACGGCGCGAGCGCGATCGCCGCGGACCTCCCACGGTCGGCCACCACGACCGTTCCGATCCCGGCGGGCGCCGGCGACCGGCTCGAGACAGCCGTCGCCCGCTACACCGCGGTCCGCTCCGTCGCCGAGGCGGTGAGCGAAGAGGTCCGGGTGGCCGCCGAGCCGGTCCTCACGATCGGTGGGGACGGCGCCGTGGTGCTCGGCGCGACCGCCGTGTGCACGCCGACCACCGCCCTGGTCCGCCTGTCCGGGTCGAGCGGGTTCCGGCCCCTGAACCGCGCGCAGCCCGTCGCCGCCGAGACCGCCGCGGTCCGCCTGCTGGTCGACCGCCCCGACGACCTGTTCCCGGAGGCGGTGACGTTCGCCGCGCCGATGGTCGTCATCGCGGGTACCCGCGGCCTCGACGACGTCGAACGTGCGGCGCTCGCTCGTGCCGACGTGCGCGCCCTCGACGCGGACGACACCGACACGGCCTCCCTCCGCGCGGCTGTCGTGGCCACCGGGGCCGACAGCGTCTTCGTGCACGTCGACCTCGACGTCCTCGACCCGTCCGAGGTGGACGGCCTGCTCGAACCCGTGCCGTTCGGTCTGGGCGGGGGGACGCTCGTCGACCTCATCGCCGCCGCGACGGACGGCCGACGCCTCGTGGGCGCCGCGCTGACCGGCTTCGCGCCGGTGGATCCCGACCGGGCCGTCGACGACCTCGGTGTGATCCTCCGGGTCGTCGGGGCGTTGTCCGCCGCCGCACGCATCTCCTGACCCGTCCGCACCAGCCGGGAGCCCGCCCGGAGCGGAGCGCCCCGTCTCGCGTACGCTCAGCGGCATGACGGACTACGACCTCATCGTGATCGGTGCCGGAGCGGTCGGCGAGAACGTGGCGGACTACGCCCACAAGCGTGGCCTGTCCACCGCCATCGTCGAAGCGGAACTCGTCGGGGGTGAGTGCTCGTACTGGGCCTGCATGCCGTCCAAGGCACTCCTCCGCAGCGGGCACGCGGTCCGCGCCGCCCAGCGGCTCGGCGGCGCGGCGGAGGCCGTCACCGGGACGGTCGACCCCGCGGCCACGTTCGCGCGCCGCAACGGGTTCACGAGCAACTGGCAGGACGACAGCCAGGTGTCGTGGCTCGACTCGGCCGACATCGCCCTCATCCGCGGCCACGCCCGCATCACCGGACCGCGCACCATCGAGGTCGACGGCGTCGAGCACCGGGCGCGTGCCGCCGTCGCCGTCGCCACGGGCTCCCTCCCGCAGCTCCCCGACATCCCGGGGCTCGCAGACGCGGCGCCGTGGGGCACCCGCGAGGCCACGAGCGCCCAGTCAGCGCCGGACAGCTTGCTCGTCATCGGCGGCGGGGTCGCCGGCTGCGAACTCGCCACCGCGTACGCGTCGTTCGGCACCACCGTGACCCTCGTGGCCCGCGGCGGCCTCCTCGGTGCGATGGAGCCCTTCGCGGGCGAGATGGTCACCGACGCACTCCGCGAGCTCGGGGTCGACGTCCGCATCGGCGCGACGCCCGTCCGGGTGGATCGCGACGAGCACGGACTCGTCACTGCCACGTTCGAGGACGGCTCGACGCTCGTCACGAGCGAGGTCCTCGTCGCGACCGGACGGACCGCGCACACCGCGGAGCTCGGCCTCGAGACGGTGGGCCTGACCCCCGGCGCGTGGCTCGACGTCGACGACACGATGCTCGTGCACGGGACCGACTGGCTGTACGGCGTCGGTGACGTCAACCACCGCGCGCTCCTCACGCACCAGGGCAAGTACCAGGCCCGGGCGGCGGGCGAGGCGATCGCTGCCCGGTTCCAGGGGACGCCCCTCCAGACCGCTCCGTGGGGCGCGCACGTCGCGACCGCCGACCACGCCGCGGTCCCCCAGGTCACGTTCACCGACCCGGAGGTCGCGAGCGTCGGGCTGACCGAGGCGGCCGCCCGGCAGCAGGGCCTGAACGTCCGCGCGGTCGAGTACGACCTCGGTGCCGTCGCCGGCTCGGCGCTGCAGGCGGACGGCTACACCGGACGGGCGAAGGCCGTCGTCGACGAGGACCGCCATGTGCTCGTCGGCGTCACGTTCGTGGGGCAGGACGTCGCCGAGATGCTGCAGGCCGCGACGGTCGCCGTGGTCGGGGAGGTCCCGATCGACCGGCTCTGGCACGCGGTCCCGGCGTACCCGACGATGAGCGAGATCTGGCTCCGACTGCTCGAGACTCTCGGCCGACCGTAGTCGGAACGGAGACGACGCCATGCGGACCGACCACCCCCGTACCATCGCCCTCACCGGCGCCAGCTCCGGCATCGGTGCCGCCGCGGCGCGCGCCCTCGTCGCCGACGGCCATCGCGTCGTCGTCATCGGGCGCGACCCGGATCGCACGGCCCGGATCGCCGACGAACTCGGGATGCCGCGGTTCGTCGCGGACCTCGACCGCCTGGAGGCCGTGCACGGCCTCGCGGCGGACCTGCGGCGGGAGGTCCCGGACCTCGACACCCTCGTCAACAACGCCGGTGGCCTCGTGTCCCACCGCTCGCGGACCGTCGACGGGTTCGAGACGACGCTGCAGCGCAACGTGATCGCGCCGTTCGTGCTCGCGAACGCACTCGCGGACGTGCTCACCGCGGCACAGGACGGTCGGATGGTGGTCACCGCGAGCCTCGCGCACCGCTTCGGGCACGTGGTGCTCGACGACCTCGACGGCGCGCGGCGACCCTGGTTCGGCGGCTGGCGCGCGTACGGCACCGCCAAGCTCGCAGCCGTCCTCCTGACCCGGCAGTGGACCCAGCGCACCGGCGTCCCGGCGTACTCGTACCACCCGGGGCTCGTCGCGACGGGCTTCGGGGCCGACTCCCCCTCGATGCGGCTCATGTCGTTCGCGACGGGTGGGAACTACGGTCTCTCGCCGGAGGCGGGTGCGGTCGGACTCGTCCGGCTCGCTGGCGACGACGTGGTCGAGGAGCGGCCCGGCACGTACCTCGACGGGCTCAACGCCGGGACGCTGTCCCGCGAGGCCCGGGACGACCGCGTGGGTGCCGCGCTCTGGGAGCGACTCGCGGCCGTGGTACCCGGATGGAACTGAGGCGGGTCAGTCCGCCTCGCGGACCGTCGCCGACTCGGCGTCCCCACGGACGGTCGAGGCGGCGCGCCCGCCGGTGCCGTCAGCGCCCCGTGCGGCCGAGCGCGCGGCCGCGGCGGCGCCCGCGCGCGGGACGACGAGCGGCGTGCCGGTCTCCGGGTCCGGGACGACGACGCACGGCAGACCGAAGACCCGTTCGACGAGGTCGGCCGTGAGCACCTCGGCGGGCGGCCCCTGCGCGACGATCCGCCCGCGGTCCATCGCCACCAGGTGCGTCGCGTACCGGGCGGCCTGGTTGAGATCGTGCAGCACGGCGACGACGGTGCGCCCCGCCGCGTGCAGCGAGGCCGCGAGCTCGAGGACGTCGTACTGGTGTGCGATGTCGAGGAACGTCGTCGGTTCGTCGAGGAGCACGACGTCGGTCTGCTGGGCGAGGACCATCGCGATCCACACCCGCTGGCGCTGGCCGCCCGAGAGCTCGTCCACGCTCCGCTCGGCGAGCGCCGCGGTGCTCGTCTGCTCGAGCGCCGCGTCCACCGCCGCGCGGTCGTCCGCGGACATCGGGTGCCAGAGGTCCTGGTGCGGGTAACGACCGCGCGAGACGAGGTCGCGCACCGTGATGCCGGCCGGCGCGACGGGGGTCTGCGGGAGCATCGCCACGCGTCGGGCCACGGCCTTCGACCGGTACGAGCGGATCGGCCGGCCGTCGAGGGACACCGTGCCCGCGGTCGGGGTGAGCGTGCGCGCGAGCGCCTTGAGCAGCGTCGACTTGCCGCAGGCGTTCGGCCCGACGATGACGGTGAGCTCCCGGTCCGGGACGTCGATGTCGAGCGACTCGACGACGACGCGGTCGTCGTACGCGAGGGTGAGCCCCCGCGCCGCGAGCACCGGGCTCGGTGTGCCGGTCGTGGTCCCGCTCAGCACTCGGCGCGCCCGCGGCGCCAGTACCCCATGAAGGCGACGGAGCGCCGGTCCATGCCGGCACCACGGACGAGGTGGCGGCGGATCTCCTTGACACATCCGGCCTCGCCCGCGATCCACGCGTAGACGCTGTCGTCGGCACGGTCGTCGTCCGGGACCTCCCAGAGGATCCCGTTGTCGACGTCGACGTCCGCCAGGACCGGTGCCGCGGCCGCGGCAGCCCGGGAGGCCCGGTGTGCGAGCGCCCACGACCGCACCTGCTCCGTCATGTGGAGGCCGTGGTCCGCGCCGTTCCGCGGGAGCCAGGTGACCTCGACCCCGCGCGGTGCGGCCACCGGGAGCCGGTCGGCCTCGGTCGGGACCTCGATGAAGACGTGCCCGACGGTCCCCGCGTCGAGGGCTTCGAGGATCGCGCAGATGGCCGGGGCGGCGGTCTCGTCGCCTGCGATCATGACGCGCTGCGCGCTCCCGGGTGCGAACTCGGCGGCGCCCCGTCCGGTGTCGGCCTCGGCGCGGGTCCCCCGCGCGACGACCGGTCCGACGACGCGGAGCTCGTCACCGACCGTGGCGCCACCGACCCAGCGCGACGCCGGTCCGATGTCGCCGTGGTCGACGAAGTCGATGTCGAGCTCGCGCACGGCCGGCCGGAACGACCGGACCGTGTAGGTGCGGATCGGGTTGCGGCGCTCGTCGGGCAGCGCACGCCAGGCGGTGAACCAGTCCCCGGCGTCGTCGCCCGGGACGCTCTCGTAGCCACCGTGCGGCAGTGGCAGGACGACCTTGATGCGCTGGTCGAGACCGACGGCGGCGAAGTCGGCGAGTTCGTCACCCGTCAGCGTCACGCGGACGAAGTGCGGCGTGAGGGGCGTGATGCGCAGGACGCGCACCGCGAAGGTCCTGTACCGGGTCGACACCATCCGAGTATGGCATGCCTTACCTACATCACCGCAGCCGGTCCAGCAGGTGATCGGCGGACTGCCAGGATGTCGGGGTGACCGAGCCCGACCCCGACGAGTTCAGCGACCTTCCCGCACTCGCGGCGCACCTCGGCGTGACGGAGCCGCTCCGGGCCTCCCGGCTGACCGCGACCGTCGGCGACGGTGCCACGGTGAGCGCCGTCCGCTGGCGCGCCACCGCCGCGGCGACCCGGGATGCCCACGACGTCCGCGTCGTGTTCCTGCACGGCGTCGGACTCGAGGCGCACACGTTCGACGCGACCGCGCTGCTGCTCGGCGTACCGGCACTCGCGGTCGACCTGCCCGGACACGGCCGGTCCTCGTGGCGGGCGGACGCCGTCTACTCGGCGGACACCGTCGCGCCGGCCGTCGTCGACGCGCTCGACGCGCTCGGCACGCCCCCCGTGGTGCTCGTCGGCCACTCGCTCGGTGCGATCGTCGCCGCCCGCGTCGCCGCGATCGCGCCGGGCCGCGTGACCGGTCTCGTGTTGCTCGACATGTCACCGGACTTCACCCAGCGCGCCGTGGACCGCATCGTCCGCGCCCTCGAGGAGGAACCCGACTTCGCCGACCTCGACGAGGTGGTCGTGCGGGCCCTGGCACTCCGGCTCGGCGACGACCCCGTCGCGCTCGCCCGGGAGGCCCGCCACGCCACCCGGCGCGCCCCCGACGGCCGGTGGGTGCGGCGGCACCACTTCCCGCACCTCGAGCCGGGGGTGGCGCACATCGGTCGATTCGCCGACGCGTGGGACGACCTCGAGTCCCTCCGGGTGCCCGTCCTGCTCGTGCGCGGGGACCGCGGCTACGTGTCCCAGGCCCTCGCCCGCCGGTTCGCAGAGCGATTGCCGTCGGCCCGGATCGTCACGGTCCCCGCGCGACACACGGTGCAGACCCAGGCGCCGCGGGAACTCGCGGACGTGCTCCGGCGTTGGGAGCCATCGAAACCCCGGTGACCGCCTGCCGGTACGCTCGTCCGAGCGCACCGCGGCGACCGCCGCCGTCCGCACGGAAGGAACCCCCACGACATGCGTCCGCTCCGCAGCTCCGGGCCGCGCCGCTCCGGCCTCATCGCCGCCGCACTCGCCGTCACCGCGGCACTCGCCCTGACCGGCTGCTCCGGCGCGTCGGACGACACCTCCGGCGGCCGGGACGCCACCGTCCGGGTGGGCCTGGTGCTCGAGCCCACGAGCCTCGACATCCGAAAGCAGTCGGGCGCCGCGCTCGACCAGGTGCTCATCGACAACGTGTACCAGGGCCTCGTCGGACGCACGCAGGACGGGGGCATCCGGAACGTGCTCGCGTCGAAGCGGTCGGTGTCGGCGGACGGTCGCACGTACACGTTCACGCTGCGCGACGGCATCCGGTTCCAGGACGGCACCCCACTCACCGCATCGGACGTCGCGTGGTCGCTCGACGACTTCCGCGCGAGCTCGACCTACGTCGACGCGGGTGACCTCGCGTCGGTCTCGGACGTCACGGCGCCGGACGACCACACCGTGGTGGTGCGGCTCGCCCGTCCCGACTCGAACCTGCTGTTCGCGCTGACCGGTCGCGCGGGTGTCGTCCTCGAGCGTGGCGCCCACAACGACCGCTCGGACAGCGCGATCGGCACGGGGCCGTTCCGGGTCAGCAGCTGGAAGCAGGGCGACTCGCTGACGTTCACCCGCTGGAAGGGCTACTGGGGCGCGAAGGCGAAGGTGGCCAAGGTCGTCTTCCGCTACATCACCGAGGCGTCGACCGCCGTCAACGCCATGGCGAACGGCGACCTCGACGTGGAGACCGCGGTGGACGGCACCCTGAAGGGCCAGCTCCAGGGCGCCTCGGGCATCACGCTGCACACCGGCGAGACGACCGACAAGTACACCCTCGCCTTCAACGACCGCGAGGCGCCGTTCACGGACGTGCGGGTCCGGCGGGCCATCCGCGAGGCCATCGACCCGAAGGCGCTCATCAAGGCCATCGGCGGCACGGGCGTCGAACAGGGCGGACCGATCCCGGCGCTCGACCCGGGGTACCAGGACCTGACGGACATCGACGCGTACGATCCCGCCGACGCGCGGAAGCTCCTGCAGCAGGCGGGGAAGCACGACCTCGACCTCACGCTCACGTACGCGAACATCTACCCGTCGACGATCGGCGACGTGCTCACCTCGCAGCTCGCGAAGGTCGGGATCACCCTGCACGTCAAGCGCGTCGACTTCACCACCTGGCTCGACCAGGTGTTCGGGAAACACGACTTCGAGTTGAGCATGGTCGACCACACCGAGTCGCGCGACTTCGGCAACTGGGCGAACCCGGACTACTACTTCGGGTACGACAACCCGCAGGTGCAGCAGCTCTACGCCGACTCCCTCGCCACCACGGACACGAGCGAGCGGGACGCGGACCTGCGGAAGGCCGCCCGCATCGTCAGCGAGGACGCCGCGGGCGAGTGGCTCTACACCGCGACGACGATCACCGCCATCCGCCACGGCGTGACCGGCTTCCCCACGAACTCGACGAGCACGCGACTCGACCTGTCGAAGCTCGCCGTCACGGGGTGACGCCGCTCGTAGGCTTGACCCCGTGACCCGATTCCTCGTCGGGCGGCTGCTCCTGCTCGCCGTCGGCCTCCTCGTCGCGAGCGTCATCGTCTTCGCCGCGCTGCGGGTCCTGCCCGGCGACGTCGCACAGGTCGTCGCCGGGACACAGGCGTCGGCCGCGCAGGTGTCCGCCGTCCGTCGGCAACTCGGGCTCGACCGTCCGCTCGTCGTGCAGTACCTCAGCTGGATCGGTGGGGTCCTGCACGGCGACCTCGGCCGTTCCCTCGTCACGGGTGGCGCGGTGGCACCGCAGATCGCGCAGAAGCTCGCCGTCACCCTGCCGCTCGCGGGCCTGTCCCTGCTCTTCGCCCTCGTGCTCGGGGTGCCGCTCGGCGTGGTCGCCGCGGTCCTCCGACGTCGACCCGCCGGCGTGGTCATCTCGATCGTGGCGCAGGCCGTCGCCGCGATCCCGGTCGTCTGGGCCGCCATGCTCCTGGTCGCCGTGTTCGCGGTGCGGCTCCGGCTCCTGCCGACCCAGGGATTCCCGCTCGACGGCTGGCACGAACCGGGGCGCGCGTTCGCCGCCCTCGTCCTGCCGGCGCTGACGATCGGCGCGGTCGAGGGTGCGGTCGTCCTCCGGTTCACGCGCTCCGCGACGCTCGGCGTCCTCGGTGCCGACCATCTGCGCACCGCGGCGGCGGTCGGGCTCACCCGGCGGGCAGCGCTCCTGCGGCACGGGCTGCCGTCGGTCGCGCTCACCGTGCTCGCGGTCCTCGGCGTGCAGATCGCGGGGCTGCTCGTCGGCGCCGTCCTCGTGGAACAGGTGTTCGCGCTGCCGGGCGTCGGACGCATGCTCGTCACGGACGTCGGTCGCCGGGACCTGACGAAGGTGCAGTCCGAGCTCCTCGTGCTCACCGGGCTCGTGCTCGTCGTGGGCTTCGCGGTCGACGTGGCGCACCGCCTCCTCGACCCCCGTCTCCGGGAGGCAGCGTGACCGCCCGGGCCGCGGGACGGGGCGAGCGCGGCTTCCTCCGACGGCTCGTCACCCGGCCGTCCGGCGCGGTGGCGGTCGTCGTGCTCGGGCTCCTCGTGGTGGCCGCGGTCGTCGCGTCGTTCTGGACGCCGTACGACCCGTTCGACACCGACCCGTTCCACCAGTGGCGAGCCCCGAGCGCCGCCCACTGGTTCGGCACCGACGCCGTCGGCCGCGACATCGCGAGCTACGTGCTCGCGGGCGCGCGGACGACGGTCCTGGTCGCCCTGGGGTCCGGCGTCATCGCCTCGGTGGTCGGGATGCTGCTGACCGCCGTCGGGTCGTTGACGAGCCGGTGGGTCCGCGAGGGCATGGCCGTGCTCCTCGACGTGCTCGTCGCGTTCCCGACGCTCCTCACGGCGATGCTCCTGACGGCCGTGTTCGGCGGCTCGCTCGGCGTCGTCGTCGTGTCGGTCGGCCTGAGCTTCGGCGTGACGATCGCCCGGGTCGCCCGCGGCGAGATCCGCCGCATCGCACGGAGCGACTACGTGACCGCGGCACGCGCCGCCGGCGTCGGACCGGTCGGCGTGCTCCTCCGCCACCTCGTGCCGAACGCGGCACCGCTGTTCACCGTGCAGCTGTCGCTCGCCATGGCGACGGCCGTGCTCGCCGAGGCCGGGTTGTCGTACCTCGGGTACGGCGCGTCGTCGTCCACCGCCTCGTGGGGCAGTCTCCTCGCCGACCTGCAGACCTACATCGGCGTGCACCCGTGGAGCGCGGCCTGGCCGGGGGCGGCGATCGCCCTCGTCGTCGTCGCGCTGTCCCTGCTCGGCGACGCCGTGCGCGACGCGTCGGACCCACGACTGACCGGACGACGGCGCGACCTCGATGCCGACACCGGCGCGACCGCCGGTGCGGCCGACGCCCGGGAGGCCCGTCCTGCGCCCGCAGGGATGCCCGCCACCGCCGACGCCACGGTCGAGGTCCACGGAGGGACCGCATGACCGCCGTCGACCGCGCCGAGCACGCCGGCGGTCCGGGTCATGGCGCGACGGCGGACCTCACCGTGCGCGGCCTCACCGTGCGGATCGGCGGGCGGACCGTGCTCGACGACGTCTCGTTCGCCGTCCCCGCCGGGGCCCGTGTCGGTGTGATCGGCGCGTCGGGGTCGGGCAAGTCGATGACCGCGTTGGCGGTGATGGGCCTGACGCCCCCGGATGCCGCCGTCTCGGGCAGCGTGCGCCTCGGCCCCGACGAGCTCGTCGGTCTGTCGGACCGCGAGCACGCCCGCCACCGCGGTCGTCGGATCGGCATGGTGTTCCAGGAGCCCGGGACGGCACTCGATCCGATCCGGCGGGTCGGGTCGCAGATCGCGGAGCCGCTGCGGCTGCACCGCGGACTCGACCGCCGCGCCGCCGCCCAGGCCGCCGTGGACCTGGCGGTCGCGGTCGACCTGCCCGACCCGGAGCGCCTGCTGCGGCAGTACCCGCACCAGCTGTCCGGCGGCCAACGGCAGCGCGTGTGCATCGCCATGGCCCTCGCGGGCGAGCCGGCCTTCCTCCTCGCGGACGAACCGACGACGGCGCTCGACGTGACGACGCAGGCCCGGGTCCTCGAGCTGTTCGACCGCACCGCCGACGAGCGGGGCACCGGTCTGGTGTTCGTCACGCACGACCTCGCCGTCCTGGCGCGCATCGCCGACACCGCGGTCGTGCTCGACGCGGGACGAGTGGTCGAGTCGGGTCCGGTGACGGGCCTCCTGGCCGCGCCGCGGCACCCCGCGACCGCCGCGCTCGTCGCGGCCGCCGCCGCCACCGCGAGGAGGACCCCGTGAGCGAGGACACCACGAGCGGCGGGAGGGGGGTCGGGACCGCCGCGGCGGGGCACATCCAGCACGAGGACTCGCCCGCGCTCGAGGCGCGCGGACTGTCACGGACCTACCGGCTCCCGCGTCGCGGCCCGTTCGAGCCCGGCGCGACGCGGACCGCCGTCGACGCCGTCGACCTCACCGTCCCCGCGGGTGCGCGCCTCGGCGTCCTCGGCGCGTCGGGCTCGGGCAAGTCGACGCTCGTCCGCCTCCTCACCGCGCTCGAGGCCCCGACGTCCGGGAGCGTCAGCGCCTGGGGTCGCCCCGTGTCGGCAGCCGCCTCCGCGCGCACGACGCGCTGGTTCCGGCGCCGCACGGGCATCGTGTTCCAGGACCCGTACGCGTCGCTCGACCCGCGCATGCGCATCGGTCGGACCGTCGGTGAGCCGTTGCGCGCCCTCCGCCTGACGGGCGACCACGCGGCGCTCGTCGCCGAGGCCCTGCACCGGGTCGACCTGCCGGACGACGCCGCCGACCGGTTCCCCCACGAGTTCTCCGGCGGTCAACGCCAGCGCATCGCGATCGCCCGCGCGGTGGTGCACCGGCCCGCGCTGCTCGTCGGCGACGAACCGATGAGCGCGCTCGACGTCGTCGTTCGTGCCCGGGTGATCGACCTGCTCGACCGCCTGACCGAGGACCTCGGGATGACGCTCGTGCTCGTGTCGCACGACGTCGGCGTCGTGCAGCGGCTGTGCGACCGGGTCGCGGTGATGGACGCCGGGCGGATCGTCGAGCAGGGCCCGGCGACCCTGCTCGACGACCCGCGGCACGACGTCACGCGGGGACTCGTCGCGGCCGCGCCGACGCTCCCGCCGGTCTGAGGTCCGGCCCGACCGCTGCGCCGGACGGGAGGCCGTCGCCCCGCACCGCGGACGGCGTCCGGCCCACCGACCTCACCACTGCGGCGGGTGCCGCCGCTGCCATCGCACCCGACGCTCGAGCTGGGCGCCGAGGGCGAGGACCGTGCGCTCCCCACCGGGGCGGCCGATGAGCTGCACGCCCATGGGGAGGCCGGCGTCCGTGGTCGACACCGGCAGCGTGATCGCCGGCAGCCCGGCGACGTTGCACATCGAGGTCCACGGCGAGTACCGGCACTGGTCCGCGAAGTTCTCCTCGGGGTCGTCCGAGTACCAGCCGAGCGGTCGCGGCGGGAGCGCGAGCGTCGGGGTGAGCACGGCGTCGTACGACGCGAACGCCTGCACCAGGGCGACCGAGAACGCATCGAGTCCGGCCATGGCCTCGAGCACCGCCACGCCCGAGAGCTCCCGTCCGCGTTCGACGAGCCACGCGGTGAGCGGTTCCAGGCGTGACCGGTCGAGACCGGGCACGTCCGGGATGCGTGCCGCGGAGGCCTGCCAGGCGACACGGAACCACCGGGCGTACTCCACCCGCGGCATCGCGACGTCCTCGACGCCGTGCCCGAGCGCGTCGAGGAGCGCCAGGGTCTCCGCGACCGCCGCGGCGGCCTCGGGACTCGTCCGCACGTCGACGGCGTCGTCCCACGGTGACCCCTGCAGGAGCCCGACCGTGAACCGGCCCTCGCCGCGGGTCGCCGCGGCCGTGAAGGGACCCTCACCCTCGTCCGGCGTGCGGAGCGCGAACGGCTCCGGGACCGCGCGACCGCTCGGCGCCACGAGGGCGTCGAGCAGCATCCCGGCGTCCGCGACCGACCGTGTGATCGGCCCGGCCACCACGAGTCCGCCGAGTCCGGCGCGCCCGGGCATCGCCGGCACCCGCCCGCGGGACGGCTTGAGCCCGACGAGGCCCGTCGCGGCGGCCGGGATCCGCACCGACCCGCCGCCGTCGGACCCGACCGCGGCGGGCAGCAACCCGGCCGCGACCGCCACCGCCGCACCACCGCTCGACCCACCCGGGCTCGCCGACGTGTCCCACGGGTTCCGCGTCGCACCGGTCGCGAGCGATTCGGTCGTCGACGACAAGCCGAACTCCGGGGTCGCGGTGCGGCCGAGGGACACCGTCCCGGCGTCGTCGAGCGCCCGCACGAGCGGGCTGTCCGCGACCGCCGGCGTCGCGGCGACCGCTCGGGAGCCCGCCCGCGTCACGAATCCGGTCCGGTCCACGAGGTCCTTGTCACCGCTCGGGAGGCCCCACAGCGGCCTGGACGTCGGCACCCGTTCGGCGAGGTGGGCAGCACGATCACGGGCGGCGTCGGCGGTCACCGCGGTGAACGCCCCGAGTCCTGGGTCGATCCGCTCGATCCGGCCGAGGTAGTGCTCCGCGACCTCGAGCGGGGAGGCCTCGCCCCGACGGATCCAGTCCCACAGGTCCTGCGCGCTGAGGTGGTGGAGTTCGAACACGGCTCCCGAGCCTAGCCAGCGGCGCCGGCGGCGGCGCGGAGGCGGAGGCTCCCGGCGGTGCGGACGGTCATGCGAGCGGGCGTCGGCCCCGGCCGCCCCGCAACCGGAGCTGCATGGTGACCGTGCCGAGCCACCGTTCGTACTTGTAGCCGACGCGCGCCATCCGTCCGGTCTCGGTGAAGCCGAGCGACGCGTGCAGCCGGATCGACGCCTCGGCGGCCCGGTCGGCGATCACCGCGACGACCTCGCGCACCCCGGCGACCGCACTCTCCTCGAGCAGCGCGGTCAGCAGGGCCCGTCCGAGCCCCTTGCCGCCCGACGCCGGGCGGAGGTAGATCGAGTCCTCCACCACGCGGTTCGAGCGGTCCCGGGGGTTCCACGGCGTCACGAGCGCGTACCCGAGGATCTGCCCCGAGGGGTTCTCGGCCACGAGGAACGGCAACCCGCGGCGGCGCACGTCGTCGTAGCGCTGCTTCCAGGCCGCGAACGAGAACGCCGACGCGTCGAACGTGACCGACGAGTTCCGGACGTAGTGGCCGTGGATGTCACGGACGTCGGGCAGGTCGCTCGGCTCGGCCGCCCGGATCACGTAGGTGAACGCCGGTTCGGGTGTGGTCGCGGGCCGGAGGTGCCGGGGCAACCGCCGACGCGGCTGGTATTCCTCTTCGAGCACCGCACCCGTCCCTCCCGGCCGCGGTGGCCGCGACGCCCGCCAGCCTACGGACCGGCGAGGCGGGGCGTCCGGCGCTCACACCGTGTCGGGGAGGGTCCAGTCCATCGGCTCCGCGCCCTGTGCCTCGAGCAGCGCGTTCACGCGCGAGAACGGGCGCGAGCCGAAGAAGCCGCGTGCGGCCGACAGCGGACTCGGGTGGGCCGACGCCACCACCGGTGTGTCCCCGAGGAACGGCTGCACCGCCGCCGCCTGCGCACCCCACAGCACCGCGACCAGGGGCGCCTCGCGGGCGGCGAGCGCCCGCACGGCCTGCTCGGTCACGCGCTCCCAGCCCCGCCCGCGGTGCGACGCCGGCGCGCCGACCCCGACCGTGAGCACGCGGTTGAGGAGCAGGACGCCGCGCGACGACCAGGCCCGGAGGTCGCCGTGCACCGGCGGCTCGACGCCGAGGTCGTCCCGGAGCTCCCGGTACACGTTCGCGAGGCTCCGCGGGACCGGCCGGACGTGCGGGTCGACGGCGAACGACAGACCGATGGGGTGCCCCGGCGTCGGGTACGGGTCCTGACCGAGCACGAGCACGCGGACGTCGTCGAACGGGTCGGCGAAGGCCCGCAGGACGGACGGCCCCGCCGGCAGGTACGGACGTCCGGCGCGGACCTCCTCCCGGAGCCACGCCCCGATCGCGTGGACGTCGTCCTCCACGGGTGCGAGCGCCCGCGCCCAGCCGGGGTCGACGAGCTCGGCGAGGGGGTGCACCGCGACGCCGTCGGTCATGCGCCGATCGTCGCCACCGAGACGAACTGGTCGCCCTCGCCGTCCTCCGATGCGATGACCCGCCAGACGCTGCCCGAGCCACGGACCTCGAGCGCGCCCTCGCCGACGATGAGGACGGTGTCCTCGTCGATGGCGACACCACCCGCGACGACGCCGGCCTCGGCGGCTGCGACGAGCCGCGAGAGCGTGCCCGCCTGCGCCGCGTGGACGTCGATCGCGAGGTCGACGAGGCCGAGGCCCTCCTGCAGCGTGACCTCGTCGAGGCCCTCGCTGGTCCACTCCGGCGAGACGTCCACCCCGCCGATGCGGAACCCGCCGACGAGCGCTCGGTCCGCCGCGATCATCGCGCCCGCCGAGTACCCGAGGTACGGCAGCGAGTCGGCCACGAGCAACCGGATCTGGTCGACGAGCGGCACCGTCGCCGTCACGTAGTCCGGCGTGCGACCACCCGCGATCACGAGGCCGTCGACGTCGCTGAGCACGCGGGTGTCGAACGTGGCGCCGGCCGCGACGACGTCGGGGAGGAGGTCGCCACCGCCCGCCTCGCCCAGCAGCGCGACCAGGGTGTCGGCCGCGTCGGGTGCGCCGACCGCGAGGACGGCGACCCGCGGCGCGGACCGGCCGACGATCGCGCCGCGCTGTGTCGCCTCGGCGAGGAACCGTCCGTACACGTCGGAGGCCTGGGTGGCGTCGGTGCCGCCACCGACCAGGTGGACGCTCACGATTCGGCCGTCACGGGTGCGAGGGCGCTCCACGGGAACGTGATCCACCCGGAGACGCGCCGCCACACGTGGTCGGGCTCGAGGACGGTTCCGGGCTTGGAGTAGAGGCAGGCGCTCCGGACGTCCGCCCCCGCCTGCCGGACGATGTCGACGACGAGCGCGAGGGTGCGGCCGCTGTCCGACACGTCGTCGACGACGAGCACGCGCTTGCCGGCCAGGCTCGGCGCGTCGAGTGCCGGGGGCAGGACGATCGGCGCGGCGAGCCGTTGCTCGACGTCGGTGTAGAACTCGACGTTGATCGACCCGCACATCTTCGTGCCGAGGGCGTAGGCGACGGCACCGCCGATGAGGAGCCCGCCGCGGGCGACCGCGACGACGACGTCCGGCACGAACCCCGCGTCGAGGACGTCCTTGGCGAGATGCCGCGCGGCGTCCCCGAACTCGAGCCACCCGAGCACCTCGGCGTGGGACGGGGGTGCGTCGGCACCCGCGGACGTGACGGTGGCGGGCGCCGGATCGGCGGGCGCTGCCGCGGGGACGGCGTCGGCGGGGCAGGTCATCCCGCCACGCTATCGCCCTCACGGTCCGCGGGCGCTACCGGGTGCGGAGTTCGCCCCGGGCGACCTTGTGCTGCGCGGACTGGGCGACCGGCTTGATCGTCACGAGGTCGAGGTTGACGTGCGCGGGGAGCTCGACCGCGTGCACGATGGCGGCGGCGACGTCCTCGGCGACGAGTGGGTCGGCGACGCCCTGGTAGACGGCGTCCGCGCGGTCCTGGTCGCCGCCGAACCGCACGAGCGAGAACTCCTCGGTGCGGACCATCCCCGGGGCGATCTCGACGACCCGGATCGGCTCGCCGCTCAGCTCGAGGCGGAGGACCGCGACGAGCGCGTGCTCCGCGGCCTTCGCGGCGTTGTAGCCCGCGCCGCCCTCGTACGGCACCGTCGCCGCGGTCGACGTGACCGTCACGACGTCCGCGCCGCCCGTGACGTCGGCCCGGGTCCGGAGGTGGGGCAGCAGCGCGCTCGTCACCTGCTTCGTGCCGATGACGTTGACCTCGAACATGGCACGCCAGTCGTCGACGCTCGAGGTCTCGACCGGCTCGAGCCCGAACGCGCCACCCGCGTTGTTGACGAGGGCGTCCACGCCGCCCAGCTCCCCGACCCGTGCGGCGAGCGCCGCGACGGCCGATGCGTCGGTGACGTCGGCGACGAACGCCTCGCAGTCGGTCTCCTCGGCGAGCGCCGTCAGCCGGTCCTCGCGCCGGGCGACCGCCACGACCTCCCATCCGTGCGCGCGGAACAGGCGGACCGTCGCCGCTCCGATGCCCGAACTCGCTCCCGTGACGACCGCGCGTCGTGCTGCCATGTGCTGTGTCCTCCTGTGCCGACTCCGGTGCCGACTCCTGTCGTCCAACGCTACTGGGGCGACCCCGAGGGGGCGGTCATCATGGTGCGCGTTCGGGTAGCGTGGCGGGGCATGAGCACGGACGTCCTCTCGACCGCGCCCTCGGCTCCTCCGGTCGCTCCCGACGGGCCTGCACCAGCGCGGGTGCGGGTGCCGTTGTGGGACACCGCGCGGTTCCTCGCGGTGACGCTGGTCGTCATCGGGCACGCGATCCAGCGGCAGACGACCGCGAGCGACCACGCGATGGCGCTCTACACGTTCATCTACGCGTTCCACATCCCGGCGTTCGGTGTGATCAGCGGGTACTTCTCGTCGTCCGCGACCCCGACCGCCGTGCGGATGCGACGCACGATCGCCGAGATCGTCGTGCCGTACATCGTCATGCAGACGATCTGGACGGTGGTGGAGTCGATCGTCGAGGGCCGGAAGCAGTTCAACCCGACGCAGCCGACGTGGACGCTCTGGTTCTTGCTCGCGCTCGGGATCTTCCGACTCGTGCTCCCCTACCTGGCGCAGCTCCGGTGGCCGCTGCTGTGGACGGTCGCCGCGAGCATCGGCGTCGGGTACCTCGACAACGTCGACTCCACCCTGTCGCTGTCCCGTGCGATCGGACTCATGCCGTTCTTCGTCCTCGGCTGGCAGCTCAAGGGCTGGGGGGTGATGGACCGGTGGGCCGGCGCGCCGCGGCGGGTAGTCGTGTGGGTGCGGTCGGCCGCGGTCGTGGTGCTCGCGGCGTGGGGCACGGCGTGCGTCGTGTTCGTCCGGCCGTTCCGCTCGTTCGAGCTGCACCACTGGTTCTTCTACGACGACTCGTACTCGGGGCTCGGGCAGGACGCCTGGTGGGCCGGGTTCCTGCGACTGGGGCTCATGGTGCTGGCGAGCGCCCTCACGGCGTCGTTCCTGCTGCTCGTCCCGCGGCGGCGGGTGTGGTTGTCGGCCTTCGGGCAGGCGACGATGTACGTGTACCTGCTGCACACCTTCGTCCTCTACCCGATCCGGGAGTCCGGGGTGCTGTCGGGTCCGCACTCGGCCTGGCCGTACCTGCTGCTCATGGTGGCGCTCGCGATCACGGTGGCCGTGCTGCTCGCGACGCCACCGGTCCGGTCCGCGACCCGGTGGCTGCTCGAGCCGCGGGTGCCGCTGCTGTTCCGGCGCGACCCGGACCAGGAGCCGACGTCGGAGGCGACGCGCGCCTCCTGACCCGACCCGCGCCTCCCGACCCGACCCGCGCCTTCCGGAGCGGGTCGCCGACGAGTCCCGACGCCGCCGTGTTACGCGCGCTGACGCCCGACGTTGCCGCGGGTGGAGGGCGGTCCTAGCCTGGCCGGACCGCGAGGGTGCGCCGTCCCTCCCGACGTCACCACGGCGCGTGCGGACTGCGAGGACGGACACCATGACCGAGACCACCGACCCGACGACCTGGCGTTTCGAGACGACGCAGGTGCACGCGGGTGCCCGACCGGACCCGACGACGGGGGCGCGCGCGACGCCGATCTACAAGACGACGTCGTACGTCTTCGAGAGCTCGGACCACGCCCGCGACCTGTTCGCCCTGGCCGCGCCGGGCAACATCTACTCGCGGATCATGAACCCGACGAACGACGTCGTCGAGCAGCGCATCGCGGCGCTCGAGGGTGGTACGGGCGCCCTGCTCGTGTCCTCCGGGCAGGCGGCCGAGACGTACGCCGTGCTCAACATCGCGGGCGCCGGCGACCACATCGTGTCCTCGTCGTCGATCTACGGCGGCACGTACAACCTGTTCAAGTACACGCTCGCCAAGCTCGGCATCGAGACGACGTTCGTCGAGGACCAGGACGACCCGGACGAGTGGCGCCGGGCCGTGCGGCCGAACACGAAGCTCTTCTTCGCCGAGACGATCGGCAACCCGAAGATCAACGTGCTCGACATCGCGACGGTGTCCGGCGTCGCCCACGACGCCGGTGTGCCCCTCGTCGTCGACAACACCATCGCGACGCCGTACCTCATCCGTCCGTTCGAGCACGGCGCCGACATCGTGGTGCACTCGGCGACGAAGTTCCTCGGCGGGCACGGCACCGTGATCGGCGGCGTGCTCGTGGACGGCGGCCGGTTCCCGTGGTCACAGCACGCCGAGCGGTTCCCGGAGCTGAACCAGCCCGACCCGTCGTACCACGGCGCCGTGTTCACGCAGGCGGTCGGCGACGGCCTCGCGTACGTCGTCAAGGCGCGGGTGCAGCTCCTCCGCGACCTCGGTGCTTCGAACTCGCCGGACACCGCGTTCGCGCTGCTCCAGGGCATCGAGACGCTGAGCCTGCGGATCGAGCGACACGTGCAGAACGCGCAGGAGATCGCGGAGTGGCTCGACCGTCACCCGGACGTCGCGACGGTCGCGTACGCCGGACTGCCGACGAGCCCCTGGTACGCCGCGGCCACGAAGTACGCCCCGAAGGGCGTCGGCGCGGTGCTGTCGTTCGAGCTCAAGGGCGGCGTCGACGCCGGCCGGGCGTTGGTCGACAACCTGTCGCTGTTCAGTCACCTGGCGAACATCGGTGACGTGCGGTCCCTCGTGATCCACCCGGCGTCGACGACGCACTCGCAGCTCACGCCCGAGCAGCAGCTCACCACGGGCGTGACGCCGGGTCTCGTCCGTCTGTCGGTGGGCATCGAGAACGTCGCGGACCTCATCGCCGACCTGGAGGCCGGGCTCGCCGCCGCGCGTCGGGTCGCCGAGGCGGGCCTCACCGCCTGACGACCGACCGGGCCCGGCTCGACGCCCTCCCGCCGAGATCGCGCAACACGCCGCTTCGACCACTGTGACAACGGCGTGTTCTGCGATCTCGGCTGAGGAGGGCGAGCGGCGGCGGGCCCGGCCGACGAGGGCTAGCGGCGGCGGCCCCGGCCGACGAGGAGCGCCTCGGCGACGCCGAGCCCCACCGCGATCACGAGCTGGGACGCGCCGAGGCGTCGCCACCGACCGCCGACGAGCAGCAGCGGCAGCATCGAGACCGCGTGGGTCGCATCGACCACGGCGGCGACCGTGTGCGCGTCGGGGGTGTCGACCCGGCGCAGCACCACGGCCTCGACGAGTTGCCGCAGCCCGAGCACCCGGTGGAACGCGGCGACCCCGCCCCGACGCGCACCCGTTGCCCGGTCGGGTGCACCGCCTCGCGCCGCGAGGAGGTGCAGGACGCCCAGGCCGCCCCGCATCACCTCCACCCCGGCGGCGGAACCGGGCCGTGCGGACGGGTGCCGGGCCTCCCGACCGGTGCGGCGCCCCGGTGCTGCACCGAGACTCATCGGCCGCGACCCACGGAACGGGTGGCGGTGGCGACGACGCCGGCCACGCCGATCGCGCCCGCGAGGATCGCGGACCCGAGGCGGCGGTGCTCGACGAACCAGGTCTGCGGCGACCACGCGTGGGCGGTGTCGTCGAAGATCCCGTGCGCACCGTGGTCGCCCGGCACCGGCTCGTAGAGGTTGTCGGGCAGCATCGGCTCGTCCTTCTGCGGCGCCTGCTGGCCGTCGACGAGCGTGCGGGCGGCGTACCAGTCCGCGAACCGACCGCTGATCCGGTTCCCGATGATCGTGTAGACGGTCGACTCTCCGACCCACGTCCGCGGGCGTGGCCGCTCGGCGACCGTTGCGATGGCGCGGGCCCCGACCTCGGGCTGGTAGATCGGCGCCACGGGCTGCGGGTGGTGTGGCAACTTCGACTTCACCCAGTTGAACTGGATCGTGTTGAGCGCGGGCATGTCGACCCGCGAGACCGTGACGTTGCTGCCCTCGTTGCGCAGCTCGCTGACGACCGACTCGGTGAACCCGACGATCGCGTGCTTGGCGCCGCAGTACGCCGCTTGCAGTGGGATCCCGCGGAACCCGAGCGCGGAGCCGACCTGGATCACCTGTCCACGGTCCCGCGGCCGCATGTGACGCAGCGCGGCACGGGTCCCGTTGACGAACCCGAAGTACGTCACCTGGTTCGCCCGCGCGAAGTCGTCCGGGTCGGTGTCCATGAACGAGCCGAACACGCCGACCATGACCCCGTTGACCCACAGGTCGATCGGCCCGAGCTCGGCCTCGACGCGGTCGGCGGCGGCCTCGACGGCCTCGCGATCCGCGACGTCCGCGACGAGCGCGAGGCCGCGCCTCCCGGCTCGCCGCACCTCGGCGACCGCCGCGTCGACGCCCTCCTGCCCGCGGGCGAGGACGGCGACGTCCCAGCCCCGTGCGGCGAGTTCCCGCACCGTCGCCCGGCCGAGTCCGGCCGAGCCTCCCGTCACCACGGCGATCCCACGAGCCATCCGGTCCTCCTCGCGTCCTGCCGTCGCCCGAGCGGCGCGGCCCTCCACGTCTACCGGACGGCCGTCGGCGGCGCTCAGCGAGCGTGGGGCGGCACACGTCCGATCGCCCCGCTCCCTCAGACGGACGTGGATCCCGGCCGGGTCCGGCCGGGAGGCCCGGAGCCCGCCCGCCACGCCCCTCGCGTAACAAAGCACCCACGCCGTCCGCGACCCCGGGAGAATGGGCGGACGATGGACTGGCAGACGACCCCGGAGGACTCGGTCCCCTCGACCCTGGTCCCCGGTCCCGCCCTGCTCGGTGGCGGCCTCGGGATCGTCGGCAAGCCACCGGTGACGGGCGCCTGGCGACCCGGCGACCCGGCGGGCTCCCGCCGGTTCCTGGACCTCGGCGCCGTGACCGTCCGCGGCGGGGTGCTCCCGTCGACCCGCGTCGCCTACGAGAGCTGGGGCGAACTCGACGCCGAGCGCTCGAACGCCGTGCTCGTGTTCCACGCGCTCACCGGCGACTCGCACGTCACCGGCCCGGCGGGGCCCGGACACCGGACGGCCGGCTGGTGGGAGGACGTCGTCGGCCCCGGTCGGGCGATCGACACCGACCGGTGGTTCGTCGTCGCGCCGAACATGCTCGGCGGCTGCCAGGGCACAACGGGGCCGTCCGCACTCGCCCCCGACGGCGTCGAGTGGGGATCGCGGTTCCCGTTCCTCACCGTCCGCAACCAGGTGGGCGTCCAGGCGCGCCTGGCGGACCATCTGGGCATCGACCGGTTCGCGGCGGTCGTCGGCGGTTCGATGGGCGGCATGCACGCCCTCGAGTTCGCCGTGACGTACCCGGAGCGGGTCGAGCGGCTGGCGGTGCTGTCGGCACCGGCGCAGACCACGGCGGACCAGATCGCGGGGAACTCCCTGCAGCGCGCCGCGATCCAGATGGACCCCGGGTATGCCGGCGGCGACTACTTCGACGCCGAACCCGGCGACGGCCCGCACCGCGGCCTCGCGCTCGCCCGCCGGATGGCGCTCCTGACCTACCGCGCTCCCGACGAGCTCAACGGGCGGTTCGCCCGGAGCTGGCAGAGCGATGTGTCGCCGCTCGGCGACGACGGACGGTTCTCGGTCGAGAGCTACCTCGACTTCCACGGGAACAAGTTCACCCGGCGGTTCGACGCCGACTCGTACCTGACGCTCCTGCACGCGATGGACTCCCACGACGTCGGGACCGGCCGAGGCGGCGTCGTCCCGGCACTCGGGCGGGTCCGTGCCCGCACCCTCGTCGTCGGGATCACGAGCGACCGCTTGTTCCCCCTCGAGGACCAGGACCGCATCGCCGCGGGCATCCCGGACACCCTCGACGGCGACCGCGCGACGGTCATCGCGAGCGCGTACGGACACGACGGCTTCCTCATCGAGCACGAGGCCGTGGGGCGACACCTCCGGCGGCTGCTGCACGACGCGTGACCGCGGCGATCGTTCGCTGGTGATAACGATTCAGCACCAGACCGGGGACCCGGACCGTGCCGGATCCCCTCGAACGGGTGCCGTCTGTGCGAGCATGGTCGAACGCGAAGGAACCACCTCGCGGATCCGTTTCCCCCTGCAGGACATCGATGGACCTCATCGCGCAAGAACGTGACCGGTTGCTCCGGACGACGACGCGCGTTGTCGGCATCGTCTGCGCACTCGTCAGCGTCGTGGCGGTCCTGTGCGCGGGCAGCATCCCGACCGCGCCGCTCGTCGTCGGGCTCCTCGGCGTCGCGGTGCTCGTCGGCGCGCTCTGGGGTGTCGGTGCGAACGGTGCCTGGTACTGGACCGTCCTGGCGGTCGTGGGCGGCGTCGGTGCCCTCGTCGCGCTCACCCAGTCGGTCGGCGACGCCGGCGACCGCGACGTCGTCGCCGCGGGCCTGGTCCCCCTCGCCGCGGGTGGCCTGTCGTCGCTCGTCATGTCGCAACGCGGCCGTCCGGCGCTGCTCGTGCTCGTGCTCCTGTCCGGCGTCGCCGCGGTCGGCATCGTCGTCTGGACGTGTCGCTCGCCGTTCGCGAGCCCCGTCGGCGGCGTGCTGCTCGGCTGGGTGCTCACCTGCGTCATCGCCTACTGGGTGTCGCTGAGCATCCCGCGGGTCGCTCGCAGGATCTTCAGCATCGGCAACGCACACCGCGCCGAGCGGCAGGCGAGCGAGACCGAGGCACAGCGTCGCCAGGGGGCCCGCCTCCTGCACGACACCGTCCTCGCGACCCTGACGCTCCTCGCCCACTCCGGGGTCGGCGTCTCGGAGCAGGCCATGCGCGAGCAGGCAGCGGAGGACGCCCGACTGCTCCGCCACCTCCGCCTCGGCGCGACCCCGCAGCCCCAGGAGTCGAACGGCTACACGCTGACCCAGACCGAGGAGTCACCCCTCGGGCAGACCCTCGAGTCCGTCAAGCAGCGGTTCGGCCGCATGGGACTCGAGGTGAGCTGGCACGGCACCGGCCAGGTCCTCCTGCCCACGCACGTGCTCGACGCATTCCTGCTCGCGCTCGCCGAGTGCCTGGAGAACGTGCGCCGTCACGCGGGTGTCGCCGAGGCGCACGTCACGATCGTCCACGACACGAGCATGGTCCGCGCCATGGTGACCGACTCCGGCGTCGGGTTCGAGATCGACTCCATCAACGAGGAGCGCCTCGGGTTCAAGGAGAGCGTCGTGAACCGCCTCCGCGAGGTCGGCGGCGACGCCCGCCTGTTCTCGGCGCCCGGCTCGGGCACGACGGTCGTCCTGGAGGCCCCGCGATGACCTTCCCCGAGGACACCATCGGCCGCGAGACCATCGGCAGCCGGGAGGAACCCCCACGCACACGGCGCGAGGCCCGCGAGCGCGCGAAGGGCAACGACCGGCGCCAGGCGCGTGGTCTGCCGTCGACCTCGACCGGGGCGCGCTCGTTGCAGCAGGCGGCGCAGCCCGGGGCGTCGCTCGGCACCGGTCACCTCGGCCTCGGTGCGGCCGTGCTCACCGCCCTGCAGGCCGTGTCGGGCATCGTGCTGTTCCTCGTGCACTGGCCCGACTACAGCGACCCGTACGCCGCCGCGGCCGCGTGGCTGCTCTACATCGTCGCCGCGATCGGGGTGACCGCGACGGTGCTGACGTACGGCGAGCGCCTCACCGGGCTCGCGTTCACGCTCATCTGCCTCGTGCTCGCCTGCGTCGTCGCCCTCGACTTCATCGCGGTCTGGCCGGAGCACGACATCGCCCACACCGCGACCGCGTCGATCGCCGCCGGGTTCGCGCTCCTGCCGATGACCACGCTGCGTCCCGCCCGCGAGGTCGTCGTGGCGATCGTCGCGCTCGGTGTGGCGTTCGTCGTCATGACGTTGGTCTCGACGCCGATCGACCGGACGACCCTACCCGGGCAGGTCTCGATGCTCGCGCTCGTCCTCGTCCCGCCGTCGGTCGCGCTCTTCATCGTGCATCGGTTCCGACAGCTCGTGCAGCGCGAACTCGACCGCGTGCTCGTCCAGAGCACCGTGACGGCGCCGCAGTTCGCCGTCGGGATGCTCGCGTCCGAGGAACTCGCGCGCCTCGACCTCGCCGCCGAGAAGCTCCTGGACAGCGTCGCGAACGGCACCGATCCCCTGCCGCTCTCCCCCGCCAGTGCGTCCGTGGCCGCGCAGCTCGCCACCGAGCTCCGGCTGCACCTCATCGAGGGGCGCCGGGAGACCTGGCTGTACCACGCGATCACGGAATCCGACCACCTCGGGCGCGCCGTGAGCGTGACCGATCCGGGCTCGCTCGCCGGCCACCTGACCCCCGCGCAGCGCGACGGTCTCCTGCAGGCGATCTGGCTCATGGTCGGCGACGGACGCGCCGCGACGACCGGCAGCGCGACGGTGTCGGTGACCCTCGGTCCGATGGGCGCCGCCGGTCATCCCGTGTCGGACGAGACGATGGACGTGCCCGTCGTCATCGAGTCACGCGGCGTCCCACGACGTCGGCTCGGCCCGGCGGCGTGGAGCGCGCTCCAACGCGTGGGGCCGTACACGGACACCGTCCGCGACGGCGTCCTGCACGTCGTCGTGCACTGCGTGGTCAACCGACACCCGTCGATGTGACCGCCGTAGCCGGATCCCGGGCACCAGCCGCGACACGCTGACCGCCTGTTCCTCCACCGCCGATCGATCCACCTAGGATCCCGGTACCGCCAAGAAAGGACGCCGCTCGTGGCAGCTCCCGAGGACCCCATCCGACTCGCACTCGTCGACGACCACCGCATGCTGCTCGGAGCGCTCACGGAGTGGATCCGTGGAGCCGCCGACGACATCACGCTCGTCGCGGCGGTCACCACGTGGCCCGAACTCCTGACCAATCCGGCGTTCCCCGTCGACGTCGTGCTCCTCGACCTCGACCTCAAGGACTCCATCCCCATCTCCCTCAAGATCTCCACGCTGAAGACCGCGGGTGTCACGACCGTCGTCATGAGCACCTACTCGGAGCCGAACGTCGTGCGCGAGGCCCTCGGCTCCGGCGCGATGGGCTACCTCGTCAAGAGCGAGGGCGCCGAGATGATCGTCGAGGCGATCCGCTCCGCGCACCGCGGCGAGCCGTACATCTCCGCCGAGCTCGACCTGGCGCTCAACGCCGGGGACGTCGGCGGCGTGCCGAAGCTGAGTGCCCAGGAGCGCCGCGTCATGGCGCTGTACGGCGGTGGCGAGCCGGTCAAGAGCGTCGCCTACCAGCTGGGGATCTCGGAGGAGACCGCGAAGAGCTACCTCAAGCGCATCCGCGAGAAGTACCGGGTCGCGGGCTTCGACGTCGGCACGAAGGTCGCCCTGCGGAAGCGTGCGATCACCGACGGCATCATCATCCAGACGGACGCTCCGCACGGGCTCTGAGGATCCGCGACGGCCGAGACCCCGAGGGGTCTCGGCCGTTTCGCACGTCAGACGGTCGGCACCGGCGACGTGATCGGGCCGGTGCGCGGGTGCTGGTCCCGCGCCAGGGCCGTGCGACGGTTCGTCCGCCGCTCCATCGAGAAGCTGATGGTGATGATGCCGAGGCCGAGCAGTGCCAGGACGATGCCGATCCAGCCCGGGGCGGCGTAGCCCCAGCCGGCGGCGATCGCGCTGCCCCCGAGGAGCGCGCCGAGGCTGTTCCCGATGTTGAACGCCGAGTGGTTGAGCGCCGCGGCGATGCCCTTCGACTCCCCCGCGACGTCCATGAGCCGCGACTGGACACTCGGCGAGATCATGGACGAGGTGGCACCGAGGGCGAACATCCCGACGAACAGCCCGACGACGGTCGCGGCGGTGAGCGTCACGAGCAGGAGCGCGGCGATGAGCGCGGCGAACCCGACGTACGTGGCCCGGCGCAGGTCGACGTCGGCGAAGTGACCACCCGCGATGTTGCCGACCGTCATGCCGACGCCGACGGTGACGAGCACGAACGGAACGAACGACACGGGCAGGTGCGTGACGTGCTGCACCAGCGGTGAGATGTACGAGTACACGGCGAAGAAGCCGCCGAAGCCGATGGCACCGCACGCCATCATGATCCACACCTGCGGGACCCGGAACGCGCGGAGCTCCCGCCGGAACGACGCGCCCGGCTCGGCCGGGTGGAACGGTACGAGCGTGGCGACCGCGACGAAGGTGAGCGCGAACAGCGCCGCGACGATGAGGTACGCGGCGCGCCATCCGGCGTGCTGACCGATGAACGTGACGAGCGGGACGCCGACGACGTTCGCGATGGTGAGTCCGCCGAGCACCATCGACACGCCCTTGCCGCGGCTGCCCGGGCCCATGATCTCCGCGGCGACGAGCGAAGCGATGCCGAAGTACGCCCCGTGCGGCAGGCCGGCCACGAACCGCGCCGCGAGGACGAGGCCGAACGACGGGAGCACCGCACTGGCGAGCGTGGCGAGCGTGAAGCCCACGAGCAGGCCGAGCAGGAGCTGCTTACGGGGGAACCGCGCCGCCGCCGCCGCGATCGTCGGAGCGCCGACGACGACGCCGAGCGCGTAGGCGCTGACCAGCCAGCCCGCGTGGGCGATACCGGCCTCGGGGTCGACCACGTACTGGTGGTGCAGCAGGGAGGACGCGAGGTTCGGCAGGAGGCCCATCGCGACGAACTCGGTCGTGCCGATGGCGAACCCACCGAGGGCGAGCGCGAGGAGCGCCGCGGTCTTGCGCGCGGGCGTGAGCGTGGTCATGGCGTGTCTTCCGGCGGGGGTCGGACGGGATCGCACCGCGGAGCTGGTGTCAGGGCCCCGCTGCTCCCTCGCCGCGCCGACGGGGCCGTCACGACCGGCGGAGCCGGGGCGCTCGGCGGCGAGCAAGCCCGTTCGCAACGGGCTCCGTCCATGCTAGGTCGGCATCAGTGGCCTCGGAAGCACAGCTCGGCGTGTCCGGTCGAATCGGTTCGACCTGCTCGACGTCCGGCCCACGCCTCGGTTCGAGCCGTGCATGCGCTCAGGCCGCGCGAGCCGCGACCTCGTTGTCGTCGCTGCGGTCACGGGCGGACGTCCTCGGCTCGGGAAGCGCGTCACGCCAGGTCCAGCCGACACCGCACTCGGTGCAGGTCGCCCACGCCTGCTCGCCGTGCTCCGGCCCGTCGCCGGTGTCCACCAGCACGGTCTGCAGATCGCAGTCGGGGCACCATCCCTCGAAGATCATCCGAGCCTCCTGTCCGTGACCACGTCGTGGCCCGTCGCGCTTCGTCCTGTCGACCGGGTCGGGCAGGTCCCTGGTGTGGGGATCACGTCCGCCCCGATGATCCAAGGACACACCCGACCACCGACATCGCCGGAACCACCGCGGCGTGTCGGCCGATCGCACGCAGCGCTCCCAGGTCTGCGCATGCGCCGCTCGCGGCGAGCACCGGAGCCGGCCGAAGTCGCGGCCCGGTCAGCGCTCAGCCGCGGCGCCAGCAGTGCTCAGTCGCGGCCCAGAGCGCGCTCGAGGCGGGCGAGCTTGCCGTCGATCTCGCCCGAGTGCCCCGGCCGGATGTCGGCCTTGAGCACGAGGGACACGCGCGTGCCGAAGGGGGCGACGGCCTCGGTCGCGGCCTTGACCACGGCCATGACCTCGTCCCACTCGCCCTCGAGCTCGGTGAACATCGACGAGGTGCGGTTCGGGAGCCCGGACGCCCGCACGACGCGGACGGCGGCGGCGACGGCGTCGTGCACCGAGCCGTCTTCGGCGGCGGGACCGCCGGACGGGGCGACGGAGAACGCGACGATCATGCGTCCATCGTGCCACCGACCCGTCGACCGTCCTCCCGGTCGCCGGCGGTGACGGGACGTCGCATGCGGACGAGCGCGACGACCGCCCACACGAGGATCGCCAGCTCGAGCGCGTTCCGCACGGACAGGACCGCGAGGGTCACCGGGTCGAGCGCCAGCAGCCGGTCGTACGGGGCGGGGTACACCAGCTGCGTGGTGAACGCGGTGACGAGGGCGAGCCCCGCCGGCGCCAGGAAGCGCAGGGCGCTCGCCCGACCCGCCAGGAGGCCCCACACCACCGGCACCGCGAACCACCCGATGTACTGCGGGGACCCGACCTTGTTCGTGACGAGCAGCGCGCCGACGAGCGCGGTCGCGAGGACCGGAGCGACCTCGGCTCGTCGTGCGCCGCCGGTCACGGCCCACAGGGCGAGGAGCACCACGGCCACGACGACGAGTGCCATGAACGGTGTCGAGAGGGCGGCGGCGGCGGCCGTCCCGGATCCACGCACCTGGAACGTCAGGATCGTCTGGTCGTAGTACACGACGGTGCCGGGCACCCCGGCGTGCGCGCGCCACAGGAACGCGGTCGCCAGCGGCGCCTCGATCTGGAGGCCGCGCCCGGTCTGCTGCCCGACGAACGACAGCAGGTGGGCGCCCCCGCCGAGCACGAGGTCGACCAGCACCACGACGAGGGTCGTCGCCCCGGCCGCCATGAGCACCGGCCGACGACCGCGCCGCAGGAGCACGAGCGTCCCGACGAGCACGGCCGGCCAGACCTTGATCCAGGCGGCGAGGGTGAACAGGGACGACGCGACGGCCGGACGCGCGGCGAGGACGACCACGCCGGCGAGGGCGAGACACGTCGCTACGGTGTCGATCCGACCGAGGGCGATCGGTCCGAGCGCCACGAGGAACACCGTCCACCACCACGCGACGCGCACCCCGAGGACGCGGTGCCGCCAGAGCAGCACGAACACCCCGAGGTCGAGCACGGTCATGAGCACGAGCCAGCCGGTGCCGATGGTCGCGACACCCCCCGCCGCGGCGAGCACCATCGGCACGAGGGCGACCACCGGGTAGACCCAGTCGCGGTCGATGCCGACCCAGGTGCCGGATGCGGCGCCCTCGGCGACCCAGTTCCGGTAGGTGTACGTGACGTCGCCGAGCGGCAGGTTCGGGAGCACGCGGTCGAGGTACCAGAGCAGTGCGTGCACGCCGAGGAACGCGACCACGAGCGCGATGTCCGCCGAGCGGGCGACGAGGGCGCGACGCGCGTGCGACGCGACGGCGTCAGGCGGGGCGGTCACCACCGGACGAGCGTAGCGGTGGCCGGTGCGGGTGCCCGCGGCGACGGGCGGCGTTCCTGCGGTCCGTGGCAGGTCTCCAGGGGCCTCCCAGGGGTGACGCAGCGCGCCGTGCCACGGTTCGGCCATGCGCAAGCGGACGATCTGGATCGGCATCGGCGTCGTCGTGGTGGTGTTCGCGGTGATCGCCGCGGTCGTCGGCCCCGTGGTGTACCGGAACCACGTGGATGCCCAGGCCGAGGCGACCCCGAGCGTCGCCGCGAGCCGGGCACCGTCGACCCTCCACACCGCTGAGATGGACGGCACCTGGCGCGTGGCGAGTGGCTCGACCGCGGGGTACCGCGTGCACGAGGTCCTCAACGGGCAGCCGGTCACGGTCACGGGTCGGACGGGGCAGGTGTCCGGCACCGCCACGGTGGCGGGCAGCGCGATCACGGCCGCGACGATCCGGGTCGACGTGGCGAGCATCCACACGGACTCCAGCCAGCGCGACGCGTACTTCCGGGACTCGGCGATGGACGCCGATGCCTTCCCGACCGCCACGTTCACCACGACGGCGTCGATCCCCGGTGCGGTGCCGTCCTCGTCGAGCAGGACGACGACCAGCCGGGTCACCGGGGAACTCACCCTGCACGGCGTGACGCGGACGGTCACGGCGACCATCCAGTCGGGACTCGACGGCGACGGTGCGGACGTGTCCGGCACGATCCCGATCCGGTTCGCCGAATACGGCGTGACCGCCCCGAGTCTCGGGTTCGTCAGGGTCGAGGACACCGGGTCGGTCGAGTTCGAGGTGCACGCGACCCCGGCCTCCTGACCCTCCCTGCCGCACGTCCGCGCACGTGCCCCCGCGTACGGTCCTCGGCATGGGCACCCCGAGCAGCGGAACGATCGACATCCCGGGCCTCGGCCCCGTGGACTGGCGCGGCGAGGACGAGGTGGACGACCGCGGTGGACCGACGAGGCGGGTCGTGCACGAGGCGAAGCGCGCGGACGGCACCAACCTCACCCCTCCCGAGCTGAGCCAGGTCAAGCGGCAACTCGACGCGCGATAGCCCCGCGCGGGCAGCCTCCGACCCCGCTGCCGTGTCCCCAGGACTGGCGGTCGCGCCGGAGACCCGATCTGCGGTCGGATGGTCGAGTGACCGACACCGCGCTGGACGGGGCTCTGACCGTCGACGACCGCCGCACCCCGATCCTGGAGGCGGCCATCGCGATGTTCCGCGATGTCGCGTTCCACGAGGCGTCGCCCGAGCTGCTCGCGGAGCGCGCGGGGACGACGGTCGCGGAGCTCGAGGAGACGATCGGGCCCTGGGACACCCTCGTGCTCGCCACCATCGAGCACTGGAACGCACAGCGGATGGCGCCGATCCTCCCGCTCGCCGAGCGCTACGGCGCCGTGCGGTTCCTCCGCGGCATCGTCGAGGCGAACGTCGAGGACCCGGCGCTCATGCGTCTGCTCACGGCCATGCTCAACATCGCCGCGACGCCCGGGCACCCGCTCGCGCCGCGCCTCCAGGACCGGTGGCTGACGTTCCAGCTCATGGTGCAGCGGCAGCTGTCCCGCGACATCGAGGCCGGACGGGAGCCGGACACCATGGTGCCGGCGTACGGCTCCGAGCAGCTCATCGCGCTCTACGAGGGCCTGCAGCTGCAGTCGATGGTGCGACCGGGCATGGACCTGGTCGAGGCGTTCGACCGCGCGATCACGCGCATGCGCGAGGGGTGGTCCCGTGCCTACATCCCGCCCGTGTGGGAGATCGACCTGCCGCTGTAGCGCTCCGCCACGCTCAGACGGTCCGTCCGGTCGCGAGGTCCGCGACGACACGCGAGACGTGTTCCGCGAGTGACGTCATCGTGAACGGGCCACCGTCCGAGGCACGGACGGCGGCGCTGCCGTGCAGCACGGCCGCCGCCGCGGCCAGATGCGCCAGGTCCGTCGGTGTCAGTGGGCCCCGCGCGGCCCGCGTCGCCACGAGCGCGCCGAGCACGCCGCCGAGCGCGTCCCCGGCGCCCGCCGCCGCGAGCCACGGGGTGGCGCTGTCCGCGGTGAACGACGGCCCGCCGTCGGGTGTGGCGACGTGCGTGATCCGGCCCTTGAGCAGGACGGTCGAGCCGGTCCGGTCGGCGGCGCGACGCGCGGATCCACGCGGATCTGCCTGCACCGCGGCCCGGTCGATGCCGAGGAGCTTCGCCAGCTCGCCCGCGTGGGGCGTCAGGACGGCGGCCGGTCCGAGGTCGACCGCGCCGAGCGCCCCGGCGTCCACGACGACCGGCACGCCGTCGTCCGACGCGTGCGCGAGCCCCTCACGGGTCTCGGCGTCGAGGGCGTCGGCGTTCGTCCCGGAGCCGACGAGCCACGCCTGGACGCGTCCCACACCGGACACGACCTCGGGGCGTCGCGCGAGCACGAAGTCCGTCGCCCGCTCCGGACCGACGTACCGCACCATGCCGACGCCCGTGTGGACGGCCGCGTCGACACCGATCACGGCAGCGCCCGGGTACGCACTCGACCCCGTCGCGATGCCGAGCACGCCGCGACCGTACTTGTCGGTGTCCGGCTCGGGCGGGGTGATCCAGTCGGCGGCGTCCTCGATGCGGAAGGGGCGGAATGCGTTCACGTCCCCCACGTTACGGTTGAGCGGAGGAGTCCGTTCCGCTCGGGGCCACGGAGGACGCCGGGCCGACGGCGGCACGACGCCGTCCCCGTCCCGCGGGCGCTCCTCCACACCCTCGCTGCACCGTCCGGCGCGGCGGGCACCGCCCCGACACGAGGAGACCACCGCGTGACGCACGCCCTGTTCGAACCCATCACCCTCCGCGGACTCGAGGTCCGCAACCGCATCTGGGTCTCCCCGATGTGCCAGTACTCGGTGGAACGACAGGACGGCGTCCCGACGCCGTGGCACCTGGTGCACCTCGGGTCGTTCGCGCGTGGGGGCGCGGGCGCCGTGCTCGCCGAGGCCACGGCCGTCGTGCCGGAGGGACGGATCACCCCGCACGACCTCGGGATCTGGAACGACGAGCAGCGCGACGCGTTCCGTCCGATCGTCGACTTCATCCACAGCCAGGGTGCAGCCGCCGGCATCCAGCTCGCGCACGCCGGCCGGAAGGCGTCGACCCACCGCACCTGGGCCGAACAGCACGGCACCGTCCCCGCCGACGAGGGCGGATGGACGACCGTCGCGCCGAGTGCGATCGCGTTCGACGGCTACGCCGAGCCGGCCGCGCTCGACACCGACGGCATCCACGAGGTCGTCCGGGCATTCGCCGCCGCCGCTCGCCGTGCCGTCGACGCGGGCTTCGACCTGCTCGAGGTGCACGCCGCGCACGGGTACCTGCTCCACCAGTTCCTCTCGCCGCTCAGCAACACCCGGACCGACGCCTACGGAGGCTCCCTCGAGAACCGGGCACGCGCGCTCGTCGAGGTGGTCGACGCCGTCCGGGCCGAGGTCGGCGCCGACGTGCCGATCGTCGTGCGGTTCTCGGCCACCGACTGGGTGGACGGCGGATGGACGCTCGAGGACACCGAGCAGGTGACACGCTGGGTCGCCGAGCACGGAGCCGACATGGTGGACGTCTCGACGGGTGGCAACGTCCCGCAGGCCACCATTCCCGTCGGTCCCGGCTACCAGGTGCCGTTCGCGGCGGCGATCCGAGCGGCGACCGGCGTGCCCACGGCAGCGGTCGGGATGATCGACGAGCCGCACCAGGCCGAGCAGGTCCTCGTCACCGGGCAGGCGGACGTCGTCATGATCGGTCGGGCACTCCTGCGCGACCCGAACTTCGCCCTCCGGGCCGCGGCGGCGCTCCGCGTCGAGCTGCCGTACGCGCCCCGGCAGTACCACCGCGCGCCGATCGTCTAGTCCGGCCGAGTGGGCCCGCTCCGGGCCCGCTCCGGACTATCGTGAGCCCGTGAACCGGACCGACCGCCTGTACGCGATCGTCGAGGAACTGCGTGCCGTCGCACCGCGCCCGCGGAGCGCTGCGTGGCTCGCCGACCGGTTCTCCGTCAGCCGACGCACGATCGAACGCGATGTCAGCGCGCTGCAACAGTCGGGTGCCGCGGTGTGGGCCGAGCCCGGTCGGACGGGTGGCTACTGCATCGACCGCGCGCGGACGCTCCCGCCCGTCAACTTCGGTCCGGACGAGGCGGTCGCGGTCGCGGTCGCCCTGCAGGCCCTCGCCGGCAGCCCGTTCCGCGACGCAGGAGCCGTGGCACTGCGCAAGGTCCTCGCGGCCATGCGGTCCGACGACGCGGACGCCGCGCGGGACCTGGCCGACCGCGTGCACTTCCTCGGCGCGGTCCCGCTCGACGCCGCCGCCCCGCCCGCGCTCGGGCACGCGGTCTCGGCGCGGCGCGTCCTCCGGCTCCGCTACACGGACCGTGCGGGGCGCGCGACACTCCGGGACGTCGAGCCCGTGGGGTGGATCGGCGCCGCCGGCGGGTGGTACCTCCTCGGGTGGTGCCGCCTCCGCGACGACCTCCGCGCGTTCCGCGTCGACCGGATCGACGGCCTCACGGTGACGGCCGAGACCGCGCCGCGCCGGACCGTGCGCCCCGAGGAGATCGCGGTGCCGGACGGGGACCTCCGAACGCTGACACTCGTCTGACGCGGATCGGACATCGGCACCGGAAACACCGACACAGGGCTGTCGCTCGCGCCCGCGATCCTGGTCGTCGCCGCACTCCGCGGCCGTCACCGCGCCGCACCAGCGGCGCCACCGAACCGGGAGCCCCACCGTGAACCTCGTCTCCGTCCGCCTCATCACCGACGACGTCGACCGCCTCGTCGCCTTCCACGAGCGTGTGACCGGTGTCACCGCCGTCCGCCCCGCACCGGACTTCGCCGAACTCCGGACCGCCGGCGGGACCCTCGCGATCGGCAGCACCCGCACGATGGCCGCCGTGCTCGGCGACCGGTCGGACCCGAGCACGGGCCGGACGCCGATCGTCGAGTTCCTCGTCGCCGACGTCGACGCGCTCGCGGCCGAGCTCGACGACGGCACGGTCGAGGTGGTCGCACCGCCGACGACGATGCCGTGGGGCAACCGGTCGCTGCTCCTCCGGGATCCCGACGGCACGCTCGTGAACTGCTTCACGCCGGTCAGCCCCGTCGCGATCGCGAAGTTCGAGGGCGTCCCGCGCTGAGTTCCCGCGTGCCGGCACGAGCCGACCGCGCGCGCCGCCCTCCGGGAGGCGCGACCCGGCTCAGCGACGTCGGGTCGCGTCCTCGACCTCGCCGACGAGTTCCTCGAGGATGTCCTCGAGGAACAGCACGCCCGTCGTCCGACCGTCGGCGTCGAACGCGCGCGCCAGGTGGACACCCGCCGCCCGCATCGTCGCGAGTGCGTCCTCGAGGTCCATGTCGCGGTACAGCGAGATGAGCTGGCGGATGCGCTTCGGCGGCACCGGGTCGTCGAACTCGTCCTCGCGCAGGTCGATGACGTCCTTGACGTGCACGTAGCCCGTCGGGTCGCCGTCGTCGCCGACGAGCACGTACCGGGAGAATCCACGGGTCGCGACCGCCCGTTCGACGTCGCCCGGCGTGGCGTCGTCCGGGAGCGTGACGAGGTCGGGCATCGGCACCGCGACGTCCCGCACCTTCTTCGCCGTGAACTCGAACGCGGCGGCGAGCGTGCCGGCGGCGTCGACGAGCGTGCCCTCGCGGCGGGACTGCTCCACCATCGTCTGGACCTCGTCGACCGTGAACGCGCTGACGGCCTCGTCCTTCGGCTCGACCCGGAACACGCGGAGGAACCCGTTCGCCAGTGCGTTCAGGACCACGGTGATCCCTCGGACGCCGTGCCCGAGGTACCAGAGCGTCGGCACGAGCACGAGCGCGGCCCGGTCCGGCATCGAGAACGAGATGTTCTTCGGCACCATCTCGCCGAACACGACGTGCAGGAACGACACGATCACGAGCGTGATGACGAACGCGATGGTGCCGGTCACCTCGACGTCCCACCCCGTGAGGTGCAGCGGCCCCTCGAGCAGGTGGTGGATCGAGGGTTCCGAGACGTTGAGGATGAGCAGCGAGCACACGGTGATGCCGAGCTGCGTCGTCGCGAGCATGCGGGTGGCGTGCTCCATCGCCCAGAGCGTGCGCTGCGCGGCCCGCGAGCCCTGCTCCGCGCGCGGTTCGATCTGGGATCGTCGCGCCGAGATGACGGCGAACTCCGCGGCCACGAAGAACGCGTTGCCGAGCAGCAGCACGACGAGCCAGAGGATGCCGAGCCAGTCGCTCATCGCGGGACCCCCAGTCGGACCCCGACCTCGTCGGGCACCTCGGGCGCGATGCTCGACGATCCGGGCACCGCGGGTTCACCCTCGTCGACCGCCGTCGGCGTGGGCGTGGGCGTGAACCGGATGCGGTCGATCCGGCGGCCGTCGAGGCGCTCCACACGGAGCATCCCGCCGTCGACGGGGACCGTGTCGCCCACCACCGGGAGGCGTCCGAGTCGGCTCATCACGAAGCCACCGATGGTCTCGTACGGGCCGTCGTCGGGGACACGGACGCCCGCACGGTCCTGCAGCTCGTCCGGGCGCAGCAGGCCCGGGAACGTCAGCCAGCCCCGTGACCGCACCACGTCGACCCGCGTCCGGTCGTGCTCGTCGGAGACCTCACCGACGAGCTCCTCGACGAGGTCCTCGAGCGTGACGACCCCGGCGGTGCCGCCGTACTCGTCGACGACGATCACCATCTGGTACCCGCGACCGCGGACGGCGGTGAGCAGGGAGTCGAGGTGCATCGTCTCGGGGACGCGCTCGGCCTCGGTCCGCAGAGCACCGACCGGCACCTCCGCCCGTTTGTCGCGCGGTACGGCGACGGCTGCCTTGACGTGCACGATGCCGACGACGTCGTCCGCGTCCTCGTCGATCACCGGGAACCGGCTGAACCCGGTGCGGCGGGCGAGGGCGATGACGTCGGCGGCGGACTCGGCCACCCCGATCGTCGACACCCGCGGGCGCGGCGTCATGACGTCGCTCGCGGTGTGCTCCGAGAACGCGATCGTGCGGGTGAGCAGCGTGGCGGTGTCCTGCTCGAGGCTGCCCTCCATCGCGGATCGGCGGAGCAGGCTCGTGAGCTCCTCGGCGCTCCGGGCACCGGACAGTTCCTCTTGCGGCTCGATCCCGATCGTGCGGAGCACGGCGTTCGCGGTGCCGTTGAGCAACGCGACCGCGGGTCGGAACACCGTCGTGAACACGATCTGCACGGGCACGACGAGTCGGGCGGTACCGAGCGGCAGGGCGAGCGCGAAGTTCTTCGGCACGAGCTCTCCGAGCACCATCGACAGCAGGGTCGCGATGACGAGCGCCACGACGGACCCGACGGGCTCGACGACCTCGTCCGGCAGACCGAGCGCCGTGGACGGGCCCTCGATGAGGTGCGCGATGGAGGGTTCGAGGAGGTACCCGCTGAGGAGCGTGGTGAGCGTGATGCCGAGCTGGGCGCTCGACAGGTGGGTCGCCGTCACCTTGAGCGCCTGGATGACGGGTGTCAGCCCCGCTGCGCCGCGCTCACGCCGGGCCTCGAGGTCGGCGCGGTCGAGGTTGACGAGCGCGAACTCGCTCGCGACGAACACGCCCGTCCCGAGGGTGAGGAGGACGCCGCCCACGAGCATGAGGAGGTCGACGACGGTCATACCGAGGGCCTCCTGAGCAGGAGGAGCTGGCGGCGCGGCCGGGCATGTCGGGCCGCGTTCGGCTGTCGGCCCGGCGACGTGCGATCAGGAGGGTCGTCCACAGTGTGGTCAACAGTAGCGCCCGGGGGCCCGCCCTGGCCGGGAATCCCCCCAGCGCGGAACCGATGCGGTCGGCGCGGTGCCGCTCAGCGGGACACGGTCCGGTTCACCAGGACACCGGGACCGGCTTGCCCTCCTCGTACCCCGCGGCGGACTGGATGCCGACGAGCGCACGGTCCGCGAACGCGGGGAGGTCACGTGCGCCGGCGTACGTCGCCGAGCTCCGCACCCCGGCCGTGATCATGTCGAGCAGGTCCTCGACGCTCGGACGCTCCGGGTCGAGGTAGATGGTCGAGGACGAGATCCCCTCGGCGAACAGGGCCTTGCGCGCGCGCTCGTACGGGTCGAGCCGCTCGAACCGCTCGCGAACGGCCTTCGCGGACGCCATCCCCCAGCTCTCCTTGTACCGTCGCCCCTGCGCGTCGACCTTGAGGACGCCCGGCGCCTCGACCGTGCCGGCGAACCACGACCCGATCATGACGCTCGCGGCGCCGGCCGCCAGGGCGAGGGCAACGTCGCGTGGGTACCGGACACCGCCGTCCGCCCAGACGTGGGCACCGAGCGCCCGTGCCGCCGCCGCGGTCTCGAGCACCGCCGAGAACTGCGGCCGCCCGACCGCGGTCATCATGCGGGTCGTGCACATGGCCCCAGGGCCGACACCGACCTTGATGATCGAGGCGCCCGCGTCGACGAGGTGCGTCACCGCGTCGGCGGTCACGACGTTGCCCGCGACGAGCGGGACGCCGAGTCCGAGGTCGGCCACGGTGCGCAGCGCACGGAGCATGCCCTCCTGGTGCCCGTGGGCGGTGTCGAGGACGAGCACGTCGACGCCCGCGGCGACGAGCGCGGACGCCTTGCGTGCCACGTCGCCGTTGATGCCGACCGCGGCGGCGACCCGGAGCCTCCCGTCCGCGTCGACCGCGGGCCGGTAGATGCCGGAACGGATCGCACTCGTGGGACTCGTGGTGCCGACGACGCGACCGTGCCGGAGGACGGGCGCGAAGTCGACCTCGGCGGCGGCGAGCAGGTCGAACACGGCCCGCGGCGAGTCGACGTCGTCGGCGTCGATCGCGGTCACCGCGCCGTGCAGGAGATCCCCGACGGTCGCGTCCTCGCCTGCGGTCGCGAGCCGGACCGCGGGGACGCAGCCGAGGTACTCCCCGCCGGCGTCCTGCACGACGACGCCGTGCCCGGGGACCGGCGCGAGCTGCGTCAGCGCCTCGGCGACGGTCGTGTCGGGCGTCATCGTGACCGGGGTGTCGTGATCGACCGGCTGGGCCTTGACCCAGCGGATGGCGGCGTCCAGGTCCTGCGGGTGCATGTCCTGCGGCAGGACCCCGAGGCCGCCGCGCCGCGCCAACGTGGCCGCGAGCCGCGGACCCGTGACCGAGTTCATGTTGGCGCTGACGACCGGGATGGTCGCGCCGGTGCCGTCGGGCGGCGTGAGGTCGACGTCGAACCGGCTCGACACGCCGGAGCGGCTCGGCACGAGGAACACGTCCGAGTACGTCAGGTCGTGGGTCGGTCGCGTCTCGTAGAACCTCATGCGCTCACCGTAATACGGCCCTCCTCGGGGGCGACCGTGTCGCAGCGGGGTGACGGCCACCGGCGCGGACGGGTCCGTCCAGACACCCTGGGCGCTCCCGCCGAGGCGGCCCGCAGGCGGGTTAGGCTTGACGGGCGCGGGCGATGCTGCCCGCACGGTGCACGGGTCGTGTGTGTGCGACCGGCACCAGCATCAATCGACGGAGAGTGGGCGATCGGCTGTGTCGAGCCATCTGACGGGGACATCGGACGAGACCGCAGGCGAATTCGGCGCGAACGAGTGGCTGGTGGACGAGCTCTACGAGCAGTTCCTGGTCGACAGGGACGCCGTGGACCGGTCCTGGTGGCCGGTCCTCGAGAGCTACCACCGGACGCAGGTGAGCGACGCGGGCGCGTCCGACGACCGCCCGGGAGGCCCGTCCCCGGCTGCCGGGTCAGCTCCCGACCCGGCGGGTCCCGTCGAGCCGGCCGCGCCGGTCGCGCAGCCCGCGCGCGCCGCGGACGGCGGCGCCCCGCGTACCTCGTCGACGCAGATGCCGGCACGGACGACGTCGAAGCAGCCGACCCCGGCCCCGATCCCGGCCGATCCGAGCGACGAGCGGGACGACCACGAGGAGACCCACGAGGACGTCCGGACGCCGCTGCGGGGCATGGCGAAGACCCTCGCCGCGAACATGGAGGCCTCGCTCCAGGTGCCGACCGCGACGAGCGTGCGGACGATCCCCGCGAAGCTCATGATCGACAACCGCATCGTCATCAACAACCACCTGCGGCGGACGCGCGGCGGCAAGGTGTCCTTCACGCACCTCATCGGCTGGGCGCTCGTCAAGGCGATCCAGGAGTTCCCGAGCCAGAACGTCTACCACGACGAGCAGGACGGGAAGCCCGTCGTCGTGACCCCGGCACACGTCGGCCTCGGCATCGCCATCGACGTCCCGAAGTCCGACGGCACCCGTGCGCTGCTCGTCCCGAGCATCAAGCGCGCCGAGACCCTGACGTTCTCGCAGTTCATCGCGGCGTACGAGGACCTCGTCAAGCGCGCGCGGGCGAACAAGCTCACGGCCGAGGACTTCGCCGGCACGACGATCTCGCTGACGAACCCGGGCGGCATCGGCACGGTGCACTCCGTGCCGCGGCTCATGAAGGGGCAGGGGTCGATCATCGGCGCCGGTGCCCTCGAGTACCCGGCGCAGTTCCAGGGGTCCGCGCCGAAGACCCTGGTCGAGCTCGGGGTCGGCAAGACGATCACGCTGACGAGCACCTACGACCACCGCGTCATCCAGGGCGCCGGGTCCGGGGAGTTCCTCAAGACGGTCCACGAGCTGCTCATCGGCGAGCGCGGCTTCTACGAGGGCATCTTCGCGGCGCTCCGGATCCCGTACAAGCCGATCCGCTGGGCGAACGACATCAACGTCGACCTGTCGTCGCGGGTCAACAAGACCGCCCGCGTGCAGGAGCTCATCAACAGCTTCCGGGTGCGCGGACACCTCATGGCGGACATCGACCCGCTCGAGTACCAGCAGCGGACCCACCCGGACCTCGAGATCGAGAACCACGGGCTGACGTTCTGGGACCTCGACCGCGAGTTCGTCACGGGTGGCCTCGCCGGCACCACGAGCGCGCCGCTCCGGGACATCCTCGGGATCCTCCGCGACTCGTACTGCCGCACGATCGGCGTGGAGTACATGCACATCCAGGACCCGGCCCAGCGCCGGTGGATGCAGGACCACGTCGAGGTGCCGTACGCCAAGCCGGGCAAGGACGAGCAGCTGCGGATCCTCGGCAAGCTCAACGAGGCCGAGGCGTTCGAGACGTTCCTGCAGACGAAGTACGTCGGCCAGAAGCGGTTCAGCCTCGAGGGCAGCGAGTCGATGATCGCGTTCCTCGACACGCTCATCCAGGAGTCCGCGCGCGAGGGTCTCGACGAGGTCGCGATCGGCATGGCGCACCGTGGTCGGCTCAACGTGCTCACGAACATCGCGGGCAAGACCTACGGGCAGATCTTCCGCGAGTTCGAGGGGACACAGCTGCCCGGCGCCGTCGCGGGCCAGGGCTCCGGCGACGTCAAGTACCACGTCGGGACGGAGGGCGTGTTCCGCTCGGCTGAGGGCACCGCGATCCCGGTGACCATCGCCGCGAACCCGTCGCACCTCGAGGCCGTCGACGGCGTGCTCGAGGGCATCGTCCGCGGCAAGCAGGACCGGACCCCGATCGGCACCTTCGGTGTCCTGCCGGTGCTCGTCCACGGCGACGCGGCGATGGCCGGACAGGGCGTGGTCGTCGAGACCCTGCAGCTGTCGCAGTTGCGGGGCTACCGCACGGGTGGCACCGTCCACGTCGTGGTGAACAACCAGGTCGGGTTCACGACGTCGCCGAGCGCGTCGCGGTCGTCGGTGTACTCGACCGACGTCGCCAAGACGATCCAGGCGCCGGTCTTCCACGTGAACGGGGACGACCCGGAGGCCGTGGCACGCGTCGCCGAGATCGCGTTCGCGTACCGGCAGCAGTTCCACCGCGACGTCGTCATCGACCTCGTCTCGTACCGCCGCCGCGGCCACAACGAGGGCGACGACCCGTCGATGACGCAGCCGCTCATGTACAACCTCATCGAGGCGAAGCGCTCGGTCCGCACGCTGTACACCGACGCCCTCGTCGGTCGCGGCGACATCACGCAGGACGAGTACGACCAGGCGCACCGGGACTTCCAGGACCGCCTCGAGCGTGCGTTCGCCGAGACCCACGAGGCACAGACGGGGTCGATCCCGGTCGTCCCCGCGGACGGCGGCGCGGTGCAGGGCCTCGAACGGCCCTCCGCGCAGCGCGACGACTCGGAGCACGAGGTGCACGAGACGGCGGTGAGCGCGGACGTCCTCCGACTCGTCGGCGACGCGCACGACAACCACCCGGCGGGGTTCACGGTCCACCCGAAGCTCCAGCAGCTGCTCACCAAGCGCGTCGACATGTCGCGCAGCGGCGGCATCGACTGGGCGTTCGCGGAGCTCGCCGCGATCGGGTCCCTCCTCGTCGAGGGCAAGCCGGTCCGGCTCACCGGTCAGGACACCCGGCGAGGCACCTTCGTGCAGCGCCAGGCGGTGTTCCACGACCGCGTCAACGGCCAGGAGTGGCTCCCCCTCGCGAACCTCACCGAGGACCAGGGCCGGCTGTACATCTACGACTCGCCGCTCAGTGAGTACGCGGCCATGGCGTTCGAGTACGGCTACTCCGTGGAGCGGCCCGAGGCCCTCGTCATGTGGGAGGCCCAGTTCGGCGACTTCGCCAACGGGGCGCAGACGGTGATCGACGAGTTCATCTCGTCGGCCGAGCAGAAGTGGGGCCAGCGGTCCGGGCTCGTGCTGCTCCTCCCCCACGGCTACGAGGGCCAGGGGCCGGACCACTCCTCGGCTCGGATCGAGCGCTACCTGCAGCTCTGCGCCGAGGACAACATGGTCGTGGCGCGGCCGTCGACCCCGGCGTCGTACTTCCACCTGCTCCGTCGGCAGGCCCACGCGCGTCCGCAGAAGCCGCTCGTGGTGTTCACGCCGAAGGCGATGCTCCGCATGCGGCAGGCGACGAGCGCGGTCGAGGAGTTCACCACCGGCGGGTTCCGCGAGGTGATCGACGACCAGCGGATCGCCGACCGCCAGGCCGTACGGCGGGTCGTGCTCCACTCGGGCAAGATCCACCACGACCTCGCTGCCGAGGTCGCCAAGCGCGGGGTCGAGGACGTCGCACTCGTCCGACTCGAGCAGCTCGCGCCGCTCCCGCTCGACCAGATCCTCGCGACCCTCCGCTCCTACCCGCAGGCGGACCTCGTCTGGGCGCAGGAGGAGCCGGAGAACCAGGGCGCCTGGCCGTTCGTCTGCATGGCGCTGTCGCGCCACCTCGACGGCCGTCCGCTCTCGGTGTCCTCACGTCCCGCCAGCGCGGCTCCGGCGACGGGGTCGTCGAAGCGCTCCGCGAGCGAGGCGGCCGAGGTCATCGACCGCGCGCTCACCATCTGATCGGGCGCCGACCCCGACCGGCCGGGAGGCCCCCCGCACCGCCGCCGACGAGGCGGACGGCGAGCGGGCCTCCCGGTCGGGTCAGTGGGTCGCCTGCGCCTCGCGCAGCGCGGCGATGACCTGGGTCCGCAGGTCCTCCGGGGCGGTCTCCTTGCAGGCGCGCTGCACGGCCGTCATGAGCACCACGCCGACGCGGTGCTCGCTCGAGCAGTCCTCGCAGCCGGCCATGTGCTCGCGGATGTCCGCGAGGTCGTCGCGCTCGAGCTCGTCGTGCAGGAACTCCTCGAGCTCCGCCTTGGCCTTCGAGCAGTCGCAGCCGCTCATCGTCCGTTCCTCCCCGTGCTCCGGCCCGTCGTGGCGGGCGTCTTCGTGGTGCGGGTCCGCGGGCGCATCGTCTCCGTCGACGCTGCGTCGGGCACCACACCGGTCTCTCGTGCGTGGTCGGCCAGGAGCCCGCGGAGCAGGCGCCGGCCGCGGTGGAGCCGGCTCATGACCGTGCCCACCGGGGTCTTCATGATGTCGGCGATCTCCTGGTAGGAGAACCCCTCGACGTCGGCGAAGTAGACCGCCATCCGGAAGTCCTCGGGGATCGCCTGCAGGGCGTCCTTGACCGCGGACGACGGCAGGTGGTCGATCGCGTCGGCCTCGGCCGAGCGCGACGAGATGCTCTGCGTAACGCTCTCCGCCCCGCCGAGCTGCCAGTCCTCGAGCTCGTCGATGGTGCCCTGGTAGGGGTTCCGCTGGTTCTTCCGGTAGCTGTTGATGAACGTGTTCGTCAGGATCCGGTACAGCCAGGCCTTGAGGTTCGTGCCCTGCCGGAACGACCGGAACGCCGCGAACGCCTTGACGAAGGTCTCCTGCACGAGGTCCGACGCGTCGGCCGGGTTCCGTGTCATCCGCATCGCCGCGCCGTACAGCTGGTCCATGAACGGCAACGCCTGCTCCTCGAACAGCCGGCGGAGCTCCTGCGCGTCGGGGGTCGTGACCGCGTCCGCACCGTCCGTCTCGGCGAGCGCGAGGGACTCCTCCTCGACGGCGTCGAGCTGCTCCTCCGTCTCGTCGACCGGGGGTCGTCCGAGCGGACCGTCGGGGTTCGTCGCGTCGTCCTGGCTCGTCATCGCCCGCCATCGTAGTCGGCGGTCGTCGTCGAGGTCCCCGATCAGCGACGTCGACGCGGACGGGAACGTCCGCACCCGTGGACGCTCCGTTGTCAGCGCGGTGGCCATGGTCCTCCTGTCCGGCACGCACCTCGCCAGGCAGGCGGGGCACGCGCATCGCTATCCTGGGGAACCGATGCAGGCTCCCGTTGATTCCCGCTCTGTCCCCGCCGGTGACGACTGGCCGGCGCCCGTGGCGCGCGGTCCCCTCCACGGCGACGTCGCCCTGCCCGGGTCGAAGTCCCTGACGAACCGCGAGCTCGTGCTCGCGGCCCTCGCCGACGGTCCGTCCACGATCCGGCTCCCCCTGCACTCGCGGGACTCGGCGCTCATGGTCGACGCCCTCCGCGCGCTCGGTGTCCGGATCGACCCGGCGGGTGGGGCCGGCCCGTACGGCCCGGACCTCCGCGTGACCCCCGCGCCGCTGCACGGCGACGTCCGGGTCGACTGCGGCCTCGCCGGCACCGTGATGCGGTTCCTCCCGCCCCTGGCCGCGCTCGCCGACGGTCCAGTGGTGTTCGACGGTGACGAGTCCGCGCGCCGGCGCCCCATGGACACCACCATCGCGTCGCTCGTCGCGCTCGGTGTGGACGTCACCGACGACGGCGGGGGCAGCCTGCCGTTCGCGTTCACCGGGACGGGCGGTGTGCGCGGTGGCGAGCTGACGATCGACGCGAGCCGTTCGAGCCAGTTCGTGTCGGGCCTCCTGCTGTCGGCGCCCCGCTTCGACGAGGGCCTGCTGCTCCGGCACCGCGGGGAACGGCTGCCGAGCATGCCGCACATCGCGATGACCGTCGCGGCGCTCCGCGACCGTGGGGTCGTCGTCGACGAACCCGACACGGGCGTCTGGCACGTGCACCCGGGTCCGATCGCCGCCCGCGACGTCACGATCGAGCCGGACCTGTCGAACGCGGCACCGTTCGCGGTGGCCGCGCTCGTCGCCGGAGGGACCGTCCGCATCCGGACCTGGCCGACCGCCACCACCCAGGTGGGCGCGGACCTCGAGACCCTCCTGCCGCACTGGGGCGCGACCGTCTCGCGCGACGGCGCGGACCTGGTCGTCGACGGCGGCGTCGGTGTCCGTGGCGGGGCGTCGCTGCCCGGCGTCGACCTCGACCTGTCGCGTGGCGGCGAGCTCGCGCCCGCGCTCGTCGCGCTCGCGGCCCTCGCCGAGGGCCCGTCGACGGTCACCGGCATCGGGCACCTGCGCGGACACGAGACCGATCGGCTCGCCGCACTCGCCGCCGACGTCGTCGGTCTCGGAGGCGCGGTGACGGAACTCGACGACGGCCTCCGGATCGAGCCCCGTCCGCTGCACGGGGGGGCGTGGGGCGCGTACGAGGACCACCGGATGGCGACCGCGGGCGCGATCATCGGTCTGGTCGTCGACGGCGTCGCGGTCGACGACATCGGGTCCACCGCGAAGACCCTGCCGCAGTTCCCGGAGCTGTGGGACACGCTCGTGGCGACGTCGGGCGCATGAGCTGGTTCGACGGCGGGGACGACGACGACCTCGACGAACCGTACGGGCAGTACGACGAGTCCGCGGTGCGGGTGCGGCCGAACCCGAAGGGCAGTCGTCCGCGCACCAAGCAGCGCCCCACCCACGAGGACGCCACGCCCGGCTGGGTGACGAACGTCGACCGCGGACGGTTCGGCGTGCTCGTCGGGGGCGGTCCCCTCGACGCCGAGTCCGGCCAGGCCCGGGTGATCACCGCCACGAAGGCGCGCGAGCTCGGCAAGAAGGCCGTCGTGACCGGTGACCACGTGTCGCTCGTCGGCGACGTGAGCGGCGACGAGGGCTCCCTCGCCCGCATCGTGAAGGTCGCGGACCGCTCGACGTTCCTCCGCCGCAGCGCGGACGACACGGACGACGTCGAACGCGTCATCGTCGCGAACGCGGACCAGATGCTCATCGTCATCGCCGCGGCCGACCCCGAGCCCCGGCCCCGGCTCGTCGACCGGTACCTCGTGGCCGCCTTCGACGCCGGGCTCGACCCGGTGCTCTGCATCACGAAGACCGACCTCGCCGACCCGGAGCCGTTCCTCGCGCACTTCGCGTGCCTCGACCTGCGCGTCGTCACGAGCGCCGCGGGTGACGTGCCGTTCGACGCGTTCGCGGCCGTGCTCCGTGACCAGGTGACGGTGACGGTCGGACACTCGGGCGTCGGCAAGTCCACGCTCGTGAACGCCCTGACCGGGGCCTCCCGGGCGACCGGCGTCGTGAACGCGGTCACCGGACGCGGGCGCCACACGTCGTCGTCCTCGATCGCGCTGCCGGTGCACGGCGGCGGCTGGATCATCGACACCCCCGGCGTGCGGTCGTTCGGCCTCGGGCACGTGCAGCCCGAGAACGTGTTCCGCGCGTTCGCCGCGCACGCGGTGCCGGTCCGCGAGCCCGCCGACGGCATACCGCTCGACCAGGCGCACGACTGGGAGATCGTCGACCGGGTCCAGGACGGCGAGCTCGGCCCCACGGGCATCGAGCGGCTCGACTCGTTCCGCGCGCTGCTCACGGGCATGGGCGAGCTGGACCCGGGCGCGGACTGACCTGCCCCTCTCCCCTCCTTCCGCCGCCATCGCAGTCGTTGCCGCTCCGACCGGTCTGCGAGCGGCACCGGGCGCGATCTCGCGGGGAAGGACGGCCGGGCCAGGTGCACCGTCGGTGCTCGGTAGGCTCGGCGCGTGGACCTCGCCGCCGACCTCGCGTTCGCCCGTTCCCTGGCCGACACGGCGGACGCGATCAGCCTCGCCCGCTTCCGGGCGGCCGACCTGCACGTCGACGTCAAGGCCGACCGCACGCACGTGACCGACGCCGACCAGGCGGTCGAGGCGGCCCTCCGCGAGCGGATCGCGGCCGAGCGTCCCGACGACACGTTCCTCGGCGAGGAGTCGACCGCCGCCGCAGGGACCACCGCGAGGAGTTCCGGACACCGGCAGTGGGTGATCGACCCGATCGACGGCACGGCGAACTACCTGCGCGGCGTGCCCGTGTGGGCGACGCTCATCGCCCTGGCCGTCGACGGCGTCCCCCGGGTCGGCGTCGTGTCCGCCCCCGCGATGGGCAAGCGGTGGTGGGGGGCGACGGGACTCGGGGCCTCCTCGTTGGAGGGTCCCCTGCGCGTGTCGGGAGTGGCGGAGCTGGCGGACGCCTCGGTGAGCTACCAGAGCCTCCAGGACTGGGACGAGGCCGGGCGGCTCGACGGCCTCCTGCGGTTGTCCCGGTCCGTCTGGCGGACCCGTGCCTACGGCGAGGCCTGGGCCTACATGATGGTCGCCGAGGGCACCCTCGACGTCGCGGGCGAGGGCGACCTGAAGCCGTGGGACATTGCGGCGATCGTCCCCGTGGTCGAGGAGGCGGGTGGGCGGTTCACGTCGCTCGACGGCGAGCCCGGCCCGTGGCACGGCACCGCCCTCGCGACGAACGGGCTCCTGCACGACGCGGTCGTGCGCACCATCCGCGGGTAGGCGCGACGACCCGGCGACGTCTCAGGCCTCCTGCGGCACGGGCGTCTCCTCGCCGCGCTTCTTCCGCGACACGAGGTCGACGATCGCGAGCGCGAGCACGAGCACGACGAGTCCCACGGTGAACGCCGTGCCTGCGCGGAACGCGTCGTGGTACGCCGTGAGGTCCCCCGCCTTCCGGTCCTCGCTCCGCACGATCCCGTAGAAGACGCTCGTGGCGACGGCCGTGCCGATCGCGGTGCCCACGCGCTGGCCGAGCTGCTGCATCGACCCCGCGACACCGGAGTGCTCGACGGGGACCTGCGCGAGCGTCAGGGTCTGGTTCGGCGACACGACGAGGCCACCGCCCGCGCCACCGATGAGGAACGCACCCGCCATCGCCCATGGAGTGATCGACGCGGGGGTCGTGGTCGCGGCGACGAGCAGCGCCACGAACCCGACGACCACCGCGCAGAGCCCCCAGACGACGAGCGCCCTGCCGATGCGGTTGACGAGGCGACCGCCGAACCAGGCGCCGGCGGCGGCCGTGGCGGCGAACGGGATGCTCACCATGCCGGCGAACAGTGGCTCGAGGTGCAGGCCCTCCTGCAGGTAGAGGGTCACCATGAGGAACGTCGCCGGCAGCGCCGCGAAGTACACCGCGGCGATGAGCAGGCCGTTCCGGTAGGACGACAGCCGGAACAGGTCGAAGTGCACGACCGGGGACCGTCCCGTGTGCGCGTAGTGCCGCTCCCACCAGACGAACAGGGCCCCGGACACCGCGGTGCCGACGAGTGCGAGCCACCGCAGGGGCGAGTCGCCCGTGCCCGAGGTGAGCACGAACGGCAGCATGAGCGTGACGACCGCGACGCCGAGCAGGACGATCCCGACGAGGTCGAGCTCGCGGTCGCGTGACGGGTCCTGGCGCTTCCGGGGCAGCAGGCGGACCGCGAAGTACAGGGCCGCGAGGCCGTACGGGACGTTGAGCCAGAAGATGTAGCGCCATCCGGTCTGTTCGCCGCCGAGGGCGATGAGCGCGCCGCCGATCGTCGGACCGAGCGCGGTCGAGATGCCCACCATCGCGCCGAAGATGCCGAACGCGCGCCCGCGCTCCTCCCCACGGAACAGCTGCTGCACCAGGCCGATCACCTGGGGCATCTGCGTCCCCGCGGCGAAGCCCTGCAGGATCCGCGTGACGACGAGCACCTGGATGGACGGGGCGATCGCGCACAACAGGCTGGCGGTCGTGAACGCGATCAGGCCGACCACGAACATGAGCCGGCGGCTCCGGAGGTCACCGAGGCGCCCGGCCGGGACGAGCGCCAGGCCGAACGCCAGTGCGTAGCCGGCGACGATGAGCTGCAGCTCCGAGTTCGACGCGCCGAGCGACCGCTGGATCGACGGCAGCGCGACGTTCACCGTCGACAGGTCGATGATCGTGATCCCGGCGACCGCGATGCACACCGCGAACGCGTGCCACCGCTGCCGGTCGCGCTCGGTGTCCTGGTCGCCGGCGTCGGATCGGGAGGTCGTCGTCACCTGTCTCGTCTACTCCGCGTCGGCGCCGTGGTCGCCGAGCGGACGTCCCCCATGCCGGCGGGCGTCTGCCACCGCGGCTCCACCAGGAGCGCCGATCGGCGGCGGCCGGGGGTCGCCCCCCGCGTTCCCAGGCTCGACATCGGCCGGGTGCGCGAAGATCCCCCGGTGCCGTCCTCCGCGCTCCTGGTCGCCCTGCTCGTCGGGGCGGCGCTGCCCTTCGTGCCCGCCGTCGGACGCGTCGCCCGGATCGCCACGACCATCGTGCACGAGGTCGGCCACTGCGTCGTCGTCGTGCCGTTCGGCGGCCGCATCCGCCGGATCGACCTCCACGCGGACGGCTCGGGAGAGGCATGGGTCGACCTCGGTCGCGTCCCCCGCGCCGTGCGGTGGGCGGTCCGGCTCGGCAACCTCTACGCCGGGTACTCGGCACCGCTCTGGGCCGGGGCCCTGCTCGTGATCGGGTCCGTCCACGCCGACCGCGTGCTCACGACGGCCGTCCTCGGCGTCGCCGCCGTGGTCGCCGTCCTGTTCGTCCGGAACGCCTTCGGCGTCCTGGTCGTCGTCGGGTTCGCGGCCGTCGCCGTCTGGGTCGCGGTGCGTCCCTCGGAGTGGACCGTGCTCGTCGTCGCTGCGATCGGCGCGCTGTTTGTCGTCGACGGTGTGCGGTCGGTCGTGCGGGTGGCCGGCTGGATCGCCACCGGCGCTCCGGTCCGGACGGACTTCCACATCGTCGCGAGCGAGTACCGGCTCCCCGCAGCGGTCTGGTACGTCCTGTTCGTGCTCGTGGAACTCGGCGTCGTCTGGCTGGCGCGTGCCCCGCTCGGCGCGGTCGTCGACGCGGTCGCGGTCGGTCTGCGGACGCTCGTCGTGGGGGTGGTGCCGTAACCGGACGACGCCGGTCGTGCCTCCCGGCTCCGGCAGTGGGAGGATCGCCCGATGGGCGCAGGTGCGCCGGCAGAGGCAGAGAGAGGTGGGACGTGCCCGAGAGCGACACGGCGACGGCGGGGTTCGGGTTCAGCACCGAGCAGGTGCACGGCGGGGTCGTGCCCGACTCGGCGCACGGCGCGCGGATCACCCCGATCCACATGTCGTCCGGCTTCCTGTTCGACGACTTCGGGCAGGCGCGCGACCGGTTCGCCGGCGACGACGCCGGGTACACGTACACGCGGCTCGGCAACCCGACGAACGCGTCGCTCGAGCGCCGCGTCGCCGTCCTCGAGCGCGGGGTCGAGGCGATCCTCGTCGGCAGCGGACAGGCCGCGGTGACCGTGGCGCTCCTCGGTCTGCTGCAGGCCGGCGACCACGTCGTGTCCGCGTCGAGCATCTACGAGGGCACCCGCGGCCTCCTGCTGCAGAACCTCGGACGACTCGGGATCAGCGTGGACTTCGTCGACGACGCCCGTGACCCGGACGCCTGGCGGGCGCTGATCCGCCCCGAGACGCGGCTCCTGTTCGGCGAGTCGATCCCGAACCCGAAGAACGACGTCCTCGACATCGCGATGGTCGCCGCGGTGGCGCACGAGCACGGCGTACCGCTGGTCGTCGACAACACACTCGCCACGCCGTACCTCGTCCGGCCGCTCGAGCACGGCGCGGACATCGTGGTGCACTCCGCGTCGAAGTTCCTGGCGGGACACGGCTCCGCCATCGGTGGGGTCGTCGTCGACGGCGGTCGCTTCGACTGGGCTGCCACGGGCGGCCGGTTCCCCCATCTGACCGAACCGGACCGCGCGCTCGGCGGCCGGAGCCACGTCGACCGCCACGGCGACCGGGCGTTCGTCGTGTACGCACGCGACGTCGTCGCCGCACGGCTCGGCCCCACCCCCTCGCCCTTCAACGCGTTCCTCATCCAGCAGGGCGTCGAGACGCTCTCGCTGCGCATGGAGCGACACGGCGCGAACGCGCTGACGATCGCCCGGTGGCTCGACGCGCAGCCCGAGGTCGCGAACGTGGACCACGCGGGGCTCGAGTCCAACCCCTACCACGACCTCGCGACGCGCTACCTGCCGCGTGGGGCCGGTTCGGTGTTCGCCTTCTCGCTCGCGGGCGGACGGGACGCCGCCCAGCGGTTCGTCGACGCACTCGGCCTGTTCAGTCGCATGACGCACCTCGGCGACGTCCGGTCACTCATCCTGCATCCGGCGTCGACGACGCATGCCCAGCGGACGCCCGAGGAACGCGCCGCAACCGGCATCGACGAGGGCCTGCTGCGCGTCTCGGTCGGCATCGAGGACGTCGAGGACCTGATCCGCGACCTCGAGCGCGGCTTGGCGGCGGTCCGGTCCGCCGAGGGGCCGGGGGTCGTTCTGCCCGCCGACGGTCCGGGAGGCCGGACACCGGTCGCGGAGACCGTCACCGTGGACGAAGACGTCCGGTCCGGCGAGTTCGGCGCTCCCCACATCGTGCTCGAGGAGATCTGATGCCACGGATGCAGCACTTCGGGTGGTTCTTCGCCCGCGGGTTCGGCCCCCAGGGGTGGGGTCGGCCCGACTGGGACTGGGGGTACGACTGGACCCGTCCGGAGCTGTACCAGCAGTCCGCCCGGACACTCGAACAGGCCGGCCTCGACCTCGTCATCGCCGAGGACGCGATCTCGCTCGGCAACCCGTCGACCCTCGACCTGCGCATCCGGCAGGCGTACGGCGGCCCGAAGCACGATCCGCTCCTGCTCGCGCCGTACCTCTTCGCAGCGACCCAGCACATCGGCGTCGTGCCGACCGTCAACGCGGGCATCACCCCGCCGTACCTGGCGGCCCGACAGGCGTCGACCCTGGCGCACCTGTCGGGCGGCCGGTTCGGGCTCAACGTCGTCACCGACGTCGGGAGCGCGCGGCACGTCGGCGCCGCGCCGCTGCCCCATGACGCCGCGTACGACCGCGCCGAGGAGTGGCTCGGCGTCATCCGGCACCTGTGGCACAGCTGGGGCGAGGACGCCGTCGTGGCCGACACCGACACGTGGCACTTCGCCGATGGCGAGCGCACCGACGGCTCACGCCACCAGGGCACGTACTTCGACGTCACCGGTCCGCTCAACGCGCTCCCGCTCGCGGACGACCCCGTCATCGTCTCGCCGGGCGGCTCGGGGCGTGGGCTCGCGTTCGCGGGCACGCACTCCGACGTGCAGCTCGCCCTCGCCCCGCTCGACGCCGCCACCGTGCGTGGGTACCGGTCCCGCATCGCCGAGGCGTCCGCCGCTGCAGGCCGGGCGCCGGGCGCCGTCCGGACGATGTTCGTCGTGAAGCCGGAGATCGTGTCCTCGGCGACCGAGGCCGACCGGCTCGTCGACGCGTCGCGGCACCCGAGCGACGAGGACCTGCTCGTCGTGGCGATGGGCCAGTCGAGCGACCTCGAGACGGACCTCACGACGCTCGACCTCGACGCACCCCTGCCCGCGGGACTGTTCGGCGACCACGTCTCCGCGGGCACGATCCGCGGTCTCGTCGGCGACACCCCGGACGCCCCGCTCCGCGCGCTCCTGACCCGCAAGGCACGGAAGGGCCGGCTCGCGGACCGCACCGGCTTCGTCGGCACAGCGGAGGAGTTCGCCGACTTCGCCGAGGAGCTCGGCGACGACGCCGACAACGACGGCTTCATCCTCTCCGGAGACCTCCACCCCGTCGCGGTCACGCGGATGCTCGCGGACCTCGTCCCGGTCCTCCGTCGCCGCGGTCTGCTCCGTCGCGAGTTCGGTGACGGCGGCCTCCGGGCCAACCTCGCCGACTTCTGACGCTCGACCGCGCCACGATCACGGGTCCGGGAGCGACGAACGGGAGGCGGTGCGCACGTCGTGCGCACCGCCTCCCGTTCGATGTGAGCGGAGACCGCGATCAGTGGGTGGGCACGGCGTCGACGACGCTGGTCTCCTCGGTCTCGCGGACGTCCTCGGCGGTGCGGAGGATCTCCTCACGGCTCGAGGCGCTGTTCACGGCCCAGTAGTAGATCACGATCGAGAACACCGCGGTGACCGCGATGTCCCACCAGAGCGGGAACCACGGGTGCTTCAGCGGACCGAAGTCGCTGAGGAACACGATGAGACCCATGCCGATGAGGTACGGGAACAGCCACTGCGCGGCCCGCCAGTCCCAACGCGGCTGGACCGCACGGTTCCCACCGAGCACCCGGTTCAGGATGATGATGACGAAGCCGAGCGCCACCGCGATCCCGAGCTTCCAGTCCGTGGACCAGCCGGTCCACAGGATGATGAGGTTCGCGACGATGAACGACAGGGGTGCGAGGACGCTGGCGGCCGGCAGCCGGTAGGGGCGCTCGGCGTCCGGGATCCGCTTGCGGAACGCACCGAGGGCGAGCGGGGCACCGCCGTACATGAGGACCGAGGCGCTCGTGATGAGGCCGACGAGCGACTGCCAGGACGGGAACGGCAGGAAGCACACGACGCCGATGACGAAGGCGAAGATGAGGCCGAACCACGGCACCGCGCCCTTCGTGATCCACTCGAACGCCCGCGGGAAGTACCCGTTCTTGCTGAGGCCGTACGAGACACGCGACGACGCCGTGACGTAGATGAGGCCGGTGCCACCGGGCGAGATGACCGCGTCGATGTAGATGATGACCGCGAGCCAGGTGATCCCGGCGCCCATGGCGATGTCCGCGAACGGGCCGGTGAACTTCGTGTAGGCACCGGAGAGCCAGGTGTGGCCGATCTCGGACGGGTTGAGCGCACCGAGGAAGAAGATCTGGAGCAGCAGGTAGATCACGAGGCCGATGACGACCGAGCCGATGACCGCGCGCGGGATGTCACGCTTCGGGTTGCTCGACTCACCCGCGAGCTGGTCGGCCTGCTCGAACCCGAGCAACGAGAAGATGATGCCCGAGGTCGAGACCGCGGCGAGGATGCCCTTCGCACCCTCGGGAGCGAACCCGTCGGCGGCCGTGAAGTTGCTGCCGTGGAACCCGGAGAACCCGAGCACGATGATGACGAGGACGGGGATGCCGACCTTCCACCAGGTCGCCGCGGAGTTCGTGTTCGCGAGGATCTTGACGCTGAACAGGTTGATGACGGTGAGGATCAGCATGAGGAAGATCGCGACGGCGATGCCCGAGCCCGTGAGGACGCCCGTCGACGGCGTGACGAAGGTCTGCGCCCACTTCCAGTGCTGCGCGTAGTTGATCATCGCCTCGACCTCGATCGGGGCGACGGTCGCGGCCTGCAGCCACGAGAACCAACCGAACGACGCGCCGGCGACGCCACCGAACGCGATGTGCGGGAAGCGAGCCGTGCCTCCGGCGATCGGGAACATGCCGCCGAGCTCGGCGTGGACGAGTGCGAGCACGAGGATCGCGACACCGCCGATCGCCCACGAGATGATCGCCGAGGGACCAGCTGCCTCGAGGGCATGCTGGGAACCGAAGAGCCACCCGGAACCGATGATCGATCCGGTCGAGGCCCAGATGAGCCCGATGAAGCCGACGTTGCGCTTGAGTCCGGTGTCCGGCGGCGTCGTCGTGGTGGTGGTCGTAGCCAAAGTCGCTCCTGTGTCGGATTGCTGAGGACTATGCGACTCTTCCACCATCCGCACCCGGTGAACGTTCAGGCAACGCGATCGGAACACAGCCGTAACCGGATGGAAACACAGCGCCTGTACGATCCCACAGGTTCACTGGCCTTTCTTCGACCCGCCCTTCTTCGGCCCGCCCTTCTTCGACCGGTCCTTTTTCGCCGACGGGTCCTTCCGCTTCGACTTGTCCTTCTGCCGCGACTTGTCCTTCTGCTTCGACTTGTCCTTCTGCTTCGACCGGTCCTTCTGCTTCGACTCGTCCTTCTGCTTCGACTCGTCCTTCTGCTTCGAGGCGTCCGTCTTCAGCCGGTCGGGCTGCTGCGCGGGAGCGATGCTCGGCTCGCCCGAAGGCGGCGTGGGGAGCGGCGGGGCCTCGGTGACCGCGACCTGCGGCACGACTCCCACGACGACGGGCGCGTCCGCCATGAGCGCCGCCTCGTCCGGTGTCTCGGCGACGACCACCGCGTCCCCCGGTTCGGGCACGTCGTCGACCACGTGCGTCTCGACCGCCGGGGCAGCGGGGTCGACCACGCGCTCGACGACGACCATCGCACCGTCCTCCGCCAACCGGACGAGCGCGCTCGCGGCCCGGACGCGTGCGGTCAGACGCCCGGCAACCACGTCGGTGCGGGCGTCCTCGAGGAACCGGCGAAGCGCCCGCTCGGCAACACTCCGACCGCGCGGCGCACTGCGATCGAGGCGGTCGAGCTCGCCGACGACTCCTGCGGCACCGTCGACCCGCTCCCGTGCGGCGGTCGCGATCGCCGACGCGACGACCACCGCCGCCCGCTCGACGGCCGAGGACCGGTCATCGAGCACGAGCACCATCTCGAAGCCGTTCGCGGTGCTCACGGTCTCGACCCGCACCGGGTCGCTGCCACGACCACGCAGGACGAGACGCGCCTCCGGCGTGGGCAGCCAGCGGACGACCGCGGCGAGCGTGGCGACGGCCTGCACGGTCCGCTCGTAGTCGGACAGCCCGAGCCGCTCCCGAGCGGCGAGCCGGACCCGGATCGCGATCTCCTGCACGTGCGTCCTCCCGTCGACGGGCCACCCGCACCGCGGGACCCTCGTGTGAGCGAGCGGACCGGCGTCCGCCGACCCGACGCCGACGCTACCGACGGGAGGCGCTCGATCGATCGTGCTACGCAGGCAGCCCACAGGAACCCGGCCTCGCAGGTACCCAGGCCGGGAGTACCTGGGTCTCCGAGCACTGATGAGCCCCGGAGAACCGCCGGGCCCCGGAGAACCGCCGGGCCCCGGAGAACCGCTGGGCGCTGGAGAACTTCTGGGCGCTGGAGATGGGGGCTGAGACGTCCGAGGCCGCACCGGCGCCCGCAGAGCGGAACCGGTGCGGCCTCGGACGACCACGTGTGTGACAGTGACCCCGCGGATCGATCCGCAGTGGTGGAGATGGGGGGAATTGAACCCCCGTCCATCGCTGTGATTCGACGTCTTCTACGGGCGTAGCCAGATGAGGCGTTCTGCTCGACTCCGCCCTTTGCTACTGGCTTCTAGGACGACGAGCCCAGCCCGGATGCAAGTCCCGCGTGACCTCCGGACGGAATCACGCAGCGAGTCCCCTGGATGACGCCGGACACGGGATAGGGAACGATCACCCGGCCGACGGACTTCATGTGGCTCTACTGCTTACGCAGCGAGAGCGAAGTCAGTGCGCTTGGAATTGGCACTTGTTGTTTTCCACGGATCGTTGACGAGATGACCGTGGATCCTCGGCCCGCTTCCCGTCGGCACGCAGGCGATGTCGAAACCGATCATCCCCATGACGGAGGGCCACTGTCACACTGTGGAGTTGTCAGCGCCGCGTGAGCGGCACCACACGCCTCGTGGTGGAGGCGGTTGCCCAGTCTAGCGCGCTCACACCGGACCCTGCCAGGCCAGCACGGTCCTCCCGGGTCCGCCCGGGGCGAACGGCGCCGGAGCGAACGGCTCGGGAGGCCCGCCTCGTCACTCCCCGAGGTGCCCGCGCGTCGAGATCGCGCGCTCGGCCTCACGGCGGTCCTGGCGCTCACGCAGCGCCTGCCGCTTGTCGTACTCGCGCTTGCCCTTCGCCACGGCGATCTCGACCTTGGCCCGGCCATCCGAGAAGTAGATCTGCAGGGGGACGAGTGTGTAGCCGCCCTCCTTCGTCTTGTGGCTGATCTTGACGATCTGCTGCTTGTGGAGGAGCAGCTTGCGCTTGCGGCGGGGCGCGTGGTTGTTCCAGGTGCCCTCGGTGTACTCGGGGATGTGCACGGCGTCGAGCCAGGCCTCACCGCCGTCGATGAAGGCGTACCCGTCGACGAGCGAGGCCCGGCCCTGTCGCAGCGACTTCACCTCGGTGCCCGAGAGCACGATGCCGGCCTCGTACGTGTCCTCGATGAGGTAGTCGTGCCGCGCGCGCCGGTTCGTCGCGACGACCTTCTCCCCGCGTTCCTTCGGCATGTCGAGTCCTCTCCGCCGGCCACCGGTGTGTGGCGGCCGCCCAGTCTACCCAACCGGTGTCGACCACCCACGCTTCCCCGAACGACAGCCGCAGCAGCGCGCGGGAAGGTCAGACCTTGAGGTACCGCCGGATCGCGACGCTCGCGGACAGCGCCGCCAGGATGCCGCCGATGACCACCACCGCCGGCACCACCAGCACCGTCTCGCTCATGCCGATGAACGGCGTGCCCGTGAACCGCGTCGCCAGGTAGCCGCGCACGAAGAACCAGACGACGGCGACGATCGCTCCCCCGGCGAGGACCGCCCCGATGAGCGAGGCGATCACCCCCTCGAGGATGAACGGTGTCTGGATGAACCGGTTCGACGCACCGACCAGCCGCATGATGCCGAGCTCTCGACGTCGCGAGAACGCCGACAACCGGATGGTCGTCGCGATGAGGAGCACCGCCGCCACGAGCATGAGGGCCGCGATGCCGACCGCCGTGTACGACGACGCGTTGAGCACCGAGAAGATCGGCTGCAGGTACCCCCGCTGGTCGACGACGCTCTGCACCCCCGCGAGCTTCGACAGGCTCTCGATGAGCACGTCGGACTGTGACGGGTCCTTGAGGTTCACCCAGAAGGTCTCGTTGAGGTACTGCGGCTTGACGAACTCGGTCGCCGGGGAGTCCTTGAACTGCGACTTGAAGCGTGTGTACGCCTGGTCCTGCGTCTCGAAGTAGGTCTTCTGGATGAACGGCTTGAGTGTCGACGAGCGGAGCTGCTCCTCGACCTGCTGACGCTGGTCCGCCGTCGCCTTCGCCCCGGTGCAGTTCCCCGTGGTGTCCGTGTCGGTGCACAGGTAGACGGCGACCTGCGCCCGGTCGTACCAGTACCCCTTCATCTGGGTGATCTGCATCTGCAGCAGGATCGCGGTGCCGACGAACGTCAGCGAGATGAACGTCACGAGCACGACCGACACGACCATGGACGCGTTGCGGCGGAGGCCGGAGCCGACCTCCGACATGACGAGCCCGAGCCTCATCGGACGATCCCCGGCAGCGTCTGGATGCCCGTGGTGGTCGACACCGGCTGCTGCCGCACGATCGGCACCGCCTGCGTCTGGTAGCCACCGGACTGCTCGTCGCGGAGCACGTTGCCCGCCGACAGCTCGATCACGCGACGCTGCATCTGGTTCACGATGCCGGCGTCGTGCGTCGCCATGAGCACGGTGGTCCCGCCCTGGTTGATGCGCTCGAGCAGGGCCATGATGCCCGCCGAGGTCGTCGGGTCGAGGTTGCCCGTCGGCTCGTCCGCGAGCAGGATCGCGGGCTTGTTCACGACCGCACGGGCGATCGCGACGCGCTGCTGCTCACCACCGGAGAGCTCGTGCGGCAGGCGGTTCGCCTTGCCCGACAGTCCGACCATCTTGAGCACGTCCGGCACCGCCTCGCCGATGAACCCCTTGCTCTTGCCGATCACCTGCAGCGTGAACGCGACGTTGTCGAAGACGTTCTTGTTGGGCAGGAGCCGGAAGTCCTGGAACACCACCCCGAGGTTGCGGCGGAAATAGGGGACCTTGCGCGATGACAGGGAGCCGAGCCGCTGCCCGAGGACGTGGATCTGACCCTTGGTGGGGCGCTCCTCCTTGAGGACGAGCCGCAAGAAGCTGGACTTGCCGGAGCCGGAGGCCCCGACGAGGAACACGAACTCGCCCTTGAGGATCTCGAGGGTGAGGTCGTTGAGCGCCGGATTCGGGTTGCCCGAATACACCTTGGTGACCTGGTCGAATCTGATCATGACCCGATCAGGGTAGGTGCCGTTCCTCGGAACGCAAGTCAGGCGCGCGGTTCGCGGCCGGGAGGGACGGGGCCGGTCCCGGCGCGTCCGTCGCAGGCGGCGACGCGCAACGCTGGCGCGGTGCCTGTCAGGCGTCGCCGCGCTTGCGCCACCGGATCCCGGCATTGAGGAAGCCGTCGAGGTCACCGTCGAACACGGCGCTCGGGTTGTTGACCTCGTACTCGCTCCGGAGGTCCTTGACCATCTGGTACGGCGCGAGCACGTACGAGCGGATCTGGTCCCCCCAGCTCGCCGTGATGTTCCCGGCGAGCTCCTTCTTCTTCGCGTTCTCCTCTTCCTTCTTGAGGAGCAGGAGGCGCGACTGCAGCACGCGCATCGCCGCGGCGCGGTTCTGGATCTGGGACTTCTCGTTCTGCATCGAGACGACGGTGCCGGTCGGGATGTGCGTCAGGCGGACGGCGGAGTCCGTCGTGTTCACCGACTGTCCACCCGGGCCGGAGGACCGGAACACGTCGACCCGGATGTCGTTCTCGGGGATGTCGATGGCCTCGGTCTCCTCCATGAGCGGGATGACCTCGACCGCGGCGAAGGACGTCTGGCGCTTGCCGGCGGCGCCGAACGGCGACATCCGGACGAGGCGGTGCGTGCCGGCCTCGACCGACAGGTTGCCGAACGCGTACGGGGCGTCGACCTCGAACGTCGCGGACTTGATCCCGGCCTCTTCCGCGTAGCTGGTGTCCATCACCTGGACCGGGAATCCGTGCTGCTCGGCGTACCGGAGGTACATGCGCAGGAGCATCTCGGCGAAGTCCGCGGCATCGACGCCGCCCGCGCCGGCGCGGATCGTGATGACGGCCGGGCGTGCGTCGTACTCGCCGTCGAGGAGCGTCTGCACCTCGAGCTCGCCCATCGTCCGCGAGAGGGCGGTCAGCTCGTCGCGGGCCTCCTGCGCGCTCTCCTCGTCCTCGGCCTCGTTCGCCATGTCGACGAGGACCTCGAGGTCGTCGAGGCGCTGCTCGGTCTCGGTGATCTTCTTGAGCTCGGCCTGCCGGTGGCTCAACGCGCTCGTCACCTGCTGCGCGTGCGCGGTGTCGTCCCACAGATCAGGCGCGCCCGCCTGCTCGCTCAGCTCGGCGATCTCACGCTCGAGGCGGTCCACGTCGACCACCGAGCGGATGTTCCCGAACGTCTCGCGGAGGGCGGAGATCTGCTCGCTGATGTCCAGTTCGACCATGATCGACAAGCCTACCGGCCCAGCCGCCACCGTCCCCGCGGCCGGGGTCGGCAGTGGAGCATGCGCGGCGGCACCGTCCGCGCCACCGTCGTCCCGGCTGGCGGCCTCAGCGGGCGCCGATGGCGGGCGCGTGTCCGGCCATGCCCGCGCGGGTGGCTCGTCGGACCGCGTCGGGCAGTGCATCGAGGAACGCGGTCACGTCGTCCGCCGTGCTCGTGTGCCCGAGGGTGATCCGCAGCGCGCCGCGCGCGGTCTCCTCGGACAGGCCCATGGCGAGCAGGACGTGCGAGGGCTCGGGCACCCCGGCCTGGCACGCCGACCCCGTCGAGACCGCGACGCCTGCCGCGTCGAGCAGGAACAGCAGGGAGTCCCCCTCGCACCCCGGGAACGTGAAGTGCGCGTTCCCCGGCAAGCGGTCCACCGGGTCGCCGCGCAGCACCGCGGTCGGCACGCGCTCCGCGACCCCGGCGACGAGCGCCTGCCGGAGCGGCGTGAGGTCCGGGTGGGGCGCCGACGCGGCGACGCCGAACGCCGCGGCCGCCGCCGCGTCCTGCGTCCCGGACCGGACCTGTCGCTGCTGCCCACCACCGTGGAGGAGCGGCTCGACCACGGCGGTCCGCGACAGGACGAGCGCACCGATCCCGACGGGGCCGCCGATCTTGTGCGCCGAGACGCTCATGGCGTCGACACCGCTGCTGTGGAAGTCGACGGGCACCTGGCCGAACGCCGAGACCGCGTCACAGTGGACGGGCACGCCCGCCGCGTGCGCCAGGCGGACGACGTCGGCCACGGGCTGGATCGTGCCGACCTCGTTGTTGGCCCACAGGAACGTGACCAGGGCGACGTCCGCGGGATCGGCGAGCGCCGCCTTCAGGGCGACGAGGTCGAGGCGACCCCGCTCGTCGAGCGGGACCACGTCGACGACCGCGCCCTCGTGCCGGGCGAGCCACTCGACGGTGTCGACGGTCGCGTGGTGCTCCCCGGCGGGTACCACGACGCGTGGTCGACGGGCGTCGCGCTGCCGGGCCCAGTACAGGCCCTTGACGCCGAGGTTGACGCTCTCCGTGCCACCGGAGGTGAAGACGACCTCGACGGGATCGGCGCCGAGCGAGCGGGCGACCCGTTCGCGGCCGGTCTCGAGCGTCGTGCGCGCCCCCTGGCCCGCGCTGTGGATGGACGCGGGATTGCCGACCACCGACAGCGCACGCGTGTACTCGGCGAGCGCGGCGGGCAGCATCGGCGTCGTCGCAGCGTGGTCGAGGTAGACCGGCACGGTGCCTCCCGGGTGGTGCGTCCTCGCGCCCCCGGCCGTGGGCGCCTCCACAGGGTACGCCGGTCGCTCGCTAGCCTTGATCGGGTGCAGACCGTCGACATCGTGCCCGAGCCGGGGCTCCGTCCCGACGCTGACGGCGCGTCGTTCGCCGTCCGTTCCGCCACCGCGACCGCAGTGACCCTCGTGGTCGACGCCTCCGCGACCCACGGTCCGATCCGCGTCCCCCTGCAGCGCGACGGCGGCGTCTGGACCGGCCGCGCCGACGGCGCCCGTGTGGGCGACACCTACCACCTGCTCGCGGACGGACCACGGGGTGCCCGTGACGACTTCGACCCCCTCCGTCCGCTGCTCGACCCGTACGCGCGCGGGATCGAGCCGGCCGGCGACGGCTGGACCTCGGTCGTGGTGGACGAGGGCTTCGACTGGGGCGGCGTGCCGAAGCCGGGCACGCCCATCGACCGGACCGTCCTGTACGAGGCACACGTCCGCACCCTGACCGCCGGTAACCCGGCCCTGCCCGAACACCTGCGCGGCACCTACGCGGGACTGGCGCACGAGAGCACGATCGCCCACCTCCGGCGGCTCGGGGTGACCGCGGTCGAGCTCCTGCCCGTGCACGCCTTCCGCTCCGAGGAGTGGCTCCGGCGAGCCGGGCGCGAGAACGCCTGGGGGTACAACACGCTCGGGTTCCACGCCCCGCACGCGCCCTACGCCTCGGCGAGCGCCCGGGCGGCCGGGGCGACCGCGGTGCTGCGCGAGTTCAAGGGCATGGTCCGGCTCCTGCACGAAGCCGGCATCGAGGTCGTGCTCGACGTCGTCTACAACCACACGGCGGAAGAGGGCCTCGGCGGCCCGACGTCCGGACTGCGCGGGCTCGACGGGGCGACGGCGTACCGCTGGGCGGAGGAACCAGCGGCGGGCGCGGAGCGGTACTTCGACACCTCCGGATGCGGCAACACCCTGGACACCTCCCAGCCGGCGATCGCGGACCTCGTCATCGACAGCCTGCGGTACTGGGCACGCGAGGTCCAGGTCGACGGGTTCCGGTTCGACCTCATGGCGGCCCTGGCACGGGACGCCCACCACCGGTTCGACCCCGCACACCCGCTCCTGCAACGCCTGCGCGACGACCCGCTCCTGCAGGACGTCAAGCTCATCGCCGAGCCCTGGGACGTGGGGCCGGACGGTTGGCGGACGGGTGCCTTCGGCCCGCGCATCGCCGAGTGGAACGACGGCTTCCGCGACACGGTCCGGCAGTTCTGGCTCACCGACATCGCCCGGGAGCGCCGCGACGGCAGCCCGATGACGGGCATCGGTGCCCTCGCGGGTGTGCTCGCCGGGTCCCGTCACGTCTTCGGCGCCGACCGTGGCCCCACGGCGGCGGTGAACTTCGTCACGGCGCACGACGGCTTCACGATGCGTGACCTCGTGTCGTACGACCACAAGCACAACGAGGCGAACGGCGAGGACAACCGCGACGGCACGGACGACAACCGCTCGTTCAACCACGGCGTGGAGGGGCCGACCGACGACCGCGGGGTCCGTGCCGCACGGCAACGGTCCCTCCGGAACCTCATGGGCACGCTGCTGCTGTCCGCGGGCGTGCCGATGATCACCGCCGGCGACGAACGAGGTCGGACCCAGCACGGCAACAACAACCCGTACGCCATCACGGACGCGTCGATGTGGGTCGACTGGAGCCCGGACCCGGACGTCGAGTGGATGGTCGAGCAGACCGCCGCCCTCGTGCGTTTCCGGGCGGCGCACCCGGCCCTCCGGCCGTCGCGCTTCGGCACCGACGGCGCCGACACGCCCTCGGCGACCAGGATGACCTGGTACGCGACCGACGGCACCCCGATGACGGACGACCGATGGGACGAGCCGACGCACCGGGCGCTGCAGTACTTCGCCGAGTCGACGCCGGAGGACGAACCCGACGACCGCGTGCTCGTGATCGTCCACGGCAGTGGACGCACCCGCGACATGACCCTCCCGGCGCACGGCGACGTCGAGGCCTACCGCCTGGTCTGGTCGAGCGAGAAGCACCGCGACCACGAGCGGCACCGGTCCGTCGGCACGGTGTTCACTGCCTACGGACCGGGCATCCACGTGTTCGAGATCGTCTGAGCGTCGCCCGCGCCAGGGCCCGCGGCGGACCCGCCCGCGGTCCTCCGAGTACGGTCGAACCGTGGCCACTGCAGACCGACCCGTCATCGGGCGCATCCCCATCACCGCGATCGAACCCTCGACGCCGAACGGCTTCCCGAGCAAGGCGTTCGACTCCGAGGTCGTCACCTTCGCCGCGACCGTGTTCCGAGAGGGCCACGGCGTCATCGGAGCGGACCTCGTGCTCGAGCGCCCCGACGGCGCCGTCCGGGCGGTGCCGATGGCACTCGTCGGCGAGGGCACCGACCGCTACGCCGCGACCGTGCAGGTCGACTCGGTCGGTCTCTGGACCTGGCACGTCGAGTCCTACGCCGACGACTGGGCGACGTGGATCCACGCCGCGCGGCTGAAGATCGCCGCGGGTGTCGACACTGAGGCGACCCTGCTCGACGGCGCCGTGCTGCTCGACCGACTCGCCGACGAGGCCGAGTCGACCGCAGCCGCCGACGCGGCCGCCGTGATGCGCGACACGGACCGCTCCCCCGCCGCACGCCTTGCCGCCGCCGACGACCCGCGCGTGACCGCCGCGCTCGTGGACGCACCGCTCACCTCGCTCCGCACGACCTCCGCGACGCAGGAGCTCGACGTCGAGCGCACCCGCGCCGGCGTCGGGGCCTGGTACGAGTTCTTCCCGCGCAGCGAGGGCGCGCGCCGACAGGCCGACGGCACATGGCGGAGCGGGACGTTCCGCACTGCCGCGCGCCGCCTCCCGGGTGTGGCGCGCATGGGGTTCGACGTGATCTACCTCCCCCCGATCCACCCGATCGGCGTCACCGCACGCAAGGGGCCGAACAACACGCTGCACGCCGGCCCGGCGGACCCGGGCAGCCCCTGGGCGATCGGCAGCGCCGACGGTGGACACGACGCGATCCACCCCGACCTCGGCAACGAGGAGGACTTCCGCTCCTTCGTGGAGACAGCGAAGAACACGGGCATGGAGGTCGCGCTCGACTTCGCGCTCCAGTGCTCGCCGGACCACCCGTGGGTCACCGAGCACCCCGACTGGTTCACGCAGCGCGCCGACGGCTCGATCGCGACCGCGGAGAACCCGCCGAAGCGCTACCAGGACATCTACCCGATCCAGTTCGACACCGACCCCGAGGGCATCGTCACCGAGGTCCTCCGTGTCCTCCGGCACTGGATCTCGTTCGGCGTCGGCATCTTCCGTGTCGACAACCCGCACACGAAGCCGCTGTGGTTCTGGGAGCGCGTGATCCGCGAGATCCGCACGGAGAACCCGGAGATCGCGTTCCTCGCCGAGGCGTTCACGCGTCCGCCGATGATGCGCGCGCTCGCCGAGGCCGGGTTCACGCAGTCCTACACGTACTTCACCTGGCGGAACACCAAAGAGGAGATCGAGTCCTACCTGGACGAGCTCGCGCACGAGACGAGCGCCTACCTCCGGCCGAACCTGTTCGTGAACACCCCGGACATCCTCTCGGAGTACCTGCAGTTCGGCGGGCGCGCGGGCTACAAGGTGCGGGCCGCGCTCGCGGCGACGGGTGCCGCCACCTGGGGCATGTACGCCGGCTACGAGCTGTTCGAGGACGTCGCCCGGCCGGGCAGCGAGGAGAACATCGACAACGAGAAGTACGAGTACAAGCCCCGGGACTTCGGTGCCGCCGAGGCCGCCGGAGCATCGCTCGCGCCGTACGTGACGATGCTCAACCGCTTCCGGTCCGCCCACCCCGCGCTGCGTCAGCTCCGCAACCTGCACGTGCACCACACCGACAACGACGCGATCGTCGCCTACTCGAAGCACCTGCCCGGCGCGTACACCCGGTCGGGCCGCTCGGACACCGTCATCGTCGTCGCGAACGTCGACCCGCACTCGGCCCGCGAGGCGACCGTGTTCCTCGACCTCGCCGCGCTCGGGCTCCCGACCGACGGGCTGTTCGACGTGCGCGACGTCGTCACCGGCGCCCGCTGGACCTGGGGCGCCGCCAACTACGTGCGCCTGGACGCCTTCCAGGAACCCGTGCACCTGCTCGTCGTGGAGGGACCACACCGATGACCGAGACCACCGAACCCACGCGCGAGCCCGACGAGGGCCGCCCCGCACGGCGTTCGACCTTCGTCCCGACGGCGTCGGCGCCCCGTGACGAACCGAACACGTCCGCGCCCGGCGAGGACCTGCCCGGCGCGCCCGCGACGGCCGCCGAGGCCCCGGACCGCTCCGTCGCAGAGGCCGACACGCTCGCCGGTCGCGGGGCGAGTGCCCCGGCCGCGACCGACGACACGGACCCCGCGGCCACGGCGACCGACGCACCCGTCCCCGCGGGCGCGACGACGCCGGGTGCGACCAGGACGGACACCGGGGTCGAGCCGACGGGCGCGAGCACGGCCTCCCGGCCGACCGACACCGATGTCGACACCGACGCCGCCGCACCGAGGACCGATGTCGCACCGGCCGCGGAGCCGGTCCCCGGCCCCGTCGAGGAGTGGCTCCTGCAGCAGGTCGCCGAGGGCCGATGGTCGCAGCCCCACGACGTCCTCGGCCCGCACCCGGTCGACGGCGGCACGAGTGTGCGCGTCGTGCGTCACCTCGCGAACGCCGTCACGCTCGTGCTCCCCGACGGCACGGCCGCGCCCCTGCACCACGAGGGGTTCGGGGTCTGGGCCGGTGCCCTGCCCGGCACCGTGACGAGCTACCGCGTCGAGGCCGAGTACGACGACGAGACGTGGACGAGCGACGACGCCTACCGCTTCGCCCCGACCCTCGGTGACGTCGACCTGCACCTGTTCGCCGAGGGCCGCCACGAGCAGCTCTGGCACCTCATGGGTGCGCACCTCCGGTCGATCGACGGCGTCGAGGGCGTCTCGTTCGCGGTGTGGGCGCCTCGTGCCACGGCGGTGCGGGTGATCGGTGACTTCGAGGGCTGGTCCGGTCGGACCACCTCGATGCGCAAGCTCGGCGGTCTGGGCGTGTGGGAGCTGTTCGTCCCCGGCGCGAAGGACGGCCAGCGGTACAAGTTCCAGATCCTGACCGACGGCGGCTGGGTGGAGCGAGCCGACCCGTTCGCGCGCCGGACCGAGGTCCCGCCGCTCACCGCGAGCGTCATCACCCGCGCCACCCACGAGTGGAGCGACGGCGATCGCGCGTGGATGGAACGGCGGGCTCGGACGAGCACGCACGACCACCCGATGAGCGTGTACGAGGTCCACCTCGGGTCCTGGCGCCCCGGCCTGTCGTACCGCGAGGTCGCGGACGACCTCATCGGGCACGTGCAGCACCTCGGGTTCACGCACGTCGAGTTCCTGCCGCTCGCGGAGCACCCCTTCGGCGGTTCGTGGGGCTACCAGGTCACCGGCTACTACGCGCCGACCGCTCGGTTCGGCAGCCCCGACGACCTCCGCTACCTCATCGACCGTCTGCACGAAGCCGGCATCGGCGTCATCATGGACTGGGTGCCGGGACACTTCCCGAAGGACGAGTGGGCGCTCGCCAAGTTCGACGGCTACGCGCTGTTCGAGCACCCGGACCCCCGGCGCGGCGAGCAGCTCGACTGGGGCACGTACGTGTTCGACTTCGGTCAGCCGCAGGTCCGGAACTTCCTCGTCGCGAACGCCCTGTACTGGCTCGAGGAGTTCCACATCGACGGTCTCCGCGTCGACGCCGTCGCCTCGATCCTCTACCTCGACTACTCGCGCACGGAGTGGCTGCCGAACAAGTACGGCGGACGCGAGTACCTCGAGGCGATCTCGTTCCTGCAGGAGACGAACGCGACGGCCTACAAGCGTTACCCGGGCATCGTCATGATCGCCGAGGAGTCCACCTCGTGGCCCGGGGTCACCCGTCCCACGAGCGAGGGCGGCCTCGGGTTCGGGCAGAAGTGGAACATGGGCTGGATGCACGACTCGCTCGAGTACATCCACCGCGAGCCCGTGTACCGCTCGTACCACCACGACGAGATCACGTTCTCGTTCGTCTACGCGTTCAGCGAGCAGTTCACGCTGCCGATCAGCCACGACGAGGTCGTGTACGGCAAGGGCTCGCTGTACGGCAAGATGCCCGGCGACCAGTGGCAGCGCCTGGCGAACGTCCGCGCGTACCTGTCGTTCATGTGGGCCCACCCCGGCAAGCAGCTGCTGTTCATGGGGCAGGAGTTCGCGCAGCCGAGCGAGTGGAACGAGGCCGGCGGACTCGACTGGTGGCTCCTCGACGACCCGGGACACCGCGGCGTGCAGGACCTCGTGGCCGAGCTGAACCGCGTGTACGTCGCGAGCCCGGCACTGTGGACCCACGACGACTCCCCGGAGGGGTTCGAGTGGCTCGAGGGTGGCGATGCCGAACACTCGACCATCGGTTTCATCCGGAAGGCCGGAGACGAGCGGATCGCCGTGTTCACGAACTTCTCGGGCGTCCCGGTCGAGCGTCGGTTCGGGCTGCCCGAGGCGGGCGTCTGGCGCGAGGTCCTCAACACCGACGCCACCGCGTTCGGCGGCTCCGGGGTGGGCAACATGGGCGCCGTCACCGCCGAGGACCAGCCCTGGGCCGGTCGTCCGGCGTCCGCTGACCTCGTGGTCCCGCCGCTCGGGTCGGTCTGGCTCCGACTGGAGCGGTGAGCGATCGCCGCGCCGCACGCGCGCGGTGACGAACGGAACGGCCGGGAGGCGCGCCTCCCGGCCGTTCCGTTCGTCCTGCGTCCGCTGGGGGCGCGCCACGAGCCGGCGGTGCCGGCCGGGCGCGCCGGGCTCAGTAGAGCAGGGTCGCGAGCCGACGGCGTGCCGCCACGACCCGTGGGTCGTCGGCACCGACGAGCTCGAAGTACTCCACGAGCCGCGCGCGGACGGCCTCGCGCTCCGCGCCGTGCACGGTCGGGAACACGTCGAGGAGGCGCCCGAAGGCGTCCTCGACGTGCCCGCCGCTGATGTCGAGGTCGGCGACGCCGAGCTGGGCAGCCGGATCCGTCGGTGCTGCGGCCGCCGCGGCGCGGAGCTCGTCGGCGGTCGCGCCCTGCAGCCGGTCGAGGAGCGACACCTGCGCCAGCCCCGCCACGGCCATGCGGTCGTGCGGGTCCTGCGCGATCGCGGTGCGGTACTCGGCGATCGCCGTCGTGTAGTCACCCTGCTCGATCGCGTCGTACGCGGCCTGGTGGTGCGGCGGCAGCGGCTCCGGTTCGGGCTCGGCGGCGGCGTCGGCGTCGGGGGCGCCGTCGGCCACCTGCACGCGTCCGGCGATCCCGTTCTGCGCGGCGGCCTGGAGCACCTGCTCGATGACGTCGCGGACCTCGGCCTCGGGCAGGGCGCCGACGAACAGCCCGAGCGGACGACCACCGATCACGGCGGCGACCGTCGGGATTGACTGCGCCTGGAACGCCTGCGTGAGCTGGGGGTTCGCGTCGACGTCGACCTTGGCGAGGACGATGCGCCCGTCGTACTCCTGCGCGAGGCGCTCGAGCACCGGCGACAGCTGCTTGCACGGCCCGCACCACTCGGCCCAGAGGTCGACGATCACGGGGACCTGCATGGACAGCTCGATGACGTCCTGGAACGTCTGGTCCGTCACGTCGACGACCAGCGAGGGCACCACGAGGGCGTCCGAGGCCCCGGCGGCGGCGCCTCCGGGTCCGCCGGGGGCGGCAGCAGCCGCGGACGCCGGAGCCTGCGGCGATGCAGTGCCGCGGTTCACGAGGGACGACAGGTCGACCGCGCCACGGAGACCGGCGGGGGTCGGGGGGATGTTGCTCATTGCACCTCACTCGCTGCGATCAGGCCCTGCGTGAACCCGAGCAGTTCTATCTTGGCCTTGGATCCGACCGGCGGCACCGAGAACAGCACCTGCACGCCGTAGGTCGCGCTGATCCCCTTCGTGCTCGACCCGACCTTCGAGAGCGCCTTCACCGCTCCCTCCGTGTTCAGCGTCGCGCCCGACTGGATCGGGGTCACCTTCTCGATCTCGTCGAGGCTCGTGGAGACGAGCGCGCCGGCGCCGTTCGTCGCGAGCGCGATGCTCGAGTCGGCCGACGGGACCTCGGACGAGTACGCGATCTTCGCGGTCGAGGACAGGCTCTTCGCCTTCTGGTCCTTGTAGGACTTGCCGATCTTCTGGCGGAGCTCGTCGCCCTCGGACGAGAAGACGTCGGCGTACTCGCTCGCCGTGTCGTTCGCGAGGATGTCCGCGTAGGCGGAGGCCACCTGCCCGGGCGGCACGGTCAGCAGCTTGACGTCCGGCGAGAGCTGCGCGGCACCGGTGGTGACGGGCGCGACCGACGGGAGCTTCGCGTCCGCCTCGAGCGAGACGTCGTACTCGACCTTGTACTGCGCCCGCGGCGACGCCTGCACCAGCGTCAGGGCCTGCGGAGCGACGTCCTTCTGCTGCTGCGATCCCGTCAGCACGACGAACACCGAACGCGGCCAGGTGTCGGTCTGCTGCGGCAGGGCGACCGAGATGCCCGACGACGGGATCGTCGGCGGGGCGTCGACCTCGGTGTCGCTCCCCCGGATCGTGTAGTTCGCCTTGCGCAGGTCGAGCGCGGGCCCGGTGAAGCGCTCCGCGGCCGTGGTGGCGTTCCGCGAGCTGTCCGCCTGCGCCGCGACCGCGGCGACGCGCGCGACGATGCGGCGGATCTGCGGGAGCGTCGCCGCCGTGGGCTCGGCGGCCGCGGCCGGGCCCGCCGTCGCGGTGACGGTCGGCGTCGGCGTCGGCGTAGCGGAGGTCCCCTGCGGCCAGTACTCCGACGAACACCCCGCGAGGGCGAGTGTCGTCAGCGCGACGACCGGCGCGACCGCGACCATGCGGCGGCCGCGGCGTGGACGCGGCGGGACCTGCGCGCCCGCGGCGACCGCGCGACGGCGCGAGACCCGTGCGCGCGGCGGCCGGGTGCCACCGCTGCGCCGGCGGGGTCCGCGCAGCCGCCGCTGGTGGATGATGGCCCAGATGTAGAGCGCGATGCCGAGCGCGACGAAGAACCCGCCCGCCGTCATCAGAGGGCCGACGAGCGGCGTCGCGGTGTCCCGCGGCCAGGTGACCGAGAGGTGCGCGGGGGCCGGGTCCGACCCGTTCGACACGATGACGAGCGCGGTGTCCGCCGGCAGGTCGACGGTGAAGTCGAGGGTGTGCCCCTCGTACTCGCCGTACCAGAGGTCACTGCCCTTCGGCGACGGGACGTGTCGCTGCGTGCCTGAGACACGGTCCCGGAGCGATGTGGTCTCGGCGTCGTAGCGGATGGTGTTGTGCCGGGCCTTCCCGACCCAGGCCATCACGTCGGCGGTGCGCCCGTAGGCCGCGAACGCGGTGCCCGAGGCCCCGGAGACGCGGACGTGCTGGTGGCCGGCGTTCGCGACGAGCGTCCGACCCGGGATCACCGTCACCGGAGCGTCGCCCGTCGTGGTCGTCGACGCCACGGTCGAGGAGGGCGGCGCGAACACCGTCCGCTGCCCGACCCCGAGGCCGACGAGCACGACGCCGATGACGAAGCTGATGATCGCCAGGACGAAACGCACGTGTACTCTCCCTCCGCGCCGGGGTGGGTTGCGGCGCGACGCCCCCACGACGTCGGACGCGGGGTCCCGCTTCGGATGGCGGGCGCCACGCTCCCGGCGGCCGCGCCGGAGCACGCCGCACGGGCGCGCGGAACGACGGTCCAGGATAGCCAACGAGCCTGGGAGGCGCATCTTCCCGGCGGCCGGTGTGGACCGGCGGACGATGCCGGCATGACCGTCCTGCGCTCCCGCCGTGCTCGCCGGACCCACCACTACAATCGACCCCGGGCGGAGCCGCCTCGACGAGTGACATCAGGAGCGACACGTGGCGTACGACGAAGCAGAGTTCGGTTCGGAGCTCCGGGGCTACCGGCGGGACGACGTCGATCGCGCACTCGGTGAGCTGCGCCGTGAGCTCATCAAGTCGAACAACGACCGTGCCGAGGCCGCCAAGGAGATCCGCCTGCTGCAGGCCCGGGTCGACGACCTGCAGTCCGAGCTCGACGAGGCCGGCACGCCGACGTACAGCGGGCTCGGCACCCGGCTCGAGAACACCCTGCGCGTCGCCGAGGAACAGGCGACCCGCCTCATCAGCCAGGCCGACATCGACGCCGAACGGCTCCGTGCGACGAGCCGGACGGAAGCCGCCCGCCTCGTCGCGGACGCCCAGCGCGAGGCGACCGACACCCTCGAGGACGCCCGGGCCCGCGCGACGAGCGACGTGGCCCGAGCACGCGCCGAGGCCGCGGACACGATCGAACGCGCCCGGTCCGAGGCCGGATTGCTGCTCCAGGACGCCCGGAACGAGGCCTCGGCCACGCGCGGCGCCGCGGTCACCGAAGCCGCCGAGACGCGCTCCGTCGCCGTCCGCGAGACCGCTGCGCTCCGTGCGCAGGTCGAGCGCGAGGTCGCCGAACTGCGCGAGGTCGCCCAGCGCGAGGCCGCAGCGGCGCGCGAGGCCGCGGCGGCGCTCGACCGCGAGACCGAACACCGCCGTGGTGTGTTCGAGGCCGAGCACGAGCGACGCACCGCCGAGCTCGACCGCGCGATGCGCGAGGGCCACGAGACGCTCGACCACGAACTGCGGAGCGGCCGCGAGTCCTGGGCCAGGGAGCTCCAGGCAGGTCGCGACGCCCTGGCGCTCGAGCTCGAGACCGGACGCGCGCAGCTCGAGGACGAGGTCGCCAGTCGGCTCGAGGCCGTCGAAGCGGAACTCGCCAGGCGCCGTGACGACACCGAGGCCGGGCTGGCCGCCGAGCGTGCGGCGTGGGAGCACGAGGCCGTCCGCGCTCGGACGGACCTCGAGCAGGAGCTCAGCGCGGCCCGTGCCCGGTCGGACCAGGAACTGGCCGCGGCGCGCAGCGACCTCGACCACGAGATCGAGTCGGCGCGTGCCGCGATCGCGGTCGACACCGAGCAGACGCGCCTCGAGAACGAGCGCCTGGTGGAGGAGACCGCCGAGCGGATCGCGCGCGAGACCGCCGACCACCAGGCCCGGATCGCGCGGGAGCGGGCCGCTGCGGAGGACGCGGCGGAGCGGGCCGCTGCGGCACACGAGCACGAACTCGCCGAGCGCTCGGCACGGGAGCACGCCGCGCTCGACACCGAGATCGCCGAGCGACGCACCGCCGAGATCGGTGCACTGCTCGCCGAGCGGGACGCCCTCCGCGAGCAGATCGACGTCGCCCGAGCCGACCTGGACCGTGAGGTCGACGAGATGCGCGCCGCCCTCGCCCGCGAGCGCGAGGACGCCCGCGCCGCCCTCGAGTCCGAGCTCGCCGGTCGCCGCGACGAAGCCGAGCAGGACTACCTGCAGAAGCACCAGGACACCGTCGCGGAGACCCAGAAGTACCTCGACGAGGCGAACCTGCAGCTCGCCGAGGCCGTCCGACGCGCCCACGACGCCCGAGCGGAGGCCGACCGGCTCGACCGCGAGTCGCAGGACGCCGCTCGCGCGCGCGAGGACCGCGCGGCCGAGCGTGCGGACGAGACCCTCCGCGACGCCCAGGAGCGCGCCCGCACGCTCGTCGCCGAGGCCGAGGAGCGGACCGCTCGCCTGGTCGCCGACGCGGAGGACCGCCTCGCCGCCATCCGCATGGAGCGCGAGGCGGTGGCCGGGTACCTCGAGAACCTCCGGGGAGCGCTGACGCACGCGGTCGAGGTCCAGCGGGACTGAGCACGAGCCACGGCAGCGCCGCGCCGGCTCCCTCCGCCGGCGGGGCGTCCGCCTCAGTCCGCGACCGGCCAGGTGGTCGGCAGCGGCGCGGATCCCGGCACGACCAGGTCGGCGATGGCGTCGAGCACGACCCGGACGGCCCGCTCCCCCACCCAGAGGTGCTTCGCTCCGGCGACGGGGACGACGCGGACGGCCGGCGCGATCGCGAAGCGACGGGCGGCCTCGTCGGGGCGCAAGAAGTCGTCGTGTTCCGGCACGAACGCGACGACGGGGACCTCGAGGTCTCGCCAGCGCGCCAGGACGTCGTCGGTCGTGCGGTGGAGGGGCGGCGACAACAACACCACGCCCGCGACCGCACCGGACCGGACGTGTTCGATGCCGTGCTGCAGGACGACCTCGGTCCCGAAGGACCACCCGACGAGCCACGGCGCCGGGAGCCCGCGGTCACGGACCTCGGCCACGGCCGCACGGAGGTCGAACCCCTCGGTGACGCCGTCCCCGAAGGCACCCTCGGACGTCCCCCGCGGCGACGACACCGAGCGGAAGTTGAAGCGGAGCACCGCGATGGCGGCGAGGGCCGGGAGGCGCGCGGCGGCTTTCCGGAACACGTGGGAGTCCATGAACCCGCCCGCCGTCGGCAGGGGGTGCAGCGTCACGATCGTCCCGGCGGCGGGCCGTCCCTCCGGCTCGGCCAGTTCGCCGACGAGCACGAGGTGGTCGTCGGTGACGAGATCGACCTCCGTGCGCAGCGCGGGCAGCACGACGTCGCTCCGGATCTCGGTGACGCGGTCGTCCGGGGCCGTACTCACGCGATCCTCCAGCAGTGGACGTGCCAGTGCCGACGACTGGCGAGGTCGGCGGCGTCACCGAGGACACCGTCCTGCCGCCACACCACGAGGTGTGCGACACCGGGCTCGATCGTCCCCCCGCACCCCGGACACACGTATGCCTTCTGTGCGGAGGACGCACTGATCGGTTGCACCGTGAACGTCCTGCCGCGCCGCGACTCGGTGCGCGCCCAACCGGTCAGGAGGCGGTCGAGACCGGACTCCTCATCGGGATCCGCGCGCCCGCGTCGCCGGGGCCGGTTGCTCCGCGGCACGCCGGGCGCCGATCAATACCAGTTGAAGGCGTTGCTGTGCGCCCAGGCCGCGCACGGCGTCCCGTACGAGCCCTGGATGTACCCGAGCCCCCACGCGATCTGCGTCGCCGGGTTGGTCTGCCAGTCGGCCCCGACGCTCGCCATCTTGCTGCCCGGCAGCGCCTGCGGGATGCCGTACGCACCCGAGGGGTTGTACGCGTAGACGTTCCAGCTTGACTCACGGGTCCAGAGCGACACGAGGCAGTTGTACTGGTCCGTCCCCCAGCCCTTGGCGGTGACCTGCGTCAGCGCGATCGCCTTGGCGCTGCCCGGGTCCGGCGTACCCGCGGCAGGTGCGGCGTCGCTCGCGGTCGCCGCGGCGCTCGAAGCGGTCGAAGTCGACGCTGCTGCGGCGGTCGTCGTCGTGGTCGTCGTCGGCGCGGTCACCTTCGGCGTCACGACCACGGGCTTCGTCACCTGGTAACCGTCGCGCGTGACGACGACGTTCTGGTACGTGCCGTGCGCCGTGAACTGCTGCGCGGGCGCCGAGGGCAGCGTCGGCGCGAGGACCGCCGCGGACGCGTACGAGCCGGACAGTGGATTGACCAGTGAGCCGCCAACGAACCCGAACACCGCGAAGAACGACAGCGCGGGGATGGTCGCGCGACGACGGAGGAACGCGGTCACGCCGACGGCACGCTCCGGACGCTTCGGCGGAGCCACCGGAGCGCGCCGCACCCGGACGACGCGGGCGGCGACGTCACGCTGCGCGGTCAGGGCCGACTCGGCGGCGGTCGTCGCGTGCAGCGCCGCCTCGCCCCGAGCGATGGGTGCCGAGACGCGGTTGTCGGCGACCGAGACCGGCGTCGGCAGCGCGGGAGTGGCCTCCCGGGCCGCCACGCGACGGGCCGCGGGCCGCTCGGCGCGAGGCCGCCCGAGGGCTGCCCGACGTTCGCCGATGACGGAGCTGGACCTGCCCTGGTCGACGGTGTCCTGCTGGAAGGACTCGTTCTGACGGGGGGTCCGGACGGATCGTGGTTCTGCGGTGTGCCTGCCCATGAGTCCGTCCAGGGTAACGGATGGATCACGGAATGCGAAGCACTGACTCACCGAACGGCGAGCATGACCTCCACCACGGCGTCGAGCACCGCGTCGACCTGGCCCTCGCGGTACCCACCGTGCTTGGGCCGGAACACCACCGATCGCACCTCGGTGAGGCTCAGGGGCTTGCCGTCGTGGAAGTACCCGCGCAGTCGGGCGGCGAAGGTGTCCACGTCCTTCGGGTGGTAGCCGACCGTCAGGAAGCCGACCCGTTGGAACCGCTGGCCGTCCGGGCGGTCGAGGCGCGCCACCACGTCGGACGCCTTGGCGCGGGCCTCGGCGTACCACGCCTTCTGTCCGTGACGGCTCAGCTCCGCCTCGCGCTCCCGAGCCGCGAAGGCGTCCTCGAGCCGCTCGAGCGCCGCGTCGACGTGCTGCGTCGAGTACCCGCCCTTGCGCATGCTGAAGGCGGTCGCGCGGATCTTGTCCGAGGCGACGTGGCCGTCGGCGCCGTCGTCCGTGTAGGCCCGCCGCGCGTCCTCGAGGAACCGGTCGACCTCGTCGACGTCGTAGCCGAGGGTCGAACGGTCCACGGTCGGGAATGTCGAAGCCACGGCGACATCATGCCATCACCGCCCATGCGAGCAGCACCGCGCCGTCGGCTCGGCTCGCGCCTCAGTGCACCACGAGGTACAGGACGTACGCGACCGCCGCCGACGGGAGCACGCTGTCGATGCGGTCGAGCAGGCCACCGTGCCCCGGCAGGAACGTCGAGATGTCCTTGATGCCGAGGTCGCGCTTGATCATCGACTCGGTGAGGTCCCCGATGGTCGCCGAGGCCGTGATCGCGACACCGAGGACGACGCCGAACCACCAGGGCTCGTCGAGGAGCAGCACGGACACGATCACGCCCGCGATCATGCTGGCCAGCAACGACCCGCCGAAGCCCTCCCACGTCTTCTTCGGACTGATCCTCGGCGCCATCGGGTGCTTGCCGAACGACAGACCACTCGCGTAGGCGCCCGTGTCGACGGACACCACGACGATGAGGAACGCCATGGTCCACCACTGGCCGTGTGGCAGCGCGGTGAGGAGCACCGCACATCCGGCGAGCAGTGCGACGTACACCTGGACGAACAGACCCGCCATGAGGTCGAGGACCACACTGCTCGCCGCCAGGCGCGGTCGGGTGGCAGCGAGCTCGACCAGGCGCCACACCGTGATGAGCACGATCCCGGCGATGAGTTCGAGGAGCGCGGCGCGCGGCCCCCCGAAGAAGGCGATCGGGGCGATGGCGACGCCGGCGAGGACACTCGGGATCCGGGGGACGTCACGGCCACCGGCGCGCATGGCCGTCGCGAGCTCGTAGACCGCGACACCGACCAGGAACGCGCCGACGAGGATGAACAGCGCCTTCCAGATGACGAGGCTGCCGACCATCACCAGGCCGAACACGACTCCGATGCCGATCGCCGCGGGCAGGTTGCGTCCGGTGCGCGCGGTCAGCTGTTCGTTCCGGGCCTCGATCTCAGCACGACGCTGCCGCAGCTGCGTCTCGAAGTCGGTCCGCGCCGACCGTGCGCGCGCGTCGAGGTCGGCGCGGAGCCGTCGCGCGGTGGAAGCGGGCCGGGTCGCGCGATCGTGTTCGCCCGACTCGGGGCGGGGGTCCCCCTGCGACTGCTCCATCAGACCTCGAGGAGTTCCGCTTCCTTCTTCTTGAGCGCGTCGTCGATCTGGTCGACGTAGCGCTTCGTGAGGGCCTCGAGCTCCTTGTCGGCGCGCGAGATCTCGTCGTCCGAGATCTCGCCCTTCAGCGCGTCGAGGTCGTCCTTCGCGCGACGGCGGATGTTCCGGATGACCACCTTGTGGTCCTCGCCCTTGCCCCGGACGATCTTGACGAACTCCTTGCGGCGGTCCTGCGTCAGCTCCGGGATCGTGACCCGGACGATCTCGCCGTCGTTCGACGGGCTCGCGCCGAGGTTCGGGAACGTCGCGATCGCGCGCTCGATCTCCTTGAGCGCGGTCTTGTCGTACGGCGTGACGATGAGGGTGCGCGCCTCGGGCGTCTGCAACGACGCGAGCTGCGCGAGCGGCGTCGGCGAACCGTAGTAGTCGACCGGGATCTTCTGGAACAACGCCGCGTTGATGCGGCCGGTGCGGACGGTCGAGAAGTCGTCCTTGGCCACCTCGACGGCGCGCGTCATCTTCTCGGTCGCCTCGGTCAGGACATCACTGATCACGGTCGTTCTCCTTCGGTACGCGTCGAGTCTAGTCGCGCGGGGTCCGTCGACCGTCCGGGAGGCCCCGCGCGCCTCGACCTCGCAGGGCTCAGTTGCTGACGACGGTCCCGATGCGTGCGCCGCGGATGGCGGCGGCGACGTTGCCCTCGCCCTCCATCCCGAACACGTGCATGGGCATGCCGTTGTCCATGCAGAGACTGAAGGCGGTGGCGTCCACGACCTTGAGCCCGCGGACGAGGGCGTCCTGGTAGGTGACCCGCTCGAGCTTCTCGGCCGACGGGTCCTTCTTCGGGTCCGCCGAGTACACCCCGTCGACGCCGTTCTTCGCGACGAGGACCTCGTTCGCGCCGATCTCGAGCGCACGCTGCGCGGCCACGGTGTCCGTCGAGAAGTACGGCAGCCCCGCACCGGCGCCGAAGATGACGACACGGCCCTTCTCGAGGTGCCGCTCCGCCCGGCGCGGGATGTAGGGCTCGGCCACCTGCGTCATCGCGATCGCCGACTGGACCCGCGTCGCGGCACCCGCCTGCTCGAGGAAGTCCTGGAGCGCCAGCGCGTTCATGACGGTGCCGAGCATGCCCATGTAGTCGGCGCGGCCGCGGTCCATGCCGCTCTGGCTGAGCTCGGCGCCGCGGAAGAAGTTCCCGCCGCCGACGACCACGGCGATCTCGACGTCGCGTGCTGCTTCGGCGATCTCGCCCGCCAGGCGGCTCACGACCGCGGGGCTCACACCGAGGGATCCGGCGCCGAACGCCTCTCCCGAGAGCTTCAGGAGGACGCGCCTGCGGCCGGTCTTCTCGTCGGTCATCGTTCGGTTCGCCCTTTCGTCGTCGTGCTGGAGGGAATCTATCGGAAGCGGACATGACGACGGGGTCCGGAACGTGTCGTTCCGGACCCCGTCGGTGGTGGGTTACGCGCCGACCTTGACGCGGGCGAAGCCCTCGATGGTCAGACCGGCGTCCTGCGCGACCTTGGCCACGGAGACCTTCGAGTCCTTCGCGTAGCCCTGCTCGAGCAGCACGATCTCCTTGAAGAAGCCGTTCAGGCGGCCCTCGATGATCTTCGGGAGGGCGGCCTCCGGCTTGCCCTCGGCGCGCGTGGTCTCCTCGACGATCCCGCGCTCCTTCTCGACGGCCTCGGTCGGGACGTCCTCGCGCGTCAGGTACTTCGGGTCGGCGAACGCGATGTGCTGCGCGATCGACCGAGCCGTCTCGGCGTCGTCACCCGAGTAGGCGACGACGACGCCGACCTGCGGGGGCAGGTCCTGGCTGGTCTTGTGCAGGTAGATCGCGAAGTTCGTGCCGTCGACACGGGCGACCGTGCGGAGCTCGACCTTCTCGCCCATGAGCGCGGCGTTGTCGTTGATGTAGTCGCTGACCGTCTGGCCGTTGACCGTCGCTGCGTTGCCGGCCTCGACCGTGTCGGCACCGGCCTCGGCGACCGCGCCGAGGACCTCGGACGCGAGCGCGATGAAGCGGTCGTTCTTCGCGACGAAGTCGGTCTCGCTCGCGAGCTCGATGATCGTGGCGGCACCGGTGGTCTCGGTGGCGGCGACGAGGCCGGCGGTGGTCGCACGGCCTTCGCGCTTCGCGACACCCTTGAGGCCCTTGACCCGGAGGATCTCGATGGCCTTCTCGATGTCGCCGTCGGCCTCGACGAGCGCGTTCTTGCTGTCGAGCATGCCCGCGCCGAGGCGGTCACGCAGGGTCTTCACGTCAGCTGCGGTGAAGTTCGCCATGGTGGACGTCCTTTCTGGACTCGCGTGTGGTGATGAACGGGGAGGCGCCGGACGGCGCCTCCCCGGTGTGTCCTGTGCGGCTGTTACTCGGCCGGGGTGGTCTCGGCGGCGGCAGCGGCCTCGGCCGTCGGCTCCGCGTTGACCGTCTCGAGCGGCTCGCCCAGCGGCTTCTCGGCGACCTGCGCGTCGGCGTCGTTCTCCTCGACCGTGGCGCCCTCGCCCTCAGTCTGGCCTGCGGCGGTGTTCGACCCGCCCTGCGCGAGGAGCTCCTGCTCCCACTCGGCCAGCGGCTCGACGGGCTCGTCCGACCCGCCCTGGTGGCGGACGGTCAGGCCCTCGGCGGCGGCGTCGGCGACGATGCGCGTCAGCAGACCGACCGAGCGGATCGCGTCGTCGTTGCCCGGGATCGGGTAGGTGATCTCATCGGGATCGCAGTTGGTGTCGAGGATGCCGATGACCGGGATGCCGAGCTTCTGCGCCTCGTCGATGGCGAGGTGCTCCTTCTTGGTGTCGACGACCCACAGGGCGCTCGGCGTGCGCGTGAGGTTGCGGATGCCACCGAGGGTCTTGTGCAGCTTGTCGAGCTCGCGCTTCTTGATGAGGAGCTCCTTCTTGGTGAAGCCCTTCGTCGTGTCGTCGAAGTCGATCTCCTCGAGCTCCTTCATGCGGGCGAGCCGCTTGGAGACCGTCTGGAAGTTCGTGAGGAGACCCCCGAGCCAACGCTGGTTGACGTAGGGCTGGCCGACGCGCGTCGCCTGCTCGGCGATGGAGTTCTGCGCCTGCTTCTTGGTGCCGACGAAGAGGATCGTGCCGCCGTGGGCGACGGTCTCCTTGACGAAGTCGTAGGCGCGGTCGATGTAGGACAGCGACTGCTGCAGGTCGATGATGTGGATGCCCGAGCGCTCGGCGAGGATGAAACGCTTCACCTTCGGGTTCCACCGGCGGGTCTGGTGCCCGAAGTGCACGCCGCTGTCGAGCAGCTGGCGGATGGTGACGACGGCCATGGCCGTTCTCCTTTTCCGGCGCACGGCACGGCCGCGCGCTGATGTTGCGGTTTGTCGACCACGACCGGCGGTCGGGTCCCTGGTGCCCGGCGCACGACCGCCGCGACGCCGGAGAGGACCAGCGGGCGGACCGATGGGCGTGGAGGCCGATGGGCACGCGAAGTCAGCGCTCAGCGCGCTGCTGCACTCAGGATAGCACCAGCCGGTCGCGCCGCAGGACGCCGGGAGGCACGGTGCCGGTGACTCGATCGTCTCCCGTGCCCCGTGCCTCCTGGACGACCGGCAACGCCGATCGCGATGGTCCCGCGCCCGTCAGGACCTGCTGCCGACCTTGCCACCCTCGGCGCTGACACCCATCTCCTCGAGCGAGCGGCCCTTGGTCTCCGGGATCTTGGCGAGCACGAAGAAGAACGACACGAGCGCGAACAACGCGTAGATGCCGTACGTGACCGTCAGGTTGAAGCCCGACAGCGCGGGGAACGTGATCGTGACCACGAAGTTGGCGACCCAGTTGGCCGCCGAACCGATGCCGAGCGCGGTCGCGCGGATGCGGTTCGGGAACATCTCACCCAGGAGCACCCACATGAGCGGGCCCCACGTCGCACCGAACGACACGACGAACAGGTTGGCGAAGACGAGCGCGATGACGCCCCACGGACCCGGCAGGTGCGGATTGCCGCTGGAGTCCAGCGACGCCTGCGAGAACGAGATCGCGACCATGAGCAGCGACACGAACATGCCGGCCGATCCGGCGACGAGCAGGGGCTTCCGACCGAGGCGGTCGACCGTGAAGATCGCCACGAACGTGACGACGACGTTGATCACCGACGAGATGGTCGAGATCGTGAAGGAGTCCGACGCCTTGAACCCGACGGCCTGCCACAGGGTCGTCGAGTAGTAGAAGATCACGTTGATGCCGACGAACTGCTGGAGCACGGCGAGGATGATGCCGACCCAGACGATGCCCTTGAGGCCGAAGCGGTCGCCGCGGATCGTGCCCTTCTGCTGCTGTTCCTCCTGGCGGATGCCGTCCTCGATCTCGTCGAGGGACGTGTCCACGGTGTCGCTCGGCACGATCTTCGTCAGCACCTCCCGCGCATCGTCCTTGCGCCCCTGCGCGGCGAGGTACCGCGGCGACTCGGGCAGCACGAGCGCCAAGACGCCGTACACGACCGACGGGATCACCCCGACCAGGAACATCCACCGCCACGCCTCGAGGCCCCAGAAGTGTCCGCTCGCAGTGCCGCCCCCGCCGATCGCGATGACCTGGTCGGACAGCAGCGCGGCGAAGATGCCCAGCGTGATCGCCAGCTGCTGGAACGACGCCAGTCGACCGCGGATGCCCTTCGGCGCGACCTCGGAGATGTAGGCGGGCGCGATCACCGACGCGGTGCCGATGCCGAGACCGCCGATGAGGCGGAACACCACGAAGAACGTGGTGTCGGGCGAGAACGCCACCGCCACCGAGCTGACGAAGAACAAGATCGCCGCGATGAACATCACGCGCGTGCGGCCCCAACGGTCCGCGACCCGCCCGGCGAAGTAGGCGCCGAAGGCGCAGCCGATCAAGGCGCTCGCGACCGCGAAGCCGCTCCCCCCGGCCGACAGCTTGAACTGGTCGGTGATCGCCGACTCGGCGCCGTTGATCACCGAGCTGTCGAACCCGAAGAGGAACCCGCCGACCGCTGCGGCGATGGCGAACGCAGTCACCTTGCCCTTGAACGCCCGGTCTGTGCCGGACCTCGTCGTCGATGTGCTCACGTGCTCCTCGTTCCCGCCGGCGTACGACCGAGTCGCCGTGCGCTGCCCCGGAGGTCGGCTGGTCGCCGTCCGGGGCGGCGTTGCTCGGGACCGGAGCGCCTGCCACGGTACCCCTGGGGCCGTGTCCGTGGTCGTCATCGCACGCCGCAGTCGCTCCCCCTCCCCAGGACCCGCCATCAAGCAGCACTCCCCGCACGCTCGCGCAGCGTCCCCTCGAGACGTGCGGTGGGGACCAGGCTCGGCCCATGAACACGACAGGACGGTCGCGAGCGGTGCCCTCTCCCCTGCGGACGATGACGCCGCGCAGATCCTGGACGCGCCTCGGCGCGGCGCTGGTGGTCGTCCCGCGCGTCCTCGTGCTGTGCGTCGTCGCGCTGTGCACCGTCACGCTCGGCGCTGGGCCCGCGCGTGCTGGTTCCTCGTGCGCTGGGCCCCCGTGTGCAGGGGCACCCCGGCGCCCGGCGTCGATCCGCACGTCGGCGAGCATGGCGGCGTCGGCCTGGACCTGGCCCGTCCCGGAGCGCGTCGTCCTCCGGCCGTTCGAACCCCCGGCACACGACTACGGCGCGGGGCACCGCGGGATCGACGTCCGCGCATCCGTCGGCACGCTCGCGCGGGCCCCTGCGGCGGGGACCGTGGTGTTCGCCGGGCCCGTGGCAGGACGCGGCGTCGTGACGATCGACCACGGCCGTGGCGTCCGGAGCTCGCTCGACTCGGTCACGCCGGACGTCGTGGTCGGCACCACGGTCGCGGCCGGGACCCCTGTCGGTCGTGTCGCGGTCGGACACTGCCCGGCCGCCGCGCCCTGCGTCCACCTGGGTGTGCGGGTCGACGAGCGGTACGTCGACCCGCTCGCGTACCTCGCACCGGCGGCCTGGCCCGTGCTCCTGCCACTCGGTGATCACGCCCGAGGGTGAGCACTCCGGTACGCCTCGCGCAGGCGCGCACTCGACACGTGGGTGTAGATCTGCGTCGTGCCGAGGCTCGCGTGCCCGAGCATCTCCTGCACGGCCCGGAGGTCGGCACCGCCATCGAGCAGGTGCGTCGCCGCGCTGTGCCGGAACGTGTGCGGGCCTGCGGGACCGTCCCCCGGTTCAGACGCCAGGATCCGCGCGATGAGCCGGTACACCCCGCGGACGCCGAGCCGGGCACCCCGGTCACCCAGGAACAACGCCGACGGGTCCGGCGCCTGGGCACGGCCGACGAGCACCGGTCGGCCCTGTTCCATCCAGGCACCGAGGGCGTCGTCCGCGGGCACGCCGAAGGGGACGACCCGTTCGCGTCCGCCCTTGCCCAGGACACGGACCGTCAGCCGGTTCCGGTCGACGTCTGTGAGGTCGATGCCCACGAGCTCACCGACCCGCAGCGCCGACGCGTACAGGAGCTCCACGACGGCGTGGTCACGGAGGGCTCCCGGATCGCCGTCCGCGGCGCGGTCACCGAGGGTCGTCAGGATGCCCTCGACACGGTCGGCACGCACCACTCGCGGCAGGTGGGCGCCGCCCTTCGGCGCACGGAGCCGGACGCCGGGGTCGGTGGCGATCCGACCGGTCTCGGCGGCCCACCGGGTGAAGGCGCGCACCGACGAGGCCCGGCGGGCGATCGTCGTCCGAGCGAGTCCACGCTCGGTCGCACGCCACAACCAGTCCCGGAGCACCTCGAGGGTGAGCTCGTCCGGCCGACCGACACCACGCTCCGCCGCGAACGCCACCAGGTCCTCGAGGTCACCGCTGTAGGCGCGGACCGTCTGGGCGCTCAGACCACGACCGTGGACGAGGTGGTCGAGGAACGCGTGCGTGGCGCGGACCAACTCCAGGTCCTCGGCCGCGGGCGTCATGGGCCAACCGTAGTCGCCGCCGGTCGCCCTCACGGAACCAGGCGCCACCCCGTCCGGTGGCGTTCCGCCCGGCCCTCGAGCTCGGCCAGGGCGAGCGCGTCCTCCGTCGCGGCGGTCCCCAGCCCAGACCGTCGAGCGACCTCGTCCACGGACAGTCCCGCGCGGCGGCTGAGCGCATCGAGCACACGGAGCAGCTCAGGGTCGTCCTGCGCCGATCGGATGCGGAGCGGCCCGCCGTCGGCGTCCGGACCGCTCACCGCCCGCACCGCATCGGCGGGGGCGGTGAGCAGCGTCGCCCGACCGCTGGACACCAGTCGGTGGCACCCGACCGACGACGGTGAGGTGAGCGGACCCGGCACCGCCAGCACGGGTCGACCGAGCTGAGCGGCGTGATGGGCCGTGTTGAGCGCCCCGGACCGCGCGCCCGCCTCGACGACCACCACGGCGTCGGCGAGGGCCGCGATCAACCGGTTGCGCTGCGCCAAACTAAGTTAGACGTATGCAACTGCGCGCCGCCGTCTACCTCCGCATCAGCAACGACGACCGGGCAACCGGTCTGGCCGTCGAGCGTCAGCGACAGGACTGCCTCCGGATCGTCGCCGACCGAGGATGGACGTTGGCTGGCGAGCCGTACACGGACAATGGCATCTCCGCCAGCAAGAAGGACGTGAAGCGCCCCGCCTACGAACGCCTGGAGAACGATTACGCCGCCGGTCGATTCGATGCACTCGTGTGCTGGGACCTGGACCGTCTGACGCGTCAGCCCCGCCAGCTGGAGGACTGGATCGATGCAGCGGAGTCACGTGGCCTCATCGTCGTCACGGCCAACGGTGAAGCTGACTTGAGCACCGACGGGGGCCGCATGTACGCCCGCATCAAAGCCTCGGTAGCTCGCGCAGAAATCGAACGCAAGGGCGCTCGACAGCGCCGCGCGAACGTTCAGCGTGTCGCTATGGGGCTACCAGTGCCGGGACGCCGCCGCTACGGCTATGAGTCTGATGGGACGACCGCCCGGCCCAACGAAGCGGCGGTGATCCTGGAAATCTTTCACGCCGTGGCGGACGGCCGCACGATCTACAGCATTGCCGCAGCCCTCACCGCCAGAGGCACCGCCTTCACAACTGGTCGCGGAGGCGAGGGAAAATGGACCCCTGGCCGCGTTCGTGACGTGATCCTGAACCGCAGCTATCAGGGCATGGCGCTCGCACTGCCAAATGATGCTGCGCTCACCCCGAGCGAGCGGCGCGAGCTGCGCAAGCGCGCCGAGAGCTGGCAGCGCAGCGAGCACGTCGCCGCCATCGTGGACGATGACACTGCCGAGACCGCCAGAGCCATTCTCGCGGACCCTGCCAGGCGGACGACGCCGGGACCGGCCCGCAGGTACCTGCTCAGCGGAATCGCCGTCTGCGGTGTGTGTGGCGCGGGCATCAAGCGCCTTCGGGAGAGCTACCGGTGCAGCGCCAACCACCGCCACCCGCAGATCCTCGCGCGCTACCTGGAGCCCCAGGTGCGCGACGCCGTCGTCTGGGCAATAGCTACCGGCGGCCCCGACCTGATCCCGACCGCAGAGCCGGGCACTACCCTCGCGACACTCCTGGCCCGCTTGGACCGTGCGGAGCGCGCCGCCGCGCAAACCTCGGCGGATCGTGATGAGGGCCTAATCTCCGCAGCCGTCGCTCGCGTACGCCTCGAACAGCTCCGCGACGAACGTGAGGTCGTGACGGCCGAACTCGACCGGGCACGCGCCGAGCGGTCCGGCGCGAGCGCTCTGCTCGCCGTTGCGCTGGACCTGCTGGGGCACCTGCCTCCCGCAGCAGCGGCCGTCCGCGGCGGGGCAAGCATCCGCGAGACAGTCGGAGAGCGATTCGACGCGCTCGACCTGGACCGCCAGCGCGAGGTAGTCCGCGCTCTCGTCGCCGTACAGGTAGACCCGGGCCGCGGCCCCGAGCGCGTGCGCATTCAGCACCTTCTAGCGACCCACCTCAACGAATGGGAGCACACCGAGTAGCGGGGTCAGCGCCGACCGCCGCGCCGCGCTGCAAGCGCCACAAGGCCCACGACGACAAGCCAGATCACGACCCAAGCGGCGACAACGCCGCCGAAAGCGACGCCCCACGGCGTTCCGTGCTCTTTAGCGTTGTCACCGAGCGCCCCCGCGACGCCTGCGGCGAGCCCGCCAATCGCAATCAGCACGTAGGCGTAACGGGGCAGGCGGCGCTTCACAGCCGCGAGCGTACATGTGACGTGGGCCACGCCGTGGTCTATAGCGGTGAGAGGGCGATGCCCCCGCGGGTAGATGCGACCCGCCCGTGACGCGCGTTGGCTCTCTCAAGGGTTGCCTCCTGTGCCCTGCCGCCTCCGGGTCCTTTCGGCCGGGGGCGGCCCACATCGTGAACGCGGACGATCAGCGCCGCACACGGACGGCAGCGCGAATGGGCACGCGCCGCCGTCTGACCGCCCGCGCCGGCACCCTGGTCGGTTCCCGGGGCGCGGCGGTCCTCACGCTCTCGCCGCTCACCCCCGCGGCGGCCCATCGTCCGGCGATCCTCCCGGCGGACAACGACACGCAATGGCGCGTGTCTCGGGTGCGCCAGCTCAGGGGTGAGCGCCGGCGCACCCACTCATTCTCCCCCACTCGATATTCACGGCCTCGGCTCATTGCCGGGGCCGTTGCTTTTGTCCTTCATCCCGAACGTTATCGACCGCTAAGGAGCACGCTCCGTGAGCACCTTCACGACTACATGCCGCCAGTGCGGCGACACCTTCGAGGCCCAGCGCTCAACGGCGCGATTCTGCTCCGACGCCTGCCGTGCCCGCAGCAACCGACCCGCGGCATCCCGTGACCGCGAGGCACTGGAGCTGCTCTGGGCCATGCAGGCGGCCTTCCGCGCCACGCTCGATGCGAACGCCGGTACCGGGCCGGCGGATGCCGCAGATGCCCTCTGGCGTGCCGCCGACGCCCGAGCAACGGCCATGTTCGGCCCCGCGTATCGCGCGGCGGTCGAGCGGACGCGGGCAGGGACGCCGGCGGTAGCGCCGCTCGCCTCCTAGCTGCAACGGAAACGTGAGAAGTGACGATTCTCTGCCCCCTACACATATCTCTCTCTAGGCGTCTTTCTCTCCTACAAAAGATAGATGGGGCGGCAGCAAATCGTCATTCTCACGTTTCCGTTGCACGCCCACACAGCGCGCGCCCACGCGCTGCCCACCGACCCTCTCGGAACCGACCCCATGACTCCATCCCCCGCCCCACCGACCCCGGCGGACCGCCTCGCCGCGCTTACCGGCAGCAAGCTCCGGGCCGCGCCGCACAGCGGCCACGCGACCAAGGTGGCTTGGACGCCCGACGGCCGCCGCCTCGCGCTGCCCTGGCCGGCGATGCTCGCGCGCACTTTCGCCACCGGCGTCCTCCACGACGCCGGCATCGGCCGCGCTTCCACGGGCCTCGCCCAGCACGTCCCCGGCACGAAGACCGCGGCACCCCTGACCTTCGCCGCAGCGGCCACCATCCTCCGTGACCAGCTCCGCAAGCTGCCGGACCGCGCCGACGCCTCGCCCGTTTACACGGACCTTCGCACCTACGTCCTCGACGGCGACCCGGAGGCCGTCTCGACCTATCTCTTGGCTGTCGTTCGCCGCGCCGCCATCCGGGACTGTCCCTGGCCGGTCCAGCGGACGCCTGCGGAGCCGGCTACGCCGCGTCCCGCGATCCCGCACGCCGAGCGGTGCCGCGAGTCGCGCGCCCGCGTCCAGCAACGCCAGGCGGTCGCGGCGCTCGGCTTCATCGCTGACACCTTCACTGACGGCGAGCTGGGCGAGGGTGAGCGCTTGACGTGGACCGGGGTCCTCGACCTCCTGCTCGACGCCGACGCGGCGGAGGCCTTCACGGCACTTCTCGACGCTCAGGACGACCCGAACAAGCGTGGCCAGAGCAACGGCTCCCGCATCCTCCGCGCTGCCCTAGACGCTGTCCTCACGCCCCGCAACGCCCGCCCCTACGGCCGGCACTGGATAGTCCCGGACCGCACCACCCTCGACGCCCGGCTCGCCGCGCAGCGCGCCGCACTCGCCTGACGCCACGCCGACGCTCCGCGAGCTCTACCCCCTTGTAGCCCCCGCCGCCATCGAACGAGCCGCGATGGATCGCACGGCTGCCCACGGCTCAGAACAGAGGCAACCCCTTTGACCTACACCGACAACCCCGTCTCGCGCGCCAACGACCGCATGCAGCAGATCAAGCGCGACGCCGACGCCGCCGCACAAGCCGAACTCGACGCGATCATCGACCGCCCGGACGGCGGCTCTGAGCTGGTTGCTCTCCGCGCTGCTTCCCGAGCCGCATCCGATGAAGCGGAAGCCGCGCGGCGCGCGTACTACGCGATGGCCGAAAGCGACGGCCGGACCGTCCGCCGCGACGCTGACGGCAGCTTTCGCCGACGCCGCGACGTGAGTGTCGAGGACTTTGACAACGCCTACCGCGACTGGCAGGCCGCGGAGGGCCGCGCGGTCCAGGCGTACCGGCCCGTGCGCCTCCTGGAGGACTCGCTGAGCGACGCGCCAATCGCAAACCTCGCCGGCAAGCGCGCAGGCGCAGAGTCCGCGCTCATGGATCATCTCGCCGCGCTCCCCGAGGCACTGACCGGCGTCATCGAGCACATCTCGGCCATCCGCACGCTCGCACCCTTCGCCGGGCTGCCGCTCGCGGGTGTGAATCCGGCGGGGCTCGACGCTGCCGCGATGCAGCTCCTGCCCGACATCGAGCGCACTGTCGACCTCGCGCAGCGCCGACGCGCTGCCGCTGCGGCCGACGCCGGAGCGGCAGCGGGTCAACTGACTCAAATCGCCCGCGACGTGCAGCGCCTCAGCGACGCCCGCAGCGCCGGGACCGCTGGCGTCGCCACCGCGCCGGACGGCCGTTCTCTCGCCGGCCTCACCTTCGACCTGTCCGGGAAGGACGCCAAGTGAACTCCGAAACCGCCCGCGCCATCGCCCGCGCCGTCGTCGCCAACACCACTCCGACTCAGCCCAAGCCGTACCACGAGCTGACGTGGGGCGAGCAGCAGGCCGTTCGCGGTGCTGCCGACCGCGCCGGCGAGGCCCGGGAGACTTACTGGCAGCGCTACGCCGTGCAGGCAATGGCAGAGCAGGCCCGAGAGCAGGCCGACGCTCGCGCCGCACTCGACGTTCAGGCCGCGATCCGACGAGACGCCTCATGACCTATCGCCCCGGCGCACGGATTGCGGCTCCCGCGCCACGGTCAACCCCCACTCCTGGACCAGCCCCGCGCTGGTTCCTGACCTGCCGAACCTGTACGCGGTGGGTGCCCGTCGCATCCGCACGACCCGTCCGCCGAGTCCCCCGGTGCCGCGCCTGCCGTGAGGCAGTCGAGCCCGCAACGCCAGCGCCGAGCGCGCTCGACAGGCGACTCGGCCTACTGACGGCTGGCCGCGACTGATCGCATCAGCATCGACCGCCGCGGCTCGTGTCCTGACCGACGCGGGCCGCGGCGGGCCGCCGTCGTGCCGCGAGTGTGTGCGCGCGCTGATCGCTTCGGCAAGCGCCGCACGGGCAACCGGCGACCCGCGCTCACCCGAGCCGAGCCGCCGGCGTCGGACTCCTCCCCCCGGCCGTCTTCCAGCTCGACAAGGCATAGCGCCAGAGACCGAGCCTCCCGTGGCCTGCGCCGGTTTTCGAACGTCCCTCCTCCGCTGACCGCGGTCCGTCTACCCTTCCGGAGCCCATCACCATGACCACTGACGACGTTCTCGCCACCGAGCCCGACGCACCAGCGTTCAATCCCGACGAGTGGCCGACGCCCGACCACTGGAGTGACGCGGCACGGGACGCCTTCCTGTCCGTCATCGAGCAGCGTCCCGAGCTCGCCGGCGCAGAGCTGGCGCAGCTCGAACAGGCCGCCGAACTTGTCACCACCGCTGACCTCATGATGAGCGTCGCCGCTCGCACCGATTACGTGTTGAACGGCTCGCAAGGCCAAACGGTCATCAGCGGCGCGGTCACTGAGAGCCGTTTGGCTCGCCAGGCCGCAGGCCAGATGCTCGCCCGGCTTGCGCCGCTGTCCTCGTCGCAGCTCCGCAAGGTCTCCGGGCTTCGGCAGGGCAAGCAGCTCTAGTGCGCCGCCCGCCATCGCGTCCCCGCGCCGCGGCGCAGCTCGTCCTCCCGGTAGGTGACCGCACTGACGACCGGCCACTGCTCCGGCTTGCCCGCCAGGTGACGACGCCCGCGGAAGCGGTCGCCGCCGCCATCGGCTACGCCGACTCTCTCGGCCTCACCGGCAGCGCTCGCGCCGACGCCGCCCACGCCGCATACAGCGCCATCGTCCATTACGACTCCGCGCACCCCGGCTGGTTCCCCAGGGGGCACGAGCCGGACCCCGGCTACCCCGAGCGCCGATATGGCCTGCTCATGGCCGCCGCCACCGCACTCATGCGCCGCGAGCCTCACCCCATCGACCTCGCCCTGACCGCGCACTACGCCCACTCAGACAGGCCTTCTCCGGCACCGCCGGCGGGGCTTCGGCGTCCTCGATCCTGATGCAGCGTTGACCGCGCGGGGCCATGGCGCATCCGCGCACGACGTGCTCCGCGACGGCCCAGCGCCGTGGCGGTGCGGCTACCTGTTCGCAGACCTGCCCTGCCCGGCGGCGCCCATGGGCTTCACGGCTAACTCGGCAGTGAAGCTGAATCGACTACTCGCCTAAAGTTCCACCGGCTAGCGCAGGCCCGTCCCAGCTCTCGCTAGATGGATCCGGGTCCACAAGCAGCCTGAACAGCCGAAGGTGACTCTTGTAATAGTGAATCTGTTCTAGGTTTCCCTCGGTTGCTGGAACCGGCTCGTACGGTTGGAGAACTTCCGGATAGGTCTGGAAGCGGATCTCGGCGTGACCGTGATACTCACCGACACGCCGCTCATCAACAACATCCACCCCCACCGCCCTGAGCTGACCGACCAGGCCTTCCGCGAGTCCCACGTAGTCTCGGATGACTGCTTTTGCAGTCCGCTTGACGACGTTCTTACCAATAACGGCTCGTATCACGGATACGCCCATTTCGCCAGGACGAGGCTTCAACGCTTGCCATCGCAAGCCGCCCTTGCCGCTGACGTTGGTTTTAGAGACTATGCGCTCCACATACTCATCGTCCGCCACGACGAGTGGCAAGTCATTGTTGACGTCCCCGCTCTCATCTGGAGACAGGCGTTCATCTTCCCCCATTGAATCTCAGCCGACCGGCGCGAACGTCCGCCGCACGTCAGACACAAACGCGTCACGAGGTATTTCAACCCCTACGGGCTGCGACACAGCCGAAAACTCAAGCAATACAGTGAGATGCAGGACAACCGAAACAAGGGCATTTAGGCCAAACTTGCCGTTCTCAAAGTGCGGCTCGCCCATTGAGGGGTCGATCGTTAGCGCGTAGCTCTCGCTTCCAATCTCCAACAATGCGTAGCCCTTTTCATCCTCCCATTCGAACGACACAGTGCCCGTAGTATTGGGAACCAGGTCGTAGTCACTGAGTTCCTCTAGCAGGACTGCAACCGCGCCATTGACGTTGGCTAGGACCTCCGTAGAGGGCGCGAGGGATCCCGGCCCGTCCCACCCGTCTTGGAGGGTCGACAAGTATTCCAGGTCACTGCGAGTCTTGCTCAATCGAATCTCGCGCGCGAGCGCGAGATACTCATTCACAACACCAGCAGCCATATCACGGCCGGACCGATCACGAGCGCTAGTGAGGAACGACGTCAGGTTTTGCAGAGGCGCTGCGACAGCTACCGACGCGCTCGTCGCAAGCGACGCGACCCCCGATAGGAGCGAAGGGAACGAATAGCGAAGACCGCCGAGCGTGGCCATCACTGCCGGCTCAGTCATCCTGCCCTTCCGGCTCCATGAGTTCGCGGATGGACTGAGTTGAGTCTACGAATATTGCATGAATCACGTCATGCGCCCTTGCAAACACTTCCATGACCTTCTCGCTTTCAGAAGCAACTGCGCTCCCGGATCGCACGGCTGTATCCCAGATCAACGATACTTCATTATTGATGAGTCCCTCAGAAAGCGCTATCGTGACGGCGAGTGCATCTCGCGTGGAAAAACTATATGTGAATGCTAGCTGCGTAGCTGATGACGCATCTCTCTCATCCTCAACAGATCCGGGAAGGTGCAACTTAAAGCCTAGCGTCTGCTGAGCGAAATCGGAGGGTGACGCTTCGCCAAGAAAACGTCTTCCGAAAGCATCAAGATAGCGGACGCTTACTTCTCGGAAAAACTCATTATTATAACCCCGCAGCACGGTTGTCAAGGCGGCGACAACCTTTTTCACCTCGGGCGAGAATCCCGCCCAAGACTCATAAGGAGGAAGAGCGTGAACACTCACTACGCCGGGGCCGGCCTGCACGATCAGGTTGTCGGTTGTTCGACGGAATCGAAATAGATGTTGACCGGGCATCAGTGGCATACCGACTGGCACCAGCCGCTCCACGTACGTGAATCCAAGCTCTTGACAAGCAGCCCGGAACTCATCGAGAAGCGGCTCCTGCGCGTTCAACGCAACCTGGACCGGCACTGTGCCGAGCGGCCCGATGGCTGCCAACGGCTGCGGTGATGAAGGGACATCCCAGCGAAGGTCCGCCACGAGCTCAAGCAGCGGTGGGTTCCTGAAATGAAGTGTCATCGTTCTGCCCCACGGGTGTGCATGAAGACGAACGTAGCGCAACGGTCACGGCTGGAGCTGTGCCACGCGAGGCTTGAGAGCGGCTCGCAAGGCAGAGGAGCGGGAAGCACAGGTGCGGCGTCCACGTCGACCTGATGCGGTATTCGCGGGACGACACGACCGGCGCATACGCGTGCGTCAAGTTGGAACGCCTCCCTTCAGCGCGCTTCCGGACTCGATCACACGTCGTGATCTGCGGGCAGCGCGAGCAGGCCGCGCGGTCCTCTACCACTCCGCCGCGGTGGAGCGGCCGCCTGGTTCTGACGAGCCAAACTGCGCCACCTGCACCGCAGGAGCCGGGACGCACTTCAACTCGCCGCCCGCTGTGGGCTCGGGCATTCGCCTACGTCCGCTCGCTCAGAGTCGCCCTCCGGGCAGAGCCACCACCCATCGCCAGGACGCGCCAGCGGTAGCAGCAGCCGCATCCGCAGACTGTGCCGCTCGCAGAGCTTGCCAGCCATGCGGGGACGGTATGCGCCACCACCGACACCACCGAAAGGACCAACATGTTCTACGACGGCACCATCTACGTCGACCGCACCGCCCCCTACGCCGTCCGCCAGGCCCAGCAGAACGGCGGGCCGCTCGCGGCCCGCCGCATCGCTCAGGCTCAGGCAGGCGTCACCGGCCCCGCACTCCCGCCCGACCTCGGCGCTCCGCAGCGGAATGACCTCGGGCTCTACGCCCCCGGCGACGACCACTAGGGGACTCACGCTAGGAGACTGGCTCTTACCGCCGGTACTGGGGGTACGCCTCGGCTCGCTCCCCCGCGCGCCGACTGTTTAACTGTTCGAGCCCGGCACCCCGCCGGCATCGAACAGAGGAACCAGCACCATGACGTACCCCCAGTCCCCCGCCATCACCGCCCCCAGCGCCAGCTCGTCCTAGTCGCCGGGGATGCTTTCGTGAGCCTCCTCCGCGCCGCCGGCCTCCGCGACCAGCTCCGCGCTTGGGTCGCCGCCGGACAGGCTCAGGTGCTCGATGTAGAGGCCCTGGCGCTGGCGTCCGCGGCGTGACGAGAGCCCGGAGCGATGGAAGCGCCCCGGGCTCTCGCGCCAACCGTACTGGCACGCTTAGAGTGAATGCGCGGCCGGTGCGGTGTACCCCCGCGCCGGCCGCCTCAGACATACGAACGCCCTCGACCTACTCAGGCCGGGGCGTTCGTCAGTCCGCTCGCCCCCCGTCATCCGCTGATGCGGTTGGTGATCACTCCGAGCACCACTGTGGTAACCCAACCTGCAACTAGCCCGACGACGCGACGCCCTCGCGGTGCTCCACTCGCGGCAAGCTCGAACGCCGGCAGCAGGCGGCGTATCCCCACGAAGGCCCCCGCCACGGCGAGGCCGAACGCGGCTGCGATGAACAGAGCCACGACGTTTTGATCCTTCGGCAGAGCCCTTGCAACACCTGTTGAGAGGACGATCGCGGCGAACAACACCACTGGGTATACGACCCACCAGCTTCGCGCCCAGCGCCAGCTAGGCACCCGCACAGCGAGGGCGTCGCCGACCTCAGCGAGGGCGGCGGCGGCCCACCGAGAATCCTCAGATGTAACCGTCAGCAACGCGCCTTCGTCCCGCCGGAAGTTGACGGTGATGCGGTGTCCGCTGAGGGACCCCGCAGGGGTACTGACCGTCAAATCACGAATCGGCAGCGGAGCGAGGTACTCCACAACCTCCTGAGGACGCCCCTTCGCGTCCCGCTCGGCCCCACCCCGCAACTTAACGTGGACCTTGACCATGTCAAAACGCTCGGCCTCGCTCGTTGCTTCCCTCAGGCGGGCCTCCGCTTCTGCCACCTCTCTCTCCGCGTATTGCACGCGGCTCGCGTAATAGTTGGTGAAGTCATCGGCGACGCGCTCTTGTGACGTCGCGAGGTCTCGCTCCGCGCGGTCCAAGGCCTCGCGGGCATAACGCGTTCGCTCGTCGATGTAGCTGTTACGCAGCTCGGCGTACTGAGCCTCCAGCGCGTCGAGCACCGGAAGCAATTCCGACGGGGTGGACGCCCAGACGCGGAACCGGCGAGTATCAGTGAGGGAGTCCTTCAGGCGTGCCACGTTACGACTATGGCAGAACCCGCCGACACCGATTGCGTAGACGTAGAATCTGTCTATTTGCGTTTCCGCTGGAGGAACCGCCACCGCGTCGGCCGGACCCCGGGTGGCGCCTCGGCCACGACGGCCCCGCGCCGCATGACGCGGTGGAGGAGTTCCACGTTCGCCGCCGGGTAGAGCTGGTCGACACCGCCCGCGAGCACCGCCACGGTGGGTGTACCCGCAGCGAGGGCCACGCGGTGTGCCACCGCGTCGATCCCGTGTGCGCCGCCCGACACGACCAGCACGCCTGCATCGGCCGCGGCCGAGGCGAGGTCGGCCGCTGTCTCGGCTCCGTAGGGTGTCTCCGCGCGGGACCCCACCACCGCGAGCGATGGCGCGGACGCCCACCACGACGCGGGCGGGGCGGTGCTGCGCATCCAGAGCGCGAGCGGTGCGTGCGGGCCGAGATCCGCCAGCCGCTCGGGCCAGTCACGGTCCCCGGGAACCAGGAGTCGTGCGCCGACCGCCGCCGCCGCGTCGAGCACGCGATCGGGGTCGAGATGTCGCAGCCGCGGCGCCCAGCGGGCGAGCGCGGCGACGAGCGCCTGCACGAGTTCGCGGTGGTCCTCGTCGGCCACCGGAACCTGTGCGCGGCAGGCGTCGGCGATGCGGAGGGCGTCGTCGCCGCGCCTCACCAGGCGGAGCGCGTCCACCGCCCCCAGGGCGGCGACGAGGTGCCCGGCGACCGCGTCCCCCGGCTCCGTGACGACGGTCCAGAGCGCCGCGGCGACGGCCGTGTCCGGATCGCCGTCGTCCGTCCTGCCGACGCCGCGCAGGCGAGCGGCCGCGGTGGCGCTCACAGGGCGCTCCGCAGCGCGATCGCCTGACGCACGTGGTCGGTGTCGGGCCGCTCCTCGCCCGCCAGGTCGGCGAGCGTCCACGCCATGCGCAGGATCCGGTCGTACCCGCGCATCGTCAGCGTCCCCCGTTCGAGTCCGACATCGAGCGACCGTGTCGTCGTGGTCGGCAACGCGATGTCGGCGCTCCGGAGGTGGGTGCCGGGGACGTGGGCGTTGAGCCGCCACGGGGTGCCTCGCCAGCGCCGGGACATCGCGGCCCGGGCGGCGACGACGCGCTCTCGCGCCACGGCGGTGGTCATCGGGTGATCGACGTCGGAGCGGATGCGAGCAGGGGTGACCCGGGGCACCGCGAGCCGCACGTCGATCCGGTCGAGCAACGGGCCGGACAGCCGTCCGAGGTATCGACGCCGGGCGAGCGGCGGGCATTCGCACGGCGGTCCGGGGACGCCGTACCGGCCGCAGGGGCACGGGTTCGCCGCGAGCACGAGTTGGAAGCGTGCCGGGAAGTGCGCGCGTCCCACCGCGCGGTGGATGGTCACGGTGCCGGACTCGAGCGGCTGCCGCAGGGTGTCGAGCACGTTCCGGGGGAACTCGGTCGCCTCGTCGAGGAACAGCACCCCGTGTGTCGCACGGGACACGGCGCCCGGCAGGATGAGACGGCTGCCGCCGCCGATCAGCGCGACCGGGCTCGTCGAGTGGTGCGGGTGCTCGTACGGGGGCCGGACCGTCCACGACTCCGCGCCGTGGCCGGCGAGCGACCGGATGGCCGCCACCTCGAGCGCGGCGACCGGATCGAGGTCGGGCAGGAGGCCGGGCAACCGTTCGGCGAGCATCGTCTTGCCCGCGCCGGGTGGGCCGAGGAACAGCACGTGGTGACCACCGGCGGCCGCCAGGACGAGGGCGCGGACCGCGGTCGGGTTGCCGACGACGTCCGCCAGTTCCTTCGGTTCGGGGTCCGCCGCCGTGACCGCCGCGGCGGTCACGGGTTCGGCCGGCTCGGCGAGCAGGTCGGCTCCTGCCAGGATCGCGGCGTCGCGGAGGGTGACGACCGGCTCGACACGGATGCCGGGGACGTACGACGCCTCGGCGGCGTTGCCCGCCGGCACCACGGCACGCTCGGCACCCGCCTCGCGCGCGGCGGCGAGCATGGGGATGATGCCGGGGACGGGACGGACTCGCCCGTCGAGCCCGAGCTCGCCGATGTGCACCGTCCCGGCCGGGTCGGCGGGCACGACCCCCGCCGCGACGAACACCGCCATGGCGATCGCGAGGTCGAACCCGGAGCCGTGCTTCGGCACGGAGGCCGGGATGAGGTTGACGGTGATGCGCCGCGCGGGCAGCGCGCTGCCCGTGTTCGACGCCGCGGCACGGACCCGCTCGCGGGCTTCACCCAGGGCCGCGTCCGGCAGGCCGATGATGCTGAACGAGGGCAGCTGACTCGACAGGTGCGCCTCGACCTCGACCATGCGGCCGGTGATGCCGAGCAGCGCGACGGCCGTGGTCCGCCCGATGCCGCTCACGCGATGTCCTCGAGGTGCTCGACCGCGACGTGGTCGCCGACCATGAGGACCGCGACTGCGTCGACGCGGACGGCCGAGGCGCGAGCGACGCGGGGATGTGTCGCGCACCACTCGGCGGCGAGCCGGCGGAGCCGGGTGCGTTTGCGGCGGGTGATCGCCTCGAACGGGTGTCCTGCGGTCGTCACCGTGCGCGTCTTCACCTCGACCACGGCCACCGTCTGCCCGTGGCGCACCACGAGATCGAGCTCGCCGCTCGGGCCTCGCCAGTTCCGGTCGAGGACGCGGGCCCCCCGTTCCTCGAACCACCGCGCTGCGATGTCCTCTCCCGCCGCCCCGGTCCGGCGGTTGTGACCGCCATCGTCCTGTGTCACCTGCATCGTTCCTCCCGGACCGAGCCTGCCGAACCCGGGATCCACGCATTTCGCGTGGCGCCGATCGGTGGAAGGAATGCGATTCGGCTGGATTGTGGAGGACGGGCGGAATTGACAGGACGGATGTCCTGCTGAGAACACGAACGGCGGATCCGCGTGCGCGGATCCGCCGTTTCCCGACGGTCGTTCAGCGATCGTCGGAATGCGTCGTCAGTGGGCGGCCGCGTAGGCCTCCTGCACCGCCGCCGAGATACGGCCACGGCTGGAGACGTTGTGACCGTTCTCCTGCGCCCATTCCCGGATCTTCGCGAGATCGGCCGAGTTCCCGCGCTTCGCCGGGGTCTTGGTCGAACCCGATCCGGAACCCGAACGCCGGGCCCCCACCTTCCGCGCTGCGGCGATGTAGTCCGACAGGACTTCGCGGAACGCGTCGACGTGGTCGTTGGACAGGTCGATCTCGTAGGTCGCTCCGTCGAACGCGAACTCGACGGTCCGGCCGTCGCCCGCGCCGATCGGGGTGTCGTCGAGATCGTCCACCAGCTGAACGGTCACCTTCTGGGCCATGTGCACACTCCTTGCCCACCGTGGGGACGGTGGTTCTCCGGTCGTTGACGACGTCGATGACGTGGGGCATGCGGACATGTCCACGAATTGACGCCAGCACACAGCGTAACCATTCCGGATTGCACTCGCTCACGGAATTGCGGAATGCCGTCGAATTCGTCGGCGCCGGGTCCGTGATTTCACCCCGCCGGGGTGAACACTCCGTGCACGGCGCACCTACTCGTCGAGGGCGAGTTCCTTGGGGAGTTCGAGCTCCCGACTCGTCAGTTCCTCGACGTTGACGTCCTTGAACGTGAGCACTCGAACTGATTTGACGAAGCGATCGGAACGGTAGACGTCCCACACCCAGACGTCGTTCATGCTCAGTTCGAAGTAGAAGTCGTGCTCGGTGTCCCGCCGGACGAGTTCGACCTCGTTCGCCAGGTAGAACCGTCGCTCGGTCTCGACCACGTAGCGGAACTGGGACACCACGTCGCGGTACTCACGGTACAGCGCGAGCTCGACCTCGCGGTCGTAGTCGTCGAATTCGTCGTCATCCATCGCCGCACATCCTACGGCGCGACGAGCTTCAGGAGCGCTCGGGGTCGGCTCCCACGAGCGGGCGGGCCCCGTCGTCGACCGACGGGACCGCGTCGTCGACCGACGGGACCGCGTCGTCGACCGACGGGACCGCGTCGTCGGCGGACGGGACGTCCTCGTCGAGCTCGAACAGCGGCTCGACCTCGACGACGGGATCGAATCGGTGGAGCCACGACCGACGGTGGAGCGCGTGCGGACCGGCGGCACGGATGCCGTCGTAGTGCTCCGTTGAGCCGTACCCCTTGTTCGACGCCCAGGCGTAGTGCGGGGCCTCCTCGTGCGCGGCGACCATGAGGGCGTCGCGCCGCACCTTCGCGACGACCGACGCGGCGGCGACCGAGGCGCAGTCGCGGTCGGCCTTGACCCGCACGAGCACGTCGACCGGGTCGCGGAGCGCTCGGCTCAGCCAGTCGAACGAGCCGTCGAGGACCACGACCGCACCGTCCAACGCGATCCCGGCCGCGACGAGCTGGTCGATGCCGCGCGCCCCGGCCACTCCGAGCGCCGTGACGATGCCCTGCTCGTCCACGAGGTCCGCCGATGCCATCCCGACCGCGGTGGTCGCCCAGGCCTCGAGCCGCGGCACCAGCGCCTCACGCTTGGCGGGCGAGAGCAGCTTCGAGTCCGCGAGCCCGCTCGGCATCCGGCCGACCGCGATCGTGACCGCCGCGACCCCGACGGCCACGGGGCCGGCGATCGCTCCGCGACCGACCTCGTCGCACCCGATGACGGTCACGCGACCCTGCTCGAGCAAGGAGCGTTCCCATCGCAGGGTCGGCCGCGCAGGCCGCTTCGCGCCGCGCACTGCGCCCGCCGCCGTCACGAGTCCCGCTGCTCCACGCCCGCGAAGACGTCCGGGTAGTCGCCGAGCCACGACCACCGGCTCGTCGGCCACGAGATCACGAACGCGCGCCCCACGACGTCGGACTCCGGCACGAAGCCATGGCTCGGCGTCTGCCGGTTGTACCGGGAGTCCTTCGAGTCGTACCGGTTGTCACCCATCACCCACAGCGAGTGGGCCGGCACGGTGATCGAGAAGTCCGTGCCGGATGCGCGCGTCTCCCCCGCCGGCAGGGTGATGTACGGCTCCTTGATGGGCACGCCGTTCACCGAGAGCTGTCCGAAGTCGTTGCAGCAGGACACCTTGTCGCCCGGCAGCCCGATCACGCGCTTGATCAGGTGGTCGTCGCTGTCCGCGGTCCCGAGGCCGACCTGCGTGAGCAGCCACTCGGCGGCCTTGCCGAGCGCCGTGTGCGGGGTCAGGTCCGGGAGCTGCTCGCCGTCGAGCCATCCACCCGGGTCCTTGAACACGACGACGTCACCGCGCTTGAGTCCGACCACGTGCGGCACGAGTTCGTTCACGATGACCCGGTCGTTCGGGACGAGGGTCTCCTCCATCGACGCCGAGGGGATGTAGAACGACCTGATCAGGAACGTCTTCACGAGGAACGACACGAGCAGCGCCGCGAGGAAGATGATGACGAGGTCGCGGAGGAAGGTGAGCGCTCCATTGCGGCGGCGCGGCTCGCCCCGGCGACGGGTCTCCCCGTCGGTGATCGGTTCGGTCATTGACGTCCTGCTGGTCCTTGAACGGTGACGGACGAGACAGCGAAGGCCCCCCGTCCAGCGAACACGCTACATGGACGGGAGGCCCTCGCCGACGCTCGGCGCGCTGGCTGATCCTTCGAGGAGGATCAGGCTTCGCGCTTCTCCTTGATCTTCGCCTTCTTGCCGCGGAGCTCGCGGAGGTAGTAGAGCTTGGCGCGACGCACGTCACCGCGGGTCACGAGCTCGATGTGGTCGATCACCGGGGAGTGCACCGGGAAGGTCCGCTCGACGCCGACCTGGAAGCTGACCTTGCGGACCGTGAAGGTCTCGCGGACCCCGTGGCCCTGCCGGCCGATCACGACGCCCTGGAACACCTGGACACGCGAGCGCGTGCCTTCGATGATGTTGACGTGCACCTTGACGGTGTCACCGGCGCGGAAGGCGGGGATGTCGCTCTTGAGCGAGGCGGCGTCCACCTGGTCGAGGAGCTGGCTCATGATGTGTCACTCTCTGCGGCCGCGCACGGGTCGGTCGCTGATCGATGGGAAGATGTGGTGCGTGCCCCACGAGCGGCGGTTCCCCCGTGGCAGAACCAGGCCAGGGCACGGCTGTCCATCTTGCCACAGGCTGTATGGCCAGCGCCACCCGGGCCGTCAGCCGGGACCACGTCCCGCGCGGGGTCGGCGTGCCGAAGCGCGGCCCGTGCGGTGCAGGATGGTGTGCATGATCGAACTGCGCACCCCCGCCGAGCTCGACGGCCTCCGCACCGCCGGACGATTCGTCGCGGACGTCCTGGACGCGCTCGTCGACGCCACCGACGTCGGCGTCGACCTGCTCGACCTCGACGCGCTGGCCGGTCGGATGATCGCGGACCGCGGCGCGGAGAGCTGCTACGTCGACTACCACCCGTCGTTCGGCGCGATGCCGTTCGGCCGGTACCTCTGCACGTCCGTCAACGACGCCGCGCTGCACGGCCTGCCCCACGCGCAGCGCCTCGTCGACGGCGATCTGGTGAGCCTCGACTTCGCCGCGAGCGTGGACGGCTGGGTCGCGGACTCGGCCGTGACGGTCCAGGTGGGGACCCCGCGCGCCGAGGACCAGCGCCTCGTCGCGACCGTCCGGCGCGCGCTCGACGCGGGGATCGCCGCGGCGCGTCCCGGCAACCGTCTCGGCGACGTCTCGTCGGCCATCGGCTCGGTGGCCCGGGATGCGGGCTACCCGGTCAACCTCCAGTTCGGCGGCCACGGTGTCGGCCGCTCGATGCACGGCGACCCCCACGTCCCGAACGACGGCCGCGCGGGCCGGGGGATGGTCCTCCGTCCCGGTCTCGTGATGGCGATCGAGCCGTGGCTCATGGCCGGCACGGACGAGCTCTACCAGGACCAGGACGGCTGGACCCTGCGCAGCAGCGACGGGTCGCGGGCGGCGCACGTCGAGCACACCGTGGCGGTCACGGATAACGGCCCGGAGGTCCTCACGCTGCGCAGCGCCGAGCGGGCCGCCCTCCTCGCCTGACGTCTAGTCACCGAGGAGGTCCGGCCGGACCCGCCGCGTCCGCTCGAGCTGCTGCTCGTGGCGCCACGCAGCGACGCGCCCGTGATGCCCGCTGAGCAGGACCTCGGGGACGTCGAGACCCCGCCAGGACGCCGGCTTCGTGTAGCTCGGGTACTCGAGCAGGCCGTCCTCGTGCGACTCCTCGGTGAGGCTCTCGGGGTTGCCGACGACGCCCGGGACGAGCCGCCCCACGGCCTCGACGATCGCCATCGCCGCGACCTCGCCACCGTTGAGCACGTAGTCCCCGAGCGAGACCTCACGCACGGACGCGCGGGAGGACGCCCACTCGACGACCCGCGCGTCGATGCCCTCGTACCGGCCGCACGCGAACACGAGGTGTTCCTGCTCGGCGAGGGCACGCGCGGTCTCCTGTCGGAACGGCACCCCGGCAGGGGTCGGCACGACGAGGGTCGAGGACCGGTCGGGCCGCAGGAGCCCTTCGAGCGCGAGGCCCCACGGCTCCGGCTTCATCACCATGCCGGCACCGCCGCCGTACGGGGTGTCGTCGACGGTCCGGTGGCGGTCCGAGGTGTGGTCGCGGAGGTCGTGCACGTGCACGTCGAGCAGACCCCCCTGCCGCGCGCGACCGAGGAGCGAGACGTCCAGCACGCCGAAGAACTCCGGGAAGATCGTGACGATGTCGATCCGCACGGGTCAGTCCTCGTCGTGGTCGGTGGCGGACCCGTCGGCCTCCGCCTCCGACGCACCGGCGGCGTCCTCCGGGCCGTCGGCGGCGTCCTCCGGCGCTTCGATGACCTCCTCGAACAGCCCGGTCGGGGGCGTCACGGTGAGCGTGCCCCCGGCGATGTCCACCGACGGGACGATCGCGCTCACGAACGGGACGAGGACCTCGCCACGGGACGGCGTGTCGATCGCCAGCAGGTCCTGCGCCGGCAGGTGGTCGACCCGCGCGACCGTCCCGACCTCGACGCCCTCGCGGAGGACCCGGAGCCCGACGAGCTGGTGGTCGTACCATGCGTCGTCCTCGCCCGTCGGCTCGTCCTCGTCCTGCTCGACCCAGAGGATCGCCTTGACGAGCGTCTCGGCGACCGTCCGGTCGGGGACACCGACGAAGAACGCGACGGGGTGCGCGTTGTACCACCGGAGCTCCTGGAGCTCCAGGTCCTTGCCGGACCACGGCGAATCGTCCGGCACCTGGAGCGAGAAGACGGCTCCCGGGGTGAACCGACGGTCCGGGTCGTCGGTGTAGAGCTCGAGCTTGAGACCGCCCTTGAGCCCGTGCGCCTTGCTGAGTCGACCCACCCGGAGCTGGGTCGTGCGACTAGGAATCGGTGTCGACCACGTCGACCCGCACCCGCTGACCGTCGGCGAGCGCCGACACGAGGGTGCGGAGCGCCTTCGCGGTCCGTCCGGCGCGTCCGATCACGCGGCCGAGGTCCTCGGGGTGCACGCGCACCTCGAGGACCTCGCCACGCGGAGAGGTGGAGCTGGCGACGCGCACGTCGTCAGGGTGATCGACGATCCCCTTGACGAGGTGCGTCAGCGCGGATTCGAGCAAGACCTACGCCTCGGCGGCGGTCTCGTCGGTGGCGTCCGCGGCCGGAGCGGCCGGGGCCTGCTTCTCCGACTTCGGCTTGAGGACCGGCTTCTTCTTGTCGTCGGCGACGAAGGCCTGCTTCGGCTCGGCGGTCTTGACGGTGCTCGTCGCCGAGGCGTCGCCCTTGAACTTGCCCCAGTCACCCGTGAGCTTGAGGAGGGCGGCGACCTGCTCGGTCGGCTGCGCGCCGACGCCGAGCCAGTACTGCGCGCGGTCCGAGTCGATGTCGATGACCGAGGGCTCCTCGGTCGGGTGGTACTTGCCGATCTCCTCGATGACACGACCATCGCGCTTGGTGCGCGAATCGGCGACGACGACACGGTAGTACGGCGCTCGGATCTTCCCGAGGCGCTTGAGGCGGATCTTGACAGCCACGTTTGCTCCTGTTGCGTGTTCAGAGTGGTTGAACTGCCGACCGTGGGCGTGGGGGCACACGCGGCGAAAGCTCGGATGGAAGTCGCGCACCGCCTGATAGAGGGTCGGGCGGGCAGGACTCGACCGTTCATTCTTGCAGATGACCGGGAGGCTCGCCAACCGGCACGCGATCGGGCGTCAGGGAGCGAGCCGCCGGACCGCTTCGAGCGCCTCCGTGGTCGCGCGGACCGCGTCCACCGAACGGGCGTCCCGCGCACCGCCGACGACCGCGAACGGCACCCCGGTCGCCGCGAGTTCCGACGCCAGGTCGCTCGACGCCTCCTGCCCGGCGCAGAGCACCACCGTGTCCGCGGGCACGGCGACCGGTGTGCCGTCCTCGTCGAGGATCCGGAGCACCCCGGGCTCGATCCCCACGTACTCGCGCACCCCTCCGATGAAGCGGACCCCCGCGTCCCGGAGGCGGCCGAGCGCGACCCAGCGCGAGGTGATCCCCACACCCTGTCCGAACTTGCCGGAGCGGCGGAGCACGGTCACGTCGTGCCCCGGCCGGAGCGTGCGGGCAGCGGCGGGTTCGCGCTGCGGCAGGTCACCGACGAGCCCGTCGAAGCCGTCGAGCCCCCAGCGCTCGTCGAACTCCGCGGCCCGACGTGACTCGTCGGGCGACTCCACGAGGAACGCGGCCGTGTCGACACCGATCCCACCGCCGCCGATCACGGCCACGCTGCCCGCGGGAACGCCGTGCCGGAGCGCCTGCTCGTACGTGATGACGTGCGGCAGGTCCGCTCCGGGGATCGTCACCGTGCGGGGCACGACGCCGGAGGCGAGCACGACGCCGTCGCTGTCGGCGAGGTCGGCGGCGGTGGCGGTCCGGCCGAGCAGGACCTCCGCGCCGCGCTCGACGAGTTCCGCGTGCGCGGACCGGACCGGACCGGCGTAGTCCTCTTTCCCGGGGATGCGGGAGGCGAGCCCGAACTGCCCGCCGAGCTCGTCCGCGCGCTCCCAGAGTCGCACCCGGTGCCCGCGACGCGCCGCGTCGACGGCCGCCGCGAGACCCGCCGGTCCCCCGCCGACGACGTCGATCCGCTTCGGCTCGGCGGTCGGACGGACCGGGAACGCGACCTCACGAGCGGCCCGCGGGTTCACGAGGCACGACACCGGCTGACCGACGATCGACCGGTCGAGGCACGCCTGGTTGCAGCCGATGCACGTCGTGACCAGGTCGAACCGGCCGCGGAGGCTCGTGCTGACGATGGACGGATCGGCGAGGAACGGGCGGGCGAGGGCCACCGCATCGACGAGCCCGCGTTCGAGGACCGCCTCGACGTCGCGGAGGTCGGTCATGCGGTTCGACGCCAGCACCCGGACGTCCGGGCGGTCGGAGGAGCGCACGACGCGCGCGATGCGTTCGACGTACGACAGCCAGACACCGTGCGGCACGGCGGCCTGCACGGTCGGTACCCGGGACTCGTGCCAGCCGACCCCGACGCTGATGCCGTCGATCCCGGTCGGCAGCAGGTCGCGGACGAGTGCGTCGACGTCCTCCGGCGACGACGACCCCGGCATGAGGTCGACCCCGGACAGGCGGATCGTCACCGCGAGGTCCGGTACCGCGCTGCGGACGGCGCGTGCGACCTCCACGGCGAACCGCCGCCGACGCTCGGGGTCGCCACCCCATGCGTCGTCCCGCTGGTTCGTGAGCGGCGAGCAGAACTGGTTGACGAGGTAGCCCTCGGACGCCATGATCTCGACGCCGTCGAACCCGATGTCCCGAGCGGCCCGGGCCGCGTCGGCGAAGTCCTCGATCGTCCGGAGGACCTCGTCGTGGGTCAGCGCCTCGGGCACGACACCGCGCGCGGCCGCCCACGGCAGGGGCGACGGTGCGACGGCGCGCTGCGGCGCACCGTTCCGGTCCGTGAGCCCGGCGACCAGGGCGTAGCGACCAGCGTGGAAGAGCTGGGCGAGGATGGCGCCGCCCTCCGCGTGCACGGCGTCGACGGCGGTGCGGAAGCGGTCGTCGGTGTCCCCCACCCCGAACACCGCGAAGTCCGGGCCGCCGCGCGCCTCGTCGTTGACCGCGATGCCGCCGGTGATGAGCAGCGCCGCTCCCCCGGCGGCTCGCTCCCGGTAGAACGCGGCCATGCCGGCGCCACCGTCGTCGTGCACCTCGAGTCCGGTGTGCATGCTGCCCATCACGACACGATGCGGCAACGTGATCGGACCGAGCGACCACGGGGTGGTGGTGACGGCGAGCGGTGCGGCGGTCGTCAGCGGTGTCGACGGGTCGGACATGGGCGCGAGGGTCCTACTGCGGCAGGACGGCGTCGCGCAGCGGCGACGTCGTGTCCGACCAGAAGGGCGGCGCGATGACGGTGAGCCCACCGTCGACCGACAGCACCTGTCCGGTGATGTAGGACGCCTTGTCCGAGAGCAGGAAGTCGACCGCGTCCGCCATGTCGTCCGGGGTGCCGGGCCGCTGCAGCGGCAGCTTCTCGAGCACGGTGTGCATCGGGGCCTGACCGGGGACGTTCGAGTAGAAGTAGTCGAGCGAGTCGGTGTCGATGAGTCCGCCGTTGACCGCGTTGACGGTGATCTGCCGCGGACCGAACTCGACCGCCATGTACTTCATGTAGGACTCGGTCATCGCCTTCGCGGCGCCGAGCGCGGCGTACGTGGGGAACGCCCGCAGCGAGCCGTAGGACGTGACGACGACGATCCGACCGCCGTCGTCCATGAGCTCCGCCGCGCGCTGGGCGCCGAGCACGAACGACCGCGCGTTGGTCGCGTAGCTGCGGTCGAGGTGGTGGAGCTTCAGCTCCTTGACGGCCTTGAACGCGCTGGCTGCCGCGTTCGCCACGAAGTAGTCGAGCCGTCCGTAGGTGTCGCGGACGACGTCGAAGAGCGCGTCGATGGACTCGGGCTGCTCGATGTCGACCTGGGCGGTGATGCCGTCACCACCGGCGGCCTTGACGTCGGCGAGCGACTCCTCGGCCAGGTCGGCGTTGCCCTTGTAGGTCACGACGACGGTGACGCCGCGCGCGCCGAGCTTCTTCGCGAGCAGGCGGCCGATGCCGCGGGATGCGCCGGTGATGACGGCGACGGGTGCACTGGTGGTGTCGGCCACGGGGGTTCCTTGTCTCGCTGGTGCCGGCGCGTGCGCGCCGGTCGGGGGTGGGGCGGACGTCACGCGGGTGGGACGGTCACGCTGGTGCTGACGGTCGGGAGGCACGGGACGGGCCCGCCCCGCGCCTCCCGACCGAGGTCATGTCAGAATCGCGCCTGCCCGGTGACGACCGCGCGGCCGACCACGAGCTTCTGGATCTCGTTCGTGCCCTCCTCGAAGCGCTGCGCACGGGCGTCGCGGTACACGCGCTCGATCGTGTTGCGCTTCCAGTAGCCGGATCCGCCGTGCACCTGCAGGGCCTTGTCGGTGACCCGCGCGAGCATGTCCACGGCGACCATCTTCGACGCGCTCGAGAGCGTTCCCGCGTCGGGACGGCCCTCCTCGTAGGCGCGGGCGGCCTCGTACACCAGGGCCCGCGCGGCCGCGATGTCCGCGTAGTTCTCGGCGAGGTAGAACTGGATCGCCTGTCGGCTGCTCAGCTTCTTGCCGAAGGTCTCGCGGGTGTTCGCGTACTCGACGGCCAGTTCGTTCGCACGCTCGGCCAGACCGACGGCGCTCATCGCGACCGACACGCGGCTCGGCAGGAGGAACCCGCCGAGCGCGACCTCGAGCCCCTGGCCCTCCTCGCCGAGGCGCGCGGACACCGGCACCGGGACGTCGTGGAACTTGAGGATGGCGTGGTCGGTGCCCCGGATGCCCATGGTGTCCGAGTCGTCGATCACCTCGGCACCCGGCAGACCCGAGTTCGGCATGAGGAACGCGACCGTGCCCTCCTGGCCCGTCGACCCCTCGAGCCGCGCCGCCAGCAGCCAGTAGTCGCACTTCACGCCGAACGTGATGAGGTGCTTCTCGCCGTTCATGACGTAGGTGTCACCCTCGCGCCGGACGGTCGTGCGGATGTCCGCACCGGTACCCGCGGTCGCCTCCGTCAGCGTGAACGCCACGAGCGTGTCACCGGCGATCGACGGCTTGACGACCTCTTCGAGCTGCTCCGGAGTCGCGTACGGCGCCATGGCGCGCCACGTGCCGTTGATGACGTGCACGAGCATGCGGATCGAGCCGTGGGAGCGCGAGATGATCTCCATGATCTCGAGGTAGCGCGGGAACGGGATCCCACGACCGCCGAGCTCGACGGGCGCCGCCAGGCCCAGCCACCCACGCTCGCGCAGGTCCACGAGGACCTGCGGGGGGACCTGCCCGGTGCGCTCGATCTCGTTCGCGTAGTCCTCGCCGGGGCCGCGCACCCACGCGTCCACCTCGGCCTTGAGCTGCTGGAACGCGTCCTCGTCGAACGGGGCCACGGTCTCGGTCACCTGCGTCATGAGTTCTCCTTCTGGGCGACGAGCGCCGCGGCCTGCTCGCGCAGGACGTTCTTCTGGACCTTGCCCACCGCGTTCCGCGGCAGTTCGTCGATGTACTCGAGCCGCTCCGGCCAGTAGTACTTCGACACGTTGGCGTGCTCGAGGTACTGCTGCATCGCACCGAAGTCGAGGGTCTCGTCGTCACGCGACGACACCACGAACGCGCAGGCACGTTCCCCGAGTCGCTCGTCGGGCATCGCGACGATCGCGACGTCCGTGACGAGGGGGTGCTGGTACAGCAGGTTCTCGATCTCGACCACGGGGATCTTCTCACCGCCGCGGTTGATGACGTCCTTCACCCGGCCGGTGATGCTGAGGAACCCCTTGTCGTCGATCCGCGCGAGATCGCCGGTGCGGTACCACCCGTCCGGGGTGAACACGTCGTCGGTGAGGTCGGGGCGGTCGAGGTACCCGTCGAACATCGTCGGCGAGTGCAGCTCGAAGTTGCCCTCGCTCCCCACCGGGAGCTCGGCGCCCTCGTCGTCGACGATGCGCAGGCGGATGCCCGGCAACGCGCGCCCGTCGTGCCCGTATGCGTCCGCCGGGTCGTCGCTCGGGCTCGAGAGCGCGCCGAGGCAGGTCTCGCTCGTGCCGAAGGCGCCGAGGATCGCGCTCCCGAGCACCGTCGCGGCGCGCTGCGCGAGCGCGCGTGGGACCGCGGCGCCCGTGGGCACGAAGATCCGCAACGACGCGGGCTGCTCGGCCCCGGCCTCGACGAGGTCGACGAGGTCGGTCAGGAACGGCGTCGCGCACTGCACGAACGTCGCCCCGGCCGCTCCGAACGCCTGGTCGAGCGCCACGCGGCCGTCCCAGACGGGCTGGATCACCTGCGCGACGCCGAGGCGGAACGCCAGCAGCATGCCGTAGAGGAACCCGGTCTGGTGTGCCAACGGCGACGGGATGTAGATGCGGTCCTGGGCACCGAGGCCGGTCTGCGCGACGTGCATCGCGGTGGCCAGGCCCAGCGTCCGGTGCGGGTGCTGGACGCCCTTCGGCTCCCCCGTGGTCCCGGAGGTGAACAGCAGCTGGCAGATGTCGTCCGGACCGGGCGACATCGAGCGGATCTGCGCGGTGTCCGGTTGGACCGACTCGAGCGCGGTGTCGTAGTACCGCCAGTTCCACTCGGAGGCGTCGACGCGGTCCATGGCGTCAGCGGGCATCGGCGGCAGGTTCGTCGGGGTGTCCTGGTGCCCGCGGGCCTCCGACCGCAGGACCACGACGTGCTCGACCGCGAGCCGACGGTTCTGCGCAGCGGCCTCGTCCACCACGTCGAGCAGCTCGATCGCGGGCCGGCGCTTGCGGAACACGTTCGGCAGGAACACGACGCGGGCACGCGACCGCGCGAGCGTCATGGTGGTCTCACGCGGTCCGAACACCGGCATGATCGGGGTCGCGACGGCGCCGATCTGGACCGCGCCGAGCGTGATGGCGACGAACTCCCGCCAGTTCGGCAGCTGCATCGCGACCGACTCGCCCTTGCGCACGCCGAGCTCGAGCAGGAGCGCGGACACCTGGTCCGCCTCGTCCTGGAGCTGCTTCCACGTGGTCGTGACCGCGGCCGGTCCGCCGACCTCGATCACCGCGGCTCCGTCGGGGTCCGACTCGGCGAGTGCCCGGACGCGCTCGCTGAGCACGAGCGGCTCGGCGTCGATCCCCGCCGGGACCGCGGCCTCCTCGGCGGCGACGGCGCCGAGGTCCTCGGCGGCGTCCTCGGGGTCGAAGCCCTCGGCGGAGTCGGCCGCGGCGAGCGCCGCGGTGGCATCCCCGACCTCCATGTCGAGCCCGACCGAGTTCATCGCCTCGAGGAACGTCGGGTAGGAGATGCGGTACGCCCTCGGGTAGGTGAGCGCGGACACGCCGTCGGCCTTCGACGCCGCGACGGCGAGCGACATGAGCACGCGGTGGTCGTTGAACGACGACATCGGCGATCCCGTGAGCTGCTGCACCCCCGTGACGCGGAGCTCGTCCGCGCCCTGCTCCGCGCGGCCGCCCATGCGGTTCAGCTGCAGCATGGCGGCGACGCGATCAGACTCCTTGAGGCGGATGTGCGCGACGTTCCACAGGCGGCTCGTGCCCTCGGCGAAGGTCGCCATGGTGGACAGGACGGGCAGGAGGTCCGGGATCGGTTGGCAGTCGATGTCGAGTGGCCGGAGCGGCGAGCCGTCGTGCGTGATGCGCACGAACCCGGTCTCCTCGTCGATGCGCATCGGGACGCCCATCGCGGTGGCGAGGTCGAGGAACTCGCTCTCGGGGTGGTCGGTGTCGGCGGTCCGGAACGAGGTCATCCCACGCAGGAGCACGTCCGATTCGCGGATGCCCGCGGCGGCGATCCCGAACGCGGCCGAGCCGATGTCCGGCGGGATGACGTAGTCGTGCGGCGTCGCGCGCTGGTTCGCCGGCACGCGGTACTCGAGCCAGTCGTCCGAGACCTCGACGGTCAGACCGAACTGGCGCATCATCGCGACCGTCAGCTCGACGTAGGGCTGCTCGTTCAGGCGGCCGCCCGTGATGTGGATGCGGGTCTCCTGCTCGGCGAACGGGGCGACCAGGAGCAGTCCGGAGACCCACTGCGACAGGGTGCCGGCGATCGAGACGTCGCCACCGCGCGGCCGTCGGGGCTGCACGGTGATGGGCGGGCAGTCGTTCGTCGCCTCGAGTTCGACGCCCATCTGCGTGAGCGAGGTCAGGAGCGCCTTGATCGGGCGCCGCTGGAAGTACTTCATGCCCGTGAGCGTCATCGGGCGGTCGGCGAGTGCGGCCAGGCCCGTCATGAAGTAGAGGGTGGTCCCGGACGAGCCCATGTTGAGCAGACCGTCGGCGCCGCGGGAGCCGTGGTCGACGACGTCGGTGGCGACGTAGCGACCGCCGAGCCCCGTCACGAGGTAGTCGTTGCCCCGTCGCACGATGTCGACGCCGAGCGCCCGCAGCGTCCCGACCGTCCACTCGACCTGCCGCGTCGTGCTGATGCCCGACACGACGCTGGTGCCCTCCGCCAGTGACGCGAGGACCAGCGCACGATGCGCGTGGTACTTGGACACGGGGATGTCGAGTTCCCCGACGAGGGGTGCGGATGTCCCGCGGACGACCAGCTGCATGCGTACCTCATTCCGTGGCGGAGCGGATCCACCGTAGTCCTCGCCGAGCGCGGGTCGAAACCGCCGGGGGAACGACGCGCGGGAGCCGTTGTTGTGCGTGTCCGACAATGCACGAGGCAGGATGGGACCCGATCCGACAAACCGGCGCCCGACCCCGGGCGCGTGTCCCGAGCCGGCGACGGAGCCGTGTCCCCGGGCCCACCGACCGCCTCCGAAAGGCCGCGCATGGACATCGCGTTCACGTCGTCACGACCGTCCACGATCGGGATCGAGTGGGAGCTGCCGCTCGTCGATCGCACCACGGGCGACCTCACGCCGCGGGCGCCCGACGTGCTCCTCGCGGTGCGGGAGCGGTTCGGACACGACCGGGTCACGAACGAGCTCCTGACGAACACCGTCGAGGTCGTCTCGGGCGTCCACGACACCGTCCGCGACGCGGTCCGCGACCTGGCCGGCATCGTGACCGCGGTGCGCACGGCCGCTGACGTGCTCGACACCGACGTGATGTGCTCGGGTACGCACCCCTTCGCGCAGTGGGACCAGCAGGAGGTCACGCCCGACAGTGAGCGGTACACGACCCTCATCGATCGCACGCGCTGGTGGGGTCGCCAGATGCTCATCTGGGGCGTGCACGTCCACGTCGGCATCGACGACCGCGAGAAGGCCCTGCCGATCCTCAACGCGATGCTCGCGTCCGTGCCACACCTCCAGGCGCTGACGGCGTCCAGTCCCTACTGGGCCGGCGTCGACACCGGCTACGCCTCGAACCGTGCGCTCATGTTCCAGCAGCTGCCGACGGCGGGACTCCCCCCGCAGTTCGGTGCGTGGGCGAACTACGAGGAGATGGTGGACGACATGGTGCGCACCGGTGTCGTGGACGACCACACCGAGTTGCGCTGGGACCTCCGACCGTCGCCGAAGTGGGGGACGCTCGAGAACCGCGTCTCGGACGGCATCAGCACGGCGCACGAACTCGCCGCGGTCGCCGCGCTCGTGCAGTGCCTGGTGACCGAGGCGTCCGATCGGCTGGACGCCGGGGAGACCCTCCCCACCATGCAGCCCTGGTTCGTGCGCGAGAACAAGTGGCGTGCGGCCCGGTACGGGATGGAGGCGGAGATCATCGTGGACGCCGCCGGTGACGAGCGCCTCGTGTCCGACGACGTCCGCGACCTCGTCGTACGACTCGAGCCCGTCGCCGAGCGCCTGGGGTGCCTCGAGGAGCTCCACGGGCTCGACCGCGTCCTCGAGGAGGGCGCGTCCTACCAGCGGCAGCTCCGCGTCGCGGCAGAGCACGAGGACGACATGCGGGCCGTCGTCCGGTCCCTGGTCACCGAGCTCGGGGAGAGCATCGACGCGGTGCTGTGACCGCGCGACCGACGGGACGGACGGGAGGCGCACCGCACGTCCGTCCCGCCGCTACCGGTTCAGGAACTTGCCGAGCGCGGCCATCTCCTCTTCGGTGGGCGCCTTCGGGTTCTTCGCACCACCGAGCCCGAAGCCACCGCCGGTCGGCGCCGTCGGCGCCTGCGGTCCGGACGCGATGGCCGCGTTCTGCGCAGCGCGCTTGGCCGGGTTGCCCGCCTTGGACCCCTTCTTCTTCGGCTGCTGCCGCTTGCCCGCGTAGGACGCACCGGGAACCGGGCCCATGCCGGGCACCTGGGGGACGCCACCCTTGGCGACCGTCTTCATCATCTTCGCGGCCTGCTCGAACCGGTTCACGAGCTGGTTGACCTCGGTGACGGTCGACCCGGCACCGCGCGCGATCCGCAGGCGACGGGACCCGTTGAGGATCTTCGGCAGCGCACGCTCCTGCGGCGTCATCGACTGGATGATCGCCTCGGTCCGGACGATCTCGCGCTCGTCGAAGGAGTCGAGGGCCTCGCGCATGCCCTTCGCGCCGGGCAGCATGCCGAGCATGCTCTTGATCGACCCCGCCTTGCGGAGTTGCTGCATCTGCTTGAGGAAGTCGTCGAGCGTGAACGAGTCGGTCGCGATCTTCTCGGCGACCTTGCGGGCTTCGTCCTCGTCGAAGGCCTGCTGCGCCTGCTCGATCAGCGACAGGACGTCACCGAGGTCGAGGATGCGGCTGGCCATGCGGTCGGGGTGGAACGGCTCGAAGTCGTCGAGGTTCTCGCCCGTGGACGCGAACATGATCGGTCGGCCCGTGATGCTGGCCACCGACAGCGCGGCACCACCGCGCGCGTCGCCGTCGAGCTTGGACAACACGACACCGGTGAAGTCGACGCCCTCTTGGAAGGCGCGCGCGGTCGCCACGGCGTCCTGACCGATCATCGCGTCGATGACGAACAGGACCTCGTCCGGGTCGACGGCCTTGCGGATGTTCGCCGCCTGCTTCATGAGCTCGGCGTCGACGCCGAGCCGCCCGGCGGTGTCGACGATGACGGTGTCGAACTGCCGGTCCACCGCGACCTTCATCGCGTTCTTGGCGACCTTGACCGGGTCCCCGACACCGTTGCCCGGTTCCGGCGCGTAGACCTCGACGCCGGCCTGCTCGCCGACCACCTGGAGCTGCGTGACCGCGTTCGGCCGCTGCAGGTCCGCGGCGACGAGCATCGGGGTGTGGCCGTCCTTCTTGAGCCACTTGCCGAGCTTGCCGGCCAGCGTCGTCTTGCCCGCGCCCTGGAGGCCCGCGAGCATGATGACCGTCGGCGGGCGCTTCGCGAACTCGAGGCGGCGCTGCTGGCCGCCGAGGATCCCGACGAGTTCCTCGTTGACGATCTGGACGACCTGCTGGGCCGGGTTCAGCGCCTTGTTGACCTCGTCCGACAAGGCGCGTTCGCGGACCGACGCCGTGAACGACTTGACGACCTCGAGCGCCACGTCGGCGTCGAGCAGGGCACGCCGGATCTCACGGACGGTGCCGTCGACGTCGGACGGGGTGAGTCGACCCTTGGACCGGAGGTTGCGGAAGGTCTCGGTGAGCCGATCGGAGAGTGTGCCGAATTGCGCCATGGTCCCGTGATTCTACGCGCCGGACCCGTGCCGTGCCTCCCGGCCCGCCCACCGCGGGCGCGCGCGCCGGTCGTCAGGCGCGACGACCGGTGACGAGGCGCACCAACCACCCGATCACCGCGATCACGAGCACGACGATCCCGATCCAGAGCAGGATGCGCAGGGCTGCGCCGAGCAGACCGACGACCAGCAGGACGATGCCGACGATGATCGCGGTGGTGAGGAGCCAGCGCATGAGAGCCTCCGGGTCGAGCCGACGGCCGGGCGACCGCCCGACCACCGTCGACGCTAGCCCCGCGGGCGCGAGCTGTCCGGGAGTAGAAGGGTTCGAGATCGCCGCGCAGGTGGTCGTGGACGAGGCGGTGCGCATGGAGTCGGTGGACGAGCAGCGACGTGGACCGGTGCTCGGCGCGCCCCTCCCGAGGGTCGAGGGCGCCGACAAGGTCCGCGGACGGGCTCGGTACGCCGCCGAGACCGGCGGCGAGGACGTCGCCTGCTACGCGTGGGTCGTGCAGGCCGCGATCGCACGCGGCCGGGTCGTGGCGATCGACCGGGAGGCGGTGCTCGCCATGCCGGGGGTCGTCACCGTGATCGCGGCCGACGACGCACCACGGCTCACCGCCGTCCCGACGACCGAGCTCTTCGTGCTGCAGAGTGACCGCGTCCACTACCGGGGCGAACCGGTCGCGCTCGTCATCGCGGAGACCTTCGAGACCGCGCGGGCGGCCGCGGCCGCGCTCCGGGTGACCTACGACGCTGAGCCGGCGGACACGGTGTTCCCCGACGAACCGTCCTTCGGTCCGGACGACGCCCCCGGGGTGTTCGTCGCCCCGGAGTCGATCAACGGCGACCTCGAGCCGGACACCGACCAGGGCGACCTCGACCGCGCGCTCGCCGACGCGGACGTCGTCCTCGACGCGACCTACACCACGCCACCCCAGGTCAACAACCCGCTCGAGCCGCACGCCGCGACCGCGTGGTGGGTCGGCCCGTCGCGCGAGCAGGACGAGGACGGTCGACCACGCGCCGCTGCCGGTGCCCGGCTCGAGCTCATCGAGGCGACGCAGGGGCCGTCCCTGGCCGCGGGTGTGGTCGCCGACCTGTTCGGCATCGACGACAGCGCGGTCCGGCTCCGCACCGAGCACGTCGGCGGCGGGTTCGGCTCGAAGGGCTCGCCGAAGCCCGATCTGCCCCTGGCCACCATGGCCGCACTCGTCACCGGCCGTCGTGTGAAGCTCGTGTTCACGCGGCAGATGGTGTTCTCGATCGGTGGCTACCGCACGCCGACCGCCAGCCGGATCCGCCTCGGAGCGCGTCCGGACGGCACGCTCACCGCGATCGGTCACGACGTCCGCACCCAGACCTCCACGATCGGCACGTTCGTCGAACAGGTGGCGGACTGCACCCGCCACGTGTACGCCGCACCGAACCGCCGCACCTCGCACCGGTACGTCGCACTCGACGTGCCGACACCCCGCTTCATGCGCGCTCCCGGAGAGGCACCCGGGAGCTTCGCGCTCGAATCGGGGATGGACGAGCTCGCCGCCGCGCTCGGCATCGATCCCGTCGAGCTCCGCCTCCGGAACGAGCCGGACGTCGACCCGATCGACGGGGCGGCGTTCAGCACCAGGAACCTCGTCGGGTGCCTCCGCCGGGGGGCGGAGCTGTTCGGGTGGGAGGCCCGTGGGCGCGAGCCGCGCATGCGACGCGACGGACGGTGGCTGGTGGGCGCGGGTGTCGCCGCCGCCTACTACCCCGCTCGCGTCGTCCCGAGCGGAGCGACCGTCACCGCCGAGGCGGACGGGACGTTCACCGTCGGCGTCGCCGCCTCGGACATCGGGACCGGGTCCCGCACCGTGCTCCTGCAGGTCGCAGCCGATGCCCTCGAGGTCGGGGTGGACCGCATCCGCATGCACATCGCCGACTCGACGCTCCCGCAGGCCGCGCTCGGTGCGGGGTCGTTCGGGACGACCTCGTGGGGATGGGCGGTCGACAAGACCTGCCGCTCGTTGCGAGAGCGACTCGAGCGCGGAGCGGTCGTGCCGTCCTCCGGTCTCTCGGTGACGGAGCGGACCGACGACAACGTGCAGCACCTCGCGGAGCGGTCGCGGCACGCGTACGGCGCGCAGTTCGTCGAGGTCCGCGTGGACACGGACTCCGGCGAGGTACGGGTCGACCGCATGGTGGGCGTGTTCGCCGCGGGCCGCATCTACAACGCCCGCACGGCCCGAGCGCAGCTCGTCGGTGGGATGACGTGGGGCATCGGCATGGCGCTGCACGAGGACGCCGAGATCGACCCCGTGGCGGGCGACATCGGCAACCACGACCTCGCCACGTACCACGTCGCGACGAACGCGGACGTGGAGTCGATCCACGCCGAGTGGCTCGACGAACCCGGCGAGGACCTCACGCCGCTCGGCGGCAAGGGGATCGGGGAGATCGGGATCGTCGGTGCTGCCGCGGCGCTGGCGAACGCCGTCTGGGACGCGACCGGCGTGCGGGTCCGTCGCCTGCCGATCCGACCGGACGCCCTCGTCGATCGGATGCCGGCCCGAGCCTGATCCGGCGCCCGTTCGGACACCCGGGCACGGTCACCGTCCAGGCGTCGAACGGTCAGCCGACGAGGTTCTGCACGAAGACGTGGGGCGTGAACCCGGTGAGGTCGTTGATGCCCTCGCCCTGGCCGATGAGCTTGATGGGGATCCCCGTCTTCTCCTGCACGCTGAGCACGAACCCGGCCTTCGCCGAGCCGTCGAGCTTCGTGATGACGAGACCGGTGACGCCCGCGCCCTCGATGAACGCCTGCGCCTGCGCGAGGCCGTTCTGCCCGGTGGTGGCGTCGAGGACGAGCAGCACCTCGGCGATCTCCGTCTGCTTCTCGACGACGCGCTTGATCTTCGAGAGCTCGTCCATGAGACCCGCCTTGGTGTGCAGGCGGCCGGCGGTGTCGATGACGACGATCTCGATCCCCTCGCGCATCGCCCGGTCGACGGTCTGGTAGGCCACCGACGCGGGGTCCTGTCCGGGCTGCTGCGGTCGCACGACCTCGACCCCGGCGCGCTGGGCCCACGTCGCGACCTGCTCCACCGCCGCGGCACGGAACGTGTCCGCGGCGCCCACGAGCACGCTGCGGTCGTAGGTACGGAGGAACTTGGCGAACTTGCCGATCGTCGTCGTCTTGCCGACGCCGTTCACACCGACGACGAGCACGACGGCCGGGCGGTTCGACAGCTTCAGCGTGGTGTCGAGCTTCGACAGGCGCTCCTCGAGCACCTCGCGCAGCATCCGGTTCAGGTCCGCCGGATCGGTCGTCTGGTACCGGTCCACCTGCGCACGGAGGTCGTCGACGACCTCTTCGGTGATGTCCGGCCCGAAGTCGGCACCGATGAGCGCCGCCTCGAGGTCCTCCCAGGTCGTCTCGTCGATCGTGCGCCGTTGGAACAACCCGCGGAGCCGACTCGAGAGGGACCAGGAACTCGCCATGCTCCCAGCTTAGAGCGGGCCGATCGCGCGCGATCACCGGTAGCCTGGCACCACGAAGGGGAGTATTCCTCCCGCGGTGGTGCCGTCAGTACGGTCCGGGACGATCCGGGCCCGGTGCCATCGGCCGCTCGTCCGGGCGGCGGAAGAGACCTTCAGTCGTCGTCGTCCCCGATTCCGGGAACGGCCCTACTGGAGGATCCACGTGGACGTCCACATCGCCGTCTGGCTCGGCACCATCGCGCTGGTGCTCGCGCTCCTCGTCTTCGACTTCTTCTCGCACGTGCGCAAGGCGCACGAGCCCACCATCCGCGAGTCGACGACCTGGTCGCTCGTGTACATCGGGATCGCGGTCCTCTTCGGCCTCGGCGTCTGGGCGTTCGGCGGCCACCAGGCGGGCGGCGAGTTCTTCGCCGGGTGGATCACCGAGGAGTCGTTGAGCATCGACAACCTCTTCGTGTTCCTCATCATCATGACCGCGTTCAAGGTCCCGCGCGCGTACCAGCAGAAGGTCCTCCTCGTCGGCATCGCGATCGCGCTCATCGCACGCGGCGTGTTCATCGCCCTCGGCGTCGTCATCATCGACAACTTCTCGTGGGTCTTCTACCTGTTCGGCGCGCTGCTGTTCTGGCTCGCCTGGAGTCAGGCGCGCGGCGGGCACGAGGACGAGAGCGCCGGCGAGTCGCGGCTGATCCGCGTGCTGCGCCGCATCCTGCCGACCTCGGAGGACTACGACGGCGACCGCGTCACCACGAAGGTCGACGGCCGTCGCCTCCTCACGCCGATGGCGCTCGTCATGGTGGCGCTCGGCCTCACGGACGTGCTCTTCGCCCTCGACTCGATCCCCGCGATCTTCGGGCTGACGCAGGACGCCTACATCGTCTTCGTCGCCAACGCGTTCTCGTTGCTCGGTCTGCGACAGCTGTACTTCCTCATCTCCGGGCTCCTCGAGCGCCTCATCTACCTCGGGCAGGGACTCGCCGTCATCCTCGGGTTCATCGGCGTGAAGCTCGTGTTCCACGCCATGCACGTCAACGAGCTCCCGTTCGTCAACGGCGGTCACCACATCGAGTGGGCTCCGGAGATCCCGATCTGGTTCTCGCTGTCGTTCATCGTGCTCGTCGTCGCGGTGGCGACGATCGTCAGCCTCGTCGTGTCCGCGCGGCGGGTCCGCCGCGGCGAACCGCTCGACGGCCATCACGACCAGCGCGTCGAGGCCTGATCCGCTGATCGGGGCGCTCAGCTCGCGGCGCGCTCGCGCTCCGCGTCCTGCACGCGCTGCCCGACGACCGCGCTGACGCCGTCCTGCCGCATCGAGACGCCGTACAGCGCGTCGGCGATCTCCATCGTCCGCTTCTGGTGCGTGATCACGATGAGCTGCGACGAGGTCCGGAGGCGTCCGAACACGGTGAGGAGTCGCCCGAGGTTGGCGTCGTCGAGCGCGGCCTCGACCTCGTCCATGATGTAGAACGGGCTGGGCCGGGCCGTGAAGATCGCGACGAGCAGCGCGATCGCCGCGAGGGAGCGCTCGCCGCCGGACAGCAGGGTGAGCCGGTCGATCTTCTTGCCCGCGGGGCGCACGGCGACGTCGATGCCGGTGGCGAGCATGTCGTCCGGATCGGTGAGCTCGATCGTGCCCGTCCCGCCGGGGAACAGGATCGGGAACACCTCGTCGAAGGCCCGCTTGGTGTCCTCGAACGCCGAGCGGAAGATCTCCTGCATCTTGCCGTCGAGCTCCTCGATGATCGTGAGGAGGTCCCCCCGCGTGCTCGTCAGGTCGTCGAGCTGCTCGGTGAGGAACCGGTGCCGCTGCTCGAGCGCCTGGAACTCCTCGAGCGCGAGCGGGTTCACCTTGCCGAGCTGTCCGAGGTCCCGTTCGGCGTCGCGGAGCCGGCGTTCCTGCTCCGCGCGCACGTACGGCACGGTCGGGACCTCGGTCTCGGAGCGGGGCGCGGCGTCCGGGTCCGGGAGCGCGGGGCCGCCGGGCAGTGTGGAGACCTCGGCATCGAGCGTCGCGGGGTCAGCGTCGGCGTCGACATCCGCGTCACGGTCGACTCCCGCCGCGCGCATCGCCTCGCGGTGCTGGCGCGCACGCACGCGGGGGTCGACGAGCACGTCCACGGGGACCGGGACGTCGGGGCCGTACTCGGCGACGAGCACCTGCTCGACCAGGCCGAGTTCGCTGCCGGCGCGTTCGAGCAGCGATGACACGTGCAGCTTCTTCTCGTAGATCTCCATCTCGAGCCCGTGGAGGCCGTCGGTGACCGACTGCAGCCGGTCGCGGAGGGACTGCTCCTCGGCCCGCAGGGTCTGGAGCTCCGTGTTCCGCCGCGCACGGTCGGCCTCGGCGGCGGTCAGCCGGACGCGGGCCTCAGCCACGGAGCGATCGACGGCGTCCAGGACCGCGGGGAGGTCGGCGATGACCCCCTCGGCGGCCTCGATCTGCCGGCGACGGATCACCGCGAGGCGCGCTTGTTCGTCGGCGGCCGCGCGCTCCGCGGCCAGCTGCCGCTCCAACGCCGCGCCCCGCGCCCGTTCGGCGCGCGCCCGCTCGCGGATGGTCTCGACCTGGATGCGCTGGTCGATCTCGTCGCTCCGCGCGGCCTCGAGGTCGTCGAGGAGGTCGTCACGCGCGGACGCGTCGAGGATCGGCCGTGGTGCGGCGAGGAAGGCGGCGTGCTCCTGGTCTGCGACGGCGAGCGCCTGCTCCGCCTGTTCGACGGCGCCCGCGGTCTCGGCGAGCGCGGCGCGGAGCCGGTCGGCCTCGCCTCGCGCGTTCTCCGCGCGGGTGCGCGCGGTCGCCGACGCCCGGTCGAACGCCGCCTTCGCGGCCACGTGGGCGCGGAGGGTGCGGTCGGCCTCGTCCGCCGTGGCGCGTGCCGCGTCCACGGCGTCACGCGCAGCTCGGAGGTCGGTGCCCGCCGCGTCGGCGGCCGCGACGACCTCGACGTGCCGGCTCGCGGCCGTGTCCCGCTCGGCCACGAGTTCGAGCCGCGACGTCGCGCGTTCCCCGCCGCCCGTCACGAGGACCGCGCGGACGACGTCACCCGCGGCGGTGACGACCGTCGCCTGCGGGACGGCGGCGAGCAGGGCCTCCAGGTCGGCCGTGGCCGGGTCCGCGCCCGGCTCGACGACGACGGTGTCCGCGAGCAGCGCCACGATCGCGGGAGGCCCGTCGACCACCTCGAGTGCCGGACGGACGCCGGACGGGAGGGCCGGGGGCAGGTGCGATCCCGTGCCCGGCGCGTCGGCGACGACGACGTCGATGCGACCGATGTCGTTCGTCCGTGCGGCGGTCACGGCGTCGAGCGCGGCGGACCGGGTGGCGGCGAGCACCGCGTCGGCGAGTCCGCCGAGGGCGGCCGCGACCGCGGCCTCGTACCCGGCGGCGACCCGGATGTGGTCGGCGAGTCGGCCGAGCACCCCGGCGCGCCCGGCGTCGATGAGCGCCTGTGAGCCGTCGCGGACGTCGAGCGACAGCCCGAGCGCGGTCACGCGTGCGGCGAGGGCGTCACGCTCGCGCTCGAGCCGATGCAGCCGCTCCCGCGCCTCGTCCCGTCGCGACTGGGCGCCCTCGAGCGCCGCCCGGGCGTCCGTGAGCAGCTGCGCCAGGTCGTCCTCGTCCGCGTCCAGTCCCGGGTCGCGGGCGATCCCGGCGAGCTCCTGTTCGGCGCGTCCGGCACGCTCCTCGGCCTCGGCGAGCGCCCGCTCCCGACGGGCACGGTCGGCCGTGGCGGAGGCGAGCCGCTGCCGTGCCACGTCGACGCGGTTGCCGAGGCGCTGGGCGTCCAGGTCGTGCTGCGACACGAGTGCGCTCTGCGCCGCGATCTCCTCGTCGAGGGCGTCGAGCGACGCACGCGCCCGGGCCACGCGCTCGGCCGCCGACGCCAGCGCGCCCTGGAGGTCCTCGGCGTTCGCCTCGAGACGCTCGGCCTCGTCCCGCGCGTCCGCGACCATCGACGGGGTGACGGTGGGGCCCTGGGCGGGCACGTCCGCCTGTTGGGCGAGCAGCAGGAGGCGCTGGTTCGCGAGGGTCGACAGCCCCCGCAGTCGCTCCTGCACGCTCTCGAGGCCGTGGAGCACCGTCCGCGCCCGGTCGACGTCGTCACCCACCATCGTCTGCTCGACGTGCTGCTGTCGGATGCGCGCCTGGTCGAGCCGCTCCTGGAGCACGATGCGCTCGCTCTTCCGGCCGGCCTCGACCGCGAGGTGCTCGGCGAGCTCCCGCCGCAGCCGGACGACGTCGTCCGCGAGGATCCTGGCCCGCGCGTCCCGGGCGACCGCCGCCACGGACTGCGCCTTGCGCGCGACCTCGGCCTGCCGTCCCAGCGGCTTCAGCTGACGCCGGATCTCGCCGGCGAGGTCGGACAACCGGGTGAGGTTCGCCTGCATCGCGTCGAGCTTGCGGAGCGTCTTCTCCTTGCGCCGACGGTGCTTGAGGATGCCGGCGGCCTCCTCGATGAAGCCGCGTCGGTCCTCCGGCGTCGCGTGGAGCACCTTGTCGAGCTGTCCCTGCCCGACGATGACGTGCATCTCGCGGCCGAGCCCCGTGTCCGACAGGAGTTCTTGGACGTCGAGCAGGCGACAGTTCTCGCCGTTGATGGCGTACTCGCTCCCGCCGTTCCGGAACAGGGTCCGCGAGATCGTGACCTCCGCGTACTCGATCGGGAGCACGCCGTCGCTGTTGTCGATCGTCAGGGTGACCTGCGCGCGGCCGAGCGGTCCCCGCGTCGAGGTGCCGGCGAAGATGACGTCCTCCATCTTGCCGCCGCGGAGCGTCTTGGCGCCCTGCTCCCCCATCACCCACGCGAGGGCGTCCACGACGTTCGACTTGCCCGAGCCGTTGGGACCCACGATGCAGGTCACGCCCGGCTCGAGTGCGAAGGTCGTCGGTTGCGCGAAGGACTTGAACCCCCTGAGGGTCAGGCTCTTCAGGTACACGGACGGCCTTCCATGCTCGCGCGATCGGTGGGCACAGGCTAGCCCAGGCGCGACCGCGGCCGTCGCTGGCACACGGGGCAGCGGTGGCTCGAGCGGTTCATGAACGCCTCGCGCACGATCGTCGCCCCGCAGCGGGGGCACGGCTGACCTTGTCGCCCGTACACGGCGAGCCGCTGGGAGAAGTACCCGGACTGCCCGTTCACGTTGACGTACTGGGCGTCGAAGCTCGTGCCGCCGTCCTCGAGCGCCCGGCGGAGCACCGCGCGCACCTCGTCGAGCAGGCCGGTCAGCGCGCGCCGGCTCAGTGCGTCGGCGGGGCGGTCGTGGTGCAGCCGGGCCGCCCACAGGCTCTCGTCCGCGTAGATGTTGCCGATCCCGCTGACCACACCCTGGTCGAGCAGCACCCGTTTGATGCCGCTGTGCCGACGGTGCGCGAGCGCGACGAACCGCGCGTCGTCGAACGCGGGGTCGAGGGGGTCCCGTGCGATGTGCGACACCTGCGTCGGGATCCGCCGTCGCCACGCCCCGTCGGGATCCGCCTGGTCGGCGGCACCGGCGTGCCCCGCGGGTGCGCCGTCGACGGTCGGGACGGTCGCGTCGACCGCCATCGAACCGAAGGTCCGTTGGTCGACGAACTCGAGCTCGACCGGCGGCTCGACGAGGCCGTCGGCGGTCCGGCCCGCGGGCTGCACCGCGAGGACCACCCTGCGGTGCCGAGCGGCCGGGCGGTCCCGACCGAGCAGGATCTGACCGCTCATGCCGAGGTGCGCCACGAGGGCCTCGGGACCCGCGCCGACGTCGTCGAGCGGCATCCACAGGAACTTGCCGCGCCGCACGGCGGCCTGCACGGTGCGCCCGGTCAGGCGGGCGACGAAGTCCTCGGCCGGGCCCCGGTGTCGCGTCAGAGCGCGCTCGTCGACGACGTGGACGTCGAGCACGCGGGCGCCCGTGACGGCCGGTTCGAGGCCCGCGCGGACGACCTCGACCTCGGGGAGTTCGGGCACTAGCGGGCGTCACCCGTGCCGGCGTCGGGTCCGTCCGCCGCGAGGAGGTCGACCGACTCCTCGCCGCGGCCGGACAGTCGCGTCCACGCGCCGAGCGCCGCGGCCATCTCGGCGTTCTTCTTGCTCGATCCGGTACCGCTCGCGATGTCCTCGCCCATGAGCACCACGGTGGCGTGGAAGGTCTTGTCGTGGTCGGGGCCCTCTTCGGTGACCCGGTACGCGGGGTTGCCGAGGGACCGTGCCGACGCCAGTTCCTGCAGGCTCGTCTTCGGGTCCATCGCGGCGCCGAAGCGGTCGGGGTCGACGAGCAGGGGCTCCACGAGGCGCAGCACGAGCGCGGTGGCGACGTCCGGCCCCGCGGACAGGTAGGTCGCGCCGATGACGGCCTCGACCGTGTCGGCCAGGATCGACGACTTGTCCCGGCCGCCCGTGAGCTCCTCGCCGCGACCGAGCTTGAGGAAGGCGCCGAGGCCGATGATGCGGGCGATCTCGGCGAGGGCGACGGTCGACACGAGACTCGCGCGTCGCTTGGCGAGCTCGCCCTCGTCCAGATCCGGGTAGTCGCGGTAGAGCTTGACCGTCACGGCCTGGCCGAGGATCGAGTCACCGAGGAACTCGAGTCGCTCGTTGTGCGCGATGCCCCCGTGCTCGTAGGCGAACGAGCGGTGCGTCAACGCCAGGTCGACGAGATCCGGGTCGACGTCGACGTCGAGGACGGCCAGCAGACGTGCAGCGTCCGACTCCGCGGGGGTCGACCCACGGGAACCGGACGCTGCACGCACTGATCCGCCTCGATCAGACGTCGGCGACCTTGCGGCCCTTGTACTCCATGTAGAGCGCGGTGCCGGCGCTGTCCTCGACGACCTTGGCGCGGTGCGGGAGGCTGTAGGTGACCTTGCCGTTCTCGACGGTCTTCACGAGCGCGACGGGCGCCGCCTTCCACTGCGAGCGGCGGGCGTGCGTGTTGGCGCGGGACTTCTTGCGCTTGGGAACGGCCATGGCTTATCTCTCTTCCTTGTCGGCGTCAGGACGAGCGCCGTCGGGGTCGGTGGTGTCGATTCGGAGTGCTGCGAGCGCGGACCAGCGCGGGTCGATGACCTCAGGGGTCACACGCTCGCCGACGTCCGCCAGGCGCTCACCCGTCACCGGGTCCAGTCCTGGGCAGTCCGGTCGGCAGACCGGTCGGAACGGCAGTGCGAGCACCACCGCGTCTCGGATCACCGGTTCACAATCCACGTGATCATCGTGAACCTGGAGATCAGAATCCTCCGAGGCATCATACGCGAACAACTCGGTGAAATCGACCTCGACCGGCTCGGTGATGTCGATCAGACAGCGGCTGCACTCGCCGACGGCCTCGGCGTCGGCGTGGCCGGACACCAGGATCCCCTCGTGCAGCCCCTCGAGTCGGACCTCGACGTGGAGCGCCCCACCGACCGGCACGGCGACCTGTCCGGCACCGAACGGTTCCGCGAGCTCGACGTCGAGGACGTGCTCGCGCATCTCGCCCGGGCGGTGCATGATGTCACGCACCGGCAGGGTGTACGGGGTGTTCACGAAGCCAGGCACGAGGATCGATCCTACCGCGCATCCCGCCCGAGAGCGAGCGTCAGCATGCCGCGGCGCACCCCGGTGCGGTGCGCGCAGGACGGCGGCGCCCGCCACCGACGGTCACCGCTCCGAGTCAGTGGGCCAGGGCCTCCACCACGACCCGCGGCACGTAGGGCGAGACGTCCCCACCGAGCGACGCGACCTGCCGGACGAGCGAACTCGACACGTGCGAGCGACCGGGCTCGGGGACGACGAACACGGTCTCGACGCCCGCGAGGTCGCGGTTCACGGCCGCCATCGGTGTCTCGTACGCGACGTCCGCGCTCGACCGCACCCCCTTGACGATCACGCGCGCACCGACCTGCCGGCAGTAGTCCACGAGCAGACCGGAGGACCACGACTCCACCCGGACGCCGTCGTGCAACCCGGCCTCGTCGAGCGCGGCGTCGATGAGCCGGACCCGTTCCGCGGCGTCGAAGAGGCTGCTCGTCTTGTCCGGGTTGTGCACGACGAGGACGTGGACCTCGTCGAAGATCGTGGCGGCACGCTGGATCACGTCGAGGTGCCCGACGGTGACGGGGTCGAACGAGCCGGGGACGACGGCGATCTGGGGCATGGACCGACCCTACCGACGCCGCCGCGTCAGTTCTTGCCGAGGAACGCCGCGTCGGTCTCGTCGAGGCGTCGGTCGAGCGCGGCCCGGAGCACGGCGTGGCGCTCGAGCGTCGGGTCCGCCGTCAACAGCCGCTCCGCCTCGCCCCGGGCATCGACGATGACGTCGGCGTCCCGCACGACCCGCAGGAGCGTCAGCGACGACCGGCCGCCCGACTGTCGCTCACCGAGCACGTCGCCCTCACGTCGGAGTTCGAGGTCGACGCGTGCGAGCTCGAACCCGTCGTCCGAGCCGGCCACCGCGTCCACGCGCTCGCGCGCCGGTGTGCCGTCCTCGGCGCTCGTCACGAGCAGACAGACGCCCGGGTGACCGCCACGCCCGATGCGCCCACGGAGCTGGTGCAGCTGGGACACCCCGAACCGGTCGGCGTCGAGGACCGCCATCATCGAGGCGTTCGGGACGTCGACGCCGACCTCGATCACGGTCGTCGCGACGAGCACGTCGACGTCCCCCGCGGCGAACGCGGTCATGGTGGCGTCCTTGTCCTCGGCGGGCATCCGGCCGTGGAGGACCGCGATCCGCCGGTCCCGCAGCTCCGGCATCGCGCGGATCCGCTCCGCCGTCCCGAGGACGGTGGCAGGGGGACGACGAGTGGGACCCGTCGCGCCCGCGTCGGCCTGGACCGCGTCGTCACCGGCTTCCTCGCCCTCCTCGACCGAGCCGTCCTCGATGGCCGGGCACACGACGAACGCCTGCCGCCCCGACGCCAGTTCCTCGGCCATCCGGGTCCAGATCCGGTGCTCCCAACCCGGGTGGTCCGCGAGGGCGACGGTGTGGGTCTCGACACCTGCCCGCCCCGAGGGCAGCCCCTGGATCGTCGACACGTCGAGGTCGCCGAAGACCGTCATGGCGACGGTGCGCGGGATCGGGGTCGCGGTGAGGACGAGCACGTGCGGCGGGGTCCTGCCCTTGGTGCGCAGGGCCTCGCGCTGTTCGACGCCGAACCGGTGCTGCTCGTCGACGACGACCAGGCCGAGCTCGGCGAAGTCGACCCGATCGCCGAGGAGCGCGTGCGTGCCGACGACGAGCCGTGACCCGCCGCTCGCCGCCGCGAGGAGCGCCCGCTGCCGCTCGCGGGAGGACTGGGAACCGGTGACGATCACCGGCCGGAGCTCGGCGGCGAGGTCCGGTCCGAGGAACCGCACGATCGAGCGGAGGTGCTGCGCCGCCAGGACCTCCGTCGGTGCGATGAGCGCCGACTGGCCGCCGGACTCCGCCACCGTGAGCATCGCGCGGATCGCCACGAGGGTCTTGCCGGATCCGACCTCGCCCTGCACGAGCCGGTGCATGGGGTGGTGCTCGGCCAGGTCGGCGGCGATCTCCGCGCCGACGGCCGTCTGGTCGTCCGTCAGCGTGAAGGGGAGGTGCCGGTCGAAGCGCTCGAGCACGCCACCCGGCGCCGCGACCCGCGGCGTCGACGCGGTCGCCCGCGCGGCCAGGCGCCGTCGGACGAGCGCGGTCTGCAGCACGAAGGCCTCGCGGTACCGGAGCGCGTCCTGCGCGGCCTTCCAGTCGGCGGTCCGCTCGGGCCGGTGCAGGAGCTCGAGCGCGCGCCGGTGCCCGAGCAGGCCCAGTCGGGCGCGCACCGACGACGGCACCGGGTCCTCGAGCTCGGGCAACGTGTCGAGCACGACCCCGACGGCCTTGGCGATCTGCCACGACGACAGCGTCGAGGTCGCCGGGTAGATCGGGATCGGCTGTCGCGACCAGCGCATCGCCTGCTCGCCGTCGGCGTCGGCCGTGGCCCGCGGGTCGTCGGCGTCGAACAGCTCGTAGTCGGGGTGCGCGAGCTGCCGTGCGCCCCGGTAGTCGGACACCTTGCCCGCGAAGATGCCGCGTGCGCCCGCGACGAGGTCCTTCGCGCGCCAGCCCTGGTTGAAGAACGTGAGTGTGAGGATGCCGTTGCCGTCGCCGATGCGTGCCTCGAGGATGGACCCGCGCCGCTGCCGCATCGTCCGTTCACGGACGTCCACGACCTCGGCCACGATGGTCACGGACTCCCCCACCGCGAGCTCGTCGAGGGCCGTCAGCGCGCCGCGCTCGGCGTACCGCCGCGGGGCGTGCGCGAGCAGGTCGCCCACCGTGCGGATGCCGAACGCCTTCTCGAAGGCCGTCGCGGTGCGGCCGCCGAGCACCCCACTCAACCGTGCGTCGAGCGGGTCCGGGGTGACTGCCGGGGACGACGCGGACGCGGGACTGGCGGTGACCACGTCGCAACGGTAGTCGCTCCCGCCGACATGCACCGGGCCTCCCAGCCGTGCACGACGTCCGCTGGTGCCGATACGGTGTCGTGCGTGACCCGGATCATCGCGGGGGCCGCTGGCTCCACGACGCTGCGCGTGCCGCGGGCCGGCACGCGACCCACGAGCGACCGTGTGCGCGAGGCCCTGTTCTCCTCGCTCGACGCGCGGGGACTCGTCGCCGGCGCGGCGGTGCTCGACCTCTACGCCGGCACGGGCGCTCTGGGCCTCGAGGCGGCGTCACGCGGCGCGGTCGAGGTCGTGCTCGTCGACCGCGCAGCACCCGCGGCAGCCGCCTGCCGCGAGAACGCCCGGTCGGTCCAGCGGAGGACCGGCGGCGCCACCCACATCGACGTCCACGCACAGTCCGCGCTCGGGTACCTCCGATCCACCGGTCGCCGCTTCGACCTGGTGTTCATCGACCCGCCGTACGAGGTGGACGAGGACGAGATCCAGGCCGTGCTCGCGGCCCTCGTCCCCCGGCTCGGGCCGGAGGCGCTCGTGGTCGTGGAACGCAGCACCAGGTCGCCGCAGCCGACCTGGCCCGACGGCCTCCAGGCCTGGAGCAAGCGCACGTACGGCGACACCGTCGCGTGGGAGGCCGCGCCCGACATCACGGACTGACCCCGGCGCCCACCGCGCTCGTCCCTGGTGTCAGCCGACGGCGCCGTCCCAGCCCACGTACGGGTCCCACCCCTGCGTCGACACCGGGACGCCCCCCCGCGTCACGCCCGGCGCACCGGCCGCCGACACGACCGTCCCGATCCGCCGGAACCCGGCCGGGAGGCCCGACCCGCGTGGAAACGTCGCGAACAGTCCGTGGTCCTCACCGCCGTGCAGGGCCGGCCCCTCCGGGACCACCGACGGGTCGAGGTCGATCGTGACACCGCTGGCCTGGGCCACGCGACCGGCATCGATCGCCAGCCCGTCGGACAGGTCGAGCATCGCGGTCGCCCCGGCCTGGGCGGCGAGGACCCCCGCGGCGACCGGCGGACGGGGGCGACGCTGCCGCTCGACGCCCGGGTCCGTCCCCCCGGGCGAGGCCGCCAGGAAGGCCGCGGTCCGTTCGGCGTCCGGTTCGCCGCGGTCGTCGACCCCCTCCGCGAACAGCCGCGCGAGTCCCCGGGCCGCGACGCCGAGTTCACCCGCGACCGCGACCTGGTCACCCGCTCGTGCGCCCGACCGGAGCACCGGCGCCCGGCCCTCCAGGTCCCCGAACGCCGTGACCGTCACCGTCGCGGTCGCCGACGTCGACAGGTCGCCGCCGACCACGCCGCAACCCGGGGCGAGGGTGGCACACGCCGCCGCGAACCCGTCGGCGATGGCCTCGAGCACGCCGACCGGGGTCTGCGGCGGCACGGCCAACGCCACGAGCAACGCGGTCGGGCGCGCCCCCATCGCAGCGACGTCGGACAGGTTCGTCGCGGCCGCCTTCCAACCGACGTCCGTCGGCGAGGACCACGCCCACCGGAAGTCCGGGCCGTGCACCATCATGTCCGTCGTCACGACGAAGCGTCCGTCCGGCGCGGCGACGACCGCGCAGTCGTCGCCCGGGCCGAGCAGGGCGGATGCGGCGGACGGGAGCCGACGGGTGATCCGAGCGAGCACGCCGAGCTCGCCGACGCTGCCCACCGTGTCGTCGCTGTCGTGCACTCTCCGACCGTACCGCCCGCTCGGGTAGCCTGATGGCGATGCACTCCTCGCGCCGTCTCCCCCGGGCACTCGGGGCGATCGCCCTGGCGGTCGGCCTCGTCGCGGCCCTCGCGGGCTGTGCTGACGCCGTCACGCTGACACCGGCGCCGGCGGCGAACTCCGCGGCCTGCGCCGCGGTCCAGGTGCGCCTGCCGACCACCGTCGAGTCGAAGCTCGCGATCCGAGCCACGAACGCGCAGTCCACGGCCGTCTGGGGCACCCCGGCAGCCGTGGTCCTGCACTGCGGCGTGCCCGTGCCGACCGTGTCCGACCTGCCGTGCTTCACCCTCGGATCGGTCGACTGGATCCGGGACGCCCGGAAGGACTCCATCGTCTACACGACGTTCGGACGCTCGCCCGCCGTGCAGGTCGCGCTCGATCCGACGGCGGCGACGAGCGACGTGCTGCAGGACATCGGGGACGCCGTGTCGACCCTGCCGAAGGACGGCCACGCGTGCCTCGACCCCTCGGACGTGGCAACGCCCTCCGCGCCCGCCACGCCGTCGACGAGCGCCACCCCGGCGGGCTGACCCGCCACGACCGCTCAGCGGACGGCGACCGCCCCGAGCTCGACGAGTTCGCGGACGAGGTCCGGGTAGGGCAGCCCGGACGCGGCCCAGCACCGGGGGTACATCGAGAACGGGGTGAACCCGGGCATGGTGTTCACCTCGTTGACGACGAACCCGTCGTCCGTGAGGAAGCAGTCGACCCGTGCGAGGCCCGAACCGGCGATCGCCTCGAAGGCGCGGGCGGCGATGGAACGGACCTCGTCGGTCTCGTCCTCGGACAGCGGGGCGGGACACCGGAGCTGCTCGTCGCCACCGAGGTACTTCGCCTCGAAGTCGTAGAACCCCGCTTCGTCGACGACGATCTCGCCCGGGAGGCTCGTGCGCGGGGTGCCATCGCGACCCTCAAGCACCGCGACCTCGATCTCGCGCCCGACGATGCGTGGCTCGACGATGACCTTGCTGTCGTGCTCGAACGCGGTCGCGAACGCCGCCGGGAGCTGCCCCGGCTCGTCGACCCGCGAGACCCCCATGCTCGACCCGGCACGCGCGGGCTTCACGAACAACGGCCACCCGTGCGCGGCCGCTCGCTCGAGGACGTCGGCCTCGTCGGCGTCCCATTCACGGCGGAGGACCGTCGTCCAGGGCGCCACCCGGAGACCGGCGTGCTCGAGCACGACCTTCGACAGGTGCTTGTCCATGCCGACCGCGCTCGCGAGGACGCCGTCGCCCACGTAGGGCAGCCCCACCAACTCGAGGAGGCCCTGGACCGTGCCGTCCTCGCCGAAGGGGCCGTGGAGGATCGGGAACACGACGTCGACGTCGCCGAGCGCGGTGATGGATCCGTCGGCCTGCACCACCGCGAGGGCGCGGGAGTCGACCGAGTCCGGCCAGCGCACGCGGGTGCCGTTGTCCGGGACCGAGGGGAGGTCGGAGCCGCGTAGGGCCCAAGCGCCCGGGTCGTCCGACTGCAACGTGAACGCGCCCGCACGGGTGATGCCGACCGGCACGACGTCGAACAGCGAGCGGTCCATCGCGGCCATGATCCCGCCCGCGGTCACGCAGCTGATCGCGTGCTCGCTCGAGCGGCCGCCGAACAGGACCACGACACGGGTCCGAGCCCCGGCTCCGGCCGGCCGGGCGTCGATGGCGGTCGTCTGCGTCATGGGATCACTCGCCCTGGGGTTCGTCGGTCTCGGTCAGGTGCGGCGCGATGTTCCGCGGGTCGAGCCTACCGGCGAGCACCTCGCCCACCTGGCTGACGATGGGCATGTCGACGCCGTGGTCGGCGGCGAGCGCCAGGATCGGAGCGACCGACGCCAGACCCTCGGCGGTCTGGTTCATCTGCCGGACGACCTCGTCGTATCGGTAGCCCTGGCCGAGCAGTCGGCCCGCGGTGTTGTTCCGCGACAGCGGTGACTGGCACGTCGCGATGAGGTCGCCGAGCCCGGCGAGACCGGCGAGTGTCTCGGGGCGCGCACCGTTGGCGACCGCGAACCCGGTCATCTCCGCGAGGCCACGGGTGATGATCGACGCCTTCGTGTTCTCGCCGTAGCCGACACCGTCGACGATGCCGATGGCCACCGCGATGAGGTTCTTGAGCACGCCGCCGAACTCGGTGCCGATGACGTCGGTGTTGATGAACGACCGGAAGTACGGGTTCGTGGCGGTCGCCGCGACGGCGGTCGCGGTGTCGGTGCTCGTCGACGACACGACGGCCGCCGTCGGCTGTCGTCGTGCGATCTCGAGTGCGAGGTTCGGGCCGGACGCCACCGCGATCCGATCCGGATCGATGTCGAGGCCCTGCTGGAGGACCTCGCTCATCCGGAGGCCCGTGCCCTTCTCGACGCCCTTCATGAGGCTCACGACGGGCGCCTCGACGGGCAGCAGTGTCCGGACCGCCGCGAGGTTCGCGCGCAGGCTCTGACTGGGCACCGACACGTAGACCTGCTCGGCGCCGTCGAGCACGCGGTCGAGGTGGTCCGAGGCGGTCAGCGTGCGCGGGAGGTTGATGCCGGGCAGGTAGTCGGAGTTCCGCTTCGTCTCGGTGATCTCGCGCGCGACCTCGGGTCGACGCGCCCAGAGCACGACGTCGGCCCCGCCCTCCGCGAGCACCTTGGCGAACGTGGTGCCCCAGCTCCCCGCGCCCAGCACGGCGACCCGTCGCGACTCGGCGCGACGGAGGACGACGTTGATGGCGGCGGTGTCGACCGCGCCGCGGCCTGGATGGTCGGGCGCGTCAGGCAAAGCGGCCGGTCTCCTTCTGGTTGTTCGCTGCCGGGTCCCACCGCTCGGCGGGTGCACGCTCGCCGCGCAGCTCCTCGACGAGCGCGGTGATCGCCTGCATGAGCTCGGCGGTCGCCTGCTGCAACAGGTGCTGGTCGAGCGGACGTCCCCGGTACGCGGAGAGGTCGAGCGGCTCGCCGATCGCGACGTCCACGCGCGACGGCGGGAAGAGCCGGAGCGTGCGCCCGTACCGCGGCATGATGCGCTGGGTGCCCCAGTGGGCCATGGGGATGAGCGGGACGTCGTTCTCGAGCGCGAGTCGGACCGCGCCGGTCTTCCCGCGCATGGGCCAGAGGTCCGGGTCGCGCGTGAGCGTGCCCTCGGGGTAGACGATGAGACCGCCGCCGCCCGCCACGAGGGCACGACCACCGGTGAGCGGGTCGCTGCCGCGGGTCCGTCCGGAGCGCTCGACGGGGACGTTGCCCATGCCGCGCATGAAGTACCCGAGCACCGGGACCCGGAACAGCGAGGCCTTCGCGAGGTACTGCGGGAGTCGACGGTGCAGCCACACGACCGTGCCGACGACGAGCGGGTCGATGTTCGTGTAGTGGTTCGGCGCGACGATGAACGGACCCTCGGCCGGCAGCCGCGTGCTCCCGTGCCACCGGAACCGCGCAGCGACCCGGATCATCGGGATGACGATCGACGCGACGACCCGGAACGCACCGTTCAGGTCGCCCCGGTGGAACCGCCGTCCCGGGGTGGGCAGGCCAGCGGTGACGACCTCGCGCCCGCCGCCCTGCTGCCCCCTCGTCGACCGCGTGCCGTTGTCCGGCACCGCGCCCTCACCCGGCAAAGTCGAAGTCCGCGCCGAGCTTGCGGAGCTTCGGGATGAAGTGCTCGTACCCACGGCTGATGATGCCGACGTTCGTGATGTGCGACTCACCGCTGGCGGTGAGCGCGGCGATGAGGTGGCTGAACCCGCCCCGGAGGTCGGGCACGCGCACGTTCGCGCCGTGCAGCGGCGTGGGTCCGGTGATCACCGCGGCCTGCTCGAAGGGACGACGAGCGACTCGACGGTCGTGGCCGGGCAGTCCCTCTTTGTGCACGACGATGTCCGCACCCATCTCGTTGAGCGCGTCCGTGAACCCGAACCGGTTCTCGTACACGGTCTCGTGCACCACGCTGCGGCCCTCGGCCTGCGTCAGTGCCACGACGAGCGGCTGCTGCCAGTCGGTCATGAAGCCGGGGTGGACGTCGGTCTCGATGACGACGGGCTTGAGCACCTCGACCTCGCGGTAGAAGCGGATGCCGTCCTCCTGGATGTCGAACCCGCCGCCCACCTTGCGGAAGACGTTGAGGAAGGTCATGAGGTCCTGCTGCTTGGCACCCTCGACGAAGATGTCACCGTTCGTGGCGAGTGCGGCGGCGGCCCAGCTGGCGGCCTCGTTGCGGTCGTTGATCGCCCGGTGCGTGTACCCGCGCAGCTTCTCGACGCCCTCGATGAAGATCGTCCGGTTCGGCTCGACGGAGACGACGGCGCCCATCTTCTGCAGGATCGCGATGAGGTCCATGATCTCGGGCTCGATCGCGGCGTTCCGCAGCTCGGTGACACCCTCGGCCAGCACGGCGCTGAGGAGCACCTGCTCGGTCGCGCCGACGCTCGGGTACGGCAGTTCGATGTTCGCGCCCTTGAGACCGTTCGGCGCCTCGAGGTGGATGCCGGCGACCTGCTTGTCCACGACGGCGCCCATCGCGCGGAGCGCGTCGAGGTGGAAGTCGATCGGGCGGTCGCCGATGCGGCAACCGCCGAGGTCGGGGATGAACGCCTCGCCGAGCTTGTGGAGCAGCGGACCGCAGAACAGGATCGGGATGCGGCTCGACCCGGCGTGGGCGTCGATCTCGGCGAAGTGCGCGCTCTCGACGTTCGACGGGTCGAGGATGAGCTCGCCACGGGCAGGATCGCTGATCCGGACGCCGTGCACCTCGAGCAGGCCCCGGACGACCTTGACGTCGCTGATGTCCGGCACGTCGCGGAGGATCGAGGGTGTGTCGCCCAGCAGCGCGGCCACCATCGCCTTGGTCGCGAGGTTCTTCGCGCCGCGGACCTCGATGCGTCCCACGAGCGGCTTGCCGCCGCGGATGACGATCTCGTCCGACTTGAGACCGACGCGAGCGCCTGCAGCCGCTGCGTCCTGTACGAGAGAGTTCACTTACTTCACCGGCAATGTCTCGGGCCGCCACGAGGCGCGGCGGGATTCGAACTCCGTGATCGACGGTTCGTCGCGGAGGGTGAGCCCGATGTCGTCGAGCCCTTCCATCAACCGCCATCGAGTGTATGCGTCGATCTCGAACGGGACGTCCACATCACCCACCGACACGCGCTGCGCGACGAGGTCGACCGTCGCCTCGACTCCGGGCGCGGCATCGATCGCCGCCCAGATGCGCTCGACGTCGGACTCGGTGACCACGGCGGTCAGCAGCCCCTGTTTGCCGGCGTTGCCGCGGAAGATGTCCGCGAACCGCGGCGAGACGACCACCCGGAACCCGAAGTCCCGGAGCGCCCACACCGCGTGCTCCCGGCTCGACCCCGTGCCGAAGTCCGGACCGGCGACGAGCACCGACGCACCCTGGTACTCGGGACGGTTGATGACGAACTCGGGATCCTGCCGCCAGGCGGCGAACAGGGCGTCCTCGAAGCCCGTCTTCGTCACCCGCTTGAGGTAGACGGCCGGGATGATCTGGTCGGTGTCGACGTTCGCCCGACGCAGCGGTGCCGCCACGCCGGTCACGACCGAGAGCTTGTCCATCAGTGTTCCTCCTCGGGCTGCGCGACGCCGGCCTCGGCGTCGGCGACGGTCGTGCGGCCAGCGGCGACACCGACCGGCGTGACCTCGTCCACGGCACGCCGCGCGTCGTCCTCCTCGAGGTCCCACGGGCTCGACAGCGTGCCCCGGACGGCGGTGGCCGCGGCGACGAGCGGTGACACGAGGTGTGTCCGGCCGCCCTTGCCCTGGCGCCCCTCGAAGTTGCGGTTCGACGTGGACGCACATCGCTCGCCGGGGGCGAGCTGGTCGGGGTTCATGCCGAGACACATCGAGCAGCCGGCGAACCGCCACTCCGCGCCGAAGTCGAGGAACACCTGGTCGAGCCCCTCGGCCTCGGCCTCGAGGCGGACCCGCGCGGACCCGGGCACCACCATGACCCGGACGCCCTCGGCCTTGGTCCGACCGCGGACGATCGAGGCGAACGCGCGGAGGTCCTCGATGCGCGAGTTCGTGCAGGAGCCCATGAACACCGCGTCGACGGGGATCGCCTTCATCGGGGTGCCGGGGGTGAGGTCCATGTACTCGAGCGCCCGTTCGGCGCCCGCACGGGCGTTGGCGTCGGCGAAGTCGGCCGGCGAGGGCACGGTCGCCGACAGCGAGACGCCCTGACCGGGGTTCGTCCCCCACGTCACGAACGGCTCGAGCTCGTCGGCGTCGATGAACACCTCGGCGTCGAACACGGCGTCGTCGTCCGTCGCCAGCGTGTCCCAGTAGGCGACGGCGTCGTCCCAGTCCTGCCCGCTCGGGGCGTGCGCCCGTCCGCGGAGGTAGTCGTAGGTCGTCTGGTCGGGTGCGACCATCCCGGCGCGTGCACCGGCTTCGATCGACATGTTGCAGATCGTCATCCGGCCTTCCATCGAGAGCGCCCGGATCGCGCTGCCGCGGTACTCGAGGACGTAGCCCTGACCACCGCCGGTGCCGATCTGCGCGATCACGGCGAGGATGACGTCCTTCGCCGTGACACCGGGGCGCAGCGTCCCCTCGACGGTGATCGCCATGGTCTTGAAGGGCTTGAGCGGCAGGGTCTGCGTGGCGAGGACGTGCTCGACCTCGCTCGTGCCGATCCCGAACGCCATGGCCCCGAACGCGCCGTGGGTCGAGGTGTGCGAGTCGCCGCACACGACGGTGATGCCGGGCATGGTGAGGCCGAGCTGCGGTCCGACGACGTGCACGATCCCCTGCTCGGCGTCCCCGAGCGGGTGCAGCCGGACACCGAACTCCGCGCAGTTGCGCCGCAGGGTCTCGATCTGCGTCCGGCTCGTCGGGTCGGCGATGGGACGGTCGATCGCGAGGGTCGGCGTGTTGTGGTCCTCGGTGGCGATGGTGAGGTCGGGGCGGCGGACGGGCCTCCCGGCCTGGCGGAGGCCGTCGAACGCCTGCGGACTCGTGACCTCGTGCACGAGGTGGAGGTCGATGTAGAGGAGGTCGGGAGTGCCGTCCTCGCCCTTGACCACGACGTGGTCGTCCCACACCTTCTCGGCGAGCGTCCTGCCCATGACCTCGTGCCTCCCATGCGTGTGGTCGCCTGTCCTGTCGGACGGCGACCGGGTCGTCCGCGCACCCCGAGCGAGGTGCGCCTCCCGCGAGTCGCGGGCCCGGCGGGCGCCGGGTCCAGCGAGTCTACGCTCGCGTCCGGGCCCTCCGAGGCCCGTGGATGCCCGGAACCACGGGCCTCGAGCGTCCATTCCCGGTCCGATCCGCATGCTGGCGCGGATTGGTATACCAGCAGGACGACACCTGTCGTTCTTCTCCGTCTCGCGCGTCGTCCGGGCGTCCTCCCCCAGCACGCCCGGTGGGATGATGGACAGGACATGACGACGACCGAACGACCGCCCCACTCCGCCCGCACGATCAACATCGAGGGAGCGGCACGGGCCGCCGTGGCCGGCGGCGTCCCGCTCGCCGTGCTCATCGGTTCCGGTCTGTCGGGCTACGCCGCCTTCGCGCTCTTCGCCGGGTTCGCCGCGATCCCGGGCGCGCGGGAGCCCTACGGACGACGCGTCGTCACCGTCACCACCGCGGGCCTGCTGCAGGCCGCGTGCATGCTCGCCGGCGTCGCGATGAGCATGACCGGGGCGCCGCTCTGGGCCGAGGCGGTCGGACTCGCGGTCGTCCTCGTGGTGGCCGTCGGCACGCTCTCGGTCCTCCAGGCGATCCCCGCGCAGCCCATCTTCCCCGTGTTCGCGTTCGTCGTCTGCTCGCTCGTACCGGTGACCCCGGCCCAGCTGCCGGGCGTGGTCGGGATCGTCCTCGGCGCCGTGGCGTTCGCCTGGGTGGTGTCGATGGGCGGGTTCCTCGCCCGGGCCGTGTGGGGCGAGTCGATGCGCCACCTGTTCCGACCCTTCGTCGAGCCACGACGCCGGTCCTTCGCCGTGCTGCGGAGTCCCGCCCTGTGGGAGACCGTCGGCCTCAACCTGGTCGGCGCGCTCGTCGCCGGCGCGGTCGGCGAGGCGACGGGGCTGGGACACCCGTACTGGGCGGTGGTGGCGGTCGTGTCGACGCTCCCCGCGCTCCGGCAGCGGCACACGATCCAGCGCGCTGTGCAGCGCGTGGTCGGCACCATCGGCGGCACCGTGGTCGCCGTCGGCGTCCTGCTCCTGCACCCGACGGACTGGTGGATCGTCCTCATCGCGGTGCTCGGCCAGTTCTGGGCCGAGATCTTCGTCGCGCGGAACTACGCGGTCTGCCTGCTGTTCCTCACGCCGCTCGCCCTCGCCGTCTCGTGGCTCAGCCTCCCCGAGGCACCCGAGCGTCTCGCGGTCGAGCGGGTCGTGCAGACCGCGCTCGGGGCGGCCGTGAGCGTCCTCCTGCTCCTGGCCGGGCGCGCCGTCGAGCGACGCCGTGGCCGGCCGCTCGGTGCGACGAGCGCGATCCGCACCGTCTGACGGCCGGGAGCCGTCCGACGGCTGGGAGGGCCGGGGAACGACAGCGCGGCACTCCCGGCACCGGGGCCGACGGTTCGACGGCCGGGAGGGACGGGCCGCCCCGGCCCTCCCGGCCGTCGGGCCTATCCCGGCTGGACGTTCCAGTGGTCGATCACCGGGCGGCCGTGTTCGTAGCCGAGCACGCTGACCGAGGCGGTCGAGAGCGCGAGGACTGCGCCGTCCTGCGGCGCGAGTCGGATCCAGGCCGCACCGATCGCGCGGAGCACGTGCCCGTGCGCGACGAAGATCGCGTCCTGCCCCTCGGCGAGCACCGGTCGCGCCCGGTCGAGCACCCGTTCGGCCCGGACCCGGACCTCGGCGGCGTTCTCACCAGGGGTGTCGCCGGCGGGGACGCCGTCGGTCCAGAGGTCCCAGGGCCCGTGCCGCTGCACCTTGATCTGCGGCGTGGTCAGTCCCTCGTACGCGCCGTAGTCCCACTCGAACAGGTCCTCGTCCGGCTCGGCGTCGACGCCGACGAGCCGCGCGGTCTCGCGCGCTCGCTCGAGCGGGCTCGACAGCGCGAGGGCGAAGTCGCGATCGGCGAGGAACCGCCCCGCGCGCTTCGCCTGTTCGATGCCGTTCTCCGTCAGGGGGATGTCCGTCCTACCGGTGTGCTGGCCGCTCTTCGACCACGCGGTCTCTCCGTGGCGGACGAGGACGAGTCCACCGGGGCGTTCCGAGGTCATGTGTTCCTTCCGAGGAGGAGGCCGAGCGCTGCGGCGCCGACCGAGACGACGAGCATGCCGATCCCGTTCAGCAGCGCGAGCCACGGATGACCGGCACGCACGAGCTGGACCGTCTCGACACTCGCCGTCGAGAACGTCGTGTACCCGCCCATCATGCCCGTCCCGAGCGTCGCGACGACCAGGCTCGGGAGCAGCCCGGCCGTTCCGAGTCCGGTGACGTACCCGAGGACGAGCGATCCGCTCACGTTGATGACGATCGTCCCGAGGGGAAGGGAGCGCGGCCAGTGCGCTCTGACGGCGCCGTCGAGGACGAAGCGGAGCACGGCGCCGACGCCGCCGCCGACCGCGACGAGCACGAGTTCGACCGTGCTCACCGACGTGCTGCCCCGGCGTCGGGGCGCGTCACCGCCGCGACCACCAGACCCACGACGACCGCGACGAGCCCCGCGACGACCGAGAGGAGGCCGTACCCCACCGCGGTGCCAGCGTGCCCGGTCCGGAGCAGCGTGGCCGCGTCGACCGCGAGCGTGCTGTAGGTCGTGAAGCCCCCGAGCACGCCCGTCCCGAACAGGAGCCGTAGGGATCGGCGGCGCCCCTCGTCGGAACCGCGGCGCGTCAACGCCTCGAGCAGGAGCCCGAGGCAGAACGCGCCGAGGACGTTGATGCCGAGGACCGGCCACGAGGCGGGACCGGACGGCAGGGCCGAGGTGATCAGCGCTCGCGCAGCCGTCCCGACCGCTCCGCCGAGCGCCACGAGGCCGATGGAGGGCCAGCGGAGATGCGGCGGACGGGTCGGCGCACCGCTCGCGGTGTCGTCGACCTCGACGTCAGGGTCGGACGGCGGGCTGCCACCGCTCGACGCGGGGGCGGCGCTCGGTCCGCCGGACGCGTTGGTCATGGTGCTCCCATCTGCTGGGCGCGTCGAGGACGCGCGATCGGAGACAGGGACCGTCGTCGCTCGACCGGCCGGTCGGCGAGGTTCGGGTCCGGCAGGCCCCACTGCCGGGTCGGAGACCCCTGGAGCGTACCAAGCCGGAACGACGGAATCCCCCGCCCGCGGGCGAGGGATTCCATGCGGCTGCCGTGCTGGTTCTGCAGTCACTGTGCGCGTGACCCCAGCGGGATTCGAACCCGCGTTACCGCCGTGAGAGGGCGGCGTACTAGGCCACTATACGATGGGGCCGTTCCGGCAACCAGAAGAGTATGACACAGGTCCGGGTCACGACGCAAAACGAGCGGCCGTCGGTGTGTCGGCCCGGCGCCGGGGCATACCGTGGGGCGATGCCCGACCCCGACCCCGACGACCGCGCCGAGTCCATCGAGGGCGAAGGGCGTATCGGGGGCGCCGCCACCATCGGGGGCACCGACCGTCGCGCGCTGGCCCGGTCCGCCGGGGCCCCTCCGACGGGCGCCGTCGCCCGCGTCGGGCTCTCCGGGTGGCAGTACGACGGCTGGCGGGGCGACTTCTACCCGCAGCGCCTCGCCAAGCGCCGCTGGCTCGAGTACGTCGGCGATCGGTTCCCGACCGTGGAGCTCAACGGCTCGTTCTACTCGCTGCAGCGCCCCGAGCGGTACCAGGCGTGGCGGCACGCCGTCCCCGACGGCTTCGTCTTCGCCGTGAAGGGCGGGCGCTACCTCACCCACATGCTGCACCTGCGGAACGTGCACACGGCGCTCGCGAACTTCATGGCGTCGGGCGTCCTCGAGCTCGAGGACCGGCTCGGGCCCGTCCTCTGGCAGCTCCCCGCGGCCTTCGCCCCCACCCCCGACGTCCTCGACGCCTTCCTCGACCAGCTGCCCACGACCTTCCACGCCGCACGGGCGCTCGCCGACGACCACGACGCGAAGGTGCGCGCGTCGGACAGCGTGCCCGGTTCCGACGGCGACGGTGACGGTCGATCCGGGGACGGCACGCCGGGCGAGCGGGTCATCCGTCACGCGCTCGAGGTCCGCACCCCCGCCGCCGTGACGCCGGACCACCTCGCGGTGCTCCGCCAGCACCGGGTGGCGTTGGTGGACAGCGACGCCGGTACGGCCTGGCCCCGCTTCGACGAGCCGACGACCGACTTCGCGTACCTGCGCCTGCACGGCAGTCCAGAGGTCTACCACAGCGGCTACGACGAGCACGCGACCGGGCAGTGGGCGCACCGGGTCGAGGAACACCTCCTCGCCGGGCGGGACACGTTCGTCTACTTCGACAACGACGCCGAGCGCCACGCACCCTGGGACGCGTTGGCGCTCGACGCGGCGCTCGCTGCGCGGGGTGCGGTCAGCCGGGAGGCACCGCACCGGCCCGGCGGCACCCTCGGGTCCTGACCGCGCGCGGTCGCGATCCGTCAGCCGCTCCCGCCGACGTCATGGGAGGCCTCCCGTCCGTCGTGCCCGCCGGTCCGGCGGACGAGCGCCGCGCGCCGATGCAGCAGAGCCGCGACGAGCGCGACGACGACGAGCAACGCGAGCGCCCATCCGAGCGCGGACCGCCCGGTGAGCTCGCACGTGATCGTCACGACGAGGAGGACCGCGCCGAAGAACCCACTGAACCCGATCAACGTGTCGGTCGTGTCCGTGGGGCGCGGCGGCCGCATGCGCGCCACGATCAGCCCTTGACGCCACCGGCCGTCAGGCCGGCGACGATCCGACGCTGGAAGACGAGCACGAGGATCACGAGCGGGATCGTGACGATCGTGCCCGCGGCCATGACCGCCGTGTACGGCTCCTGGTGGGGCTGGCTGCCGGCGAAGCTCGCGATCGCCACCGTCACCGGCTGTGTCCGGTCGCTCGAGAGCTGACTCGAGATGAGGTACTCGTTCCACGACGAGATGAACGCCAGGATCGCCGTCGTGAAGACCGCGGGAGCGGCGAGCGGCAGGATGACCCGTCGGAACGCCTGGATCCGCGTGCAGCCGTCGATCCGCGCAGCCTCCTCGAGATCCCACGGCATCTCGCGGAAGAACGAGGTGAGCGTGTAGACCGTCAGCGGCAGCACGAACGAGATGCTCGGCAGGATCAGGGCCTGGTAGGTGCCCATCCAACCGAGGTCCGTGAACAGCTGGAACAGGGGCGAGATGAGCGCCACGCCGGGGAACATGGACGCGGCCAGGATCGCGCCGGCGATCACCGACTTGCCGCGGAACTCGAGTCGGGCCAACGCGTAGCCGGCACTCGTCCCGACGAGCAACGCGATCACCGTCACGGTCCCACCGATGACGAGGCTGTTGCCGAGGGCACGTCCCAGGTGGTTGCCGAGTCCGGTGGAGAACGCCGTCCGGTAGTTCTCGAGCGTCACGTGGGTGGGCCAGGGCGTCGCGTCGAACGTGAAGCCGACGTCGCGGAACGACGTGACGACCATCCAGTAGAAGGGCAGGAGGCACCAGATGACGATCACGGCGGCGCTGATGCCCGTCCGGATCGCAGGACCTCGGTGCCGCTCGACCCGGATGGTCGAGGTGGTCGTGTCGCGATCGCGGACGGCGGCGCGGGCCCGAGGCGCTGCGATGGTCATCGGAGTTCGCCCTTCTGCTGCGCGGCCTGCGTCTGCACGACGTTCGCGCCGAGGAACCGGACGAACAGGAACGCCACGGCGAAGATCACGAGGAACGTGATCGTCGACAGGGCCGACGCGGAGTTGAACCCCTGTCGGATCTGCTCGACGACGAGGATCGAGAGCGTCGTGGTGGCGTTCCCCGATCCCCCGCCGCCGCCCGTGAGGATCGCCGGGAGGTCGTACAGGCGCAGCGCGTCGAGCACCCGGAACAGCACGGCCACCATGAGGGCCGGGCGGACGAGGGGCAGCGTGATGTGGAGGAACCGCTGGACCGTCGTGGCACCGTCCACCTTGCCGGCCTCGTAGACCTCCTCGGGGATGAGCTGCAGGCCCGCGAGGATGAGCAGCGCCATGAACGGGGTCGTCTTCCACGTGTCGGCGATGACGATCGCGAACCGCGACGACCACTCCCCACTCGTCCAGAGCACGTGGGTCCCGAGTACCTGGTTGAGAACGCCGTTGACGTCGAAGATGAAGTACCAGAGCTTGGCCGTCACGGCGGTCGGGATCGCCCACGGAACGAGCACCGCGGCCCGGACCAGCGCCCGCCCGGTGAACGGTCGGTTCATGATGATCGCCATCCACACCCCGATCACGGTCTCGAAGACGACCGTCACCGCGGTGAAGAAGAACGTGTTGCCGAACGACGTCCAGAACGTCGCGCCGAGGCTGCCGGGCGGACACGCGACCGCGCTCCCACCGGTGCCGCACCGCTGTCCGAGCCAGTGCACGTAGTTGGCGACACCGGCGAAGCCGCCGCTGACGAACATCCCGGTCGCCTTGTCCAGGCCGGCGTCGTTCTGGAACGACTGCACGATCGCGCTCACCACCGGGTACCCGATGACGATCGCGAGCAGGAGCAGGGTCGGGCCGATGAGCCAGACGGCCCACCGGCCGTGCGCGGCGTTGAGACCGCTCCGTCCCCGACGTCGTGGTTCCATGCCCGACGGGGCCGGGATCGCGGCCGGGATCTCTGTTGCTGCTGACACGGTGGCCTCCTCGCCTGGTGTCGCTTCGTACCGGTCTCCGGACGGAACGGACGGGAGGGGCGGCGCGGCTCCGTCACCGCGCCTCCCGTCCGTCGGTCGGGAGGACCTGGAGGGTCAGTTCGAGTTCGACGCCGACTTGACCGCGGCCTGCATGTCCTTGAGTGCCTGCTGCACCGACTTCGAGCCCTTGAGCGCGGCGTACGCGTTGTCCTGGATCGCCTTCGTGACCGCGGGGTAGTACGGCGTCACCGGACGGGGTTCGGCGCTCTTGATCGAGGTGAGCAGCGTGGGCAGGTACGGCAGCTTCGACGTCAGGGCCGGATCCGTGTAGAGGCTCCCGACGACGGGCGCGAGGGACCCCTGCGTCGCGAAGAACTTCTGGGTCTCGTTCGACTCGAGGAACTCGAGGAAGTCATGCGCGGTCGCCTTGTGCTTCGAGTACACGCTGATCGCGGCGTTGTGACCACCGAGCGTCGACGATCCGATGCCGTCGGCGCCCGGGATCGGCGCGATCCCGAACGTGTCCTTGACCGTCGACGAACCATCGGTCTTCGCGAGGTTGTACACGTACGGCCAGTTGCGCAGGAACAGCAGCTTGCCGGACTCGAACGCCTGGCGTCCCTGTTCCTCCTGGTACGTGATCGCCTCCGCGGGGATGTCGCCGTCCTTGAACGCGGTGACGAGGTTCTGCAGGCCTGCCCGGGCCTTCGCGGTGTCGAGCGTCGGTGTCGAACCGTCCTTCGCGAGCACCGATCCACCGGCACCGTTGATCGCCTCGGAGGTGTTCACCGTGAGGCCCTCGTACTTGGCGAACTGACCCGCGTAGCACCCGATCCCGGCCCGCTCGGCGATCGAGCAGTCCTGCATCATGGCCGACCACGTCGTCGGCGGCGTCGTCACGAGGTCCTTGCGGTAGTACAGGAGCGCGCCGTCCGACGTCTGCGGTGCGGCGTACAGCGTGTTGTTGTACGTCGCCGTCTTCACGGTCGGTGCGAGCAGCTTCGAGGTGTCGATCCGCATCTTCCCCGTGAGCGGCGTCAGCCAGCCCTTCGCCGCGAACTCGGCCGTCCACACGACGTCGACGTCGACGACGTCGTACCCCGAGTCCTTCGCCTGGAAGTGCTGCACCAGGTCGTCGTGCTGCTGGTCGGCCTGGTCGGACTGCTCCTTGAACGTCACCTTCTCGTCCGGGTGCGCGGCATTCCACTTGGCGATGAGCGGGCGGACGACGTTCGAGTTGTCCTTGCCCTGCACGTACGTGATCGGCCCGCGGCTGGTCTGGCCCGAGGTCGCGTCGCCGCCACCCGAACCCGAGCCGGAACCGCCGCTCGAACACCCTGCCAACGTCAGTCCGATCACCGCGACGCCGGCCGCACAGACGATGCGCAGCTTCCCTCGTGTCCTGTCCACTGTCGTCTCCTCGTTGAGATCGCAGGCGACACGCCTGAGCAGGCCTCATTGCCCGCTGGTTCGGGACGGTACCCCCGGAAGGGGGAGGCGCGCACCCGCTCGGGGCGTCGCGACACCACATCGTTATCAACCCGCTGGACGCCGGCCCGACTCCGAGGACGAGGCTGGTGCGGGGTTGACTGAAGCGCTTCAGTCATCCACGCTCGGTCCACGGCGAAGAACACCGCCACCCACCCCACTCGACGAGGAGTGCCATGCGCAGGACCACCACCACCACCACCACCGGGACCCGCGGGACCGTCACCCCCAGGACCACCAGGCGATGGTGCATCGGGGCCGCGGCCGCCATCACGCTTGCGGCCGTGCCGCTCGCACCGTCCGCTGCGAACGCGGCGACGGCAGGCCGTCCGGACCACGGACATCAGCAGCACCACGCCGTCAAGCACGGCCCGACCAGCGTCGCGTACGTCGAGGTCAACAACGACCAGCTCGCGAACGTCGGCCGCTACACGCTCGCCGACGGGGCGAACGCGTTCGACATCGGGATCATCTTCGCCGCGAACATCGACGACGACGGCACGAAGGCGCAGCTGTCGCTCAACGCCAACGTCCAGGCGACGCTCGACCAGGCCGCCACGCAGGTCCGGCCCCTCCAGGCGAAGGGGATCAAGGTCGAGCTGTCCATCCTCGGCAACCACCAGGGCGCCGGCATCGCGAACTTCTCCACACCCGCCGCCGCCGCGGACTTCGCACGGCAGGTCCGCGACGTCGTCACGAAGTACCGCCTCGACGGCATCGACCTCGACGACGAGTACTCGGACTACGGCGTGAACGGCACGCCACAGCCCAACGCGCAGTCGATCGGCTGGCTCATCTCGGCGCTCCGGGCAGACCTGCCGCACAAGCTGCTCTCGTTCTACGACATCGGCCCGGCATCGACCAGCCTCGACGCTTCGAGCCCGCGCATCGGCTCGAAGCTCGACTACGCCTGGAACCCCTACTACGGCACCTACAGCGCCCCGGCGACACCCGGCCTCCCGAAGTCGCGGCTCTCCCCCGCCGCCGTCGACATCCAGAGCACCCCGATCGCGACCGCGCAGGCGCTCGCACGACGGACCGAGGCGGAGCACTACGGCGTGTTCATGACGTACGACCTGCCCGACGGTGACGACAGCGCGTACGTGTCAGCACTCACGCAGAGCCTCTACGGACAGGGTGCGACGTACCGCTGACCGGAACGGCCGCGCGCGACGCCCGGCGCGGGAGGGACGGTGGCGGCACCGTCCCTCGCGCTCGCCCCAGGAGATCGTGCCGTCGACGGGCCGGCACGCCCGCCGGGCGCTCGCGACTGTTCCCCGGAAAAGCAGCAGGCCCCCGATCGCTCGGGGGCCTGCTCGCTGCTGGGGTACCTGGACTCGAACCAAGAACAACTGAACCAGAATCAGCCGTGTTGCCAATTACACCATACCCCAATGGTCACGAGGCAGCCTCGGACCATGGTTCCGTGGTGTCCGGAACCGAGTGTCTACTGTACAGCATCCCGAGCAGGCCGAAGACCACGGACGAGGTCACGATGGACGGCAGCGGCCGTCACGGCGCCGGCACCAGCCGCGACGATGAGCTGCTCGGGGCCGGGCGGGGTGACGTCGCCCACGGCGTACAGTCCCGGGACACCCGTCCGGCCGTGCCGGTCGACCACGACGAACCCGTCCTCGTCGTGGTCCAGCCGCGTGTCGAGGAAGTCGAGATCGACGTGCCACCGGGGTCGCACGAAGCCGGCGACACGCGGGACCACGACGCCGTCGACGAGCCGGACGCCCGTCAGTCCATCACGTCCGCCCTCGAGGTCGGCGATCGCCCGGTCCTCCACAGCCACCCCGGCGGCATGGAGGCGAGCGCGGTCGTCCTCCGACAGACGGCCCACGCCGTTCGTGAACACGACGAGGTCGTCCGTCCACGCCGCCAGCACGAGCGCGCGCTCCGCCAGGTCGTCGGTCTCCCCGATCAACGCCAGCGGCTGCCCGGCCTTCTCGTACGCGTCGCACTCCACGCAGCTGTGCACGCTCGTCCCGTAGAACGCACGGAGGCTCGGGAGGCTCGGGAAGCTCTCGCGGAGTCCCGTCGCCACGACGACGGCCGCACCGCGCGCCGCGACGGGCGTTCCCCGCCAGGCGCCCGAGACCACCCAGCCGCCAGCGTCCGCGTGGACGTCATCCACCACCGCCTGTGTGACCGTCGCCTCGGGGTAGGCCTCGACCTCCTCACGACCGAGCTTCCGGAGCTCGAGGGGCGACACACCGTCACGGGTGAGGAACCCGTGCGACCGCAGCGTCGCCGCGTTCCGCGGGCGGTTGGCGTCCACGAGCAGCACCCGCCTGCGCGCGCGCACGAGGTTGAGCGCGGCGCTGAGCCCGGCAGGGCCGGCCCCGATCACGACGACGTCGTAGTCGTCCGCGGGGGGCACGTCGGGGCCGTGCGGCGCCGCAGGGGCGCGGCGCGGGGGCACCGCTCCCGCTCCGGATGGGTCCGTCACCGGTCGCGGAGCCGGCGGAGCCGGGTGAGCGTCGACGACTTTCCCAGGATCTCCATCGACTCGAACAGCGGCGGACTCACCCGTCGCCCGGAGACCGCGACCCGCAGCGGACCGAAGGCGACCCGGGGCTTCAGGCCGAGCCCGTCGATGAGCGCAGCGCGGAGCGCCGACTCGATGGGCTCCGCGCGGAAGTCCTCGATCGCTTCGAGGGCGTCGACGGAGGCGTCGAGCACGGTCCGCGCGTCCTCCTTGAGGGTGGCGAGCGCGTCGTCCTCCATCGTGAGGTCGTCGTCCGCGACGAAGAGGAAACCGAGCATGCCCCGCGCATCACTCAGGACGTTCATGCGCTCCTGCACGAGCGGCGCCGCGCGCTGCAGCACGGACCGCTCGTCCGCCGTCACCGGGTCGCTCAGCACGCCGTCGAGGTACGGCACCAGACGGTCCGTGAAGTCGTCGACGGCGAGGAGTCGGATGTGGTCGCCGTTGATCGACTCGGCCTTCTTGGGGTCGAACCGCGCCGGGTTCGGGTTGACGTCCACGACGTCGAACGCCCCCACCATCTCGTCGAGGGAGAACACGTCCTGGTCCGCCCGCAGCGACCAGCCGAGCAGCGCGAGGTAGTTCACCAGACCCTCGGGGATGAACCCGTTTGCCCGGTGGTGGAACAGGTTCGACTCCGGGTCGCGCTTGGACAGCTTCTTGTTGCCCTCGCCCATCACGTAGGGCAGATGCCCGAACCGCGGCACGAACGAGGTCACGCCGATCTGCACCAGGGCCTCGTACAGCGCGATCTGCCGTGGCGTCGACGAGAGCAGATCCTCGCCGCGGAGCACGTGCGTGATCCCCATGAGCGCGTCGTCGACCGGGTTCACGAACGTGTACAAGGGCTTGCCGTTCGGCCGGACGACAACGAAGTCCGAGAACGATCCGGCGGGGAACGTGATGTCGCCCCGGACGAGATCAGCGAACCCGAGATCGCGGTCCGGGACCCGGAGACGGAGCGCCGGCTGCCGACCCTCGGCCCGGTACCCCGCACGCTCGGCTTCGGTGAGGTCGCGCTCGAAGTTGTCGTACCCCTGCTTCGGATCACGGCCGTTCGCGAGGTTCCGGGCCTCCATCTCCTCCGGGGTCACGAACGACTCGTAGACGAGCCCCTCGGCCTTGAGGCGCTCGATGACGTCCACGTAGATGTCCGACCGCTCGGACTGCCGGTAGGGGCCGTGCGGACCGCCGACGTCGATGCCCTCGTCCCAGTCCAACCGCAGCCAGCGGAGCGCGTCGAGGATCTGCTCGTAGCTCTCTTCGCTGTCGCGGGCCGCGTCGGTGTCCTCGATCCGGAACACGAAGGTCCCGCCGGTGTGCCGTGCGTAGGCCCAGTTGAACAGGGCCGTCCGGATCAGTCCGACGTGGGGCGTCCCCGTCGGTGACGGGCAGAAACGAACTCGGACGTCGGAGCCGGAGGCGGTGGTGAATGGCGCTGTCATGACGCCCCGATCCTACCGTGACGCCCGTCGACACCGACCGGAGACGACGAAAAGCCCCTGATCAGCACGCTCCTCGAGCGAGTGATCAGGGGCTTCCCTGACGTTGAGTCCGGCGGTGTCCTACTCTCCCACAAGGTCCCCCTTGCAGTACCATCGGCGCTGAGAGGCTTAGCTTCCGGGTTCGGAATGTGACCGGGCGTTTCCCTCTCGCTATGACCACCGGAACACCATCGATATTCACGATCATGTTCCGCAGTTGCTACGGATGATCCCCGATCGCATATCGGGAACCACAAAGTGGACGCGAGCCCCACCCGAACGGGTGGGAAGTGTAATCAAGTCATCGGCTTATTAGTACCGGTCAGCTCCACGGGTCGTTAGTCCCCGCTTCCACATCCGGCCTATCAACCCAGTCGTCTACTGGGAGCCTCTCACCCACAAGGGGCATGGAAATCTCATCTCGAAGACGGCTTCCCGCTTAGATGCTTTCAGCGGTTATCCGGTCCGAACGTAGCTAATCAGCGGTGCCCTTGGCAGAACAACTGACACACCAGAGGTTCGTCCATCCCGGTCCTCTCGTACTAGGGATAGATCTTCTCAAATTTCCTACGCGCGCAGCGGATAGGGACCGAACTGTCTCACGACGTTCTAAACCCAGCTCGCGTACCGCTTTAATGGGCGAACAGCCCAACCCTTGGGACCTACTCCAGCCCCAGGATGCGACGAGCCGACATCGAGGTGCCAAACCATGCCGTCGATATGGACTCTTGGGCAAGATCAGCCTGTTATCCCCGAGGTACCTTTTATCCGTTGAGCGACAGCGCTTCCACAAGCCACTGCCGGATCACTAGTCCCGACTTTCGTCCCTGCTCGACTTGTCAGTCTCACAGTCAAGCTCCCTTGTGCACTTACACTCGACACCTGATTGCCAACCAGGTTGAGGGAACCTTTGGGCGCCTCCGTTACTTTTTGGGAGGCAACCGCCCCAGTTAAACTACCCACCAGGCACTGTCCATGAACCCGATCAGGGTCCTACGTTAGACATCCAGAGTGACCAGAGTGGTATTTCAACAACGACTCCACGAACACTGGCGTGCCCGCTTCACAGTCTCCCACCTATCCTACACAAGCCACACCGAACACCAATACCAAGCTGTAGTAAAGGTCACGGGGTCTTTCCGTCCTGCTGCGCGTAACGAGCATCTTTACTCGTAGTGCAATTTCGCCGAGTTCGCGGTTGAGACAGCTGGGAAGTCGTTACGCCATTCGTGCAGGTCGGAACTTACCCGACAAGGAATTTCGCTACCTTAGGATGGTTATAGTTACCACCGCCGTTTACTGGGGCTTAAATTCTGAGCTTCGCCGTGAGGCTAACCCTTCCTCTTAACCTTCCAGCACCGGGCAGGCGTCAGTCCGTATACATCGTCTTGCGACTTCGCACGGACCTGTGTTTTTAGTAAACAGTCGCTTCCCACTGGTCTCTGCGGCCTTCCCCGCTCCCGGAGCAAGTCCGTTCACGGTTCCGGCCCCCCTTCTCCCGAAGTTACGGGGGCATTTTGCCGAGTTCCTTAACCACGATTCTCTCGATCTCCTTGGTATTCTCTACCTGACCACCTGAGTCGGTTTCGGGTACGGGCAGCTGCAACCTCGCGTCGATGCTTTTCTCGGCAGCATAGGATCACTGAATTCCCCATGACGGGTATGCATCGGATCTCAGGCGTACAGACGACGGATTTGCCTATCGTCAGCCCTACATCCTTACACCAGGTTCACCTTACGGATACCATCGCCTGGCTCAGCTACCTTCCTGCGTCACACCTGTTAATACGCTAGCCGCACCAGCATGGGGTCGAGCGTTAGACCGGACGTCCATCACCCCGAAGGGATCAGGATCGAGCCGGGTTAGGACTCTTAGCACCACTGGATTGACTGGGACGGTTGTTCGCCGGTACGGGAATATCAACCCGTTGTCCATCGACTACGCCTGTCGGCCTCGCCTTAGGTCCCGACTTACCCAGGGCGGATTAGCCTGGCCCTGGAACCCTTGGTCTTTCGGAGGACGGGTTTCTCACCCGTCTTTCGCTACTCATGCCTGCATTCTCACTCGTGTGGCGTCCACGGCTGGATCACTCCGCCGCTTCACTCGCCACACGACGCTCTCCTACCACTCCGTACGACTGAACCACGAAGGCTTGTCTGGGTACGAAATCTACAACTTCGGCGGTGTGCTTGAGCCCCGTTACATTGTCGGCGCGGAATCACTTGACCAGTGAGCTATTACGCACTCTTTCAAGGGTGGCTGCTTCTAAGCCAACCTCCTGGTTGTCTGTGCAACTCCACATCCTTTCCCACTTAGCACACGCTTAGGGGCCTTAGTTGGTAGTCTGGGTTGTTTCCCTCTCGACGATGAAGCTTATCCCCCACCGTCTCACTGCTGCGCTCTCACTTACCGGCATTCGGAGTTTGGCTGACGTCAGTAACCTTGTAGGGCCCATCGGCCATCCAGTAGCTCTACCTCCGGCAAGAAACACGCAACGCTGCACCTAAATGCATTTCGGAGAGAACCAGCTATCACGAAGTTTGATTGGCCTTTCACCCCTATCCACAGCTCATCCCCTCCATTTTCAACTGAAGTGGGTTCGGGCCTCCACGACGTCTTACCGTCGCTTCACCCTGGCCATGGATAGATCACTTCGCTTCGGGTCTAGGACATGCGACTGGATCGCCCTATTCAGACTCGCTTTCGCTACGGCTACCCCACACGGGTTAACCTCGCCACATATCGCTAACTCGCAGGCTCATTCTTCAAAAGGCACGCTGTCACCCCAACAAGGAGGCTCCAACGGTTTGTAAGCAAACGGTTTCAGGTACTATTTCACTCCCCTCCCGGGGTACTTTTCACCTTTCCCTCACGGTACTTGTCCGCTATCGGTCATCTGGGAGTATTTAGGCTTATCAGGTGGTCCTGACAGATTCACACGGGATTTCTCGGGCCCCGTGCTACTTGGGATACACATCCGGCCATAACACCATTTCGTCTACGGGGCTGGCACCCACTACGGCCCGGCTTTCAAACCGGTTCGACTATGATGCGCTGTAACCGCCCCAGTCCGGCAGAACTGAGCGACGTGTCCCACAACCCCGACCATGCAACGCCCGCCGGCTATCACACATGATCGGTTTAGCCTCATCCGCTTTCGCTCGCCACTACTCACGGAATCACATGTTGTTTTCTCTTCCTGTGGGTACTGAGATGTTTCACTTCCCCACGTTCCCTCTACCCGCCCTATACATTCAGGCGGGAGTCACCAGGTCGCAAAACGCCTGGCGGGGTTTCCCCATTCGGAAATCCTCGGCTCACAGCTCGATTATCAGCTCCCCGAGGCTTATCGCAGATTTCTACGTCCTTCTTCGGCTCCAGATGCCAAGGCATCCACCGTTTGCTCTTAGAAACTTGACCACAAAGATTGCCGCGCACCGAAAACGATGCACGGCCTCAGTGTTGACTCGTCCCAACGCCAAACGACGTCAGGAGCGAATCGCACTCTTGTGACACCAGCCGACCCACCACCAACCACGAAAGCCGGCGACGAATCAGCAAGCGTCTAAGATGCTCGCGTCCACTGTGTAGTTCTCAACATACGATCGGCACCAGCCCGCCCCGACCAACCGGTCGACTTGGCACTGGCCCAACGAGGGGGCATCAAGCCCCAACCCCCACCACCACACAGGCAGCAGGGAAGCCTGGTCCCTCAGGACCCAACAACGTGCACGGCCCGAACCTCACCCACAGACCCGTTCCAACCGGCCGAAACCGACGTACTAGCATCCACGAGATCCATCCGGACCCACTGTCAATGTTCCACCCATGAGCTACCGGCGAGAACATTCGTCTCGATCCGGCGCCTGGACACCACCCCCAACCCGAACGGGCCAGGCCAGCAGTGCCAGATGCTCCTTAGAAAGGAGGTGATCCAGCCGCACCTTCCGGTACGGCTACCTTGTTACGACTTAGTCCTAATCACCGATCCCACCTTCGACGGCTCCTTCCACAAGGGTTAGGCCACCGGCTTCGGGTGTTACCGACTTTCATGACTTGACGGGCGGTGTGTACAAGGCCCGGGAACGTATTCACCGCAGCGTTGCTGATCTGCGATTACTAGCGACTCCGACTTCATGAGGTCGAGTTGCAGACCTCAATCCGAACTGAGACCGGCTTTTTGGGATTCGCTCCACCTTACGGTATCGCAGCCCTTTGTACCGGCCATTGTAGCATGCGTGAAGCCCAAGACATAAGGGGCATGATGATTTGACGTCATCCCCACCTTCCTCCGAGTTGACCCCGGCAGTCTCCTATGAGTCCCCGGCCGAACCGCTGGCAACATAGAACGAGGGTTGCGCTCGTTGCGGGACTTAACCCAACATCTCACGACACGAGCTGACGACAACCATGCACCACCTGTACACCGACCACAAGGGGGCGACCATCTCTGGCCGTTTCCGGTGTATGTCAAGCCTTGGTAAGGTTCTTCGCGTTGCATCGAATTAATCCGCATGCTCCGCCGCTTGTGCGGGCCCCCGTCAATTCCTTTGAGTTTTAGCCTTGCGGCCGTACTCCCCAGGCGGGGCGCTTAATGCGTTAGCTACGACACAGAAACCGTGGAAAGGTCCCTACATCTAGCGCCCAACGTTTACGGCGTGGACTACCAGGGTATCTAATCCTGTTCGCTCCCCACGCTTTCGCTCCTCAGCGTCAGTTACGGCCCAGAGATCTGCCTTCGCCATCGGTGTTCTTCCTGATATCTGCGCATTCCACCGCTACACCAGGAGTTCCAATCTCCCCTACCGCACTCTAGTCTGCCCGTACCCACTGCAAGCCCGAGGTTGAGCCTCGGGATTTCACAGCAGACGCGACAAACCGCCTACGAGCTCTTTACGCCCAATAATTCCGGACAACGCTTGCACCCTACGTATTACCGCGGCTGCTGGCACGTAGTTAGCCGGTGCTTTTTCTGCAGGTACCGTCACTTTCGCTTCTTCCCTACTAAAAGAGGTTTACAACCCGAAGGCCGTCATCCCTCACGCGGCGTTGCTGCATCAGGCTTTCGCCCATTGTGCAATATTCCCCACTGCTGCCTCCCGTAGGAGTCTGGGCCGTGTCTCAGTCCCAGTGTGGCCGGTCACCCTCTCAGGCCGGCTACCCGTCGTCGGCTTGGTGAGCCATTACCTCACCAACTACCTGATAGGCCGCGAGTCCATCCCCAACCAAAATTCTTTCCACGACCAGACCATGCGATCGGCCGTCATATCCAGTATTAGACGTCGTTTCCAACGCTTATCCCAGAGTCAGGGGCAGGTTACTCACGTGTTACTCACCCGTTCGCCACTAATCCGCCCAGCAAGCTGGGCATCATCGTTCGACTTGCATGTGTTAAGCACGCCGCCAGCGTTCGTCCTGAGCCAGGATCAAACTCTCCGTAAAAAACGTTCCCAACCACTCCGAAGAGCAGAAGGCGAATTTGATGCTGACTGAAAAGACTGTCTACTGACAATCATTCAATCCAAAGGAATCGTCCACGAACGCGCCAACCCGAAGGCCGACACGCACGGGGTCAATAAATTGGCATTGACAATGTGCACGCTGTTGAGTTCTCAAGGACCAGACGCGTCCGCTCATCCACCCGGGAACCCCCGGACATCAGCAACGAAGCTGTGTTCTTGGTTGTGCAACCGATGTGCATCCCCCTACACGAGGTGGATGGCTCATCCCGAAGGAGAGGACCAGTTGCAGGTTTTACATCCTAAGCGTCGAAGCGATCAGGCGCAAGTCCCGATCAGAACCTCGGTGGAGGACGGTCCCGCTTGAGGCCGGCTCGCTCCGGGACACTGTCCCGGCCGCTCCGCCGCACCTTTGGGGTGACGAGTGATTACTTTACGCACCACCCCACCACCCAGCAAACCACCCCACATCCCGGGCGTGTCGCGAAGTTGTCCCATGCAACCACCGGGCTGTCCGCTCCTGGTTCCGCGCCCCGATCGTGGTCTGCGGAGCCGCGAACGCCGCGACCCCGGCACCGTGGCGGTGTCGGGGTCGCGGGCCGGGTCGGCCGGCGTCGGGGCTCGGTTCGGCGGCGTCGGAGCTCGGTTCGGCGGCGTCGGGTCAGCGTCGCGCGACGACCGGGTTGGTCAGCGAGCCGATGCCGGACACCGTGACCTCGACGATCTCGCCGTCGTTGATCGGGCCCACGCCCGCCGGGGTCCCGGTGAGGATGAGGTCCCCGGGCAGCAGGGTCCAGATCGAGGACACGAACTCGATGAGACTCGGGATGTCGTGGATCATCTCCGAGGTGGACGCCGCCTGCCGGATGTCGCCGTCCACGCGGGTCTCCAACCGGACGTCGGACGGATCGAGGTCCGTCTCGATGACCGGGCCGATCGGGCAGAACGTGTCGAAGCCCTTCGCCCGGGTCCACTGTCCGTCGCGGGCTTGGAGATCACGGGCGGTCACGTCGTTGGCCACGGTGTACCCGAGCACGACGTCCGCGAAGTCCTCGCGACGGACGTTCTTCGCCAGGGACCCGATCACGACGGCGAGCTCGCCCTCGTGGTCGACGCGCCCCACGTCCTGCGGCAAGCGGATCTGGTCGTTCGGGCCGATGATGGCCGTGTTCGGCTTGAGGAACACGATGGGGTCCTCCCCCGCGCGCTCATCCATCTCGGACACGTGCTCGGCGTAGTTGAGCCCGACCCCGATGACCTTCGACCTCGGGATCACCGGAGCGAGGAGCGTCGCGGTCCGCAGGTCCACCCGCTCCCCCGTCGTCTCGAACCCCTGGTACAGCGGGTCGCCCGCCAGGACCACGAGCGCTCGCTCGTCGAGGATGCCGTAACGGGGGTCCTCCCCCGGAGTGCTGAACCGTGCGATCTTCACGTGTCGACCCTACTGAGCCGCTGCCTCGTCGGTCCCGGACTCCGCGGAGCGGAGGGCATCGTCGCCCGCGTCGCCGACGGCCGCCGCGCCCGGTTCGGTGAGCTGCACCATCCACCCGTGCGGGTCGGGGCGTCGCCCGTACTGGATGTCGGTGAGCTCCTGTCGCAGGGACATCGTGAGCTCGCCGGCCCCCTGGGTCGGGGACCCGATCGTGATGTCCTCGCCCCGCAACTCGGCGATCGGGGTCACGACGGCAGCCGTTCCGCACGCGAAGGCCTCGGTGATCGTGCCGTCGGCGACCCCGTCGCGCCACTCGTCGAGGGCGACGCGACGGCGCTCGACGCGCAGGCCGCGGTCCTCCGCGAGCTGCAGGATCGAGTCCCGCGTGATGCCCTCGAGGATGCTGTCGGAGTCCGGGGTGACGAGCGTGCCGTCGGACCGGACGAGCACGACGTTCATCCCGCCGAGTTCCTCGAGGTACCGCCCCTCGACCGAGTCCAGGAACATCACCTGCTGACAGCCATGCGCGTAGGCCTCTTGCTGCGGCAGGAGCGACGACGCGTAGTTGCCACCGGTCTTCGCCGCTCCCGTGCCGCCCTTGCCCGCGCGGCCGTACTGCGTCGACAGCCAGATCGAGACCGGCTTGGGACCCGAGGTGAAGTACGCCCCGGCCGGCGAGGCGATCACGTGGAACTCCACCTGCTGCGCGGCGCGCACCCCGAGGAAGGCCTCGGTCGCGATCATGAACGGCCGGAGGTACAGGCTCGTCTCGTCCGCCGACGGCACCCACTCGACGTCCGTCGCGACGAGGTGCCGGATGGCCGACACGAAGTCCTCGACCGGGAGTTCCGGCAGCGCCAGGCGTTCGGCGGACCGCTGGAACCGACGAGCGTTCGCCTCGGGTCGGAACCCCCAGACGGAACCGTCGGCGTGCCGGTACGCCTTGAGGCCCTCGAAGATCTCTTGCGCGTAGTGGAGCACGCTCGCGCTCGGGTCGAGCACGAGGGGCCCGTACGGATGGATGCTCGCGTCGTGCCAGCCGGACTCGACCGACCAGTGGATGGTCGCCATGTGGTCCGTGAAGAACTTGCCGAACCCCGGGTCGGCGAGGATGGCCTCCCGTTCGGCCGCCGCGCGGCGGTCGGCGGAGGGGACCGTCCGGAACGCCGTCGTGAACGCCGTGTCGGTGCTGGTGGGTGTCGTGCTGGTCATGGTGTCTCCTGGGGACGGAGCGGTCGGTTCGGCGGACGCCGGGGTCAGGCCGCGGTGGTACGCGCGACGGCCGCGGCGATCGCGTCGCCGATCTCGGCCGTGGAGCGCGACGTGGCGCCGCGGCCCGCGATGTCCGCCTCGACCGCCCGCGTGATGGTCTCGGCCTCGGCCGTCCGACCGTGGTGGTCGAGCAGCAACGCGACGGACAGGATCGCGGCCGTGGGGTCGGCCCGCTGCTGACCCGCGATGTCGGGCGCGGACCCGTGGACCGGTTCGAACATGCTGGGGAAGGTGCCGTCCGGGTTGATGTTGCCCGAGGCCGCCAGACCGATGCCGCCGCTGATCGCGCCGGCGAGGTCGGTGATGATGTCGCCGAAGAGGTTGTCCGTGACGATGACGTCGAACACACCGGGCCGCTGGACCATGTGGATGGTCACGGCGTCGACGTGCTGGTAGTCCACGGTGACCTCGGGGTACTCGGCCCCGACGGAGGCCACGGTCCGCTGCCAGAGGTCGCCCGCGTGCACGAGGACGTTGCTCTTGTGCACGAGCGTCAGGTGGTGGCGAGGGCGACGACGGGCGAGGTCGAACGCGTACCGCACGACGCGCTCCACGCCGAACGCGGTGTTGAGGCTCACCTCGGTCGCGATCTCGGCCGGGGTGCCCTTGCGGATCACCCCGCCGTTGCCGACGTACGGCCCCTCGGTGCCCTCGCGGACCACGACGAAGTCGACCTCGCCGGGATCGGCGAGGGGGGAGGCGACGTCCGGGTAGACGCGCGTCGGTCGGAGGTTCACGTAGTGGTCGAAGGCGAACCGGAGGCGCAGGAGGAGACCGCGCTCGATGATCCCGCCCGCGAGCCGCGGATCGCGGGGGTCACCCCCGACCGCGCCGAGCAGGATCGCGTCGTGCCGGGCGATCGCGGCGAGGTCGTCGTCGGTCAGGACCTCCCCCGTCTCGAGGTAGTGCCCGGCCCCGAGGGTGTACTCGGTCCGTCGGATCGCGTCGGGCCCGACCGCGGCGTCGAGGACCTTGAGGGCCTCCTCGACGACCTCGGGGCCGATGCCGTCGCCACGGATCACGGCGAGGTCGATGGTGTCCGTCATGCGGGGCCTCCTGGTCGTGCGACCGCGGTCACAGGGTGATGTCGATCTCGCGCAGCGACTCGGCGTCGATCGCGGCGCGGACGCGCTCGAGGATCGGGCTCGGCACGGGCGAGTCCACGGTGAGGACGCTCAGCGCCTGGCCGCCAGCGGCACGCCGGGCGATCTGCATCGCCGCGATGTTGATGCCCGCGTCCCCGAACTCCTTGCCGTACACCGCGACGATCCCCGGACGGTCCGTGTAGACCATGACGACGTGGTGCTGGGCGAGCGGGACCTCGATGTCGTAGCCGTTGACCTCGACGAGCTTGGCCACTTGCTTCGGACCCGTCAGGGTCCCCGAGACGCTGATCGCCGGACCGTCGGACTGGGCGCCGCGGATGGTCAGCACGTTGCGGTACTCGGCGGTGGCGGGGTCCGTGATGAGCCGCACCGTGATCCCGCGCTGCTCGGCGAGGAGCGGCGCGTTCACGTAGCTCACCTGCTCGCTGACGATGTTCGTGAAGATGCCCTTGAGCGCCGCGAGCCGGAGGACGCTCACGTCGAACCCGGCGAGCTCGCCGTGCACCTCGACGTCGACACTCGTGATCGAGGTGTCGGCGAGGCTCGCGAACACCTGCCCGAGCTGCTCCACGAGTGGGATGCCGGGTCGCACGTAGGGGTCGATGACACCGCCGGCGACGTTGACCGCGTCCGGCACCAGCTCGCCGCCGAGTGCGAGTCGGACGCTCTTCGCGACCGAGACGCCCGCCTTCTCCTGGGCCTCGTCCGTCGAGGCCCCGAGGTGCGGTGTGACGACGACGTTCGGCAGCGCGGTCAGGGCGTCGTCGGTCGGCGGCTCGGTGACGAAGACGTCGAGGCCAGCGCCGGCGATGGTGTTCGCGGTGAGCGCGCGCCGCAGGGCGGCCTCGTCGATCAGGCCGCCGCGGGCGACGTTGACGACGAACGCGGTCGGCTTCATGAGGGCGAGCTGGTCGTCCGAGATCATCCCGACGGTCTCGGGGGTCTTCGGCATGTGGATCGTGACGAAGTCGCTCCGGCGGAGGAGGTCCTCGAGTGACACGAGCTCGACGCCGAGCTGCTGCGCGCGGGCCGGGGTGACGTACGGGTCGTACGCGATCACGGAGACGCCGAAGGCCTGCAGCCGTGCGGTGATGAGGGCGCCGATGCGACCGAGGCCGATGATGCCGACGGTCTTCTCGTAGAGCTCGACACCCGTGTAGGCGGAACGCTTCCACGCCCCCTGCGACAGCGATGCGTGGGCCGCTGGGATGTGCCGGGCGAGGCTGAGGATGTGACCGACCGTGAGCTCGGCCGCCGAGATGATGTTCGACGTCGGCGCGTTCACCACCATGACCCCGGCAGCCGTGGCGGCCTTGATGTCGACGTTGTCGAGGCCCACCCCGGCGCGCGCGACGACCTGCAGGTGCGGCGCCGCAGCGATCGCCTCGGCGTCGACCTTGGTGGCGGATCGGACGAGGATCGCGTTCGCGTCGGCCAGCGCGGCGAGGAGCGCGGGGCGGTCGGTGCCGTCCACGTCCCGGACGTCGAAGTCGGGCCCGAGGGCCTCGACGGTCGCTGGTGAGAGTTCTTCGGCGATCAGGACGACCGGCTTTGCCACAGGTGGGTTCCTTCGGGGAGGGGGCGGTGGGGTCGCGACGCGGGACGACGCGCATCCCATGCTATCGACGGGCCGAACGCGTTACGACGGGTGTCAGCCGCCCACGCGCAGCGTCGCGGAGACGTACTGGAGGACGTCGAACCAGAGCGCCGCGACCGCGCAGAACGCCGCGAGGAACACGACGACCGTCCGGACGAGGTCCGTGCGCCGAGTGACGAACCACGCCACCGCGTACAGGACGGGTGCGATGGCGACGTCGATGACGAGGGCCACCCAGGGCACGCTCGTCTGCAGTGCATCGCCCCCGTTGCGCCGGAGGAACGCGTTGTTCGCCGAGAGGGTGGTCGTCACGCCGACGAAGTTGCCGATCGCCTGCCACAGCACGTACGCGAACAGGACGGCGGCGACGACCCACACCACGACCTTGCCGAGCGTCACGCCCGTGGTGTCGGGAACGGCCGACGACGACGTGTCGTCCGAGGGCACCGCGCTCACCCGAAGCTCCTCGTCAGGACGAACGGCCACGGGAACAGCACGAGCGCCCCCGCGACGAGCCAGAGGACCCGCGTCCGCGGGCGCCGGCCCTGCCCGAGCCACAGGGTGGCCGCGAACCACAGAGCCGGGGCCATGATCGCGAGGACCCGGAGGCCCTCGGAGAAGACGGCCGCCGCGGACGTGCCGGGATCGACCGGCAACGCGCCCGCACTGACGAGCCACGCCACCGTGTACAGCAGGTACACCCCACCGAGGACGCCCAGACCGACGAGCGATCCGGACGCGAGGGGCTCGTCACCGGTGCGGGCCCGCGGCGCCCTCGGTGCGCGGAGTTCGTTGGCCGGTGCATCGACGTAGGTGGCGTCCTGCTCCGCACCCCAGCTCAGGGCCTCGGCGTCGTCGTGGTCCGCACCGCCGTTCGGCGGGGACCCGACGTCCTTCGGGGTGGTCATGACTCCAGTGTAGAAGCGACCACCGAACGGACCGCCGGGAACAGGGGGTGGCTCTCCATGAGTCCCGTGAGGATCTCGGTGAGGGCGTGGGCGGTCGCCCCGGACCGCAGCAGCGCGTGCAGCTCGAACGACTCCGGGTCGTCGGGGTCGTCGAACTCGAGGGCGACCCGGACGGCGCCGAGCAGGTGGTCGACCGGCATGCCGCGTTCCGCCAGCTGCGCGGCGGGACCGATGAAGCGCTCACGACGCCCGAGTTTGCGGAGCGGGTTGCGTCCGACCCGCGCCGTCGTGTCCGGGAGGAGCGGGTTGGCGATGCGGACGAGGTTCGCCTGGACGTACCGGCGGTGCTCCTCCGGGTCGAAACCGTGCTTCGCGACGAGCAACGCGGTGGTCTCGTCGAGGACGCCGTCGACCTCGGCCCGGACCAGGTCGTCCTCGAGGGCCTCGCGGATGAGCCGGATCCCGCGGACGAAGCCGTGGTAGGCCGCGGTCGCGTGGGCGGTGTTCACCGTGTAGAGCTTGCGCTCCACGAACGGCTGCAGGTCGTCCACCCACGTGACGCCCTGGATCGCCGGGGGCTCGGCGTCGACGCCGGAGAACGGCGTCCGCTCGATGACCCACTCGTAGAAGGGCTCGAGGACGACGTCGAGGCCGCCGGACTGTCCGAGCACGCCGGTCTGCTCCGGCACGATGCGGTCGATCGCGCAGTTCGCGAACACCGCGTCGATGTCGTGGTCCTCGAGGGCGGGCGATCGCCGGACGCTCGCGTGCAACGAGTCGGTGGCGTTGATGGCGTTCTCGCATGCCACGACGGTGACCACGCCCGCTCCGGCCGGCCGCGCGGCCAGTCCCTCGGCGATGAACGGCGCCACGAGGGGCAGTGTCCGCGCGCCGACCGCGGTCGTGACGACGTCCGCGCCGGCGATCGCCTCCACCACGCGGTCGCGCTCGCGCTTGCTGTTGAGGGCGGCGAAGCCCTCGACCACGCGGTCGATGGGGTCGTCACCGACCTCGTGGACGACGAAGCGGCCGGACTCGTTCAGGGCGCGGACGACGCGGTCGTCGACGTCGACGAAGGTGAGGTCGTACCCGCTGGCTGCGAGGAACTGGCCCACGAATCCGCGCCCGATCTTGCCGGCGCCGATGTGGACCGCACGTCTCGTCACCGCCATTCGAGCATCTTCCCATGCCGGGAGGCCGCGACCGACCACGACGGACGACCCAGCGGGTGCGATCGGTGCGCCGAGGACGCCGGCCGGAGGGCGGCGTGCGCGGGGGTGCTGGAGGAGAGGAGCTGCATGTCGTTCGGGTCACGTCGCGAGGCGACGGTGCGCGTGGTGCGCACCGTCGCCTCCTCGTCGAGTGCTGGCAGGAGCCTAGCGGGCGGCCGAGCCGTCGACGTAGTCGCTGTCGGTCTGCTTCCACGCGAAGAGCTTGCGCAGCTCGCGACCGGTCGCCTCGATCGGGTGCCCCTCGCCCTTCTCGCGCAGCGCCGTGAACTCCGGCGCACCGGCGTCCTGGTCCTCGATGAAGCGCTTGGCGAAGGTGCCGTCCTGGATGTCGGCGAGGACCGCCTTCATGTTCTCCTTGACGTGCGGGTCGATCACGCGCGGGCCCGAGACGTAGTCCCCGAACTCGGCCGTGTCCGAGATGGACCAGCGCTGCTTGGTGAGCCCGCCCTCCCAGATGAGGTCGACGATGAGCTTGAGTTCGTGCAGGACCTCGAAGTAGGCGATCTGGGGCTGGTAGCCCGCCTCGACGAGGGTCTCGAACCCGTACTGGATGAGCTGCGAGGTGCCACCGCAGAGGACGGCCTGTTCGCCGAACAGGTCGGTCTCGGTCTCCTCCGTGAACGTCGTCTTGATGCCGCCGGACCGCAGACCGCCGATGGCCTTGCTGTAGCTCCAGGCGAGGTCCCACGCCTGGCCCGAGGCGTCGACCTCGACCGCGACGATCACGGGCACGCCCCGGCCGGCCTCGTACTCACGGCGCACCGTGTGGCCCGGGCCCTTCGGCGCGACGAGCACGACGTCGACGCCCTCGGGGGCCTGGATGTAGCCGAAGCGGATGTTGAAGCCGTGCCCGAACACGAGCGCCTTGCCGTCGGTCAGGTTCGGCTGGATCTCGTCCGCGTACACGTGCCGCTGCACCTGGTCCGGCGTCAGGACGACGATGACGTCGCCCCAGGCGGTCGCCTCGGCCGGGGTGTGCACGGTGAATCCGGCCTCCTCGGCCTTGCTGCGGCTCTTGGAGCCCTCCTGCAGGCCGATGACGACCTCGACGCCCGAGTCGCGGAGGTTGAGCGCGTGCGCGTGGCCCTGCGAGCCGTAGCCGATGACCGCGACCTTCTTGCCCTGGATGAGCGAGAGGTCGGCGTCGGCGTCGTAGACGATGTCAGTCACGGTGGTGGTTCTCCTTGTCGGTTCGGTGTGTCCGGTCCGGGGGTCCGCGGTGTGCCGCCCCGGGGTCATGTCGACTACGCGCGGGGGACGCGGTCGGTGATGCTCTTCGGGCCTCGGCCCATGCCGAGGAGGCCCGCCCGCGCGAGCTCCTTGATGCCGTACGGCTCCAGCACGCGCAGGATCGCCTGGATCTTGCCGGGGTCACCCGTGACCTCGATCACCAGGGAATCGGTCGCGACGTCGACGACGCGCGCCCGGAACAGGTTGACGGCCTCGAGTACCTGGGAGCGCGTCTGGTTGTCCACCCGGACCTTGACGAGCATGTGCTCCCGCTGCACGGACTGCGAGAACTCGAGCTCGACGATTTTGATGACGTTGACGAGCTTGTTCAACTGCTTCGTCACCTGTTCGAGCGGCAGGTCCTCGACGTCGACCACGACGGTGATCCGGGACAACCCCTCGACCTCGGTGGATCCCACCGCGAGGGACTCGATGTTGAACCCGCGCCGCGCGAACAGGCCGGCGACGCGCGTGAGCAGACCCGGCTTGTCCTCGACGAGGAGGGACAGGACGTGGCTCATGCGGGCCTCCCGGTCATGTCGGCGTCCTCGTCGTCCCAGCTCGGGGCGAGGTCGCGTGCGTGCTGGATCGCGGAGTTGCTGACCCCTTGCGGCACCATCGGCCACACCATGGAGTCGCGGCTGACGACGAAGTCGATGACGACGGGCCGGTCGTTCGTGGCGAGGGCGAGCCGGATCGCGTCGTCGATCTCGTCCTCGCGCTCGACGCGGATGCCGAGCGCACCGTAGGCGTCGGCGAGCTTGACGAAGTCCGGTACCCGTCGGGACGCGTGCCCCGTCTCGAGGTCGGTGAAGGAATGCCGGCCGTCGTAGAACAGCGTCTGCCACTGTCGCACCATGCCGAGCGACGAGTTGTTGATGATCGCGACCTTGATCGGGATGTCGTTGATGACGCAGGTCGCGAGCTCCTGGTTCGTCATCTGGAAACAGCCGTCGCCGTCGATCGCCCACACGACGCGGTCGGGCTGCGAGACCTTCGCGCCCATGGCGGCGGGGACCGAGTAGCCCATCGTCCCCGCGCCGCCCGAGTTGAGCCAGGCGTGGGGGCGCTCGTACTGGATGAACTGCGCCGACCACATCTGGTGCTGACCGACCCCGGCCACGTACACGCCTTCCGGCCCGGTGAGCTCGCCGATGCGGCGGATGACGGCCTGTGGCGCGAGGAGGCCGTCCTGCGGGGCGGCGTACCCGAGCGGGAACTGCTCACGGAGCCGTCCAAGGCGCTCCCACCAGGCGTCGAGGGACGCGCGGTCGGCGACGGGGACGTCCTGCCACGCGGCCAGGAGGTCGGTGAGGACCTCTTTCGCGTCGCCCACGATCGGGACGTCGGCGAACCGGATCTTCGAGATCTCGGCGGGGTCGATGTCGACGTGCACCACCTTGGCGTCCGGCGCGAACTCGTCGATCTTGCCCGTGACGCGGTCGTCGAACCGGGCCCCGAGCGCGACGATGAGGTCGCTCTCCTGCAGTCCGAGCACCGCCGGGACCGTGCCGTGCATCCCCGGCATCCCGAGGTGCTGCGGGTGCGAGTCGGGGAACGCCCCGCGAGCCATGAGGGTCGTGACCACCGGGACGTGCGTGGCCTCGGCGAGTCGCAGCAACTCCGCCGACGCACCGGACCGGATGACGCCGCCGCCCACGTAGAACACGGGCTTGCTCGACTCGGCGATGAGCTGCGCCGCGGCCGCGATCTGCTTGCCGTGCGCCTTGGTCACCGGGCGGTACCCCGGCAGGTCGACCCGCGGGGGCCAGACGAACGGCGCCGAGTTCTGCTGGGCGTCCTTCGTGATGTCGACGAGCACCGGACCGGGACGTCCCGTCGTCGCGATCTGGTACGCCGCGGCCAGCGTGCTCGGGATGTCCTCGGGCTTCGTGACGAGGAACGAGTGCTTCGTGATCGGCATCGTGATGCCGACGATGTCGGCCTCCTGGAAGGCGTCCGTCCCCATGAGCGTCGAGAACACCTGGCCGGTGATCGCGATGAACGGAACGGAGTCCATGTAGGCGTCCGCGATGGCGGTGACGAGGTTCGTCGCGCCCGGACCCGACGTCGCGATCGCGACCCCGACCCTCCCGGACGCCGCCGCGTAGCCCTCGGCCGCGTGGCCGGCGCCCTGCTCGTGGCGGACGAGGACGTGGCGGATGGCCGTCGAGGCCATGAGCTCGTCGTAGAACGGGATGATCGCGCCGCCCGGCAGCCCGAAGACGTCGGTGATGCCGAGGTGTTCGAGGGACCGCAGGACCGCGCCGGAGCCGGTCAGGACCTCGGGTGCGCGCCGCGTCCCCGCGGCGGAGAGCGGAGTGGCTTCCGTGGGCATGGCACTTCCTCTGGTGTGGAGCGGCGCGGTCCGCGGGGACGGCGCCGCCGTCGTGGTGCGAGGGTGGAGGTCGGCGCTCAGCCCGTGACCGCGCCCTGGGCGGCGGACCGGACGAGCTTCGCGTACTTCGCGAGGACACCGCGGGTGTACCGCGGGGGAAGCGGTGCCCAGCCGTCGTGGCGGGCCTCCAGCTCGGCAGGGTCGACCAGTAGGTCGAGCGTGCGAGCGGCGATGTCGACGCGGATCTGGTCGCCATCGCGCACGAAGGCGATGGGACCTGCGTCCACTGCCTCCGGTGCAATGTGGCCGATGCACAGGCCGGTTGTGCCGCCCGAGAATCGTCCGTCGGTCAAGAGTAGTACATCCTTGCCGAGGCCCGCGCCCTTGATGGCGGCGGTGATCGCGAGCATCTCGCGCATGCCCGGGCCGCCCTTCGGGCCCTCGTAGCGGATGACGACGACGTCGCCCTTGCCGATCCGGCCCTCGGTCAGGGCGTCCATGGCGGCGCGCTCCCGGTCGAACACGCGGGCGGGGCCCTGGAAGACCTCGGCGTCGAAGCCGGCCGTCTTGACGACCGCGCCCTCGGGCGCGAACGAGCCCTGGAGGATCGTCAGGCCACCCGTGGCGTGGATCGGGTCGTCGAGCTTGCGCATGACCTTGCCGTCGAGCTCCGGCGGATCGATCTCGGCGAGGTTCTCGGCGAGGGTCTTCCCCGTGACCGTCAGGCAGTCCCCGTGCAGCAGACCCGCGTCGAGGAGCGCCTTCATCACGACGGGGATGCCGCCGTTGCGGTCGACGTCCACCATGACGTACTGGCCGAAGGGCTTCATGTCGGCGATGTGCGGGACCTTCGCGCCGATGCGGTTGAAGTCGTCGAGGGTCAGCTCGACCTCGGCCTCGTGCGCGATCGCGAGCAGGTGCAGGACGGCGTTCGTCGAGCCGCCGAGCGCCATGAGCACGGTGATCGCGTTCTCGAAGGCCTCACGGGTGAGGATCTGCCGTGCGGTGATGCCGAGGCGGAGCATCTCGACCACGGCCTCGCCGGAGCGGTGCGCGTAGTAGTCCCGACGACGGTCGGCCGACGGCGGCGCAGCCGACCCGGGGAGGCTCATGCCGAGGGCCTCGGCGAGGGACGCCATCGTGTTGGCGGTGTACATCCCGCCACAGGCGCCCTCGCCCGGGACGATCGCACACTCGATCTTCTTCAGCTCTTCCTCGGTCATGGTGCCCGCCTTGCAGGCCCCCACACCCTCGAAGGAGTCGATGATCGTGACCTGCTTCTCCGAGCCGTCGGCCTGCTTGACGTAGCCGGGCATGACGGAACCGGCGTAGAGGAACACGCTCGCCAGGTCGAGCCGGGCCGCCGCCATGAGCATGCCGGGGAGCGACTTGTCGCAGCCGGCGAGGAGGACCGTGCCGTCGAGGCGCTCCGCGTTCACCACGGTCTCGACGCTGTCGGCGATGACCTCGCGCGAGACGAGCGAGAAGTGCATGCCCTCGTGGCCCATCGAGATGCCGTCGGACACCGAGATCGTGCCGAACTGCAGCGGGTACCCGCCGCCGCCGTGCACGCCCTCCTTCGCCCCCTGCGCCAGACGGTCGAGGGAGAGGTTGCAGGGGGTGATCTCGTTCCAGGACGAGGCGATGCCGATCTGGGGCTTGTCCCAGTCCGCGTCGCCCATGCCGACCGCCCGGAGCATGCCACGCGAGGTGGTGGCTTCGATCCCGTCGGTGACAGCACGGCTGCGGGGCTTGACGTCGATATCAGGCATGGAGCGAGTCTAGATGCAGTTGGTACACCAACCGGACGCGGGGCCGAGCGCGAGCGGACGGGAGCGTCAGCGGAAGGCGCGGGCGCGCGCCAGCGCCTGCAGCACGGGCGTCAGGGCAGCAGGGTCGGCGACGCGGTGCGCCGCGCGGGTCTCCCCCGGCCCGACCTTGATGCCGACGTCGCCGGCGTCCTGGTCGAGCGCCCGGAAGCCGTCCTCGTCGGTGACGTCGTCGCCCGCGAACAGGACGCGGTCGGCGTCGAGGAGCGCACGCAGCCGCTCGACGGCGTCGCCCTTCGTGACGTCGCGCACCGCGAACTCGAGGATGTCCTTGCCATCGCGCACGTGGACGTCGGGGAACGCCGCGAGCACCGTCGCCCGGGCGTCCTCCACGGCCGCTCGGGCCTCGGCCGGACCGACGCGACGCGTGTGCACCCCGAGGCCCGCGGGCTTGTGCTCGATGTGGACACCGGGATGGCGTTCGGCGACCGCATCGAGGAGCGCGCCGATCCGATCCACGGCCGCGAGTTCGTCGGGCGACAGCGCGGCCTCGTCGTGGCCGTCCACCCGCCACTCGACGCCGTGCGACCCGACGAGGGACATGCCGTCGGGAGCGTGCGTCACGCGCGCCAACCCCGCGAGCGGGCGGCCCGAGACGAGGACGACGTGGGTGTCGCGTGCGCGGTCGAGGGTGAGCGCCGCGGCCCAGGAGCCCGGCAGAGCCGCCACCGCTGCCGGATCGTCCGCGAAGGGCGCGAGGGTGCCGTCGAAGTCGAGGGCGACGAGCAGTGACCGCGCCCCACCCAGCCGCTCGATCGCGCTGTCGAGCGAGGGGGCCTCAGGCATCACGCGCCTCCACCGGCGTGGTCTGCGCGAGTTCGTCGACGTGCTCGTCACCGGGGTCGGTCGCCTCGGGGTCGATGCCGCCGCCCGGCGCGTGCCGGTCGAGTGCCTCGATGAAGGACCGCGACCACCGCGCGACGTCGTTGTCCCGCACGCGCTTGCGCAGGGCGCGCATGCGGGTCGCGCGCTCGCGCTGTGGCATCTGCATCGCGCGCACGATGGCGTCCTTGAGCGCGCCGATGTCGTGCGGGTTGACGAGCAGGGCCTGGCGGAGCTCGTCGGCGGCGCCGGCGAACTCGGACAGGATGAGCACGCCCTGGTTGTCGAACCGGCTCGCCACGTACTCCTTGGCGACCAGGTTCATGCCGTCGCGGAGCGCCGTGACGAGCATGACGTCGGCGGCGAGGTAGAGCGCCACCATCTCCTCGCGCGGGTAGCCGTGGTGGAGGTAGCTGATCGGCTGGTGGCTGATCGTGCCGAGGTCGCCGTTGATGCGACCGACCGTGAGCTCGATCTCGTCGCGGAGTGCCCTGTAGGTGTCGACGCGCTCGCGGCTCGGGCTCGCGACCTGCACGAGGGTGGCGTCCTCGACGTCGATGCGGCCGTCCTCGAGGAGCTCGCCGAAGGCCTTGATGCGGTGTCCGATGCCCTTGGTGTAGTCGAGTCGGTCGACCCCGAGCAGGACCGTCTTCGGGTTGCCGAGTCCTTCGCGGATCTCGCGGGCACGGGCCTGGACCTCGGGCCGTCGGGCGATGTCCTCGTAGCTCTCTGCGTCGATCGAGATCGGGAAGTGCCGTGCCTCGACGTGCCGGACCGTGATGCCCCGTCGCGAACGCGGGGCGTCCGGGTCGTCCACCGGGACGTCGACGATCGCACCCTTGGTCGTGTGGCCCTTGATATGGCGCACGGCGCGGAGGAAGTTCGAGGCGTCGTCGTACCGCTGGAACCCGATGACGTCGGCGCCGAGCAGGCCGTCGATGATCTGCGACCGCCAGGGCAGCTGCGCGTAGATCCCGACCGGCGGGAACGGGATGTGGTTGAAGAAGCCGATCGTGACGTCGGGACGGAGTTCGCGGATGAGCTGCGGGACGAGCTGCAGCTGGTAGTCCTGCACCCACACGACGGCGTCCTGGTCGGCGACCGCCGCCGCGGCCTCGGCGAACCGCTGGTTCACCCGCCGGTACGCGTTCCACCAGTCGCGGTGGTACGTCGGCTGCTCGATGACGTCGTGGTACAGCGGCCAGAGGGTGTCGTTGCTGAAGCCCTCGTAGTACTCCTCGATCTCGGCGTCGGACAGCGGCACCGGCACGATGTGGATGCCGTCGTTCTCGAAGGGGTCGAGGTCGACGTCGGGCTGGCCCGCCCAACCGACCCACGCGCCGTCGTTCGCGCGCATCACCGGTTCGAGCGCGGTGACGAGCCCGCCCGGCGAGTGCCGCCACCCCTCGGTCCCGTCCTCGTCGACCACGCGGTCCACGGGGAGGCGGTTCGACACCACGACGAAGCCGAACCGGTCCGTGGAGGCCGTCCGGTCGGGGGTCGGCGTCGTGTCGGTGGGCTCGGCTTCCGGGGGGACTGCGGACATTGGTGCGGGCTCTCCGTTCTGGTCCCGCCGACCGGCGACGGGAGGCGCCGGACGTCGCACGGGCGCGGGAGGCGCTCGGCACCCGTCGCGGCGGCGGGCCGGTCCAGGCTAGCAGCGGGCATCCAGGCTGCCCGGGGGCGGACGTCGGGCCGATGGAGCCGGGGCGGCGGCGGGGCGGACGAGGGGCGAGGGACGTCACCGCAGCAGCGCGGCGGTCCGCCGCGCGGCGTCGACGAGCGCGTGCCCGTACGACCGTCCGTAGCCGGCCGCGTGCACCGCGAGCGGGTGCAGCTGGTGCAGCGGGATCCGCTCCCGCCAGCCGGGACGGAGGGGCCCGTGCTCCTGGTACCCCGCCACGACCTCGTCGAGGTACGGGCAGCCGAAGAGGTCGAGCATCGCGAGGTCGGTCTCGCGGTGCCCGCCGTGCGCCGCGGGGTCGATGAGCACGACGCCGCCCGGCGTGAAGACGACGTTGCCGTTCCAGAGGTCGCCGTGCAGTCGCGCGGGCACGTCGTCGTCATCGAGCGCCCCGTCCGCGACGGCCTCGAGCACCCTGCGGACGGCGGCGTGCTCGTCATCCGTGACACTGCCCGCAGCACGTGCCAGGTCGAGGAACGGTGCAACGCGCTGCTCCGCGTAGAAGCGCCCCCACGACGACGACGGCCGGCAGGACTGCGGCCGCTTGCCGATGAAGGTCGGGCCGTCCCACCCCTCGGGCGGCGCACCGAACGCCGCGGCGCCGGCGTCGTGCGTGCGGGCGAGGTCGTGGCCGAACCGGCGAGCGACACCGGGCGTGGGCCGGACGTCGGACAGCTCCTCGAGGTCGATGTGGCGCCGTCCGACGTCGAGCACGGCCGCGACCGCGACGCCGCCAGCGGCACCGAGCCACGTCAGTCCCGCCGCCTCCGCCACGAAGAAGCCGTCGGGAGCGTCGGACCGCCGTTTCGTGAACACCGCCATGCACCCAGCCTGCCCCGTCCCGGCGACCGACGCGGGCCTCCCGGTCGACACGGGTCTCGCCGTGGACCCGGACGCGCCAGGCACCGGGCCGCACGTGTGCCTCAGTACGATGACCGGCATGGTGCGGACGCGGATGTGGCGGAACGGGACGGTCGCGGCCGAGGACTTCCCGGTGGAGGACGTGTCCGACCACCTCGAGCGTCCTGATGAGGTGGTGTGGGTCGACTTCACGGACCCGACGGCCGACGAGCTGGCGCGCATCGAGGACGAACTCGGCATCCACGCGCTCGCGAGCGAGGACGCACTCGAGCCGGGGCAACGGCCGAAGCTCGACCGGTACCACGGAGCCCTGTTCCTGGTGGCGTACGACGTGACGTGCTCGCGCGGCGGCACCGACCTGGTGACGCACGAGGTCAAGGCGTTCGTCACCGAACGCGCCGTCGTCACCATGCACGCGCCGGGCTTCGACGCGCAGGAGTTCGTGCGCCGCTGGGACGCCAACGACGACCTGGCCGGCCACGGTGCCGCGTTCCTCGTGTGGGGCGTCCTCGACGTGCTCGCGGACCACGCCACCGCGACGGTCGAACAGCTCGAGGACCTCATCGACCACCTGGAGGACGACCTGTTCGAGGTGTCCGCGCAGACGTCCCACATCCAGCGGCGGTCGTTCGCGCTGCGGAAGGCGCTCGGGACCCTGCGGCGGCTCGTCGGGCCGCAGCGCGAGGTGATCCAGACCCTCGTCCGTGATGACGCGACGCAGGTCAGCGACGGACTGCGACCGTACTACCGCGACGTGGCAGACCACATCACGTCGGCCACGGAGCAGGTCGACCAGCTCCGTGAGTCGGTGTCGAGCGTGCTCGAGACGAACCTCAACCTCGCGTCGAACCGCATGAACCTGGTCATGAAGAAGGTGACGAGTTGGGCGGCGATCATCGCGATCCCGACCGCCATCACCGGGTGGTTCGGGCAGAACATCAAGTTCCCCGGCGAGGGCGCCTGGTCCGGGCTCGTCGCGTCCGCCGTGCTCATCGTCGTGTCCTCGGTCGCGCTGTACACCGTGTTCCGTCGGCGCGACTGGCTCTGACGCCGACGACGGCAGGACCGGCCCACGCCGACGGTGCCACCGGTGCTCAGCGGGCGACGAGGACCGCCGCGACGCCCGCCACGACGGTGAGCGGGGCGACGACGCAGCCGAGCGCCGCGTAGCGACCCCACGACAGCGCGATGCCCTCGGCGCGGAGCCGTGCGTGCCAGAGCAGCGTGGCGAGCGACGCCCACGGCGTCACGAGGCACCCGGCGTTCACTCCGACGAGGAGCGCCGCGTACCGCACGGCCGCGTTGCCCGCCGCCGGCTCGAGCACGAGGTACGCGGGGAGGTTGTCGATCCCGTTCGCCGCGAGCGCGCCCGCGCCCGCGAGCCCCAGCAGGGACCCGAAGCCGTCACCGCCGTGCAGCGCCCGGACGAGCGGATCGGTCGAGCCGACTGCATGCAGGGTCTCGACGGCGACGAACAACCCCGCTGCGAGGACGAGCGGCTGCCACGGAACACGAGCGGGGCGGAGCACGTCGGGTCGGCGGACAGCGGCGACCACGACGAGGACCGCGGCCGCGGCGAGCGCCGCGACCCACACGGTGACGCCGGCGGTCAGCGCCACGACGAGGGCCGCGAGGACCGCGGAGGCTGCGACGAAGAACACGCGGTCCTCCGGTCGGCGCACGGGCGGGGGCGCGTACCCGCCGCGCAGCCGGTGACGGAACACGACGAGCAGCACGACGCACGGCACGAGGACCCCCGCGAGCGCCGGCAGCGCCATGAGCCCCGCGAACGCCGGCGGCCCCGCCAGTCCGATGCGCGAGACGGCGAGCAGGTTCGTGAGGTTCGACACCGGTAGGAGCAACGACGCGGTGTTCGCCAGCCACACGGTCGTGAGCGCGAAGGGCATCGGCGGCAGCTGGACCCGCCGAGCGAGGGCGATGACGATGGGGGTCAGGAGCACCGCGGTCGTGTCGATCGAGAGGAACACCGTGCACACGACCGCGAGCACGACGACGGCTGCCCAGAGCCCGAGGGTCCGGCCACGCCCGACCCGGGCCGCGAGGTCGGCCAGCCGGTCGAACACGCCCGCGTCCGCCGCGAGTTCGGCGACGATCGTGAGGCCCAGCACGAACGCCAGGACCGGGACCACCCGGTCGGCCAGCGCGAGGAGCGTGGGCACGGGCAGGACACCGACCACGACGCACACCGCTCCGGCGACGAGGAGCAGCGCCCCGATCGCGGCCTGACGCACGGGGCCTCCTGGTTCGTCCTGATCACCGTCCGCTGCGGACGGCGCTCCACCATACCCACGGGTAGCGTGGCCTGGAACGACACCAGGAGGCACACGTGCGGAAGTTCTTGTTCAACGGATCGGTGCTCAGCGCGCTCTTCAGCGGGTGGAGCGTCCTGCAGACGACGCGGAAGGGACCGCGCGACTGGCGCCTCGCCCTGACGTGGGTCGCGTGGCTCGCCACGACGATCGTCGCGGTCGGCACCGTCATCGAGGACGACCGGATGATCAAGGGCCGGCAGCAGGTCCGCTAGCGTCCCGCGGGTCGTGGGGCGCCCGCCGGGTGCGCTGCCACGCGGCGTCGGCGGGCGGGATCTGGTCCGGCCGGATGCCGGAGGTCTGGATCGGTCCCGTGAAGAGCGCGGCGCGGTCGCTGCCCTCGTCGCCCCCGAACAGGGCGGAGCTCGTGGCGGTGGACGGCTCGCGCCGCGACCGCGGTCGGTCCGGCGTCGGGTCGACCATCATGACCCGTTGCAGCGGCAGCGCATCGGGGTGCGTGCGCTGGATCCAGGCGATCATCTCCTCGCGGACGTAGCAGCGGAGGTCGAACAGGCCGGGTGCGTCGTGCGCCGTCACGAGGATCCGCACGTGTACGAGCCCGTTCACGGCGTCGGTGACCTGCAGGACCTTGGTGCGCCCGTCCCAGAGGTCCGTCGTCACCAGGATCCGGTCGAGCTCCGTCCGCATCTGGCCCGGACTCACCCGCCAGTCGAGGTCGAAGTCGACGCTCCCGAGGAGCTCGCTGCTCGTCCTGGTCCAGTTCTCGAACGGCGTCGTCGTGAAGTACGTCGAGGGCAGCATGAAGCGCCGGTCGTCCCACAGGTGCACGACGACGTAGGTGAGCGTGATCTCCTCGATCCGGCCCCACTGCTGCTCGACCACCACGACGTCGTCGACCCGGACCGCGCCCGAGAACGCGAGCTGCATGCCCGCGAACACGTTGCCGAGGGTGGACTGCGCCGCGATGCCGGCGATGACACTGATGAGGCCCGCGCTCGCGAGCACGCTCGCGCCGGCCGCCTCGATCCCCCGGAACGTCAGGAGGATGGAGCCGACGGCGATGACGACGACCACGACGACGGTGAGCCGCCGGATGATGAGCACCTGCGTGCGGATCCGCCGCGCGACGCGGTTGTCGGGGACGTCCACGCGGTAGCGGTGCAGACCGAGGTCCTCGAGGAAGATCGCGAGCTCGCACGCCAGCCAGGCACCCGCCGCGATGGTCACGATGAGGAACCCGTGGGTGACGTCGTCCCGCCACGGGTACAGCCGGGCGTCCGGCCGGATGGAGGACGCGAACGCGGTCCAGAGGAACGCGACGAGCAGCACCGTCCGGGTCGGGTGCTTCGTGCGGCGCGACAGCACGGCCGCCCATCGGCCCCGGCGTGCGAGGGCTCGGAACACCAGGTGGAGGACGAGCGCCGTCGCCGCGGTCAGGAGCAGCGCGAACCCGACGGCGACGAGGAGACGGATGAGCGGTGCCATCCGTCCATGGAACCACGCTGACACGTGGCGACGGCTGGACGACGACCGTCGCGCAACCGTCGCTGCCCCCTGGTCCGGGAGCACGTCCGGCAGCTCGTCGGTACGGTGGCGGGATGACCGCGCAGGACCACAGCGACACCGGACGGCCACCAGCGAACGACACCGGACGGGCGTCCGGCAACGACTTCGCCCACGAGCAGGAGGGGTTCCAGCACGGCCTGAAGCCCCGGCAGCTCCAGATGATCGCCATCGGCGGAGCGATCGGCACGGGTCTGTTCCTCGGCGCCGGCGGTCGGCTGCACTCCGCCGGACCCGCGCTGGCGGTCGTCTACCTGGTCGCGGGGATCTTCGCGTTCTTCATCCTCCGCGCGCTCGGCGAGCTCGTGCTGCACCGTCCGTCGTCCGGCTCGTTCATCTCGTACGCGCGCGAGTTCTACGGCGAGAAGTTCGCGTACGCGGCCGGGTGGATGTACTTCCTCAACTGGGCCATGACGTCGATCGTCGACACCACCGCCGTCGCCCTGTACCTGCACTACTGGACGGGCACGCGCGCGATCCCGCAGTGGGCGCTCGCCCTGGTGGCCCTGCTCGTCGTGCTCGCCGCGAACCTCGTGGCGGTCAAGGTGTTCGGCGAACTCGAGTTCTGGTTCGCGCTCATCAAGGTCGCCGCGCTCGTGGCGTTCCTCGTGATCGCACTCATCTGGCTGTTCTTCGCGTTCCCCGTGCAGACCGGCGGCGCGAGCGTCCACACCGGCTTCTCGATCTGGGGCGACCACGGCGGGCTGTTCCCGACCGGGCTCCTGCCCGCGGTGCTCGTCGTGCAGGGCGTCGTGTTCGCCTACGCTGCGATCGAGCTCGTCGGCACGGCGTCCGGCGAGACGCAGGACACCGAGAAGGTGATCCCCCGGGCGATCAACTCGGTCGTGCTCCGGATCGCGGTGTTCTACGTCGGCTCGATCATCCTGCTGTCGCTGCTCCTGCCGTACACGTCCTACAAGGAGGGCGTCAGCCCCTTCGTCACGTTCTTCTCGTCCATCGGCAACCCGCAGGTCGGGCACGTCGTCGGATCCGTCATGAACTTCGTCGTGCTCACCGCAGCGCTGTCGTCTCTGAACGCCGGTCTGTACTCCACGGGCCGGGCGCTGCACTCGATGGGCATGAACGGCTCCGCGCCGAAGTGGACGACGAAGATGTCGAAGGGCGGGGTGCCGTTCGCGGGCATCCTGCTCACGGCCTGCTTCACGCTCGCCGGTGTCGTGCTCAACCTGTTCGTGCCGAGCCAGGCGTTCGAGATCGTCCTCAACGTGTCGGCGCTCGGGATCGTCACCGCGTGGGGCACGATCATGCTCTGCCAGATGCGACTCCGGGTCTGGGCGAAGCAGGGCCTGGCGAAGGAGCCGACCTTCCGGCTCCCGGGCGCCCCGGTGACGTCCTGGCTGACGCTCGCGTTCCTGGTGTCCGTGCTCGTGCTCATGGCGATCGACTGGCCGATCGGCACGCTCACGATCGCGTCGCTCGTGGTGATCATCCCGCTGCTCGTGGTCGGGTGGTTCCTCCAGCGCGACCGGATCCTCCGCATCGCGTCGCTCCGGGAGGGCGTCACCGGTCCGTACCCGGTCACGGGACGCGACCCGCGCGCACAGGTCCGCCGCCGCGAGGACCGCTCCTAGTCGGCAGCAGCCGCGGCGAGCCGCTCGAGGACGGGACCGGCCTGCGCGAGCCGGTCCCGGTCCTCCCGGCCGAGTCGGTCACGCCCGTGTCGGCGACGTCGATCGGCCGGTGACGGCGAACCTCGTCCGGCCGAACGCCGGGCTCGGTCGACCTCAGCCGTCCGCCGACCAGTCCCGGACGAGGCCTGCGAGAGCGCGGTCCACGACGGTCGCGGGATCGCCGTCGTCCTGCCGGGCCCAGAAGGTCATCGCGGCGAACACCGCGGCGGCGATCGCGCTGGTACGGACCTCGAGGAGCAGCGGCGACGCGTCCGGTCCGAGCCGCCGGCGCAGCTCCCCGACGACGAGGTCACGGCCCGCGCCGAGCCGGGTCACCGCACCGGCCGACAATCGCTCGTGGTCCGCGATGAGACGCAGTCGCGCCCGCGTCACGGGGATGAGCGAGGACGGGAAGGTGAGCGCGGCCACGTACGCCGTCCGCATCGCCTCGTAGGGGTCGGCCCTGTCCGGCAGCGCGGCGAGCTCGGCGGCGATCCGGTCGGCCGCCTCGGCGGTCCCGCCCCAGACGAGGTCGTCCTTGGTCCGGAACACCCGGAAGAGGGTGCGCCGACTGACGCCAGCCGCCACCGCGACGTCGTCCATGGTCACCGCATCGAAGCCGCGCTCGGCGAACAGCCGGAGCGCGACCTCGGCGACGCGGTCGGGGTCCACCTCGACGGGACGGCCCGTTCTCGCTGCTGCCACCGGGCCTCCTTTTGGCACTGGGTGCTATAACTGCTTCCGGGCCGACCCGCGGCCCGTGTTCGACGAGGAGCAATCATGACGCAGACCATCACCCCGGGACGATTCGACGGGAGGACCGTCATCGTGACCGGCGCCGGTTCCGGCATCGGCCGGGCCACCGCCACCCGGCTGGTGCAGGAGGGCGCCCGCGTCGTCGCCACCGACGTCGTCGCCGACCGACTCGACGCCCTGCGCGGCGAGCTGGCCGGGCACGACGTCGTCACCGTGGTCGGCGACGTGGCGCAGGCCCCGACGATCGACGCCGTCATCGCGGCCGCCGACGGATCCGTGCACGGCCTGGCGAACGTCGCCGGCATCATGGACGCGTTCCTGCCGCCGGCCGAGGTCGACGACGCGACGTGGGACCGCGTCATGGGCGTCAACGTGACGGGGCCCATGCGTCTGACGCGCGCGGTGCTCGGGCTCATGATCCCCGCCGGCGCGGGCTCGATCGTCAACGTGGCATCGGAGGCGGCGTTCCGCGGTTCGGCCGCCGGCGTCGCCTACACGACGTCGAAGCACGCCGTCGTCGGCCTCACGAAGAGCGTCGCGTTCTTCTACGGCCCGAGCGGCGTCCGCGCGAACGCCGTCGCGCCCGGAGCGGTCATGACGAACATCGAGGCCCCGATGCGATCGGACTTCGCCGCCGGCCGCATCGGTCCGATCATGCAGGTCGCCGTGCCCCAGCCCGCCGAGGCGGAGCGGCTCGCGGCCGCGATCACCTGGCTGCTCAGCGACGACGCCGCGAACGTGAACGGCGCGGTCCTGCCGAGCGACGGCGGCTGGTCGGTCGTCTGACCCGAGGCGGCCGCCGGCGCGGTCAGGAGGACGTGCCGGCGTCACCGGCGTCGGCACCCGTTCCGGTTCCGGTGCCGGTGCCCGCGCCCGTGCCGGTTCCGGTGCCGGTGCCGGTGCCGGTGCCGGTGCCGGTGCCGCTGCCGGTGCCGCTACCCGACCCGGTTCCGCCCGGGAACTCCCCCGTCCCACCGCCCGGCGAGCCGTACCCGCCGGTCCCGCCGCTCGGGAACTGCTGCGTCGTCGTGCCGGACGACCGATGCCCGATGACGTACCCGCCGACGCCACCGACGAACAGGGCCACGACCGCGACCGCAGCGACGACGGCCGGCCAGAACCAGCGCCGCGACGACCTGACCGAGGTCCGCGGCAACATCACGGGCGGCACGCGCACCGACGGCACCTCGCTCCATCCCGGGACGCCGCCACGCCGCTCCCCGCCGGACACCCGGGGCATCGGATCGGGCGCCGGGCGCTGGTCCACCCCGGGAGCGGGCGTGTGCTCCCAGTCGGGGCGTCGGTCCGTGTCGTTCGTGCTCGTCATGGCTGGTCTTCCTGATCGTGGTGCTCCCGGACCTCCGGGCGTGTGCAGCGCCGCGAAGCGCCTGGATCGATGACACCGCTCCCGCCTGTGGCACCCGTATGACGGCTCGGTGCGTCCGCTCCGAGAGCACGAACTGCCGGAACGGGCGTCGCTCGGTTCCTTGGCGGTTCCTTGGTCCGGGACGAACAGGATCGTTCCCGTCGCCCCTCCTTCAGCGGAAGCGACGCCCGCGCGGTGCTCGCGCCCGGTACCCCCTTAGGCGGCGTGGGCACCGCGCCGGGTCTGCAGCTGTCGGTCGAGCCCCCACGTCGCGGTCGTGCCGTCGGGCCGCACCGCGAGGACCACGCACCCGTGCTCGGACGCGGCGAGCGCGGCGGCGGTCGCACCACCGGCCATCACGGCCGTGGCGAGGACGTCCGCGGTCACGATGTCGGCCGCGACCACGCTCGCCTGGACGAACCGCTCGCTCGTCGACTGGTCGCCGAGCGGAGACCAGATGTGTGCGCCACGCTCCGCGGTCCCCGAGGTCGCGACGGCGCGGTGCCGGGCGAGGAGCCGCACGCGACGGATGAGCGACGATCGGTCGGCGGGGTCGACGATCCCCGCGGTCCAGGGGCGCCCGGTCATGGTCGTGCCGGCGACGAGGACGTCACCACCGATGTTGCACACCCACCCCACGGCGTCGAGGTCGTCGAGCACGGCGCCGACCCGCTCGATCGCGAGCGCCTTCACGATGCCCGCGAGGTCCACGGTGCCGTCGGGTCGATGGGGATCGAACGCGCCTCCCGAGCGGTTCCGCCAGTCGATCGCGAGCGCGTACACGGCTCGGTGCTCCGCGCTCGTGTCGCCGAGGCGGAGTCGGCCGTGGGCGACGGCGCTCGCCGGGGAGCGTGGGTCCCAGCGACTGAACTCGCGGTCGAGCCGGTCGACGACGGCGGTGATCCGGCCCTCCAGGCCGCGGGTGTCGCCGCGGGGTCCGTCGACCCGGATCGACGCCATCGTGCCCATCGTCGGCACGACGAGTCGCACGCCGTCGGGCGCGTCGATGCGTCTGACGCCGGCGCCGTCCCCGGTCGGTGTCACCGACCCGATCGACGTCATCGCGCCTCGTCGAGCGCCGCCTGCAGTGACTGCAGGTACGCGTCGCTCGTGTAGGTCGCGCCGCTGATGGTGTCGACGTCGGCGGACTGGGCACTGAGGACCTCGTCCTCGAGGAGCGGTGCCGCCTGCTCACTGATCATGACGGAGCGCTGCTCGGCGTCGGTGAGGTGGAGGGGTGTCACGGCCGTGATCTTGCCGCCCGACACCGTGACCTGCACCTGGACGTCGCCGTACTGGGTCGACACCGTGGAGCCGGTGAAGGTCCCGTCGGTGAACGTCGCCGTGCTCGTCGAGCCGGACGACGTCGAGCCGGACGACGACGAACCGGACGACGACGAGCCGGACGACGACGAGCCGGACGACGAACCGCCGTCGTCGCCACTGGCCGCCGGGGTGGTCGTGGTGGTCGTCGTGTGTGGCTGCCCGACCTCCCAGGACCCCAGGACCACGGCGACCGACGCGAGGACCCCGCCGATGAGTGCCCGTTTCCTCATGACCACCCTCTCCTCACCAGTCGAATCGTTCGCGGTGCAGCCGGTCCGCGGGCAGACCCGCGCGTCGGGCGTCCGCCTCGACGAGGTCCGACCAGCCGTCCGGTCCGCAGATGTACAGGTCGCTGTCCGCGATGCCCGGCCAGACGGTGCCCGCACTGACCCCGCGCGACGTGTCAGCGGCGGCGAGCCACCCGTTCGGACCCGGGCCACGCGGTCCGATGCTCGTGTACACGCGGGCGCCGTGGTCGGTCGCCCACTGGAACACCTCGTCCCACAGGTACGTCTCGCGCTCGCTCCGGGCGCGGAGGAGGATCGTCACGGCGCCCCGGGGCACGTCGAGGTGGTCGAGGAACGCGCGGATCGGGGTGACGCCGATGCCGGAGGCAGCGACGGCGATCCGGTCGCCTGCCCGGACACGGTCGGTGAAGACACCGTACGGTCCGGCGAACGACACGCGCGTTCCGGGCGGGAGCGTCGCGAGTCGACCGCTCCCGGCACCGAGGGACCGGACGGTGATCCGCAGCCGCGTGCTCGACGGAGCCGCCGACAGCGACAGCGGATGGGCGTGCCACCAGGTCTCGCCGGACCAGAACCGCCAGATGAGGAACTGTCCGCCGCGCGCCCCGAGTCGGTCGAGCCGACGTCCGCGGATCCAGAGCGACACGACGTCGGGCGCGATGCGCTCGACGTGCTCGACCACCATGCGGTGCCGGACGCTCCGGATCGCGGGCAGGGTGAACCGGAACCAGCCGATCGCGCCGATCGCCGTCGCGTACAGGAGGATCCAGTACGTGCGCTGCCACGAGCCGTGCGCGAGCATGCCGCCGAGCGACAGCTGGTGTGGCAGAGCGATGAGCACCGCGACGTAGCTGAGGAGGTGGACGGCGTGCCAGCCCTCGTACGGCAGGTACCGTCGGACCGCGACGACGCTCGTCACGACCACCGCGATCATCGCCAGGATCGCGAGCAGCGAGAGGAAGACGTCGTACGTGGTGACGAGCGCCCACCCCTCGGCGAGGACATCGACGTGCGCCTCGAGCGCGTACCCGACGACGAGCAGCACCGCGTGGGCCAGCAACAGGTACAGGGACGGCTTGCCGAGGGACCGGTGCACGGCCATCGCGCTGTCGTGTCCCACCACGCGGTCGATCCACGGGATGCGGGCCGCGAGCACGATCATCACGAGCACGAGGTCGGTCCCGACGAGGCCAGCCGCGATCCCGAGGTCGGTGACGACGACACCGATGCCGTCCCACCGCACCGGGACCGCCGTGAGCCAGAGCGCGAGCGCCATGGCGGCCGACACCCACACCGCGACGACGAGCAGGTCGACGGTGACCTGGCGCGTCCGGTGCCGCCGGCGGAGCTGCCGCTCGGTGGGGCGCCGTGTGGGCGCTGCCCGCCCAACCGTCCCGATCGCCATGGGGTCTCCGATCCGCTGCGACGCCAGCACCCTGCCGGTGGTCGTGGGATGATCGAACGGTCTCAGGCTGTGTCGATCCCATGAGCGGGCCGGGGGCGGGTTGTGAGAACGCGCGGGTTCTCCTCAGTGGCCGTACCCGCGCACGGCGGCTCCGAGAATCGACCGAGAAATGCCCGGTCACGCCGCGGATGTGCTGGGAGACTGCAGGTGATGACGAATCCCCCCGCACCCGCTGCCGCCGGACCCCAGCCGCGGCCAGCCCGAGCCCAGCACGTGTTCGTGGTCGACCGGACCGAGCGCCTCGGCCCGCACCTGGTCCGCGTGCACCTCGGCGGCCCCGCGTTCGACGACTTCGTCGCCGGGGCGTCGCCCGACCGGCTGGCCGCCGCCGACAAGTACGTCAAGCTCCTGTTCGCGCGTCCGGACCTCGGCCTCACCCCGCCGTACGACCTCGACGCGCTCCGCGGCCGACTCGCGCCCGAGGACATGCCGGTGCGCCGGACCTACACCGTCCGCGCCGTCGACCCGGTCGCCCGCACCATCACGATCGACTTCGTCGTGCACGGCGACGCGGGCGTCGCCGGCGTCTGGGCCGCGTCCGCACGGCCGGGCGACACCCTCGCGCTGTCCGGTCCCGGAGGCGGCTACTCCCCCACCGCCGACCCGGCGACCTGGCACCTCCTCGTGGCCGACGACTCCGCCTTGCCCGCCGTGGCCGCCGTCCTGGAGGCCCTGCCCGCCGCCGCCTCGGGACGCGCGTTCGTCGAGGTGGACGGCCCCGAGGACGAACTCCCGCTCGCGGCCCCGGACGGGGTCGTGGTGCGGTGGCTCCACCGCCGTGGGCCCGACGGAGCCGTCGCCGAAGCCGGGGCGCTGCTCACGGACGCTGTTCGCGGACTGTCGCGGCCCTCCCGGCCGGTCGCGGTGTTCGCGCACGGTGAGCGCGGCGCCATGCAGGCGATCCGAGCGATCCTGCAGGACGGCTGGGGAATCGAGCGCCGCGCGATGTCCCTGTCGGCATACTGGGCGCTGGGTCGCGCCGAGGACCGCTTCCAGGCCGAGAAGCGCGAGCCCGTCGGGCAGATCTTCGCCGACTGACCCCGCACCGCCCGCCCTCCGGGCCGGGTGCGCACCGCCCATCCTCGATCCGAGAGCGACCCGTGACCGAACCGACCACCCGGCAGCCGTCCGCCGACGCCGTGCCCCGCCGCGCCTGGCAGGCGATGATCGTGCTCCTCGCGGGCATGTTCATCGCACTGCTCGACACCACCATCGTGAACGTCGCCCTGCCGACGATCCGCCAGTCGCTCGACGCGTCCGAGGCGACGCTGTCGTGGATCATCTCGGGGTACGCGCTCGCGTTCGGGCTGACGCTGATCCCGGCCGGACGGGTCGGCGACCGCATCGGGCACAAGTGGGTGTTCTTCTCGGGGCTCGCGCTGTTCACCGCCGCGAGCTTCGCGTGCGGCATCGCCTCGGACGCCGTCTGGCTCGTCGTGTTCCGCGTGGTCCAGGGTCTCGCGGGCGGCATCTTCGTCCCCGCGGTCACCGCCCTCATCCAGCTGCTGTTCCCGCCGCGGACGCGCGGACGTGCGTTCGCGATCATGGGTGCCGTCATCGGGGTGTCCACGGCGCTCGGGCCGATCCTCGGTGGTCTGCTCATCCAGGCGTTCGGGGACACCGACGGATGGCGCACCGTGTTCTACGTCAACGTGCCGATCGGGATCGCGACCCTCATCGCGGCCGTCGCGCTCCTGCCGGCCCGACGCGACCTCGACGTCCGCGAGGGCGCGAAGGGCGTCGACCTCGTCGGACTCCTGCTCGTCTCCGCGGGCCTCGTCGCGCTGCTCGTCCCGCTCATCCAGGGCCAGGACGAGGGGTGGCCGCTCTGGACCTACCTGACGCTCGCGGCCGGTGTCGTGCTCATCGCCCTGTTCGCGCTGTGGGAGCTCCGGATCAGCCGCCGGGGCGCGGCACCGCTCGTCCCACCGCACCTGTTCAGCCACGGGGCGTTCACGGGCGGCGTCATCCTCGCCCTGGTGTACTTCGCCGCGTTCACGAGCATCTTCTTCACGATCTCGCTCCTCTGGCAGAGCGGCCTCGGCCACACCGCGCTCGAGTCCGGGCTCGTCGCGACCCCGTTCGCCGTGGGCTCGATCGCCGGCTCGTCGCAGAGCGCCCGGCTCGTGGGCCGGCTCGGACGCAACGTCCTCGTGCTCGGCACGGCGCTCGTCACGATCGGGCTCGTGTGGTCCTGGCTCGTCCTGCAGCTCACGGACGCGTCCGACCTGACGAACTGGGAGTTCCTGGCGCCGCTGTTCATCGCCGGCGTCGGCAACGGGTTCTTCATCGCCCCGAACGTGCAGATCATCGTCGCGACCGTCGACCCCGCCGAGGCCGGCGCCGCGAGCGCGGTCGTCAACGCGATCCAGCGGGTCGGCGCAGCCATCGGCATCGCGGTGATCGGGTCGGTGCTGTTCGGGACGCTGACGGTGTCCGGCCGCTCGAAGGCCGCGCTCGCCACCGGGTTCGCCGACGCCGCGGCCCACGCCATGCTCGTCAGCGCGGCGTTCGCGCTGCTCGCGTTCCTGCTCGTGTTCGTGCTCCCGCGGGGGCAGCAGCCCGGACGGGGACAGCAGCCCGGCCAGGGGCAGCAGCCCGGACGGGGGCAGCAGCCCGGGCAGGACGCGCAGACCGAGCCCACGCCGCACGACGAGCACACGGCCGCCGCCGACCACACGGCCCCCGCCCAGCCCACGCAGCATCACGACCCCACACCGGCCCACCTCGCATCGGGGGCCCCGACGGACGCCGGTGGCACACGGGTCCCGGCGGAGCACCACGCCCGCCACGTCGCGCCGCCGGACACCGGAGCCTGATCGTCCCCATGGCCGCACCCTCCGGATCCCGCCGCGCCGTCGTGACGCGCCGGTCACTCGTCGTCGGGGCGGTCGGCGTCGCCGCGGTCGGTGCCCTCGGTGCCGCCGTCGACCTCCGGGCGCTCCCCGGGCGGTCCACCCTGTACCGGGTGCTCGGCCTGGACGGCCACGCCGGGCGCATCCCGGACGTCCGTCCCGTCCCGACGCGCTCGGGCTCGTTCACCTCGCGCGCACGACGCGGTCGACGGGTGGGCTGGACGGTCGCGGCGCCGACGTCGGACCACGCGCTCCCCGTCGTCGTCGCGCTCCACGGGTACGGGGACGACCACGCGGACCTGTTCGGGCACCGGCTCGGCCTCGACCGGTTCCTCGCCGAGCACGTCGACCACGGTGGTGCGCCCTTCGCGATCGCCGCGGTCGACGGGGGCGACCGCTACTGGCATCGGCGGGCCGACGGCGACGACCCCGCGTCGATGGTGCTCGACGAGTTCCTCCCCCTGCTCGCGCGGCAGGGACTCGACACGGCCCGCCTCGGGTTCACCGGGTACTCGATGGGCGGGTACGGCGCACTGCACTTCGCGGGAGTGCTCGGGCGCCACCGGGTCCGCGTCGTCTCCGCGCTGTCCCCCGCGCTGTGGACCACCGCCGGGGACACCGCCCGCGGTGCGTTCGACGACCCGACCGACTTCGCCGCGAACACGGTGACGGGCCGGCAGCGCGCGCTCGACGGCATCCCGGTGCGGATCGACTGCGGCACCGGCGACGGGTTCGAACCGGCGGTCCGGACGTACATCGACGGATTCACCCGTCGTCCGGCCGGTGGGTTCGAGGCCGGCGGCCACGACATGGCGTTCTGGAGGCGCCTGGCACCCGACCACGTCGCCTTCCTCGGGCAGCACCTCACCTCGGAGACCTGACGGCCCGGCGGACGGCGGCGCCCGCCGGCCCGGCTAGCATCGGTGGAGTCACCGATCGGGCCTCGATTTGGGTCCGGGGTGCTCCGTCGAGCACCGGTCCGCCGCCCACGCCGTCCGGGAGCCCGCCATGACCGTGCCCACATCCGTGCCCGTCCCCACCGCCGTCCCGATCCCGGACCGGCGCGCCCCCGGTTCCCCGGCGCTCGACCGGGCCCTCGATCGCGCCGAGTCGGACGAGCCCATCGACGTGGACGACGCCACCGCCCTGCTCGGAGCCCGCGGTCGCGACCTCGACCGCCTGCTCGCCGTGGCCTCCCGGATCCGGGACGCCGGACTCGAGCGTGCCGGACGCGCCGGCGTCATCACCTACTCGAAGAAGGTGTTCCTGCCGATCACGCAGCTGTGCCGCGATCGCTGCCACTACTGCGTCTTCGTCGACACCCCCGGGGGCCTCGCCACGCGCGGCATCCCGACGTACATGGAGCCGGAGGCGATCCTCGCGATCGCCCGTGCGGGTGCGGCGATGGGCTGCAAGGAGGCCCTGTTCACGCTCGGCGACCGCCCGGAGGACCGCTGGCGTGCGGCGCGCACGTGGCTCGCGGACCACGGGTACGACTCGACGCTCGACTACGTGCACGCCATGGCGCGGCTCGTCCGCGAGGAGACCGGGCTGGTCCCGCACCTCAACCCGGGCGTGATGTCCTGGGCCGAGATGCAGCGCCTCCGCCCGGTCGCGGGCTCCATGGGGATGATGCTCGAGACGACCGCGACGCGGCTGTGGTCCGAACCCGGCGGCGTGCACCACGGGTCCCCCGACAAGGACCCTGCGCTGCGGCTCCGGGTCATCGAGGACGCCGGACGCTCCCGCATCCCGTTCACCACGGGCGTCCTGCTCGGGATCGGCGAGGACCACCACGACCGCGCCGAGGCCCTGTTCGCCATCCGCGGGCTGTACGAGCGGTACGGGCACGTGCAGGAGACCATCGTCCAGAACTTCCGCGCGAAGCCCCGGACGGCGATGCAGAACGAACCGGACCTCGGCCTCGTCGAGTACGTCGCCGCCGTGGCCGTCGCGCGCGTCGTGATGGGGCCGGACACCACCGTGCAGGCGCCGCCGAACCTCACCGACGCGGCCGAGCTCGACCTGCTCGTCCGCGCGGGCGTCGACGACTGGGGCGGCGTCAGTCCGCTCACCGCCGACCACGTCAACCCGGAGCGGCCGTGGCCGGAACTCGACACGCTCGCGGACCTCACCGCCCGGTCCGGGTACACGCTCCGCGAACGGCTCACCGCCCACCCGCGGTACCTGGCCGACGCCGACCGCTGGCTCGACGACGCCGTCCGACCCGCCCTGGAGGCCCTGCAGGACCCCGTCACCCGGCTCGCGGACGAGCAGGCACCCGTCCGCGGCCGGTCCGCCACCCGCGACGACGGCACGCCGGTGCGACTCGGGCGCGACGCGGCGGCACCGCCCGTCGGCGATCCTCGGGTCGACGCCGCACTCGCCGCGGCGACCGTCGCCGTCGGGACCGACCCGTCCGCGATCACGGACGAGGACGCCGCCGTGCTGCTCACCGCCCGTGGCGCGCAGCTCGACGCGCTCGCCGAGCTCGCCGACCGTGTGCGGGCCGCGGCGGGACTCGACGCCGTGACCCACGTCGTGAACCGCAACATCGACACCGCGCGGCTCGTCGGGGACGACCACGAGGCCGGGAAGGGGGACGGTCTGACCGTCGAGGACGTCGCCGCCCTGGCCGCGGAGGCGGCGGCGCTCGGCGCCACGGAGGTGTGCTTGCAGGGACGACCCGACCCGGCCCTCCCGGCCGCCGTGTACACCGACGTCGTCCGCGCGGTCCGTCGCGCGGCCCCCGCCCTGTCGGTGCACGCCTTCCGGCCACCCGAGCTCGTCGACGGCGCGGCCCGTGCGGGGGTCGACCTGCCCGGGTTCCTCCGGATGCTCCGGGACGCCGGCGTGACGAGCGTGCCCGGCACGGCCGCCCGTGTCCTCGACGACGACGTGCGCGCCGTGCTCAGTGAGGGGCAGGACCCACCGGCGACGACCTGGTCCGAGACGATCAGCGCCGCGCATGCGGCCGGTCTGCCCTCGACCGCGACCCTGGTCTACGGGCACGTCGAGACGCCAGCACAGGTCGTCGCGCACCTCCGGACGATCGCGCGCGTGCAGGACCGCACCGGCGGGTTCACCGAGTTCATCCCGATGCCCTTCGTCCCGGCGGACGCACCCGCCGCGGTCGCGGCGGTCGCCGGGCCCGGTCCAACACCGTCGGAGTCCCGCGCGGTCATCGCGGTCGCACGGCTGCTGCTCGCGGGGCGGATCGACCACGTGCAGGCGGCGTGGACGAAGCTCGGGCTCGCGACGGCGGCCGACGTGCTCCGAGGTGGCGCGGACGACGTCGGCGGCGTCCTGCTCGACGGCGCGCTCCGACCGTCAGCCGGCCCGGAGGCGGGCCTCGTGCTCGAACGGCGGGACCTCGAGGCCCTCGCGGCAGCCGCGGGACGTCCCCTGCGGGAGCGACGGACGGACTACGGGGCCGTGACGGGCGAGGGCTCCCCCGCGTGACCGGGCCGGTCGCACCGTCGCCCTCGCACACCCTGCCCGCCGTGGTCGACACGGTCGTGGTCGGGGCCGGCATCGGCGGGATCGCGGTGGCGTCCGGCCTGTTGCGGGCGGGACACCGGGACCTCGTCGTCCTCGAGCGCGCGGACGACGTCGGCGGGACGTGGCGTGACAACGTCTACCCCGGCGTGGCATGCGACATCCCCGCCCGTCTCTACGCGTTCTCGTTCCGCCCGAACCCCGACTGGAGCCGCCGGTTCGCGCCCGGCGCGGAGATCCAGGCATACCTGCAGGGCGTGGCCCGCGCCGAGGGCGTGACGCCCCACGTGCGCTTCGGCACCGAACTGCTCGACGCGCGGTGGCACGAGGGACCCGAGGACGCGGCCGGCTGGGTCCTCACCACGAGCCGCGGGGTGGTCCGGTGCCGCTCGCTGGTCCTCGCGGCCGGCCGGCTGTCGGAACCCCGGCTGCCGGCCGTGCCGGGGCTCGATCGGTTCCCCGGCACCGTCGTCCACAGCAGCGCGTGGGACCCGAGGACGTCGGTGGCGGGCGCGCGGGTCGCGGTGATCGGTACCGGTGCATCGGCGGTGCAGCTCGTGCCACACGTGGCGGTCGAGGCGGCACGGACGGTCGTGTTCCAACGCTCGGCGCCCTACGTCGTCCCGCGGAACGACGAGGCCGTGCCGACGACGGAGCGCGAGCACGCCGCGGCCGACCCGGCGTTCCTCGCGCGCGAGCGCGCCACGCTGTTCGACCAGGCCGAGGCTGGGCACGTCGCCCGCCGCGCTCCCGGTGCCGCCCGCGACGCCCTGCGTCGGCTCGCGCTCGACCACCTCGCCGCGCAGGTGCCCGACCCGGTGATGCGACGCGCGCTCACCCCGGACCACGAGATCGGGTGCAAGCGGGTCCTGCTCTCGGACGACTACTACCCGGCGCTGGCGTCCGGTCGCGCCGTGCTCGAGTCGTCGGCGCTCGTCGCGGTGGACGACACGGAGGCCGTCGCCGACTCGGGGCGCCGGCACCCGGTCGACGTGATCGTGCTCGCGACGGGCTTCGCCGCCACCGAACCGCCCGTCGCCCGACGCGTGCGGGGCCGCGACGGCCTGTTGCTCGCCGACCACTGGGGCGGCGGGATGACGGCCTGGGCGACGACCCTGGTGGCCGGGTTCCCCGACCTGTTCGTCGTCGACGGGCCCAACGCGGCGCTCGGCCACAACAGCGCCGTCGACATGATCGAGACGCAGGCACGGTTCGTCGTCGCGGTCCTGCGACGCGCGCGGGCCGACGGTGCGCGCACGGTCGAGGTGGACGCCGACGCCGAGCGCCGATGGACCGCGGACCTCGACGCGATGGCCGCGGGCACGGTCTGGCTGACCGGCGGATGCCGCAGCTGGTACGTCGACGAGCGGAGCGGCCGGCTCACCCTGCTCTGGCCGGGGACGGCGCGCGCGTTCCGGCGGACCCTCGAGCGGTTGGCCACCCAGCCGCTCCCCCGACGAGCGGCCTGAGACGCATCGCCCGCTCACCACGCGATCCGTTCGAACTCTGCTCGCAACGTCGCTCCGCGCGCCGGGTGCACCTGCTCCACCCAGCCGACCCGTCCCTCCAGATGGGCGCGGAAGTCGGCGTGGTCGCCCCGGTCCTGCGACGCCGGTCCGTACCGCACGCAGTTGTGCAGGACCGCTCGGAGGCGGTCGAGCTCGCGTCGGCCGACGCCGGGCACCGCGTTCACGACCACGCCCGTGACCGACTGGCGGACCCCCTGCCGCCGCACGCGCGTCTTCCGGGGGTTCAGCGCGTGCCCCTCGTCGGCGACGATCCGGTCGACGCCGCGCAGGAACGCGTCGGGTCGCGCGGCGATCGCGCCGTCGCCGCTGAACGCCAGGTCGTCCGCGTACCGCGTGTAGACGGCGTCCGCGGCCTGCGCCCACCCGGCGAGCCGGGCGTCGAGTCGGCGGAGCGACAGGTTCGCCAGCGCCGGCGAGGACGGCGCCCCCTGCGGCAGGTGTGGCGTGGCGAGGGCCTGGCGGAGCGCCCACCGCTCGTCGAGGTCCCCGCCCGGCGGCATCGCGCGGAGCACCGCGTCCGGCACGACGTGCGTGCACAGTCCGGTGAGCACGTGCGCCACCGGTTCGGCGTACCCGACCCGGCGGAAGATCCCGTACACGCGGGAGGCCGGGACGGCCGCGAAGAAGGACACGAGGTCGGCACTCACGACGACGTCGTGCCCGACGTGGACCTCGGCACCGGACAGCGCGCTGCGACCGCGCACGAAGCCGTGCACCGCGTCGGACAGCGGGAGGGGCGCCAACACCTGGTCGAGCACCACCCGCTGCATCGTCCGGAGCTGGTGGAGCGGCGCCTCGAGCAACCGTGGGGTCCGTCCCGGGCGCTGGACCCACCGGTGCTCGTAGTGGTGGAGCGGACTCCCGGCCGGGACCCGACGGTTCCACCCGCGGGTGTCGGCGAACCAGAGCAGCCGCTCGGTGGTGACACCGAGCAGCGCCGCGAGATCGGGCAACGCGTCGACGACGGGAACGTGCGCCGCGACCGGAGCCGCGACCACGGGTGCGACCGTGCGCACCCGGAGCCGCACGGGCCGGCGGGCTGTGAGGCGTGCGAACGCCGCGGTGAACGAGCGGTCGGACGCGAGGACCCCGGCCAGCCGACGCGGCGCGTCCCGTGGGGCGCGCGGGTACACGGCGAGGACGGCCGCGACCGCGGGCTCGACCAGACCCGGACGGCGTCCGACCGTCGTGGTGCCGGCGGCCGAGAGCTCCGCGGGTCGCCACGCCGACGCGGCCAGGAAGGCGTCCGCGAGCGCGATCGCCGTCTCGACGAGACCGGCCGACCGCTCCGGGGCGACGAGCCGCGAGGTCGGTGGCGGGTCGGCGTGCTGGTGGTCCCCGGACGACTCGTCGTGCCGTTCGGGAGCGTCAGCGCGCGGAGCGCGCCCGAGCTCCTGAGGCGTGTGTTCCTGGTCGATCCGCGTGCCCCGGGGGAGCCCCGGAGAGGATGCAGCAGCGCGTGCTCCATCCGCCTCGCCCGGGGACCACCGCACGGGCTCACCATAGTGCGCAGCGGGTCGTCGTGGTGGTGCGGGATCAGGACCGGGCGAACGCCGCCAGCGTCCGCGGCCCCAGGCCGGACCCGAGGGCGGCCAGGTGCGCGGGGGTGTCCACGTCACGTCGGAGACCGGTGAGGCCCGGCAGGTCGAGCTCCGTGTATCCCTGGGCCCGATGGGCGCGGGCGGAGCCGCGTCCGAACCGCGGGCGGTGGTCGTGGCCGTGGAGTGCCGTGAGCAGGACGGTGCCGGTCCCGTCGGCGTCCGGCAGCACCGCGCGCGGGTACGCCGCTGCCGCCGCGAGCGCGGCACGGAGCTGCGCCGCGTCGAGTGCGGGCAGGTCGCCCTGGAGGACTGCGGTCGGGCCGTGTGCGCACGTCGTGATGCCCGCGAGCACCGCGGCGTCGAGGCCGCGGCCCGGGTCCTCGACCACGGTGACGGCGAGGGCGTGGAACGCCGGCGCGGACGACGGGTGGGTCACGACCACGACCGGCGCGACCGTGGCGGCGACGGCGACCGTGTCGAGCGCGATGGCGAGGGCCTGCTCGGGCGTGGCCGCGAGTCGCGTCTTGGCCCCCGCCGTGCCCTTGACCGGGACGACGATCGTCCAGTCCGGGGTCACGGCACCTCGGTGGGCGGCAGGATCCGGTGGGTGCGGGTCTGCTGGGCCTGCTCGGCCGCGGCCGCGGCCGCGGCCGCTGCCAGACCGGCCTCGTAGCCGTCGCGGTGCGCCTCGGCGGAACCACGCCGGAACCAGTCGCGCTCGGCCGGGTACTGGAGCACCCGCGCGCCGGGCGCGTCGGCGTCGAGCAGGTGCCCGAGTCCGCGGACCACCGCGACCGGGAGGCCCGTCGCCTTGCCCTTGGCGAGGTCTGCCGCGGCGGCGATCTCGTCGCCGACCGCCGGAGCGGTCACCCCGAGTGGCCGTCCGCTCGCGTCGAGGGTCCCGGCGAGGTCGACGAGCAGCCGGACGCCACTCGCGCCGATCGCGACGTCGGTCTGCCCGGTGCGCCACGCCCGCCCGAGCGTGTCGGTGACGACCACGCCGAGGCGGAGGCCGAAGCGGGCCTCCAGGGCCGTGCGGATGCGGCGGGCGGAGGCGTCCGGGTCCTCCGGCAGACGGAGGACGGTGCCGTCGGCGGTGTTCGAGGCGTCGACCCCGGCGGCGGCACCGACGATGCCGAGCCGGTTCTCCACGATCCGGGTGACCCGCCCGTCGGGGGTGGGACGTTCGGCGACGACGCGGACGGTCTCCTCGGCGATCACGCGGTCACGATCGGCGGCGGGGGCCGTCCGCCCCTCGGCCTTCGACACGACCTTGCTCGTCACCGCGAGGACGTCCCCGTCGGCGAGCGCCTGCTCGGGGTCCGCGGCGATCGCGTCACCGATGAGCGCGGCGAGGTCGGCACCCGGAACGACCTCGGGCACGCCGCGGATGGCGAAGACGGTGAACCGGGTCACCTGGTCAGCTTCGGCAGGACCGCGTCGGAGAACACATCGATCCATTCTCGCTGGTTCCGCCCGACGTTGTGCAGGTAGATCCGGTCGAAGCCGAGGTCCGCGTACCGCTGCAACGCCCGGAGGTGCACGTCCGGGTCGCTCGAGATGACCATGCGGCCCTCGAAGTCCTCGGGGCGGACGAGCTTGGCCATCTGCTCGAACTCGAACGGCGAGCGGATGTCGGCCTTCGGGAACTTCATGCCGCCGTTCGGCCACTCGACCATCGCGTTCCGGAGCGCCTCCTCGTCGGTCGGCGCCCAGGACAGGTGCACCTGGAGGACGCGGGGCATGGTCGACGGGTCCTTGCCGGCCTCGCGCGCGCCCTCGTCGAACTTGGCGAACAGGCCCGCGATCTTCTCGAGCGGTGCCCCCACCGTGATGAGGCCGTCGACCGTCCGCCCGGCGCGCTTGGCGGTCACGGGACCGGCGGTGGCGACGAGGATCTCCGGCGGCACCTCGGGCATGGTCCACAGCCGGGTCGACTCGAGCTTGAAGAAGGTGCCGGAGTGCTTGACGTCCTTGCCCGCGGCCGAGGCCCGGAACAGCTTCTGCATGACGTCGATGGCCTCGAACATGCGGTTGATGCGTTCCGGCGTCTCGGGCCAGTACTGCCCGACGACGTGCTCGTTGAGCGCCTCGCCGGATCCGAGTCCGAGCCAGTGCCGGCCCGGGTACATGGCGGCGAGGGTCGCCGACGCCTGGGCCACCATCGCCGGGTGCCAGCGGAACGTCGGGGCCGTGACGCCGGGCCCCATGTCCCCCCGGGTCCGTTCGCCGATGGCGGTGAGCACGTTCCACACGAACGAACTCTGACCCTGCGCGGGGACCCACGGCTGGAAGTGGTCGGCGGCCATCACCCCCGAGAACCCGTGCTGCTCGGCGTACTCGCTCAGCGCGACGGCCTCGGTCGGGTGGAACTGCTCGAGCATGGCGGCGTAGCCGATGGTCGGTCCGGTCACGGGATGCGTCCTCCTGTCGTGGGTGCCCGTGCGCCTGATGCATCCGCGGTCCGGGCTCCGGCTCGATCGTACGGGCGGTCAGGTCATGACGCTGGCTGCGGATCCGCGACGACCATCCGCTCCGCTCACGCTCCCCGGGCCTCCAGCCCGAGCGCCAGCGCGGCCCGCGCCATGTCGGCCGTGGCGTCGTCGTCGGTCATCCAGAGCGGGACGGCCCGGGTCCGGAGCCCGTCGCGCTGCAGCTCGGCCGCGGAGTCCGCGTCGACCTCGTCGACGAGCCAGGCGTCGAGCAGCCCGCCGTCCCGCCGGGCGCCGTAGTGCCGTGCGATCCCCGCGGCCGTCGCCTCGACGCCGACCACCGCACAGCAGACGTCCGCCATGCCACGCACGGGTCGACCTCCGATCACCGGGGCGACGCCGACCACCGGACCCCGGGCCGCGGCGAGCGCCTCGCGGACCCCTGGCACCCCGAGCATCGTCCCGATCGACACCACCGGGTTCGACGGCGCGAGGAGCACGACGTCGGCACCACGGATCGCCGCCGCTGCCGCCGCACTGACCGACGCCCGTTCGACGCCCTGCTGCACGAACCCGTGCGTGGGGATCGCGGCGCGGTGGCGCACCCACCACTCCTCGAAGTGGATGCGGTCCCGGGTGCCGTCGGGACGGTCGACGTCGACGAGGGTCGGGACCTCGTCGTCGGTCACGGGCAGGAGCGTGACGTCGAGGGCCCACCGCGCTGCCAGCCGCGCCGTGGCCCGGGTCAGGTCGTCGCCGTCGCGGAGCATCGCGGTGCGCGCGATGTGCGTGCCGAGGTCGAGGTCGCCGAGCGTGAACCACGGCCACCCCACGCCGTAGGCGGTGAGCTCGGCGCTGACCCGTTCGGACTCGCCCGCCCGCCCCCATCCGCGCTCGGTGTCGTTCGCGTCGGCGAGGGCGTACATGACGGAGTCGAGGTCGGGGCACACGCGCAGCCCGGTGAGCCAGAGGTCGTCACCCGTGTTCACCACGACGGTGACGTCGAGGTCCTGCTGCCGCGCGAGGTGCCGCACGCCGCGCGCGAACCGTCCCCCGCCGACGCCGCCGGCGAGCACGGTGACGGAACGGCGGGTGGGCACGGGTGTCGAGGTCGAGGAGGCCATGCGTTTGATCCTCCCAGGCACCGGGAACGCCAGGGAACGCGGCTGGATCCGGCACGAACCAGCAGCAGGAGGAGCACGTGCCCCACATCCTCCGACATGCGTCGTGGCACCGCGTCCCGGGCCGCAGAAGTACGCGAACGGCTCTGTTTGTCCCCCGTTCGATGGGTGGCACCCGGACATGCGGGACGGCACGGCCGAGAACGCGTTGCATCGCCTGCGTCGACGTCAGCCCGTACGGCGCGTCGCGATCACACCGGCGCAGGGCCCGACGTCCACGCGCTCCAGAGCAGACCGAGAAGCAGACCCGAGAAGCACCACCGACATCAGGGAGAACGCGATGATCGACACCACCACCATGAACGACATCTTCGACGCGACGGTCATCGACCGCGACGGCGACAAGGTCGGCACCGTCAAGCAGGTCTACGTGGACCAGAACGACGGTCACCCGCTGTTCGCCAGCGTCTCGACGGGACTCTTCGGCACCTCCGAGTCCTTCGTCCCGCTCGAGAACGCGAACTACAGCAACGGCACGTTGACGGTCGGGTACGAGAAGGCCAAGATCAAGGACGCCCCGCGGGTGGACGCCGACGGCCAGCTCGGCATCGACGAGGAGAACACGCTGTTCTCGTACTACGGCATCACCGGCGGCACCGGCACGACGGACACCTACGCCGGCACCGACACCACCACGACCGGCACCGACACCACGGGCACGGTCGGCACCGGCACCACGGGCTTCGAGGGCGCCGGCCACGACACCTCCGGCCCCGACACCGACGACGCCATGACCCGTTCGGAGCAGCACCTCCAGGTCGGCACGCAGCAGGTCCAGACCGGCCGTGCGCGCCTCCGCAAGCACATCGTCACCGAGCAGCAGAACGTCACCGTCCCCGTCCAGCACGAGGAGGTCCGACTCGAGCGCGAGCCGATCACCGACGCGAACGTCGGCGCCGCGACCGACGGCCCGGAGCTCAGCGAGGAGGAGCACGAGGTGACCCTCAGCGAGGAGCGCGTCGTCGTCGACAAGGAGACCGTGCCGGTCGAGCGCGTCCGCCTCGGCAAGGACACCGTCACCGAGCAGCAGAACGTGACCGAGGACGTCGCGCACGAGGAGATCGAGCTCGAGGGCGACGGCGGCACCACCGGCACGACGGGCACCACGCGGAGCTGACTCCGCAGCACCGTCACCACGACGACGGCCCGCCACCCCCTCGGTGGCGGGCCGTCGTCGTTCGTCGTGCAGGACGCGTCCGGACCGCACGGGACGTCGACCCCGAAGAGGGGCCTGCGCGGCACCTGGGAGGCGCCGGTACGGTCGCCGCATGGGGGAACTCCGTGACACCGCCGTCCCGTCCGAGCCCGCGGGAGCGGCGGCCCCGCCGTTCCGGTTCCGCCGCCCGCTCGGGTGGCCCGAACCGTCGGCGGAGTGGGTCGCCCTGCACCAACTGTGGGAGCCGCCGGAGGGCTGGTCCCCGGCACCGGGCCTCCCGGCCGCGCCACGCGGATGGCGCTTCTGGACACGCGATCGTGCGGCGATGCTCGCGTTCCTCGGCCCGTCGTGGTCGGCAGCCCGACGCGCCCGCTGGATCGCAGCGGTCGTGTTCCTGGCCGGCGACGTCGTCACGGCCGTCGGGGCGGCCTCGCGCGGACCCTTCGTCATCGCGAGCGGCGCGATCCTCGTCGGCGGCGTGCGGCTGATCGTGGCGCACCGTCGTGTACGACGGCTGGCCGGCGACGCCGTCGAGCGCATCGCGACCGACGCGCGGAGCTGGCGTGCCTGGGCGGTGCCGCAGCGGGCGCGTCGGCGGGCGGACGCCCTGGGCACGCCGTGGCTGACCGATGACCAGGCCGTGACGGCGTGGTCCGCGGAGGCGTGGGGCACATCCACCGCCTCGGCGTTCGTCGAACCCGGGCGGACCACCCCCACGCAGCTGCACGAACGGCTGACCCGCCGACGGCGATGGGACACGGTCGGTGCGACCGTCGTCGTCGCGGTGACGGCCCTCGTCGTGGCGGCCGGACTCGTCGTACCCGCCCTGCCGTCACCGGCACACGGGCCGGTCACGGCCGCGGGCCGGTCGGGAGGCCCGGGCACCGCCGACGGCACGCGCGCCGGCGGTCCCGCACCGCGAGCCGAGGACGACGTCCACGTCACCGACGTCCCCGACGCCGACGTCGGCCGCTACTGCGACCCGTCACCGACGCTGCCGGGCGCCACGGACGACGGCGGGTGCTGGGCCTGGACCCTCTCGACGACCACGACGTGCCGCGCGCGCGTCGAGGTCGGGTTCGCCGACACCGCGACGGGCGTCGCCACCCGCCTCGCGCTGCGGTTCGTCGACGTCCCCGCGGGCGTCCCCGTCGTCCTCGTCGAGTCCGGGAACGAGGCGTACGCCGGGGTCCAGGACGTCATCTGCCACGAGGTCCGCCCGTCGCTGCTGCCGGTGTCGGTCGACGGTCAGGTCCCCGCCGCCGCCTACCCCGACGCGTGCAGCACCCTCGGGTGCGTCGGCTTCCGGCTCACCCCGCACGAGACCTGCCCGATGTCGACGATCACCATCGGCGTCGCGTCGCGGCAGGGTGGCCAGGACGACCGACGGGTCGTGGAGTCCGAGCCGCTCACCGACGGCACGCCGACCACCGCGTTCGTCGGCGGCGTCGGCGGCGGGAACGCCGCGACGATCCGCGCGATCACCTGCGGCGGGGTCTGACCGGACGACCGGCGGATCAGCGCGCGTCGGTGCCAGGGACGCCAGCGCGTCCGGGCGCGGTGTGCTCGAGCTCGGGTGCCGGTTCCCCCAGCACCCACCGGGCCACGGCGTCACCCAGCAGCGGGCCCATCGTCAGTCCGGCCGCGCCGTACCCCGTCGCGACGACGACGCCCGGCGCACCCGGCAGCGCACCGACGACCGGCATGGTCTCGTCGGGCAGGGGCCGCAGCCCGACCCGCGTCTCGATGAGCGTCGCGTCCGCGAGTCCCGGCGCGACCGCCAGCGCGTCCTGCAGGACCTGGAGCTGCCCGGCCGCGGTGACGCGTGGATCGAACCCGCTGCCGGTCTCGCGGGTCGCGCCGACGGCGACGCGCGAGTCGTCGAACGCCACGAGGTAGTGGTGCGACAACGGGTGGACGGAGGGCCAGGCGGACGTGTCGACGCCCTCGACGCGGAGGTGCGTGATCTGACCGCGCTGCGGTGCGACCGGGACGGCGGCACCCGTGGATGCGAGGAGGTCCCGTGACCACGCGCCCGCGGCGACCACGACGACGTCCGCCGTCGTGTCCGCGCCGTCGACGTCGACCAGCGGCCGGCCCTGCACGACGCGCACCGATCGGACGTGGCCGCCCCGCCGCACCGCGCCGAGGCGCTCGGCCGCCAGGAGGAGCGCATCACGGAGCGTGCGGCCGTCCACGCGTCCGCCGCCCTCGATGAAGAGCGCGTCGAGTCCCGCGGCGAGCGGAGGGAAGCGTCGTCGGGCCTCGGCGTTCGTGATGCGCTCCACCGCGCCGACGACCGACCCGGCGACGGCCGCCCGCGACCGGACCCGGGCCTCCGCCGCGTCCAGGAGGGCCGGGTCGGCGTTGACGACGAGCGCACCGCTCCGACGGTGGTCGGTCCGGGTCACGCCGACGCCGGCGAGCTGCGCGAGCAGGTTCGGGTAGAACGCGGCGCCCGCCGCGTAGAGGTCGAGGAACGGCCCGTCGACCGCGGACGACCAGGGCTGCAGGATCCCCGCACTCGCCGCGGTCGCCTGCCCGGTCGCGCCGTCGTCGACGACCGTCACGGCCACCCCACGGCGCGCCAGGGCGAACGCGGTGGCGGCGCCGGCGATCCCGGCTCCGATCACGAGGGCGGTGGCGGTGGTGTCGGAGCGGGGCACGGAGCGGCTTCCTGTCGGCGGGCGGGGGCGCGACGATGCTCTCACGAGCCGGCGACGAGGCAGCGCCGGTACCGGTACGCCGCGTGCGAGGGCGTGACGAGGTCACGATCGCGGAGGATCGTCATGCGCGGCCGCGACGCGGAACGGCAGGCGGCGGCGAACGTCGTGCGGAGCGCGTCGCTGTACTCGACGTCGATCACCCGTCCGCCGTACACGCGGGTGTACGCACGGCACTCGTCGTAGCGCACGCACTCCTCGGCGACGGCGAAGTCGAAGCCCCCGACGTCCCGCCCCCGCGTGCCGAGGCCCGGCGCGTTCTTCTGCCCCGCGGTGAGGCCGTCCCGGTGCGCCACGTCGACCAGGAGCGCGGCGGTGGCGAGGGCGTCAGCGCGGCTGAGGCGCCCGCGCGAGCGCGTCCACGAGTCGAGGTTGTCGAACTCGACGGCGTCGAACCCACGACGTGCACAGCGGTCCACGGTGCGGGACAGGACCCGGACGACGTCTCGACGGTGCGCCGCGGTCCCGGTGTCCAGGAGGACCTCGTCCGGCCACCCGGGATCGCTGACCGGTTTCCCCGATGCGGTCCGGAGGAGGTCCCTCGGGTGCTCGCGCCGCCACCACGCGGTGTCCTGGGGCTGGGTCTGGAACCCGTTGACGTAGCAGATCCCGTACGTGCCCGGTGCCGGATGCGCGGTGCTGTCCCGTTCGACGATCGTGACGCCGGCGGGCGGACGGTAGGCGCCGCCGAGCTGGTAGTCCGGGCGCCCGCGGGTCGGGAACGGCCGGACCGGCGGGGACGAACGCGTCGCGGTGGACGCGGGTGCCGCGACGGCGAGCCTCCCGACACCGAGCCCCCCGACGCCGAGCCTCCCGATGGCGGCCGACGCGGGTCGGTCCGACGGCGCGGCGGACGCCACGGGCGGGGCGACCACCCAGCCGGCCACGACGAGCACGGCGGTCATGCAGGCTCGCCCGGAGACGCGACGAGCGGTCACCCGCCGAGCACCGCCCAACCGGAGGCCGCCAGTCGGACGCGACCGTGGTCGACCTCGCCCGCGCCCGCCTCGATCATGGTCGACCCGGCCGCGGGCAGCGACACCGCCTCGTCGCCGATGTTGAGCGCGGTGACGACCGCGTCCGTGCCGATCGCCGTCCGGAGCACGATCGCCGTGTTCTCGAGGTGCACGACGTCCGTGTGCGCGCGGTGCAGCCACGGGTGGCGACGCCGCACGGCGACGAGCGCCTGGTGCGTGCGGAACGCGTCCCGGCCCTCCGGATCGAGGTCGGCCGGAGCCGGCGGCACGGGTGGGAACGCCGGGCGCACGGCGTCGTCGCCGCCGACCCGGGCCTCCTTGACGCCGCGGAAGGCGTACTCGTCGCCCGCGTACACACTCGGCACGCCGGCCACCGTGAACAGGACCGCGAGGGCGTGCGGCAGGTGCCGCGGACCGACCGCGGAGGTGATGCGCGTCACGTCGTGGTTACCGACGAACGTGCTCGGGACGAACGTCGACAGGAGCGCGTCGTGCCGGCGGATCGCGTGTGCGAGCTCGTGGCAGTTGCCGTCCGCGATGCCGTGCCAGATGCCCTGCCACAGCTCGTACTGGGTGACCGAGTCCATGGTCGAGGCCCGCACGACGGCAGCGGCGTCACCGTGGATCACCTCACCCGAGAACCAAGCGTCCGGGTGCCGCTCTCGCACGCGGGGCAACACCGCCGCCCAGAACGCGGGAGGCACGGCGTACGCGGCGTCGAGGCGCCAGCCGTCCACGCCGCGGTCGAGCCAGTGGGTCATGACGTCGACGACCAGGTCGACGGTCCCCGAGGAGCCGTGGTCGAGGGCGACGAGTTGGTCGTGGCCCTCGAACACGTCCGCGTCGACGCGGTCACCGGGACGCCACCCGTCCCAGCGCACGCGGAACAGTCCGGCGGTCGGGGCCGCGGGTCCGTCCTCCTCGAGCGCTCGGAACGCCGGATGCGCGCGCCCCACGTGGTTGAACACCCCGTCGAGCAGCACCCGGACGCCGCGGTCGTGCGCCGTGGCGACGAGACGGAGGAGGTCGTCCTCGTCCCCGAGCCGCGGGTCCACCTGGAAGTGGTCGAGCGTGTCGTAGCCGTGCGTCGACGACGCGAACACCGGTCCCAGCGCGATGCCGTTCAGCCCGAGGTCGACGACGTGGTCGAGCCACGCCTCGAGTCGGCCGAGCCGGTGCTCGACCGGGCGTTCCCGTGCCGACGGCGCGGGGGCATCCGGCGGACGGATGTCGGCACCGACGAACCCCAACGGGTACACGTGCCACCAGAGGGCGTGCTCCACCCAGGACGTCATCGACCACCTCCGGTTCGTCGGCCTGGTCGACCCTACCGATCCGCGCTGGGGGCCACGCGGTCAGGAGCCGGACCAGCCGGGTGCGACGAGGCCCGTCTCGTAGGCGAACACGACGAGCTGCGCCCGGTCCCGTGCGCCGAGCTTCACCATCGCCCGGCTCACGTGTGACTTCGTCGTCGCAGGGCTGATGAACAGGCGTTGGGCGATCTCGCTGTTCGACAGTCCCCCGGCGACCCAGCGCATGACCTCGCGCTCCCGGTCGGTCAAGCGGTCGAGTGCAGGGGTCAGTTCCGCCGGGGTGGCGTGCGTGGCGAAGGCGGCGACGAGGGACCGGGTCGCCCCCGGCGAGAGCAACGAGTCACCCGCAACCACCGTCCGGATCGCGCGGAGGAGCTCGGCCGGCTCGGTGTCCTTGACCAGGAACCCGGCCGCTCCGCCCCGGATCGCCTCGAACACGAAGGCGTCCTCCTCGAAGGTCGTGAGGACCACGACGCGCACGTCACGGAGCGCCGGGTCGGCACCGATGCGCCGCGTCGCCACGAGTCCGTCGACGCGGGGCATCCGGATGTCCATGAGCACGACGTCGGGGTGGTGTTTCACGGCGGCACGCACGGCGTCCTCGCCGTCGGCGGCCTCGGCGACGACGGTCATGTCGGGCTCGGACTCGACGAGCGCCCGCAGTCCGGCGCGGACGAGTGCCTGGTCGTCCGCGATCACCAACCGGAGCGGCGCCGCCTCGCTGGCGTCATCCACGGTGTGCCTCCTGTCCTCGCTCGAGGGCAGCGGTCCGTCGGTCCGTGATGTCCGTGCCCGTGGTCGTGGTCGTGGTCGTGCCGGTGGTCGGGGTCGGGGTCTGGGTCGTGCCGGTGGTCGGGAGCCGCGCGTGCACCCGCCATCCGCCACCGGTGACCGGGCCGGCTTCGAGCACGCCCCCGACCGCAGCCACCCGCTCCCGCATGCCGATGATGCCGTTGCCCGACGGACCGAGGCCGGCCTGGGCGCGGTCGAGGGTGTCCTGCGGGGCGTCCACCGAGGGCGACGCGGAGGACGCGGCCGACGCGGAGGACGCGACTGACGCGGCCGGGTCCGGCTGTGCAGCAGTGCCCCTCCGCCCGCGCGCGTCGGGCAGGTCCTCCACGGTGACGTCGAGGACTTCCGCAGACGCGCCGACGACCACCGCGACACGATTCCACGGCGCGTGCTTCATGACGTTCGTCACCGACTCCTGCACGATGCGGAACGCCGTCCGATCCACGATGCGGTCGACGGCGCCGAGGTCGCCGTCGACGTCGAGCGTGACGTCGAGTCCGGCCGCCTCCGCGCGCAGGACGAGATCCCGGAGTCGATCGAGGCCGGGCACCGGGGACCGTTCGGGCACCACGACGCCCCCATCCCCGGTCGCCTCGGTCCCACTCCCGGTCGCCGCACCCGCGCCGCCGCTGTTCGTTCCCGCGTCCGGATCGTCCACCCTGCGGAGGACCCCGAGCACCGCGCGGAGCTCCACGAGGGCCTCGTGGCTGGCGTCGCGGATGCTCGTCAACGCGGCCCGGGTCGGGTCCGGCAGGTCGGCGCCGAGGTGCAGCGCCACCCCGGCCTGCAGGTTGATCAGCGACATGTTGTGCGCCACCGAGTCGTGCAGCTCACGAGCGATGCGGACGCGTTCGTCCTCGGCGCGCCGCCGGACCGCTTCCGCGCGTGCGCGGCGGGCCTCGGCCGCGCGGAGCACGCGGACGCGAGCGAGCTCGCTGAGCGCGATCGTGAGTCCACCCCACGCGAGCATGACGGTGACCGTCCCCCAGGGCAGGACGGACGAACGCCCGGTCGCGAGGTCCACCCACGGGAGCACGAACGCGCCGATCGCCACCGCCGCGGCCGCGGAACGGCGACGACCCGACAGCCACGCGTTCACCGCCGCCATGGTGAGGGCCGCGACGAAGGGACCCCGCGGGCTCACGAGGACCGCGTAGCCGAGGGTCGTCGCCAGCGTCACGCCGAGGACGACGACCGGCCAACGCCACCGGAACGGCAGGACGACCACCGCAGCGACGAGCATCGCGATCGCGAGCGGACCGGGTGCCGCCACGACGGCCTCCCCCGTTCCCGGCCCCCACGGCGGTCCCGGATGAGCGGGCACGGTGCCGGGCGTCGGCCCGGTCCAGCGCGACAGGACGAGGGTGCCGACGAGTTGCAGTGCCGCCACCGGGAGCACCCTGCCGACGCGCGCGAACCGCCGCCGCCCGGTCTCGGTGGGTCTCCTCATGCCCGGAAGCCTAGGTGCCGACCGGGGCGCCGTCGTCCGCCCGGGGAGGTGTCCGTGGACTCCTCCCTCCGGCGTGATGCGTGTGGAGGAACGACCTCGGGTACTGCCGTCGGGAGCACGTCCAGGAGCGTCCCCCGAGCGGACGACAGGACGACCGCGGAGCAGGAGCCTGGACCGGTCGCACCAGCGACGCCCAGCCACCGACCGAGGAGGTCACCATGACACCCGCACTCTCTACACTCGCCGCCGCACCGTCCTGGCACGGCGGCCCGCCCATGGCCCCGTTCGCCGTGTTCCCCGTCGTGTTCCTCGCGACCCTCGTCGTGCTCGCCCTCGTGTTCGGGGTCCTCCGCCGCGGGCCGTGGCGCGCTCGCTCCGACGCCCGGGCCGTCCTCGCGGACCGGTTCGCGCGCGGCGAGATCGACGCGACGGAGTACCGGGCGCGGTCGTCCGAGCTCGACCGACGTTGACGCCGCGGCACCGTGCCGCACGCCGCGGTCGCCGCCGGTCCCGGGACTACGTCCCGTCTGCGCCCGCGGCGGCCGCGTCGGACACGACGCCCTGCGCCTGCTCGAGCAGCCCGGTCGCGAGGTCGTTCAGCACGAGGTACAGCCCGGCCCGGTGCTCGGCGTCGACGGCCCGCATGACCCCCTCGTAGCGGCGCCGGATCTGCGCGACGACGGCCTGACCCGCGGGTTCGAGCGTCAGCAGGGACCCGCGCCGGTCGGCCGGGTTCGGGATCCGCTTGATGAACCCGCCCGCCACGAGTCGGTCGAGCATGCTCGTGACCGCACCGGAGGTCAGCTCGAGGAACCCGGCGACCTCGGTCGGCGTGGACCGGGCCGTGTCGTCGATGAGCACGAGCGCCCGCAGCGCGTTCTCGTGCACGCCCGCGAGGAGGCTCAGCTGCCGCATGAGCGCGGCGTTCGCCCGCTGTACGGAGGTGAACGCCGCGATGAGGTCGGACACGTCCTCGTCCGCTGTTCCCACCCGTCACCCCCCCTGCTCCCGCCCGGAGGTACGCACGCTACACCGAGTCCAGGTCGTCCTCGGCGCGACCCGCGAGCGCCGCGGTTGCCGGACGACGCCCCCGATCGAGGGGGACGACGGCCGCGCCTGGCAACGACGAAGCCCCGAACCTGCGGCTGATGCCGGGAGGTCCGGGGCTGGTGGTGCGCCCCCTGGGACTTGAACCCAGAACCCACTGATTAAGAGTCAGTTGCTCTGCCAATTGAGCTAGAGGCGCGTACCGTCGCGGCTCGCCGCAACGGAGAACAACAATAGCATGGGTCTCGGCCGCCACGGACCACGGGGCGACGCCACCACGTCGCGCAAGGAGCACAGGATGACCGAACGTCTCGCCGCCGGGGCCGACGCCCCCGACTTCACCCTGCCGGACGAGCACGGCACGCCGACGAGCCTGCGCGACCTGCGGGGCCGGAAGGTCATCGTGTACTTCTACCCGGCCGCGTCGACGCCCGGATGCACGACCGAGGCCTGCGACTTCCGCGACAACATGAACTCCCTGCAGGGCGCCGGCTACACGGTGCTCGGCATCAGCAAGGACGACCTCCCCGCGCTGCAGCGCTTCAAGGACGAGCAGGCCCTGACCTTCCCGCTCCTGAGCGACCCGGACCTGACGGTCCACCGCGCGTACGGCGCGTACGGCGAGAAGAACCTCTACGGCAAGGTCACGACGGGCACGATCCGCTCGACGATCGTCGTCGACGAGGACGGCCGCGTGCAGCTGCCGCTCTACAACGTGAAGGCGACGGGGCACGTGGCCGCGCTGCGGAAGAAGCTCGGCCTGGACTGAGTCCCTGCCCTCAGCGCTCGAGGTCGCGGCGGGCGAGCACCGCCGTCGTCGCCGGTGCGAAGACGAGCACCAGGGCGAGCAGCGCTGGCAGGAGCAGCACCCACCCGATCGCCGGGACCCGGAACACGCCCTGGAACGCACCGACGGCGAGGGCGATCTGGAGGAACTGCCAGACGACGACCCCGCTCCGCACCCAGGAGCGGGCGCGGGCCAGTCCGAGCACCATCGCTCCGAGCCAGATCGCGGCGACGGCGGCGAGGACGATGAGCGCCAGACCGTTCACGACCGAGTCCGGCGGGGCGACCACGAGGTCGACGACGAGCACCACCGTGAGCACCGCCACGGCGAGGAACTCGAGCCCCACGACGACCGCGAGACCGAGCACGGTCGGCGTCCGGAATGCCGCGCGATCAGGTGATTCCCGATCAGCGGCACCCTCGGGGCGCTCCGGGCGTGGGGCATCCGACACAGCGTTCCTCCAGCTCTCGACCCTTGATTTGGCCATATCAGTATGGAACGATGTTCGAGGTCGATGGAACGCCACGATGACGTGTGCGCCTCCCGCAGAGTCTTTCTCTCCCCCACAGAGAATCCCCCCGCAGTGCTGCAGCCCAGCTGGCCCACGCCTGCACTTGATTCGCCACGGCCGTTCGTCGTGCGATTCGAAGCTATTTAAGGAGCATCAACACATGGATTGGCGTGACAAGGCCGCCTGCCTCACCGCGGACCCCGAGCTCTTCTTCCCGGTCGGGAACACCGGCCCGGCCGTCGACCAGATCGAGAAGGCGAAGTCGGTGTGCGCTCGGTGCACCGTCACCGAGACCTGTCTGCAGTACGCGCTCGAGACCTCGCAGGACTCGGGCGTCTGGGGCGGTCTGAGCGAGGACGAGCGTCGCGCGCTCAAGCGCCGCGCTGCCCGCGCACGTCGCGCCTCCTGACCGAGCGCACCCGTTCCGACGCCGACGGCGCCCGGTCCCCCAGGGGACCGGGCGCCGTCGTCGTTCCACCCCACGTCGTCCTGCCGCGCCCGTCGTCCCTCGACTCGGACCCCGCGCGATCCCGAGGCCGAAGCCCTACGACTGCTCCGACCACCGGAAGGGGATGCCGATGGTGACCTCGGTACCGCTGCCGACCAAGGTGTGCCAGTCGATCGTGCCGCCGAGTTCGCCCTGGATCAGGGTCCGCACGATCTGCGTGCCGAGTCCCGCACCGACCTTGCCCTCGGGGAGTCCGCGCCCGTTGTCGCGCACCTGCACCTCGAGGTGGTCCTCGAACCGGTCGGCCACGATCTCGACCTCGCCGTCACGGCCGTCGAGCCCGTGCTCCACCGCGTTCGTCACGAGTTCCGTGAGGCCGAGCGCCAACGGCGTCGCCGCTTCGCTCGGGAGCACACCGAACTCGCCCGTCTTCTTGGGGCGCACGGTCGTGTTGTGACTCGCCGCGACCTCGGTCACGAGCATGAGCACGCGGTCGAACACGTCGTCAAAGTCCACGTTCTGACTGAGACCGGTCGAGAGCGTGTCGTGGACGACCGCGATGGCGGCGACCCGACGCATCGCCTGCTGCAGGGCCTCCCGGGCCTCCTCCGAATGCGTGCGACGCGCCTGGATGCGGAGGAGCGACGCGACCGTCTGCAGGTTGTTCTTGACGCGGTGGTGGATCTCGCGGATCGTCGCGTCCTTCGTGATGAGCTCGCGCTCCTGGTGCCGCTGCTCGGTGACGTCACGGCAGAGCACGATCGCCCCGATGCGCTCCCCGTGGTCGCGCAGGGGGATCGCGCGGAGCGTCACGGTCACGCCCTTCGCCTCGATGTCGGTGCGCCACGGAGCGCGACCGGTCACGACGAGCGGCAGGGACTCGTCCACGACGAGTTGATTCCCGAGCAGCCCGGTCGTCACCTCGGCCAGGGAGAGCCCTTCGAGCTCGCCCTCGAAGCCCATCCGGTTGAAGGCACTGAGGCCGTTCGGGCTCGCGAAGGTGACGACGCCCCCGACGTCGAGTCGCAGGAGTCCGTCGGAGGCACGAGGAGCACCCCGACGCGGACCGGTCGGTGCGCCGATGTCCGGGAAGTCCCCCGTGGCGATCATGCCGAACAGGTCGTTCGCGCTCGAGTTGAACGTCAGCTCCTGGCGGCTCGGCGTGCGCTGCTCGTTGACGTTCGAGTGGCGTGTGACGACGGCGATGGGCGCCTCCGTCGTCTGGGCGCTCGTGGCGGACAACCGACGCAGGACCGGGATCGCGCGCACGCGGGTCGGGGTGTCCTCGTACCAGTCGGGCTCCGCCGAGTCGACGATCTCGCTGCGTTCGAAGCACTGGGTGATCTGGTCGCGCCACTCGTCCCGCACGCCCTGCCCGACGACGTCGCGGTAGAACAGCGTCGCGGCGGACGACGGCCGCGCGTGCGCGACGGCCACGAACGAGCCGTCCTCCGCGGGCACCCACACCACGATGTCGGCGAACGACAGGTCGGCGAGGAGCTGACCGTCGCCCACGAGCAGGTGGAGCCACTCGACGTCCGCGTCGGTGGACCGGCCTTGGGCGAGAACGAGGTCACTGAGGGTCGACACGGAGCAAGTCTAGGTGGCCGCCTCCGGTCCTCCCTGCGACCGTCCCCACCTCGGTCCGGGGATTAAATGTCACATTCCAACGGTCAGTAGCCTGAGGGCGTGGCCGGGGAGGCCGCACCACCGCACCACGAGGGGGCTCATGGACGACCGTGCCGCACAGCGCACCGACGACGGACCGGAGGGACGGGGCATGCGCCGTCAGGGGCGGCACGCCCTGACCGAGCACGGAGCGCAGCCGGCTCCTCCGCTGCCCACGGCGCTCGACGGCGCGGTCCTCCGCCCCACGCCTCCCGGGCACGAGCCGGATCGCTCTGCCGAGCGCGCGCCGCGGCGCACCGCCGGGCCGCGCCGGCTCCGCCGCGCCGACGCCGCACCGCAGCCCCCTCGCGCAGCGCTGCCGGACCCCACCCCCGTCGCACGGGACCTCGCCCGCTGTGTCGTCGAGATCCTCGCCGGCGCCCGTGAACTCGACCAGATCGCGCGGTGGGTGACGGACGACGTGCACCGACACCTCCAGGTCCGCGTCCGGTTGGCGGCCCGCGCGCGGTCGGTACGCCGGACGGCGCCGCGCCGGCCCGTCTTCTCGATCGGTTCGGTGATCGTCCGCGAACCGAGCGACGGTGTCGCCGAGGCCACCGTCATCGTGCATGCACGGGCACGAACTCGTGCGGTCGCGATCCGCCTGGAGGGCCGCGACGGCCGATGGCGCGCGACCGCGGTCAGCGTCCTCTGACCACCGGTGCGGACCGCACCGGAGCGCAGGGCTGGCCGGCGACGGGTGCGCGAACGCCGAACGGCGACGGCCCGAGGAGGACCGCCGCCGTTCCGGGAACGCTCCCGATCAGCTCTTCTTGGCCTGCGCCCGACGGTCCGCCCGGTTCGTCGGCGCCGTGTCGCGCTGCCCGAAGGCACCGCGCTGCCCGGACGCCGTCGCCGCAGCACCGAACGACGACCCCCGCTCGGGACCCGGGACCTGCTCGGCCTCGGCGACGGCCTGCTGCCGCTGCGCGAGTGCGGTCGCCGCCTGCTCGAGGCGACCGCTCTGGTCACGGACCTCGACCTCGCCGTCGATCGACGGTGCCGAGTACTCCAGCCCGGCGGCCTCCGAGTCCTCGCCGAGGCCCTTGGCGTCGATGACGGCCGTCTCGCCGTCACGCTGCACCTGGACCTCGAGGTTGAACAGGAACCCGATGGACTCCTCGCGGATCTGGCCCATCATGCTCTGGAACAGGGCGTAGCCCTCGCGCTGGTACTCGACGAGGGGGTCGCGCTGCGCCATCGCGCGGAGACCGATGCCGTCCTTGAGGTAGTCCATCTCGTAGAGGTGGTCGCGCCAGCGTCGGTCGATCACCGACAGGACGACGCGGCGCTCGAGTTCGCGCATGGCCTCGTCGCCGAGGGCCTCCTCGCGCTTCTGGTACGCGAGCTTGGCGTCCGACAGGATCTCGCGGCCGAGGAAGTCGCGCGATGCCTTGCCCCGCGATCCGGCCTCGGTGATGACCTCGTCGATGGTGATCGACACGGGGTAGAGCGTCCCGAGCTCGGTCCACATCGCATCGAGGTCCCAGTCGTCCGGGGAGCCCTCGCCCGTGTGCGAGTCGATGATCTCGTTGACCACGCTCTCGAGGAACTGCTGCGACCGGTCGTGCAGGTCGTCGCCCTCGAGGATGCGGCGCCGGTCGTCGTAGATGGCCTCGCGCTGGCGGTTCAGGACGTCGTCGTACTTCAGCACGTTCTTGCGGATCTCGGCGTTCCGGGCCTCGACCTGGGCCTGGGCGGAGCGGATCGCACGACCGACGAGCTTGTTCTCGATCGCGAGGTCGTCCGGGACGTTCGAGCGGCCCATGAGGCTCTCGGCCGCGCCGGAGTTGAACAACCGCATGAGGTCGTCGGTGAGGGACAGGTAGAAGCGGCTCTCGCCGGGGTCGCCCTGTCGACCGGAGCGACCACGCAGCTGGTTGTCGATGCGCCGGGACTCGTGTCGCTCCGTGCCGAGCACGTACAGCCCACCGGCGTCGCGGACCTTCTCGGCCTCGACCTCGACCTCGGCCTTGACGCGGGCGAACACGTCGTCCCACGCGGCCTCGTACTCATCCGGGGTCTCGGTCGGGGACAGCCCCTTCGCGTGCATCTCGGCGACGGCGAGGAACTCCGCGTTGCCGCCGAGCATGATGTCCGTACCGCGGCCGGCCATGTTCGTGGCGACCGTGACCGCACCGAGGCGACCCGCCTGGGCGACGATCGCGGCCTCGCGCGCGTGGTTCTTCGCGTTGAGCACCTCGTGCTTCACGCCGCGCTTGGCGAGGAGCTTGGACAGGTACTCGCTCTTCTCGACGCTCGTCGTGCCGACGAGGACGGGCTGGCCGTTCTCGTGCCGCTGCTCGATGTCGGCGGCGACCTGTTCGAACTTCGCGGGCTCGTTCTTGTACACGAGGTCCGTCTGGTCGTTGCGCTGCATCGGCCTGTTCGTCGGGATCGGGACGACGCCGAGCTTGTACGTCGACATGAACTCCGCCGCCTCGGTCTCGGCGGTACCGGTCATGCCGGAGAGCTTCTTGTACAGGCGGAAGTAGTTCTGCAGCGTGATGGTGGCGAGGGTCTGGTTCTCCGCCTTGACCTCGACGCCCTCCTTCGCCTCGATCGCCTGGTGGATGCCCTCGTTGTACCGGCGGCCCATGAGGATGCGACCGGTGTGCTCGTCGACGATGAGCACCTCGCCGTTCATGACGACGTAGTCCTTGTCGCGCTTGAACAGGGCGTCGGCCTTGATCGCGTTGTTGAGGAACGAGATGAGCGGGGTGTTGGCCGACTCGTACAGGTTGTCGATGCCGAGGTAGTCCTCGACCTTCTCGATCCCGGGCTCGAGCACGCCGACCGTGCGCTTCTTCTCGTCGACCTCGTAGTCGACGCCGGGACGCAGGCGCGTGGCGATCGTGGCGAACTCGGTGAACCAGCGGTTGGCCTCGCCCGAGGACGGTCCGGAGATGATGAGCGGCGTGCGGGCCTCGTCGATGAGGATCGAGTCGACCTCGTCGACGATGGCGAAGAAGTGCCCGCGCTGCACCATGTCCGACGCCTGCCACGCCATGTTGTCGCGCAGGTAGTCGAAGCCGAACTCGTTGTTCGTGCCGTACGTGATGTCGGCGGCGTACTGCTCGCGACGCTCGGCGGGCTCCTGCCCCGCGAGGATGCAGCCGGTGGTCATGCCGAGCGCGCGGAACACGCGGCCCATGAGCTCGGACTGGTAGCTCGCGAGGAAGTCGTTGACGGTGATGACGTGCACGCCGCGCGAGGCGATGGCGTTGAGGTACGCGGCCGTCGTCGCGACGAGCGTCTTGCCCTCACCGGTCTTCATCTCGGCGATGTTCCCGAGGTGCAGCGCGGCACCGCCCATGAGCTGGACGTCGAAGTGACGGAGCCCGAGCGTGCGCTTCGACGCCTCACGCACCGCGGCGAACGCCTCGGGCAGCAGGTCGTCCAGGGACTCGCCGTTCGCGTACCGCTCGCGCAGCTCACGCGTCTCGTCGCGCAGTTCCTCGTCGCTGAGGGTGGCGAAGTCGTCCTCGAGGTCGTTGATCGCCTCGGCGTAGGCCTTGAGGCGTCGGAGCGTGCGCCCTTCGCCGATGCGGAGGACCTTCTCCAGCACGTTGGTCAATCGAGACTCCTCATGGTGTCGTCTGGCGCTGATCGCTCGGGGCCTCCGGACGGCCGGTCGCGCGCGCCTGATCAGCCAGCCATGCTAGCAACCTCCGCGCCCGCACACCTGGGCGGCGGGCGCTGCCGGAGCCGATGGGCGCGCCCGTTCGCTCGGGGCGGACACGAGGGCCCCGACCGCACCGTGTGGTGCCGAGCGGGGCCCTCGTGGTCGTGCGCGGAGGTCAGACGGTCACGCCAGCGCGTTCGACCGTCGCGGCCTCTTGCTGGACGGGTGCGGCGTCGTCCAGGGCGATGACGCCGTAGTCCCAGCCCTTGCGGCGGTACACGACGCTGGGGCGTTCCGTCTCGGCGTCGATGAAGAGGTAGAAGTCGTGGCCGACGAGCTCCATGTAGTACAGCGCGTCGTCGACGGTCATCGGGGACGACGCGAAGACCTTCGTGCGGATGACGACGGGGTTGTAGGCGTCCTCGTCCGTCGCCTGGGCCTCGTCCGTCACGACGGGCAGGCTGCCGGTCGCGACCGTCTCGATGAGCGTGCCGTCGGCGGGCACGACGTCCATCGTGGCGAACCCGTCACCCGCCGCCTCGGCGACCGAGGTCGGGCGATGACGGCCCCGGTGGACCTTCTTGCGGTCCTTCGCACGCCGCAACCGTTCGGCGATGCGGGCGAACGCCAGGTCGAACGCCGCGTACTTGTCGGACGCGGTCGACTCGGCGCGGATGAGCGGCCCAGGACCGATGAGGGTGAGCTCGACGCGGTCGTCACCGCTCGCCCCGCTGCTCTTCTCGTGGTGTCGACTGACCCGGACCTCGAAGGCCACGGCACGATCGGCGAGCGCGTCGATCTTCGCGGACTTCTCCTCGGCGTAGGCGCGGAAACGGTCGGTGATCCCGACGTTCCGTCCCGTGATCGAGATGTCCATGGCGGCTCCCATCCAGACTCGGCGCGTCGCCTCCTCGTGGCGACTCCAGACGCCTTTCGAGCGAGCGTAGACCCGGGTGCACGCGACGATTCAGGGTCCGGTCCCAGCCTCCGACGGGGAGGACGGCTCCACGCTCGCCGTCGCCACGCACCGCACCACGCGGCCGCCCGCGGCGCGGACCGCCCGGATGGCCTCGGCCATGGTCACCCCGGTCGTCACGACGTCGTCGACGAGCACGACGGCGCGGTCGCGCACGTCCACCGCGCGGAGGGTGCCGACCGTCGCGGTCACCCGGTCCACCGCCGACAGCGACTTCTGGCCGCCGTCGCGCCTGCCGCGGGCCCGCGGGTCCGGCACCCGTCGGAGCACGCGAGCGGTCCGGAAACCACCGCGACGGAGCAGGACGACGACCGGGTCGAATCCCCGCCGCCGACGTCCCGCCCGCGAGGACGGAACCCGGACCACGACCGCGTCGGGCGCCTCGGCGAGCGCCCCCCGGAGTGCCCGCACGGTGGGGCGGGCGAGCGGTCCGACGACGTCGAGCCGTCCGTGCACCTTGAACGCGAGCACGAGGGCCCGGGCCGTCCCCCGGTAGGTGAACGGGGCGTCGAGCCGGACGCCGGCCACGAGCCGGACGCACGACGGGGTCGCGGCGAGGTCCTCGAGACACGCGTGGCACACCGGGCGGTCGTCACGCCCGCAGACGACGCACGACACCGGCAGCAGCACGCCGAGCGCCTCGATCGCCGCGTCCCGCCACCGGTCGGCTTCCCGCTCCCCCATGCCTCGATCGTCGCGCCGCGGCCGCGTGACTCGGCGCCGGATCCACCAGTCGGTGGACGGCGGTCCGGACGGGAGCACCTGGGGAGGACGGGCCTCCCGGCCTACCGCTGCGTGCCGAGGACGGCCGCCGTCACGCCGCTGTCGTCCCAGCCACCGCCGCTCTCGGCGAGCACACGGCCGTCGGTCATGCGCAGGAGCAGCGAGTCGGACGCACCGCCGACGATCGTCGTCGCCGAACCGGACGGGCGGTTGAGCGTCGTCGAACGCCCGCCGATGGTCGACGACGTCACGGTCGAGCCGGTCGCGGTGGAGCCGAGCGACGCCACCTCGAGGTCGCTCTGCCACGTCGCGTCGACCGGGGTCCCCGCGGCGACCGGCACCCGGACGGGTGCGCCGAGCGCGGTCGGCTGCTTCTGCGAGTTCCGGAGCACGCCCATGACGTACAGGGCGGCACCCTCGTCGGTGTCGATGAGCGCGAGCGCCCGGGTGGCGTCCCGCGACACGCGGAACGCGACGAGTCGGCCGTCGGGCAGGCTCGACGAGATCGGGTGCGCATCGCCCTCGAGCCCGTGAGCGACGACTGACCGGGGGTCCGCCGCCTGGGCCGACCACACGAAGCCCTCGTCGTCGATGGACGGCGCGACGAGGCCGCTCCGCGTGTCCACCTGCACGGGAGCGCTCGAGCCGGACCGGACGGCGTCCACGCCGTCCGCCGTGCCGACCGCGGCGGAGGTGCCCGCCGCCGTCACCTCGAGTGACGTCGGGTCGAGGCCGCGGATCTTGTCCGCGATGCCGGCGAGTTGGTCGACGGCTCCCGCGGCTGCGTTGCCGACGGCGTTCTTCGCGACGACGAGCGGCCGGGCGTCGACGTCGGGGTCGCGTTCGGCGTTCGTGCCCGTCGAGTCGGGCACGTCGAGGCTCGTGCCCTCGACCGTGATCGTCACGGACGAGATGCTCGCGACCGACGCCAGGCTCGCGGTGAGCTGCTCGCGCATCCGGACCTTCTCGACCGTGGTCGCTTTCAGCGCGTCACTCGTCAGGTCGACCTGGGCGGACCCGCTCTCGATCGTCACGGCGTTGAGGGACAGCTGCGTGCCCTCGGGGAACGCCGTGACGACCGCTCCCTTGAGCCACTCGCTCGGCCCGGCGAGCAGCGCGCTCGCGATCCGCGTGCTCGTCGACGACCGGGCGAGGAACCACCGTTCCTCGGGCACGAGGTAGTGGTACGTCGGGTCGTAGAAGTAGAGGGCGTGCGCCTGGAACACCGACTCGAAGCTGACGGGCGACAGGATGATCCCGCCGGGCGCGTAGCTGATCCGCCACTGCCCGCGTTCCTTGCGGAACTGGAACGTCAGCGTCGACGTCGCGTCGCTGTCGGCCTGCGTGTACTCGCCGTCGGCGTCCACCGTGGCCGACACCGTCATCGTGTACGAGAGCCGACGGTCCCCGGTGCGCGCGACGGTGCCGCTCCCCTGGCGGACGGTCACACTCTGCCGCGGGTTCCACCGCTGCGCGAACCCCGTCGTCAGGAACTCCCGTGCCACCGCGTAGTTGTCCTGGGCACCGGTGGCCGCGTCGATGAACTGTCGGAGGACGGTCTCCTGGTCCGAGCCCTTGACCGGCCCGTTCGGGCGGTAGTCGACGCCGGACGGCGCCTGGTCCTCGACGCGGCCGCCCTTCTGCACGGCACCGCCGGTCGGGATCGCGGCGCAGGCGGTGAGCACGACGAGCACGAGCGTCGCGACGAGCGCGGTGAGGACGCGCCGGGTCACCGCTGCGGCCCTCCGTCGCCGTCGGCGGGGACGGCCGGGAGGCGCGGCTCGTCCTCCAGGTCGTCGAGCGCGGGCAACGGGATCACCGACCGCGTCACCGCGTCGCCGGCGCGGCGCGGGAGCGTCAGCACGAACACCGATCCGACCGTCGGCCGCGACCAGACGTCGATCCGCCCGCCGTGCAGGTGTGCGTCCTCGAGGCTGATCGCGAGCCCCAGGCCGGTCCCGCCGATGGTCCGCTGTCGGCTCGGGTCGGCCCGCCAGAACCGGTCGAACACGCGCTCGACGTCCTGCGGGGGCATCCCGACGCCCTGGTCGCGCACGGCGATCGCGACCGTGTCGGCGTCGCTGTCGACCACGACCTGCACCGGCTTGGCCTCGCCGTGCTCGATCGCGTTCCCGACGAGGTTGCGGAGCACGCGCCGGATCCGTCGTCCGTCGGCCTGCACGACGACGTGGCCGCCCGGTGTGGCGACCTGCAGCTCGACTCCGGCCGACTCGGCGAGCGGCCGGAACTCGTCGACGATGTCGGTCGCGAGCGCCGCCGGCACGACCGGCTCCGTCTCGAGCTGCACCGCCTGGGCGTCGTACCGCGAGATCTCGAGCAGGTCCGCCAGCAGCAACTCGAACCGGTCGATCTGGGTGTGCAGGAGCTCGCTCGACCGGGCCACCGCTGGTTCGAACGCGTGTCGGGCGTCGAACAGGACGTCGCCCGCGAGCCGGATGGTCGTCAGGGGCGTGCGGAGCTCGTGGGACACGTCCGACACGAACCGCTGCTGCACGCGGGACAGCTCGGCGAGCTGGGTGATCTGCCGGCTCATCACGTCGGCCATGCCGTTGAAGCTCGTGGCGAGGATCGCGATGTCGTCCTCGCCCCGCACGGGGATGCGTTCGTCGAGTCGACCGGCGGCGATCTTGCGGCTCGTCTCGGCCGCGACGCGCACCGGGCCGACGACGAGGCGGACGACGAGCGACGTGACGAGCGCGATGAGCACGACGAGCGCCACGCCGCCGACGGACAGCGTCTGCGACACGAAGTCCAGCGTCTTCTGCGCGTCGCTGAGGTCGTAGACGAGGTACAGCTCGTACTGCCCGGCGCTCGGGATCTGGAGCGTCGACCCGACCGCGAGCCCCGGTTCCCGTCGTCCGCCGTCCTCGAGCGCGACCGCCTGCAGCCGGAGCGCACCGGAGTCCTTCGCGACGGCCTTCCGCAACTCGGGCGTGATCACCGAGTCCGGGAAGTCGGGGCTGGCGATGTTCTGCAGCGTCTGCGTGGTGGACTGCCCCGGGGTGCGGAGGATGGCGATGCTCGTGCCGCCGGGACTCGTCGTGGTGGTCAGGATCGAGGTCTGCGCCTCGTTCTGCAGCGTCTCGAGCTCGACCTGGTTGTTGTCCTCGGCGGCGGTGGCGGCATCGAAGATGTTCTGCGCGAGGACCGTCGCACGTTCCGACTCGGCCTCGATCTGGTCTCGCCGCTGGGCGTAGACGTTGTTCGTGATGCTCAGGGTGATCGCGGTGCCGATGACGCTGACCGCGAGCCCGGTCGTCAGGACCGTGATGGCGACCGCGCGGAACAACAGGGACCGTCGCCAGAGGAACGCGACGGCACGCCACCCCCGCCGGATCCATCGCCGGGTGCGCCGCCACACCTGCCGGACGGTGACCGCCCCGGGGGACGCGACGGATGTCGGCGTCGCGCGGGCCGCGGGCCTGGCCAACGGCTAGCCCTGCGAGCCCGCCCGGTAGCCGACGCCGCGCACGGTGGTGACGATGCGCGGGTTGTCCGGGTCGTGCTCGATCTTGGCGCGCAGCCGCTGCACGTGGACGTTGACCAGTCGCGTGTCCGCCTTGTAGTGGTACCCCCACACCTGCTCGAGCAGCATCTCGCGCGTGAACACCTGGTTCGGCTTCTCGGCGAGGGCGCGCAGCAGGTCGAACTCGAGCGGGGTGAGTGCGATCGGGGTGCGGCCGCGGCGGACCTCGTGCCCGGGGACGTCGACCGTGAGGTCCCCGACGGTGAGGACGGCCGCGTCGCTCGCCACCGGGCGCAGGCGCGTGCGGATGCGCGCGACGAGCTCCTTCGGGTTGAACGGCTTGACCACGTAGTCGTCGGCACCGTTCTCGAGGCCGGACACGACGTCGGCGGTGTCGCCCTTGGCGGTGAGCATGATGATCGGCGTGCCGCTCTCGGCACGGATCCGGCGACAGACCTCGATCCCGTCGACACCCGGCAGCATGACATCGAGCAGCACGAGGTCCGGTCGCGTGCTCTGGAAGGCCTCGAGCGCGTCGGTGCCGTCCTCGCTGAACTCGAGCTCGAACCCCTCGGACCGGAGGACGATCCCGATCATCTCGGCGAGCGCCTGGTCGTCGTCGACGACGAGGATGCGCGGGCTCATGGTCCCCCTCAGGATCGGTGGTGCCGGACGTGGCGACGCGCCCGTGCTGCCACCATAACCGAGGGACCCGGTCACGACGGCCGGGCGCGGCGGGGCGGCGGTCCGCGGGGATCGCCGCCGCGCCGCCGGGGCGTCAGTAGCGGTAGTGCTCGGGCTTGTAGGGGCCCTCGACCGGCACGCCGATGTAGTCGGCCTGTCGGGCGTCCAGCGTGGTCAGCTCGACGCCGAGCGCGTCCAGGTGCAGTCGTGCGACCTTCTCGTCGAGGTGCTTCGGCAGCACGTACACGTCGGTCGGGTACGCCTCGGGTCGGGTCCAGAGCTCGATCTGCGCCAGCACCTGGTTCGTGAACGAGTTGCTCATGACGAACGAGGGGTGGCCGGTCGCGTTGCCGAGGTTCATGAGCCGCCCCTCACTGAGGACGAGGACGCTCCGGCCGTTCGGCAGGCGCCACTCGTGCACCTGGGGCTTGATCTCGATCCGCTCCGCCCCCTCGAGCCGCTCGAGTCCGGCCATGTCGATCTCGTTGTCGAAGTGGCCGACGTTCGCGACGATCGCCAGGTGCTTCAGCCCGAGCATGTCGTCGACCGTCACGACGTCCACGTTGCCCGTGCAGGTCACGACGATGTCGACCTGGTCGAGGACGGATTCGAGCCGGGCGACCTGGAAGCCGTCCATGGCCGCCTGGAGCGCGCAGATGGGGTCGACCTCGGAGACGATGACGCGGGCACCCTGTCCGCGGAGCGCCTCGGCCGCGCCCTTGCCGACGTCGCCGTAGCCGACGACGAACGCGACCTTGCCGCCGATGAGGACGTCGGTGGCCCGGTTGAGGCCGTCCGGCAGCGAGTGCCGGATGCCGTAGCGGTTGTCGAACTTCGACTTCGTCACGGAGTCGTTGACGTTGATGGCCGGGAACCGGAGGACGCCGGCGCGCGCGAGCTCGTACAGACGGTGCACGCCCGTCGTGGTCTCCTCGGTCACCCCGCGCAGCTCGGCCGCGATCCGGGTCCACCGGTCGGGCGAGGTCGCGAGCGACTCGGCGATCGTGCGGAGGACGACGAGACGCTCGGCCGCGGCGTCGGACGCCGGTTCGGGGACGGCTCCGGCGGACTCGGCGTCCGCACCCTCGTGCACGAGCATCGTGGCGTCGCCGCCGTCATCGAGGATCATGTTCGGCCCGATCCAGTCGGCGCCCTCGGCCGCGGCCTCGGCCGACCAGTCGAAGATCCGGTTCGTGCACCACCAGTACTCGTCGAGGGTCTCGCCCTTCCAGGCGAACACCGGGACACCGGCGGGGGCGTCCGGGGTGCCCGTGGGGCCGACCGCGACCGCCGCGGCCGCCTCGTCCTGCGTCGAGAAGATGTTGCAGCTCGCCCAGCGCACGCGGGCACCGAGCGCGACGAGGGTCTCGATGAGCACGGCCGTCTGCACGGTCATGTGGAGCGATCCCGCGATCCGCGCACCCGCGAGCGGCTGCGACGCACCGAACTCCTCGCGCAGTGCCATGAGGCCGGGCATCTCGTGCTCGGCGAGGCGGATCTGGTGTCGGCCGGCCTCGGCGAGCGTCAGGTCGGCGACGCGGTGGGGCAGCGCGGTCTGCATGTCGGTGGGCATGACCACCAGTCTCCCACCCTCCGGCCGGGAGGCACGTGGCGGGCTCGCACCGCGCCTCCCGGCATGCGGGCGGTGGCGACCGCGGGGCGACGGACCCGGCCGTCGTCAGTCGCGCCCGAGGGGCGCACGGCGCACCACCTGCCACCCCCGTGGGACCGAGAGGCGTTCGGCGTGCCGGCCGCAGAGGTCGTACCCGTGCGGCTCGACCCGGATCGACAGCGGTCCCACGACGACCATGGAGTCGGCGTAGTCGTACGTCAGGGTCGCCACGGCCCCCGCCCCGCAGGCGACCTTGCTGCAGATCCGCACGTCCATCTCCCGCCCAACCTACCGGGCACCCGGCAGTACCATGGCCGCATGGTCCGCCGACGCCCCCTCGTGACGCCCGTCGACCGGGCCCGCGGTCGCTCGCGGCACGGCCGGGGCGGGCGCTCGTCCGTCACCGGACCCGACCTCGCGCCCGTGGTCACCCGGGCCGAGGCGTTCGACCGCATCGTCGGCGACACGGCGCACTACCTGGTCGAGCTGTGGCCCGACGAACTGCGCGGCGTCGTGTTCCAGGTGGCGGACATGCCGTCGACCGCGACCGCACCCGACCCGGCGGACCGCACGGTGCCACGCTGGCGCATCGACCGACGGCCGGACCGCGTGACGATCTACCGGATCCCGGTCGAGCGGCTGACGCACCTGCCCGAGAAGGACGACGTCGACCGCCGGATCGTCGTCGAGACCGCGGTGTTCCGGGCGGTCGCGGAGCTCCTCGACAAGGACCCCTGGGACCTCGCCCCGGACCGGTACCGGCACCTCTGACCCCGTCCCGCCGATCAGGGGTAGACGGTGATCGGCGTCGACGCGGTGGCACCCGGGCGCAGCGGGAACCCGGCGATCCCGGCGTCGCCCGCGTAGGACACTCCCGCGACCAGCCCGCGGACACCGCGGAGCGTGAGCGCGGTGCTCGTCGGCACCGTCGTGTCCGCCGTCGTCCCCGCGGCGACCGTGACGGTCGTGCGCTCCCCGCCCGCCGCCATGGTCACCGTGGCGTCGGAGGTCGTGGGGTTGACGAGCGTGAGGCGGGCGCCGGGACCGTCGACGACGTCGACGAGGGTGGTGCCCGTGAGCGTCGGCGCGGACGCGAACCACCCGAGGTCGGTCCGGCCGTCGGTCGTCGGCGTGCTCGTCCGGGCCCCGGCGACGATCGGCACGTCCGCGGTGACCGTCACCGTGTACCGGCCGTCGGCGAAGTCGTCGAGGGGCACGTCCGTCACGACGCCGCCGTCCGCCGTGGCCTGGACCGTGGTCCCACCGCCGTCCGCGGTCGTCAGGGCCATGGTCAGGTGCGCACTCGCGTCACCCGGCACGAACACGCGGACCACCGGTGCTGCGTCGGCGGTGTCGTCGCCGTGCTGCGCGCCGTCCGTGTCGCGGAGCACGACCCCGGGGATCGTCTGCGTCCGGGACGGTGTCGCCGCCGCCTGCACGACGTCGGCCCCACCCGGGGTGAGGGTCCGCACGATGCTCTCCTGCATGGTGGCGACGATCTGACCGCCGGAGGACGTCACGTGCACGACCGGCGACGCCGCGTCGGAGACGAACCCCGCCAGCGGCACGACCTTCTGCGTGTTCGGTGCGACGACGATGCCGGTGGTGCCGGGCGCCGACACCTTGCCCGTCGTCGTGAAGACGTCGAGGTCCACGGTCGCGTTGACGTCGGTGGGGTTCGCCAGGGTGACGATGCTCGTCCGACCGGTCTCGGTGGAGCCGCCGACGAGCCAGCTCGACGTCGACGGGTCGTCGCACGAGGCGGCGGCGAGGCCCGCGACCTCGTCACCGTCGGCCTCCTGGATGCCGCTCCCGGCGACGGTCGGGGTGGTGCGCCCGGCGCGTGCCGTGACGACGGTCGGGTCCGAGCCACCGCTGCTCGCGGCGGCCAGGGTCGACCGGTGCACCTGTCCCGTGGTCGACGCCGCGGCGACGGTCTCGTGGCCGACCCGGGAGGCCGTGGTCGCGTCCGCACCGGACGCGTCGGCCAGCTGGAGGAGGCCGCCCGCGCACACCCGGGAGGCGTCCGCGGGGACGGGGGTCACGGTCCGCCCGGCGGGTCGCGCCGTGATGCCGGTGAGGTCCGCGGCGTGCGCGGCGCCGATGGTGCCCGCGGCGACGAGCACGGCGACGAGCGCGGCGCTCCCCCGGACCGCCCATCGCCGTCCGTTCCGCTGACCGTTCGTGGGCTGCTGGGTCATTCGCGCTCCTCGTCGAAGGTGGTCGCGGGTTCGTCGGCCTCGATCACGTGCGACACCGCCCGCCGCCGACGCGGCCCCGTGGGGATCGCGAGGAGTGCGGTGGCGCCGAACACGACGCCGAGGACGACGAGGAACAGCGCGTGGGCGGCGGACGCCGCGGCGGTGCCCGTGGCGGGCCGGTCGACGCGGCCGTCGTAGCTCCACAGGACGCCGGTGCCGGTCGCGCCGATGCTCGTGAACCGGGCGTCCTGGCCGATGGAACCGGCGGCGCGGTCGTGCAGTGCCTCGGCGGCACGGGAGTCGGGTCCGTCCGCGAGCAGGACGAACCGCACGCCGAGCCGGCGGAGGTCCTCGCGCGGGTCGAAGCCGCTCCGGCTGGCGAGGTTCGCCGCGAGCGTCGTCAGGCGCCGGTCGTCCGGGCTGAGGCGGTGGGCGGTGGCCTGGACCGTCGACTGGTCGTCGAGCGTCGCCCCCTGCCCGCGCTCCAGGGACACCCCGAGCGTGCCGTCGCGCTGCGGGGTCAGGACGAGCGTGCCGACGTCGGGGTTCGTCCGTGCCTCCGCGTTGACGTAGGCGCTGATCACGCGCCCCGTGGTCGGGCTGATCGCCGCCGTGCCGAGGTACAGACCCGCGAACACCGGCGCGACCGTCACGCCCGTGAGCACCGCGGCGACGAGTCCCAGACCGGGCGCGAGTCGCGGCAGCGTGTCGAGCCCGACCACCGCGGCGACGACGAGCGCGAACCAGGACACGCTGAGACCGCTGCCGGGCCACACGATGGTCGTGGTGGACCCGACGCCGGACAGCGCGAGGTGCGTGGCGCCGAAGGCCGTGAGGTACCCCACGAGCGCGAACCCGAGCGCGACCGCGGCGAGGTGCCAGCGTCGGCCGAGCAGCGCACCGATGGCGGTCGCGCCGACCGGGAGCGCGAGCACCGCGAGCGCGATCGGGAGGACCGTGGTGGCGAACCCGGCGGCGTGCGACGCCGTCGTCCACCCGTTCCAGTCCGGGAGCGGGGATCCGATCGCCAGCTGGAGCGCCGACGGCGCCCGGGTGGCGTCGGGCACGCCGGGGTCGGCGAGGACGCCGAGCGGCGTTCCCGCGCGGAGCTGCGTGATCACGAGGGGGGCGAACAGCACGACCGCGGGCAGCGGGATCGCGATGCGCCGGAGGAGGTGCCGCCAGCCGAAGGCGAGGGACGCCAGCCACGTCAGCACGAGCACCGGGATGAGCGACGGGGCGCTCGCGAGCACGGCTGCGAACAGCAGCGCGGCGCCCGCCGACGACGCCCAGGACCGATGGGCGCCGAGGAGGGTGAGGAGCAGCCACGGCAGGAGCACGTGCGCGATCACGGCGCCGACGTGCCCGCTCATCACGGCCGTCACGAGCGACGGCGAGAGCGCGTACAGCGTCGCACCGACGACCGGCACCCAGACCCGCGTCGTGAGCCGGCGCGACGCGAACCACCCGCCGAGGGCCGACAACGGCACCGCGAGCAGCATGACGAGCACGATCGACGTGGACGGTGACCAGAACGTGAGCGTGCCGAGCACCGCGAGCACCGCCGCGAACGGGTCACTCGGCCCCGTGAACCCGGTCCCGATCGTGTGCCATCCGTACCCGACGTTCTGCCAGAGCCGACCGACCGTCGTGCTGAGCGGCAGCAGCCCCCCACCCGTCAGCGCGGGTGCCCCGAGCAGCGGGCCGAGCAGCACCGCCGTGACGACCGCGGCGGCGAGGACGGTCCACAAGCCGCCGTCGCCGAGGAACGACGCGCGGGGCACGGCGGCGTCCTCGACCCGGGCGAGCTCGAGGTCGCGCGCGGTGACCCGGTGCTCCCGGACGCGGCCCAGACTCACGCGGAGCGGCTCGACGGCGGCCCAGCCGACCCGGCGGTTCCGCGCGAGGGTCCGTCGTGCCCGTCCCACGCCACCGCCGAAGGCCACGGCGACGGCGGCACCGATCTCGGCACCGACGGCACCGGGGTGCTTCGCGACGAGGCGCCCGACGCTCCGGACGATCGCGAGCGGCACGAGCGACAGCCAGTGGAGCCAGAGGACCGCGGCCGGTGCGTACACGAGACGCCGGTGCAGCTGGGCCTGCCGCCGGAAACGGAGGCGACGGGTCTCGGACACCGACCGTCGTCCGAAGTCCTCGGGGCCGCCGGCGCTCGTCACCCGGGCCTCGGGCACGACGCTGACGCGGTGGCCGGCGAGCCGCGCCCGGACGCAGAAGTCGAGCGCGGCGTCGACGTGCGGCAGTCCCGGGTCGAAGCCGCCGAGCGCGGTCCAGACGGAACGTCGGACGAGCATCCCGGCGACACCGACGCCGAGCACGTCCGCGTGCGCGTCGTGCTGTCCCTGGTCGAGCTCGTCGGCGACGAGGACCGTCGACCGTCCGAAGCGGGTCATGCTCTCGCCGAACTCCCGGATGCGCGTGGGCTCCTGCGCGACCATGACCTTCGGCCCGGCGACCGCGACGGACGGCGCGATCTCGACGGCGGCGAGGAGCTCGGCGAGCGCGGTCGGCGCGGGGGCGTTGTCGTGCCCGATGAGCCACAGCCACTCGTCGACGGACTCGTCGGGTGCGGCGTGCGGTGCGACGCGCTCCCCCTGGGCCACCGCCTCCCCGAACGGCCGACCGGCCGGGATCCGTGCGAGCTGCGCGGACCCGCCGAACGAGAGCTCGTCGGTCGAGCCGTCGGTGGACCCCACGTCGACGACGACGAGGGCTTCCGGGGGGCGGGTCTGGGCGGCGAGCGCGTCCAGGGTCCTGTCGAGGAACTCCGCGCCGTTGGCGCAGACGAGGATCGCGGTGACTCTGGGCTGCATGACGCCGGTCACTCTACGTCCGGTCCGGAGCGGCTCCCGGGAGGCGCGGCGCGCGTTTCGGAGACCGCTCCCGCCGAAGCGGATCCGGTGTCGACGACCGGACTACGCGCGCTTGCGCAGCTTCCGTCGTTCGCGCTCGCTCATGCCGCCCCAGATGCCGAACCGCTCGTCGTTCTCGAGCGCGTACTCGAGGCACTGGGAGCGGACCTCGCACGAGGTGCAGATCTTCTTGGCCTCGCGCGTCGAGCCGCCCTTCTCCGGGAAGAACGCCTCGGGGTCGGTCTGCGCGCACAGCGAGTCGACCTGCCAGGCGAGCGGGTTGTCCCCCTGGTCCTCGCCGGCACGACGGACCCCGGGGACGCCGAGGTCGACGGGGTCGACGTGCCAGTCGTCCGGGACGCCGGACCGGAAGTCGGAAGCGTTCACCCTGATCACCCCTTGCTCCACCGCTGAACGGTCGTGTTGGCCACGGTCGCGGCGAGCGCCGCAGCACTAATTACACAGGTGTGATTCGCTGAGGTCAAGTCGGCGGATCATAAAACCGTCGACCTCGTATCGAAGGTCATGTCCCCCGTTCTGGCGTGTCGCGCGGCGCGTCGTCCGTGGTGTACAGGGCCGCCGGACGGCGGTCAGGAGGCGTTCCGGCGGGCCTCCCAGGCGCTCGTCACCATCTCGTCGAGCGAGTGGCGCATGGCCCAGTCGAGGTCGCGCGCGGCGAGTTCGCCGGTCGCGACGATGCGTGCCGGGTCACCCGGACGGCGGGGCGCGACGGTGGGCTCGAAGTCGATCCCGGTGCCCCTGGCCATGGCCGTCATGATCTCGCGCACGGACACACCGTCACCGCTGCCGAGGTTGTACGCACGCTCGAGCCGGTCCCCCGCGTCGAGGCGCTGGGCGGCCACGGCGTGCGAGTGGGCGAGGTCCGCGACGTGGATGTAGTCACGGACGCACGTGCCGTCGGGCGTCGGGTAGTCGTCGCCGTTGATCCGCGGCGTCCGTCCGGCCAGCAGCGCGTCGAACACGAGCGGGAACAGGTTGTGGGGGCTCGCGTCGTACAGATCGGGTCCACCGGAACCGACGACGTTGAAGTACCGCAGGCTCGTCGTGCGGAACCCGGCCGCGACCTCCATGTCGTGGAGCAGCCACTCGCCGATGAGCTTCGACTCGCCGTACGGGGACTCCGGCGCCTTCGGGGTGTCCTCGACGACGACGTCGACGTCGGGGGTGCCGTACACCGCCGCGCTCGACGAGAACACGACCCGGTCGACACCGCGGTCCGCCATCGCACCGAGCAGCGTCGCCATGCCGGTGACGTTCTGCTCGTACGTGTGGAGGGGACGCTCGACCGAGACGCCCGCGTACTTGAACCCCGCGACGTGCACGACACCGGTGACACCGTGCTCGTCGATGGCGTGCCGCACGAGGTCGCCGTCGAGGATCGTGCCCTGGACGAACGGGACGTCCTCGGGGACGAACGACGCGAACCCGCTGGAGAGGTCGTCGAGGGCGACCGTCTCGAGCCCCGCGGCCCGCAGGGCGCGTACGACGTGGGAACCGATGTACCCGGCACCGCCGGTGACCAACCAACTCATGGCGCTACCGTACCGGGACGGCGCGCCCCGACCGCGGCTCAGGCGGGGGTGGCGATGAAGACGGTGGCGGTGCCGCCCCCCGCGGCGTCGGTCTCGACGGTGACCGTGCCCTCGTCGGGCGTGACGTAGCAGGACTCCCCCCGGCGCAGCATGGTCGCCGACCGTGCTCCGACGAGGGTCGCGGCGCCCTCGGTGCAGATCGCGATGGACGGTCCGCCGAGCGGCACGACCCCGCCGGCGCCCAGCCCGGCCGTGGCACCGGCGCTCGACACGCGGACGAGTGCGAACCCGACGCCCGCGGGTGCGAACCGGTCCACACCCGGCGCGACAGGCTCGGGCGTGAGCAGCGGCGGCGGCCCCGGCGTGAAGTCGAGCACGTGCAGCAACTCCGGCACGTCGACGTGCTTCGGCGTCAGACCACCGCGCAGGACGTTGTCCGACGGCGCCATGAGCTCGATGCCGAGGCCCTCGAGGTAGGCGTGGATGTTGCCCGCCGGCAGGTAGAGGGCCTCGCCCCGGGCGAGCGAGACCCGGTGCACGAGCAGGGCGACCGCGACGCCCGGGTCGTCCGGGTACGACGCGGCGAGGTCGACGACGGTCGCGGTGTTCGGCGTCGGGTCCTCGACGGCGGTCGCGAGCTCCCCGAGCACACGCACGAGGGAGCGCGCGTCGTCGTCCGCGGTGACGAGCCAGCGGACGGTCTCCTCGAGGCCCTGGTCGCGCAGCCGGTCGGCGAGCGGCGCCGTGCGACCGGTCCCGCCGTCGATGCGGACGATGTCGGCGAGCGCCTCGTCCACCGGGCGGAACCCGCTCAGGGCCTCGAACCGCTCGCTCAGCGCGACGACGAGCTCGGGCTTCGGGTACGGGTCCTTGTAGTTGCGCTCCGCGGCGTCGACGGGGATCCCCGCCGCCTCCTCGCGCGCGAACCCGTCGCGGGCCTGCTCGGGCGTGGGGTGCGCCTGCAGTGACAGCGGTGCCGCGGCGGCGAGCACCTTGAGCAGGAACGGGAGGCCCTCGGCCCCGCCACCGAGCGCGGCGTCCGGTTCCTCGCGGATCCAGTCGGCGAGGGTGTCCGCACCACCGACCATCGCCGGGTTCACCACGACGCTCGGGCTGCCCGGGTGCGCTCCGAGCCAGAGTTCGGCCTGCGGCTGACCGGTGACGGTGCGGCCGAGGAGTTCGGGGATCGCGGTGCGGGAGCCCCAGGCGTAGTCGCGCGGGGTGTTCGTGATACCGAGGAACATGGTTCCGACCATATCGGCAGGGGCCGACGGCAGTGGTCCCGGGCCCGCGGCCCGGTAGCCTCGTCGTCGTGACGAACACCTGGCCGTGGACCCGCGGACGCGTCCCGGAGCGTGAGGCGTTCGGCTTCGCCGCCACCGTGCTCTTCATCGTCTTCACCGGCGACGGCATCCCGAACACCATCAGCTGGATCGGATGGGCGGTCGTCTGCGCCGGCGCGGGTGCCTGGGGGGTCGCGATCGCGATCCGGGCCCGGCCGTCGTTCCGGCGCACGCCGAACGCCCTGTGGGTGTACATCGCGTGGTGCCTCGTGAGCGTCGCGTGGTCGCACTGGCGGGTCGCGACGACCGCGAGCATCGCCGCGCAGCTCCTCTGCGCCCTCATGGCGGTCGTCATCGCCTCGACCCTGAGCTGGCGGCGGATCCTCGACGCGCTGAGCCTCGCAGTCCGCTGGGTCCTCGCCCTGTCCCTCGTGTTCGAGGCGGTCGTCGCGGTCCTCGTCCGCCACCCCGTCTACCCGGTGTGGACGCACTACGGTGGCCGGCACGTGCCGGCCGCGTTCGCGTTCTCGCGGGCGGAACTGTTCACCGGCGGACGCATCCAGGGCCTCCCGGGCAACGCGAACCTCCTGGCCATGGTGGCGTTGCTTGCCGCGATCGCGGTCGGCGTGCAGCTCGCCGAGGGGCGCATGCGGCGCGTGCGCGCGACCGGCTGGCTCTCCGTGGCCGCGGTGGTGTTCCTGCTCACCCGCTCCTCCACGGTGGTGGCCGCCGCGGCCGTGACCGCGCTCATGCTCGCCGGTGCGCTCGTGATCCGTCGCGTGCCCACCGGACGACGGACCCCGCGCTACCTCGCCGGGCTCGCGATCGCGGTCGTGCTCGCCGGCCTCGTGGCGCTGCTCTGGCGGCCGGTGCTCGCGCTGGCGGGCAAGAGCCCGGACCTGACCGGACGCGGGGAGATCTGGCGGGCGGTGTGGGGCCTCGTCGAGCAGCACCCCGTGCTCGGGTGGGGGTGGCTCGGGTACTGGTGGCCCGCCATCGAGCCGCTCAACCACCTCGCCGTGCGCAACGGCGTCACGTACCTGCAGGCGCACGACGCGTTCCTCGACGTCTGGATGCAGACCGGCGTCGTCGGGGTGGTCCTGTTCGGCCTCGCCGTCCTCACGACGCTCGCGCGGTCGTGGGCGAGCGCCACGGCGTTCAGCTACGACGCCGACCACCGCCCGCGGGCGTTCGCGCCGGTCTCGCTGCTCGCCCTGCTCGTCGTGGTGGCGCTCCTCGTGCAGAGCGTCACGGAGTCCCGGCTCCTCTACGAGGGCGACTTCATCCTCTTCGTGCTCGTCGCGGTGAAGACCCGGATCGTCGCCGTCGGCGACGAACCGCCGTCGATCGGGGACGGACCGCGTGTGCCGGTCCGCAGCCGGTCCTTCCGTCGTGCCGCGGCCGGCCGCTGACCCGCGACCGGCTACGGTTGACGCCGACCCCGCCCCCGTCCGAGAGGACCCCATGACCGCGCCGGCCGTCCTGCGCTCCCGTCCGCACCCGCTCGAGGTCGTCGGCATGGTGCTCGCCACCGTGCTCCTCACGGTCCTGAGCGCCGCGGACAAGCTCACCTGCTCCAAGGGCGTCTTCGCCTCGAACGGCGCGAGCACCGACCCGTACCAGGACGTCGTCCGCAAGGCCTGCTACTCGGACGTGCTGTCGCTCTGGGGCAGCCGGGGGCTCATCGCGCACCTCGTGCCCTACGTGCACGGGACGTACACGGCCGACCCGCCGGCGGTCCACGGCGGCACGGTCGAGTACCCGGCACTGACGGGCCTGTTCGTCTGGCTCACCGCACTCCCGGTGTCCACCGACGTCGGGTTCCTGCTCGTCACCACCTGCGTGTTCGCGGTCGTCGGCGTGCTCGTGACGCTCCTCCTGGTGCGTGTCGCCGGTCGGCGGGCCTGGGCCTGGGCAGCGACGCCGCCGCTCGCGCTCTACGCCCTGTACAACTGGGACGTCTTACCCGTGCTGATGACCGCGCTCGGGATCGCGCTCGTCGTCGCGGGCCCGCGGCGCTGGTCGCCCACCACCCGCGTGCTCCTCGCGGCCGCCGCGTTCGGCGTCGGCGGCGCGCTCAAGCTCTACCCGATCATGTTCGTGCTCCCCCTGGCCCTCGCGGTGCTCACCGACGGACGCCGTCGGACGATCGGTCGGCGTCTCCTCCGGGCCCTCGCGCCCATCGGCGTCGCGGTGGGGGTCGTCGCGGTCGTCAACGTCCCGCTCGCGGTCGTCAACTTCACCGGGTGGTTCTCGGTCTTCCGGTTCCAGGCCGCCCGCAACATCGATCGCGCGACGCTGTCGATCTGGTACTGGGGGCTCCGCCCGTGGTCCGACGACGGCACCGAGCACATCCAGCACCTCATGAGCGCGGCGTCGACCGCCGCGACCGCCGTCGGCATCGTCGTCGTCGTGGTCGTGAGCCTGCTGCTCGCACGCGGCGGTCGGCCCTACCCCTGGCTGCAGACGAGCGCGGCGCTGCTGTGCGTGTACATGGCGTTCAACAAGGTGGACTCGCTGCAGTACACGCTCTGGCTGCTGCCCTTCTTCGTCACGGTGCGGATCCGCGTCGGTTGGATCGCCGCGTACCTCGTGGCCGACCTGTGCGCGTTCGTCGGGTGGTTCCGGTGGCTGTACTACCTGACGCTCGGGCATCCGGCCGGGACCACGTGGGCCGACCAGGCGCTCGCACTCGGCGTCTGGGGACGGGCGGTGCTGCTCGTCTGCATGGTCGTCGCGTTCCTGGCGTCACCGACGGCGCGCCTGCGGGGCACGGCGGACCCAGCGCTGCCGGAGCGCGGCTGGACGGACCGAGTGGCGGACACCGGGGACGGCGGCGCCCACGCGGAGCTCAGCGGCGCCGACGCCCGAACCGGCGCTGCAGTCCCCACTGCGTGACCCGCGCCATCGCCTCGAGCACGATCGCCCGGCTCATCTTCGAGGTGCCGAGCACGCGGTCGCGGAACTCGATGGGGCGCTCGACGATGCGGCCTCCCGCGTCGTGCACCCGTAACGTCATGTCGACCTGGAAGCAGTAGCCCTTCGAGTCGATGGTGTCGAGGTCCATCTGCGAGATCGCGTCGGCGCGGTACACGCGGAAGCCGGCGGTGATGTCGTGGACGTCGAGCCGCAGCATCCACCGCGCGTACCAGTTCCCGCCGCGGCTCAGGAGCTCCCGCGACCGCGGCCAGTCGACCACCGATCCCCCCGTGACCCAGCGCGACCCGATCGCCAGGTCGACGCGGGCGGCGGCGGGCGCGTCGGCGACCGCACGGACGAGGTCCGGGAGCGCGGACGCCGGGTGCGACCCGTCCGCGTCCATCTCGACGAGCAGGTCGTACCCACGCTCGATCCCCCATCGGAACCCCGCGACGTAGGCGGTGCCCAGGCCGAGCTTGCCGCTGCGGCGCATCAGGTGCACGCGATCGTCGCCCGCCGCGATGGCGGCCACGATGTCCGCGGTGCCGTCGGGGCTGCCGTCGTCGACGACGAGCAGGTGCGCCTCGGGCACCACCCCGAGGACCCGTTCCGTCACGGCGGTGATGTTCTCCGCTTCGTCGTAGGTGGGGACGATGACGAGCGGACGGACGGACGACGGCATGGTGCGGACGGACTCCTCGGACGCGAGCGTGGACGGTCGAGCGTATCCCATGCTCGGTCACGCGCCCGGGAACGGCCGCCGTGCCGCGTGGTCCGGGCCGCGGCGCTCCGGGTACGAGATGATTGGTCCGTGAGCTCAGCACCCGGACGCCGTGTCCTGGCGCGCCGGTACGTGTCCGCGTGGATCGGGTTCTCCGCCGGCGGCCGGTTCTCGCAGGCGCTCGCGACCGTGATCGTGGTGTTCGCGTTCGGGTCCCCGACCGTCCACGTGCTCGTCGGCGCGGCCGGCACCGGTGCGGTCCTCGTGTCCCTGGTGGTCCTGGCCGGTCTCAGCCTGCTCGGGCAGCGCTACCGGATCGACTGGCACGGCGTGCTCCCGTTGAGCCTGCTCGGCCTCGTCGGGTACATGGCGCTCAGCGTCCTGTGGAGCACGTACTCCTGGTCGTCCCTGCGCGGGTTCGCGTCCACGATCGGGTTCGTGTCCCTCGGGCTGTACCTGGCGCTCGGACGCGACCTCGTGCAGGTGGTGCGCGCCTCGGGCGACGCGCTCCGGATCCTCGTCGTGACGTCACTCGGGCTCGAGGTCCTGAGCGGCCTCGTGCTCGACGTCCCGATCCCGGCGCTCGGGATCACCGGCGACATCGCCTACGGCGGCCCGATCCAGGGCGTCGGCGGCACCCGGAACTTCATGGGGTTCATCGCGGGCATGGCGCTCGTGACGTTCGTCATGGAGATCCTCACGCACAGCGTCACCCGGTGGCGGGGCATCGCGTCGGCCGCGCTCGCCCTCATCACGCTCATGCTCGTCCAGTCCCCGATCACGGGCATCGCCATGATCGCACTCGCGGTGGCGGCGCTCGCGATCGTCGCGCTCCGCCGGGCACCGCTCCCCCGCCGTCCCGGCATCAACGCGGCGCTCGGTGTGCTCCTCCTCGCCGCCGTCGTCACGGGGATCGCGCTGCGTCACCCGTTGCTCCGCGGGATCGGAGCGGCCGAGGGCACCGCCACCCGCATCGCCCTCTGGTCGCGGATCCGGATCCTCATCGAGGCGTACCCGATCCAGGGCTGGGGCTGGGTGGGCACCTGGCCGACCGACGTGTTCCCGTTCGACACGCTGCTGACCGAGTCGGGTCGCCCGTTCGGTTCCGGCCTCAACGCCCTCGTCGACGCCTGGTTCCAGATCGGGCTCGCGGGCATGCTCGTCCTCGTCGCGACCGCCGGACTGGCGTTCGCGCGTGCCTGGGTCACCGCCACGACGTTCCCCGGGGTCGCCTACGTGTGGCCCGCCGTCGTGCTCGTCCTCATCGGCGTGACGAGTGCGGCCGAGAGCTACCTGCTCCACGGCGCGGGGTTGATGATGTTCGTCACCGTGCTCGTGATCACCGCACGACGCCGGTCCTGGCGCTCACGCCTCCGGCGCCCCTGAAGCCCGTGCACCGGTGCCCCCGCGGCGTCCGCCGGTGCGTGGGTGCACGCGCCGTGGGTGCACCCGTCGTCGGCTAGTGCTCCAGCCAGGTGCACGGCACTGCGGCCACCCACCCGGTCGGGGCCTCGAGGAGTCGTGCCGGCTGCGCGGGTCGGACGTCGCACTCCGCGGTCCACGCCGTCACCTGGTCCGACCACAGCGGCCCGGCCTCGCGCTTCTGGCCGTCGACGGGCGCGTTCAGAGCGAACGCCACGGCCACCCCGGCGGCGACGACTCCGGCCACGGCGAGGAGGCCGACCCGCAACACCCGACGCCGTGCCGCGACCGCGCGGGCCGCGAGGACGTCGGCGGCGACGAGGACCGCGGCGAGCAGGAACATCGAACTCGGCGCACCGTAGCGGATCGTCCAGACGGTCCGCAGCTGCGCGGTCGTGTACTCCGCGTACTCGTAGACCGTGTTGGCGTTGAGGTACACCGACCCCGCCCAGACGAGGAGCGAGCCGTACAGCAGCACGACGATCGCGCCGCGCTGCCACCAGCCGCCGAGCACCACGCCGAGCACGAGCAGGGCGAGGACGAGCAGCGCCGGCACGACGAGGACCACGAACCCGTGGATCGCCGCCTCCGTCCCGACGTCCGCGATGTTCCACGTCGCGGTGCCGCCGACGACCTCGAGGAGGTAGCCGACGACCATGTCGGCCACCGAGACGGGCACGTGCTCCGAGGCGGTCCGCGCGTTGGACAGCGTCGTCAGGACCTGTGCACCGGTGCCGATGACGGCACCGGCGACGACGGGCCACTTGCGACGTGAGCGGATCCCGACGAGGAGGACGGGCAGGAACGCGATCGACTGGATCTCCGAGAGACCGATGAGCACCGCGACGACCGCCAGCACCCCGGAGTGCCACCACGACCGGACGACGACCCCGAACACCCACGGGGCGAGGAACAGGAGGTACGAGTGGATGTTGGCGGCGTTGCCGGAGATCTCGATCGGGGCCAGCGGGAGCAGCACGGGCACGAGACCGAGGAGCACCCGAGCCACCCAGGACCGGACGACGGCGCCGGACAGGACGAACACGCCCGCGCCCGCGGCCGCGGCGACGGCACAGCAGAGGGCCGTGTCGACCTCCGCGAAGCGGCCGGGTGACGCCACGTGCTCCGCGAGGGCGATCACGGCACGCGGGACGACGTGCAGGTACCCCTGGTAGGGCACGAGGAGCGACCCGACGGTGCCGTGGGTGAACAGGTCCTGCAGGAAGAAGCGGCCGTCCTCGGCCCAGAGCGTCCCCCGGCTCTCGGGAGTGAGCCGGAACCACGCGACGAGCGTGCCGACCGCCCACAGCGCCACGGCGCCGATCGCGACGACGACAGGGTGGACCGTCCGGTTCCTGAGCACCGCACGATCATGCCAGACCGCTCACCCGCTCCGTCGCCACGGCACGGCGAGCGTGCCCCGCGGCCTCACCCGCGCGGGGCGGGCCGGTCTCCGGCGGCCGCACCCGCGCACGCCGCGGTCAGCGGACGGTGACGGTGCTGCAGCCGAGCGTCGGGTTGCTGCCGCCGGTCGCGTCGATCGCGTAGACGCACACCCGGTGGCTGCCCTTCGCGGCCGGGACCGTGGCGTCGAACCCGTGCGCCGTGCCGATCCCGCTGAAGGAGCGGGCGACGTCCGGTCGGCTGGTCGACGCGGTCAGCGCGGTCGCGCGGGTGTCGACGTACACGTGGACCGCGATCGACGTCGTCGGTGCGTCCGGATCGAACGTCCACCCACGGACGTGGACGCCGCCGGTCACCGCCGCGACCTGGTCGAGGCTCCCCTTCGGGGCCTGGTTGACGACCGAGACGGTCCGACAGCCGAGGCTGGTGTCCGATCCGGCGCCCGTGTTCACGGCGGTCACGCAGACCGTGTGCGACCCGTTGCCGGCCGGCACCGATGTCGAGAACCCGTGTGCGGCCCCGTACACCGGGTAGAGCCTCGCGACGTCCGAGCGTGACGCGGAGGCCGTCACCCGCTGCGCCTTCCCGTCGACGGTCACCGTGACGGCCACCGGACCGGTGGTGTCCCCGTCGAGGGCCCAGCCCGCGACCGCGACCGAGTTCGTCGTGGTGGTCACGCCGTCGAGCGACCCCGTCGGGCTCGAGCCCGGGACGTGCACGGTGCTGCACGACCCGATGAGCGCGTTCGAGCCCTCGTCGACGTTGATGCCGTAGACGCACACGGTGTGGGTGCCGGCGGTCGCCGGGAGCGTCTCGTCGAACCCGTGCGCGGACCCGAGCCCCGAGGCGCGACCGACGTCGGACCGCGCGCCGGACGCGAGGGTGGTCGTGTGCGTGTGGTCGACGTAGACGGCCACACGGATGGAGTCCGACGTCTGGGGATCGAGCGTCCACCCGCGGACGCGGATGCCGCCCGGCGACGCCTGCGCCTGATCCACCGCCCCGATCGGGGACGCACTCGTCACGGTCAGCGTCCGGCACCCGAGCGCCGTCGTCTGGCCGCTGCCCACGCCGACCGCGGTCACGCACACCTGGTGACTCCCCGCGGCGGCGGCGAGCGTCCCGGAGAAACCGTGGTCCGAACCCCGACCCGGGTAGGCCCTGCCGACGTCCGCGCGCATCTGGTCGGCCGTCATCGTCGTGGGGCTGCCACCGTCCACCGTGACCCGGACCCGGATCGGGTCGTCGACGTCGCCGTCCATCGCCCAGCCTCGGACGCTCAGCTCGTCGAACCCGCCGGTCGCCCCGTCGAACGACCCGACCGGCGACGCCGCGCCGGCCGTCGGGTCGCCGAACCAGTCGTTGTACAGGCGCCAGAAGTTCCGGTTGCCGTACGCCGAGCACGCGTCTCCGGTGCCGTAGAGGTTCGCCAGCGCCGCCGCGTTCGGCGTGTACGGCGTGTAGTAGTAGAGGTCCGCGGTCGCCTGGTCGGTGATCGTCACCGACTTGGTGCCGCACGAGGTCGGGACGTCGTACTGCACCGCGGCCGTCGTGCCGGGTGCGTACCAGGTGAAGTACTTGCTCGTGCCGGCGGGGTTCGCGTACCGCTTCCACTGCCAGGCGGCCCAGTACACCTGGTTGCCGACCCCCGAGTACGCCGGGTCGCAGGCGCCGTTCGTCGTGTCCGGGCAGGCGTAGCCCATGGCCCGCGAGAGCACGCCCGACGAGGGCTTCTGTGCGGTGCTGCCCGACACGAGTCCCTGCTCCTTCTGCAGGGTCACGAGGATCACCTTGGGGCTGATGCCGCACGCGACCGCCACCCGGGTGATGATCGTCGCCGCGCTCAGGCCCGATCCGCCGGTGACCGCCCCGCACATGGGGTCGGCGGCGTGCGCGTTCAGCGACGACGTGCCGACGTTGAGGCACGAGGTCGACTTGCACGTGCCGATCTGGTCGTCGAGGAACGACTGGACCGCCGACGCGGACATCGCGTCCCCGTCGAAGAAGTTGGCGTCCGAGATGATGTTCCCCGCCTGGAACGCCGACCCGCTGAGCGCGCGGGCGGCTTCCTCCCCGGGCGAGCGCGGTGCGACCTGGAACCCGACGAGCACGGTGGCCAGGGCGAGCACCGCCATGACCGTCGCCAGGAGCTTGTTCACGTCGTCGGTCTCCTCTTCGCCGGTGGCGTCGGTGCTGGTCCGGTCCGCGGGCGCGGCGATCATCGGATGGGGTCGCATGACCACATCAGGTCCTCAGGGTCACTTCAGGCTACGGGAACCACTCCAGTCACACAGCCCCCGATCCGTCCCCCGAACGGGCGGCACGACGGAACGGCCGGGAGGCTCGACACACCTCCCCGACGCCGCTGCGGCGGGAGGGTGTGCTCAGTCCGCCTCGAGGAGCTCCTCGACCCGCCGACGGTCCGCACGGGTGGCACCGTCGCCGCGACGGGCGCGACGGGCATGGCGGACCAGGCCCGGGGCCTCCCGGACGAGACGCCGCCACTGCGCGGGCGTGAGCTGTGCGCGGTCGGGGCGCGCGAGGTCGAGGAGGGCGCGCGCCGTGGTCCGGAGCACCACCCGCAGCGTCGTGCCGGCCGTCGCGTTGCGCAGGACGACCGCGAGCCGGTTCCGGATGCTCTGGTAGCGGACCAGGGGTGAGTCGCTGCCCGAGCTCGCCGCGTGCCGGTGGACCACCACGGCGTGCGGCGCGTGCCCGATGTCCCACCCTGTCAGGCGCAGCCGCCACGACACGTCGACGTCCTCGTAGTACATGAAGAGGTGCGGATCGAACCCGCCCGCCTGGTCGAGCGCCTCGCGACGGATGAACGCGGCGCCGCCGCTGAACCCGAACACGGGGGTCGTCTCGCGCGGCCCCTCGATCGGGGCGAGCCAGTCGCGGTCGCGGCCGTTGCCGCTCCGGGACAGCACGACGCCCGTGCCGTTGACGAGGTGGACGCCGCCCTCCGAGCGCCGCCAGCGTGCCCCGTCGGGCGCGACGAGGTCGTCGGGGTCGCGGCCGTCCGGGTCCGGGTCCGGGCGGAAGGTGCCCTCGAGCAGGGCGGTCGCGGCGACCGCGGCGGTACGGGGTCCGGCCGCCTCGAGCGCGGCCACGCCGTGTGCCAGGAAGCCGTCGTCGGCGACCGCGTCGTTGTTGAGCAGGGCCACGACCGTTCCCCGTGCGGCCGCGATCCCGGCGGTCACCCCGCCCGCGAACCCGCTGTTCCGGTCGATCGGCACGACGACCACCCGCGGCAGGTCGCGACGGAAGCGGGCGACGTCGGCGTCGCGGGCCTCGTTGACGACGAGCACCACCTCGACGTCGTGCTCGCTGCGCTGCGCGAGGACGGACTCCACCGCGCGCACGGTCAGGTCGGCGCGGTGCCAGTCGACGACGACGACAGAGACGAGCATTCGACCATCATCCCGCACCACCGGCGGTCTCCACGGTCCCGCGCCGGGCGGCTGGCTATACTCGCCACGGCCAGTGCGCCACGACCGCCGTCGACATCTGGAGATCCCGTCTTGACCGTCACCACCACGGGCACCGTGTCCGTCGTCATCATCAACTTCCGCGGCACGGACGACACCCTGGAGTGCGTCGCGCGGTTGAACGAGGTCGACTGGCCCGCACGCCAGCTCGAGATCGTCGTCGTCGAGAACGGCTCCGGCGACGACAGTGCGACCCGCCTCCGGGCGGCCCTCGGCGACCAGGCGAACGTCAAGCTCGTCGTGTCCGACGAGAACCTCGGGTTCACCGGCGGCAGCAACCTCGGCGCCCGCACGGCGACCGGCGAGTTCGTGGCGTTCCTCAACAACGACGCCAAGCCGGACCCCCAGTGGATCCGCGAAGGGCTCGCCGCGTTCGCCGCGAGCCCCCGCATCGGCGCGGTCGCCAGCAAGGTCCTCGACTGGGACGGCACGGCGATCGACTTCGTCGAGGCCGGGCTGACCTGGTTCGGCATGGGCTACAAGAACCACACGACCGAGCCCGACGACGGCCGGTTCGACCGCGAGAAGGACATCCTCTTCGGCACGGGGTCGGCGCTCCTCGTGCGCCGGGCACTGTTCCTCGAGATCGGCGGGTTCGACGAGGACCTGTTCATGTTCTACGACGACGTCGACCTCGGGTGGCGGCTGAACCTGTACGGCTACCGCGTCCGCTTCGCGCCGAACTCGATCGTGTACCACAAGCACCACGGCTCGATGAAGAGCTTCGGCGAGTACCGCGAGATGTACCTGCTCGAGCGCAACGCGCTGCACATGCTCTACAAGAACCTCGACGACGCCAGCCTCGGCACGATCCTCCCCGCGGCCCTCGCCCTCCTCGCCCGTCGCGCCGTCGCCAAGGGCGAGCTCGACAGCGAGTCGTACGACCTCCGCCGCTTCACCGGGGCACCGGACGAGCACGAGCCGACCACACCGGTGTCGAAGGACACCGTGGCCGGTCTGTTCGCCGTCGACCAGTTCGTGGCCGACCTGCCGAAGCTCCGGCAGAGCCGGGCCGAGGTGCAGTCCCGTCGGGTGAAGACCGACAAAGAGGTCTTCCGGCTCTTCGGGAACATCTTCCACCCGCTGTTCGGCAACGACTACTACCTCGAGGGCTTCACCGCCATCCAGGACGCGTTCCAGGTGAACCGGCCGATGATGCGCAAGCGCGTCCTCATCATCACGGGCGACGCGCTCGGCGAGAAGATGGCCGGCCCGGGCATGCGGGCGTGGAAGATCGCCGAGGCGCTGAGCGAGCACAACGACGTCCGCCTCGTCACCTGGAACGTCGCCAACCGGGCCTCGGACCAGTTCGAGGTGCACCGCGTCCGTCTGCAGGACGAGCGCGCGATGAAGGTGCACGAGGAGTGGGCCGACGTCATCTTCTTCCAGGGCTTCGCACTGCGGCACTTCCTGACGCTGCAGGCTTCGAACAAGATCATGGTCGTCGACCTCTACGACCCGATGCACCTCGAGCAGCTCGAGCAGGGGCGCGAGATGGGCGACGCCGCGTGGCGGAACCAGGTCCTCGTGACAACCGAGGTCGTCAACGAGCAGCTCCAGCGCGGCGACTTCTTCCTGTGCGCCTCGGAGCGGCAGCGGTTGTTCTGGATCGGGCAGCTCGCGGCCGTGGGTCGCGTGAACCCCGACACCTACGCGCAGGACGAGAACCTGAAGTCCCTCATCGCGATCGCACCGTTCGGCATGGACTCGACGCCGCCGCAGCACACCCGCAAGGCGATCCGCGGTGTCGTGCCCGGCATCGGCGAGGACGACAAGGTCGTCATCTGGGGTGGCGGCATCTACAACTGGTTCGACACCCCGACCCTGGTCGAGGCCGTCGCGAAGGTCGCCGAGCGCCACGACGACATCCGCCTGTTCTTCCTCGGTGTCGCGCACCCGAACCCCGACGTGCCCGAGATGGCCATCGTCGCGAAGACCCGCGAGATCAGCGAGAAGCTCGGGCTGACGAACAAGCACGTGTTCTTCAACGAGCAGTGGGTCGCGCTCGACGACCGCCAGAACTACCTGCTCGAGGCCGACGCCGGCGTCTCGACGCACTTCGCGCACGTCGAGACGACGTTCTCGTTCCGCACCCGGATCCTCGACTACATGTGGGCGAACCTGCCGATCGTCACCACCGAGGGCGACAGCTTCGGCGACCTCGTGGCCGCCGAGGGCATGGGCGTCTCCGTCCCGGAGCGTGACGTCGACGCCCTCGCCGACGCACTTGAGGCGATGCTCTACGACGAGGCCGCCATCGCCGAGGCCCGAGCACAGGTCGCCCGGGTCCGTGCGGACTTCACCTGGGAGAAGGCGCTCGCGCCGCTCATCGAGTTCGCGCACGACCCGTACCCGGCTCCCGACCGCGCGAACGCCGCTGTCGAACGGGAGCGCACGGGCGGAGGCGTCGTCATCCCGCAGATCGGCAAGTCGCGCGAGCAGCGGTTCCACGAGATCGCGAACAGCCGACACGGGCTCCGCCGCGACGTCATGCTCGCGAGGCACTACCTGACCGACGGCGGCGTCCAGGAACTCGCGGGCAAGGTGCGCAACCGTGTCTCGACGATGCGCGCGAGCAAGTACGGACGCTGAGTGCGTGGCGGTGCCGGCCGGATCGGCGCGAGGTATAGTTTCCTGTTCGTCCGACGAGTGAGGTACACATGAGCACGACCATCGCCGACCGGACCGTCGCCGACCGAACCGTCGCCGACCGGTTCGCCCGTCTCCGCACGGAGCAGCTGGTGCCCGCGGGCCGGACCGCCGGGGGTACCTGGGGGTCGGTGCGCGAGATCCACGGTCAGCGCCAGCTCCTGGACCTCCTGATCCGCCGCGATCTGAAGTCCCGCTACAAGGACAGTGCACTCGGGTTCGCTTGGTCACTCATCCGGCCGCTCGTCCAGCTGGGGATCTACTGGCTGATCCTCGGCAAGATCCTCGGCTCGTCCCGGGCGATCCCCGAGTTCGCCATCTACGTGTTCGCCGGGCTGACCCTGTACGGACTGTTCAGCGAGATCGTCTCCGGCGCGACCGGCTCCGTCGTCGCGAACGCGGGCCTCCTCAAGAAGGTCTACGTCCCGCGCGAGATCTACCCGCTCTCCGCGGTGGGCGGCGCGCTGTTCAACTTCGGGATCCAGATGGTGATCCTGCTCATCGCGACGGCCGCGTTCCGGTCCTTCCCGATGAACGAGGGGATCCTGTTCTTCTTCCCCGCCACGCTCGTGATCCTGATCTGGGCCACCGCCATCGGCCTGCTGTTCTCGGCACTCAACGTGTACCTGCGGGACATGGCCTACCTGGTCGAGGTCCTGATGATGCTCTTCATGTGGGCGTCCCCGATCGTCTACTCGTGGCAGATGGTGCACGACCGGGCGATCGCCGCGGGGATCAGCTGGATCCTGCCGATCTACGAGAACAACCCCGTCACGCTCGCCATCCTCGGCTTCCACCGCGCCTTCTGGACCGCCGGCGGTCCCGAGCAGTACCCGGACCACATGCTCCTCCGCCTGGTGATCGCCGGTGTCGTGGGACTCGTCGCGCTCTTCTTCTGCCAGCGGGCGTTCGCCCGACTGCAGGGGAACTTCGCACAGGAGATCTGAGTCCTCGGGACCGAGAAAGGCAGCACATGTCGATCGACAACGACCTCATCGCCCCGAGCGAGACCGAGGACGCCGTGTTCGAGGACGCCCCGACCGTCGTCAGCATCCGGAACGTCTCGAAGCGCTTCGTCATCCGGAAGGACAACTCCCTCAAGGAACGGATCGTCACGCTCGGTCGCGCCGGGCGCCGACACAGCGAGAACTTCTGGGCCCTCAAGGACGTCAACCTCGACATCCCGGCCGGGACGACGATCGGGCTGCTCGGGCCGAACGGATCGGGCAAGTCGACCCTGCTCAAGGTGATCGGCGGCATCCTCGAGCCCAGCACGGGGTCGGTCGCTCGACGCGGGCGCCTCGCCGCGCTCATCGAACTCGGTGCGGGCTTCCACCCGGACCTCACCGGCCGCGAGAACGTGTTCCTCAACGCCGCGATCCTCGGTCTCACGCAAGAGGAAGCCGAGGAGAAGTTCGACGACATCCTCCGGTTCAGCGGCATCGGCGAGTTCATCGACACGCAGGTGAAGTTCTACAGCTCGGGCATGTACGTCCGGCTCGCGTTCGCCGTCGCGATCCACACCGACCCGGACGTCCTCCTCGTCGACGAGGTCCTGGCCGTGGGCGACGAGCAGTTCCAGAAGAAGTGCCTCGACAAGATCCGCGAGTTCCAGCAGCAGGGTCGGACGATCATCCTCGTCAGCCACTCCCTCGGGCAGGTCCAGGAGCTCTGCGACCACGCCGTCGTCCTGCACCACGGCGAGGTCAAGTTCCAGGGGTCCGCGCGGCACGCCGTCAAGAACTTCCGCGAGATCCTCGAGGGTCGCCGCGTCGCCGAGGCCGAGGCCGCGGGCGAGGAAGCGACGCCCGGCAAGGTCGAGCGCGTCGAGATCGCCGCGCCGGGCCGCGCCCCGGGCGAGGAGCTCCAGCCGGGCGACGACCTCGTCATCCGGATGACCGTGTCCCACACTTCGCCGCTGGAGGAGTGGAACTCGGGGTTCAAGATCGAGAACCAGCACGGCCACCTCGTGTACGGAACGGACAGCCGCAAGATCGGCTTCACGCACCAGCCGTTGCACGGTCGGACCATCGTGGAGTACCGGCTCCGGGACATCCAGTTCGGTGGTGGCCCGTACTTCATCCACTGCTTCCTCGCCAAGAAGACCGGGGAGCACATCGCGATCCTGCGCGAGGCGGCCCGGTTCGTCATGGCCGACGACGACCGTCACGCCGGGATGACGCGGGTGTCGACCGTCGCACGCGAGATCCCCGCCTGACGGTGGTCGACCTCCCGGTCCTCGTCGACGCGACCAGTCTCCCGCCGAACCGCGGAGGCGTGGCGCGCTACATCGTGGGCCTGTTGCGCGGCCTGGCCGAGGACGGCGTGGCGGTGGGTGTCGTCGTGAAACCCGACGACCTGTCGTGGCTCCGATCGGTGGCGCCGTCGCACCGCTACGCGGTCGCGCCCGCCGCCGTGGCGCGTCGTCCGGTCCGACTGCTCTGGGAACAGGTCGGGCTGCCGCTCCTGGCCCTGCGGGCGCGGGCACGGGTGCTGCACTGTCCCCACTACACGTTCCCCCTCGCCGCTGGCCGCAGGTCCGTCGTCACGCTGCACGACGCGACCTTCTTCAGCGACCCCGACGCACACGGGGCCCTGAAGCGCCGGTTCTTCCGGCTGTGGACCCGACTCGCCCGCCGTCACGCGCGGGCCACGGTCACGCCGAGCGCCGCGACGGCTGCGGAGATCGCCCGCTTCGTGCCCCACACCGCGGTCCCCAACGTCGTCGCGCACCTCGGCGTCGACCCTGCCGTGTTCCACGAGCCGACCTCGGAGGCCGTGCGCTCCTTCGCGGCCGAGCACGACCTCGACCCGAGCGAGGGCTGGGTCGCGTTCCTCGGGACCGTCGAGCCCCGGAAGCAGGTCGCCGCCCTCGTCGCCGCACACGCCGAACTCCCGGACGCTCCCCCGCTCGTCGTCTCCGGCGGCCTGGGTTGGGACCCGACGGCTCGGGACCTGCTCGAACGCGCGGGGAACCGGCCCGGCGCCCGCCTCCGTCACCTCGGTTTCCTGCCCAACGACCATCTCGCCGCGTTCCTCGGCGGCGCGACCGTCGTGGCGTACCCGAGCACCGGCGAGGGCTTCGGACTCCCGGTCCTCGAGGCCATGGCGTGCGGTGCCGCCGTCCTGACGACGCGCCGTCTGGCGATCCCGGAGGTCGGAGGCGACGCCGTCGCGTACGTGGAGCCCACGGCGGACGCGATCGCCGCGGGTCTCGCGGGCCTGCTCGCCGACCCGGCGCTACGCTCCACCCTCGCCACCGACGGCCGACAGCGTGCGCAGACCTTCACCTGGCGCGCGTGCGCTCGCGTGCACGAGGAGGTCTACGCGGCATGACGACGACCGAACGACGCACGGCCCACGTCGGGATCGTGACCGTCAGCTACAACTCCGGCCGCTACCTGACCGACTTCCTCGCCTCGACCGGTGCGTCGTGCTCCGGCCGGGTCCCGGTCGTCGTCGCGGACAACCGGTCCGACGACCTGGCCGGGCTCCGCGCGGCGACGGAGGCGAGCGGTGCCGTGTTCCTGGAACTCGGCACCAACGCCGGGTACGGCAGTGCGGTGAACCGCGCCGTGGCCGCGCTCCCCCCGGACGTCGACTGGGTGCTCGTGTCGAACCCGGACGTCGTCCTCGCGCCCGGTTCCGTCGACCGCCTCCTCGCGACCGGCTCGGAACGAGCGGACATCGGCGCCGTCGGCCCGGCGATCGTCGAACTGGACGGGACCGTCTACCCGTCAGCGCGCGCCGTCCCGTCGCTCCGGAACGGGCTCGGCCACGCGCTGTTCGCTAACGTCTGGCCCCGGAACCCGTGGACCGCCCGGTACCACAGCGACCGCGACGGCGCCCGACGACGCGACGCCGGCTGGTTGTCGGGGGCGTGCCTGCTCGTGCGCCGCAGCGCCTTCGAGCGCATCGGCGGGTTCGACGAGCGCTACTTCATGTACTTCGAGGACGTCGACCTCGGCTACCGGCTCTCCAGAGCCGGCTTCCGGAACGTGTACGAGCCGGCGGCTCGCGTCACGCACGTCGGGGCGCACTCCACCCGTGGCGTGTCCGAGCGGATGCGCCACGCACACCACGCGAGCGCGTACCGGTTCCTCGCCTCGAAGTACCACGGGTGGTACCTGTGGCCGCTGCGCGTCGCGCTCAGGCTCGCCCTGGGTGTCCGCAGCAGGATGCACGGTTCGACCATCTGACCACGTCGGCCTCCCAGGCCGACCCGACACCTCCCCGGGACTCCACCGATGAAACTCGCAGTCACGCTCATGGTCCGCGACGAAGCGGACGTCATCCGACCGTGGTTGGACCACCACCTCGCACAGGGCGTGGACGTCTTCGTCATCACCGACAACGGATCGGTCGACGGCACCCGCGAGGCCCTCGAGGCGTTCGCGGCGTCCGGCGTCGCCGAGGTCGACCTGCGACACGACCCGGTGCACCGGAAGCAGCAGAGCGAGACCGTGACACGGATGGCCCGCGAGGCGCACACGCTGCACGGTGCCGACTGGGTCGTCAACGCGGACGCCGACGAGTTCCTGTTCGCCAAGGACCGCAGCCTGACGCTCCACGAGGTGTTCGAACGGCTCGACCCCGCGGTGAACGCGTTCGTCGTCCCCGTCGTCAACATGGTCGGTCCCCTCGCTCGGCGCGGCGGCGGTCTGTCGCGGCTCCTGTGGCGCGACGAACGCTCCGCGTCCGAACTGCACGCAGCGGGCCTCATCTCGCAGCCGTCGGGGAACGCGATCCACGTCGGACACCCGGACGTCGCCGTCGTCCAGGGCAACCACCTCGTGACCATCCCCGCGGGCGAGGCCCCCGCCGAGGACCTCGCGCTCGAGGTCCTGCACTTCCCCTGGCGATCGTGGGGGCAGTACGAGCACCGCGTCGAGATCGCCGGTCGCGCGTACGAGGCGAACCCCGACCTCAACCCGAGCCCGAACCACCACGGGATGCGTGACTACCGGCGCCTCCAGGAGGGCGTCCTGCTCCACTACTACGCGCTCCGCCACGTCACCGAGGCGGAAGCCGAAGCGGGGCCGTTCACCCGGGACGACTCCCTCGTCCGCTCGTTCGCCGACCGCGGGACGCCGCTTGCCGACGGCGAGGACGAGGTCGTCCCGGAGGACGAGTTCGTCGACCTGCGCCGGGTCGGAGCCGCGTTGGCGGCGCGCGATGCCGAGGTCGACCGCCGCGAGACCGAACTCGGACGCGTCCGCGAGAACGTGCGGCTGCTCGAGTCGACGGTGCAGCACCAGCAACTCCGGATCGACGCCGTCGAGCAGCTCGCGAACCACCGGGAGGCCGAGCTCCAGCGCATGCGGGCGCGGCGCGTCGTGCGTATGGCCGACCGTGCGGGCGACGTGGCCCGGTCGGTCCGGTCGCGCATCCGCGCGCACTGACACCCGCACTGACACGCGGTCGTCCTCGCTGCGACGCGGAGGTGCCGGAGACGCGGAGGTGCCGGAGACTCCGGAGACGCCGGAGACGCCGGAGACTCCGGACGCGACGCTCAGGCGCCGTCGGGCCGTCCGCCGTGGTCGGCGTGGACGTCGGACTCGGAACCCGCGTCGACACCGACTGCCGGCGGCCGCCGGAGGCGGAGCACGACGGCCGCCACCACCATGAACGCGAAGACGACGAGCGAGACGACGTAGTCGCCACGCGTGGCGGTCAGCGCGATCGCCGGGCCGACCGGGGTCACGAGCCCGACGGCGCTCGAGTAGGCCACGACGGCGCAGATCGACCAGAGCACCGTCAGGACCGTGCCCGCGATGCGCCCGAGCGCGGTCAGTCCGATCGCCCCGACGATCGCGGTGACCGGGACGAGCGGGAGCGCGTAGCGCGTGTTCGGGGCGCCACCGCCCATCACGAACCGGACCTCGAGGAACACCGTCAGCACGACGACCGCGACCATCATCGCCGCGATCCACCACCCTGCCGGGACACCCCAGAGCGGCCGCCCGACGACCCCGGCGGCCTCGGTCGGCTGGGCATCGGCGGCGGCGGAGCCGTGACGGCGTCCGCGTGCACGCAGCGTGCGGACGAGGACGACGACACCGACGACCGCGGCGAGCACGAGCGGTGCGAGGAGCAGGACCCACGTGAGCGGGCTCGTCGTCGGCAGGCCGGCCCGGTACACGGCGAACAGCTGCTCCCAGAACCCCTTGTCGGTCACGACGGACGACGCGGTCCGGTCGTGCCGACCGAGGTGCGCCGCGGCCCAGGCCGGGTGGCTGCCGGCGACGTTGCCGGTGAGCGCGCGATTGCGGAGGTAGAACCACCCCGCCCCGAGCGCGGCGACGACACCGACGACGACGGCCGCCAGCACCCGGCGCCCCCACGCCCCGCGCGCGGTGACGGCACGGGTCGGCGCGACGAACAGGGCGACGACGAGGCCCAGGAGGAAGACGGCGAACACGAGCCGACTCAGCATGCCGCCCACGCCGACGAGCGCCGCGGCGACGACGAGCCGCGTCGTCAGGCCGGTCCGCAACGCCCGCGCCGCCAGCCCGATCGCGAGCGCGCAGAACGTGACGTTGACGAGGTCGTTGTAGATCGCGCCACCGACGAGGATGAGCATGCCGGTCGACGCGGTGGCGAGCGCGGCCACGACCGCGACGACGCGGTCCCCCGGACGCACCTGCCGCGCGGCCCACCACGTCGCGAGCACCGTCGTCCCCGCGATGAGCGCGTCCTCGAACCGGCCGGCGATCACCGCGATGTAGAGGTGGTTGCCGTCGATGAGCGGTCCGACCACGGGCGCGAGGAGCGCGTAGAACAGCGGCGGGTGCTGCGAGACCCACTGCACGGGCGGGACGGCCCCGAAGGCGGGGTGGAACTGGATCCCGCGCTCGAAGACCGGGAGGTGACCGTGCCACACCTCGTAGGCGTAGTCGAGGTGCGCGGTCTCGTCGGCCGTCGACAGCGGCCCGTTGCTCAGCGCACGGGCGACCGAGGCGAGCACGACGAACACCACGGCGGCGACCAACCCGGCGACCTCGAGCCGCGCGTCCCGCCGCGCCCGTCCCTCCCGGCGTCGCTCCCGCGTCGCACTCCGGGGTCCCTCGGCCCACGACTCAGCTGCGGACACGGAGGACCTCCTCGATCAGGACGGCGGCTCGACGGTCGAACGAATGGTGTTCGGCGAACACCGCGGCACGCGCCGATCGGATCATCTCGTCGCCGGGTTGCGCGGCCGCGACGACGCGCCGCAGGTCGTCCGGACCGCCGGCCGTGACCACGACGCTCGGTCCTGCGACCTCGCGGATGCCCGGCACGTCGTCCGACACGACGATGGCCCCCGTGGCGGCGGCGTCGAAGAGCCGGTTCGACAGGAACCCACCGTCGGCCATGTCGGGCCAGTGGTCGTTGAGCACGACCCGAGCGCTGCGGTAGGCGTCGGGCAGGCGGTCGTTCGGGAGGAACGCCCCGCGGACCAGGGGCGCCACCGGTGTCGCGTCCCACCCGGATCCCCACACCGTCAGGTCGAGGCCGGCCGCCACCGCGTCGGCGACGACCGGCCGGACGGTGTCGCGGGTCTTGCCCACGAAGAGGACGTCGCTGGCGAGTTCGGGATCGGACGGTCCGGGTGCGAACCGCGCGGGATCGGTGGCCTGGAGCAGCGTCCGGACGGGCAGTCCCGTCCGGGCCGCCGTGGCGTCCGCCCACCGAGCGCCCGCGGCGAAGCGCAGGTCGAACCGGGCGAGCTCCGGGTCGGTGACGAGGTCGGGGTGACTGATCACCCAGAGCACGTTGACGGCGCCGGGGACGACCGGGGTGTCGTCGAGTCCACGGAGCACGAGGCTGACGTCGTCGAGGTGCTCGGAGCGTGGACGGACGTGCCGGTCCCGCGCGTCGACCACGACCTCCTGACCTGCTCGCCGCAGGGCGGCCGCGAGGTCCTGGGCGAAGAACAGGTCGCCCCAGTCGTCACCGCGGGGGCCGGCGTGGGCCGCGATCTTGAGCGACCAGCGCAGACGGACGGCGCGATCGGTCGCGTGCACGGCCCGCACGAGCCACGGCACGGGGACGCGCAGCGCGACGGGACGCCCCGCAGGACCGGCGTCGACGCGTGCGATGGCGAGCCCGCGCGCGGCGAGGGTCGTCGGCGTCCAGGCGTCCGCTCGGTCGTCCCACCCGCGGACGACCGCCTCGGCGTCGGTGTCGAGGCGCCGCGGTGTCTCGCGCGCGTCCCGGTACACGCGTCCGACCGGCACGGCCCGCACGGCACCGCCGTGCACGTCCGCAGCGGCACGTGTCCAGGCGGCGAGCGTGACCTGTGCGTCGATCGTGCGCGGCGGAATCCCGACTGCGCTCGTGTGGACGGCGAGGACGGGTTCGTCGGCGGCGAAGACCACCGTGCCCGCCTCGCCGACGTCCTCGACCGGGAACCCCTCGAGGACCGGCCACGTGGGCCACCCTGGACGGATCAACCCGGCACCCGCGCTCGCGACGAGGTCGTCGCGGGTGCGCACGACCGCCTGGACCACCGCGGTGTCCGGCGTGAGCGCGTCGAGGAGGCGTCCCCACGCCTCCGGCTCGGCGTCGAGCGCCGCGTCGACCACGAGCAGACGCGCTCCGACCACGGCCGGGAGCGCGGCGGCGAGGGCGCCGCCGACCGTCGCGTGCACGCGCTCGTCGACGCCCTGCCACCCCTGCGGGACGCGCGGTACGGGATGTGCGGTGGCGGGTCCGGCGTGGACGTCGTACGTGGCCAGGAGCACCTGCGCGGCGTCGACCGACGCTGCGGCCGCGTCGAGGGCGGCGGCGCGGTCGGCGAGCGACGTCCGGACGTCGGCGAGCACGAGGACGGTGGTCACGTCGGCGCGGAGCGCCGCATGGTCCACGCCGCGCTGGTCGATCTCCGTCGCGATGCCGAGCACGACGGGTGCGTGCCCCGCGTCGGGTGGGCTGACGTCACGACCGGCCAACAGGCGTCGAGCGACACCCGCAGCGACGCGAGCTGGTCCCCGGGTCAGCGCCATGCGTCCGAGGGTAGTGCCCGCGCGCCGCCGACACCGTTCCGCTCACGACCTCCGCTAGGATCGACAGCGCTGTCCAGAGCCCGAGGTGTTCCGAATTTTGAAACTGTTCGTGCAGATCCCCGCCCTCAACGAAGAGGCCACGATCGCGTCCGTGATCGATTCGATCCCCCGCGAGATCCCCGGCATCGACGAGGTCGAGCTGCTCGTGATCGACGACGGCTGCTCCGATCGCACCGTCGAGGTCGCGCGCGAACACGGCGTCAAGCACTTCGTGCACCACACGACGAACATGGGTCTCGCGCGGTCCTTCCGGGACGGCGTCGACTACGCGCTCCTGCACGGCGCCGACATCGTCGTGAACACCGACGGCGACAACCAGTACCCGCAGGCCATGATCACCGAGCTGGTGCAGCCCATCCTCCGGCGCGAGGCCGACATCGTCATCGGTGACCGGCAGACCCGCACCATCGAGCACTTCTCGGCCTTCAAGAAGAGCATGCAGCAGTTCGGCAGCTGGGTCGCCAGCCGCGCGGCCGGCCTCGACCTGCCCGACGCCGCGAGCGGCTTCCGCGCGTACTCCAAGTACTCGCTCATCCGGCTGAACATCGTGACGCGCTTCAGCTACTGCATGGAGACCATCGTCCAGGCCGGGTACAAGCGCCTCGCGATCGCCAGCGTGCCGATCACCACGAACCCGAAGACCCGCGAGTCCCGCCTCTTCAGCAACATCTGGCAGCACATGTTCCAGTCGGGGTCCGCGATCGCCCGGGTCTACCTGATGTACCGACCCATGGCCCTGTTCGCCTGGATCAGCGTGCTGCTCGCCGTGTGCGGGCTCATCCCGTTCGTCCGGTACCTCGTCCTGCTGGCGGTGGACGGCGGGGGCAACCACCTGCAGTCGCTCATCCTCGGCGTCGTCCTCGTCATCACGGCCCTGCTCTCGATCGTGATCGGCGTGGTCGCCGACCTGACACGCCTGAACCGGACGTTGCAAGAGGAGACACTCGACCTCCAGAAGCTCGCCCGGTATGGCGATTGACGCCCCTCCGATCACCCGTCGCGAGCGCATCGCCGTCGTCGCGCTGACGGTCGCGTTCGGGCTGGTACTCGCGCTGTGGGCGGTCCTGACCCCGCTGTTCCACACGCCGGACGAGGCCGCCCACGTGGACGCCGTGGTGCACGTGGCGCGCGGCGACGGCTGGGCGGCACCCGGGCACCTCCGCTACGAGGGCGCGACGGTCCAGGCGCAGGCGCTCGTGGGACACGTCCCGACCGACCAGGGCCCGACGTGGGGCGCGCTGGAACGCCGGTACACGCACGAGACCGGCGTGAACCAGATGACGCAGCACCCGCCGACGTACTACGTGCTCGCCGCCGGTGTCCTGCACCTCGTGCACTACGAGCACCTCCGGTTCGACCTCGTCGTGCTCACCCTGCGGCTGTTCGACGCCCTCCTCGTGCTCGCACTCCCCCTGCTGGCGTGGGCGACGACCCGACGGCTGACGGGCTCACCCGCCGCGGCGCTCGTCGGCGGGGCAGCCGTCCTCGCGGTGCCACAGGTCGCACAGATCGGTGCCTCCGCGAGCAACGACCCGCTCGTCATGCTCGCCGGTGCGCTCGTCACGTGGCTCGGGGTCCGGGTCGTGACGGGCGACGTCCGACGCCGCACGCTCCTGGCGCTGTCGGTCGCGCTCGGACTCACGGTCGCGTCGAAGGCGACGGGTCTGCCCGCGATCCCGTTCGTCGCCGTCGCCGCGTTCTGGTCCGGGGTCGGTGTCCTCCGTCCCGTGGTGCGCGCGGTCCGGGCGCTCGTCGCGCTCGCCGTCGCCGGGGTGCTCGGCGGCTGGTGGTGGCTCCACAACATCGTCGTGTACCACGCGCTCCAGCCGAACGGACTCATCGCCCTCCGTCCGGACGAGCCCTGGACCGGCGGGGCGACGCCGAACTTCGGCCAGTTCTTCAACAGCGAGTGGACGGGCCTCGGACCGACGTTCTGGGGTGACTTCGGACGCGCTCAGTTCCCGATGACCCCGGTGCTGACGGACCTGCTCACGATCGTCGGGATCGGCGGGATCGTCGTGTGGGGGTTCCGGCGCGGCCCCGCGCTCCGCTCGGCGATCGCGCTCGCGGTGTTCCCCGCGTTCCTCGTCGCGACCCAGCTGCTCAACAACTGGCAGAGCTACGACCGCACGCAGTTCATCGGCGGCGTGCAGGGCCGGTACTTCTTCCCGGGCATCGTGGCCCTCGTGGCGTTGAGCGCGCTCGCGTGGCGACGCGCCGTCCTGACGCCCGCAGGTCGCGCCCGGTTCGGCCGGGTGGCCCTGGTGACGGCCGTGCTCGTGGCCGCGTACGGCGTCACCGTCGGGTACCGCGGCTTCTGGGAGAAGAACCAGTTCCTCGTCACGCAGGACGGCCTCCACCGGCTCGCGAGCGTGAGTCCCGTCGGCGGCGCCGGCGTGACGGTCCTCACCGTGCTCCTCGGCGTCGCCCTCGTCGCGGCGGCCGTCACCACGTGGTGGGCGATCCCCGCAGCCGCGGCGGCGCGGACGCGCGCGGCGCGGAGCGAGGAGGTCCCGGTATGACCGCCGCCGAGCGCCTCCCGGCCACCGCGGTGGTCGTGCCGCGCCCCCGGGTGACCCGGCGCGAGGTCGTGGTGGTCGCGGTGGTCACGCTGGCGTTCGCGCTCCTGCTCGTCGTGTGGGCGCTCGTCACCCCGATGTTCCAGGCCCCGGACGAGGCCGCCCACGTCGACGCCGTGCTGCACCTCGCGCTCGGCGGCCACTGGGACGCCCCCGGGCAGCTGCACTACCTCAACGCGACGCGTGCCGCGGTCGACTCCGCCGCGTCGACCCCGCCCCTCCAGCGGCCCACCGTCGGTGCCCTCCTCGCGGCGCACCCTGGCGAATCGGTGCTCGTGGACCAGATGTCGCAGCACCCGCCCACCTACTACCTGGCTGCGGCGGTCGTCCTCCGGATCCTCCACCTCCACGACCTCCGGTGGGACGTCGCCGTCGTCGTGCTCCGCCTGGTCGACGCCCTCCTCGTCGCGCCGCTGCCGGTCCTGGTCTGGGCGACGGTCCGGCGGCTCACGCGGGCGCCGCGACTCGCAGCGGTCGCGCCGTTCGCGCTGTTCGCGGTGCCCCAGCTCGCGCAGATCGGTTCCTCCGTGACCAACGAGGCCCCCGTGTTCCTCCTGGGCGGCCTGCTGACGTGGTTCGGCGTCCGGATCCTCACCGGTGACCGGCGCTGGTGGACGACACTCGCGCTCGGGCTGACGTTCGCCGTGCTGGCGTCGGTGAAGGCCACGGGCCTCCCGGCGGTCCTGTTCGTCGCCGTCGTCGTGCTCGCCGCACGCGCCCTCCCCTGGCGGGCACGGCTGGCCCGCGCCGGGGTGGCGCTCGCGATCGGCGTGGTGCTCGGCTCCTGGTGGTGGGTGCACTGCCTCGTCGCCTTCCACACCCCGCTGCCGAACGGTCTCGCCGGTCTCACCCCGGTCACGCCGTGGCCGCCCGGCTCGACGCGGAACCTGGGACTCTTCGTCGACCAGCAGTGGGACGGACTGACGCGCTCGTTCTGGGGCGAGTTCGGCGGCTTCCAGTTCCCGATGACCCCGATCCTCACCGACCTCCTGTCGCTCGTGGCGCTGCTCGCGATCGCGTGGTCGTTCACCCGCCGGTTCCCGCAGCGCGGTGCCGTCGTCGCACTCGGCGCGCTGCCTGCGGCCGTGCTCCTCGCCGTCGTCGCGTACGACTGGCGGTCCTACGGTGGCCTGCACCAGATCGGCGGGACCCAGGGGCGGTTCCTGTTCGTCGCACTCGTCGCGGCGATCGCGATGAGTGCGGTCGCCTGGTCCGCGCTCGTGGTCCGGCCGGTGCTCCGTCGCCGGGCCGCCCGGGTCCTCGTCGTCGCGGCCCCGGCCGTCGGTGCGTACGGCTTGAGCGTCGCCTACCGGGGCGAGTACGAGCAGACGAACCTCGGGATCACGCGTCCCGGCCTCGCGCACCTCGCGTACACGACGCCGCTCGGGTCGCACGCCCTCGCCGTGGTCGGCGTCCTCATGGCGGTCGCGGTCGTCGTCGCGGTGGTGCTCGCGTGGCGCTGGTGCGGGCTCGGGTCCGGTCGGGACACGACCGGCCGGGAGGCCCCGCCCACCCCGGTCCCGTCGGTCACCGCCACGGGTCCCGTGACCGCGACCGACCGCCTCCCGGACGTCGACTGACGGAGCTCGGGACGCGACGACGCCCCGGCTCCTGGCGGAGGTCCGGGGCGTCGGGGTGCCGCGCGACGGGACGCGCGTCAGGCGTCGAGGAGGCGCTGCAGGTACACGCCGTACCCGCTCTTCGCGAGCGGTGCGGCGAGCGCGGCGAGCGCGGCGTCGTCGATCCAACCGTTCCGCCAGGCGATCTCCTCGATGCAGCCGATCTTGTGGCCCTGCCGGTCCTCGATCACGCGCACGTACTCCGACGCCTGCATCATCGACTCGAAGGTGCCGGTGTCGAGCCATGCGGTGCCACGGTCGAGCACCTGGACGTTGAGCGCACCGGCCTCGAGGTACCGCTCGTTGACCGTCGAGATCTCGAGCTCACCGCGGGCACTCGGCTCGATCGTCTTGGCGATCTCGACGACGCGGTGGTCGTAGAAGTACAGCCCCGGCACGGCGTAGTTCGACTTCGGCTCGGCGGGCTTCTCCTCGATCGAGATCGCGCGGAAGGCGTCGTCGAACTCGACCACGCCGTAGGCCTTGGGGTCGGAGACGTGGTACGCGAAGATCGTCGCGCCGTCGATGTGGGTGTTCTTGCGGAGGTTCGTGCCGAGGCCGACTCCGTGGAAGATGTTGTCGCCGAGGACGAGCGCGACGCTGTCGTCCCCGATGAAGTCCTCGCCGATGACGAACGCCTGCGCGAGGCCGTCGGGCGAGGGCTGGACCGCGTACTCGATCGTCATGCCGAGCGCGGAGCCGTCGCCCAGGAGCGCACGGAACTGGTCGTTGTACTCCGGCGTCGTGATCACGAGGACCTCGCGGATCCCGGCCATCATGAGCGTCGACAGCGGGTAGTAGACCATCGGCTTGTCGTAGATCGGCATGAGCTGCTTCGAGATGCCCTTGGTGATGGGCCACAGCCGCGTGCCGGAACCGCCGGCGAGGATGATGCCCTTCATCGCGATCAGGCCCCCTTCAGCGAGTCGTAGAACGACCGGGCGTCCGCCCACTGCGGCAGCAGCCCCTGTGCCTCGGCCTCGGCGAGCGTCGGCGCCTCGGTGTCCTTCGGGGACAGCAGCAGCTCGCCCGCCTCCTCCGGGAACGCGAGCCCGATGGCCGGGTCGACCGGGCTGATGCCGTGCTCGCGCGTGGGCTGGTAGACGTCCGTGACGAGGTAGGACACCGTGGCGCCCTCCGTCAGTGCGACGAAGCAGTGGCCCAGCCCCTCGGACAGGAAGATCGCCCGCCGGTCCTCGTCATCGAGGAGCACCGAGTCCCACTCGCCGTACGTCGGCGAGCCGACCCGGATGTCGATGACGAAGTCGAGGACCGCGCCGTGCGTCGCCGTCACGTACTTGGCCTGGCTCGGCGGGATGTCCGCGAAGTGGATGCCGCGGACGGTGCCGCGCTTCGACACGGACGTGTTCGCCTGCTTGAGGTCGATCGAACGGCCGGTGGCCTCGGCCAGGCGGTCGAAGCGGTACCACTCGAGGAACACGCCACGGTCGTCCCCGAACTGCTTCGGCGTGATCTCGTAGCTGTCGGGGATCTTCAGTTCGCGGATCTGCACCCCGAGAGCGTAGCAAGGCACCGGTTCGCGCCCTCGCCCGGGAGCGGCGCGGCGCGGGTCGGCGGGTGGGCGGGGCGGGGCGGTGGCCCATCGGTAAGCTCGCCGACGATGGAGGTCCGGATGCCAGTCACCCGCACGGAGCGCTGGACGATCGGCTCGATCACCGCGGCGTTCACCCTCCTGCTCGTCGTCTGGGCGCTCCTCACGCCGCTCTTCCAGGCGCCCGACGAACTGCCGCACACCGGTGCCGTCGTGGCGATCGCCACGGGTGAGGGCTGGCCGGCGCCGGGCGCACTGCGGGTGTCGAACGCGCTCCTCGCGGCCCGCGCCGAGGTCGCGACGACCGCGCCGGCCGACCGGGGCACCTGGGCCGAACTCGTCCGTGCCGCCCCCGGTGCGAGCGCCGGAGCGGACCAGATGACCCAGCATCCACCGACCGCCTACGCCCTGGCGGCCGTCGTGCTCCGCGTGGTCGGGTTCGAGGACCTGCGGTGGGACCACGTGATCGTCGTCCTCCGCCTCCTCGACGTCGCACTCGTCGCGCCGCTGCCCATGCTCGTCTGGGCTGCCGGCCGTCGCCTCACGCGGTCCCGGCGGTTCGGCCTCGTCGCGGCTGCGGCCCTGGCGGCCGTGCCGCAACTGGCCCAGATCGGTTCCTCGGTCACGAACGACGCGCTCGTGATCCTGCTCGGCGCGGTCGTGACCTGGCTGACGGTCCGAGTGGCCACCGGCGATCTCCGGTGGCGCACCACGGTCGCACTCGGCGCCGCCCTCGGCGTCCTGGTGGCCACGAAGGCGACCGGGTTCCCCGCCGTCCCGCTCGTCGGCCTCGCCTTCGTCGTGGCCACCACGGCTCGTCTCCGCGTACGGCTGGGACGTGCGGCGGTGGCCCTCGCGATCGGCGCCGCGCTCGGGGGCTGGTGGTGGGTCCGCAACGTCGTGCGCTACGGCACCGTCCAGCCGAACGGGCTCGCCGGCACCTGGACGGCGTCGCCGTGGGCCCCGGGCCAGCAGCGCGACCCGGGGTTCTTCCTGTCGAGCGAGTGGTCCGCGCTCACGACGTCGTTCTGGGGCCGGTTCGGACTCCTCTCGTACCCGATCGACCCGGTCGTCGTGGTGGCGCTCACCATCGCCGGACTCGTCACCGTGGTCGCCGCGGTCGTGCTCCGGTCACGGTGGCGTGGACCCGTGCTCGCGCTCGTGACGTTCCCGGCGGTGTCCCTGCTCCTCCTCCTGGCGAACAACTGGCAGTCGTACGGTCGGCTGCACCGGATCACCGGGGCGCAGGGGCGGTACTTCTTCGTGGCGCTCGCCGCGCTCCTGCTCGTCGCCGCCGTCGGCGGACTCCGTCTGCTCCCGGCGCGCTGGTGGCCCGTCGCCGGTCGGGTCGTCGCGGTCGGGGCGCCCGTCATGGCGGTCTACGGACTGTCCGTCGCCTACCGCGGCTTCGACGAGGGCGCGGCGCTCCGTGTCACCCGCGCCGGCCTCGCCCACCTCGCCGCGACCACCCCGCTCGGTGCGCCGGTCCTGCTCGCGGCCGTGTGCCTCCTGGCCGTCGCCGGGAGCGCGACGGTCGTCGCGGTGTGGCGATCGGCCGGCCGCGGGAGCGACGTCGGAACGACCGCCGTCGGCGCGGGGCCGGACCGCCCGTCGCTCCGACGAGCCCCCGCGGCGTCCCGCTAGAATCCTCGGCGACCCTCCGCCAGACCGTTAGGAACAGTCCGTGAAGATCCTCGTCACCGGTGGAGCCGGGTTCATCGGCTCCAACTTCGTCCGACGCACGCTCGAGGACGCCTACCCGGGCCTCGAGGGCGCCGAGGTCGTCGTCTACGACGCGCTGACCTACTCCGGCAACGAGCAGAACCTCGCCCCGGTCGCCGACTCCCCGCGCTACACCTTCGTGCACGGCGACATCACCGACGCGGCCAAGCTCGACGAGGTCGTCCCCGGCATCGATGCGATCGTGCACTTCGCCGCCGAGTCGCACGTGGACCGTTCCGTGCGGGACTCCGGCGTCTTCGTCGAGACGAACGTCGTCGGCACCCAGCGCCTCCTCGACGCGGCCCTGCGGCACCGCACCCAGCGCTTCGTGCACGTCTCCACCGACGAGGTCTACGGCTCGATCGCCGAGGGCTCGTGGACCGAGGACCGGCCGCTCGAGCCCAACTCCCCGTACTCCGCGTCGAAGGCCGGCAGCGACCTGCTCGCGCGCAGCTACCACCGCACCCACGGGCTCGACCTGTCGATCACACGGTGCTCGAACAACTACGGCCCGTACCACTTCCCCGAGAAGGTCATCCCGCTGTTCGTCACGAACCTCATCGACGACCAGCACGTCCCGCTGTACGGCGAGGGCGACAACATCCGCGACTGGCTGCACGTCGACGACCACACGCGCGGCATCGCCATGGTCCTGACCCGGGGCCGCGCGGGCGAGATCTACAACATCGGCGGCGGCACGGAGCTCACGAACAAGGAGCTGACCCAGCTGCTGCTCGACGCCACGGGCAAGGACTGGTCGTACGTCGACCGCGTGGCCGACCGGCTCGGGCACGACCTCCGCTACTCCGTCGACATCTCGAAGATCCAGGCCGAGCTCGGCTACGAGCCCCTCGTGCCGTTCGAGCAGGGCCTCGCCGACGTCGTGCAGTGGTACCGCGACAACCGCGCGTGGTGGGAGCCGCTCAAGGAGCGTGCGGCGCTCGCATGACCCGGTACCTCATCACCGGCGCGGGCGGCATGCTCGGCCAGGACCTCCAGCAGGCGCTCCTCGGGCGGGCGGTGACCGCGCTGACGCGTGCCGAACTCGACATCAGCGACGGCAGCGCCGTCGGTGCCGCGGTCGAGGGCCACGACGTCGTCATCAACGCGGCGGCGTACACGAAGGTCGACGACGCCGAGACCGACGAGGCCACGGCGCGGCGCGTCAACGCCCAGGGCGCCGAGATGCTCGCCCGGGCCGCGGTCCAGTCCGGCGCCCGGCTCGTCCACGTGTCGACGGACTACGTGTTCGCCGGCACGGCGACGACGCCCTACGCCGAGGACACGCCGACTCACCCGGTGAGCGCCTACGGTCGCACGAAGGCCGAGGGCGAGGCGTTCGTCCGCTCCGTCGCCCCGCACTCGTCGTACATCGTCCGGGGCGCGTGGCTCTACGGCGCCGGCGGCCCGAACTTCGCCAAGACGATGCTCCGGCTCGCGGCGTCGCACGACACGGTGAGCGTCGTCACCGACCAGGTCGGCCAGCCCACGTGGACGGGCGACCTCGCACGGCAGATCGTCGCGCTCCTCGACGCCGACGCTCCCGCCGGGGTCTACCACGGCACGAACAGCGGGCAGGCCTCGTGGTTCGAGTTCACCAAGGCGATCTTCGCCGAGGCCGGCCTCGACCCGGAGCGCGTGCTCCCGACGGACAGCAGTGCGTTCGTCCGTCCGGCACCGCGTCCGGCCTACAGCGTGCTCGGGCACGACGGCTGGGCGGCGGCCGGGATCGCGCCGATGCGCGACTGGCGGGACGCCCTGCACGCCGCCGCGGCAGCGGGGGTCCTGACCGCCTGAGGGTCGCCGGGCGCCGTCGCGGCCCGGCGCCGCCCTGGGCCATCGCGCCCTGCGCCGACCGCGTTCAGCGCCGGGCGAGCCGCTCCTCGAGCGGGGCGACCACCGCGGCCGGTCGGAACCCGGCGGCACGGCTCCGGGCGGCCCTCCGGAGCGCCGCCAACCGATCACGGTCCTCGGCGAGACCGCGCAGCGCCGCGCCGAGCGCGTCGGCATCCCCGGGCGGCACGAACAGCGCGTCCTCCCCCAGCATCCGTCGCTGCGGCGGTGTGTCGCTCGTGACGATCGCGGTACCCGCCGCGGCGCACTGGTACACCTTGTTCGGCACCACCCGGAGCGCCTTGTCGGTCGTCCCGAACACGCCGAGACCGACGTGGTGCGCGGCGACCACGGACGGCAGGTCGGCGGCCTCCACCCAGGGCGTCCAGGTGACGTCGGGTCGGTCGCCGACGGCCGCGCGCGTGGCGTCGAGGTCCTGACCGGCCCCGATCATGGAGACCTCGACGAGCCCCTCGGGGAGGCCCGCGAGCGCGTGCCCGATCACCGCGGCCCCTTGGAGGGGCGTGAACAGTCCGAAGAACACGACGCGGACGGGTCCGTCCCCGGGCTCGGGCGCGGGCTCGACCGCGGACCACTCCGCGGGCGCGCCGACGGGCACGACGACCGCCTTCGACCGCAGCGCGGCCGGCACGAGGTCCCGGTGTTCCTCGGTGTCGAGGACGATGACGTCGGCGATGGTGAGGGCGGCGCGGTCGAGCCACCGGAGGGCGCGCTGGACGACGCCACCGCCGACGCCGCGGTCGGCCGCTGTGTCCGCGGCGAAGATCAGGTGGTCGAGCACGATGGTGGTCCGGGGGAACAGCGCTCGCGCCAACCAGACGTCGAAGTGCCCCATGTACCCGACGAGCAGTGCGTCGGGACGACCGGCGGCGCGGACCCGCAGTGCCCGGACGGCGAGCCGGCTCCACGACGACAGCAGCCGCACGGCCATCCGGACCGCCCCGGTCCGCGACCCGAGCATGGCCACGCGGTCCCGGGTGCTCAGGCCGAGCGGCACGTTCGCCTCGACGACCCGGTGGCCCCGGGCACGGAGGCCCTCGACGAGCACCGTGACGCGCGGGTGGTTCGCCGCCTGGTACGTCCCGAATGCGAGAATGCGCACGTGGCCTCGTGTCCTCCCTGCCCGGGCCGATGCGTCATCGGCCGCGAACTACCCTAGGTGATCATGACCACGAGCCCCGAGACGCCGCCCGCCCCGCGACGCAGCCGCCGGACCGTCATCCGCGTCGTCGCCCTCGTGCTCGCACTGGCGCTGTGCGTGGCGTTCCTCGTGCCGCGCGCGGACGACATCGCCGCCGCCTTCGCGCGGCAACGTCCGGCGCCGCTCGCGCTCGCACTCCTGCTCGGGTTCGCCGCGACGTGGGTGACGTTCCTGTCCTGGCGGAGCCTCCTGGCCGGCGCGGGGCACCGCCTCCCGCTCGGTGCCGCGCAGCGCGTGTTCTTCCTGTCACAGATCGGCAAGTACATCCCGGGCTCGGTGTGGCCGATCGTCGCGCAGGCGGACCTCGGCCGCGAGCACAAGGTGCCCGCGGCCAAGAGCGTCGCCGTCGGCATGCTGACCCTGCTCGTCAGTTGCGGTGCCGGCGTCTGCGTGGCGGCCGTCACGATCCCGTTCGTCGCCCCCGGCGCCTTCCGGACCTACTGGTTCGTGCTCCTGCTCGTGCCCATCGTCGTCGCCGCACTCCACCCGTCCGTGCTCGGCTTCGGCATGCGCCTGGCCTCGCGGGTGACGCGTCGGGAGCTCGGTCAGCTCACGATCCCCTACCCGACCCTGGCCCGCGCGTTCGGGTGGGCGGCGCTCGCCTGGGGGCTGTTCGGCACGCACATCGCCCTCGTCCTGTCGCCGCTCGCGCACCTCCGCCCCGGCGTGTTCCTGCTCGTGATCGGCGGCTACGCGCTCGCGTGGCTCGTCGGCTTCGTCGTGTTCTTCCTGCCGGCCGGGCTCGGCGGGCGGGAGGCCACGCTCACCGCGCTGCTCGTGGCGGGCGTGCCGCTCGCCAGCGGGACCGCGGTGAGCGTCGCGGTGATGTCCCGGGTGCTGCTCACGGTCGTCGACGTCGTGTTCGCGGCCGTGTTCGTGCTGAACCGGCGGCACCGTCCCGTGCCGCCCGTCGCGGTCCCGACCGAGCGGGACGACCTCGGCGCGCTCGGCTCTCGCGGAACTCCAGGGCAGCACTGATAGGTTCGTGCGGCCTGCCGGGGACGTCCGCGGGCCGAGCGAGACCGGGTCCGACGCGTCGTCGGCGAACTCCAGGAGACCGAACAGCCCCATGACCACCCTCCGCGTGATCGTCGACCAGATCGTGGCCCCGGTGCCGGGCGGGATCGGGCGGTACGCCGAGGAACTGACGCGGGAACTCATCGCCACCGCACCGGCGGGCTGCGACGTCGAGGGCATCGTGTCGGCCGTCGACGCCGGGGACCTGGCGCACATCCGGACGCTCCTGCCGGGCCTGGCGGACCTCGAGCGCCTGTCGCTGCCCCGCCGCGAGCTCTCGCTCGCCTGGCAGGGCGGGTTCGCCCACGGCGCCAGCCGCGGGATGGTGCACGCGCCGAGCGTGCTCGCCCCGTTGGTCAAGCACGACCGTGGTCTGGAGCCGGGCCGGCAGACGGTCGTCACGGTGCACGACGTCGTGCCGTGGACCCACCCCGAGACCCTGACGCCCCGCGGTGTCCACTTCCACAAGGCGATGGTGAAGCGCGCGTACAAGTACGCGGACGCCGTCGTGGTGCCCACGCACGCGGTCGCGGCCGAGCTCAACGAGATCCACCGGTTCGAGGACCGCCTCCGCGTGATCGGTGGAGCGCCGAGCGGGCGACTCCGGGTCCCGGTCGACGCCGACGTGCGGGCCGAGCGCCTGGGCCTCCCGGAGACGTACGTGCTCGCGGTGGGGACGCTCGAACCGCGCAAGGGCCTCGGGCACCTCATCGCGGCGATGGCGCGCCCCGATGCTCCCGCCGACCTCCCGCTCGTCATCAGCGGTCCGGACGGCTGGGGCGACGTCGACGTGGCCGGCACGGCCGCCGCCGCGGGCCTCGCCCCGGACCGCGTCAAGGTCCTCGGACGGATCGAGGACGCCGACCTCGCGGTCGTCTACGCCCGCGCGTCGGTGTTCGTGTTCCCGAGCCTGGCCGAGGGCTTCGGCCTGCCCGTGATCGAGGCGATGAGCCTCGGCACGCCGGTCATCCACTCGGACGCGCCGGCCGTGCGCGAGGTCGCCGCGGACGCCGCGGTCGTGGTCGACACGAACCCCATCGAGACGTACCCGGAACGGCTCGCCCACGCGATCTTCCAGGTCGTCGGCGACCAGGCGCTCGCCGCGCAGCTCCGGGTCGCCGGTCCCGACCGCGCGCGCATGTTCGATTGGCGCGACTCGGCCGCCGAGGTCTGGCACCTGCACGCCGACCTCTGAACGGCACGCGCGGGAGGCCCGTCACCGGCCTCGCCGCGCCGCCCGGGACGCCGTGGTCGGCCCGGCACCCCTCAGAGCTGCGCGCGGAGCGCCGCCGCCTTCTGCTCGACGAGGTCCTCGAGTCCCGCGGCGTAGTCGGCCAGACGCGCGGAGACGGCGGCGTCGGCGGAGCCGATGATGCGGGCCGCGAGGAGCCCCGCGTTGGCCGCGCCGTTGATCGAGACGGTCGCCACGGGTACTCCCGCGGGCATCTGCACGATCGACAGCAGTGAGTCGAGGCCGTCGAGCCGCGCGAGCTGCACGGGAACGCCGATGACGGGCAGCGTCGTCACGGCCGCGAGCATGCCGGGGAGGTGCGCCGCACCACCCGCGCCGGCGATGACGACCTGGATGCCGCGACCGGCGGCCTCCCGACCGAACCGCATCATCTTGTCGGGCGTGCGGTGGGCGGAAACGACGTCCGCCTCGAACGGGATGCCGAGCTCGGTCAGGATCTCGGCGGCCGCGCGCATCGTCGGCCAGTCCGAGTCGGATCCCATGACGATCGCGACGAGCGGGGACGACGGTGCGGTGGTGTCGGTCACGGGTCGATGTTACCGGCGCGGGACCGGGCACCCGGCCGCGGTCCGCCCGTCCGTTCGTCCGTCCGTCCGCGCGTCGAGATGGCCGCGCCGGCACACCGGCCACCGCGGTCGGTGTGCCTACCGGCTCGTGTTCGGCACCGTGACGGTCTTGCACCCGAGACTCGTGTCGGCGCCACCGCCGACGCTCACCGCCGTCAGGCAGACCCTCCGCGACCCGGCCGCCGCGGGGACGAGTGCGGTGAAGCCGTGGGACGCCCCCGCGCCGTACACCCGCGCGACGTCCTTCCGCGTCGTGTCGGCCCTGAACGTGGTCGTCGTCGACCCGATGGCGGCCCGGACGGTGAGGGCGGTCCCGGTCTGGTCGCCGTCGAACGCCCATCCGGCCACCCGGATGCCACCGGCCGCGCCGGTCGCCGAGTCGAAGGACCCCTTCGGGCTGACGGACGGGACGGTCACGGTCCTGCATCCGAGGCTGCTGTCGCCGCCGCCCGCGACCCCGGCCGCGCTCGCGCAGACCGCGTGCTTCCCGCTCGTCGCCGGGACGGTGGCGGAGAACCCGTGCGCGGCCGTGACGCCGTAGGCGCGCGCGACGTCGGGCCGGGTGACGTTCGCGGTGATCGTGGTCGCCGCGCCGTCGACGGTGATCCGGACGGACAGGGGCGTTCGGGTCGCGTCGGGATCGAACGCCCATCCCTGGACGGTGACACCGGCCGTGACCGCGGTGGCGCGGTCGAACGACCCCTTCGGGGCGGATCCCGCGGGCGCGGTCGTGCCGCCGTTGCCGGAGCTCGCGCTCACGGTGCCGTTCGGGTCCAGCACGGCGTTCGCGACGAGGGCCCGGGCGTAGCTCGGGTACCACTCCCCCGCGGCGGGCGCACCGCCACAGGAACCGTCGCTCGCGCCGGGGGTCTTCACCCACAGGAGGGCGTCGAGCGCCGTGCCGTCGTCGACGACGCGCGGGGCCGCGCCGAGTCCGGCTCCGGGCCCGTTGCACCAGGTGCCCCGCCAGCCCTGCCCGTTGCGTGACGTGTCGATGACGTAGTGGGCGCCGCCCGTCGCCGCGGAGACCTGCTGGTCGTAGGCCTGCTCCTGCGCGGTCGGGTAGTAGTTCGCGACGTTGCTGAAGAAGCCGCGCGCATCGGCGACACCCGCGGAACGGAGGCGCTGCGCCATGGTGGCCGGGGCGACCCAGTTCGAGTTCCCCCCGTCGAGGTACGCCGGGACCCCCGCGGCGGTGAAGGCGCTGACCTCGTGCGACAGGAGCGCGTACCGGCTCGTCGCCTCGTCGGGGCAGCTGCTCAGCATCGCGAGGGAGTCCGGCTCGACCATCACGGCCGCTCGCTTCCCCCGCAGGGTCGATGCGATGAGGTCCACCCACCGCGTGTACTGCGTCGCGGTCATGCCGCCGGACGAGTAGCCGCCGCAGTCGCGGTTCGGGATCGCGTAGGTGACGTAGACGGGCGTCGCGCCCGCCCCGGCCGCCGCGGCCTCCGTCGAGGTGAGGAGGTCGACGAGCTGCGCGTTCGAGTACCACTCGCCCAGCCAGATCGCGACCGGGTACTGCGCGATGGCGCGGGCGGCCGCGGCCCCGCTGCTGTCGCCCGCCGCCGCGAGGCTGCTGGCCGCCTGGGCCGCCTGGCTCGTGGGCTCGCGGTACGGTCCGCCGGCGAAGACGCCGCTCGACGCGGCGCTGTGGACCGTGGCGACGGTGAGGGGTGTACCCGACGCGGCGGACGCCGCGGACACGGGCACGACGGCGATCGAGACGATCGCGGCGGCGGCCGCGACGATCCCGGCGGTCGCGGCGCAGAGAGAGCGGAGCATGGACGTTCCTGACGGCGTGGTGGGCGCGGTCGTGCGTCGGGGACGCACGGGGTGGAACGTGCGTCGGGAGCACACGTGACTGGCTGTTGTCCATGACAACAGCAGTGGTCACCCCTGTGCACCGCCCAGTCCGGGGGATCCCCCATCGGGGGACGGCGCCGGTCGGGAGGGACGGCGCCGGGCCGTCGCGCGGCCGCCCGTCAGTCGTCGAAGTGCGCTGCGGCCGCCCGGGCACGGAACACGACGTCGTCGACGTCGTCGCCCGTGACCGTGACGTGGCCGATCTTCCGCCCGGGCCGCGGCGCCTTGCCGTAGAAGTGGTACTTCGCCTCGGGGAACTCGGCGAGTGCGGCGGGGTAGCGCGACGCGAGGTCGCCGTCGGCCGGGCCGCCGAGCACGTTCACCATGGCCGCGGTGGGCGCGTGCATGCCCGGCGCTCCGAGCGGCAGGTCGAGGACCGCGCGGAGGTGCTGCTCGAACTGGCTCGTCGTGGCGCCGTCGATGGACCAGTGCCCGGTGTTGTGCGGCCGCATCGCGAGTTCGTTGATGAGGATCCGCTCATCGTCGGTCTCGAACAGCTCGACCGCGAGCACGCCCGTGACGTCGAGCTCCTCGGCGATGCGGACGGCGATGTCCCCGGTCGTGTCCGCGATCCGCCCCGCGCTGCCCGGCGCCGGCGCGATGACCTCGGCGCACACGCCGTTGCGCTGGACGGTCTCGACGAGGGGCCACGGGACGACCTCGCCCGAGGGACGCCGCGCCACGGACTGCGCCAACTCCCGCGTGAAGGCGACGAGCTCCTCGACGAGCAACGCGTCACCCGAGGCGGTCTCGGCCAGGGCGGTGAACCAGTCGTCGGCCTGGTCGGACGCCGTCACGACGCGGACGCCCTTGCCGTCGTACCCGCCACGGGCGGTCTTGACGACCGCGCGGCCGCCGTGGGCGTCGAGGAAGGCGCCGAGTTCGGCCGCGTCGTGCACGGCGGCCCAGTCGGGCACGGGCAACCCGAGCGACGACAGCCGTGTGCGCATGACGATCTTGTCCTGCGCCACGGCGAGGGCGGCGGGACCGGGACGCACGGCCACGCCGGCGTCGACGAGCGCGGCCAGCACGTCCTGGGGCACGTGCTCGTGGTCGAACGTCACGACGTCGACCTCGCGCGCGAAGGCGAGCACGGTCGCGGCGTCGTGGTAGTCACCCGTGGCCGTCGCGGCGATCGAGGCCGCCATGCCCGGCTGCTCCGCGAGCACCCGGATGTCGAGGCCGAGTTCCACGGCCGGGGGCACCATCATCCGGGCCAGCTGTCCGCCACCGATCACGCCGACGCGCAACGCCATGTCCGTGTGTTCCCTCCACGACGACCGGGACCGATCCCAGCGCGTCATCTAGACTCGCGGCGGCCGTTCTCGCATCCGCCGGCCACAACTCTACGGAACCGGGAGGGCCCGTGCGGCGTCTCTTCGCACAGCTCGCGCGCTTCGGCATCGTCGGAGCAGTCGGGTTCGTGGTCGACACCGGCCTGTTCAACCTCCTCCGCCTCACCGTCCTCGCCCCCGAGCACGTGCACGCCGGTCCCTTCTTCGCCAAGCTCATCTCGACCACGGTGGCGATCCTCGTGAACTGGGTCGGGAACCGCTACTGGACGTTCCGGCACCAGCGCCGTTCCGTGGCCGTGCGTGAGGGCATCGAGTTCGTCGTCGTGTCACTCGGCGGCATGCTCATCTCCCTCGGGTGCCTCTGGATCTCGCACTACGTCCTCGGCTACCACTCCGCGCTCGCGGACAACATCTCGTCGAACGTGATCGGCCTCGTGCTCGGTACGGCCTTCCGGTTCTGGCTGTACAAGGTGTGGGTGTACCACCCGGACCGCACCCTGGACACGCAGGACCGCAGCGTCCCCGCGGTCGCAGCCGACACAACGCCCTGACCGCGAGCCGTCGTCGGCGCGTTCCACGACCCTCCCGGCCGTTGCGGGGTGGGGTGGGGCCCGCCTGCCAGGATCGGGTCCATGCCAGGTTCTCGCCGTCGGGGCGGTCTCGTCCCGCTGCCCGTCGTCGTGTCACTCGGGGTCGGCGTGGCCCTCGCCCTCACGGGGTGCGGCGGCGGCGACCCGACACCGACACGGACCGCGCACGGCGCGAGCGCGACGCCCCACCCGACCGGCGACGCCACCACCGCGACGGGTGCGACGGCGGGTGCTGCCCCGATCAGCAGCGGCGCGCCATCGGGACCGGCGTCAGCCGACCCGGGAGCGACCGCGGGTGCCGGTGGGTCCGGCTCCGGCGGGTCGTCGTCCTCGGGCGGGGCCGGCACCGGGACGACAGCGCCGGTCGACGTCGCCGGGATCGCCGCGCAGGGCGTCACGGCCGCCGGTGGTGGCACCGTCATCGCGTTCTCGAAGTCCGGTGCCGACGGCTGGACCGTGCTCGTCGTGGGGACCGGCGGGGCCGAGACGCAGTCGGTCGTCTCGGGGACGACGGAACGGGTGATCAGCGGCCCCTTCCCGAAGCAGGTGGACGCCGCGACGCAGGCCGCGGACGCCGCCGCGGCGACGGCGGCACGCGTCGACGTCGCCCACGCCGCCACGACGGCGACCGCCGCGGTCGACGGCGGCAGGGTGATGTCCCTCCGCCTCGGCGCCGCCGGATCGTCGCACCGGTGGACCGTGCTCGTCAGTGCCGGCGGCACCACCCACACGGTCGTCGTCGACGCGACGACCGGCAGCGTCGTCTCGACGGCCTGACGGACGGGCGGGCGCGGACCGGGCGGCCGGTGGAGCGTCGGACTCCGGTCAGCGCCCCATGCCGCGGTACGTGAACCCCGCCTGCCGCCAGGCCTGCGGATCGAGGCAGTTGCGGCCGTCGACGATCGCCTTGGCCGCCACGAGGGCACCGACCGCGGCCGGCTCGAGGTCCCGGAACTCCTGCCACTCGGTCAGCACGAGGACGACGTCGGCGCCGCCGAGGGCCTCGGCGGCGCTCTCGGCGTAGGTGAGTTCGGGATGGACGCGCTGCGAGGTGTGGACGGCCTCGGGGTCGTAGGCCACGACCACGGCCCCCGCCGCCCGCAGTCGTGCCGCGATGTCGAGCGCCGGGGAGTCGCGCACGTCGTCCGAGTCGGGCTTGAACGCCAGACCGAGCACCGCGACGCGGCGGCCCTGGACGTCGCCGCCGAGGAGCTCCGTCGCGACGTCCACGAGGCGGTCGCGACGCCGCAGGTTGACGGCGTCGACGTCCTCGAGGAAGTCGAGCGTGTGCGGCAGGCCGAGTTCGATCGACCGGGCACGGAAGGCACGGATGTCCTTCGGCAGGCACCCGCCCCCGAACCCGAGGCCCGCGTTGAGGAACCGCCGGCCGATGCGGGCGTCGAGCCCGATGGCGTCGGCGAGGGCGGTGACGTCGGCGCCGGTGACCTCGGCGATCTCGGCCATCGCGTTGATGAACGAGATCTTCGTCGCGAGGAACGCGTTCGCGCTCACCTTCACGAGTTCGGCCGTCGCGCGATCGACCACGAGTCGGGGCGTCCCCGCGGCGAGGGCCGCGGCGTAGACGTCGTCGAGCACCTCGACCGCGCGCTCACCCTCGACCCCGTCCGGCACGCCGTACACGATCCGGTCCGGGCTGATCGTGTCCTGCACGGCGAAGCCCTCGCGCAGGAACTCGGGGTTCCAGACGAGCGTCGCGTCGGGTTCGGCCACGGCGAGGTCCTCCGCCAGGCGCGCCGCCGTGCCGACCGGCACGGTCGACTTGCCGACGACGAGCTGTCCGGCACCGACGTGCGGCAGCAGTGCGGCCACCGCCGCGTCGACGTACCGGAGGTCGGCCGCTCCGTCGGCACCCTGTGGGGTCCCCACGGCGAGGAAGTGCACCTCGGACCCCGCGACGTCCGCGATCTCCGTCGTGAACCGGATGCGGCCGGTCGCGAGGGCCTCGCTGAGGATCTCGGGGAGTCCCGGCTCGAAGAACGGTGCCTCACCGCGGGACAGCGCCGCGATCTTGACGGGATCGACGTCGACGCCGACGACCTCGTGTCCGAGCTTGGCCATGGAGACGGCGTGGACGGCACCGAGGTACCCACAGCCGATCACTGAGATGCGCACCCGACGAACTTACCGGAGCGCGCCGACGCCGAGCGGCCGGACGCACCGGGGCCTCACCCGCGCCCCACCCCCGGTGTCCCCGTGGGCCCGGACCCCGGATCACCGGCGCGTCACGACCGAGCGCCTCCGGGTCCGACGTCGTCGGACCCGGGGCCGCGGAGGATCTCCTCCCACGTCGGACCGGTGGCGTGCGCGGCGGGCGGCGGTGCGGCACGGCCGGCGAGCTCCTGCACGGCGGCCGCCACGAGCGCGACACCCGGCACGTCCCAGAACAGCACCGGACGGTCCGACGCCCCCTGCACGACCACGTCCCCGGATCCGCAGAGCCGCTGCCCGATCGAGCGGTGCACGGACACGACGAGCGCTGGCGTCAGCACCACCTCGGTGCGGTGCCGCATGAGGACCCCCTCGTGCGCGACGAGTCGGTGCGTGGTGACGACGAACCGCGTCGACAACCAGCGGAGGAACGGCACGAGCGCCCCGAGCACGAGCACCACGAGCGCCGCCACCGACACGACGAGGTCGACCCACGCCCACTGCGCGTGGAACACGCCGTGACCGGAGCCGTAGCCCGCGGCCGCGACGAGGAGCGCGACGACGGGCCGGACCAACTGGCGCCCGGAGGGCCGGATCCGGGCGACGACGCGCTCGCTGGGTCCGTCCTCGTCGGGCATGGCGTCATGCATACCGCAGGTGCGTCACATCGCCCACGGCGATCGCCGTGACGGCACCGGATGCACGGCCTGCTCCCGGCGTGGACGCAGTGCCGGGCCCCTCGACGACCAGACGACCCTCGTCGTCGAGGTCCGTCGCGGTCCCCTCGAGCACGGATCCGTCCGGGAGCTCGACGCGCACCTCGCGTCCGATGGTTCCGCACGCCGCACGGACCCGGGCGCGCACGCCGGGCAGGTCCGCGGACAGACCGGACACGGCCTCCCGGAACCGCGTCCAGAAGCCGGCCAGCACGACGTCGGCGAGGTCGTCGGCGCCCCCACGCGCACCGGCGAGCGCGAGCGACGTCGCGACGGGTGTGGGCAGGTCGTCCTCGGTCAGGGTGAGGTTCACGCCCGCGCCCACGACGACGGACCCGTCCGCGGCGACCTGGGCGAGGATCCCGCACAGCTTCCGGTCGTCGACGAGCACGTCGTTCGGCCACTTCACGGCGACCGCGGTCGCCGTGACGAGCGGCGCGACCGCGTCCCGCATCGCCACGCCGGCCACGAGCGGCAGCCAGCCCCGCGCCACCGGGTCGAGGTCCGCACGGACGAGCACGCTGACCGCGAGCGTGCGACCGGGCGGCGCCGTCCACACGCGGTCGAGCCGCCCGCGCCCGGCCGTCTGGTCGAGTGTGGCCAGCGCGGCGAGGTGATCGGTCGCCGGCGCGGTGGCGAGGAGATCCGCGTTCGTCGACCCCGTCGACGCCACGACCGTGAGCGGCACCCCGGCGGCACGGGATCGTTCGAACGACATGCGAGCCAATGTACGGGTCGCGCCCCCGCCGGGAGCACGTCCGCCGGTTGCATGACACCGTGCACTCCGACCCCCAGGAACCGTGGGGACCCTCCAACGGACGGCGCTCGACCGGCCGGTAGGGTGATCGGGTGAGCACCCCCGAGTCCCCCAACGGCGTGGACGCGCCGGACCTGTCGACCACCGCCGGGCGCCTCGCCGACCTCCGGGTGCGGTACCACGAGGCCGTGACCGCCGCAGGCGAGGCCGCGATCGCGAAGCAGCACGCCAAGGGCAAGATGACCGCCCGCGAGCGCATCGCCGCGCTCCTCGACGAGGGCTCGTTCGTCGAGCTCGACGAGTTCGTGCGGCACCGCACCTCCGCCTTCGGCATGGACGCCAAGCGCCCCTACGGCGACGCGGTCGTCACGGGCACGGGCACGATCCACGGCCGGCAGGTCGCCGTGTACGCGCAGGACTTCACGGTCTTCGGCGGATCACTCGGCGAGGTCGCGGGCGAGAAGATCGTCAAGGTCATGGACCTGGCGCTCAAGACGGGTGTCCCGATCATCGGGATCCTCGACTCCGGCGGCGCGCGCATCCAAGAGGGCGTCGTCGCACTCGGCAAGTACGGCGAGATCTTCCGCCGGAACACCGCCGCGTCCGGCGTCATCCCCCAGATCTCCATCGTCATGGGACCGGCCGCGGGGGGCGCGGTGTACTCCCCCGCCCTCACGGACTTCGTGATCATGGTCGACAAGACGAGCCACATGTTCGTCACCGGACCGGACGTCATCAAGACCGTCACCGGCGAGGACGTCGGGTTCGAGGAACTCGGCGGCGCGCAGACCCACAACGCGGTGTCCGGGGTGTCGCACTACCTCGCCGAGGACGAACAGGACGCACTCGACTACGCCCGCTCGCTGGTCGGGTTCCTTCCGGACAACAACCTGTCCGACGCCCCGGCCTACGACACCGCGGTCGAGCTCGAGACCACCGACGCGGACCGGGAGCTCGACGTCGTCATCCCGGACTCGACGAACCAGCCGTACGACGTCATGACGATCATCGACCACGTCGTCGACGACGGCGACTTCCTCGAGGTCCAGCCGCTCTTCGCACCGAACATCGTCATCGGGTTCGGTCGCGTCGAGGGACGCACGGTCGGCGTGATCGCGAACCAGCCGCAGGCGATGGCGGGGACCCTGAACATCGACGCCGGTGAGAAGGCGGCCCGCTTCGTCCGGTTCTGCGACGCGTTCTCCATCCCGATCCTCACGCTCGTGGACGTCCCGGGGTACCTGCCGGGCACCGACCAGGAGTGGACGGGCGTGATCCGGCGCGGCGCGAAGCTCCTGTACGCCTACGCCGAGGCCACGGTGCCGCTCGTCACGGTCATCACGCGCAAAGCGTACGGCGGGGCCTACATCGTCATGGGCTCCAAGCAGCTCGGCGCCGACATCAACCTGGCGTGGCCGACGGCCGAGATCGCCGTGATGGGCGGCCAGGGCGCCGTCAACATCCTCTACCGGAGCGACATCAAGCGCGCCGAGGAAGCCGGCGAGGACGTCGCCGCGGTCCGGGCGCAGCTCGCCAACGAGTACACGTACAACGTGGCGAGCCCCTACCTGGCCGCCGAGCGCGGCGAGCTCGACGGGATCATCCAGCCGCACGCGACGCGGGTCGCCGTGGTCAAGGCCCTGCGCGCCCTCCGCGGCAAGCGTGCGGCCCTCCCGCCCAAGAAGCACGGGAACATCCCGCTGTGAGCGCCGACGCGAGCGCGTCGGACCGGCCGGGAGGGCCGGGGAGCGCCGACGGGATCGACCTCTCGGTGGTCGCGGGGTCGCCGACACCCGAGGACATCGCGGCCGTCACGGCCGTGCTCCGCGCTGCCGCCGACGCCGCAGCGGCGCGCGGCCGCACCGTGGTGTCGGTCGACCCCCGCGCCGGGTGGGAGGCCGCCAGCCGCTCTCCGCGGACGATGCCGTCGGGTGCCGCCGGAACCTGGTCCCGCTCGCTCCGCTGATCCCGGGCACCGCCGCGGCCACGTCGCGACATTCCGGGGTACGACATCCAGGAATGTCCCCCGAAATGACGACTGTCCCGGGACCGCGGCCGTGTCATCATCGATGTGTTCGATGTGCCTCTTCGAGGAACATCGCCGAGCGACGACCGATTCGGGTTCGGCGTCGCTCCCGTCGAGTCAGAGCGACATTCGGGTTGTCGCTCTGACTCGTTCCCTTCGACGAGCGGGCTGGTGGACCACCGGCCCGCTTCGTCGTTCAACGAGGCGCGTGAGCGTCGCGGGACGCCGTCCCTCAGCCGGCCGGGCGCGGGTCGAGGTGCCGTGGGATCTCGAGCCACAGCACGACGGAGTCGTCCTCGTCGCCGTCCTCGTCGTCGAGACCGGCTCCGAGCGCCGCGGACTCGCTCGCGTCGCCGTCCAGGCGGAGTCCGACGACCGTGACGGCGGTGTCCGATCCCCCGGGAACGGTGCGGATCACCACGGTGTCGGCACCCGCGGCAGCCCGGAGGCCCCGCGCCAGCTCCGCGTGGACGCGCGCGCGGTCCTCGTCCTCGAGTTCGTCGAGACCACCCTCGTCGAGGAGCTGGACGGTGGCACCGGCGCGCCGGAGCGCCATGACCTCGTGCCGGACCTCGTCCGAGAGCAGGCTCCGCCCCCGGATCTCGTCGCGGATGGCGCCCTCGAGGTTGACGGACTCGAGTCGCTCCTCGGCGGACAGGTCCCCGCAGGTGGCGATGATCCGCTGGAGCATCGGCAGCGCCATGCGGGTCGTCTGCTCGAGCCGGAACTGCCGCTCGTGCACGTGGGCGTCCTGTGCCGCCTGCCAGTCGACGGTCTCCTGCTCGGCCCGGACGAAGTCGCGGAGCACGCGGGTCGCACCGTTCATCGCGGCGACGAACGCCGACGCGATGGCCACCCACGACAGGCTCCCGATCACCCCGAGCGACGCCAGCCCGCCGGGTCCCGCCCACAGCACCGAGTGGAGCGCGAGGAACCCGACGCCGATCCACGCGAACGCCGTGCGCTGGCGGACGACGAGGATGACCATGAGCGTCCCGACGGCCGCGACGTACCAGGTCGCGTACCCGGTGCCGACCGAGGCCGGGGGGACCTCCGGCGCGATGACGAGCGGCATCACGACCGACGTGGCGAGCGCGAAGCAGGCCGACCACACCGGGAGCGTGCCGTCCGTCGTGACGAGGGCGGCAGCGGTGGCGGCGACGTAGAGGACCATGCACGCGATGACCGGCTGGACGTCCCGGACCTCGGACAAGGACGTCACGGCGAGCACCAGGTGGTACAGCGAGAAGATCGCGGCGAGCGCGGTGGCGACGCCGGCGGGGAGCGAGGCCCTCATCGTCCACCCCGCGACGAAGCCGCCTCGACCGGGACGGACGCGGGCGCGGCCTCGGGCGCCCAGGTGAGCACGACGCGGGTGCCGCGACCGGGCGCGCTGACGAGCCGCGCCTCCCCGCCGGCGACCCCGACGCGCTCGATGATGGACCGACGCACGCCGAGCCGCTCGGCCGGCACGGTCCCCGGATCGAACCCGGCGCCGTCGTCGCCGATCTCGATGCGCACGCCGGCGGCGCCGATCCCGATGAGCGTGACCCACCGACGGACGGCGTCGTCGCCCGCGTGTTGCACGCTGTTCACCGCGGCCTGCAGGGTCGCGGCGGCGAGGGCCTCGGCGACCGACGCCGGCAGGTCGCGGTCGTCGACGTCCTGGGAGCGGACGTCCACGGGGGCGGCGAGCGCCCCGACGGTCTCCACCACGCGGGACCGGACCGCGGAGAACGGCACCGGCGGCACCACGGCGGGGCCGCCCCGCGCGGCCGCCGCGTCGAGGTGGGCGATCGCGTTCCGCGCCATCGTCGCCGCGAGGGTCTTCGCCTCGGGGGTGTCGGCGCGCGCCGCCGAGAGCAGGGTGGTGAGCACGCTGTCGTGCACGATGGCGTCGACCTGCACCCGCTCGAGCTCGATGGCGTGTTCGCGCATGGCCCGGGCGTAGCGCTGCACCGCGGTCGCCTGCGCGGCGTCGACGGCGGCGGCGGCACGGCGGATCACGACGATGAGCACGAGGGCCGCGCCCCCGAGGATCATGACGTACACGCCGTCGAGCACGGCGCGGGGCAGCGAGACGGCGCCGCCCGATGGGGTCATCCGGACGACGACGTAGGCGACGGGCACGAGGACGTTGTAGACGGCGGCGATCTGCCACGTGCGGAACGCGATGGCGGCTGCGATCGTCGCGACGTTGCACAACCACCAGAGCCAGGGCACCTGCGCCTGCGGGAGGCTCCCCGGCACCGTCAACGGCCAGGTGACGAGCGCGACGAGGAACACGACCGCGACGACGATCTGCGCGGTCCGCGCGAGCCGGCGGACGACGGCCGTCGCCCCGACGAACACGATCGAGGCGCAGACGACGAGCGCCACGACGAGTCCCCACACGGGGTCGAGCGACGGGAGCTGCTGGAGCACCGGCGGGACGGTGACCGCGCCGAACCCGAGGGCCGCCGCGGCGAGCATGACCGCGATGGCCCGCTCGAGGGTGGTCGCGGTGATGGCCGGCCGGATGCTCCGGCTCGGGTCCGCCGCGACCGGCGGTGCGGCGTCAGCGACCATCGCCGTCCGCGTCGAGTCCCGGCAGGATGCCGTCCTCGACCGCACGGCGCAGCAGATCGACCTTGGTCGGGGCCGGGCGTCCGACCTCGACGTACTTCACGCGGATGCGGTCCAGGTACTCGCGCGCGGTGGAGTAGCCGATGCCGAGCTGCTGGGCGGCGAGCTTGAGCGGCAGCCCGGACGCGTACAGGTGCAGGATCTCGCGTTCGCGACGCCCGAGCTGGGCCTTGGCGAAGTCGCGGTCGGCGTCGATGGCGCTCGCCCACTCGAGGTTGTTGAGGACGTCCCCGCGCGCGACGGTCGCGACCGCGGCCATGACGGTCTTCGTCGCGGAGGACTTCGGGATGACCCCGGCGGCACCGGCGGCGAGGGCCTCTCGGACGCTCGCGACGCGGTCGGCGATGCTGTGCACGAGGACGGCGGCCCCCGTGCCCTGGACATGCTTGACGTTCTCGGTCACGGTCGAGCCGTCGCCGAGGGACAGGTCGAGCACGACGACGTCGACCTCGCGCCCGGCGAGGGCCTCGACGTACTCCGGGACGCTCGCGGCGGTGAGCACGACCTCGTAGCCCTCGGCCTGGCACGCGGCCTGGATGCCGAGCCGGACGGACTCGTGGTCGTCGACGATCGCGACCCGGACCGGCCTGGTCGTCGTGCTCGTGTGGTCCACGCTGGTGGACGTCGTTCCTGATGCCACGGTCGCCTCGCTTCCGGCGTGCGGCCCCTGTTCCGCTCGCCGTCACCATCGTACTCAGGCCGCCACCAGCATCGGGCTCGGTTCCGGTCCGCGGTTCGGGGGACGGCGAGGACGGGGTCAGACCTCGGGGACGAGCCGCGCCACGGCCTCGACGTGGTGCGTGTGCGGGAACAGGTCGTGCCCGCGGACGTCGTCCAGCCGGTACCCGAGCTCGGCGAACGTGGCGACGTCGCGCGCCAGCGCGACGGGGTCGCACGCGACGTACACGACCTGGGCGGGCTCGAGCGCGACGACGGACTCGACCACGTCCCTCCCGGCCCCGGCCCGCGGCGGGTCGAGCACGACGGTGCCAGCGGCCAACCGGTCCCGCTCGGTCCGCCCGACCGTGTCCAGCGTGCGGCGCAGCCACCGGTCGACGCGCCCCGTCTCGGCACGCGCTCCGACCCATTCGGCGAGGTTCTCCTGGGCGTGCTCGGTCGCGGCCGCGGCGCCCTCGACGCTCGTGACGCGGTATCCACCTCCGACGAGGTCACCGAGCGCCGCCGCGAGCAGCCCGACGCCGCCGTACAGGTCGAGGTGGTGGCCCTGGGGGTCGAGCCGGTCCGGATCCACGGCGCGCCGGACGGCGTCGGTCAGGACCCGGGGTGCGGCACGGTGCACCTGCCAGAACCCCGTGTCGTCGACGGCGAACACCCGGTCGCCGACCCGTTCGTGCACGACGGTGGGTGCCTGCGCGTCGATGACGAGCCGACCCTCGCCCGACCCCTCCGACGGGGCCAGGACGTCGACCACGGCCGCGCCCGGCATGGTCCTCGCGCCGAGCGGTGCGGCCGCCGCGACGGCGGCCGCCGCGAGCGGCAGGTCGTGCACCGCGACGACGTGGTGCGAGCGCGCGGCGAAGGGGCCGGGCGTGCCGTCCTCGTCGACGTGCAGCCGGACGCGGGTCCGCCAGCCGAGACCGTCCGCGGCGTCGTCCCCGGGCGCGGCGACGACCTCGACGTCGGGCAGGTCGAGGTGTGCGAACCGCGCGAACGCCTCGACGAGGACCTGCTGCTTCAGGGCCCGCTGGTGCTCGAGTGCGATGTGTCCGAACTCGGCACCACCGGCCCGCTCGGCGGGATCGCGCTCGATCGCGGCGGCCTCCCAGACGTGCGGACGACGGTGCGGTGACGGCGCGAGCACCTCGACGGTGTCCGCGCGCCAGAACGACTTCTTCCGGTCCTCACCCACCCGGGCGACGACCCGCTCGCCCGGGATCGCGTCGGTCACGAACACGACGCGTCCCTCGTGCCGCGCCACCGTGATCCCGCCGTGCGCGATCCCGGTGACGTCGAGTTCGAGCAGCGTTCCGACCTGGTCACCCATGGAACGATGGTCGCATGCGCACCCGCCTGTACCTCGCGAGCACCTCCCCGGCACGGCGTGCCCTCCTGGCCCAGTCGGGGATCGAGCCCGTCCTCGTGGCGCCCGGCGTCGACGAGGAGTCCACCGCCGCCGCCGAGGCACAGCGCCTCGGTCGGGCGCTCACGGGCCCCGAGCTCGTGTCGCTGCTCGCCGTCGCGAAGGCCCGCGCCGTCGCGGACCGGTCGATCGCCGGCTCCCCCGTGGACGGTGTCGTCCTCGGAGGCGACTCCGCGTTCGAGGTCGACGGCCACCTGTACGGCAAACCCCACGACCCGGTCGTCGCGCGCGAGCGGTGGCGCGGGATGCTCGCGGCCGGCGGCGGCACCCTGTGGTCCGGCCACTGCGTCGTCGACCGCCGACGGGACCGGCCGGGAGGCTCCGGTACGGCCGCGTCGACGACCGCCGACGACCACGCGACCGGTGCGCATGCGGGACCGGCGGGCCGGGCCGGTGCCGTTCCTCCCGGCATGCGGATCGAGGGTGACACCGTCGTGGCGGTGGACGGTGCGCGGCTCACCTTCGCCGACGACGTCGACCCCGACGAGGTGGCGGCGTACGTGGCGACCGGCGAGCCGCTCGAGGTCGCGGGCGCGTTCACGATCGACGGCGCCGCCGCCGCGTACATCACCCGGATCGACGGTGCCCCGAGCGCGGTCGTCGGACTGTCGCTGCCCATGCTGCGGTCGATGCTCCGCCACGGCTTCGGCATCGCCTGGCACGATCTGTGGGCCACCGCCTGACCCGGAGGGCGTTGTAGCAACCGCACGGCCGGACCACGCCTTCTTTGTGCATGCCGGTCAATGGGGGCACCCGAGGCGCGAATACGCTGAGTTCTCATGCCCCGTATCAGCAAGGTCCTCATCGCGAACCGTGGCGAGATCGCGGTCCGGATCATCCGAGCGGCACGTGACGCGGGCAAGGCCTCGGTCGCCGTCTACGCCGACCAGGACCGTGACGCCCTGCACGCCCGCCTCGCCGACGAGGCCTACGCGCTGAACGGGACGACGAGCGCCGACACCTACCTCGTCATCGACAAGATCGTCTCCGTCGCCCGACGCTCCGGTGCCGACGCCGTGCACCCCGGGTACGGGTTCCTCGCCGAGAACGCGGACTTCGCCCGCGCGGTGATCGACGCCGGACTCGTGTGGATCGGCCCGTCGCCCGAGGCCATCGAGCGGCTCGGCGACAAGGTGTCCGCCCGGCACGTGGCGGAGGCGGTCGGCGCGCCGCTCGCACCCGGCACCATCGAGCCGGTCCAGGACGTCTCCGAGGTCGTGGCCTTCGCGGACGAGGTCGGCCTGCCCGTCGCCATCAAGGCGGCGTTCGGCGGCGGCGGTCGTGGCCTCAAGGTCGCCCGGACCCGCGAGGAGATCCCCGAGCTGTTCGACTCCGCCACCCGCGAGGCCGTGGCGGCGTTCGGACGCGGCGAGTGCTTCGTCGAGAAGTACCTCGACGAACCGCGCCACGTCGAGACCCAGTGCCTGGCCGACGCCGAGGGCAACGTCGTCGTCGTGTCGACGCGTGACTGCTCGCTGCAGCGCCGCCACCAGAAGCTCGTCGAGGAGGCCCCGGCGCCGTACCTGACGCCGGAGCAGACCGAGCAGCTGTACACCTCTTCGAAGGCCATCCTGCGCGAGGTCGGCTACCTCGGCGCGGGCACCTGCGAGTTCCTGGTCGGTCGGGACGGCACCGTCTCGTTCCTCGAGGTGAACACGCGCCTGCAGGTCGAGCACACGGTGTCCGAGGAGGTCACCGGCATCGACCTGGTTCGCGAGCAGTTCCGCATCGCCGAGGGCGGCACGCTCGACTACCCGGACCCGGAGGCCCGTGGGCACTCGTTCGAGTTCCGCATCAACGGCGAGGACCCCGGCCGCAACTTCTTCCCCGCGCCCGGCCCGGTCCACGTGTTCCACGCCCCGTCCGGTCCCGGCGTCCGCGTCGACTCCGGAGTCGTCTCCGGCGACGTCGTCACCGGTGCGTTCGACTCGCTGCTCGCCAAGCTCGTCGTCACCGGAGCGTCGCGCGCCGAGGCGTTGGAGCGTTCGCGTCGTGCGCTGGCCGAGTTCGAGGTCACGGGCCTCCCGACCGTCCTGCCGTTCCACCGCGCCGTCGTGGAGGACCCGGCGTTCGCCACCGCCGACGACGCACCGTTCAGCGTGTACACCCGCTGGATCGAGACCGACTTCGTCAACGAGATCCCCGCGTGGTCGGGCGAGCCCGAGGCGCTCCCCGAGCCGCCGGCGCGCGAACGGGTCGTCGTCGAGGTCGCGGGCAAGCGGATCGAGGTCACGATGCCGAGCGTCGTCGGCGTCGCGGCGTCCCCCCGGCACCGGACCGCTCCCCCGAAGCGCCGCACCTCCACGGTCCGGGGCGGCGGCGCCGGTGGTCCGTCCGGCGCGAGCGTCACCTCGCCGATGCAGGCGACCGTCGTCAAGCTCGCCGTCGAGGAGGGCCAGGAGGTCGTCAAGGGCGATCTGCTCGTCGTGCTCGAGGCCATGAAGATGGAGCAGCCCGTGCAGGCGCACCGCGACGGCGTCGTGCGCGCCGTGAACGCGCCCGTCGGGCAGACCGTGTCCTCGGGACACGTGCTGCTCGAGCTCGCGTAGCGCGGCCCTGGTCCTCCACACGCCGGGAGGCGCGGCGCGGCTCCACACGCGGGGGCCGTCGACGAGCGCGCGGACGAGCCGCATCTAGAGTTGTCGGCATGGCCACCACGACCAGCGAGAACCCCCTGAACGACCCCGCGGTCGACCCGTTCGAGGTCGCCCGTGACGCCGCCGCCGTGATCGCGGACCGCTCGGGCATCGAGCACCACGACATCGCCCTGACCCTCGGGAGCGGTTGGGCGAAGGCCGCGGACCTCCTCGGCGAGACCGTGTCCGAGGTCCCCGCCACCGAGGTCCCCGGGTTCAGCGCCTCCGCGGTCGTCGGACACACGGGAACGCTGCGATCCGTGCGGATGCCTGACGGGCGGCACGCGCTCGTCATCGGCGCTCGGACGCACTACTACGAAGGCCACGGCGTCCGCCGGGTCGTGCACAACGTCCGCACCGCTGCCGCGACCGGCGCGTCGATCATGGTGCTCACGAACGGCGCGGGCGGCATCAAGGAGCACTGGAAGCCCGGCACGCCCGTCCTCATCAGCGACCACATCAACCTCACCGCGGACAGCCCGCTCGAGGGCGCGACCTTCGTCGACCTGACCGACCTGTACGCCGCACGGCTCCGCGCCGTGGCGAAGGAGATCGACCCGACGCTCGACGAGGGCGTGTACACGCAGTTCCGCGGGCCGCAGTACGAGACCTGGGCCGAGGTGCGGATGGCCCGGACGATCGGCGGTGACATCGTCGGCATGTCCACCGCGCTCGAGGCCATCGCCGCGCGGCAGGCCGGCATGGAGGTCCTCGGCTTCTCGCTCATCACGAACCTGGCTGCCGGGATCCAGAAGGAACCCCTCTCGCACGCCGAGGTCCTGCAAGCCGGCAAGGACGCCGAGCCCGTGATCGCCGACCTGCTCGCCCGGGTCGTGGCGGCACTGTGAGCGGCACGGTGTCCGGCGCGCACGACCCGGACGACGAGTCGACACGCGCGGCCCTGCTCGATGCCGCGACGCGCTGGCTCGACCAGGACCCCGACGACGAGACCCGCGCCGAACTCGACGCGCTGCTCGGTGCTGCGCGCGACGACGACGACTGGGCGCCGCTCGCGGACCGTTTCGGGTCACGCCTCGCGTTCGGCACGGCCGGCCTCCGGGGCGAGCTCGGCGCCGGACCGACCCGGATGAACCGCGTGCTCGTCACCCAGGCCGCGGCGGGACTCGGACGCTTCCTCATCGACTCCGGGCGCGTCCGCAGTGTCGTCATCGGCTACGACGGCCGCGTCAACTCCGACGTGTTCGCCCGCGACTCCGCCGAGGTCCTGGCGGGGCTCGGCATCGAGGTCACGTTGCTGTCCGAGGCCCTGCCGACGCCCGTGCTCGCGTTCGCCGTGCGGCACCTCGACGTCGGCGCCGGAGTGATGGTGACCGCGAGCCACAACCCGCCGCGGGACAACGGCTACAAGGTGTACCTCGGCCAGGGCGACCACGGCTCCCAGATCGTCCCACCCGTCGACGCCGAGATCGCCCAGGCCATCGACGCCGTCGCCGGGGGCGACATCCGTGACCTCGCCCGCAGCGATGCCTACGCGATCCAGGGCACCGAGGTCGTCGACGCGTACGTCGCCGCCACCGCCGGTCTCGTCGACGCACCCGCCCTGCCGCCGCGGGAGCAGCCGCGCGTCGTCTACACGGCCATGCACGGCGTCGGCTGGGCCACCGCCCGCCAGGTGTTCGCGGCTGCCGGGTTCGCCGAGCCCGACGTCGTCCCCGAGCAGATCGAGCCCGACGGGGCGTTCCCCACCGTGGCCTTCCCGAACCCGGAGGAGCCGGGGGCCATGGACCTGGCGCTCGCGCGCGGTGTCGAGCTCGACGCCGATCTCGTCGTCGCCAACGACCCGGACGCCGACCGCCTGGCGCTCGCGATCCCCGTTCCCGCCGACGACGGCTCCCGGTCCTTCCGGCGGCTCTCGGGCAACGAGGTCGGATGGCTGCTCGGCTGGCGTGCTGCGGAGCAGGCTGCTCAGGGTCGAGCTGGGCGGGCGACGGGTGACGCCGCGGACGAGGGCACCAGGCCGACCCTCGCCGCCAGCATCGTGAGTTCCCCTGCACTCCGGCACGTGGCGGAGCGGTACGGCCTGGACTACCGCGACACCCTGACCGGCTTCAAGTGGGTCTCCAGGGTCCCGGGCCTCGTCTTCGGGTACGAGGAAGCCCTCGGGTACCTCGTCGACCCGCAGGTCATCCGCGACAAGGACGGCATCTCGGCGGCGGTCGTGCTCCTGGGTCTGGCCACCGAACTCGCCGCTCGTGGCCGTACCATCGCCGACCGGTTGCAGGAGTTCGCCGACACGTTCGGTGCCGCTGGCTCGGGGCAGGTGTCCGTCCGTGTCGACGACCTCGACCGCATCGGACAGGTGATGTCCGCGCTCCGGGAGACGCCGCCGGCCGATCTCGACGGCATCGGTGTCCGCGAGGTCACGGACTTCCGCGACGGCGTGGAGGGTTTCCCGCCGTCCGACATCCTGCGCTGGGACCTCGACGGCGGCGCACGGGTGATCGTGCGGCCGAGCGGTACGGAGCCGAAGGTGAAGGTCTACATCGACACGGTGTCCTCCGAGGGCCCGGACGCCGCGGCGGTCCTCGTGCAGCGGATCGCGGACGCGGTGCGCCCCCTCGTCTCCTAGTCCCCCGGATTCTCCACAACCGACGGTCCGAGGGACGGTGCTGCACCGCGCTTCCTGCACCATGGCCGCATGCACGAGCTGTCCGTCATCGCGACCCCGTCCGACCCCGAGCTCGGCCGACAACTGCGACGAGCGACGGAGCGAGGTGCGCTGACACGCCTCGCTCCCGGTCGCTTCGTCCGGACCGACCACTGGGATGCCGCGAGCGCCGACGTGCGACACCGTGCTCGGATCCGCGCCGTCTTGCCGACCACGGCGCCGGGGACGGTGGTGTCTCACTCGTCAGCGGTCGCCGTGCACGGTCTCCCCTGGCTCGGTGCGTTCCCGTCGATCGTCACGGTCACCGATCCGAAGCGCGTCAACGGTCAACGGCGGAGCACGATCCGGAAGCTCGGCGGAGCGACGCGGTTCATCACGGTGACCCGCTGGCGTCGGTCCCTCGTCACGACCCCGGCTGCCACGGGCGTCGACATCGCACTCGCCGAGGATCGACGGCACGCCATCGTCGTCCTCGATGCGCTGCTGCGGTCGGGAGTCCGGCGGCCAGAACTCACGCGAGAACTCCGCATGCGTCCGGCGTCACGCGCCCGTCGCCGTGCTGCAGACCTGATCGCCCTCGCGAGCGGGGACAGCGGGTCCCCGGGCGAGAGCGTCACGCGCCTGCTCATGCACGATCTCGGTGCGCCGATGCCGGTCCTGCAAGCACCCTTCCACGACGCCGACGGTCTCATCGGACGTGTCGACTTCTGGTTCCCGACCAGTGGCGTCATCGTCGAGTTCGACGGCGCGGTGAAGTACCGGTCGCGAGCGATGCGGCACGGTCGCTCCATCGAGCGTGTCGTGATGGACGAGAAGCGGCGCGAGGACCGGCTCCGGAGCGTTCCGGGCGTCCGGACGGTGCTCCGTCTCGTGTGGGCCGACATCCAACCCGGCGGCACAGCACCGGAGCAACTCGCTCGGGTCGGTCTCCTCGCGCACGTGGCATGAGCTGGCTGAAGTCGAACCGGGCCGCAGCGGGTTGAGCCGCGCGATGGCCCGGCTCGTTGTCCACTCGGCGGTTCACAGTGGCGCAACGAGCGGGAGCGACCCGGCCGCGGTCAGCCGAGCGCTCGCTCGACCGCGGCCGAGATCTCCTGCTGGTCGAAGTGGTTCCGGATGAGGATGACCTCGGCGTAGGTCCGTCCGATGGCCTCCACGAACTCCTCGCTCGTCAGGATGACCTGGGCGTCAGCCGCGACGTCCCGCACCGAGGCGACGTCGGCCGCGACGACGTCGGCGTCGAGCCCGAGGTCGGCGAGCGCCCGCTCCGCGTTGACCTTGAGGATCCCGCTCGAACCGATACCCGCACCGCAGATCGTCACGATCTTCATGCCGTCACCCCCATGATCTGCCGGACCTCGTCCGGGCTCTGCGCCGCCGCCAACCGATCGGTCACGGAGGCGTCGTTGAACAGGTTGGCCAGGGCGCCGATGGAGTCGAGATGCCCTCCGACGGACGCCACGGCGAGCCCGAGCACGACCCGAACGGGATCGTTGTGCGGATGCCCGAAGACCACCGGTGCGGCCAGGGTCACCACGGCGAGACCGTCGCGGTGCACCTCGGGACCCGGTCGGGCGTGCGCCAACGCCAGCCCGGGCGAGATCACGATGTACGGGCCGTGCTCCTCGACCATGGCGACCATCGACCGGCCGTAGGAGGGGTCCGTCGCTCCCGATGCCGCGAGCGCTCCGCCCGCGAGACCGATGGCCGCGCGCCAGTCCGCCGCCGTCTCGTGGATCACGACGGCGCTGTCAGGGAGCGGCGGGAGCGTGGCGGTCATGCCTCGGCGTGGCCCGTGGTGATCGTCGCGATGATCTCCTCGCGGTCCTCGAGGGGCAGGAACGCTCCGAGCGCGGCGTTGATCTGGAACGCCGCGAGGTCGTCGAGGTCGTACCCGAACGTCGCGGCGAGGAGCGCGAGCTCCTTCGACAACGACGTGTCGCTCATGAGCCGGTTGTCGGTGTTGACCGTGACCCGGAACCCGAGCTGGTACAGCGTGTCGAACGGGTGGTCCGCCAGGTCGTCGCCCCAGGCCGCGATCGCCCCGGTCTGCAGGTTCGACGACGGCGACACCTCGAGCGGGATCTCACGGTCCCGCACCCACGACGCGATCTCGCCCAGGGCCGCGAGGGCCGAGCCGTCCGTGTCGGCGTCGGTGATCTCGACGTCCTCGAACACGCGGACGCCGTGCCCGAGCCGCAGCGCACGACCGTCGAGCAGCGCCGATCGGATGGAGTCGAGCCCCGCCGCCTCGCCGGCGTGCACGGTGACGGGCATGAACTGCGCCGCCAGGTAGTCGAACGCCGCACGGTGCCGCGATGCGGGGAAGCCGTCCTCGGCGCCCGCGATGTCGAAGCCGACGACCCCGTGGTCACGGTGCCGCACGGCGAGTTCCGCGATCTCGAGCCCGCGGTCGGCGTGGCGCATCGCGGTCACGAGCTGCCCGACGCGGATCCGCCCGCCAGCGGCGTCCACGGCTTCCTCGATGCCCTGCTGCACCGCCTCGACGGTCTGGTCGAGCGTCAGACCGCCCTGGAGGTGCTGCTCGGGCGCCCAGCGCACCTCGCCGTACACGACACCGTCGGCCACGAGGTCCTCGACGAAGTCCCGCGCGACACGCGTCAGTCCCTCGCGGCTCTGCATGACGGCGGTCGTGACGTCGAACGTCTTGAGGTACTCGACGAGCGACCCGGAGTTCGACTGGTCCGCGAACCAGCGCCCGAGGTCGTCCGGATCGGTCGTCGGCAGGGACACCCCGGCCGCGTCGGCGAGCTCGACGATGGTCGTCGGGCGGAGGCCGCCGTCGAGGTGATCGTGCAGGGACACCTTGGGCAGGTCGTTGATCACCGCCCCGCCGTCCGGGAGCCGGTAGGTCTGGTCGGGGGCGCTCATGCCCCCAAGGCTACCGGCCGATGCGCTCCCGCACGATCGAACCGCGCTCCGGCGCGGTGTCCCCGATCCCCCAGGCGCCCTCGAGCGCATCGAGGGCCCGGTCGAAGCGCGCGGGCTCGTCGGTGTGCAGCGTGAACAGGGGCTGCCCTGTGGTCACGGCGTCGCCCGGCTTCGCGTGCAGCTCGATCCCGGCGCCCGCCTGCACCGGGTCCTGCGCGCGCGCACGACCGGCACCGAGCCTCCAGGCCGCGATGCCGAACGGCAGCGCTCGCTGCTCGGTGAGCACGCCCGAGCGCGGCGCGGTGACGACGTGGGTCTCGCGAGCCGTCGGGAGTGGCGCGGACGGTTCGCCGCCCTGCGCGGCGATCATCCGACGCCAGGTGTCCATCGCTCGTCCGTCCGCGAGCGCGGCGGCCGGGTCGGCGTCGGGCAGGCCGGCGAGCTGCAGCATCTCGGTCGCGAGCGCGAGCGTCAGCTCGACGAGATCGGCCGGACCGCCGCCGGCGAGGACCTCGACGGACTCACGGACCTCGAGCGCGTTGCCGATGGTCCGGCCGAGGGGGACGTCCATGTCCGTGAGCAGTGCCGTGGTGGCGACGCCGGCGTCCTGCCCGAGTTCGACCATCGTGCGGGCGAGGGCCCGGGACTGCTCGATGTCCTGCAGGAACGCGCCGGACCCGAACTTGACGTCGAGGACGAGCGCGCCCGTCCCCTCGGCGATCTTCTTGCTCATGATGCTCGACGCGATGAGCGGGATGCACTCGACCGTGCCGGTGACGTCGCGGAGCGCGTACAGCTTCTTGTCCGCCGGCGCGAGACCGGCCCCGGCCGCGCACACGACCGCGCCGACGTCGGCGAGCACCTCACGCATCCGGGCGTTCGACAGCGAGGCCTGCCAGCCGGGGATCGACTCGAGCTTGTCGAGGGTGCCACCGGTGTGCCCGAGTCCACGGCCGGACAGCTGCGGCACGGCGACGCCGAACGACGCGACGAGCGGGGCGAGCGGCAGAGTGGTCTTGTCGCCGACGCCACCGGTCGAGTGCTTGTCCACCGTGACCTTGCCGAGTCCGTCGAACGACATGCGTTCGCCGGACGCGATCATCGCCAGGGTGAGGTCGCGCACCTCGCGCCGGTCCATGCCGTTGAGGAAGATCGCCATCGCGAGCGCCGCCATCTGCTCGTCGGCGACGTACCCGCGGGTGTAGGCGTCGACGAGCCAGTCGATCTCGGCGGTCGACAGCGTGCCGCGGCCCCGCTTCGTGCGGATGAGGTCGACGGTGTCGAACGGCTCCACGGCGGTCACTGGTGCTCCGCCCGGTAGGTCGCGAGGGTCCGCGGCCCGAACGCGTCCGGCAGGACCTCGTCCATCGTGCGGACGCCCGACACGGTCTCGAGCAGCATGCCGTCCGCGGAGTGCTCGAAGAGCAGCTGCCGGCAGCGCCCGCAGGGCATGAGCACGGAGCCGCTGCCGTCGACGCAGGTGAACGCGACGAGCCGGCCACCGCCCGTCATGTGGAGCTGGGACACGAGCGAGCACTCGGCGCAGAGCGTCACACCGTACGAGGCGTTCTCGACGTTGCAGCCGGCGACGACGCGGCCGTCCTCGGTGATCGCGGCGGCCCCGACGGGGAACGACGAGTAGGGCACGTACGCGTGGCCCATCGCCTCGGTCGCGGCCGCCCGCAGGGCGTCCCAGTCCACGTCGGCCGGGAGGGACGGGGCCGCCTCCGCCGCGTGAGCGGACTGGGTGGCGGGGTCGGTTGCGGACATGGGGTGTGCCTCCCGGCGGAGCAGGTCGCGGCCGATCGCTCCCCCTGGGGGGCGGCCGCGGTGGATCAGGACTTGATGTACGGCTTGCCGGACGCGGCTGGACCGCGGGACTGCCCGACGAGTCCGGCGACGGCGAAGATCGTCACGACGTACGGCAGCATGAGCAGGAACTGCGTCGGCACCGGCGAGTGGATCGCCGCGAGCAGGTTCTGCAGATTCGATGCGAACCCGAAGAGCAGCGCGGCGAGCGTCGCCTTGATCGGGTCCCATCGACCGAAGATGACGGCAGCGAGGGCGATGTACCCGGCACCGGCCGTCATGTCCTTCGCGAACGGGCCCGCGTTCCCGAGGGTGAAGTACGCACCGCCGAGACCGGCGATCGCGCCCGCGAGCGAGACGTTCCAGAACCGGGTGCTGGTGACGTTGATGCCCACGGTGTCGGCCGCCTGCGGGTGCTCGCCGACGGCCCGGAGCCGGAGGCCCCAGCGTGTGGTGAACAGGCCGATCGTGACCGCGGCGACCGCGATGTACATGAGGTACACGATCACCGACTGGTGGAAGAACACCGGGCCGATGATCGGGATCGCGGAGAGTCCGGGGATCTCGATCGCCGGGAACCGCACGCCGACGTTGAGCGCCGTGTCGGTCGCGAGGACCTTGGAGTAGAGGAACCCGGTGAGGCCCGAGACGAACGCGTTGATGACGACGCCGACGATCACCTGGTCGACGAGGTACTTGATGCTGAACGCCGCGAGGATGAACGACACGAGCACCCCGGCGATCACCGCGGCGACGAGTCCGACCCACGCCGAACCGGTGATGCTCGCGACGACGGCGGACGCGAACGCACCGGCGAGGAACTGCCCCTCGATCGCGATGTTCACGACACCGACGCGCTCGGAGATGACACCGCCGAGCGAGCCGAAGATGAGCGGGGCGGACAGGCCGAGCGCGCCGACGAGCAGACCCGGGACGGGGATCGTCGAACCGGGCGAGGCCCACGTGAGGAACGCGATGACGAAGGCGATCGCGAACAGCACGGTCACCCAGGTCTGCACCTTCCGCGACCGTGCGGCCCGCCACGTGGCGTAGGCGGTCCCGATGGCGAGGAGGACGATGACGACGATGCCGGTCCCGGTCGCGGGGAGCGGCACGGCGGGCAGCTGCACGAGGTCGTGCGCCGACGCGAGCTCGAACGTGGACGTGCCGGGCTTGTGGAACACGCCGAACAGCACGAGTGCGAACAGCGTGAACACGCCGTACCCGATCGGTGCCTTCCAGCTCCGGACGGCCGTCACCGGACGGTCCGCGGCGGACGCGGCCGGCGCGGTGGCGTTGGGGGCGAGGACGCTCACGCGGCGACCGCCTTCCGCTTGGTGCGGCGAGCACCCGGCTGCGGGATCCGGAAGATCGCGCGGACGAGCGGCGGGGCCGCGATGAACAGGACGATGAGCGCCTGGATGACGCTGACGATGTCGATGGGGATGTTCTGGCTGGCCTGCACGTAGCTGCCGCCGGCCTTGAGCGCACCGAACAGCAGACCGGCCCAGAAGACGCCCCACGGCTTCGACCGACCGAGCAGCGCGACCGTGATGGCGTCGAACCCGATGCCCGCGTCGATGCCCTGGTCGTACCCGCTGGTGACCGCGGCCTGCACCTGGTAGGCCCCGGCGATGCCGACGAGGGCCCCGGAGATCACCATGGCCCAGATCGTGATGCTGCCGACGTCCATGCCGGCGACGCGCGCCGCACGGGGGTTCTCGCCCACGGTGCGGAAGCGGAACCCCAGCGTCGACCGGCTCATGAGCCACCACGTGAACACGACGGCCGCGATGGCGATGAGGATCCCGATGTCGACACCGGTCCCCTGGCCACCGATGAGCGTCGGGAGGACCGCGGACGGCAGCGTCGGCGACGACTGCGGGTTCGCGCTCCCGGGCGCCTGGAGCAGCCCCTTCGTGCCGAGGCCGTACTCGAGCAGGTACAGCGCCACGTAGTTGAGCATGATCGTGACGATCACTTCGTGCGCGCCCGTGCGGGACTTCAGCACGCCCACGATCCCGCCCCAGATCGCACCGCCGACGATGCCCGCGACGACCGTCAGCGGGATGTGCACGATCGCCGGCATGTGGAACGAGTACCCGAACCAGGCGGCGGAGGCGGCGCCGACGAGGATCTGCCCCTGGCCGCCGATGTTGAACAGTCCGGAGCGGAACGACACCGCGACCCCGAGGCCCGCGACGATGAGCGGCGTGGCGAAGTCGATCGTCGTCCAGAGCGACGCGATGCCCGACGAGAAGGTCGACTGGCCCGGGTCGTACACCGCGCCGTCGAACATGCTGAGGAACGCGCCGCCCACGCTGTGCCCGATCGCCACGAAGGTGTCGGAGGGACGGGCGAAGAAGTAGCCCATCGCCGTCGTGACCGTCTTGTCCGTGATCGCGATGAGGATGCCGCTGGCGACGAGCGCCAGGACCACGGCCAACACCGTGACGAGGACCGAGCCGCCCAGGATCCCGCGCAGCGCCGCCGACCAGCGGTCCACGCCGCCGCCGTCGTCGGCGGTCTCGGTGGTCAGCGACGTGCCCGCCTCGAGGTCCTGCAGTCGGTCGTCGGTCTGGAGGTCCGGTTCGGCCGCCGTCGTCGGCGTCCGGGTGTCGTCGGTCATGCGGCGAGTTCCGTCCCGGCGGGGAGTTCCCCCGCCATCATGAGGCCGAGCACGTCACGCGGGGTGTCCGCCGGGACGATGCCGATGATGGTGCCGCGGTACATCACGGCGATGCGGTCGGCGAGCGCGACGACCTCGTCGAGCTCGGTCGAGACGACGATGACGGGGACGCCCTGGTCGCGCGCGGCGACGATGCGCTTGTGCACGAACTCGATCGACCCGACGTCGATGCCGCGGGTGGGCTGCGCGGCGACGAACAACCGGAGGTCGCGGCTCAGCTCGCGTGCGATGACGACCTTCTGCTGGTTCCCGCCCGACAGGCGTCCGACGGCGGTGGTCCGGCTCGGCGTCCGGACGTCGAACTCGGCGATCTTGTCGTCGGCGAAACGGTCGCGCTCGGCGGACCGGATCGTGCCCGCGCTGGCGAACTGGGACGAGGACGTGCGGTCGAGGATGAGGTTGTCGGCGATCGAGAACTCGGCGACGAGGCCGTCCTCTTGTCGGTCCTCGGGGACGAAGCCCACCCCGGCGTCGAGCACCTTCTTGACGCTCGCGTCGGTGATGTCCCGGCCGTCCAGGGTGATGGTGCCCGCGTGCACGGTCTCGAGCCCGAGGATGGCCTCGGTCAGCTCGGTCTGGCCGTTGCCCTGGACGCCCGCGATCGCCAGGATCTCGCCACGTCGGACCGAGAACGACAGGTCGTCGACGAGGACGTGGCCCGCTGCGTCGGTCACCGTGAGGTCGCGGACCACGAGGGCGTCCGCCCCGGGTGTGGCCGGGGCCTTGTCGACGACGAGCTCGACGCTGCGGCCGACCATGAGCGCGGCGAGCTCGGCGTTCGACGCGGTGGGCGAGGCCTCGCCGACGACGCGTCCGAGCCGCACGACCGTGATGCGGTCGGCGACCTCGCGGACCTCGCGGAGCTTGTGGGTGATGAACACGATCGCCGTGCCGGCCTCGCGCAGCTGCCGCATGATCGACATGAGCTCGTCGGTCTCCTGCGGGGTGAGGACCGCGGTCGGCTCGTCGAACACGAGTACCGAGGCGTCGCGCGACAGGGCCTTGATGATCTCGACCCGCTGCTGGACGCCGACCGGCAGGTCCTCGACCTTGGCGTCGGGGTCGACGTCGAACCCGAAGCGCTCGGAGATCTCGCGGACGCGCTTGCGGGCGCCCGCGAGGTCGAGACGGCCGCCGAAGGTCGTGGGCTCGTGTCCGAGCATGACGTTCTCGGCGACGGTGAACACCGGCACGAGCATGAAGTGCTGGTGGACCATCCCGATGCCGGCACGCATCGCGTCGCCCGGGCCGTCGAAGTGCTGCACCGTGTCGTCGAGGAGGATCTCGCCCTCGTCGGCCTGGTACAGGCCGTAGAGGACGTTCATGAGCGTGGACTTGCCCGCGCCGTTCTCACCGAGCAAGCAGTGGATCTCGCCCGGCTCGACGGTGAGCGAGATGTGGTCGTTCGCGACGAGGGCGCCGAAGCGCTTGGTGATGCCGCGGAGCTCGAGCTTCATGGGCCGGATTCTATTTCTCTCGGGAGTCGCGCAGGGGTGGGCGCGGGTCCGCTGGTGGAGGGCGGCGCCGCCGCGGTGGTCCGATGGCGGGCGCACGAACGCGGGCGGACGGCCGGAGCCGTCCGCCCGCGACGGGGTGTTACTTGACGTTCGACTGGGTCGCGACCTTGACCTTGCCGCTGATGATCCCGGCCTTGATCGTCTTCAGCTCGCCGGCGAGCGAGGAGTCGACCTTGGACGAGTAGTCGTGGAACGGGGCGAGCCCGACGCCGTCGTTCTTCAGCGTGCCGACGTACGGGGCGTTCGAGTACTTGCCCTTGCCCGCGGTCTCGACGACCGAGGTCGTGGCCTGTCGGATGCCCTTGAGGACGCTCGTCAGGGCGATGCTCTTGTAGCGCGGGTCCGCGGTGTAGAGGTCGCTGTCGGCGCCGATGAGGACGCTGCCGTTCTTGGCGTCGTTGATCGCCTCGGCCGCGGACTGGTAGATCGGGCCACCGACGGGGAAGATCACGTCGGCGTTCTGGTCGAGGAGCGACTGTGCCACCGACTTGGCCTGCGTGCCGGCCGAGAAGCCACCCGTGAACGAACCCTGCTGCGTCTTCTCGTTCCAGCCGACGACCTTGACGTCCTTGCCGTGCTGCTGGTTGTAGTACTGGACGCCGTCGTAGAAGCCGTCCATGTAGATGGTCACGGTCGGGAGCTTCTGGCCGCCGAAGGTGCCGACCACGCCGGTCTTCGAGTAGCTGGCCGCCGCGTACCCGCCGAGGAACGCCGCCTGCGAGGTGTCGAACGTGATCGGCTTGATGTTCTTCGACTGCAGGGTGTCGTCGATGATCGCGAAGTTCGTCTTGGCGTTCGACGCGGCGTTCGACTTCGTCGCGGCCTCGAGGTTGAAGCCGACCGTCACGATCAGGCTGCACTTCTGGCTGAGGAGGGTGCGGATGTTCGGGTTGTAGTCGTTCGAGTCGGTCGACTGCACCGTCTTCGGGGTGACGCCGAGCGACTTTGCCGCGTCCTGCAGGCCGTCGTAGCCGAGCTGGTTGAACGAGTGGTCGTCGAAGCCGCCGTTGTCCGAGACCATGCACGGCAGGAAGTCCGACTTCGAGCCCGACGCACTGGACGACGACGGGGCGGCCGAACAGCCGGCGAGCATCGTCACGGTGCCCAGCAGGGCCAGGCCGCCGAGCGCGAGCTTACGGGTGCTGAATGTCACGGGGTGTCCTCCACAGGGGTGCAGCCCGGCTCTGCGCACCGGGCGATCGGAAGGACAGTACACGACGGTCCGGCCGGTGCAGGACCGCTCCGGCCGGGGGCTGGGCACCGTTGCCCGATCGCGACGAAGCTGTAACGCGCTCGTAATGCTGGTACCCCGGACGCGGGCACCGGGGTACCAGCGCGGACTCCGACGCGGCGTGGCTACAGCACGTCGTCGCGGCCGCTGATCTTGAGCGCGTCGACGACGCCCTTGACCCGCTGCGCGTTGGCGCTCGTCGTGACGAGCAGCGCGTCCGGGGTGTCCACGACCACGATGTCGTCGACGCCGATGAGCGAGATGAGCCGGTCGCTGTGGCTGACCACGATGCCGCTCGACGAGTCCGCGAGGATGCGGGCGTTGTCCCCGAGGACGGCGAGGTTGTGCGGTCGGCCGCCGGACTGCAGCTTGGCGAGCGAGGCGAAGTCGCCGACGTCGTCCCAGTCGAAGTCCCCGGGCACGACCGCCATGCGCCCGGCCGCCGCGGCGGGCTCGGCGACGGTGTAGTCGATCGCGATCTTCTTGAGTCGCGGCCACACCTGGTCGACGACGGCCCCGCGCGAGGACGTGTCCCACGCGGCGGCGAGCTCCTCGATCCCGGCGAGGAGTTCCGGTTCGCTCCGCCCGATCTCCTCGAGCAGTCGGTCCGCCCGGGCGATGAACATCCCCGCGTTCCACATGTAGGAGCCGTCTGCGACGTACGCGGTCGCCGTCTCGAGGTCGGGCTTCTCGACGAACGACTGGACGGCGTGGACGTCCTTCGCCGAGTCGACGTGGATCCGCTCCCCCGCGTGGATGTAGCCGAAGCCGATCGCCGGCTCGGTCGGGGTGATGCCGATCGTCGTGATGTACCCGGCCTCGGCCGCGACCACGGCCTCCCGCACGGACCGGCGGAACCCGCGGACGTCACCGATCACGTGGTCGGCCGCGAACGAGCCGATGACGACGTCGGGCTCGCGGCGGCGCAGGATCGCGGCGGCGAGGCCGATCGCGGCGGTCGAGTCCTTCGGTTCGCTCTCGAGCACGACGTTGTGGTCGGCGAGACCGGGGAGCTGGCGTTCGACGGCGGCGCGGTGCGCACGGCCGGTGACGACCATGATGCGTTGGTCGCCGCTCAGCGGGGCGAGGCGGTCCCAGGTCGACCGGAGCAGGGACGCGCCCGTGCCGGTCAGGTCGTGGAGGAACTTCGGCGCGTCCGCCCGGGACAACGGCCAGAGTCGGGAGCCGATGCCACCGGCGGGGATGATGGCGTAGAAGCGCTCGAGGTCGTCGGTCATCCGGTCACCATATCGGCGGGGGCGGCACGAGCGGCAGGGGCACCGGCCGCCGGTCCGGGAGGCGCGGCTCCCGTCTCCGGATCGCCACGGCCCGTTCACGTGGTCACCCCCGGACGGCATGGCACGAGGAGGTCGGTGCCCGGCCGTAGGATGGTCCGTGTTCCACACGAACACGAACGGCAACGGCCGCCGATCGGCGGCCGAGCATCCCACGGGAGGGCGCGCTCATGGCCGAGCAGACCGCTGTGCACGACGAACCCGGTGGCGCGACGGCAGTCGCGGCGCCGGTCGGTCCCACGTCGGCACCGACACCGCGACCACCGCGGGCCCCGTCCGGCACGCTCTACCGCGGCGGCGCCGGCATGTGGTCGTGGGTGCTGCACCGCATCACGGGCGTCGCGATCTACTTCTTCCTGCTCGTGCACATCCTGGACACGGCCCTCGTCCGACTCTCGCCCGCCGCGTACGACGCCGTCATCGGCACGTACAAGACGCCGATCATGAACCTCGGCGAGACCGGCCTCGTGATGGCGATCGTCTTCCACGCGATCAACGGCCTGCGCATCGTCGCGGTCGACTTCTGGAGCAAGGGACCGCAGTACCAGCGGCTCATGTTCTGGATCGTGGTCGGGATCTGGGTGGTGCTGATCGCGGGCTTCCTGCCGACCCAGATCATGAACCTCGTGGCCGACCTGCACTGAGCGGAGGAGATCCGATGACCACCGAGACCGTCGAGGCCCCGCGTTCCGCCACGGCCGCCCGCCGCACCACCAACTGGGAGAAGTGGGGCTGGATCTACATGCGCGCGTCGGGGATCGTCCTCGTCGTGCTCATCTTCGGGCACCTGTTCATTAACATGGTCGCCGGGGGTGGCGTCAAGCAGATCGACTTCGCCTTCGTCGCCGGCAAGTGGGCGAGTCCGCTCTGGCAGGTGTGGGACACGCTCATGCTGTGGCTCGCGCTCATCCACGGCTCGAACGGCATGCGCACGATCATCAACGACTACGTCGGCCGACCGGCCGTGCGGCGCACGCTGCTCGGCGCCGTGCTCGTCGCGTGCGTCGTGCTGATCGCGCTCGGCACGCTCGTCTGCTGGACGTTCGACCCGTGCCCCGCGGGTGCCGCGGCCGCCGACCTGCCGTCGTTCTGCCCCGCGCACTGAGCTCCGCCCTCCTGACCACATTCGAGAGAAGTCCGTGACCGACACCACCGCTGCACCCACGAGCTCCGTCGTCGACGGGGTCCACCACCACCAGTTCGACATCGTCATCATCGGCGCGGGAGGCGCCGGCATGCGAGCGGCGATCGAGGCCGGCCCGCAGGCGAACACGGCCGTGATCTCGAAGCTGTACCCGACGCGATCCCACACGGGCGCGGCGCAGGGCGGCATGGCGGCGGCGCTCGCCAACGTGGAAGAGGACTCCTGGGAGTGGCACACGTTCGACACGATCAAGGGCGGTGACTACCTGGTCGACCAGGACGCCGCCGAGATCCTGGCGAAGGAGGCCATCGACGCGGTCATCGACCTCGAGAACATGGGGCTGCCCTTCAACCGGACGCCCGAGGGCAAGATCGACCAGCGTCGGTTCGGCGGCCACACGCGCGACCACGGCAAGGCGCCGGTGCGCCGCGCCTGCTACGCGGCGGACCGCACGGGCCACATGATCCTGCAGACGCTGTTCCAGAACTGCGTCAAGCTGGGCGTCAACTTCTTCAACGAGTTCTACGCCCTCGACCTCGTCATGGCCGAGGTCACGGGCGACGACGGCGTCACCCGCGAGCAGCCCGTCGGCGTCGTCGCGTTCGAGCTCGCGACGGGCGAGCTCCACGTGTTCCACGCCAAGGCGTTGATCTTCGCGACCGGCGGGTTCGGCAAGATCTACAAGACGACCTCGAACGCCCACACCCTCACCGGCGACGGTGTCGGCATCGTGTGGCGTTCCGGCCTGCCGCTCGAGGACATGGAGTTCTTCCAGTTCCACCCGACGGGCCTGGCGGGCCTCGGCATCCTGCTCACGGAGGGCGCCCGCGGTGAGGGCGCGATCCTCCGCAACGCCTCCGGCGAGCGCTTCATGGAGCGCTACGCACCGACCATCAAGGACCTCGCGCCCCGCGACATCGTCGCCCGGTGCATGGTGCAAGAGGTCGCGGAGGGCCGCGGGGCCGGCCCGAACAAGGACTACGTCCTGCTCGACTGCACGCACCTGGGGGCCGAGGTCCTCGAGACCAAGCTCCCGGACATCACCGAGTTCGCGCGCACGTACCTCGGTGTCGACCCGGTGACGGAGCCCGTGCCGGTGATGCCGACCGCGCACTACGCCATGGGGGGCATCCCGACGAACACGAACGCCGAGGTCCTGCGGGACAACGACACCGTGGTGCCGGGCCTCTACGCCGCCGGCGAGTGTGCCTGCGTGTCCGTGCACGGGTCGAACCGGCTCGGCACGAACTCGTTGCTCGACATCAACGTGTTCGGCAAGCGGAGCGGCAACAACGCGGCGGCCTACGTGCAGACCGCGGAGTTCGTCCCGCTCCCCGAGGACCCGGCGGGCAACGTGCGCCGCATGCTCGAGCAGCTGCGGGCCTCCACGGGCACGGAGCGCGTGGCGAGCCTCCGCAAGGAGCTGCAGGACGAGATGGACAAGAACGCCCAGGTGTTCCGCACGGACGAGTCGCTCGCCAAGGTGACGGCGACCATCCACGAGCTCCGTGAGCGGTACCTCCAGGTCTCCGTCCAGGACAAGGGCAAGCGGTTCAACACCGACCTGCTCGAGGCCGTCGAGCTCGGGTTCCTGCTCGACCTCGCCGAGGTCGTCGTGTTCTCCGCGCGGAACCGCAAGGAGTCCCGTGGCGGCCACATGCGCGACGACTACCCGAAGCGCGACGACGAGAACTACATGCAGCACACCATGGCGTACCTGACGGGCGATCCGCACTCCTCGCTCGCCGACGACCACATCACACTCGACTGGAAGCCCGTGGTCATCACGCGGTACCAGCCGATGGAGAGGAAGTACTGAGATGACCGACACGCTGGTCAGCGACGCCCCCGCGAGCCGCGCCGAGGACCGCACCGCGCCTCCCGGCTCGTTCCCGGTGACCCTCATGGTCCGCCGGTTCGACCCGGACGTCGACGCCGAGCCGCACTGGCAGGAGTTCGGCGTGATGATGCTGCCGACGGACCGGATCCTCGACGCCCTGCATCAGGTGAAGTGGGAGCAGGACGGTTCGCTGACCTTCCGCCGGTCGTGTGCACACGGCGTCTGCGGCTCGGACGCCATGCGCATCAACGGTCGGAACCGGCTCGCCTGCAAGACGCTGATCAAGGACCTCGACGTGTCGAAGCCGATCTACGTCGAGGCGATCAAGGGCCTGCCGCTCGAGAAGGACCTCGTCGTCGACATGGAGCCGTTCTTCGCCTCCTACCGCGAGGTCCAGCCGTTCCTGCAGTCGAAGTCCGCCCCGCAGAAGGGCAAGGAGCGCGTGCAGTCCGTCGCCGAGCGTGAGCGCTTCGACGACACGACGAAGTGCATCCTGTGCGCGGCGTGCACGTCCTCGTGCCCGGTGTTCTGGACCGACGGGCAGTACTTCGGTCCGGCCGCGATCGTCAACGCGCACCGGTTCATCTTCGACTCCCGGGACGACGAGGCGAAGGTCCGTCTCGACATCCTCAACGACAAGGAGGGCGTGTGGCGCTGCCGCACGACCTTCAACTGCACCGACGCCTGCCCGCGCGGCATCCAGGTCACCAAGGCGATCGCAGAGGTCAAGCAGGCACTCGTCCGAGGCCGCGCCTAGGACCGCTCGGTAGGCTCCGATCATGACCTTCGCGGACGTCCGCCCCACGCTCGATCAGCTCGGCTACACCGACCGGTACGTGGTGCTCCCCGGGGAGCACCCGCTCGACGAGCCGGTCGAGGGAGCCCTGCGGATCGTGCCGGTCGACGCCGCGTCGGCGCACGGGCAGGACTGGGCCCTCGAGGTCGTCGACTACGGCAACCCCCGCCGATTGGCCGTGGCCCGCAGTGAGGACGACGCGGTCGAGATGCTCCGGCGGTTCCTCAACCGTCCGTTCCCGCCGGCCCGCGACGTCCGGCAGTCCGACCTCGACGCCCTCCGCGATCGTGCGGGCGCCACGTACCCGCAGCTCGCGGCGCAGGCGCACGGCGCGGGCAACGCGGGCCTGACGATCCAGATCCCAGCCGGGATCCCCGTCGACCGCGTCGGCGGTCCGGACGGTTACCTGCTGCACCCCCTGGACACCCCGCTCCCCGCTCGGTCACTGCCGCCGCACGCGATGCAGCGCCCGGACGTGCACCGCTACGTGACGGACCGGCCGTTCCTCGTGAACGTCCGGCTCGTGCAGCCCTGGTTCGACCAGCCCGGCGGTGCGTTGCGGTTCGCGATCGCCGATCCCGGGGTGACGGTGCGCGACCTCGTGGTCGACGGTTCGCTCGTCCGACTCCGGGTCGTCTGACCGCGACCGCTCCGCCGACCGCACCGAGGCGCCCTGCTCAGGGGACGAGTGCGAGCTTGCCGCCCGGGTGCCCCTCCTGCAGGAACCGCAGCGCCTCGACGGCGTCGGCGAGCGGCCATGTCCGGGCGACCGGCACGACGAGCTCCCCCGACGCCGCCATGTCCACGAGCTGCTGCCGCACCGAGTCGCGGAACGCGGCACTCTCGGGCTGCGCACCGCCCACGGCCCGGAAGCCGTCCCGCTGGGCACGACCGTGCGCGGCGATGGTCACGATGCGGTCGCGGTCGACCACGAGCTCGAGCGACACGTCGACCGCCTCGTCGGTGCCGACACAGTCGATCGCCGCCGCGACACCCTCCGGTGCGAGCGCGCGCACCCGGTCGGCCAGGCCCTCGCCGTACGCCACGGGCTCGCCGCCGAACCGCCGTACCGTCTCGGCGTTCGCCTCCGACGCGGTGCCGATCAGGCGGATGCCCCGCTGTCGCGCCTGCTGGAGCACGCTGACCCCGACCGATCCGGATGCACCGTGCACGAGCACCGTGTCGCCCTCGCCCGGGTGGACGACCCGCAGCACGTCGGCCGCCGTCGTCCCGGCGAGGAACAGGTTCGCCGCCGCGGCATCGTCGAGGGTGTCCGGCGCCGCGAACACGTCGTGCGCCGGGACGGTGATGTCCGTCGCGTAGCCGCCGTCGACCCGGAACGCGATGACGCGGTCGCCGGTGCTCCCACCGCCGGACGCGATCGTCGTCCCCGGTCCGATGGCGCTGATGACGCCCGCGACCTCGTACCCGATCCCCATCGGCAACTGGGAGCGGTCGGCGTTCGGACCGCCCTGGGTGTGCTTGTAGTCGGCGGGGTTGACGCCGGCCGCCCGGACGCTGATCGTCACCTCACCCGCGCGGGGCTCCGGCACGGTCGTCTCCACGAACTCGAACACCTCGACGCCGCCGAACTCCGGCGCGATCCACCGCTTGGCCATCCCGGTCCACTCCCGTCCGGTGTCGTCCTTCGGCACCGTCCGCGCCATCCAACGCCCGACGGCTGCACGGCGCCCCGGAGCCGGCCGGAAAGCGGGGCGGTCGGCGACCGCCACGGCGCGCTGAGCGCAGACGACACGACGGCCGCCGGCCCGGGAGGGACGGCGGCCGTCGAGCTGGCCCGGTGCGGGCCTGCCTCGGTGCGGGATGCGGCTCCGCGTCAGGCGCGGACCGCGGCCACGCGGTCGGTGAACGGTGCGAGGAACGGGTGTCCGGCCTCCAGACCGGTGATCTGCTGCGCGACGTCCGTGTCCGAGGCATCCGATCGGAGCAGGGCCTGGAGTTCGACGCTCTGCTCGTCGTCCGCGACGTCGAAGCGGAGCGCGGCGCCCATGGCGTCAAGTAGCGCGGTCGGCTCGACGCCCTCCCCGGCGAGGGCAGCCCCGGGCGACACGAAGCGCTCGTCGCGCGAGAGCTTGCGGAGCGGCTGCCGCCCCACCCGCGTCACCGTGTCGGGCAGGTGCGGGTTCTCGAAGCGAGCGATGATGGCCGTCACGTAGGCGCGGTGCACCTCGGGGTCGAGCTCGTGCCGACGGACGAGCAGGTCGCTCGTCTCGCCGAGCACGGACTCGAGGGCCGACCGGACCGCGGGGATCGCGATCGCGTCCGAGATCTTGTCCGCACCGGCGAGGTACCCGTGGTAGGCCACGGTCGCGTGCCCGGTGTTGACGGTGAAGAGCTTCCGCTCGATCGACGCGGCGAGCCCGTCGACGTAGTGCGCTCCGGGGATCGTGGGCTCCGTGCCGGCGAACGGCGTGCGGTCGATCGCCCACTCGAAGTAGGTCTCGACGGTGACGTCGAGGCCCGCGTCGGCCGGCTGTGCCGGGACGATGCGGTCGACGGCGGTGTTCGCGAACACCGCCTTGGCGAGCGCCGCGTCCCGCTCGCCCTCGGGCAGCGCGTCGACGATGAACTCGCGGAGGCGGTCGGTCGCGTTGATCGCGTTCTCGCACGCCATGACGGCGAGCGGCGCTGCCTCCGGGTCGCGCTCGACGAGGCCGCGCGCGATGACCGGGGCGATGAACCGGAGCACGGTGGGCCCGACGGCGCAGGTGACGACGTCGGCCGCGGCCACCTCGGCGACCACGCCGGCCTCGTCCTGAGCGCTGTTCACCGCGCGGAAACCGGTCACGACGTGGTCCTGCGCACCGGCGCCGACCTCGTGCACCGTGTACGAGTCGGCGGCCGCGAGCGCTTCGATGAGCGGCGCGGCGACGTCGGCGAAGACGACCTCGTACCCGGCCTCGTGGAGGAGGAGCCCGACGAAGCCGCGCCCGATGTTGCCGGCACCGAAGTGGACGGCGACGCTCACTCGTTCACCTCGCCGAGGATCGCCATGATCGCCGCGGCGTCGGGCGCCTCGGTGAGCGCCTGCACCTGGTCCTCGTCGGAGAACACGATCGCGATCTTCGACAGGATGTCGAGGTGCTCGTTGTTGACGCCGGCGATGCCGACGACGAATCGCACCTCGTTGCCGTCCCAGTCGATGGGCGACGCGTAGCGGATGAACGACAGCGCGGACGTCTTGATGGCGTCCTTCGCCTCGTTCGTGCCGTGCGGGATCGCCAGGAAGTTGCCCATGTAGGTGGACACGCTCTTCTCGCGCTCGAGCATGGCGGGGTAGTAGTCCCCCGTGACCGCACCGGCGGCCTCGAGGATGTCGGCCGCCTCCTTCATCGCCTCCGTCTTGGTCGGAGCGGTGTCCTCGGTGTGGATCCGGATCTGGCTCTCCTGCAGGACGGGCATCGGTGGTTCTCCTTGTTCGTGGCTGTGGGGCGGGGGAACGCGTCGTCCGCGTTCCCCCGCCCCGTGGGTGTGGTGCCGTGTGGTGCGGTTACTGCTGCTTCAGCTGGTCGACGACCTGGTCGTACTGGGGCGCGTTCATGAAGTTACCGACCGACACGTGCTGCGCGTTCGGGTTCTTCTGCTTCGCCCGGTCGGTGAGCTCCTCCTGGGTGATGATGAGGTCCTCGTCACCCGAGAGGTTCGCGATCGCCTTGTTGACGACCGTGACGCCCTCGATACCGGCCTTCTTGATCTTGTTCCGCAGGACGCTCGCGCCCATGGCACTCGAGCCCATGCCGGCGTCGCAGGCGAACACGACGTTCTGGACGCGCGTGGCGGTGGTGGTGCCCGTCGCGGAACCGACGCCGCCGAAGGACGACTCGGTCTCCTCCTCGTTCGCCGGGGCGTTCGAGCCGAAGATGCCCGCGGTCGCGGCGTTGACGTCGCGGCCCTTGTTCGCCTGCATGCGGGCGAGGGCGTCGCTCATGTCGCCACCACCGGCGGCCAGGTCCCGCTTGCGGGTCGAGATGAGGAAGAAGGACGCGACGGCGCCGGACACGAGCGCCGACAGGACGACGGAGAGGATGACGCCGACGTAGCTGTCCCGCGAGGTGTTGAAGAGCACCGCGAGGATCGAGCCGGGCGAGGCCGGGGCGACGAGACCGGACCCGAACGTGACGTTCGTGGCGACACCGGTCGCACCACCGAGGATGACGGCGATGAACAGGATCGGCTTCTGCAGCACGTACGGGAAGTAGATCTCGTGGATGCCACCGAAGAACTGGATGAGGATCGCGCCGGGAGCCGTCGACCGCGCGACGCCGACACCGAAGAAGGTGAAGGCGAGGAGGATGCCGAGACCGGGGCCGGGGTTCGCCTCGAGGAGGAACAGGATCGACTTGCCGGACTGCTGGACCTGCTGCGCGCCGAGCTGGTCGAGCACGCCGTGGTTGATCGCGTTGTTGAGGAAGAAGACCTTCGCCGGCTCGATGATGACGCTCGCGAGCGGCAGCAGGTGCGCGTGCACCAGCCACTCGACGGCGGCACCGAGGCCGTCCGCGATGCGGAGGAAGATCCAGGACAGCCAGAAGAAGCCGACCATGAACAACCCGAAGCCGAGGATGCCGGCCGCGTAGTTGTTCACGAGCATCTCGAAGCCCGGCTTGATCTTGCCGTCCCAGATGCGGTCCACCTGCTTGATGAGGTACGCGCCGAGCGGGCCGCAGATCATCGCGCCGAGGATCATCGTCGTGCCCGACGCGCCGAGGATGACGCCCATGGTGAAGATCGAGCCGACGACCGCACCGCGGATGTCGTAGACCATCCGGCCACCCTGGATCGCGATCGCGAGCGGGATGAGGTAGGTGAGGATCGGGCCGACCACGCCGACGTTCGCGACGCCGTGCGTGGTGCCGAAGCCGCCGAGGACGCCGACGGGAGTCCAGCCGGTCTGGATGAAGAAGGCGGTGATGATGCCCCACGCGATGAAGATCGCGATGTTCGGCATCACCATGCCGGAGAGGAAGGCGCCGAACTTCTGGACGGCGACCCGACCGCCGCCCCGCTTCTGTGCGGGGGCGCCGGTCGCTGCGACGGACGTCGTTGTCATGTGCGTTCTTTCTGGTGTGGGTTCGTGGGAACGGATCGGAGGGAACGGGACGGGGAGGTCAGGCGACGTGCGCCGACGTCGCAGCGGCACGTGCGGCCGCGGCGGACGGGGCGGCGAGCGCGGCCCGGGCCATCTCGCGCGCCTGCTCGAGGGTGTGCTGGCCGAGTTCGGCGCGCACGTCCGCGAGGGCGGCGGGGGTCATGGAGAGCGTGGTGGCGCCGAGACCGACGAGGACGACGGCGAGCAGCGGGTCGGCCGCGGCCTCACCGCAGATCCCCACGGCCTTGCCCGCGTCACGCCCGGCAGCACCGAGCTGGGCGACGAGGCGCAACACCGCGGGGTGCCACGGGTCCTGGTAGGAGGCGACGGACCCGAGCAGCCGGTCCGCGGCGAGCGTGTACTGCGTCAGGTCGTTCGTGCCGATGGAGACGAAGTCCGCCTGCTGGAACACCTGCTCTGCGAGGAGCGCGAGCGACGGCACCTCGGCCATGACACCCGCGGTCCGGACACCGAGCTCGCGGGCCAGGGACACGAAGTACGCGGTCTCCTCGGCGTCCGCCACCATGGGCGCCATCACCCAGAGGTCGGCCTCGGTCTCGGCGTCGGCCTGGACGAGCGCGGTGAGCTGGTCACGGAGGACCGCCTCGTGGTGTCGCAGCGCCCGGAGGCCACGGCGACCGAGTGCGGGGTTTTCCTCGTCCTGGTCGGTCAGGAACGACAGCGGCTTGTCCGCCCCCGCGTCGAGCGCGCGGACGACGACCTTCTTGCCGGGGAACGCGGACAGCAGCTGCACGTAGGCCTGACGCTGCGCCTCCACGGTCGGTGCGGTCGGCGAGTCGAGGAACAGGAACTCGGTGCGGAACAGGCCGACGCCCTCGGCGCCGAGCGCGACGGCGCCCGCGGCATCGGCGGGGTTGCCGAGGTTCGCCAGGAGCGGCACGAGCGTGCCATCGGCGAGCGCGCCGGGGGTGACCGGTCGGTCGGCCGCGGCGAGACGCTCGGCGATCCGGGCCTCCGTCGCGGTGACGAGGTCGGGATCGGGGTCGGTGACGACCACGCCGGCAGCGGCGTCGACGACGACCGTCTGGCCGTCGACGAGGTCCGCGGCGCCCTCGACGCCGACGATCGCCGTGATGCCCTTCGCCCGGGCGAGGATCGCGGTGTGCGAGGTGGGGCCGCCGTCGCTCGTGACGAGCGCGAGCACCTTGCCGAGGTCGAGCAGGGCGGTGTCCGCCGGGGCGAGGTCGCGCGCGACCAGGACGAAGGGGGTGTCCGAGTCGGGCACGCCCGGTGCGGGCACCCCACGGAGCTTCGCGATGATGCGCTGGGACACGTCGCCGAGGTCGGCCGCCCGCTCCCCCATGTAGCCGCCCATCGCGGCGAGGATGTCCTGGAACGCGGCGAACGCGTCGTGCACGGCGCGCTCCGCGTTCGCGCCACCGCTGATCCGGGTGTGGACGTCGTCGAGCAGCGTCGGGTCCTGCGCCATGAGCGCCTGGGCCTCGAGCACGGCCTGGGCGTCGCCACCGGCGAGCGCGCCGCGCTTCGTCAAGTCGTCGGCGACCGCGGCCACGGCCTCGTGCACGGCGGCGTCCGCGGCCTCGACCGGACCGTCGAGCGGTGCCGACGACGGAGCGCCGAGGGGCTCGGGCATGCGCAGCACGGGTCCGAGCGCGACGCCGCGGCCCACCCCGGTTCCGGGCAGTTCGGACATTCGAGACTCCTTCATCTCATCGCGCAGATCAGGCGGTGCGGTGGGGCTGGACGACGGCGCACGGGCGGCGCGCTGCGACGACCATACATCGATTCCGATTGACAAACAAACAAATCCGGGGATAAAAATGCAGAAACAGATGCCCGTTTGCGTCTGACTCCCCCCGCCCCGGCCACTCGGGCCTCCGGGGACGTCGGTCCATGCCCGTTTCGCCCACTCCGAGGTCCGATGTACGCACCAGAACGTCACCAGCGCATCGTCGAGCAGGCGCGCGCGCAGGGGCGGGTCGACGTCAAGGACCTCGCAGAACTCCTCGCGGTCACGCCCGAGACGATCCGCCGCGACCTCACGAGCCTCGAACGGCGCGGCCTCGTCCGGCGCGCGCACGGCGGCGCGATCCCGGTCGAGCGGATCACGATCCACGCGGGCGTGGGCGACCGCGGCGGCATCAACACGGCCGAGAAGATGGTGATCGCCGAGGCCGCGCTCGACGAACTCCCCGAGGGCGGCTCGATCATCATCGACGCGGGCACCTCGACCATCTGCCTCGCCGAGATGCTGCCGACCGACCGCGGGCTCACCGTCGTGACGCACTCGCTGCCGGTGGCGATGGCGGTCGCCAACCGGCCCGGGATCGACCTGCACTTCCTCGGCGGGAACATCCGGAGCGACTCCCTCGCGGGCGTCGGCACGTGGACCCACCAGCTCGTCGGCATGGTGAGCGTCGACGTCGCGTTCCTCAGCATCAACGGCATCACACCCGAGCGGGGCCTGACGACCCACAACCTGGCGGAGGCCGCCGTGAAGACCGCGCTCATCAAGGCCGCGCGGCGGAGCATCCTGCTCGCCGACCACTCGAAGTTCGGCCGCGAGGAGTTCGGGCGCGTGGCACCGCTCGCCGCGATCGACACGATCATCACCGACCCCGCGGTCAACCTCGACCTCGTGCGCGAGGTCGAGGCCGCCGGCACCGAGGTCTTCTGGCCCGGACGGGACTGACCCGTCGGCCGCGACCGTCCACGGCCACACCGGCCGCGCTCGCTACCATGAGGGCGCATCCACCCGGACCACGCGTCCGATCGAGACAGGAGTTCCGATGTCCGAAGCCACCCGCACCGTCACCGTCGCCAGCGGATCGGGGCTGCACGCCCGCCCCGCTTCGCTGTTCGTGCAGAACGTCACGGCGTCCGGTCACCAGGTCACGATCGCCAAGGGTGACAAGTCGGCCAACGCGGGCAGCATCCTCGGTCTCCTCGGGCTCGGCGTCGAGAACGGCGACGAGGTCACGCTCACGGTCACGGGCGACGACGCCGACGCGACCGCCGACGCACTCGTGACCTTCCTGCAGACCGACCACGACGCGGCCTGACCGCGGCCGCGGCGGCCGCGTCGTGCCACCCGCCGGCCGGGAGGCCCGTGGTGGCGCCGCCACGGACCTCCCGGCAGGGGCGCACGTCCGGGACGGGCCCCGTCGGAGGCCGCCGCTAGGGTTGAACCCATGACCCGCCTGCGTCTCGCGACCGTCAACGTCAACGGCATCCGCGCCGCGTTCCGCAAGGGCATGGGCGACTGGCTGCAGGGGCGGGACGTCGACGTGCTCGCCCTGCAAGAGGTCCGTGCGTCCACCGACGACCTGCAGGAGCTCCTCGGTGAGGACTGGAACGTCGTGCACGACCCTGCGACGGCGAAGGGCCGCGCGGGCGTGGCGATCGCCTCGCGCGACCGGGCCCGGATCCACCGTGTCGAGCTCGGCCCGGACGACTTCGACTCGGCGGGCCGGTGGCTCGAGGCCGACTACGAGGTCGGCGACGCGGTCGTCACGGTGGTGAGCACCTACGTGCACTCCGGCGAGGCCGACACCCCCAAGCAGGACGAGAAGTGGCGCTTCCTCGACGCGATGGAGCAGCGCCTCCCGGCCCTGCAGCGGCACAACGAGCTCGCGGTCGTCGTCGGCGACCTCAACGTCGGGCACGACGAGCGCGACATCAAGAACTGGAAGGGCAACGTGAAGCGGGCCGGCTTCCTGCCCCGCGAGCGCGCCTACTTCGACCGCTTCCTCGGCGCCGCCGGCGAGCAGGTGGACTGCGTCGACGGCACCACCGGCACCGGGCTCGGATGGGTCGACGTCGGACGGGAGCAGGCCGGCGACGTCCCCGGCCCCTACACGTGGTGGTCGTGGCGCGGCCAGGCGTTCGACAACGACTCCGGTTGGCGCATCGACTACCAGATGGCGACGCCCGCGCTCGCGGCGAAGGTCACGGCGTACGCGGTGGACCGCGCGGCCGCGTACGACCAGCGATGGTCCGACCACACCCCCGTGGTCGTCGACTACGAGGTCTGACCCCCGACTCCCCGGCCCCCTCGGCCGCCCACGCAAGGACACCTGCACCATGACGAAGACCCGCTTGTTCTCCGGCATCCAGCCGTCCGCCGGATCGCTCCACCTCGGCAACTACATCGGCGCGCTCATGCAGTGGCGGGACCTGCAGACCACGTACGACGCCATCTACTGCGTCGTCGACATGCACGCGATCACCTCGCCGCAGGACCCGGCCGCCCTGCGCGAGAACACCCGTCGCACGGCCGCGCAGTACATCGCGGCCGGGATCGACCCCGAGCAGTCCACGCTGTTCGTGCAGTCGCACGTCCCCGCGCACGCCGAACTCGCCTGGGTGCTCAACACCATCACCGGCTTCGGCGAGGCGAGCCGGATGACCCAGTTCAAGGACAAGGCCGCACGGCAGGGCACCGAGTCGGCGTCCGTCGGCCTGTTCACGTACCCGATGCTCATGGCCGCCGACATCCTGCTCTACGGGTCCGCGATCGTGCCGGTCGGCGATGACCAGCGCCAGCACGTCGAGCTGACGCGGGACCTCGCGGGCCGCTTCAACTCGCGCTTCGGCGACACGTTCGTCGTGCCCGAGGCCCACATCCTGGCCGAGACCGCACGGATCTACGACCTGCAGACGCCGACGAGCAAGATGAGCAAGTCGGCGGCGACCGACGCGGGTCTCATCCAGTTGCTCGACGACCCGAAGCGCACCGCCAAGAAGATCCGATCGGCCGTCACGGACACCGAGCGCGACGTCCGGGCCGACCGCGAGCACAAGCCGGGCGTGACCAACCTGCTCACGATCCTGTCGGCGTTCACGCGGACCCCGGTCCCGGAGCTCGAGCAGGCCTTCGTGGGCCAGGGTTACGGCGATCTCAAGGGCTCCGTGGCGGACGCCGTCGTGGCCGAGCTCGAGCCCGTCCGCGCGCGGACCCTCGAGCTGCTCGACGACCCGGCCGAGCTCGACCGGCTCCTCGCCGTCGGGGCGGACCGGGCGGAGTCGATCGCCGAGTCCACGCTCGCCACCGTCTACGACCGCATCGGCTTCGTGCCGCGGCACCGCTGACCCGTCCCCGCCGGACGTGCTCCCCGTCACGCTGCGGTCCCCCGTCGCCCGCCTCGACATGCCGACGCGGGCGGACGCACCCGCGATCACCGAGGCGTGCCAGGACGCCGAGATCGCGCGTTGGACGACGATCCCGACGCCGTACGGGCCGCGTGACGCCCATGCCTTCGTCGACGCCCTGGTCGGCCCGGGCTGGGCGTCCGACCGCGAGTACACGTGGGCGATCCGCCGGCCGTCGAGCACGTGGCTCGAGGGCGTCGTGGCGTTCCGGCCCGCGCACCGCGACATCGGGTTCTGGCTCGCGCCCGCGGCGCGCGGGCACGGGCTCATGGCCGAGGCCGTGCGACTCGTGACCGGGTGGGCGTTCGAGCAGGGCCACGAGGACGTGTACTGGGAGTGCTTCGTCGGCAACCGGGCGTCGGCCGCGGTGGCGCGACGGGCGGGGTTCGCCTACACCGGGACCGGACCCGGGCTCATCCCCGGCCGTGACGGCACCCCCGTGACCTGCTGGAAGGGACTGCTCCGAGCGGACGGCCGATCGGCCTCGGACCTGCCGTGGCCCGCGGCCGCGCTCGACGCCTGACGCCCGGCCGGCGGCCGGGAGCCTCGCTATGCTCGACCAGGTGAGCACCGCGCCCTCCGGACCCGTCTCCCCGGCCGAGGAGCGGGCCATGCGCCGCGCGCTCGAACTCGCGGCCGAGGGCCCGCGCGTCGGCGACCACGCGCGCGTCGGCGCCGTCGTCCTGGCGTCGGACGGCTCCGTGCTCGCCGAGGGACACCACCGTGGTGCGGGCACGCCCCACGCCGAGGTCGAGGCACTGTCAGCGCTCCCGCCGGGCGCGGCCCGTGGTGCGACGATGGTGGTCACGCTCGAGCCGTGCGACCACGTCGGCCGCACCGGACCGTGCTCGGTCGCTCTGCTCGACGCCGGGGTGACCCGCGTCGTGTACGCGATCGACGACCCGGGCGAGCACGCGCACGGCGGTGCCGCACGCCTCCGCGCCGCGGGCGTCGACGTCGTGTCCGGGCTCCTCGCGGACGAGGCCGAGTCGTTCCTCGAGCGCTGGCTGCTCTCGGTCCGACTCGGCCGGCCCTGGGTGACGGTGAAGTGGGCCATGAGCCTCGACGGCCGGGCCGCGGCGGCGGACGGCTCGAGCAAGTGGATCACGGGGGCGGCCGCGCGGCAGCACGTGCACGAGCAGCGCGCGGACCACGATGCGCTGCTCGTCGGTACCGGTACCGTGCTCGCCGACGATCCGAGCCTCACCGCGCGGGGAGACGCGGGCGAGCTCATGCCGGTGCAGCCCCTGCCCGTCGTGGTCGGTGACCGCGCGGTGCCGGACGACGCCGCGCTCCGCCGCCATCCCCGCGGCTACCGCGCGGTTCCGGGCCACGACCTCGAGGCAGCGCTGCGCTCCCTCCGCCCCCTCGGGGTGCACACCGTCTTCGCGGAGGGCGGTCCGACGGTCGCGAGCGCCCTCATCCGGCACGGCCTCGCCGACGAACTGCTGGTGTACACGGCGCCGGTCCTGCTCGGCGGTCCACGGACGGCCCTCGACGACCTCGGCGTGGGAAGCATGGACGACCGCCTGCGGTTGACCATCGCATCGTCCACGGAACTCGGCCCGGACCTGCTGTTCCGGGCCCGCATCGACCGGAGCACCACATGAGCGACGCGCTGACCTCCCCCACACCGGGCAGTCCCCTGCGGTTCGAGGTCGCCACCACCGTCCCGACCGTCCACGGCCGGTTCGAGATGCGCGCGTACCGGGACCTCGTGACCGGGGCGGACCACGTCGCCGTCATCGCGCGCGACCGCACTGGGAACGCCCCGGCCGACGGAGCGCTCGTTCGAGTGCACTCGGAGTGCCTGACCGGCGAGGCCTTCGGGTCGCTCAAGTGCGAGTGCGGCCCGCAGCTCGACGCCGCGCTCGACACCATCGCCGCCGAGGGCGGGGTCGTCGTCTACCTGCGGGGGCAGGAGGGCCGGGGCATCGGGCTCATCGACAAGCTCCGCGCCTACCGGCTGCAGGAGGACGGGCTCGACACGCTCGACGCGAACCTCGCGCTCGGCCTGCCCGCGGACGCGCGTGAGTACGGCGGGGCCGCGGGGATCCTCACGGACCTCGGGATCACCCACATCCGGCTGCTGTCGAACAACCCCGAGAAGCGCCGGCAGCTCGAGGAGCACGGGATCGTCGTCGACGAGCTCGTGCCGCTCGTGGTCGGTGTCTCGGCCGAGAACGCCGGCTACCTCGACACGAAGCGCGACCGGATGGGACACGCCCTCCCCGCGCATCTCGAGGCGGACCTCCCCGGCTGATCGGTCGGGCGGCGGAGCCCATCCGGCGCCGCGGCGTTGGTATCCCAGGCTCTGGGCGGATTCGCAGGTTCGACGACGAGCACGTAGACTGTGTGGACCGTCACGAGCGGTACCTCGACGAACGCATCCGACCGGCGTCCGCGCCCACCTGCGCGAACCGGTCGTCGACCCGACGTTCGTGTCCGCACCGCACCCGTCCCGGGTGCTCCCCTCGGAGTCCGACGCGCAACCATGTCCGCACCCGCTCCGGCGACGTCCGTCGCCGCACCCACCACCAACCCGCGCTCCCGCGTGGTGATCGCCAGCCTCGTCGGCACGTCGATCGAGTTCTACGACTTCTACGTCTACGCGACCGCCGCGGTCCTCGTGTTCCCCAGCCTGTTCTTCCCGAACGAGAGTGCGGTCGCCTCGCAGCTGTCGTCGTTCGTGACGTTCGCGCTGGCGTTCTTCGCACGCCCGGTCGGATCGATCATCTTCGGCCACTTCGGTGACCGCATCGGCCGGAAGACCACGCTGGTCGCCTCCCTCCTCGTGATGGGGAGCGCGACGTTCCTCATCGGCGTCCTGCCGACGTTCGCGCAGATCGGTGTCTGGGCGCCGGTCCTCCTCGCCGCCATGCGGTTCTGCCAGGGCGTCGGCCTCGGGGGCGAGTGGAGCGGGGCGGCGCTCCTGGCGACCGAGAACGCGCCGTCGGGCCGCCGGGGCGTCTTCGGGTCGCTCCCCCAGCTCGGCGCGCCGATCGGGTTCCTCATCGCCAACGGCGTCTTCATCGTGCTCAACGCGCTCATGCCGGCCGCGGCGGGACAGGCGGCGTCGCCCGCGTTCCAGTCCTTCGGCTGGCGGATCCCGTTCCTCCTCAGCGCCGTGCTCGTGGTCATCGGACTCTACGTCCGGTTCAAGCTCATCGAGTCGCCGGTGTTCACGGGGGTCGTGGAATCGGGCGCGGTCGCCAAGGTGCCGCTCGGCCGTGTGTTCCGCACGTCCTGGCGTGCGGTCGTCGTCGGGACGTTCGGGATGGTCGCGACGTACGTGCTGTTCTACTTCATGACGACGTTCACGCTGACGTACGGTACGGCGCCGTCCACCGTGACCGCCGGTGCGAAGATCGGGCTCGGGTACCCGCGGGGCGAGTTCCTCGGCCTCCTCATGATCGGCGTCGTCTTCTTCGGGATCTTCACGCCGATCGCCGGCATGCTCGCGGACCGCTTCGGGCGCCGCCCGACGCTCATCCTGACGACGATCGGTATCGTGCTGTTCGGCTTGACGTTCCAGTTCTGGTTCGCGTCCGCGCACGGGCCGCTCGGCACGGTGACGTTCCTCGTCGTCGGACTCTCGCTCATGGGCCTGACGTTCGGTCCGATGGGTGCGCTCCTGCCCGAGCTGTTCCCCGCGAACGTCCGGTACACGGGCTCGGCCGTCGCCTACAACGTCGCGAGCATCCTCGGTGCCTCCCTCGCCCCGACCGTCGCGATCGCCCTGTGGAGCGCCAAGGGGAACATCTTCCTCGTCGGGCTCTACCTGACGGGAGCGGCGGTCGTCACACTCGTCGCGCTGTTCTTCGTCCGCGAGACCCGCGGGAGCGACTTCGACCGCACGGACGGCACCGGCGGCACCGGCACGACAGAGGGGACCACCAGCGCGGGGAGCCTCGCTCCCTGACGCGGGCCACCGCCAGCACGACGGGCGCTCGCCGACCGACCGGGAGGACCGGCACCGGTCGACGGGCGCCCGTCGCCGTGGCGCGGACGGGCGCCTCCGTCAACGCGGGTTGACATGCTGCGAGTGTCAATGTAGGTTGACACCATGGACAGCGGCACGATCACCGCGCTCGCGGCCGACGCCGGCGACGACGACCCGTTCACGGCCCTCGGTGCCGTGCGGGACCTCCGTCGCGAGGTCGACCGGGTCGAGGCGATCGCCGCCCGTCGCGCACGCAACGCCGGAGCCTCGTGGCAGGAGATCGCCACGCTCCTCGGCGTGAGCCGTCAGGCCGTGCACAAGAAGTACGGCCGCTGCTGACGCGACCTCCGTCACGGGCATGCGCCCGGCACCATCCGAGAAGGAACCGATGAGCAATCCCCTGGCCCGACGCGGCCGCAAGCAGCCGGACGGACCCCGCGCGACCTTCCGTTCACTGCTCCCGTACCTGTTCGAGAACCGCCCGGTGATGGTGTTCATCGTCGTGCTCAGCGTGCTCGGCTCGGCTGCGTCGCTCGCACAGCCCCTGCTCGTGAACCAGGTGATCCAGGCCGTCGAGGCCGGGCACACCCTGACCCTGCTCGTCGTCGCGCTCGCGGCGATGGTCGTCGTCGCGGGGCTCATCAACGGCTTCCAGCACTTCATGCTCCAGCGGGCGGGCGAGGGCGTCGTGCTGTCGAGCCGGCGGCGCCTCGTCGCGCGGATCCTGTCCCTCCCGATCTCCGAGTTCGACGTCCGCCGCACGGGTGACCTCGTGTCCCGCGTCGGCAGCGACACGACGCTCCTCCGCGCGGTCCTGACCCAGGGACTCGTCGAAGCGATCGGGGGCGCCCTGACCTTCATCGGCGCCGTCGTGGGCATGGCGATCATCGACCCGCTCCTGCTCGGTCTCACCGCCATCGTGATCGCCGTCTCGATCGTCGTCGTCGGCGTGCTGTCGCGCCGGATCCGCGCCGCGAGCAAGGCCGCGCAGGAGAAGGTGGGCGACCTGACGGCCGCGGTGGAGCGCGGCATCAGCGCCGTCCGCACGATCCGAGCCGCGGGTGCCACCGAACGCGAGGTCACGGAGATCGACGGCCACGCCTCGGAGGCCTACCGCCGCGGTCTCGACATCGCGCGGATGTCGGCGTTCGTCGTCCCGGTCGCGAGCATCGCCATGCAGCTCTCGTTCATCGTCGTGATCGGCGTCGGCGGCGGACAGGTCGCCGCGGGCAGCATCCAGGTCGCCACCCTCGTGACGTTCATCCTGCTGCTGTTCATGATGATCATGCCGCTCGGTCAGGCGTTCGGTGCGGCGGTCGCGGTCAATCAAGCCCTCGGGGCCCTCGGCCGCATCCAGGAGATCCTCGACCTGCCCACCGAGGACCAGGACGACCACGCCGCCCTCCCGGCCCCCGCGGTCGCCACGGACGACGCCATCACCTTCGAGCACGTGTCCTTCCACTACCGCGAGGCCGCCGTCCGCGCGGTGACGGAGGCGGACGGCACGGTCCCGGGAACCGCTGCCGCCGTGCCGGTCCCCGCGGTCGACGGGGCGGACGCGCGCGGCCTGCCGGGCGCGCGCACCGCCTCCCGGCCGGACGGCGACACGACCGGCACGGCCAGCGACACGGCCGTCCTGCACGACGTGTCCTTCGGCGTGCGGCGCGGCACGCGCGTCGCGCTCGTCGGCCCCTCCGGTGCCGGCAAGAGCACGACGCTCGCGCTCATCGAGCGGTTCTACGACCCGACCGACGGCGTCGTCCGACTCGGCGGGATCGACGTCCGCGGGCTCGACCGTGCCGAGCTCCGCAGCCAGATCGGGTACGTCGAACAGGACGCCCCCGTGCTCGCGGGGACGATCCGGGCGAACCTGCTGCTCGGCAAGCCCGAAGCGACCGAAGCCGAGTGCGTGCGCGTCCTCGAGGCCGTCAACCTGTCCGACGTGCTCGAGCGCGACGAACGCGGCCTCGACGCCCAGGTCGGCGAGGACGGCGTCATGCTGTCCGGCGGCGAACGCCAGCGGCTCGCGATCGCCCGCGCGCTCCTCGCCGCCCCGCCGATCCTGCTGCTCGACGAGTCGACGTCGAGCCTCGACGGCATCAACGAGCAGCGGATGCGGGCCGCGATCGACGCGGTGGCCGAGGACCGCACGCTCCTCGTGATCGCGCACCGACTGTCCACCGTCGTCGACTCGGACCACATCGTCGTGCTCGAGCAGGGACGCGTCGTCGGGCAGGGCACCCACTCGGAACTCGTGCAGACGACGCCGCTCTACCGGGACCTGGCGAAGCACCAGCTCCTGGTCTGAGGGCCTGCCCGGACGGTCAGGGCGCGGCGAACGGATCCGGCGTCAGGACGTACACGGTCTCGAGGTACTCCTCGAGACCGTCGTGGGCACCCTCACGCCCGAGCCCCGACGCCTTGACACCACCGAACGGTGCCGCCGCGTTCGAGACGACACCCGTGTTCAGCCCGACCATGCCCGACTCGAGCCGCTCCGCCATGCGCTGGCCGCGCGCGAGGTCCTTCGTGAACACGTACGAGACGAGACCGTACTCGGTGTCGTTCGCCAGCCGGACGGCCTCGTCCTCGGTGTCGAACCGGGTGATCGCCACGACCGGCCCGAAGATCTCGGTCGACAGGATCGCGGACCCGGGCTGGACCGTGTCGAGCACCGTCGGGGCGTAGTAGGTCCCCGGACGGTCCACGCGCTCCCCGCCGAGCACGAGGGTCGCCCCGCGATCGACGGCGTCCGCGACGAGTCGCGCCGCCTTGTCGACCGAGCGCTCGTCGATGAGCGGCCCCATGGTCGTGCCGTCCTCGGTCCCGCGGCCGATGCGGAACCCGCGGACGCGATCGGTGAGCGCCGCGACGAAGGCATCGGCGATCCCGGCCTGCACGAAGAAGCGGTTCGCCGCCGTGCAGGCCTCACCGACGTTGCGGAACTTCGCTGCCATCGCCGCGGACACGGCGGTCTCGAGGTCCGCGTCGTCGAACACCACGAGTGGCGCGTTGCCGCCGAGCTCCATGCTCGTCCGGAGCACGTTGTCCGCGGCCAGCTTGAGCAGTGCCGAGCCGACGGGCGTGGACCCGGTGAACGTGAGCTTCCGGAGTCGCGGATCGGCGATGAGCGGCCCCGACTGCGCCGCGGCGTCCGAGGTCGGCACGACGCCGAGCACCCCGGCAGGCAGCCCGGCCTCGGCGAACAGCCGCGCGAGGTACAGGGTCGTCAGGGGCGTCAGGTCGGCGGGCTTCACGACGATGGTGCAGCCCGCCGCGAGCGCCGGCCCGATCTTCCGCGTCGCCATCGCCAGGGGGAAGTTCCACGGCGTGATCGCGTAGACCGGGCCGACCGGGCGCTTCAGGACGATGGCGCGACCCGTGCCCTCGGGGTTCGTGCCGTAGGAGCCGCCGATGCGCACGGCCTCCTCGCTGAACCACCGGAGGAACTCGGCGCCGTACACGACCTCGCCGCGCGCCTCGGCCAGGGGTTTGCCCATCTCGAGCGACATCAGCCGCGCGAGGTCCTCGGCGTGCTCGTGCACCAGGTCGAACGTGCGACGGAGCACGTCGGAGCGCCCCCGGGGCGAGGTCGCAGCCCAGGCGTCCTGCGCGACCACCGCGGCGTCGAGGGCCGCCATCGCGTCCTCGGGGGTGGCATCGGCCACGGCGGCGATGACGGCGCCCGTCGACGGGTCGCGGACGTCGAAGGTCCGGCCGGACGACGAGGCACGCCATCCGCCCGCGATGAACAGGCCCGTCGGCACGTCCGTCACCCGGACGACGCCGTCGTCGACGGTGGTCATGTGCGCGGTGGTGGTCTCGCTCGGGTGCGCGGTCGTGGTGGTCCCGTCGCTCATGCTCGTCTCCTCGGGGTCGCGCGTCAGATCTGGGCGCCGTCGGTGCGTTCGAGGCCCTCCCCGACGTCGCTCCGACCGACGTGCCCACCGGCCGCGCGGATCTCGTCGAGCGCGGCCGCGCTCGGTCCGGACGCGACCCCGGCGACGAGGTCCTCGAACACGAAGACGTCGAGGCCGGCTCGGGCACCGTCGAGGGCCGTCGCCCGGACACAGTGGTCGGTCGCGATGCCGACGACGTCGAGCGCGTGCACCTTCCGGTCGTACAGCAGGTCGACGAGCCCCCGGCCCTGGTCGTCGACGCCCTCGAACGCGGAGTACGCCGGCTCCCCCATGCCCTTCCGCACGTGGATGTCGACCGGTGCGGTGTCGAGGTCCGGGTGGTACTCGGCACCGAAGGTGTCCGCCACGCAGTGCACCGGCCACGTCGTGACGTAGTCCGGATCCCCCGACGCGAAGTGACCGCCGTTGTCGTCGTCGCCGTGGTGCCAGTCGCGCGAGGCGACGATGACGTCGTAGTCGCCCGCGTGTCGCCCGAGGAAGGTCGTGATGCGCGCGGCGGTCGCAGCACCCCCGTCCACACCGAGGGCGCCGCCCTCGGTGAAGTCGTTCTGGACGTCCACGATCACGAGCGCTCTGGTCATGCGTCCATCCTGTCCCCTGCCGCCGTCCGCGGCCGCACACGGTCAGGTGTTCGCGAGCTTGCCGCCGCATCGGTAGACCGCAGCGGTGATCGCGTCGAGCGCTGGCAACGCGGCGGCCCGCGACGACCCGAGCGCGTAGAACGCGAACGTCAGCCGCGTGCCGTCCGCGGCGTCCATGTACCCGCCGAGTGTGTTCGCGGTGTCGATCCATCCCGTCTTGGCGTGCACCTTGCCGGCGGCGACCGCGTTCGCCCCCGTGAAGCGACCGGCGAGTGTCCCGGTCTGACCGGCGATCGGCAGCGACTGCGCCAGCACGCCGAGGCCCTTCTGCCCGGCCGCGACCTGCACCATGAGCTTCGCGACGAGCGCTGGTGCGACGGCGTTCGAGGCGCTCTCGCCCGAGCCGTCCCTGATCGTGATCGCCGAGGCGTCGATGCCGTAGGCCGACAGGGCCGCGCGGTACACGCCGGTCAGCGATGCCGCTGAGCCGTTCGACCCCGACACCTTCGACGAGATCCGGGCGAGCATCTCGGCGAGCGTGTTGTCGGAGTTCGGGATCATCTGCCCGATCAGGGTCGACACCGGCTGCGACTGCACCTCGGCGATGGTCGTCGTGCCCGTGGTGGCACGCTTCGTGATCGTCGCCGACGCCGCACCGACCACGCCCGCGTTCGCCAGGGCGGTGCGGAACATCGCGCCAGCGCGGCCGACGGGATCGGTCGACCGGGGGGAGGTCGCGAGACCGGGACTGGCGCGGTCACCGTCCACCATGAGCGCGGTGATCTCCGGCTGGTAACCGATGGTCCGCTCGGTGACCGGCCACGTCGGGTCCCACGCGTCCGCGTCGTTCCAGTACGTGTCGTCGGTGACGATCGTCGTCACGGGCGTGCTGCCGAGCGTCGTCTTGACCTGTTGCGCCAACTGCACGAGCGTCGGGGCCCCCGGGTAGACGGTGGCCCCGCCCGCCGAGAGGGTCGGGTCACCGTGGCCGACGATCGCGACGGTGCCGCCGCCCTCGGAGACCACCGTGGTCGGGATGCGGTAGCCCGCACCGAGGTCGGCGAGCGCCGTCGCGGTCGTGAGCGTCTTCATGACGCTCCCCGTCCGTGCGGGCGTGCCGCCGCTCCGGTCGAACAGGGTCTCGCCCGTCGCGGCGTCGACGACGACGCCCTCGAACTGACCGAGACCAGCGGCGGAGGCCGCCCCTGCGACCGAGCACGTCCCGATCGCCGTCGGACCGGCGGGGTCGGTCGGCACCGGTCGGGCGGCCACCGTCGGCGTCGGCGTCGGTGTCGCCGACCGCGTCGCCGGAGGCGCGGACCGGGAGGCGCCACTCGCCGCCGTCACGCCGGTCACGGGCCTCCCGGCGCCGGGTGTCGTCGCCGCCGCGATCGCGGCGGCGCCACCGGACCCGAGCACGAGGACCGCGACGAAGGCGCCGACCGCCCACGGCATCGGGCGTCGCGCGACCGCACCGCGGAGGCGCGTCAAGGCCGCGCGCCCACCGTGCGGGGCGTCGGCGGCGGGGACGTGGTCGGCGTGGTTCGGCGCGTCGAGGTCGTCGGACATCGCCGACGATTCTACGGGTGGGTCGGCTCCGCGCCAGTGTCGGTGGTGTCGTCCGTCTCGCCCGGGTAGCGCACGCCGACCTGCCGACGCGCCTCGTCCATGACCTCCATGATCGCGACGGTCTGCTCGATCGGCATCGGTCCGCCCTCGTGGTCACCCGACGCGATCATCTCCTCGAACGCCCGCGCCTCGTGGTGGTAGCCGACGCGGTCCTCACGCCCGTCGAACTCCTCGAGCACGTGGCCGTCCCGATCGCGCAGCCGGTAGGTCGTCGGGCCGATCCACGACGGGTCGAGGTCGATCCGCCCTTCGTCCCCGATGATCGACGCCGCGTTCGGGCTGCGCAGGTCGAGCGCGAAGTGCAGCACCGACTGCGCGCCGTCCGGGTGCCCGAGCACGAGCCCCATCTGCGTGTCCACGCCCTGATCGCTCAAGGACCCCACCGCCGCGACCGTCTCCGGCACGCCGAGCGCGTCGACCGCGAACGCCAGCGGGTAGACGCCGAGATCGAGCAGCGCACCGCCGGCCAGCGCCGGGTCGTTCAGCCGGTGCCGCGGGTCCGTCGGCAGGGCCTGGTGGTGCGTCGCCTCGACGAGACGAGGCCGTCCGATGCGACCCTCGTGCACGAGCTGGCGGATCCGGCTCGCCTGCGGCAGGAACCGCGTCCACATCGCCTCGACGACGAGGACCCCGGCGGCTCGTGCCGCGTCCACGACCCGTCGCGCCTCCGCCGCGTTCACCGTGAACGCCTTCTCCACCAGCACGTGCTTGCCCGCCTCGATCGCCCGCAGGGCGTCCTCGGCGTGTGCCGAGTGCGGGGTCGCGACGTACACCGCGTCGACGGTGTCGTCGGCGACCAGGGCGTCGTAGTCCCCGTGGGCGTGCTCGATGCCGTACTCGTCCGCGAACGCCTGCGCTCGGCCCCGCGTCCGCGACCCCACCGCGGTGAAGCGCACCCCGAGCGCCGCGCTGTCCTCCACGAAGGAGCGAGCGATGCCGCCCGTCCCGATCACGCCCCAGCGAACCGTCATGGTCCCTGTCTACCGGGACCGCGACGGACGTGTGCGCAGCGCGCCGCGGACCACCGCTCACGACGAAGAGGCCCACACCCCGACGTGGGGATGTGGGCCTCGATCGAGCCGCCTGTCGGAATCGAACCGACGACCTATTCATTACGAGTGAATCGCTCTGCCGACTGAGCTAAGGCGGCGGACGCTCCGGATCCGGAGCGGCACGGGTGTCAACTGTAGCGGATCAGGCGGGTGTGCGCGAAACGAGCACGGCGAGGTCCGCGAACGCGGTCTCGATGCTGTCCACCAGGGTCGCGTCCTCGTCCGCCGACCACTGCGACCACGCCTGCCGCACCGCCGCGAGTGCGACCAACGCCACGAGCGTCGAGCGCCGGGCGAGCACGACCGGGTCGCCATCGGGGTGGTCACGCAGGAGCCGTCGTTCCACGACCGCCGAGAGCTGCGCCTGGAACTCCTTCATCGACGCCATGCGCTGACTGAAGAGCTGGGGGTGCTCCCTGAGCAGGCGCTGCCGCTCCGGCAGCAGCTCGCGGTCGGCGATGAGTTCCTGCGTCGAGTGGACCAGGAGCGAACCGACGTCCGAGAGCAACGACCCCGTCGGTCCACCGGCCGCGAACTCGGCCAGGATCGCGTCGTCGGGGAACGAGGGATCGTCACCCGAGAGCGCTTGCTCCTTGTTCGGGAAGTAGTTGAAGAACGTGCGTGGCGAGACGTCCGCGCGCCGCGAGATCTCGTCGACGGTCACCGCGGCGAGGCCCTGCTCGAGCGCGATCCGGATCGCCGCCTGCTGGATCGCCAGACGGGTCGCCCGACGCTTGCGTTCGCGCAGGCCCGGCTCGGTGTCGCTCATCGTCTGATCATCCCAGAGGCGGTGCGGTCGGCGACGGTCGTCCGCCGAGGGCATCCGTGCATCAGCGGACGGCCCGCGCGATCGTCACCATGAGCGCCTCCAGCGCCAGGAGCGCCGCCACGTTCGCGGCGATGCGGTCTCGGGCGAGGGCGACCGCGTCGAGCACCTCGAGCGCGGACGCGGGAGGCACCGATGCGAGCGCACGATCGAGTTCCGCCTGCATCGACGCGTTCACGGGCTCGACGGGCGCGCCGAGACCGAGCAACAACAGGTCGCGGTACAGGGACATGACGTCGACGAGGATGCGGTCGAGGCCGTCGCGGAGGCTCCGGGTGGCGCGCCGCTTCTGGTCCTCCTCAAGCCCACGCAGCTGCCCGCGGAGCGCCGGCGGCACCGTCCCGCCCGGCTCCACGCCGAGCGACCGGAGCGCCGCGTCACGCTCCTCGGCGTCCTTCTCCTGCGTGATGGCCTTGGCGTCCTCGTCCGCCACGGCGAGCAGGTCGGCCGCGGCGACCACCGCGTCCCCGACACTCCGGACGGCGAGCACGGTCTCGAGGGTGCGGCGACGGCGGTCCCGCGCCTCGGCGCTCGTGGCCAGGCGCTGCGCCATCCCGATGTGGCTCTGGGCCTGCCGGGCCGCGTCGACCGCGAGGGTGCGGTCGACGCCGGTGCGGGCGACGATGAGGTCGGCCACCGACGCGACGTCCGGGACCCGGAGGCGCACGGACCGCACCCGCGAGCGGATGGTCGGGATGAGGTCGGCCTCACTCGGGGCGCAGAGGATCCAGACCGTCCGCTCCGGGGGCTCCTCGAGCGCCTTGAGCAGGAGGTTCGAGGTGCGCTCGGTCATCCGGTCGGCGTCCTCGACGATCACGACGCGGTGCCGACCCACCGACGGCGCGTAGTGCGACCCCGTCACGAGCGAGCGGATCTCGTCGATGGTGATGATCACCCGTTGCGTCGACAGGACCGCGACGTCCGGGTGCGTCCGGGCGGTGACCTGCGTCAGTGCTCGGTCGTCGTCGGGGCCGTCACCCACGAGCGCCGCGGCGAACGCGAGCGCCACGTTCGACCGCCCGGAGCCGGGAGGCCCGGTGATGAGCCACGAGTGCGTCATGCTCCCGCTGCCTTCGGGGGCCTCGGCCGCCGCTCGGAGCGCGGCGACCGCGTCCGCCTGGCCGGTCAGCCCGTCCCACACGCTCACCGGGACACGCTCTCATCGGCCACCGACAGCGCGGAGCGATCGCGGGAGGTCACGCCGCCGCTCCGAGCACCTGCGCGACCCGGGCGCGCACCGCCCCCGCCAGTTCCTCCACGGGGCGTGTGGCGTCGAGCACGAGGAACCGGTCCGGCTCGGCTCGGGCCATGGCGAGGAAGGCGTCGCGCACCGCGGTGTGGAACGCGGTCGCCTCCGACTCGAGTCGGTCCAGCGTCCCCCGTGCGGCGGCCACCCGACGGCGGCCGACGACGGGGTCGAGGTCGAGCAGCACCGTCAGGTCCGGGGTCAGGCCGTCCGCGGCCCAGTCCGAGACCGCTCGGACCCGGTCGGCGCCGAGCGATCGCGCGACGCCCTGGTAGGCCACCGACGAGTCGATGTAGCGGTCCTGCACCACGACGTCGCCCCGGGCGAGCGCCGGCCGGACGACGGTCTCGACATGGTGTGCCCGGTCGGCGGCGTAGAGCAGCGCCTCGGCCCGCGGGGCGACGTGCCCACGCTCGTGCAGGACCATCTCGCGGATGCGCTCGCCCAGCGCGGTGCCGCCCGGCTCGCGGGTGCGCACGACCGTCCGGCCCCCCTCGGTCAGCCAGTCCTCGAGGAGGGCCGCCTGCGTGCTCTTGCCCGCGCCGTCGCCGCCCTCGAGGGTGATGAACCGTCCGCGGCCGGTCCGGCCCGACGCGCTCACTTCTTCTTGGTGGCGGGCTTCCGGGTGGCCTTGGCGCGGGGCTTCGCCGGGCCCTTCGCACGCTTGTCCGCGAGCAGCTGGACGGCCCGGTCGAAGTCGACCGCCTCGACGTCCTCGCCGCGGGGAATGGTCGCGTTCGTCTCGCCGTCGGTGACGTACGGCCCGAAGCGTCCGTCCTTGACCTTGATCGGCTTGCCGCTCACCGGGTCCGCCTCGAACTCCTTGAGCGCGCTCGACGCTCGACGCGCGCCGTACTTCGGCTGTGCGAAGAGCTCGAGGGCCCCGGGCAGGTCGATGTCGAAGATGGCGTCCTCGCTCGGGAGCGTCCGCGTGTCGGCGGCCTTCTTGAGGTACGGGCCGTAGCGGCCGTTCTGCGCCGTGATCTCCTCGCCCGACTCCGGATCCGTCCCGACCACGCGCGGGAGGTCGAGCAGCTTGAGGGCGGTCTCGAGGTCGATGGTCTGCGGGTCCATCGACTTGAACAGCGAGGCCGTGCGCTCCTTCGGGGGCGCTGCCTTCTTCGTGGTGCGCTTCGGCGCCGTCGCGGTCGTCGTCGTGCCCTCGGCAGCGTCTGCCGCCGTGGACGCCCGGACCTCGCCGGTGGCCTGGTCGACCTCGGCCTCGGGTTCCGGCGTCCGCTCGGTCACGTAGGGCCCGAACCGGCCGTCCTTCGCCAGGACCTCCTTACCGGTCGCGGGGTTGATGCCGACCACGCGGTCCCCCACGACGGGCGCCTCGATCAGCTCGCGCGCCTTCTCGGCCGTCAGCTCGTCGGGCGCGAGCTCCTCGGGCACGTTCACACGACGGGGCTGCTCGGGGTCGTCGCTCGGTGCCTCGATGTAGGGGCCGTACTTGCCGATGCGCAGCGTCAGGTCGGGCGCGAGCTGGACGGAGTTGATCTCGCGCGCGTCGATCTCACCCAGGTTGTCGATGACCCCGCGGAGGCCCCGTTGGGCGTCGGTGCCGAAGTAGAAGCCGTTGAGCCAATCGACCCGGTCGGCCTCGCCGTCCGCGATCCGGTCGAGATCGCCCTCCATCTCGGCGGTGAAGTCGTACTCGACGAGGTCGTGGAAGTACTCCTCGAGCAGCCGGACGACGCTGAAGGCGATCCAGCTGGGAACGAGCGCACTGCCGCGCGGCGTGACGTACCCGCGGTCGACGATCGTCGACAGGATCGCGGCGTACGTGGACGGACGGCCGATGCCGAGCTCCTCGAGCGCCTTGACGAGGCTCGCCTCGGTGTACCGCGGCGGCGCCGACGTGTCGTGGCCCTTGGCCTCGATGCCCTCGACGCCGAGGTGGTCGCGCTCCGCCACCTGCGGGAGCGACGTGTCGGCCGCGTCGCTCGCGTCGTGCCGGTCCTCGTCACGACCCTCCTCGTAGGCGTTGAGGAACCCGCGGAAGGTGATGACCGTGCCCGACGCGGTGAACTCGGCGTCCGTCCCGCCCTGCGTGACCGCCAGCCCCTCGACGGCCTCGGGTGCGGCGATCCCGATCACCACGGAGGCCGTGGAGCCCTTGGCGTCGGCCATCTGCGATGCGACCGTCCGCTTCCAGATGAGGTCGTAGAGCTTCCAGTCGTTGCCGCGGAGCACGCCCTCCATCTGGCTGGGCGTCCGGAACGTGTCGCCCGCCGGCCGGATGGCCTCGTGGGCCTCTTGGGCGTTCTTGCTCTTGCCCGCGTACGTGCGTGGCTTGTCCGGGACGGTGTCCGAACCGTAGAGCTCGGCCGCCTGCTTGCGCGCGGCGGTGACGGCCTGCTGCGAGAGCGACGCGGAGTCGGTCCGCATGTAGGTGATGTGCCCGTTCTCGTACAGCGACTGCGCGACGCTCATGGTCTGCCGCGCGCTGAACCGCAGCTTGCGGGCTGCCTCTTGCTGCAGGGTCGACGTCGTGAAGGGCGCCGCGGGACGACGTGTGTACGGCTTGGACTCGACGCTGCGGACGACCGCATCGCCGGCCTGCTGGAGCACCGACGCGAGGCCGTTCGCCGAGGCCTCGTCGAGCCGGACGGCGTCCGACGTGGCGTTGCCGCGGTCGTCGAAGTCACGGCCAGCGGCGACGCGGGTGCCGTTGAGCCGCGCGAGGCGGGCCGGGAAGACCGACGCGTCCTTCGCGAACCGCGCGGTGAGATCCCAGTAGTTCACCGACACGAAGGCGAGCCGTTCGCGCTCGCGATCGACCACGAGCCGGGTGGCCGCCGACTGCACGCGGCCGGCGGACAGGCCCGGGCCGACCTTGCGCCACAGGACCGGGGAGACCTCGTACCCGTACAGGCGGTCCAGGATCCGGCGGGTCTCCTGCGCGTCGACGAGCGCGGTGTCGAGGTCTCGGGTGGCCTCCTTCGCGCGCTGGATGGCCTCCTTCGTGATCTCGTGGAACACCATGCGCTTGACGGGGACCTTCGGCTTGAGGACCTCGAGCAGGTGCCAGGCGATCGCTTCACCCTCGCGGTCCTCATCAGTGGCGAGGTAGAGCTCGTCGGCGTCCTTCAACGCGCGCTTGAGCTCGGTGACCGTCTTCTTCTTCGCGTCGGAGACGACGTAGTAGGGCTCGAACCCGTTCTCGACGTCGACGGAGAACTTGCCGAGCGAGCCCTTCTTCTTGTCGGCCGGGAGGTTCTTGGGCTCCACGAGGTCACGGATGTGACCGACGGATGCCTGGACCTCGTACCCGTCGCCGAGGTACTGGGCGATCGTCTTCGCCTTCGCGGGGCTCTCGACGATCACGAGCTTCTTCGTGCCTGGCACGTGACTCCTTGATCGAATGCTGCGGGCGGTCGTCGCGCGACGAGCGGCGCTCGAAGGACCGTGGGTGTCGGTGGGTGGCGGACCGACAGGCACACCATACACACACGACCGGCGGCTTCCGCCGCTCGCGTGCGCCGCTGTGTGGTGAGGCCGGGGTGCTGCCCGGGCATCGTCCGGGCGACGGCGGCGGGACCCGCACGCGCCGTCGCCGCCGTCGGGACGAGCGGTCCGACGGTCCGGAGGCGGACCGTCACCGTCGCGCCGTCGACGTCGCACCGTTCGACGTCCGTGCCCTCGGCGCGGGCGACGTGCGACACCGCGTCGCAGGGCGGTCCCGGGACGAGTCCGACGGCGGCGGCCGCGCCGGCGACCGCCGCCGAGTCCGCCGCGGTCGCGACGTGGAGGGCGTCCACGCCGCGCCGGATCCCGGCGAGCACCGCGGTCGACAGGAGGACCGTGGCGAGCACCGTGGCGACCAGCACGATCGTCACCGCGCCGCGGTCGTCCCGGGCGTCGGGATGCGCCGCTCGCGCCCGGGGTGGCCCGGTCATCGCCCGCCCGCCGCGGCACACCCGCGCGCCGACACCGACACCGCGGGCATCGGTCCCATCCGACGATCCGCTCGGAGCACCGCGCACACGAGTCCGGACGGGAACTCGAACCGGACCGCGGCGCCTGGAGCGAGGGCATCGGCCGCGCCTGCAGCCGCCGCACCGTCCCCACGAGCCGCGGCGCGCGCCGCCACGGCCGCGGCGACCTGCATCCGGGCCTGCTCGCCGGCCAGCACCACGCCGCCGAGCACGAGCCCCAGCACGACCGTGACGACGGGGAGCGCGACGGCGAACTCGACCGTCACTGATCCGCGCTCCCCACCGACCGGGGACGTCACAGCGAGAGCGCGTCGCTGATGATGCCACTGAGGAGGGACTGGACGGCCCCCGACCGCACCACTGCCACGAGCACCCCGGCGAACGCCACCGCCGCCAGCACCACCACCGCGTACTCCGCCGTGGCCGAGCCCCGCTCCCCCGCCGCCCGAGACCACCACCGCCCCCACCGGGTCGTCCGCCGGGCCCGAGCCCGCCGTGCGTCCCGCCGTGTCCGTCCCCCGTCGACCACCATCGTCGTTCCTCTCTGTCATGCACACATCGGTCATCCGGCACCCGGGCGGCCGTGTCGTCCGCCCGGGTCGACCGCGGGCCCCCGCCCGCGGTGTCGGCTCTGATCATCGCGGCCCAGCGTCGTCGCCCACGTCGCCGTCGCCCGGCTTGTGGACGATCACGTGACGGCGGCGATGGTGGACGACGCGATGCCGACGACGACCGGGACGACGCCGACGAGGACGAACGCCGGCAGGACACACAGCCCCAGCGGCACGACGAGCTGGGCGTTCAACCGCTCCGCCGCAGCCAGACGGTCGGCGACCACGCGACGTCGGACGTCCAGTGCGCTCGTGCGGAGCAGTGCCGCCGCGGGCACGCCCGCCTCCGCAGCGACGGCCAGGGTCTCGGCGGCCGCGCGGGCCTCGGCGTCCGGAGGCGGCACGACCGACTCGGCGACCACCCGTTCGGCGGTCGACCACGCCGCACCGCCCGAGACCGCGATCGCCCAGGTCTCGAGGACGAGCCCCGGCACGGGCCCGTCCGGCCGGGCCCGACGGACGAGGGCGGCAGTCCAGGCCCTCGCGAGCGCCACCAGCCCGACGGCGACGACGATCGACGCCCAACCGAGCGGTGTCAGGAGGAGGAAGCGCAACGCATCCGCACCCGAGAGGAGCCCGAAGAGCACGCCCACCAGCGGCAGCGCGAGGACGACACGAGCACTCGCGCGTGGACCCGCGAGCGCCACCTCCACGGCACGTTCGCCCTCGGCGACGTCGCGGAACGCCGCGGCGGCCGCGGCGAGCGCCGGACCGGCGGGCGCGCCGATGCGCTCGGCGACCCGCCACATCGCGGCCACCTGCGCCCAGGCAGGACCGGGCAGCCTGGCGATCGCCGCGACGAGGTCCTCGCCGGCGTCGCACGCGACGACGAGCGGTGCGATCGCGGGTTCCCGCGCCGCCACGATGCGCCAGGCACGGCGCGGTGCGAGCCCGCCGCCCACCAACGCCGCGACCCGTTCGAGCACGCGCGCCGTGGCGGTGGCGACCTCCGCGGGACGGTCGGGCGGACGGGCCTCCCGGGCCAGACGCGAGGCGGCGACACCGGAGGTCGTCGTCGCGTCGTGCGGGCCGGTCACTGCGCCGCCGCCGCCGCCGTCGGCGCCGTCTGACGGACGACCAGTCGGCCGCTTCCGTCGAGCGCCAGGGACGCGACCGCCTCGAGCCGCCGGGTCCCGGCGGTCCGTCCGACGTGGAACACACGCTCGAACGCGCTGACGGCCTGCCGCGCGAGCGCGTCCGATCCGAGCCCGGCGAGCGCGCCGAGGGCCTCGAGCCGCGCGGGGACGTCCGCCACGCCGTTCGCGTGCAGCGTGCCCGCGCCGCCGTCGTGTCCGGTGTTGAGGGCGCTCATGAGTTCCCGGACCTCGGCTCCGCGACACTCGCCGACGACGATCCGGTCCGGCCGCATCCGCAGGGCCTCGCGGATCAACCGGTCGAGCCCGATCGCGCCCGCACCCTCCGCGTTCGCCTGCCGGGCCTGCAGCGCGACGACGTGTGGGTGAGCGACGCGGAGTTCGGCGACGTCCTCGACCGTGAGGATGCGTTCGTGGTGCGGGACGAGTGCGAGCATCGCGCCGAGCAGGGTGGTCTTGCCGCTGCCGGTCGCTCCGCTGACGAGCACGTTCCGGCGCGCGCGCACGGCGTCCTCGACCTCGGTCCGGGCGACGCTGGTGAAGAACCCGGCCGCTTCGAGGTCCGACAGCCCGAGCTGCTCGGTGCTCGGCAGCCGGATGCTGATCGCGGTCCCGTGGTGGGCGATCGGACGGAGCACGACGTGCACGCGGATGCCGCCGACGTGGTGGACGTCCGCGCAGGGCGTGGACTCGTCGACGTGGCGACCGCCCAGCGCCACCAAGCGGACGGCGAGTTCCCGCGTGCGGGCCTCCGGGAGCACAATCCCCACCACGGATCGGAGTCGGATCCCGTCGTCGACCCAGACTCCGCGGCCACCGATCACCAGCACGTCGGTGATGTGCGGATCGGCGACGAGCGGGTAGAGCTCGTCGAAGTCGACGAGCCGGTCCGGACGGGGCCGGGAGTCGAGCAGCGGCGGTCCGTCGCTCGTCGTGGACGGAACGAACGGTGTCACGTCCTGCGTCCAGGCCACCCCGGGCGGACGCGGCGTCTCGGTGTCGTGCATGCCGCGGAACGGTACGCAGGCGCCGAGGGCGCCGATCGCTCGACAGCACCCGCGGTGGATGACTCCGAGGCGGCGCGACCTGTGGAGGAGGTATATGACGAGCGCACCGACGGGACGCGATCTGTACCCCGTTGTGCAGGTGCGGTCCGCGCCCGGGGTCGTCGCGGCCCGGGTCGGGCGTACGGTGCCGCGAGGCACGACGAGCAGCGTCGACGACCGCTGTCGGTGCGAGGGTCAGCCGCTCGGCTCGGACGGGGATGGACCGCTGCGGCGACGTCCGCCGAGCCCCCAGACCGACCGTTCTGTGTACAGCGCGGCGATCGGGAGGCGTCCCGAGGGCCCACGGTCGCCCTCGACCGCGTCGACCCTCACCAGGAAGAGAAAGGGGCGGCACCAGTTGGGGGGAACGGGTGCCGCCAGACAACGGAGGATTGGGGGGAATCCCGACCGCTGCCCCCGGAAACGAGTCCGGTACCACCAGTGTACCCCACGACAACACCGTCGTGGGCGCACCGCGACCGTTCCGAGGGCAGTCTGTCCGCACCGACAGGATCGGAGGCGTGACGGTCGTCGTCCGCGGTAGTGTCCCGAACAGCCACAACCCGTCGCGACGATGCGAAAGGACGCCGATGCCCACTCCCGCCGAGTCCCCGGTCACGCCCCACGACGGGTTCCCCCCGTCACCGGAGTTCTCCGCGACCGCGATCGCGCAGCCCGACGTGTACGACGCAGCACGAGAGGACCCGGCGGCGTTCTGGGCCCGACAGGCACACGAGCTCCTCACCTGGCGGACTCCGTTCGCGCGGACCGTCGACACCTCGGACGCACCGTTCGTCCGCTGGTTCGAGGACGGCACGCTCAACGTCGCCGAGAACTGCCTCGACCGGCACGTACGGGACGGGCACGGCGAGCGGGTCGCGATCCACTTCGAGGGCGAGCCGGGCGACCGACGGGACATCACCTACGCGGAACTGACCGACGAGGTCCGCCGCGCCGCGAACGCCCTCGAGTCCCTCGGCGTCGGGGTCGGCGACCGGGTCGTCGTGTACATGCCGCTCGTCCCCGAGGCGGTGGTGACGATGCTCGCGGTCGCCAGGATCGGCGCCGTGCACTCGGTGGTGTTCGGCGGCTTCAGCGCCGAGAGCCTCCGCGCCCGGATCGAGGACGCCGGCGCGAAGGTCGTCGTGACGGCCGACGGCGGCTGGCGGAAGGGCGCGGTCGCCCCGCTCAAGCCCGCGGTCGACGAAGCCCTCGCCGGGGCGGGGACCGGATCGGTCGAGCACGTCGTCGTGGTCCGCCGCGGCGGGAACGCGGTCGGGTGGCAGGACGATCGCGACCTGTGGTGGCACGACCTCGTGCCGGCCGCCTCCCCGGAGCACGAGGCCCGGGCGTTCCCGGCGGAGCAGCCGCTGTTCATCCTGTACACGTCGGGCACCACGGGGCGCCCGAAGGGGATCGTCCACACGTCGGGCGGCTACCTGACCCAGGCGGCCTGGACGCACCGGAACGTGTTCGACATCCACGCTGACCGCGACGTCTACTGGTGCACGGCGGACATCGGCTGGATCACCGGCCACAGCTACGTCGTGTACGGCCCCCTGGCGAACGGCGTCACCCAGGTGCTGTACGAAGGCACCCCGGACGAACCGCGTCCCGGGCGCTGGTGGGACGTCGTCGACCGGTACGGGGTCACCGTCCTCTACACGGCACCCACCGCCGTCCGCGCGGCGATGAAGGCCGGGCGTGCGATCCCCGACGAGCGCGATCTCGGCTCGTTGCGGCTCCTCGGCTCGGTCGGCGAACCCATCAACCCGGAGGCCTGGCACTGGTTCCGGCAGGTCATCGGGCACGACCGCACGCCGGTCGTCGACACCTGGTGGCAGACGGAGACGGGCGCGATCATGGTGTCCGCCCTCCCCGGCGTGACGCGGTTGAAGCCCGGAGCCGCGCAGACGCCGATCCCCGGGATCAGCGCCGAGGTCGTCGACGACGACGGAGCGGTCGTGCCGCGAGGCGGGAGCGGCTACCTCACGATCACGGAGCCCTGGCCGTCGATGGCGCGGGGCATCTGGAACGACACGGAGCGGTTCGTCGAGACCTACTGGTCGCGGTTCCCCGGCCGCTACTTCGCCGGTGACGGCGCACGGCTCGACGGCGAGGGCGACCTCTGGCTGCTGGGCCGGGTGGACGACGTCATGAACGTGTCGGGGCATCGCCTCTCCACCGCCGAGATCGAGTCGGCGCTCGTCGAGCACCAGGCGGTCGCCGAGGCGGCCGTGGTCGGCGCCGCCGACCCGACCACCGGACAGGCGATCGTCGCCTTCGTCATCCTGCGGGCGTCCGCCGACGATGTCGACCGGGAGGCCGTGGCCGCGGAACTCCGCACCTTCGTCGCCACGCGGATCGGTGCGATCGCCCGCCCGCGTCAGGTCGTCGTCGTGCCGGAACTGCCGAAGACCCGGTCGGGCAAGATCATGCGGCGGCTGCTCCGCGACCTCGCGGAAGGACGGGGCGTCGGGGACACGACGTCGCTGGCGGACGCCGACGTGATGCGACGGATCACGGAGTTGCTCTGACGGACCGGTCGAGCCGGCCCGCGGAACGGGCACGGACCTCCCTGCTGCGGCGGGACCGCGAAGCGCACGCGTTGTCCGATCAACGACCGGATGGTGACGACGCGGCGCCCGCGCGGACGACGCTCTGACGGGCGGTCACCGCACCTGCGGCGATGCGCGGCGCCGTGGCCGGTCTCCCCCAACACACCGACCGGTCACGGCGTACCCGGCGTCGGTTCGCGGCGTCCCGGGCGGTGTCAGGCCGCGAGCTCGAGGACGAGCTCGATCTCGACGGGCGCGTCGAGCGGCAGCACCGCCACCCCGACGGCGCTGCGCGCGTGCACGCCGACGTCGCCGAAGACCGCGCCGAGGAGGTCCGACGCGCCGTTGACGACGCCGGGCTGCCCGGTGAAGGACGGGTCGGAGGCGACGAACCCCGTCACCTTGACCACGCGAGCCACGCGGTCGAGCGACCCGATCGCGGCACGCGCCGCGGCGAGGGCGTTGAGGGCGCACTGGCGTGCCTGGTCCCGGGCGACGTCCGCGGTGACCTGCGCGCCGACCTTGCCGCTGACCGGGAGCGCTCCGTCGACGAACGGCAGCTGCCCGGAGGTGTACACGAAGCCCTGGGCCACGACGGCGGGGACGTAGGACGCGACCGGGGCGGCGACCTCCGGCAGGGTGATGCCGAGTTCGGCCAGTCGTGCGTCGACGTTCACGCCGACGCCAGCGGACGCTTGAGGTACGCCACGAGCCCGCCCTCGGGACCCTGCACCACCTGCACCAGCTCCCAGCCGTCCTGGCCGAAGTTGTTCAGGATCGCCGTCGTGTTGTGGATGATCAACGGGGTGGTGAGGTACTCCCAGCGGGGCATGCGGCTCCTTGTCAGCTGGACGGTCGGGGGCATCATCTAGGCTGCATCCTATGTCTGCCCAGAGGACGAAGCCCGTCTCCGCCGTCGGCGCCCTGGTCGGTTTCGTCGGCTTCAGCGTGCTCGCCGGACTGCTCGTGACGATCGGGGTGACCCCCGCCATCGCCGTCGCGGGCGTCACGACGACGTCCACGATCGGCGTCTTCGAGTCGCTGCCGGAGTACATCGAGATCGGTGCGCTGCCTCAGCGGAATGAACTCTACGCGTACCAGGGCGGCAAGTCCGTGCAGTTCGCGACCGTGTACGACCAGAACCGCGAGGAACTGACGTACGACCAGATCTCCCCGATGCTCAAGGACGCCGCGGTCGACGGTGAGGACCGCCGCTTCTGGAGCCACGGCGGCGTCGACGTCGCGTCGTTGGTGCGCGCGGGTGTGGGCAGCATCGCCGGTGGCAGCCTCGGTGACTCCGGTGGGGCGTCGACGCTGACGATGCAGCTCGTCCGGAACATCAAGATGCAGCAGGCGCTCGAGAAGCCGACCAAGGCCGAGCAGCTGAAGGCCTACAACCAGGCCGTCGAACAGACGATCCCGCGCAAGCTCGAGGAGATGAAGCTCGCCATCGGTCTGGCGAAGAAGTACACGAAGAAGCAGATCCTCACCGCGTACCTCAACATCGCGTACTTCGGCGACAACACGTACGGGGTGCAGGCGGCAGCGCAACACTACTTCAACAAGAGCGCCACGAACCTCTCGCCGGTCGAGGCCGCGTCGATCCTGGCGATCGTGCAGTCGCCGAACACGCGGAACCTCTCGGACCCGAAGTACTACGACGCCAACCAGGCCCGCCGCGACGTCATCCTCAAGGCGATGTTCGCCGAGCACGACATCTCGAAGGCGGACCTCGACAGCGCCCTCGTGACGAAGCCCGCGGACTACGTCCACCTGACCCCGGCCACGCAGGGGTGCCAGGCGGCCGGTGGAACCGGCGCCCAGTTCTTCTGCGACTACGCCGTCAAGGTCGTCAAGGAGATGGACCAGCTCGGCGGGACCCAGGAGGAACGCGACGCCGCGTGGCGGACCGGCGGGTACAAGATCCAGACCACGCTCGACCTCGACCTCAACGGGCAGCAGAAGACCTTGCTCGACACGTACGACGACAAGGGCTCGACAGCGCTCTCGCTCGGGTCGACCTTCGACTCCGTCGAGACGTCCACGGGGCGGATCCTGACGATGGCGCAGAACAAGGACTACGACCAGTCCCCGACCTCGCCCCCGTCATCCACGAGCATCAACTACAGCGTCGACCACAAGTACGGCAACTCGATCGGGTTCCAGACCGGGTCGACGTACAAGCTGTTCACGCTCCTCGACTGGCTCGAGAACGGGCACGGCTTGTACGAGAGCGTCAACGGGACGCCCCACACGGTGAGCGCATGGCAGCACTGCGGGAGCACGCTGTACACCCCCTGGAACCCGAAGAACGACTCGCTCGGCGAACGCGGGTACTACTCGGTCGTCAACGCCACCGCCGAGTCGGTCAACGCGGCCTTCGAGTCCATGGCGGCCAAGCTCGACCTCTGCGACATCCGTGACGTGGCGCAGAAGCTCGGCGTGCACGACGCCGACGGCAAGGCGCTGAAGACCGTGCCCTCGTCCGTGCTCGGTGTGAACAACATCGCGCCCCTCACGATGGCGTCGGCGTACGCCACCGTCGCGAACAACGGCGTGTACTGCGCTCCGATCGCGATCGACGGCATCACGGACGCGAACGGCACGTCGCTCGGCGGCCAGACGAAGCAGTGCAAGCAGGTCATCGACCCGAGCGTGGCGCAGGCCGCGGTCTACGCGATGAAGCGCACGATCTCGAGCGGCACCGCGGTGGGCGCGCAGACGTACGACGGAGCCCAGCTCTTCGGCAAGACGGGGACCACCGACAACGCCGACCAGATCTGGCTCGTCGGCGGGAGCACCAAGGTCGTCACGGCCTACTGGCAGGGCAACACGGACGGCAAGCGGATCAGCCTCCGGCACGTGTACTCGCCCGCGAGCGGGACCACCCTCGCGTCGCAGCGCGCGTCCGTCTGGCGACAGGCGCAGACGCCGGTCAACCAGCAGTACGCACCCGGCGTGTTCACGGACCCCACGTCGTCCGCGATCAACGGGTCCTCCGTGAGCGTGCCGGACCTCAGCGGGAAGACGACGGCCGACGCCCAGACGACGCTCGCCGCGGACGGCTTCACGTTCGTCGACGGTGGCACACAGGCGGGGTCCGCCGCCGCGGGCACGGTGTCCTCGACCTCGCCCACCGCGGGCACGATGCTCTCGAAGGGATCGAGCGTCACGGTGTTCACCAGCGACGGGTCCCAGGCGAAGGTCCCCGCCGTCAAGGGCAGGACGTCGTCGGACGCCAAGGCGACCCTCGGCGATCAGGGCTTCACGTCCGTGACCGTGAGCGGCACCTTCCAGAAGGGCACGAACGGCCAGGCCTGCAAGGTCGCGTCGACGGACCCGGCCGCCGGGACCGCCGCGACGAAGTCGGCCCAGGTGACGCTCACGCTGTACGGGACGCCGGACGGCAAGGACCCGGGGAACTGCAAGTGACGCGCGGTCGCGGCGGCTCGGCCGCGCTCGGCGTCCTCGCGGTCGGCGCGGCCGTCGGCGTCGGGAGTGCGGCGTGGGGCACGCTCGTGGAGCGTCGGCGGTTCTCGATCCGGTGGGAGACCGTCCCGGTCCTGCCACCGGGATCACGGGACCTGACCGTGCTGCACCTGTCCGACATCCACATGGCGCCGTGGCAGTCCGACAAGCAGCAGTGGCTCCGTGACCTGAGCCTCGTCGAGCCCGACTTCATCGTGAACACGGGCGACAACGTCAGCCACCCGATGGCGAACGCGGCGGTGGAGTACGCACTCGAACCGTTCCGCGGCGTGCCCGGCGTCTTCGTCGACGGCTCGAACGACCACTTCGGGCCGAGCCCGCGCAACCCGCTCAAGTACTTCGGCGGCCCCAGCCAGCTCCGCAAGGACGTCGAACCGGTGCGCCTCGACGTCACGCGCCAGCACGCGTTCTTCGAGTCCCTGGGCTGGCTCGACCTGAACAACCGGGCACGTGCCGTCGAACTCCGCGGCTCACGCCTCGAACTGTTCGGGACCGGCGACGCGCACCGCGGTTGGGACCGCCTCGATCTCCTGCCGAACACCGTCGACGAGCTCCGCGAGAACGTCCCGTGGACGGACGAGCCGGGACCGGAGCCCGTGTCGATCGGCGTGACGCACGCGCCCTACCGCCGCGTGCTCGACGCGTTCGTCGCCCAGGGCGCGGACATCGTGTTCGCGGGACACACGCACGGCGGCCAGGTCGCGGTCCCCGGGTACGGCGCGCTCGTCACGAACTCGGACCTCCCCCGGCGCTACGCGAGCGGTCTGCACCGGTGGGAGAACCGGACGCACTGGTCCTGGCTCGAGGTCTCGGCGGGGATCGGGACGTCGATCTACGCGCCCGTGCGGTTCGCGGTCCGACCCGAGGCGGTCGTCGTCACGCTCACGGCGCGCACGGTCTGACCATCCGACGCGTGGTCTCGAACACCCCCGATCATCCGGTAGACTTCTGGGGTTGCTCCGATTCGGACAACCGCACCGCGGGGTGTGGCGCAGCTTGGTAGCGCGCCTCGTTCGGGACGAGGAGGTCGCAGGTTCAAATCCTGTCACCCCGACCACCACGAAGGGCCCGGCTCATGTGAGCCGGGCCCTTCGTCCTTCCGCAGGCAGGACCGCCGCTCGCGACCGGCCAGCCCCAGTCCGTCGGCCGCTCGCGGATGCGCGTCCGCGTGGCGGACGCGTCAGAGGGCGGAAGCAGCAGCCGACGCGGTCCGGGTGATCCGGCCCTCCCGGTGCAGCCGCATGACGGTCTCGAGCGCCTGGTGCCGGTACGGGGCCTGCGCGGCACCCGGCGCGATGATCAGGCCGTCGGCACCCGTCGAGTCGAGCAGGGACGACAGCTTGTCGGCGACCTCGTCGGCGGAGCCGTACGCCTGGCGGGCGATCCGCGCGGCGATGAACCGGCGCTCGAGCTCGTCGAACTGATAGGCCCGGGCCTCGTCCATGCTCACGGGCTGCGGCTTCGCACCCTGACGCATGCGGATGAACGAGATCATGCCCGGCGCGGACTGCTCGTCGACGACTCGGGGGTCCTCGTCGGTGACGACCTGGACGCCGATCATCGACCGCGGTTCGGACAGGAACCGCGACGGACGGAACGAGGACCGGTAGAGCTCCAGCGCCGCCTCGGTGTTGTCCGCGGCGAAGTGGTGCGCGAACGCGAACGAGACGCCGAGCACGCCGGCGACCTGGGCGCTGTAGCCGGACGACCCGAGCAGCCAGAACTCCGGCACGTCGCCGTATCCCGGGACCGCCTGGATGCGCGCGAGGGGGTTCGTGGGCTCCATGCCCGTGAAGAACCCGATGAGGTCGGCGAGGCGGTCGGGGAAGTCGTCGACGTCGAGCCGGTCGGTCCGACGAAGGGCCATCGCCGTCGCCCCGTCGGTACCCGGAGCGCGTCCGAGCCCGAGGTCGACGCGGTCGCCGTAGAGGGCACGGAGCGTGCCGAACTGCTCGGCGACGACGAGTGGGGCGTGGTTCGGCAGCATGACACCGCCGCTGCCGATACGGATCGTGGACGTGGCCGCGCCCACGGCGGAGAGCAGCACCGCCGGTGCGGACGAGGTGATGCCGGGCATGCCGTGGTGCTCCGCGACCCAGAACCGCTCGTACCCGAGCCGCTCCGCGACGGTCGCGGTCTCCACGCTCCCCCGGAGCGCGTCACCGTTCGACTGCCCGTACTCCCGCGTCGCCAGGTCGAGGACGGACAGGTGCACGCTGGTGTCGGTCATGCCCACTGCAACGCCTCGTGGCGCCGCCGGATTCCCGGGAGGCACGGCCCGGGCCCACCCGCAGCGGGCCGGCACCACGGCTGGATCCCGGGAGGCACGGCTCGGGCCGGACCCGCAGCGGGCCGCCACCGCGGCTGGATCCCGGGCGGCACGGTGCGGTCGGACCGGCACCGCGCCTCCCGACCGACGTCAGTCGCCGTCGAGGACGCCGCCGGACTCGGTGAGGTAGCAGGTGGCGCAGAGCGACTCGTACGTCACGTCGGCGCCGTCGATCGCCACCTGCGACCCGGCGAAGACGAACACGCCGTCGACCTTGCGCGCGTTGAACACGGCCTTCCGGCCGCATCGGCAGATGGTCTTCAGCTCCTCGAGGGAGTGGGCGACCTCGAGGAGACGGCGGCTGCCCGGGAACGCCTCGGTCCGGAAGTCGGTGCGGATACCGTAGGCGAGCACCGGGACCTCGTCGAGGACGGCGATGCGGAGCAGGTCGTCGACCTGCCGGGGCGTGAGGAACTGGGCCTCGTCGACGAGGACGCAGCTCACCGGCCGCACCATGCCGTCGAGGGACGACGACATCGGGTCGGTCCCGCTCGCCGTGGCCACCGCGGCGCGCACGTCGTCCGACCCACCGACGACGAGGTCGACGGGACGGGTCACGCCGAGGCGCGAGACGATGTGCCGGTCGCCCTTCGTGTCCACCGAGGGCTTCGCGAGGAGCACCCGCTGGCCCCGCTCCTCGTAGTTGAACGCCGCCTGGAGCAGCGCGGTGCTCTTGCCGCTGTTCATGGCGCCGTAGCGGAAGTACAGCTTCGCCACTACTGGAGGAACCCGTCCTCCGCCGCGCGCCGGATGAGATCGGACTTCTTCGATGCCGGCCGACCGACCTTGCCGTACTTCTCCCGCACGCGACGCAGGTACGTCTTGGCGGTCTCGTACTGCACGTTCATCTGCGCGGCGACCTCGTTCGTCGAGAACCCCGACACGTACAACCGGAGCGCTTCTTCCTCACCGTGGCTCAGCTTCGGCCGCTGGTGCGCGTTCGCACCGGTCGGCAGGGGACGCCAGTCGCGCTGCGGAGCGGCCTCACGAGCGACGCCCATGATGTCGCGGGCGATGTCCATGACCTCGCGCATCGGCAGCGACTTCGACAGGAACGCCGCGGCTCCGGCCTGCAGTGCACGGTCGCGGGACTCCCGCGTGTCGACGCTCGACAACACCACGACCTTCGCGCCGGCAGCACGGCAGGTCCGGACCCGGGCCTCGATCGAGACGGGTTCCTTGAGCTGGAAGTCGAGGAACACGAGGTCGGTCGGGAAGCTGTCGCTGTGCACCATCTCGAGCCAGCTGTGCGCGGTGAGCGCGAGATCGAAGTCGTAGGCGTTCACCGAGATCCAGCTCGACAGGCTGTCGAGGAGGACCTCGTGGTCGTCGAGGATCGCGAGCCGGACGCGCCGTGCGCTCTGCCCTGCTCCTTGACCCGGTGCCCCCTGGGCGGCGCGGGCGTCGCGCGCGGTGGCCGGCACGGACGTCGCTCCGGCGGGCCGGGCGTCGGCGGCAGGGAACCGCGCCGACTGCCCGTTGGTCAGCCTGTTCGGGTCAGTGCTGGTCATAAGAGAACCTTAGTGCGAGGGCGGAAGGACGGACCTCGACGTCGAGGTCCGGGAACGTCACGCGGAGGACGGCGAGGTACGGATCGAAGGCGCGGTGGATGGCGAGGTCCGTGGCTGCGACCGCGGCCTCGAGCGTGAAGCGGACGCGGCCGTCGTGGTGCGGGTCCGGCTCGATCCGGATCCGGACGCCCGCCGGGTCGACGGTGGACGCCCGGAGCACCGCGCGGACCGCCGTGCGGACGACCGTCCGCTGGTCGACGTCCATGCTGCGGATGAGTGCACCCGGATCATCGACGTGCGCGGCCTCGGCGTCGTCCGCCATGAGCGCCTGCTCGAGCCAGGTGCGATCCGCCTCGGCGACCATGACGCGGCGGATGCCGTCGGCGATGGAGCGCGCGCGGGCACGGTCGGCGTCGGTGATCGCCTCGCGCCTCCGGAGCTGTTCGAAGAACGGGATGACGTCGCGCGCGAGGATGGTCACCCGGTCCTGCTGGACGCTGCGGGCGATGCCGTCCCGCTCCGCGCGCTCGACCGAGTACGAGGCCGCGCGGATCTGCACCCGCTCGGCGAGACCGACGAACGTCCACGCGAACGCCACGGCCGCGGTCGTGAGCACGACGGTGGGGACGGCGGCGAGCACGGCCGACACCGCGACCGGCACGCTGGACGGGAACGCGGCGGCCACGGCCCCGAACGCCACGGCGTCGACGACCGCCAGGACCACCCCGCCGACGAGGACGTCGCGCCAGGGCCGGTAGGGCGCCATCACGAGGATGCCGACGCCCGTGACGAGCGGCATGAAGTCGTTCGCGGCGTCCCGGTCCGGGCCCCACTGCGCCGCGACGCTCGCGATCGACGCCGCCGCGAGGAGCGCGGTGTAGGCGACGAACGCCCCGCGCTCGAACGGCGCACGGAACGGACTCGTCGCGAACGCCGAGACACCGGCAGCCGCCGCGACGAGCAGCACGGTGAGCGCGGAGAGCGTGGGACTCCCCGGTACGTCCCGGGCGACGATGGAGGCCACGAGCGCCCAGACGACCGAGGCGGCCCCGGTCACGAGGGCGAGCGGGCGGGACCCGAGTGCGCCGAGCGGGTCGTACTGCTGCGGGGTCCGAGCGGGCTCGCGGCTCACGAGGCCGACCTGAGCCGGCCGTCGTCTCCGGCGGGGAACGAGGGTGCCGAGACCGCGCCGGCGCGCCGCGCGTCACCCTCGGCGGCACCGCGTCGGCCCGGACCGAAGGGCACGGACATCATGACGCTGGTCCCGCTGCCGGGCGAGGACCACACCTGCACCTCACCACCGACGCGATCGATCCGCTGCCGCACGGAGTTGCGGAGACCGAGGCGGTCGGCGCCGGTCGTCCGCTCGTCGAAGCCCCGGCCGTCGTCGACGACCATCACGGTGCACATGAGGCCGTCGTCGAACACGCTGACTTCGGCGCGATCGGTACCGGCGTGTTTCTGGACGTTCGTCAGGCACTGCGCGAGCGCACGCGCGAGCGCGGCCGCGACCGGCTGGTCCAGCCGGGCGGTGACGCCCGGGTCGCCGGTCAGGTCGACCTGGAGGCCCGCGGACCGGCACTCCTCCACCGTCCGGTGGACCACGTCGTCGTCCGTCACGGCTCGTCCCTGCGCATCGGCGTCCCGGCCCGCGTCCGGCGCCGCCAACCACTCGTGTCCGGTGAGCATCGCGAAGTCCTCGTCGACGGTCCGGGCGAGGGTGGCGTCCATGGGGCCCGCGGGGGCGAGGGCGATCGCGTTGAGGTGGTTGAGGACCGTGTCGTGGAGGATCGCCGCGGCCTCGAGCTCGATGCCCTGCCGGTACGTCGACACGTGCTCCTCGCGCGCCGACCGCAGCAGCTCGGGTTGGACGCGCTGCAACCGCGCGGTCAGCCCCGTGGCGACGCCCACGATCCCGACGACGAGCCCCATGGTCACCCACGCGAGCAGGGTCGGCACCACCTGACCGATCACCTGGGCGGTGCCGATCAACGTCGCGAGGTGACCGACCGAGAACCCGAGGATCGACCACGCGATCACCCGTCCCGTCGACGTGCTCGCCCCACCCACGAGGACGAGCGGGATGACGGCGAGCGACAAGAGGTACGACTCGATCCAGGTGGGCGCGCCGAGGCCGCTCGCCACGACGATCGTGAACCAGTACGAGCACGCGCCCCCCACGAGCAGGAACGCCGCCGCAGAGCGCCACGTACCGATGCGTGCGTGGACGGCGATCATCACGGTCGTCGGGACGAGCGCGAGCACCGCGAGTCCGACGCGCGGCGACCCCATGACCGCGCCGTACAGCCCGAGGACCGCGACGAGTGCGACCAGTGCTGCGAGGGCGGCAGCGTGGAACGCCCGCACCAGCGACCATGCGTTCACGCGCGGCGCGAGGTGCGTTGGAATCCCGAGCATCGGTGCCGTCCCTTCCGCCGCCCTGGTGCGCCGCGGCCGATTCAACCACCACAGCGCGCGTCGTGTACCCCGAACAGTGGAGTTGGCTCGGGTTGACCTGATTGTAGCGGGCCGTCGCGACCATGGTGTGTCCCCCGAATGCCCGGACCCGAGCCCGAGAGCCGACCCGCGACGTCGGCGGAGGCAGCGCCCGCGCGACCATGCTCGCCGGGCGTGGATGACGACGTCAGAACAGGGTGACGGCCGACCCTGCGGCGACGTCGAGGTCCCCTCGGGCGCGGCCTGCCGTGGTCGGGGACACGGCGGTCGGCACCGCCGGGGCCCCAACTGCCGGGAGGATCCGGACCGCTGCTGCCGGGGCCACCGGGGCCACCGGGGTCACCGGGGCAGCCGCAGCCGACGCAGCGCCCTGTGCCTCGCCGACCTCGTCACCGAAGGACGCCGCGGCCCGTTTGAGTGGCGAACCGTCGTGGAATCCCATGGAGCCCGTCGCCGGGTCCACTCGCCCCACGGGCAGGCCGTGGTCGGCGAGGATCGGCCGCATCCGCTCCGAGAGCCACCGTCGGTAGTCCCGCGGTGCGTACGCGGCATCGAGGTACATCCGCCGGTAGCGCTCGACGAGGTCCGGGTGGCGTCGTCCGAGCCAGTCCATGAACCACGGCTTGACGCCCGGCTTGAGGTGCAGGGCGGAGAACACCACGCTCGTCGCCCCGGCTGCCGCCGCACGGCCCACCGCATCCATCAGGTGTGCCTTGGTGTCCGTGACGTACGGGAGGATCGGCATGAGGAACACGGAACAGTCGAGTCCGGCGTCGCGCACCGCGCGCACGGTCGCCAAGCGCGCGGCCGTCGAGGGCGTCCCTGGTTCCACCGACTGCTGGAGGTCGTCGTCGTACACGGCGATGGACATGGCGAGGTCCACCGGGACGCGCTCCGCGGCCTCGACGAGGATCGGGATGTCGCGACGGAGCAAGGTGCCCTTCGTCAAGATGCTGAACGGCGTGCCCGAGTCGGCGAGCGCGCGGATGATCCCGGGCATGAGCCGGTATCGCCCCTCGGCACGCTGGTACGGGTCCGTGTTCGTGCCCAGCGCGACGGGATGACGATCCCACGAGGGTCGCGCCAGCTCACGCGTGAGGACCTCGGACACGTTCGTCTTGACCACGATCTGCCGGTCGAAGTCCGCTCCGGCGTCGAACTCGAGGTAGGCGTGGGTGGGGCGGGCGAAGCAGTACACGCAGGCATGACTGCAGCCCCGATAGGGGTTGATCGTCCACCCCCACACGCCGCCGTCGTGGCCGCCGACCCGGTTGAGCGCCGACTTGGCCAGGACCTCGTGGAACGTGACCCCGGCGAACTCCGGCGTCGTCACGCTCCGGACGAACCCGCGGTTCGACGCGAGCCCGGGGAGCATCGCGTCGTCCGAGGCATCGATCGTCTGGCCGTCCCACCGCATGTCCCCATTCGAACACGTGTTCGAACGGAGGTCAAGCGGCAGCGGTCAGCGGTGGAGGTGCAACGTCGCCGCGGTCCGGGTGAGCGTCTCGTCAGCGAGCGCCGGGTCGTCCGACAACCGCTTGCCGTACGTCGGCACCATCCCCCGGATGGCATCCGCCCAGCGGTCCCGGCGGTCGGGGAAGCAGCGCTCGAGCAGCCCGAGCATGATCGGCACCGCGGTCGACGCCCCGGGCGAGGCGCCGAGCAGCCCGGCGATGCTGCCGTCCGCCGAGGTGATGACCTCGGTGCCGAACTGCAGGACACCGCCTCGCTCGCGGTCGGGCTTGATGACCTGGACGCGCTGTCCCGCCGTGATCCGGTGCCAGTCCCCCGGCTGTGCGGACGGCATGAAGTCCCGGAGCGCGGCGAACTTGCGGGACCGGCTCGCGAGCAGCTGCCCGACCAGGTAGCGGACCAGGTCCATGTTCGAGAACGCGACCGACAGCATCGGCCGCAGGTTGTGGAGCCGGATCGACCGGAAGAGATCCGACCAGGAGCCCTGCTTGAGGAACTTCGGGCTGAACCCGGCGTACGGCCCGAACATCAGACTCGCCTGACCGTCGACGATCCGCGTGTCCAAGTGCGGCACCGACATGGGCGGCGCGCCGACCGACGCCTTGCCGTAGACCTTGGCGGCGTGCTTGACCACGACCGCCGGGTCGTCGGAGCGGAGGAACTCACCGCTCACGGGGAACCCGCCGTAGCCGCGGATCTCCGGGATGCCGGAGCGCTGGAGGAGCTGGAGCGCGCCACCGCCGGCACCCACGAAGACGAACTTCGCTGCGATGCGGGACCTCGACTGCCCCACCTCGTTCTTGACGAGGAGCTCCCAGGTGCCGTCCTTCCGGCGCGACACGTTCTTCACGACGTGGTTCGACTCGAACTGGACGCCGTCCCGGCGCAGCCCGTCGACGAGCTGACGCGTCAAGGAACCGAAGTCGACGTCGGACCCGGCGGGCGAGTACGTTGCCGCGATGGGCTGCGACCGCTTCCGGCCGGGGATGAGCGCGGGCGCCCACCGGCGGATCTGGCGTGCGTCGTCGCTGTACTCGAGGCCGGCGAAGAGCGGGTGGTCCTTCATCGCCTCGTACCGTGTGCGCATGTAGGACACGTTGTCCTCGCCCCAGACGAAGCTGATGTGCGGCGTCGGGTTGATGAAGGTCTCGGGAGCGGCGAGCGCGCCGGTCTCGACGAGGTGCGCCCAGAACTGCCGCGAGACCTGGAACTGCTCGTTGACGCCGATGGCCTTGCTGATGTCCACGGAACCGTCGGGCAACTCCGGCGTGTAGTTCAGCTCACAGAGTGCCGAGTGCCCGGTTCCCGCGTTGTTCCAGGGGTTGGAGGACTCTTCGGCGACGTCGGCGAGGCGCTCGTAGATCCGGATGGACCAGTCCGGCTCGAGACGGTGGATGAGCGCGCCCAGCGTCGCGCTCATGATGCCACCGCCGATCAGGACGACGTCCAACGGCTGCACTGGCTTCTCTGGCACCCGATGATCCTACCGGCGGCGGTCCGACACCGGCTGCGCCGGGGCCGGGAGGCACGGCCTGGGTCAGGCGACGACCGCGCGGCGGGCGAGCACCGCCTCCGCGATCTGGACCGCGTTGAGCGCGGCACCCTTCCGGAGGTTGTCGTTGCTGACGAAGAGGGCGAGCCCGTGCCCCTCGGGTGCCGAACGGTCCGTCCGGATCCGCCCGACGAAGCTCGGGTCGGCGCCGGCGGCCTGCAGGGGCGTCGGGACCTCGGACAACTGCACGCCCGGTGCGCCGGCGAGGACCTCCGACGCTCGCTCCGGCGTCAGGGGGCGCGCGAACTCCGCGTTCACCGAGATCGAGTGCCCCGTGAACACCGGGACCCGGACGCAGGTCCCCGCGACGAGCAGGTCGGGCAGCTCGAGGATCTTGCGGCTCTCGTTCCGGAGCTTCTGCTCCTCGTCCGTCTCGCCCCAGCCGTCGTCGACGATGCTGCCCGCGAGGGGGATGACGTCGAAGGCGATCGGCGCGACGTACTTCGTGGGCTCCGGGAAGGTCACGGCGGAGCCGTCGTGCGTGAGGGCTGCGGCGTCCTGCTCGAGCGCCGCCCGGGCCTGCCCGAGCAGTTCCTCCACGCCGGCGAGGCCGCTGCCGGAGACGGCCTGGTACGTCGTCGCGACGAGCCGGCGCAGACCGGCCTCGGCATCGAGCACCTTGAGTACCGGCATGATCGCCATGGTCGTGCAGTTCGGGTTCGCGATGATGCCCTTGCGTGCCTCGTCGATCGCATGCGGGTTGACCTCGCTCACGACGAGCGGGACATCCGGGTCCATCCGCCAGGCGCTCGAGTTGTCGATGACGAGCGCCCCCGCGGCGGCGAAGCGCGGTGCCAGGGTCCGGGATCCCGATGCCCCGGCGGAGAACAGGGCGATGTCGATGCCCGTCGGGTCCGCGGTCGCCGAGTCCTCGACGACGATGTCCTCGCCCCGGAACGGCAACGTCGTGCCTGCGGAGCGGGCGGTGGCGAAGAACCGGACCGTCGTGGCGGGGAAGGCACGGTCCTCCAGCAGACGGCGCATGACGGTGCCGACCTGCCCGGTGGCGCCGACGACGGCGACGGTGAGCTCGCTCATGGTGTCTCCTGTCTACCGGCCGGTGCCGGCGTAGACGACGGCTTCGACGTCGGCGTCGAGACCGAACGCCGAGTGAACGACGCGCATCGCCTCGTTCAGGGTGTCGGCCCGCGTGACGACCGAGATCCGGATCTCGCTCGTCGAGATCATCTCGATGTTGATCGAGGCCTCGTGGAGCGCACGGAACAGCTGCGCCGACACCCCGGCGTTCGTCCGCATGCCGGCACCGACCAGGGCGAGCTTGCCGATCTGGTCGTCGTACTGCACGGTCTCGTAGCCGATGCTCGCCTTCGAGGCCTCGAGCGCGGTGAGGACCCCGGAGCCCTGCGACTTCGGCAGCGTGAACGAGATGTCGGTGCGGCCGGTCGCCGCGGCGGAGACGTTCTGCACGATCATGTCGATGTTCGCGCCGGCCCGGGCGACGGTCGTGAAGATCTCGGCCGCCTTGCCCGGCTGGTCGGGCACGCCGACCACCGTGATCTTGCCCTCGGAGAGGTCGCCGGCGATGCCGGTGATGATCGGTTCTTCCACGGACTCCCCCTCGGCAGGGTTGTAGACGATGGTGCCCTCGGTGTTGTTGAACGAGGACCGGACGTGCAGGGTGACGCCGTGCCGCCGGGCGTACTCGACGGCGCGGATGTAGAGGACCTTGGCGCCCGCGGCCGCGAGCTCCAGCATCTCCTCGCTCGTGATGCGGTCGATCTTGCGCGCCTTCGGGACGACCCGCGGGTCGGCGCTGAAGATGCCGTCGACGTCGGTGTAGATCTCGCACACGTCGGCACCGAGGGCAGCGGCCAGGGCGACGGCGGTCGTGTCGGAGCCACCGCGGCCGAGGGTGGTGATCTCGCCCGTCGTGCGGTTGAAGCCCTGGAACCCCGCGACGATCGCCACGTGCCCGGCGTCGAGGGCCTCACGGACGCGCTTCGGGGTGACGTCGACGATCCGGGCACGGCCGTGCTGGGCGTCGGTCAGCATGCCCGCCTGGCTGCCGGTGTACGAGCTGGCTTCGACCCCGAGGCTCTTGATCGCCATCGCGAGCAACGCCATCGAGATCCGCTCGCCCGCGGTGAGGAGCATGTCCAGCTCGCGACCGGACGGCAACGGGGTGACCTGGCTCGCGAGGTCGAGGAGCTCGTCCGTCGTGTCGCCCATCGCGGAGACGGCCACGACGACGTCGTTGCCGGCCTTCTTCGTCTGGACGATCCGCTTGGCCACGCGCTTGATGCTCTCGGCGTCCGCGACGGACGAGCCACCGAACTTCTGCACGATCAATGCCACTGACGAACTCCTGGACTCCCACGGACGCGGTCCGCCGATTCTACCGAGTGTCCTCGGACTGTTGCGTCGCGTGCACGCCACGCGCTGGGACTCCGGTGGTCGCCGACCGGCACCCGTCGACCGGGAGGCCCGGGTCAACCGCCCACGAGCCGGCGCCCCTCGAACGCGCGTCCGAGCGTGACCTCGTCGGCGTACTCGAGATCCCCACCGACCGGGAGTCCGGAAGCGAGGCGCGTCGTCCGGACCCCCATCGGCACGAGGAGCCGGCTGAGGTAGGTGGCCGTGGCCTCGCCCTCGAGATTCGGATCGGTCGCGATGATGACCTCGTCCACGGTGCCGTCCGCGAGCCGCGTCAGCAGACCCTGGATGCGGAGGTCGTCGGGGCCGACGCCGTCGATCGGGCTGATCGCGCCGCCGAGCACGTGGTACAGCCCGCGGAACTCACGGGTCCGCTCGATCGCGGCGACGTCCTTGGCCTCCTCGACCACGCAGATGACCGCGGGCGAGCGGCGGGGATCGCGGCAGATGCTGCAGCGTTCTGTCTCGGTCACATTCCCGCAGACCTCGCAGAAGCGGACCTTCTCCTTGACCGTCATGAGGAGTTCCGCGAGGCGCGTCGGGTCGAACGACTCGGTCTGCAGGATGTGGAACGCGATCCGCTGCGCGGACTTCGGACCGATCCCCGGCAGACGGCCGAACTCGTCGATGATGTCCTGGACGATGCCGTCGTACATGGTCAGAAGCCTCCGGACCCGCTGCTGTCGAGCGTGGTCTCCTCGATGAACTGGGCCCCGAGGATCTCACGGACGACCGCCTCGCCGTAGCGTCCGGGGACCGGCACACGGGCGGGCCGCTCCGGCGCCGACGGGGCCGTCCGGGCGGGAGCTGGGGTGCCGCCCCCGCGGGGTGCGGACGCCGACGGTGCTCGTCCTCCGGTGGGTACGGGCCCCGCGGCGGATCGACCCGACGGGCCCGGGTCCGGGAACGGCGCTCCGTCGTCGTAGGGCTCGTCGTCGAGGGGGTAGTCGTCGACCGGCACGTCGCTCGGTCCGCCTGCGACAGCCGGGGTGCTGGCCGGACCACGGACGGCACCGGCAGCGGGCGCGCTCGTCGCGGCACCCGCGGGCGCACCGCCCGTCCGTCCGGCTGGCGCGACGGCGGCCGGTGCCGTGCCGTCCGGGCTCGACGCCACCCCGAAGGGCGCGGCCCACGACGGCTCGACGTCGTCCGGGACGGCATCTGCAGTGGGATCGGACGCCGGGATCGTCGCGACCACCCAGTCGGTGACCGGGCCGGTGGGCGCGGGGGCCGGCGCGGCTGCGGATGCTCGGGACGGAGCAGGCGCGGCTGCTGGCGCCGATCCCCCGGCTGAGGCCGGCACCTGCGCGCTGCTCTGCTCGGAGGATCCGCGAGCGCCGTCGCGCGTCGGCGCCGCCGGTGCGGACTCGGGCGCCGACTGGCGCTCGGGTGTCGGCTGACGCTCGGGCGCCGACTGGCGCTCGCGCGCCGACTGGCGCTCGGGCGCCGACTGGCGCTCGGGTGTCGCCTGACGCTCCGGCACCGCCTGACGCTCCGGCACCGCCTGACGCTCCGGCGCCGACTGGCGCTCGGGTGTCGCCTGACGCTCCGGCACCGCCTGACGCTCGGATGCGGGCCGTCCCGCGTCCGGGTTCGACCCTGCGGGTGCCGGCCCGCGAGCGACGAACTTCACACGGACGCCGAGGACATCGAGGATGGCGGCCCGGAGGTACTCGCTGACGCTGTCCTTCGGGTCGGTCATCTGCTTGAACGACGCGACGTCCTGCTGACTCGGGAACGTCAGTGTGAGGACGTCGTCCGTGAAGGCGGTCACCTGCGCGGTCACGACGACCATCCAGGCGGACCGTCGAGCGCGCTGCACGTGCTCGACGACCTGCGGCCAGCTGTCCCGCACCTGTTGCACGCCCAGCTCGCCGACGGCCCGGACCGCCGGCGAGGCCGCGAGCGCCGCGCCGACACCGGTCGACGAGGGCGAGCCCGCACCCGAGGGCGCGCTGCCGGTCGTGGGGACGACCTCGACCGCGCCGGGGACCGCGCGCTGCTCGTCATCGTCGGCCCGTTCGGTCCCGGACGCGCTGGCCGGGGCAGCAGCAGCGGTGGCACGGGTCGAAGCCGGGGTCGGCGCGGCCGGCGTCGGCGCGGCCTGCGCCGGCGCCGGCGCGGGTGCGGCAGCCGGTGCGCTTGACGTGACGACAGCGACGGGCGCAGAACCGGTCGTGCCCCCGGCGTCACCGACGCCGACGCGACGCTCGAGGCGCTCGACGCGCGCCAGGGCGCCCCGCTGGCTGTCATCGCTCTCCGGCACGAGCATCCGCGCCACCATGAGTTCGAGGTGCAGGCGGGGCGACGTCGCGCCGGTCATCTCGGTGAGCGCACGGTTCGCGATGTCGGCCGCGCGCGAGAGCCCGACCGCGCCGAAGACGGCCGCCTGCCGCGTCATCGTCTCGAGTTCCTCGGGCGAGACTCCGCGCAACACGCCCGCAGCGCCCTCGTTGGTGGCGGCGACGACGATGAGGTCGCGGAGCCGTTCGAGCAGGTCCTCGACGAAGCGACGCGGATCCTGACCTGTCTGCACGACGCGGTCGACGGCCGAGAACGCCGAGGCCGGATCCGCCACGGCGAGCGCGTCCACGACGTCGTCGAGCAGGGCGGCATCGGTGTACCCGAGGAGTGCGACCGCGCGGTCGTAGGCGATCGTGCGGTCCTCGCTCCCGGCCATCAGCTGGTCGAGGAGCGACAGGGTGTCCCGAACCGATCCCCCGCCGGCCCGGACCACGAGCGGCAGGACACCGGGCGCCACCGACACGGACTCCTGCGCGCACAGCTGCTCGACGTACTCGAGCATGGACGCCGGCGGCACGAGCCGGAACGGGTAGTGGTGGGTCCGCGAGCGGATGGTCCCGATGACCTTCTCGGGCTCGGTCGTCGCGAAGATGAACTTGACGTGCTCCGGTGGTTCCTCCACCAACTTGAGGAGTGCGTTGAACCCCTGCGGCGTGACCATGTGGGCCTCGTCGAGGATGAAGATCTTGTAGCGGTCGCGTGCCGGGGCGAACACGGCGCGGTCGCGAAGGTCGCGTGCGTCGTCCACGCCGTTGTGGCTGGCTGCGTCGATCTCGATGACGTCGAGCGACCCGCCGCCGTCCCGTGCCAGCTCCACACAGCTCGGGCACACTCCGCATGGCGTGTCCGTCGGGCCCTGAGCGCAGTTGAGACACCGCGCGAGGATCCGTGCCGACGTGGTCTTGCCACAACCCCTCGGTCCGCTGAAGAGGTAGGCGTGGTTGACGCGGTCTGCCCGGAGTGCTGTCCGCAGCGGATCGGTCACCTGCGACTGGCCGATGAGTTCGGCGAAGTTCTCGGGCCGGTAACGGCGATACAAGGCGGTGACCACGCCACCAGGGTAATCGGCGCCGCCGACACCGGGGGTCGCTCTCCACAGACCCCGGCGATGTCAGCTCGTGGTCCCGGCGCTCGCTGGCGAACCTGGACGTCGACCCAGAAAGGGCGTACCGATCAGTCCGTGGAGCGGTATCGTCCACGTACGGCCACGGCGCGACCGACCATCGCAGGACCATCCGTGGCGGATCAGGATCAGGAGTCGAGCTCATGAACGAGCGGTTGACGCTGTCGTGCACGCTGCGCCGGACGATCGTCCGGACCACCGTGGCGCGGACGGCTGGCCGGGCTCGGAACGGCACCACGACGAGCGCCTGATCGCGGGCTCCGGGAGCCTCGGCCCCCGGAAGCCGGGGCGCGTCGGTGTTCGGGTCATCGCCGCCCCGGCCCCTCGGAGCGGCGGACGACGATGTTCGGGTCATCCTCGTCCGCCGCTCCCTCATGCGTGTCAGGGCCGCGTCCGCGCCGCTGCCCAGCGGCCGCAACTGATCCGACGGACGCGCACCGCGGACCGGACTCGGGGAACGGGGGGTCGGTGCCGGCCGTGGCGGTCCGCGCCGGACGCCGGACAGCGCCACCGGTCCCCTGCAGCGGTCTCCGAGCAACCGTGATCGACCGGTTCCAGCGGGCGGCGGCGGAACGAGAAGACTCCCCACGTACCCGCCAGAGCCCGGTTGCCCTTGCTGCGTTTCCGCCCTGGGGGAGTTGGCCTGGATGGCGTCACGTGAGGAGCCGCCGACAGTCTAGCGGACGCCTCGCCCGTTCATCGACGCGCACTCAGCCGCGGGCGGTTCAGTGGAGGCATGAAGATCGTCATCGCCGGAGGACACGGCAAGATCGCCCTGCTGCTCGAACGGCTCATCAGGCAGGCGGGACACGACGCGGTCGGGATCGTCCGCAACCCGGCGCATGTCGCCGACGTCGAGGCCACCGGCGCGACCGCGATCGTCCGGGATCTCGAGCAGATGGACGAGGACGACCTGGCGGTGGACCTCGAGCAGGCCGACGCCGTCGTGTTCGCGGCGGGCGCCGGACCGAACAGCGGTGCCGAACGCAAGTTCGCGGTCGACCGCGACGCCGCGATCCTGCTCGCCGACGCCGCATCGCGGGTCTCGGTGCCGCGGTACGTGCTCATCTCGGCCATGGGCGCCGACTCGTACGACCCGGCCACGGCGGTCCTGCCGGCCGCGGACGACCGCGCGGTGTTCCAGGTCTACCTGCGGGCGAAGGCGGAGGCGGACGCGAACATCCGCGCACGCGGGTTCCAGTGGACGATCGTGCGTCCCGGAGGTCTCCTCGACACCCCGGGCCAGGGCACCGTCCGCGCCGGCACCGAGGTGCCCCGTGGTTCCGTCTCGCGGGCCGACGTCGCGGCGGTCGTCCTGGAGGCCCTGCTCGCGGGTGCCGCGATCGGTCGCCAGTTCGAGCTCACGTCGGGCGACGTGCCGATCCACGAGGCGCTCGCGGCGCTCTGAGGCGGCGGCGCGCCACGGCCCGCATCTGAGGCGGCGGCGGGTCACGGCCCGCATCAGCCCGGGCGGCAGCAGCAGCGCGCGCTGGAGATCAGGGGACGCGCCAGCGGCGCCACGACGCCGACGCCGACGCCGGGCGAGCCCGCGAGTCCGGCAGATCAGTGCAGTGCCACAGCGGCGGACTGCCGTGCGATCTCCAGCTCCTCGTTCGTCGGGATCACGAGCACCGCGACCCGGGAGCGGTCGGTCGAGATCCGCCGCGCACGGCTGGAGTGCAGGTCGTTGCGGTCGTGGTCGACCTCGATCCCCAGGTGCTCGAGCCCGGCCAGGACCCGGCGCCGCAGGAGCGCGTTGTTCTCGCCCACACCCGCCGTGAACACGACGGCGTCGAGGCCGCCGAGCTGGGCGGTGTACGCGCCGACGTACCGGCGGATCCGGTGCCGGTAGACGGCGAGCGCCGCCTCCGCCCGGTCGTCGCCCTCGGACGCGTCGCTCTGGACGTCCCGCATGTCCCCGTTCCCGGTGAGTCCGAGCAGGCCCGACTGCTTGTTGAGCATGGTGTCGAGGTCCTCGAAGGACATGCCGGCCTCGCGGTGCAGGTGGATGAGGATCGCGGGGTCGAGGTCGCCCGAGCGGGTCCCCATGACGAGCCCCTCGAGCGGCGTCAGGCCCATCGACGTCTCGATGCTGCGCCCTCCGTCGATCGCGGCGGCGGACGCCCCGTTGCCGAGGTGCAGGACGATCGTCTTGAGCTGCTCGAGCGGGCGGCCGAGGAACACCGCGGTCTGCTCGGACACGTACTTGTGGCTCGTCCCGTGCGCGCCGTACCGCCGGATCGCGTAGCGCTGCGCGAGGTCCGCCGGGATCGCGTACGTGTAGGCCTCCGGCGGCATGGTCTGGTGGAACGCGGTGTCGAAGACGGCGACCTGCGGCACGTCCGCGAACACGTGCTGTGCGGCGCGGATCCCCTCGAGGTTGGCCGGGTTGTGCAGCGGTGCGAGGGCGGACAGGGCGTCGATCCGCGCCTCGACCTCGGGCGTGATGACGGTGGCGCGGTCGAAGTCGGTGCCGCCGTGGACGACCCGGTGGCCGACGACGGCGGGCGGCTCGTCGTCGAACGAGGGCCCGACGGCGGCGAAGGCGTCGAGCATCGCGCGGAACCCGGCGGCGTGGTCCGGCACGTGGGCGTCGTCGTTCGAGGTGGACTTGCCGGTCAGGGCGTTCGTGTGCTTGGTGGCGCCGGAGGACTCCCCGATGCGCTCGACCAGCCCGGACGCGAGCATGCGCTCCCCCTCGAGCTCGATGAGCTGGTACTTGAAGGAGCTCGATCCGGAGTTGACGACGAGTGCTGTGGTCACGATGCCTGCTTCCTGGGTTCGGCGCTGGTCCCGGCCTGGATGGCGGTGATCGCGACGGTGTTGACGATGTCCCCGACGAGTGCGCCGCGCGACAGGTCGTTGATCGGCTTGCGCAGCCCCTGCAGGACGGGCCCGATCGCGACCGCGCCGGCGGACCGCTGCACGGCCTTGTAGGTGTTGTTGCCGGTGTTGAGGTCCGGGAAGATGAACACCGTCGCGCGGCCGGCGACCGGCGAGTCCGGCATCTTGGCGCGGGCGACGGTGGGATCGGCGGCGGCGTCGTACTGGATCGGGCCCTCGACGAGCAGCTCGGGGTGCCGTTCGCGGACGAACGCGGTGGCGGCCCGCACCTTGTCGACGTCCGCCCCGGATCCGCTGTCCCCGGTCGAGTAGCTGAGCATGGCGACGCGCGGTTCGATGCCGAACTGCGCGGCGGTTGCCGCGCTGGACGTCGCGATGTCCGCGAGCTGTTCGCTGGTCGGGTCCGGCACCACGGCGCAATCGCCGTACACGAGGACGCGGTCGGCGAGCGCCATGAGGAACACGCTCGACACGATCGACACGTCGGGCCGGGTCTTGATGATCTCGAACGCGGGGCGGATCGTGTGCGCGGTGGTGTGCCGGGCTCCGGACACCATGCCGTCGGCGAGGCCGAGGTGCACCATGAGCGTGCCGAAGTAGGACACGTCCGTCACCCGGTCGCGCGCCAGCTCGACGGTCATGCCCTTGTGTGCGCGGACACGGGCGTACTCCTCGGCGAACCGTTCACGGAGCGGTTCGGCGGAGGGGTCGACCACGTCGGCGGCGTCGAGGTCGAGCCCGAGCTCGGCCGCGCGGGTGCGGACCGCCGTCGGGTCCCCGAGGATCGTGAGGTCGCAGACGTCGCGCTGCAGGAGCGTCGATGCGGCCCGGAGGATCCGGTCGTCGTCCCCCTCGGGCAGGACGATCCGCTTCCGGAGCTCCCGGGCGCGGTCGATCAGACCGTGCTCGAACATGAGCGGCGTCACGACGGACGACGGTCCGACCTCGAGCCGGGCGAGGAGTTCGTCCGCGTCGACGTGCCGCTCGAACAGCGACAGGGCGAGGTCGGTCTTGCGCGGCGAGTCCGCCGCGAGGCGCCCCCGGGTCTGCGTGATCCGCAGCGCCGTGTCGTAGGTGCCGAGCCCGTTGCGGGCGATGGGCAGGGTGCTCGACAGACCCTCGAGGAGGCGCTGGATCTGCGGCGAGGTCTCGAACCCGCCGTTGAGGACGACCCCGGCGAGCGAGGGGAACGTCTCCGAGTCGTTCGCGAGCAGCGTCGCGATGAGGACGTCGGTGCGGTCGCCCGGGACGACGACGATCCCGCCCTCGATGAGCCGGGGCAGGACGTTCTCCATGCTCATGGCGGCGACCACCGTGCCGAGGGCCTCGCGGTCGAGCAGGGCCTCGTCACCGCTGACCAGGGTGGCGTCCGTCGCGGCGAGCACGGCACGTACCGTCGGGGCGACGAGCACGGCGTCCTCGGGGATCGCCCAGACCGGCGTGCCCGGGTGCTCTGTCGCGATCGCACTGCGGATGCCGGCGACGACCTCGTCGATGCGCTCCGGCGCGGTGCGGTTCGCGACGACCCCGAGCAACGACGCGTGGGCGGCGCGGAGTTCGCTCGTGGTCAACTCCGCGATCTGTCGGACGTCGTCGCCGGTCCGGGCGCCGCGCTCGGAGCTGCTCCGCCCTCCGAGCACGAGGAGGACCGGTGCGCCGAGGTTCGCCGCGATGCGCGCGTTGTACGACAGCTCGGTCGGGCTGCCGACGTCGGTGTAGTCGGAACCGACGACGACGACCGCGTCGCACTGCCGCTCGACGAGCGCGAACCGGTTCACGATCGTGGCGAGCGCCCCGTCGGGGTCCGCGTGGACGTCCTCGTAGGTCACCCCCACGGCGTCGTCGTAGTCGATGCCCGCCGATGTGTGCTGGAGCAGCAGCTCGAGGACGTAATCCCGCTCGGCGGTCGACCGCGCCACGGGCCGGAAGACGCCGACCCGGCCGACGGTCCGCGCGAGGGTCTCGAGCACCCCGAGGGCCACGGTGCTCTTGCCGGTGTGCCCTTCTGCTGACGTGATGTAGATGCGGGTCGACACCTCCCCAGGATAGGACCGGGGGCCGGGTGCCGCCCCAGGGCGCGGTGCCGCGGTCGTCGGCCCGCCTCCGGACCTGTACCATGGGGTGTCGTCGCCACAGGGCGACGCCCGGAGGATTCGCCTAGTGGCCTATGGCGCACGCTTGGAAAGCGTGTTGGGTGCAAGCCCTCGGGGGTTCGAATCCCCCATCCTCCGCCACGATCGACCGTCGATTCCCGTCCGTCGCCCCTCGCGTGGCGCGCCCGGGAGGCCCGTCACCGCCCGCACCGGAGCTCCGGTCCCCCACCTGCCGGACCCGGTCGAACCCCACGTCGCGGGGATCCGCAGATCACCCCCACAACGCTGGGACGGCGCGGGGGTCAGGCCCTAGGCTGACGCTCGCAGGCCGCTCCGTCACCGGTGACGGCAGAGATCCGGCAGCGGCAGGGGCGTCGCGTCGGACCACCGGGACGGCTCCCGGTGGCCGCCGGACCGTGAGGGGCGAGGAGCATCCGTGGGGGAGACGACGGCACGCGTCAGGGCGACGCCGGGGAGGGCGCACCTCGTGGTGCGGCCGAGCGGGGCGTTCCTGCGGAGCACCGCATTGAGCATCCTGTTCTCCGCGGTGCCACTCGCGGTCGCGCTCGTGTGGGTGTCGTTCCCGCTCGGGTTCGTCGCGCCGGTGGGGACCGTCGCGGTCGTCGCGGCGGTGCTGACCTCGCTGCTCGTGGTCCGGTTCCGCACGGTGTACGCCGGCGTCGGCTCGCACCACGTCGAGATGCGCGGGCTGCTCGGACCACGCGTCGTGCTCGACCGTGCGCACGTGCACCGGGTCGTGCTCGCGACGACGTTCGGTCCGTCCGTGGACCGCACGACCCGCCAGCTCGTCGCGCTGACCGAGTCCGGGCATCCGCTCTTCCGGATGCGGGGCGTGCTGTGGGACGACACGGCGCTCGGGCACCTCGCCGAGGCACTGGACGCACGGGTCACGGAGCTCACCAAGCCCATGCCGCTGCGGGAGTTCCACCGCCTGTACCCGCAGAGTCGCGCTTGGTACGAGCGGCCGATGGCGATCCTGGCGATCGCGGTCGGGGTCGGGTCGCTCGTCGTCCTGGCGCTCGTCGCGGAGACCGCGGGACGCATCGCTCACTGACGTCGGGCCGCACCCTCGGCGGTGCGGATCCGGGGTCAGTGCGACAGCGCCGGCACCGTGCGCGGCCGGACCACGAACCAGAGCACGAACACGGCCACGACGGCGGTGGCGGCCATGACCTCGGCCATGGGCACGGCGGAGCCGATGCCGAGCAGGCCGACGACGGGCGAGATGATGCCGGCCACGCCGAAGTTCATCGCGCCGAGCAGTGACGCCGCCGTCGCGGCCTCCTTGCCGTGGGCTGCGAGCCCGAGCACCTGGATCTGCGGGAACGAGAACCCACACGCACAGATGAAGAACCACAGGGGCACGAACACGCCCACGCGCCCCACCCCGACGGAGTCGAACACGGCGATGGCGACGGCGCTGACGAGCAGGACGGCGGTGGAGCAGGCGAGGATCCACTGCGGGCCGACGCGCCGCGCGAGGCGCGACGACACCTGCACGCCGATCACGACGCCCAACGAGTTGACCGCGAACAGGACGCCGTACTGCTGGGTGCTGAGGCCGTACACCTGCTGGAACAGGAACGGCGACGCCGACAGGTACGAGAACAGGCCGCTGAACACCATCGCACCGATGAGCGCGACGCCGACGAACACCCGGTCCGAGAACAGTGCGCGGTACCGGTCCCGTACCGACGCGTGTCCGACGTCGTGGCGGCGCTCGCGCGGGAGCGTCTCGACGATGAGGCTGATCATCGCGATGATCACCACCGCCCCGTAGCAGGCCAGGAACACGAACACCCCACGCCAGTCGACGACGCGCAGCATCTGCGAGCCGATGAGCGGGGCCAGGATCGGGGCGAGCCCGTTCACCATCGCCAACCGGGACAGCATGCGCACGAGCGGGATGCCCCCGAAGAGGTCGCGCACCATGGCCATGGCCACGACGACGCCCGCCGCGGCGCCCATCCCCTGGAGGAACCGGAGCACGGCCAACGTCTCGAGGTTCGGCGCGAGGGACGCGGCCACCGAGGCCACGATGTGGAGGGACGTGGCGAGGATGAGCGGGAGCCGCCGCCCGACGCGGTCGCTCCACGGCCCGACGAGGAGCTGGCCGACGGCGAAGCCGACCGTCGTGGCGGTGAGCGTGAGCTGCACCGCTCCGGCGCTGATGTCGAAGGCACGCTCGAGCGACGGGAACGCGGGCAGGTAGAGGTCGATCGTGAACGGCCCGAGCGCCGTGAGCGCGCCGAGGACGACCACGTAGACGAGGCGCTGGGAGCGACGCAGAGCGTCGCCGGGGTGGACGACGGTCAGGGCGCCGGTGGCAGGGGCGGTCACGGGGAGGAGGGCCTTCCGGGGTGAGGGGTGGTCGCCGGTCGAATCGATTCGGGTCCGGGACCAATGCTACGGGTCCGCATCGGCCCGCGCACGGCGGGCCGCGCTTCTGCGTGCATCGGCGCCGCCCGTGCGCGAACCGGCCCCGCGACCCGCCCTCCTGGTAGCGTCGGGGCGTCCACAGAGGGGTGATGACCATGGTCGACGCGCGGATCCTGCACACCACGGCGGCGCTGCGTGGGGCCATCCTCGGGCTCGCAGCCGACCGGCCGGTGTCGGCCATCACCGTCGCGGACGTCACGCGCGCCGCTGGCATCAACCGCGCGACCTTCTACTCCCACGCGGTCTCCCCCGGCTCGCTCCTCGCCGACGTCCTGACGCCCGAGCTCGACAGCATCCGCGACGAGGACGCCGCGCTCCGCGAGGTCCCGGGCGCCGACCCGAGCACGATCACCCGCAGGGGCATCAGCGCCGTCGTCGAGCACATCGTCGCGCACCGCGAGATCTACCGGTGGGCACTCCCCGACCCGAACGACGCCTCGCTGCATCGGCTGCTCGCCGAGCACTTCCGGGTGTCGTGCGTCGCGCACATCGCCGGCATGGCGCCCGAGGACCGGCCCGAGGTCCTCCACGACGTCGCCGCGGGGTTCGTCGCACAGGGGTTCGTCGGCGCGATCACCGTTTGGGTCGCCGGTCCGCGGCGGTCACGCAAGGCGCTCGTCGACACGATCACCGCGTCCCTCCCCGCCTGGTGGCGCTGACCCCGCCAGGCCCGCGGGTCGCCTGACGGGGCGCTCCGGGCCTCCCGGCCGGAACGGCGAGACGCCGGGCCCCTCGTGGGGACCCGGCGTCTCGTGCACCCGCGGCGGTGCGTCGGACCGGTCGACTAGACCTTCGCCTTCGCGAGCGCGGTGAGCAGGTCGAACGACACCGAGCCGAGGCCGGTGACGTCGTCGTAGCCGCGCGCGGTCGTGAGCGACGTGTCCGTGTTGAGCGTGACCAGGTAGCTGTTCCCGCTCGTGGCACTCGTGTACGCCAGCGCGATCGGCGAGGCTGGCGGGGTCACGTCGTTGAACAGCGACGGGGCCACGCGGTCGACCGCGTAGAGCGTCGGGTTCGCGAACCCGATCCGCGAGTGGGTCGTCTGCTGGACGAGCGCCATCAGGGCCGCCGTGATCGGCGACGCGAGCGAGGTCCCACCGTAGGTCTCGGTCTCGTAGGCCGCCGCGGCGAGCGTGCTGTCGTCCTTGATCGGGCGGATGCCGATCGAGAACCCGGTGTACGGGTCGGCCAGCGCCCCGAGGTCCGGCGAGACGCGCTTGCCGTTCGCGAGACCGGCGGGGACGATGCCCTTCTGGTAGCTCGGCTGGGCGAAGTACGTGCTCGCACCGCCACCCGCGCCGCCACCGAACAGGTTGCCGGGCAGCGGTGCCGCGTAGGAGTCCGTGCCGTTCGTCGACACGATCTTGTCGAGCGTGTCCCCCCAGCCGGTCTCGTAGGCCTTGCGACCCGCCGCGTCGATGCCGAGGCTCGTCCCGCCGACCGCCGTGACCCACGGGGACGAGGCCGGGAAGTCCGGCTCGGGCTGCCCGAGGGCCGCCGTCTCGTCGCCGTTGTCACCGCTCGAGAAGTACAGGCCGATGCCCTCGCCGGCGGCCTGCAGCTGGATGTTCTCCTCGCCCTGCAGGGTCGACAGCGGGACGTCCTCGCCGGTGTTGCCGTAGCTGTTGCTGACGATGTCGGCCAGGCCGCCGTCGAGGATCCGGGACATCGCGATGTCCAGGCCCCCGCCGCAGTTCGTGCCACCGACGTACAGGATCGACGCCGCGGGCGCGACCGCGTGCACGGACTCGACGTCGAGCGTCTCCTCGCCCTGCCAGCCGCTCGGCTCCGCGCAGGCCTCCTGGTCGGTGAACTGCGACACCGACGGGATCTTCTGCGAGAACGTGCTGCTCGTCAGCTGGGGCTCACCGTGGCTGGCCGAGTAGGTGTTCGTGTCGTGGATGATCGTCGGCGACGCGTACGCGTCGATGATCGCGACGGTCTGCCCCTGGCCCTGGACGCCCCGTGCCTCGAGCGCCGAGACACCGTAGGCGGACCGCAGCTGCGACGGGATGTAGCCGCAGTTGAAGGTGTCGACGGTGGTCGTGCCGTACGCGGCCGGGACGGTCGCGGTGTGCTGCCCGGTGTAGGCCGAGCACTGCGCGTTCACCGCGGCCGGCGCCGTGGTCGACTGAGCGAACACGTGCGACGGTGTGGTGGCGGCGGGCGTCTGCCCCTGGCCGACGATCTCGGGACGCGTGGTGAACCGGCCCTGGTCGACGCTGACACCGGAGACCTTCGCCGCGATCGCGGTCGGCAGGGACGGCGTGGAGGACGGCGCGACGAGCGAGCGACCGTCGTGGCGGTACTCGTGGAGCGTCGTGCCCATGACGCTCTGGACCGTGGCAGCGGGACCGCGGAAGACCACGTACTGGTGGCTCGCGGGGACGCCCGAGATCGTCAGGCCCTGCGCGCGCAGGTAGCTCGTCACCTGGTCGACGTCGGCCTTGGTGGGCGCGTACTTCGCGATCCACGCGGCCGGCGACAGCGGCGTGCGGTACTGCGGGTTGCCGGGCGTCGACACCGCCGTGGCGAGGGCGGTCGCCCCGGCCAGGTCGCGGAGCGGCAGGTAGACCTCGCCCTCCACGCTCGTGTCGGCGGCGACGGTCCCGCTGTCGTTCGCGTGGGTCGCCCACGACGGGACGGAGTTGCCCAGCGGCGCACGGGTGGCCGCGTTGGCGGGGGCCGCGGCGAGGAGCGAGGTGCCGGCGACGCACGCCGCGGCGATGACACCGACGAGGACTCGTCGATGAGGGGTGAGTTTGGGAGTTGGCACTACTGTCCTCTCTGACCGTTGTCCAGGAGACCCAGGGAGCTCCAGGAGATTCGTGTGCTGACCCTAATCTGGGGGGTCCCCGGCAGGACAGTCAGCACATCGCGGGACGGTCGCCGTGCCCCGGGCGTGGTCCGGACCCTGAGCGGACGCACAGCGCCGCGCCGCGCGGAGGCAGGCGACGATGCGATCGGTGGGCAGCACGGCTGGGAGGACGCCCAGAGCGATCCGGGCCCCCTTCCGGCTGCCACCAGCCACCAGCCACCAGCCACCAGCCACCAGCCGGAGCGTGCCACGGATGCCCGTCGCCGGACGACGTCCGACGGCGCTCACTCCCCGGACGGGCGGCGTCCCTCCTGGAGCCGGTCGGTGAGCCGGACCACTCGGCGGACGAGGTCGGCATCGCTGCTCCCCACCGGGAGCCGGAAGTCCGAGACGACCGGCCGTGACACGCCCCCCTTCCGCAGGGGTTCCCCGATCGCGACCACCACCGCGCCCGCGTCCTGCGCGCGCTGGACCGCCGCGGCCAACGCCGTCGGGTCGACCGCTTCGACCACGACCACCTTCGCCCCGGCCATCGCCGCGGCGACGATCGCCGCGGACTGCGCGTCCGGACGGGAGGCGATGCGCACGTCCGGCACGTAGCCGGATGCAGTGAGCGCGTCCCGGAAGGCCCCGTCGAGTCCGGGCGTGGGTGTGGCGGTCACGCCGGGCTGCGTCGCGCCGGGGGTCGCGTCGGCGGTCGCGTCGGCCTTGGCTCCGCGCGTGCCGCCAGCCGATGCGCCCGCCGGCACCACGACGGCGATGCGCGCGTGCTCGTCGAACCCGCCGTCGGCCCCCGTGAGGTCCGTGCTCCGCACCGGCGTCGGGGTCGTGCCGTCCTCCGCCGCGCAGGCGGCCGGCCCGACCGCGACCACCGCGGCGAGGATGACGCACCGGGTCACCACGGCCACCGTCCTGCCCCGCCGCATCACGTCCTCCCTGGTCGCCCGGCGCCCCACGCTACACACGGCGGGACGGCCGGCACCGCCGCGTCGCCCGCTCCGTCACCCGCGCGGGGCGGGCACGGGCCCGACGCGGCGGACGAGGGCCAGGCCGGCGAGCGCCACGAGCGTCATCGCGCCGAACACCACCGCGAACGACACGGTGGCCGCCCGACCCCCGAACGCCGTGAAGGCGACGCCCGTGATCGCGAGCCCCACGACCGCGCCGGTGGCGTCCCCGATCGCCAGGGCGGAACTCGCGGATCCCTGGTCCGCGCGGTCACTGAGCCGGAGTGTGAGCATCGAGGTCCGCGGGTAGACGATCCCCATGCCGGCACCCGCCACGAACCACCCGGCGATCATCACGACCGGCAGGACACCGGTGACGGCGACGACGAACGCGGCGAGCAGCCCGAGCGCCACGAGCGTCAGTCCGATGCTGAAGGCGCGGCGCGCGGTGAGCACCCGTTCCGGGATCCGGCCGTGGGCCCAGCTCGCGGCGGCCCAGCTGATCGCCGCCAGGGTCAGGGTGACACCGGCCGCCGACGGGCTGAACCCGTGGTGCGCCTGGAGCAGGTACGGCAGGTACACCTCGCTGCCCATGTAGGCGGCGCCGGCGACGGCGCGCATCACGACGACGGCCGGGAGGCCCGGTGCGACCCGGAACGTCCCCACCGGCAGCAGGGGGCGCAGCCCGACCACCGCGACCACGAGTCCGACGGCGAGCACGAGGGGCCCGAGTGCGCCGGCGAGGTCCGGGGCGGTGTTGAGCCCGAGCACCGCGACGGCCGCGACGGCGGACCAGGCGATGCGCGGGCCCGGCCACGCTGGTCGGTCCGCGACGTCGGGGACCGGGAGACGCCGGAGGCTCGGCAGCAGGAGGACGAACGAACCGACGGCGATGACGAGCGCGCCGACGAACACCCAGTGCCAGCCCCACGTGTCCGTCACGACACCGGCGGCCGCCGGACCGACGAGGCCCGGCACGACCCACGCGCCGGCGAAGCCCGCGAAGATCCGTCCGTGCAGGTGCTCGGGGTAGATCCGCGACACGATGACGTACAGCACGACCGTGAGGGCCCCCGCGCCGAAGCCCTCGACGAGGCGTCCGCCGAGGAACACCGGCATCGACCCCGCCAGGGCCACGATCGCCGTGCCGAGCGCGAAGAGCAGCGCGGAGACGATCGTGACCACGCGTGCCCCCGACCGGTCCGCCCAGGTGCCGGCCACCACCATGCCCGGCACCCCTGCGGCGAGCGGCGCGGCGAAGGCCAGCGAGTACAGCGCCTCGCCGTCGAGGTCGCGGCTGATCACCGGCATGATCGTGGCCATCGCCAGGTTCTGGAACGCGCTGACGGCGACGATCGCGACCATGCCGACGGTCGGCAGGACGTATCCGCGTCCCAGGATGCCCGAGCGCCCCGGCCTCGCCGCGCGCCCGGGCGGCATGGTCACCGCGTCAGGGCCTGCTCGACGTCGGCCACGAGGTCAGCGACGTCCTCGATGCCGACCGACAGGCGGACCACGTGCTCGGGCACCGCGAGCTCCGTGCCCTTGACCGACGCGTGGGTCATCTCGCTCGGGTATCCGATGAGCGACTCGACACCACCGAGCGACTCCGCGAGCTGGAACACCTCGGTGGACTCGGCGAACCGGCGTGCGGCCTCCGGACCACCCGTCAGCGCGACCGACAGCATGCCGCCGAACCCGCGCATCTGCTTCGCCGCGATCGCGTGACCCGGGTGGGACTCGAGGCCCGGGTAGAACACCCGCTCGACCGCCGGGTGCCCGACGAGCGCCTCGGCGACGGCCTGCGCGTTCGCCGAGTGCCGTTCCATCCGGACCGCCAGCGTCTTGATGCCCCGGGTCGTCAGCCAGGCGTCCATCGGCCCGGAGATCGCTCCCGCGGCGAACTGCACGAAGCCGACGCGCTCGGCGAGCTCCTCGTCGCGCAGCACGATCGCACCGCCCACCACGTCCGAGTGGCCACCGAGGTACTTCGTGGTGGAGTACGCGACGACGTCGGCACCGAGCGCGAGCGGCTGCTGGAGGTACGGGGACGCGAACGTGTTGTCGACGACGACGAGTGCGCCGACCTCGTGCCCGATCGCGGCGAGCGCGGCGATGTCGACGATCTTCATCAGGGGGTTCGTCGGCGTCTCGACCCAGAGCACCACCGTGCGGCCGGGCTCCCCTGCCCGGAGGACGGCGCGCACCGCGTCGAGGTCGCTCATCTCGACGGTGGTGAGCTCGACCCCCCACGGCACGTGCAGGCGGTTCACGAGGCGGTGGGTGCCGCCGTAGACGTCGTTGCCCATCACGACGTGGGCGCCCGGCGCGAGGACGGCGCGGAGCAGGGCGTCCTCGGCGGCGAGGCCGGACGAGAACGACAACGCCCGGACGCCGCCGTCGAGGTCGGCGAGTTGCTCCTGCAGGGAGTCACGTGTGGGGTTGCCGGACCGTGAGTACTCGTACCCGTTGCGCATCCGCCCGATGCCGTCCTGCACGAACGTCGAGGTGAGGAACACGGGCGGGACCACCGCACCGGTGCGCTCGTCGGGCTCCTGCCCGGAGTGGATCGCGCGGGTGGAGAACTCGGCCATGGGGTGACTCCTGGTGATGACGGCGGGGTGGATGGTCGGACGGCTCCACGGCGGGGCTGCCCAGCGGGGCCGGGAACGGCTACGCGGACAGGAACGCGAGCAGGTCGTGGCGGGTGACGACCGAGACGGGCTTCCCGTCCTCGACGACGAGCAGGGCGTTCGTGTCCTCGAGCGCGCGGCGGGCAGCCGTGACGGACTCACCGATGCCGATGATCGGCAGCGGGTCGCCGACCGAGGCCGACAGCGAGTCGGTCATGCGGGCAGCGCCCGTGAACACGGCCTCGAGCAGCTCCTGCTCCTCGATCGCGCCGACGACCTCGCCGATGACGACGGGCGGCTCGGCCGAGAGCACCGGCATCTGCGAGACCCCGTACGTCTTCATGATGTCGATGACGTCGCGCACGGTGTCCGACGGGTGGGCGTGCACGAGGTCCGGCAGGGCGCCGGTCTTGGCCTGCAGGAGTGCGCCGACCGTGCGCTCGTCCTCGGTCTCGACGAACCCGTACGAGCGCATCCAGCGCTCGTTGAAGATCTTGCCGAGGTAGCCACGGCCCCCGTCCGGCAGGAGCACGACGACGACGTCGTCCGGTCCGAGGTCGCGCGCGGCACGGACGGCGGCCACGACGGCCATGCCGCTGGAGCCACCGACGAGCAGGCCCTCCTCGCGGGCGAGGCGGCGGGTCATCGCGAACGACTCCGCGTCCGAGACCGCGATGACCTCGTCGACGACGCTGCCGTCGTAGGCGGGCGGCCAGAAGTCCTCACCGACACCCTCGACGAGGTACGGGCGTCCGGTGCCGCCGGAGTAGACGCTGCCCTCGGGGTCCGCACCGACGATGCGCACGCCGCCCTCCGAGACCTCCTTGAGGTACCGTCCCGTCCCGCTGATCGTGCCGCCGGTTCCGACGCCCGCGACGAAGTGCGTGATCGTCCCGTCGGTGTCCCGCCAGATCTCGGGGCCGGTCGTCTCGTAGTGGCTGCGCGGCCCGTTCGGGTTGGCGTACTGGTTCGGTTTGAACGCGCCGGGGATCTCCTGCACCAGGCGGTCGGAGACCGAGTAGTAGGACTCGGGGTGCTCCGGCGGCACGGCGGTCGGGGTGATGACGATCTCGGCACCGTAGGCGGTGAGGACGTTGCGCTTGTCCTCGCCGACCTTGTCGGGGAGGACGAAGACGCACCGGTACCCACGCTGCTGGGCGACGAGCGCCAGACCGACGCCGGTGTTGCCGCTCGTGGGCTCGACGATCGTGCCGCCCGGTCCGAGCTGCCCCTTCGCCTCGGCGTCGTCCATGATCCGGGTGGCGATGCGGTCCTTGGCCGAGCCACCCGGGTTGAAGTACTCGACCTTGACGAGGACGGTCGCGGCGATCCCCGCCGTCACCGAGTTGAGGCGGACGAGCGGGGTGTTCCCGACCAGGTCGATGACGGAGTTGGCGTAGCGCACGGTCATCGAGTGTACGTCGTGCCCCTGCCGCATGACCTGGCAGGTCGGCGAACGCCCCCGGCAGCGGACGTCGCACGGGTCTCCCGCGGCGCCGCGCCTCCCGAGGCCCTGCGCTCAGGCCTCGACGCCCTGGGCAGCGGCGACCACCGGCTCGTTCTGCTGACGGTGCAGCGCCGCGTAGACACCGCCGAGTGCCAGGAGCTCCTCGTGGTCGCCGCGCTCGACGATCCGGCCGTGGTCGACGACGAAGATGACGTCGGCGTCCCGCACGGTGGACAACCGGTGCGCGATCGCGATCGTCGTCCGACCGCGGGCGGCCGCGTCCAGGGCGTCCTGCACCACCCGCTCCGAGATGGAGTCGAGCGCGCTCGTCGCCTCGTCGAGCACGAGCACCGGCGGGTCCTTGAGCAGGACGCGCGCGATCGCGATGCGCTGCTTCTCGCCGCCGGAGAGTCGGTAGCCGCGCTCCCCCACGACGGTCGCGTAGCCGTCGGGGAACGACTGGATCGTCGCGTCGATGTTGGCGGCACGGGCGGCCGCGCGGAGCTCGTCGTCGGTCGCGTCCGGCTTGGCGTAGCGGAGGTTGTCGGCGATCGTCGCGTGGAACAGGTAGGTCTCCTGGCTGACGACGCCGACGTGCCGCACCAGGTCGTCCTGCGCGATCGCGCGGACGTCGGTGCCAGCGAACCGGACGGTGCCCGTCGTCGCGTCGTACAACCGGGGCACGAGGTACGAGATCGTGGTCTTGCCGGCGCCCGACGGTCCGACGAACGCGGCGAAACGTCCGGGCTCGAGGTCGAACGACAGCCCACGGAGCGTCGGCTCGTCCGGGTCGCCGTCCGGGTAGACGAACGTGACGTCCTCGAACGCGAGCGCGCCGATCCGCGACTCGTCCACGGGGACGGGATCCGCCGGGTCGGTGATGGCCGGCCGCAGGTCGAGGTACTCGAAGATGCGCGCGAACAGCGCCCCGGACGTCTGCAGGTCGAGCACGACGCGGAGCAACCCGACCGTCGGGAACAAGAGCCGCGACTGCACGGTGGTGAACGCGACGATCGTCCCGGCGGTGACGGGCACACCACCGACGATGAGCCAGGCCGCGACGAGGTAGATGATCGCCGGGATCACGGACAGGAAGATCTGCACGATCGCGAAGAACCACTGCCCGGACATCTGCTGACGCACCTGCAGGCGGATCTGGTTGCGGTTCTCGGCCTCGTACCGGTCGATCTCGGCGCCCTGGCGGTTGAAGCTCTTGGCGAGCAGGATGCCCGACACGCTCAGGGCCTCCTGCGTGATCGCCGTCATGTCCGACAGGGACTCCTGCGTCTCGGCGGCGATGCGGGCGCGGACCCGGCCGACGCGACGCTGCGCGATCACCAGCAGCGGCAGGAGCACGACCGCGACGATCGTCATCTGCCAACTGAGCAGCACCATCGCGACGACGGCGGCGATCACGGTCACGGTGTTGCCGAGGACGGACGAGATGGTGTTGTTGAGGACGCTCGCGACCCCACCGACGTCGTTCTGGAGGCGCGACTGGATGACACCGGTCTTCGTGCGCGTGAAGAACGCGAGTTCCATGCGCTGCAGGTGACCGAACAGCTGCGTGCGCATGGCACCCATCACCCGGTTGCCGACGGTCGCGGTCAGGTAGGTCTGCCAGACGCCGAGCCCCGCCGACGCGATCCACAGCGCGACCATGCCCGCGACGAGCCATCCGAGCACGGGCAGGTCGGGATGTCCGGACCGGGGGAAGAGCCCGAGGTCGAACGCCTTCTGGGTGAGCAGCGGCGGGATCACGCTGAGCGCCGCCCCGAGGAGCACGAGCACGACGGTCCCGATGATCGCCGTGCGATGCGGCCGGAACAGCCCCGCGATGCGACCGAGCAGGTCGGGGATCTTCGGCGCTGCCGCGTTCATGGCCCGCTGGGCGTCCGGGTCGCCGCTCGAGATCCGGTTGCCGCGCATGGGTCCGCCCCCGCCGCCGCCCCGCATGCCACCGCCGCCGGCGACGGCGTCCATCCGGCTCACGGCGCGATCCTCGTCATGAGGGTCCAGGGTAGTCGCGCGCGCCGACGCGGACGGGCGCCGTCGCACCGTCGGTGAGCGTGCGCGTCGTGGCGCCCGGCGACGACGGGCGGTGCGACGCCCGGGAACGACGGAGGCCGCCGTCCCCGAGGGGACGACGGCCTCCGTGCGAGCGGTACCGACGGGTCTTACTTGACCGTGACGGTCGCGCCGGCGCCCTTGAGCTGGTCGGCGGCCTTGTCGGCGGTCTCCTTGTTGACGCCCTCGAGGACGTTCGCGGGGGCACCGTCGACGAGCGCCTTCGCCTCGCCGAGGCCGAGGCTCGTGAGGGCGCGCACCTCCTTGATGACCTGGATCTTCTTGTCGCCGGCGGACTCGAGCACGACGTCGAACTCCGTCTTCTCCTCGACCTCCTCGGCCGGGGCGGCGCCCGCGCCACCAGCGGCGGCGACGGCGACGGGAGCGGCGGCGGTGACCTCGAAGACCTCCTCGAACTTCTTGACGAAGTCCGAGAGCTCGATGAGCGTGAGCTCCTTGAAGGCGTCGATGAGCTCGTCCTGGGACAGCTTGGCCATTGTTCTCTCCTTGCTACGTGGTGTGGTTGTCTACCGCAGGCCCGATCAGGCTGCGGACTCCTGCTTCTCGCGCAGTGCCTCGACGGTGCGGACGGCCTGCGAGAGGGGCGCGTTGAACAGGTACGCGGCGCCGAACAGCGATGCCTTGAAGGCGCCGGCCAGCTTGCCGAGCAGCACCTCCCGCGACTCGAGGTCGGCGAGCTTGTCCACCTCAGAAGCGGTCAGGGGGTTACCGTCGAAGTACCCCCCCTTGACCACGAGCTGAGGGTTCGCCTTGGCGAATGCACGCAGCGACTTCGCGACGGCGACGGTGTCACCGTGCACGAAGGCGATCGCGGACGGACCGGCCAGCTCGTCGTCGAACGACGAGATGCCCGCCTCGTTGGCAGCGATCTTCGTGAGCGTGTTCTTCACCACGGCGTACGTGGCGTGCTCGCGGATGTCAGTCCGCAGCTGCTTGAGCTGGGCAACCGTGAGACCGCGGTACTCGGTCAGCAGGACGGCGTTCGAGTTGCGGAAGTGATCCGACAGCTCGGCGACCGCAGCTTCCTTGTTCGCCATGGCTCTCCTTAGGGTCTGTGCCGGCAGCCCCCGGTCCCGAACACGAAAAAAGCTCCGGCGCAGAGGCTCGGAGCTGGACCCACGCGAGGCGTGTGAGCGGTTCGGAACACCTGCGCGGGCTGCCTCGTCGGACGAGGACCTTCGGCCACCACACCAGCGACAGTGGGAACTGTGCAGGCACGGCGGCAACCGGCGGTCTTTGGCTTCCGGAAGCGTACCAGTCCCGCCGCAGGGCCACAACCGGCGGACGACCGCTCACGCGCCCGACGCGGCGACTCCCGATCGGCGCAGGTCGTCCGGGCGCGACGGCACCGCCGGCAGACGGACCGTGAACACCGTGTCGCCCGGGACACTCCGGACGGACACGACGCCGCCGTGGGCCTGGACGACCGCGTCGACGATCGCGAGCCCGAGGCCGGTCGATCCGGCGGTCCGGCTCCGCGAGCTGTCGGCACGCGCGAACCGCTCGAACATCTTCGGCAGGAACGCGGGGTCGATTCCCTGTCCGGTGTCGCGGACGGTCAGGTCCACCCCCTCCGGACCGGTCGCGATCCCGACCGTGATCCGGGTGCCGTCCGGGGTGTGCGTGCGGGCGTTCGTGACGAGGTTGACGACCACCTGGTGCAACCGTGCGGCGTCGCCGAGCACCACGACGGGCTCGTCCGGCACGTCCACGTCGATGAGATGGCCGGGACTGGCGGCGTGCGCGTCGTTCACGGCGTCGAGGACGAGCCCGGTCAGGTCGACGTCGTCGAACTGGATCTCGCGCCCCTCGTCGAGTCGGGCGAGCAGCAGCAGGTCCTCGACCATCCCGGTCATCCGGACGGACTCGGCCTCCACGCGGCTCATGGCGTACACGACGTCGTCGGGCAGGTCGACGGACATGCGCCGCGTCAGTTCGGCGTACCCGCGGATGGAGGCCAACGGGGTCCGGAGCTCGTGCGACGCGTCGGCGACGAACTGCCGGACCTTGTCCTCGCTGGCCTCACGGGCACGCATGGCGTCGCCGATGTGGCCGAGCATGCGGTTGAAGGCGGTGCCGACGCGCCCGACCTCGGTCCGCGGGTCGGTGTCCTGCTGCGGCACGCGCACGTCGGCGAGCTGGTCGCCCCGGACGAGCGGCAGGCGCGCGACCGTCGTCGCGGTCTCGGCGACGCGTTCGAGCGGGCGCAGGGAACGGCGGACGGCGTACGTGGCGACGAGGCTCGCGGCGACGAGCGCGACGACCATCACGACGACGACCACCCAGATGAGGTTCCAGATGCTCGCGTAGACCGGGGCCATCGGCAGGCCGACGACGAGCACGCCGTTCGTGGTCGCGACCGCGGCGACCCGGTAGTCACCGACGCTGCCCCCGAGGTGCACGGTCTGCGCCCCGTTCCCCACGGTCGCCTGCGCGAGCGTCTGCGCCTGGCCCGCGGTGAGCTGCTTGATGGAGCCGCTCTCCTGGATGATCGTGCTGAAGACACGGTTCCCGTTGAGGTACACGGCCGTGAGCGTGCCGGCCGCTTGACCCGCCGGTCGGGCGAGGTCGTCGGGAGGCGCGCCTCCGAATCCGCCGCCGCCCTGGTTCAGGTGGCTCTGCGCCCGGTCCGTCGCGTGTTCGATCTGCGAGTCGATGCTCGTCGTCTGGATGGTCGCGAGCGCGATGATGCTGCCCGCGCCGATCACCGCGCTCACGGCGACGACGAGGGCGACGATGCTGAGCACGAGGCGTCGACGGAGCGTCATGGGTGGAGGTGCCTTCGTCGGGGCGGTCCGGGCGTGGTCACCCGTCGGTCAGGACGTCGGCTTGATGACGTAGCCGACGCCGCGGACCGTGTGGATCATCGGCGTCTCGCCCGCGTCGATCTTCTTGCGCAGGTACGAGATGTAGATCTCGACCACGCTCGACTTGCCACCGAAGTCGTAGCTCCAGACGCGGTCGAGGATCTGTGCCTTCGAGAGCACGCGTCGCGGGTTCCGCATGAGGAAGCGAAGGAGCTCGAACTCGGTGGCGGTGAGTTCGATCGACCGACCGGCACGGTGCACCTCGTACGACTCCTCGTCGAGCACGAGGTCGCCGACGGTGATCGTGGAGTCACCGGCCTCGGCGATGCTGATCTGCGACCGTCGGATCAGTCCGCGGAGCCGCGCCACGACCTCCTCGAGGCTGAACGGCTTCGTGACGTAGTCGTCGCCGCCCGCCGTGAGCCCGCTCACCCGGTCCTCGACGCTGTCCTTCGCGGTGAGGAAGAGGACGGGGGTGTCGTCGTTGTTCTGCCGGAGTCGGTTGAGGACCTGGAGGCCGTCGAGGTCCGGCATCATCACGTCGAGCACCATCGCGTCCGGCCGGAACTCGCGGGCCTTGGCCAGGGCGTCCTGACCGCCGTTCGCGCTCGTGACGTCCCATCCCTCGTACCGCAGGGCCATGGAGAGCAGGTCGGTCAGGCTGGACTCGTCGTCGACGACGAGGATGCGCAACGGCGAGCCGTCGGCACGGGTGAGACGGGGAGCGGCTGAGGGCTGGGAGATGGTCACGTCTTCCGAGTATCTGGACTCGCCTATGAGCGGTCTGAGGAGGACCGGAGGACCGCCTGTGGATGCGATGGCGTCGGCATCCCCGACATCCGTCGGGCGGCGGCGCAGCCGCTCCTCCGTGCGTACGGTGGCAGGGTGCTCCACCCGACCGCCGCGCCGTCCGCGCACCACCCGTCCGACACGACCGAGGAGGACTGACATGGTGAGCTTCGACCACCGGGAGCCCGGCACCGACCCCGCGTCGTGGACGACGTTCCTCGCGGAGCGGACGACGGAGCGGCTCGACCTCGACGGGATCGCGTCGGTCGTGGTGCTCGCACCCCACCCGGACGACGAGACCCTCGCCGCCGGGGGGCTGCTGGCGACGGCCGCCGAACTCGGGTTGCCGGCACGGGTCCTGCTCGCCACGCGCGGCGAGCGGTCGCACCCGGACTCCCCGACGACCACGCCCGAGCGGCTCGCCGCGCTCCGCGAGTCCGAGTTCGCGACGGCGCTCCAGGTGCTCCAGCCGGACATCCGCGCCACCCGCGTCCGCCTGCCGGACGGCGAGCTCCGCGAGCACCGCTCGACGTTGCGTGACGCGCTCGACCACGTCCTCGCGGGCATGCCGACCCCGACCCTCCTCGCGGCGCCGTGGACGGGTGACGGTGACCGCGACCACCGCGCCGCGGGCGAGGTGGCCGAGGAGGCCGCCGCCGCCCACGACGGCGTGACGCTCGTCGAGTACCCGATCTGGATGTGGCACTGGGACGACCCCGCGTCGGCGAGCGGTCCGTGGGACCGTGTCACGGCCCTCCCGGTCCCGCCCGCGCTGCGTGAGCGGAAGTTCATCGCGCTCACGATGTACGCGTCGCAGGTCGGCGCGCTCTCGGACGCCCCGGGCGACGAGGCGATCGTCGACCTCCGTCACCTCGAGCACTTCACGCGCGCGGAGGAGGTCTTCTTCCGCATCGCCGCCACCGAGCGGCCGAGCATCGAGGAGCCCGGAACGACGGCAGCACCCGCCGAGGAGGAGCCCGGAACCACGGCAGCACCCGCCGAGGAGGAGCCCGGAACGACGGCAGCACCGGTCGAGGAGGACCCCAGGACGACCCCCGCACCGGGCGGGGGCGAGGCCGGACCGGCGGACCAGCCGTCGCCGGACGGGTCCGGCTCGCGGACCCGCGCGTCCTCCGAGGCGCACTCCGCGCGCCGACCGGACGGCCGGGACTTCGAGCACGAGTGGTACGAGCGCCGGAAGCGGGCCGTCACGATGGCGGCGCTCCCGCGTGAGCGCTGGCGGTCCGCGCTCGAGATCGGCTGCGCGACGGGGTTCCTCACCCGCGAGCTCACGGAGCGGACGGACGCGGTGCTCGGCGTCGACATGGCCCGGGCACCCCTCGAGCAGGCCCGCCGCACGGCACCGCGCGCGACGTTCCTCCGCATGACCGTCCCCCAGGAGTGGCCGGACGGGCGCTTCGACCTCGTCGTGCTGTCCGAGGTCGGCCACGACCTGAGCGCCGCCGACCTCGGAACGACGGTCGAGCGGGTGTTCCGGTCCCTCGACCCAGACGGGGTCCTCGTCGCATGCCACTGGCGCCACCCGATCGGCGACGCTGCGCTCGACGGCGACGCCGTGCACGCCCGCCTCCGCGCGCGCTGGCCCCGGTCACCGCTCGTGCACCACGAGGAGGACGACTTCGTCCTCGACGTGTTCCCCGGCCCGGCCGTCCCCTCGGTCGCGCAGGCGTCCGGTCTCGTCCGGTGAGGTGCTGAGCCGAGGTCGACCGCACTGGGGAATCCCATAGGAGCGGGCAACTCCGCGCACAGCACCCCTCCCTACGGTCTCCTCGTCGGCCCCGTCCTGCGACAGCATGACGGTGTTCCCCGCCGGCCCCTGCGAGGAGAACCATGTTCCTGACCTACCTCAGGCGCGAGCTCACGAACCGCAAGAAGCAGACCGTGATCATCGCGATCGGGATGGCGTTGGCCATCGCGCTCGTGATCATCGTGTCGTCGATCTCGAGCGGCGTGAAGGCAGCGCAGTCCACTGTGTTGCAGTCCGTGTACGGCGTCGGCACCGACATCACGGTCACCCAGACCGCGAGCGCCACCACGGACGGCGGCCGCCCGAGCTTCGGCTTCGGCCAGAGCGGCGGTGCCACCGGCAGCGACGGCACCACGAAGCTGTCGAAGTCGCGGCTGTCGGTCACCCGCGGCACCACCGCCATGTCGGACAGCACCGTGACGACGGTCACCTCCACGGCCGGCGTGTCCGCCGCGTCCGGGGTGCTGAACCTCACGAACAGCACGTTCTCGGGTTCCATCGCCCAGCGACAGGACTCGTCCTCCGGCACGTCGGGCTCGTCCGGCACGCGTCAGGCGCCGACGGGCGGTCAGGGCGGCGGGTTCGGCGGCGGGAACTTCAGCATCGACGAGTTCACGGTCACGGGCATCCCGACGAGCAGCAGCACGGTCGGCCCGCTGACGAGCGCGAAGCTCACGAAGGGGCGGGCGCTCCGGTCCTCGGACGCGGGCAAGGACGTCGTCGTGCTCGACAAGACGTACGCCAAGAGCCAGTCGAAGACCGTCGGCGACACCATCTCGATCGGCGACACGACGTTCACCGTGGTCGGCATCGTGGCGTCCACGTCGTCCGACTCCGCGACCGCGTCGGATTCGTACATCCCGCTCGACACCGCACAGAAGCTCTCGAGCGAGACCGGCAAGGTCACCACGATCTACGTCTCCGCGGCCTCGTCCTCGAACGTCAGCAGCATCAAGACCGCGCTCGAGAAGAAGCTCACCAAGGCGACCGTCTCCACCGAGGCCGACCTCGCATCGAGCGTGTCCGGGTCCCTCTCGACCGCGTCGAGCCTCGTGTCGAACCTCGGCACCTGGCTGTCGATCGTGGTCCTCGCCGCCGCGTTCCTCATCGCCATCCTGTTCACGATCTCCGGCGTCAGCCGCCGCACCCGCGAGTTCGGCACCCTGAAGGCCATCGGCTGGTCCAACGGCCGCATCACCCGGCAGGTCGCCGGGGAGTCGTTCGTCCAGGGCATCATCGGCGGCGTCGTCGGAGCCGTCGCGGGCCTGGTCGGCATCCTCGTCATCAACGTCATCGCCCCCACCATCTCCGCCAGCGCCTCCAGCACCGGCACGAACGGGGCCCGTGGCGGCCCCGGCACCGGCGGCGGGTTCCCCGGGGCCGCCGCAACCGGCGCGCCGAACGCCGGCACGAGCGGATCCGGTGCGACCTCGGGTGGGTTCGGCGGGGCGGGGGGCTTCGGCGGCGGACAGACGGCCTCGACCACCGACGTCGTGCTGCACGCCCCCGTCACCGTCGAGATCATCCTCGTCGCGATCGGTCTGGCGATCCTCGGCGGGCTGCTCGCCGGTGTCCTCGGCGGCTGGCGGGCCTCCCGGCTCCGCCCGGCAGAAGCACTCCGGAGCGTCGCCTGATGCCCACCGACACGTCCTCGAACCCCTCTCGGATCCCGAGCGCCACCGACCAGTCAGGAGCACCGATGTCCACCACGGACCGCGTCTCGACCATCGCACCCGCCGCAGCACCGGCCAGCGGGAACCGCCCGATGTACCAGCTGAGCGGCGTCGGCAAGACCTACGCCCAGAAGAACAAGAAGGTCACCGCCCTGGCCGGGGTCGACCTCGAGATCCCGACCGGCCAGCTCGTCGCGATCCAGGGTCCGACCGGCGGCGGCAAGTCGACGCTGCTGCAGATGCTCGGCGCGCTCGACCGACCCACGTCCGGGTCCGTCGTGCTCGGCGACCGGGACATCGCCAAGCTCGGCGACGGCGCCCTCACCGAGATCCGGGCATCCGAGATCGGGTTCGTGTTCCAGTCCTTCAACCTCATCCCGACGCTGACCGCCCGCGAGAACGTCGAGACGGCGTTCGCGGGGTCGCTCGCCCGGTCGTCACGTGACGAGATCACCCGGAGCGCGACCGCGGCGCTCGAGTCGGTCGGACTGGGCGAGCGCCTCGAGCACCTGCCCGCCGAGCTGTCCGGCGGCCAGCAGCAGCGTGTCGCGATCGCCCGGGCGCTGGTCAAGAACCCGAAGGTGCTCCTGGCGGACGAACCGACGGGGGCACTCGACGAGGGCACCCGTGACGAGATCATGTCGATCATCGAGGGTCAGTGGAAGGACCGCGGCCTGACGGTCGTCATCGTGACGCACGACTCGTGGGTCGCCCGCCGCGCCGAGCGCCGTCTGCACATCAAGAACGGCCAGGTGCGCGACATCTGACCGTCCCGCACGCACGGCATCTGCGCCGAAATTGCACGACACGCCGCTTCCCCACGACGGGAGGCGGCGTGTCGTGCGATCTCGACGCGGGTCAGTCGACTGGGTAGTCGCAGTAGGCGAACCACGTCGAGCTCGGCGCCCACGGCGGCACGTTCACCGTCCCCTGGCCACCCTGCATCACCGCGACGGTCCGCGGAGCCTCGGTCGTGGTCCCGAGCACGGCGTCGCCGGGGAGCATCCGGAGTTCGACGTCGCGGTCGGCCGGGTGCCCCTGGGTGCCCGTCGGGTACGCCAGGTACAGCAGGTGCCGGCCGTCCGGGGACGGGTGGGGGAACCAGTTCACGCGCTCGTCGTGCGTCAGTTGCTCCGCTCGTTCCGTCAGCGCGGGGTGCTCCGCGGTGCTGTCCGGCACCCCGTCGAGTCGCAACCGTGTCAGCTGCGCGTGCCCGGGCTCGGGCTCCCATCGTTCGGAGTTCCAGAGCAGGGCGGACCCGTCCGGGGCGAACACCACGCCGTCGTCGGCGTGCTCGTCGCGCGTCACGAACGTCGGCTCGCCGGTCGCCGGGTCCACGAGCGCGACGTCCGTCGACCACACGCCGTCGTCCGACAGCTCGCCGACGATCGCCGCGAGCGAGGACCCGTCGGGCGCGATGCCGTGCAGGTAGAACTTGCGGCGGACCGGCGCGGCGGCGGCGTCGGTGATGCGCTCGGCAGGCTCGGCCGCGGTGCCCTCGGGCAGTGCGACGCGGTAGAGGTCGCCGTCGCGGGCGGAGACCACGATCGAGGTGCCGGACGGATCGAGCACGTGGTCGTTGTTGATCTCGGGGACACCGTCCATCGGCACCCGCACCAGGTCGTTCTCGTCGAGGACCACGCCGGTCCGCGGCACGGGGAGCGTGAAGAGGTCGCCGTCGCCGTTGAGCACGAGCCGTTCGTCCGAGGTCCCCGCCCGGTCGATCCACACGTTCGGCGCCTCGACGAGCACGCGGTCACTCACGAACACGACGCGGTCCTCGCCGGTCGTCACGTCGACCACGTGCACCCGGCTCGTCTGTCCGGGCCGCAGCTGCCGCCCGCGCGGCTCACTCGTGCTGTCGTCGCTCATGGTCTCCATCCTCTCCTGGTCCGCCGCCGTCCGTCGGTTGCTCGGACGCGCCGTGCGGAGACAGGTCGGTCTGTCCCGCCGGCTCCGGACCGTCGCGCCAGCGACGGGGCGACCGTGCCGGGAGGGACGGTGCGGGTCCGACCCGCACCGTCCCTCCGCGAGTGGCTCGTCCCTACTTGACGGCGCCTGCGGTCAGACCGGCGACGAACTGCCGCTGGACGATGAGGAACGCGACGACGACCGGGATGCTGACCACGAGCGAGGCGGCCATGATCTGGTTCCAGTACACGTTCGTCTGGGTCGAGTACTGCTGCAGGCCCACGGCGAGGGTCTGCGAGTTCCCGTTCGTCAGGACGGACGCGAACAGCACCTCACCCCAGCTCGTCATGAACGAGTAGATCGCGACGGCCACGATGCCCGGTCGCGCGGCCGGCAGGATCACCCGGAACAACGCCCCGAGCGGACCCGACCCGTCCACCATGGCGGCCTCGTCGAGATCGCGCGGGATGGTCTCGAAGTAGCCGGCGAGCATCCAGATCGAGAACGGCAGCACGAACGTCAGGTACGTGATGATCAGGCCGAGCTGGGTGCCGACGAGCTGGATGCCGAGCAGCTGGTCCAGGTTGACGAAGATGAGGTACAGCGGCAGCAGGAACAGCACGCCGGGGAACATCTGGGTCGCCAGGATCGAGGTGGTGAACGTGCTGCGACCGCGGAACGTCCACCGCGACACCGCGTAGGCGGCGAAGATCGCGATGGCGAGCGAGAACAGCGTCGCGATCGAGCAGACGACCAGGCTGTTCACGAAGTAGGTCGCCAGCGGCACCGTGGTCCAGATGTCGATGAACGGCTGGAAGGTGAGGTGTGTCGGGATCCACGTGAACGCGCCCTGCACGTCACCGAGCGGCTTGAGGGCCGAGGTGATCATGACGTACAGGGGCACGATCGTGAAGATCGACAGCAGGACGATGACGATGACGCGGAACGTCTTGGAGCCAGTTGTCTCACGCACGCTGGGACCTCCGGTTGGTGAAGAGCAGGTAGGCGCTCGTGACGATGAGCAGGAACAGCAACAGCAGCACGCTCATCGCGGCACCGGAGCCGAAGTTCCACGTGATGAACGAGGCGTTGTAGATGTGGAACGAGATGAGGTCCGCGGCCGGCGGCTGCGCGGTCGAGCCGAACAGCACGTAGGGCGTGTTGAAGTCGTTGAACGTCCAGAGGAACATCACGAGGACCAGGGTGACGTTGACCGACCGCACCATCGGCAGGGTGATGCTGCGCCACTGCCGGAACGGCTTGGCGCCGTCCACCGAGCTCGCCTCGTAGACGTCCTGCGGGATCGACTGCAGGCCTGCCATGAGCATGAGGAACGCGAACGGCCACAGCCGCCAGATGGCGACGATCACGATCGCGACGAACGCGTTGTTGCCGATGAGCCAGAACGGACCGTGCGCCATGAGGTGCAGCTGGTCGACGAGGATGTGGTTGATCGCGCCGGTGTCGCGCTGGAACATGAACTTCCAGGCGATGATGCCGGCGTAGAGGGGCAGCGCGTAGGGCACCAGGAACAGCGTGCGGAACAGGGAGCGTCCGCGGAACTCGCGCTGCAGGGCGACCGCCGCGGCCATGCCGAGGACCCACGCGAACCCGACCACCAGGACGGTGAACCCGCACGTGACCAGGAACGAGTTGAGCAGGCTCTTGCCGATCGCCTGGTTGAAGTCGAGCGCGACGCTGTAGTTGTGCAGGCCCGCCCACGGTGCGCTCGACCAGTTGGCGATGAAGTACTTGGTGAGCTGGACGAGGCTGATCCAGATGCCCGTGAGCATCGGGACGATGTGGATGAGCAGCTCGAACAGGATCGCGGGAGCCAGGAGCACGTACGGCAGCCACTGCCCGTGACGGCGCCGCTTGGGCGGCTTGTTCGCGAGCGTGGACCGTGAGTCGGTCGTCAGCTCCGCAGCTCGGGACGACTCGGGGAGGACCGTCGTTGACATGTGGATCACCTTCCGGCGGGTGCAGGGATGGGAAGGGGCGGCGCCCCGGGCGATGGCACCATCACCCGGGGCGCCGTCGGGATCAGCCGTTGGCCTGGGACACCTGGTCCTGCGCGGTCTGCAGCGCCGACTTGATCTGGCTCGTCGACACCGTGCTGCCGGTGGCGATCTTGGCGAACATGTCGTTCATCGACTTGCCCACGGTGGACTCGAACTGGTCCTCGGCCGGCACCAGCGGCAGCGGCTTCGCCATCGTGTTGTAGATGTTGAGGAACGTCTTCGTCTCGGCGGACAGGTCTGTCGCGTTCGCGGCGCTCTTGAGCACCGGCAGGGCCGCGTACGGCTTGTCGAGGGTCGCCTGGGTGCTCTCGCTCGTCATGAACTTGACGAACTTGAGCGCGCCGTCCTTGTTCTTCGTGTTCTTGAAGATGGACAGGTTGATACCGGCCGGGAAGCTCGCGATCTGCTTCGCACCCGTCGGCGCCGGGAAGGGCACCACACCGTACTTGTCGGCGGACATGCCGTTCGACTGGATGGTGGCGTCGGCGTTGTTCTGGTTGAGGATCATCGCCGCCTTGCCCTTGGCGAAGTCCGACGTCGACTGCGTCGCGTTGTCGTACTGGGCGTTCGAGGTGTTCACGGCCTTCTGGGTCTGCATCAGGTCGAGGTACCGCTTGATGCCGTTGACGTTCGCGGTCGAGGTGAACGTCGGGTCACCCTTGCTGTTGAACCACTGGCCACCGTTCTGCGCCGAGTTGATGAACGCGAAGTGCGCGTTCTCGGTGTAGGAACCCGCGGCGAGGGAGAACCCGTACTGACCCTTGGCCGGGTCGGTGAGCTTCTGCGCGTCGCTCGTCAGTTCCTCCCACGTTGTCGGCGGCTTGAGACCGGCGGCGGCGAACATGGCCTTGTTGTAGAAGAGGCCGTAGGCGAGGCCGTAGAGCGGGACGCTCGTCACGGTCTTGCCGGGGGCACCACCGGTGGACAGCGGCACCTTGCCGAACTTGTCCGAGCCGCCGATCGCCTTCATCGCCGAGCTGTCGAACGGCATGAACGCGCCGGTGGCCTGGAGCGAGGTCGCCCAGGTGTTGCCGATGTTGACCACGTCCGGGCCCTGGCCACTCGTGACCGCGGTCTGGATCTTGTTCTGCAGGTCGTTCCACCCGATGACCTGGAGGTTCACCTTGATCCCGGTCTGCTTGGTGAACTTGGCCAGCTCCGGCGTGAGCACCTCCTTGTCGTTCTGGAGGCTCGTGCCCTGGTTGCTCGCCCAGTAGGTGAGCGTCTTGCCGTCGCTGCTGGAGGATCCGGATGAACCGGAGGAGGAACAGGCCGCGAGGCCCGTGACCATCAGTGCGCCTGCGGCGGCGACGGCCAGTGCGCGGAATGTGGTGCGCATGACTCTCTGCTTTCTCGTCGTTGAGTGGGAGGTGCTATCGGGAAGGGAAAGGAAGGGAAACGGAAGTTCGGGGACCCGCGCGGCCGTTGGTGTCGGCCGCGCGGGTCGGGGTCAGGCGAGCGTCGACGCCGCGGGGTCGAAGTCCTCGGGGAGGACGGGACTCGAGGACACCGTGCTCTCGACGCGGACGGGGCCGTGCTGCTCGGCGGCCTCGGCGATCGAGACCATGACGTCGAGCACGTGGAACGCCAGCGCACCGGGGACGCGTTCCGGCACGTCGGCGCGGATCGCGCGAGCGAGCTCGACGACGCCGGTCCCCCGCGTGTAGGTCGACCCCGTGGCCGGGATGACCTCGGGCTCCTCGGAGCCGGCGGTCCAGAGCTTCGTGTCCCCGTCGAACATGTTCGGGTCGGGGAACACCACGGTGCCCGTCTCGCCCGAGACCTCGACGAACCCGGCACGCGGCTGGGCCGACTCGAAGCTGAAGATGCTCTGCGCGCTGCCACCGTTCTCGAACTCGATGAGTGCGGAGTAGTGCGTCGGGACCTCGACCGGGAACTCGGTGCCGGCCTTCGGTCCCGAGCCGATCACCCGTGTGGCACGGGCCTTCGACGCGGTTGCGCTCACCTGCGCGACCGGGCCGAACACCTGGACGAGCGTCGTCAGGTAGTACGGGCCGATGTCGAACAGCGGGCCACCGCCGAACGCGAACAGGAACTCGGGGCTCGGGTGCCAGGACTCGGGCCCGGGGCTCTGCATGATCGTCAACGCGTTGAGGGGCGTGCCGATCGCGCCACCGGCGATGGTGCGGAGGGACGTCTGGAGCCCGGCGCCGAGGAACGTGTCCGGCGCGACGCACACGCGCTTGCCCGCGGCGTGGGCCGCCTCGACGAGGGCGCGGCCGCTCTCGCGGTCGAGGGCGTACGGCTTCTCGCCCCAGACGTGCTTGCCGGCCTCGAGTGCCTTGGTGGCGACCTCGACGTGGGCGGCGGGGATGGTCAGGTTCACGACGATCTCGATGTCGTCGATGGCGAGGAGTTCATCGACCGTGCCGGAGCCGGGGACGTTCCACTTCTCGGCCTGTGCCGCCGCGCGCGGCAGGTCGATGTCCGCGATGAACAGGACCTCGAGGTCGGGGAAGACGGTGAGGTTGGAGAGGTACTGGTCGCTGATCACGCCGGCGCCGATGACGCCGACGCCGACCCGGCCGGTGCGTGCGGCGCTCATGCCTGGACCCCCGTGAGGAAGGCGTGGCTGTCGGCGACGGCCTGGAACACGTCGCCCTCGTGGTCGTCGAGTTCGATGACCTGCTGGGCCTGCGGCGCCGCAGCGATGATCTCGCGGACGGGCATGATGCCGTTGCCGACCGCGACCTGGGCCTTGTCGTTCTTCGTCCCGTCACCGTCCTTGACGTGCAGGAACCGGACCTTGTCACCGAGCTTGCCGAGGATCTCGACCGCGGAGTCACCCCCGACCTGGCACCAGTACGTGTCGAGCTCGAGCACGACGTCGTCGTGCAGGGCGTTCGCGAACACCTCGTAGGCGGAGACGCCGTCGATGCGGTGCTCGAACTCGAACGCGTGGTTGTGGTATCCGAGGGCCAACCCGTGGTCCGCTGCCCGTGCGGCGACGGCTCCGAGCTCGCGGGCGATCGCCTCGACGTCCTCGCGGGTGGTCCAGCGCGCCTCGTCGATGTGCGGGTCGATGAGCGTGGTGAGGCCGACGGTGACGCTCGCGCTGAGGATGCGATCGAGGTCGAGGCCGGCGTCGCCGAGGAGGCGTGCGTGACCGCTCGGCGCGGTGAGGCCCGTGGCCTGCAGCGCCTCGGCGTACTCGTCCGCGCGGTCGACGTAGCCGGCGAGCTCGACGTTCGTGAACCCGATGTCGGCGATGCGCCGCAGGGTTCCGGGTAGATCGGTCGCGATGGCGTCCCGGACGGTGTAGAGCTGGACCGAAAGCGGTGGGGTCACCTGGTTCTCCTCGTCGAGTGGTGCGGTACCGGCCGGTGTCGGTCCTCCTCCGCGAGGGGCGCCGGCGCTGGCCGCAGGTCACACTACGAGCACTTCTGCCGAGCGTCAAGCAGAAGTCCCATGTCGCTCGGCGATCTTGCTTGCTGCCGCCGTCGTTAGTGTGGTTCACTCCGACCATGGTCGATCTGACGCGTGCGGCAGCGCCGCCCACCGTCGGGGCGAGTGAGCTGTTCCAGATCCTGCGGGACGGCGTCCCCCGTACCCGCGCCGAACTCGCCGCCCGCACCGGGCTGTCCCGCTCGACCGTCAGCGTGCGCCTCGACGCGCTCGTCGAGGTCGGCCTCGTCGGCCCGCTCGACACCGCTGTCTCGACGGGCGGACGGCCACCCGCGCAGATCGCACTCCGACCGACCGCGCGGGTCGTCGCCGCCGCCGACCTCGGTGCCTCCCACGGGCGTGTCGCGCTGACTGACCTCATGGGCAACCGCCTCGCGATGGACGAGGCCCGCATCGACATCGCCGAGGGGCCCGTCCCGATCCTCGAGTGGCTCGTCGGGCGCCTGGACCTGCTGCTCGACCGGATCGGTCGCCGCCGCGAGGACGTCGTCGCCATCGGGATCGGTCTGCCGGGCCCGGTCGAGTTCTCCACCGGACGCCCCGCCAATCCGCCGATCATGCGCGGCTGGGACGGCTTCGACGTCCCCGGATGGGTGCGCCAGCACATCGACACCCACGTGCTCGTCGACAACGACGTCAACATCGCGGCGCTCGGCGAACGGGAGCACGCGTGGCCGGACGTCGACCACATGATGTTCGTCAAGGTCGCCACCGGTATCGGCTCCGGCATCGTGTCCGAGGGCCGCCTCCAGCGTGGCGCACAGGGCACCGCCGGCGACATCGGGCACGTCCGCGTCGCCCGCGCGGGCGAGGTCCCCTGCCACTGCGGCAACACGGGCTGCCTGGAGGCCGTCGCCTCCGGTCCGGCGATCGCCCGCGCGCTGCGCGCGAAGGGCCACGACGTCACGTCGAGCGAGGACATCCTCGCGCTCGTCGCCCGCGCGGACATCGACGCGATCGGCGCCGTCCGGCAGGCCGGCCGCGACATCGGCGAGGTCCTCGCCACGTGCGTCTCGCTCATGAACCCGGCCGTCATCGCGCTCGGCGGGTCGATGGCGCAGGCGGGGGAACACCTCCTGGCCGGCGTGCGCGAGGTCGTCTACTCCCGTTCCATGCCGCTCGCGACCTCGCACCTGGTCATCGCGCAGTCCCGCGCGGGCTCCGCCGCCGCGTTGCACGGCGCGTCCGCCCTGGCGATCGACTACGCGCTCTCCCCGGCAGGGATCGACGAGATGGTGGCCGTGGGAGAGGATCGCCGCCTCGTGTCCTCCTGACCGTCCCGGCGCGAGGGACAATGGTCGCGTGACCATCGTGCAGCCGACGCTCTCCCTCTGGGACGACGACGACGCGTACGACCGGTTCACGGTCCTCCGCGACCACACCGCGCGCATCCTGGCCGACGCGACCGACCGCGTCGGCTGGCTCCGTGCCCGCGCGGCCGGGATCACCGCGACCGACGTCGCCCGGCTCGCGTCCCTCCACGCCGTGGAGGCCGTGGTCGCCGACAAGCGCTACGGCTCACGGTTCTCGGGCAACGCGTTCACGGACCACGGTCGCGAACGCGAACCGGTGATCGCCGCCTGGGTCGCCGCCACGCACGGCATCGAACCGTCGAGCGCCCTGTTCCACGCCCGCACGAACCGAGCCCACCTCGCCACACCGGACGGCGTCGGACACGATCACCAGGGTCGTCTGGTGCTCGCCGAGATCAAGACGACGTCGACGGGCTGGCGTCGGATCCCCCGCCACTACCTGCGGCAGATCTGGTGGCAGCAGTACGTGCTCGGCGCTGAGCGCACGCTGTTCGTGTGGGAACGACACGACGACTTCGTGCCCGTCGCCGACGAGCCCGAGTGCCGCTGGGTGGATCGCGACGACGACCAGATCCGCGGGCTCGTCGAACTCGCCGACCTCGTGCTCGACCGCCTCCGCGTCGCCCGGAGCTGACGCCGGGGCTACCGCCGCTCGACGCGGAGGAGCCGCACCCGCGCCACCCGCGCGACGACGATGCCGATGAGGGTGATGAACACCCCGATCGCCACACATGCGATCGCCACGACGCCGTAGCCCTGCCGCGGATCGAGGAACGGGTACGGCACCCAGCCGTCGGTGCCGCCCCGGACGAGGACCACGCCGAGCCAGACCGCGGGGTAGACGAGGAACCACGGAACGCGCCGCAGCGAGATCGGACGTCGGTCGTCGACGAAGAGCCAGTCGAGTGCCAGGTAGAGCGGCACCCAGCGGTGCAGGACGTCGTTCGACCAGGCGAGCCCGAACGCGCCGAGCGGGACGTGCACGAGGAGGGTGTTGTACACGACGCCCGTCGTGGCCATGTACGTCGTGGCAGCGGCGCGCACGAACGTCAACCGGCTCGTCGACCGTCCACGCGCGGCGAGCACCACGACCGCGACGAGCACCACCGCGGCCACGCAGTTCGACTGGATGGTGAAGTACCCGAAGAAGTCCCACGGTCGGAACACGTTCCCGCGCACGAGCACCACGAGCTGTCCCACCACCGCGGTCACGATCGCGATCGCGACGACGAGCCGGACGGCGGACACGACGGTGAGGCTGGTGCGCACGTGGCTCACAGTAGTGGCCCCGACTGCTGCACCGGGCCTCCCGACAGGTGCCTGTGGACGTCTGCGGAGCGCGGGCGGTGCTGTGGGCGGACGGTCCCTGTCGGCGGATGGTCCCCGGCGGCTCGGGCGGCGATGGTCCCCGGCGGCTCGGACGGCGCAGGAACGCGGAACGGCCCACACCGCGTGCAGCGGTGTGGGCCGTTCGGGTCCTCCGGGACTCAGCCGATCGCGTTGACGTCGAGCGGGATGCCCGGGCCGAACGTCGTCGAGATGGCGCCCTTCGTGATGTAGCGGCCCTTCGAGGCGCTCGGCTTGAGGCGGACGACCTCGTCGAGTGCGGCGGTAAGGTTCTCGTTCAGCTGCTCCGGCGTGAACGAGGCCTTGCCGACGACGAAGTGCACGTTGGCGTGCTTGTCGACGCGGAACTCGATCTTGCCGCCCTTGATGTCGTTCACCGCACCCGCGACGTTCGGGGTGACGGTGCCCGTGCGGGGGTTCGGCATGAGACCACGCGGGCCGAGGACGCGGCCGAGACGACCGACCTTGCCCATGAGTTCCGGCGTCGCGACGGCGGCGTCGAACGAGGTGTAGCCGCCGGCCACCTTCTCGATGAGCTCGTCGCCACCGACCTCGTCGGCACCCGCGGCGATGGCGGCCTCGGCCGCCGCACCCGTCGCGAATACGATGACCCGGGCGGTCTTGCCGGTGCCGTGCGGGAGGATGACGGTGCCGCGCACCATCTGGTCCGCCTTGCGGGGGTCGACGCCGAGCTTGAGCGCGACCTCGACGGTCGAGTCGAACTTGCTCGAGCCGGTCTCGCGCGCGATGTCGACGGCCTCGGACGGGGTGTAGTACCGGTCGGCCTCGATCTTCGCGGCCGCGGCCCGGTAGGCCTTGGAATTCTTCGCCATGGTGGTTCTCCTAGTCGAGAGTGTGGTTGACGAGCCTGGCGAGGCTCTCCCACGGGGGTGTCGGAAGGGGTGCGGGGCCTCAGGCCTCGACGGTGATGCCCATGGAGCGGGCGGTGCCGGCGATGATCTTCGCCGCGGCGTCGACGTCGTTGGCGTTGAGGTCGGCCTGCTTCGTCTCGGCGATCTGACGGACCTGGTCCATCGAGATGCGCGCGACCTTGACCGTGTGCGGGGTCGCGGACCCCTTCTGGATCCCGGCGGCCTTCTTGATGAGCTCGGCGGCCGGCGGGGTCTTGAGGACGAACGTGAACGAGCGGTCCTCGTACACGGTGATCTCGACCGGGACGACGTTGCCGCGCTGGGACTCGGTCGCCGCGTTGTAGGCCTTGCAGAACTCCATGATGTTCACGCCGTGCTGACCGAGCGCGGGACCGATCGGCGGGGCGGGGTTGGCCGCGCCGGCGTTGATCTGCAGCTTGATCAGGCCCGTGACCTTCTTCTTCGGAGCCATGTCTCTTCCTTCTCCTGGGTTCGAACGCACGGGGACCCGTGCACTCTCCCGCTCGTCCGGCCGTTCCGGACCGCGGTGGCGAGCTCGGTCCGCGATACGGATCCGAGCCCAAACTCGAACAGTCTACTAGAGCTTCGTCACCTGGTCGAAGCTGAGTTCGACCGGCGTCTCGCGCTCGAACAGCGAGACGAGGACCGTGAGCTTGCCGCTCTCCGGCTTGATCTCGGAGATCGACCCCGGCAGACCCGCGAACGAGCCCTCCTTGATGGTGATCGTCTCGCCGATCTCGAAGTCGACCTCGGCGGGGGTGACGCGCTGTGCCGCGGCACCACCCTTCGCGCCGCCCTTGGCCGGGGCCACCTCGGCCACCTGCACCAGGCTCTTCAGCATGCCGAAGGCCTCGTCGAAGCGGAGCGGCGTGGGGTTGTGCGCGTTGCCGACGAAGCCCGTGACGCCCGGCGTGTGACGCACGACCGACCAGCTGTCCTCGTCGAGGTCCATGCGGACGAGCACGTAACCCGGGATCCGGACACGCGTGACGAGCTTGCGCTGGCCGTTCTTGATCTCGACGACGTCCTCCATCGGGACCTCGACCTGGTAGATCGCGTCCTCCATGGACATCGACACCATGCGGTTCTCGATGTTGGACTTCACACGACGCTCGAAGCCCGCGTAGGAGTGGATGACGTACCACTTGCCCGGCTTCATCCGGAGCTCGGTCTTGAACGCCTCGTACGGGTCGACCTCGACCTCGTCCTCGTCCTCGTCGCCCAGCGCGTCGGCGGCCTCCTCGGCGGCCAGGTCCGCGTTGGCGGCGACGAGGTCACCCTCGGCCTCCTCGGCCTCGAGCTCGAGCTCTTCCTCGTCCTCCACCGCCTCGACGGCGGCCTCGGCCTCTTCCGGCGTGTCGATCTCGAGCGCGTCGTCGACGATCGCGTCGGCCTCGGGGTCGCGCGACTCGGCGAGGGCGGCGAGCGCCTCGTCGAACGCGTCGCCGTCGGTCGCGCCGGTGGCGAGGACCTCGTCCTCGTCCTCGACGGACATGGCGCGCTCCTCGGCGGACTCGATCGAGCGACCTTCGGAGGTCTCGACGTTGCCTTCCTGGTTCTCCTCGACCTCGGAGCCCTGCTCGGCGGCGGTCGAGAGGTCGATGTCGTCGCGAGCGCGAGAGTTGTCAGACACTGTCGGTTCTTTCCGTTCGGTTGGCGGATCGGGTGTTCGTTCGGTCCGGTCCGGCGGTGCGGCGCGGCCCCGGGGAGCCGACGCGGATCAGGACTCCGGTCCGGAGCCCGTGGTGGTCGTCAGGAGGTCGCGCCGTTCCCGAAGACGTAGCCGACGCCCCACCCGAACACGAAGTCGAGCACGGACACGAGCACCATCATCACGACGACGAAGACGAGCACGACACCGGTGTAGCTGAACAGCTCACGACGCGTCGGCGTGACGACCTTGCGGAGTTCAGCGATCACCTGGCGGATGAACAGCGCGACGGCGGCGACGGGACCGCGACGCTTCTCGCGGTCACGCTTCGCCTTGGTGACGACGTCGTCGGTCGTCGTCGTCTCCAGGTCTCTTCTCGCCACTTCACACCCTTCGGAGGCCAGATCGCAGACGGTGCGCCTGCTGACCCGTCGTCCGGTCCGCACCGGATCGTGCGGACCGAGCTGCAGGGCGGACAGGACTCGAACCTGCAACCTGCGGTTTTGGAGACCGCTGCTCTACCAATTGAGCCACCGCCCTTCGGAAGGGCTCGCCCTTCCGTCGGTGAGGGAATCCATCCGCTCGACCGTGTCACCCTACCGGGTGCCCGACCGAGGGGCGATCACACGGCGAAGAGGCGCGCGAGAGCGTGGCGGATTCCGACCACCGCGCACCAGTCTACGGGAGCGGCGGAGGCGGTGTCCACTCGGGTGCCTCCAGCCGGGCGGGGCGCCCCGGTAGGCTGACCGCGTGAGCACCGAAGCCCCCCGTTCCGCGCCCCGCATCGCCTCCCGTGTCGCCGCCATCGCCGAGTCGGCGACGCTCAAGGTCGACGCCAAGGCGAAGGCACTCAAGGCCGAGGGGCGCCCGATCGTGTCGTTCGCGGCGGGCGAGCCCGACTTCGCGACGCCGCAGCACGTGGTCGACGCCGCCGTTGACGCCGCCCGCGACCCCCGCAACCACCACTACACACCGGCCGCCGGGCTGCTCGAGCTGCGGGAGGCGATCGTGGCGAAGACCCGGACTGTGTCCGGCGCGGACGTCACCGCCGGACAGGTGATCGTCACGAACGGTGGCAAGCAGGCGGTCTACCAGGCGTTCGCGACCCTCGTCGACGTCGGCGACGAGGTCCTCCTGCCCGCCCCCTACTGGACCACCTACCCCGAGGCGATCCGTCTCGCGGGCGGCGTGCCGGTCGAGGTCTTCGCCGGGAGCGACCAGGACTACCTCGTCACGGTCGAGCAGCTCGAGGCCGCCCGCACCGACCGCACGAAGGTGCTCCTGTTCTGCTCGCCGTCCAACCCCACGGGCGCCGTGTACTCCCCCGAGCAGACCCGCGCGATCGGCGAGTGGGCGCTCGAGCACGGCATCTGGGTGATCAGCGACGAGATCTACCAGGACCTCGTCTACGACGGCACGGTCGCGACGGGGATCCTCGCCGCCGTGCCCGCGCTCGCGGACCAGACGGTGCTCGTCAACGGCGTCGCGAAGACCTACGCGATGACCGGCTGGCGCGTCGGGTGGATGATCGGCCCGGCGGACGTCGTCCGCGCCGCCGGCAACCTGCAGTCGCACCTCTCATCGAACGTCTCGAACGTCTCGCAGCGTGCGGCGATCGCGGCGCTCACCGGGCCGCAGGAGCCGGTCATCGCCATGCGCGAGGCCTTCGCCCGTCGGCGCCGACTCATCGTCGACGGTCTCAACGCCATCCCCGGGTTCACCACGCCCACGCCGCAGGGCGCCTTCTACGTCTACCCGGACGTCACGGCGCTGCTGGGCCGCACCTGGCGGGGCGTGACGCCGACCACGTCCCTCGAGCTCGCGGACATGATCCTGGACGAGGCCGAGGTCGCTGTCGTGCCCGGGGAGGCGTTCGGACCGAGCGGGTACCTGCGCCTGTCCTACGCACTCGGCGACGACGACATCCGCGAGGGCGTCGCACGTCTGACGCGCCTGTTCTCCTGATCCCCCGCGGCCCGCGCCCCGACGAACGGGTCGCCGGCCGGGAGGCCCGACACGTGCCCGGAACGTGCGTCCCGGCGAGCGGTCAGTCCGGCACCGAGTCGAGCAGGTCACCGACGACGACGGGTTCCGGCACGAGGGCGACGCCGAACCGGGTCATGACCATCGTCTGGACGTAGCGCGCGAGCTCGGCGACCTCGCTCGCGCTGGCGCCACCACGGTTCGTCAGCGCGAGCGTGTGCTTCGACGACACGGCGGCCCGCGACCCGGGCAGGGCGAACCCGCGGTGCACGCCGGCGTGCTCGATGAGCCAGGCCGCGCTGAGCTTCACCCGCTCGTCGGCGACCGTCGAGGGCGCCGCCGGAGCAGACCCGAGCGGGACGACCGCCGGAGCGGCGTCCGGTGCGACCGGCCAGCGCGGTGCGTCGAGCGGCAGGGTCGCGGCGAACGTGGGCGACACGATCGGGTTCGTGAAGAACGACCCCGCGCTCGCGGTGTCCGCGTCCGTCGGGTCGAGCACCATGCCCTTCGCGGCGCGGAGGCCGAGGACCGCTGACCGGACCGCGGTCGGGGCGACGGCCGCGCCGAGCTCCACGGCGAGCGCGGTCGCGAGCTGCGGGTACTGCACGGGGACGCCACGGTCGTCGGCGAGACCGAGGCGGAACTCGACGGTGAGCACGACCCCCCGGCGTCCGCGCTTGAACACGCTCGTGCGGTATCCCAGGCCCAGTTCGTCGACGGGGAGCCAGGCCCGCTCTCGGGTGTCGGCGTCGAGGAACTCCACCGCGGCGAGGACGTCGCCGACCTCGACGCCGTACGCGCCGACGTTCTGCACGGGACTGGCACCCGTCGTCCCGGGGATCCCGGAGAGCGCCTCGAGTCCGGTCCAGCCGCGTTCGACGGTCCGGGCGACCAGGTCGTCCCAGGGTTCGCCCGCCGCGACGCGGAGCCGGACGGCGTCCGAACCGTCCGGGACGACCTCGACCCCGCGGGTCCGGACCAGCAGGACCGTTCCGGGGAACCCGGCGTCGGCGGCGAGCAGGTTGCTCCCGCCGCCCACCACGAGCCAGTCGTCGCCGGCGGCCCAGGTCCGTCGGGCCGCCTCGACCAGCTCGTCCGTCGTCGCACACACGACGAGCCGGGTCGGACGGCCGCCGACGCGCAGGGTCGTGAGCTCCGCGAGTGCGGTCACCGACTCGGTCAGCGGAACACCACCCACACCTGGGCCTTGCCGAGCACGGTGACGCCCGCCGCGGTGACCGTGAGGTCGATGCGCTCCGGGCGGCCGTCGTCGTCGAGCAGCCCGATCGTCGCGACGACCGTGACGTCGGCGCCGCCCTCGGCGTCGACGACCACGGGACGGGTGAAGCGCACCCCGTACTCGCGGACCCACCCGCGGTCACCGAGCCACTCGGCGACCGGCTGCACGGCGAGCCCCATCGTGAGCATGCCGTGCGCGAGCACACCGGGGAGCCCGACCGCCGCGGCGACGTCGTCGCGGTAGTGGATCGGGTTGAAGTCGCCGGAGGCCCCCGCGTACCGCACGAGGGCATCGCGCGTCAGGTGCACCGTGCGCTCGGCCACGACGGCACCGACCTCGCTCGCGCCGGTGGTGTCGACCGCGCTCATGCGTCGTCCCCCCGCACGACCAGGGTCGACGTGGCGGTCACGACGTGGGCTCCCGAAGCGTCGACCACGGCGGACTCCGCCGTGACCATCGCGTTGCCGCCGAGGGTCTTGACCCCCGTCACCGTCAGGGTGGCCGTGAGTTCGTCGCCGGCGACGATGGGTCGCTCGTAGCGGAAGCGCTGCTCGCCGTGCACGACCCGCGCGAAGTCGATCCCCGCGTCCGGCTCGGCGAGGAGCTGCGCGAGCGTGGCCTCCTGCACGACGACCGCGAACGTGGCCGGCGCGACGACGTCGGGGTACCCGGCGGCGCGGGCGGCCGCGGCGTCGAGGTGGACGGGGGCGGTCGCGAAGACGGCGCGAGAGAACTCACGGACCTTCTCGCGACCCACGAGGTACGGCGCTGCCGGCGGGAACGTCCTGCCGACGAGCTCGGGGTTCACTGACACCCGGGCAGTCTACCGAGGACCGCGTGCGCGGCACCCTGCCCGGCTCGGAGCCAGTGAACGAAGACAGTTGTCCCGTGCGCGCACGGCTTCTCCGCGTGCGCGCTCCCCGGCGGTCCCGACGTCCGCCCGCTCCTAGGATTCCGGGGCAGGAAAGCGAGGGCGAGTGACGCAAGTGTCGGGGCAGCCCCGGTCGACGGAAGAGGACGGTGTCCCCACCGGCCGGCAGGCGGGCACGGACCACGTGGGGTCCGATCACGTGCGCGTGCTCCGTCTCCGCCACGTGGTCAGCCCCGAGGACCACGGGAGCGATCACCACCTCCTGCTCCTCCCGCCCGGCGATCACGATCTCCCCGCGACGCTCGACGTGCTCGAGGCGGTCTCGATCCAACTCGCCGTCCTGCACCGCGTGGCACGGACGACCACGGGCAACGAACGACTCCGGCTCCCCCGTCAGCCCGCGCGCCCCGTCGGCACCGCCCTGGCTCGCTACTGGGCCAGTGCCGCAGCACACGCCCGTGCCGCGGCAGCGCTGCCCGGCGTGGAGGCCGGCAGCATCGTCCGGACGACGGCCGAGGAGTCCCTGGCGGCGGCCACCATCGCGGCCTTCGAGCTCGCGCCGGTCGACGCCGGGCTGACCGAGGCCCCCTTGGCTGTCCGGCGCGCGGTGGCGTTCATGGAGGAGCACGCCGGCGCACCGATCACGATCACGGACGTCGCCGCGGCCGCGCACATGAGCGTCCGCGGACTCCAGAGCGCCTTCCGCCGCGCGCTCGGGTCGACCCCGCTCGAGTACCTGCGGTCCTACCGCCTCCGGAGCGCGCACGCCGACCTTGTGGCCGGGGATCCGTCCCGCGGCGACTCGGTGGCGGCGATCGCGACGCGGTGGGGCCTCATGCACGCCGGGCGGTTCTCGCAGCGCTACCGCGAGCGCTTCGGCGAGTCGCCGATGACGACGTTGCACCGCTGAACCAGCACGTTCGGGACCGTGGTGCCCGCACCACGCCTCGTCAGTGCCGCAGGGTCTCGCCCGGCGACCGGCCGTACTCCTCGCGGTAGGCACGACTGAACCGGCCGGCGTTGCCGAACCCCCAGTGCCCCGCGATCTCGGTGACGGTCGCGCCGGTCCCCGGATCCGCTGCCTCCAGTTCCTCGTGAGCGGCGGCGAGCCGAGCCCGCCGGAGATGGTCGAGCGGCGTCGTGTCGAGGTGCCGACGGAACGCGAGCTGCAGTCCGCGCACCGACATCCGGGCCTCCGCGGCGATGTCGGCCACGCTCATCGGACGGCCGGGGTCGTCCTCGATGAACCGGACGGCGCGCCGCACGGACGACGGGAGCGAACCCGTCCCGCGGACCGTGCCCGACACGACCTCGATCGGGAACGTGTGGAGCGCGGCACCGATGAGCGCGCGGAACGCCTGCTGCCGGACCAGGTCGAAGCCGCCCGACAACTCGTCCTCGCCATCGTCCATGACTCCGCTCGCAGCGAAGTCGACCACGCTGGACCAGAGCGCCGCCGCCGCGGCCGACACGGGCGCCGTGCCGTGGAACCGGACGACCGCCGTCTCGGCGCCGAGGTGCTCCGCGGCGAGCCGCTCGACCGCGGCCGTGGTGACGTTCACGACGAGGAGTCGCGAGTCCTCCGCGTGGCTGCGGACGGCGCCGTGCCACAGGGACGGGCCGGCGGTGGGTCCGGTGTCGACGTTGTCGTAGCGGCCCTCGAGCGTGTGGACGATGCTGAAGCCGTCCGTCAGATCGCTGGCGAGGTCCATGATCGATCCGAAGCGGATCCGGGCGAAGGTGACGTCCTGGTCTCCGTCGACGTGTTGGGTGAACCGGAAGCCACCTCCGGCGGGCACGTCCTGCACCCGCACCGTCGGGTAGACCGTGCGGAGCGCCGCCAAGGCCTCGTCCGGATCGCTCGTGTCGAAACGCGCGTGGATGAGGGCCATGATCCATCCTGCCTGTCGGTCGCACCGCGACTGCAGGGGATGGAGCGGCCGCGGCCAGGACCGGCCGGACCGACGCCAGCGGCGTCGACCGAGCCGGAGAACGGTAGCGAGGGCGGGACTTGAACCCGCGACACCACGATTATGAGCCGTGTGCTCTAACCAACTGAGCTACCCCGCCGCGGACACCGCGGCGCCGGGAGCGCTGCGGGTCGGAGCCCCGAGTCAGGATTGAACTGACGACCCCTTCCTTACCATGGAAGTGCTCTACCACTGAGCTATCGGGGCGTGGCCGCGGACGGGAACCCGGCGCGCGGCACCGTACGAGGATAGCAGAGCCGGCGCGCCGTGCGTGCACCGGTCACGCCCCCCGGGCGTGCCGAGCGTCAGTCCGCGTTGGCCCGGAGCCAGGCGATCGGGTCCACCGCGACGCCGTCGACGTGGACCTCGAGGTGCAGGTGCGGACCGGTGGAGTTGCCCGTGCTCCCGACCAGGCCGAGTTCGTCCCCGACCGCGACGTGCTGCCCCTCGACCACCTCGAACGAGTCGTCCTCCATGTGACCGTAGACGCTCACGAACCGCTTGCCGTCGACGTCGTGCTCGACCCACACGTCGTTGCCGTACCCGCCGTCGTCCGCCTGCACCTTGGTCACGGTGCCCGCGGCGATCACCCGGATCGGCGTGCCCGCGCCCGGCGCGAAGTCCGCGCCCTCGTGGAACGTGGAACAGAACGAGCAGCCCTCGACGTTGCGGGCGCCGAATCCGCTCGTGATCGGCACGCCGGTCGTGAACGGCCACTGGATGGTCCCGTTCGGGTCGTTCGTGAACGTGTCGCTCGTGTTCGCGGACGCGGCCGCGGGTTGGGAGACCGTGTAGCCGTCCCGACCGGTCTCGGCATCCGAGGCGCCGTCGCCGACGGTCAGGGACTGCGCGGTCGTGCCGGCGGCCGCGTGTCCCGGGAGGGGCATCGGGGACCAGGACGCCTGCGCCGGCAGGGAGGTCGACACGACGAGTCCTGCCACGAAGAGCAGCGCCACCGCACCGGTGACCCGCTCGGCCGCGCGCCGCAGCGCGCCGTCCGTGGCGACCCCGGCCCCGCGGCCCCGCCCGGCACGCCGGGGAGCCACCACGGCCGCGCGACGCTGCGCCACGACCGGGATCGAGCCCGTCCTGCTCCCCCGCACCCGGGCCGACGTGGCCGCGGCGAGCGGGACACCCGCACCGCGGACGGGCGGGACGACGAGCGGCCGGTGGGCCGGCGTGACCGCGGGACCGTCGGCGGCCTCCGTGTGCGGAGCGGAAGCCGCTGGACGCGACGCGGATCGGACGCGAGCCGACCTGCGTCCACCGCTCCGGGCCTCCCGGCGTTCTGCGTCGATGCGCTGACGCCGGGTGGTCGGTGCGACCGGAGCGTCGGGACCGGTGACGGACGGGGCGGTTGCACTGGCGTCGAAGGGCATGGTGGCGTGGACGAGATCCTCAGGACGGGGCGGAACGCGCTCGCGGGGCGAGCAGTGACGGAACTGGCACGGTACCAGCGTCCACGGTGCGCCTGCCAGTCGCGCACCCCCGACCTGGGGACGGCCAGTCCGAGGCGGATGGCGCCGTCAGTCCGTGCCCTCGAGGCCCCGCACGAGCTCCACGAGTGCGCCGGCGATCACCGGCGCCGCGACGACGTACCCCCGGGCGTCACCCGAATCCCAGCTCTCGACGGTCGCGCCGGCCTCCGCCGCGACGAGGGCGCCCGCCGCCATGTCCCACGGGTTGATCCCCCGCTCGTAGTAGGCGTCGACGGTCCCCGTGGCCACCGCGCAGAGGTCGAGTGACGCCGCTCCCCCACGTCGGATGTCCCGGACCTCGGTGATGAGTCCCGCGAGCACGCGGACCTGGTCGCGGCGGCGCTCGGCGGTGTACCCGAACCCGGTCGCGACGAGGGACTCGGCGAGCGACGCCGGTGCGCCGACGTGCAGCGGGCGCCCGTTCAGCCACGCTCCGCGACCGCGTTCGGCCCGGTGGACGTCGCCCGTGGCCGGCGCCACGACGACCCCGGCGAGCGCCGACCACCGCGCGGGGTGCGGCTCGCCCTCGACCACCGCGATGCTGACGCCGTACGACGGGCTGCCGTACAGGTAGTTGACGGTTCCGTCGATCGGATCGACCACCCAGGTCAGCCCACTCGACCCCACGCTCGTGCCGGTCTCCTCGCCGAGGAACCCGTCGTCCGGTCGCACCTCGGCGATCCGCCGTCGGATCATCGCCTCGACCTCACGGTCGGCCGCGGTCACGACGTCGACGAGGCTCGACTTGCGGTCGGTGACCTCGACCCCCTCGGTCCGCCGTCGATGCGCGAGGGCTGCGGCGTCGCGCCCGATCGACTCGGCGATGTCGGCGAGTTCCGGGACGCTGACGGTGGCGCTGGCTCCGGGCACGGGGGCCTCCTCGGGACGGACGGGGCCCGGGACGGACGGACCCGTCGGGACGACGAAGGGTCCGTCCGATGCGGACGGACCCTCGTCGCGTGGGTGGCGAGTGAGGGATTCGAACCCCCGAAGGCTACGCCGGCTGATTTACAGTCAGATCCCTTTGGCCGCTTGGGTAACTCGCCATGTGCGCACCCGACCCGTGTGATCACCGACCGGAGGCGCCGTACGAGCATACCGTGTCGGCGGTGCCGCTCGGGACCATCCGGGGCCCCGCCGCGTGGTGCCGCATTCGTTAGGCTGTCGGGCATGGCAGACAGCTCCTTCGACGTGGTCAGCAAGGTCGACAAGATGGAGGCGGAGAACGCCCTCAACCAGGCCGCCAAGGAGATCGAGCAGCGCTACGACTTCAAGGGCGTGGGCGCGTCGATCGCGTGGAGCGGCGAGGACGTCCTCATCAAGGCCAACTCCGAGGAGCGCGCCAAGGCCGTGCTCGACGTCTTCGAGTCGAAGCTCATCAAGCGCGGCATCAGCCTGAAGAGCCTCGACGCCGGCGAGCCGTACGCGTCGGGCAAGGAGTTCCGCATCGAGGCCGCGCTCAAGAACGGCATCGAGCAGGACGTCGCCAAGAAGGTCGGCGCGCTCATCCGCGGTGAGGCCCCGAAGAGCGTCAAGAGCCAGATCCAGGGCGACGAGATCCGGGTCTCGTCGAAGAGCCGGGACGACCTCCAGGCCACGATGGCCCTGCTGCGGGGGGCCGACTTCGACGTGCCGCTCCAGTTCGTCAACTTCCGCTAGCCGGCATCCCCCGACCGCCGAGACCGGAGGCCCGCTGTGGAGCACTGGCTCGACGTCGCCGTCATCGTCCTGCTCGTCCTGCTCGACCTCGCGATCCGCGCGTTCTCGATCATCTACGTGCCGATCAACCGCAAGCCACAGACGGCGACGGGGTGGCTGCTCGCGATCTTCCTGATCCCGTACCTCGGGTTCATCGTCTTCCTGCTCATCGGCTCGACGAAGCTGCCGAAGGCACGCCGCGAGAAGCAGGCCGAGATCAACCAGTACATCCTCGACCAGACCGAGGGCATGGACCGGGTGCGGCGGGAACCGAGCTGGCCGTCCTGGCTGCACGGCGTCAGTGAGCTGAACCGCAACCTCGGGTCGATGCCGCTCGTCGGCGGCAACTCCGCGGAGCTCTACCCGGACTACGAGGAGTCGATCGCCGAGATGACCCGTGCGGTCGACACCGCGCGGCGCTTCGTGCACGTCGAGTTCTACATCGCGACGCTCGACGAGACGACCTCCCCGTTCTTCGACGCCCTCGGGCGAGCGGTGCAGCGCGGTGTGACGGTCCGGTTCCTGCTCGACCACATCGCGAGCCGCGGCTACCCGGGGTACCGGGCGACGCTCGCGCGCCTCGACGAGATCGGGGCGCAATGGCATCTCATGCTCCCCGTGCAGCCCCTGCGCGGGAAGTACCAGCGTCCGGACCTCCGGAACCACCGCAAGCTCCTCGTCGTCGACGGCGGGCTCGGGTTCACGGGCTCGCAGAACCTCATCGACTCGAGCTACGACACGGGAATCAACCGCCGACGGGGTCTGCATTGGAAGGACCTCATGGTCCGGTTCGAGGGTCCGGTGGTCGCGGGGATCAACGCGCTGTTCGTGACCGACTGGTACTCGGAGACGGACGAGCTCCTCGTGCGCGAGAGCGACCCGGTCCACCGCGCCGACCGGCAGGACGCCCTCGACTGCCAGGTGGTCCCCTCGGGCCCCGGGTACGACGGCGAGAACAACCTCCGCCTCTTCAACGCGCTGCTCTACGCGGCGCAGGAGCGCGTCGTGATCACGAGCCCGTACTTCGTGCCGGACGAGTCGATGCTCTACGCGATCACGACGACGGCGCAACGCGGCGTTGCGGTCGAGCTCTTCGTCGGCGAGATCGGTGACCACGCCCTGACCTGGCACGCCCAGCGCTCCTACTACGAGGGGCTGCTGCGCGCGGGCGTCCGGATCTACCTGTACAACAAGCCGACGATCCTGCACGCCAAGCACTTCACGATCGACGACGCCGTCTCGGTCATCGGATCGAGCAACATGGACATGCGGTCGTTCAGCCTCAACCTCGAGATATCGGTCATGGTCCGAGGACACCGCTTCGTCGACGCGCTCCGCGAGGTCCAGGACGCCTACCGCCGTGACGCGTTCGAGATCACGCTCGACGAGTGGCTCGAGCGGCCCACCCGTTCGCAGGTGCTCGACAACGTCGCGCGGCTCACCGCGGCCCTGCAGTAGCCGCGGCGAGGAGCATCTCGAGCGGACCGCGCCGGAACCGGTGCCGCCAGAGCACGGCGACGAGCACGGCGCCGAGCAGGAACGAGGCCGCCACGGCGGGCCCCTCGGTCGGCCCGAGGGTGTGCGCGAGCACGGCGATCGCGACGATGTGCAGCGCGTAGACGGACAACGGCATGCTGCCGACCGCCACCGCGGGCCACACGATCCGCGCCAGCCGGGCTCGGCGTTCGGTCAGGAGCAGACAGGCGCCGAGGACCGCGACGGCCACCCCGGTCGAGCCGAGGACGTCGACGACCGACGACGAGTGGGCCCGCGGCGACAGCCACTCCTGCACGACCGCTGACGGTCCCGTCGCGCCGCCGGCCGAGGGCACCCCGGTGACGACGGCCACCGCGGGGTCGACCGGCGCGACGACCGCACCGACCGTGTACGCGGCGACGGCGAGCGCCGTCCCCGTGACGACGAGCAGCATCTGCGTCCGGCGAGCGGGGAGGTCGCTCCGCCCCACCGCGAGTCCGACGAACAGGAACCCGAGGAACGTGAGGACTGGGTACGTCCGGCCGAACTGCGCCGTCGCGGCGTCCGCGTGGGCGAACAGCGCGGCGGTCGCGAGCGCGACCGGGACCGACAGCGCGACCGCCCCCGCGGCGAACGACAGCAGGACCGACCGGGGACACCGCAGTACCGGGACGACCAGCAGGAACAGCGCCCCGTACGTCGGCAGGATCACGGCCACGGACGTGCCGAGTGCCACGAGCAGCACCCCGAGCGCGACCAGGAGGACCGCCCGGACCACCAGCCGGATCCGGGCGGCGGCCATCGCGGGCGGAGCGAACGGGCGAGTCCGACCCGTGACGAGCGCGACCGACACTCCCGCGAGCAGCGCGAAGAGTGCGGAGGAGCGCCCGTTCACGACGGCGGACCAGGTGGACGGGTCCGACCACGCCACGGTCTGGGGCACGGCCCCGACGTGCGCCACGACCATGCCGGCGAGCGCGAGTGCCCGCGCGAGGTCGACCCCCACGAGGCGGCCGCCGGACGGCGCCACCGGTCGGTCAGACCCGCTGTGTGGCGCCCCGGCGGAGCGAGACGTCCACCATGTCCTCGCGCGGGACCACCTTGACGCGCGCACGCCCCGCCAGCTCGCCGAGCGCGATCTCGTGCGCGTCGAGGGCGTGCCAGCCGTCGAGGTCCGTGTACTCGACGCCGCGCTCGCGGAGCAGGGCCGGGACGGCCTCCTCCGACGGGTCCTCCGGACTCCACCAGCTCGCCTGGTCGGTGACGAGGTGCTGGACGGTCTCCATCGCGTCGGACTTCGTGTGCCCGATCAGTCCGACCGGTCCGCGCTTGATCCACCCCGTCGCGTAGACACCCGGCATCTGCTGGTTGTCGTCGTCGAGCACCTGACCCTCGTGGTTCGGGATGACGCCGTGGCGCTCGTCGAACGGGACACCGGGCACCGGCGACCCGAAGTAGCCCACCGCGCGGTACACGGCCTGCACCGGGACCTCGCGGAACTCGCCGGTGCCCTCGACGCCGCCCTGACCGTCGGGCCGGGTGCGCTCGTACCGCAAGGCGGTCACCTTGCCGTCGGCACCGACGATCTCGACCGGCCGCGCGTGGAAGTGCAGGTGCAGCCGGCGTGACGCCGTGCCGGGCTCGCGCTTGCGCCACTGCTGCAGGACGCGGTCGATCACCATGACCTGCTTGTTCGTCGCCACGGCGGCCTTGGACGCCTCGTCGTAGTCGAAGTCCTCGTCGTACACGACCATGTCGACGTCCGGCACCTCGCCGAGCTCGCGGAGCTCGAGCGGCGTGAACTTGACCTGCGCGGGGCCGCGGCGCCCGAAGACGTGCACGTCGGTGACGGGCGACGCCTTGAGGCCCTCGTACACGTTGTCCGGAATCTCCGTCGGGAGCAGGTCGTCCGCGTGCTTGGCGAGGATCCGCGCGACGTCGAGCGCCACGTTGCCGTTGCCGATGACCGCGACGCTCTCGGCCTCCAGCGGCCAGGTGCGCGGGACGTCGGGGTGGCCGTCGAACCAGCTCACGAAGTCCGCGGCGCCGAACGAGCCCTCGAGGTCGACGCCCGGCACGTCGAGCTCGGCGTCCTTGATCGCCCCGGTGGAGAACACGACCGCGTTGTAGTGCCGCTTGAGGTCGTCGAGGGTGATGTCCTGGCCGAACCGGACGTTGCCGAACACGCGGACGGCACCGCCGTCGAGGACGTCGCGGAGTGCGTTGATGATGCCCTTGATCCGGGGATGGTCCGGTGCGACGCCGTACCGGACGAGGCCGTACGGCGCGGGGAGCTGCTCGAACAGGTCGATCGAGACGTCGAACCCGCGTGCCTCGCGCTTGAGGATGTCGGCGGCGTAGATGCCGGCGGGGCCTGCACCGACGATCGCGAGTCGGAGAGTGGTCACCGTGTGCTCCAGTTCTTGTTCGGCGTGCGACGAGCGTCGCGGGTCAGCGGGTGCGGTCGACGACCGACTCCGCGAAGCGGGTGAGGGCGCGCTTGACCGGCCCGGACGGCAGCGGTGCGATGGCCGCGACGGCCTCGTCCGCCCAGCGGTGCGCGACGGCGCGGGTGGCCGCGGTGGCCTCGTGCTCGCGGAGGTCCGTGACCGCCGACAGGTACGGCGCGCTCGTCACCGCGTCGTCCGCGGCACCGGTGACGTCGCGTTCGATGCGCCGGACGAGGTCCGCCGCCGCGGCGTCCGTCGCCGCGGCGCGCCGCAGGTGCAGGAGCGGCAGCGTGACGACACCGGCGCGGAGGTCGTTGCCCGTGATCTTGCCCGTGCGGTCACCGGCGGGGGCGAGGTCGATGACGTCGTCGACGAGCTGGAAGGCGACCCCGACCTTCTCGCCGAACTCCGCGACGGCCGGCAGGTACGTCCGGTCGGCTCCGGAGAACATGATCCCGGCGCGGGCAGCGGTGGCGATGAGGGACCCCGTCTTGTCGCTCAGCACCTGGATGTAGTGCGCGACCGGGTCGTCGTCCGGGCCGGGGCCGGTCGTCTCGTGGAGCTGCCCGAGGCACAGGCGGGCGAAGGTCTCGGCCTGCATGCGGATGCCCTCGACGCCGAGCTCGGCCGTGATGAGGCTCGCGCGGGCGAAGAGCAGGTCACCCGTCAGGATCGCGACGTTGTTGCCGTAGGTCACGTGGGCGCTCGGCACACCCCGTCGGACCGGCGCCTCGTCCATGACATCGTCGTGGTACAGCGAGGCGAGGTGGGTCATCTCGACGCTCACGGCGGCACGGACCACGGCGTCGGTCACGCCCTCGCCGAGCTGCGCGATGAGCAGGGTCAGGGTGGGGCGGATGCGCTTGCCACCAGCCGACAGCAGGTAGCGGCTCGTCGTGTCGGCGAGGGTGTCGGCCGACCGCATGGCCTCGTCGAGCTGCTGTTCGACGAGTTCGAGCCCGTCGTCGATCCGGCCGACGAACCGGCGCTCCGCGGGGGTCGCGAACATCCGCTCACCGACGCCGAGCGACGCACGCAGGCTGGGCGCGCGTCGGGCGACGGGGACACTCGGGTTCACTGCTGCTCCGTACTGGGGACTGGGTCCGACGCCGACCGTTCGTCGTGGACCGGATCGGTGGGCTCGGCCGCGGGGCTGGCCCCGGCGGTCACGCTCCCGGTCGTTCCGTTGCGGGCGCGTCCGGCTCCGTCCCGACGCGGGGCTGCTCCCCCGTCGGCTGGTGGGCACGCCGTGCCTTCGCCCGGCGTGCGGCGGACTCGCGCACGGCACCCGCGACCGGCTTGCGACCGCGGTGGAGTGCCACGATACCGGCGGTGAGGTTCCGGTACGCCACCATCGTGAACCCCACACCGCGCAGCCACTGGCTCAGCACCTGCTGGTCGGGCCACGCGGAGATCGACTCGGCGAGGTACCGGTACGCCGCCGGGTTGCTGCTCGACAGCCGCGCGATGCCCGGCAGGACCCGCTTGAGGTAGGCCGTGTACGACAGGCGCAGGACGGCGAGCGGCGGGGTCGAGAACTCGCAGATGACGACGCGGCCCCCGGGCTTGAGCACCCGGTACATCTCGGCGAGCGCCACGGACGGCTCGTTGACGTTGCGGAGCCCGAAGGAGATGCTGACGGCGTCGAACGAATCGTCCTCGAAGGGGAGCTGCTCGGCGTCACCGTGGACGAAGGTGATCTCGGGGTGACGCTGTCGGCCGACCTCGATCATGCCCGCGGACAGGTCGAGCGCCGTGACCTCGGCGCCGCGCTTGGCGAACGCGACCGAGCTCGTCCCGGTGCCGGCGGCGAGGTCGAGCACACGTTCGCCGGGCCGGGGGTCCACCGCGCGGGTCGTCGCCACGCGCCAGAGCGCCGCGTTGCCCGCCGAGAGGATGTCGTTCGTCAGGTCGTACCGTGCCGCGACGTCGTCGAACATCGCCGCCACCTCGTCCGGCCGCTTCTCCATGTCCGCCCTGCTCACGAGGAGCCATCCTAGTTGGTCGACGCCGGACGGCAGCCGTACGACGGCGGGCCCGCGGAGGCCGGACGCGTACCATCGTGGGGTGCCCCTGACCGCCGTCGAGACCCCCCGTCTGACCGTCGCGACCCGCATGCTGGACGACCCGGGGGACGTGCTGGCCGCGACGCTCCCCGACCGTCCCCTCGCCTTCGTCCGGCGCGGTGACGGCATCGTCGGCATCGGCGAGGCCGTGCGGTTCGTGTTCACCGGCCCGGCCCGGATGCGCGACGCCTCCGCCACCTGGCGCCGCCTCGTGGAGCGCGCCACCGTCGAGGACGGCCTCCGGGTCCGCGGGACCGGACTCGTCGCGTTCGGGGCCTTCGCCTTCGCCGACGAGTCCGCCGCCCCGAGCGTGCTCGTCGTGCCGCGGATCGTCATCGGTCGCCGTCACGGGCGGGCGTGGATGACGACGATCGACCCCGAGCCTCTCGACGGCGACGCGTTCCCCGCGGTCGTGGCGGACGTCGTCCCGACCACCGCGACCGCGTCGATCACCCTGCCCACCCCGGCGCCCGCCCACCTCTCGGCCGCGTTCGGTCCCGGTCGCATCGACGAGGACGCCTACGCGGCCGCGGTCGCCGAGGCCGTCCGCGTGATCCGCGCCGGCGGGGTCGAGAAGGTGGTGCTCGCCCGTGACCGCGTGGCGCGCCTCCCGGCCGACGCCGACCGCCGGGGGGTCCTCGTCGACCTCGCCGCGGCGTACCCGGACTGCGTGACGTTCGCGGTCGACGGCCTCGTCGGCGCGACGCCGGAGACACTCGCCCGTACCGACGGGCGGACGCTCACCGCGCGGGTGCTCGCGGGCAGTGCCGCGCGCGGTGCGGACGCCGAATCGGACCGCCTCGCCGCGGAGTCCCTGGCCGCCGACCCGAAGGACCTCGAGGAACACGCCTTCGCGCGGGCGAGCCTCGTCGAGGCGCTCGGCACGGTCGCCACGGACGTGCGGGCCGATCCCGCACCGTTCCGCCTGCAGCTCCCGAACCTCTGGCACCTCGCCAGCGACGTGTCGGCCACGCTGCCCGAGGGCACGACCGCCCTCGACGTCGCCGACGTCCTCCACCCCACCGCGGCGGTGGCCGGGACGCCGCGAGCAGCTGCGCTCGACCTCATCGCCCGACTGGAGGGCACCGACCGCGGCCGGTACGCCGGGCCCGTGGGATGGATGGGTGCCTCCGGCGACGGCGAGTGGATGCTCGCGCTGCGGAGCGCGCAGATCGACGACGACGGCACCGTGACCGCGTGGGCCGGTGCCGGGATCGTCGCCGGGTCCGTACCGGACCGCGAGGTCGCGGAGACGGCGTTGAAGCTCCGGCCCGTCACCGACGCGCTCGCCTGAGCCGGACCTCCCGGCCGCCCCAGGAGGCGGTCAGACCTGGAGCGGCACCTCGATGACGAGTCGGTCGGCCGGATCCGTGAGGACCTGCTCGAGCTCGGCCCAGGTGGCGGCGCGACGGTACTCCCACCCGAGGCCACGGACGACGGGCTCGATCTCGACCACCTGCGGTGTCGCCATCATCCGGCGCATGTCCGCCGGGTCGGTCGTCGCGGCGACCTCGAGCCCGCCGAAGATCGCACCCCCGCCGTCGTTGCCGACCACGATCTGGAGGCGCTGGCGCCGCTCCTCGACGCCCGTCACCAGCCCGCCGAGGTCGTGCAGGAACGTCAGGTCGCCGACGAGGACGCGGGTCGTGCCCCCCGTCGCGCCCGAGGCCTCGACTCCGGCGGCGATGCCGAGCGCGGTCGAGATCGTGCCGTCGATGCCCGCCAGCCCGCGGTTCGCGTGCACCCGCACCTTCTTGCCCGGGACGCGGCCGTCCGCCACCCGGATGAGCAGCGACGCACCGAACACGAGACGGTCGTGCGGCCAGGTGGCACCCCAGACCGCGTCGACGAGCATCGCCCGGTCCACGGGACGCCGCCGCACCGCGAGCTCGTCGCGGAAGAACTGCGCCCGTTCCGCACGGTCGGCGGACCGCTTGGCGTCGAGATCGGGGGCGGTGTCCCCGTCGCCGAGGAGGGCACGGCTCGCACCCACCCAGGTGCCCACCCATGCGCGGTGCTCCGGCCCCGGGCGCCCGTCGACGCGGATGCCCGGGACGACGACGGCCGGGTGCGGAGGACGGGCGGCGCTGCCGGGGTCGTACGCCTCGGCCGCTGCGCCCCGCACCACGACGACCTCGACGTCCGCGCGCTGGAGGAGCGCCGGGACCTCACGACTGAGCGTCGGGTGCCCGAGGACCACCACGCGGCGGACGCGACCGCCGAAGGCGGGGTCCCGGAGCAGCTGACGGTGGGCCACGACGAGGTTGCGACCGAAGTGGGCGCCGCTCGAGACCTCGGCCAGGAGGGGCGCGCCGAGCTCCCACGCGATGCGCTCGGCGTCCGCGCCGGCGTCGTGGCCCGCGACCACCACCGTGGCGGGGTCGGCGTCGACGACCAGGTCGTGGTCGCGCTCGGGTGCGGGTCCGGTGCGACGGGTGGCGAAGTCGGCGTCGACCTCGTGCGGCTCGGGGGCCGTCACGGCCCCGACCGCGGCCGAGAGCGGCTCGCGGAAGGCGAGGTTCACCTGCACCGGCCCGGGAGGCCCGTCGTGGCCGGCCGCCGCCGCGACGGCCTGGCGGGCGAGTGCCCGGAGCGTGGCCCGGGTGGAGTCGTCCACTCCGTGGGTGGTCGGCGCCTCGACGTCCCGGACGAACCGCGTGGCGGCGCCGAAGACCCCCGGCTGGTGCGTGGTCTGGTTGCTGCCGATGCCACGGAGCTCGTCGGGTCGGTCGGCGCTCACCACGATCATCGGGACGCCCGAGTGGTGGGCCTCGAGCACGGCCGGGTGGAGGTTCGCCACGGCCGTCCCGGACGTCGTGACGACCGCGGCCGGCCGTTGCGTCTCGACCGCGAGTCCGAGCGCGAAGAACGCGGCGGTCCGCTCGTCGAGCCGGACGTGGACCCGGAGGGCACCGGCGCGCTCGACGGCGGCCGCGGCCAGGGCGAGGGCCTGCGACCGCGACCCCGGGCTCACGACGACGTCCGTGACGCCGGCGCGGGCCAGCTCGAGCAGGAACGCCACCGCGAAGTCGGTCGCCGGGCTCCCGGACCCTGCGGGCCGGATCGGGGAATCGCTGCCGGGACTACCGGTCAGGGCGGTCGCCGCCGGGGCCGCCGCTGGCGCCGGGGTCGTCGTCGAGGTCGGCGAGCTGTTGTTCGAGGTGCCGGAGGGTTGCGTCGCTCTGCTCTTTCTCGCTGCGGGTCATCCCGGCGCGCGCGGTGGCGCCGAGGAAGTCCGGGTCGTCGTCCGGCCCACGGTACCGCTGCCGGGGCACCGCCCGTGCCGGGGCCCGCCCGAGCAGGTACCAGAGCACGGCGCCGATGATCGGCAGGACGACGACGAGGACGATCCACAGGGGCTTGTTGAGGGCACGGACCCGATCGCGCGGCACCCATGCACAGTCGATGACGGCGTACACGGTGAACGCAACGGCGGCGACGACGGCGCCGATGAGGAACTTCACCATGGACGGAGTGTAGGTCGCTCCGGCTGGGACGCGCCGGGACGTGCACACCGGTCGCCGGACGCTCAGCTCCCGCGTCGTCGCCCGACCGTAGAATCATCGGGTGAAGTCGTGGCTGGTGTACTCCCTGGCGAGGATCGGGATCTTCGCGGTCCTGCTCGCGGTCTTCCTCGTCATCCGGCTGCCGTGGCCCGTGGCGACGATCGGCGCCGCGCTCGTCGGGCTGCTCATCTCGTACATCGCGCTGCCGAAGCTGCGGTGGCAGGTGGCGACCAGCTTCGCCGAGCGGCGACGCGGGCCCGACCACGACGAGGACACCGACTTCGAGGACGACTTCGTCGACGCCGAGGACTCCGCTGCTCCGTCGGTCGACCCGGCCCGGAGCGCTGAGCCGGGCGTCGTCGAGCGTCCCGCGTCGCCCCGCGCCGACGCTTGATCCGCTGGCGCCTGATCCCGCTGACGCCTGATCCCGCTGACCCCTGATCCCGCCGGGGCCTGATCCCGCTGGAGCCCGGCCCCCGCTGCCGCAGACCTCCTGGCGGAGGCCGCCGCCCTGGCAGCGACGTCGCGATCGCTGTCCGCCCTAGGGCTGCAGCGCGAGCGTGATGCCGAGCACGATGCCGTACGCGAGCGCCGAGAACGACGACAGCTGCAGCGCCGTGATGAGCTCTCGCGGGCGGCTCGACGTCGCGCCGATGATCGCGGCCGGCAGCGCCAGGAGCAGCGTGAAGTACGTGTAGCCCGTGCGGAAGTACAGCACGACGAACCACACGAGCACGACGTACGGCAGGACGAGGAACAGGACGTACAGGGTCCGCGCAGCGCGGCTGCCGAGCACGACCGCCAGGGTGCGCTTGCCCGCCAGACGGTCCTCGTCGATGTCCCGGATGTTGTTGACCATGAGCACGGCGCATGCGAACAGCCCGGCGGCGACCGCCGCGGCCCAGGCGTTCAGGGTCAGGTGGTGGATCTGGACGAACTCGGTCCCGAGCACCGCGACGAGGCCGAAGAACACGAACACGAAGACCTCGCCGAGCGCGTTGTACCCGTACGGCCGCTTGCCGCCCGTGTAGAACCACGCGGCCAGGATCGCCGCGGCGCCGACCGCCAGGAGCCACCAGAGCCCGGTGAGCACGACGATCACGACACCCGCGACCGCCGCGAGCCCGAAGAACGTCAGCGCGACGGTGAGCACCGTCCGCGGACGCGCTCTGCCGGAGCCCGTGAGCCGCGCCGGGCCGACGCGGTAGCGGTCGGTGCCGCGGACGCCGTCGGAGTAGTCGTTGCTGTAGTTCACCCCGATCTGCAGGAACAGGGCGACCGCGAGGCACAGCAGCGCGATGCCGAGGTCGTACCCACCGTCGACGTACGCGACGGCGGTCCCGAGCACGACCGGGACGACGCCGAGCGTGAGGGTGCGGAGCCGGGCGCCGCCGATCCAGTCGCGTGCGGTCGCCTTCTGGGGGCGCCCGACCGGTCGGCCACCGGGCCGTCCGGATCGGCGCTTCGACGTCGGTCGGGGTCCCTTGCCTCGTTGTGCCACGGCCACCGATCGTATCGTCAGGTGTCCATCGAGCCGCTGGGAGCGGCGTCGGCGGCGAGCCGCTGCACCGCGCGTCGGTCCGGCTTGCCCGTCGGGAGCATGGGCACGGCGTCGACCACCACGACGGCGGCCGGCCGGGCGGCACGACCGAGCACGGCGCCGACGCGCTCCCGGAGCACCGCGACCTCCACCGCGACGTCGGTCACGACGACGGGCACCTCGCCCCAGCGGTCGGAGGCGCCGCGGGTGACGACCGCGCCGGACTGGCCCGGGGCCTCCCGGACGACCCGTTCGACCGCGCCGAGCGCGACCTTCTCGCCGCCGGAGATGACGACGTCGTCGAGGCGGCCGACCACACGCACCGTGCCGTCGGCCGCGATCTCGGCGGCGTCCGCGGTGCGGTACCAGCGGAGCCCGTCGCCCTCGACGAACGCGGCGGCGGTGCGCTCCGGGTCGTCCAGGTACCCCTCGGCGAGCATCGGACCGGACAGTTCGAGGCCGCCGTCGACGAGCCGCGTGCGGACCGGGCCGAGCGGGACACCGTCGTACACGCAGCCGCCGCTCGTCTCGCTCGCGCCGTAGGTGGTGACGATCCGGGCACCGGCGGCACGCGCGCGGTCGCGCAGCGCGATCGGGGTCGCCTGTCCCCCGACGAGCACCGCGTCGAGCCCGGCCAGCGCGGCGGTCGCACGGGCATCGTCGAGCACGCGTGCCAGCTGCGCCGGGACGAGCGACGTGTACCGGCGGTCGGCGTGCAGGCGGTCGACCGCGTCGGCGAACGCCGTCGGGTCGAAATGCCCGGGCGGCACGACGACGGGGCTGGTGCCCGCGGCGACGGAGCGGGTGAGGACGTTGAGACCGGCGATGTAGTGCGTCGGCAGCGCCAGCACCCAGCCGCCCGGGCCGCCGAGCGCCGCGTCCGCCGCCGCGGCGCCGGCCAACAGCGCCTCGGACGACAGCGCGACCCGCTTCGCGGCGCCGGTCGATCCGCTCGTCTCGACCACGAGGGCGACCCGACGCGGCACGACGGCGGGCGGTGTGGAGGACGTCGGGTCCGACGACGACGGCACCGACACCGACCGGGGCGACGGCGTCCGCGGCAGGATCGCCGGCCCGCCCGACAGCGCGGACTCGAGCGCCCGCAGCACGTCGAACGGGTCGTCGGTGGGGACCGGGAGGAGCGGCCGCGTCATCGGTGTCGGCTCACCGCCGTCACGCCCCACCGATGCATCAGTAGTGCCACGGGTACGCGGTCCACTCCGGCGTGCGCTTCTCGAGGAACGCGTCACGCCCCTCCACGGCCTCGTCCGAGGCGTACGCGAGCCGCGTGGCCTCGCCGGCGAACACCTGCTGCCCGACCAGGCCGTCGTCGACCGCGTTGAACGCGTACTTGAGCATCCGGATCGCGGTGGGTGACTTGCCGAGGATGGTCTCGCCCCACTCGATCGCGGTCCGCTCGAGGTCCGCGTGCGGGACCACGAGGTTCACCGCGCCCATCTCGTAGGCACGCTGGGCGCTGTACTCCCGGGCGAGGAAGAAGACCTCGCGCGCGGCCTTCTGGCCGATCTGCCGGGCGTAGTAGGCGCTGCCGTACCCGCCGTCGAACGAGCCGACGTCGGCGTCCGTCTGCTTGAACCGGCCGTGCTCCGCGCTCGCGATGGTCAGGTCGCACACCGCGTGCAGGGAGTGCCCGCCGCCGGCCGCCCAACCGGACACGACCGCGATGACGACCTTCGGCATCATCCGGATGAGGCGCTGGACCTCGAGGATGTGCAGGCGGCCCATCGACGCCTGGGCCGCCGCCGGGTCCACGCCCTCGGGCGGGGCGCCCTCGTCGCCGACGTACTCGTAGCCGCTGCGGCCGCGGATGCGCTGATCGCCGCCCGAACAGAACGCCCAGCCCCCGTCCTTCGGGCTCGGTCCGTTGCCGGTCAGGAGCACGCAGCCGACGCGGGGGTCCTGCCGGGCGTCGTCGAGCGCGCGGTACAGCTCGTCGACCGTGCGCGGTCGGAACGCGTTCCGGACCTCGGGACGGTCGAAGGCGATGCGGACGATCCCGCCCGACACGTGCTTGTGGTACGTGATGTCCGTGAACGACGCGGCGATCGGCGCCGCGTCCCAGACGTCGGGATCGAAGGTGTCGGAGACGGGTGCAGCCATGCTCCGAGCCTATCCGGCGGCCCGACCGGCTTCAGCCTCGGCCTCGGTCAGCTGCCGAACTGCGTGAGCACCTCGGGCGCCGCCACGACGAGGACGACCACGATGACGACGGGGTTCGCGGCGAACGCGATGAACACCGCCACGACGCCGTACCAGCGGCCGAGACCGCCCACCGCGGCGACGAACCCGAGCACCGCGGCGATCACGGTGAGGAACACCACCACGAAGCAGATCCCGCCCGCGAAGTCGACCTCGCCGCCCATGAAGACGGCGAACGCACTCGCGTCCACCGCCACACTCGCCACGGCCAGGGCCAGCCCGACCTTGCCGACGACCGGGCTCCGGCGGGCACGACTGGGCGGTCGGTCGACGTCGACCGTGTTCGTCCGCAGCAGCTGCGCGAACTCGTCGGACCGGTCGACGGCCCGCACCCCACGGCCGCCGTCGGGAGCGACACGACGCGTGGACGAGGCGGGTCGACGGCCTCCGGTGCGCTGCTGCGACTTCGGCGTCACCGGCTCTCCCCGCGTCATCTCCGACCGTTCCCGGTCGTTCCCGTCCCTGGTTCGCGCGACCCGGCGGCCGCTCGACCTGAGGATGCTAACGGCCGGAACTGGCGGTCGCCTCCGAGCACACGGCGCGGCACCTGAGCGCGCCTGGGAGGATCGGGCGGTGACGACCGTGACTCCCCCACCCAGCGCTCCGATCCCGTCGATCGACGAGCTCCTGGCCGCCGCGCACGTCGTGGCGCTGCCCATGCGTGTCCGGTTCCGCGGGATCACGGTGCGCGAGGCCATGCTGCTGCGTGGCCCCGAGGGCTGGACCGAGTTCTCGCCGTTCGTCGAGTACGACGACGTCGAGGCGGCCGCATGGCTCCGCGCCGCCGTCGACTTCGGCTGGCGACCGCATCGGGCGGACGCCGACACCGTGCCCGTCAACGCGACCGTGCCCGCCGTGCCCGCGGACGCGGTCCCCGACGTGCTCGCCCGCTACCCCGGGTGCCGGACGGCCAAGGTCAAGGTCGCGGAGCCGGGCACCGGCCTCGCCGACGACGTCGCCCGGGTCCGTGCGGTCCGGGCCGTGATGGGCGACGACGCCGACGTGCGCGTCGACGCGAACGGACTGTGGTCGGTCGACGACGCCGCGCGGGCGCTCGAGGCCCTCGCGCCGTTCGGCCTGCAGTACGCCGAGCAGCCGTGCGCGACCGTGCCGGAACTCGCGGCGCTGCGACGGCGTCTCCAGGGGCTCGGCGTCGCGATCGCGGCCGACGAGAGCGTGCGCAAGGCAGAGGACCCGCTCGCCGTCGCGCGCGCGGGTGCCGCGGACGTCCTCGTCGTCAAGGCGCAGCCCCTCGGAGGGATCACCGCGGCGGGGCGCGTCGTCGCCGAGGCCGGGCTGCCGTGCGTCGTCTCGAGCGCGCTCGACACGTCCGTCGGGATCAGCATGGGCGCGCACCTCGCCGCAGCGGTGGCGGCTGACGGGTTCGCCTCGGGACTCGGCACCGCCGCGATGTTCCGGGGCGACGTCACGGCCCGGCCGATCCTGCCGCAGGACGGGAGGATCGCGGTCCGTCGCGTCGACGTCGCGCCGGACCTGCTGGAGCGCCACGCAGCCGCGCCCGACCGCCGCTCCTGGTGGATCGAGCGGCTGCGTCGGACGCACGCAGTCCTCACCGCGTGACGGGACGGGCAGGCGTCCCGCGCTGCCTCACAGTCCGGAGTAGCTGTGCAGCCCCTTGAAGAACAGGTTGACGACCGAGAAGTTGAACATCACGGCCGCGAAGCCGATGAGGGCCAGCCAGGACGACCGCGCGCCCCGCCAACCACGGGTCGCACGCGCGTGGATGTACCCGGCGTAGATCACCCAGATGATGAAGGTCCAGACCTCCTTGGTGTCCCACCCCCAGTAGCGGCCCCAGGCACGCTCGGCCCAGATCGCGCCCGCGATGAGGGTGAAGGTCCAGAGCACGAACCCGACGAGCAGCACGCGGTAGGTCATGACCTCGAGCCGGTCGGCGTCGGGGAGGGTCTCCATGAAGCGGAGCTGCTTGACGTCGCCGCCACGGCCCTGCCGGTAGGTCTGCACGAGCTGCGACACCGCGAGCCCGGCGCCGAGGGCGAAGAAGCCGGTGCCGCAGATCGCCACGAACACGTGGAGGACGAGCCAGTACGACTGCAGCGCCGGCGGGAGCGGCACGACGTCGACGTAGAAGTTGACGGTCGCGATGCCGAGCAGGATCAGGACGAGTCCGCTGACGAACACGCCGAGGAACTTCAGGTTCTGCCAGAACTGCACGGCGAGGAAGATCGCGACGATGATCCCGGTGCCGGTGAGCGAGAACTCGAACATGTTCGCCCACGGCACGCGGTGCGCGGCGACACCGCGGAGCACGATCGACCCGACGTGGATCACGAGCCCGAGCACCATCATCGCCATGCCGACGCGCTCGAAGCGGCTGCCCGACCGGGGCCGGTCGACCGGCGCCTCGACCCGCTCGAGCACGACCGTGCCGCCCTGGACCGTCGCGACCGTCCGCGCCTCGGCCCGCTGTTCCTGCCGCGCCGAGCGCTCGAGCTGCACGTCCCCGGACCGCTTGGCGACGTCGAGGATGAACGAGATGAACGCGATGAGGTACACGGCCATCGCCGAGTACACGAGGACGACCGAGTACTGCGCGAGGTCCGAGGTCATGTCGTTCACGCCCTGATGGTACCGCGCGCCCCTGACCCTGCCGGGGCCGGGGCGGTCGAGCGGCCGCAGTCTGAGCGGATCCGCACCGCGGGCGTCCCCCGGTTCACACCGCTCCGGTCGACAGCTCGGGCCGCCGCGTCTGCGCCTCGCCCTCCGGGGGTTCCGCGAGCAGGTACAGGCCCGTCCCGCTGCCCGCCGCGTCGTCGAGTGCCGCGATCCACGCCCGGTTGAGGCGCGGAGGTCGGCCCCCGATGAACTTGAAGTGCAGCTCGCAGTACGGGTGCAACCAGATCGTGGTGCGGCCGTCGCCGACGCGGACGTCGTCCTTCCACGAGAACGCGAAGCTGTCCCCGCGTCGCAGCCGGTTCACGATCACGACCTGCAGGTGCGCGAGCGTGCGGTCCTCGATCTCCATCCCGAGGCGCATCGCGCCGTACGTCAGATGTCCCATCGCTCAGACCTCCTCGTCGCCCGGGGCGACGATGTCCTCGAGTCGTGTCGTGATGGGCTGCGGCTCGCGCAGGAGCATGATCCGCCGGCGGATCTCCGTCACCGTCTCGTCGTCGACGAGTTCCTCGCCGTCCGCGTCCGGGACGTCCGAGAGCACGATCTCGCTCGCCGGCCCGACGAGGAGCGACACGTGCACCACCGACCCGTCGGCGGCTCGGGCCGGGATCCGCACGGGCTCGGCCGTGGCCTGGTGCGCCAGCTCGGCCGCGTAGTCCACGACGGCATCGGCGATGGCGTCCCCCGTCAGCACGTGGGCGTCGCTGTAGTCGATCGAACGCATCGGGCCTCCTCCCGGTCGATGCAACCAGGACCCGCCCGTGTGCCGGTACGGGCGGAGCACGACCCGCGCCGCCGGCGTCCCGATCGGGACGCCAGCGCGCGTCAGGTCAGCGAGGCCCCCGCCGTCGGCACCACCCCGAGCCCGGCCGTGTGCCGCTCGGCGATCTCGTCGACCGCGCGCTCGAGGTTCGGGTCCTCGCCGCGCGCCAGACCGGCGTACTCGAGGTCGAAGCCGTCCTCGCCGGGGCGGGCGACGGCCTTGACCCACACCCGCCGACGCGGCACGAACAGCGAGGTGAGGAGTCCGGCGACCGCGAGGATCGCGAACCCGGCGACCCACAGCTGCGAGGCGTCGTGGTGGACGTCGAGCGAGACGTACCGCTTGACGCCGTTGAAGGTGATCGAGCCGGTGCCGTCGGGCAGTCGCTTCGTCTGGCCCGGCTCGAGCTCGATCGCGCCGTGCGCCGCCGTCGTCCCCGCGATCTGCCGCAGCCCCTTCGTCGAGAGCTGGTACACGGAGCGCGGGACGCCGTCGTCGAGGCCGAGGTCGCCCGTGTAGACCTGCAGGCTCAGCAGCGGGTTCTCGGTGTCCGGGTAGTTCGACGTGTAGGCACCCGTCGCCTGCTTGACCGCAGTGGGGTAGAAGAACCCGACCATGCCGAGCTGGTCCGGCTGCGCGTCCGGGACCTTGACCACGCCGAGCGAGGTGTAGTTCGTGTCCTGCGGCAGGAACGGGACCACGTCCTCGAACGCCACGTGCCCGTCGCCGTCGCGCACGGTGACGTCCATCGCGTACCCGTTGCCGAGCAGGTACACGTTCGTCCCGCCGATCGACAACGGGTCGTTCACCTTGATGGTGCGCTTGGTCGCCGCACCGCCCTTGGTCCGGGCGGTCACGACGGCCTTGTAGTCCGTCGCCTGACCGAGCGCGTTGAGGTTCTTCTGCTCGTACGTCGTCGTGAAGTCGTCGAGCGTCAGGTTGTAGCCGTGCAGCTGCGACTGGCTGAACCAGCGCCCCGGGTTGAACGAGTCGTACGAGCCGAGCACGTTCGAGAACGTCTGGCCCTCGACGAGGAGCCGCTGCCCCGTGTAGCTGAACCCACCACCGATGCCGACCGCGAGCAGGACACCGACGAGCGCGGTGTGGAACACGAGGTTCCCGGTCTCGCGCAGGTAGCCGCGCTCGGCGCTCACCGAGTCACCGAAGCGCTCCACCCGGTAGCCGGACCGCTTGAGGAGCGTCATCGCGCTCGTCACGGCGGTCTCGGCGGTCGGGAGGGCCGGAGCCGGGCCCGTCGCGGACCCCCCACCCGTGACCGTGGTCGGGTCGACCGCGATGCGCTGGTACCCGGCGAGGCGCCCGAGGCGGACCGGCGTGCGGGGCGGGCGGGTCCGGAGGGCCTGCCAGTGGTGGCGTGTCCGCGGGATGATGCAGCCGATCAGGGACACGAACAGCAGGAGGTAGATCGCTGAGAACCACACCGAGGTGTAGGTGTCGAACACCTGCAGCTTGTCGAGGACCGGGTACAACGTCGGGTGGTCGACCTGGTACTGCGTCACGCCGTTCGGGTCGGCCGTGCGCTGCGGCACGAGCGACCCGGGGATCGCGGCGAGCGCGAGCAGCATGAGCAGGAACAGCGCCGTGCGCATGCTCGTCAGCTGGCGCCAGAAGAACCGGACGTAGCCGAGGAACGACAGCGCGGGCTGGTTCACCCCGCCGTCGTCGCCGCCCCCACCGCCACCGCCGCCGGCACCGCCACCACCGGTGCCGCCCGACGTGGGGGCGGCGTCGACGTGGTCGGACGGGCGCATCGGATCGCCGACGATCGTCGTGCCGTCGGCCTCGTCCATGCCGGCGGAGGCAGCCGTGGACGTGCGGTCCGTGACCGGAACCGCTGCGGCGATCCGGGCCTCCCGGGTGTCAGACGAGCGGGACATAGCTCTGGATCACCGCCCCGACGCTCGACATGATGGCCGACCAGAGTCCGGTGACCATGAGCAGACCGATGACGATCAGGATCGCTCCTCCGATGACGTTGACGAGGCGGATGTGGCGCCGGACCGTGCGGAGGGCGCTCGACGCCCACCCGGCGCCGAGCGCGACGAGCAGGAACGGGATGCCGAGTCCGATGCAGTAGGCGACGCCGAGCCACATGCCCTGCCACGCGCTGCCGGCCTGCACGCTGAGCAGGTTGATCGCGGCGAGCGTCGGGCCGAGGCACGGGGTCCAGCCGAGGCCGAACACGACGCCGAGCAGCGGCGCCCCGACGAGGCCCGTGGCGGGCGACCAGGACGGCTTGACGGTGCGCTGCAGGAACGTGAACCGGCCGACGAACACCAACCCCATGGCGATGACGACGACCCCGAGCACCTGGGTGATGAGGTCGCGCCAGCGCACGAGCCAGAAGCCGAGCGCGCCGAACACGGTCGTGTACGCGACGAAGACGACCGTGAACCCGAGCACGAAGAACAGGACGCCGAGCAGGACGCGGCCACGACGTCGCCCGACCTCGGTGACGCCGCCGACGTACCCGAGGTACCCGGGCACGAGCGGCAGCACGCAGGGCGACAGGAACGACACCAACCCGGCGAGCGCCGCGACGGGCAGTGCGACGGCCATCTGACCGCTGAGGATCGCGTCGGAGAAGGGGTTGCCGCCGGTCACGGGTCAGGCGTTCCCGTTGAGCTCGTCGCTCACGAGGGTGTCGATGATGCTCGACGAGTCGACCGCACCGAGGACGCGCGCGGCGACGCGTCCCTGCTTGTCGAGCACGATCGTGGTGGGGACGGAGTTCGGGGCGATCGTGCCCGAGAGGGCGAGCTGCATGGTGCCGTGGTCGGCGTCGAGGACCGAGCCGTACGCCGTCCGGAAGGTGCGCTCGAACGCCTGGGCGGTCGGCTTCCGGTCGCGCACGTTGACCCCGACGAACGCGACGTCCTTGCCCTGGAACGTCCCGTACGACTGGTTGAGGTACTTCGCCTCGGCGCGACAGGGCGGGCACCCGGCGTACCAGAAGTTGAGGACGACGACCTTGCCCTTGAGCGCGGCACTCGACACGTGGTCGCCGTCGTCGGTGGTGGCCGAGAAGGTCACGGGCGCGCTCCGCTTGTCGGCGGCGACCTCGGTCACCGCACCGTCGCCGGAGATGTAGTTCTGCGTGGTGCCCTTGCCGTACTGGTTCGTCAACTGGTCGTTCGAGCTCGACGAGCAGCCGGCGAGCGCGAGGGCCGCGACGACGGCACCGGTGATCGCGACGGCGAGGCGGGCGCGGGTCGATCGGCGCCGCGGTTGGACGGTCGTGCTGGTGGTGATCACACTGCTCCCATGTCGACGGCTCCGGCCCGGAGCGGACCCGCGGGATCGGCGTAGCCGACCTCGACGAAGCGTCCGCCACGGCGTTCCACGCTCGTGATGCTCGACAGCGCGCACCGACGGGCACGCGGGTCGTGCCAGAGGTGCTCGCCGGCCAGCCGGCGGTGCACCGTCCAGATCGGGAGCTGGTGGCTCACGAGGACGACGTCACCCCCGTCGATGCTCCCCCACGCGGTCTCGAGCGCGGCCGTCATGCGGTTCGCGATGGACGCGTAGGCCTCGCCCCAACTCGGCCGCAACGGGTTCGCGATCCACGGCCACTCCGTCGGCCGGGCGACCGACCGCCGTGTGAAGCCCGGCGGCTGGCCCTCGTACCGGTTCGTCGGCTCGATGAGCCGCTCGTCGAGCCGGACGTCGAGGTCGTACGCCTCCGCCCACGGCGCGGCTGACTCCTGCGTCCGCTGCAGGGGCGATGCGACGACCGCACGGACGTCCACACCGGCGTCGACGAACGACCGTGCGGCGGCCTCGGCCATGCGTCGGCCGAGATCGCTCAGCCGGAACCCCGGCAGGCGTCCGTACAGGACGCCATCGGGGTTGTGGACCTCGCCGTGACGAACGAGGTGCAAGCGGGTCGCGGGCATGGCCTCCAGTGTAGGTCGGGCGGCGCGTCCACCTCCCACCCAGTTCCCGCACGGGTATGCGGAACCGCTCAGCAGCGGCGTCCGGGAGGCCCGGGCGGGCCTGTCAGGACAGGTGGCCCGACAACCGCGTGTGGATCCGCAGCGAGCGGGTGTCGAGCCCCACCACCTCGACGGTCGCACCGTGCATCGCGTACCGCTGCTCGATGGCGTCCAGCGCGGCGACCGTCGACGCGTCCCACACCTGGGCGCCGGCGAGGTCGATCTCCACCCGCGCCGGGTCCTCGGCGTACGAGAACCGCGTGGGCAGATCGCTCGACGAGGCGAAGAAGAGCGCGCCGTGCACGCGGTAGCGGACGAGGTCGCCACGGACCTCCCGCTCGACGGACACGACGTGGGCGACCCTCCGGGCGAACACGAGCGCGGACACGACGACGCCGATGAGCACGCCGGTGGCGAGGTTGTCGGTGAACACGACGACCACGACCGTGATCACCATGACGCCCGTCTCCCCGAGCGGCATCCGGCGGAGGGTCCGCGGACGGACGCTGTGCCAGTCGAACGTCGCGACGCACACCATGACCATGACGGCGGTGAGCGCCGCCATCGGGATCTCGGCGACCACCCCGCGCAGGGTCACCGTCAGCACGAGCACCGAGACGCCGGCGACGAAGGTCGAGACGCGGGTCCGGGCCCCGGCCGTCTTCACGTTGATGACCGTCTGGCCGATCATCGCGCAGCCGCCCGTGCCGCCGAAGAACGCACTGACGACGTTGGCGATGCCCTGCCCCCACGACTCGCGCCACCCGCTCGACCGGGTGTCCGTGAGCGCGTCGACGAGCTGTGCGGTGAGCAGGGTCTCGATGAGCCCCACGACCGCCATGCCGAAGGCCGTCGGGGCGATGATCCGCAGCGTCTCGAGGTCGAGCGGCACACGGATCCCGGCGAAGGTCGGCAGCGACGACGGCAGCGCGCCCTTGTCCCCGACCGTCGGGACGTCGACGTGGAACAGCAACGTGAGCGCGGTGACCACGATCACCGCGATGAGCGGGGCGGGCACCGCCTTCGTCAGGAGCGGGAACGCGATGATGATCGCGATGCCGAGCGCCGTGAGCGGCCAGACGACGAACGGCACGCCACGACCGAACAGGTTCGGCAGCTGTGCGGTGAGGATGAGGATCGCGAGCGCGTTGACGAACGCGACGTTGACGCTCCGCGGGATGAACCGCATGAGACGAGCGACGCCGAGGAAGCCGAGCACGAGCTGGAACACACCGCCGAGGACGATCGTCGGCACGAGGTACGCGATGCCGTGGTCCCGGATGAGCGGCGCGACGACCAGCGCCACGGATCCGGCCGCCGCGGAGACCATGGCAGGACGACCGCCGACGAACGCGATCACGACCGCGATGACGAACGACGAGAACAGGCCGACCGCCGGGTCGACCCCGGCGACGATCGAGAACGAGATCGCCTCGGGGATCAGGGCGAGCGCCGTCACGACGCCGGCGAGCACCTCGCGCGTGAGCAAGCGCGGCGACCGCAGCGCCTGCAGCACGGAGTGGGCGACGGGTGCCGACGGACCGGACTGGACAGCTGCGGAGGTCATCGGCGACCACCTTACGGGCGGGCGTGAGCGCTCACCACGGCGTCCGACGCGGGACGGGGGCCGCCCGCTAGACTCGACCCCCGTGATCGAACGCACCCGCATCGCCGACCTCGCCGCACTCCCCGACGGTCCCGTGACCGTTGGCGGATGGGTCGAGACCGTCCGTGACCAGAAGAAGGTGCAGTTCGTCGTACTGCGCGACGAGACGGGCGCCGTCCAGCTCGTCAACCCCGCCGTCCGTGCCGTCGACGACGACGCCGACGACAGCGCACGTGCGGCGCTGACCACGACCGAGACGATCTCCGGGCTCGCGCACGGGACCTTCCTGGTGGCCCAGGGCACGCTCAAGCACGACGAGCGCGTCAAGCTCGGTGGCATCGAGGTCAAGATCGACCGCCTCGACGTCGTGACCGCCGCGCTCCCCGAGACGCCGATCGCCGATGACTCCTCGCTCGACAAGCGCCTCGACTGGCGGTTCCTCGACCTCCGGAACCGCAAACAGAACCTCGTGTTCCGGGTCCAGACGACCCTCGAGCACGCGTTCCGGACCTACTGGGTCGAGCGCGACTTCATCGAGATCCACACGCCGAAGCTCATGGCGTCCGCGTCCGAGTCCCGCGCCGAGCTGTTCGAGCTGCCGTACTTCGACACGACGGCGTACCTGGCGCAGAGCCCGCAGAACTTCAAGCAGATGGCGCAGCCAGCCGGATTCGGCGCGGTGTTCGAGATCGCGGACGCGTTCCGGGCCGACCCGTCGTTCACCTCCCGGCACGCGACGGAGTTCACCAGCGTCGACGCCGAGATGAGTTGGGTCGAGTCCCACGAGGACGTCATGGCCATGCACGAGGAGCTCCTCGTCGCCGGCATCACCGCCGTGCAGGCCAAGTACGGCGTGGAGATCAGCGAGGTCTTCGGCTTCGAGCTCCAGGTCCCCACCGCGCCGTTCCCGCGCATCCCGCTCGCCGAGGCCCGCCGGATCGTCGCGGAGGGCGGCTACGAGATCCCCCGCGCCGACGGCGACCTCGACCCCGAGGGCGAGCGCCGGATCTCGGCGTACGCCAAGGAGCAGTTCGGCTCGGACTTCGTGTTCGTCACCGACTACGACGCCACGATCCGGCCGTACTACCACATGCGTCACGAGGACGACCCGACGCTCACGAAGAGCTACGACCTCATCTACAACGGCACCGAGATCTCCACGGGCGCCCAGCGCGAGCACCGCGTCGACGTCCTGACGCAGCAGGCGGTCGAGAAGGGCCTGGACCCCGCCGAGCTCGAGTGGTACCTCGACTTCTTCCGCTACGGCGTCCCCCCGCACGGTGGCTTCGGCATGGGCCTGGCCCGGGTGCTCATGCTCATGCTCGGCCAGTCGTCGATCCGCGAGGTCACGTACCTGTTCCGCGGTCCCACCCGTCTGCTCCCGTAGCGGTTCCCGACCGCACGACAGGAGGCGCTGCTCCCCACCGGGGCAGCGCCTCCCGCGTGTGCGGCAGCGACGGCCGGGAGGCGCGGCTCAGGCCTCCCAGTCGATGGCGGTCCGCCCCGTGACCATTCCGCGGACGGTGTCGGCGGCGGCCTGGTGCTCGGGGTGGACCTGGTAGGCCTCGAGCCCGGCGAGGTCGTCGAACGTGGCGACCACCGCGACGTCCGCGTTGCTTCCGGGGTACGCCACGTTGTCGACCACGCGGATGGAGCGGATCGACGGCACGACGCCGTCGAGGGCTTCGAGCACGGCGCGGATGTGGGCGATCGCCTCGTGACGGACGACGTCGTCGCGCAAGCGCCAGGCGACGACGTGGTGGATCACGCGCGGGCCTCGGCCGCGGCGAGCGCACGCTCGAACCGCTCCGCGTCGACGCGCCAGGTGCTGTGGACCCGGCCGTCGACGATGACCACGGGGATGTCCTCCGCGTACTCCTCGCGCAGGGCGTCGTCCTGGAGGATGTCCCGCTCCTCGAACACGACGTCGGGGTGGGCGTCGAGCACGGAGCGGACGATCGAACGGGCGTCGTCGCACAGGTGGCATCCGGGCTTGGTCAGGAGCGTCACGGTGGGCACCCGTCCAGCGTAGTGCGGAGACGACGAAGCCCCGGCCGGTGATCGGTCGGGGCTCTCGTGGTGAGCAGGTCCGGTAGGACCTACTTCTTGTTGCGACGCTGGTGGCGCGTCTTGCGCAGCAGCTTGCGGTGCTTCTTCTTCGCCATGCGCTTGCGGCGCTTCTTGATGACAGAACCCATACGGCCCTCCTACGGCTGATGTGGACACCGGGTCGGAGACCGCGGAAAAATACCTCGTGCGACATTACCGGAGCCGACCGGCGTTGTCGAACGGCGTGGGCGTGGCGCGCTCAACCGACGTCGGCGACACCACCGCGGAGCATCTCCGCGACGGCGGACTCCGGGACCCGGAACGACCGGCCGAAGCGGATGGCGGGGAGCTCCCCCGCGTGCACCATGCGGTAGACCGTCATCTTCGAGACGCGCATCATCTCGGCGACCTCAGCGACCGTGAGGAACCGCACGTCGTCGAAGTTGCCGGCCATGCTCTGCCTTCAGGAGGGGCCCGGCGCCTCCGGACCATGGTGTGACCTGCGTGGTCTCTGGCAACCATAGGGGCGGCCGTGGCGCGGTGTCCAGCCCGCCCGCTGCCCCGGGAACGGGGGTCAGTCGTCGTCCTCGCCTGCACGCCGCTGGAGCCGACGCCGCACCGGGTCGACCACGCGCTCCCAGCCCGTCTGCGCCCCCGAGATCGCCGTCGTGGCGCGGAAGGACGCCTCGGCCATCACCCGTCCGAGTTCGGTGCCGACGTCCACCCGAGACCGTCCCGCGGCGCCGCGGCGCACCGACACGGGGCGACCGTCGGGGGTCCACGCCGTGGTCGCCGGGACCTCCTCGGCAGCGACGACACCGGTGAACGGTGCGAGCCATTCCTCGACGCCGACGAGGGGCTCCGGGTCGAGGCGGTAGTAGCGGTGCTGGCCCTCGTCGCGCGTGCGCACCAGGCCGGCGTCGCGGAGCACCCGGAGGTGTTTCGACACCGTCGGTTGGCTGATCCCGAGGCGCGTGACGAGCGCACCCACGCTGAGTTCGCCGACGGACCCGGCCGCGCCGTACTCCTCGAGCAGGGTTGCGAGCAGTCGGCGCCGCGTGGGGTCCGCGATCACGCCGAAGATGTCGGGCATGCGCTCAGGGTAACGGGGCGCGCGCGGCGAGGGCCATCCGGACGCCCTCGGGTGCCCAGGTCGCGTGCGTCAGAGCGCGGCGAGCTCCGCGGCTCGGGCGATGGCGGCATCGGCGGCACGGCGGAGGGTCCCCTCGAGGTCCGCGTCCTCGAGGACCGCGATCGCCCGCTCGGTCGTGCCCTTCGGACTCGTCACCGCGCGCCGGAGGGCCTCGGGGCCGTCGTCCGACGTGGCGAGGAGCTCGACCGCGCCGCGGAGCGTGCCCTCGACCATGACCCGCGCCTGCTCGCGGTCGAACCCGAGCGACTCGGCCGCACGCCGCCACTGTTCGACGAGCAGGAACACGTAGGCGGGCCCGGACCCGGACACCGCGCTGAGGGCGTCGAGCTGGGCCTCGGGGACCTCGAGCACATCGCCCGAGACCGCGAAGAGGGACGAAGCGAGCGCGACCGCCGCCGCGTCGGCGCGACTGCCCCCGCTGACCCCGGTGACACCGCGGCCGACGCGCACGGGGGTGTTCGGCAGCGCCCGGACGACCCGCACGCCCTCCGGCACCAGGGACTCCATCGTCACACTCGTCACCCCGACGGCGACACTCACCACCACCGCGTCCGGCTCGAGGTCGGCCCGCACCTCGCGCAGCAGGTCGGCGACGAGGAACGGCTTGACCCCGACGACGACGAGCCCCGCCCCGCGCACGGCGCGCCGGTTCGCCTCCGGGTCGGTCTCCACGGCGACGGCGTCGAGGCCCCGGACGCGGAGCGCCTCGGCGGACGGCTCCGACCGGTTCGTGACGGCGAAGCGATCCGCGGGGACGCCTGCGGCGACCAGGCCGTCCAGGACCGCTCCCGACATGGATCCGACGCCGAGCATCGCGGTACGTGGCAGATCGAGGACCATCCGGCCATCCTAGGATCTGACCGACCGCACAGGAACGAGAGCAGGGCTGGGCACCATGAGCGCATCCGGAGGCAACAGGGCGATCGTCGCGGCCCTCGGCGCGAACGTCGGCATCGCCGTGGTCAAGTTCATCGCGGCCGCGATCAGCGGATCGGCGTCGATGCTCGCCGAGGGCGTCCACTCCCTCGCCGACTCGGTCAACCAGGTCCTGCTCATCATCGGCGGCCGACGGTCGAAGCGGGCGGCGGACGAGGAACACCCGTTCGGCTACGGCCGCGAACGGTACGTGTACGCCTTCGTCGTGTCGATCATCCTGTTCTCGATCGGCGGCGTGTTCTCGCTGTACGAGGGCATCGAGAAGCTCGAGCACCCGCACCCCCTGGAGACCTGGTGGCTCCCGCTGGCGGTGCTCGCGATCTCCATCCTGCTCGAGGGCTTCTCGCTCCGGACGGCGTTGCGGGAGGCCCGGTCCGACCGCGGGGACCAGTCCCTGGTGCAGTACATCCGTCGGGCCAAGGCACCCGAACTCCCGGTCGTCATGCTCGAGGACACGGCGGCGCTCACCGGGCTCGTGTTCGCGTTCCTCGGCGTCGGTCTGACGGCGCTCACCGGCAACGGCGTCTTCGACGCGATCGGCACGATCCTCATCGCCCTCCTGCTCGTCGCCGTCGCGGTCGTGCTCGGTGTCGAGACGAAGAGCCTCCTGCTCGGCGAGGGGGCGACGCCCGCGGACCTGCAGGCGATCAAGCGGGCGATCCTCGACGGTCCGGAGGTCGACTCGATCATCCACATGAAGACCCTGTACCTCGGCCCGGACGAGCTCATGGTGGCGGCGAAGGTCGCGGTGGACGGGGACCGTCGCCTGGGGGACGTCGCGGCGGGCATCGACGCCCTGGAGGCCCGGGTCCGGTCCGTCGTGCCCGTCGCCCGGGTCATCTACATCGAGCCCGACGTCCGGCACGACGCCCCGCGGCCGCCGACCGAGACGATCATCATCCGCGCGGCCGACTGACGCGTCCTCCCCCGGTCGGGAGGCCGAGCGAGCGTCCACAGGGAAGGCACGCCTTCGTGGCGGAGCCGGCCGGGCCTCCGCCACGATCGGAGCATGTCCGTGTTGCAGAACGTGTTCCTGGCCCTCCACTTCATCGGTCTCGCCGCCGTGATCGGCGCCTTCCTCGCGCAGGTCCGGCGCAAGGAGCACTTCGAGACCCAGTGGCTCGTCATCGGCCTCGTGACGCAGCTCGTGACGGGTCTGGCACTCATGGGCATCATCGACGCGACCACCCACGGCGGGGCGAATCACGTCAAGCTCGGGGTCAAGCTCGTCATCGCGCTGATCGCCCTCACGACGGCGTTCGTGGCGCGGTCGCGGCAGCGCCGGGCCGACGCGGGGACGGCCGGACCGAAGGCGGCGCTGCCGTTCTTCCACACGACCGGAGCGCTGGCGATCGTCAACGTGCTCATCGCCGTGTTCTGGCACTGAGGCGCGTCCGGTCGCCGAGCGGCCTCAGCGTCTCGCGGCGAAGAACGTGTCGAGCATCGCGGCACAGGGCTGTTCGAGCACGCCGCCGACGACCTCGGCCCGGTGCGGGAGTCGTCGATCGCGCGCGATGTCGTAGACGCTGCCCGACGCACCCGCCTTCGGATCCCACGCGCCGAACACGATCCGGGGTACCCGAGCGGCGAGCACGGCGCCGGCGCACATCGGGCACGGCTCGAGCGTGACGACGAGGGTGTGCTGCTCGAGGTGCCAGTCCCCCGTGCGTGCCGCGGCGGCGCGGAGTGCGAGCACCTCGGCGTGCGCGGTCGGATCCTGTCGGGTCTCCCGTTCGTTGCGCCCCGTGGCGACCACCGCACCGGTCGCGTCGAGCACGACCGCGCCGACCGGGACGTCCCCCGTCGCGAGACACGCGCGGGCCTCGTCGAGCGCCCGTTCCATCGCGGCCACCCACGGCCGGGCCGCCGGGTGCTCGCCTCGGTCCGCTCCGCCGTCGATGCCCGAGGGTCCGGGGCCGACCGGCCCGGGTCCGTGCTGCCGGTGCTCCACTCGCCCTCCTCGTCCGCCGCGGTGGCGCCTCCGTGGCCGGTACCCTTGAGCGTATGCGAGTCCACGTCGCCGACCACCCGCTCATCACGCACAAGTTGTCGGTGCTCCGCGACCGCACGACGCCCGCACCGACGTTCCGCGCTCTGACCGAGGAGCTCGTGACGCTCCTCGCGTACGAGGCGACGCGCAACGTGCGAGTGACCGCGACCGCGATCGAGACCCCCGTCGCGAACACCGTCGGCGTCGCCATCGCCAAGCCGCGTCCGCTCGTCGTGCCGATCCTCCGAGCGGGCCTCGGGATGCTCGAGGGCATGGTCAAGCTCGTGCCGACGGCCGAGGTCGGGTTCCTCGGCATGGCGCGCAACGAGGAGACCCTCGAGCCCCAGACGTACGCCGAGCGCTTGCCCGAGGACCTGTCGAACCGGCAGTGCTTCGTCCTCGACCCGATGCTCGCGACCGGTGGCTCCCTGACGGCCGCGATCGAGTTCCTGTTCGACCGGGGCGCCGTGGACGTCACCGCCGTCTGCATCCTCGCCGCGCCCGAAGGGCTCGCCGCGGTCGAAGAGGCCACCGCGGGCAAGGACGTCACGATCGTCCTCGGTGCCCTCGACGAGCGACTCGACGACCGCGGGTACATCGTGCCCGGACTCGGCGACGCGGGCGACCGGTTGTACGGACTCGCTGAGTAGCCCTTTCCACCGCCCTCGCAGGCTCGGTCGGCGCTGGCGTCGCGCGGCGCTGGCGCGCCGCCTCAGCTCCAGCGCGCGGACTCGCTGAGTAGCCCCTTCCACCGCCCTCGCAGGCTCGGTCGGCGCTGGCGTCGCGCGGCGCTGGCGCGCCGCCTCAGCTCCAGCGCGCGGACTCGCCGAGTAGCCCCTTCCACCGCCCTCGCAGGCTCGGTCGGCGCTGGCGTCGCGCGGCGCGGGCGCGCCGCCTCAGCTCCAGCGCGCGGACTCGCTGAGTAGCCCCTTCCACCGCCCTCGCAGGCTCGGTCGGCGCTGGCGTCGCGCGGGCGCACGTCCGCACGTCCGCCGGGACAGTTGACAGCCCCCTGGTATACCGCGGATACTCGCCCCATGACTGTTTCCTCGTCCACCCGCGTCCTCATCGAGGTCCAGGGGACTGCCGGCATGATGATGCCGGGCATGGCGGTCATGTGTTGTCGAATGTGTGCCTGACCGGCACCCGTTCCAGCCGGACCCACCCCGACGGCGACCCCGTCCTGTGTGCGGTCCCCGGGATCCGGCGCCGACGACCATCGTGATCGTCGACGCGGAGGCACCCGCTCCCCTCGGTCCGTCCCGCCCTCGAACCCCCTCGCCGGGGTCCGGGCAGCGCGGCCGCCGCGACCGAGGACGCATTCGACGCACCGGCGCTCCGAGCGCCACAGCCAGGAGGACTCCCATGTCACTCACCATCGATCGCCCGCGACACACCACCGCCGACACCGCGCTCGCCGGCGCTGCCTCGCCGACCCACGCCGGGCCGGCTCTCCCCGCGGCCCAGCACCCCCGCACTGCTGCGCCCGTGCGTACCCCCGCTGCCGGCACCGCCCTGCCCGCCCGTGCCGCACGGCCTGCGCCCGCTGCCGAGGACGTCCCGACGAGTCCCGTCGTCGCTCCCGCCCGGAGCCGCGCCCTGCCCGAGGGCACGGAGGCACGCGGATTCGCCCTCTACGTCGGGATCGACGAGGCGAAGGCGGCTGCGGCCGGCACCTCGCTCGCGGCCATCGTCGAGCAGCTCAAGGCCCTGACGGCCCAACTCGCCCCCGCCGCCGAGACCTACGCGGCGGTCGCGGTGGCGGCCGAGGGCTCCGGGGGCCGCGACGTCGAGGTCGTGCGCCTCGCGCTGCAGGACCGATCCGCGGTCGCGGCGCGGAAGCAGACCTCGCCCGCGGAGCCCGAGGAGACCGGCGTCGTGATCGACATCTCGCGCAAGCGGGTCGTGCTCGACGGCGAGACCGCACCGCTGACCTACAAGGAATTCGAGCTCCTCCAGTTCCTGGTGCTCCGCGAGGGCCGGACGGTCGACCGCCAGGCGATCATCGAGGGACTCTGGGCGGACGGCGAGGACGAGACGCCGAACGAGCGGACCATCGACGTGCACGTCCGACGCCTCCGCTCGAAGCTCGGTGCCTTCGAGGAGATCGTGCGGACGGTCCGGGGTGTCGGCTACCGGTTCGACCGGCACGCGGACGTCGCCGTCCGGTACGCCTCCACGCCGTCCCCCGACCTCTTCTGACGGCCGCGGGGGCTCCCGGCATCGGCATCGGGCGCTCTGGGTGAACTCGCAGTGAAACAACGATCCGGTACCTACCGCTCGTTACCACCTCGTTATATTCTGACGGAGCAGTCGCTGTTTGCTGTGGCAGCGGTTGCGGAATGTGATTGCAGGACACTCTTGGGTGCAAGGGAGGAGGGCGGCCACCACGCCTCTGGTGGCCGCCCTTCGTCGTGTCCGAGCCGGTCGGGCGTCCGACCCCGTCGATACAGTTGGCGGAGGTCGGAAGGAGCCGCAGTGAGTGACACATCGAAGGCCGTCGCCGCGTGGGAGGCCCTGTTCCGCGCGCAGGTCACCGTGATGCGCAACCTCAACACCGCGTTCCCGTCGTCCGACATCTCGTTCAACGAGTACGACGTCTGCTACAACCTGTCCAAGCAGCCCGGACGGCGCCTCCGGATGCGGGACCTGACCGGCCAGCTCCTGCTGACCCAGCCGAGCATCAGCCGCCTCGTCGAACGGCTGGCGGCCCGCGGCGTCGTCGAGAAACTCCCCGATCCGACGGACGCCCGCGGTGTGATCGTCGCGTTGACGACACACGGCTTCGACCTCTACCGCACCGTGGCGAAGCAACACGCCGCCACGATCGCCGAGCAGGTCGGCGCCGGACTCGACGACGACGAGCTGGGCGAGCTCGAACACCTGTGCACGAAGCTGCGCACGGCCGCCGCTGCCGCCACCGACGGCACCACGGCGCACCCGGCGCTCCGCGCGAACCCGGACTCGTCGGCCTCCGATCTGGCCTCCGACACCGTGCCGAGCGTGTGAGCGGCGCGCTCGTCTGGCTGCGGGACGACCTGCGCCTCCACGACAACCCCGCCCTGCACGCCGCCGTCACGGCCGGCGGCCCGGTCACCGTGGCGTACGTCCTCGACGACCAGTCGGAGGGCCTCCGTCCGTTCGGTGGCGCCGCGCGCTGGTGGCTGCACGGGTCGCTCGCCGCGCTCGACGCCGACCTCCGGGCCCGCGGGAACCGCCTCGTCCTGCGCCGGGGTGCCGCGGCCACCGTGATCGACGAGCTCGTGCGCGACACCGCGGCGGACACGGTCCTCTGGAACCGTCGGTACGGCGCCGCGGAACGCGCGATCGACACGGGGATCAAGCAGTCGCTCACCGACCGCGGTCACGTCGTGCACAGCGCGGCGGCGGCGCTGCTCTGGGAGCCGTGGACGCTCGCCACCGGCCAGGGCCAGCCCTACCGGGTGTTCTCGCCGTTCTGGCGCGCGGCGCAGGCGATGCCGACACCCCGCGAACCGCTCCCGCGGCCCGTGACGGTGCCGGCCGGGCCGTCGGTGGCGAGCGAAGCCCTCGACGACTGGGGTCTGCTGCCGACCCGACCGGACTGGGCCGGCGGCCTGCGCGCGACCTGGACCCCCGGCGAGGCCGGAGCCGCGGCCCGGTTCCGCCACTTCCTCGAGCACGGTCTCGAGGACTACGACCAGCGTGACCAGCCGTCGGCCGACGCCGCGAGCGGACTGAGCCCGCACATCCGCTGGGGCGAGATCAGCCCGTACCAGCTCTGGCACCGTCTGCACGGCGAGCTCACGCCCGCGCAGCGTCGGCAGGCGCCGTCGTTCCTCCGACAGCTGGCCTGGCGCGAGTTCAACTGGCACGAGCTGTACCACGAGCCGGACATGGCGACCGTGAACGTCCGCCCCGAGTTCGACGCCTTCCCGTGGCGCTCCGCGTCGTCGGACGAGCTCGACCGCTGGCGGTACGGCCGCACCGGCATCGACCTCGTGGACGCCGGCATGCGGGAGCTCTGGCACACCGGCGCGATGCACAACCGCGTCCGCCTGGTCGTCGGGAGTTTCCTCGTCAAGAACCTGCTCGTCGACTGGCGCGTCGGCGAGCAGTGGTTCTGGGACACCCTCGTCGACGCCGACTCCGCGAACAACGCCGGCAACTGGCAGTGGGTGGCCGGTTCCGGGTTCGACGCCGCCCCCTTCTTCCGCGTCTTCAACCCGCAGCTCCAGGCGGACAAGTTCGATCCCCACCGGAGCTACATCCGGCAGTGGATCCCGGCGGACGAGGTCCGGCCGGAACCGATGGTCGACCTCAAGTCGAGCCGCGCCCGAGCCCTCGACGCCTACCAGCAGATGCGGGCCGTGTGACCAGCGCACCCTCGTCGGACGCCGCTCCCGACAACGCCGCCTCCGCCAGGGCTCCACGACCCGCGGACCGAATCCCCGCGGACGTCCTGAGCCGCATCGACGACCTGTTCCGGCAGCGTGTGGAGCGCGGTGTCGCTCCGAGTAGCGCGTGGGGCGTGTTCGACCGCCAGGGCCTCGTCGCCAGTGGCGGGCACGGGGACCGCGGTGACGGACGAGCTCCCGACCAGGACACGGCGTACCGGATCGCCTCGTGCACGAAGAGCGTCACCGCCGCGGCCCTGCTGCTCCTCGCCGAACGGGGCCTGCTCGACCTCGACGACCCGGTGACCGCGTTCGTGCCCGCGTTCGCGTCGGTCGCACTGCCCCGCCCGGACGCCCCCGTCCCGACGCTGCGGATGCTGCTGACGATGTCCGCCGGGTTCCCGACCGACGACCCCTGGGCCGACCGGCAGGAGTCCCTGTCCGACGACGCGTTCGACGGCGTGCTCCGCGGCGGCCTGCTCTTCGACCGGGTGCCGGGAACGGGCTTCGCCTACTCGAACCTCGGTTACGCACTGCTCGGCCGTGTCGTGGCGCGGGTGAGCGGTCTGCCGTACCAGCGCTTCGCGACCGAGGAGCTGCTCGACCCGCTCGGGCTCACCCGGACGGCGTTCACCGCGCCCGACGGGGCCGCGCTCGCGTCCGGGTACCGATCGGGCCCGGACGGCTGGGAACGGCTGCCGTTCACCGGCCCGGGTGCGTTCTCGAGCATCGGCGGTCTGTTCTCGACGGTCACGGACCTCGCGGCGTGGGCGCGGTTCCTGGCCGCCGCGTTCGACGGCATCGGCGTCGGGACGACCGGGGCGGCGGCGGCGTGGTCCGGGTCGGCGCCACTGTCGGCAGCCGACCGTCGTGCCATGCAGCAGGCGTCACGGACCATCCCGGGCGGGACGGGCCTCCCGGGTCTGCGGGATCGCCCTGCCGGGTACGGCTTCGGGCTGTTCGTCGAACAGGACCCGGTCGTCGGGACGATCGTGTCGCACTCGGGCGGCTACCCGGGCTTCTCCGCACACATGCGATGGAGCACGGCCGACGGCGTCGGCGTGGTCGCGTTCGAGAACGCGACCGGGGCTCGGGTGCCGGTGGCCGCGACGGAGGCGCACGACCTCCTGCTGTCCGCACGACCCGCACCCCTTGCGGTCCCGGTCCTCGACGTGACGCGGCGCGCGCAGGCCGCCGTGACGCGCCTCCTGGCCGACGGGTTCCCCGACGACCTCGCCGACGCGGTGTGCACCCCGAACGTCGCGATGGACGTGCCCTACGAACGCCGCCGTGCAGCCGTCCGGGAGGCCCTGTCCGCGTCCGGCGCGGACCTCACGGCCCGCCCCGTGCGCGAGGAGACGCGGTCACCCACGCACCTGGTGTGGTGGCACCCGGGGAGCACCGGTCTGCTGCGGGTCGAGATCCGTCTCGCTCCGATCGCGGCCGGACTCGTGCAGACGCTCACGGTCCGGGTGGAGGACGCACCTCCGGTCTGACCGGCTGCGGACGCCTGTGGAACGTGCACGGGCACACGACCACCTCCGGTAGCATTCCACATGCCAGTCGACCTCGACGACACCGGAGGACAGGACCGCCGTGCCACGCAGACCCGATCCCAGCATCAAGCCCGCGATCGTCGAACGCGTCGCCGCGCATCTCCGGGCCACACCGATCGAGGCCGTCACGCTGCGCGGCGTGGGTCGGGCCCTCGGCACCAGCGCGTACCCGCTCGTGTACCACTTCGGATCCCGGGACGCCTTGGTGGACGCCGTGGTGGAGCACCTCGAGCGGACGTGCGACCACGTGGAGCTCGATTCCTCCGCGACGCCGACGGACCTCCGCAGCTGGTTCCGGGAGCAGTTCGGCAACCTCGGCGATCCCGATCGGTACTTGGCCGCGCGGTTGACGTTCGAGCTCGGCGCGACCGAGCCGCTCCGCGGCGGATGTCGGCACCGCCCGCGGCACGACCGCCAGGTCGCGTCCGTCGTCGCGTGGTGCCGGCATCACGACGTCACTGATCCCGAGCGACGGGGGCGCGAGGCCGTCCTGTACGCGCGGGGCGTGCAGTGGGGCGGTGTGCTCGACGGCGACCAGCAGGCGGCGGACCAGGCGCTGCACCGGATCGCACGCACGTTGGCCCTCGCCGCCGGACGTGCCGATGCGGCGGTGGGGCCGATCGACACCACGGGGCCGGACGCCGAGCACGACGAAGGCCGCCCCGAACGGGGCGGCCTCCGTGTCGAACCTGCGCGCGATCGCAGCGTCGTGCCGGACCGCGACGGTCAGGTCAGAGCGTGACGAACGACTGCGCCTTGGCGTTGGCGAAGCGCGCGGCGACGTTCTCCCAGTCGACGATGTTCCACACGGCCTTGACGTAGTCCGCCTTGACGTTGAGGTAGTCGAGGTAGAACGCGTGCTCCCACATGTCGAGCATGAAGATCGGGACGAGCCCGAACGGGATGTTGCCCTGCTGGTCGAACAGCTGGAACGTCGTGAGCTGCTGCCCCACGATGTCCCAGGCGAGCACCGACCAGCCCGAGCCCTGGATGCCCGTGGCGACCGCGGAGAACTGGGCCTTGAACTGGTCGAACGAGCCGAAGAACTCGTCGATCGCCGCGGCGAGCTCACCCTCGGGCACCTTCGTGTCCGGGCCGAGGTTCGTCCAGAAGATCGAGTGGTTCACGTGGCCACCGAGGTTGAACGCGAGGTCCTTCTCGAGCTTGTTGACGTTCGCGAGGTTGCCCGACTCACGGGCCTCACCGAGCTGCTGCAGGGCGGTGTTCGCCCCCGCCACGTAGGTCGCGTGGTGCTTGTCGTGGTGGAGCTGCATGATCTTGCCGCTGATGTGCGGCTCGAGCGCGGCGTAGTCGTACGGCAGTTCCGGAAGGGTGTACTCAGCCATCGGATGTCCTTTCGTGTTGGGTTGGACGTGCGGGTCCCGCGGCCGGATGGACCAGCCGGGAACGATCGGTGAGGGAGTGGAACTCCCGGTTGTGGTAGACGAGCGGCTCACCCTGCCCGAGGCCGAGCACGATGTCGAGCACCTCGGCGACGACCACCGTCGAGCTGCCGATCGGCGTCGTCGAGAGCGGACGGCACCGCAGGACCGATGCCGCCGCGGGCAGGTACCAGTCGCCGGAGGGCAGGCGCTCCCAGATGCCCGGCTCGTCGACGGACGGACTCCCCGTGGAGGCGAAGCGCCGGGCGAGCTCCACGCCGCCCGCGTGCATCAGGTGGACCACGAACAGCGGCGCACCGAGCACCGCACCGGCCGACCCGGAGTTCGTCGACAGCGAGAACACGAGGACGGGCGGGTCGACCGCCACCGACGCCACCGACGAGGCCGTGAGCCCGGTCGGACCGTCCGGTGTGTCCGCCGTGATGACCGCGACCCCCGCAGGGTGTCCGCGGAACGCCGCCTTGTAGGCGTCGGTCAGGTCACCGGGGGTGCCGGGCACGGACTGGGGGGTGTCGACCTGGGGCATCAGTCGGGCTCGTTCTCTTCCTCTTCGGGCGCGACCCGTCAGGGCCACGTCCCAACGTAGGACTTCGAGCGCCGTTGAGGTCAAGATCCACAGCAATCGCGTGCGGTCGGGCGTGGCACGGGCGGCCGAGGCGTCCACCTGCGCGGCGGGCGCGACCGACGCGGTGGGCGCGAGGGTCAGCGGACGCGCCGGAGCGTGAACCACGCGCCGACCGCAGCTGCGACCATGAGCACCGCGGCGACGCCGGCGGTCGTCGTGACGCCCGAGTCGAACGCGGCGCGCGCCGATGCGAGCAGTTCGGCGCCCGCGTGGCCGCCGAGGGACCGCGCGGCGGCGACCGCCCCGCCGAGCGTCTGGCCGGCGGCGACGTGCTCGGTCGATGACAGCCCCGCCGGCACGACGACGTGCGCGCGGTACGCGGCGGCGAGCACGGTCCCGAGCACGGCCGTGCCGAGCACGGCGCCGATCTCGTAAGCCGTCTCCGACAGCGCGGACGCCGCACCCGACTTCGCGGCGGGCACCGTCGACACGATGAGGTCGTTGGTCACGGTCTCGGACGCGCCGATCCCGACGCCCAGGAGCACGTACGCCACGGCGAGCGCCCGGATGTCCGCACCGTGTCCGAGCGCGGCGACCAGGGCGTACGCGGCGGCCGAGGACAGCAGCGACACCGCGACCACCCATCGCGGAGCGATCCGGGCGACGACCGGGACGACCACGAGCCCGGCGACGACCGACAACACCGTGCCCGGCAGCAGGACGAGTCCGGCGGTGAACGGGTCGAGCCCGGCGACGAGCTGCAGGTGCTGCGAGATGAAGTACAGGAACCCCGTGAGCGAGAACATCGCCGTCATGTTCGTGACGATGCTGCCCGTGAACGGCACGCTGCGGAACAGCCGGACGTCGAGCATCGGCACACGCGCGGTGAGCTGGCGCCGGACGAAGGCGACGCCGCAGACGACCCCGACCGCGAGTGCGGCGAGCGCGGCACCCCGGGTGTCCGGATCGGCCAGCGACTTGATCGCCCACGCCGTCGGGGCGAGCGCCGCGAGCGACAACGCCATGCTCACGAAGTCCACGGGACCCGGAGCGGGATCACGGGACTCGGGCACGAGGAACGGCGCGGTGAGGAGCAGCAGGACGAGGATCGGCACGGCGAGGAGGAACACGCTCCCCCAGGCGAAGTGCGCGAGGAGGACGCCACCGACCAGGGGCCCGAGCGCGCCGCCTGCGGAGAACGTGCAGGACCACACCGCCAGCGCGAGGCGTCGCTCTGCACGGTCCTCGAACACGTTGCGGATGAGCGACAGCGTCGACGGCATGAGCATCGCGCCGAAGACGCCCATCGCGACCCGGGCGGCGACGAGCATCCAGGCATCGGTCGCGAACGCGGCGGCGACCGAGAACGCGGCGAAGCCCGTCGCGCCGACGAAGAGCAGGCGGCGGCGCCCCCACCGATCGCCGAGGCTGCCCATGACGACGAGGAGCCCAGCCAGGACGAGGGGGTACGCGTCGACCACCCAGAGCAGCGTGGTGGCGGCGGGGTGGAGGTCGGCGGAGATCGCCGGGAGCGCGAAGCTCAGCACGGTGTTGTCGACCGCGATGAGGAGCACGGGGAGCATGAGGACCGCGAGGGCGGCGAACCGTCGGGTGCGTGTCGACGCGGACGGACGGCGGACGGGGGCGAGGAGCAGGGACATCGGTGGTGCTTCCGGGACGGCGGTGGTGCTGCGCAGGCGACGGCACGCGTCGCGGCGAGGTTGACCGATCTACTGTACCGACCGGACGGTACATGCTGCAAACGCTGGCTCCCGCACCGCGCTCCCTAGACTGAGGAGATGACCAGCGCGCGGGACCGCATCCTCGACAGCTTCGTCGGCATCGTGTGCGACGACGGCGAGCGCGTCGCCACGCTCGATGCCGTCGCGGCCCGCGCTGGGGTGTCGAAGGGCGGATTGCTCTACCACTTCGGGTCCAAGGCGGCGCTCGTCGCGGGCCTGTGCGAGCGGCTCTCGGACCTCGGGGTCGCCGACGTCGAGCGGATGCGGGCGGCGACGGACGGCCCGGCGCGGTACTTCGTCCGCAACTGCGAGTTCGTCGGCAGCGAGCTCGACCTCGCACTCCTCGCCGCGTCACGGCTGCAGCAGGCCGGCTACGAGGAGGCCGGTCGCACCCTCGACGAGGTCGAAGGTGCCTGGCTCGCGGCGCTCGTCGACCACCTCGGCGACGTCCCCACGGCGCAGGCGATCAAGCTCATGGGCGACGGCCTGTACCACGCCGCGGCGCTCGGCGCGGTCGCGGGCGGGCGCTCCCGTGCCGAGGGCGTCGTGATGGAGGACATCCTCGGCGTCGTCGACCGACTCGTCGCCACCCGCCCCGACGCCTGAACGACCGCGGCCGCCACCGGGGACTAGACTGGGCGTCGTTCAACCGCTCGTCACCGGAGGTACCTCGTGGGCCGCGTCTTCCTCGCCCTGTTCTCGATCGCACTGTTGGTCGTCGCGATCTACCTGTTCGGTGTCGCGTTCCAGGTCTCCAGTGGGCAGGGCTTCATCTTCTTCGGCGGCATCCTCCTGATGTGCCTGTCGTTCGGACTGCCGATCCACGCCTTCTCCAAGCGCTAGCGTTCCTCGACGGAACGGAACGGCCCCGCATCCCATCGGATGCGGGGCCGTTCGCCGTCCCGGCGGCAGTGTCGAGCGCGTGCGGGGCCGTTCGCCGTCCCGGCGGCAGTGTCGAGCGCGTGCAGGGCCGTTCGCCGTCCCGGCGACAGCGGCCGGTCGTGGGTCGGTCAGGCGCGACGGTGGAGACCGCGCAGCGCCACGGCCGTCGAGACCGCCGCGTGCAGCGCCTCGGCACCCTTGTCCTCCTTCGAGCCGGGCAGCCCGGCACGGTCCAGCCCCTGCTGCTCGTCGTCGAGGGTGAGCACCCCGAAGCCGACGGGCTTGCCCGTGTCGAGCGCGACCCGGACCAGGCCGCTCGTCGCGGCGTCCGACACGTACTCGAAGTGCGGTGTGCCGCCGCGGATCACGACGCCGAGGGCGACCGCCGCGTCCGCCCCGGCCACGAGCGCGGCCTTCGCCACGACCGGCAGCTCGAAACTGCCGGGGACGTGGATCACCTCGGTGCTCGCCCCGAGCCGCTCGGCCTCACGCAGGGCGCCCTGGAGGAGCCCCCCGGCGATCGTCTCGTGCCAGCGCCCGGCGACGATCGCCACGTGGACACCCGTTCCGTCGACCTCGTCACGCTCGGCCGCTCCTGCTCCGCTCATCCGTCCTGTCCTCTCCGGGACCGTCCGGCCCCGTCCCGCGCCGTCAGCCACGCGCTGAGCTCGGCGATCGTGATGACCGGGACGCCTTCGCGCGCCCCGAGTTCCAGCAGCGCCGGCAGGCGCATCATCGCGCCGTCGTCGCCGACGATCTCGCAGATCGCTGCGGCAGCGCGGAGGCCGGCCGCCGTCACGAGGTCGATCGCCGCCTCGGTGTGCCCCGGGCGCTCGCGGACGCCGCCGGGACGTGCCCGGAGCGGGACGACGTGACCCGGTCGGTGGAGGTCCCCGCGCTGCGATCGCGGATCGGCGAGCACGCGGAGGGTCCGTGCACGGTCGGACGCCGAGATGCCGGTCGTGATCCCCGCGGCGGCGTCGACCGTCACCGTGTAGGCGGTGCCGCGGACGTCCTCGCTCCGCTCGACCATCGGCGGCAGGTCGAGGGCGTCGGCGATCGCGGCGCTCACTGGCGCGCAGATGAACCCGGACGAGTGCCGCACCGTCCACGCGATCCACTCCGGTGTCGCGAGTTCCGCGGCGAGGACGACGTCGCCCTCGTTCTCACGCTGCTCGTCGTCCGCCACGATGACCGGGCGGCCGGCGATGAGCGACCGGAGGGCCTCCTCGACCGACGCGAGCCCCGCCGGCGGTGCGTCGGCGCCGGTGGCGGTCATCGTGCCTCCAGGCGGAGCATGCGGCGGACGTGCCGGGCGAGCACGTCCGTCTCGACGTTCACACGGTCGCCGGTGCGCAGGGCGCCGAGCGTCGTGGCGGCGAGGGTCTCCGGGATGAGCGAGACCTCGAACCACGCTGCGTCCGGGGCGACGGCCTCGTCCGAAACGGCGCTGACGGTCAGGCTGACGCCGTCGAGGGCGACGGACCCCTTGTCGACGACGAGGGGCGCCAGTCCCGGGGTCAGGGCGAAGCGGACCCGTCGCCAGCCGTCGCCGTCCTCGGTGGCGAGCACGGTGGCCGTCCCGTCGACGTGCCCCTGCACGATGTGACCGCCGAGTCGGTCGCCGACGCGCGCCGCCCGCTCCAGGTTCACGCGGTCACCGGCCCGCAGGCCGCCGTGCACGCTCATGTCGAGCGTCTGCCGCATGACGAACGCCGTGAACGACGACGCGTCGTGTTCCACGACGGTCAGGCAGACGCCGCTCACCGCGATCGAGTCGCCGTGCCGGACGCCCTCGACCGCGACGGGCCCGGTGACGGTGAGCGCGATGGAGTCCCCGCGGTCCTCCACGCGGTCGACGTGGCCGAGTTCCTCGATGATGCCCGTGAACACTGGTGTCCTGTCTGTCGGGACTCCGGAGGGTTCCACGGGAGGACGCCACGGACGGCCCACGACGGTGGACCGCCCAGCGCTTCCTCCCGTCCGGACTCTCACCGTCGGTCCCGGAGTTCCACCGGGTCGACCACGGTCGGACATCGGTCCGCCCGCAGCTCGTGGACTGTCACCACCGGTTCGGAATTGCACCGACCCCGGAGCGCTGTACGTGGACGGAACATTACCGCACCGGCCCCGCCCGTAGAGTGGACGACGGCCGCCACCCGGAGCGGCCGGTTCGCATCGCCCCACGACGGGCGGCAGGAAGGACACCGTGGCCTCGATCTTCAGCGCCCCGACCCGCAACCTCGACGTCGTCACGCTCCACGAGATCCTGCGGCTACGGCAGGACGTGTTCGTCGTCGAGCAGGAGTGCGCCTACCCGGACATCGACGGCCGGGACCTCGAGCCGGGGACCGTGCAGTGGTGGAGCGGCAACGGATCCGTCGACGCCACGCTCCGGGTGCTCCACCAGCCGGACGGCACCGAGCGCATCGGCCGGGTCGCCACCGCCCGCGGGGCGCGGGGCACGGGGCTCGCGTCGGAGCTCATCCGCGCCGCGATCGACTCGTGCCGCAGCGGCAGCATCGCCATCGACGCCCAGTCCCACCTGCGCGACTGGTACGCCCGGTTCGGCTTCGTGCAGACCGGTGACGAGTTCATCGAGGACGGCATCCCGCACGTCCCGATGACGCTGACGCGCTGACGCGTCGCTACGCCTGCCAGCGCCGGAGTTCCCCGAACGAGCGCGCCTGCCGGGGTCGCTCGGCGACGAGCCGCTCGAACACGATGTTCGTCTGCGTCGTCGCGACGGACGGGTCGCCGCTCAGCTCGTCGGCCACGAAGTCCCGCAGCTGCTCGGTCGAGGTGCACGCGATGTGCACGAGGAAGTCCTTGTCGCCGGCGAGGAACGACACGTCGAGCACGACCGGGATCGCGAGCAGTCGTTTGGCGAACTCCCGGAGTTCTCGACGTGCCGCGGCGTGGACCCGCACGGAGACCATCGCCTCGATCGCGAACCCGAGGCGTGCGATGTCGACGTCGGCGCGGTACCCGCGGATGATGCCCGCCTGCTCCAGGGCCCGGACCCGGGTCAGGCAGGTGGACGGAGCGACGCCGACCTCGGCCGCCAACCGGTTGTTGGGGATCCGAGCGTCGGATGCCAGGACCCACAGGATGCGCTCGTCGACCTCGTCGAGGCGGACGGACCAGCTGTCGGCGCGGGTGGCCGGAGTCGAACGATCGAGCACGGGCGGGCCTCCTGGTCGAACCATCCGTCGATGGTGTCCTTGATCGTCGCACGACGGGGCAGCCGGCACCACCCGTCACATCATGAGCGTCATGCCGACGACCGCGACCGTCATCGCGAAGACCTCGCCGCTCCGCACCGCACGGCGGTCCTCCCGGCCCCACTCGTACCGCAGCAGCCACCCGCTGAACGCGCAGTACCCCACGACCCCCGCACCGAGCACCGCCGTGAGGACGAGCGTGTGCGCCATCGGATCGGCCGACGCGGCACCCAGCACCGCCGACGCGGTCGAGCCGTGCCCGGCCCCGCTCGTCGTGACGCCGCTCGCGCCGCTCGATCCGGCACCGCTCATCGCACCGCCCATCGCTCCACTCATCGCACCGAGCAGCAGCATCCCCGCCATGACGACCGCGGAGAGCGCCCGGTGCACGTCCATCGGGTCCGCGCGCCGGGCCTCCCGGCCGTCCTCGGCCCGTCCTGGTGCGCCGGCCGCCCAAGCGCGCGACCCGATGACCGGGAGGGGCGCCACGAGCAACAACGCCGCCCCGGCCACGAGGGACCAGCCGGTCCCCACGCCGAACGCCGGGAGCAGCATGGCCACGAGCATCACCAACGCCGGTACGACCACCGCTGGCCGGGGCCGGTACCGGTCGCCGACGACGCAGCAGACCGACGCGAACTGCGGCACCACGAGCATGGCGGTCGCGATCGGGTCGTGCACCGGGAGGCCTCAGCGGCTCGGCAGTCGGGGGTGCGGGGTCAGCGCGTCGCGGCCCGTGCGGCTCGCTGCTCCTTGACGCGGGTGTTCTCGGCACGCACCGCGGCCTGCGTCGCACGCTCGCGGACGAGCCACTCGGGCATCTCCTGCAGGAGCGCCTTGATCTCGGCCGTCGTCAGCGCGTCGTCGACACCGGCGCGCGCGAGTCCCGAGACCGACACGCCGAGCTTCGCGGCGACGACCGGCCGGGGGTGCGGACCCTCGCGCCGGAGCTCCGCGAGCCACTCCGGCGGCTCGGCCTGCAGCGCCTCGAACGTGGAGCGCGACACCGGCGCCGAGCGGAACGACTCGGGCGCCGCGGACACCAGGATGCCGAGCTTCTTCGCGGCCGTCTCCGGCTTCATCGTCTGTTCCTGCGCCATGCCCACCAGGGTACGGGACCCGCCCCGGTCCTATGCTCGACGCATGCCCGGAACCCTCACCGTCGCGTTCGTCCCGGGCGTCTCCCCCGCACGGTGGGCACGGGTGTGGCGGGAGCGGATGCCGGACGTCGAACTCGTGCTCCGCGCGGTCGGCGCCGACGAGGTCGACCGGGCGCTCGACGGCGACGCCGACATGTGCTTCGCCCGGCTCCCCGTGACCGAGGGTCTGCGCGCGATCCCGCTGTGGACGGAGACGCCGGTCGTCGCCGCTCCGAAGGACTCCGAGTTCGCCGAGGTCGACAGCGTCACCGAGCGCGACCTCGTCGGGATGACCCTGCTCGGCGGCGGTCCGGTTCCCGACGACCTCGACGGCACGCTCGATCTCGTCGCCGCCGGCGTCGGACTCGCTGTGCTGCCCCAGTCCCTGTTCCGTGCGGCGAGCCGCCGCGACCTCGTCGCCCGTCCGCTCGTCGACGTCGAGGGCACGCGCGTCGCGCTCGTCTGGCGCGACGCGGACGCCTCCCCGGTGACGGACGAGTTCATCGGCATAGTCCGAGGGCGCACCGCGAACAGCTCCCGCGGGCGGGACGCCGCGGACGTGCGTGACGCGGACGGCACGGACGGCCGGCAGACCCGCGGTCGCGTCAGCAGCGACGGCCGGGAGGCCCGCGGTCGCCCCGGTGCCGACGGCCGGGAGGCGCGGCGCGGCTCCGGCAACGAGTCCAACGGCCGCCCCGGCACGGCCGGCGGCCGCGGTCGGACCGCCCGCCCGACACGCGGACGTCCGAGACGAGGGCGCTGAACGGTCAGGCCGGCCAGACACCGGAGCTGCCGCGACGGTGGCTGCCCACGAGGTGGGTGTCGACGATCCCGACGGCCTCCATGAGCGCGAACATCGTCGTGGGACCGACGAACGCGAAGCCCCGCTTCCGCAGGGCCTTCGCGAGCGCGACCGACTCCGGGCTCGTGGTCGGGACCTCGGCGACGCTCCGGGGCGCGGGTGTCGTCTCGGGCCGGAAGGACCACACGAACTCGGCCAGACCACCCTCGTCGCGGAGGGCGATCGTCGCGTTCGCGTTCGTGATCGTCGCGAGCACCTTCGCGCGGTTCCGGACGATGCCCACGTCGGCCATGCACCGGGCGACATCGGCCTCGCCGAAGGACGCCACCACGTCCGGGTCGAAATCCGCGAATGCACGTCGGAACGCCGGTCGCTTCGCCAGGACCGTGCGCCAGCTCAGGCCGGACTGGAACGCCTCGAGGCTCAACCGTTCGTAGAGGCCGCGCTCGTCCCGGACGGGCATCCCCCACTCGGTGTCGTAGTACTCGCGGAGCAGCGGATCGGTCGCCGCCCATCGGGGGCGTGCCAGGCCGTCCTGGCCGCGGACGAGGTCGAGAACGGCGCTCCGCGCATCGGGCGCCGGATGAGCAGGCACCGGATCGGCGGGCGTCGGATCGGCGGGCACGGGCACGGGCACGGGCACGGCGGGCGTCGGGTCGGTCATGTGCCGATCCTCCCGGCCCCCACCGACAGGTGCCCGGCGCCGGCCGGGGCTGGCCCTGGGCAGCGGAGGACGCGAGGAGCGGGTCGGGTGCGGCGCGTGGCGGTTCCGCGCCGCGCCTCCCGGCCGGGACACGACGGACGGGAGGGCCGTACCGGTGCCGGTACGGCCGGGAGGGCCGTACCGGTGCCGGTACGACCCTCCCGTCGGGCGTGTGCGCGCGTCAGGCCAGCTCGTGGCCCTCGCCCGCGGCCTTCTCGACGTCCTCGCGCTCGAGGTTGCCGACGATGTCCTCCTCGGGCACCGGCGCCAGCCGGTCCCACAGGAAGAAGAGCAGCCCGAGGACGAGCATCGAGATGCCCGTCCACAGGTTGATCTGGATGCCGCCGGTCTTCTGACCGTCGGTCGCGTGGTGCGCGATGCCCGTCAGCGTGACGATGATCCCGTACAGGACGAACAGGCCCCCGAGGATGCGGCGCAGGTCGAACCGACGGGTGGACGTGACGTACTCGCGCTTCTCGGCGTCCGTCATCGGAGCGCCCTCGCCACCGGGAGCGGTGCCCGGCTTGTTGGTCTCACTCATGGTGATCTCCTTGTCGAATCAGGACGGTCTACAGGAACGGCAGGTACAGGAGCACGCACAGGACGAGCGCAGCCGTCCCGAGCAGTGCCGGAGACCGGTACCAGGCGGTGTCCGTCGCGACCGAGTCGCCGTGCAGGTCGATCTTGCCGATGCCGTACACCAGCCCACCGAGCTCACGCTCGTCCCGCGGCTTCGTGAACATGCTGATGAGGAACCCGAACACGAGCACCGTGACGAACGAGATGATCGCGCCGTAGAGGGTCTCGGCGGTGCCCGTCGCGAAGAGCTTCGGGTTGACGAGGTAGGCGATCCACGTGACGGTCGGCGCGATGATGCCCGCGATGTACGACCACAGCGCCGCCGAGGTCGTCATGCGCTTCCACAGCAGGCCGAGGATGAACACGGCGAACAGCGGCGCGTTGAAGAACGAGAACAGCGTCTGCATGTACGTCATGATGTTCTGCGCCTGCGCGGCCAGGAACGCCGTCGCGATGCCGATGAGCACACCGACGATCGTCACCCAGCGCCCGGTCTTGAGGTAGTGCACGTCCGGCATGTTCGGCTTGATGTAGCGCTGCCAGATGTCGTAGGTGAAGACCGTGTTGAAGCTCGACACGTTCGCCGCCATGCCGGCCATGAAGCTCGCGAGCAGCCCGGTCACCGCGACGCCGAGCACGCCCGTCGGCAGGTACATCTGGATGAGCTTCGGGATCGCGTCGTTGTAGCTCAGCCCGGAGTGGTGCGCACCGGCGAGCTGGTTCCCGAGCGTCGCCGCGGCGATCAGACCCGGGATGACGACGATGAACGGGATGAACAGCTTCGGGAACGCCGCGATGAGCGGGGTCCGACGGGCGGCCGACATGTTCTTCGCCGAGAACGCGCGCTGCACCTCGGTGAAGTTCGTGGTCCAGTACCCGAAGCTCAGCACGAAGCCGAGGCCGAGCACGATGGCGAGCCAGTTCGCCCCGATCGGGTTCGTCGTGTGCCCGATCGCCGTGCCCGCCCAGGTGGACAGGTGCCGCGCACCGTCGGTGTGCTCGACCGCCTTGGTGAGCCCGGACCAGCCACCGACACGGTGCAGGCCCACGATCGTCAGCGGGATGAGCCCGGCGATGATCACGAAGAACTGCATGACCTCGTTGTAGATCGCGCTCGAGAGCCCGCCGAGGGTGATGTACACGAGCACGAAGCCCGCGCTGACGATGATCGCGAGCCACTCGGGCCAGCCGAGCATCGCCTCGATGACGATCGCCATCGCGTAGAGGTTGATGCCCGCGATGAGGACGTTCGACACCGCGAACGCCAGGGCGTTGACGAGGTGCGGGGCCTTGCCGAACCGGCGGAGCATGAACTCCGGCACCGATCGCACCTTCGAGCCGTAGTAGAAGGGCATCATCACGAGGCCGAGGAACACCATCGCCGGCACCGCGCCGATGAGGTAGTAGTGCAGGGTCGCCATGCCGATCTGCGCGCCGTTCGCGGCCATGCCGAGGATCTCGGTGGCACCGAGGTTCGCGGAGACGAACGCCAGACCGGTGATCCAGGCGGGCATCGACCGGCCCGACAGGAAGAAGTCCATGCTCGTCCGGACCCGGCGACGGGCCGTGAAACCGATGCCGATGACCACCGCGAAGTACACGATGATCATCACGTAGTCGACCCAACTCAGATCGAGTTGGATCCCGTTCTGTCCTGCAGCGAGAACCATGTCAACTCCACGTCGAAGTGCTTGCGGGGCGGGGCCCGGGGACGGGCTCCGGAGACGCACTCGATCGTGTCGGCGCGCCTCCGTGTGGGGGCGGGAGCGGCTCGGAGCCGATCCGACCCGGAACGTTACACCTCAGGGAACCAGGTGGAACCTCTGCGCCGATTCTCGGTTTCGTCGCGTGTGACCGTTCACATCCGGTGAGGCGCACAGGGTGGGCTCGGTCGTTATCCTCGGAGGATGCCCGCGCCCCGCATCCTGGTCCTCAACGGTCCGAACCTCGACATCCTGGGACGCCGTGATCCCGCGCAGTACGGCACGGTCACGCTGCAGGAGCTCGAGGACCTGGTGCGGACGACCGCGGAGCCGCTCGGACTCGAGGTCGCCTTCCGACAGAGCAACCACGAGGGCGAGCTCGTCACGTGGCTCCACGAGGCGCTCGACGACCACGCCGGCGTCGTCATCAACCCCGCTGCCTACGCCCACACGTCGGTCGCGTTGCACGACGCGGTCGAGGCCCTGACGGTGCCCGTCGTCGAGGTCCACCTGTCGAACGTCTTCAAGCGCGAGCCGTTCCGCCACGTCGACCACGTCGCGACCGCGGCCACCGCCGTCATCGAGGGCGCCGGGGCCGACGGCTACCGGCTGGCGGTGCTCCACCTGGCGACGCTGCTCGGCTGATCACGTCGGGACCGCGCGCGCTGCCGGTCGACAACGCAGGAAACCGCCGCCGGGAGGGACGGCGCGAGCCCGCACCGCGCCTCCCGTCCTGCGTTCTCAGCCCAGCCCCGGCAGGCGGCAGGCGGCAGGCGGCAGGACCGACTCGCGTCGACACCGCAGGAACCCGCAGCCAGGAGGGGCGGGGCGCGGCCGCACCGCGCCTCCCGTCCTGAGTTGTCCGCTCCAGCAGCAGGCCGGACCCAATCGCGTCGACACCGCAGGAACCCGCAGCCAGGAGGGGCGGGGCACGCCCGTACCGCGCCTCCCCGCGGTCGGCCGCCGACCTACGTCGCGGGGTCCATGGCGAAGGGGGCGCTCGTCATCGTGTCGTCGGCCGTGTCGCGGTCGGCGTCGTCGGAGACGCCGGTCGCGATCGACACCACGACGCTGTTGTACGCGAACCGCTCGACACCGACCGGCCGGACGTCGAGGGCGACGGTGAACCCGAACGCGGCCCCGGCGGGGATCGGGACGGCCACGACGAAGTCCTCCGCGAGTCCCTCCTCCGGGGCCGCGGGACGTGGGGTGACGGTCGCGGCGCTCATCCCCAGCGCGGTGGCCGTCACGCTGAAGGCGACGATGCGAGCCGCGGAGACCAAGGCGCCACCGGCGGGCAGCACGTCCGGCACGACCACCCGGACGACCGCGCCGGCGGGCGCGTCCGGTCCCGTGTTGCTGAAGGCCGTCGTCACGGAGTACGTCCTCCCGCTCTGCCAGAGCCACTGCTGGTGCTCGTCCAGGTACTCGAGCGGCCGCTCGACGAACGGCTGCCAGCCGCTCCCGGCAGCGTTCCCCACGTCGGTCACCGCGAGGTCCAGGACCGGCGTGGTCGTCACCTGCGCCACCGCGGGCGGCAGTCCCGCGACCGACGCGGTGAGCACGATGACCCCGGGATCGAGCGATGCGACGAGGCCGGTCGCGGTGGCCTGTCCCGCCGCGTCCGTCACCGCCGTCGCCGTGGTGGTCCCCGGCGTGCCGAAGAACGCCGGTCCGGACACGCTGAAGACGACGGTCTCCCCTGGCGACGGGGTTCCGCTCCCGGAGAGCACCGTCAACGTCGCGTCGGACAGCGCGCCGCCCGCGGGGCGCACCGATGCGCCGGTGAAGGCGAGGGTCGCAGTCGCTTCCGCACTCGCGGCAGCCGCCGGGGTCGACACCACCACGCCGAGTGCAGGGACGCTCCATGCAGCCGCCGCGACCACCGCCCGCCGCGGTAACGAGGACGGCGGAACCACCGCCTCCCGTCCGGTGCCGTCATCGTCCGTGCTGCCCTGTCCCACCGTGGCGTCCCTCCTGCGGGCCGCGACCGACCCGACGACCGGACCATAGGCTCGCCAACCATCCTGGCGGCACTTCGGGACCCCCGTTCCACCACCGACGTCACCCCATGCCTCGAGGGAGGTCACCCGCAGGCGCGTCGACAACGCAGGAACCCGCCGCCGGGAGGGACCGCACCGGCCCGCACCGCACCTCCCGTCCTGAATCACCGACCGCACCGGCCACAGGACCGACCCGCGTCGACAACGCAGGAAACCGCCGCCGGGCGGCACCGCACCCGCCCGCACCGCACCTCCCGTCCTGAACTACCGACACGCACCGGCCGCAGGAACGGCCCACGTCGACAACGCAGGAAACCGCCGCCGGGAGGCACCGCACCGGCCCGCACCGCACCTCCCGTTCCTGAATCACCGACCGCACCGGCCACAGGACCGACCCGCGTCGACAACGCAGGAAACCGCCGCCGGGAGGGACCGCACCGGCCCGCACCGCGCCTCCCGTCCTGAATCACCGACCGCACCAGCCGCAGGACCGGCCCACGTCGACAACGCAGGGAACCGCCGCCGGGAGGGACCGCACCCGCCCGCACCGCGCCTCCTGTTCCTGAATCACCGACACCGGCCGCAGGACCGGCCCACGTCGACAACGCAGGAAACCGCCGCCGGGAGGGACCGCCCCGGCCCGCACCGCACCTCCCGTCCTGAATCACCGACGCACCAGCCGCAGGACCGGCCCACGTCGACAACGCAGGAAACCGCCGCCGGGAGGGACCGCACCCGCCCGCACCGCACCTCCCGTCCTGAATCACCGACACACCAGCCGCAGGACCGGCCCACGTCGACAACGCAGGAAACCGCCGCCGGGAGGGACCGCGCCCGCCCGCACCGCACCTCCCGTTCCTGAATCACCGACACACCGGGCCCGGTGGCCGCGGCCGGCAGGGACCGCGCCGCCGCCAGCGGGCCCGGCGGGCTGGGTCGACGCGACGCGTCGGAAGGCTGCGCAGCAGAACGCCGCCCAGCGGAACGCGGCGCGTCAGAACTCGGTGGGCCGCCGCACATCCGCTCCGGCGAGCGCACCGAGGCGCCCGCTGCGGACGATCGGGAGCGCCCGCTGCACAGCCTGGTCGATGCGCAACTCGAGCTCGACGCTGCGCAGCTCGTACGACCCCTCGTGCTTGACGAAGTCCCGCTCGTTCCCGAACACCCCGATCGGCAGCGTCGTCGACTGGAAGAACCCGAACAACGGCCGCATCTGGTGCTCCACGAGCAGCGCGTGCCGATCGCTGCCGCCGGTGGCCGTGAGCAGCACCGGGGTGTCGACGAGCTCGTACTGCCCGACCCAGTCGAAGAACAGTTTGAACGCGCCCGAGTACGCCGCTCGGAAGGCCGGGCTCCCGACGACGAGGACGTCGGCGGTCTCGACCGCCTCCAACGCAGCTCGTGTCGCCGCTGCCATGCTGTCGCGGGTGGGCGCGGCGCCGAGGTCGGCGAGCACGGGTCCGATCTCGACGACCGTGGTGCGGGCGTCCTCGAACTCGGCGGCGAACCGGTCCACCGTCGCGCGCACGAGCGTCGACGTGCGGGACGGGTCCGAGGGACTCCCGCTCACGCCGACGATCCGGGGGCTGCTGCTCGTCATGCGCCGATGCTCACACGCTCGGCCATGGACGAGCCGCGATGTGACGACATGTGTCGAGGAACGGTGACCGGCACAGCGCCGGATCGGACCGCCGCCAGCCCGATCGCGACAGGCGGTCCGGCCCCACTCCCGGTCCCCACCGACCGCTCGCGCGTAGCGTCGGTCGCGGTTCGGCGCGCCCCGGACCGCACCGACGACCGGGAGGCACGACCGCGGCATGCAGACCTTCCTGCCCTATCCGGACTTCCGTGCCTCGGCGGAGTCGCTCGACGACAAGCGCCTCGGGAAGCAGCGCGTGGAGACCCTGCAGGTGATGCGGGCGTTGACGTTGCCCGGGTACGGCTGGCAGCACCACCCGGTGGTCGCGATGTGGCGGGGCTTCCGACCAGCGCTCATGGCCTACCAGGACGCGACGTGCACGGTCTGGCTCGAACGGGGCTACGCCGACACGTGCCTCGGCAAGACGCTGATCGACCTCGGCCGGGTCGAGGAGGACCTCGAGGCGTACGAGCACGGGGACGTGACCATGCCGCCGTGGTTCGGGGACGAGGCCGTCCACCGATCGCACCGCTCGAAGCTCGTGCAGAAGGCGCCGGAGTTCTACCGGGAGCGGTTCCCGGACGTGCCGGACGACCTGCCGTACACGTGGCCGGGCGAGACGGTCCGCGCGGAGGCGGCGCACACGCCCGAGGCCGACCTCGACTGACGCCGCTCCGCGGGCGGAGTACGCGCGGTCCGACGCCCGGGAACGGCAGAGCCGGCCCCGCCACGGTTCAGGGGGGGTGTCGTCGTAGGGTCAGGGGTTCGTACGACGACGCCGTGGCGGAGCCGGCTGCCTGAGCGCGACCACGAGGGCCGTGCTCCCCGCCGGGCGCTCAGGGTGCGTCCGGCGGAACGCGTCGATGACCGATCAGGGGGTGGTCACCGGCGCGGGTCCGAGGTGTCAGGAAGTGCGGCGATCGCCTCCGAGGGGGTGGCGGGCCGGTTCGGCGGACATCGGGAGGACGGCGCTGCCGACCGTCGCCAGGATCCCGGCGACCGCGACGACCGCGAGCGGCACGAGTGTCAGCCCGTGCGCCGCACCGAAGCCGAGCGCGAGGATCGTCGCGGGGGCCGGCAGGAGCTGCACCGCGTGGAACCGGGAGGTCCGGGTCGCGGGGCGCAGCGCCGGACTCGCCAGTCGCTGCTCGCTCGTGTCCGTCATGTCCTCCATTGTGCGGACCCCGGGCTGTCCGCGGAAGGGGGGACACGCCCCCCGAGATGGAGTAGACCGTCTAGTACACCCCTCCGGGTCGGACGGCGAGGGCGCGGACCGTGTGGACGGCTGCCGCGATGGCGTCCACCACGGCGGCGCCGCCGTCCGGCCCGAGGTGCTCGTCGAACGTGAACCGCACGGCGGTGCGAGCGACCTCCTCCGGCAGCCCGAGCGCCGCGAGCACGTGCGACGTCTCCGTGCTGCCGGCCGCGCACGCGCTGCCCGCCGACGCCAGGATCCCCTGCTGCTCCAGCTCGAGCAGGACCGTCTCGCCGTTCGTGCCTGGCAGGCAGAACGACGCGTGGCCCGGGAGGCGGTGCTCGCGCGACCCGGTCAGCACCGCATCCGGTACGCGGTCCAGGACATCCGCGACGAGGACGTCCCGCGCCGACTCGGCGACCGCGGCAGCGTGCGCACGTCGCTCGAGCGCGAGTTCGAACGCCCGGGCCAGACCGACGGCACCGGCGACGTCCTCGGTGCCCGAGCGGACGCCACGTTCCTGCCCACCGCCGTGCAGGAGCGGCTCGATCGGGACGCCCCGACGCACCGCGAGCGCGCCGATCCCCTTCGGGGTGCCGAGCTTGTGTCCGGACACGCTGACCGCGTCCGCGCCGAGCACGTCGAGCCCGACGGGCAGCCACGGGGCGGACTGCACGGCATCGCTGTGCAGGGGTACGCCGACGGCGTGGGCGACCGCGGCCAGCGCCGGGATGTCCTGCACCGTGCCGATCTCGTTGTTCGCGTGCGCAACGCTGACCAGCGTGGTGTCCGGCGTGAGCGCGGCGGCCAGGTCGGTCGGGTCGAGCCTCCCGTCCGACCCCACCGGCAGGAGGTCGACGGTGAAGCCGTGGTGCCGTACCAGGTGGTCGCAGCTCGCGAGGACGGCGTCGTGCTCGGTCGGGAGGGTGAGCACCCGGCGACCGCGCGGCGCGGCGAGCGCGATGCCCTTGACCGCGGTGTTGTCGGACTCGGTACCGCCGCTCGTGAACACGACCTCGGCCGGTCGGCAGCCGAGCGCGCCGGCGACCACCGCCCGCGCCGCGGCGAGGCCCTGCGCGGCCCGGGCACCGACCTCGTGGGTGGACGAGGGGTTGCCGAAGTCGCCCGTGAGCCAGGGCCACATCGCCTCGAGGACCTCGCGGCGGACGGGCGCGGTCGCGGCGTGGTCGAGGTACACGGCCGTCCTACCGATCGCGCGGGGCCGTGGCGACGTCGGGCTCGACGACGACGTCGAGCCCGAGGTCGAGCGCCCGGGCCGAGTGCGTGAGCGCTCCGACGGACACGATGTCCACGCCGGTCGCCGCGATGGCCGCGACGGACTCGAGCGTCACGCCACCCGACGCCTCGACGAGGGCGCGACCGCCGACGAGCGCCACGCCCGCACGGAGCATGTCCGGCGTGAAGTTGTCGAGCATGATCGTGTCGACGCCGGCGCCGACCACGGGTTCGATCTGGTCGATGCGGTCGACCTCGACCTCGAGGTGGACGGTGTGTCCGAGCCGCTCTCGCGCTGCGCGGATGGCCTCCTCGATCGGGACGCCCCGGGCTGCGAGCACCGCCAGGTGGTTGTCCTTGGCGAGCACCGCGTCGGACAGCGACGTCCGGTGGTTGTGTCCGCCCCCGCAGCGGACCGCGTGTCGCTCCAGCGCGCGGAGGCCGGGCGTCGTCTTGCGGGTGTCGACGATGCGAGCACGGGTGCCGGCCACCGCCGCGACGTAGCGCGCGGTGACCGTGGCGATGCCGGACATCCGCTGCACGAGGTTGAGGGCGACGCGTTCCGCGCGGAGCACCGACCGCGCGGCACCGGAAACGATCGCGAGCGTGTCGCCGGCCGCGAACGTGGCGCCGTCCGCACGCTCGAGTGTGACGACGATGCCGGGGTCGACCGCGGCCATGACGGCGGCGAACACGGCACCGCCGCTGAGCACGCCCGGCTCGCGCGCGGCCAGGGTGGCGGTGGCCGTGGCGTCGGCGGGCACGAACGCCTCGCTCGTCACGTCGCCCCAGGGGGCGTCCTCCTCGAGGGCGGTCTCGATGACGCGACGCAGCGCATGCGGCGGGATCGCCCCGACGGCGGTGGAGGTCGTGGGCGCGGCGGCAGTGGCACCGGTCGTGATGTCGGTCATGCAGGAACTCCCTGTCGTGGTGCGGTGGCGGGGACCGTGCGGGACACGGTCCCCTGCGTCGTCGACACCCAGGCGAGGGGCCGCGCCTGCGCGGGGTCGGTGCCGGGGTGGTCGGTGCGAGCGTGGGCGCCGCGGGACTCGGTGCGGGCCGCCGCCGCGTGGGTGACGAGGCGGGCGAGGGTCAGGAGGTTGCGGTCCTCGAGGGCGCCGACGCTCGGCGTCTGGGCCGCGACCTCGAGCGCCGCGAGGTCCCGCGCGGCGCCGGCCAGTCCGTCGGCGTCGCGGAGCAACCCGACCCGGTCCTCCATGACGGCTTGGAGCGCCGGACGCACGCGGGCCTCGTCGACCGGTGCCGGGCCTCCCGGCCGGGAGGCCCGGTCCGGGTCCGCCACGGACGTGACCGCGAGTGCGTGCGGACCCCGAAGGCGCGGCCGTGCCGGCCGCGGGACGTCGAGGGCGTCGGCGGCGCGCACGCCGAAGACGAGCCCCTCGAGCAGGGAGTTCGACGCCAGGCGGTTCGCGCCGTGGACGCCGGTGCAGGCCGCCTCGCCGACCGCGGACAGGCCCGGGAGGCTCGCACGGCCCTCGACGTCGGTCGCGATCCCGCCCATCGCGTAGTGCGCCGCCGGCGCCACGGGCACGGGTTCGCGCGTCCAGTCGAACCCCGCCGCGCGCGTGGCCCGGGTGAGCCCCGGGAACCGGATCGGGAGCGTGGCACCGAGCGCGGTGGCGTCGAGCATCACGGGATCCCCGCCCTGCGCGCGCATCGCGGCCGCGATGCCGCGAGCGACGACGTCACGGGGTGCGAGCTCCGCGTCGGGGTGCACGGCCGTCATGAAGCGGCGCCCCGCCTGGTCGCGGAGGACCGCGCCCTCCCCGCGCACTGCCTCGGAGACCAGGCCGCCGCCGGGGACTGCGAGCCGGGTCGGGTGGAACTGCACGAACTCGAGGTCCGCGAGGACGGCACCGGCACGCCACGCGGCCGCCACGCCGTCCCCCGTCGCCACGAGCGGGTTCGTGGTGTGTCGGTAGAGGTGCCCGGCCCCACCCGTCGCGAGGACGACCGCGTCGGCGGCGATGCGCAGCGGTTCGCCGAGGAGGTCGAGGACGTCCACGCCGCGGACGGCGCCCTCGTGCACGACCAGGTCGACGAGGAACGTCCGCTCGAGGATCGTGACGTGGCGGTCGAGCAACGCACGGACGAGCCCTCGTTCGATCGCCGCACCGGTCGCGTCGCCGTCCGCGTGCAGGATGCGACGGCGGCCGTGGGCGGCCTCGACACCGCGCGTCAGGTCGTCGCCGTGCACCTCCTGGCTCGCCGGGTCGCGGGTCCGGTCGAACGCGATGCCGATCGCGAGGAGGTCCCGGACGCGAGCCGGTCCGTCGGCGCAGAGGACCTCGATCGCGTGCTGGTCCCCGGCTCCCGCACCGGCGGCGACGGTGTCCGCGACGTGGGCGCCGACCGAGTCGTCCGCGCCGAGCGCGACCGCGATGCCGCCCTGTGCGTACGTGGTCGCCGCGTCGGTGAGGGCGCCCTTCGTCACGAGGGTGACGTCGTGTCGTCCGCTGGCACGGACGGCGGTGGTGAGGCCCGCGATGCCGGAGCCGACGACGACGACGTGCATCAGGCCTCCCGGCCTGCGTCGAGGGGACGGGCGGGGGCGAGGGGACGACTGGGCGCGAGGGGGCGGGGGCGTGCGGCGAGCATGCGCTCGAGCGCGACCCGCGCGTCGGCCGCGATGTCGTCCGGGACCCGGACCTCGTTGAGGACCTCGCCGCGGACCAGCGCCTCGAGCACCCATGCGAGGTAGCCCGGGTGGATCCGGTACATCGTCGAGCACGGGCAAACCACGGGGTCGAGGCAGGAGATGTCGTGCTGCGGGAACTCGGCCGCCAGCCGGTTCACCATGTTGATCTCGGTGCCGATCGCGAAGGTCGTGGGCTCCTCGGCCGCGGCGACGACCTTGCGGATGAGGTCGGTGCTGCCGGCGACGTCCGCGGCGTCGACGACCTCCATCGGGCACTCGGGGTGCACGACCACGACGACGTCGGGATCGGCGGCGCGCGCCTGCTCGATCTGCTCGACGGTGAACCGGCGGTGCACGGAACAGAACCCGTGCCACAGGACGACCTGGGCCGCCTGGAGCGTCGCGGCGTCGTTGCCGCCGAGCGGCTTCCGGGGGTTCCACATCGGCATGCGGTCGGTGGTGACCCCCATCGCCTTCGCGGTGTTCCGCCCGAGGTGCTGGTCCGGGAAGAACAGGACGCGCTGGCCGCGCTCGAACGCCCACTCGAGGACGGTCGCGGCGTTCGAGGACGTGCAGACGATGCCGCCGTGACGACCGCAGAACGCCTTGAGGTCCGCCGCCGAGTTCATGTAGGTGACCGGGATCACCGGCACGCGGCCGTCGGCGTCGGGCTCGGTGCCGTACAGGAGTTCGAGCTGCTCCCAGGCCGCCTCGACGCTGTCGATGTCGGCCATGTCCGCCATCGAGCACCCGGCGGCGAGGTTCGGCAGGATGACGTGCTGCTCGGGGCGGGCGAGGACGTCCGCGGTCTCGGCCATGAAGTGCACGCCGCAGAACACGATCGCCTCGGCGTCGGGACGGGTGAGCGCGGCGTTCGCGAGCTGGAAGGAGTCGCCGAGGAAGTCCGCGTGCCGCACGACCTCGTCGCGCTGGTAGAAGTGCCCGAGCACGACGACCCGATCGCCGAGGGTGGCCTTGGCGGCCTCGATCCGGGCGTGCAGCTCGGCCTCCGACGCGGTCCGGTACTCCTCCGGGATCACGCCCTGGCGCGGCGCCGAAGTGGGGATGAGGTCGGACATCGAGGACCCGGGACCGTAGCCGGGCCGGGCATCGAAGGTCCAGGTGGGAGCGGCGAGGTCGGGCGTGCAGGTGCTGCCGGCCGCGCGACCGTTCGAGATGAGGTCGATGGTGGTTGCGATGGACATCAGGTTCCCGTCGGTGGTGCTGGGGGCCGGTCGGATCCGAGGGGCCCGTTGTCGGCGAAGGCGAGGAGGGGGTTGGAGCGGTACAGGCGCGCCGGCCGGTGACGGCCTCCCGAGGACAGCTCGTCGGTCGCGACGATCGCGTCCGACTGGGCCACCTGCCGGCGGAAGTTCGCCGGGTCCAGGCGGCGGCCGAGGATCGCCTCGTGGACGCTGCGGAGCTCGGCGAGCGTGAACCGGTCGCCGAGGAACGCCTGGGCGATCCGCGAGTAGCCGACCTTGTTCCGGAGGCGCCACAGCGCGTAGTCGACGATGCGGTCGTGGTCGAAGGCGAGTCGTGGCAGGTGCTCGGCGAAGAACCAGCGGACGTTCCAGTCGTCGGGCACACCGGGCGTCTCGTCGCCGCGGACGAGCGCCCAGTAGACGATCGAGACCACCCGGTCCGGCGATCGGTCGACGTCGCCGAAGGCGTACAGCTGCTCGAGGTACCGGGGCTGCACGCGGGTGGTCTCGAACAGCCGGGTGGCCGCGGACTCCTCGAGGCCCTCGTCGACGCCGACCCATCCACCGGGCAGCGCCCAGGACCCCTCGAACGGCTCGGTCACCCGGCGGACCAGGGGCATCGCCAGCGCGAGTTCGCCCGTCTCGGGGTGCCGTCGGAGCGCCACGATGACCGTCGACACGGCGACGCGGATGCCGTGGTCCGGTGTGGTCATCACGATCCTGGTCCATCGGGTTCTGGTCGGAGTGACCCGAACTGATGAGGTCAGTATGACCTGATCCCTCCGCCGACGCGAATCGGCAGAGGTGCGGCCGGATCGTCACCGCGACGAAAACGAGCCGTGACGGCCATGAAACGCGCCGCTCCTACAGTGGGCGGCATGACACCGATCACGAGGATGCACGCCGTCGTGTCCGGATCGGTCCAGGGGGTCGGATTCCGCTACTGGACCGCACGGAAGGCGGACGGGCTCGAGCTCGCCGGGTACGCACGCAACCTGTTCGACGGGACGGTCGAGGTGGAGGCCGAGGGACCGGAGGCCGCGGTCGACACGCTCATGGAGCTCCTCCACGTCGGGCCGCCGTCGGCCACCGTCACCGACGTCGCGGTGCGCTCGGTCGCGCCCCACGCCGACGGCGGGTCGTTCGACATCCTGCACTGACGCCGCCGAGTACGGTCGGACGGGTGCCCGGACTCGTCGCCGCCGTCTACGTCTTCACCGCCGTCATGATGGGGACGACCATCCCGACGCCGCTGTACCCGACCTACGAGGCGCACTTCGGGTTCGGCAGCGCCGCGACGACCGTGCTGTTCGCGGTCTACGCCGGTGGCGTGATCCTCGCGCTCGTGCTCGTCGGCCGCCTGTCGGACACGATCGGCCGACGACCGGCGCTCCTCGTCGGCATCGTGCTGTCCCTGCTCTCGGCGGGGCTGTTCACGGTCGGCACCCCCGAGTGGCTCCTGTACGCGGGGCGCGTGCTCTCGGGGTTCTCCGCGGGCATCTTCACGTCCACCGCCACGGTCGCGGTGCTCGAGGCCGCCCCCCGGGGCCGCGAGAAGCTCGCCGGGGCGCTCGCCACCGCGGGGAACATCGGCGGGCTCGGACTCGGCATGCTCATGGCCGGCGTGGTCGCGACCGTCACCCCGTGGCCCCTCCGCGCGCCGTACGTGGTGCACGCCGGACTGCTCGTCATCGCGGGGTTCGCCCTGCTCGCGATGCGCGAGACCGCCGGCGAGCGGACGCCATTCCGGCTGCAACCGCCGCGCGTCCCGTCGGAGACCCGGTCGGTCTTCGGCGCGGCCGCCATCGGGGCGGTCACGGGGTTCGCGGTGTGCGGGCTGTTCTCGTCGATCGCGCCGAACTTCGTCGGCACGGTCATCGGGGTGCACTCGCCCGCGGTCGTCGGGACCGTGACGTTCCTGCTGTTCGGCGCCTCCGCGGCGGCGCAGGTGTCGCTCCGTCCCCTCTCGAACCGGGCACTCGTCCTCGTCGGGACCGTCGGCCTCGTCGTCGGCATGGCGGTGCTCGTCGTCGCTCTGCTCGCCGCGTCGCTGCCCACCCTCATCGCGTCCGCAGTGCTCGCCGGGGCCGGGCAGGGCCTCCTGTTCATGGCGGGCCTCCGGACCGTCACGGGCGCCACGGCGGCAGCGGACCGCACCGCGACGACGACCACGTACTTCGTGGTGGCGTACCTGGCGATCTCCGTCCCCGCCGTCGCGGCGGGGCTGCTCAGCCATGCCGTCGGACTGACCGCGACGGGCGTGGTGTTCGCCGCCGCGGTCGTCGTCGGGACGCTGCTCGGGCTGTTCCGGCTGCGGTCGTTCGACGCGGTCGCGCGCTGAGCGTCGCCACGCTGGCCCCGGGCTCCCTGGACGTCCAGCTGACCCTGTCCGATGTCACAGGAGGCCGCTAGCCTCGGTCCATGGCCGATCCCGACGCCGCCACCCTGATCACCAGCGCTCGTTCCGAGCCAGCCGGGCCGTCGTCGACGTCCCCGGCGACCGCGCGCCTGGTCATCGGACTCCTGCTCGTCTCCGCGTTCGTCGTCATCCTGAACGAGACGATCATGGGCGTGGCCCTCCCGCGGCTCATGACGGACCTGGACATCAGCGCGACGACGGGGCAATGGCTCACCACCGGGTTCATGTTGACCATGGCGGTCGTGATCCCGATCACCGGGTTCCTGCTCGAGCGGTTCCCGACGCGGCCCGTGTTCACATGGGCGATGAGCCTGTTCTCGGCGGGCACCGTGATCGCCCTGCTCGCGCCGGGGTTCCCGGTGTTGCTCGTCGGCCGGGTCGTGCAGGCGAGCGGAACGGCGATCATGATGCCCCTGCTCATGACGACCGTGCTGACTCTCGTCGAGCCGCAGCGCCGTGGCCGCGTGATGGGCAACATCTCGATCGTGATCTCGGTGGCGCCGGCGATCGGGCCCACGATCTCGGGGCTCATCCTGCAGTCGTTCACATGGCGGTCCATGTTCGGTTTCGTCCTCCCGATCGCGCTCGCGGCCCTGGTCATCGGGCTCCTCAAGGTGCGGAACGTCTCCACGCCACGACGCGTCCCACTCGACGTCGGGTCCGTCATCGTGTCCGCGTTCGCCTTCGGCGGGATCGTGTACGGCCTGTCCAGCATCGCGACGATCGGCAGCGGGGGCATCTGGGCTCCCGTCGTCGCGCTCACGGTCGGACTCGTCGCGCTCGTGGGGTTCATCGCGCGGCAACGGTCCCTGCAGCGACGGGACCGCGCGCTGCTCGACCTGCGGACGTTCCGGGTGCGGACGTTCACCATCGCGATCATCGCCATGTGCATCGCGATGATCGCCATGTTCGGCACGCTGATCCTGCTGCCGATCTACCTCGAGACCGTGCTCGGGCTGCCCGTCCTGCAGGTCGGTCTGCTGCTCCTGCCCGGCGGGCTCGTCATGGGTCTGCTCTCGCCGGTGGTCGGGCGGCTGTACGACCAGCACGGCGCGCAGGTGCTCGCGGTGCCGGGCGCAGTCCTCGTGAGCGTCGTGCTGTGGATGTTCACGATGCTCAGTCCGACCACGAGCGTGTGGTTCGTGCTCGCGGCGCACGTGCTCCTCAGCATCGGGCTCGCGCTCACCTTCACGCCGTTGTTCACCGCGGGACTCGGTGGACTCACGCCCGACCTGTACTCGCACGGGTCGGCGCTGCTCGGAACGGCTCAGCAGCTGGCAGGAGCTGCGGGGACCGCCCTCTTCGTCACCCTCATGGCGATCGGCACCGCTGCCGCGGGTGGGGGCGCGAGCTCGGCGGTCTCGGTCGATGCGACCGCAGCCGGCGTCCGGACGGCGTTCCTCGTCGGCGCGATCATCTCGCTGTTCGGCATCGCCGCCTCCGCGATGGTCCGCAAGCCGGAGCTCGCGCCGGGCCTCGTGCCGTCGCCCACGCACTGACCCTCGGCGCGACCGACCGACCGACCGACCGACCGACGCGCTGCGCTGCGACCGACACGCGACCGACACGACCCGTCTGTCCGTCTGACCGACGGGTGCGACGGGTCGGACGGACCGACGCCTCCCGTCGCATGAGAGGGTGACCCCCATGGGCGCGATGACGAGCGAGCTGAACTGGGCGGGCACCTACACGTACACCGCCGAGCGCATCGAACGCCCCACCTCGATCGAGGCCGTGCAGGAACTCGTGTCGGGAGCCGAACGGGTGCGCGGCATCGGCACCCGCCACTCGTTCAACGACGTCGCCGACGGACCGGGCGTGCTCGTGGACGTCACAGCGATCCCCGCCGACCTGGAGATCGCGCCGGACCGCCGGACGGTGACGCTCGGCGCCGGCACGCGGTACGGCGACGTCGCTCCCGCGCTCGACGCCGCGGGTCTCGCGCTCCACAACATGGGCTCGCTGCCGCACATCTCGGTCGGAGGCGCCACCGCCACCGGAACGCACGGCTCCGGCACCCGCCTGGGGTCGTTGTCGTCAGCGGTCGCCGGTCTCGAGTTCGTCGGCGGGGACGGCACGCTGCACCGGATCGTCCGAGGCGACCCGGAGCACGCGGGCGCGGTGCTCCACCTGGGCCTCCTCGGGGTGGTCACCCGGATCACACTGGACGTCGAGCCCACCTACCGGATGCGCCAGGACGCATACGGCGCGATCCCCTGGACGGCGTTCCTCGGGTCCGTGCGCGAGGTCTTCGCCGCCGGGACGAGCGTGTGCTGCTTCACGAACTGGGACGGCACGGTGCGCGAGGTCCTCGTGAAGACGCGGATCCCCGACGGCGCCGACGACGTCGCCGTGCCCGAGGCCATCGTCGGCGCACATCGCCTGCCGCCGCTACCGGGTGACGACCACCGCACGGCCCGCGACGGCACGCCCGGACCATGGTGGGACCGCCTCCCCCACTTCACCGTGGGCACGGTGCCGTCGGTCGGGTCCGAGATCCAGAGCGAGCACTTCGTGCCGCTCGACCGGGCCGCCGAGGCACTCGACGCCGTCCACGCGCTCGGCGACCGCATCCGCCCGCACCTCCACGTCGCGGAGCTCCGGACCACCGCTCCTGACGACCTGTGGCTCAGCCCCGGTCAGGGGTCCGCGACGCTGTGCATCGCGTTCACCTGGCGTCGTCACGTCGACGAGGTCGCCGCGCTGCTGCCGGACATCGAGGCCGCGCTCGTCCCGTTCGACGCACGGCCCCACTGGGGCAAGATGTCGTCCCTCGGGCCGGATGCCATCGCGGCGATCTACCCACGGCTCCCCGCGTTCCGGTCCCTCGTCGCCCGGATCGACCCGGAACGGCGGTTCGCGTCCGCGTTCGGCGAGCGCGTCCTCGGGGTCTGACGCGCCTCCCGGCCCGGCCTCGGTGGCCGGGCCGCACCCGTTGTCCCGGCGTCACGTGCCGCTCGTCGGCACCGCGCCTCCGGTCCGGTCGCGCCGCGCCTCCTGTCCCGTCCCGCCGCGCCTCCGGTCCGGTCGCGCCGCGCCTCCGGTCCGGTCGCGCCGCGCCTCCCGTCCGGTCGCGCCTCCCGCCCTGCCGGCACCGCGCCTCCCGTCCGGAGGCGCCGCGCCTCCCGCCCTGCCCAGTCCCGTCCCGTCCCATCCCGTCACATCCCGACCGTCGATGAATCAGGAAATCGGCGCGAATGGCGAAGCGCCCCCTCAACGGCGACGCCGTCTTCCTGCGTTCTCGACACGACAGCGGAGCGAACCGTGCGCAGCGCACGGTCGCAGCGGACGATGGAAGCGCCCGGGAGGAACGGCACCCGCCTGAGGGCCGCAGCGACCCGTCGACAACGCAGGAACCCAAGCCCGGAGCAGAGCCCTCGCCCCACCAGCGACGCCGTCTTCCTGCGTTCTCGACACGACAGCGGAGCGAACCGTGCGCAGCGCACGATCGCAGCGAGCGGTCACAGCGAACGGTGGAAACGACCCGGAGGAACGGCACCCGCCTCGGGGCGGCAGCGACCCGTCGACAACGCAGGAAAATGGTGCCGCTGCCGGGACCCGACCCCCGAGTGAACGCGGTCTTCCTGCGTTGTCCACGTGGCAGCGGAGCGAACGGGAGGAGCGAACGGGAGAAGCCAACGGACGGGGTGGGCGGACGGAACGGACCGGAGCAACAGCAGCTGCCTCGAATCCCAGCGCCCCGTCGACAACGCAGGAACGCAGGTCCGGAGCGGAGGCCCGGCGCCGCCGGAGACGGCCTCTTCCTGCGTTGTCGACACACGCGGTCACACGGCCGGGAGTCCACGCGGTCACGCGGTCACTCGGTCACTCGGTCACGCGGTCACGCGGTCACGCGGTCACGCGGTCACGCGGTCGCACGGTCACGCGGCAGCGCGGTCACGTGGCCGCGCCTCACACACCGGTGAGGGGCGTCACCACCCGCTCGTCCCCGTCCCAGAACCGGACGCCGGCGACCGCGCCGAACTCGGGCACGGGGGCCGCCGCGAGCGCGGAGACCGCGGCGGGGAGCGCCTCGGGCGGCAGGCGTCGCGCGATGGTGACGTGTGGCGACCAGGCGTCCGGCAGGCTCGTCGGGAGACCCCCGGGTACGACCTCGTGGACGCGGCGGTGGAACGCGCCGAGTGCCTCGGACACGACGACGGCGCGCACGAGCACGAACCGCCCGCGGGCGGCCGGGAACAGGGTGAGGCCGCCGAACCGCACCTCGGCAGGGTGGGTGGCGGCGACGGCCGGGAGGGACGGCACCGGTTCCAGCGTCGGCCCGGCAACCAGGGTCACGTGCGGCCGGTTCGACGGGCTGTCGTGGAGCGCGAGGCTCGGGAGCCCCGCGTCGACCAGTGCCCGCCATCCGGCACGGAGGGCGCCGTCGGTGGCGTCGTCGAAGACGAGCTCGATGCTGCGCACGGTGCGGGGGCCCCTCAGGCGTCGGTGGCGAGGCGCACGCGGTCGAGGTGTGCGCGGACGGCGGCGGCGACGGCGACGGGGTCCTCACGCTGGACGAAGTGGCCCACGCCGGGGAGCTCGACGAGGTCGCGTCCGCTCGCGAAGGACGCCTCGTTGCCCCGGGCTGCGGGCAGGGTCTCGCACCCGTCGGCCGTGCCGATGAGGAAGGTCGTCGGCACCGTGATCGCCGGCCACGTGTCGAGGAGCGCCTGGGTCGAGGCGTACCGGGGCGAGCCGGGCGCCTCGCCCGCACCGTGTCGGTAGTAGTGCACGACGTCGGCGGCGAACTCGTCCGTGTCGAACGCCCCGAGCATGGCCTGCTCCTCGGTGGGGTCGAGCCGGAGCGAGGGGGACCAGTTGGCCCAGGCCCATCGGACGAGCGCGGTGGGGTCGGTGCGGAAGGCCCGCGCGCCGGCCTCGGTGCAGAGCCAGTACCGGTACCAGGCGACCGCGGCGTCGTCGAGTCGTTCCGCGGCGCTCAGGTGTCCCCGGTCCCCGTACGGCGTCGCGATCGTGACGAGTCCGGTGAGTCGCTCGGGAGCGAGCACGGCGACGGCGTGCGCGGCCCTGGCGCCCCAGTCGTGCCCGGCGAGCAGGAACCGATCGAGTCGGAGCGCGTCGGCCAGGTCGAGGACGTCGGCGGCGAGCGCGGCGACCTGACCGGACCGGGCGTCGGCGGCGTCGTCACGGACCCGGCTCGCACCCACCCCGCGGAGCATCGGCCGGATCGCCCGGACGTCGTCGGGCAGGAGCGCGAGCACACCGTCCCAGGTCGCGGGCGTGTCGGGGAACCCGTGGAGCAGCAGGACCGGGGTGCCGTCGGCCGGTCCGTCGTCGTGGTACTCGAGGTCGGCGACGGGGGTCGACACGATGGGCATGCCCCGAGCCAACCACGATCGTCAGGCTCGGGGATCCACCTGGATCCAGTCGATGACCATCCGTGACGTCGTGGGGGTGGACGCGTCCGGCGGACCGGGCCAGTTCCCGCCGACGGCGAGGCTGAACAGGACGTCCATCGGCTGGTCGAACACCCAGCGCATGGTCGGCGGCGCGGTGGAGCGGGTGATGCGCATCGCAGTGTGACCGTCGATGGCGGTCGTGATGCTGTCGGCGGTGCGCGACACCGAGTACACGTGGAAGCCGTCGCTCAGCGGTGTGCTGTGGTGGACGGTCGTGCTCGACGCGACGTCCTGGGTGTCCGAGGTGGTGCTCGGCGCGTGGACCGTGTGCACCGAGTCCGCGGTGGTGTTCGGCGTCTCGACGATGTCCACCTCACCGGCCGCGGGCCATCCGACGTGGTCGACGTCCGAGCCGAGCAACCAGAACGCGGGCAGGAGCCCCTGGCCGTCGGGCAGCTCGATCCGGGCGGACAGCGTGCCGGTCGTGAACGAGAACTTGCCCGCGGTGGTCAGCCGGGCCGAGGTGTAGGTCGGCGTGGCGGGGGTGCCCCCGACGTGCGCGGTGAGCACGAGGTGCCCGCTGCCGTCGAGCACGCCGTTCGCCGCCTGGTAGGTCTGCAGTTCGCCGTTGCCCCAGCCACCGGCCCCGGTCTGTGCGGTCCAGACGGACGGGTCGGGCGGAGACCCCGCGGTGCCGTCGAAGTCGTCGCGCACGACGCCGGACGGGCTCGGGGTCGAGGACGGTGTCCCGTTCGGGGTCGGCGCGGGCTGGGTCACCGGGTCTCCTCCTCGCGGCCGGACGGCCCAGGCGACGACGAGCGCCACGACGACCACCCCGGCGAGCACGACGATCCACAGCAGGGGGCGACGCCGCCGTGGGACCGGGATCGTGCGCCCGCCGTCCGAGGCACGCGCGAGCGCCGAACCCCCGTGCCGAGCCGTCCCGCCGTGTCGCGTGGTGCGGTCGTGGAGGGGCACGCCGCCGTGCTCGACGACCCGGGCGACGGGGAACGCGTCAGGTGTCGGGGTCGGCACGAGTGTCCTCCCACCGCCGCTCGGCGGCGGGAGCTCCCACGCGGACGGCCGTCGGTGTCGGCAGCGCGGGGTCCGGACGACGCGCGATCGCGGTCACGAGGTCGTCCCCGTCAGCCGGTACAGCACCACGCCGGGCGCCGACACGACCGTGGTCCAGCGCGGGTCCGCAGCGATCTGTCCGCTGAGCCGCTGCAGCGCGCCGTGGGGGTACGTGCCGTTGTACTCGGCCCAGTCGACCATCTGGTCCGTGATGAGCATGTAGACCGGGCGCCCGCCGCCCCGGAGGGCCGTGGTGAGCTTCTGCTCGACGGCCGGGTCCCGGAAGGACTGTCCGGCCCACCCCGCCCAGGTCGTCATGCTCGCGTCGAACTGCGGGTCCACGCGCGCCTGGTCGACGTACTGCTCCGTCATCCGCCCGGGTCCGGCGGCGGCCGGCGCGAGGAGCTGGGACGGCACGGGCGCGGTCTCGAGCAGCTGCGTACTGACGCTGAGTTCGGCCGGCGTCACGAGGTTGGAGAACCAGGCACCGTAGACCGCCTGCCCGGATGCGAGCGACGCCACGACGACGACGACCGCCGTCCCCGTCAGGGCGAGGCGACCGGCGAGCACGACGCTCCTCGATCGACGGGCGTGGACCGCGCCTCCCGTCCGGATGTCGACGCGGCCCCGGACGCCCGCGCGGATGCACCGGACGAGCACCGGCGCGATGAGGACGGCGCAGCCGGGGACGGAGTACAGGAACACGCGGTAGATGGCCTCGCCGCCGTAGCTCTGCCCGGCGAGGAGCGCGAACGGCGCGAAGGCGACCACCGCCAGCCGGAGGGTGCTCCAGCGGCGGAGCCGTGTGCCGCCGAAGCGGTCGGGACGGAGCCCGGCCAGGACCAGCAACCCGGCCGATCCCCAGACGCCGAGGGACACCGCCCGCGCCGCGAGTGCCGTCACCGTCATGCCGATGCTGCCGGCACCGGTCGACACGGTCTGCGCGTTCGCGAGCGGGTCGAACGCCTGCCCCGTCGTGTACTCCTGCACGAGGTGCCAGTTGAGCAGCACCATGAGGCCGGCGAGGATCCCGAACGGGACGACGATCGTCCGCGGCCGGACCGTGCCGAGCACGCCGAACGCGGCCGCGACGACGAGCAGCCAGTACGGCGTCAACTGGTGGGACACCGCGATCGCGGCGAACAGGGGCAGGGTCAGCCACCCGAGCACCGGACGCGTGCGGCTGCGGACCAGGAGTGTGACGATGACGATCCCGAGGAGGAACGACACGGCCTGCGGAGACAGGTAGTCCTGGCCGACCCAGTTCGCGACGCCGACGATGAACGCGGCGGTGACGGCGCTCAGTCGCGACGTCCCGAGGGACCGTGCGAGGGCGCCGACGGCGCCGACGAGGGCGATGTCCGCGCCGACCTCGAACCACTGCGCGATCGACACCGGCGAGATCCCCGTGGCGGTCGAGAACCACGCGATCGCCGCGAACACACCGGGCCACCCCGCGTAGATGTCGACCCCTGTGGCGACGTGCCCGTGGTGCTGGATCCAGTCGACGACCCCGAGGTGCTTGTAGGTCCAGCTGTAGATCGGCGCACCGGCCCCGAGGGCGATCGGGAGGCGCATGCACAGCACCGACACGACGGTCGCCACCCACGCGTCCACGACGGAGCCCGACCGGACCGCGAGCACGAACCCGAGGCCGGACAGGCCGATCGCGATCGGCACGCCGGGCACGCCGGCGAACAGCAGCCCGAGGGTGGTGTGCGTCGCGGACGGGATCGCGGGGATCGACACCACCGCCACCACGATTGCCGCCACGACGACGAGCCGGGTCGCCACGACGACGTGCGCGCGCGACCGCGGAACGGTGACGCTGGCGGACCGGAACCCGGTGGCCCGCAGGCCCGCGAGGAGGAGGGTCGGTGTCGTCACGACGAGGCTCCCTCCTCGGCGCGTCCGCGGCGGCGCACGGGACGCAGGCGGCCACGGACGACGGTGGCCCGTTCGGTGAGCCAGCGTTCGAACCGCGGGACCCTCGACCGATGGGCGGTGCGGCGTTCGGGTCGCCGTCCCGCGAGGACCCACCGGTCGAGGCCGCCGGCGGCGGTCAGGAGTGCGATCACGACGAGCGCCCCGTCCACGCCCCAGATGCCCGTGACCGCCATGGCAGCGGTGAGGAGGATCGTGACCGCGATGCCCGTCGCGGGCACCACCACGACGGTCGTCGAGGGTCGCATGTCGATCCAGGTCCGCAGGGCCGCGCCCGGTCCGACGAGCACGAGGGCGCCGACGGCGATGCCGCGCCACCATTCCGCGGTGTCGGGCACGAGTGCGGTCAGCCCGACGAGGGCGACGAGCGCCGCGACGATGCCCCAGGGGGTGGGGCGTCGGATCGGCATGGTGGAGGCCGTGGCCGGCGCGCCAGCGTCGGTCACCGCGGTGCGCGACGCGGGGTCGAGGACGGTCGCTCCGTCCCACCGCTGCCGGAGGAACCGGGCGGGACCGAGCAGGACGCTCGCCAGTTCGAGCCGGCCGACGCGGCGGACCTCGCGGGCGAGCTCCTCGTGCGTCGGGGTCGCGGCGAGCGCCGTGGGCTCGGTCAGGGCCGTCGCGGCGGCCGAACCGGCGGTGGTCGGAACGGTCGCGGCGGTCGAGCCCATCAACATCGCGGTCACACTGCCGGCGGGAGCGGACCCCACCGTCGGCGGCGGACTCGCGTCCGTGCCGCCGACGGCGTGTTCGGGTCCCTCCGCCAGCCCGCCGGCGCCTTTGCCGACGAGCCGGACGAAGGCCTGGGGCGCACGACGGGCAGCGCGGACCGCCATGCGGGGCTCGAGGGCCACCTTCGTGAGCCACGCGCCGAGCCCGACGCCGTAGCCCTTCGCCTGCGATCGGAGCGCCGCCAGGTCGGAGCGGTGGCGGTGCCACACGAGCGCGGACGGGTCGACGACGAGCGCCCCGCCGGCGAACAGCACCCGGGTGAACACGTCGAGGTCCTCGCCGCCGCCCGTGCGGGTCCCGGCGCCGAACGCCGTGTCGAACCCGCCGAGCTCCAGAGCGGTGCGCCGACGGAGGGCGAAGTTCGCGCCCGTGCCGAACTCGCCGACCGAGAACGGGAACATCGGCAGGTCGGCGGGCTGCTCGGCGAGCCGGAACTCGCGGCGACGCAGGTTCCGGGACCAGGACACGCGGTCGTCGAAGTACCGCTGCACCGGCGTCCTGAGTTCGCCGCTCGGCACGAGTCCCGACACGCACTCGACGTCCGGCGCGCTCGCGAAGGCGCGGGTGATCGCCGTCAACCAACCCGCATCGACCACGACGTCGTCGTCCGTGAACGCGACGACGTCGCCCGTCGCGTGTCGGAGGCCCGTGTTCCGTGCGCTCGACAGCCCCGGGACCGCCTCGTGCACGAGGCGCACACGCGGGTCCGTGAACTCGTTCGCGATGAGGTCCGCGGTGGCCGTCGTCGCGCTCGCGTTGTCCACCACGACGACGTCGAACGCCGGATGGTCGACCGCGAGCACGCTCCGCAGGGCGTCCCGGAGCTGGTCGGCCCGGTCGCGGGTGCAGATCACGACGGTCACGGTCGCCGCGGTGGTGTCCGGCGCCGAGGACTCGGCGCGTTCCGCGGCACCCCGGTCGAACCGCGCGGCCGCGTCGACGAGCACCGGGATCGCGAGGCCCCCGGCCACGACCGGGACCTCGACGAAGCCGAGCACCGTGTCGCCGCGACGGACGAGGAGCCGGGCACCCCGGTAGCCCTCGGCGCCGTCGAGCCGCAGCACCTCGGTGTCCCGGGCGACGGCGTCGTCGAGCTCGCGGACGTCGAGGTCGCCGACCCAGAGTGCGCCGGCCCACACGGGAGGAACGGGGCTCGTCATGGGACGGTGCAGCACGCGGTCGGTTCCGATGGTCACGCGGCGCCTCCCGCGATCGGGGCGGGCGAGGCGACGGCGCTGTGTCGGCCCGTGCCCGGCGCGCGTCGGGCGCGGAGGAGCCCGACGAACCCCACCGCGGCGAGGCCGACCGTGGTGACGACCATCGCGATGGCCCCGCCGAGCGCACCCCAGGCGCCGATGCACAGGATCGCGACGGGCACGAGGACGACGGTCGACGACGCGCTCACGACGAGGACCGCGGTGGTGCGGTGCAGCGATCGCTGCATGGACCCCCACACCTCGTACGCCGTCCGCAGCACGGAGCCGATCGCGAGCGTGCTGAGCACCGCCACGCCACCGGCGGCGACGTAGTAGTGCCCGAGGAGGCCGAGGACGAACGGCGCGAGCGCGACGAGGGCGACCACCCCGAGCCCGACGATGGTCACCACGGCGAGCCAGGTGCGGAACGCGAGCGCGCCCGCCTCGCTGCGGTTCGTGGACGCGTGGGTCGCCATGGAGGTGCCGATCGCGATGACGACGAGGTCGAGCACCTGCCCGATCTGGAAGCACAGCGCGAACAGGGCGCCCTGCGCGCTGCCCGCGACGGTCGTCACGAGGAACGGCATGATGAGCACCCCACCGAGGTACAGGCCGTTCGCGACGCCGACCCGGCCCGCGAAGGCCGCGAACCGGCGGAACGGCCGCTCCTCGTCGGTGGACGCGGGAGCGACCTCCGGGCCCGGTTCCGCGGCGTTCCCGACGACCGGGACGAACGTGCGCATCCTCCGGGGGATCAGGATCCCGTAGGCGACGACGAGCGCCCCGGCCGCCGGGAGGACCGCGGCGACGAGCACGGGGTTGCCGACCGCGCCGACCAGTGCGACGAGCACCGGGATGAGCGCGAGCTTGGCGAGGTTGACCGGACCGTTCATCGTCAGGTTGAGCCGGGCCCCACCGAGCGAGGTGAGCACCGGGTCCTTGAGGACGAACAGCGTCCACACGACGCTCGAGAGCGTGACGCCGAGCACGACCGACCACGCGGGGGCGGCGGGGTCGACGAACCGGACGACGAGCACGCCCGCGACGACCCCGGCGGCCGTCGCGACGAGCACCGCGGTCAGGACGCCGACGCGGTAGAGCGGTCGGCGCCAGCGACGCAGCCCCGGCAACATGACGAGCAGGGCGTCACCGATCCCGGACGCCGCGACCTGCGCCGCGGCCGTGAAGATCGAGAAGATCGCGGTGTCGACGCCGAGCCTCCCCGGCGGGATGATCCGCGCCGCGACCACCCAGAACACGAACCCGGAGGCGCTCGTCACGGCGTAGCCGGCGAGGATCCAGATCGAGTCGAGCGTCACGCGACGACCGATGGTCGTGCGTGCCGGCGTCGACACGGCGGGGGTGAGGACCTGGTCGCTCACCCGGACACCACCTCGCCGCGGAGCTGCGGGGCGGACGGGTGTCGCGCCTCCAGACCGACGGACGGGAGGGCCGGAACGGATGACGCGGGTCCGGTTCCCATGGGGACGGACGGGAGGACCGTGGCGGCACCGAGCGTCGGCGTCGCCCGTGCCGCGCGCAGGTACCCCGCGATCGTCGCCGCCGCCATGAGGGCGATCGCAACGATGCGGCGGGCACCACCGCGCCCCACCTGGCCGAGTTCGCGGACGAGGGCGGCGGGCAGCACGTGCGCGGCGTAGGCGGTCTCGCTGGACAGGGCGTCCTCGCGGCCGAGCTTGCGGCCCAGGATCGCCTTCGAGATGCCCTCGTGGTAGCTCCGACTGCGGACGTACGACCACGTGGCGCGGTCGGCGCTCACCCGGTGGTGCACGACGGCTCGGGGGTCGAGCAGGATGCGCGCCTCCGGGTCCTGCTGCCGGAGGCGGATGCAGAGCTCCGTCTCCTCGCCGCCGAGCGGGACCGCGCCGACGCGACCGGTGTCGGTGTCGAAGCCGCCCGCGGCCAACGCCGGACGACGCCGGAACGCCATCGAGCAGCCGAGGACGTTGCGGACCTCGGCGAGCTCCTCGGGGAGGCCGCGGTGGCTGCAGCCGACGATCCAGAGGAGTTCGTCGGGGTACATCGCCGAACGGGCACCCGCGGGCCAGACCGGCTCCGCCCGCCCGCCGACCGCGATCACCTTCGGGTCGGTGAACGGGGCGACGAGATGACGGAGCCAGTCCTCGGCCGCGGTGGCATCGTCGTCGAGGAACGCGACGACGTCTCCGTACGCGACGTGCATGCCGGTGTTCCGAGCACCGGACAGACCCTGGGGACCACGGTTCGCCACGACCGTGAGGTGCGGCCAGCGCGTCTGCGCCATCCGGAGGAGCTCCGGCTCGTGGTCGATGACGACGACGACCTCGGTGGCCTCCGGCTGGAGGAGCGCGGAGTCGACGGCGTCCTGGAGGTCACCCCACCGTCGCTGCGTGTACGCGCAGACGACGACGCTGACGGCGGGGTTCCACACCGTCACGCGACGTCCCGACGCTGACGCGCCGGCACCGCGATCGCGCCCCCGGCGGGGTGCACCGATCTGGTCCTCGCGGCGGTCCGGGCGACGCGGCGAGCGGCCAGGCCGCGCGTGCGCTCGTCGAGGATCGTCTTGAGCACGCGGAAGCCGTCCGACACGGCGTTGAGGTTGCTCTCGCCGTGGATCCGCAGTCGTTCGACGCTCGGGACCTCGACGACGGCCAGGTCGGCGAACGCGATCCGGCAGTTGATGATCGTCTCGATCTCGAACCCGTCACCCCAGAGCATCCGACCGTCGGCCGCGGGCGCGGCGTCGACGGCGGGCAGGTCGAGGTGCGGGAGCACGGACCGCCGGAACGCGTTGAAGCCGTAGCACAGGTCGGTGTAGTCGGTGCCGAGCAGCAGGTTCGTCAGGACGTTGAGCCCGGCGTTCCCCACGCGACGGACGCCGGTGATGTCCTCGCTGCCACCGCCGAGGCGGAAGCGCGAGCCCTTGGCGACGTCGGCCCCGGCCACCAGCGCCTCGACGAAGCGCGGGATCTCGGTGGGGTCGGCGGAACCGTCGGCGTCGAACATGACGATGACGTCACCCGTCGCCACGGCGAAACCACAGGCGAGGGCGTTGCCCTTGCCGCGCCGGGTCTGGGACACGACGCGGATGTCGGGCATGACGGCCTTCGCGGTCGCGGCGGTGCCGTCGATCGAGTCGCCGTCCACGAGGATGACCTCGTGCACCGGCGGCAGGGTGGGCAGGACGAGCGCCAGGTTCTTCGCCTCGTTCCGTGCCGGGATGACGATGCTGATCGTCGGTTCCGCCGGGATCGGGGCGTTGAGGGGCGCAGGCAAGTTCGGGTTCATGCTGTGTCCACTTTTCGGGTTCGGGTGACGACCGGCCTCGGGAGCCGGTCTGGACCCCTCCGCGATCGACCCGCACCGACGGGTCGGTACGGCCGGCCAGGGAAGGGTCGGCGAGGGCAGCCTTCTGCCCTCGTGGTGCAGCGTGGATCAACGTCGACACGGTCGGCGGTTCGGGTTCGGGTTCGGGTTCTCGGGTGAGCAACCGACCGGCCGGAGCTGATCCTCGCCACCCTCGGGTAAGGGTGGTGGTGAGCAGGAACATACGCTCCCCGCCCCCGAGGGACAAGAGCCCTCTGTCCACCCTGCGCGGTCGGGGTACACGCGGGTCGGCGTCTGCGGCACCGGGCCGGACTCCTGGAGGACGGGCGCGGTCCGGGCTCCTCACGGACGGGGAGCGACCGTTCTCCGGGAACCCCCATGAGCACCCGAGTTGTCCCCCGATCGCCCCCCGATGAGGGGCGAGTCCGGCGGATAGGATCGACAACGGCCGACCTGGTCGAACCATCCGCCCCGCCCAGTTCCATCCACGCCCGGAGGACCCGATGGCACGTCGCGACGTCGACCCCCGCGAGCGGTGCGTCTGCGGACACGAGCGGCAGGCCCACGAGCACTACCGGCGCGGGACCGACTGCGCGCTGTGCGGCGCGGCGACCTGTGGCCGGTTCCGTGGCACGGGCGTCATCGTGGTCGCGATCGACGGACCCTGACCTCCGACCCCTTCGGCTTTGTACCCCGTTCGGGGCGCTTCCGAGCTCGTCCTGCACCCCTCGGCAGCGTCCGGAGGACGTGCGTTCTCCGGGAGCCGGGGGACGCGCTCGAGCCGGCCCGGGCCTCCCCGCCGCGTGCCCCGTTCTGGGGTCGTCTCCCTGGGTCCGTTCACATGCTCGTTACCCGGGATGCGGGCCCGCCCGTGGTGCGGCCGCGCGCGGCGTGGGCGCGCGGGGCGCGCGGGGCGCGCGCCCGCGGCGTGGGCGGGCGAAGCGTGGCCAGCCCCCGTCGCTGGTCGACGAATCAGGAGGATCGTGCGGAACCCGCGCCGCGCCTCCCGGCCCGGAGGCGCGGTCCTGAATCGTCGACAGGCACCGGTGTGCAGGCGCGCACCAGCGCGCACCCACCCCGGACCGGCGCTGGCCGGTGCTCGCCGCGGCGGCACCGGCCCGCGCCGACCCCGGCCCGCGCCTCCTCCGTCGACGAATCAGGAGGATCGTGCGGAACCGGCACCGGGCCTCCCGACCGGAGGCCCGGTCCTGAATCGTCGACAGGCACCGGCGTGCAGGCGCGCATTCGTGCGCAGCCGCTCGGACCGGCGCTGGAGGGCCCTCGCCGCGACGGCACCGGCCCGCGCCGACCCCGGCCCGGCCCTCCTCGGTCGACGAATCAGGAGGATCGTGCGGAACCCGCGCCGCGCCTCCCGACCGGGAGGCCCGGTCCTGAGTTGCCGACCGATGCCGGCGGGCGCGGACGGAACACGCCGCGGCCCGCGGCACCGCAGCTGCCCGCTGCGGTCAGGCGGCCCGCTGCGGTCAGGCGGCGGACGCGGTGGCCACGGACGGGACGGACCGCGCGGGGCGGACGTGCGTGAACGCCGCCCAGATCGCAGCGACGTCGGCGGTGCGCTCGAAGTCCTGCGTCGCGTGGTACTCGCGTCGCACGAAGTCGACGAAGGCGGTGGTGGTCGTCGGGTCAGCGGCGCGCGCGGAAGCGGCAGCGACGAGCTGGGTGCGGAACGGTTCCGTGAGGGTGGGGACGAACGGCATCGGTCTTCTCCGGTGTGGGCCCGAGGGACGGGCGGGGCGGTGGGCTGGATCATCGTGCACCGCCCTCGCGGGCCGGCCAAGTCCCCCGTTCGTGGAGCGCTCACCCGAGGGACACCGCCCACCCCGCGCTCGCCCGAGGGACACCACCCAACCCGCGCTCGCCCGAGGGACTCCGCCGTAACACGACGGAACGCGAGTGGACCCTCCCCACGGGCGCCTGCACAGTGGAGCCACGTTCTGCCGCAGCACCGGCCGGAACGCAGCAGCACGACGCACCACCGCACACCGAGCACCAGGAGCACCGATGTCCGCCGCACCGACCCTTCCCGACCGCCCCCGCCGCCGACGCCCCCTCGGCTGGATCATCGCCGCGATCGTCGTCGTCGTCGCGATCATCGTCGCGATCGTCGTCGCCGCCACCCGGGGCGGGGACGAGACCGCGTCGTCGGGCTCGTCCTCCGCGGCGCCGAGGACCGTCACGATCGGCGTGGCCGACAAGTTCCTGCCCTACTGGGCGACGTACACGAAGCTCGCGAAGTCGCGACTCGACGTGACGGTCAAGCTCGTCAACTTCTCGGACTACAGCCTCCCGAACCCGGCGCTCAAGCAGGGGCAGGTCGACCTCAACCAGTTCCAGCACATCCAGTACCTGGCGAACTACGACGTGACGGCGCACGACACGCTGCAGCCGATCGGCGCGACCGCCGTGTACCCGCTGCCGCTCTACTCGACGACGGTCAGCAAGCCGTCCGGGTTCCGTGACGGCGCGAAGATCGCGATCCCGAACGACGCCATCAACGAGGCCCGGGCGCTGCTCGTGCTGCAGTCCGCCCACCTGTTGGAGCTCCGGGACGGCGGGAGCGCGTTCTCGACGACGGCCGACATCACGTCGCACAAGGTCGACGTCACGACGGTCGACGCCTCGCAGACGGCGAACGCGCTGCAGAACGGCTCGGTGGACGGTGCCGTCGTGAACAACAACTACGCGACCGCTGCTGGCCTGTCGAAGCACGACGCGATCTACCAGGACGACCCGTCGAGCACCTCGGCGGCCCCGTACGTGAACGTGTTCGCGGCGCGCAAGGCGGACGTCCACGACGCGACGTACCTCGCGTTGGCCAAGCTGTTCCACGACAGCGCCGTGCAGAAGGTGTTCCTGAAGGACTACCCGGACGCGGTCGTGCGCTCCACGTCGGCGGCCGACCTGCAGCACGAGCTGCGGTCCGTCGAGCAGGACGCGAAGGCCGCACAGGGCTGACCCGTCGCCCCTCCGGCCCACCAGCCGGGAGGCCCGACCCACCCCGGACGCGCACGGTCACGAGCCGTGCGCGTCCGCCCGTCCCCACCGGAAGGACCCATGCCCGCGCTCGTCCGCCTCGAGGCCGTCTCGAAACGCTACGCCCGCCGCGACCACGACGACCCCGTGGTCGCGGTCGACGACGTCACCCTCGACGTGGAGGAGGGCGAGGTCCTCGGCATCATCGGCTACTCCGGTGCGGGCAAGTCCACGCTCGTGCGGCTCGTCAACGCGCTCGAGCTACCGACGTCGGGACGGGTCACCGTCGCCGGTCAGGAGCTCACGAGCCTGCCGGAACGCGACCGGCGTCAGGCCCGACGCCGCATCGGCATGATCTTCCAGCAGTTCAACCTGTTCCGCTCGCGCACGGTCGCGGGCAACGTCGCCTACCCCCTGCGCGTCGCCGGGGTCCCCCGCGAGGAACGGGACCGCCGGGTGGCGGAGCTCCTCGACTTCGTCGGTCTGCTCGACCGCGCGCACGCCTACCCCGAACAGCTGTCGGGCGGGCAGAAGCAGCGGGTCGGCATCGCCCGGGCCCTCGCCACGAACCCACCGCTGCTCCTCGCCGACGAGGCCACGAGCGCGCTCGACCCCGAGACCACCACCGAGGTCCTGTCGTTGCTCCGCCGCGTGAACCGCGAGCTCGGGGTGACGATCATGGTCATCACCCACGAGATGGACGCAGTCCGGCAGATCGCCGATCGCGTCGCCGTCATGGAGCGCGGCCGCGTCGTCGAGGTCGGCGACGTGTACGACGTCTTCTCGGCGCCGCGCACCGAGGCCGCGCGTCGATTCGTCCGATCGGCGCTGCACGACCGGCCCTCCGCGGCGACCCTCACCCGGCTCCGCGACCGCCACCCCGGCCGGCTCGTGACCGTGCGGATCACGGACGAGCACGGCCTCCAGGCGCGGATCGACGCGGTGTTCGCCGCGGCCGGCGTCGGAGCGGAGCTCGTGTACGGCGGTGTCAGCGAGATCCGCGAGCGCCGCATCGGCGCGCTCACCTACGAGCTCTCCGGCGCGGACGCCGCGGTCGACCGCGCACTCGCGGCACTCCGGCAGGCAGGGGTCACCGCGGACGAGGAACGACCGACCGCCCCGACACCGGACATCGCCGACGGCCCGACAACGGAGGAGGCCCGCTCATGACCACCGGACTGCAGGGGTTCCTGACGACGATCGACGTGTACCTGTCCTCGATCCGGGACACCCTGGTCATGTCGCTCGTCTCGTTGGTCGTCGCGGGCGTCATCGGGCTCGCGCTCGGCCTGGCCCTGTACGCCACTCGACCGGGCAACCTGCTCGGACACCGCGGCGTCTTCACGGTCCTCAACGTCGTCGTGAACATCGTCCGGCCGATCCCGTTCGTGATCTTCCTGGCCGCCGTCGCACCGTTGTCCCGAGGCGTCGTCGACACCACGATCGGGGTGCCCGCGGTGACGTTCGCGATCTCCCTCGCGGCGGCGTTCGCCGTGGCCCGGATCGTCGAGCAGAGCCTCGTGTCCCTCGACCCGGGCGTCGTCGAGGCCGCGCGGTCGGCCGGCGCGCACCCGCTGGCGATCGTGCTGACGGTGCTCATCCCCGAGGGACTCGGGCCGCTCGTGCTCGGCTACACCTTCATCTTCGTCGGCATCGTCGACATGACCGCGCAGGGCGCCCTGGTCGGCGGGGGCGGCCTCGGCGAGTACGCGATCACCTACGGGTCGCAGCGCTACGACTGGTGGATCGTGTACATCTCGGTCGCGACGATCGTCGTCATCGTGCAGCTCGGCCAGTTCGTCGGGAACCGGTTGGCGCGGGCGACGCTCCGGCGCTGACGCCGGACGGGAGGGCCGGGACCGGCCCGCACCACGCCTCCCGACCCGGCGTCGACGGACGGGAGGTCCGGGACCGGCCCGCACCACGCCTCCCGTCCGGCGCGACGGACGGGAGGGCCGGGAGCGGCCCGCACCGCGCCTCCCGGCCCGGCGGGTGGCGCGGGTCAGGCCGCCGGCTCGGCGACCGACGACGGAGCGCCGCTGATCGCAGGGGCCTCGTAGTGGGCGGTGACGAGGATCGGACGGTGGTCCGAGATGCCCGCGGGGAGCGTCTCGACGCCCGCGATGTGCAGACCGACGCTCGTCGCGAAGTCGAAGTGGCCCGTGAACCGGCGGTACCGCAGGTAGGTCGGCTGGTCGCTCAACGAGAGGGCGAAGCCGTGCTCCTCGATCTTCTTGCGGAGGTTCGTCTGGAACCAGGGGTAGTTGAAGTCCCCCACCATGATCGCCGGTGCCTCGCTCGACAGGTCACGGACGAACTGGTGCGCGGCCTCGATCTGCTTGCGCCGCAGGCTGTTGGTCGCCGTCAGGGGCGAGGCGTGGAAGGACGCCACGATGACCTCCGCGTCCGCCTCGTGGTCCTCGAGGTGCATCGCGATGAGCCGCTCGTGCGCGGGCGCCAGGACGCGGTCGTGCAGGGACTTCTGCAGCGAGTGGATCGTGAAGTCGCGCACGTCGAACCGGTCGTCGCGCTTGTAGATCGCGAGCCCGAGCCGATTCGCGCTCGTCGACGCCGCGAGGGTGAGCCCCCCGACCTCGGGCGCCAGATCGTTGCTGTCGCACTCCTGCACGCAGAGCACGTCGGCCTGGGACGCCTCCGCCAGTGCGGCCAGCTCCCCGTTCGCGGTGTGCTCGCGCAGGTTGTAGCTCACCACTCGGATGGCTCGCTGCTCTCCGCCCTGCATGTCGCCTCGCATCCTGCCGTTCGTCGTTCGTCCGACCTGGTGGTCGCGCGCCAGGGCAGGGCCCGGCGCCGCCTTCGGACCGTACCCCCGGTACGCAAGCGCTCGCTGTGACTGTATCGCCGCGAGGCGCCCGAGGGTACGGGGCACCTGGACCCCGGCCGTGAATGACGGACGGCGGAGCGGCCCGGCCCTACCGTTCGGGTCATGAGCTACAGCCAGCCTGACCCTGCCGAAGAGTCCACCACGCCCGAGGCGCCCGAGCAGCCGGACACCGACGCCCCCGACGAGCGCCAGCAGTCCGCCGAGGACCTGCCCGACGGCCTGCACGGGACGAACGACCACGCCGACCTCGGCGACGACGTCGAGTCGGGCAGCCCCGAGCAGTGAGACCGTGGAGGACCGGCTCGCGTGGCGGGTCCTCCGCGCATCGCCCGGTGGTGCGGATCCTCCCGCGGCGCGCACCACTCGGCGGCGCGCCACTCGTCGTGCCTCCGCTCAGCGGGCGGCCGCGCGGCGAGCCGGACGCACCGCTGACCCGGCGTCGCGGCTCATGAGCACGCCCTCGAGGCACGCTGCCGCGAGCAGCACCGTGATGACGACGAACGCCGCGTCGTAGGGCACGGAGGACCCCGGGCCGCCGAGCGGTGCCGCAGCGCGGAGCACCACCGCGGCCACGGCCACGCCGAACCCGGCGGCCACCTGCTGCAACGTCGACGAGAGGGTGTTCGCCGGGGTCATCGCCGTGGGCTCGACGTCCGCGAACGCGATCGTGTTGTACGCCGTGAACCCCACAGAACGTGCGGCACCGCTCACCACGAGCAGGACCGCGAGCACCCAGAACGGCGTCGTCGGCGTCAGGAACGTCATGAGCACGACGGACACCGCGGCCGTCGCCGTCGAGCCGATGACGACCGGCCGGTACCCGAACGCGCGGAGGAGCGGCGTCGTCGTCGGCTTGATCCCGAGGTTGCCGACGAACACGAACAACACCGCGGAACCCGCCGCGACCGCGGACCAGCCCCAGGCGTCCTGGAACAACAGCGGCAGGACGAACGGCACCGCCGACACACCGAGCCGGAACAGCGAGCCCCCGGCATGCGACACCCGGAAGGTCTCGAGCCGCAGTGCGTCGAGCCCGAGGATCGGGTGGTCCGCTCGGCGGAGGTGTCGCACCGCGAGCCAGCAGCAGACCGCCCCGACGACGCCCGCGACCGTCGCGGCGACCACCGGCACGTGTGTGAGGGACAGCAGCGACGCCATCACCACGAGGCCGCCCAGCCCGAGACACGCGAGCACCGCGCCCACCCAGTCGAAGGGCACCCGCTCGGCGCCACGCTCCTGCGGCACGAGGACGGCCGCGGCGACGAGTGCGACCGCGCCGATCGGCAGGTTCACGAGGAAGATCCAGTGCCAGGACAGCGCGTCCACGAGCACCCCGCCGAGGAACGGCGCGACGATCGGTGCGGCCAACGCCGGCCACGTCAGGATCGCGATGGCGGTCACGAGGCGGTCGCGGCCCGCGCTCCGGAGCACCACGAGCCTCCCGACCGGCACCATGAGCGCGCCACCGAGACCCTGCACGACCCGCCATGCCGTCAGGGTCGCGAGCGAGTCCGCCGCGGCGCACAACCCCGACGCGGCGGTGAATACGACGATCGCGCCGAGGAACACCGTGCGCGACCCCACCCGGTCCGTCACCCATCCGCTCACGGGGATGAGGACCGCCAGGGTCACGAGGTACGCCGTGATCGCGATGCCGACCGCCGCCGAGTCGACGCCGAGGTCCCGCCCGATCGCCGGCGCCGCCGTGCTGACGATCGTGCCGTCGAGCAGCTCCATGAAGTACGTGCCCGCGACGAGGACGGCCAGGGCCGTCGCGCTCCGTCGCCGTCGTCCGGTCTGCGCCTGCGTCGTCGCCTCGCTCATCTCCGTCCGAGCGTAGTCCGACGCGCGTGCCCCGGCGGTCCCCCCAGGAACGCCGTCTATCGTGGCGGCGTGAGGTCTGCTCGGAGGGTGCCACCCGCCCGCGGTGAGGTGGCTGCATGAGGGGCCCCGACGAACTCGAGCGCCCCGCTCGGCCCGCCGCCGTCTCGGTCGTCGCCCGTCCCTCCCGGAACCGCCTCGCCGACCTCGCCGTCAGCACACCCGGATGGGCGGCGATCCTCGTCCTGTTCGCGGCGTCGCGGATGCTGTCGACCACGTGGCTCGCCCTGGTGTACCCGCTCATCGTGCGGGCGCAGCCAGCGAACGCCATCCGCGGGAACGACCACGGGTTCCTGACGTTCCTGACGAGCTGGGACGGCCAGTACTACGAAGACATCTCCCTGCACGGGTACCCGTCCGTGCTCCCGACGGACGCCCTCGGGCACGTCATGCAGAACAACTGGGCGTTCCTGCCGGCGTTCCCGTTCACGATCCGGATGTTGACGGCCTCCACGGGCCTCCCGTTCCGGATCGGCGCGCCGCTCATCGCCACCATCGCCGGCCTCGTCGCCGCATACCTGCTGCACGCGCTCGTCCGCGAGCGCGCCGGCGGCACCGCCGCGTTGTGGGCCGTGTTCTTCTTCTGCCTCGGGCCGCTCTCGTTCCTGCTCGAGGTCGGGTACGCCGAGAGCATGTTCCTGGCGCTCGTGTTCGGTGCCCTCCTCGCCATGCAGCGGCGGCGGTACCTGCCACTCACCCTGCTCTCGGTGGTGGCGGCGTTCACCCGTCCCGGCGAGCTGGCGATCCCCCTCACACTCGGGGTGGTCGCCCTCGTCCGGTACGTCCGCGACCGCGGGTCGTTCCCCGTGCGCGAGCGACTGACCGTCATCGGGACCGGACTCGTCACCGCCGCCGCAGGTGTGGCGTGGCCGGTCATCGCGTCGCATGCCACCGGCCGGCCGAACGCGTACCTCGACACCGAGATGTCGTGGTGGGTCAACTTCATCGGTCGGGTGCACTTCGTGCCGCTCTCGCCCTGGTTCCTCACCGCGGCCCGCTGGGTCGGTGTCGGCGGGGTGCTGCTCGTCATCGCCATGGCCGTCGCGTACGGCGTGTGGTTGTCCCGGCGGTCCACGCGCGAGCTCGGGCTCGTCACCGTCGTGTTCGCGGCCGCGTACGCGCTGTACGTGTTCGCCGTGTCGATCCCCATGGCCTCGACCCCGCGGCTCCTCATGCCGCTCGCGCCGCTGACGGGGTCGCCCGAACTCGTCGCGCGGCCGTGGGCACGATGGATCATGGTCAGCGGGGCGCTCGTCGGGCAGCCGGTGCTCATCGCGGTGCTGTGGCTGATGGGGCCGCCGTAGGCCGAGGCGGACGCGGACCGGCCCGCTGGCGGTGGTCCACCGACTCGGGGATCTGTGCCCGGTCGACGGCGTCGGGAGTACGGTCCCGGCCATGACCGGTCCGCACGATGACGACCCGACCCTGGTCCGGAACCAGCCGGCCCTGACGACCTCGGACGGCACGATCTGGGTCGTGGTCGGCGCCATCACCGCGATCGTCGTCGGGCTCGTGATGTGGCTCATGGGGCTGCTCGTGCCCGCCGTGGGATGGACCGGCCTCGTGCTCGTGCTCGCGCTGTTCGTCGCCATGCTCGTCGTGCGGTTCGCCGTCCGGCACGTGCGGCACCGGCTCGCGACGCTCGCGGCTCTCGAGGGCGCGATGGTCCTCGTCGGCCTCGTGGTGGTGTTGGTCGTGCTCGTCGGGCAGGCGCGCGCGGTCGGTTGACGGGGTGGCTGCCCGGATCCCCGCCGGCGCGGCTCCGCGGCTCGCGGCTCGCGGGGTGCGGCTCGCGGGGTGCGGCGCCGGGGACCGCGGTTCCTGGAGGCGCGGCTGTCGTCTGTGCTGATCTGGGCCCCCTCCCTCGGCAGCGCCGACAACTCAGGAAAACCGCGCCAGCCGGGAGGCTCGGCACCCGCCCGGCACCGATCCTCCTGAACCGTCGACCGCAGGCGGCAGATCAACCAACAACTCAGGAAAACCACGCCAGCCGGGAGGCCCAGCACCCGCCCAGCACCGATCCTCCTGAACCCTCGACCGCAGGCGGCAGATCAACCAACAACTCAGGAAAACCACGCCAGCCGGGAGGCCCAGCACCCGCCCAGCACCGATCCTCCTGAACCGTCGACCACAGGCGGCAGATCAGCCGAGGCGGCGCGTCGAGACCAACCCACGTGACGCCACGGAACGGCCGGCAGGGCCGCGCCTGACCCCGTCGCCCCGCCTCCTCGGCAGCGCCGACAACTCAGGAAAACCGCGTCAGCCGGGAGGCTCGACACCAGCCCGGCACCGATCCTCCTGAATCCGGTCTGCTCGGTCGGGGGTGTCACCGGCGGAGTTCCCCCGGACCTCCCGGGCGTGCGGCGAGTCAGTCGGTCCCCACGCCCGGCCCGCGGATCACGGTCTCGACGTCGACGACCTGGGGCGTGGCGGGCATGGAGGCGAAGCCGAACCGGACCGGCGGGTCGAGCGGCGTCAGGGTGCCGAGGTCAGCGCCGTCCCACGTGCCCGTCACCGCGGTCACCGCATGAGCGCCGGTCACGCCGTAGTACTCACGCCGGCCTCCCCCGGCAGAACCCGCGGTCCCCGCCCCGCGCACCAGCAGGCGCGCGACCGGATCGACGATCGCCAGCCATCGGGGATCGGTGGCGATCCTCCGCGGAACGAGCCGGAGCAACCGGCCGAGGAGTGTGATCGCGCCGACGGTGACCTCGAGGTGGAGCGGTCCGGCGTCGAGCTCCAGGCCACGTGTGGTTCGAACGAGGTGCACATCGACGACCCGGGTCGCGTCGAACCGGTAGGTGCTCGACACGTACCGCTCGACGAGTTCGTCCGGCGCCAGGAGCAGGCTGCTGCCGTCGGGCAACTCGACGAACACGTCGGTGAAGTGCCGGAACGGGGAGTCCTGCCACATCCCGACGACGATGCGGTGCCCGGACGTGGTCCCGACGCCGAGGATCCGTCCGCGGAACCGCTCCTCGCGCGCTGAGCGGTCTCGTCGGCTGGACGTGCGGGCCATCGCTGGATGCTACCGGGGCGCCGCGGGGCGCGGCCGGACGGACGCACGAGGGTCACCGCCGCCGCGTTGTCACATCCGCCGTACGGGAGGAGGCGCACCGGACCCGAGTTCGGGTCATCGGATCCGGTGCACGCGGGCACGAGCGGACGGCCGTCTGCATGACACAGCTCGACGCGGCTCGCCCCTGGTTTGTGTTCGGTGCCCTCCGCCTCCGGGTTTGGTCACTGATCACCATTCCAGGGAGGCCCGTGGCGCCTCGGTCAGACCGCGGGGACCTCCTCAGCGAGCATCTCCTCGACGAGCGGCTTGACCTTCGTGCCGTACAGCTCGATCGACCGCATCATGTGTTCGTGCGGGAGTCGACCGGTGCTGTAACGGAGATCGAAGCGCGAGACCCCGAGGATGCGCATGTTTCGCGCGATCTTCTTCGCGACCGTCTCGGGCGATCCCACGTAGAGGGAACCGCCCGCCGACAGGCCAGCGCGGTACTGCGACTCGTCGAAGGGCGGCCACCCGCGCTCACGTCCGAGCCGATCCGTGACGTCCTTGTGGTACGGGTAGAACAGCTCGGCCGCCTCGTCGTCCGTCGCTGCGACGAACCCTGGCGAGTGCATGGCGATCGGCTGCTGCGGGAGCTCGAACTGGTCGAGCGCCTGTCGGTAGAGGCGCGAGAACGGTGCGAACTGAGCGGGCTGACCGCCGATGATCGCGAGGAACAGCGGGAACCCGTAGCTCGCCGCCCGGATCACGGACTGCGGCGAACCCCCGACTCCGATCCACGTCGGGATGCGGCCGTGTTCGGTCTTCGGCCAGACCTCTTGCTCGTGGAGCGGGGCGCGCTTCGTGCCGGACCAGCTGACCGGTCCCTCTTTGAGGACCTCGGCGAAGAGCTCGAGCTTCTCCTCGAAGAGGGTCTCGTAGTCTGCGAGGTCGAATCCGAAGAGCGGGAACGACTCGGTGAAGGACCCGCGGCCGAGCACGACCTCGGCGCGCCCGTTGGACAGCGCGTCGACGGTCGCGAACCGCTCGTAGACCCGCACCGGGTCGTCGGAGCTCAGCACCGTGACCGCGGAGCCCATGTGGATCCGTTCGGTGCGCGCGGCGATGGCCGCCAGGACGACCTCGGGTGCGCTGACGGCGAAGTCGACGCGGTGGTGTTCACCGACCCCGATGAAGTCGACGCCCACCTGGTCGGCGAGGACCGCCTGCTCAACCACGTTGCGGATGCTCTGGGCCTGGGTCAGACGGACACCCGCGGTCGTCTCGGTCACGTCTCCGAACGTGTCGAGCCCGAGCTGGACCGCTCCGACCCGGTCCGGCGCCGCGGGCGGGACGTCGACCGGACGCCCGGGTCCCGCGCCACCACCGCTGATGTTGCCGAATGCGCTGCCACCCATGAAGTCCTCCAGACGGATCAATGCGTTTGCATGATCCTACAACCGGTTCGGTACGCCAGAATTCCGCGATGCGACGGGAAGGCGCGGGAGCATCAGGAACGCGTGCCGAGCCTCCCGGGCGTCGCCAACCGCGCGTGCTCGAGGACCACGCCGGACGGTCCGACGGCCGCGGCGACGACCGACAGGGTCGCGAATCGGCCGTCGGCGCGGAGATCGTCACGGAGGATCGCGTCCGGTCGGTCCGGCGCGACGTCGGCACCCGAACGGAGCACTGCGAACCAGTCCTCCCAATCGGCCCCGAGCCCCGTCGTCGGCGCCTCCGCCGCGAGGAGTGGCTCGATCGACGGTGGCGGGCCGACCGGAGCCGATGCGTCGCGGAAGGGATCGAGCCACCGAGCGATCCGTGGGAGCGCGACGTCGTCCGGAGCGCCTTCCGTCACGACGTGGACGCCCGGTCCGAGTCCTCGCGTGAGGACGCGTGCACCATCCCACGACGTCACGCGCACCCCCTGCGGCGTGGCGTGGACCAGGTTGTAGGAGCGCTCGGTCGGCCGCTCGCCCGCCCGGGTGGCCCCCGTGACGGCGTCGAGCGGAAGCCACCCCCGCGTCGCCCAACCGCCGTCCGTCGCGGGCACGGGCTCGGCGCGGTTGAGGACGACCGCGAGGGCTCGGCGAGGAGCGGACGCTGCGAGCCACGCGCCCCCTGCCGTCCGATCCCGGACACCGACCACGTCGTCGCCGCGGTCCTGCCACCAGGCGCGTGGGGGGTCCCAGGGACGGGACGGGTCCTCGTCCCGCAGTGCGAGCAGGGTGACCGGCCACGCGGTGTCGGGTTCGACCCGGACGACGACGGTGCACACGCGTCGATCATCGCACCCGCCCCACGACGTCCCGGGCTCGCCTGGCCACCTGTGGACTCGCCTCGACGTCGAACAGCATGTGGACGCGATGGCGCCCGAACGCCCCTGCCCAGGCTCAGCGGACGCGTGACGCAGCGCCCACTGTGGAGAGAGCGATGCGTTGTGGAGGACGGCCTGCCGCTCCCTGCCCGCTGGTACCGTCGGCCGGGCGGGGATCGGCCCCGCCAGAGCGGAGGTCGACCGTGTCACAGTCCGAGCAGCGCCGGACGATCGTCGTGGGCATCACCGGCGGCATCGCGGCGTACAAGGCCGTCGGAGTCGTGCGGGCGTTCGTACGGCTCGGACACGACGTCCACGTGGTCCCGACCGAAGGAGCACTGCGCTTCGTCGGACTGCCCACACTCGAGGCCATCAGCCGTAACCCCGTGTCGACGAGCGTGTTCGAGGAGGTCGCGGAGGTCCGCCACGTCGCGCTCGGCCGCCGCGCGGACCTCGTCGTCGTCGCACCGGCCACGGCCAACTTCCTGGCACGGACCGCGGCGGGACTGGCCGGAGACCTGCTCGGAACGACCCTGCTCGCGACGACAGCACCGGTCGTCGTGGCGCCAGCGATGCACCCGCAGATGTGGGACCACCCCGCAACCCGCGCGTCCGTCGCCACCCTGCGGGAGCGGGGCGTCCACGTCGTCGGTCCGGAGGACGGGCCGCTCACCGGCGAGGACTCGGGGATCGGGCGCATGAGCGAGCCCGACGACATCGTCGCGGCAGCGCTCGCCGTCCTGCCCGCGAGCGGAACGCGTGGACGCGACGAGCCGTCCGCTGCGACGACGGTCACCACCGCGGCCGACAGCCGGGAGGCCCGCCACGGGTGGACACCGACCGCTCCCGTCCCCCATGTCGACGAGTCGCCCACCGCGCCCGAGACCGCGGTGCACCCCGACGCCCGACGCGGGGACCTGTCGGGCAACCACGTCGTGGTGAGTGCGGGCGGCACCCGTGAGCCGGTTGACCCCGTGCGGTACATCGGCAACCGCTCGAGCGGGCGGCAGGGAGTCGCGATCGCGGCCGAGGCAGCGCGCCGGGGAGCCGTCGTGACCCTCGTGGCGGCGAACATCGAGGACGCGGTGCTCGCGGCCATGGACGACGCGCCCGATGCACTCCCGGTCGAGGTCATCCGGGTGGGCACCGCCCTCGAGCTCGCCGATGCCGTCCACGCCGCCGCGGTGGCCGCTGACGTCGTCGTGATGACGGCGGCCGTCGCAGACTTCCGTCCGGCCGAGGTCCGACCATCGAAGCTCAAGAAAGAGGACGCGGGCGACCACCTGACGCTCGAACTCGTCCGGAACCCCGACGTCCTCGCCGACCTCGTGGCGGCGCGCCGTGCGGGCCAGCTCGTCGTCGGGTTCGCGGCCGAGACCGAGCCCGACCGCGCCGCTCGCCTGGACCTGGCCCGCGACAAGCTGGCCCGCAAGCCCGCCGATCTGCTCGTGGTGAACCGGGTCGGCTGGGACCACGGGTTCGAGCGTGGCCACAACGCCGTCGAGGTCCTGGCTGCCGGAGGCGACGTGGTGCGCGAGGCGTCGGGATCGAAGGCCGAGATCGCCCATGTGGTGCTCGACCTCGTGGCGACAGCGCTGACGTGACCTGCGCAGCGGAATCCGTGCCTTCCGGGCGCCGCGGCGGCTCCGGCCGCCCCGGTCGCTCGGGCCGCCCCGGTCGCTCGGGCCGCCCCGCTCGCTCGGGCCGCCCCGCTCGCACGGGCCGATTCGGATTCCGATGCAGCACAGCCGACCGGTCCAGGATGGCCTGATGCGACGAACACGACGCGCGCGCCGCGCGGCCACGACGGCTCGCGGACTCGCGATCCTGCTCGCCGGGGCCGGCGTGACCCACTTCCTCCGTCCCCGTGTGTACGACGGGATCGTGCCGGAGGCCTTGCCGACTCGTGCGACGACGATCGGTTCGGGCGTCGCCGAGGTGGCGGTGGCGGCGGCGCTGGCGGTGCCACGCACCCGGCGGATCGGCGGATTCGCGGCTGCCGCGCTCTTCGTCGCGGTCTTCCCCGCGAACCTCAAGATGGCGCGTGACCTGCTCGACGACCCGCGCTCGCAGCGACGGATGCGCGTGGCGGCCCTGCTGCGCCTCCCGCTGCAGGTGCCCCTCGTGCGGTGGGGCCTCCGCGTCGGGATGGACAGCAGGCCATGACGAACGGACCCCAGGAGCTCGACGCCCTCGCCGACGTCCTCGTGGCGCAGACGGCCGCGCCGCTCCCGCACCGAGCCGTCACCGCGCACCGCTGGGCGGACGTGGTGTTCGCGTCCTGGCGGATGGACGCGGACACGGTGGCCAGCCTCGTGCCACCGCGGACCGAGCCGGACCGGATCGACGGGAGCGCATGGGTGTCACTGACGGCGTACGAGTTCCGCCGGACCACGGTGCCGCCGCTGCCGCCGCCCGGGCCGTTCGGTCGCCTGACGGAGATCACCGTCGAGGTGCCCACCGTCGACGACGCCGGTCGACACGGAACGACCTACCTGACCGTGGACACGCAACACGTGCCGGCCGTGCTCGCAGCGCGCATCGGGATCGGCGTGCCCTACACGGCAGCGCGAGCGGGATCACGGCGCGACGGGGACGTCCTCGCCCACCGCACCCGCCGACGGCACGGCGGCGCGTCAGCGTCGGTCCGGGTCCGTGCTGCCGGAGGGGTCACCCCGGACGCGCTGTCGGTCGCTCTCACGCACCGCCCGGGTGTCCACGCCCGCCACCTCGGCGTCACGTCGTGGTGGCGGCGCTCGCACGCTCCCTGGCAGCTGCGTGCCGCCCGGGCAGAGGAACTCCGCGGCGACCTGCCCGACGTCGTCGGGTTCCCCCGTCTGCTCGACCGCGTGCCCGACCGTCTGCTCGTCGGGGACGGCGTCGACGTCGAATACGCATGGGGAGGCCTCGTCCGATGAGCACCACCGACGAGGATGCCGACCCCTTCGACCTCGAGCGCTTCACGCGCGCGCAGGCCGGCGTCTTCGAGCAGGCGCTCGCCGAACTCCGCGCCGGCCGCAAGCGCTCGCACTGGATGTGGTTCGTGTTCCCGCAGATCGCCGGCCTCGGCAAGAGCGCGACCGCCGTGCGGTTCGCCATCGGTTCGCAGCGGGAGGCACGGGCCTACCTCACGCATGCCGTCCTCGGTCCACGCCTGCGCACCGCGGCGACCGTCGTCGCAGAAGCGCCCGCCCGCGACGCGATCGCGCTGCTCGGTGAGATCGACGCGGTGAAGCTCCGGTCCTCGATGACGCTGTTCGCGCACGTGGCGGAGGACGCGGCACCGTTCCGCGCCGTGCTGGACCGTTGGTACGGCGGCGAGGAGGACCGGGTGACGCTGGACCTGCTCGGCGGGTGACATCAGCATCCGCCACGTCACATATCAGGTAGCATCGCGGTACTCGAACCCGACGAGGGAGATCCGCCATACCCGTTCCCGTGACGCCACCCGCGCATCACCGGCTCCTCCGCGACACCGTCCGCGAGCGCATCCACGAGGCCATCATGGACGGCACTCTCGAGCCGGGCGAGCGCCTGAACGACGAGGACCTGATCGCCTGGCTCGGTGTGTCCCGCACCCCCATCCGGGAGGCCCTGAGTCAGCTCGCCCGCGCCGGTCTCGTCGAGATGGCGCCGAACCGCTACACCCGCGTGACGCGGCCGGATCCCACCCAGGTGATCGAGGCCCTCCAGACCTTGGGGGTGCTCCTCGGTGGTGTGGTGCGTCTCGCGGTGCCACGACTGTCCGGCGAGGAACGTGCTCGGGTGCTCGCCGCCCTCGACACCACGATCGTCGAGATGGCGAACCACGACGTCCTCGGGGCGAACCGTGACGCGCTGGCCCTGTTCGGGATGTTCGTCGACGCCTGCGGCAACGCCTCGCTGGTGCGGGTGTGTCGCGACACGATGGACGGACTGGCCTTCCGCCTCCGCTTACGGGACCTCGATCGGCTCGTGGACTGGGCGGGGATGACGGAGCAGTTGCGCGCTCTCCGGGCGGCGACGGCCGCAGAAGACGCGATCGCGGCCGAACTCGCGACCGAGGCGGTGCATCTGCTCCCGGCGTGACGGTTGCTCGAGGTGACGTCGCCTCGGGAGGTCGACCCGGGCCTCCCGGCCGTATGATTGGTTCACAACAGCTAACCAATCGTGTCGGAGGCAGCACGTTGACCACAGCCCGCCCGGCCCTGTTCACCAAGGACCACCCCCACTACAAGTGGATCGCGCTGAGCAACACCACGCTCGGCATGCTCATGGCGACCATCAACTCGTCGATCGTGATCATCTCGCTGCCCGCGATCTTCAAGGGCATCCGGTTGAACCCGCTCGGCGCGGGGAACGTGAGCTACCTGCTCTGGATGCTCATGGGCTACATGCTCGTGACCGCCGTCCTCGTGGTCGGATTCGGGCGACTCGGCGACATGCTGGGCCGGGTTCGCATCTACAACCTCGGGTTCGTCGTGTTCTCGCTCGGGTCCGTGGCATTGGCGCTCGACCCCTGGACCGGCGGATCCGGAGCCATGTGGCTCATCATCTGGCGACTCGTGCAGGGTGTGGGCGGTGCGATGCTGTTCGCCAACTCGACGGCGATCATCACCGACGCGTTCCCGGCGCACCGGCGCGGCATGGCGCTCGGCATCAACCAGGTCGCGGCGATCGCAGGGTCGTTCATCGGCCTCATCGTCGGCGGTCTGCTCGCCGTGGTCGACTGGCGGGCGGTCTTCTTCGTGAGCGTCCCGATCGGCATCATCGGCACCATCTGGTCCTACAAGTCGCTGCACGAGGTGGGGACGAAGAACCCCGGGCGACTGGACATCCCGGGCAACCTCACGTTCGCCGCCGGACTCACCGCGGTCCTCGCGGGCATCACGTACGGGATCCAGCCCTACGGGAACAGCGCGACCGGGTGGACCAACCCCTGGGTCGACGGAGCGATCGGTCTCGGCGTGCTCATGCTCATCGCGTTCGTCGTCATCGAGCTCCGATCCGCCCAGCCGATGTTCGACCTCGGGCTGTTCCGCATCCGGGCGTTCGCGATGGCGAACCTCGCTGGTCTGCTCGCCTCGGTCGGTCGCGGCGGCCTGCAGTTCATGCTCATCATCTGGCTGCAGGGCATCTGGCTGCCGCTGCACGGCTACTCCTACGAGGACACGCCGCTCTGGGCCGGCATCTACATGCTGCCGATCACCATCGGCTTCCTCATCGCGGGGCCGCTCTCGGGGACCCTGTCCGACCGGTTCGGCGCACGTGCCTTCGCCACCACCGGACTCGTCGTGGTCGCGGGCACGTTCGTCGCGCTCCTGCTCATCCCGGTCGACTTCCCGTACTGGCTGTTCGCGATCATCACCGGTCTGAGCGGGCTGGGCTCCGGCATGTTCGGTGCACCGAACCGCAGCGCGATCATGAACAGCGTGCCGAAACACCAGCGCGGTGCGGCATCGGGCATGGCGGGCACCGTGCAGAACGCCGGGACCTCGCTGTCCATCGGCATCTTCTTCTCGCTCATGATCGCCGGACTGTCGACCACGCTGCCGGCGACGCTCACGCGGGGCCTCAGCGCCCACGGCGTGCCCTCGACGGTGGCGGAGCAGATCGGCCAGACCCCGCCCGTGGGCTCGCTGTTCGCTGCGTTCCTCGGGTACAACCCGATCGGCAACCTGCTCGGGCCGTCCGGGGTGCTGCATCGTCCGGGCGTCGACGCCGCGACCCTCACGGGCAAGGAGTTCTTCCCGCAGCTCATCTCCGGGCCGTTCCACCACGGACTCGTCGTGGTCTTCGCCGCCGCCGCGATCATGTCCGTCGTGGCCGCCGTCGCCTCGCTCATCCGAGGCAAGCGATACGTGCACGCCGACGGCGACACCGGTACCATCGCCACGACCAAGGACCCGGTGACCGACGGAGCGCGTGCATGACCGAGACCCCGATCGACCGCGGCGACGTCGCCGCGCGCCTGGCCGTGGCGGTCGGACGCATCAATCGGAGGGCACGGCCCGGCACCGGCGCGTTGAGCTACGGCCTGCTGTCGGCGCTGTCGACGATCGTGCGGCTCGGTCCGCTGCGGCCCGGCGACCTCGCCCGACACGAGGTCGTCACGAAGCCGACGATGACGCGGGTGCTCAGCGACCTCGACGCGCGCGGGCTCATCGAACGGGTCACGGATCCACTCGACGGCCGCGCGTCCGTCATCACCGCCACCCGCGCGGGTGTCGCAGCCGTGCACGAGGCACGCCACGAACGCGCGGGCATCGTGTCGCAGCTGCTCGCTGATCTCGACGACGGCGACCTGCGTGCCATCGCGGGGGCACTCGACGCGCTCGAGCGGGTCGCACAGGTCGAGCCCATGCCCGCGCGCTCCGGTCGTTCCGCCGCGCCAACTGGGTCGGTGCACTCCGCGCACGCAGCCAGCGACGGGGCCGCGAGCGGCGGGGCTGGCGGCGGGACCGCGAGCGGCCGGGCTGGCGGCGGGGCCTTGAGTGACACCGTCTCCGGCGAGGCGCTCGCCGCAGTGCCGGCGGCGACCTCCCAGGCTTGACGCGAGTCGGGCCTCCTGGCGGGCGGATGTTACGGCGCTTCCTCCACAGGTCGTCGCCGTGCCGCGGTGTCCACGGCGGCACGTTCCGCCACCCCTGCACCGCCCCCGGCGCTGCCACTATGACACCGTGACGATCCCGAACAGCCCGACGCGACGGTGGCCTGCCGCCGGCCTGCGGCGGATGGTGCCCCGTGACCCGACCGAAGCCCACCGAGCAGCCAGTCCGCTGGAGCTGTTCTTCGACCTCGTGTTCGTCGTCGCAGTGTCCTTCGCGGCGACGGACCTGCATCACCTCGAGGTGCGTGGTCAACTCGCGGACGCAGTCACCGGCTACGTCCTCGTGTTCTTCGCGATCTGGTGGGCCTGGGTCAACTTCACGTGGTTCGCCACGTCGTTCGACACGGACGACTGGCTCTACCGCGTCACGACCTTCGTGCAGATGGCCGGCGTGCTCGTCCTGGCGGCCGGCATCGGACCGGCGATCGAGCGCGGTGACGACTTCGTCGCCACGATGGGCTACGTGGTGATGCGCCTCGCCATGGTGAGTCAGTGGCTCCGGGCGGCGACGGCGCACACGCGGTACCGCCGCACCGCGCTCGAGTACGCCGTCGGGATCACCGTGGTGCAGGTGCTCTGGGTCCTCCGCGTCACGGTGTTGGCCGATCTCGCGTCGACCCTGACGTTCCTCCTGCTCGTCGTCGCCGAGCTCGCCGTCCCCGTCGTCGCGGAGCGCACGGACACCACCCCGTGGCACACCCGGCACATCGCGGAGCGATACAGCCTCTTCACGCTCATCGTCCTGGGCGAGGGCCTGGTCGCGAGCGCCAACGCGGTGATCGGGGCCTTGGCGGCGTCGGAGCGCATCGGGCCCCTGCTGGCCCTGGCCGGCGCGGGTCTCGTCATCGTGGCGGCGATGTGGTGGATCTCCTTCGCGCGCAGCCAGCACGACCGGATCACCTCACTGCCGAGGGCTCTGGCCTTCGGCTACGGTCACTACGTCGTGTTCGCTGCCGCCGCCGCGATGCCAGCCGGGATCGAGGTGGCGATCGCCGCCAGCGAAGGCACTGCGCGCCTCGCTCCAGCTGCGGCCGCCGCGACCATCTCGGTGCCGGTCGCCGCGTTCGTGCTCGCCGTCTGGGCGCTCGCGCTCCGGCCGACGCTCGGGAGGCCCACCAGCGCCCTCGTGGTCGTCCTCACCCTGGCAGCCGGCTTCAGCGCGTTCCTCCCGCAGCTCTCGCTGGTGCTGACCGCCATCCTGTTGGCGGCGATCGTCGTGACGCTCGAGGTCGCGGACCGGAATCAGGGCCGCGGCACGAGCGGGGTCCGGAGCCGGGGTCGGGCGCGAGCGGTCGCTCCGGCGTCCGGTCGAGTCAGCTGACCGGAGCGCGGGCCGCGTGCGCGGCGGAGACGCCTTCCCTGCCGACTGCAACCGTCACAGCCACAGCCACAGCCACAGCCACAGCCACGCTCGCTCTGTCCGCAGCGTCGACAACGCCCGCCCTGCCGGCGGTGTCGGCAACGCCGCGAGGTTGATCGTGAGCCCGGATGGCGGAACGATGGCGACATGCCCTTCGTCACGGCCGTCTGCCGCGTGCACCAGCTCATCCCGGACTCCGGGACGGTCGGCGTGACAGCGATCGACAAGCGGCCGGTGACCGATCCGTTGCGGGTGCGTCCACTCGGCCTCCACGGCGACGTCCAGGCGAACCGCAAGCACCACGGCGGCGAAGACCAGGCCGTCTACGCGTACGCGGACGAGGACGCGGCCTACTTCAGTACGGTGCTCGGGCGTCCGGTGGAGCCTGGCTTGTTTGGTGAGAACCTCCGGACGAGCGGGATCGAGGTCAGCACCGCCGTGGTCGGCGAGCGCTGGCGGGTCGGCAACGGTCTCGTGCTCGAGGTGACGCTGCCGCGGGTCCCGTGCGCGACGTTCGCTCGCCGCATGAAGGTGGACAAGTGGGTGCGGACCTTCACGGACGCCAACCGCACCGGCGCCTACCTGCGCGTGGTCCGGTCCGGAGCCGTCCAAGTCGGTGATCGGATCGAGCGCTTCGACCGGCCTGCACACGGCATCACAGTCGCGGATGTGTTCGCCGGCCTCGGGCGGGATCAAGCGGTCGTGCTCCTCGAGGGCGGCCGCGGGCTCCCGCACAAGATCGAGGCGGTCGCCCGGAAGGTGCTCTCGGGGGTCCCGGCCTCGCTCTGACGTGCGGTCACGACGGCACGGTCACGACAGCACGGTCACGACGGCACGGTCACGAACGCACGGAGGACCCGCCCGCCCACTCGGGAGCCGACGCCCGACGCGACTCGGTTCATCCCGCGCTGTCGGGAGCTGGCCGCAGGTCCCCGACGTCCCCGCGGCGCCAGGGGTCCAGCGGCCGCCGATGCCGAGGCAACCCGACGACCACGAGGTCGTACGAGTTGCCGACCAGATCCTCCACCAGGACCTCGTCGACCCCCGCACCCGGCGCGACCGTGATCCAGTGCTGCTTGTTCAGGTGGTACCCGGGCGTGATCTCCGGATGATCCCGAACGAGCGCCGCTGCGTGTGGCGGCCGGCATTTCAGGGAGACGATAGGAGTGCCGCGGAGCTCGCTGACGATGGCGAACACCTTGCCGACGACCTTGAAGACCTCAGCTCCCTCGCCGAACGGCTGCCCCTGCGTCACGGCCGGCAGCCCCGCGGCGACGCGCAATGCCGTCGCGTGCAGTCCGGGCCCGTCCATGCCCCGACCCTGCCGCACACCACCGACGCTGGCCCGGCCCTTCGCGACGTTCCTCCATCGCTCACCCGCGCTCTGGAGTCGCACGCCCCGCCTGCTCGCGCCGTCTGCCGCCGGACCGGCCGACACCCGCGGACACTGTGCCCGCCCGTCACACCGTCCCCGCGTGCCCGCACAACGGCCGCCACCACCCCGCCCCGCCGCCATCGCCGCTCGCCCCGCCGGGCGGCCCGGCCGGGCCGCGAGCCAGCCGGCCAGCCGATCTCATCGTCGACAAGTCAGGAAAACGGCCTCCAGACCGCCGGAACGGCCGGAACCGGGAGGCCCGTTCCTGAGCGAGCAACGAAGCCCGCGCTCTGTGTCCCCTCCACAGCATGGTCGACACGGCGGTCATCCCCGGGTTCCTCCGGGAGCGAGCACGAAGCCGAGGCGACCCGGCACCATCGACGAGATGAACCACGTCCAACACCTCGTCTCCGCAGCGGGCGGGCTCCTGCACCGACGCGACCTGGTCGGCGCAGGAGTGTGCGACCGACAGTTGACCGCTGCCGTCAGGACCGGCACCGTCCGCCGCCCGCGCCGCGGGTGGTACTCGACCTGGGCGCCCGAGGACCCACGGTTCGTCGCCGTCCGCGTCGGGGGCCGGCTCACCGGCTTCATCGCACTGGCCCCGCTGCTGCCATGGAGCGCTGACGGGCGCCGCACACCGGCGCCGATCACGGTCTCCGTTCCGCGGAACGCCGCCCGTCTCCGGCCCCGACGTGGTGTCCGCGTCGTGTACGACCCGCCGCGGGTGCAGGACCGCGGCTCGGAGTGGGCAGTCCATCCTCGTGACGCACTCGCCCGCGCGATCGTGGACGCTCCGTTCGACGAGGCCGTCGCACTGCTCGACTGGGCCATGCACTCCGGCGCACTGACGCGCGGCGACGTCCTGGCCGCGGTCGGCTCGCTCCCGGAAGACGCTCGCGGCGTCCTCGACTGGGCGGATCCCCGCTGCGACAGTTACCCGGAGAGCATCGCCAGGACCAGACTCCGCCGAGCGGGCCACGCCGTCCGTCCCCAACTCCCTCTCCCGACCGGCGAACGCGTCGACCTCCTCGTCAACGGCGCTGTCGCACTCGAGATCGACGGTCGTGCCTTCCACGAGGCCACGTTCGAGCGAGACCGGCGGAAGGACCTCACGATCGCCGCGTCAGGTCTGGTCCCGCTTCGGGTGTCCGCGCGGATGATCGCGACGCTCTGGCCGCAAGTGGTCGCCGCCGTCGAGCGAGCCTCGAGGACGCGCTCGCACGGGCGCCGTTCAGCATGGGTGCGCGCGGTGCGGGAGACGCCCGGTGCTCGGCGACGGTGGCACCTCCGCCGCAGCGGTCCCCTCCCCGCACCCACCTGGTAGCCGCGATACCGAGCCCCGTACACGGAGGGCCGGCACGATCGGGTGCGCGCGAAGCACCGTGTGAGCGTGTTCGCCGCCTCCCGGCCCCTCCCGTCGCTCACGCAGCCCTTCCGTCGCCAGCTGCACTGCAATCACCTGCCGCTGAGCGGAACCGGCCCCCGGCTGCGAGCAGCCACCCCGTCAGCGCCGACGCGGACGCGCGACGCCGGGTTGGCCCGTGACCAGCGAGCCGGGAGGCACGTCATGCGTCACGACCGTTCCCGCTCCCACCACCGAATCAGACCCGACGGTGATCGAACCGAGGACCACCGCGCCCGCACCGAGCATCACTCGGTCGCCGATGCGCGGGTGCCGTTGCCCCTGGCCGCCGCCCTTCCCGCCGAGGGTGACGCCGTGGTACATCAGTACATCGTCGCCGATGACCGCCGTCTCGCCGATCACCACTCCCATGCCGTGGTCGATGAAGAACCGCCGACCGATGCGCGCGCCCGGATGGATCTCGATCCCGGTGGCCGTCCGCACCAGCTGCGACAGCAGCCGGGCCCCGAAACGCGATCCGGGCAGACCGCGAGCTCGCCACAGGCGCCGCGCGATCCGGTACCCCCACACGGCGTGGAGGCCCGAGTACAGCACCGCGACCTCACCGTCGGCGCGCGCCGCGGGGTCGTTGCGCCGGGCGGTGGCCACGTCCTCGCGCAGACGATTCAGGATGCCGACGCGGGTCCGAGAGCCGGAGACCCGGGGAAGCACCCCGTTTCCTGAATTGTCAACGGCGACGCCCGGGGTCTCCGCCGCTGCCTCGGGCGCCGGGACCTCGGACCGGTGTCGAGCACCGGAAGCCGCAGCACCGGAAGCACCCGCAGCACCAGCACCAGCAGCGCCCGCACCCGCAGTGCCCGCACCCGCAGCACCCGCACCCGCAGCGCCCGCAGCTCCAGCACCCGCACCCGCACCCGCACCCGCAGCACCAGCACCCGCACCCGCAGCACCAGCACCAGCACCAGCACCAGCACCCGCACCAACCGCAGACGCGCCCCGAGCCACGGACCCGCCGCGCCGAACGACGCCTCCGGGACGGTCAGTCACGCAACCAGGTCCTGGAACAGCACGGTCGACAGGTACCGCTCGCCGGTGTCGCACACCATCGCGACGATGCGCTTGCCGGCGTTCTCGGGCCGGGCGGCGATCTCGATCGCAGCGTGGATGATGGCGCCGGACGAGATGCCCGCGAGGATGCCCTCGTCGGTGGCGAGGGCACGGGCCACGCGCAGGGCGTCGTCGAGCTCGACGTCGAACACCTCGTCGATCACGGAGCGGTCGAGCACCTCGGGGATGAAGTTCGCGCCCATCCCCTGGATCTTGTGCGGCCCCGCGGTCCCCTTGGTGAGCAGTGGGGAGTCCGCCGGCTCGACGGCGACGATCTGCACGCCCGGCACCTGCTCCTTGAGCACGTTCCCGACGCCGGTGATCGTCCCGCCGGTGCCGACGCCCGCGACGAAGACGTCGACCTTGCCGTCGGTGTCGCGGAGGACCTCCTGTGCGGTGGTCCGCCGGTGGATCGCGGCGTTCGCGGCCGTCTCGAACTGGTGCGCGAGGACGGCTCCCGGGGTCTCGTCGACGATCTGGGCGGCGCGAGCGACGGCGCCCTTCATGCCCTCCGACCCGGGCGTGAGCACGATCTCGGCACCGTAGGCACGCATGACGGCGCGACGCTCGATGCTCATGGTGTCCGGCATCGTGATGACGACCCGGTAGCCGCGCGCTGCTCCGATGAGTGCGAGGGCGATGCCGGTGTTGCCGCTCGACCCCTCGACGATCGTGCCGCCGGGCTGCAGGTCGCCGGCTTCCTCGGCGGCGTCGATGATCGCCACACCGAGTCGGTCCTTGATGCTCGCACCGGGGTTGTAGAACTCGAGCTTCGCGAGCACCTCGGCGCTGCCGGGACGGGGCAACCGGTTGAGGCGGACCAGGGGCGTGTTGCCGAACGCCTGGGTGATGTCGTCGTGGATCGTGCCCGTCATTGCCAGTCCCGTCGTGGTCGTGCTCGTCGCCGCATCCCTCGCAGGCGCGGGCCGAGGCCGATTCTATGCGCGTGGCCCGGCCGGATGACGGGCGCGACCCGCAGGCGGTGGTTCGCCGGGCCTCCCGTGTGTACTACAATCGGTGAGCCGCGTTCCACGCCCCGGACGCGACATGGTGGGTATAGCTCAGCTGGTAGAGCGCCTGGTTGTGGTCTAGGAGGTCGCGGGTTCGAGCCCCGTTACTCACCCCGAGAACGAAGCGGATGGCCGCGGTGGTTCACACCGGTCATCCGCTTCGTCGTTGGAGGACCGTGGTCGCGTGAGCGGACCGGGCAGCGGTACGCGACGGACGTCGCGGAACCGGCGCAGCCGCCCCAGTTCTGGGCCTGGCGGCGACCGCGCGGAGGCGGTCGAATGGGAGCACGAGCGGAGCCGTCCGGAGGCGTCCGCCCGGCGACACCGCGAGGAGCCCGTGACCGACATCCAGAGCCACCTGCACCTGCCGCTCGGGACGCTGCGTAGCCAGACGCACGACACCGACGAGTTCGGCGCGGACGAACCCGGCACCCGCGGCACCGACCAGCACACGGCCTCCGACGCCGCGCAGGCCGACCGGCAGATCGCCGCCGACTCGCGGGTCCAGATCATCGACGGCATGATCCGCGTCCTCCAGACGACGGCCTTCCACGAGGTGACGGCCGAGGCGGTCGCCGCCGAGGCGGGCCTGACGCTCGAGGCGCTCCGCCACCACTTCCCGTCCTGGGACGGTCTGGTCCTGGCCACGCTCGACCGGTGGAACAGCGCACGGATGACCCCGCTCCTCCCGACCGCGCGGTCGCACGGCACGATCCGGCTTGTGCGGGCGATCATGGCGGACAACGCGGCGGAGCCGTCGCTCATGCGGTTCCTCGTCGCGCTCCTCAGCATCGCGGCGACGCCGGGCCACGCGCTCGCGCCGATGCTGCAGCACCGCTACCGGCAGTTCCACCTGGTGATCCAGCAGAGCCTCGTGGACGACATCGAGGCGGGCCGTGAACCGCAGACGATGCAGCCGGCTCGCGGCGGGGAGCAGCTCATCGCGCTCTACGAGGGCCTGCAGCTCCAGGCCATGGTCCGCCCGAGCATCGACCTGCTCGGCGCGTTCGACCGCGCGATCACCCGCATGCGCGACGGGTGGGGACAACGGTACGTCGCACCCGTCTGGGAGGCGTGACCGCGCGTCCCCGACGCATGCACGGTTCTGCGCCCCGTGCGACGATCGTGCCGTGATGGAGATGTCGCCCGAGCGGTTCGAGGACCTCGTCGTCGACGAGCTCGACCGGCTCCCCGACGAGATGGTGGACGGGCTGGAGAACGTGGCGTTCGTCGTCGAGGACGCCCCCGAGGACGGGGAGGACCTCCTCGGCCGCTACGACGGGGTCGCGGTGACCGAGCGGGACCGGTACGGGTTCGGGGAGCTCCCGGACCGGGTCGTCGTGTTCCGGCTCGCGCATCTGGCGTCCTGTGACACCGAGGAGCAGCTCCGCGACGAGGTGCACACGACCCTCGTCCACGAGATCGCGCACTGCTACGGCATCGACGACGATCGGCTGCACGAGCTCGGCTGGGACTGACCCGCGTCGGGCTCGGCGATCCGGAGCACGACGTCAGCCTGCTCCCGTGGCTGCTCCTCGGCGATGAACGCGGCCTCCTGCGCGGCCCACCGGTCCCACTCCCGCGCGAAGACCGGACCGTCGCGGTCGAGTGCCCGACGGCGGCGCGCGTCGTCCTCGCCGTCCAGCCAGATCCGGAACGTCGCCATGCCCGACGCGGCCCGGGACAGCGCGCCGCACCCCTCGACGACGAGGTCCTGGTCGGGTGCGACCGACACCCATCCGGCCGGGAGGCCCGCCGCCCAGTCCCACCGCCGCCATCCCGGGCGTCCGGTCGCGTCCGGCGGCGCGAGCACGTCCCGCACCACGGCGTCGGCGGCGGCCCGGAGTCCGTCCCAGCCGGGGTAGACGTCGTCGAGGTGGACGACCTGCGCGGGCACGGCTGCGGCGAGCTGGTCCGCCAGCGCCGTCTTGCCGGTGCCGGACCGGCCGTCGACGAGGACGACCACGCGCGATGCCGGAGCCGTGCGCCCGGCACTCGCGCGGGTGGCACCGGTGCCGACACCGCTGCCTGCGGCACGGATGCGATCGACGAGGGCGCGGACGTCCACCGGGCGCCCCTCGCCGTCGACGAAGCGAGCCGTCGCCGGGACCCCGGCGCCCGGCGCGGGCCACGAGGCACCGGCACCCAGCGGCGCGCGGGCGTCCTGGCCCTCACACACGGTGCCAGGTCCCCGCCACGACGGCGGCGGCGATCGCGACGAGGCCGACCGCGGTGCACACGAGGACCATCGCCCACTCCGCTCCCCCGAACCGGACCGGCCGGGCCCAGGTGCGCCGGACGGGGGCACCGAAGCCGCGCGACTCCATGGCGACGGCGAGCGTCGTCGCACGGCGCAGGGCGAGCACGAGCAGGGCGAACGCCATCGACGCGCCACGCCGCACCCGGCCGCGGTCGGCGATGCCCCGGGCACGTCGGGCCATGGCGAGTTGCCGCCAGTCCTCGCGCATCAGGGTCGTCATCCGCACGGCGGCGAGCGCGCCGAGCACGAACCGCGCGGGCAGGTGCAGGACCTGCGCCAGGCCGTCGGCGAGGTCCGTCGGGTCGACGCGTGCGAACAGCGCGACCGCGGGCAGCCCGATGGCGAGCAGCCGCAGCACGGTGGCGATCGCCAGCACCAGCGAGCCGTCCGTGACGTGGGCGAACCCGAGGTCGAACCAGGTGCGGCCCGATGCGCGTCCGTAGAGCGCGATGCTCACCCCGGCCACGGGTGCCGCGACGAGGACCGGTGCGGCGCGGAGGAGCAGCGACCGCACGGGCACCCGGACGATCCGCAGGAGCACGAGTTCGAGGCCGAGCGCCACCGCGGCCGACACGACGTCGAGGGTCGTCACGAGGCACACGGCCAGGGCGACGCCCCCGAGCAGCGAGGCCACGGGGGCGACGCGGTCGAGGGGCCCCCGGCCGTGCCGCTCGGCGGTCGGCGGTCCGTCGAGCGCGATCACCAGGCACCCGCTTCCACGCGCGCTGGTGCGAGCCGGAGTTCGTCGGCGCCGAGGGCGCCGAGCAGCGCCGCGTCGTGCGTCACGGCGACGATGCCGGACCCGGCGTCCGCCAGCTCCGTGAGCCGGTCGACGATCGCCTGCCAGGTCGCGCGGTCCTGGCCGGACGTCGGTTCGTCGAGGACGACGACGGGCGGCCGCGCCACGATCGCGGTACCGATCGCGAGTCGGCGCTGCTCGCCTCCCGAGAGCGTGAACGGGTTCGCGTCCGCGAGGGCGTCGAGGCCGAACGCCGCGAGCACCGCGTCGACGCGCTCGTCGACGGTGTGGCGGTCGAGCCCGGTGGCGACCGGTCCGACGGCGAGTTCCTCGCGGACGCTGCGGGCCACGAACTGGTGGCCGGGGTCCTGGAGGACCGTCCCCACCCGGGCGGCGAGGTCGCGGCTCGACCACCGCGAGGGCACCGGCCCCGCACCGGCCGCGAGTGCGTCGGACGCCGCGAGCACGCCGCCGGCCGGCGGGAACAGCCCCGCGAGCGTCAGTCCGAGGGTGGACTTGCCGACACCGTTCGGTCCGGTCACCCCGAGCGCGCGGCCGGTGCGGACCTCGGTGTCGATGTCGTGGCCGACGGGGCTGCGACGCCCTCGAGCCGTCGCGAGCCCCGAGGCCCGGAGCAGCAGTTCCCCACCGGTCCGGAGCGGACGTGGGTCGGGTTCCGCGCCCGGCACCCAGACGCCCGCTGCGGTGAGCGCCGTGCCGTGCCGGGCGAGCACCTCCTCCGGCGCCCCGTCGGCCGCGATCCCACCGCCGGGCGTGAGCAGCACGAGCCGGTCGACGAGGTCGAGCCAGGTGCCGATGCGGTGCTCCACGACGAGGAGGGTGGCCCCGGTGGCCACGAGGACGTCGCGAACGGCGTTGTGGACCTGCCGCACGCCGTCGGGGTCGAGGTTCGCGCAGGGTTCGTCGAGCACGAGTGCCCCGGGCCGCATCGCGAGGACCCCGGCGAGGGCGAGGCGCTGCCGCTGCCCGCCGGACATCGCCGAGGTCGAGCGGTCGAGCGGGAGGTCGAGTCCGACGAGCGCGAGCGCCTCGCGGACGCGCGGACCGATCTCGGCTCGCGGGACGCCGAGGTTCTCGGGGCCGAACGCGACGTCGTCGCCGATGCGCGACATCACGGTGTGCGCCTCGGGGTCCTGCATGACGAGCCCGACGCGGCCCCGCACGCGGCGCGGGTCCTGCCCGTCGACGAGGACGCCGCCCTCCTCGACGCCCGCGCCGACGTCACCCGGCTGCGTGCCGTCCGCGTCGTCGTCACCGAGGACCCCCGCGACGGCCCGGAGGAGCGTCGACTTGCCCGAGCCGGACGCGCCGACCACGGCGACGCGTTCCCCGGGCCGGACGTCGAGGTCGACGCCGCGCACGGCCCAGACGTCACGGTCGGGGTACCGACGCCCCCAGCCACGGAACCGGATCGCCGCGGGGCGCGTCCGTCCGTCGGTGGCGGCGGTGGGCATCAGGACCGGGAGGGGCGCTGCGGGCGGCGACGGGCCTCCCGGCCGGCAGCGAACGCACTGAGCACGCCCGTGCGGGCGAGCGCGCGGACGAGCAGCCAGGATCCGCCACCGGCGATGACGCCACCCGAGATGATCGCGCAGACGATGTAGACGACCTTGAACGCGAGTGCGTACGCCGGGTACCAGAGCACCGAGTCGTTGATCCCGAGGGCGAGCCCGGCAGCGGCGCCCGCGAGGACGACGACCGGCGCTCGGTACACGCGGTAGAGGAACAGCGCGAGGACGATCTCGGCGCCGAGGCCCTGCACGAGCCCGGACACGAGCGTGAGCCAGCCGCCCCACTCGTTGCCGACGAGCGCTTCGACGCTCGCGGCGACGACCTCGCCGTAGAGCGCCGCGCCCGGCTTCCGGACGACGACGCCGACGAGCACGCCAGCGAACAGCCAGACGCCGCCGACCAGGGACTGCGACCCGGGGAGGACCAGACCGAGTCCGACGCTGATCGGGGAGTAGCCGAGGTCCCACAGTGTGAAGACGAGACCCGCCGCGACCCCGAGGACGCTCGCGACGACGATGTCGACCACGCGCCACCGGAAACGGCGACGGGAGGGCTGCCGGGCTCCGTCGGTGACAGCGGCGCTGCCGGTCTGGAGGGCCGGGTCGGCTGCCCGATCGGCGGGGCCGGTCGCGGCGGGGCCGGTCGCCGCGGGGCCGGTCGCGGCGGAGCCGGTCGCGGCGGAGCCGGTCGCCGCGGGGCCGGTCGCCGCGGGGCCGGTCGCGGCGGAGCCGGTCGCGGTGGGCATGGGCGTGGACGCGCGCTCGCGCATGGTGACTCCTCCCTGCGCCGGCATGACCCGGATCAGGTTCGACGGTCGGAGCGCCGTTCGCTCCCTCTCAGCCCGCAGGTCGCGGACTCCCGTGTGTGTGGCCCCGAGTATAGGCGCGGTGGGCCTCGTCCCCACGCATGGATCCGTGGCCGGGCAGGAGGCCCGGTCCCGCGCCTCCCGTCCGCTACTTCTTGAGGGCGCGCACCAGCTTGCGCAGGACCGTGCCGACGGTCCACGCGAACGGCGTCGCGACCGCGAGCAGGGCGATGATGTTCGGCTCGAACACGAGCGCACGACCGGGGCGGCGGACGTACGCACCGACGGGGATCGACGCGCTGCCGCCCCCGCCACCGCCGTTTTCGTCCTGGTCACCGCCGGCGCCGAAGCCGTACCACCCGATCGACACGGGCACGATGGTGGCGTCACCGACCTCGATCGGGTCGCCGTAGTTCGTGGCGACCCCGAGCGGGCGGACCTTGTCGGCGAGCTGCGCCGCGATGTTCGTCATGCGCGCGAGGCTACTCCCGAGCATCGGCGGGAGCACGGGCGCCCCGGCCGTCCACAGGGGAACGGGACCGCCGACCGTCCACAGGCGTGGCTGCGCTCCGGACATCGCCGAGCGGTGCCGATAGGTTGGGCCGGTCATCGACCAGGAGGTCCCGCTTTTGCAGACTTGGCCCGGCAACCCCTACCCCCTCGGTGCGACGTACGACGGCAGCGGCACGAACTTCGCGATCTTCAGCGAGGCCGCCGAACGCGTCGAGCTCTGCCTCTTCGACGACGACGGCACCGAGACCCGCATCGACCTGATCGAGGTCGATGCCTACGTCTGGCACGCCTACCTGCCGAACGTCGGTCCGGGGCAGGAGTACGGATTCCGCGTGCACGGCGAGTACGCCCCGGAGCGCGGGCATCGAGCCAACCCGAACAAGCTCCTGCTCGACCCCTACGCCAAGGCGACCAGTGGAGACATCGACTGGGACCAGTCGCTGTTCTCTTACACCTTCGGTGCGCCGGACAGCCGGAACGACGAGGACTCGGCGTCGCACATGGTGAAGGGCGTGGTCATCAACCCGTTCTTCGACTGGCAGGGCGATCGACACCCGAAGGTCCCCTACGGCGAGACCGTGATCTACGAGGCCCACGTCAAGGGCCTGACGAAGACCCACCCGGACATCCCCGAGGAGCAACGGGGCACCTACGCGGGCGTCGCGCATCCAGCGGTCATCGGGCACCTCAAGCGGCTCGGGGTCACCACGCTCGAACTGATGCCCGTGCACCAGTACGTGAACGACTCGATCCTGCAGCAGAAGGGCCTCAGCAACTACTGGGGGTACAACACGATCGGGTTCTTCGCCCCGCACTCGCACTACTCCGCCAGTGGGGACCGTGGGCAGCAGGTGCAGGAGTTCAAGGCGATGGTCCGGACCCTGCACGACGCCGGGATCGAGGTCGTGCTCGACGTCGTGTACAACCACACGGCCGAGGGCAACCACCTCGGACCCACCTTGTCGTTGAAGGGCATCGACAACGCGGCGTACTACCGCCTGATGGACGACGACCAGCGGTACTACCGCGACTACACGGGAACGGGGAACTCGCTCAACGTCCGGCACCCGCACTCGCTCCAGCTCATCATGGACTCGCTCCGGTACTGGGTGACCGAGATGCACGTGGACGGCTTCCGGTTCGACCTCGCCGCCGCGCTCGCCCGCGAGTTCTACGAGGTCGACCGCCTGGCGACGTTCTTCGAACTCGTGCAACAGGACCCGATCGTGTCGCAGGTCAAGCTCATCGCGGAGCCGTGGGACGTCGGGCCCGGCGGGTACCAGGTCGGGAACTTCCCGCCGCAGTGGACCGAGTGGAACGGGCGGTACCGCGACACCGTGCGCGACTTCTGGCGAGGCGAGCCGTCGACGCTCGGTGAGTTCGCCTCGCGCATCTCCGGATCCGCCGATCTGTACGAGCACGACGGGCGCCGCCCGGTGGCCAGCATCAACTTCATCACCGCCCACGACGGCTTCACGCTGCTCGATCTGGTCTCCTACAACGACAAGCACAACCAGGCCAACGGCGAGGACAACAACGACGGCGAGAGCCACAACCGATCCTGGAACTCCGGGGTCGAGGGCCCCACCGACGACCCGGAGATCACGGCGCTCCGGCTCCAGCGACGCCGGAACTTCCTCGCGACGCTCCTGCTCAGCCAGGGCGTGCCGATGATCCTGCACGGCGATGAACTCGGGCGCACGCAGCTCGGCAACAACAACGTGTACGCGCAGGACTCGGAACTGAGCTGGATCGACTGGGCGCACGCCGACCAGGAGCTCATCGACTTCGTCGGCGAGGTCGTCCGCCTCCGGCGCCACCACCCGACGTTCCGACGGACCCGGTACTTCAACGGCCGACCCGTGCGCCGCGGGCAGGACGAGCCGCTGCCGGACATCGTCTGGCTCACCCCGGAAGGCGACGCGATGCAGCCGGAGGAATGGGACTCCGGCTTCGGCAAGAGCGTCGGGGTGTTCCTCAACGGCGACGGCATCCGCGGCCGTGACTCCCGCGGCGGACGCGTCACCGACGTCAACTTCCTCATGTACTTCAACGCCCACTCCGAGACCGTCACGTTCACGGTGCCGTCCGACGAGTACGCCCACGCGTGGAAGATCCGGATCGACACGGCCGACCCGGGCGAGAAGGGCGACATCGTCGCCGCCGGAGAGCCGCTCGACGTGCCGGCGCGCTCGATGCTCGTGCTCCGCGCGGAACCCCCGCAGGAGCCGACGAGTACACCGGTGTCGACGACCACCACGAGCGCTCCGACCGCGACCCCGACCGCCCCCGACGGCGTCGACACCGCGACGGAGGCCATGACCGCCACCCCGCCGGGCACCCCGCGCCCGGCACCGACCGCCGATGCCGGCAAGGGAGACCCGACGTGACCTCGACCCACAACGAGCAGGCAGCGGTGCCCGCTCGCCGTCCGGGAGGCGCGCGTCGCGTCCCGGACTCCACCTACCGCCTCCAGGTGACCGCCGACTTCGACCTGACGGCCGCCGCCGAGGTCGTCGACTACATCGCCGCGCTCGGTGCCGACTGGGTCTACCTGTCCCCGGTCCTCCAGGCCGAAGCGGGGTCCAGCCACGGCTACGACGTCGTCGACCACTCCCGGATCGACGTGTCCCGCGGCGGCGACGACGCGTTCCGCGCACTGACGACCGCTGCGCACGCGGCCGGGCTCGGGGTCCTCGTCGACATCGTGCCGAACCACATGGGCGTCGCGGACCCGGCGTCGAACCCCTGGTGGGAAGACCTGCTGACCCACGGGCGGGACTCCGCCGTGGCCGACGCGTTCGACGTCGACTGGGCCGCGGGCGGCGGACGCATCCGCGTGCCCGTGCTCGACTACGACCTCGAGAACAGCACCGAGGACGGCCTGGACGCCATCACGCTCGAGGGCGACAAGCTCATGGTCGGGACGACCGCCTACCCGACCGCCCCGGGGACCGTGAACCCGGGCGACGACGTACGCACCGTCCACGACCGCCAGCACTACGAGTTCGTGCACTGGCGTCGCGCCGACCACGACCTCAACTACCGCCGGTTCTTCGCCGTGAACACCCTCGCCGCGATCCGGGTCGAGGAGCCCGAGGTGTTCACCGCCTCGCACGGCCTCATCGGGCAGTGGTTCCGCGACGGTCAGGTCGACGGTCTCCGCATCGACCACCCGGACGGCCTGTACGACCCGGCGGGGTACCTCGACGACCTGGCCGAGTTGACCGGCGGGGCGTACACCCTCGTCGAGAAGATCCTCGAGCCCGGCGAGGAGCTGCCCGCCTCGTGGCCCGTCGACGGCACGACGGGCTACGACGCCCTCGGGTACGTCGACCGCCTGTTCGTCGACCCGGCCGGCGCGGAGCCGCTCGGCGCGCTCGACTCGCGGCTGCGCGGCGAACGGGACGCCTTCCGGTGGGACCTCCTGACGCACGGCACCCGGCGCGACGTGACCGACGGCATCCTCGGCAGCGAGGTCGCCCGACTGACCCGTCTCCTGGCGCCCGAGGTGCCCGACGTCGACCCTCGTGTCATCGAGGACGCCGTCGCCGAGGTCACCGCGTCGTTCGGCGTCTACCGGACCTACCTTCCGGAGGGCGCACACGACCTCGTCGAGGCCCTGGAGACCGCGTGCGAGCGCCGTCCCGACCTCGACCCCGTGATCGACCGGATCGCCCCGTTCCTCGCCGACCCCGAGCACCCGGCGGCGATCCGCCTGCAGCAGACGTCGGGGATGGTCATGGCGAAGGGCGTCGAGGACTCGGCGTTCTACCGCTACTCGCGCCTGACGAGCCTGAGCGAGGTGGGAACGGACCCGAGCGTGTTCTCCATCACGCCGACCGAGTTCCACCGCGCGCAAGAGGGTCGCCTCGCCGCCTGGCCGCACGCCATGACCACACTCACGACCCACGACACGAAGCGGAGCGAGGACACCCGCGCCCGCATCGCGACGCTCGCCGAGCTGGGTGACGAGTGGGTCGCCGCGTTCGAGCGTCTGAACGCCCTCGCACCGCTCGAGGACGGCGTGCTCGCGAACCTCCTCTGGCAGGCGATCGTCGGCGCGCGGCCCGCCTCACGCGAGCGGCTGCACGCCTACGCCGAGAAGGCCTCGCGTGAGGCCGGGAACACCACGACCTGGACCGCCCCGAACGAGCCCTTCGAGGAGCGCATGCACGCGCTCGTCGACGCCGCGTTCGACGATCCGGAGGTGGTCGCGGAGCTCGACGCGATCGACCGTCGCATCGAAGCCGCCGGCTGGTCGAACGGCCTCGGCATGAAGCTCGTGCAGCTCGCTGGCCCCGGCGTCCCGGACGTCTACCAGGGCACCGAGCTGTGGGACCGCTCCCTCGTCGACCCGGACAACCGACGACCCGTGGACTACGCCGAGCGACGACGTCTCCTCGTCGCCGTGGAGGAGGGCGCACTGCCCCCGGTCGACGCCTCCGGCGCGGCGAAGCTCCTCGTGACCTCGGCCGCCCTGCACCTGCGCCGCGACCGGCCCGAGCTCTTCACGCGGTACCTGCCGGTGCCGGCCTCGGGCGTCACCGCGGACCACGTCGTCGCGTTCGACCGCGGCGGTGCCGTGGTCGTGGCCACGCGCCTCCCGATCGGACTCGAACGGACCGGCGGCTGGGCGGACACGATGATCCACCCCGTGCCGGAGGACCGCATCGACGTCCTCACCGGCCGGACGTTCCGGGCGGGACGCGGTATCGCCGTGGCCGACCTGCTCAGCACCTACCCCGTCGCGCTCCTGGCGCCGGCGGCCAACACGACGGACGAGCCCTCGGGCGTCACGATGGAAGGCCACGCATGATCCCCGAACCGCCCGCCGGAACCGTCCGCACCGGCTCCTCGTTCCGCTCTGGACCGATCCGTGCCGGCCGGTACGAGGTGTGGGCCCCCGACGCCGACCGCGTGCGGTTGGTCGTCGATGGCACGGACCACGAACTGACCCGCGACGACCACGACTGGTGGAGCACGGATGCCGTCACGCCCGTCGTCGGCGCCCGGTACGGGTTCCGACTCGGCGACGACGACGCGGTGGTCCCCGATCCGCGCACGCTGTCGCAGCCCGACGGCGTCCACGGGCTGTCCGAGGTGATCGACCTCGACGCCTTCTCCTGGAGCGACGAGGGCTGGACCGGGCGTCCGGCCCGGGGCGCCGTGATCTACGAGATGCACGTCGGCACCTTCACTCCCGAGGGCACGCTCGACGCCGCTGCCGCCCGCCTCGAGCACCTGGTCGCGCTCGGCGTCGACCTGGTCGAGGTGCTGCCCGTCAACGCGGTGAACGGCATCTGGAACTGGGGGTACGACGGCGTCGACTGGTTCGCCGTGCACGCTCCGTACGGGGGCGCCGCCGCGTACCAGCGGTTCGTGGACCGGGCGCACGCACTCGGTCTCGGCGTCGTGCAGGACGTCGTCTACAACCACCTCGGGCCGAGCGGGAACTACCTGCCGCTGTTCGGGCCGTACCTACTCGCCGGGCTCGGCAACACCTGGGGCGACTCGGTGAACGTCGAGCAGCCCGAGGTCCGGGCGTTCGTCCTCGACAACGTCCGCATGTGGTTCCGGGACTTCCACGTCGACGGGCTCCGGCTCGACGCCGTGCACGCCATCCGCGACACCACCCGGCCGCACGTCCTGGCACAGATGGCCTCGGAGACCGACGCGTTCGCGCAGTGGATCCGGAAGCCGCTGTCGCTCATCGCCGAATCGGACCTCAACGACCCGATCATGTTCCGCCCGCGCGAGGCCCACGGCTACGGGCTGACCGGGCAGTGGTCGGACGACTTCCACCACGGTCTCCACGTCGCGCTCACGGGTGAGACCACCGGGTACTACGCCGACTTCGCACCACTCGCCGCGTTGGCGAAGGTGCTCGAGCGCGGGTTCCTGCACGACGGCACGTGGTCGTCGTTCCGAGGACGTCGACACGGGCAGCCGATCGACACCGAGACCGCGCCCACCACGGCGCTGGTCGTCGCGAACCAGAACCACGACCAGATCGGCAACCGCGCCACGGGCGACCGCCTGGCGGAGCACCTCGACGAGGCCGGTCTGGTGGTCGCCGCCGCCGTGACCCTGCTCGGGCCGTTCACGCCGATGCTGTTCATGGGCGAGGAGTTCGCCGCGTCGACGCCGTGGCAGTTCTTCACGTCGCACCCCGAGCCGGACCTCGGCATCGCGACGGCGAAGGGTCGCATCGAGGAGTTCGAGCAGATGGGGTGGGACCCGGACATCGTCCCCGACCCCCAGGACCCCGAGACGTTCCGACGGTCGAAGCTCCGGTGGGAGGAGACCCTCGAGGGGCGTGGCCGTCGCGTCCTCGATGCCTACCGGGCGTTGATCGCGCTCCGTCGCCGTGAAGAGGCCCTGGTCGACTGGCGCTTCTCGTCCAACAGCGTCCGGTTCTCCGAGGACGACCGCTGGCTGGTTCTGACGCGCTCGGACATCCACATCGTGGTGCACTTCGGGGACGCCGCTGCCTCGGTGCCCGTCGTGTCCGGCGCCGAGGTGCTCTTCGCCACGGATGGTGCCACCGCCTCGGCCGACGGCGTGGAGTTCACCGGCCGGGGCGTCGTCGTCCTGCGCTGACCCGTCCGTTCCGCGGAGTGGGGCGGGGCGGGGCGGGTACGCCCCGCCCCTGCTCTGCCCGTCCGCACGTGGGGCCGGGTGCCGTCCCGTCCCCGCACCGCGCTCGGGGATGAGCACCCGGTCGCCCCGCGCCGCCCCGCTCTGCCCCTCTGCGCGTCACAAGTCCGCACGCGCTCGCTGCCGGCGGCGCCTGCCTCCTTGCTGGCCGCGCGGCCGCCCGGTCCCCCGCCCCCTGGCCCCATGGCCGCATCGCCGCCTGGCCGCCTGGCCGCCTCGCCGCCTCGCCGCCTGGCCGCCTCGCCGCCTGGCCGCCTCGCCGCCTGGCCGCCTGGCCGCCTCGCCGCCTGGCCGCCTGGCCGCCTGCTGGACTACCCGCTCTGGTGCGCCTTCCCGCCTGCGCCCCCACCCTCGGCTCCGCGTCGACAACGCAGGAAAGCGACGCCGGGATCGAGCCCCACCGGACGCACCGCGACGGGATCTCCTGACTTGTCGCCTCCCGGGCGTGCCCTCACCTGCGGCGCTCCGCTGCCCCCACGGGCGCCGCCGCGTCGGCAACTCAGGTGATCGACGCCGGAACCGGCCCGCACCGGGGGCAGCGCAACGAATTTCCTGAGTTGTCACCTCCAGGGCTCCCGATCGCCCCCACTCGCGGGATTCGCCGCCTCGTTCCTCGCGCTTCCGCGCCGCTCGCCCTCGCCCGCCTCCCGCAAGCGGACAACTCAGGAAATCAACGCCGGTCGCCGCCCACACGGCGGGCAGCGCAACAGTCCTCCTGAATCCTCGGCTGCGCGGGGGCGGGCGGCGGCGGCGGCGGACGGAGGACGGAGGACGGAGGACGGAGGACGGAGGACGGAGGACGGAGGACGGAGGACGGAGGACGGAGGACGGAGGACGGAGGACGGAGGATCTCGCGTGCACCACCAGGTGCGCGCGGACGCCGCGGCATCGCCCGCACGTCCACGTCCACGTCCACGTCCACGTCCACGTCCACAACGCAGGAGAACCCACGAGCCCACGGGAACGCGGCGGAGCGCGCGACCGATCCTCCTGAGTTGTCGCGTCTCGCGCGCCGGCGGCCCCCGGATCCCGATCGACCGCCCGCGGCCCGGACCGACAGTGGGACCGCGCCCGCTCACGTCGACAGCGCAGGAAGCGGCGCACGCCATGGCGACGCCCGGGAGGCCCGGCACCGGTCCTCCTGCATCGTCACCAGAGGAGGGGGACGCTGGCACGGTGCCCACGCTCGGCGGGCCCGACCGGCGTCCCACGCCGTCCTCGCTCGCGTCGACAACGCAGGAAGCTCCAAACGCCATGGCGATGGCCGGGAGGCGGGGGCACCGGTCCTCCTGAATTCTCGCCAGAGGAGGGCGACGGTGAGCGGGGCGGCACCGCGCCGCGCCGGCGCCGCCCCGCGCCCGAGCCACGCCGCGCCGCGCCCGACCTCCGCCGCGCGCGGGCGAGAGCTACGCCGCGACGTGCGCGTTCGCGCGCACCGACGGCAGCCGCCGCCGGTGCAGCACGAGCGACTTCACCTCACGGATCCTGCGGTCGACGCCCCACTTCGTCACGAGGGTGAGCGACTCGCGGACGATGTTCCCGCTCATCTTGGACACGCCGAACTCGCGCTCGGTGAACGTGATGGGCGTCTCGACGACGCGGAGCCCGGCTTCGAGCGCACGCCAGCACAGGTCGACCTGGAAGCAGTACCCGCGCGACGCGATCCCGGTCAGGTCGATGCGTCGGAGCGCGGGGGCGGTGAACACGCGGAACCCGCCGGTGGCGTCGTGCACCGCGATCCCGAGGGCGAGGCGGGAGTACAGGTTGCCACCGCGCGAGAGCAGGGACCGGTGCCAAGGCCAGTTCTCGACCTCGCCGCCGGGGACCCAGCGGGAGCCGAGCACGAGGTCGTTCGTCTCGGACAGCTCGAGCATGTGCGGCAGGTACTCGGGGTGGTGCGAGCCGTCGGCGTCCATCTCCACGAGCCGCTCGTACCCGCGCTCGAGCCCCCAGGCGAAGCCGGCGAGGTAGGCGCCGCCGAGACCGTTCTTCTCGGCCCGGTGCAGCACCCGCACTCGCGGGTCCGCGGCGGCGAGCTCGTCGGCGATGGTGCCGGTGCCATCGGGCGAGTTGTCGTCCACGACGAGGACGTCGACACGGTCCGATGCCCGCAGCGTGCGTGCGACGATGGCCCGCACGTTGTCCTTCTCGTTGTACGTGGGGATGACGACGAGGGCGTCGTTCATGCGTGGTGTCTCCTCGGTGGGCACGAACGGACGATACCGTTCACGCACCGCTCAGTCGTTCGCGAGGTCTGCGAACACGATCAGGTTGTCGACGTAGTGACCGGTCGCGCGGTCGAACGCGCCGTCGCAGGTGATGAGCCGCAGCTCGGGCGTCGGGGTGGGGCCGTAGACGTCGTTCGTCGGGAACGCGGTCTTCGGCGCTCGTTCGGTGCCGGTGACCGTGAAGTGGATCGTGGTGCCGTCCGACATGCCGACCGCGATGTCGTCTCCCGGGGCGAGTTCGTCGAGCTTGAAGAACACGGCTGCGCTCGTGATCGAGTCGACGTGCCCCGCGATGACCGCCGGTCCGGTGTGCCCGGGGACGACGCCGTCGCTGAACCACCCCGCGTCCATCCACTGGGTCGGCGGTTGCAGCGCGCCGCTGGCGTCCTTGTGCAGGTGCTCGAGCGATGCGTCGACACCGATGGACGGGACCTCGACCCGCGTCGGTGTCGCGTCTGCCGCGGTCGTGGGGGCGCGGTTCGCGGTCGGGTCCTGGAGGCCCGGGGCCGCGTTGGTCCCACCGCCGCCAGACGAGCGCGACGAGCCCGAGGACCCGGACGAGCGCGACGACCCGGACGAGTCGGCACCGCCAGCGTGAGCGCCAGCCCCGGACGACCGCGGCGCACCGGAGGCACCCGCGCCATGCGCGCCCGCCGCAGCCGACGTACCGGTGGCGCTCGGAGCCTCCCGGCCGGCCGCCACCGCGGTGGCGACCCCGGCACTCCCACCGACCACCACGAGCGCGGCGGCGCCGGTCACCCACATCCAGCGGGGCAGGCGGATCACGACGCGCCGCCCGAGTTCGTCGCGCAGCCGCCGAGGACGTCGGAGGTGAGCATCGTCGCGCCGAGCGCGGCCCACGCGTCGCCGTAGTACGTGTGCGTCGTGGCCGCGGTGCGGTCGGCGCGGAGCAGGTCGCGCGACGCCGCGGTGGTCGACCCGGTGGCCTGCTCGCTGGCGGCGCGAGCCGCGTAGGCGAGCGCGCTCGTCGAGTCGGTGACCGCGGTGCCGCCGAGGTCGAGCTGCGCGGCGAGCTGGGTGTTCCGCTGGAGGGTCGGTGCGATCGAGCCGGCGAGCGCCCGGTCCGACGCGGTGCACGACTCGGCGTACCGGAGCGGCATGCGCATCGCGTCCCACCCGTAGACCACGGGGCCGCCGGTGCCGTTCGCGGACGGCATGGGGTCGACGGTGCCGTCCTGGTGGACCTGCGACCAGTCGCTCGGCAACGCCGCGTTCGCCAGGATCGTCCCGGTGACGGCGTGCGAGCCGCGTTCGAGCTGCTCCCATCGCGGGTCGCCGGTGGCCTTCGCGAGGACCGCGAACGCGACGGGTGATGCGTACGACGCGTCGTACGCATACGGCTGGCCTGTCGCGGCCCACGGGCCGGGCAGGAGGATCCGCCCGACGTCGGTCTGGGCGGTCTCACGATCGAGGATCGCCGACGCCATCTGCTTCCCGGCGGTCGTGTACGACGGCCGGTCGAACCGCTCGCCGGCGAGCACGAGGGCGCGTGCGGCGTCGAGGTCAGCGTCGCTCGCCGACTGCTCGTCCGCGGTCCCGCCCGCCGTCGTCCACCGCCAGGCGAGCAGGTGGTCGTCGCCCTGGAGGTGCTGCCTCGTCCACGACCAGATGCTGCGGAACCGCCGCTGGTCACCCGATGCGAGCGCGACGAGCATGCCGTACGCCTGCCCCTCGCTCACGGTGTCGCCGCCCTGGTCGGTCCGGACGACGCGGCCGCCCCGCACGTACCGGTCGAGGAAGTCCTCGCGGAGCGTCGCGGCCGATCGCCGTCCGCCCGGGGCCGAGCCGGACGTTGCGGTGGAGGCCGGTTGCGCCGCGCGCTCGGTGTCCGTCGATCGGCCCGGGGCCGTCGCGACGATCGCGATGCCGATGGTCAACGCGACCGCGACGACGGCCACGAGGGCCGAGGTCATCCACTGTCTCCTCGTCATGCGGTCAGTGGGCCAGCCCGTGGAGGAACCGGATCACCGCGTGTTCGAAGCGCGTGAACGGCCCCTCGGCGGCGGTGCCACCCCCACCGGTCTGGACCCCGCCGACCGGGGCCGAGGCCGTCGCGGCGCTGTCGACGACGGGCACCACCGTGAGCTTGCCGGCGCTGTTGTCGAGGACGAAGAGCGTCGAGACGGTGCCGCTGCCGAGGTCGACCGAGGCCGTTCCCCGCTGGCCTCCGCCGGACACGTTCAGGGTCCACTTGCCGGCGTCGACGGTGGCGTACTGCGTCGCGGTACCGAACCGGGCGTCCTGGGCGACCGTCGTGCCGGTGGAGGTCTTCACGTCGATCTCCTTGGCGTTCGTCGCGGCCTGCACGAGTCGGAGTCGCGCCTGGCCGTCCCCCGGCTTCGTGAGGTCGTCGGCGAACGCCGTGGTGCGCAGCCGCTTGTTCTTGCCGTAGGCGACGACGGTGGTCGGCGAGCCGGCCTTGACGGTGACGTCGGTGGAGATCACCGGCGTCGAGTCCGGCGAGTCCGCCGCCCGCATCGACAGCACATAAGTCCCGGCGGGGAGCTCCTTGTAGGGGCTCACCTGGCCGTACTCGACGTCGTCGAGCTCGAACACCTTGGCCCCGCCGGACAGGTTCGACAGCTGCACGTCGACCCCCTTCGTGTCGGGCGACAGGTGTCCGACGCGGAGCCAGCCGTCGGGCTGGGCGGCGGCGTTCGCGGGGGCGCCGACGCCGACGGTGGCGGCGACGACGACACCGGCGACGGCGCCGGCGATGGTGAGGCGCCGGGCGCGGAGCGTTCGGGTGGGCGTCGTGGTGGTTCGGGTGGACATGAGGGCTCCTCCTGCGGAATCGGGTCCGCGTCGGTTGTCGGCGTCGTGGTGGTGCGGGGGCCAGGGAAGCCCCCGCACCGTCACGGCGTCGAGGTGACGACCGTGGTCGCCGGGTCGATCGCCGAGAAGGTGATCGTCAGGGTGTCACCGGAACGCAGGACGCGCTTCGGTTGGAACGTGCCGGTCATGGCCTGCAGCGTCTTCTGCATGCGCAGGGTGGCAGCGCTCGAGGTGCCGTGGACGACGAGTCGGCGGAAGGTCTGGCCGGTCTCGCCGGGGAGCGGCGTGAACGTGTCGAGGCGCACGGTCTGCGCGGCGAGCAGCTGACCGAGCACGAGGATCGCCCGTTGGTCGACCTGGCCCGCGCGCAGCTGACTCGCGGCCTCGTCGGTGGCGTGCAGGCCGGGGTTCCGCGCGAGCTGCGTGCCGAGCGTCTTCCGGACGTCCGCGGCACGGGTGATCTCCGTCCGTGCTGCCGTGTGGCCCTCGGGGTGGATGCGGCGCACGTCGACCTCTTGGTCGCCGGTGCCGAACGAGGCGACGATGCTCGAGTTCGCGATGGCGGCGTGGACGTCCTTCGAGCTCGTGCCGCCGGTGCGCATCGAGTCCGTCGTGACGACGTAGTCCGAGTCCCGCCACCCGTCGGGCGACTGCCGCTCGACCGCGCCGTCGGTGTCGAGCTTGTAGTACCAGATGACGTTGTCGCGGGCGAAGCCGTCGTGGACGAGGTCCACCCACATCGCGTCGTCGACGAGCAGCCGCGAGCTCTTCGGCACGTTGCCGCCGACCCAGTTCTCGGCCTGCTGCATCGGCTTGTCCAGGTCGGCGAGGAAGAACCCGCGGAGCTGCACGGTCCACAGCGGGACGGCCACCACGAGGGCGGCGGCGCACGCGACGAGCCAGGTGAGCCCGACCGCCCGACGAGCGCGGACCCGACGGCGTCCCAGACCCATGACGGCGATCACCGCACGCTCGGCGGTGTACGCCACGAGGACCGCACCGATCGGGATGAGCATGATGACGTACGGGACCGGAAGGTAGCCGTTCGGTCGGAACATCATCGCGAGCAGGAACACCAGGAGCGCGGCGATCGGCCGGACCCGGCGCAGGAACAGCCCGACGACCGCTGCGGCCGAGCCGAACACGATGAACACGGGGTCGAGGTCCCACCACTGGGACACCGCCTTCGACGCCAGGCTCGACGGGTCGAAGATCGATCCGCTCGCGTTCCTGGAGCCGAGCTGGTAGGTGATGCCGTCGAGCAGGCTGACCTGACCGGAGCGCGGCAGGAGTTCGCCCTTGACCGCGGCGAGCATGATGTACCCGCCGCCGATGATGGCGAGCACGGCGCCGGCGACGCTCAGCGCGTACCGCCGTGTCGAGGGGTCGGCGCGGCGGATCGCGATCCAGGCGACGAACGGCAACGCGAGCAGGTAGGTCTCCTTGCTCAGCACCGCGACCCCGAGGCACGCGGCCGCCGCGGTGAAACCGGCGAGCTGCTGTCGTCGGCTCAGGGCGAACACGAACGCGGCGATGAGCCACGGCGTCGCGACGTTGTCGATGTACACCGTGCGGTGGTACTGCACGGCGAGCGGGGACAGCGCGAAGAGCAGCCCGGCGACGGTGGCGCCCGCCCGCGACAGCCCGAGCTTGCGTCCGAGGACGAACAGGAGCGCGGCGGACACCACGGCGAAGAACACCATGGCCTCGCGGGCCGCGTCGACCGCGTACGGGTAGCGCAGCCACGCGCCGGTCAGCTGCGTGTACCCGGCGATCTGGATCCAGCCGAGCGGCGGGTGGTCGTACCAGTACGTGTAGTGCGTCAGTTCGCCGAGGTGGCCGATGGCCCAGGCCTGCGCCGTGTAGGTGCCCTCGTCGTCGATGCGCTGCGGGGTCCCGGTCATGTTCCAGGCCTGCACCACCGCGGTGATCGCCAGGAGTGGGGCGACCCAGACGAGACTCGCGCCGTGCCGGGCGACCCACGTCGCGATGAGCGACTGGTCACGGAGGGCACGACCGGTCCCGATGTTGCCGGCCGCCGGGGTGTGTGTCGCGCTCGCGGTCATCGGTCGCCTCCTCGGGTGGTGTCCGCGCCGGCCATCGCCAGGACGCCGTGCGAGCTGGTCGGTGCCGCCACGTCCTGGGTCACCGCGGATGCGAAGCCCTGGACGGCGGCGGGACGGTGCTGGTTCGTGTGCTCGGTCTTCTCCCAGGCGTTGAGACCCTGCAGGTGCCGGACGACCGCCCGGACGGCGGCGGCGGCGAGGAAGATCTGGTACGGCACGAGGCCGACGACGAGCTTGACGTAGTCGCGGATGCGGACCTTCTCCTGGTAGATGCGGCCGAACTCGTTGAGCCCGACCACCTCGACGGCCAGGAGCATCAGGGTGGGCGCGACGGGGATGAAGCTGATGAGCGCGATGACCGTCGGCACCTTGACGAACACGATCATGAGGACGCTCAGCGGGATGAGGAGCCCCGTCGCCGCCTGGATGAACGGCATGGTGAGCAGGTACCGGGCGAAGAACCGCTGCTTCGCGCTCGGGAGCTGCTTCCACTCCCCCTTGCCGAGCACCTGCAGGAACCCCTGGTTCCAGCGCGTGCGCTGCTTGAGGAGGGACGCGAAGGTCGGCGGGGTCTCCTCGCGGGTGACCGCCTCCGGGCTGTAGGCGACGACCACCTTGGCGCCGTCGGCGGACAGTCGCACGCCGAGCTCGCAGTCCTCGGCGAGGCAGCCGGCGTCCCAGCCGTTCGACCAGTCGAGGCGTTCCTTCGTGACGAACACGGTGTTGCCGCCGAGGGGGATGAACTTCGACTCGGCGTGGAAGTGCAGGCGGGACCGGAACCAGAAGTAGTACTCGAGGACGTTCCGCAGGCTCCACCAGCTCGACCGGAAGTTCATGAGCTGCACGCCGCCCTGCACGACGTCGGCGCCGGTCTCCTGGAACCGGGAGTCGACGAGCGTGAGCAGGTGGGGGTACACCTCGTCCTCCGCGTCGAACACGCCCACGACGTCGCCGGTCGCGTGCTGCAGGGCGAGGTTCATCGCCTTCGGTTTGTTCTTCGGGGCGGTGTCGTCGACCACGACCCGGATGAGGTCCGGGTGGCGTCGGGCGGCGGCCCGGACGACGGCGTCGGTCTCGGGGTCGTCCTCGCCGACGATCGCGATGATCTCGAAATCGGGGTGGTCCTGCCGGGCGAGCTGGTCGAGCGTCTCGCCCATGACGTCCTGTTCGTGCCGCCCCGGCACCAGGAGCGTGAACCGGTGGGCCGCGGGACGAGGGCTCTGGCTGAAGCTGGTCTGCCGCAGCGCCTCGCGCGACCGCCACGCGTGCAGCATCCACCAGAGGGTCGACAGCGCCACCACGGTCAGGAGGATCGACACGGCGATGAGCGCCGAGTACCCGATCCACTCCCCCAGGCTCCACACCGCGTGGTGGGTGGACCCGGAACCGCCGGTCGGCACGGACGTGGTGCCGCGGTTCGGGGTGTCGGTCGCGGGCGCGTCGTGACTCGGCTTCAACAGCGGGCCCGCCGCCGTGATGCGCGAGATCGACGCGAGCGCCGCGACTGCTGTGTCATTCATCAACCGGTGCCTCCTTGATGCGGAAAACGACTGCCTTGTAGGCGACGAAGCGGAAGATCGTGCCGAGCACGAGGCCGACTCCGTTGCCGGCGACGTTGTCGGCGAGGGTCGAGGTGAAACCGAGCAGGTAGTGGGACACGAAGAGGCACCCGGTCGCGATGCCGAGCCCGATGAGGTTCGACAGGACGAACAGGGCACCTTCGCGAGCCGTCTCCCGACGGTTCGCGGTCCGCTGGGACCGGAACGTCAGGAACCGGTTGCCGAGCCACGCGACGAGGGTCGCGACGGCGACGGAGACGATCTTGGCGCCGACGGGCTTGTCGTCGAGCACCGTGGCGCGGAGCAGGTTGTAGACGCCCACGTCGACCACGAAGGACACGCCACCGACCGCTCCGAACGACGCGAGCTCCCGGACGGCCGCGGCCTTCGGGAGGCGCCGACGAACCGAGGGCAGGGGGCGCCGACGCACGGCCGGCGGGAGGCGCACCGCACGGGGACGGGACCGTGGGACGACGGGTACGCCTCCGGTCACCGCCTCCACGAGGACGTCCGCCGTCCCCTGAACGGGTCGCCCCTGGACGGGGGTGGTTGCTCGGGTCATGACACCCATTCGAGGGTGGTCCCCGCGATGGTTTGGGCCGGGTACAGACATGTGCAGGCCATTGCCAGGGCCGCGTCACCCGACGTTCACATCCCCGACACACGCCGGCAGGTCGGCCGGGAGGCCCGGGGCGCCCTCCCGAGCGCCGGATCGGTACCGTTCCGGTAGCGTCCGGAGCATGGAATTCCGATACCTCGGCAACAGCGGACTGAAGATCTCCGAGATCACCTACGGCAACTGGCTCACCCACGGGTCGCAGGTCGAGAACGACGTCGCGACGCAGTGTGTGCGCGCGGCCCTCGACGCCGGCATCACCACGTTCGACACGGCGGACACGTACGCGAACACGGCCGCCGAGACCGTCCTCGGCGAGGCGCTCAAGGGTGAGCGGCGACAGTCCCTCGAGGTCTTCACGAAGGTGTACTGGCCGACCGGCCCGAAGGGGCACAACGACGTCGGCCTCTCGCGCAAGCACGTCCTCGAGTCGATCGACGGTTCGCTGCAGCGCCTCCAGACCGACTACGTCGACCTCTACCAGGCGCACCGTTACGACCACGAGACGCCCCTCGAGGAGACCATGCAGGCCTTCGCCGACGTGGTGCGGCAGGGCAAGGCGCTCTACATCGGTGTCTCCGAGTGGACCGCGGACCAGATCCGCGCCGGACACGAGCTCGCCCAGCAGCTCGGGTTCCAGCTCATCGCGAACCAGCCGCAGTACTCGATGCTCTGGCGCGTGATCGAGGGCGAGGTCATCCCGACCTCGAAGCAGCTCGGGCTGTCGCAGATCGTGTTCTCCCCGATCGCCCAGGGTGTGCTGACGGGCAAGTACAAGCCGGGTCAGCCGCTCCCCGAGGGCTCCCGCGCGACGGACGAGAAGGGCGGCGCGCAGATGATCTCGCGCTGGATGCGCGACGACGTGCTCGAGCGCGTCCAGGCCCTGCAGCCGATCGCGGACGACCTCGGCCTGTCGATGGCGCAGCTGTCGATCGCGTGGGTCCTGCAGAACGACAACGTCGCGTCGGCCATCATCGGGGCCTCCCGGCCGCAGCAGGTCGTCGACAACGTCGTCGCGGCGGGGGTGACCCTCGACGCCGAGGCGATGCAGCGCATCGACGACGCCATCGGCTCGATCGCGGAGCGCGACGCGTCGAAGTCGGTCTCCCCGACCTCCCGTCCGGCCTGATCCAGGCGGTCGGATCGCACGGCGACACGCCCGTCCCGACCATTTAGTAGTCGCTACAACCTTCTTCGGCGATCCCGGGTTAGACTGCCGACCGATGCGCTTGCATCGACCAGCGGTCACCGGGCCGCGACGAACGTCCCAGCACCACGAGGAGAACTCCATGGCCATCACCGCCGCCGCCATCCCCGGCTACATCGCCGGCACCTGGAAGCTCGACCCGACCCACTCCGAGGTCAGCTTCTCCGTCCGCCACCTCGCCATCAGCAAGGTCAAGGGCACGTTCCAGACCTTCGACGTGACCGCCGTCACCGCCGAGAACCCGCTCGAGTCGACCATCGAGGCGACCATCGACATCGCCAGCGTCAAGACCGGCCAGGAGGCCCGCGACCAGCACCTCGCGACGAGCGACTTCTTCGCCGCGGACGAGCACCCGCAGATGGTGTTCCGCTCGACGGGCATCCGGGAGCACGGCGACGACCTCCTCATCGACGGCGAGCTCACCCTCCGCGGCGTCACCAAGCCCGTCACGCTGAAGACCGAGCTCGGCGGCATCACCACCGACGGCTACGGCCAGACCAAGCTCGGCGCCGAGGCCACCACGAAGATCGACCGCACCGAGTTCGGCGTGAACTGGAACGCGGCGCTCGAGGCCGGCGGGTTCACGCTCGGCAACGACGTCACGATCACCCTCGACATCCAGCTCGTCCTCCAGGCGGCCTGAGTCACCTCCCTCGGGGCCGCAGGCCCACCGGGACACGGAGCCCCGACGCGTGCGCGCGTCGGGGCTCCGCCGCGTCGGGGTCCGGGTCCGGGTCCGGGTCCGGGTCCGGGTCCGAGTCCGTTCCGGGTCCAGGTCCGGGTCCGTGCAGGACGGGAGACTTGCGGCGGCCCTGCTGCGTCCCTCCAAGCAGCGCACGCCTGGACCGTCGACGCAACGCGGGCGCCGCTCCCATCCCGTCGCGGATGCGGGCCCCGCTCCGCCGCCGACAACTCAGGACGGAAGGCAGGGGACGGAGCCGCCACGCCCCTCCCGGCCGAGGATTCCTGAGTCGTCGACGCAAGGGTGCGCCGCCGCCCTCCCATCGCAGCGCCGCCCCGTCCCGCTGGCCCCGTCCGCATCCGCCCCGCCCCTCCACCCCGCTCCGCCGCCGACAACTCAGGACGGCAGGCAGGGGACGGAGCCCCCACGTCCCTCCCGGCCGGGAATTCCTGAGTCGTCATCGGACGGGGATCTGCTGGACACGCTCTCGCTGCACCGCCGCCCACCCGCGCGCGCACGCTGCACCTCCTCCGAACCGTCGGCGGCACCCCGCGGCCCTCCCCCACCGGCATGCGGGCAGCCTGGTGACAACGCAGGACAGGAGGTCCGCGGCAGCCCTGACCCGTCCCTCCCGACCGCGTGTTCCTGATCTGTCGACGCGACATGGCCGACGGCCCGCGTCGCGCACGCGCGTGCGAGGCGCGCACCAGCGCACCAGCGCACGAGCGCGCGAGCGAGTGCACCAGCGCACCAGCGCGCCGGCTCGCCGGCGCCCATGGCGAACCACCGACGCCACCGCATCCGCGCACACCCACCGCGCCCGCGCACACCCACCGCACCCACTGCACGAGTAACGTGGTGACGCCCGACCAGCAGGACGCGCCCGGGCCGAGACCGCGGGGAACACGCCGCCCGCCGGGCACGTTGCCCCGCAGGCACCGCATCCCGCACCAGGACCCGAGACAGGAGCCCGACCATGGCCTTCGACTGGATCACCCTGCAGGCGCTCGCGGCGGCCGAGTTCGGCCGTCGCCTCGAGCAGGTCACCGACTGGGAGGCCCCGACGCCCGACACCGAGTGGTCGACGCGCGACCTCGTCACCCACGTCATCGACGAGCAGCGGTGGATCCCACACCTGCTCGCCGGCCACGACCACGAACAGGCGCACGACGAGCTCGAGCCGATCGGCGAGGACCTCGTCGCCGCGTGGGCCCGGTTCTCGACCACGGCGACGGACGCCTGGCGGAACACCCCCGACGACACCCCCGTGCACCTGGCGACCGACACCGTGCGCGCCGCGGAGTACCTCGCCGAGCAGACCTCGGACATCACGATCCACACGTGGGACCTCGCCCGCGCCACGGGTTCGGACGAGCACCTGCCGCTCGAACTCGTCCAGGCCGTGTGGACCGTCTTCGAACCCCAGATCGACTCGCTCGCCGCGAGCGGTCTCTACGACGCACCAATCCAGGTCGACGACGACGCCCCGCTGCAGACGCGGCTGCTCGCCGTCACCGGCCGCGACGAGAGGATCACCGCATGAAGACCGTCCGACTGGGCAACTCGGGACTCGAGATCAGCGCCGGCGTGCTCGGCATGATGAGCTACGGGGACCCCGGCAGGGGTTCGCACGAGTGGAGCGTCGGCCTCGACGACGCCCGCCCGTTCATCCGCCGCGCGTACGAAGCGGGCATCACGACGTTCGACACCGCGAACGTGTACTCCCTCGGCTCGAGCGAGGAGATCACGGGCACCGTCCTCAAGGAGCTCGCTCCACGCGAGGAGGTCGTGATCGCCACCAAGGTGTTCAACCGCATGCGCGAGGGCCGCAACGGCGCCGGCCTGAGCCGGGTGTCGATCATGCACGAGATCGACGCGTCGCTGCAGCGGCTCGGCACCGACTACGTCGACCTCTACCAGATCCACCGCTTCGACCCGAACACGCCGATCGAGGAGACGATGGAGGCCCTGCACGACGTCGTCAAGTCCGGCAAGGCCCGGTACATCGGCGCCTCGAGCATGTGGGCATGGCAGTTCGCCGAGATGCAGCACGTCGCCGAGCGGCACGGCTGGACGAAGTTCGTGTCGATGCAGGACCAGGTGAACCTGCTCGAGCGCGAGGAGGAGCGCGAGATGCTCCCCTTCTGCGAGGCCACCGGCGTCGGCGTGATCCCGTGGAGCCCCCTGGCCCGCGGCAAGGTCACCCGCCCCTGGGGTGAGGGCGGCACGAAGCGCGAGGGCACGGACGAGTTCGGCAAGACGCTCTACAAGCAGGGCGAGGAGTCGAACAAGGCGATCGTCGACGCGGTCGCCGCGATCGCGTCGGAGCGCGGGGTCACCATGGCGCAGGTCGCGCTCGCCTGGGTGGCCGGCAAGTCCTCGATCACGGCCCCGATCATCGGTGCGACCAAGGAACACCACATCGACGACGCCGTCGCGGGCGTGGAGCTCGAACTCACCACCGACGAGATCGCCCGGCTCGAGGAGCCCTACACGCCCCGGTACCCCTCCGGGTTCTGAGCGTCCGTCGCGGTCGTGGGCCGCGCCTCCAGGCCGTCTGGTCGGGAGGCGCGGCCCACGTCTGTCAGCCGTCCCGCGCATCCAGGCCGTCCGGTCGGGAGGCGCGGCCCACGTCCGTCAGGCCGCCTGCTGTTCCGCGCGGAGCCGGTCGATGCGTGCCAGGGCGACCCGCTCGGTACCGCTCCGCCCACCGAGCACCCTGCCGATGCCGTCGAGCACGAGCCGCGTCGAGGCGATCGCCGGCGCGGGCAGCGGTCCGACGCCCGGCGCCCGGAGGCCGAGGAGCTTCCGGTGCCGCGGGTCGAGCGACGCCACCGCGCCGTCGAACAGCACGCGGTACCCGGGCCGGAGCATCCGGGACAGGGGCGGGTTCCGGATGAACGAGACGACCTCGTGCGTGCGGTCCGTGACGGCGAGGTCCCCGCGGTCGAGGTACCCGTCGAGCTGGGCGCGCAGTTCCTCGTCGGACTCCGGCGGCCCGTCCACGCGCATGAGTCGCCCTGCCGTCGCCCACTCGCGCACGTAGGCGTCGGCGCCGCCGGGGATGCGCTCGCCCCAGAGCTCGGCCGTCCGCAGGAACGAGTCCGCGAACGCCAGGTGCACCCAGCGGAGGAGGTCCGGGTCGTTCGCGCTGTAGGGGCGGGTGACGCCGTGGGCGTCCGTGAACTCGCCCCGGACCCGCTCGTGCAGCCGGAGGACCCACTCGCTCGCAGCCGTCGCCGTCGCGGTGTCGCCGTGCGAGACGGTGTAGATCCAGCGGATGGTGCCCGCGAGCCGGCCGAAGGGGTCCTCGCGGTAGCGGGAGTGGTCGGCGACTCCGGCGAGCGCCCCCGGGTGCAGCGCCTGCACGAGGAGCGCCCGCACGCCCGCGACGATGGTGGACATGCCGGCGTGCACCGCCCACGTCGCGGAGTCGGGGCCGAAGAAGCCCTCGTCGGTGCCGTGCTCGAGATCGCCGATCCACTGGGGCCGCTCGGTGGCGCTGCCCGTGAACGTGGCGTTGAGGCGATCGCGCATCGCCGTGGCCAGGGAAACCATGCAGGGATCGTCCCTCGCACGCCGGGGAGTCGCCTGAGCGCGGGCATCGGGCCGCCTCTAGGGTGAACGGGTGAGCACCGACACGCCACGGCCTTGGCAGCGCAGCTACGCCCCTGGAGTCCCGTTCGACATCGACGAGCCCACCGGGTCGTTGCTCGACCTCGTCGAGGGCTCCGCGGCCCGCTACCCGCGCAACGTCGCCCTCGAGTTCTTCGGCGCGACGACGACCTACCGGGAACTGCAGGCGCAGATCGAGCGCGCGGCCCACGGACTGCAGCAGCTCGGGGTCGGAGCGGGCGACCGCGTCGCCATCGTCCTGCCGAACTGCCCGCAGCACGTCGTCGCGTTCTACGCGGTGCTCCGGCTCGGCGCGATCGTCGTTGAGCACAACCCGCTCTACACGCCGCGGGAACTCCGGCACCAGTTCGAGGACCACGGCGCCAAGGTGGCGATCGCGTGGGACAAGTCGGTGGCGACGCTCCAGGACTTCCCGATCGACCTGGCGCTCGACGCGATCGTCTCGGTCGACATGACGCGTGCGATGCCCCGGTCCACCCGGGCGGCGCTCGCGCTCCCCGTCGCGAAGGCGCGCGAGTCCCGTGCGAAGCTGACGACGAAGGTCCGCGGGACGACGCGCTGGGAGTCGCTCGTCGACGGCCGCCGGCTCTCCCGGAGGCACCCCCGCCCGGCGACCACCGACACGGCGCTCATCCAGTACACGTCCGGCACGATGGGGAACCCGAAGGGCGCGGTCCTGACGCACCGGAACCTGCTGGCGAACGCGGCGCAGGCGCGGGCGTGGATCCCCCAGATCAAGCCCGGTGACAGCGTTGTCTACGCGATCCTGCCGATGTTCCACGCCTACGGCCTGACGCTCTGCCTGACGTTCGCGATGAGCATGGCGTCGCGGCTCGTGCTGTTCCCCGCGTTCGATCCGCAGCTCGTGCTCGCCGCGATGAAGCGCCATCCGCCGACGTTCCTGCCCGCGGTGCCGCCGATCTACGCCCGACTCGAGCACGCCGCTGGCAAGAAGGTCTCGCTGCGGGGCATCGAGATCGGCATCTCGGGTGCCATGCCGCTCTCGCAGGCCGTCATCGAGCCGTGGGAGGCCAAGACCGGCGGCGTCCTGGTCGAGGGGTACGGCCTGTCCGAGACGTCCCCCGTCATCATGGCGAACCCGGTCTCCGACGCTCGGCGACTCGGCACGATCGGCCTCCCGTTCCCGTCGACCGACATCCGCGTCGGCGACCCGGACGACCCCTCGAAGGACGTCCCGGTCGGGCAGCCGGGCGAGCTGCTCGTCAAGGGTCCGCAGGTGTTCCAGGGCTACTGGGGGCGCGCAGACGCAACGGACGAGGCCTTCACGACCGACGGCTGGTTCCGTACGGGTGACATCGTCTCGATCGACGAGGACGGCTTCGTGTCGATCGTCGACCGACTCAAGGAACTCATCATCACGGGCGGCTTCAACGTCTCGCCGTCCGAGGTCGAGGACACGCTCATCCGCTCCCCCCTGGTCCGCGAGGTCGCCGTCGTCGGCATCACCACGGGCGGCAACGAGCAGGTCGTGGCGGCGGTCGTGCCCACCGACCCCGCCACGTTCTCGGCCGACGCGCTCCGTGAGTACGCCCGGGAGCACCTCGCCCCGTACAAGGTGCCGCGTCGCGTCGTGGTGGTCGAGGACCTGCCCCGCTCGATGATCGGCAAGGTGCTCCGGCGCAAGGTGCGGGACCGCATCACCGGCGCGGACGCGTAGCGGCGGCGTCGCGCGGCCCGGTGGCGCTGCCCGGCGGCGTCGCGCGGTCCATTGGCGCTGCCCGTGGTACGGCCGTCGCGCGCGGATTCCGGGAGCCAGCAGCTGCCAGGCAGACAATTCAGGAAAATGACGCCGGGGGGACGCCACAGGCCCGCCACCCCACCTGTTCTCCTGAGTTGTCCGCCTCCGGCGACGAGACGTACCGCGCCCTGCGCGTCCACGACGTACCGGGCGCACGCCGCACCTCCCGACGGCTGGCGGACGAACAATCAGGAACCGGACGCCGGGAGGGACGCCACGGGCCCGCCACCCGACCCGCTTTCCTGAACCGACGTCCCCGCGCGGTAGCCGCTGCTGCCGCCGCCGGCGACAAGTCAGGAAGCGGCCGTCGCGAGGGGCGCTGCAGAGCCACCAACGGGCTCGCATTCCTGATTTGGCCACACCATGGCGACGGACGCGCCGGGCCCACCACGTCCCCACCTCCCGACTTGCGCCGACCTGCCCAGCCCGCGCCGCGCCGCGCCGCGGACGACGGATCAGGAACACGACACCGGGAGGGACGCCGCGGCACCGCCGGCCGCTCGCGTCCCTGAATCGGCCACCCATGACGACGGCCGCACCGCGCCCGCCTCACCCCCATCGACGACGCGCGCCGACCAGCCGACCCCGACCCGCGCCTCCCGGCTCCGGCACCAGCCCTGGCCGCGGCACAGCCCGGCCCTGGCCGCGGCACTGCCCGGCGCCGGCCGCGGCACTGCCCGGCGCCGGCCGCGGCACTGCCCGGCGCCGGCCGCGGCACAGCCCGGCGCCGGCACCAGCCCTGGCCGCGGCGCAGCCCGGCGCCGGCCGCGGCACTGCCCGGCGCCGGCCGCGGCGCACCCGCGGCCCGCCGCGGCCTCCGCCCCAGCACAGCGCCGGCAGGTGACAGATCAGGAACACGGACCCGGGAGGCACGCGGCGAGCCCGCCACCCGGCCCGCCTTCCTGAGTTGCGCACCGCGGGCGATGGTGAGCACCCGCGCTGCGCCTCAGGACACGTGAACGACGGGACGGCGGGCGACGTCCGGCTCGGCCTCGCGGAGCACCTCGCGCGTGACCGGTGCGACCTCGCCTGCGCCGGTGAACAGGAAGCGCACCATGTTGCGGATGGGGCTGCCCTCGGTCCACGCGAAGTAGATGCTCGGCACGACGCCGGTGAGGTCGCGGACGGCGAGGAGCGTCGACGCGATCGTGTTGGGGACGGTGCCCGAACGCACGCGGAGGATCCGGAAGCCGTGCTTGACGACGCCCTCGATCTTGAGGTCCTCCTCGAAGTCCGACGAGTCCGCCGGGTACACCTCGAGGAAGATCGTCGGGACGCGCGCGGGGATGCCGCTCGACCGACGCTCGATCTTGCCCTTGGTCCGGTACTCCTCGGCGCTCCCGTCGTCCGGCTCGTTCGCGATGATGCACACCTGCCCGAACTGGTCGGCATCGGCCACGACGAACTGCTGCGCGACGGCGTCGAGCTCGATCGACGATGCCCGGAGCTCGAACGACCGGCGCACCCGCGAGAGCAGCGACACGACGACGATCGCCAGGATGAACACCGCCGCGATCCGCACGCCGTCGGGGCGTTCGATGACGTTCGCCACGGTGGTGTAGCCGAACACGAGCGTGATGACGCCGAACGCGATGGTCCGGCCCCGCTGCCGCTTCCGCCGTGCCGACAGGGTCACGGCGACCGATGCACTCGTGATGAGCACGAGCACCCCCGTGGCGTAGGCACCACCCTGGGCGTCGACGTCCGCGTTGAAGATCAGGGTGATGGCGAACGCGATGAGCGTGAAGATGAGCACGAGCGGCCGGACGGCTCGCGCCCATTGCGGTGCCATCCCGTAGCGCGGCAGGAACCGCGGAACGAGGTTGAGCAGGCCCGCCATCGCGCTCGCGCCCGCGAACCACAGGATCGCGATGGTGGAGGCGTCGTACACGCTCCCGAAGACGCTCCCGAGGTACTCGTGAGCCAGGAAGGCGAGCGCTCGGCCGTTGGCCTCACCGCCCGGCTGGAACTCCTTCTGCGGGATGAGGAACGTGGTGACGACGCTCGACAGGATGAGGAACGAGCTCATGATGAGCGCGGCAGTGGTGAGGAGGCGCCGGGTCCCCCGGATCCGCCCCTCCGGGCGCTTCCCCGGCACGTCCCCGTTCCCGCCGTCCACCTGTGGCATGACCGACACCCCGGTCTCGAACCCGGACAGACCGAGCGCGAGCTTCGGGAACACGAGCAACGCGATCCCGATCATCGCGAGTGGATCGGCGTGCTGTGCGGTCAGTCCCGACCACCAGTCCGTCGCCAGGGAGGGACGGCTCAGCACGTGCACGAGCGCCACGGCGACCACGACGAGGTTGAGGACGAGGTACACGGACACGAGCACCACGGCGATGCCGATCGCCTCGCGGAACCCGCGGAGGAACACGACGCCGAGCAGGGCGATGAGTGCGAGCGTCAGGGGCACGGGGATGTCGGTGAACCAGTGCGGCGTGTAGGGGTTCTCGGCGAGGTGTGCTGTGGCGTCCGCCGCCGACAGCGTGATCGTGATCATGAAGTCCGTCACGGCGAACCCGAGCAGGACGAGGACGAGGAGCTTGCCCGCCCACCACGGCAGGAGCTTCTCGAGCATGGCGATCGACCCGGCTCCGCGGAAGCTGTCCTGCGCGACCCGTCGGTACACCGGGAGCGCGCCGAACAGCGTGACGAGCACGAGCACCACCGTCGCGATCGGCGACAGGAGGCCCGCGGCGAGCGCCGCGATGGCCGGCTGGTACCCCAGGGTGGAGAAGTAGTCGACGCCCGTGAGGCACATCACGCGCCACCACGAGTGGGTGCGCTCCACCTCGACCTGGTGGGGGCCCTCGTGGGCGCCCGAGCTCTCGGCGCCCTGCAACATCCAGCGCCGCAGGCGGGTGCTCCGGTCGAGCCGCGGCTCGGTGGCGTCGTGGTCCGCTGCTCCGGGACCCGGCAGGGAGGGGCGGGGGTCGGTCGTCGTCATGGCGCGAGCAGCCTATTCTGCGGGCGGCGTCCCCGCCTGGGGAAGCGCAGCGACCTACCGCTTGCTGATCGAGGCGTACTTCCGCACGCTCCAGGGGACGAACACGACGAGCAGCACCACGATGCCGACGAGCACCGTGGCGACCGGGTGCTGCATGGTCCAGACGTCGGGAACGGGACTGCTCCCCACGTTGCCGAACAGTTGCCGGACGGCCTGCACGAGCGACGACACCGGGTTCCACTCGGCGAACACCCGCAGCACCAGCGGCAGGGTGTCGCTCGGCACGAACGCGTTCGAGATGAACGTGATGGGGAACAGGATCATGAAGGAGGCGTTGTTGATCACCTCGGGCGACCGGACGCTCATGCCGAGCAGCGCCATCACCCAGCTGAACGCGTAGCTGAACGCGAGGAGCAGGACGAGGCCGGCGACGAACTCCCCCGGCGACGAGTGCACCCGCCAGCCGACCGCCAGGCCCGTGAGCATCATGATCAGGACCGAGATCCCGTTGAGGACGAGGTCCCCGTTGGTCCGCCCGACGAGCACGGCGGACGGACTCATCGGCAGGGTCCGGAACCGGTCGATGATCCCCTCCTTCAGGTCCTGGGCCATGCTGTAGCCCGAGAACGTGGCGCCGAACACCACGGTCTGCGCGAAGATCCCGGCCATGAGGAACTGCGTGTAGTCGGTACCACGCACGGCGATCGCCCCGCCGTACACCTGGCTGAACAGCAACACGAACATGATCGGCTGCAGCACCGCGAACACGAGCATGTCCGGGGAGCGGCGGATCTTGAGGAGGTTGCGCCGGGTCACGGTCCAGCCGTCGTTGCACCATGCCGCGACGCGACCGTCGCGCACGACGGGGAGCTGCGCAGTCGCGGTCATCGCCGTGCCGTCCCCGACGAGGCCGGGATCTCCGGCGTCGACGCCGCACGGTCCTCCGGCCGGGGAGGCCCGGTCACCGTGGTCGCGTCCGTCGCGGTGGTCGGGTCCCCGGCGTCGGCATCGGGTTCCGTCGTCGCGGCGTGCCCGGTGAGGCGCAGGAACACGTCGTCGAGCGTGGGACGTCGCATCCCCGCGTCGTGGAGGTCCACCCCCGCCTCGGCGAGCTCGGCCAGGGCGGCGCGGAGCGCCGACGGGCCCGACCGCACGGCGACCGAGAGGGTCCGGCCGTCCCCACCGATCTCGACGGATCCGTCCCCGTGCCGCTCGAGCACTGCCGCCGCGGCCGCCCGGTCGTCCGCCGACACGAGCGTGACCACCACGCGGTGCCCGCCCACACGGCTCTTCAACTCGTCCGCCGTCCCCTGGGCGATCACCCGGCCGCCGTCGATCACGGCGATGTCGTCGGCGAGCCGGTCCGCTTCCTCCAAGTACTGCGTCGTCAGGAGCACCGTGGTGCCCTCGGCGACGAGGCCCTCGATGACGTCCCAGAGCCCGAGGCGGCTCCGCGGGTCGAGGCCGGTCGTCGGCTCGTCGAGGAACAGCACCGGGGGCTTCGCCACGAGCGCGCCGGCGAGGTCGATCCGCCGGCGCATCCCGCCCGAGAACCCCTTGACGGGCCGGTCGCCGGCCTCGGTCAACCCGAACGCCTCGATGAGCTCCCGCGCACGACGACGCGAAGCCGACCGCCCCAGGTGGTACAGCCGCCCGATCATGTCGAGGTTCTCGAACCCCGTCAGGTTCTCGTCCACGGCCGCGTACTGACCCGACACCCCGATGCGCCGTCGGATGCGCTGGGGCTCCGTGACGACATCGGTCCCCGCGATCGTCGCGCGTCCGGAGTCCGGGCGCGTGAGGGTCGTCAGGACCTTGACGGCGGTCGTCTTGCCCGCGCCGTTCGGGCCGAGCAACGCGGTGACGCTGCCCTCGGGCACGGCGAGGTCGAGCCCCGCCAGGGCATGGACCGGCCCGGTCTTCGCGCGGTAGGTCTTCGTCAGCCCGACGGCTTCGATGAACGGCACGGCGACTCCTTCGACGCGTGTTCCCGGTGTTCCTCGTGTGCGGCCGCGCGACCGGTGCGGCCGATGACCTCAGACGTCGAACCCGCCGAGGTCCTGGTCGAATCCTCCACCCCAGTCGGACCCCGCGTCGAGGCCCGATCCGGAGTCCCAGCCCGCGGCCTCGTAGCCGCCGCCGTCCGCGCCGACGTCGGTGCCGTCCGCCCCGCTGCCGTCACCCCCGTCGTCCGCCCCACTCGCGTCGACCGGCTCACCGAACATGCCGGGCTCGGGCAGGAAGGCGCTCATGATCGTCGACCCGATGACGTAGCCCGCGACGGAGCCGAGGAGCGAGGCACCGAGCATGCTCCCGAAACCGGACCCGGACCTCCCGTACCCGCCGAACCCGCCGCCGAACGCGCTCGCACCGCCGTACGCGCCGCGACCCCCGTACCCACCGCCCCAACCGCCGAGCGACCGCTCGAGGGTGCCCGGTTGCCGGATCTCCGACCGCGTCGCAGCCTGCGCGAGTGAGCGGGGGTCGTCGGCGCGAGGAGCCTCACCGGCGGGCGCGGTGCGCGACAACTCGTCGAACACCATGCGTCGCTGCTCGGGTGTCAACCGGGCGAAGGCCTCGGCGTGGACGTCCTCGATGCGTTCGGGCGGTGCCGTACGCAGGAGGTAGCGGTAGCGCTCCACCGCGAGTTCGTCCTCGCTCGGGGGCGTCGACGATCCCGCGGAGGCGGTACGCGCAGCACCCGGCGGCACGTCGTACGACTGCTGACCGTAGCGGTAGCCCGCGGCGGACTGCTGCCCGTACGGGTCGGCGTTCGTCGGCCATGCCTGTCGGCCGCCGCCCGGCTGCGATCGGTCCTCGCGCCCGAGCAGTCGATCGAGGAATCCCATGGTGTGCCTTCCGTTCGTGTGACGCCGAGCAGAGCCCGTCGGGGCGTCCGACACTACGGCGACGGCCGCCGTGTCCGCTGTACACGTGCTCAGAGTCGACCGGAGAGCGCTGGGAGCATGCTGGGAACCGGCGACGGCCTCGCGCCGCCGTGTAAAGAGCGTGTGACGAACCGGCCATCACGACCCCGGCCGGCCGCGGGCGCTCGTAGGCTTCCTCGGTGACCACCACTGCACCGTCCCCCGTGCACGCCCGCCCGAGCCGCGTCGAACCCGGCGGCATCGAGGCCATCCCCGCTTCCGCCCGTCACGGCTCCCCGTGGCAGCTCGCGGCCACCTGGACCGCGCCGAACCTCGAGTTCGCCACGATCTACGTCGGCGTCATCGCGGTGCTGTTCTTCGGGCTCGACTTCCGCTGGGCGATGATCGCCCTCATCCTCGGCAACGCACTCGGGTCGCTGACACAGGGCATCCTGTCGACGTGGGGGCCGCGTGAGGGTCTCGCACAGCTCGTGCTGAGCCGCACCGCGTTCGGGTTCCTCGGCAACATCCTGCCGGCGGGCATCAACACGATCATGGCCGGCCTGGGCTGGTTCGCCACGAACTCGGTCTCCGGCGCGCTGGCGCTGTCGACCCTCACCGGCATGAGCACGTGGCTCGCGCTGATCATCGTCGTGGTGCTCGAGGTCGCCGTGGCGTTCGTCGGCCACGACCTCGTGCAGGTGTTCGAGCGCTACGCGTCGTACATCCTCGGGATCATCTTCCTCATCGCGACGATCGTGATCTTCTCCCACGCCCACCTCGAGTACACCCCGAAGGGCGGGGGTTACTCCTTCGCCGGCTTCACCCTCACCGTGAGCGCGGCGTTCGGTTACGCCGCCGGCTGGAACCCCTACGCGTCCGACTACACCCGGTACCTGCCCGCCAGCGCGTCCCGCCGCACCGCCGGCTGGGCCGCGGGCATCGGCGACTTCGTGTCGTGCACCGTCCTCATGGCGGCGGGCGCGGCAGCCGTCACCATCGGTGGGTTCGACCCGGGCGACCCGACCGGGTCGTTCACGTCGAGCCTCCCGGTCGTGATCCGCGACCTGACGCTCATCGCGATCGCCGTCGGCGCCATCGCCGCCAACTCGCTCAACATCTACTCCGGCGCGATGTCGTTCCTCGCCGCGGGCGTTCGCATCCGGTTCGGACTGCGTCGGGCCATCGTCGCCGTCGGGTTCGGCATCATCGGGTTCTTCGTCGCGCTCTGGGCCCTGCCCGACGCCGGCGAGAAGTACGAGAACTTCCTCCTCGTCATCGCCTACTGGATCGCGCCGTGGCTCGGGGTCGTGTTCGCGGACCGGATCCTGCGTCGCGGCACGTCCATCGCGCAGTTCATCCCCGACCGCGTCCGGTACCGCAACTGGGCGGGCATCACCGCGTTCCTCGTCGGCGGCGTGCTGTCCGTGTGGTTGTTCTCGAACCAGACGTTCTACGAAGGTCCCGTCGCCAAGGCGACCCCGGTCGGCGACCTCACCCCGCTCGTCGGGTTCGTCGTCGCGTTCGTGGCGTACTTCCTGCTGTTCCGCGTCGCGAAGCCGGCCGTCGGCGGTCCGCTCGCCGAGGCGTCCGACACCGTCATCGGCGTCGACGGCGCGGACGACGTCGCATGACCGACGTCGAGGAGCCGGCCGAGTCGCGGGAGCCGGCCGAGCCGCAGGAGCCGACCGTGCGGCATCCCGGTGGTGATCCCAGGGACCCGGTGACGGGCCTCCCGGCCGAGGGAGCGAGCGGCGACGCGGCCCCGTCGGCGGTCCCCGGTGGATCGGTGCAGGACGCGGCAGCGGCGTCCGGCCTCGGTGCCGTGGCGGACGACCCGGCCACCGCGGCGGGCCCGGAACCGGTCGGCGCCGGGCCGCGCTTCACGACCGCCGAGGAGCAGCTGGCCGTCGCCCGCGCCGAGGCGGAGCAGGGGCTCGTCGAGGGCGGGATCCCGATCGGCGCCGCGCTGTTCGCCGCCGACGGCACCCTGCTCGGCAGCGGCCACAACCGGCGCGTGCAGGACGACGACGCGTCGATGCACGCCGAGACGAACGCGTTCCGCAACGCCGGACGGCAGCCCGGCTACTCGGGCACGACGATGGTCACGACGCTGTCGCCCTGCTGGTACTGCTCGGGCCTCGTCAAGCAGTTCGGCATCTCCCGCGTCGTGATCGGTGAGGCGGAGACGTTCTCCGGCGGTCACGACTGGCTGCGGGAGCAGGGCGTCGAGGTCACGATCCTGGACGACCCGGACCTCGTCGCCATGATGCGCACGTTCATCGCCGAGGAGCCGACGCTCTGGAACGAGGACATCGGGGTCGAGTAGCGGCGGCGCGCGGACGCGGGCGTTGTCGCGGCCCAACGCGGGTGCGGCGGGCGAGCGCGTGGGCGGCGGGCGCGGGTACGCGCGGCAGGCGGCAGACGCGGGCGCGAGGCGGCAGGCTCCAGGCGCGCGCGGCCGGCGGCAGGCGGCAGACGCGGGCGCGAGGCGGCAGGCTCCAGGCGCGCGCGGCCGGCGGCAGGCGGCAGGCGCGGGCGCGAGGCGGCAGGCGCCAGGCGCGCGCGGCGGGCGGTCGGCAGCGCGGGCGCGGTCCCGAGAGGACGGCTTGCGCCCCCCGCCCCCGGTCCGTTCCAGGCCGCACCGGTGTCCCCCGCTCTGCCCGTACCGCGGCGGTCGACAACGCAGGAACACCGAGCCGGGAGGCACGGCACACCCCCGCCGCGCACCAGGACTCCTGAATTGTCACCCCCGCCCTGGAGGCCCCACCTCCGCCGCCACGGCCGCACAGCCGCGAATGCCAGCCCCGGCCCAGAACCTCGCGGCCGAGGCCGCGCCTCGCCTGCAACTCGCGCCTCGCGCACGGAGTCCACCTCGCCCCGCGTCAGACCCCACCGGTCGACAACGCAGGAACACCGAGCCGGGAGGCACGGCACACCCCCGCCGCGCACCAGGACTCCTGAATTGTCACCCCCGGCCCTGGAGGCCCCACCTCCGCCGCCACGGCCGCACAGCCGCGAATCCCAGCCCCGGCCCAGAACCTCGCGGCCGAGGCCGCGCCTCGCCTGCAACTCGCGCCTGGCGCACGGAGTCCACCTCGCCCCGCGTCAGACCCCACCGGTCGACAACGCAGGAACACCGAGCCGGGAGGCATGGCACACCCCCGCCGCGCACCAGGACTCCTGAATTGTCACCGCTGGTCACTCGTCGCCGCGCTGGCTCTGGGCGCCGCTGCTTCGGGGCGCCGCTGCTTCGGGGCGCCGCTGGTCAGCGGTCGCCGCTGGTGCGGGGCGCGGCGCCGCTGGTCAGCGGTCGCCGCTGCTTCGGGGCGCCGCTGGTCATCGGGCGCCGGCAGGCGGACCGCCGCGCCGCGCCGCACCGCATCGCGGACAGCTCACGCTGCGAGCCGCCGCCGACGCGCTGTGAATCGCCGCTCAGGCGTGCGCGACGGCCGCGCCACGGCGCTCGCCCCGCCGCACGATCGGCCCGACGATCGCGCGCCAGCCGAGCAGGAACACCCCGAGGACCACACTGGCCACGATGAAGAACGACACGGGCAACGGATTCCCGTGCTCGACGCCCTGCCCCGCGGTGACCCGGATCGCCATGCCGACGAGCACGGTGAGGATCCAGGCCACGACACCGGTCGGCCACAGCGCCAGCGGCCGGGACCACGCCCCGCTCGTGACGTAGGCGATCGCCCAGCCCGCGAGGAACGGGTAGGCCGTGATCCACAGCGTCACGGGCGTGGCCCCCTCGCCGTGCGAGAGCCGTCCGATGAGCGCGAAGACGACGACGAGGACGACGTCGATCACGGCCGCGAGCCAGCCGAAGGTGCGTGTGGTCACGAAGCCATTGTCGCGCACCGACTCGTGCACCGACACCGAGCGGCGGTCGGCACCCCCATCCGTGCCGGCCCGAAGACAGCCACGATCAGAACAGGCCGCCGCGCGGGGGCGTGCCCGGTACGTCGAGCCCGCGGAACATGTCGGACACCAGGGCCTCGATCTGCGGTTCCACCAGGCGCTCGATGGCCTCGGCGATGCGGTCGCGGTGTTCCACGAGCGCGAGGCACACCGCCGTCCCGGTGGCCCGAGCGCACTCGTCCGACAGCGCGATCTCGTGGTGCAGCGCGGCCTTGGCCTCGTCCGACAGGGGTTCCCGTGGCGACGTCGCCTGGGCTCCGGTGCCGGCGAGTTCGGCGAGCGTGAACAGGAACGGCGAGCCGGGCTCGGGTTCCGGGTCGACGTCGAGACCCTGGAACTCCGGCGACAGTCCGTCGGCCGGCTGGTACCCCGCGGACCGCTTCCGTGCGTCGGAGCGGTCGAGTTCACGCTTGAGCAGCGGCAGGTTCTTGGCCGTGTAGTCGTCCACGGCGTCGTCGATGATGGTCGAGACCCGACCGATCAGCGCGTGCTGGACCGGATGCGGCACGTCCGGACCGAACCCCGCCGCGGTCGCGATCGGGGACCCCACGCAGCGCCGGCAGATGCGCGTCCGTGGCCGGGCCGACCCGATCTGCCACCGCGGCAACCAGCGGAGCCAGACGTCGACCGCGGTCCGCACGCGCCCGTCGATCCCGTCCACCCCTCAAGGGTACGGTCGGGAGGCCCGGTGCGCCCCCGTCCCGCACCGAACGGTGCAGAACCCATCTCTGTGCAGGACCGCAGCGCGAGCCTGCGAGCCCGCAGGATCAAGCTGCTTCAGTGACGAAGTCGATCAACTCCTCGACCCGGCCGAGCAACGCCGGCTCCAGGTCGGCGTACGTCCGCACCTGCCCGAGGATCCGCTGCCACGCGTGCGCGATGTCCGCCTGGGACTCGTGGGGCCACCCGAGCGCGTCGCAGATGCCGTGCTTCCACTCGATCGACCGCGGGATCGTCGGCCACTCGCGCAGTCCGAGTCGCGCCGGCTTCACCGACTGCCACACGTCCACGTAGGGGTGCCCCACCACGAGGACGTGCCGACCCCACTTGCCCCGCATCACGGCGTCGGCGAACCGAGACTCCTTCGACCCGGGCACGAGGTGGTCGACGAGGACCCCGACGCGGCGTCCACGCTCGGGCCGGAACTCCTCGAGGACGTCGGCGAGGTTGTCCACCCCCGACAGGTACTCGACGACGACACCCTCGATCCGGAGGTCCGCCCCCCACACCTTCTCGACGAGTTCCGCGTCGTGGCGGCCCTCCACCATGATCCGGGAGGGCAGGGCGACCCGCGCCCGCTGTGGTCCCACCGCGAAGCTGCCGGAGGCGGTGCGCGCCCGACCGTCGGCGGTCCCGATGCCGGGCGCCGCGCCTCCCGGCCGGTTCGCGGCGCGCCCGCCGATCGGCGCGGCGGGACGCCCGAGCCGCACGAGCTCCCCCTCGAGCAGGAACTGCCCCGTCGCGGGGAACGAGCGCGTGCGCCCCTTCCAGTCCTCGAGCTCGACGAGACCGGCCTCGAGCCGGACGACCGCGCCGGCCCACCCCGACGCGGGGTCCTCGAGCACCATGTCCCGTTCGAGCGGGACCTCCCGCACCGTCTTCCGTCCCTGTGCTCGCCAGTCCCCGGCGAGCACGTCGGAGCCGTAGCGGTCGTCGCCGGATCCCGATTGCACCCGCCGAGGGTAACGTCGAGGCATCCCCTCCCCGGCCCGGCGGCGCGGTGCGTCGTGGTGCCGGGAGCATCCACCCCACCCCGAGAGGCCACCCCATGCGTGCCACCGTCATCCACGCCGCCCGCGACATCCGCGTCGAGGACCGCGACGACCCCACCATCATCGAGCCGGGCGACGTCGTCGTCCGGGTCGTCGCCGCCTGCGTCTGCGGTTCCGACCTCTGGCCGTACCGCGGCGTCCGCCCGGTCGAGCCGCACACGATCGGCCACGAGTTCGTGGGCACCGTCACCGAGGTCGGCGACGCGGTCACGACCATCGCCCCCGGCGACTTCGTCATCGCGCCGTTCACGACGAACGACGGGACCTGCCAGGCGTGCCGCCACGGCATCACGTCGAGCTGCGAACACGGTTCGGTGTTCGGCGGCAAGCAGGACCCCTACGGCCACCCGATGGGTGGCGCCCAGGCCGAGATCGTGCGGGTCCCCGACGCGGAGGCGACCCTCGTGGTCGTCCCCGGCCCCGTCGACGACGCACTCGTGCCCTCGCTCCTCACGCTCTCGGACGTCTTCTCGACCGGGCACCACGCCGCGGTCTCCGCTGGGGTCGGCCCCGGCAAGACGGTCGTGGTGGTCGGCGACGGCGCGGTCGGCCTGTGCGCCGTGCTCGCGGCTGCCCGGCTCGGCGCCGACCACATCATCGCGATGAGCCGCCACGAGGACCGCCAGCGGATCGCGCGCGAGTTCGGTGCGACGGACATCGTCGCCACCCGCGGTGACGAGGGCATCGACGAGGTCCGCGCCCTGCTCGGCGGCGAGCTCGCCGACTGCGCCCTGGAGGCCGTGGGCACCAAGGAGAGCATGGACCAGGCGCTGCGCGTGGTGCGGCCCGGCGGCGCCGTCGGGTACGTCGGCGTGCCGGCGGGTGGCCCGGAGCTCCCGATGTCGTTCCTGTTCGGCAAGAACATCACCGTCGCCGGTGGGGTCGCCCCGGTGCGCGCCTACCTGCCGGAGCTGCTGCCCGACGTGCTCTCACGCGCCGTCGACCCGGGGCGCGTGTTCGACCTGGAACTGCCCCTCGAGGAGGCCGCCGAGGCCTACGCGGCGATGGACGAGCGCCGCGCCGTCAAGGTGCTGCTCCGCCCGTAGCGGCGGTGCGTGGGCCGGGAGCGCGGGCGGTGGTCAGCCGCCCGGCCCACGCGACGCGGCGGTGACGCCGACGCCGCGCTCGTCGCGTTCCGCCGCTCGTCGCGCTCGTCGCTCGTCGCTCGTCGCGCTCGTCGCGCTCAGGCGTCGTGCACGGCGAGCAGGCGATGGGGTGCCGCTTCGACCACGTGCCACGGCGTCCCCTCGGGCAGGACGCCGCGCAACTCGCCCGCGGTGTAGCTCCGACGGATCGAGCGCAGCCCGTCGACGCGGACGAAGGTCCCGGCGGCCACCGGTACGACCCCGAGCGCGTACGCCCGGTAGGCCGCCGCCGAGCGTCGGATGTCGCTGTGCACGACCCGGCGCGTCGCGAGCGTCACCGAGTCCGCGAGGAACGCCGCCCGTGCCGCATCGTCGAGGTGGTGCAGGACGTGGTTCGACACCACCACGTCGAACCGCTCCCCCGCCGCGACGAGGTCCTCGCTCGACGCCCGCCGGAAGACCACGCCGTCGGTGGTCGTCCGCTCCGCCGCCCGGATCGCCCGGGGGTCGGGGTCGATGCCGACGACCTCGACGCGATGTCCGGAGGCGTGCGCCCACCTCGCGATCGAGCGCGCCACGTCGCCGCCGCCGCATCCGAGGTCGAGCACGCGCGCGGGCCGCTCGACCGGGAGGACCGGCCGCACGAACCGCCGCCAGACCCCGCGCCAGCCGCCGACGAGCGGATTGACGATCGCGAAGCGCCGGAAGGTCCGGTCGAGGGCACGAGGGTCGCATGCGGGGTCGTCCATGACCTCGGCGAGGTCCGTCGCTCGGACGCTGAGGTCCGGACGCAGGGGCTCGCCGAAGACGCGCGCGCCCCGCCGGTGCTGCAGATCCGGGCCTGTCCCGACCGCCGCGTTCACGCTCGCACGACCTCGAGCGCTGCCGTCTCCACCGTCAGTCCCGGGCCGAACGCGAGGGCGACGACGCGGCTGCCGGGCTCCGCCCCGTCCTGCAGGATGCGGTCGAGCACGAACAAGACGGTGCCGCTCGACATGTTCCCGTGCTCGGCCAGCACGCGACGGGAGGCGTCGATCGCCATCGCGGGCAGCTGCAGTTCGTCCTCGACCCGGTCGAGGATGGCCCGGCCGCCCGGATGCACCGCCCAGAGCGGTACCGACGTCGCGTCGTCACACTCGATCGCCGCGAGGACCGGCGCCACGGCTTCTGCCACGTGCTGCTCGATGAGGTGGGGCACGGCCGAGGACAACACCATCTCGAAGCCCTCGTCGCCGATGTTCCACGCCATGTCGCCGGCTCCCTCCGGGATCACCGACGACGCGAACGCGTCGAGCCGCAGGGCCAGGGGCGCGTCGGGGTCCGGCTCCGCGGTGAACCGCGCGTCCGGGAGGTCCGGTGTCACGACCGCCGCGGCCGCTCCGTCACCGAACACGCTGTTGGCGACGATCTGGTCCGGGTCGTCGGAGGCCCGGATGTGCAGGGTGCACAGCTCCGCGCACACGACGAGCACGACGGCGTCGGGGTCCTCGGCGCAGAACGCCGCCGCGGTCCGGAGTGCCGGGAACGCGGCGTAGCAGCCCATGAACCCGATGTGGTGGCGGAACACCCCCGGTCGCATGCCGAGTTCCGTCGCCACGGCGAGGTCCGGGCCCGGCTGCGTGAACCCGGTGCAGGACACCGTGACGACGTGGGTGACCTGGTCGGCCGCGATGTCCGCCTTCGAGAGCGCGTCGGCGGCAGCGGCGACGAACAACGGGAGCGCGGTCTCGCGGTAGCGGTCGTTGCGGAACCGGGTCGACGGTGAGCGGATGACGCCGTGCTCATCGACGAAGTCGCTCGCGCCCTCGTGGAGGAGTTCGGAGAGCACGGTGTGCCGCTGGTCGACCGCCGAGGCACCGAACGCAGCCCCGACGATGCGCTGTCCGAGCCGACTCAACGCCGGCTGCGCCGCGAACAGCCCCTGCACCGCCCGCTGGTCGAGGGTGGTGGGCGGGACGGCCGTACCGACGGCGCGGATGATTGCGGGCACGATTCATCCTGCCACCGGCCCCCGCGCACCGCCCAGGCACGATGCACCCCGTGGTCGCCATGCGATCCGGGAACGTCGGATCGGGACTGACCACGGGGTCACGCCTCGTGGCGGCGGGACGACGATCTCGGCCGTACCGCCGGGCAGCGCGAGGTCAGGCCTGCGCGCGCTCCAACACCAGCTCACGGACACGGGCGGCGTCCGCCTGGCCCTTCATCGCCTTCATGACGGCGCCGATGATCGCACCGGCGGCCTGCACCTTGCCGTCGCGGATCTTGCCCAGGACGTCCGGCTGGGCACCGAGCGCCTGGTCGATCGCGGCGATGAGCGCGGTGTCGTCCGACACGACCTTCAGGCCGCGGGACTCGACGACCTCGGCCGGCGACCCCTCGCCGGCGATGACGCCCTCGAGCACCTGACGGGCGAGCCGGTCCGTGAGGTCCCCGGTGTCGACGAGCGCGATGAGTTCGGCCACCTGTGTGGGCGACACGAGATCGGCCGGAGCGGCGTCCTGGGCGTTGGCGATGCGGCTGATCTCGCCCGTCCACCACTTCCGGGCGGACTGCGGTTGCGCGCCGGCGGCGACGGTCTCCTCCACCTCGACGAGCAGACCGCCGTTCACGACGTCCTGGAACTCCAGGTCCGCGAACCCCCATTCGGCCTTGAGACGCCGACGGCGCGCCGCCGGGGCTTCCGGAAGGGCCGCGCGGAGTTCCTCGATGAGCTCGGGCGCGGGCACCACGGGCAGCAGATCGGGCTCGGGGAAGTAGCGGTAGTCGTCGGCGTCGGACTTCGGACGCCCCGCCGAGGTACGGCCGGTGTCCTCGTGCCAGTGACGGGTCTCTTGCGTGATCGTCCCGCCGTTGGCGAGGATCGCGGCCTGCCGCTGGATCTCGTAGCGCACCGCACGCTCGACCGCGCGGAACGAGTTGACGTTCTTCGTCTCGGTGCGCGTCCCCAGGCGCTCCTGCCCGCGGGGGCGCAGCGACACGTTCGCGTCGCACCGCAGGTTCCCGCGCTCCATCCGCGCCTCGGACACCCCGAGCGCCCGGACGACGTCGCGGATGGTCTGCACGTAGGCGGCACCGAGCTCGGGCGCGCGGTGCTCCGCCCCGAAGATGGGACGCGTGACGATCTCGACGAGCGGCACGCCCGCTCGGTTGTAGTCGACCAGGGAGTACTCGGCGCCCTGGATGCGGCCCGTGGCCCCACCGACGTGCGTCAGCTTGCCGGCGTCCTCTTCCATGTGGGCACGCTCGATCGGCACCGTGAACATGGTGCCGTCGGCGAGCTCGACCTCGACCGACCCGTCGAACGCGATGGGCTCGTCGTACTGGGAGATCTGGTAGTTCTTCGCCAGGTCCGGGTAGAAGTAGTTCTTCCGGGCGAAGCGCGAGGACTCGGCGATCGAGCAGCCGAGCGCCAGACCGAGGCTGATCGAGTAGCGGATGGCCTGCTCGTTCACGACCGGGAGCGACCCGGGCAGCCCGAGGTCGACCGGCGTGATGTTGGTGTTCGGCTCGCCGCCGAAGAAGTTCGGCGCGTCGGAGAACATCTTGGTCTTCGTCGCGAGCTCGACGTGGACCTCGAACCCGAGCACGGGCTCGAAGCGCTCGATCGCCTCGTCGAAGTCCATGAGTGCGTCCTTGGCCATCAGATCACGCCTTCTTCCGCTGCCGACTGCTGAGTCTCGTCGAGGTCGGGGACCTGCGAGATGAGGGTGCGCCCCCACGAGTCCTCGAGCAGACGCTCGAGCGCCGCGCCGTACCGGTAGAGGCGGGCGTCCTGACGCGCGGGTGCCATGAGCTGCACGCCCGTGGGCAGGCCGTCCTCGGGTGCCAACCCCATGGGGATGCTCATGCCCGGGATCCCGGCGAGGTTCGCGGGGATCGTCGTGAGGTCGTTGAGGTACATCGCGAGCGGGTCGTCGATCTTCTCGCCGAGGGGGAACGCCGTGGTGGGCGCACTGGGGCTGACGAGCAGGTCGACCTGTTCGAAGGCGCGGTCGAAGTCACGCTGCACGAGCGTGCGGACCTTCTGCGCGCTGCCGTAGTACGCGTCGTAGTAGCCGGCGCTCAGGGCGTACGTGCCGAGGATGATGCGGCGCTTGACCTCCGGACCGAAGCCGGCCTCGCGCGTTGCCGCCATGACGTCCTCGACCGTGCCACCGGCCGCGGGCGTGACGCGCATGCCGAACCGGACCGAGTCGAACTTGGCGAGGTTCGACGAGGCCTCGGCCGGGAGGATCAGGTAGTACGCGCTGATCGCGTACGCGAAGCTCGGCGCGTCGATCTCGACCACCGTGGCCCCTGCCGACTCGAGCAGGGCGACGGTCTCGGTGAAGCGCTGCGTGACGCCGGCCTGGAAGCCGTCGCCACCGAGCTCCTTCACGACGCCGATCCGGACCCCGGCCAGGGTGCCGTCCTGGAGACCGGAGCGAGCGGCGTCCGCGAAGGACGGCCAGGCGTCGGTGAGGGACGTCGAGTCGCGCGGGTCGTGTCCGCCGATGACGTCGTGCACGAGCGCGGCGTCGAGCACCGTCCGTGACACGGGCCCCACCTGGTCCAGTGAGGACGCGAGCGCGATCGCACCGTAGCGGCTCACGCCGCCGTACGTCGGCTTGACACCGACCGTTCCGGTCACCGCACCCGGCTGGCGGATCGATCCACCCGTGTCGCTGCCGAGCGCGACCGGTGCCTCGTACGCGGCGACGGCCGCTGCGGAGCCGCCCCCCGAGCCTCCCGGGATGCGGTCGAGGTCCCACGGGTTGCGCGTGGGACCGTACGCCGAGAACTCGGTCGACGATCCCATGGCGAACTCGTCCATGTTGGTCTTGCCGAGCGGGACCATGCCCGCCTGGCGGAGCCGGGCGACCACTGTGGCGTCGTACGGCGGCACCCAGCCTTCGAGGATCCGCGAGCCGGAGGTCGTGGGCATGTCCTGCGTGCAGAGGACGTCCTTGATGGCGACGGGCACCCCGGCGAGCGGGCCGAGGGCGTCACCCGCGGCGCGTCGAGCGTCCACGGCCTGGGCCACGGCGAGCGCGGACTCGTTGACGTGGAGGAACGCGTGCACGTCGGTGTCGACGGCGGCGATGCGGTCCAGGTGGGCCTGGGTGACCTCGACGCTCGACAGGTCACGGGCGACGAGCGCGTCGGCGAGCGCCGCCGCGGTCATCCCGGTGATCTCGGCGCTCACTGTTCCTCTCCCAGGATCGCGGTGACCCGGAACCGGGAGCCGTCGGAGTCCGGCGCACCCGCGAGGGCCTGCTCCTGCGTCAGCGTCTGGCCGACCTCGTCCGGTCGGAACACGTTCTGCAGCGGGATCGGGTGACTGGTCGAGGGCACGTCGGGCGTCGCGACCTCGCTCACCTTGGCGACGCTCTCGACGATCTGCGAGAGCTCCCCGGTCAGGCGGCTGATCTCGTCCGGCGTGAGTGCGATGCGTGCGAGGTGCGCCAGATGCGCGACCTGCTCGCTCGTGATGTCAGGCATGGTGCTCCGTCGATCGGTTCGTGGGATGCCGACCAGTCTAGAGCGGCGGCGTCCGCCGACCGGGCCGCCGGGTCACTTGCCGGTGGACGGGGCCGGGATCGTCGCCGTGGTGGAGGACGAGCCGGACCGGGCGGTCGACTTCGCGGAGGTCGACCCGACCATCGTGGGGTCGGGCGTCGGCAGGGCATCGCCGCCGTACTTCTGGTCGAGCGTCGTCATCATGGTCCGGCCGACGCCGAACTTGGCGCTGTAGCCGGTGGTCCCGGCGAGCATCGGGACGTTCGCGAGCCCGACGGCCCCCTTCACGTTGCCGATCCAGGTCGCGTTCGTGTACTTCGTCGTCGAGGTGACGAGCCAGTTCTGCACGTCGGCGTCGGTCGTGCCGGTCTTGGCGAACTTCGGGGTGCTGTCGCCGGGGTTCGCCGAGGCCGCGGTGCCGCTGCCCTGCAGGACGCCCTGCAACGCGTAGTCGACCGTGGCGGCGACCTGCGCGGAGACACCGCGGGTGCACGTCGTCGGGGTCGGCGCGATCGACTTGCCGTTCGCCTGCGTCACCTTGTCGATCGCGACCGGCGTGCAGAACACCCCGCCGTTCGCGAACCCGGCGTAGGCGCTCGCCAGGGTGAGCGGCGAGAGCTCGTTGACGCCGAGGATCATCGACGGCCCCTCGAACAGTCCGCTCGCACCGTTCGCCTTGTGGATGCCCATCGCCTCGGCGAGCTTCGCGATCTGGCACAGGTCGAGCTGCTTGCCCATCGCGGCGAACGCGGTGTTGATCGACTCCGCCGTCGCGAGCATGACGCTCATCGACGCTGGGACCGCCTCGGCGTTCGCGACGGACCAGGGGGCACCCGCGATGTTCTCGCACGTGTTCGTGAACTCCGCGGTCGGGTAGGTGTGCTCCGTCGTGTTCACGTACTGGTTCAAGGTGTGCCCGGACGCGAGCCACTCGGCGAGCGTGAACACCTTGAACGTGGAGCCCGTCTGGAACCCGGTGGAACCGCCGTACGCCTGGTCGGTGCTGTAGTTCACCGAGGTCGAGCCCGGAGGCGCCGCATCCGACTGGTTGAAGCTCGTGTTCTGCACCATCGACAGCACGCGACCCGTCCCGGGCTGGATGGTGACGTTCGAACCACCGATGTGGACGTAGGTCATCGTCGACGGCACGTAGGTCGAGAGCGCGGACTGCGCCGTCGCCTGCAGATCCAGGTCGAGCGACGTGTAGATCTTCAGGCCCTTGGTGTCGAGGGTGGTGATCCGGTCGGCCTCGGTGGTGCCGAAGGCGCTGTCGTGGAGCACGACGTTCCGCACGTAGTCGCAGAAGTACCCCGCGTCGTACTGGACCGCCGCGGCGCACCCGTTCGTCGTCGCGGTGATCTTCGGCGTGATCGGGGCCGCGATCGCCGCGTCGCGCTGCTGCTTCGTGATGTCGTGGTGCACGTACATGCGCTTGAGCACGTAGTCGCGGCGCGCCTTGGTGAGCGCGTACCCGTTCGCCGAGCCGTTGTCCGTGTCGGCCGGCTCGTCGATCCGGAGGTTCGCCGGGTTGTTGAGGATCGCGACGAGCGTCGCCGACTGCTCCAGGTTCAACTGCGCGGCCGTGACCCCGAAGTAGTACTCGGCACCGGCCTCCACGCCGTACACACGACCGCCGAGCCCGACGATGTTGAGGTACCCCGTGAGGATCTGTGACTTCGAGTACTTCTTGTTCACGGCGATCGCGTACCGCATCTCCTGCAGCTTCCGCTGCGGGGACACCTCGGTGACGTGCTGGTAGCAGGAGTCGATCTTCGACTGCGTCCCGAGCTGCTCGCACTGCTGGACGAGGACGTTCTTGACGTACTGCTGGGTGATCGACGACCCGCCCTGGACGTCCTTGCCGAGGGCGGTCGACGCCGCACCACGGAGCGTGCCGACGACGTCGATCCCGCCCTCGGTGGCGAACCGCGGGTCCTCGGTGTCGATCGCGGCCTGCTTCACCGTGGTGGCGATCGCCGAGTCCTTGACGATCACGCGGTTCTCCGCGAAGAACGACGCGATCGCGACGTCCTGGCCGCCCTTCTTGGCGTAGATCGTCGAGACCTGCTGCGGCGTCGAGATGTCGAGGTAGCTCGGCAGGTCCTCGAAGAACTCGGCCGCCGACGACACCCCCTGCCCGGCGAGCGCGACGCCCGGCGTGACCGCGACGGCGACGAGGACGCCTGCCACGACCGCCATGACGACGAAGAGGAGGAACGCTCCAGGCCACCGCACGACACGCATGTGATGACGGTACGGACTACCGCTGTACCCGGGCCGCTGCGACTCGCCCCGAATCTGCATGGATGCTCAGGCCCAGCGGGTCAATCGCGCAGCTGGACGTCCTGCGGACGCACGAGCAGCAGGTCGGGGGACTCCGGCCCGCCACCACCACCACCACCACCACCACCACCACCGCTCCCGCTGCCGCTCGCAGCGGTGCCAGCGACCGCACCTTCCGCGGTCAGGACGGTCCGCCCCGACGGGTCCGCGCCCGTGACGAGGTCGGAGCGGCCGACCGCGATGAGCGCGACGTCGTGGATGGATGCCGTCCCCGGCACGAGGTACTCGTTGTGGCCGTACGGGCGCCGGAACACCTCCTCGTCCTCACGGTGATCGACCCCGCCGCGCAGGTCGAGCACGGTCGACCCGAACCCGGGGGCCGCCGGATCGGTGCCGAAGTACCCGGTTCCCGCCACCGGATCCCAGTGTGCGGCGCCGACGAACACCTGCCCCGCAGGCACGGCCAGCTCGGATGCGCGGGTGACCGCGCTGCCCGGCGACCCGAGCACGGTCAGGCTGTCGACGTGGATGCGCCCCGACGACAAGGCCAGCAGGGCGGTCGTCGACCCGTACGAGTGCGCGACGACGGACACCCGCACCGGATCCGCCGTCCTGGTCGCGTCGATGCCCTCCACCACCCGCTCCAGACGCACCGCCCCCGCCCGGGCCAGTCCCACCGACAACACGTTCGTCAGGTCCGGCGTGCGGTAGCCGAGCCACGCGACGACCGCCACACCGCCCCGGCCACCACGAGCGAGGGGTGTCAGGGTCGCCTGCTCGCGGTACAGGTCCGCGCCCGTCGCGGTCCAGTCGGCGAACTGCCCGGAGACGGTGAAGAACATCCCGGGCACCATCACCGTCACGTCCGAAGCGGTCGTGAGGTCGCCCATCGCGATCGCCGCCCGCCCGGACCCCCGAGGATCGAGGGTCAGGAGCTGCTTCGGCGGGTCCTCCGGCCCCCGTACGAGCGCGGTCCGCACCTGCTCGAGCATCCGGAGGCGGGACGTCGACCCGGAGTCCGGGGCACGCGCGGTCCGGAGGTCCTCCCCCAGCACCCGCCGGTTCGCCCGGTCACGCACCGGGTACGGGACGCCCTCGAGGTTCCCCACCGCCTGCGGGGCGGACGTGACCAACCGGTGTCGGGCCTCCCGGCCGAGTCCGGACCACCACCGCGCGACGTCACCGGCGTCCGGCGGGGCGTCGAGCAGCGTTCGCATGACCGGCCCCGCCAGGCGGGCGGCGTGCCGCAGCGTCGCGTCCGACGCCGACGACAGTCCCGTCAGCAGCGCACGGCCGTGCAGGTCGTCGAGCCGCTCCGCCCGGGAGGCCCGGTGCACGCCCGTCGGGTCCGGCGCCGCCGCCTCCCGCGGGGCCGTCGCGACGACCACCTCCGCAGCTGGGCTCGACGCGGCCGCGGGCAGCGGCGTGGCCTCGATCACTCCGAGTGAGTGCACCGAGGCGGTGAGCAGTGCTGCGACGAGGAACAGCAGAGCGGTCTCCCCTGGGAAGGCCTGCCCGTCGCCGCCCTGTCGACGACGGGTGATGCACGCACCATTCTACGGACGTCCTCGTCATCCGGTCCGGGCGACGTGTGTCGCTCTCGCTCCGGACGATCACGCGTCCGGATGAACAGGCGTCGCCGAACCGGTTTCACCGATGCTGCGTCACTCGCTCGGGGTCGCCTCCGTCGCCGGAGCGCTCTCCTCCGTCGCCGGAGCGCTCTCCTCCGTCGTCGATGCGACGTCGGCCGCCGCGATGTCCTCCGGGTCGCCTGCCGTGGCGTCGTCTTGGTCGCCGTCCGCCCCATCGGTCGGCTCGAGTGCGGCAGGACCTTCACGCACGAGCACCGCGAACTGGGCCGCGTCGATGATCCGCAGTCCGAGCTGTTCCGCCTTCGTCAGCTTCGAGCCGGCGCCTGGCCCAGCAGCCACGAAGTCGGTCTTCTTGCTCACGCTCGACGCCGCCTTGCCGCCCGCGGCGATGATCGCCTCTTGGGCGCCCTCGCGCGTGAACCCCTCGAGCGAGCCCGTCGCGACCACCGTGATGCCGGACAGCACGCCGCCCTCCACCGCCGCGCCGCCGGGGCCCGGGTGGTCGGGCGTCGTGAACTGCACGCCCGCCGCCGTCCAGCGCTCGATGATCTCGCGGTGCCAGTCGACCTCGAACCACTCGAGGAGCGCGTCCGCGATGATCCCGCCGACGCCGTCCACGGCCGCGAGCTCGTCGCGCGACGCCGACCGGATGGCGTCGAGGGACCCGAAGTGTGACGCGAGCGCTCGGGCCGCGACCGGACCCACGTGGCGGATGCTCAGCCCCACGAGGATGCGCCAGAGCGGCTTCGTCTTCGCCGCGTCGATGTTCCGCAGCATCTCGAACGCGTTCTTCGACGGGTACCGCCCCGGCTCTCCCCGGTAGTCCACTCCGCGAGCCTCCGGGTCGAACGGCGGATCGGTCTTCTTGCGCGCGCGACTGAAGGGCGTCACTCGCTTCGGCACGGCCTGGCCGGTGGCATCGGTGTCGTCCTCGAGTCGCACCATGCCCGTCTCGGCGTCGCGCACGATGACCTCGATCGGGACGATGTCCTCCATCGTCAGGTCGAACAGCCCCGCTTCGGTCACCAACGGCGGTGTCTCGGGGAACAGGGGCTGCGTCAGCGCCGCCGCCGCGACTTCGCCGAGCCCCTCGATGTCGAGCGAACCCCGCGATGCGATGTGCTCCACACGACCGCGGACCTGCGCCGGGCAGCTCCGCGCGTTCGGGCAACGGAGGTCGATGTCGCCCTCCTTCGCCGGCCGGAGCTCCGTGCCGCACTCCGGGCACCGCGTCGGCATGACGAACTCGCGTTCGGAGCCGTCGCGGAGCTCGACGACGGGCCCGAGGACCTCGGGGATGACGTCGCCGGCCTTCCGCAGCACGACGGTGTCCCCGATGAGGACGCCCTTCGCCTTGACCACCTGCTGGTTGTGCAGCGTCGCCTGCCGGACCACCGACCCGGCGACCTCGGCCGGCGCCATCGCGGCGAACGGCGTGGCACGGCCGGTGCGTCCGACACTCACGACGATGTCGAGCAGCTTCGTGTGGACCTCTTCCGGCGGGTACTTGTAGGCGGTCGCCCACCGCGGCGCGCGCGAGGTCGCCCCGAGCTCCTCGTGCAGCGCGAGGTCGTCGACCTTGACGACGATGCCGTCGATCTGGTGCTCGACGCTCGCGCGGCGCTCCCCGTAGTCCCGCACGAACCCGATGACCTCGTCGATCGTGTCGAACACCCGGTAGTGGGTGCTCGTCGGCAGACCCCAGCCGCGGAGCAGGTCGTAGACCTCGGACTGCGCCCGCACGTCGGTGTCGCGCTCGAGCTCCCGGACCGGCCAGGCGCCGATCCCGTGCACGAGCATCCGCAGCCGCCGGAGGCGGTCGACCATGAGCGCCCGCTTCGCCGGGGACTTGCCCTCTTCCTTCTGACGGAGCGAACCGGCCGCTGCGTTCCGCGGGTTGGCGAACACGCGCTCGCCGGCCTCGCGCTGCCGCGCGTTGAGCTCGTCGAACTCGGCGACGGGGAAGAAGATCTCGCCTCGGACCTCCACGATCGGTGGATGTCCGGACCCCGCGAGGCGCTCGGGGATGGTGCCCATCGTCAAAACGTTGCCGGTGACGTCCTCGCCCACCACGCCGTCGCCCCGGGTCGCCGCCGTGACGAGTCGGCCGTGTTCGTACCGGAGGTTGATCGCGAGCCCGTCGATCTTCAGCTCGGTGAGGAACCGGACCCGCTCGGCACCGGCGTCACGCTCCACCTTGACGGCCCACTCGGTCAGTTCCTCCGGGCTGAAGACGTTGTCGAGGCTCAGCATGCGCTCGGCGTGCTCGACGGGCGCGAACTGCGTCGTCTCGGCCCGGCCGCCGACCGTCTGGGTGGGGCTGTCCGCCGTCAGGAGTTCGGGGAACCGCTGTTCGATCGCGTCGAGACGCCGGACCATCGCGTCGTACTCGGCGTCCGTGACGGTCGAGGCGTTCTGCTCGTAGTACGCGTCCCGAAGCTCCGCGATCCGGGTCCGGAGGCGGTCGGTCTCCTCACGCGCCTGGTGGCCGTCGAGGTCCCCGACGTCGATGGTCTCGAACGTCTCCTCGACGGCGGGTGCGGCGTCCGCGGGCTCGGTGCTCATGGTCCAGTTCTACCGGTCGCCACCGACGCGGGGACGCCCGGCGGGGCCTCCCTCCGGGCGGCGTCGAGTCCCCGGGCTGCGACGCCTGCCGCGCTCGTCACCCCTCCATCCGTCGGCCCCTCCACGCCGCCGACCCCGTCGACAACTCAGGACGATCCAGCCGGGAGAGCCCCCGCACCCCGCCACGCAACCGACCCTCCTGAGTTGTCCGCCGCGACTGCCCCCCTCCCGCCCCGTCACCCGGTCCGCACCGGCCTCCCAGCAGCCCGACGGCCCGCGCGTCAACCCGCGCGTCCGCCCCATCCACAACTCAGGACGACCCAGCCGGGAGGCCCCACTCGACCACGCCACACAGCTGACATTCCTGAGTTGCCAACGGGACGGGGCCGACGGTCCACCCGACCTCGACCGCGACCGCGCCTGGCCTGGCCGCCCCGCCGCCCGCCCGGCGGCACCGGCCCGCCGGTGCCGCGCCGGGCCTCCCGGCCGCGGCGGCTGCCCCGCTCGTCAGCCCCGTTGACAACTCAGGACAAGCCGGCCAGGAGGGCTCACGCGGCCCCGCCACACAACCTCGTTCCTGAATTGCCAATAGGGCGGAACAAGCCGGGCCGCGCCGGCCCGCCGGTGCCGCACCGGGCCTCCCGGCCGCGGCGGCTGCCCCGCTCGTCAGCCCCGTCGACAACGCAGGACGATCCCGCCGGGAGGCCCCACCCGACGCCGCCCCACGACCAACGGTCCTGAGTTCCCAACGCAGCGGGCCGCGACGGCGGGAGACGGCCGGACGGCCCGCGCCGACGCGCCGGCCGGGTACGGCCGCGCGCTCCGCGCGCTGACGGCCCCGCGGCCAGCGCCGGACCACGCCCCCGTCACGCCCAGACACGCCGCCTCAGCGGACCGCAGGCACCGCCGAGACCGTGCGGTCGATCGTGCACTGCCCGAGGACGCGCGTGCCGACGTACACGACGGCGGTCTGCCCGGGGGCGACGCCGACGATCGGCTCCGCCGGCGTGACGACGAGTTCCGTCCCACCGATCGGCGTGGCGGCGACCCGAGCCACCGCCGGCACGGGGTCGGCGTGGGCGCGGATCTGGACCTCGCAGTCGAACGGGAGGGTCGGGTCGGCCGGGGCCGCACCGGCCCACGTGAAGCGCGCACCCGCGAGCTCCGCGATCGCCAGGGCCTCCTTCGGCCCGACCACGACGGTGTTGTCCTTCGGCCGCACCTCGAGCACGAACCGCGGCCGCCCGTCCGGTGCGGGGTGACCGATGGCGAGCCCCCGTCGCTGCCCGACCGTGTACGCGTGGGCGCCCTCGTGCGAGCCGACCACGGTGCCGTCGCGCTCGACGATGTCGCCGGTCGCCGTGCCGACGCGGTCCGCGAGCCACCCACGGGTGTCTCCGTCCGGGATGAAGCAGATGTCGTGGCTGTCGGGCTTCTGGGCGACGGTCAGGCCACGTGCTGCGGCCTCGGCCCGGACCTCGGCCTTCGACGGCGTCGCGCCGAGCGGGAACATCGCGTGCGCGAGCTGCTCCGCCGTCAGGACCCCGAGCACGTAGGACTGGTCCTTCGCCCAGGCCGCGGCACGGTGGAGCTCGCGGGAACCATCCGCACCCGTGACGATCGAGGCGTAGTGCCCGGTGGCGACGGCGTCGAACCCGAGCGCCAGGGCCTTCTCGAGCAGCGCCGCGAACTTGATCCGCTCGTTGCACCGCATGCACGGGTTCGGAGTGCGGCCGGCGGAGTACTCGGCGACGAAGTCGTCGACGACGTCCTCGGCGAACCGCTCGGAGAAGTCCCACACGTAGTACGGGATCCCTATCGCGGCTGCCGCGCGCTGGGCGTCCATCGAGTCCTCGATCGTGCAGCAGCCACGGCTGCCCGTCCGGAGCGTCCCCGGCATGCGACTCAGCGCGAGGTGGACCCCGACGACGTCGTGTCCGGCGTCGACGGCCCGGGCCGCGGCCACGGCCGAGTCGACGCCACCACTCATCGCTGCCAGCACCCTCATCCCTCAAGCGTACGTCGTCGGGCGTACCGTGGAGGGGCCATGAGCTCGCGCGACGCCACCTTCGACCTCCGCGCGGTCGCGTTGTCCGCGTTCCTGCCCGCGACGCTCTTCGCCATCGGCGAGGGCGCGATCATCCCGATCATCCCGATCGCGGCGCACTCGCTCGGGGCGACGCTCGCGTTCGCGGGGTTCGTCGCGTCGCTCATCCTGGTGGGCGAGCTCATCGGCGACGTGCCGAGCGGCTGGGTGGTGGCGGCGATCGGCGAGCGCACCGCCATGATCGGCGCGGCGCTCGTGAGCATCGTCGGCCTCCTCGTCGCGGTGTGGTCCCCGAACGCGGTCGTGCTCGCGGTCGGGGTGTTCCTGGTCGGGGTCTCCACGGCGGTGTTCGCCCTCGCGCGGCACGCGTACATGACGACCTCGGTGCCGATCGCGATCCGGGCCCGGGCGCTCTCGACCCTCGGCGGCGTGTTCCGCTTCGGCTACTTCGTCGGTCCGTTCCTGTCCGCGGGCCTGACGCACGTGACCGGCTCGACGCAGAGCGCGTTCTGGATCCACGTCGTCTGCTGTCTGGCGGCCGCCGGGGTCCTCCTCGTCGTACGCGACCCGGTCGACGGCGCACGCGGCCTCCGGATCCGGCCCCGGGCCTCCCGACCGTCGCCCGCACGTCCCGCTGCCGCGTCCGCGGACCCGGGCGGCGAGGCCGCCCGAGAGGGCGCCGAGGGCCTGTTCGGCACGATCCGCCGACACCGCGCGGTGCTCCTGCGGTTGGGCAGCGGCGCGGGCCTCATCGGCGCGATGCGGGCGGGGCGTCAGGTGATCCTGCCGCTGTGGGCGGTGAGCGTCGGCATGGACGACTCGACCGCCGCGCTCGTGATCGGGATCGCCGGCGCGATCGACTTCGCGCTGTTCTACACGAGTGGTCAGATCATGGACCGGTTCGGCCGGCTCGCGAGCGCGCTGCCGTGCCTCGGGGGCCTGAGCCTGTGCTACTTCCTCCTGGCGTGGAGCGACCACCTCGACACCCGGGTGGTCTGGTTCATCGGGGTCGCGATGCTGATGTCGCTCGCGAACGGCGTCGGATCGGGCATCCTCATGACCCTCGGCGCCGACCTCGCGCCGCGCACGGCGCCCGCGCCGTTCCTCGGCGCGTGGCGGTTCACGGGCGACTTCGGGAGCGCGGCAGCACCCCTCGTCATCTCGGGCGTCACGGCGGTCGCGTCCATCGCCGTCGCGAGCGGCGTGATGGGGGTGCTCGGGATCGTCGGCGTCGGCGTGCTGCTCCGGTACGTGCCGCGGTACCTCCCGCGCCCGCTGCGCTGACCGGCACCGCGGGTCCTGTCCCACCCGCTGGCTACACTGACCGTGCCGGCGGGAGTGGTGAAACTGGCAGACACGCAGGATTTAGGTTCCTGTGCCCTAGGCGTGAGGGTTCGAGTCCCTTCTCCCGCACGGAGCCGGCACCGAGCAGACGTGTGGACCGGCTCATGACCGTCCCACTGGTCGAGGCCGCGGAACCGCTACCCTCGTGGTGCGGGCGCCCGCCCCGCGAGCCGCCGTGCCGCCGCTGGCCGCGCAGCCAGCCGAGCGCCCGACGACCGGAAGAGAGTCATGACGACCGTCGCCCTTGCCCTGATCCCGTGGCTGGATCCGACCTACATCCTCCACCACTTCGGATCCATCGCGGTCCTCGTGCTGTGCGCGATCATCTTCGCCGAGACCGGCCTGCTCATCGGGTTCATCTTCCCCGGTGACACCCTGCTCGTGATCGCCGGACTCACGGCGTTCGACCAGCACGGTCACCTCGGCGGCCTGCCGATCTGGCTCATCGCCCTCTGCGTCGGCGCTGCCGCGTTCCTCGGTGGCGAGGTCGGGTACTTCATCGGTCGCAAGGTCGGTCCCCCGATCTTCGAGCGACGCGAGAGCGGTCTGTTCTCCAAGTCGAACGTCGACCGGACCTACGCGTTCTTCGACCGGTTCGGTGCACTCGCGGTCATCGTGGCCCGCTTCGTGCCGGTCGTCCGGACCTTCGCGCCGATCGCCGCCGGTGTCGGCCGCATGTCCTACCGCCGGTACTCGCTGTACAACGCGATCGGCGCGCTCCTCTGGGGCACCGGGGTGACGTTCCTCGGGTACGTCCTCGGCTACATCCCGCCGGTCGCGCACTTCGTGCGCAACTACATCGACGTCATCCTGCTCGCAGCGGTCGTCGTCACGGTCGTCCCGGCCGCGCTGACCTACGTGCGGAACGCGCGCAAGGCGAAGCGCGAGTCGGACGAGCACGGGACCGCGGGCGAGTCGACCGCCCGCTGACCCGGCCGGGAGGCCCGCCGGCGGCCCGCCAGGTCGGGCCGACCCCGCGCGCCCCTCCTCGCTCCGCCGTCCGGGAGGCCCGTCAGCAGCCCGACCGACCGGGGCCGATCCATCCGGCGCCGGTGTCAGACGCCGAAGTACTCGCGGACGACCGGCGCGATCGCGCGGAACGCCTTCGACCGGTGGCTGAGGGCGTCCTTCTCCGCCGCGGACAGCTCGGCGGCCGAGACCCCGGCGTCGTCCGGTCGGAACACCGGGTCGTACCCGAAGCCGCCGGACCCCGCGGGGGCCTCGAGCACCTCGCCGTTCCACACGGCTTCCTCGACGTGCTCCCACTCCGCCGACGTCGCTGGGTCGGACGACGGCACGACGAACGCCGCGGCGCACACGAACGCCGCGGTGCGCTGCACCACGCCGGCCATGTTCGCGAGCAGCAGTCGCAGGTTGTCCCCGTCGTCGCGGGTCCCGGCGTAGCGCGCCGAGTGGATGCCGGGCGCCCCGCCGAGGGCGTCGACCGCGATGCCCGAGTCGTCGGCCAGGGCCGGCAGTCCGGTGTGCGCCGCGCAGGCCCGCGCCTTGATCAGCGCGTTCGCGCCGAAGGTGTCGCCGTCCTCGACCGGCTCGGGACCGTCGTAGGCGACGAGGCGGATGCCCGCGAGTGCGTCGCCGAGGATCCGCTGCAGCTCCTGGACCTTGTGCGCGTTGTGCGTCGCGAGGACGACGACGCGGTCGCGCGCCGCCCCGGCCTCGGCGTGGACCCCGGCGGCGTCGACGTCGGCGTCGGCGTGGACCCCGGCGGCGGCGGCGGCGTCGGCCCCCGCCCCGGCCCCGGCCCCGGCCCCGGTCATGCCGTCGCCGTCTCGGCGAGGACCGCACGCTGGATCGCCGCGAGCGAGGCCGTTCCGGCGAGCCCGAGGTCGAGCAGCGTGTCGAGCTCGGCCCGGTCGAACGGAGCGTGCTCGGCGGTGCCCTGCACCTCGACGAAGGTCCCGGCGCCCGTCGTGACGATGTTCATGTCGGTGTCCGCGCGCGAGTCCTCCTCGTACGCCAGGTCGAGCATCGGCACGCCGCCGACGATCCCGACGGAGATCGCGGCGACGCTGTCCGTGAGCGGCGTCGCCTTCTTGCCGACGAACCCGCGCTCGCGGCCCCAGGCGATCGCGTCGGCGAGGGCGACGTACGCGCCCGTGATGGACGCGGTCCTGGTCCCGCCGTCGGCCTGCAGGACGTCGCAGTCGAGCACGATGGTGTTCTCGCCGAGTCCCTTCATGTCGACGACGGCACGGAGCGACCGGCCGATCAGCCGCGAGATCTCGTGCGTCCGCCCGCCGACCTTGCCCTTGATCGACTCGCGCTGCATGCGCTCGTTCGTGGAGCGCGGGAGCATCGAGTACTCGGCGGTCACCCACCCGGTGCCCTTGCCCGCCATCCAGCGCGGGACACCGTTCGTGAAGGACGCCGTGCAGAGCACTTTTGTGCCGCCGAAGGCGATGAGCGCGCTGCCCTCCGCCTGGGCGCTCCAGCCGCGCTCGATGGTCACGGGACGGTGGTCGGTGGCGGTGCGTCCGTCGATGCGGGTGCCGTCGTCGGTCATGGTGTCCTTCCGGTGGTGGCTGGGATGCGTGGCAGGTCGATCGCGCCGGTCTCGAGATGACCGACGCGGGAGACCTCCGGTCCGAGGAACCGGCGGGCGAGCCGGATGAAGCCGGCGCGGTCGGTCCCGGTGGTGTCGAACGCGTACGTCGGCGGCGTCGTCGCCGTCCGCTCGATGCCGTGCTCGACGAGCCGACGGTAGACGTCGTTCGCGGTCTCCTCGGCGCTCGAGACGAGGGTGACGTCCGGACCCATGACGTACTGGATCGCGGCGGACATGAGCGGGTAGTGGGTGCAGCCGAGCACGAGCGTGTCGACGTCGGCGGCGCGGATCGGCGCGAGGTACTGCTCGGCCACGGCACGGAGCGCGGGCGAGGCGGTGTCCCCGGCCTCCACGAACTCGACGAACCGGGGACAGGCGGCGAGGGTCAGCGTGACGTCCGAGGCCGCCGCGAAGGCGTCCTCGTAGGACCGCGAACCGATGGTGCCGATCGTGCCGATGACGCCGATCCGGCGCGTCCTGCTCTGCTTGACCGCGGCGCGCACGGCGGGCTGGATCACCTCGACGACCGGGATCCCGTAGGCCTGCTCGTAGCGCTCCCGGGCGTCCCGGAGCACGGCGGAGCTCGCCGTGTTGCACGCGATGACGAGCGCCTTGACCCCTTGGTCCACCAGGTCGTCCATGACCTCGAGCGCGTACCGGCGGACGTCGGCGATCCGCTTCGGGCCGTACGGCGAGTGCGCGGTGTCCCCGACGTAGCGCATCGACTCGCGCGGCAGCTGGTCGATGATCGCGCGGGCGACGGTGAGGCCGCCGACACCGCTGTCGAAGACTCCGATGGGCGCGTCCGTCACGGCCCCCAGCGTACCCGCGCGGCTCGGCCGGGAGGCCCGACACCCGTCCGGCGGTCGCGCCCGCCCATCCCGCGGCCGCTCCGACGCGCGGCCGCTCCGACGGCTCGCCGGTCCGGCGCGCGGCAGGTCGGCAGCACGACGGCAGCACGACGGCAGCACGACGGCAGCACGACGGCCCGGACTACGCTCGGGCGGGTGACCACGGCCCTCCTCACCGACCAGTACGAGCTCACGATGGTGGACGCCGCCCTCAAGGACGGCACCGCGGACCGCCGCTGCGTGTTCGAGGTGTTCGCACGGCGCCTGCCCGACGGCCGCCGGTACGGGGTGTCCGCGGGACTGGGACGGTTCCTCGCCCTGCTCGACGAGTTCCGCTTCGACGACGACGACATCGCGTTCCTCCGCGACCGACGCATCGTCGCCCCCGGCACCGCGGACTGGCTCGCGGGCTACCGGTTCCGTGGCGACGTCCGGGCGTACCGGGAAGGCGAGGTGTACTTCCCGAACTCGCCGATCCTCCAGATCGAGGGCACGTTCGCCGAGGCGGTCGTGCTCGAGACACTCGCGCTCAGCGTGCTCAACGCCGACTCGGCGGTCGCGTCCGCCGCGGCGCGCATGGTGTCGGCGGCCGACCGCCGCCCCCTCGCCGAGATGGGGTCGCGCCGGACCGGGGAACGCAGCGCGGTCGCCGCCGCCCGGGCGGCCTACGTGGCGGGGTTCGGGGCGACGAGCAACCTCGAGGCCGGCCGCGTCTTCGGCATCCCGACGATGGGCACGGCCGCACACGCCTTCACGCTCCTCCACGACTCCGAGGAGGCCGCGTTCCGCTCACAGCTCGCGGCACTCGGTGACGGCACGACCCTGCTCGTGGACACCTTCGACATCGAGCGCGCGGTCGAGACGGCGGTCCGACTGACCGACGGACACCTCGGTGCGGTCCGCATCGACAGCGGCGACCTGCCGAGCGTCGTCGCGACCGTGCGCGCGCAGCTCGACCGCCTGGGAGCGACGTCGACGAAGATCACGGTGACGAACGACCTCGACGAGTACACGATCGCTGCGCTCCGGGCAGCCCCCGTCGACTCGTACGGCGTCGGCACGAGCGTCGTGTCCGGGAGCGGTCACCCGGCGGCGGGCATGGTGTTCAAGCTCGTTGCACACGAGGACGCCTCGGGAGCGTGGGTGCCGGTCGCCAAGAAGTCCGCCGACAAGGCGACGGTCGGTGGTGCGAAGACCGCGGGGCGCCGGCTGCAGGACGGTGTCGCGGTCGCCGAGGTCCTGCACGTGGGCGGTGCTCCCGCGGACGACGAACGGCCCCTGCTCGTCCCGGTCGTGACGCACGGCGAGGTCGACGACGCGTTCCTCGGCGTGCACGGGGTCGATGCTGCCCGCCGGCATCACCGCCGGGCGAAGGCCGAGCTCCCGGCGGACGCCGAACGGATCGGTCGCGGCGAACCGGCCGTCCCCACGCTGTACGCGTGAGGACGGGACGGACTACTCGTCGCGCATGCGCTCGTAGATCTCCTTGCAGGTGGGGCAGACCGGGAACTTCTCCGGGTCACGTCCCGGCGTCCACTTCTTGCCGCACAGCGCCTTGACGGGCTTGCCCGTCATCGCGGACTCGAGGATCTTCTCCTTCTTCACGTAGTGCGAGAAGCGCTCGTGGTCCCCGGGCTCGACGCCCTCGTCCTCGAGGAGCTGCTCGAGCTCGCGGTCCATCACGTCGAGGCCGCCACCACCCGGTTCCATCGTGCTCATGGACCCAGGGTACGTCGCCGTCCGGTGGACCGGATGTGGGCTCCGCCCGATCAGTTCCGCTGCGCCGCAGCGAGGATGTCCGGCCCGGAGCGGTCGAAGAGCCGGCCGCCGACGAACACGCCGATCACGAGCACCACGACCCCGATGGCGATGCCCGAGCCGAGCGTCGCGAGCGCCCAGGGGTGCAGACCGTCACGGAACGCGCGCACGGCGAACCACCCGGCGGGCAGGGTCAGCAGCACGGTCACGACGATCGTCGCGGACTGCGCGGTGACGGCGAGCGCGCCCGTGGCCTGCGGCTGCCGGAACGGGTGGTCGCCCGGTCGGACCGCCGGGTACGGCAGGAGCGCGGACGCGATGCTCGACAGCCCGAGGCCCGTGAGCAGTGCGCACCCGGCCACGCCGAGCACCACCGGCAGCAGCGACGGGTCGCCGTAGAGCCAGACGGACACCACCGCGCCGATCACCAGGGCGGGTACGCCGACGACGAGCACGGGCACGAGCCGACCGAGCCGGTCGCTCCACCCCGGTGCCCCCGACGCGACGTGGAGCCACACCGCGGTGTTGTCGTACGAGGCGTCGTTGTGGGGCAGGAACCCGGCGATGAGCGCCATGATCGGCAGCGGCACGAGCGCCGTCCAGTGCCACGGCATGCCCGCGACGCCGAGCGGCAGCACCACGATGGGCACGAACAGGAGCACGAGGTACGACGACCGGTAGCGCGGGTCGCGGCTCCAGTAGGTCAAGCTCCGCGCGGCCACGGCGCCGACCGGGTGCGCCGGGAGCTGGTCGAACCAGCCGAGCGTGCGGTAGCGCCGGGTGCGACGACCCGCGTCGACGTGTTCCAGCAGCGTGCCGACGAGTGCCCACCACGCCCACCCGAGCACGCCGATGACGGCGAGGGCGACGACGAGCTGCCCCACGGCGGCCCCCACGTGCCCGGCCGCGGCGGACGCGGGGAACGACCACGCCGCACCCCACGGGGTCCAACCGGCGGCCCCTGCCGCGTGTCGGACGCTCGCCGACACGGGGTCGTGTCGGGCCGCCATGACCACGAGCGAGAGCGCCGGCAGGCCGAGGACCACCACCACGAGTGCGACGAGCCAGCCGGCGTCGCGGGTGCGGTGCGCGGCGAACAGCCAGGCGCCGAGCGTCGCCGTCACCCGTGCGAGGAGCGCGCAGGTGAGCACGACGAGGACGGCGGACAGCAGCGCGAGCAGTGTCGTGCCGACGCCCCGGCTCCAGGCGACCACCTGCGCCACGGCGACGACGGCCACGGCCACGGTCGGCACCCCGACGAGTCCGGCGACGCCGAGCCCGAGGGTGAGGTCGCGACGGCCGATGCCGAACGTGGCGAAGCGCCGTGGGTCGAGCTGGTCCCCCTCACCGAGCGCGAACGGGACGAGCGTGAAGCCGAGCGCCACGAGTGCGCCGACCGGCACGACGAGGGCCGCGGCCGTGGACGCCGTGTCATCGCGGAGCCCGGCCACGGCGGCGGCGGCGCATGCGGCTGCGACGAACGCGGCCAGCGCGGCGACCACCACGAGAACGGAGCGGGACGCGGACCGGCGGAGCGCGCCGCCCAGCGAGTCAAGTCTCAGTCGGAGGAGTTGTGCAACCATTCCATGCTCTCTCCGACGACCCGGCCACCGGCGAGTTCGACGAACTTGTCCTCGAGGCTCTTGCGCCCGCGGACCTGGGCCATCGTGCCCGACGCGAGCACCTGCCCACCGACGATGATCGCGACCGAGTCGCAGGTGCGCTGCACCAGTTCCATGGAGTGGCTCGACAGCACCACGGTGCCACCGCCAGCGGCGTACCGGCGCAGGATGTCGGTGATCGTGACGGCACTGACCGGGTCGACCGACTCGAACGGCTCGTCGAGCACGAGGAGCCGCGGCGAGTGGATCAGTGTCGCGGCGAGGGCGATCTTCTTCGCCATGCCGACGGAGTAGTCCGCGACCTGCCGACCGAGGGCCTCGCCGAGGTCGAACGCCTGCGCCAGGTCCGCGCTCCTCGAGCGTGCCGTGGCCCGGTCGAGGCCGTGCAGCGTCGCCGAGTAGAAGAGCAGCTGTGCGCCCGTCAGGCGGTCGAACAGGCGGAGTCGGTCCGGGAGCACCCCCATCGCACGCTTCGCCGCGGTCGGGTCGGACCAGACGTCGTGGTCGAGGACGGTCACGCTGCCCGCGTCGGGGCGGAGGAGCCCGGTCAGCATCGAGAGCGTGGTCGTCTTGCCGGCACCGTTCGGACCGACGACGCCGAACACCGAGCCCTTGCGGATCTCCAGGTCGATGTGGTCGGCGGCGACCGTCTGGCCGTACCGCTTGACGAGTCCGGAGGCCGCCAGGACGACCGGTTGCTGCGGCCGGGGCGAGGTGCGCTTCGTCACGGGTCGGGCGGCCCGCTTCTTGCCGGTCCGGGCGGGGCCGGGGGCGGCGGCCGTGGTGCGTTGTCCCCGGGCGTCCCGGGTGGCGTCGTCCTGCTCGGCCGGAACCGCGGGCGCCGTGGCCCCGACGGGCGGAGCGTCCGTGGACCTCACGACCGCATCGTCGTCACCGACAGCGGGAGGCAGGTCACCGACGTCCTCGAGCGGGAACTCCGACAGGTCCGCCGTCGCGTCCATGGTCGCGTAGGGCGAGGACTCGTCCGCAGCGGGGCCGGCGGCCGCGGTCGCCTCCTCGGCGCCACGCGCACCGCGGGCAGCGCCGGCGCGACCGCGCGGTGCACCCGGACGTGCAGCACCGGAACGACCGGCACCCGTCCGCGGTGCCGCCGGTCGCTTGACCCGGGGCTTCGGCGTCGTGCTCTTCGGGACGGCGGCGGGCAGCGCGCCGCCCTCGCCGTCGGTCCGCTCGCCGTCGGTCACGTCGTCCCCCGTACCGCGCCGTTCGTCGACGCCATCCATGTTCCGGGTGGCAGCACCGACGGCGTCGTCCGCATCGTCGGTCACAGCTCCCACCGCCCCACCGTACCAACGCCAGGGATGACGCGAGCCCGGCTCCGCACGATCACGAATCGGACACGAAATGCGCGGTGCCCGGCCGCTCCGCGCACGAGGGCGCCTAGGATTCACCGAGACACAACGGTGTGTTCACGAATCAGCAACCTGCCGCGCTCGTCCGTCCCCGGGGTACCGATGTTCTCGGGCATCTCAGAGACGTCTCGGGCAGGATCGATCAGCCCGACCGCGCAACGGCGCCCGGGCGGACCCCGAGGAGACCAGCATGACCACGCAGATCGTGATCCTCGCCGCGGGCATGGGCAGCCGGCTCGGTCGCTCGCTCCCGAAGCCCCTCACCGAGCTGGCGGACGGCCGGACCATCATGCAGCAGCAGTTCGACAACATCCGCGCCGCGTTCGGGTCCTCCGCACGCGTCACGATCGTCGTCGGCTACAAGTCGGAGTACATCGTCGAGGCCTTCCCCGAGGCCTCCTTCGTCTACAACGAGTCCTACGACTCCACGAACACCTCGAAGAGCCTCCTCCGTGCGCTCGGCGCGTCCGGCAAGGGCGGAGTCCTCTGGATGAACGGCGACGTCGTGTTCGACCCGCGTGCGCTCGTGCGCGCTGCGGACATGATGGACCAGGACCGCTCGTTCGTCAGCGTCAACACCGAGAAGGTCTCGGACGAAGAGGTCAAGTACACCGTCGACGCCGAGGGCTTCATCGACAAGCTCTCGAAGCGGGTCGTCGGTGGGCTCGGTGAGGCCGTCGGCATCAACTACGTCTCCTCGTCCGACAAGCAGGCGCTCATCCGTCAGCTCGGTCGCGTCGACGACCAGGAGTACTTCGAGGGCGGCATCGAGGCAGCCATCGCCGAGGACGGGCTACGCTGGTCGCCCGTAGACATCTCCGACCTCTACGCGGTCGAGATCGACTTCGCCGAGGACCTCGAGCGCGCGAACGACCTGTTCGTCTGATCCGTTCCGTCCGGGTCGCCTCGGCTCGATGCCGAGGGAACGCATGACCACGACGAGTGCGCCGGTGATCACACCGACCGCCCCGGCGGCCTCACGGACCGCGAGCACCCGGTACCGTCACGCACTCTGGCTCCTGACGATGCGGGACCTCCGGGTCCGGTACTCGACCTCCGCGCTCGGGTACCTGTGGTCGATCCTCGATCCGCTCGTCATGTCGGGCATCTACTGGTTCGTCTTCACGCAGGTGTTCCACCGCGACGTCGGCGAGGAACCGTACATCGTGTTCCTGCTCACGGCCCTGCTGCCGTGGATGTGGTTCACCGGCGCCGTCTCCGACTCGACGCGGGCGTTCATCAAGGAGACCAAGCTCATCCGCTCGACGACGATCCCGCGGAGCATCTGGGTGGCGCGGGTCGATCTGTCGAAGGGCATCGAGTTCCTCTTCAGCATCCCGGTCCTCGCGCTGTTCGCCGTGGTCTCCGGAGCGCCCGTGCACTGGCAGATCGTCTGGTTCCCCGTCGCGATCGTCGAGCAGCTCGTGCTCGTCTACGGCATCGGCATGATCGTCGCCCCCCTCGTCGTGTTCTTCCGCGACCTCGAGCGCGCGACGAAGCTCGTTCTCCGCTTCGCCTTCTACGCGTCGCCGATCATCTACTCGCCCCTCAACCTGCCGAAGGCCCTGCACGGCTGGTCGTCGTTCAACCCGCTGACGGGCATCTTCAGCATGTACCGGTCGGGGTTCTTCCCCAACCAGTTCAACGAGCGGGCGATCGTGGTCGGCGCGGTCGTCACCCTCGTCGTGCTCGGCGTCGGCCTGCTCGTGTTCCGCGCGAGTGAGCGCCGCGTCCTGAAGGAGCTCTGATGACCGCATCCGTCGCCACCGTCGACGTCCGCACGACCCCGGTGATCGCGGTCGAGGACGCGGGCATCCGGTTCCGTCGCAACCGCCGCTCGCACCGGAGCTTCAAGGACCTCTTCGCGGGGCGGAGCCGACGACGACGCCCCGACGAGTTCTGGGCCCTCCGACACGTCTCGTTCACGGTGCAGCCGGGCGAGTCGATCGGCGTGGTCGGGCGCAACGGCCAGGGCAAGTCGACGCTGCTCAAGCTCGTGGCGCAGGTGATGCTGCCCGACGAGGGCCGGGTCCACGTCGGCGCCGGGGTCGCGCCGCTCATCGAGATCACCGGTGGCTTCGTCGGCGACCTGACCGTGCGCGACAACGTCTTCCTCACCGCCGGCCTCCACGGCATGTCGAAGGCCGAGATCCAGGCGGCCTTCGACGACATCATCGCCTTCGCCGAGATCGGTGACTTCGTCGACACCCCCTACAAGCACCTGTCGAGCGGCATGAAGGTCCGGATCGCGTTCGCGGTGATCGCACGCCTCGAGGAGCCGATCATCCTGGTCGACGAGGTCCTCGCCGTGGGCGACAGGGCGTTCCGCGAGAAGTGCTACCGCCGCATCGACGAGATGCTCGCCGGTGGTCGCACGCTGTTCTTCGTGTCCCACAACGACAAGGACCTGCGCCGCTTCTGCACGCGCGGCCTCTACCTGGACAAGGGAGCACTCGTGCTCGACGGCACGATCGACGAGGCGCTCGACCGCTACGCGGCGGACAGCGCCGGCGCCTGACCCGCGCTCGCTCCCGCTCCACAACCGGAGCCGCACCGCCCCGCTCCACAACCCCCGTCGGCCCATGGGTCCGCCCGGCCCCCACCGTCGGCCGCTCCCCCTAGCGTCGGCCCCATGCTCCACACCGAGACCGCGTACCCCGTCCCCTTCCAGCTCGAACGATCCGACAGCCCGCACCGCTACGACCTCCGGAACCGGAGCGACGAACCACTCGACGGCCTCACCCTCACGCATCTCGGCACCGGGTACGCTCCCCCGCTCCGCATCCGCCGGCTCGATCCCGGTCAGGCACTCGGCATCGCCGTGTTCGGTGGGGCGCCGGAGGACGCCGGCGTGGTCGTCGTCCGGTGGCGCCGGCCCGACCGGCAGGAGTACCTCTGGCGGGTCGCCCTGTGAGGGCGCCCGGGCCGGAGCGCAGGTCAGGCGGTGGGCGCAGGCGCGGTGGGCGTGTCACCGCGCGCGTCATCGGCACCGCGTTCGCGCGCGACCTCGTGCCAGCGGGCGAGCAACCGCTCGACCGCGGCGTGGAACCGCGCCGTCGCCGCTCCGGGCGTCGTGTCCCCGAAGTACCGGCCCACCCAGTACTGGAGCCGCTCGGTCTGCGAGGCGTCGTGCAGCGCCGCGTCGACCCGGTCGAGCACGGCGGGGGCGTCCTCGGCGTGGAGCCAGTCCGCAGCCGTCAGGTAGCCGCCCTCGTCGACCTCGGCGTCCGGATGGACGGGCCGCGTCACGATCAACGGGCGACCGACGGCGAGCCGGTCGTAGATCATCGCGCTGATGTCCGTGATCGCGACGTCGGCGTCGGCGAGCTGCCACCCGAGCACCGGACCGTCGTCGTACACGTGGTGAGCGGCCGGATCAGCGGCGTTCGCGGCGGTGATGGCGGCGACGATGCGCTGGTGGGCCTCCCGGTAGTCGGCGTCGCGGACGCCGCTGCGGGGGTGTGGCCGGTAGACCAGCCGGTGCTGGGGCGACGCGAGCACGCGCTCGGTGAGCTCGACGCCGTGCGTGGCGATGGAGCCGTACGCGGCTGCCGGCCGGTCGCCCTCCCATGTCGGCGCGTAGAGCACCACGGTGCGCCCGTCGGACGGGTACGGCACCGCGCCGGCGAAGTGATCGGCCTGCGGACGGCCGATGGCGATCGTCCGGCGATCGAGGTCGTAGTCCCACAGCGCCTTCGACAGCCGGTCGCGCGCGGCGTCCCCGGCGATCAGGGCGTAGTCGTACGCCTTGAACTGGTTCGTCGTCATGTACATCTTGTCGCTCTCGCCGTGGTTGACGAAGACGTGCCACATGCGCCCGTACCGCATCATCTGGAAGTTCCGGGCGTTCTGGTTGACGTACAGGACGATGCGCGGGCGCTGTTCGTCCACGAACCGCTCGAGGTCGACCACTTGCCGCGCGTACACGACCGCCACGGGCGCCTCCTCGAGCAGACTCAGCATGGTGCCGGGCGACCGCGCGATGATCGCCACCGGGTGCTCCTTGGCGAGCTTGGCCAGCGGCGCGTACCACTGCCGGATCTGGTACATGTTCACGGGTCCGTCGGCGAAGTACACGGCGACCTCGATCGAGCGGGGATCCGGGACGTCGACGGACGGGAGCCGTCGGTCGAGTTCGCGGCGGTTGCGGCGCGAGCGCACGAGGCGGGTGACCAGCCGGCGCGCGGTGCGGACGTCACGGAGGATCGGCAACGGTCCCTCCTTCCGGCCGTCCTGGGACGACCACTTCGATCTGGGCTAGACGACGGGCGGCCGACCGGCGGCGGTCATGCGCGCGATGGTGATGAGGCCGAGCGGTCGGCGGGGGCCGCAGTCGGTGGACCAGCCCTCGCGGAGACCGGCGAACCACACGAGCAGTCGTCGCGGGTGTCGACGCCACCGGATCAGCTGGACGAGGGCCCAGCTCGCCACGTACACCGGCTGCAGCACCGCCGGCAGGTTCCGGCGGGCGAGCCACACCCGGTTCCGGGCGTTGAGCCGGTAGTACTCGCGGTGCCGAGCCGGGTCGATCGCGGGGTGGTGCGCGACGAGGTCCCCCGCGTACCAGGCACGCCGACCGACGCCCCAGACGCGCCAGGCGAGCTCGATGCCCTCGTGCGCGTAGAAGTACACGTCCCCCCAGCCGCCCGTGGCGCGGAACACCTCGAACGGCAACATCGTCGCGCCCTCCCACACGCTGAACACCGGACCGGACCGCTGCGGGTCGCCCTTGCGGATCCGGGGCACCCAGCGGCGGGGGTTGGACGCCCCGCTCGGGTCGACGACCCGCGGCTGGATGAGTCCGAGCGTCGGATCTCCCTCGAAGGCACGCACGGCGTCCGCGAGGAACGACGGGGACGGGATCGCGGCGTCGTCGTCGAGGAAGAACACGTAGTCGCCCTCCACGACGGCTGCTCCGGCGTTCCGGCCCGCGGGGATCCCGACGTTCTCGGCGAGCGCGAGCGGTCGGACGCCCTCGGGCAGGCCGGTGGGGGTCCAGCCGTTGCCGACACACACGACGTCGAGCTCGACGCGCTCCTGTGCGAGCACGGACTCGAGCCCGCGCCGGAGGTCGTCCGGACGCGTGCCCTGGGTGAGGCTCACCACCGCGACCCGCGGACGGTCACGGTGCGGCACCGCTCGGCGGCGCAGGGTCCCGGGCCCGGTCACGCCCGCACCCGCTTCGAGGCGATGATCGCGAGGAAGTGCCCGGCGAGCGCCAGGACCGACAGCGGCAGGAGCGCCCCGACGAGGATCCGGTCCGCCAGCGGGTGCCCCATGACGAGCCCGAGGAGCGCGAACACGAACGCGAGGATGGTGAGCTCGACGGAGTGGTACAGCCGGTGGAACGGCAGGAACCGCGCGACCTGGCGGAGGGACGCGAGGCGACGGCCGCTCGGCACCGTCGTGTGGTCGCGGCGGTCGACCAGTCGATCCAGCCCCGCGTTCGCCCGCGCCACGTGCACCATGTCGTTGAGCGCCTTGTTGAGCACGATCACGAGCGCCAGTGCGAACCCGATCGTCGTCCACGCGTAGTCGCCGCCGTGCACGGGCCAGGTCGCGGCTCGGACGCCGAGCGCAGCCGGGATCAGGCCCTCAGTCGTGTAGTGCCCGACCTTGTCGAGGAACACCCCCGCGGGCGACCGGGTCCCCCGCCACCGGGCGACCTCACCGTCGGAGCAGTCGACGAGCATCTGGAGTTGTCCGAGCACGAGCGCGAGCGCGGCCCCGAGGAGTCCGGGCACGAGCAACGCGGCCGCCGTGCTCCAGCCGACGAGGATCATGACGCCCGTCACCTGGTTCGCGCTGATCCGGGTGCGCAGCAGGAACCAGGTCAGGTACGGGGAGACGTCGCGCAGGTACAGCGACGCCGTCCAGTGTTCCGCATTCGCGCGTGAGCGGACCTCGTCGGGCTGCGTCACCGCGCGGAGCTCGGCGATGGACCGCGGCCGGTCGTACGCGTGCTCGCCGTGGTCGCCGAAGGGGCGGTCCTGGGGCAGCGACTCGTCGTCCGCTCCCGACTCGCCCGGGACGTGCTCGGGGATCTGGTCGTCGGTCATGTCACCTCCCGGTGTGGGTCGTGAGTTCGGAGGTGCGGGCGAGGAACCCGAGGACGAACCCGATCCCCCACCCGATGTGGATGCACGGCAGCACGACGACGAGCCACGCCCGCGTCACCGGGTCACTGCGGCGTGCGACGACCGATGCACCGACCACCACGAACGCCAGGTACGCGCCCGGGACGACGAACCCGAGCATCGCCCAGGAGAGGGCCGACCGGAGGATCGCCCCGACGACGCCGACGATGCCGGCGATGACACCGCCGGACACCGCCACGACCATGACCGGGGGGACGAAGTACCGCAGACCGTTGCCCGTCGGGAAGCGCCGTGCGAGCTCGCCGCGCCACAGACCGGTCGCCACGAACTGCCGCACGAGGCGACGCAGGCTCGGCCGGGGCCGGTACGTCACCACGAGTTCGGGGGTGAACCACACCGTCCCGCCCGTCATCCGCAGACGACGGTTCAGCTCCCAGTCCTGGCCGCGCTTGATGCCCTCGTCGAACAGACCGACCTCGACGAGCCGCTCGCGTCGGAACACGCCGAGGTACGCGGTCTCGGCCGGACCGGCCTGACCGCCCACGTGGTGCGGGGTGCCACCGAGCCCGATCCGGCTGCCGTACGCGAGCGCGACCGCGCGCTCGAACGGGGTGCGTCCCTCGGCCCGCATGATGCCGCCGACGTTGTCGGCGCCGGACTCGAGCAGCACGCGGACCGCGACCCGCGTGTACTCCGGCGGCAGCACCGAGTGGGCGTCGACGCGGACGACGACCGGGTGCACCGAATGCCGGATGGCGACGTTGAGCCCCGCGGGCGTGGAGCCGACCGGGTTCGGGACGGCGCGGATGCGGGGATCGGCGCGGCTCATCTCCTCGACCAGCTCGTTGGTGCCGTCGATGGAGGGGCCGAGCGCCAGGATGATCTCGATCGGTCCGTCGTAGTCCTGGTCGAGCAGGCTCCCGACCGCCGCACGGACCTCGGTGACCTCGTTGAGGACCGGCATCACGTACGAGACCCCCGGCAGGGGCTGGCCGTCTGGCTGCATTCGATCAGTACCTCGTGGTCCTCGCGGAACGGAGCCGTGGCCCACCGGGGACCGCCCCGTAGAGCGTGCACGAGCCTAGCAGCGCCGTCGACCGCGCCCCTGCGCCGGGCCGGGATGGCGGGAGGCCCGGCCCACCTCGTCGAGGTGGGCCGGGCCTCCCGGTCGGCCGCCCGGCGTCAGCTGGCCTTGTAGGTGCCCAGCGTGACGTCGGCGGTGTGGCTCTGCCCGTTCCGGACGTACGTGACCGTGGTCTTCGCACCGCCCGCGAGGTACCGCACCTGTGCGGTGAGGTCGGTACCGTCGGTGACCTGGACGCCACCGAGCGCCGTCACGACGTCGCCCTTCTGCAGCCCGGCCGACGCCGCGGCGCCACCGCTCGTCACCGACTTGATGACCGCGCCCACCTGCGTGGCGCTCGTGTCGTCGGTCGCGTCGCCGACCGTGGCGCCGAGGAGACCGTGGCTGGCGGAACCGCTGTCGATGATCTCACCCGCCACGCGCTTGGCGAGGTTCGCCGGGATGGCGAAGCCGACGCCGATGCTGCCCGACTGGGAGTCGGACGACGACGAGGAGCTGCCCGCGCTCGCGATCGCGACGTTGATCCCGATGAGACGCCCCTTGGAGTCGAGCAGCGCACCACCCGAGTTGCCCGGGTTGATCGCCGCGTCGGTCTGGATCACGGGCAGCGACACGACGTCCGAGGTGGACGCGCTGCCGTTGTCGCCGTTGCCCCAGAAGTCGTACGGGCCCTGGCCGTTGTTGCCGCCGCCGTCGTTCGAGTCACCGGAACCGCTGCTCGGCGCGCTCGACGTGACCTGGATGCTCCGGTTCAGGGTCGAGACGATGCCGTCGGTGACGGTGTTCGACAGCCCGAGCGGCGCGCCGATCGCCACGGCGGTGTCGCCGACGTTGAGCTTCTCCGAGTTGGCGAAGTCCATCGGGGTCAGGCCGCTCGCGTCGATCTTGACGACCGCCAGGTCGACCGTGGGGTCGGTGCCGACGAGCGTGCCCTTGTAGATCTTGCCGTCCGAGGTCGTGACCTGGATCGTGCCCTTCGAGCTGTCGCCGTCGAGCGTCACCACGTGGGTGTTCGTGACGATGTAGCCGTCCTTGTCGAGCACGACGCCGGATCCGGTGCCGGCCTCGCCGCCCGCGGTCACGTTGATGGTGACGACCGAGGGCGTGGCCTTCGCCGCGACCGCGGTGACCACGGTCGCGGAGTTGTAGTCGTTCACCGTGAGGTGCCCGTTCGAGGTGGTGCCCGACGAGGTCGTCGTGGTCGTCCCGCCGTCGCGGTCGGCCACCGCCCACACGGTGGCCCCGCCCAGCCCGCCGATGACCGCGCCGATGACGAGCATCCCGATGAGCGGCAACGCGCCACGACGTCGGGCGTCGCGCGGCTGACCACTGTCGCCGCCCTCGAAGTACGTCCCGTTCCGTCGGTCGGCGCCGTCCACGTCGCCGAAGGCGCTCGTCGGCGCCTGCGAGGAACCCGGAGCGGTGGTCTGGTGCGCACCCGGTCCGTAGCCGATCGGGTGTCCGTACTGGTCGGTCGCTCCCTGGCCGCCGGCGGACGGAGCGCCGTACGCCGAGCCGCCGTGCGACTGCCCGTAGGGCGACTGCTGGCCGTACTGGCCGCCCTCCTGGTGGCCCTGACCGTACTGACCGTACTGGCCGCTGTCGTGGCCCTGCTGGCCGTACTGCCCCTGCTGGCCGTACTGCCCCTGACCGTACTGCCCCTGCTGGCCGTACTGCCCCTGGCCGCCCGCGTCGCGGGGGTAGGGGGCCGTGAAGCGATCGGTCTGCTGCGCGTCCTGCGCGCGACCGTCGGAGCCGTACCCCGGCAGTCGCTCGCCGTACCGCGGCTGGTCCGCGTCCCCCGTGTCGGCCCCGGTCGTGCGGGCCTCGTCGTCGTCGGCCGTCATCGGCGTGCTCCAGTTCTCATCGCGGTCGGCTCGTCGGCGCCCCGCTCCGTGGCGGCCGCTCGACGGTCGTCGTTCCCGGTCGGGGTGGTGTCGGTCATGCTCGGCGTGCTCCCTTCCAGCGCAGAGCAGTCTCGCCCACCCACCTGAACGGTCGTCCTGCCACCCCTGGCAGGACCCTAGGTCGAGCATAAGCACCACCTGAACGTCGTGGTCGTCACGCCCGGACACATCCGTCGCCGGGTGCGCCGCGGCCGTTAGGTTGGACCGACCAGCCCAGAGACGGGAGCAGCATGCGAACCACCGGACCCTGGCTCCGCGCCGCGGAGGGAGCGATGCTGCTCGCCCCGGACGGACGACCCGCCCCGACCGTGTTCGCCGAGATGAGCGCGCTCGCGGCGGCCACCGGCGCCATCAACCTGGGCCAGGGGTTCCCGGACCAGGACGGGCCTGCCGCGGTGGTCGAGGCCGCGGCCGCCGCCGTGCTCGCCGGGGTGAACCAGTACCCGCCGGGCCGCGGCATCCCGGACCTCCGCGCCGCCATCGCCGAGCACCAGCGGCGGTTCCACGGCATCGACCTCGACCCGGAGCGCGAGGTCCTCGTGACGGCCGGGGCGACCGAGGCGCTCGCGGCCACCCTGCTCGCCCTCGTCGACACCGGGGACGAGGTCGTCACCTTCGAGCCGTTCTACGACGCGTACGGCGCACTCATCCGCCTCGCGGGCGGGACGCACGTCACCGTCCCCCTGGTCGCACCGGACTTCCTGCCCGACGAGGCCGCACTCCGCGCCGCGGTCACCGACCGGACCCGGGTGATCCTCGTCAACACGCCGCACAACCCCACCGGTCGGGTCCTGCCGCGCGAGGTCCTCGCGACCATCGTGGAACTCGCCGAGCAGCACGACGCGGTGATCCTCACCGACGAGGTCTACGAGCACCTCACGTTCGGCGTCCCGCACGTCCCGATCGCGACCCTGCCCGGCGCGTGGGAGCGAACGGTCACCGTCTCGAGCGCGGGCAAGACCTTCAGCACCACCGGGTGGAAGATCGGCTGGTTGAGCGGCCCGGCCGCGCTCGTGGAGGCGGCGCTCGCGGTCAAGCAGTTCCTCACCTTCGTGAACGGCGCGCCGTTCCAACCCGCGGTGGCGGTCGGCCTCCGGTTGCCGGACGCCGTGTTCCAGGGTGTGGCCGACGACCTGCGCGTCAAGCGCGACCTGCTGGCGGCCGGCCTCACCGCCGCCGGCTTCGACGTCATGCTGCCGGACGCCACGTACTTCGTCATCGCGGACGCGGCCCCCCTCGGCGCTCCGGACGCCCGCGCGCTCTGCCTGGACCTCCCGCGCCTCGCCGGGGTCGTCGGAGTTCCCGTGACCGCATTCGTCCGACCCGACCACGCGGCCGGCTACCGCTCCCTCGTCCGCTTCGCCTTCTGCAAGCGCCGCGAGGTGCTCGAGGAGGCCGCCGGCCGGCTCGCGGCACTCCGCGCTACCGCGGTGTGACCGCGTAACGGCGCAACGCCAGCGACGGGTTGACCGCCCGCACGCGTTCGACGGTCGCGGTCTCGATCGTCGCGGCCAGGAGGCCCGGATCCGCTCCGAGCCCGGCGACGACGACGCCCGACGGGTCGAGCACCACCGAGTGGCCGACGCCGACCGGGGGTGTCTGCCCGGCACCGACCACGTACACGGTGTTCTCGATCGCCCGAGCCGCCAGCAGTGTCCGCCAGTGGTGCTCCTTGCCCGGCCCCCGGACCCACTCCGCCGGCACGAGCAGGACGTCCGCGCCAGCGACCGCGAGCCGACGGCTGACCTCGGGGAACCGGAGGTCGTAACACGTCTCGACGCCGATCCGTACGCCGCCGCGCTCGAACACGGGCTCCTGCTCCGGATCCCCCGGCTCGATCCACTCCGACTCCCGAGCGCCGAACGCGTCGTAGAGGTGCACCTTGCGGTAGGCGAGCACGACGTGACCGTCGGGGCCGACCGCCACGACCGTGTTGCGGAACCGGTCGGCGTCCGTACCGCGTTCGCTCATGCCGGCGACGATGGTGAGGCCCGTCCTCCTCGCGTGCCGCGCGAGCCCCGAGACGAACGGGCCGTCCAGCGGCTCTGCGGCATCGACGTACGAACGGCCGAGCTCGGGCTCGAAGAACGAGCTGTACTCCGGTGCGACGAGGACGTCGGCACCACGGGCGGAGGCGGCGTCCGCCGCCGCACCGATGGTCGCCACGTTCGCGGCGACGTCGGCGACCGGCGCGAACTGGGCGACGGCGATGGTCAGGGTGGCGGGCACGGTCACGAGCGTAGACACCGGCCGGGAGGCACGCGACCCCACCGACGCGCGACGTCTGCTCCGCCCTCGACCGGGAACGCAGCAACGGGGAACACCGGAGCGCGAACGCAGAAGGCCCGGTCCTGGCGGACCGGGCCTTCATCTTGTTGCGGGGGCAGGATTTGAACCTACGACCTCTGGGTTATGAGCCCAGCGAGCTACCGAACTGCTCCACCCCGCGGCACGGTTCAGAAGCCTAACACGGCCCGGACGAGGACGCGAATCGGGGCCGCTCGCACGAGCGAGCGGCCCCGATTCGGCTCACTTGGAGGAGGAACTCGACGAGCTGCTCGATCCCGTGGTCGCTCCGTTCGACTCGGCCTGGAGCGCGTCCTGCACCGCCTGCTGCAGTCGCTTGTCGGCCTCGGCCGCCGCCACGAGGTCGTTGTCGGCGTAGGCCTGCTGACGGTCCTGGAGCGCCTGGCTCGCGTCCTGGAGCGCCTGCTGGAGGGCAGCGTTCGCGCTGACCGATCCCGCGCCGCTCGATCCACCGGAGCCGCTCGCGCCCGAGTCGGAACCCGTGTCGCTCGAGCCGGATCCGCTGGCTCCGCTGGTACCCGAACCGGTGCCGCTCGAGCCCGTCGACGCGCCCTGGTCGCCCGCCGCGGCACCGGAGTTCCCACCGAACAGCGAGTTGAGCGCGTCGTTGAGGGTGTCCTCGAACGCGATCTTGTCCCCGAAGGCGACGAGGACCTTCTGCAGTAGTGGGTACGACGTGTTCGAGGTGGACTGCACGTACACCGGCTGGACGTACAGGAAGCCGCCGCCGATCGGCAGCGTCAGCAGGTTGCCGCGCTTGATCGTCGTGTCACCCCGCTTCAGGATGTTCAGCTCGGTGGAGACGTCGGTGTCCGCGTTGAACGACGACTGGACCTGACCCGGACCGGGCACGCTGTCGGTCTTCGGGATCGTCAGGAGCGACAGACGCCCGTACGCCTTCGAGCGCTTGCCCTTGCCGCGGCCGCCAGCGTCCGAGTCGACCGACAGGTACCCCGTCAGCACGTTCCGCGCGTTCGACCCCGACTGCTGCGGGATGTAGGTCGAGTAGAGCGTGTAGGCCGTCTGCTCCCCCGGGACCTTCATCGTGAGGTAGTACGGGTCCTGCAGGTCGGCGCTCGAGGTCGTCGTGGTGGTGCCGAGTGCGCTGGTGACCCTCGACGTGGACGAACTCGACGAGCTCGACGACGGGTCCTGCGGCGTCACCCAGGCGTCGTCGCCGGAGTAGAACGAGTTCGCGTTCGTGACGTGGTATGTCCCGAGGATGGTCCGCTGCACCTTGAACAGGTCGGTCGGGTACCGCACGTGGTCGAGCAGCTCGGCACTCATCGACGACATCGGCTGGACGGTCGCGGGGAAGATCTTCTTCCACGTCGTCAGCAGCGGGTCCTTCGCGTCCCAGGAGTACAGGGTGACCTTGCCCGTGTAGGCGTCCACCGTCGCCTTGACCGAGTTCCGGATGTAGTTCACCTGGTCGGTGTTGTACCCGGACGAGGTGGTGCCGTTGATGCTGTCCGACAGGCTCGCGCTCTGGGAGTACGGGTACGCGTCGGTCGTCGTGTAGCCGTCGACGATCCAGACGATCCGGTGGTTGACGATCGCCGGGTAGACGTCCTTGTCGAGCGTCAGGTACGGCGCGACCTTCTGCACCCGCTGGAGCGGATCGCGGTCGTACAGGATCTGCGAATCCGCGTTCACCGCGTTCGACAGCAGGATCTGCTCCGACCCGAACTTGGCCGCGTAGACGAGCCGGTTGAACACGTTGCCGATGCTCGGTCCGCCGTTCGCCTGGTACGTGGTCGTCGCGTTGCTCGCCGCAGCGTCCTCGGCGCCCGAGGGGTAGTCGAGCTCGATCTTCTTCGTCCCCTTGGGCGCCCCGACGATCGAGTACGCGGGCGAACTCTCGCCGAAGTACACGCGCGGCTGGTAGTCCCCGAGGTCGCCCGTCGAGGGGATGCCGGACTCGAGGAACACGGGCTTGCCGTCGCTCGTGCGCTGGTTGCCGTACGCGGCGACGACCCCGTACCCGTGTGTGTACACGAACGTGCGGTTGTACTGCGTCGCCGAGGAGCCGAGCCCGTCCACATCGATGTCGCGCACGGCGATCACGGTGTCCTCGGAGGTGCCGTCGATGTCGTAGCGGTCGACGTCGAGGGTGGAGGGGAACTTGTAGTACTGGCGGTACTGCTGCAGCTGGCTGAACGACTCCGACACGATCGACGGGTCGATGATGCGGATGTTCGCCGTGGTCTGCGCGTCCGACGCGAGCGCTCCGGTCTGCGTGTCGGTCCTGGCGTCGTACGAACGCTCCTTCACTCCCGCGACGTCGTACGCGGACCGGGTCGCGTCGATGTTGCGCTGGATGAACGCCGACTCGTAGCTGCGCTCGCTCGGTGCCACCTGCAGGCGCTGGACGACCCAGGGGTAGATCCCGCCGACGACGATGGCCGACACGAGCAGCAGCGCGGTGCCCACGACCGAGATCCGCCACCGGCCGATGACCGCTGTCACGACGAACAGGAGCGCGACGACGGCGGCGATGCCCGCGAGGATCTCGCGCCCGGGGATGGTCGCGTTGACCTCGGTGTACTGCGCACCCGTGATGAGCGAGTTGTCCTTCGAGAGGGTCGCGTACTGGTCGAGCCAGAGGCTGACGGCCTGCAGGGCCACGTACAGGGCCGCGGTGACGGCCAACTGGACCCGAGCGGTCCGCGAGATCCGGACCTCCCGGCTGCCGAAGCGGAGCGCGCCGTACAGGTAGCTGGCGGCGACGGCGGCGAGTCCGGCGATGAGCACGACAGCGGAGGCGAAGGCGACGAGCGCACGCCAGAACGGCAGGTCGAACACGTAGAACGCGATGTCGAGGTGGAACTGCGGGTCGACGCGGCCGAACGGCGTGCGGTTGAAGTAGGCGAGCACGAGGCTCCAGCGCGGCGCGGTCGCGAGGCCGGCGAACAGTCCGAGGACCGACGGCACGCCGAACATGACGGCGCGGCGGAGCGGTTCGATGACCTGCTGGTAGCGGTCGAGTTGGGCGTTGAGCTTGGCGTAGACCGGCCGGAACCGGTAGGCGACGGCGATGCTGACGTACACCGGCACCGCCATGCCGAGGAAACCGGCGAAGAACATCGCGGTGCCGGCGAGCCACCGGGTGGTGAGGACGCGTTGGAACCCGAGCTGCGCGAACCAGAGGTAGTCGGTGTACAGGCTCGCGAAGACGAAGAACGCGATCACCAGCGCCGCCAGCACGATGATCGTGACGACGATCGGGATCCGCGGCGAGCGCCGCCGGACAGCGGACGATGTGTTCGTCACCAGGTGAGCTCCAGACGTGTCGACACGACGGCGTCGCAGCCGTCGGGACCCTGATCCTATGGGTTCGGGCTGACGATCACGCTGGGCGGAGCGCAGGCTGTGGAGCGTCGGTGGAACCGCCCGGAGCCGCCCCGGCGTGCCATGGACGGCGGCAGACCCCGGTCAGGATCCGCAGCGCGCCAGGTGGGCGGTGCTCGCGCCGCTCCGGACGACGGACAGGTCGTGCACGGCCTGCCGGAGCGTCGACACCGCGTAGACGTCGAGCCCGTCGGGGACGTGTCCGGCGACCTCGTCGCAGTTGCTCTCCGGGGCCAGGAACACCGTCGCGCCCGCCGAGCGCGCACCGTAGAGCTTCTGCCGGATCCCGCCGATGGCACCGACGTCGCCGTCGACGTCGATCGTGCCCGTCCCGGCCACGTGGGCTCCGCCGTTGAGGTGCCCGGGCGTCAGCTTGTCGATGGTCCCGAGCGCGAACATCATGCCGGCGCTCGGGCCACCGACGTCCTGCAGGCGGATCTTCACCGAGAACGGGAAGTCGTAGTGCTGGCTGACGCCGATGCCCAGGAGCACCGCACCGTCGGAGGCCTTCGGTGTGATCGAGACGGTCCGGGTGGCGCCGTCGCGACGGACCACGAGGGTGGCGGCCGTCCCGGCGCCGTTCGCGGTCACGCGCGCGCGGAGGGTGCTGGCGTCGCTGTCGTGCGTCAACGACCTCCCGTTGATCGACTCGATGACGTCGCCCTCGCGCAGGACGCCGTCGGCCGCCGACCGGGGTTCGACCGCCGAGACGGTGAGCGTGGAGCCGACCGTGAACCCCTGGTGGACGAGGGCCGCCGCGACCGCCGCCTGCTGGGAGTCCGCCATGTCGGCGGCGTCCTGCTGGTTCACCTGCTCGGTCGTCTCGCCGGTCGGGTAGATCGCCTCGGCGGGGACGACGGCCTCGGACTTCGTGAACAGCGCACGGATGACGCTGAGCCACGACGGGCGTTCGGTCTGGGTGCCCTCGACGCTCACGGTGAGCATGTCGAGCGCGCCCGCCGTGGGGTAGGTCGGGTGTCCCGACACCCGGATGAGCTGCACCCGCTTCGGCTTCGCCGCGGTGCCCTGCTGTTGCGTGCCGATGGTGTTGAACACCGGGCCCGGCAGTTCGATGACGTACGGGCTCGGCAGCACGGTGGCGAGGAGGGCGAGGACGACCGCGGCGACGACGAGCACCCAGCCGACGGTGCGAGCGCGGGAACGCGGGCGGGCAGGAGCCGGGGCGAAGAGGGTCAACGAGGTCCTTCCGACGGGCCGGTGCTCCGCGCGTCCCGGTCACGGGAGCGCGTGTTCGCCCACGGCGCAGCGCGAACGGGCGTCCGAGGGGCACGTCCCAGGTCCGGGTGCAGGGCAGCGGTTAGCGTAGTGCGCATGGCTGATGATCCGCAGCGGCAACCGGACGACGAGTTCCAGGAGATGCTGCGCCGCCTCCTCTCCGGCGGTGCCGACATCGATCCGTCCCAGCTCGCGGGCGCCGCGGGGCTCCCGAACGACCCGGCCTTCGTCGCCCGGCTGATGGGGCAGTTGCAGGACGCCGTCCGGGGCGGCGGCGACGGCATCGACTTCTCGGCTGCCACGGAGCGCGCGGTCGCGATCGCTCGCGAGGGCGGCCAGGGCGTCGACCCGGCGACGAGCGCCGCGTTGACGCAGGCGTTCCAGGTCGCCGCACTGTGGCTGGACGACGTCACCTCGGTCGCCGAGCTCACCGCGGCGCCGCGCCTCATGACGCGCGAGCAGTGGGCGTCCGCGACGATGCCGGTCTGGAGCCAGATCGCCGAGCCCGTCGCGACGAGCATCGCCGACGCCCTCACCGAGGTCATCGACCAGCAGGCGCCCGAGGAGCTCCGGAGCATGCTCAGCGGTGCCGGTCGCATCATGCGGAGCGTCGGCGGCGCCCTGTTCGCGGTGCAGCTCGGACAGGTCGTCGGGCAGCTCGCGACCGAGGTCGTGTCCGGCGGCGACGTCGGGGTCCCGCTCCTCGACGACCAGCAGGCCGCCCTGGTGCCGCAGAACGTCGCCGCCTTCGCCGAGGGCCTCGACGTCCCCGTCGACGAGGTCCGGATCTACCTGGCGGTCCGCGAGCTCGCGCACGCGCGCCTGTTCCGCTCGGCGCGGTGGCTGCGCCTCCACCTCATCTCCTCGATCACCGAGTTCGCACGTGGCATCCACGTCGACACCTCCGCGATCGAGGAGCTCGCGAGCGGCTTCGACCCCTCGAACGCCGAGGAGCTGCGCGACGCCCTGTCGAGCGGCGCCCTCATCCCCCCGCGGACGCCCGAGCAGGACCAGGCGCTCGCGCGACTCGAGACCATGCTCGCGCTGATCGAGGGCTGGGTCGACGTCGTCACCGCGGCGGCGACCACGCGCCTGCCCCGGTCGGCCGCCATCGCCGAGATGGTGCGTCGACGTCGTGCCGCGGGCGGTCCCGCGGAGTCCGCGTTCGCCACGCTGGTCGGTCTCGAACTCCGGCCGCGGCGGCTGCGCGAGGCCGCGGCCATGTGGCAGCGGGTCGTCGACGAGCTGGGCCCGGAGCAGCGCGACGCGCTCTGGTCGCACCCGGACCTCGTCCCGACGTCCGCGGACATCGACGACCCCGACGCGCTCGTCGCGCGGCTGCGGGACCCGGGCACGGCCTCCGACGACATCGACCGCGCGCTCGAGGACCTGCTCAACGACACGACGGACGACCGTCCGCACGAGTCGCCGGACGGCACGGCGCGCGACGACGACTAGCACTCGTCCACAGGTCCCGGTTCTCCACAACTGCCGGGAGGTCCGGGAACCGTCCGCCCCGGACCGGCGAGACTGCCGGACATGGGCATCCGCATCGATCCGTCGCTCGAGTTCGTCTGGCGCGACCTGCACACGGTGCAGATCGGGGTGGATCCGCCACGGGCTGTGGTCCCCGTCGCCTCCGTGGCGGAGGAGCGCTTCCTGACGTCCCTCCGGCGTGAGACGAGCCGTGAGGCCCTCCCCGCTCTCGCCGCCCAGGCCCGGTGCAGCCCGGCCGCGGCGGCCGGCGTGCTCGCGGCGGTCGCGCCCGTGCTGGTCGACCGGCCGGTCGCACGCCGACGGTGCGTCGAACTCCACGGATCCGGGCCGGTCGTCGACCTGCTGCAGGGGCACCTGCGCGGCGAGGGCGTGACGGTGGCCCAGGCCGATCCTGCAGCGGGGGAACCGCCTGGACCGGCGACCCCGGAGGCCGACCTGGCTCTGGCGGTCGCGGACCACGTCCTCGATCCCGCCCTGCGGTCGGCGTGGCTGCTCCGCGACCTCCCGCAGCTCACCGTCGTCGTCGGCGACGGGCGCGTCCGGGTCGGCCCCGTCGTCGAGCCGGACCGCGGTCCGTGCCTGCACTGCGTCGAGCTCGCGCGGGTGGACGAGGACGATCACTGGCCCACGCTCGCGACACAACTGTGGGGGCGACGCGCCGCGCCGCTGTCACCCCACCGCGCGGCAGCGGTGGCCGCGATCGCGTGCCGCCTGGCGCTCGACCGGCTGGGCACCGGGACGGGCGCCGGACCGATCACGACCTCGGTCACCGACGGCGACGGCGAGGGCGTCGGCGACGGCGACGGCGACGCGTCCGCTGACCGGGACGCCGCCACCACCGGTCACGCGGCTGGCGTGCAGGTGTTCGTCGACCGCGAGACGCTCGCGGTCACGAGCCGGACGCTGCTGCCGCATCCACGGTGCGCGTGCCGAGCGCTGCCAGGAAACGACTCGGCTGACGGTCTCCTCCGCGCCCCGATCCCCGCCGCGCCCACGTGACCGTCAACGATGCCCGCGCCCGCGTGACCCCGACGTAGAACAGGCGGCGCTCCTCGTCGACCTCGGCGTCCGTCGTCGCGTACGAGATCGGCAAGAGGCCCTCCGACGCCCCGACGATCGTCACGTGCGGCCACTCGAGCCCCTTCGCCGAGTGGAGGGTGGAGAGCGTGACGGCCTCGACCTCGGGCTCGTGATGGGTCGCCTCGCGGTCGACGAGGTCCGCCGCGAAGCGCTGGAGAGTGGTGCCAGGCGCGGCCTGCTCAGCGAGGCCCATGATCGCCTGGAGCGCCTCCCACCGGTCGCGCACCGCACCCGCACCGGCGGCATCGGGCGGCGACGCGGCCCAGCCGAGGGACCGCAGGACGTCGGACACGGTCTTCGTCACCGGCTCGTCCGTGATGCTCATCGCCGCACCCCGGAGGAGCAGCACGGCCTGGCGCACCTCGGGCCGGTCGAAGAACCGTGGGCCGCCCTGCACGCGCGTCGGGACACCCGCGCGTCCGAGTGCCGCCTCGAGCGCCGCGGACTGCGCTCCGATGCGGAACAGCACGGCGCACTCCGACGGCCGCGCCCCGCCGGCGATGCGATCGGCGACGCGGCGGGCGACCTCGCGCGCCTCGGCCGCGTCGTCGGCGACCGGGACGACCTCCGGTGGGTGCCCCGGCTCGTCCGTGCGGGCCTCCAGGTCGAGCGCCCCCGGCTGCCCGCGCATGAGCGTGTTCGCGACGTGGACGACCTCGGTCGTCGACCGGTAGTTCCGCTCGAGGCGGACGACCGAGGCGCGGGGGAAGTCGGTGCCGAAACCGAGGAGGTACCGGCTCGACGCACCCGCGAACGAGTAGATCGTCTGCGAGGCGTCCCCGACGACGCACACGTCGTCGCGGTCACCGAGCCACGCTCGGAGCAGGTCGTGCTGCACCGGGGAGACGTCCTGGTACTCGTCGACGACGAAGAAGCGGTACTGCTGCCGGACGTACGACGCGACCCGCGGTTCCGACTCGACCATGCCGAGCGTCGCGAGCAGGACGTCCTCGAAGTCGAGCTGCCGACGATCGTCCTTGAGGTCCTCGTACGCGCGCATGAGGTCGACGACCCGGCGGGGCGTCGTCCCGGTCGGGATCGCGCGATCGGCCGCGGCGGCCTCGTACTCCTCGAGCGTCAGGCGTTGCACCTTCCGCCACTCGACCTCGGCGGCCAGGTCGCGGAGGGCAGCGGTGTCCACACCCATGCCGATCGTGTCGGCCGCGTGCGCGATGAGGCGGCCCTTCGACTCGACGATGCGCGGCGCCGGACCCCCGATGGTGTCGGGCCAGAAGTAGCTCAGCTGGGACATGGCGGCCGCGTGGAAGGTGCGGGCCGCGACCTGACCGGCGCCGAGTGCTCGGAGGCGCGCGCGGAGCTCGCCGGCCGCGCGGGTCGTGAAGGTCAGCGCGAGCACGTGGCTCGGCGCGTACGTCCCCGTCGCCACGCCGTACGCGATGCGGTGTGTGATCGCACGGGTCTTGCCGGTCCCGGCACCCGCCAGGACGGCCACCGGTCCGAGCAGGCGCCGTGCGACGGTCCGTTGCTCCGGGTCGAGCGCCTCGAGCAGGCGTTCGGGGTCCATGGGCGATCTCCCCTCTCGTGCGGTTCGGTCCGGCTCGTCAGCGGGACACCAGGACGCCGGGACGCCGGGCCGATCGACGTCAGGGGACGTCGAGTTCGGCTCCGTACCAGTCCTCGATGATGGCGCGAGCGATCGAGGTCCGACCGGGCAGGTGGACCGAGCGTCCGGCGACCGCCGCGAGGTCCGCACGCGAGAACCAGCGGACGTCCATGATCTCGACACCATCGGGCCGGATCGTCGAGGCGTCCCCGCCCACGGCGCGAGCGCGGAACCCGAGCATGAGCGACGCGGGGAACGGCCACGGCTGGGATCCGAGGTAGACCGGGTCCTCCACGTGGACGCCCGACTCCTCGAAGACCTCGCGGCGCACGGCGTCCTCGAGGCTCTCGCCCGGTTCGACGAAGCCCGCGAGGAGCGAGTACCGGCCGGGCTCCCAGGCGGCGTTCGAGCCGAGCAGCAGGCGGTCCTCGCCGTCGGTGACCCCCACGATGATCGCCGGGTCCGTCCGGGGGAAGTGCTCGTGGCCCTCCGGGTCGCGCCGCACCCACCCCCCACGCTCGGTCGTCGTGGCGCTGCCGGTCCTCGGCGAGAACCCGTGCACCGCGTGCCAGTTCGCCATGGCCACGGCCTCGACCGCGATGCCGGAGTCACGGGCCGAGAGCTCCGTGCCGAACATCCGGAGGTTCTCCCACGCCATGTCGTCCGGCTCGATGGCGGTGGCAGTGGCGTCGTCGACGAAGGCCGCGACGAACCGCGTACCGCGCGGTGCGTCCGGGGCGTCCGCGAGCGCGCGCCCCAGGTACAGCAGCGTGGTGCCCTCGGGGATCGCGGCCGCGTCGACGAACCGCAGGACACCGTCCGGCTCCCGCAGCAACGCGGCGCGGCGGACGGGCAGGAACCGCGTCTCGCGGTCGGCTCGGAGCAGCCGCTCGAGGTCCGGTGTCTCCCGGTACTCGCCGTCGCGGTCGAGCTCGTTCCGGGCGAGCGGCAGACGATCGACGAACTCCTGCGACACGATGCGGTCCTCTCTGCGATGCGCCCGGGCGGACGCCGAGACGGTGGGACGCCAGGCGGGACCGCCGCGTCGAGTACGCGGCGATGATCGTCCGGGAGACAGCGTGGCGTCGGTTCGACACCAGGGCACCGACCTACCCTTGAGGACATGGCGGGTTCCCACTTCACTCTAGCGGCGTTGGCCACCACGGCCGTTCCGGGGCTCGTGGTCACCGGCACCCGGACGCTCGGTTCCGCGCAGGCCGGGGACTACGACTCGGCGGTCCTCCGTGACGCCGAGGGCGAGCAGCTCGTCATCCGACGTCCACGCAGCCAGCGAGCCGAGGGGCGCCAGTCGGCCGACCTCGTCGCCATCCGTGCGCTGAGCACCGGGATCCGGACGCGCCTCCCGTTCGCGGTGCCGGAGTACCGCGGACAGGCGCCCATCGGCCAGACCCGTGCGATCGTGACCACCTACGTGGACGGCACGCACGTCGACCTCGGCGCGCTCGTCGAGCAGCCCGATCTCGCGACCGCGCTGGGCGGCGCGATCGCCGCGGTCCACGCGCTCCCCACGAGCTTCGTGACGGACGCGGGACTGCCGTCGCTGACACCGTTCGAGATCCTCCGCTCGGCGGTGTCGGTGATGGACCGGGCCGTCGCCACCGGGCTCGTGCCGGCGGCGCTCACGGAACGGTGGGAGGGCGCCGCGCGCGACCAACAGCTGTGGCAGTTCACCCCGACGGTGGTGCACGGCGGTCTCGCCGCGGATCGGGTGCTCGTCGTGGGCGACCACGTCAGCGGCGTCCTCGGCTGGGGCGAGCTCCGGCTGGGCGACCCGGCACGAGATCTCGCCTGGGTCCTCAGCGCACGGAACGCGTCCGCCTTCGAGACGGTCATGCACGCCTACACGGCCGGCGGCGGCGCCCGGGACCGGCAGGTGCCGCAACGGGCGCGGCTCTACCACGAGCTCGAGACCGCCCAGTGGCTCCTGCACGGCGTCCAGGTGAAGAGCACCGAGGTCGTGGACGACGCGGTCGCGATGATGCACCGCCTCGTCGACGTGGTGCACTCGCCCCTCGCCCAGCCGCTCCAGGCCGCGTCGCCGGACACGATGGAGATCACCGAGGTGGAGCAGCTGCTGTCGTCGACGGAGCGTCGGCACGCCTGACGATCAGCCGATCGCACGCACCCACGCGCGCTCCAGACCGGCTCGGTCGAGCAGTTCCGCTGGACGCACCTCGAGGTCGTCCGCGACGAAGTAGAAGACCGCGTCGACGTCCTCGACCGGCCGTCCGGTGAACTCCGCGTACGCCACGCGGTAGAGCGCGAGTTGGAGCTGCCGCCGCTCCAGGTCCTCGGCCCCGGACGGCGCGCGCCCCGTCTTCCAGTCGACGATCTCGATCCGCCCGTCGATCTCGTACACGGCGTCGAGCTTGCACACGACGCTGTGCCCCAGGAACGGGATGTGGATCTCGCGCTCCACCTCGACCGGGGTGCGGTCGGCCCAGCGGGACCGTGCGAACGTGGCCTGGAACTCGGCGAGCCGCCGGGCGTCGTCGTCGGACGGGGCAGCGGCCGTGCCGCCGTGCTCGTCGACGTCGGCGTCGAGCTCGCCGTCCCAGGCGTCGAGGGTCTCGAGCGACCCCGACGGCCGGGCCCGGCGCTCGACCCACTGGTGGAACAGGGTCCCGAGGCGGGTCGCCCGGTAGGGCCGCTCCGGCATCGGGCGACGGAGCCGCTCCGCGACCGCGGCGGGTTCGGTCAGGTAGTCCTTGAACCCCGAGGCCGGGATCCGGTGGGGCACGGTCACGACGTGACGGTCGCGGTGAGCGGCGCGTCGCTCGGCGAGCAGGAGGTCGAGGTCGGCCGCGTACCGTCCGGCGGCACCCGGGTGCGCTGCCCGCACCCGGTCGGCGGCCGCCAGGACACGCGCGCCCCGTTCGCCGAACGGCAGGTGGGGCCACGGCATGGTCGCGCCGGAGTCGGCGAGCGGGTTCTCGTCGAACTCGGTCCCCGCCGGGATCGCGTCCGGATCCACGACACCGGCGGCGACGAGGTCGGCGAGGTAACGACTCGGCTCCGTCGGGCGCACGCCGGTCCCCCAGTACGAGCCGGTCACGAGCAGCGCCTGCCGTGCGCGGGTCAGCGCCACGTAGGTGAGCCGGCGCTCCTCGTCGAGGTTGCTGCGCCCGACGGCCTCCTTGAAGGTCGCGATCGCGTCCGCGACCGCCTTCTGGGTCTCGGCACCCCGCCAGGCGAGATGCGGGAGCTCGTCGGCGTCGCCGCGGAACTCGTACGGCAGCCGCCCGAAGCCGAGCCAGCCGGTCGAGCCCTCCTGCGGACGGGCCGGCAGCGCGCCCTCCACCATCCGCGGGACCGCGACGGCGTCCCACTCGAGCCCCTTCGCGCCGTGGATGGTCAGGATCTGGACGGTGCCGGGTTCCGGCTCCTCGCTCCGCGGCCCCATGTCGTCGCGGCGCGCGGCCGCGTCGAGCCAGCCGATGAACGAGCCGAGATCAGCTCGGTCGTCCGTCGCCACGAACCCGGCGAGTTCGTCGAGGAAGGCGTCGAGGTGGTCGGACGCGCCCTGCTCGTGCGCCGCGACCTCGACGTCGAGCCGCATCTCCTGCACCACGAGCGTGACGAAGTCGACCAGGTCACCGCCGGCGCGGGCGCGGAGAGCCGAGAGGGCGGCACCGAGCGCCCGCATCCGGAGTCGCCCCTCGGCGCTGATGTCGGCGGTCGCCCCGTGCTCGTCGGGTGCGGTCGCGACGAAGTCGAGGGCGTCGACGAGCGACCCGTGCTCGCCCGCCGCGACCGAGCCCCGGAACGCGTCCGCGACCGCGGGGTCGAGACGCGCGTGCGTGTGGTCGCGCTCGAACAGCCACCGGCCGACGCGCTGCAGGGCGACGACGTCGGCGGGACCGATGCGCCAGCGTGCGCCCGTGAGCAGGCGGATGAGCTCGTTGCCGGCGGACGGGTCGTGCAGCACCCGCAGGCAGGCCACGAGGTCGACGATCTCCGGCCGCTGGAGCAGGCCGCCGGTGCCGAGCACGCGGTAGGGCACCTCGCGGTGACCCAACGCCGCGGTGAAGGCCGCGAGGTCCTTCCGGGCCCGGAGCAGCAGTGCCATCGACGTGCCGGGTCGCGCCGCCCGGCGGGCGGCGAACCAGTCAGCGACCGCAGCGGCTTCCTCCGGCAGGGTCTCGGGGAACCGTGCCTCGACCGTGCCGACCTCCGCACCCGGTCGGGGGCGGAGTTCCTCGACGCGGACGCGCGCGGCCTCGGTGAGCGGCGCCACGAGGGCGTTCGCCCCGACGAGCACCGACACGGGGTTCCGCCAGCTCGTCGAGAGCGCGTACGTCCTGGGCGATGGGTCGTCCGCGCCGAAGTCCCGGGGAAACCGTGCCAGGTTGGCCGCGCTCGCCCCGCGGAACCCGTAGATGGACTGGTGCGGGTCACCCACGGCCATGACGGGGTGCCCGCGGAACAGCCGCGCGAGGAACCGCGTCTGGACGACCGACGTGTCCTGGTACTCGTCCAGGAGCACGACCCGGTAGCGGGCGCGCAGGTCGTCCGCGACGCGCGGTGCCGCCTCGGCCGCGGCGAGGGCGAGGGCGATCTGGTCGGAGAACTCGACGAAGCCCCGCTCGGTCTTCTGGCGTCGGAACGTCTCCACCAGGTCCACCAGCGGCGCGAGTCCGCCGACGGCCGGCACCGTCCCGACCAGCGCGGCCGACGGCTTGCCCCGGGTGGCGGGGAGCTCGAGCAGCGCGGTGAACTGCTCCGCGAAGCGACGGAGCCGGTCCGGGTCGACCAGATGCTCGCTCATCGCGCCGTTGAGGGCGACGAGCGCCGCGGTGACGGTGTCGACGTTCCGGCCCAGACCCGCCAGGCGGTCGTCCTGCGCGGCGACCACGACGCGTCGCGCGAGCTGCCAGGCCGACGGCTCCGTGAGGACCTGCGACTCGCCGTCACGCCCGACGAGCAGGGCGTTCTCGCGGAACACCGCGTTCGCGAAGGCGTTGTAGGTGGAGACCGTCGGGGCCTCGAAGGCGTCGGCGGGCTCGATCAGCCCGGCGCCCTCGAGCGCGGCGATCCGGTCGTTGATCCGCACGCCGAGCTCACCGGCGGCCTTGCGGGTGAAGGTCAGGCCGAGCACCTCGTCCGGGCGCACCGCGCCGTTCGCGAGCAGCCACACGACCCGGGAGGCCATGGTCTCGGTCTTCCCGCTCCCCGCGCCCGCCACGACGAGCGCCGGCGCGAGCGGCGACTCGATCACGGCGCGCTGCTGGTCGGTGGGGCGAGGCCGCCCGAGGGCGTCGGCGATCGCGTCCGCCGAGTACCGGGCCGCAGGGCGGGCTGCCGCGTGCATCGCAGCCGACGGGACCGCCGCCTCCGCCGATGCCGTCGGCGCGACCTCGGCGTGCCGGTCCTGCTCCGCGGTGGGGACGCCGTTCACCAGGTGACCTCCCCGACGACGTGGATCCGGCACTCGACACCGGTCCGGGCGCGCTCGCAGTGGTCGTCGACGTGGGCGACGAACACCCGCCCCGCCATGCCTTCGGCGACCGTGTGCAGGCGCTCCCGGTAGGACGCGCGGGCATCGTCGTCGAACGCGGGCTGGATCCGTTCCGTGAACGCGTGCCCACCCTGCCCGCTCGCGACGAACACGAGCCGTGCGTCCGACACGGGGACGTCGGCCGGGAGGCCCTCCACCGCCCCGTCGGCGAGCGCGAGCTGGTACGCACCCAGCTGTGCGTGCTCCGGCATGGCGGACTTGCCCGGCATCGTCGTCCCCGTCTTCAGGTCGACGACGCTGACGGTGCCGTCCGGCGCTTCCTCGATCCGGTCGATGCTGCCGCGGAGGCGAGCGGGGCCGGTCACCAGCACGAACGACGCCTCGGCACCGAGGACCCGACGGCCGGCGGCGGCAGCCGTGCGGAGGTAGTCGCTGAGACCCTCGATCATCCGCCGCGTCCGAGCGCGTTCCCGCTCGGCGATCCAGTCGGACTCGAACACGAGCTCGGACCACCGGTCCTCGACGCGGCGCCAGAGCGACTCGACGTCGACGTCGGTCGCGTGCTCCATGGCGTCGTGGACGATCGTCCCGATGCCCATGGCCGGGCTCGGTGCGCCACCGCCGAAGGACTGGGCGAACCAGTGCAGCGGGCACTCCTCGAAGGTCCCGATGCGCGACGGCGACACAGCGACGGTCGGGGGCACGGCCGCCCCGCCGTCCTCCGGCACCACCGGTTCCGCCGTCAGGTCGACGAGGGGTCGGTCGGTGCTCGGCTCGGCGATGCCGTACCACTCGTCCGGATCGGCCCCGGGGACGCCCTCCGCCGCCAGGCGTGCCAGGGCCGATGCCGCTTCCGGATCGCCGGTGGTCACGACCCGTCGGCGCAGGGACCCGGCCATGCCCCGGAGCGAGAGCGGGTGGGGGTTCGGCGTGCGGTCCGGTGGCACCGGGACGAGCCGGAGGAAGGGGCTCGGAGCCTCGTCGTCGTTGGCGATGCTGCCGAGCACCACCTGGGTCGTCGCGCGGGACACCGCCCTGGCGAACAGCCGCAGCTCGTCGGCGACCACGGCGGCGCGCTCGTCGGTCGGTGTGCGCTCGATCCCGGCGGCGGCCCGGACGAGGCCGTCGGGGTCGAGCAGGCTGCCACGGACGCGGGTGTTCGGCCACACGCCGTCCTGGAGTCCGAGCACCACCACGACGTCGCACTCCACCCCGATGGTCGCGAGCGGCGTCACCACGCGGACCCGGCCGGCGGTCCGGTCGGGTCCGATCGTGTCCTCGGGCAGGTCGGCGCCGAGCAGGTCGTCCACGAACACACGCGCCGGGGCGTCCGGTGTGCGTTCGACGAACCGCTTCGCCGCCGTGAACAGACCGACCACCGCGTCGAGATGCCGGTCCGCCTCGGCCGCGCCGACACCGCCGGCGGCCGACTGCCCGCCCCACGTGCGGGCGAGTCCGCTGCGCTCCCACAGCCCCCAGAGCAGTTCCTCGATGCTGGCGCCCCCGGCGGCATCGCGGCGCGCCCGCTCGAGGCTCGCCGCGAGGCGTCCGGCTCGGCGCGCGAAGCCCGCGTCGATCGTCGTGAAGCGGTCCGGGCCGGAGAGCGCCTCGACCAGCAGGTCGTCCGCGGGACGCGTGCCCCCGGCGGCGAGCTCCTCGCGGCGCAGGGCGAGCCGCAGCCGCCGTACCGCGAGGGCGTCGAGGCCGCCCAGCGGCCCGGACACGAACGCGGTGGCGAGGGCGGGGTCGAGCGCGCGGACCCCGAGGGCGACCGCCGCCGCGTCGATGAGCGCCCGAGCGGCGACGTCGTCCCGCGGGCGCGCCGGAGCACTCGCGGCGGTGGCGGGGACCTCGGCAACGGCCAGGGCGCGGACGAGGTCCGGCACGGCTGCCCCGCTCCGCGTGACGACGACCATGCGCTCCCACGGCACGCCGTCGAACAGGTGGTGTTCCCGCAACCGACGGGCGACGGCGGCCACGAGGCCGGCGCGGCTCGGAGCCTCCAGGTGCACCACGGCGTCGGCCCGGTCGTCCGCACCCGCGGCGGCCGCCACCCGCTGCCGCCCCGCGGCCGCAGCACCGATCCGGGCGGTGACGGCGCTCACGAGCGCCCGGATCGCGGGCGGGTGTCGGTGGACGGTGTCGAGCACGACCTCGTGCACGGCCGGCACGCCGAGCCGGACCGCCAGGCGGCCGAGCACGTCGGGCTCGGCGCCGCGGAACGCGCTCGAGGCGATGTCCGGATCGCCGAAGGCGACGATCCGCACGCCCCCTCGGGCGAGCGCACCGAGGAACGCGACCTCGCCCTCCACGAGTTCCTGGGCGTCGTCGACGAGGACGTGGCGGAGCGCGGCGACCGCGGGCGGCACCTCGCCCCGCGCCACGGCCGCGGTGGCGAACGCCACGAGTTCCGCCGCGTCGAGCGCGGTCTCGCGGTACGCCGTGACCGCCGCGCGGTACTCGTCGACGAGGTCCCCGACGGCCGCCCACTCCGGGCGCCCGTGGTCGCCTGCGAGTTCGCGCATGTCGTCGGGCTCGATGCCGGCGGCAACCGTGCGCATCATGACGTCGCGCAGCGCGGTCCGGAAGCCGGCACGTTCGCGGACGGCAGGGGTGATCGGATCGGGCCAGGCCGGGCCGGTGCCGTCGACGGCGTGCCCGGCGATGAGGTCGGCGAGGACCGCGTCCTGTTCCCCACCGGTCAGCAACGTCGGGGCCTCCTGCCCGACGAGCGCTGCGGCGTGCGTGACGACCTGGAAGGCGAGCGAGTTCACGGTCCGGGCGAGCGCGCCGGGCACCACGCGGTCCGCGGCCGCCGCCAGGCGGTCCCGCAGGGCGGTGGCGGCCGGACGCGACGACGTCAGGGTCAGGACGCTCGTGTACCCGTCGGCGCTGACGCCCCCGGGCTCGGACAGCAGGTGGGCGACGAGCTGCGCGAGCACCGTGGTCTTGCCCGTGCCCGGCGCACCGATCACGGCGGCGCACGTGTCGTGCGGCAGCGCGAGCACGGACCGCTGCGCGGGGTCCAGGAGGACCGGGGCGACGACCACCGCGGCACCCGCCCGCCCGCGACCGGTCAGCCCGGCGTCGCGCAGGACGGCACGGCGGGGCGCACTGGTCGTCGAGGTCGCGGTCGGCACGCCGTCACGCTACCGAGGGCCGCCGACACCACCGGGACGGCGCGCATGTGCGCTGTGGGTGAACGCCGGAGCCCGCCCCTGGGCCCTCGGATACGCTGTGCTCGTGGACATCAAGATCGGCATCACCAACAGCCCGCGTGAGATCGCCTTCGAGACCAAGCAGACGGCCGCCGACATCGAGCAGGCCGTGTCGGCCGCGCTCTCCTCGGGCGCCACGCACCTGTCGCTCCAGGACGACAAGGGCCGACGGTTCATCGTCCCGGTCGCGTCCCTCGCGTACGTCGAGGTCGGCTCCGAGGAGTCGCGCCGCATCGGTTTCGTCGCCTGACCCCTCGGTCCACATGGAACTCCTCTTCGCCGTGCTCGGCGGGATCCTGACCGGCCTGTTCGCGCAGATCGTCGTGCCGTGGCACGTGACGCGGGGCGTGTTCCTCGCCCCCGCCGTGGGCGGGGCCGTCGCGGCCGTGCTGTGGGAGGCCCTCACCTGGGTCGGGTGGTCGTACGGCGAACCCTGGATCTGGGTGGTCACGCTCGTGGTCGCCGGGGTCGTCGCGCTGGTGACGGCGTGGTCGGTCGGGCGCCGGCGGGAGCGCGCGGACGCCGCGTTCTTCGAGCGCCTCCGCACCGTCGGTACCGCTTCCTGACGCATCGGCCGGGAGGCCCGGGCGGCCGGGAGCACCACGGTCCGGAGCGGAGACCCGGACCGGGTCCGGGATCCGCACCGGGTCCGGGATCCGCACCGGGTCCGGTCACCCGGTTCGGCTCAGGCGGTCAGCCCGAGGGCGTCCATCCGCCGGGTGTGGGCCGCGATGAGCTCGGTGAACACCGGCTCGAGGCGCTCCTCGTCCTCACGGGCGTGCGAGGCGAGCGCCGACCGCGCCACGAGCAGCGTGTCACCGACGAGGCGCCGCCCCCACATGGCGAGGCGCGAGGCCACGAGCGGGTCGCGGGCGATGTCCGCCGTCAGTTCCTCGACGACAGCGGGCTCCTCGCGTGCGTCGAACACCCCACGCAAGCGGTTTCGGACGTCCGTCGGCAGCGACCGGGCGAGGTTCGCGAACAGGTCGTTGAGGATCCCGGCCGTCACGTAACCGGTGAGGATCGACTCCGCCCAGTCCGCACCGGCCGTCCGTCTGAGGAACGCGTCGATGGCCTCGCGGTGGGGCTCCATGAGTTCCGCCGGCTCGTGTCCGGACCGTTCGATCTCGGCCACGATGGCGCGGTGCCGATCGAGCGCGGTAGTGGCGAGCACGCCCGTGACGAGGCGCCCCGACATGGTCGGCGCCGAGGCACCGGCACGCCCCATGGCCTCGTACAACGACAGCTGCAGGTACGCGGCCTGGCCCAGGTAGACGGTCAGTTCGGGCGAGACGTCGTCGAGTTGGAGCCGCTCGACGGACGCGGCCGCGCGGGGGTTCCGCGACGCCAGCCAGCTCGCCGCGAGACGCGCGCGTCTCCGGTTCCACCACGACACCACCGGACCAGCATAGGGGCCGCGCGCGTGCCCCATCCCCAGTCCGCCAGCGTCCCGAACTGCGGAAATGCGCAGAACGGTAGACTGAGCGGACTCCCCGACAACGAACAGGGTTGAACTCTTTGACTTTCTCAGATCTCGACATCGAGCAGGACATCGTCGACGCGCTCGCGGCCAAGGGCATCACGGAGCCCTTCCCGATCCAGCAGCAGACGATCCCGCTCGCACTCACCGGCCAGGACATCATCGGCCAGGCCAAGACCGGAACGGGCAAGACGCTCGGCTTCGGCCTCCCCCTCATCCAACGGCTCGGGCACGACCCCGAGCCGGGCGTCAAGGCGCTCGTCGTGGTCCCGACCCGCGAGCTCGCCGTCCAGGTGTTCGAGGACCTCGAGCTCGCCGCGTCGAACCGTCCGGTCAAGCTCGCCGCGATCTACGGCGGCAAGGCGTACGAGGGCCAGATCGAACAGCTCAAGGACGGCGCGCAGATCGTCGTCGGCACGCCGGGTCGCCTCATCGACCTCCACCGGCAGCGGGTGCTCGACCTCGGCCACGTGCAGGAGATCGTCCTCGACGAGGCCGACAAGATGCTCGACCTCGGGTTCCTGTCGGACATCGAGCGCATCTTCCAGTCGGTCCCGGCGGTGCGCCACACCATGCTGTTCTCGGCGACCATGCCGGCCCCGATCGTGGCGCTGGCCCGGCGGTTCATGTCGAAGCCGATCCACATCCGCGCTTCCGACCCGGACGAGGGCCTGACTCAGGCGAACATCAAGCACGTCATCTACCGGGCGCACGCGCTCGACAAGGACGAGGTGATCGCCCGGATCCTCCAGGCCGACGGGCGCGGCAAGACCGTCGTCTTCACGCGGACCAAGCGCGCCGCGGCCCGGCTGATGGAAGAGCTCCAGGACCGCGGGTTCAACGCCGCGGCGGTGCACGGCGACCTGAACCAGGAGCAGCGGGAGCGCGCGATGGCCGCGTTCAAGGCCGGCAAGCGGGACGTGCTCATCGCCACCGACGTGGCAGCGCGCGGCATCGACGTCGACGACGTGACCCACGTCATCAACCACACGATCCCGGACGACCCGGACACCTACCTGCACCGGGCCGGGCGGACCGGCCGCGCGGGCAAGACCGGCATCGCGGTGACGTTCGTCGACTGGGACGACCTCCACAAGTGGTCGCTCATCAACAAGGCGCTCGACTTCGGGCAGCCGGAGCCGACCGAGACCTACTCGTCCAGTCCGCACCTGTACACCGACCTCGACATCCCGGCCGGCACCAAGGGCCGTCTGCCCGGTTCGTCCCCGCACGCGGCCGCGCCGACCAAGCAGCGGTCCGAGGGCGGCCGCTCCGAGGGCGGCCGGTCCGAGGGCGGCCGGTCCGGGTCCCGCTCGCGCACCCGGTCGGGAGGCCCGATCACGACGAGTGCGCCCGCCGCGGGCTCCGACGCGATCGGCGCGGAGCCGGAGGCGGCGGAGACCACCGCCGGCACGACCGGTCCCGAGGGCAGCTCGCCGCGGCGTCGGCGTCGCCGCCGTCGTGGTGGCAGTGGTCAGGCAGGGTCGACGGCCGCCGATGCGGCGGCCACCGGCGGCCAGTCCGCGGGGTCCGCGGCGAGTTCGTCCGCTGCGAGCGGTCCGGCTGCCGAGTAGTCCGCACACGGTGGTCGTCCGGCGACGACCACCGTGACGGGTCCCGTCGACGCGCGTCCAGCCTCCCGGCCGGACGCGCTTCGCTCGTCAGACGGTGAGTCGGGATCCGTCGCCGACGACCGGTTCGGAACCGGTCGCGGACGCGACGATGGTCCGGAACGCGCGCTCGGCGGTGCGGTGCTCGCCGAGCCGGTTCGGCTTGCCGGTGCCGTGGTAGTCACTCGAGCCGGTCACGAACAGCCCGTAGCGGTCCGCCCAGTCGAGCAGGACGCGCTTGCCGTGCGTCAGGTTCTCGCGGTGGTCGACCTCGAGCCCGCCGAGTCCGGCCTCGACGAGGTCCTCGAGCGCTCGCTCGTCGAGCACGATCCCCCGGGTCGACGCCGCCGGGTGCGCGATCACGGGGACCCCGCCCGCGGCACGGATGAGCTCGACGCCGGCCAGCGGCGACGGCGCCTCGTGGGGCTCGTAGTAGCCCGCGGCGGGGTGCAGGATGCCGCGGAACGCCGCGCTGCGGTCGGCCTCGAGCCCGGCGGCCACGAGTGCGTCCGCGATGTGGGGTCGGCCGATCGTGGCACCCGGGCTCGCCTGGGCGATGACGTCCTGCCACGACACCGGGTGGTCGCGGGCGATCCGCTCGACCATGCGCATCGCACGATCGACGCGGCCCTCGCGGATCCGCTGCGTCTCGGCGACGAGTTCGGGGTGGGTGGGATCGACGAGGTACCCGAGCACGTGCACGCTCCGGTAGCCGATCCGCGTGCTGAGTTCGAGCCCGGGCAGGAGCGTCATCGGGAGCGTCCGGGCCGTCGCGATGGCCTCGTCCCACCCGGCCGTGGTGTCGTGGTCCGTCAGCGCCAACGCGTCGAGGCCCGCGGACGATGCCGCACGCACTAGGTCGGCAGGCCGCTCGGTGCCGTCCGAGACGCTCGAGTGCGTGTGCAGGTCGATGAGGGGATCGGGCACCCGGCCATGCTAGCCGTGGACTCCCCGGTGCCCCCGCGATCGACGCCCACGGCGCCCGGGTCGGTGCACGACGCATGGTGGGATGATGTGAGCATGGCCGAGCCGACTCCCCGCGCGACGAGCAACCGATCGACGACCCCCGGGTCCTCGACCTTCAAGGACCACATCGCGTCCAACTGGGCGGAACACGACCGCGCACTGCCCGACGCACGCGAGCAGGCATCGTTCGCTGCGGAGCGCCGGGCACGGCTCTCCGCGCTGCACCCGGGCCGGACCCTCGTGGTCCCCGCCGGCCAGGCGAAGGTGCGCTCGAACGACTGCGACTACCCGTTCCGACCGCACTCCGCGTTCGCCCACCTGACGGGCTGGGGCACGGACGCGGTCGTCGGGTCGGTCCTCGTCCTGACGCCGAGGGCCGACGGCCACGACGCGACGCTGTACTTCCGAGCGAGTGCGGGCCGGGACTCCGAGGAGTTCTACGCGAACCCCGAGATCGGCGAGTTCTGGGTCGGACCGCGCCCGTCACTGGAGGCGGTCGCGGCGGACCTCGGCATCGCGACGCGCGATCTCGGCGCATTCGCCGACGTGGCGGACCGGCTCGACACCCACGCGCTCCTCGTCCGTGACGCCGACCCCGCGTTCACCGAGGCGCTCGACGGCCGGCTCGGGGTCGCGGTGGGCGGGATCGACGCCACGAGCGACACGCCCGCGACGGACGACGTGCTCGCCCGCGACCTCAGCGAGATGCGTCTCGTCAAGGACCCGTACGAGGTGAACGAGCTGCGTCGTGCCGTCACCGCGACCAAGCACGGGTTCGACGACGTCATCGCGGACTTCGACACGGTCCTGGCACACCCCCGCGGCGAGCGCATCGTCGAGGGCACGTTCAACCGTCGCGCCCGGGCGGACGGCAACACCGTCGGGTACGACACCATCGCCGCGGCGGGCTCCCACGCCTGCATCCTGCACTGGACCCGGAACGACGGCGCCGTCGCGCCGGGCGACCTCATCCTCATCGACGCCGGGGTCGAGGTCGAGAGCCTCTACACAGCCGACATCACGCGGACGTTGCCGGTCTCCGGACGCTTCACGGAGGTGCAGCGCCTGGTCTACGACGCGGTGCTCGAAGCCGCGGACGCCGCGTTCGCCATCGTGCGCCCGGGCATCACCTTCCGCGACGTCCACGCGACCGCCATGCGCGTCATCGCCGAGCGGACCGCCGAGTGGGGCTTCCTCCCGGTGAGCGCCGAGGAGTCCCTGCGCCCAGAGGCCCAGTACCACCGCCGCTACATGGTGCACGGCACGAGCCACCACCTGGGGCTCGACGTGCACGACTGCGCGAAGGCCCGTCGCGAGCTCTACCTCGACGGCACGGTCGAGGCCGGCATGGTGTTCACGATCGAGCCGGGCCTGTACTTCCAGGAGGACGACCTGACCGTCCCCGAGGAGTTCCGCGGCATCGGCGTCCGCATCGAGGACGACATCCTGGTCACCGAGGACGGCGCGGAGAACCTGTCCGTCGGCATCCCCCGCACCGCCTCGGACGTCGAGGCCTGGGTCGCGAGCCGCTGAGCCCAGAGGCCGACCGGTACCCTGCTGCCCGTGAGCACCCCCGAGACGCGCCCGTTCACGATCGCCCCGGAGCACTTCGACGCCCCTGACGCCGTTCGCCTGCGCGCCGCCCAGCGCATCGAGATCGACGGCACGTACGGGCGCGACACCGAACCCGGCGAGAAGCCCACGGCCGAGTCCATCGCGGTGTTCTTCGTCGCCCGCGACACCCACGGCGCGCCGCTCGGCTGCGGCGGACTGCGGGTGGTCGAGGACGGCGTCGTCGAGATCAAGCGCATGTACGTGCGGTCCGAGGCGCGCGGTACCGGGGTCGCCGCGGCGCTCCTCGCCCAGCTCGAGGTCGCCGCACGGGCCCTGGGGGCTCCGGCGCTCGTCCTCGAGACCGGGACGGAGCAGCGTCGGGCGATCCACTTCTACGAGCGCGAGGGCTTCACCCGCATCGCGAACTTCGGCCCGTACGTCGGCGCTCCGTTGTCGGTCTGCTACGCCAAGGTGCTGACGGCCCCCGAGGCGTGACCGACTGACCCGCGTGCGGCTGGCCCCGCGCCGTCCACGTGCTCAGTCGGCCTGGTCGTCCCGCCGGCCGCCCTGGTGACGGCGGTCCTCGGCGCCCTCGTGGTCGCCCGAGTCGTCGGATGCCGGCCGCGCGGGCGTCGGCGTCGGCGTCGGGCTGACCCGTTCCCCGTAGCGCGGCGGCTCGTCCGCCGGTGCCTGCGGGCCCGGCTGGCCGGGGCGGGCCTCCTGTCCGGACGGCCGCTCGGCCCGGACGGCGCCCGGTTGCCCCTGCTGCCCGTACGGCGGCTGCTGCTGTCCGGACGGCTGCTGCTGTCCGGACGGCTGCTGCTGCCCGTACGGCGGCTGCTGCTGCTGCCCGTACGGCGGCTGCTGCTGCCCGTACGGAGCCTGCTGCTGCTGCCCGTACGGCGGCTGCTGCTGCCCGTACGGAGCCTGGCCGTGCCCACCCTGGGGCGGTCGGCCGGGGTACTGCGGCCCGCCGAACTGCTGGGGCCCCGCCGCCCAACCGCCCTGCTGCTGACCGAGCAGCTGCCGGGCCCGCATCGTGAGCTGGGGGTCGACGATGATCTGGTAGTTCATGGCGAGGACCTGGTGCACGCTCGTGAAGTCGCGCTGCCGCCGCGTCACCGAGAAGCTCACGACCCCGTAGAGCATGCCGAACGCGGCGCCGATGAGCGCGGCGGCCCAGAACGACCCGCCCGGCGCTCCGGAGAACAGCGTCAGCACGATCCCGAAGAAGAACCCGAGCCACAACCCGCTGAGTGCACCGGCGAGCGCCGCGCGTCCGTAGGTCAGCTTGCCCGTGACCCGCTCGACGGTCTTGAGGTCGTTGCCGACGATCGACACCTGTCGGACGGGGAAGTCCGCCGCGGCGAGCTGGGCCACGACGCGCTGGGCCTCGGGGTACGTCTGGTACGTGCCCAGGACGTCGCCGCGCGGTGGGGTGGGGAACGCGGCGCCGGGACGACCGAACGGGCTCTGAGTACTCACACAGGGCATCTTCCACCAGCACCCTTGGCGCCCGACGTGAACCAGGTGCGAGCGACTACGCTGGACGGGTGAGCGCCACGAAGGTCTTCGTCGCCCGCCTGGCCGGGTGCTCCGTCTTCGACCCCGCGGGCGATCGTGTGGGCCGCGTCCGTGACGTCCTCGTCGTCTACCGCCGAGCGGATCCGCCCCGGGTGGTCGGGCTCATCGTCGAGGTCCCCGGCAAGCGCCGCATCTTCGTCTCGATCGGCCGGATCACCTCGATCGGCGCCGGACAGGTCATCACGACCGGGCTCGTCAACATGCGTCGCTTCGAGCAGCGCGGGGGCGAGGTCCGGGTCATCGCCGAGATGCTCGGTCGCCGGGTGCTCGTGACGCGGGACCGCGTCCGCGCCACGATCGAGGACGTCGCGATCGAGGACCGCGGCCAGGGTGACTGGGAGGTCGCGCAGCTCTTCCTCCGCAAGCCGAAGACGACCCCTTCGCCGTTCGGCAAGGGCCCGACGACGTTCGCGTCCTGGAACGAGGTCACCGAGGAGGACACGCTCCCCGGCGAGTCCCAGTCGGCCGAGCACGTCATCGCCGCCTACTCCGACCTGCTGCCGGCCGACCTCGCCTCGACACTGCTCGATCTCCCCGCCGAGCGCCGACTCGAGGTCGCGGGCGAACTCCCCGACGACCGTCTCGCCGACGTGCTCGAGGAGATGCCGGACCAGGAGCAGATCGCCATCCTCTCGGGCCTCGAGGACGCCCGCGCGGCCGACGTCCTCGACCAGATGCAGCCGGACGACGCGGCGGACGTCCTCGCGCAGATGCCGGACGAGCGGAGCGAGGCCCTGCTCGAGCTCATGGAGCCGGAAGAGGCCTCCGATGTCCGCATGCTCCTCGAGTACGCGCCGGACACCGCCGGCGGGCTCATGACGACGGAACCGGTGATCGTCTCGGCCGACGCGACCGTCGCCGAGGGTCTGGCGCTCATCCGCCGACACGAGCTCGCTCCCGCGCTCGGCGCCGCGGTGTGCGTCACCCTGCCGCCGTACGAGCCGCCCACCGGACGGTTCCTCGGCTTCGTCCACTTCCAGCGCATGCTGCGCTATCCGCCGAACGAGCGCCTCGGCACGCTCGTCGACACCCAGCTCGAGCCCGTCCGCGTCGACGCCAGCGCGGCCGAGGTCACGCGGATCATGGCCACCTACAACCTCGTGTCCGTTCCGGTCGTCGACGACGCCCACCGTCTCGTCGGGGTGGTGACGATCGACGACGTCCTCGACCACGTCCTGCCGGATGACTGGCGAAGTCAGGACGGGCCCTCCGGCCCGGCCTCCAGACCACGGCAACGCACGCGCAGGACCCCGGTGACAGCCGGAAGGAGGACCACAGGTGGCACGAGCACGAGATGACGACCGTCGCCGCACCGACCGCAACGAGCTCCGCCTCGACTCGCCGAAGGGCATGCGGACGCGGGTGCTGCCGAGCCGACGCCGCGGCCGAGGGGACGCCTTCGGCCGACTGACCGAGGCGATCGCCCGCGGCATGGGCACGCCGTGGTTCCTCGTCGGGCTCACGCTGTTCGTCGTGGTCTGGATGGGCTGGAACACGCTCACCCCCGCGGCCTGGCAGTTCGACTCCGCGGCGATCGGGTTCACCGCGCTGACGCTCGTGCTCTCACTGCAGGCGTCGTACGCGGCACCCCTCATCCTGCTGGCGCAGAACCGGCAGGACGACCGCGACCGCGTGCAGTTCGAGCAGGACCGGCAGCGCGCCGAGCGGAACCTCGCGGACACGGAGTACCTCGCCCGCGAGGTCGTCGCGCTGCGCCTGGCCGTCCGGGACATGGCGTCGAAGGACTTCATCCGCTCCGAGCTCCGGTCGCTCCTCGAGGAACTGGATCGTCGCGACGAGGCAGCGGCCGCCGCGGCCGCAGCGGCGGCGTCCGACGCCGCCGACGCCGCCGCGAAGGCCGGACAGGAGACGGCGGCGAGCGGTCTGCATGGCTGAGGTCGCGCCTCCCGGCCGACCCGCGACGACCGGCGACGTCGCGCTCGCGGGTGCCGTCGTGGCCGCGCTCGGTCGTGTGCTCGACCCGGAGATCCGCAGGCCGGTGACCGAACTCGACATGGTCCGGAGTGTCGACGCCGAGCCGGGAGGCACGGTGCGGGTCGACCTGCAGCTCACGATCGTGAGGTGCCCGGCCGCCGACACCATCGAGCGCGACGTCCGCGCGGCCGCCGCGAGCGTGCCCGGCGTGGCCGACGTCGTCGTCGACCTGTCCGTGATGTCCCCGGCCCAGCGGTCGGCCCTGACGGAGCGGCTGCGCGCGGGGCGCCCGCGCGGGGTGCAGTTCACCCCCGAGACCCTCACCCGCGTCGTCGCCGTGACGAGCGGCAAGGGCGGCGTCGGCAAGTCGACCGTCACCGTGAACCTCGCGGTGGCGCTCGCCCGCCGTGGGTTGCGCGTCGGCGTCCTCGACGCGGACGTGCACGGGTTCAGCGTGCCGGGCCTCCTCGGGCTCACCGACGAGCGTGGGCGGGCGCCGCGGCCGACCCGGGTCGACAGCATGATCCTGCCGCCGGTGGCCCACGACGTGAAGGTCGTCTCGATCGGGATGTTCGTCGACGACGCCTCGACGGCCGTGGCCTGGCGCGGGCCGATGCTCCACCGCACGATCACCCAGTTCCTCACCGACGTGTGGTTCGGCGACCTCGACGTCCTCCTCCTCGACCTGCCGCCCGGCACCGGTGACGTCGCGATCTCGGTCGGGCAGCTGCTGCCCCACGCCGAGGTCCTCGTCGTCACCACACCGCAGGCGGCGGCGGCGGACGTCGCCGAGCGGAGCGGCGTCGTGGCGCGCCAGACCGGTCAGCGGGTCGTCGGTGTCGTCGAGAACATGGCCGGCCTCGTGCAGCCGGACGGCAGCGTCCTCGAGCTCTTCGGGTCGGGCGGCGGTGCCGAGACCGCCCGACGGCTGTCCGTCGGGCAGGACGAGCCCGTGCCGGTGCTCGGGAGCGTGCCGTTGTCGGTGGCGCTGCGCGAGGGCGGGGACGCCGGTGTCCCGGTCGTCGCGGCTCACCCCGAGGACCCCGCTGCCGTGGCGCTCACCGCCGTCGCGGACCGTCTCGTCGCGATGGGCCGCGGTCTGGCGGGCCGGAAGCTCGGGCTCGGCGTGCGGTGACCCGCTCGTCGGGGCGTCGGCGCGGTCGCACCGCTGGATTCCGGTCGAACACCGGGATCACGCGGTTCGACCGGAAGCGAGCGGTGCGTCCCGGCGTCGGGAGGCTCGGGTCAGGTCGCTTCGCCGTCGTACGGCGCCGCCTCGCCCGCCTCGAGGGTCTCGACGGGCGCGGTCGCCCGGACCGCCGGCGGGGTGATCGGCTGCGGCGTCTCGCCCACCGAGTCGGCCAACAGCGCGTCACGGATGATGCGCCGGGGGTCGTACTGTCGCGGGTCGAGCTTCTGCCACTCGATGTCGTCGAAGTCCGGCCCCATCTCGTCCCGCATGCGGGTCTTCGCGGTGTCGGCCAGGCCGCGGAGCATCTTGACGAACTGCGCGAGCTTCTGGGCGTACATCGGGAGTCGCTGCGGGCCCAACAGGAACACGGCAATGATCCCGATGACGAGGATCTTGTCGAACGAGATGGACACGGGAGAAGGGTAACGCCTCCGGCGGTCAGGTCACCCGTAGAGTTGATGGCCGAGGAGTGTGCGTGTCAGAGAAAGAGTCGAACTGGAAGTTCGCGGAGGACATCGTCGCGGAGCCCGAGGTCGTGGCCCGTGCGCGGGAACACTCCCTCGAGCTCGGCGTCGAAGCGGTGTCCCCCGCCGTCGGCGCCCAGATGAGCGTCATCGCGGCGGCGTCCCGCGCCACGGGCATCATCGAGATCGGGACGGGGCTCGGCGTCTCGGGGCTGTACCTGCTCGCGGGTGCCCCTGACGCCACGCTCACGACCATCGACGTCGAGGTGGACCACCAGCAGTACGCGCGCGACGCGTTCCTGCACGCCGGTGCCGTGCCGAGCCGCGTCCGCCTCATCCCCGGTCGCGCCGCCCAGGTGCTCCCCCGCATGAACGAGGCCTCGTACGACGTCGTCGTCGTCGACGCGGACCCGGAGAACGTCATCGAGTACGTCGAGCACGGGCTGCGGCTCGCGCGGATCGGCGGGACCGTCCTCGTCCCCCACGCCCTCTGGCGCGGCCGGGTCGCCGACCCCACCAAGCGCGACCGGGCGGCCACGGACTTCCGCACGCTGCTCACCGAGGTCTCGACGTCGGGGGCGGTCCGGAGCGCGCTCTCGCCCGCCGGTGACGGTCTGCTCCAGATGACGAAGGTCACCAGCTGATCAGAGCAGGTGCCGCAGGTACCGCTCCGGCGCGTCCAGGTAGGCGCGCCAGTTCCTGACGAGCTCGAGGTCCTCCCAGGCGGAGGGCCGGATGCCCCACTCGCCCACCTCGTGCACCTTCGCACCGGGGAACGACGCCAGGATCGGCGAGTGCGTCGACAGCACGATCTGCGCCCGCGGATCCGTCAGGACGTCCTGCATGAGCCGCATGAGCTCGAGACACCCCTGGAACGACAGCGCCGACTCGGGCTCGTCGAGCAGCCAGAGGCCCGGCCAGGTGGACCGGTCGGCGACGAAGTCGAGGAACGCCTCGCCGTGGCTCCGCTCGTGGAACACCGGTTCGGGCCGTCCGCCCGGGTGCTGCTCCAGGTAGGTGAAGAACCCGTACATCGTCTCCGCGCGCAGGAACGTGCCGTTGCGCTCCGCGCCGGGGTCCCGGACGAGCCGCAGGTGGTCGCCGAGTGTCGACTCGGACGCACGCGTGCGGTGCACCGCTCCGGTGGACCCGCCCTCGGCGTTCAGTCCGAAGGCGATGGCGAGCCCCTCGACGATCGTCGACTTGCCCGCGCCGTTGTCGCCGACGAGGACCGTGCACCGATCGAGGTCGAGCCCGGACTCGAGGACCTGCGCGACCGGTGCGAGGGTCGCGGGCCACACGCCGCGGGGCATGGGGTCACCCCCGCGCTCCTCGATGCGACGGACGGGCAGGCGCGAGGCGGGCATGCGCTCATCCTGCCCGATCCGGGAGGCCCGCTGACCGCCGTCGGGGGAGGCGCGGCGACGGCGATCCGAGCGGCCCGGCGACGGCGATCCGGGCGGCCGGGCGACGGCCGCTCCGGCGGCGGAGACGACGAACCGCCCGGATCCGAGGACCCGAGCGGTTCGTGTGGTGCGTCGTGACGACTACACCGAGACGACCTCGGCGAGTGCGTCGTGGAGTTCCTTCGCCTCGGCATCGTTGACCGAGACGACCAGACGGCCTCCACCCTCGAGCGGAACCCGCACGATGATGAGTCGACCCTCCTTAACAGCCTCCATCGGCCCGTCACCGGTCCTCGGCTTCATGGCTGCCATCAGATGTCCCCTTTCGTGCAGTACATGCCCGTCCATTATCCGGCACGGAGGGCCGATCTGCGAAACCATCCAGCTCGACGTACCCCGAACCGCCCCGGGAGCCGGATCACGGCGGCGTCCAGTCGTACCCGTTGATCCACCAGCAGGAGTACATCCACGCCACCTGCAGCGCGATCGAGACGGCCACCACGGCGACGCGGTACGTCACCCATCGCGGGCGGGCGACGATCGCGAGCATCGGGAAGAGCGGCATGAGGATGCGCCAGGTGCTCGACTGCGGGAAGAACACCGCGAGCAGGTACACGAAGTACGACGCCGACCAGATCCGCAGCTCCGGCCCGATCGCCCGGGCGGGCGGCATGAGGAGGAACCCGGCGAACCCCGCGAGCACGAGCACGAGCAGGACGCCGCCCGCGGGCTCGTGGAACCACCAGTCGAACCCCTGGATCCACGGCGCGAACGGGACCAGTTCGTGTCGGCCGATGTAGGACTGCCGCCAAGCGAGCTCGGTGTCCGTGTACGCCTTCGGAACCCCGGTGACCGCCCACGCGATCGTCGGCCACGCCAGCCCGACGAGCCCCGCGACCACGGCCACGACCGCCGGCGGGATCGCGGCGCGCAGCGACAGGGGGTCCGCGGCACTGCGGCGCACGAACCGCAGCACGAGGTAGCCGACCATCATGAGGGCGATCGCCAGGCCGGTCGGCCGGGTGAACCCGAGGACGACCACGACGGGCAGCATCCACCAGAACCGGCGCGTGACGAGCAGCCACAACGCGAGCGTCAGGAGGAACACCCCCATCGACTCCGCGTAGGCCACCTGGAACATCGTGGACACGGGGGCCACGCAGAACAGCACCGTCGCGAAGGTCGCCGTGCCCTCGGGCAGGAACCGGCCGACGAGACGCCGGAAGAGCAGGGCCGCCGCCCATCCGAACAGCACCGAGACCGTCACCGCGACGACCGCGTACCCCGCCCCGGTCGCCTCCATGAGGCCGCGGACGAGGAACGGGTAGGCGGGCATGAAGGCCCAGGCGTTCTCCGTCACGGCGCCGTCGGTCCCGATCGGCAGTGTCGCGGGGTACCCCGTCTGGGCGATGAGGGCGTACCAACGGCCGTCCCAGATCGTCGCGAAGTCGAGGTAGCGCGGCGAGGCCAGCGTGAACGAGTTCTGGGTCTGGACGCGCGCGAACGCGGCCAGCAGCCCGAAGGTCACGATCCGCGCGAGGACGTACACGATGGTGACGCGGAACCACCACGGCACCATCCGGTACTGCACGAGCAGCCGGACCCGGACAGGCCGTCGCGGGCGCTCCCGCTCCGGCCTCGCGGTCGTCAGGCCGTCAGCCACCGCCGGAGGCCCTCCTCGACCGCGGTGATCTGCGCGACCGGCACGCGCTCCTCGTCGTGGTGGGCGAGCGCCGGGTCCCCGGGGCCGTAGTTGACGGCCGGCACGCCGAGCGCCGAGAAGCGGGCGACGTCCGTCCACCCGTACTTCGGCTTCGGGGCGGCGCCCCCGACCGCGGCGACGAACTCCTGCGCGAGCGGCGCGTCGAGCCCGGGGCGCGCACCGGCCGCGAGGTCGACGATGGTGACGTCGTACCCGTCGAACAGTTCGGTGACGTGCGCCACGGCCTCGTCCGCGGAGCGGGAGGGTGCGAAGCGGTAGTTGACGTGGAGCATGACCTCGTCCGGGATCACGTTGCCCGCGATGCCGCCGGTGATCCCGACGGCGTTGAGGCCCTCGCGGTACTCGAGACCGTCGACCTCGACCGTGCGCGGCTCGTAGGCGGCGAGACGGTCGAGCGCCCCGGCGATCTTGTGGATGGCGTTGTCACCGATCCAGGAGCGGGCACTGTGCGACCGCTGGCCGTACGCGCGGACCTCGGCGCGGAGGTTCCCGTTGCACCCGCCCTCGATCTGGGCGTTCGACGGTTCGCCGAGGATCGCGAAGTCCCCGGCGAGCAGCTCGGGCCGCGTGCGAGCGAGGCGCCCGAGGCCGTTCAGGGCGTCGCTCACCTCCTCGTGGTCGTACCAGACCCACGTGACGTCCACGGTGGGGTCGACGAGGTCGTGCGCGAGCTTGAGCTGGACGGCACACCCGCCCTTCATGTCGACGGTGCCGCGGCCCCACAGGACCTCGGCGTCCGCTTCGGTGCGGGTCTGGGTGGGCAGGTTGGCGTTGAGCGGCACGGTGTCGATGTGACCGGCGATGACGACCCGGCGATCACGGCCGAGCCGCGTCCGCGCCACGATCGCGTCGCCGTCGCGCACGACCTCGAGGTGGTCCAGCGGCGTGAGCACGGCCTCGATGGCGTCCGCCAGTGCGCCCTCGTTCCCCGACACGGACTCGACGTCGCAGATCGCGCGCGTGATGTCGATGGACGAAGCGGTCAGGTCCAGCGTGGCGACGGGCATGGGGGCAGCCTAGCGGGGCCGCCCCGGCACCCGACCGGGAGGCCCGCGACCGCCCGCGCGGACACGCAGGACGAGCGGCTGAGGGGGGCCGGGCCTCCCGTCCGGACGGTCCGCGGACGGACGGAGGGGCGCCGCTACCCTGGTGCCCGTGACCGAATCGAGCAGCAGCACCGACGCCCAGCAGCGTGACCCGGACGCCGTCGGCGACGACCGGGTGCCGACACACGCGTGGGGGCACGGTCTCGCGACGATCGCCGCGGACGGCACGGTCCTCGACACGTGGTTCCCGGCGCCGCGGCTCGGCCGACGGCCCGAGGGCACGGACGGTGCCGTTCCCGCCGACCTCACCGAGGCCGCCGGCGACGACCCGCGCCGCGGCGTCCGGCTCACGGTGACGACCGTCGAGATCACCCTCGACGCCGCGCCCGCCTCGACCCCGGATGCGTACCTCCGGCTCCACCTGCTCAGCCACCTGCTCGTGCGGCCGAACACGATCGCGCTCGACGGCGTGTTCGCGCACCTGCCGACCGTGGTCTGGACGAACGCGGGTCCGGTCGCCGCCGACGACTTCCCGCGACTCCGACCGGCACTGCAGCGGGCCGGGATCGTCGCCCACGCGATCGACAAGTTCCCCCGGCTCCTCGACTACGTCGTGCCCGACCGCGTCCGCATCGCGGACGCCGCACGCGTCCGGCTCGGCGCGCACCTGGCCCCGGGCACGACCGTCATGCACGAGGGCTTCGTCAACTTCAACGCGGGCACCCTCGGCGACGCCATGGTCGAGGGCCGCATCTCGCAGGGCGTCGTGGTGGGGAACGGCAGCGACATCGGTGGTGGCGCCTCCATCATGGGGACGCTCTCCGGCGGCGGTACCCAGCGCGTGCGCATCGGGGACCGCGCGCTCCTCGGCGCGAACGCAGGGCTCGGGATCTCGCTCGGGGACGACTCCGTCGTCGAGGCGGGCCTGTACGTCACGGCGGGCACGAAGGTCACGCTCGTCGGCGCGGCCCCCGCCCCCGACGGCACCCCCCGGACCGTGAAGGCCGTCGAGCTGTCCGGCGCGCCGAACGTGCTGTTCCGCCGCAACTCGCGGACCGGCGCCGTGGAGGCCCTGCCCCGGTCCGGCACGGGCATCCAGCTCAACGCGGCGCTGCACGCCTGACGGGCGGCCGGTCCGGCCGGCGCCGGGCCGGCCGGTCCGCTCCCGTTCCGTGCGGGAACAGCCGCGGGGATCAGCCGCGGGGGTCAGCCGCGGGGCGGCAGCTCGCGCTCGGCGTGGCCGAGGTACAGCTGCTGCGGCCGACCGATCTTGTTCTGCGGGTCGGTGTTGAGCTCGCGCCACTGGGCGATCCACCCGGGCAGCCGACCGATCGCGAACAGCACGGTGAACATCCGCGGCGAGAACCCCATCGCCTTGTAGATGACGCCCGTGTAGAAGTCGACGTTCGGGTACAGCTTCCGCGACACGAAGTACTCGTCCGCGAGCGCGATGCCCTCGAGCTCCATGGCGATGTCGAGCAGGTCGTCCTGCACCCCGAGTGCCTCGAGGACCTCGTGGGCGGACTCCTTGACGAGCTTGGCCCGGGGGTCGTAGTTCTTGTAGACCCGGTGCCCGAAGCCCATGAGCTTGACGCCGTGTTCCTTGTTCTTCACACGCTCGACGAACCGCGACACCGGCTCGCCCGAGTCACGGATCTTCGCGAGCATCTCGAGCACGGCCTCGTTCGCACCACCGTGCAGCGGACCGTAGAGGGCGTTGATGCCCGCCGAGATCGACGCGAACATGTTCGCCTTCGTCGAGCCGACGAGTCGCACGGTGGACGTCGACGCGTTCTGCTCGTGGTCCTCGTGCAGGATGAGGAGCCGCTCCAGCGCCTTCGACAGGACCGGGTTGACCTCGAACGGCTCGGCCATGGTGCCGAAGTTGAGCCGCAGGAAGTTGTCGACGAAGCTCAGCTGGTTGTCCGGGTACAGGAACGCCTGCCCAATGCTCTTCTTGTGCGCGTAGGCCGCGATCACGGGGAGCTTGGCGAGCAGGCGGACGGTCTGCAGCTCGACCTTCTCGGGGTCGTCGACGTCCATGTCGTCCTCGTAGTAGGTCGACAGCGCGCTCACCGCGCTCGACAGGACGGACATCGGGTGCGCCGAGTGCGGCAGGGCGTCGAAGAGCCGCCGGAGGTCCTCGTGCAGCAGCGTGTGCCGCCGGATGCGGTCGTCGAACGCCGCGAGTTCGTCCGCCGTGGGGAGCTCGCCGTAGATGAGGAGCCAAGCGACCTCGAGGTACGTGCAGTTCGCCGCGATCTGCTCGATCGGGTACCCGCGGTACCGGAGGATCCCCTGCTCGCCGTCGATGTAGGTGATCGAGCTCTTCGTCGCGCTCGTGTTCACGAAGCCGTAGTCGAGCGTCGTGAAGCCGGTCTGCTTCGTCAACGTCGCGATGTCGATGGCCGACGCACCGTCCGTGCTGCGCAGGATCGGGAACTCGGCGGTGCCTCCCGGGTAGTGGAGGACCGCGGTGGGTGCCGCCTCGTCCGGGGTGCCGGTCGAGGGCAGTGTGGCCGCCTTCTGAGCGTCATTGGCAGTGTCAGTCACGACGACAGCCTAAACCGACGACCGTGGCGCACGCGCACGGGAGGCCCGGCGCCCGTCAGCGCGGAACCGGCGACTCCGCCGCGTGGTCGGCGACCGGACCGGTCCCGGACGACCGCAACCGCACGACCGCGGCATCGATGCGCTCGTCGGTCGAGGTGAGGGCGATGCGCACGTGCGAACCACCAGCACTGCCGTAGAACGTGCCCGGCGCGACGAGGATCCCGAGTTCCGCGAGCGCCGCGACCGTGGTCCAGGCGTCCTCGCCGCGCGTCGCCCAGAGGTACAGCCCGGCCTCGCTGCGGTCGATCCGGTAGCCCGCCGCCACGAGTGCCGACGCCAGGCGGTCGCGCCGTCCCGCGTACCGCGCCCTCTGCTCGCGGACGTGGGCGTCGTCGGCGAGCGCGACGATCATCGCCTGCTGCACCGGCGCCGGGGGCATCATGCCGGTGTGCTTGCGGACGGCCAGGACCTCGGCCAGCACCCGCGCGTCACCCGCCACGAAGCCGGCGCGGTAGCCGGCGAGGTTCGACTGCTTGCTCAGCGAGTACACGCTGAGCACGCCGTCGTGCGTGTCACCGACCACGCGGGGGTCGAGGATGCTCGGCGTCGGGGTGTCGTCGTACGGCGGCTCCCACCCGAGCTCCGCGTAGCACTCGTCGCCCGCGATGACCGCGCCGAGGGCACGGGCTCGCTCGACCGCGACCCGGAGCTCCTCGATCGACAGCACGCGGCCGTCGGGGTTGCCCGGCGAGTTGAGCCAGACGAGCTTCGTCGACGCCGGCCAGGACGCGGGGTCGTCGGCGGCCAACGCCTCGGCGCCGACGAGGGCCGCGCCGAGCTCGTAGGTCGGGTAGGCGGCCTCGGGGAACACCACCGTGTCACCGGGGCCGATGCCGAGCCACAGCGCGAGTCCGGCGATGAACTCCTTCGACCCGATCGTCGGCAGGACCTCGTCCGTCGTCAGGGTGATCCCCTGGCGTCGGCCGTACCAGGCGACGATGGCCTCGCGCAGCGCGGGGGTCCCGGCCACCTGCGGGTAGGCATGGGCGTCCGTGGCGTCGGCGAGAGCGCGACGGACGAGCTCGGGCGTCGGGTCCACGGGCGACCCGACGCTCAGGTCGACGATGCCGTCCGGGTGGCCGCCCGCGCGATCCTTCGCGGCGGCGAGCTGGTCCCAGGGGAAGTCCGGCAGGTCGAGCGGCACGGGTCAGCCCCGCGGCGGCTCGGCGAGCACGACCGGGTGGTCCTGGTGGATCACACCGACCTTGGCAGCGCCGCCCGGCGACCCGATCTCCTGGAAGAACTCGACGTTCGCCTTGTAGTAGTCCGCCCACTCCTCGGGGAGGTCGTCCTCGTAGTAGATGGCCTCCACCGGGCACACCGGCTCACACGCACCGCAGTCGACGCACTCGTCGGGGTGGATGTAGAGCGAGCGGTCGCCCTCGTAGATGCAGTCGACCGGGCACTCGTCGATGCAGGCGCGGTCCTTGACGTCCACACAGGGCTGGGCGATCACGTACGTCACGGTTCTTCGGTGTCCCTTCGAGGCGGCAGCGTCGAGTCTACTCCGGGCGGGTGGGCGTCCCCGCCGTCGGCGCCGTGGCGTCGACGGCGGCCGGACCGCGCTCTCGGCCGTCGGCGGGGACCGTGCCCGCCGGCGGAGCGCCGCGAGGGGGCAACGACGGCCACGCGAGCACGAGCATCGCGATCACGGCCGGCCCGAACGTCCACACGTACCCGGCCGTGTTCGCGAGGACGAGCGGCGAACTCGTCCCGCCGACCGCCACGAGCACCTGGGTGACGAGCAGGACCCCGAGCGCCGCCGCCGTCACCATCCACCGGGAGCGGAAGACGAGCCGGACGCCGAGCAGCAGGCACGCGACGAGCAGCGTCGTGATCACCATGCCGACCGGGAGGCTCCCCAGGGTCTGCTGGTGGGTGATCGTGCCGAGGCCGCCGACCACGGCCCCCGCTGCGAGCGCGGCGACGACGAGCAGTGACTGCATCCCCCGGCCGTGCTCGGCGAACGACTGCGCCGCCGGCGCTGCGGGTGGCGCGTCGTGCCGGAAGCCCTCGCGCGCGGGCGCCTCGAGCCGGGCGCCGTGCGGCATGACGTACGTCAGGCGCTCGGGCTGCTCGGGGTCGAGGGGATCGACCGTGAGCTGGCTCCGGTACTGCTCGAGCGCGGCACGCACCCGGGGGCGCACCGGCAGCACGTCGACGACGAGGTCGGCCTGACCGCTGTCGGCGTCGACGATGGTCGAGAACGGGACGTCCTCGGCACGGGCGGCGTACCGGGCAGCCGCATGCACCCGCACGTGGTCCGGGTGTCCGTACCCGCCGTCGTCCGCGTAGCTGACCACGGCATCGGCACCCGTCGAGCGGATCGCCGCGCGCACGTCGTCGACGACCTCCCCGAGGTCCGCCGCGGTGAGCGAGTCGGCCGGCGCGTCCTCGGCGGCCGTCGCCCGCCCGTCCGCGGCCCACCGCATGCCGGAGTCGCTGTACCGACGCGGCGGCAGGTCCGTGGGACGGGCGCCGGGGCCGCCGAGCCACAGGTGCCGAGGCCCGCCGAGCGCGGCGAGCGCGGCCGCGATCTCGGTCTCGCGGTGCGCGGCGACCCGGGGCGCGTCGCCGAAGAGCGGCGCGAGCGCCGGCGTGAGCATCTCGCCGCGTTCACCTCGCGTCGCGGTGAGCACCGTCACGTCGGCACCGAGTTCGACCAGGGTCGCGATCGTGCCCCCGGTCGCCAACGTCTCGTCGTCGGGGTGGGCGTGGACGAACAGGACACGCTCGGGGCGCGTCGCCGGGGTGGGCGTGGACATCGCCACCCAGGGTACGGGATCGGCTCGGTGGCGGAGCGCCTCCGGACGGCGGTCAGCGCGGAGTGACGATGTACGTCGCGGTCACGCCGTCGTGGCCGGTCGAGAAGGCGAGCACCACGCGGTACCGGTCGCTCCGGAAGAGGCCGAACGCGCTGCGGGCGTCGCTCCGCACGGCACCGTCCGCGAAGCCGTCCGCGGTGAGCCGAGCGTGTGCCGTCGTGAACTCCGCGACCGAGGCGACGCGGACCTGCACCACCCAGCCCGACCCGGCGGGTCCGCTCCCCCCGCCGAGGACCGTGCCGTGGACGAGCGGGACGGCGTGGGTCGGGAACCCGGCGGGGACCGCACCGTCGGTCGTCACCGCCGCGCCCCGCAGGGCGGCGTCGAGCGCGCCGTCGATGCCGCCGGCCACCTGCCGCATCCCGCGCTGGATCGAACCGCCCGTGACGCCCTGCAGGCCCGACCGGACGCCCGACGCCACCGACGACGCGACCGCCGTCCCGACCCCCGAGACGTGGTCGGTGATCCCGGCGCAACCCGTCAGCCCGACGGCGAGGACCGCCAGGACCGCGGCCGTCGGCACGACCCGCGGTCGCGCCGCACGGCGATGCGCCCGACCGGAACGCGGCGTGCGCGACATCAGGCGAGCCAGGCCCGGGTCGCCGCGACGAAGGCGTCCACCCCGACCGGGATCGACGCCTCGGCGAGCGGGGCGAAGAACGGCGAGTGGTTCGTCGGGACCTCGGCGCCGTCGGCGAACAGCGCCGGGTCCGTCGTGCCCGTGAACCAGTACACGATGGGGGCCTCGGCCGCCGTCGCGAGGTCGCCGACGTCCTCGCTCGCCATGCCGAGCACCGAGTCACCGGCCACGAGCGACGGCACGACCCCCTCGAGGGCGGCCAGCACGCGCCCGGCGGCGTCGGCGTCGTTCACGAGGACGTTCGCGCCCGGCCGCACCCGGACGAGCGGCTCGTCGAGGCCGCCCGCCGCCGATTCCGCCGCGACGATCCGGCGCACCGCCTGCTCGACCTGGTGCCGGGTTTCGTCGGTCTGGGCACGCGTGCTCACCTCGATCGTCACCACGTCGGGGATGATGTTGGCGCGGGTGCCACCGTGGATGCTGCCGACGGTGACGACCGCGGCCTGCCGGGGACCGACCTCCCGGGCGACGACCGACTGCAGCCGCACGACCGCCGACGCGGCGGCGACCACCGGGTCACGGGTCGTCTGCGGCGCGGAGCCGTGGCCGCCCCGGCCGCGGAACGTGATCGTGAACCGGTCGCTCGCGGCCATCACCGGCCCGGACCCGACCGTCACCCGTCCGACCGGCTCGGGCGCGGTGTGCTGCCCGAGCACGACGTCGGGGCGGGGGACGCGATCGACCAGGTCGTCGTCGACCATCGCGCGGGCACCGCCGATGACCTCCTCGGCCGGCTGGAACACCGCGACGACGGTCCCCGCCCACGAGTCCCGCGTCGCGATGAGCCGCTCGAGCGCACCGAGCAGCCAGGTCATGTGCAGGTCGTGACCGCAGGCGTGCATCGTGCGGGTCTCGGAGCCGTCCTCGTCCACGGCGGTGTGGACGCTCGCGTACGGGAGGCCCGTTCGCTCCTCGACCGGCAGGCCGTCCATGTCGGCGCGGAGCCACACCACCGGGCCGGCAGCGTTCTCGAGGACCGCGACCACGCCCGTGCCACCGACCCCCGTGGTCGGTTCGAGGCCGAGCGATCGGAGGTGGTCCGCGACGACACCGGCGGTCCGGTGCTCGGCGAACGCGAGCTCGGGGTGCGCGTGCAGGTCGCGGTAGATGTCGAACAGCGGGAGCGTCGTCACCCGACAACCGTAACCGGCTGCCGTCGGCGCGACGGGCATCTCGTCCGGGAACGACGACGCCCGTCGGCTCCGGAGGGGCCGACGGGCGTCGTCGTGTGCGGAGGAGAACCGCGGCTCAGGCGTCCTGGCGCTTGAGGCGCGCCGTGGCCCGGGCCCGGGACTGGGCGTCGAGCTCGACCTTGCGGATCCGGACGGCGTCGGGGGTGACCTCGACGCACTCGTCCTCGCGCGCGAACTCGAGGCACTCCTCGAGCGAGAGCTGCCGGGACGGCGTCATCGACTCGAACGTGTCGGCCGTGGACGACCGCATGTTCGTGAGCTTCTTCTCCTTGGTGATGTTGACGTCCATGTCGTCGGCGCGCGAGTTCTCGCCGATGACCATGCCCTCGTAGACCTCCTCGGTCGGGTTGACGAAGAACGTCATCCGCTCCTGGAGGTTCGTGATCGCGAACGGGGTCACGACGCCGGCGCGGTCGGAGACGATCGAGCCGTTGACGCGCGTCTGGATGGGGCCGGCCCACTCGCCGTACCCGTGCGAGATCGCGTTCGCGATGCCCGTGCCGCGGGTCTCGGTGAGGAAGGCGGTGCGGAAGCCGATGAGCCCACGCGACGGGACGATGAACTCCATGCGCACCCAGCCCGTGCCGTGGTTCGTCATGTTCTCCATGCGACCCTTGCGCGCGGCCATGAGCTGCGTGATCGCGCCGAGGTACTCCTCGGGCGTGTCGATCGTCATGTGCTCGTACGGCTCCTGAAGCTTGCCGTTCTCGTCACGCCGGGTGACGACCTGCGGCTTGCCGACCGTGAGCTCGTAGCCCTCGCGCCGCATCTGCTCGACGAGGATCGCCAGGGCGAGCTCGCCGCGGCCCTGGACCTCCCACGCGTCGGGACGGCCGATGTCGACGACCCGGAGCGAGACGTTGCCGACGAGCTCGCGGTCGAGGCGGTCCTTGACCATGCGCGCGGTGAGCTTGTGCCCCTTGACCTTCCCGACGAGCGGGCTCGTGTTCGTGCCGATCGTCATGGAGATCGCGGGGTCGTCGACCGTGATGGTCGGCAGCGGGCGGACGTCCTCGGGGTCGGTCAGGGTCTCGCCGATGGTGATGGTGTCGAACCCGGCGACGGCGACGATGTCACCCGGGCCGGCCGACTCGGCGGGGAACCGGTCGAGCGCCTTCGTGATGAGGAGCTCCGTGATGCGGGCGTTGACGACGGAACCGTCGTGCTTGACCCACGCGACCGTCTGCCCCTTCTTCATGGTGCCGTGGAAGATGCGGAGCAGCGCGAGACGACCGAGGAACGGCGAGGCGTCGAGGTTCGTGACGTGCGCCTGCAGCGGGTGGGTGTCGTCGTACGTCGGCGCCGGGACGTGCTGGAGGATCGCCTCGAACAGCGGCTCGAGGTCGTCGTTGTCGGGCAGGGTGCCGTCGGCGGGCTTGTTGCGGCTCGCGGCACCGTTCCGGCCGGACGCGTAGACGACCGGGACGTCGAGGATGGCGTCGAGGTCGAGGTCGTCGACCTCGTCCGAGAGGTCCGACGCCAGCCCGAGCAGGAGGTCCTGGGACTCGGCGACGACCTCGTCGATGCGCGAGTCGGGACGGTCCGTCTTGTTGACCAGCAGGATCACGGGGAGCTTCGCCGCGAGCGCCTTGCGGAGCACGAAGCGCGTCTGGGGCAGCGGGCCCTCGGACGCGTCCACGAGCAGGACGACGCCGTCGACCATCGAGAGGCCGCGCTCGACCTCGCCACCGAAGTCGGCGTGGCCCGGGGTGTCGATCACGTTGATCGTGATGCGTCCGCCGTCGTTGAACTCGGCCGCGTGGATCCCGTTGTAGAGCACCGAGGTGTTCTTCGCGAGGATGGTGATGCCCTTCTCGCGCTCGAGGTCGTTCGAGTCCATCATCCGGTCCTCGCCCTCGAAGTGGGCGTCGAACGAGTTGGTCTGCGTGAGCATGGCATCGACCAGGGTGGTCTTGCCGTGATCGACGTGTGCCACGATGGCGACGTTGCGCAGGTCGGACCGGGTGGCGAGCGCCATACAGGACTTCCTTAGAGCGTGAGGGAGAGGATCGGGCAGAATGCCCGGCGTCCGAGTCTACCGGGCGCGGACGACCCGGAGGGACCTTGGACGAGGACGTCGACACGCCCACCGCGAACACCGCTCCGCCGACGTCCCGCGGCCGGCTCGCCGCCGAGGTCGTCATCGTCCTCGCCCTGTCACTCGGGGCGAGCGCCGTGTACTCGATCGTCGAGATCGTCGACGACCTGACGAAGACCACGGCGCTGGCGTCGCAGACGACGACGCTGAACACGTCGCAGGACGACCGCTCGCTCTTCGACCTGCTCGACCAGCTCATCGGCGTCGCCGTGGACCTGGCGCCGGTCGCGCTCGTCGCGTTCCTGCTCTGGCGGAGCGCGCGACCACACCTGGCGCGGCTGGGGATCGACCGCTTCCGCCCGCGTGCGGACCTCGGGGGCGCCGCAGGTCTGGCCCTGCTCATCGGCGTCCCGGGGCTCGGCCTGTACTTCGCCGGACGGGCGCTCGGCATCACGGTCGACGTCGTGCCCACCGCGCTCGGCACGTACTGGTGGACGGTCCCGGTGCTCCTGCTGTCGGCGATCCGCTCCGGCCTGCAAGAGGAGGTGATCGTCGTCGGCTACCTGTACGAGCGCCTCGGCCGGCTCGGGTGGGGCCGCTGGACGGTGATCACGTCGACGGCGGTCCTCCGCGGCAGCTACCACCTGTACCAGGGCTTCGGCGCGTTCGTCGGCAACGCCGTGATGGGCATCGTGTTCGGCTGGGTGTACACGCGGTGGGGGCGGCTCCTGCCGCTCGTGATCACGCACTGCCTGCTCGACGCCGCGGTCTTCGTCGGCTACCCGTACGTCGCGTCGGCGTTCCCACACCTCTTCGGTGCGCACTGACCGCTCGTCGATCGGTTCGGCGCCCACCGACCGCGCATCGGATCGGCCGAGACATCGGCGACGGCCCCCAGATCGAGGGGGTTTCGCAGGTCAGCGGTCCAGTGAGCGCCCGAGGACGCCTAGCGTGGACGCATGGCGATCCCCGGCGTCGGCGAGCTGGCTCCCGACTTCACCCTCCCCGGCACGCTCCTGCGCCGCGGAGAGCGGACCGACGACGCCTACTCGCTGCGCGCGCAGATCGGCCGGACCGTCGTGCTCGCCTTCTACCCCGGGGACGCGACGCCCGTGTGCACGGCGCAGATGTGCAGCTACGAACGCGAGCTCGACGAGTTCCTGGAGCTCGGGGCCATCGTCTGGGGGGTCAGTCGCCAGGGACTCGACTCGCACGAGGCGTTCGCCCGCGGGGCTTCGCTGTCGTTCCCGCTGCTCGCCGACACCGCGGGCGAGGTCGTCCGTGCGTACGGTGTCCAGGCCCCGGGCATCGGTGTCCGGCGCTCGGTGTTCGTGATCGGCCCGGACGGGGTCGTGCGGTGGCGCCACGTCGGCCTCGTCGGCATGCGGTTCCCGAAGGCCTCGACCATCCGCGAGCACGTCGAGGCGCTCGTCGCCTGAGGGCCAGGACCGGAACCGGTCACCCCCGTTCCGGCGCCCACCGCTCCGCCGGGGCGGCACCGCCGACGCGCGGTGTTCCACTGGACACGGCGCGCCCGGGATGACGTCTTCGACCGGGGGGCTTGACACCCGAACGGGGGGTACCCGTTAATTGGTATCGGAGAGTCATCCTCCTTCAGGACTGTCTCCCCGGGGAATCGGGTCTTTCTCCGGTTCGCGGTGCGTGTCACGCCCGCTCGGCAGAATGTCCCCGGGGAGACCTCTCCCCACTCAGGGACCCGCACCGCATGCTCCACCGCAACACGCAGCACTGCAAGGAGGAACCCGCAGACCGCTGCGGCCCCCGCCGACGGGTACGGCAGGAACCGCAGCTGTCGGCTCCGTTCCCACGACGACCACGGGTAGGTCGTCCGGGAGCGTCCGGCGCAGCACCGGCGATGACGACGGGTACGTCATCGCCGGTGCAGCGGCCACTCGCGTCTGCGACCATGGGAGCGTGAGCGTGCCGCACGACGACCCCGTCCCGTTCCGGCTCGTCGCGCCCGGGATGCGCCGCTTCGCCGTCGCCCTCTGGATCGTCGCCGTCGCCCTCGTGCCCATCGGGCTCATCACCGACGGCCCCCGCGCACTGCTGCTCGTCCCCGCCCCGTCCGCGTTCACGGCGTGGTTCGCCTGGACCGCTCTCTGGCGTCCCCGCGTGCTCGCGACCGCCGACGGCGTCGTGGTCGTCGACGTCCGTCGCACGACGCGGATCGCGTGGGGCCGTGTGCTCGAGGTCCGATCACGGTTCGGCCTGGAGGTCGTCACGAGCGAGGGTGACCGCCGCACGTGGATCGCCCCGCGGCCCACCGCGCGTCTCCGCCTGACCCCCGTCGCACCGCTCGGACCGGGAGGCCCGGCGCAGGCCGCGGAGACCACCCTCACCGTCGCCGAGGCGGCGGACCGCCTCCGGGCCTTCGTCCCGTCCCCGGCGCCCCTGGAGGGCCCGCCGCCCGCCGAGGTCACGCCCGCTCGGATCGAGCACCGCGTGCACGGCTGGAGCGTGGTGGCGCTCATCGCGCTCGGCCTGCTCGGGTCGATGGCTGGCGCGCGCATCTGAACCGGGCCTCCCGGTCCGGCCCGGTGCGCCACCGGAACCGGGCCTCCCGTTCCCGCCCGGTGCGCCAACGGAACCGGCCGGGGAGGCCCGACCAGGGCCTCCCGTCAGGCGTCCGCGCCGGCCGCCAGGATCGCCCGGCGCAGCTCGCGACGCTCGCGCTGGACCTCCGGGTCCGGCAGCGGGACGGCGGCGATGAGGCGCTGCGTGTACGGGTCCTGCGGGTCGCGCAGGATCTGGTCACGCGTGCCGAACTCCGCGAGCTTGCCGTGGTGCATCACCGCGATCCGGTCCGCCAGCACGTCGATGACGGCGAGGTCGTGCGTGATGAAGAGACACGCGAAGCGGAACTCGCGCTGCAGGTCCTTGAGGAGCTCGAGGACGGTCGCCTGCACGGACACGTCGAGCGCGCTCGTCGGTTCGTCGGCGATGAGGAGTGCGGGCTTCAGCGCCAGTGCCCGGGCGATGCCGATGCGCTGCTTCTGCCCACCCGACAGCTCGTGCGGGAAGCGGGTCGCGTAGGCGCGCGGCAGCCGGACGCTGTCGAGCAGGGACTCGACCTCGCGGTTGAGCGCGCCGCCCTTGAGGCCCTTGGCGAGCAGCAGCGGCTCACCGATCGACTGCCCGATGGTCATCCGCGGGTTGAGCGACGACGCCGGGTCCTGGAACACGATGCCGGCGTTCTTGTGCACCTGACGGACGAGCGACCGCGTGGACTTCGACAGGTCCACGCCCGTGACGTCGAGACGGCCCGAGGTGATCGGCAGCAGCCCGATCGCCGCGCGACCGAGCGTCGTCTTGCCTGAGCCGGACTCGCCCACGAGACCGACGACCTCGCCCTCGTGCACCGTGAGGTCGACGTGGTCCACCGCACGGAACGCCTTGACGCGCCCGCGGCCCGGGTACTCGATCACGACGTCATCGAACGCGAGGACCGGCTTGCCGACCTCGGGCACGTCGTGGTGCACGGGGTGCACGACGGCGACCGGCTCGTCCGACTCGACGACGTGTTCGAGCGTCTCGGTCACGTCGATGGCCTCGCCACCGGCCTGCCCGAGCCGCGGCACGGCGTCGAGCAGCGTCCGGGTGTACTCGTGGCGGGGGTCCGCGAAGACCGTGGCGACCGTGCCGGTCTCGACGGCCTCCCCCTGACGCATGACGACGATGCGGTCCGCCAGGTCGGCGACGACGCCCATGTCGTGCGTGATGAGCAGGACCGCGCTGCCGAGCTTGCCCGCGAGGTCGCGGATCAGGTCGAGGATCTCGGCCTGCACCGTCACGTCGAGCGCGGTCGTGGGCTCGTCGGCGATGAGGAGCTTCGGATCGCACGAGATCGACTGCGCGATCATCGCCCGCTGACGCTGACCGCCGGAGAGCTGGTGCGGGTACGAGTCGAACGCCTTCTGCGGGTCGGGCATCTCGACCATGGCGAGGAGCTCGATCGCGCGGTCGCGTGCCTCGTTCGGCGAGATCCCGTAGTGGATCCGCAGCGTCTCGACGATCTGCGAGCCCACCGTGAACACGGGGTTCAGCGCGGTCATCGGCTCCTGGAAGATCACCGCGATCTCCTTGCCCCGGTAGTCCCGCATCTGCGCCGGACGGAGCCCGAGCAGTTCGGTGCCCTGGAAGCGGACCGAGCCGTTGACGCGGGCGTTCCTGGGCAGCAGCCCGAGGATGGACATGGAGCTGACCGACTTGCCCGAACCGGACTCGCCGACGAGCGCCAGGACCTCCCCGGAGCGGATCTCGTAGCTGAGGTGCTTGACCGCGGGGGTCCAGTAGTCGTCGACGGCGAAGTCGACGTCGAGGTCGGTGACCTCGACGATCGGCGCACCGACCGTGGTCCGGGTGGCAGTCGCGGAGGCGGGCGTGCTCGTGCTCATCGACGTCCGGTCCTTTCCCGGCCGCACGAGGCGACCGCGTGGTTGGTGATGACGATGTGCGGAGCGCTGTGGCGACCTGCGACGATGGCCGCATGGTCTCCCCCGCGCCGGATCCGCGCACCGTGTTCGTCTCGAGGTTCAACCGCGTGCTGGCGATCGCCCTCTGGGTCATCGTGGCGGCGCTGCTCGCCGCCGGCGTGGCGAACGGCCACGACTGGCACCGCTGGCTCGGCCTCGTGCCCGCGGCGTTCGGCGGACTGCTCGGCTGGACCGCGCTCTGGCACCCGCGCCTGGTCGTCGACGACGACGGCGTCGAGGTGGTCAACGTGTTCCACACCGCCGACGTCCCGTGGGCGGCGCTCGTGCACGTCGACACCCGCTTCGCGCTGACGCTCGTCACGCCGCACCGCAAGGTCGCCGCCTGGGCGGCCCCCGCGCCCGGTCGAGCGGGCGTCGCCCTCGCGCGGCGCCGCAACCAGCGCCACGGCCGAGTCGGACTGACCCCGACCACCGCGCCCGGCGAACGCAGCGCCGGTGACCTGCTGTCGACGGAGTCCGGCGACGCGGCGTACCTGGTGCGTGAGCACTGGGACGGCCTGCGCGAGTCCGGTCGGATCGAACTCGGCGTCGCCGACACGGTCGCCGTCCCCGTGCGCCTGCACGTCGTGACGATCGCCCTGCTCGTGGCGACGGGCGTCGGCGGCTGGTTCGCGATCGCCGCGCAGTGACGCCCGCGCGGCTGCGCGACCGCTGACGGTCAGGACCAGGGCGGTCACGCGCTGATCATCTCCGACTCGGAGGAGTTGTGGAGTTCGCGCTCCTTGGTGCGACGGATGCTGAACCGCTTCGAGCGCGGGTCGAACGCGTCGCGCAGGCCGTCACCGACGAAGTTCACGCACAGGGCGAGCAGCACGATGAACGAGGCCGGCCACCAGAACAGGTACGGCCGCGTCTGGAACGCCGACTGGTTCTGGCTGATGAGGAGACCGAGCGACGAGTCCGGCGCCTTGATGCCGTAGCCGAGGTAGCTCAGGGCGGTCTCGAGCAGGATCGCGGTGGCGATGAGCAGGGTCGCGGAGACGATGATCACGCCGATCGCGTTCGGCAGGATGTGCCGGAAGATGATCCGGATGTCGGACGCGCCGGCGACGCGGGCCGCCTCGACGAACTCGCGCTCGCGGAGCGACAGGAACTCGGCGCGCACGAGTCGGGCGATGACCATCCACGACACGAGTCCGAGCAGCAGCGCGAGACCCCACGCCCCGAGGCCGTTCGCCGTCTTGCCGACGACGGCGCCGATGACGATCGCCGGGATCACGATGAAGATGTCGGTGATGCGCATGAGGATCGCGTCGGTCTTGCCGCGGAAGTACCCCGCGACCGCGCCGACGACCACGCCGATGAAGGTCGCGAAGACGCCGATCACGATCATGACGAGCACCGAGTTCTGGATGCCCCGCATGGTGAGCGCGAAGTAGTCCTTGCCGATGCGGTCCTGGCCGAACGGGTGGTCACTGCTCGGGGCGCCGCCGCCGACGAGCGGGTTGAGCGCCTTGTACGAGTAGTGCCACCACCCCGGGATCGGACCGAGTCCGATCGCCGAGATGCTGAACAGGATCACGAGCACGTAGACGACCAGCGAGATCACCGCGAGCTTGTTGCCGAGGAACCGACGCAGGATGATGCGGCCCTGGCTCTCGCCGGGCTCGTGTTCCTGACCGGAGGCCGCGTCGTCGAAGCCGTCGCTGATGTTCGGCTCGAGCGGGGCGCCGCCCTGCAGGGTGCTCATCGCATGTCCTCCGTGTTGGTCGTTGCCGTGCTCATCGGACGCGCACCCGCGGGTCGAGCACCGAGTAGGCGAGGTCGGCGAGGAAGTTGAAGACGATCGCGGTGATGGCGATCACGAGGAAGTACCCCATCACCGGATTGACGTCCGTGATCGACAGGCCGCTGTTGAACAGGGCGCCCATGCCGGAGATCGCGAACACGGTCTCGGTGATGATCGCGCCACCGAGCAGGGCGCCGATGTCCGTCGCGACGAGCGTCGCGATCGGGATGAGCATGTTCCGCAGCGCGTGCCGCACGATGACGGTCCGCTCCGGGAGGCCCTTCGCACGGGCCGTCCGCACGTAGTCCTGCTCGAGGACCTCGAGCATGCCGGACCGCGAGTAGCGCGTGTACGACGCGAAGCTGATGAGCAGGAGGCTGATCGACGGCAGCAGCAGGTGCGTGTAGGTGTCGAGACCCGTGATCCAGAAGTCGGCCTGGAGGCCCGGGGTGCCCGATCCGACGGTCGCGATCGGTCGGCCGCCCACGAAGTTGATCGAGTAGTTGTGCCACGAGCGCATGAAGCGGTCGAGCACGATCACCCCGGCCGTCAGGAACGCGGTCAGCGCACCGATGCGCATCATCAGGCCGCGGTCGTGCCCACCGACGAAGTACCCGGAAGCGAGACCGACGACCACCGCCGCGACCGCGAGGATGAAGATGGTGCCGCCGGACGAGACGTTGAGCAGGCCCTGCAGCGTGAAGTAGCAGATGATCGCGATGAGGACGTTGATGCCGCCGACGAGCCAGGCACGGTTGTTCCTGGTGCCGGCGAGCATCGTCACCATCGCGAGTCCGAGACCCGCGCTGAACAGGATCACGAACACCGGGCCCAGCGACGGGTCGTTGAACCAGGCGGTGGCCTCCATGAGCAGGAGCATGCCCGCGGTCACCACGGCGGTCAGGCCGAAGACGATGGCGCGGCGGCGGGCGTCGCCTCCGACGACGAGTTGCACGATCGCCCCGAGCACGACGGCGATGACGATGAGCGTCGTGACGGCGATGTGCGGCTTCGCGAGGAAGTTGTTGTAGTCGAGCGCGACGAACGACTTGAGGAGGACCGCCATGAGGAACGACGGCAGGGAGTACAGGAAGAAGCTGACGAGGGTGACGCCGTAGTCGAAGCCCGAGTAAGCGCGGAGCGCGGTGACGATCCCGAGCCCGATGCCGAAGATGATCGCGAGCACGAACGAGAAGGTGACGAGCTGGAGCGTCGACTGCATCGCCTGGGGCAGGAGCTGGGTCACCGGCTGGTTGTGGAACGTCGTGCCGAGGTCGCACTGTCCGATGACGCACTTGCCCACGCCACCGATCCAGATTCCCCAGCGGAGCGGCGGGATGACGTCGAGGTGCTGCGTCGCGACGCGCGCGGCGATGAGCGCTGCGCGGTTCGGGGAGTTGCTCCCCTGGAGGTCCTGCAAGGGGTTCCCCGCGATCGCCGCCAGGTTGTACATGATGAACGAGGCGGCGATGAGGATGAGGACCGAGACGAGGATCCGTCTCGCGATGAAGCTCACCATGGGCGAAGGGGCCTCTCCGGTGTGGGAAGGGTGCAACGGTCGATCACGTTCGTGACGCGCCGACCAAGGGTAACGGGTGCCGCTGAGCCCGACGAGCCCGGTTGGGGCGCCGGACGGGGCGGTGCTGCAGGGTCGCTCAGGCGGGGGGCCGCCGGAGTGACCGACGGGGCGGGGCGGGGATCGCAGGGCGTCCCCGCCCGCCCACACGGGAGGGCGCCGGACTCGTCGAGCCCGGCGCCCCCGCCGCGGTGGTGCTCAGGATGCGGTGGTCCTGGGGATCAGCCCTTGGTCCAGTCCCACACGTTCCAGAAGATCCCGTTCTGGCCGCCGAAGTACTTCACGCCGTGGAGCGTGGAGTTCGTGGCGAAGATGCCGGGGAGCTGGAACAGCGGCAGACCGTAGGCGTCGTTGAACGCGATCTTGTCGATGTCGACCTTCATGGACTGCAGCTTCGACGCGTCGAGGGTCGTCTGCGTGTCGACCGCGAGCTTCGAGGCCTTCTCGTCCGCGAACCGGTTGTAGTTGCCGGAGTTGCCGGTCTGGAACAGCTGCGGGACCGCCGCATTGCCCGCACCCGGGTTCACCCAACCGAACAGCGAGGCGTCGTAGTTGCCGCCGGTGAGGAGCGAGCTCCAGTCGGGCGAGCCACCGTCGACCACCTTGAAGCCGGCCTTCGCCGCCGAGGCCTGGATGGCCTGGAACGTGTCGACACGGTTCGGGTTCTCGGTGTTGTAGAGGATCTTGACCGTCGGCGTCGCGCCGTTGAGGAGCTTCTTGGCGCCGGCGATGTCGACCTTGTCGTACTCGTCGGAGTTGTTGTTCTTGACCGCCTCGTCGTAGCCCTTCTGGCCCGGCAGGAACAGCTGCGAGTTCAGGACCTTGGCGCTCTTGTTGATCGGGGTGACGATCGAGTCGAGGATCTGCTGACGCGGGATGGTCATGAGGAACGCCTTGCGGACGTTCTCGTCCTTGAACACGCTCGAACCGAAGTTGAGGTCGAGGTGGTCGTAGGCGACCTGGCTACCCTGCTGGATCTTGATGCCGGACGCCTGCTTCAGCGCCTTGACCGTGTCGGCCGAGGCCTGCGGCTGGATCGCGTCGACCTCGCCGTTCTGCAGGGCCGTGACCTGGGCGTTGGCGTCACCGATGAAGCGCATGACGAGCTTGTTGAACTGGACCTCGTGCTTGCCCTTGTAGTACGGGTTCTTGCTGAAGGTCATCGACTGCTTCGGCGTCCAGGCGCTGACCTGGAGCGGGCCGCCCGAGACGAGGAGCTTCTTGTCGCTCGGCAGGCTCGTCTGGTCGTAACCGGTGTTGATGAAGCTCGCGACCTTCTTGAGGGTGTCGTTCGCCGGGGCCGGGCTCGCCGTGTTGCCGGCGGGGGTGTCCTTGAGCGCCTTGATGAAGGCGGACTCGGAGACACCGGCCTCCTGCGACACGATGTGCGCGGGGAACTGGATCGGGTTCACGAGATTCCAGTCGACGTACGGCTTCTTGTACGTGATGGTGATCGACTGCTTCGTGATGTTCGTCGGGTAGTCCGTCTGGAACGGGTAGCCCGCGGCGGACGCGAAGTACTGCGTGCCCTTGGTGACGTTGCCGTCCGCGTCGGTGGTGGCCGACTCGTAGTAGCCCGACGACTGCGCCCATCCGAGGAGGAGGTCGTCCGAGGTCATCGGCTTGCCGTCCGACCACTTGGCGTTCTTGTTCAGCGTGTACCGGACCTTCAGCGGGGAGCTGCTGATCTTCTTGTACGTGCCGAGGTCGGTGTTCGGCTCGACCTTGTAGTTCGTGCCGAGGGTCATGAACTGGGGCTGCGTGAGCTGCCAGATGAACCCGTTGGTGTCCAGGTTGCCCTGCGGGGTGTTGTAGTTGAACGAGGTCGCCTCGTTCACCTCAGCGACCGTCACGGTGCCGCCCGAGCTCGACGTCTCGCTGTCGCTCGACGTCGAGGTGGTGCAACCGGCAAGCACGACGGCAGCCGAGCCCGCGATCGCGACGGATCCGATGACCTGTCGCCACCGCCTCTTGGTGATGTTCACTCTGTGATCCTCCTGGATGGAATGTGATCGAACCGCTGGCGGCAGGGCGCACCGGCGCGTTCGCAAAGAACCATAGGTGGGCCTCGCGAGCACCTCAAAATCCAGCGGGAACTTGTTACACACCGGAAATGACGGCGCAGGATCCATGCACCAGCCGCCGTTTCGTTGCTTCTGGTTCACCGATTCGCAATGATTCTGCTTGCGCTCACGCCTCCGCGCGGCACGTCGCAGGACCGATCCGCACGAACCGCACCGCACGCCGTCCGTCTCCTGCCGTCCGGGAGGACCGGGGTACGTCCCCACTCCCCTCCCGCCGACCGGTGATTAGCGTTGCATCATGCACCCCTCCGACATCGCCCACCTCGTCATGCCGTCCCGCGCCGCCGCCGTCGCCGACCCCCGCTCCGGGGCCCCGCTGCTCGTGGGCCTCACCCGTCCCGACCTCGACGCGGACGAGAACGTCGGCCACGTCGTGCGTCTCGCGGCCGCCGACGGGCGGTGGACCACGACCGACTGGACCCACGGCCCGCACGACGGCGCCCCGTCCATCTCGCCCGACGGCCGGTGGGTCACGTTCCTCCGTCGCGTCGGCGGCACCGGCCCGGACGCCCACCCGCAACTCGTCGTGATGCCCATGGGCGGCGGGGAGGGCCGGGTGGTCACGGCCCTGCCGCTCGGTGCCGAGGCCCCGGTGTGGTCCCCCGACTCCACGCGGATCGCGACGACGGCCCGGATCCCCGAACCCGGCCGTTACGGCACCCCGACCGCGAACGGCACCGCCGCGGACGCCTCGGCCGAGCCCCCGCGGCACATCACCCGGCTCGACTACCGCCAGGACGGCGTCGGGTTCCTCCGCGACCGTCTGCGGCGTCTCGTGGTCGTCGACGTGGCCGCCGCCCTCACGGGAGACCCCGTCGACACCGCGATCACCGATGACACCACCGCGGTGAGCGACCCCACGTGGACGCCGGACGGCACCGCGCTCGTGGTGAGCGCCCCGCGTGACACCGGCGCCGCCGAGACGACCGAGAGCGACCTCTACCGGGTCGACGCGGTCTCGGGCGCGATCACGCTGCTCGTCGAGTCCGACGGCACCGCGGCCGCACCGCAGTTCGGACCCGACGGCACCCTCTTCTTCCTCGGGACCGACCGGACGCAGGGGATCGTCGCGGTCCCGACCGGGCTGTACGCGGCGCGGACCACGGACGACGGCCCCGTCCGTGCCCGTCGCCTGACGGACCACCGCACCGTCGACCTCGAGGTGGGGCCGGGCCTCCTCGTCCCGCGCAGCGGTGACGTGCTCGTCGGGGTGCTGCACCGCGGGGCGGTCGAGCTCCGTGCCGTCCCGTGGACCACGGACGCCACCGCGAGCGCCGCGGACGACGACGCGAGCACCGGCGCGGAGCCGCTGCCCCTCGACGCCCTCCCCGTGCTGCACGGCGGCGAGGTCGTGGTGCGGGCGATCACCGCGATCGGCGAGGACGTCGTCATCGCCACGGTCGGCCTGCCGGACAGCGCCGGAGAGGTCGTGCTCATCGACACCGCGGCGGGCTCCGTCGAGACCCTGAGCGATCTCGGCGCCGGCCTCCGCGCTGTGGGACTGCGGCCCGTCGAGGAACTCGTCGGCACCGCTCCCGACGGACACGAGGTGCACGGCTGGCTCGTCCTGCCCGAGGGCGAGGGCCCCCACCCCGTGCTCCGCGTCGTGCACGGCGGCCCGTTCGCGCAGCAGGACCGGGCGGTGTTCGACGAGGCGCAGGTCTACGCCGCAGCCGGGTACGCGGTCGTCCTCGGCAACCCACGTGGGTCGGCCGGGTACGGCTTCGACCACGGCCAGGCGATCATCGGACGCCTCGGCACCGTCGACGTCGACGACGTCCTGGCGCTGCTCGACGTGGCGCTCGAGCGGGACGACCTCGACGCCTCGCGGGTCGGGATCATGGGCGGCTCGTACGGCGGGTTCATGACGAGCTGGATCGCCGCCCGCGAGCCCGAGCGGTTCACGGCTGCCTGGAGCGAGCGGGCCGTCAACGCCTGGGACTCGTTCGCCGGCAGCTCGGACATCGGCTGGTTCTTCGCCGAGGCGTACGTCGGCGCGGACCCGGAGGACCAGCGCCGCCAGAGCCCCCTGACCTACGCCGCGGACGTGGCGATGCCGTTCATGGTCGCGCACTCCGAGCAGGACTGGCGGTGCCCGCTCGAGCAGGGGCAGCGCCAGTTCGTCGCCCTGCGCCGGGCAGGGGTGGAGGCCGAGTTCCTGCTGTTCCCGGGCGAGGGCCACGAGCTGTCCCGGTCCGGGCGCCCGAGCCACCGGGTGCAGCGGTTCGACCACGTCCTCCGCTGGTGGAACACGCACCTGCCGGTCGTCTGACGGCCGTCCCCGTCCGGCGAGAGTGCAGAACACGCCGCTCACCTCGCGAGGTGAGCGGCGTGTTCTGCACTCTCGGCGCCGAGCCGGGCCGGGCCGGGCCGGGCCGGCCGGGCTGATCAGGCCTGCGCGAACGCCTCGATCGGCGGGCAGGCGCACACGAGGTTGCGGTCCCCGTACGCCTGGTCGATCCGGCGCACGGGCGGCCAGTACTTGCGACCGGCGATGCCCGGCAGCGGGTAGACGGCCTGTTCACGCGTGTAGGCGTGCGCCCACTCCCCCGCGATGACGCTCGACGCGGTGTGCGGCGCCCCGACGAGCGGGTTGTCGTCCGCCGGCCAGGTGCCCGCGGCGACCTCGTCGGCCTCGGCACGGATCGCGAGCATGGCGTCGACGAACCGGTCGAGCTCCGCCAGGTCCTCGCTCTCGGTCGGCTCGACCATGAGCGTGCCCGCGACCGGGAACGACATCGTCGGTGCGTGGAACCCGTAGTCGATCAGGCGCTTCGCGACGTCGTCCACGGTGATGCCGGTCGCCTCGCGCAACGGCCGGAGGTCGAGGATGCACTCGTGCGCCACGAGACCGTCGTCGCCCGTGTAGAGGACGGGGAACGCGTCGCGCAGCTTCGCCGCCAGGTAGTTCGCGCCGAGCACGGCCGACTCGGTGGCGCGCGTGAGCCCCTCGACGCCCATCATGCGGACGTAGGTCCACGTGATGGGCAGGATGCTCGGGCTGCCGTACGGCGCCGCCGAGACGGGTCCGCCACCGTGCGCGAGCCGGTCCGCGCCGTCCGGCGCGACCGAGCCGGGGCGACGGTCGGCGTCCTGCGCGAACGGGTGGCCGGGGAGGAACGGGGCCAGGTGGGCCCTGGCGGCCACCGGTCCGACACCGGGTCCTCCGCCGCCGTGCGGGATGCAGAACGTCTTGTGCAGGTTGAGGTGCGAGACGTCGCCGCCGAAGTCGCCGAAGCGCGCGTGCCCGAGCAGCGCGTTGAGGTTCGCGCCGTCGACGTAGACCTGCCCGCCGGCCTCGTGCACGGCGTCGCAGATCGCGCGAATCTCGTGCTCGTACACACCGTGCGTCGACGGGTAGGTGATCATCAGCGCGGCCAGGTCGTCCCGGTGCTGCTCGGTCTTGGCGCGGAGGTCGGCGAGGTCGACGTTGCCGTCCTCGTCGCACGCCACGACGACCACGCGCATGCCCGCGAGCACGGCGCTCGCGGCGTTCGTCCCGTGCGCGCTCTGCGGGATGAGGCAGACCGTGCGTGCGGTGTCCCCGTTGGCGCGGTGGTACCCGCGGATGGCCAGGAGTCCGGCGAGCTCACCCTGGCTCCCGGCGTTCGGCTGCACCGAGACGGTGTCGTACCCGGTGACCTCGGCGAGCCACGACTCGAGGTCGGCGATCATCGACAGGTACCCGGCGACGTCCTCACGCGGCGCGAACGGGTGGATCCCCGCGAACTCCGGCCAGGTGACGGCGGCCATCTCGGTCGCGGCGTTGAGCTTCATCGTGCAGCTGCCGAGCGGGATCATGCCGCGGTCGAGCGCGTAGTCCTTGTCGGCGAGGTGCTTGAGGTACCGCATCATCCGGGTCTCGCTGCGGTGTGCCTGGAACACGGGGTGCGTCAGGTAGGCCAACTCGCGCCGCAGCGCGGCCGGGAGGCCCGGGGTGGCGTCACGCACGGCGGCCTCCGCCATCGGGACGGTCATGGTCGACGCGGCCGACTCGGAGGCCTCCGAGTGGGCTGCGGCGACGTCGCGGAACACGTCGGCGAGCGCTGCGACGTCCTCGGGCGTGGTCGTCTCGTCCGCCGAGAGCTGGAGGGTGTCCGCGTCGACGAGGTGCAGGAGGTACCCGCGGTCACGCGCCGCGTCGACGATCGCGGCGGCCCGGCCGGGGGCGCGGAGCGTCAGTGTGTCGAACCAGGCGTCGACGGGCACGCCGATCCCGGCGGCACGAGCCGCGTCGGCGATCGCGGCGGTCGTGCGGGCGACCCGGTCGGCGATGAACCGCAGGCCCTCGGGGCCGTGGTAGACGGCGTACATCGAGGCCATGACGGCGAGGAGCACCTGCGCGGTGCAGATGTTGCTCGTCGCCCTCTCGCGCCGGATGTGCTGCTCGCGGGTCTGGAGGCTGAGGCGGTAGGCCATGCCACCGTCCGCGTCGAAGGACACCCCGACGAGGCGACCGGGCAGCTGCCGCTCGAGGCCCGCGCGGACGGCGAGGTAGCCGGCGTGCGGTCCACCGAAGCCGAGCGGCACGCCGAAGCGTTGGGTCGTGCCGACGGCGACGTCCGCGCCGAGGTCACCGGGCGACGCGAGGAGCGTCATCGCGAGCAGGTCCGCCGCGACGACGGCGATGCCGCCCCCGTCGTGGATCCGCTCGATCACCGACGCGGGGTCGACGATCCGGCCGGACGCGCCCGGGTACTGCACGACGAGTCCGAAGGCGCCCTCGACGTCGACCTGGTCCGGTCCCCCGGCGACGTCGATCGTGCGCAGGGTGATGCCGACGGCCTCGGCCCGGTGCTCGAGCAGCGCCATGGTCTGCGGCAGGACGTCCCGGTCGACGAGGAACACGTCCCCGCGGACCTTCGAGGCCCGGCGGGCGAGCAGCATGCCCTCGACGACCGCGGTGCCCTCGTCGAGCATCGAGGCGCCCGCGGTGGCCATGCCCGTCAGGTCCGCGACCATCGTCTGGAAGTTGATGAGCGCCTCCAGCCGGCCCTGCGAGATCTCCGGCTGGTACGGCGTGTAGGCCGTGTACCAGCTCGGATTCTCGAGCACGTTCCGCTGGATGACGGCGGGCGTGTGGGTGCCGTGGTAGCCGAGTCCGATCATCGGGCGGCGCACGGTGTTCCGTGCCGCCATCCGACGGAGCTCCGCGAGCGCCTCGGTCTCGCCGACGGCACCGGGGATCACCGAGTCGACGACGGGCTCGGCGTGGATCGCGGCGGGGACGGCCGCGCGGACGAGCGCGTCGAGGGAGTCGTACCCGACGGTCTCGAGCATGAGGCGCTGGTCGGCCGCGCCCGTGCCGATGTGGCGGTCGCCGAAGGTGGTCTGCAGGTTCTGGTCGGCCTGCGGGGTCCGGTCGTGCTGGGTCATGTCCTCGTCCATCCGATCAGCCCGCGAAGGCGGCGTACGCCTCGTGGTCCATGAGGTCCTCGGGGAAGCTGGTGCCGTCGACCTGGATCTTGACGAGCCAGGCTCCACCGAAGGGGTCCTGGTTGACGAGGTCCGGGGTGTCCACGACGGCGTCGTTGCGCTCGACGACGGTGCCCTCGATCGGCGAGAACAGCTCGCCGACGCTCTTCGTCGACTCGATCTCGCCGAGGGTCTGTCCGGCCGTCGCGGCGGTGCCGACCTCGGGGAGCTCGACGAACACGACGTCGCCGAGCTGGTCCGCGGCGAACTGGGTGATGCCGACGGTGACGACGTCACCCTCGACGAGGAGCCACTCGTGGTCCTTGGTGTAGCGGAGCGCGGTGATGTCGGTCATGGTCAGCCTTTCTGGCCTGGGGCGGCGCTGGCGGGGCGGCGGTAGAAGGGGAGTTCGGAGACGGTCGCCGGGACGGCGGTGCCGCGCACGTCGACACGCAGGACGGTGCCCGGGGTGGCGACCGCAGGGTCGACGTACGCCATGGCGACGGGGTGCCCGAGCGTCGGTGACAGGGCGCCCGAGGTGACCGTGCCGACGGTCTGGCCGCCGTCGAGCACCGGGTAACCGGCACGGGCGGCACGGCGACCCTCCATGACGAGCCCGACGAGGAGCGGGGCGTCGGTGGCGGGCGTGACCCCGGCCCTCCCGACGAATTCCGTGTCCATCGCGACGACGCGACCGAGTCCGGCCTGCGCGGGACGCACGGTGGTGTCGAGTTCGTGGCCGTACAGCGGCATCCCGGCCTCGAGCCGGAGCGTGTCGCGTGCGGCGAGCCCGGCGGGCACGACGCCGCGGTCGGCACCGGCGTCGAGCAGGGCGTCCCAGAGCACGGGCGCCAGGTCGGTGGGGCAGTAGATCTCGAAGCCGTCCTCGCCCGTGTAGCCGGTGCGGGCGATGAGGACGTCCTGCAGGTCGAACGAGGCGTGCAGGACCCGGTAGTAGCGGAGCTCGTCGAGCGGCGTCTCGGGCTGCAGACGATCGGCGACGACGAGCGCGTCCAGCGTGCCCGCGGCGGCCGGGCCCTGGATCGCGACGAGGGCCGTGGTGTCGCTGTCGTCCGTGACCTCGACGTCGTGGCCCACCGCGCGGTCGCGCAGCGCGGCGACGGCGACGTCGCGGTTGGCGGCGTTCGCGACGACGAGGAACGCGTCGTCCTCGGTGCGGTACACGACGACGTCGTCGAGCACGCCGCCGTCGTCGGTCAGGAGCAGCGAGTACTTCGCCCGACCGACGGGCATCGTGGCGTGCTTGCCCGCGAGCGCGGCGTCGAGGTACGCGCCGGCACCGGGCCCCTGGACGCCGATCTCCGCCATGTGCGAGAGGTCGAACAGCCCCGCGGCGCTGCGCACGGCGTGGTGTTCGGCGAGGTCGGAGCTGTACCGGACGGGCATCTGCCAGCCCGCGAAGTCCGTGAACGTGGCGCCGGCGGCGGCATGGGCCTCGTGGAGTGGGGATCGGCGGTGCACCGATGGTCCGGCACTGCCCGACGGGGTCGGATCGGTCATGGGGTGGAGTTCTCCTGCGTCGACGCGTCCCGGCGGGGACGCCGGTCGGAACTCCCCCTCTGTCATGTGCCTGAGAGTTTCGCCGACCGGTCGGAGGCGGTCGGCTTTCACCGTGGGCGAGGGCACGCCGTGACGGCGCCCTGCTTTTCAGAGTGGCCTGACCCCTGCGGTCGTACGACCTGAGAGATTGACGGGGAGGTTGCTCCTTCGGTGTCCGGTCTCGCGGTCGCCGACTCGGCGCGCTCGTGATCGGACTCTCCCGCAGGGTGTGGGCGGCCCGGTGTGCTGTTGTGGCCCCGATCGTACCAACGCGGTGTTACGGCCTCGTGACGAGGCCGGCCGGTCGTTCGACATCTCGTAGGATCACCGCGTGGCCGGACAGCGATCGCGCCCGCGTGGGCAGCTCGAGCAGGCGGTGCTCGACGTGCTCTGGTCCGCGGGCCCCGACGGGCTCACCGCCCGTGAGGTCCTCGACCGCTGCGACGAACCACGACCCGCGCTGACCACCGTGCTGACGGTGCTCGAGCGCCTCGGGCGGAAGGGCGGGGTGCTCCGCGACGAACAGGCCGACGCCCCCCTGCGGTTCCGCGCGAGCCGCTCCCGCGCCGACCACGCCGCGTCCCTCATGGAGTCCGCGCTCGCCGCGTCGAGCGACCGCGAGGCCGCGCTGCTCCGCTTCACCGGCTCCCTGGCGTCGGACGACCTCGAGGCCCTGCGTCGCGCGATCGACGCGCGCGCCCGGTCCTGACGGGAACGACCGTGATCGTCTGGGGCGTCGCCCTCGTCGTGACCGCGGTCGTCGTGGCCGCCGCCGCTCCCCGGCTGCTCACCCGGTGGGCGTGGACGATCGACCGCCCTCGGACCGCGCTCGTCAGCTGGTGCGCCGCGGTCCTCATCGGGGTCGGCGGCTCCGTGTCGGGCGTCACGCTCGTCGCGCTCGGGGGTCGACACGGGGCGGACCCGTTCCGGCTGGCTGCCTCGCCGACCCACGGCGCGCACCTCGTGGTGGCCGTCGCCGCGGTGCTCGCGTTCGTGGTCGCCGTCCGCGTCCCTCCCGGGCCGGAGCACGCGGCCGTCCGCGCGGCCCTGCGAACCGGGGCGGCGGAACGTCGTCGGGTCGCCGGGACCGAGATCGCGGTGGTCGCGGGCGAGCGGGCCCTGGCGTGCGCCGTGCCCGGACGCGACCGCACCGTGCTCGTCAGCACCGGACTGGCAGCGCGCCTCCGTCCCGACGAACTCGATGCCGTCGTCGCACACGAGGCGGCGCACCTGACGGGGCACCACGCGGCCGTGGTCGGCGTCGCGGAGTCGATCGAGCGGGCGGTGCCGTGGGTGCCCGGCGCGCGCGCCATGGCGAGTGCGACCCGGGTCCTGGTCGAGTTCGCCGCCGACGACACCGCCGCTAGACGCGTCGGTGCCGAGGTGGTGGCCCGAGCGATCGAGCGCAGTGACGTCGGTGGTGCGGCGCCCCTGACCGGCGTCCGGGTCGCTCGACTCCGGAGACCGGCCACACCGGGTCAGCGCCGGTGGCGGGCAGCTCCGGTGACGTCGCGGAAGAAGTCGGCGTAGAGCACGGGCTCGAGGTCCCCGTCGACCGGGTACCCCCAACGGCGCTCGCGGCGCTGCTGTCGGAACGTCTTGATGCGAGCCGGGGGGACGCCCGGCTCGGACTCGTACAGACTCATCTGATCCCCTGGTGCCTGATCGCTTGGGTGTCGGTGGTCGGTCGTCGCCCGTCGAGGACGACGTCGGCGCTCGCTGCGCTCGGTGTGCACGCGGTGCGCTTCTGGTCCTTCGACAGTACGTGCAGCGTTCTCGGCAAGTCAGGGGTTGACCTGGCCCCCGGACAGGGGTAGTGCCAGGGCGCCGTGTCCGGCCCGCGCGGTAGGATCGGGTACCACCACCATGAGGGGGACCGTGAAGGCACTCACCGAGTCCGACATCCGATCGTCGTTCGTCAACGCGACCCCGGAGGAGCTCGACCACCTGCCGATCCCGGGTCTGCACGAGATGCTCTGGGACGAGCGCGAGTACCTGGGTTGGCGCGACCCGCAGGCCGCCCGCCGCGGCTACATGGTCCACTGGATGGACGGCCGCCCCACCGGGATCGTCGTCCGCGCAGCCGGCGGTTCGCTCCGGCCGGGCATCGCGGCGATGTGCTCCTTCTGCCACTCACCCCAGCCGGCCACGCAGGTCCGGTTGTTCTCGGCTGCGCGTGCCGGCGAGTCCGGCCGGAACGGCAACACCATCGGGTCCTACATCTGCGAGGACCTGGCGTGCTCGCTCCTCATCCGCGTGGCGCCCCCGCACCTCAACCCGCCCGAGACGATCGCAGCCCGGTCCGCGGCCCTGCTCCAGCGCGTGCAGAACTTCACCGCGGACGTCATGAAGACCGCGTGACCACGGGTGCTCCCGACCGGTTCGCCGCAGCGCGCTGGGTCACCGTCGAACGCCACGACGCCGGGCGGTGGTCCGTCACGGTCCTCGATGAGGCCGACGACGAGATCGCCTCGTTCGGCATGGGGGTCGAGGGCGAGTGGGAACCCGACGTCGTGGACCACGTGGCGTTCGCGCTGACCCGGCTCGGATTGCGGACCGTCGGCGCCCGCCCCTGGCGTGAGGACGAGCTGGGCCTGGCCCGCGCAGCCGTCCTGCCCGCCTGACACCGCGCCCCGGTCGCGTTCAGCGCGCCCCGTTACGGTTCGGGAGGCACGGGTGCGGCCCGCACCGCGCCTCCAGACCGGAAGGACCACCGCAGCATGTCCGTCGTCAAGATCAACGCCATCCACGTCCCCGCCGGTGCCGGCGCCGAGCTCGAGCAGCGGTTCGCTGCCCGCAGACACGCGGTCGACGGGGCTCCCGGCTTCGAGGGCTTCCAGCTCCTCCGCCCGGTGAAGGGCGACGACCGGTACTTCGTCGTCACGACGTGGGCGGACGAGGCGTCGTTCCGAGCCTGGGCCGCCGACGGCGCGAAGGCGGCGCATGCCGGTGGGTCCGAGGGTGCGCACGGTCGGCATGCGGCGGCGCCCGGCGAGCACGGCGCTCCTGCCGGACACGGTGCTCCTGCCGAGCACGGCGCTCCCGCCGGACACGGCGACGCGCAGGACGGCGCCCGACGCCCCGTCGCGACCGGCGCGGATCTGCTCGAGTTCGAGGTCGTCGAGCTCTGAGACCCGCTACGCCCTGACGGACCGCACGCGGTCGAGCACCACCTCGGCCACGAGCGCGGCCGCGTTCTCGGGCAGCCAGTGGTCCTCGTCGACGGCCACGAACCGGTAGGGCGCCGCGACGTACCGCTCGGTCGCCTCGGCCGCGACCCGACCGAGTGCCGCGTCCCGGGAGCCCCACAGGTACGACGTCGGGACACGGACCAGCGGGTCGACGCGCGGCGTGCCGGCCGGAGTGGGCAGCGCCAGTGCGCGGTACCAGTCGATCGCCGCGCGCAGTGCTCCTGGCTCGCGCATCCGACGGTCGTACCGCTCGGCGGTGGCGCGTGCGAGGCCCATGCCCTCGAGCACCGGGACGAGACGCCCCCGGAGCAGCCGTTCGGGGAGCCAGGGCACCTGGAACGCCGCGATGTACCACGACCGCAGGGCCTGGTCGGAGCGGACCGCCGCGAGCGCCATCGCCCGCGGGTGCGGGGTCGCCAGGACCGTGAGCGACGCGAGCCGGTCGGGAGCCCGCTGCGCGAGCCGCCAGGCGACCAGCCCGCCCCAGTCGTGGCCGACGAGGTGGACCCGCTCTGCGCCGAGTCGGTCGGCGAGCGCCAGGACGTCGTCGACGAGCCAGTCGCGCCGGTACGCGCGGCGTCCCTCCGGTCGCGCCCCGACCGCGTACCCGCGTTGGTCCGGCGCGACGACGCGGAGGCCCTCGGCCGTCAGGAGCGGCGTGACCGCCCGCCAGGTGCTCCGGTCGGCGGGGAACCCGTGGAGGAGGACCGCGACCGGACCGTCTTCTGGGCCGCTGTCGTCGACGTCGAGGACGAGGCCGCCGCGGCGGAGCTGGTCGATGCGGGTCATGCCGCCACGGTAGGCCGCCCACGAGTGGCGGTCCGGCCCAACGGGGTACGTGCGAACCGGGAGCGACGGCGCAGCGGCCCATCGGGCGGCCTGCTGTGGGAGCGGGAGGAAGATCCGACGCCCTCGACCTGCCGGGAGGACCGGATCGGGAGGGGTGGGGGCTCGACACCCGAAGCCGAGCCCACCACCGGCGGCACCCGAATCGCCGCTCGTAACCACGGGCCCCGAAGCCCGGATTGGTTGCGAGCATATTGGGACCGCCGTGTCCGCCGCAGCTCCCGCACGTCCCCAGACCAGAGGTAGAACGAGTGTTCTGTACCCCGCCGGAGGGTGCCGTAGGTCGGAACACGCGCCGTTCATCCGCCGAGCGGCGGCGGATGCGTCCCCCAGCCGCACGGTACGGATTCTGGACCGACACGGGTCACGCACGTCACCCCGGCACGCAGGACCACGGCAACGACAGCGGCGGTCGCCCGGTCTCCTGACCGAAGCGACCCTCGCTGGCAGGCCGTGCGCGCACTCGTCGCCGTCTTCGCTGAGGAACCCCGCCACCGGCGCCGCCCCCTTCCAGTCCTGCCCCGATGGTGCTAGAGTTCGGAGCTGGCGTTCTGCCGCGGACCCATCTCATCCGCCCCGCCGCCTGCTCCGTACCGGCTCCATCGAGTCGCATTCCACCGGGGCCCCGTCCCGCCGATCATGGCCGGACAACCCACGCCGACCTCCGGCGTGTGCGATCCGAGTGCCCGCCCGGCCAGCGCCCTGTACAAGGGATCGAGGCCAGCGCACCGCGCTCGTCGCCAACGAACCATCGGAAAAGACAGCACCATGACCAGCACCATCGACTTCATCCAGATCAGCGGGACCGTGCTCGACGCGCCCGTCCTGACCACCGACGACCTCGTCGAGTTCGTCGTCGCCGACGACGTCTCCCGTCGCGAGTTCCTCGTCCGCCTCCCCCGCACCGAGCTCGGCGCGCACGTCGTCGCCGGCGCCCACGTGCAGGCCGCCGGCGCCGCCGGCTGGGTCGTCCCGGGCCGTCCCTGGCGGCACGAGCCGAGCCGCACGATCCTGCAGGCGCACGACGTGCAGCTCGCGGCGCTCGCCTTCGCGGCCTGACGACACCGTGCGGCCCGACGGTACCGTTTCGCCCGACGGCGCGGTGCCGACGGTACCGTTCCGCCCGACGCCGCGGTACCGCCCACGGCACCGTGACAGGCGCCCGGCCCTGAGCCGGTTCAGTCGGCGCGGAGCACGCGTGCAGCGACGTCGGGTGGACACCGATCCTCGACGCGGTACATCCCCCGGGCGTGCGCGACCGGCACCCACGGCAACCACCGACGGTTGAGGCCGAACCCCCGACGTGGGGCGAACGACCAGTGCTCCTGCTGCCACCCGACCCCGCGGAGGTCGAACGCGTGCTCGACCGTCGCGAACATCGTGGTCGTGCCGTGTGTGACCACGCGAGCGACGTCGAGCCAGTGGTCGTCGTGCGTCAGCGCGAACAGCCGGGCGAACACCGAGGCGTTCACGGCGAGGAACCCGTCCGTCATCGACACCCCGGACGCGATGAGCTGGTGTCCGATGGTCGAGACCCCGTGCTTCCAGTGGAGCAGCGCTGGATCGGCGTCCTCCGGCATCGGCACGTCCCAGACGTAGATCCACGTCTCGGCGACCGAGGCCGCGGAGGCCGCCCGGTCCAGCCATTCGGCCCCGCGGGTCGCGTCGTACAGGTCGAGGAACCCCTCGGCGGCCAGGACCGCGGCTTCCTTGTCCACCACGTCGGGATTGTCGAGGGTGCCACCGGCGTACCACCCGCGGCGTCCGTACTCCCGCCAGACGAACTCGGCGGCACGCACGGCACCGGCGAGCGCCTCCTCCGACCCCACGGCGACGAGGAACGGCACGACGGTGGCGGTCCCGGACCGCGAGTCGTCGAGCACCTCGCCGGTGCCGGCCACCCAGGCGCGCGGGAGGGAACCGTCGAGGGCCTGGTTCCGGAGCAACCAGCTCCCTGCCCTCGTGACCCAGGCGGCCCAGGACCGGTGTTCCTCGCCGTGACGGCGTTCGAGCGCCAGGGCGTCGAGCACCGCGAGCGCTCCCTCGGCCACGGCGCGGGCGTACACCGCCGGCTGGTCCCGGAACGTGCGGTACGTGGTCGTCGCACCCGTCACGGTGTCGAACCCCTCGCCAGCGGGCGGATCCAGGGCGAGCGTGACGAACGAGTCGATGATCGCCAGACCGCTCGCCCGGTACCGCTCGGCCACGGCTCCGTCATCGGTGCTGTCCGCCTCGCGGAGCAGGACGACGGCCGCGTCGGTGTTCGCCCCGACGAACCCCATCACCGCGGCGGTCGCCTCGTCCGTCCGCTCCGGGACGACCGCGTCCGCCTCGAGCGGGACCCCGGTCCGTCCGCCGACCGCCACGACCTGATCGGCCAGGACGGCCGCCGCGCTGCGCACGACGTCCGCGATGTCCGCGCTGCGCACGGCCGGGGCGAAGCGGTCCCAGACCCAGCGCCAGGTCTGCCGGACGACGTCGGGGAAGTCGGTCGAGCCTCCCGTCCGCACCGCGACGGCGTACTCCTGGGTCGCGCCGTCGTCCAGGGGGTGGAAGCGGCGCCGCCACGCGTCGAGCTGGAGGAGCGGAAGACCGCCGCTGCTGTAGGTGACGGGTCCTTCGGTGCCGGGGAACCACACGCCGAGCTCCACGCGGTCGCCGGTGCTCCGCGCGCCGATGGACGCGAACGCGAGCCGCGGGTCGACGATCGTCTCGCCACCGTCCTCGACCATCCCGTCGGCGGCGATGGTGTCACCGCGCGGGTCGCGGTGGGCGATGGCCGCCCAGCCTCCGTCCTCGAGTCGGATGCCGAACAGCGGTGCCGCGGCACGGTCCTCCCGAACGATCGCGGTGGTGACCCCGGCCCGCCGTCCGTGCACGCCGGCGATGGCGAGCGGCTGGACCTGTGGCGCGTTGCCGTATGCGACGCCGGGGCAGAACGGCTCGACGCGCTCCCACGGCGCGGCCGCGTCGACCTCGACGACGACCGCCGTGCCGTAGCCGCGGGCGGGCCCCTGGCCGCCGCGGACGGTGACCCGGCGGGCCATGCGGACGTCGTCGCCGTCGGTGTCCCACCGGTCCTCGACCTGGAGGACCGTCCCGCCCCCGACGTCGATGCGTGCGGTGCCGACGAGGCCGTCCGCCGTGACCGTCAGCGACTCGTAGGGCGCGCGGTGCTCGGTCTCGACGCCGGTGTCCGCGTCCGTGACCGCGTCCGCGTCCGTGTCCGTCCCGGGCCTCCACGTGAGCACCACGACGGGAGCCGCCGCCACGAGCGCCGGACCGCCCCCACCGGGGGTCGTGATGCGGACGCCGAGCCCGCCCGGCACGTCGGTGGCCTCGACGCGCGTGGTCATCCCTTGATGCCGCTCGACGCGATGCTCGGCACGATGAACCGCTGGAACACGAGGAACATCGCCACGACGGGCAGGGTGAGCAGCACCACGCCCGCCATCTGCACCGTCGGCAGCGTGTAGTTCTGCGACTGCAGGCTGTTGAGGCCGAGCGTCAGGACGTACATGTCCTTGTCGCTCGTCATCGTCACCGGGATGAGGAAGCTGTTCCACGTCCACGTGCCGGCGAGGATCGCCTGCGTGGCGATCGCCGTGACCGACAGTGGCAGCCCGATCTGCAGGAAGATCCGGAAGCGGTTCGCGCCGTCGAGCGCCGCGGCCTCCTCGAGGTCCTTCGGGATCGTGCCGAACGACTGCCGCATGAGGAAGATGAGGAGCGGGTTGACGATGAACGGGATGATGAGCGCCGCGTAGGTGTTCAACCAGCCGAGCTTGACGATCTGCAGGTAGAGCGGGATGAGGTACGCCTGCAGCGGCACGAGCAGGATCACGATGATGCCCGTGAACACGACGCGCTTGCCGCGGAACTGCAGACGGGCCAGCGCCCAACCCGCCAGGGTGTTCACGATGACGGCGCCGGCGACGACGCAGCCCGTGACGATCGCGGTGTTCGCGTACCAGCGTCCGATCGGGGCGTGCGTGAACACGTACGTGTAGTTCGACAGGGTCAGGTGCGACGGCGGGACGATCGAGAAGAAGTCCGCTGGCGACAGGAACGAGCAGTACAGCACGAACAGCAGCGGGGCGACCATGATCAGTCCGAACACGATGAGGAACGTGTACCGGGCGGACCGGGCGACCGTCTGCTGGGTGCGGTGCGAGCGCATCGGGCGACCGGTGCCGCTGGTCGGTGTGCTCGGGCGGGTGACCGCGGTCCGCTGCGTCGAGGTGGCGCTCATGCGTCCTGCTCCTTCGGGCCGAGGAGCCGGCTGACGACGCCGGCGAGGATCACGATGGCGAGCAGGATCACGGTCGCCGCCGAGGCGTACCCGATGTTGCTCAAGCGGAACGCCTGCTGGTAGATGAAGATCACGATCGTCGATGTCGCGCCGGCCGGGCTGCCGAGCACCGTCCCGCCCGAGATCACGTACGCCTGGTCGAAGACCTGGATCGCCTGGATGATCCCGGTCAGCACCACGAACGCGGTGAACGGACGCACGCCCGGCAGCGTGACGCTGAGGAACTGACGGAAGGCGCCCGCACCGTCCATCTCGGCGGCCTCGTACAGGTCCGCCGGGATCGTCTCCATGCCCCCGACGAAGATCACGATGTACAGCCCGACGAACATGTACACGTACACGATCACGAGGAACCAGAGCGCCAGACCGGGGCTCGCGTACCAGGTCGAGTTCGGCAGGCCGAACAGCGACAGTGCGGTGGACGCGATGCCGCCCTTGACGAACAGCTGCATGAAGATCGTCGTGATCGCGACGGTCGATGTCATGTAGGGCACGAAGTACGCGGTGCGGAGTGCGCCCTTGCCGACGGTGGCACCGCGCAGGACGGCGGCGACGACGATCGCCAGGACCGTCTGCGCCGGGACGACGCCCGCCACGAAGGTCGCCGTGATCCCGAGGGAGCGGCCGAACGCCGGGTCGGCGAACAGCTGCCCGAAGTTCTGCAGCCCGACGAAGCTGCGCTGGTCGAAGTCGAACTTGCCGACCTGCTGCACGCTGAGCACGACGGACTGCGCGATCGGGTAGGCGAACCACCACAGCAGCAGGACCACCGCGGGAGCGAGCATGAGCCACGCAGCCGGGTTGTCGGTCCGGAGCCAGGCGCGGCGGCGCGACGACGTGGGCCGTCGCGCCGCCCTGATGGAGCTCTTGATGGCACTCACGCCGATCGGCTACTTCCCGTACTTCTGCTGGAGCTGGTGCAGCAGGGCCGTGGAGCTCGTCGCCTTCTTCGCGACGAGCTGCTGGAACCCGTTGACCAGGTCGTTGCCGAACTCGGTCGACTTGGTCGGGTAGTCGAGCGACTCGCCCTTCGCCAGCACCGAGTTCGTGAACGCCGCGTACTGCGGGGTGTCCTGGCGGTACTGGCTGATGTACTTCGTGGCGGCCGGGACGTACCCGAGCTTGGTCGTGATGATCGCCTTCTGGGAGTACGAGTCGGTCATCGCGGCGATGACGGCCATGTCGACCGCCTTGTCCTTCGACTTCTGGGCGATGCTGAAGCCACCACCGTAGGTTGCCACCGTCGACGAGGACGCCGTCTTCCCGGGGAGCGTCGTCAGTGTGTACTTCGTCGACGGGTCACTCGTCTGCATGAAGCCGATGTACCAGGGCCCCGCATCGGACATGGCGGCGTTCCCCTTGCCGAAGGCCTCGCCGTCCCAGGTCGCCCCGAGCTGCTCGGCGCTCTCGGCGTCGCCGTTCTTGAACATGGTCAACAGTTGGTCGAGCGCCTGCACGTTCTGCTTCGAGTCGATCGTCGTGCCGCCGTGGTAGCCGCCACCGTTCGCGATCATGTACTGCGTCAGGTGGAACAGGTTCTCGAGCAGCACCACGCCGGGCTTGCCCGTCTTCGCCTTGACCTGCGCCGCGGCCGTCGCGATCTCGGCGAGGGTCTTCGGGGTCGAGGTGACGCCCGCCTCCGCGAGCACGTCCTGGTTGTAGGCGTAGCCCGAGTTCTGCAGGTACGACGGCACCGCGTAGAGCTTGCCGCCGATCTTCCAGCCGTTCACGAGCGCCTTCGGGAACGCGCTGAGCTTGACATCGGTATTCCCGATCACGTCGTCCATCGACGCGATCGCCCCCTCGGTCGCGTACTCGGCGACCGGTGCCGAGTTGTCCCAGAGGGTGATGTCCGGGGCCGTGCCCGCGGCGAACTGCGTCGGCAGCTGGTTCAGCTGGTCGTCGTAGGTCGGGTAGACGTGCGTCTTGATCGTGACGCCGGGCAGTTCCTTCTCGGCGTGCTTGATGATGTCCGACATGTAGGTGTCGACGACGCCGCCGCCGGAGTACCCGACGGTGACGGCGCCCTTGAGGGACGAGCTCGAGCCGGAGCCCGAGCTGCCCGAGCTGCCCGAGCTGCCCGAGCTGCTGCAGCCGGTGAGCACGAGCGCCGCGGCGATGCCGAGCGCTCCCACTCCGGTGACGGTTCGCGTTCGCTTGATCATGATGGGCCTCCTTGCCCTGGCGTGATGACGGGTGGTGCTGCTGGTTCGGGTTCGGGTCAGGCCTGCCCGGTGGCGGCGTCCGCCAGCGGGAGCCAGACGCGCATGGTCGACGGACCGCGCTCGGCCCACTGGTGGTACGGGCGGAGCCGGACGGCTCCGGGGCGCTGGGCGTCGTGCGCGGGCGAGGCGGCGTACGGCCAGTCCCGCTCGGGCGCGTCGACGGCGACCGCGTCGAGCGCCGCGTCGGTGGTGCCGTCCGCGGTCGGCTCGGCCCCCGGGAGGACCTGGATCGCGTCGACGCGATCGGCGTCCTGGTCGATCGACTCGGCGCAGAGCACGAGCGGCCCGCGCTCCACCGCGACCGTCCCGCGGAGCGCGTCGATCCGTTCGTCCGGGGCCACGAGCCGCGGCTGCGTCGGGAGGTCGAGGGTGACGACGTCGCCGGCACGCCAGGCGCGACGGATCGCGACGGACCCGCCGTCGACCGTCTCGGCTCCGTCGCCGGCGTCGACGGTGGCGCTGCCAGCGGCCCAGCCCGGCACGCGGAGGGTCAGGGTCCACGGCTCGGGCGCGTCCTCGGCGACGACGACCCGCACGCGGCCGTCGAGCGGGTAGTCCGTGGCGACCTCGAGGCGGACCGTGCGGCCGTCGGGCAGCGTCGTGTCGATCCGGCCCTCCGCGTACTGGTGCAGTTGCAGGCCGTCGTCGTCCACCGTCGCCACGTACGCGGTGAGGCTGGCGAGGGTGCGCGCGACGTTCGTCGGGCAGCACGACACCGCGAACCACGGCGCACGCTGGCTCGACGCGGCGCGCTCGCTCGGCTCGTCGACCGCGGCCGGGGTGCCGGGCACGTTCCGCTGCAGCGGGTTCACGTAGAAGAACGCGGTGCCCTGCTCGTCCGGGCTCGTCGCGATGACGTTGTACAGCGTCCGCTCGATGAGGTCGGCGTACCGCTCCTCACCGTCGGCGAGCAGGAGCCGCCAGCTGAACATGATCGACCCGACACCGGCGCAGGTCTCGGAGTAGGCCCGATCGGAGGGCAGTTCGAAGTCGTCGCCGAAGGACTCGCCCTCGTGCCGCGACCCCATGCCACCGGTCAGGTACGTGCGGTGCGCGACCGTGTTGTGCCACTGCGTCCGGAGCGCGTCCGACAGCTCGGCGTCGCCCCGGTCCACGGCGAGGTCGACCGCGCCGGCCGCCAGGTAGAGCGCGCGGACCGCGTGGCCACGGAGCACGTCTGCGTCGCGCACGTGCAGGTCGTCGAGGAAGTACGACGCGGGCACGTCGGGATCGTGCAGCGTGCCGTCCCCGCGGCGCTCGATGAACAGCGCCGCCTGCGTCCGGTACCGCTCGTCACCGGTCACGCGGGCGAGCTCCACGAGCGCGACCTCGATCTCCGGGTGGCCGCACACGCGCTGGTCGCCGTCCGCGCCGAAGACGTCACACACGTGGTCGGCCACGCGGATCGCCGCCTCGACGAACGCGTCGCGGCCGGCGGTGCGGGCGCGCGCCACAGCGGCCTGGATCATGTGCCCGGCGCAGTAGAGCTCGTGGCCCCACTCGAGGTCGGACCAGCGCGGCTGCTGCCCCGGGCCTCCGAAGCGCGTGTTGAGGTAGCCGTCCTCCTGCTGGGCTGCGACGACACGGGCCGACAGGTCCTGGAACGTCTGCTCCACCCAGGCATCACCCGAGCGTCCGGACTCCCACGCGAGCGCCTCGAGGAGCTTGTAGATCTCCGAGTCGGCGAACTCCCGGCCTGCGGACGGAGCCTCTCGCCCCTCGGCCGCGCGGTCGAAGTTGCCGACCCAGCCGAGTCGCTCCATCCACTCGAGGCAGTGGCGGAGCGTGGCGCGGGCGTTCGTCGCCTGGCGGTCACCCCAGAAGCCGCCCGTGATCGTGACGTCGGTCATGGGGACGGGGCGGAGGCGGCCCGTCGTCGGCGCGACCACGAGGCCGCGCTGCGAAGTGGGGGTGGTGCTGATGTCGGTCATTCGTGCGTCCTTGCTGCAAATCTCCGGAAAGCTTTACGAACCGTAGCTTCCGGGTCTCGATTGCGTCAAGCGGAAAGCTGCCGGTACTGTTTGCGGCAACGGGTTGCCGGTACTGTTCACGGCAGCGGGGTCGACGCCTGGGGCGGTCGGACAAGAGGGGGCTGCGTGAAGGAACGGCAGAAGGCGGCCACGCTCACGGATGTCGCACGAGCCGCAGGGGTCTCGATCGCCACCGCCTCGCGTGCGCTGAACGGGCGGGGCGAGGTCCGCTCCGAGACCCGCGACCGCGTGTTCGCCGTCGCCGAGCGCCTGTCGTTCCGGCCGAACGTGCTCGCGCAGAACCTGCTCGCAGGGCGCACCGGCACCGTCGGCCTCATCACGTCCGACCTCGAGGGCCGCTTCTCGCTCCCGATCATGATGGGCGCCGAGGACGCGTTCGGCGCCGGTGCCACCCAGATCTTCCTGTGCGACGCCCGTGGCGACACGATCCGTGAACAGCACCACGTCCAGGCGCTGCTGTCGCGCCGGGTCGACGGCCTCATCGTCGTCGGGTCGAGCACCAACCCACGTGCGTCGCTCGGCGACGACCTGCCGGTCCCCGTCGTCTACGCGTACGCACCGTCCGAGGACCCCGCGGCGCTCTCCGTCGTCAGCGACAACGTGCAGGGTGGCCGGGTCGGCATGCAGCACCTCATCGACGCCGGACGACGGCGCATCGCGCACATCACCGGCGAGATCGAGTACCACGCCGCCCGTGACCGCGCGCGCGGTGCCCTCGATGCGCTCGACGACGCGGGCCTCGAACTCGCGGGCGGACGCGTCCTGCACGGCACCTGGAACGAGGCCTGGGGTCGCGGTGCCGCCCGCATGCTCCTCGAGTCCACGCCCGACGTCGACGCGGTCTTCTGCGGCAGCGATCAGATCGCGCGCGGCGTCGTCGACGTGCTCCACGAGCTCGGGCGCGACGTCCCCACCGAGGTCGCCGTGCTCGGCTTCGACAACTGGGGCGTCGTCACACAGAGCTCACGCCCGGAACTGAGCAGCGTCGACATGCAGCTCCAGGAACTCGGCCGCATCGCCGCGAACCGCCTGTTCGCCGCGATCGACGGCCAGGACGACGGCGGGCGTACCGAGGTGCCGTGCCGGCTCGTCGTGCGGGGGTCGACGGCGCCCCTCGGCTGAGCGGAGCGCGGAGCGCCGAGCGCGGAGCGCGGAGCGCCGACATGCGCATGCGGACGACAAGTGCGCTTGCGCCCGCATGTGCACTTGTCGTCCGCATGCGCAGCTGCGCCGATCGGCCGTGATCATGGGTACGTCAGTACTCGCCCTTGATCACGAAGAACGAGCCGCGGATCTCGCCCGCGAGCTTCGACCGCTGCCGGGCGAACTTGAACTTCGACGCGAGCTCATCGGGGACGTCCATGCCCTGCGAGAGCTTGAAGCCAACCGCCCGCTTGCCGCCGTCCTCGATGCTGTACATGACGTTGATCGCGAGACCCGACTCGTAGAACACGTACGTCATCCGGAGGCCATCGACCACGAAGTCGGTGGCCTCGAGCGGGCGGGACGCGATCACGATGTCGCGCTCCTCAGCGAGGATCCGCGTGACGCGGTCGACCGCGTCGGGGGCCTCGTCCGCCGGGGAGGTGACGAACTCGTGGTCGTACTTGTTCTTGTAGTACCGGGCCTCGTTCGCGCGGAGGCCGGCGAGCGCCTCGGCCACCGGCGAGGACTCGAGACCGGCCGTGCTGACGTCCACGAAGTCGATGGTGTTGGACATGCGATCCCTCCTCGGCGGGGTGAGTGAGCACCACCGTAGTGCCGCTCCAGGGTCTCTGCGAGGACGGTTCCCCGGCCCGCCCGCATCCGGCCGAGGCCCCATAGACGATGTCTATACTGCTGTCCAGGACGTGAGGGAGGATGGCATGCGGACCGACCGCGCCGCGGATCTCATCAGCGCCGCGAGGGCGGACATCGGCATGTCCCAGTCCGCGCTGGCCTGTGCGGCGGGGATGCAGCAGCCCACCATCTCGGCGTACGAGAGCGGGCGGAAGCGGCCGCGCGCCCAGTCGCTCGAGCGGATCCTGACGGCCGCCCACACGAGGCCGAGCATCCCGCTGGCCGTGTACGCGGAGGACATCCGCCACGAGGCGGACCGGTTCCATCTCCGCGATGTCCGTGTCTTCGGGTCGGCGGTCCGTGGCGAGGACACCGAGCAGAGCGACATCGACCTCCTCGTCACACTCGGCCCGGGCGCGACGCTCTTCGATCTCGGCGGGTTTGCGGACGCGGTCGAACAGATGACCGGCTTCGCCGTCGATGTCCTCACGGACGCCCAGGTCCAAGACCCCTTCTTCCGCCACGTGCAGGACGAGGCCGTGCGACTGTGACGGACGGTGACCAGTTCGCACCGCTTCCCCGCGTCACGCCGGATGCTCGGTCGACAGCGCGCGATCGATGGCCCGCCGTCAGAGCGGGACTCCTGGACCTGCTGGCCGAGTGCTCGGCGATCGTGGAGCACGGCCAGCGGGAGTTCAACGCGCCCCGGAGCCTCACCTACCGGGCGGCTGAAGCCGTCATCATCCACTTCGACGACCTGATCGGACGCCTCCCACCTGAACGGGCAGCGCTCCTGCCGCCGGACCTCTCACTCGCGGCGGTCCGGAGGACACGGAACATCCTGTCCCACGACTACCGGGCAGCGCGGAAGGACATCGTCTGGGGAGTGATCGAACACCGTGTCCCCGCGGTGATCATCGCCCTCGTGGACTGAACCTGCGACGACAGGGAGCTGGCTGGTTCTGGTACGCGGGGAGACTGCGGAAGCGTACATCGCGGCAGCTGTGCCGGTCAGACGGGAGGCGCGGGACGGCGCCGCCCCGCGCCTCCCGTCCGTCAGTGCTGGCCGCTCCAGACGAGCCAGACGCGCGCTGCGATCGCCCGGTACGCCATCGGCGACCCCGCCGTCTCCGGACCGAACCAGGCCGTGAACTCCTCGTGGAGGATCCGCTGGACGTCGTCCACGGAGGTCGCGTGGGGCAGCCGGTCCGCGATCGTCTCGGCCTCGGGGCGGTACTCGTCCGTGTTCGTCTCGAAGGCGATGCCGACCGGGTCGACCGCGAACAGGATCGCCTCGAGCTGCTCGACGAACGCGCCGGGGTCCGGCGTCGGCGGGGTCTGCGGCGAACGCGCTCCACGGAAGAGGGCAGCGAGGCCCGAGCGCGGACGCCGTACCGCGTCCGGGCGCTCCTCGGGCTCGTCCACGCGGGCATCTGCGCCGCGCGCTGCATCGACCCGAAGCGTGAGTTCCGCGACGAGCAGGAGCTGCACGCACCACGACCGCGCAGCCTCGGGCACGGCGATGAGCGATGCGGAGAGCTCGTCCGCCGCACGGCGCAACGTGCGGGCGGCGTCGGGTGCGAGGACATCACCGTCGACCACCGCGGCCGCCGGACCCACGATGTCCGGCGCGATCGACACCGGATCGACCAGGCCGAACCGCTCGCCGCGGTCGACGGCGATCGGGATGGGCGAGGTGCGGTGCGCGGTGAGGGCAGCCTCGAGCTCGATGGTCATCCTGGCGAGCGTATCGACGGCCGCGGGCTCAGTTGTTGAAGCGGAACTGCACCACGTCGCCGTCCTGCATGACGTAGTCCTTGCCCTCGATCCGGGCGACCCCACGAGACCGTGCCTCGGCGATCGACCCTGCGGCGATGAGGTCGTCGAACGAGATCACCTCGGCCTTGATGAAGCCCTTCTCGAAGTCGGTGTGGATGACGCCCGCGGCCTGCGGCGCCTTCCAGCCCTTGCCGATCGTCCAGGCGCGCGACTCCTTGGGACCGGCGGTCAGGAACGTCTGCAGCCCGAGGGTGTCGAACCCGATACGGGCGAGCTGGTCGAGCCCGACAGGCTGGCCTGGTCGACACGAGGCGTCGACCAGGCCAGAGCGGTTCTCCCCTCCGTTCGGCGCCCGAAGAGCGCGTCACGCACCCCGTGTCATCGGGGAGCGTCTCAGGCAGTCGCGGCCGCGCGCGATCCCTGCACGCGCTCGGCGAACGCGTCGATGCGGGCGATGTCATCAGGCGTGAGGACGACGTCCGCCGCGGCCACGTTCTCCGCGACCCGGTTCGCATTGCGCGACCCCGGGATCGGGACGAGGTCGTCGCGCTTCGCGAGGATCCACGCGAGTGACAGCTGCGAGAGCGAGATGCCCTTGTCGTCCGCGATTGCCGACAGCCCCTGGGCGACGGCGACGTTCGCGTCGAAGTGCTCCGGTGCCCACCAGTCGAGCATGTGTCGGATGTCGTCAGACGGGTAGTCGGAGCGAGGGCGGACGGCTGCACTCAGGAAGCCGCGCGCCAGCGGCGAGTACGCGACCACACCGATGCCGAGCTCATCGACGACGGGGAAGAGCTCCTCGGACTCTCGGGCGAACACGGAGTACTCGGTCTGGAACGCCGAGATCGGGTGGACGGCGTTCGCCCGGCGGAGCTGCTCGGCATCGGTGTTCGACAGCCCCAGGTAGCGGACCTTCCCAGCCTGGACGAACTCCTGCATCACGCCGACGACGTCCTCCACGGGCACCGCGGGGTCATGGACGTGCTGGTACAGGAGGTCGATCGAGTCGGTGCCGAGGTTCCGGAGGCTCGCCTCGACCACCTCGCGGATGTGCTCCGGGCGCGAGTCCGGCGTGTAGGCACCACGGGCGAAGCCGAACTTCGTCGCGATGGTGACCTCGCCGCGGATCGGAGCGAGGGCGGTTCCGAGCAGACGTTCGCCGACGCCCCACCCGTACAACTCTGCGGTGTCGAAGTGCGTGACCCCGAGTTCATACGCGTGCCGGATGGCGGCGGTCGATTCGGTGTCGTCGCTCGGGCCGTAGGCGAACGCCGTGCCCATCGCGCCGTAACCGACAGCACTGACGACCAGACCTTGGTCGCCGAGGATGCGCTGCTGCATGTTGGTTCCTTCCGTGTGGAGCGCAAGTTGTGTCAGTGTACGCCTTTCCTGTCAGACCCTGACACTCTGGGCCCACAGTGTCAGCGGCAGTAGGATGACCCCGTGAGCGAGACGACGAGCCGGACCGGGTTGCGGGACATCACCCGCGACGCCGTGCGTTCTCGGATCGCCGCGGTGGCCGTCGCTCGGTTCGACGCGGAGGGGTTCGACAGCGTGACCGTCGAGCAGATCGCGGCCGAGGTCGGCATCTCCGCCCGGAGCTTCCACCGCTACTTCCCCGCGAAGGAGGACGCGGTGATCGGCGATCCGGCTCGCCACCGAGACGACCTCGCCGACGCGCTCCGCGCCCGACCAGCTGGCGAACCTGTTTGGGATGCGCTCCGCGAAGCGTTCGTCGTGATGCTCGAGCGCGGCGGCGCGGACTCCGACGCCGGCCGTCAATCGGTCCGCGTGATGCTGCGCACGCCGTCGCTCCGTGCCCGCAACCTCGAGAAGCACCTGTCCTGGGCCGAGGTACTCGTGCCGCTCACAGCTGAACGCATCGCCCGCGACGACGCTGACCTCCGCGCCCGGACGCTCGTGCACGCCGCGCTCAGCTGCTTCGACGTGGCGATCAGCATCTGGGCCGTGGAGGACACCCCCGGTGTCCTCCCCGTCGATCTGCTTCGCCGGACCTTCGACACGCTCGACGCCAGCTCCTGACGCCGCTCACGGATCTGTGCTCATCCGATCCGCTGGGTCGACGTCGAAGCGTCCCGGTCCGTGATCGGACGAGCCAGCTGATCGCCGCGGCGCGCAGGCTACAGCCACGTCGGGCCGAACGCCGACGACCGCACACGGTCCGCGTCAGCAGGGCTCTGCGCCAGGTCTCCGGTGACCCTGCGGACTCCCTGCGGACCGAGGCGGGCGAACAGCGCCGGATCGGCGTCGTTCCGAGCCGGTCAGTTGTTGAAGCGGAACTCCACCACGTCGCCGTCCTGCATGACGTAGTCCTTGCCCTCGATCCGGGCGACCCCACGAGACCGTGCCTCGGCGATCGACCCCGCGGCGATGAGGTCGTCGAACGAGATCACCTCGGCCTTGATGAAGCCCTTCTCGAAGTCGGTGTGGATGACGCCCGCGGCCTGCGGCGCCTTCCAGCCCTTGCCGATCGTCCAGGCGCGCGACTCCTTGGGACCGGCGGTCAGGAACGTCTGCAGCCCGAGGGTGTCGAACCCGATACGGGCGAGCTGGTCGAGCCCGGACTCCGGCTGCCCGGTGGCCTCGAGGAGCTCCTGTGCCTCGTCCGGCTCGAGGTCGATGAGCTCGGACTCGATCTTGGCGTCGAGGAACACGGCCTGCGCGGGGGCGACGAGCGCGGCGAGCTCCGCCTTGCGGGCATCGTCGGTGAGCACGGCCTCGTCGACGTTGAACACGAAGATGAACGGCTTGGCCGACAGGAGCCCGAGCTCCTTGATCGGGGCCAGGTCGATGGACGTCGCGGACAGGAGCGTGCCCTGCTCGAGCGCGGCACGGGCCTCCCGAGCGGTCTCGAGGACCGCGGGCTCCGCCTGCTTGAGCTTCACCGTCTTCTCGTACCGCGGCAGGGCGCGGTCGATGGTCTCGATGTCGGCGAGGATGAGCTCGGTGTTGATGACCTCGAGGTCGTCGCGCGGTGAGACCTGGCCGGACACGTGGACGACGTCGTCGTCCGCGAAGCCGCGGACGACCTGCGCGATGGCGTCGGCCTCGCGGATGTTCGCGAGGAACTTGTTGCCGAGACCCTCGCCCTCGCTCGCGCCCTTGACGATGCCCGCGATGTCGACGAACGACACGGGAGCCGGCAGGACCTTCTCCGAGTGGAAGAGGTCCGCGAGCTGCTGCAGGCGCGGGTCCGGCAGGCTGACGACGCCGACGTTCGGCTCGATGGTCGCGAACGGGTAGTTCGCCGCCAGGACCTGGTTCTTCGTCAGGGCGTTGAACAGGGTCGACTTGCCGACGTTCGGGAGTCCGACGATCGCGATGGTGAGTGCCACGACGGACAAGCCTAACGGCGGCGGCAGGGAGGAACGGCGCGGGCCCGCCCCGCACTTCCGGTCCGGCGGCGGCCGGGAGGGACGGTGCGGGCCCGCCCCGCACCTCCCGGTCCGGCGGCGGGCGACGGACGCGGCGTGTGACACGAGGGGATGTCGGAGCGTCGTGCGAGCATGGCGACGTGCCCCTGGACTTCACCGCGATCGACTTCGAGACGGCCAACGGATCGAGCGCCTCGGCGTGTTCGGTCGGACTCGTCAAGGTGCGCGACGGCGTGGTCGTGGAACGGGCCTCCTGGTACATCCGGCCGCCGGTCGGGCACGACGCGTTCCTCGAGTGGAACACCCGGATCCACGGCATCGTCGCCGAGGACGTCATCGACGCCCTCGGCTGGGCCGAACAGTACGTCGAGCTGTGTGCCTTCGCCGGCGAGGACGTCCTGACGGCCCACAACGCCCGGTTCGACATGGGCGTCATCGCGGGCGGGTGCGCGGCCACGGGGATCGACGTCGTGGCCCACCGGCACCTCTGCAGTCTGCAGGTCGCCCGACGCACCTACCAGCTCGATTCCTACCGGCTCCCGATGGCTGCGGGCGCGGCCGGGTTCGACGGCTTCCGCCACCACGACGCCCTCGCCGACGCCGAGGCCTGCGCCGCGATCATCGTGCACGCTGCCGCGCAGCACGGCGTCGACTCGCTCGAGGGGCTGTCGACGGCCACGAACGCCAAGCTCGGGACGATCCAGGCGCGGACGTCCGAGCCCCGCGGCGACCGCGCGATGGCGTTCGCCGACTGAGTTCCCGCTCGGGTCACCCGCCCGCAGCATGGGCCCGCGGCCGGTGTCGGGGGTCGCTGCCACGCTCGGGGACATGGACGCTCTCCTGCTCGTCGTCGGACTGCTCGTCGGGGCCGCGCTCGGCGCCCTCGTGGCGTGGTCGGTGGTGCGTGGCCGCACCGGCGCCGACCTCGCGACCGCCCGGGCGACGGCCGACGGTCTCCGCGCGCAGCTGGACCGTGCCGTCGCCGACGCTGCCGCGCACGACGCCGAGCGGGCACAGGAGCACGCCGACCGCCTGGCCATGCAGGACGCCCAGTACCGCCGGCAGGTCGAGTCGCTCGAGCGCCGGGCCGCCGAGCTCGAGCACATCGTCTCCCGCATGCACGGTGCCGACACGACGCGGACCGAGCAGGAGTCCCGCGTCCTCACGGCGCTCGGGCCGGTCGCGGCCACGCTCGAGCAGATGCAGCGGACGGTGACGGCGCTCGAGCGCAGCCGCGGGGAGCAGTACGGCGCGCTGTCGGCACAGCTCCGTGCCGCGGTCGAGTCGGAGGAGCGACTGCGCGCCACCGCCGAGACCCTCGCGAGCGCGTTGTCGTCGAACAGCACCCGCGGCGTGTGGGGCGAGACCCAGCTGCGGAACGTGGTCGAGGCCGCGGGGCTGCTGGAACGCGTCGACTTCGACGTTCAGTCGAGCGTCACCACCACCGCGGGGGCCGCCCGTCCGGACATGGTCGTGCACCTGCCGGGCGGCAAGTCGATCGCCGTCGACGCGAAGGTCCCGTTCAGCGCCTACCTCGAGGCCACGAGCATCCCCGAGACCGCCACGGGTGAGGCCGCCGCCCGACGCCGGGCACTGCTCGACCAGCACGTGCGCGCCGTCCGCGCCCACGTCGACGCTCTGGCCGCGCGTGAGTACTGGTCGGGGTACGACGCCTCACCGGAGCTGACGATCGCGTTCATCCCGTCCGAGTCCCTGGTGTCGAGTGCACTGGCCGCGGATCCGGGGCTGCTCGACCACGCGTTCCGCAAACGGATCGCACTCGCCTCGCCGGTGACGCTGTGGTCGGTCCTGAAGACCGTCGCGTTCAGCTGGCAGCAGGACGTCGTCACCCTGGAGGCCCGCGAGCTGTTCCGCGTGTCCCGCGAGCTCTACGGGCGGCTCGCGACGATGGCCGGGCACGTGGACAAGCTCGGTCGGACGATCCGCGGGACCGTGGTCGACTACAACCGCTTCGTCGGGTCGCTCGAGCGGCAGGTGCTGCCGTCGGCCCGTCGCCTGTCGCTGCTCGACGAGGCCAAGGTGATCGCCGAACCCACCCCCGTCGAGGACGAGCCCCGCCTGCTCACCGCGCCGGAGCTCGTCGCCGCGGTCGACGACGACTGACAGCGACCGGCCACCGGCGACGGCGACGGGTCGCTGAGCTCGGTGAGTTCGCAGTTGTTGCCGTTCCGACGGTGGTCAGAACGGCAACAGGTGCGATCTCGCGAGGGGGGTGGGGGTCAGAACCACTTCTCGACGCGGTGGTCGGCCTGGATCCGGCGGACCGTGCCGGAGTGCGAACGGAGCACGATCGAGTCGGTGTGGATGACACCGCGGGAGCGCCGGACGCCGTCGACGAGCACGCCGTCGGTGACACCCGTGGCCACGAAGAACGTGTTGTCGCCCGTGACCAGGTCGTCCTGGTCGAGCACGCGGTCGAGGTCGTGCCCGGCGTCCATGGCCTTCTGCCGCTCGTCGTCGTCCTTGGGCTGCAGCTGCCCAAGGATCACGCCGCCGAGCGCCTTGATCGCGCAGGCGGTGATGATGCCCTCGGGCGTCCCGCCGACACCGACGCACATGTCGATCTTCGATCCGGGCATCGCCGCCGAGATCCCGCCGGCGACGTCACCGTCGAGCAACAGCCGCGTGCCGGCACCCGCCGCGCGGATCTGCCGGATGAGCTCTTCGTGCCGGGGACGGTCCAGGACGGCGATCTGCATGTCCTCGATGTCCTTGTGCTTCGCCTTCGCCAGCGCACGGATGTTCTCGCCGACGGGCTTGTGCAGGTCGAGGACCCCGCGCCCCTCGGGGCCGGCCGCGATCTTGTTCATGTAGAACACCGCCGACGGGTCGTACATCGACCCGCGATCCGACACCGCCATCACCGAGATCGCGTTCTGCCGCCCGGCCGCGGTGAGCGAGGTGCCGTCGATCGGGTCCACCGCGATGTCACACGCGGGTCCGTGCCCGTTGCCGACGTGCTCGCCGTTGAACAGCATGGGCGCCTGGTCCTTCTCGCCCTCACCGATCACGACGACGCCGTCGAAGTTGACGGTGCCGAGGAACTTGCGCATCGCGTCGACCGCGGCACCGTCGGCGAGGTTCTTCTCACCCCGCCCCACCCACGGCTGCGCGCGGATCGCCGCCGCCTCGGTCGCACGCACGAGCTCGAGCGCCAGGTTGCGGTCGGGCTGGAGGAACAGGGCACCGGTGTCAGTCGCATTCACTCGTCCAGCGTACCGAGCCGCTTCCCAGTGGACGTTCGGGCGTCCCAGAGCTGAGCGACAGCTGTCGTCCGGAGCCGGACGGCGCGCCGGGCGGGAGGCCGCCCTCGACCACCTGTGACCGGCCTCCCGGCCCCTGGCTACGATCGTGGACGGATCGACACGTCGAAGGAGAGCCGAGATGCCCATCGCAACCCCCGAGCAGTACGCCGAGATGATCGACCGCGCGAAGGCCGGCAAGTTCGCGTACCCGGCCGTGAACGTCTCGTCGTCGCAGACGATCAACGCCGTCCTGCAGGGCCTGACCGAGGCGGGGTCGGACGGCATCATCCAGGTGACGACGGGCGGTGCCGACTACTTCGCCGGCCACACGGTCAAGAACCGGGCCGCCGGCGCGCTGGCCATGGCGGCGTTCGCTCACGAGGTCGCCAAGAACTACCCGATCACGGTGGCGCTCCACACGGACCACTGCCCCAAGGACGCGCTCGACTCGTTCGTCCTGCCGCTCATCCAGGCGAGCGAGGACGAGATCCGGCAGGGCCGCGACCCGATCTTCCAGTCGCACATGTGGGACGGTTCGGCGATCCCCCTCGACGAGAACCTCGAGATCGCGAAGACGATGATCCAGAAGACCCGCAACATCAACGCGATCCTCGAGGTCGAGATCGGCGTCGTCGGCGGCGAGGAGGACGGCGTCAAGCACGAGGGCACGAACGAGGCCCTGTACACGACGCTCGGCGATGTCGAGAAGGCCGTCGAGGCGCTCGGCATGGGCGACGAGGGCCGGTGGATCGCCGCGCTGACGTTCGGCAACGTGCACGGCGTCTACAAGCCGGGCAACGTCAAGCTCCGTCCGGAGCTCCTCGGCGAGATCCAGCGCGGCATCGCCGAGCACCACGGCACCGGTCAGAACCCGCTCGACCTCGTGTTCCACGGCGGCTCCGGGTCGTCCGACGACGAGATCCACGAGGCCGTGTCGAACGGCGTCATCAAGATGAACATCGACACCGACACGCAGTACGCGTTCACGCGCGACATCGCCGACTCGATGTTCACGAACTACACCGGCGTGCTCAAGGTCGACGGCGAGGTCGGGAACAAGAAGCAGTACGACCCGCGGGCCTGGGGCAAGAAGGCCGAGACCGCCATGGCCGCCCGCGTCGTCCAGGCGGCGAAGGTGCTCGGGTCGGCCGGACAGTCCCAGAGCTGAGCGTGACCGACCCCGACGCCCTCGTCCCCGACTTCGCGTCGTTCGTCGTCGACGCGCCCACGGCCCTCCACGCCGCGGACGCTGCGGCCCGCCGGCTCGTGGCGGCCGGGTTCACACAGCTCGACGAGCTCGACGACTGGCCGACCGACGCCGGCGCGTACGTCGTCGTGCGCGACGGCGCCGTCATCGCATGGCGACTGCCGGCGAGCGCGACGCCCACCACCCCGTTCCGGATCGTCGGCGCCCACACGGACTCCCCCGGGTTCCGCGTCAAGCCGAACCCGGTGGTCCGGAACGCGGGGTGGGAGCAACTCGACGTCGAGGTGTACGGCGGACCGATCCTCTCGACCTGGTTCGACCGCGACCTCCGCATCGCCGGACGCGCGGTCCTCGCCGACGGCAGCACGACCTTCGTGGCGACCGAGGCCGTCGCGCGCATCCCCAACCTGGCGATCCACCTGGACCGCGGGGTGAACGAGGGCGCGGCGATCGACCGACAGCGACACGTGTTGCCCGTGGTCGGTACCGACGGCGGCACCCTCGGCGGGCCGGACGTCGTCGAGTGGCTCCGCGCCCGGATCCCCGGCGACGTCGTGGCCTGGGACCTGTTCCTCGCCGACACGCAGGCCCCGGCTCGCATCGGGATCGACGGCGCGTTCCTGGCGTCCGGGCGCATGGACAACCTGACGAGCGTGCACGCCGGGCTCCGTGGGGTCATCGCGGCGCCCGGGGACGCCGACCACGTCCCCGTGTTCGCGGCGTTCGACCACGAGGAAGTGGGCTCCGCCACCCCGTCGGGTGCGTCCGGGCCCTTCCTCGAGGACGTCCTGCGCCGTGTCCAGGCCGGACTCGGCGCGACGGTCGGCGAGGCGGCGAGGGCGTTCCGCGCGTCGTGGCTGCTCTCGAGCGACGCCGGACACCTGGTGCACCCGAACCACGGCGAGAAGCACGACCCGGCGAACCGGCCCCGACCGGGCGCGGGTCCGTTGCTCAAGATCAGCGCGAACCAGCGGTACATGACCGACGCCCGGGGCGAGGCCGTGTTCGCCGCCGCATGCGCCGCGGCCGGCGTCGCGTACCAGCCCTTCGTCAACCACAACGGCATCCCCGGCGGCTCGACCATCGGTCCGCTCGCCGCGACCCGGCTCGGGATCCCCACCGTGGACATCGGCGTCGGGCTGCTGTCCATGCACTCGGCGCGGGAGCTCGTGCACGTGGACGACCTCGCGGCCCTCCACGCGGCGGTGGGCGCGTTCCTGGTCGGTTGAGGCCGGCGCGGTCCGGCCGCTGATCGGCGCGGTGCGGCCACCGGATCGGCGCGATGCGGCCACCGGATCGGCGACGCTCGGCCGCTGGTCCGTGGCGCTCGGCCGCTGGTCGGTGGCGCTCGGTCAGAGCCCGCTGTGCGTGACCATCCAGGTGACGTACGCGGGGTCGTGCGCGAGCACGACGACGTAGACGACGACCGAGAACGCCCCGGCGACCGCACCACCGACGAGCGGCACCCAGAACGTGACCCGGCGACGGCGGAGGCGCGCCACCGACCACCACACCGTGCCGATCAACAACACGAGGTCCACGACGGCGCACAGCGCGCTCGCGGGCACGAGCGCCTCCGGGTGGGCGAGTTCGGTGTAGCGCGCGGCGATCTGGTCGGCGATGGTCGCGGCGGTGTGACTGATGCCGAAGAGCTGCTGCACGACGGTCGTGAACCCGAACGCCAGCAGCAGCACCGTCAGGAGCAGGTCTCCGGGGGACGCACCGAACCGGCCGGACGTCGGCACCGCGGGACGGGATCGCCCCGGTGCACGGCCGGGAGGCCCGACCCGGCCCACCGGAACCGGCCTTCGTTGGTCGTCGGCCTCGGCCCGGCGGCGTTCCGCCGCCTCGCGTTCACCGCGTGCGCGCTCGACCTCGACCGGATTGACCCAGCCCTCGGGCGCGTACTCGCCGTACTGCGGGGCGGGCCGACCGACGGTGCGGCCGGCAGCGTCGGCCGGATCCGGACGGCGTTCGGGAGTGGGACCATCGCCGGACGCGGGAGGGGCCTCCCGGCCGACGGGATCGGAGGATCGACCGCCGGACGCGGGAGGGGCCTCCCGGCCGTCGGTCGCGTCGCTCACCGGGTACGGCCACCCAGGGCGCGCGCGTCGCGCTGTCCCGTCGCGTCGGTGCGGAGCTCCTTCGGCAGCGAGAACATGAGGTCCTCGTGCGCGGTGACGACCTCGTCCACCGTGCCGAAGCCGGCGTCCGCGAGCTGTTCGAGCACCTCGCGCACCAGGACCTCGGGGACGGAGGCGCCGGAGGTGACGCCCACGGTCTGCACGCCGTCGAGCCACTCCTGTTGGATCTCCTCGGCGTAGTCGACGCGGTGCGCGGCCTTGGCACCGTGCTCGAGCGCGACCTCGACCAGGCGGACGCTGTTCGACGAGTTCGCGGAGCCGACGACGATCACCAGGTCGGCGTCGGCCGCCACCTTCTTGATCGCGACCTGGCGGTTCTGCGTGGCGTAGCAGATGTCGTCGGACGGCGGGTTCTCGATGAGCGGGAACTTCTCGCGCAGCAGGCGGACGGTCTCCATCGTCTCGTCGACGCTCAACGTGGTCTGCGAGAGCCAGACGAGGTTCGTCGGGTCCGGGACCTCGAGCGCGGCGACGTCCTCCGGGCCGTTGACGAGGATCGTGCGCTCCGGGGCGTGCCCCATCGTGCCCTCGACCTCTTCGTGTCCGGCGTGACCGATGAGGATGATCGTGCGGTCGGCCTTGGCGAACCGCAGGGCCTCGCGGTGGACCTTCGTGACGAGCGGGCAGGTCGCGTCGATCGCGTGGAGGTCGCGGTCGGCCGCCCCCTGCACGACCGCGGGCGAGACCCCGTGGGCGCTGAAGACGACGTGCGCGCCGTGCGGGACCTCGGCGACGTCATCGACGAACACGGCGCCCGCCTGTTCGAGTGTCGACACGACGTGGACGTTGTGGACGATCTGCTTGCGGACGTACACGGGCTGCCCGTACTGCTCGAGCGCCTTCTCGACCGCGATGACGGCACGGTCGACCCCGGCGCAGTACCCGCGAGGGGCGGCGAGGAGGACCTTCTTGGTGCCGGCGACCGGTTCGTCCCGGAGTCGGCCGCGAGCCGCCGGGACGCGGGGCGGCGCGAGCTGCACGGTGCGTCCGTTGGTGATCGTCACGCGTCGATCCTAGGTGCCGACGCTGACACGTCCCCTGGGCGTCCGCCCTGGGCGGAACCGGTGTGGAGGAACGCCCCGGACGACCGAGACCGTCCGGGGAACGGGGGATGATGGAGACCCTCCCACGACCGGCGGCACGACGTCGGCGCACGACGACAGGAGCAGTGCATGGCGATCGACCAGGGCCCCCCGACCGCGGACAACCCGTGGCCGGTCGCGCTGCTCGGCGCGAAGCTCCGGGACTGGATCGACCGGCTCGGCACCGCGTGGGTCGAGGGCGAGATCACGCAGTGGAACGTGGCCGGCGGCAACGTCTACGGCAAGCTCAAGGACTGCGAGGTCGACGCCACCGTGTCGTTCTCGATCTGGTCGAGCGTCCGTGCGCGGGTCCCGTCCGACCTCGGGCAGGGCGACCGTGTCGTCGCCGCGATCAAGCCCAACTACTGGGTCAAGGGCGGCTCCCTGACGATGCAGGTCGTCGAGATGAAGCACGTCGGACTCGGGGACCTGCTCGAACGCCTCGAGCGGCTCCGCGCCACCCTGCTCGCCGAGGGGCTGTTCGACGCCGCGCGGAAGCGCCCGCTGCCGTTCCTGCCCCGGCGGATCGGACTCGTGACGGGCAAGGACTCCGACGCCGAGAAGGACGTGCTCCGCAACGCGCAGCTCCGCTGGCCGCAGGTCGCGTTCCGCACCGTGCACGCCGCCGTGCAGGGCGACCGCACCGTGGCCGAGGTGACCGCGGCGATCCAGACCCTCGACGCCGACCCGGAGGTCGACGTCATCATCGTCGCGCGTGGTGGCGGTGACTTCCAGAACCTGCTCGGTTTCAGCGACGAGGGTCTGGTCCGCGCCGCCGCCGCATGCACGACACCGATCGTCTCGGCCATCGGGCACGAGGCCGACCGCCCGCTGCTGGACGAGGTCGCGGACCTCCGTGCGTCGACCCCCACCGACGCCGCCAAGCGCGTCGTGCCCGACGTGGCCGAGGAGCTCGCGAACGTCCGCCAGGCCCGCGCCCGGATCGGACTCCGCCTGTCGCACACGCTCTCGGTGGAGGCGGACCGGATCGCCGCGCTCCGGTCCCGTCCCGCGCTCGCGTCCACCGCGTGGCTCGTCGACACCCGGGCCGAGGAGGTCGCGCGCGACCTGTCCCGCAGCCGTGAACTCCTCGAGCGGACGGTCGAGCGCTCCCACCACGAGGTCGGGCACCTCACCGGTCGGCTGCGGGCGCTGTCGCCGCGGGACACCCTCCGGCGCGGCTACGCGATCGTCCAGACCGACGACGGCGCGGTGGTGCGCTCGTCCGCCGAGGTCACGGCACCGACGCCGGTGCGGGTGACGCTCGGCGACGGCACGGCGGTCGGCACCATCACCGCCGACGGACCCGGTCCGCAGGGCGCGCGTCCGGCGCCGGGCGACGCCGCGGCGTCCGACGGGGGGGAGTCCGACGGGGCCGAGTCCGACGGGGCGGGTCGGGACGATCCCCAGCTCGACGCCGACGACGCCGTGCTGTCACCGGGTGCTCGGTAGGATCGGACGGTGCCAGCACCAGCCGCTTCCGGAGCCGACCAGGGGTCGGACGTCGCCTCGCTGAGCTACGAGGCCGCTCGCGACGAACTCGTCCGCGTCGTGTCCGAGCTCGAGCAGGGCTCCGCGACACTCGAACGGTCGCTCGCGCTGTGGGAGCGGGGCGAGGCCCTGGCCGCTCGGTGCGAGGAGTGGCTCGTCGGCGCCCGGGCACGACTCGACGCGGCACGCAACGGCGTGCCGCCCGAGGACGACCGATGAGCGACCAACACCCGCAGGGCGCGCCGGTCGTCGCCGAGCTCGGACGCCCCGAGACCGCCGAGGAGACCCGGATCCGCAAGGAGGACGCCCGTCGCGTCCGCCGGCAGCACCAGACGGCGCTCAACCTCGTGCTGTCCCTCGCGGCGTCCCTGGCCGTCGTGCTGGCACTCGTCGCGATCGTCGCCCGGCCCGATCACCCGTCGAGCACGTCGACCCACGTCGACTACCGGTCGGTCGCGGCGCAGGCCGACGTCCCGCACGTGACCCTGGTCGCGCCACGACTGCCGTCGGGGTACTCGGCGAACCGCGCGGACTTCCAGGACGACACCGCCGACGGGGTCGACGTCTGGACCGTCGGACTCATCACCCCGGACGACCAGTACATCGGCGTGCACCAGGGCATCAGGGCGAACCAGACGTGGGTCGCCAACCAGCTCGACGAACACGCCGCCACCGGCTCACGCACCATCGACGGCACGAAATGGACCGTGTACAACCGGCGCGACGAGGGCAAGGGCGCCGGGAACGAGGCCTACTCGCTCGTCGCGACGTTCGGTGCGAGCACGGTCGTCCTGGCCGGCACGGCGGACGACGCCTCGTTCCGCACCGTCGCACACCGCATCGCCACCCAACTGGAGGACCAGAACCGATGAGCCGCGCCGCCAGCACCCCAGCCGAGGCCCTGCGCCTGCTCGTCGAGGGCAACGCTCGGTTCGCCTCCGACAAACGTCGCGTCGGTCGCACCGACCCCGAGCGCCGGAGCGAGCTGGCCGCGTCCCAGTCGCCCTTCGCGACCGTCCTCGGCTGTTCGGACAGCCGCGTGCCGTTCGAGCACGTGTTCGACGCCGGCATCGGCGACGTGTTCGCCATCCGGAACGCCGGGCAGATCGCGGACGACGTCGTGCTCGGGTCGATCGAGTTCGCGGTGGTCGCGCTCGGCACGCCGCTGGTGGTCGTGCTCCGGCACACCCGCTGCGGAGCGGTCAACGCCGCGTGCTCGGGCGAACCCGTGCCGGCGCCGCACCTCCAGGCCCTCGTGGACGCGATCGCCCCCAGCGTCGAGCGGGTGCGGTCCACGGTCGGCGCCGCCGCGGGAGCCCCGGCGCCGGACGCCGCCGCCGACACCGCCCTCGCCGTCGACCCGGAGGCCGTGGGTGCGGCCCACCTCGAGGCCACCATGCGGACGGTCATCGAGCGCTCCGGTGCCGTGTCGGACGCCATCGCCGAGGGTAGATTGGCCGTCGTCGGTGCGACCTACGACCTCACGACGGGACTGGTCGACATCGACACCGTGGTCGGGGACGCCTGAGTCCTCCCGCCACGGCCGGGCCCCGCGCCCGACGCCTCCGTCGACCGGCGCGAATCGCCGCACTCGGCACCGCAGCCGACCGGCCGACCGCCGGGGACCGGCACCACAGGAAGGACCACGACGACGTGACCGACACCACGACCTCCCCATCCGCCGACGGCAGCACGGCGGACAGCGGCGACTACCGCATCGAGCACGACACGATGGGCGAGGTCCGTGTACCGGCCTCGGCCCTGTACCGCGCACAGACCCAGCGGGCGGTCGAGAACTTCCCGATCTCGGGCAGCGGCCTCGAGCCGGCCCAGATCGTCGCCCTGGCCCGCATCAAGCGCGCGGCGGCGATCGTCAACGGGCAGCTCGGGGTCGTCGGGCCGGACGTCGCCGAGGCGATCGTGGCGGCAGCCGACCGGGTCATCGGCGGCGAGCACCACGACCAGTTCCCCGTGGACGTCTACCAGACCGGCAGCGGCACGTCGTCGAACATGAACATGAACGAGGTCCTCGCGACGCTCGCGTCGGACGCCTCGGGGACCGCGGTGCACCCGAACGACCACGTCAACGCGTCGCAGTCCTCGAACGACGTCTTCCCGACATCGGTGCACATCGCGGTGACCGCGGCGCTCATCCACGACCTGGTCCCCGCGCTCGACCACCTGGCTTCCGCACTCGAGGACAAGGCGGCGCTGTGGGCGACGGCCGTGAAGAGCGGCCGGACGCACCTCATGGACGCCACCCCGGTGACGCTCGGGCAGGAGTTCGGCGGGTACGCCCGGCAGATCCGACTCGGGATCGAGCGCGTGCAGGCGACCCTGCCGCGGGTGGCCGAGGTCCCCCTCGGCGGCACCGCGGTCGGCACCGGGATCAACACCCCCGCGGGGTTCCCGCAGCGCGTCATCGAGCAGCTCGCATCCGACACCGGCCTGCCGATCACCGAGGCGGCCGACCACTTCGAGGCGCAGGGCGCTCGTGACGGCCTCGTCGAGGCATCGGGCGCGCTCCGGGTGCTCGCCGTGAGCCTGACGAAGATCAACAACGACCTGCGGTGGATGGGGTCGGGTCCGAACACCGGGCTCGGGGAGCTCCGGATCCCGGACCTGCAGCCCGGATCGTCGATCATGCCCGGCAAGGTCAACCCGGTGATCCCCGAGGCCACGCTCATGGTCGCCGCGCGCGTCATCGGCAACGACGCCACCGTGGCCTGGGCCGGAGCCTCCGGCGCGTTCGAGCTCAACGTGGCGATCCCGGTCATGGGCACCGCGCTGCTCGAGTCCATCCGGCTCCTGACGAACAGCACGCGTGCGCTCGCCGACAAGACCATCGTCGGGCTCGAGGCCGACCTCGACCGAGCCCGCGGGTTCGCCGAGTCGTCCCCGTCCATCGTCACACCCCTGAACCGGGTGATCGGGTACGAAGCCGCCGCGAAGGTCGCCAAGTACGCCGTCGCCGAATCGATCACCGTGCGCGAGGCCGTCGTCGCCCTCGGGTTCGTCGAGCGGGGCGAGGTCACCGAGGAGCAGCTCGACAGCGCGCTCGACGTGCTGAGCATGACGCACCCGAACTGACCCAGCTCGGACCGGACGGGGACCCGGGCGACCTCGACTCCCCCACCGGAGGCCGCCCGGGCTGCACACGCCGCGAGCCGGCGGAGGCCGTCCCCAGAGCCGGAACCGACCCGCGGCGTGTACGGATCCAGCATGGCGGGACGACCGACGCCGCCGACCCGTCCCTCCCGGATCTGTGGAGAGACGTGTCGGCGGCGCCGGTGTGGAGGAGCAGTCGGACGCTCCGCCAGCTCGGCGCTCCGCCGGCTCGGCGCTACGCCAGCTCGGGCGAGTCGAGCATCTCGGTGACGAGCGCCGCGATGGCCGACCGTTCGGACCGCGTCAGCGTGACGTGCGCGAACAACGGGTGGCCCTTGAGCCGCTCGATGACGGAGGCGACGCCGTCGTGCCGACCGACGCGCAGGTTGTCGCGCTGCGCGACGTCGTGGGTCAGGACCACGCGCGAGTTCTGCCCGATCCGGGACAGCATCGTGAGCAGCACGTTGCGCTCGAGGGACTGGGCCTCGTCGACGATCACGAACGCGTCGTGCAGGGAACGCCCGCGGATGTGGGTCAGGGGCAGGACCTCGAGCATCCCGCGCTCCTGGACCTCCTCGAGGACGTTGTCCGACACGAGGGCACCGAGTGTGTCGAACACGGCCTGCGCCCACGGGTTCATCTTCTCGGCGGCGTCGCCCGGCAGGTAGCCGAGCTCCTGGCCACCCACCGCGTACAAGGGGCGGAAGACCATGACCTTCTTGTGCTGCTGCCGCTCGAGCACCGCCTCCAGACCGGCGCACAGCGCGAGCGCCGACTTGCCGGTGCCGGCGCTGCCGCCCAGGGACACGATCCCGATCTCGGGGTCGAGCAGGGCGTCGATCGCGAGGCGCTGTTCCGCCGACCGGCCGCGGAGGCCGAAGACCTCGCGGTCACCGCGGACGAGCGCCACCGCGCCCGGCGTGTGCACGCGTCCGAGTGCCGACCCGCGCTCCGAGTGGATCACCACGCCCGTGTTGACCGGCACGCCGTCGAGGCTGGCGGAGCGGACCTCCTCGTGCTCGTAGAGGCCCGCCATCTGGTCGCCCGAGATCTCGAGCGTCGTGACGCCCGTGTAGCCGCTGTCGACCGCGAGTTCCGCGCGGTACTCCTCGGCCGGCAGGCCGATCGACGCCGCCTTGACGCGGAGTGGGAGGTCCTTCGACACGACGACGACGTCGAGGCCGTCGTTCGCCAGGTTCATGGCGACCGCGAGGATCCGGGAGTCGTTGTCGCCGAGCTGCAGCCCCGACGGCAGCACGGTCATGTTGGAGTGGTTGAGCTCGACGCGGAGCGAACCGCCCTCGCCGACCGCGACGGGGAAGTCGAGGCGCTCGTGCTCGATGCGGAGCTCGTCGAGGATCCGCAGGGCCTGCCGAGCGAAGTACCCGATCTCGGGGTCGTTCCGCTTCGACTCGAGCTCGCTCACCACGACGACCGGCAGCACGACGGCGTGCTCGTCGAACCGGAACAGGGCGCGCGGATCGCTGAGCAGGACGGACGTGTCGAGCACGTAGGTCCGTTGCGCGATACCGGCGGACGCATCGGCGGCCCGTCCCGAGCGGGGTGCGGCCCCCGCTGTCGAGGACGTTCCACGCGAGGTGTTCTGAGAGGTCACGACCACTCCATCCCCGGGCCGCGTTCGACCCGGTCCTTGTCCTCGGAACGGCCACGACGCGGTCTCGAAGCTCCGCCGGTGGCCGCTTCGACCGGGCACGATGCCCGATGTCGCGAATCTACGTCCGCCCACCGACACGCTCCCCGGGACACGCGGCGGCTCCGGGTTACGAGGGCGTGAACGCTCGTCACTCCTGCCCCAGCCCGGCCCGGCCCGGGCCGGCCCGGCCCGGCCCGTGCCATTCCGCGAGATCGCAGTCGTTGTCGTTGTGACGGCGGCGGTCTCAGGCGGTCAGTGCAACGCGTTGGATGTACTCGTCGAGTTTCTCGGCGGGGGTGCGGAAGCGCAATGTCTGGCGGGGTCGGCGGTTGAGTTGGTCTTGTACGGCTTGGAGCTCGGTGTCGGTGACGGTGTTGAAGTCGGTGCCCTTGGGGAAGTAATCCACCCGGAGCAGGCCGTTGAGGTTCTCGTTGCTGCCCCGCTGCCAGGGCGAGTGGGGGTCGCAGAAGAACACTGGGACCGCGGTCGCGACGGTGAACCTCGCGTGCTTGGCCATCTCGGTGCCCTGGTCCCAGGTCACGGAACGGCGCAGCTGCTCGGGAAGCGTCGCGACCATCGCGGCAAGCCGGTCGATGACGGTGTCGGAGTCCCGGCTCCCGGGAAGCCGACCCAGGAGCGCGAACCGGGTGCTGCGCTCGACGAGGGTGATGATCCCGGAGTTCCGGGGTCCGACAACCAGGTCCCCTTCCCAGTGCCCCGGGATCGCGCGGTCCTCCACGACCGCGGGCCGCTCGGACAACCGCGCGCCCTCAAGCCAGGGCCTGCTACTGCGCCTGGGTAGTTTCGATTGCGGCAACCGACCGGTCCGACCCGAGCGGAGTGCTTTCTCGACCGTGAGTTCGTGCCGGAGCGCACCACGGCCCTGGAGATACAAGGCCTGGTAGATCGTCTCGTGCGACACCTGCATATCCTCGCGCCCCGGAAACACGTCCCGCAGCCGGCCAGCGACCTGCTGCGGGGAGTGGCGATCGTTCAGCTGCACCACGACCGCCTCCCGCAGCTCGGGCCGGGCGTCCAGCAGCCGCTGCCGCGGCCGACGGCGGCGTTGCCCAGCGAGATGCTCCCCAATCGCGGCGTCGTAGTGCCACCGGGACCGATACACGCTCCGGCTCCGACGCACCTCTCGCGAGACGGTCGATGCTGACACGCCGATCAGCGCCGCGATCGCTCGCATCGACAGTCCCTGGCCGAGCCCGATCTCGATCCGGACCCGGTCCATCCGCGAAAGCCGCCGACCATGACCCACCCCACCCGGGACGAGCTGACGAACTCGGACCGCGCCACCATCAGGACCTCGCTGTAGCTCCACGCCCGCAAGCATCGCCCACGTCGTGACCGTCCGCAGCGGCACACCGAACCGTCCCGCAACCGACCCTGCCGACTCCCCATCGATCAGCGACCCGACCGCGGACGCCCGAACCACCAACGACGCATGCGTTGCCACGACAACTCCCGAACCTCAGGCGTTGCACTCACCAGCTGAAACCGCCGGCGCGAGAACGACACCTACTGCGATATCGCGGAGGTTCGGGGCCGGGCCGGACGCCGGACGCCGGACGCCGGACGCTGGACGCCGGACGCCGGAGCGGGTCAGACCATCGTCGCGAAGGACACGAGCGCGTCCCGCAGCATCGCCAGGGTCTCGTTGGTCGTCGAGACGAAGACCGACACGCGCAGCGTCCCGGCGCGGGTCGTCGCGGTCACGCCGTGGTTGTGGAGCGACGCGGCGAGCGCGGTCAACCGCTCGGGTGCGGGCCGGAGCACGACGATGCCCGCGCGCTCGCGGCGGTCGCGCGAGGACTCGACGACGACGCCGAACTCGTCCGCCAGGTCGAACACCCGCTCGGCCCGCTCGGCGACGGCGGCCTCGACCGCGGCGACACCGACGCCGGACAGGGACTCGAGGGAGACCGCGAGCCGCGCCTGCGCGACCGGGTCGATGCGCGTCATCTGGTACGCGGCGGCGCCCGGCGCGACGGTCGGGACCTCGCCGGGCTCACCGACGGTGCCTGCGGGCCCGGAGAGCGCGGGCTGCAGCCGCTCGAGCGCGCGGTCGCTGAACGACACGAACCCGGTCCCCCAGCCGGCGTGCAACCACTTCTGGCCACCGGTGGCGATGACGTCCGCGACCTCGTACGGCTCGTCGACGGCACCGAAGCCCTGGATCGCGTCGACGATGAGCAGGCGGTCCCCGATCACGTCGCGGATCGCCGCGAGGTCGGCTCGGTACCCCGTCCGCCAGTCGACGAGGCTGAGCGCGACCGCGGCGACGTCGTCGCTGAGGCGCGCGGCGATGAGGTCCGGCGTCATCCACCCGGCGCCGGACTCGATGACGAGGGGCTGCACGCGCCCCGTGGCGGCGGCGGCGCTCGCGAGTGCGAGCGGCAACGACGGGTACTCGTCCGCGGCGACGAGGACACCGCCGGTCAAGCCGAACGCGGTGTGCAGGAGTCCGGGCGTCGTCGCGGTCTGCGAGACGACCTGGTCGTCGCGGCGGCGAACCAGGCGCGCGGCGACGGTGCGCACCCGCGCGTCCTGTTCGTCGAGCACCTCCATGGCGCCGAAGCGGACGTGCTCCTGGATGGTGCCGAGCACGCGCTGCTCCTCGAGCACCGCGGTCTGGACCGGGCCGAACGCCGCGTGGTCGAGGTACCCCGGCTCCTCCTGGAACCCGGCGGCGTACTCGTCGATGGTGGTCACGTCCGGTGGTCTCCTGGTTCTGGTCCGCCGACCGTCCCCATCCCCGGTCGATGCGTCCTCATGGACGCGAGCGCTGTGAGTGTACCGAGAACGCGCTGGTGCCGCTGCACCGGAGCCGCGGAGCGCACGCACCGGCGGTCCCGCAGGGCCGGGAGGACCGTGGCCGGGCCGACGCGATCCGGCCGGACCGCGGTCGGGAGGCCCGCAGCCGTCAGCCGCCGAACCGGCGCGACCGCCGCCCGAAGTCCCGCACCGCGCGGAGGAAGTCGACCTCGCGCAGGTCCGGGTAGAACGCCTCGACGAAGTAGAACTCGCTGTGTGCGCTCTGCCAGAGCATGAAGTCGGACAGACGCTGTTCGCCCGACGTCCTGATGACGAGGTCCGGGTCGGGCTGTCCCTGCGTGTAGAGGTGGTCGCCGATGAGCTCGGGCGTCAGCACCTCGGCGAGGTCGTCGAGCGTCCCGCCGCCCGCACCGTGCGCCCGGACGATGCTGCGCATGGCGTCCGCGATCTCGCGCCGGCCGCCGTACCCGACGGCGAGGTTGACGTGCAGCCCCGTGTGCTCGGCGGTCTCGGCCTCGGCACCCTCGAGCGCGCGGACGAGTTCCGGCGGCAGTCCCTCGTTCGACCCGACGTGCTGCACCCGCCACGTTGGATGGGCCGCCAGGTTCGCGGCGAGTTCGGCGATGATCCCGGTGAGTTGGCGGAGCTCGTCCGAGTGCCGCCCCGTCAGGTTGTCGGCGGACAGCAGGTACAGCGTCACGACCTGGACGCCGAGGTCGTCGCACCAACCGAGGAACTCCGGGATCTTCGCGGCTCCGGCCCGGTGGCCGTGCGCGGCCGTCTCGAGTCCGAGCTGTTTCGCCCATCGGCGGTTGCCGTCGACGATCATCGCGACGTGACGTGGGGTCGCGGCGATCTGCGCGCGGATGCGGCGCTGGTAGGCGCGGTAGACCAGGCCTCGCCCTGTCCATCCCGCCCTGGCGCTCACGCGACAACGCTAGTGCACGGACCTGCACCCGGGATCCGGCCGAGGCACGCACGACAGCCGGGTCGCCTACCGTTGGACCATGACCGATCCCAGCCCGGACGCGCTCCCGCACGTGCCGTTCGTCGAGGAAGCCGAGGAGGCCCAGGACGCGTCGGTCGCGTCGGCGCCGGTCCCGCCACCCGCCTGGCGTGGCTGGATCCACCTCGGGGCGTTCCCCGTCGCGGCCGCGCTCGGCATCGTGCTCGTCTGCCTGGCTGCGACCCCGGCGGCGAAGGCCGCGAGCGCCGTGTTCACGGCGGCGTCCCTCGTGCTGTTCGGTGTCTCGGCGACCTACCACCGGTTCCGGTGGAGCCCACGCGTCAAGGTCGTCCTCAAGCGGATCGACCACACGAACATCTTCTTGCTCATCGCCGGCACGTACACGCCCGTCGCGGTCTGTGCGCTCGGCGACCGCGACGCGACCGTGCTGCTCGTCGTGATGTGGAGCGGCGCGGCCCTCGGGATGGCGTTCCGGGTGTTCTGGGTCGGAGCCCCGCGCTGGCTCTACGTGCCGCTGTACGTCCTGCTCGGGTGCTCCGCGCTGTTCTACCTGCCGCAGCTGTTCGCCGCCGACACGGCGATGATGGTCCTCGTCCTGACGGGCGGGCTGGCGTACGTGCTCGGCGCGGCCGTGTACGGGTTCAAGCGACCCGACCCCGCGCCCCGCGTCTTCGGGTTCCACGAGGTGTTCCACGCCTTGACCGTCGTGGCGTTCGTCGCGCAGTGGGCGGGCGTGCTCGTCGTCGCGCTCCATCCGGTGCGCTGACCGCGATCCGGCCGGCGGCTTCAGCCGCGCTCGGTGTCGTCCCCGACGTCCGCGCGTCCGCCGTCACCGGTCCCGCGGACGTCAGCGCGGCCTCCCGGGCCCCGGCGGACGTCCTGACCGCCGCGGCCGTCGAGGTCCCCGACGCCGTCGGCGTCCTCGCCCGGGAGCTCGCCGCGGGCCTCGGCCTCGAGCCGTTCCCGGATCTCCGACCGGTACCGGGTCCGGCGGATGCGCCGGGTCATGTCGACGACGAGCGCGATCGTCGCGACCGCGACGAGCGCGATGGCGACGAACCCCCACACACCGGGCGTGACGTCGACGTCGGGGACGGTGGAGGCGGGCGTGGTCGGTGACGTGGCGGCCGCGAGCACGAGGGCCCCGGTCAGGACGGTGGCGCTCATCGGGCGGACTCCTCGTCGATCCCCGCGAACAGGTCGGTCTCCGGCAGCGTCGTCGGCACACGGGACTCGACGAGCTGGAAGTCCTCGGTCGGCCAGATGGCGGCGACGACGTCCGGGGGCCAGAAGAAGAAACGGCTGTCGGTGGGCACCTGGCTGGCGTGGGCCCGCAGCGCGGCGTCACGCGCGGCCAGGTGCTCGGCCACGTGGACATGGGAGGTCGACAGGTCCTCGCGCCCCTCGAACCGCTCGAGGAACGTCGCCATCTCGGCGAGCTCCGGCGCGTCCGGGTCGCGTTCGGCCATCGCCGCGTACATCGCGCGGAACCGATCCGGGTTGAACGTGCGCTCGTAGTAGAGCTTGTCGATGGTCCACGGGGCGCCCGCCTCGGGGTAGGCGGTCGGGTCGCCGGACGTGCGCCAGGCCTCCATCGCGATCTCGTGCGACCGGATGTGGTCCGGGTGCGGGTAGCCGCCGTTCTCGTCGTACGCGATCATGACGTGCGGACGGAAGCGCCGCACGATCCGGACGAGGACCGCTGCGCTCGTCGTGATCGGGACGGTCGCGAAGGTCCCCGGCCGCACCGTCTCGCCCTTCTCGGCGTCGGGGAGCCCCGAGTCGTGGTAGCCGAGCCAGACGTGGTCGATCCCGAGGGCCGCCTGGGCCGCCGCCATCTCCGTCCGTCGGTGTCCGGCCATGTCGCGGTGCGCCCGGCTGCGCGCGGGTTCCGGGAGCTGCTCGTTGAGGATGTCGCCCGCCTCACCACCCGTGCACGAGACGACGAGGACCTGAGCGCCCTCCGCCACGTACTTGGCGTACGTCGCGGCTCCCTTGCTCGACTCGTCGTCGGGATGGGCATGGACCGCGATGAGACGCAGGGGCACGACACTCCTCGATGCTGCCGGCGCTGGCCGGGCGGGCGAACCCCGCGAGGGGCCGGGTGAACTACCCTGGGACGAGGATAATCGTTCCAGGAGTCCATGCTGTCCGCTTCGCACACCCCCACGCCAGGCCTCGGATCCGCACAGGGATCGACTGCAGCCGCCCTCGACGACCGCTACGGTCGCACCCCGGGGCGACGCCGACGGTCCGTCCTCATCGCGGTCGCCGCGGCGATCGTCATCGTGGTCGTGTTCACGGTCTGGGTCATCTGGGCCGGTCCCGGCCAGACCGACCACGGCCTCGACTCCGAGGACGTCGGGTACCACGTGCAGTCGGACCGTGCGACGCTCGTGCACTCCCAGGTGTCCGTCGACCCCGGCAACCGCGTCGACTGCGCCGTGCAGGTGCTCGACAAGTCGTTCACCATCGTCGGGTGGAAGGTCGTCGACCTGCCGGCGAGCACCCAGCGCACGACCTCGATCGACACGGTCGTCAAGACGAGTTCCCGCGGTGTCACCGGCTTGATCAACACCTGCTGGATCCCTTAGTCTGCTCTGATTCGCCAAGCGAGACCGGCCCCTCCGGCCGGTCTCCTTTTTTTCGGCCGAAGGGAACACCCATGAGCAACGACACCCAGGTCACCTGGCTGACCCAGGAGGCGCACGACCGTCTCCAGGCGGAGCTCGAGCAGCTGCGCGGCCCCGCTCGCACCGAGATCGCGCAGCGCATCGAGGCCGCGCGCGAGGAGGGCGACCTCAAGGAGAACGGCGGCTACCACGCCGCGAAGGACGAGCAGGGCAAGATCGAGGCCCGCATCCGTCAGCTCACCGAGCTCCTCAAGCACGCCACGGTCGGCGAGGCCGACTTCGACGGCACGGTCGAGCCCGGCACGGTCGTCACGGCCACGATCGCGGGTGACGACTCGACGTTCCTCGTCGGCAACCGTGAGATCGTCGCCGACGGCGCCGACCTCACGGTCTACAGCCCGTCGAGCCCGGTCGGCGCCTCGATCATGGGGCTCCGTGCGGGCGACGCGACGAGCTACACCGCGCCGAACGGCAGGGAGATCGCCGTCACGGTGCAGAAGGTCGAGCGGTACGAGCCGTAGGCGGCTCCCCCGATCCACGTCGAACGCCCCCGTCGCTCCGCCGACGGGGGCGTTCGACGTCCCCGCATCTCCTCCCGCGAGATCGCACTCGTTGCCGCTCTGGCGCCTCCAGAGCGGCGACGGATGCGATCCCGCGGGATGGGGGCAGGCGGGCGGGCGGGGCGGGACCGGCCCGCACCGGCCCTCCCGACCGTCGTCAATGGCGGACGAGTGGACGGAACCCGGCCTCGCGCAGGCGCTCCGTGACCTCGGCCGCGTGCTCGGGCCCCCGGGCCTCGATGCTCAGCTCGAGCGCGACCTCGGTGATCTCGAGCCCCTGCCCGTGCCGCGTGTGCAGGACCTCGACGACGTTCGCACCGGCGTCCGAGATCACCTGCGACACGAGGGCGAGCTGCCCCGGGCGGTCCGGGAGCATGATCCGGATCGCCACGTAGCGCTGCGCCGCGACGAGACCGCGCGTGATCACGCGCTCCATCATGAGCGGGTCGATGTTGCCACCGCTCAGCACCACCACGGTCCTACCGGAGTCGCGGATGGTCCCGGCCATGATCGCCGCCACACCCACCGCGCCGGCCGGCTCGACGACGAGCTTGGCGCGTTCGAGCAGCACGAGGAGCGCCCGGGCGACGTCGTCGTCGGCGACGGTGACGATCTCGTCGACCAGGTCGCGGACGAGCGGGAAGTTGAGCTCGCCGGGTCGGGCGACCGCGATCCCGTCGGCGATGGTCGGGGTGGTCGTGATGGTGGTCGGCGCACCCGCCTGGATCGACACCGGGTACGAGGCCGTGTTCGCGGACTGGACGCCGACGACCCGGATCGACCGGCCCTGCTGCCGGGCGACGCCCTTGACCGCGAGCGCGACACCGGAGACCAGGCCCCCGCCGCCGATCGGCACCACGACCGTGTCGACGTCCGGCACCTGGTCGACGATCTCGAGGCCGACGGTGCCCTGCCCGGCGATGATGTCCGGGTGGTCGAACGGCGGGATGAACACCGCGCCGGTCCGGATGGCGAACTCCTGGGCAGCGGCCAGGGCCTCCTCGACGCTGTGGCCGTGGAGGACCGTGTCGGCGCCGTACTGCCGGGTCGCCTGCAGCTTCGGGAGCGCGACGCCGACGGGCATGAAGATCGTCGCCGGCACGCCGAGCTCACGGGCCGCCAGGGCGACCCCCTGCGCGTGGTTGCCGGCGCTCGCGGCGACGACGCCGCGCCGGCGCTCGTCGGCGTCGAGCGCCGCGAGCCGGTTGTACGCACCACGGATCTTGTACGCACCGGTGCGCTGCAGGTTCTCGCACTTGAGGTGCACGGCCGAGCCGAGGATCTCGCCGAGGAACTGCGATGTCTCCATCGGGGTGACGCGCGCCACGCCTTCGACGATCACCCGTGCGGCCTCGACGTCGTCGAGGGTCGGGACCTGCGGCACGGTGCTGGGGATCGTCACCGGACCATCATCGCGTGTCGGCGCACGTCCCGCGACGGGTCGCCGTCGCGGGACGACTCACTCGACGTCGACCGCGGTGCCCTTGTTGGCGGTCGGCTGCTTGTCACTGCCCGGTGCCGGCACGTCGTCGCCGATCTTGTGCCGGTGCCACCGCGACCGCGGGATGACCGTGGTGCCGTGCTCGGGCTTGGCGTCGCGCACGTGGTCGGAGTCCATGTACTTCCAGCGCCCCTGCGCGACGGTCGTGACCATCGAGTTGAGCACGGCGATGAGCGGCACGGCGAAGAACGCGCCGGCGATGCCGGCCAGACCGGAGAACGCCGTGACGCCGAGCACGACCGCGAGCGGGTGCACCTTGACCGCGTTGCCCATGACGAGCGGCTGGAGGATGTGGCCCTCGATCTGCTGCACGAGCAGGACGACGCCGATGACGAGCAAAGCTGCGACGGGGCCGTTGAAGATGAGCGCGACGAAGACCGCGAGGAAGCCGGTGACGATCGCGCCGACCACGGGCACGAACGCCCCGAGGAACACGAACACGGCGATCGGGATGACGAGCGGCAGCCCGCCGAAGAACAGGCCGACGAACCAGGAGCCGAACCCGATGCCCACCGCGTCCGCGAACGCGACGAAGATCTGCACGCGCACGAAGCTCGAGAGCGTGATCCAGCCGGCGACGCCCGCGCCGTCGACCGCCGCGCGGGCCTTGATCGGGAACACCCGAACCGACCAGCGCCAGACGTTCTTGCCGTCGATGAGCAGGAAGATCACCGTGAACAGGATGACGAACAGGCCCTCGGCGACGTGCGTCAGGCTCGATCCGGCGCTCGCGACGCCCGACAGGATCGAACTCGAGTGCGCCTGGAGCCAGTTCGTGCCCTGGTCGAGGTAGCCCGAGATGTCCTTCTGCGTCACGCCGAGGCCCGCGCCCGCGATCAGGTCCTTGATGTTGTCGAACTGCGACAGCGTCTGCTTCTTGAGGGACGGGTAGGACGAGACGATCTGGCTCACGACGAGCCAGAGCAGTGCGGCGACCGCGGCGAGCCCGCCGATCAGGCTGATGACGATCGCCGCCCACTTGGGCACGTGGTGCCGCTGCATCCAGTTCGAGATCGGGATGAGGAACGCCGCGATCACGATGCCGACGAGGAACGGGATGAGGATCTCGCTGAACAGCGTCATCAGCCAGATGAAGAGCGCGATCACGCCCACGACGACGAGGATCCGCCAGCTGAACGCACCGGCGATCTGCATGCCGACGGGGACGTTGTCCTCGACGACCGACGCCGGGTGCCGTCGCGACGGGACCTGCTCTCGACCTGTCCGCGCCTGCTCGCGACCCGCGGGGCGCGACAGCGCTGGTGCCGGCCGCGTCGTCCGGGCGTCCGGTTGCTTCTTCTTGCCCCATGCCATTGCGCCAGTGTATGAGCGCGTGCCCGTTCGTGTTCCGATCCCGGAATACGATGCGCGCGTTCCGGACGACCGGGAGGCGGCGGGCACGTCGGAGGCCGCCGGTAGCGTTGCGGGCATGGTCCGGACCGCACTCTCCGCCGCCCAGGCACGACGCGTCGCGCTCGGGGCGCAGGGCATCGGCCGCGCGGTCCCGGAGGGCGCGGTGTCGAGCCGGACCATCCGCGCCCTCGTCGAGCGGCTGGGGCTCCTGCAGATCGACTCCGTGAACGTGTTCGAGCGGAGCCACTACCTCCCCGTCTTCGCCCGCCTCGGTGCGTACGACAAGGCCCTCCTCGACCGCATGACGATGACGAGGGGCGCCGCCCACCTGGAGTACTGGGCGCACGAGGCCGCGTTCATCCCCCGCGCGAGCTGGCCGCTGTTCCGGTGGGCGATGGACACGCGGCGTGCACGGGACCACGCGGACCCCGACGGCTTCGCGGCCACCCACGCGCCACTCCTCCGGGAACTCCTCGCCGTGCTCCGCGCCGAGGGGCCCCTGCCCGCGAGCGCGGTGGAGCACGAGAGCAACGTGCGGCGAGGACCGTGGTGGGGCTGGAGCGACGTCAAGCGGGGGTTCGAGCACCTGTTCCGCTGGGGCGACGTCGTGAGCGCCGGGCGGAGCGGCTTCGAGCGCGTGTACGGCCTGCCGGACCAGGTGCTGTCGGCCGAGGTGCTCGACACGATCCCGGACGAGACCGACGCCGTCCGCACCCTCGTCGAGCGCTCGATCCGGGCCTCCGGCGTCGGGACGCTCGCGGACGTCGCGGACTACCACCGCCTCCGGTCGGACCGGACGCGGTCGGCGCTGCGCGACCTCGAGGACGCCGGGGTCGTCGTGCCCGTCGAGGTCGAGGGCTGGGGCCGCCCGGCGTGGATGCACGCCGACGCCACGGTCCCCCGCCGTGTCGAGGCCGACGCCGTGCTCAGCCCGTTCGACCCCGTCGTCTGGTTCCGGCCGCGCGCCGAGCGCGTCTTCGGGTTCCACTACCGGATCGAGATCTACACACCGGCCCCGAAGCGCGTGTACGGCTACTACGTGTTACCGGTCCTGCAGGACGACCAGGTCGTGGGCCGGGTCGACCTCAAGAGCGACCGCCAGCACGGTGTCCTCCGCGTCCGGACGGCATGGGAGGAACCCGGCCGACACCTCGATCCCGGGCGTCTCGGCGCACTGCTGCTCCGTACCGCGGACTGGCAGGGACTCGACGCCGTGGCGGTCACCGACCGGGGAACAGCGGCAGCGCGGCTCGCGGACGCCCTCGGTGTGCCGCTCGTGCCGCACGAGGCCGCGGACGACGCCGAGGCCGCGGACCCCTCGCCGGACGGCCCCTGACGACCGCACCCGTCAGAACTGCACGCGCGGGGGTTCGGCGATCGCGGCGGGCTCCGCGGTCTCGAAGAACGCTGCCTCGCGGTACCCGCGGTTCCGCGCGACGGCGGAGCCCGGGAACACGCGGATCTTCGTGTTGAGCTCGCGGACGCTGCCGTTGTAGTAGCGGCGCGCCGATTGGATCTTGTCCTCGGTCGCGACGAGTTCCGACTGCAGCTGCAGGAACGCCTGGCTCGACTGCAGCTGCGGGTAGCCCTCGGCGATGGAGAACACGCGCTTGAGTGCCTTCTGCATGTGTCCCTCGGCCTCCGACGCAGCCGCGGCGTCGCCCGCGCTCAGCGTCTCGGCCCGGGCCTGCGTCACGGTCTCGAACAGACCGTTCTCGTGGGTGGCGTACCCCCGGACGGTGTCGACGATCGTCGGGACGAGCTCGGCCCGCCGGTGGAACTGCGTCTCGATCTCGCTCCACGCCTGGTCGACCCGGCCCTTCAGGGCCACGAGCGACCTCGAGGTGACCCAGACGGCGATGCCGACGACCACCAGCACGACGACGACCACTCCGACGACGATGAGCGTCGTGACGAGACCGGTGTCCATGGCGAGTACTCCTTCTCCGCGACGGACACGCAGGCACATGTGTCCGTATCGACTATACGGGCGGCACCAGGAGCGCTCGGCCGCCGGGGTACTGGCTCTCGGCTGATTCCCGCGCACCGTTCGGCTGGTTCCCGGGCGCGTGGAGCCTTCGTCACGATTTCGCATCGGCTGGATCCGCCGAGCCGAGCGAGTGGTTGACGTCGGCCCGCGGGTGACCTCGAATGGGGGGCAGTGGATCAGGGAACACGAGCGGGCCGGGGGGCCGTCGGGTGGCCGGTCGTCCGTCGACCGCCCGCTCGGCGCCGACGCGCCCTGCGGGGGCGACGGGTCGCATTCGCCACCACGGTGCCGCTCGCCGTCGTCGTGGCCCTGCTCGCCGCGGCGGCTCCCGCACGCGCCGCCTCGCCCGACGCGACGGCACGTGCTCCGATCACCACCACCATGCCCCGGGCCGTGCCGACCCAGCCGGCGGGCGCACAGCAGGTGGCGCCGGCCGCCTCGGCGAGCCCGACCGCTCCGACGCCGGCCGCACCGTCGATCGACGACCAGTCGGCCATCACCACCGGAGCCGGCCGGTTCACGGGCCGCGGGACCCCGGACGACCGCGTGCGCGTCGCCGACCCGAGCACGCCCACGGCGTCGGTCTGCTCGACCACCGTGACCGGCGACGGGACGTGGGCGTGCACCGGACCGGTCCGCTCCGGGCCCCGTCAGGTCTTCACCGTCCTCGACACGACGCACGACGACCTGGCGCCCGACGACGCCGCACCCGTCGACGTCCTGACACCGCCGGTCGTCAGGGCGACGGGCCCGACGACCGGGGGCGTGACCGGCACGGGGTACCCCGGAGCGCGGGTGACGGTGGACGCCGGGAGCGCCTCCCGAACGGCCACGATCGCCTCCGACGGGTCCTGGTACGTCTCCTGGTCCGCCGGGCCCGACGCCCTGACGACGGGGACCTGGACGATGACGGCGACCCAGGCCGCGGATCCGGCGCTGGGGTTCGCCGCGACCGTGCGCAGCACGTCGTCGTCACCGGTGGCCGTCAGCGTCGACCGCACCGCGCCCGTCGCCCCGGTCCTCACGCGTCCCGCGGTCGGCACGCACGTCCGGGCGCAGCCGATCACCGTCGCGGGCACCGGCGAGACCGGCGACACGGTCACGGTGTACGTCGACGGCAATCCGGTGTGCCAGAGCGCGGTCGCCGCGACCCGCTGGTCGTGCACCACGGCCGGATCGAGCATCCCGGACGGCACACGCAGCTTCGCGGCGGGGCAGCGCGACGCGGCGGGGAACCTCTCGCCGGTGTCGGCCGGGCGCGCGGTGGTCGTCGGGGGCGCCCTGACCGACGCACCGAGCGGCGGTCCGACGTCGTCCGGCGGCGACGGGGGCGGCACGTCCGGCGCGGCGCCCTCGTCACCGCACGCGACGGGACGGGCCGAACCGGGCCTCCCGGGCGGTTCGGTCCGTGGTGGCCCCGGGTCCGGCGGATCCGGGTCCGGTACGGGCGGGTCCGGTACGGGCGGCGGACCCGGTGGCGCGACCGGCGACGACGCGAGCGGTACCGGCGGTGGCGGTGCGGGCGCCCGACCCGACGACGGTTGGACGGCGGCGACCGCCTACGACGCACACGTGCCGAGCATCCCGGCGAGCGTCTCGCTGCGGACCCTCGTGCTGGTGCTCGTCGGGGTCGCCGCGTTCCTCGTGCTCGTCGCGGTGCCGCTCACCCTGCTCGCCCGGTCCACCCGCGGCCGGTTCCGGTGGCGTCTCGCACGGTTGACCGGGCGGAACCGCCCCGTCGCCCCGACCGCCGAGGGCGCGGGGGCGCTCCCGACGTGGGCCGCGGCGTCCGTGTCGGCCGGCGTCGCCAGCCTGCTGACGCTGTTCGCGACCGGCATCGCCGCGGAGCCGCGCTACGCCCGCCTCGCGATCGCGGTCGTCCTCGGGACCGCCGTGCTCGCGGTCGCCGTGGTGGTCGCCGCACGATGGAGCGCGGGACCGTCCCGCGACGCCGTCGTCGTCCGGGTCTCCCCGGCCCTCGTGGTCGCGGCGCTCGTCGCGTGCCTCCTCACCCGGAGCGCGCACCTCGCACCCGCGGTGCTGCTGGGCGTGCTCATCGTCCCCTCGGTCGGCGTCGGTGGACGCGATCCGCTCCCGCACCGGCACGTCCGACTCCCGCGCAGGGTCGTCGCCCTGGGCACCGACGGGGCGAGCGTGAGGAGCGCGACCGTGCAGACGGGCGCGCTCCTCGCGCTCGCGGCGATCGGCTGGCTCCTGTGCAGCGTCAGCGCCGGAGCCGGGTTCTGGCACCAGTTCCTGTCCGAGTTCGCCACCACCCTCTGCGTCGGCGGCCTCGGGTCGGTCGTGACCACGCTCCTCCCCGTCGCCGGGTCGGCCGGCGCCGCACTGTGGGCGACGTCCCGCGCGCGCTACGCCGCCGTCGCGACCGTCCCCGTGGCGCTCGCGGTGGCCGTGTACTCGGGCTCGACCGGCACGCACCTGTCCCTCGCGACCGTCGGGGTCACCATGGGCGGCTGCGCCGCAGTGGCGGTCGCCGTCTGGACCTGGACCCGCGTCGTCGAGCCCGCCCTGCGCGACTGACGGGAGGCCCGACCGGCCGTCCGCGGATCGACCCGCCCCGGCGGTCCCCCGCGATACGCTGACGGACGGTGCGCCGGAGCCCGCCGACGCGCCGACGAGCTGGAGCGACCATGAGCACCGACACCGACCGCACACCGGACACGACGACGCCGTACGACCCCACCCGCTTCCGCGGGGTGTTCGAGGGGCAGTACACCTACGCCAACGGCTTCGCCCGCAACGTGCACCGGTTCGCCGATCGGCCGGCCCTGCGCGATCCGTCCTCCGGACGCTCCTGGACCTACGCCGAGCTCGGCGACGCCGTCGACCGCGTCGCTGGGTGGCTCGTCCGGAACGGCGTCGGACGCGGTGCCGTCGTCATGGCGGAGCTGTTCAACGGTCCGGAGCTCGCGATCGCGTACCTGGCGTGCCACCGCATCGGCGCCGTGTTCTCGCCCACCAACTTCCGCCTGGCCCCCGCCGAGGTCGCGTACATCATCGACGACTCGGCACCGGTCGTGCTCCTCCACGACGCCGCGCGGACCGGGGACATGACCGACGCGCTCGCCACCGCCACCCACGCTCCCGCGCGGGTCGTGGTGGTCGGGGCCGACGGGACGTCCGCGGACACCGAGTCGTTCGAGACCCTGCTGGCGGCCGAGCCCGTCACGCACCTCGAACTCGCGGAGCGCGACGACGCACGGCCGCGGACCACCTACGACGAGACCACACGCCTGTACACGTCCGGCACGACCGGACGGCCGAAGCCCGTGCCGCTGCCGAGCCTCGTCGAGGTGCTCAGCGCACACGACGTCATCATGCACTTCCCGCTGACGCCGTTCGACAAGACGCTCAACATGTCGCCGCTGTTCCACCGGGGTGGCCTGTACTCCGGCGGCCCCAACCCCGTGTTCTACGTCGGAGCGGAGCTCACCACCCTCCGGCACTTCGACGCGGACGCAGTGCTCGACCTCGTCCAGTCCGAGCGGTTGACGTTCCTCATCGGCGCCCCGACGAACCTCGTCCAGCTCGCCGACGCGCAGGAACGCCACGCCCGGGATCTGTCGTCGCTCCACGGCATCGTCACGATGGGCGCTCCGCTCGACCGTGCCGCCGCGCTGCGGTTCCAGGAGCTGCTGACCCCGCGGATCTTCAACGGGTACGGCACCACCGAGACCTTCTGGAACACGTTCCTGCGGCCGGAGGACTTCCCCGACGGCGCTGGTTCCACCGGCCGTGCGTCCACCGACGACGACGTGGCGGTGGTCCAGGTGTACGCCGACCGCCTCGCCGATCCGACGGACACGGTCGCCAAGGACGGCACCGAGATCGGCGAGTTCGCGGTCCGCACCGTCAAGTCGGGCTACTCGTACCGGAACCCGCAGCTCGAGGACGAGAAGTTCTCGGACGGCTGGTTCTACCCGGGCGACCTCGCCACCTGGGACACCCAGGAGCGCGTGACGATCGTCGGGCGCAAGGACGACATGATCATCTCCGGCGGCGAGAACGTCCACCCGGTGCAGGTCGAGGCCGTGCTCGGGGAGCACCCCGGCGTCGCCGACTCGGTCGTCGTGGGCGTGCCCGACGAGCGGTGGGGCGAGGTCGTCACCGCCTACGTCGTCCGCAGGCCCGGCGACGGTCTGCCCGAGGACGACGCGGCAGCGGCAGCCGCGCTTGAGTCGTTCACCGGATCCCACCCCGCGCTCGCCCGCTACAAGCGCCCCCGGCTGTACCGGTTCGTCGACAGCATCCCCTACAACGCGACCGGCAAGAAGGTGCACTACGTCGCCAAGGCGACGGCGGCCGAGGACCACGCGGCCGGGCTGCTCATCGCGCCCTGACCCACCGCCCACCGGTCGGGAGGCGCGGGACCGGCTCGCCCCGCGCCTCCCGACCGCACCACTGACGGTGCTGCAGCCCCGCGTCTGGGTCAGCGGTGCGCTGGGACGTCCGCGCGCGGTGTCACGGAGGCACGCGTGCCGGTCAGCCGCGAGGGCGCCGTGAACAGCCAGGGGAACCGGAGCCGCTCGAGGACGATGCCGAGCAGGATCGGACCGACGACGCCCGCGAGCGTGCCGACGACCACGTGGACGACCGGGTCCTGGACGCCGAGGTGCGACAGGACGATCCGGGTGCCCGACGCGAACGTGATGCTCGCGAGGAAGATCTCGAGCGTGCGGCGGCCGACCGCACCGACCCAGGTCAGCCACGACACGGCCGCGAGCAGCCGGGAGACCGCGATCACCGCCACGAGGCCGACCAGGGTCGTGAGCAGACCGAGCGCGACCGCCACCACCCCGTGGTGGTCGCCGGCACTCGGGGTCGGCGTGCCCTCGGTCGTGCCGAACACCAGGGCGACGAAGGCCACGGTTCCGACGAGCGCGACGACACCCACCACGGGGAGCCGCACGCGCGCGATGAACTCGATCACGCGGCGCGCGCCGATGCACACGCCGAGGAAGAAGAACACCCAGATCCCGAGGCCCTGGACGAGGGCGACCCCCAGGTCCGTGCCCCAGCCCGCGATGCTCACGACGAGCGCTCCCACGATGCTGGCGATCATGACGGCACGGGACCGCCACGGGCGGACGAGCGCGGCCACCGTCGACACGGCCACGAGCCACGGCAGGAACCAGAGCTGCCCGTCCGGGTGCAGCAGGTCGAGTGTGCTCGTGATGCTCGTGGGCGAGTTCACGAGGGCGCCGGCAGCCAGTTTCACCACGCCCTGCACGAGCGACCACACGACGTAGACGTAGATGAACAGCACGTCGCGGCTGCGGAGGTACCGGCCGACGCCGTCACGATCGACGGCGCGAGCGACGAACAGGCCGCTGATGAACGCGAACACCGTCAGGTGCACGCTGTACAGGAGTCGGTCGGTGTCGATGTAGCCCACCGCGTGGCGGTCGAGGATGTGTGCGGACGCCAGTCCGCGCAGGACGTGGCCGAGCACGATCATGGTGATCGCGATGCCACGGGCGATGTCGAGGGTCGCGTCTCGGGTCGACGCGGTTCGGGTTCGGGTCGTCACGATCCGCAGCCTAGGGGGTGACGGGCCGTCGCGGGGGCGCCGGCGGTGTCCGGTGCCCCCGGAGGGATTCGAACCCTCAACTCGGCGATTTTAAGTCGCATGCCTCTGCCGTTGGGCCACGGGGGCGGCGCGGGCCAGCCGCGCACCGAGCGTTGCTCGGGAACACGCTCCAGCCTAGATCGTCGGCACCCCGGACGCGGACGAGGCGGCCACCCCGTGGGGTGACCGCCTCGATGGTGGTCGATCCGCTGGCGCGGACGGAGTCGGCTACTCCGCCTTCGCGCTGACCGGCGCCGACTCCGCGGCCGGCTCGGCGACGGGCTGGGCCGCGGCAGCGGCGTCGGCCTTCGGCGCAGCGGCCTTCTTGGCGGCCGGCTTGCGCGTGGTCGTCTTCGCGGCGGGCGCGGCGTCGTCCTTCTTGACGTCCTTCGAGACGTCGTCGGCGGGGGTCGCGTAGACCGGGCCCGACGCACCCTCGGGCGTACCGGCCTCGGGCATCGGGGGCTTCGGGCGCGACGCGAACGTCTCGAACGCGGCACGCGGGGTCTCGCGGTCGTCGAGCGAGACGATGTCGCGGCCGAACATCGTGCCGGTGAGCCAGTCGCCGACCACGCGGACCTTGCGCTCCCACGACGGCATGGCCAGGCCGTGGTACCCGCGGTGCGCGCCCCAGGCGAGGAAGCCCTTCATCGCGAACTTGCCCGACTGGAACACACCGATGCCGAGGCCGAGGCCCGCCACCGCGCCGAGGTTCTCGTGCTTGTAGTCCTTCGGCTCCTCACCGCGGATGACCGCGACGAGGTTCTTCGCCAGCTGCTTGGCCTGGCGGACCGCGTGCTGGGCGTTCGGCACGCACATGCCGCCCACACCGCCGCCCGTGAGGTCCGGCACCGCCGCGACGTCACCGCAGGCCCAGGCGTCCGCGACGATCCCGTTGTCGTCCACGACACGGAGGTCCGGCTGCACACGGATGCGTCCGCGCGGCTCGAGCGGGAGGTCGGTGCCCTTGACCATCGGGTTCGCCATGACGCCCGCGGTCCAGATGATGAGGTCGGACTCGACGGTCTGGATCTCGCCCTCGTTCGGCTTGAGCTGGCAGACGCCGCCGACCGCCGAGGCGAGCTGCGTGTCGAGGTGGACCTCAGCGCCGCGCTCGGCGAGGTTCTTGAGCACCCAGTGGCTGGTCTCGAGGGAGACCTCGGGCATGATGCGCCCCATCGCCTCGACCAGGTGGAAGTGGGTCTCGTCGAACGAGATGGTCGGGTAGTTCCGGAGCAGGTTCGTGGCGAACGACCGCAGCTCGGCGAAGATCTCGATGCCGGCGAAGCCACCGCCGACGACCACGACGGTGAGGAGACGCTCGCGCTCCGGGCCGGCGGGCAGGTTCGCGGCCTTCGCGAAGTTCGTGAGGATCTTGTCGCGGATCGCGGCGGCTTCCTCGATGGTCTTGAGGCCGATGGCCTCCTCGGCGACGCCGGCGATCGGGAACGTGCGCGAGACGGCACCGGCGGTCATGACGAGCGTGTCGTAGGTCTCCTCCCACGGCTCACCGACCTGCGGCGTGATCGTCGCGGTCTTCGTGGCGTGGTCGACCTTGGTGACCTTGGCCGTGACGACACGCGTCTTGCCGAGGTGCCGACGGTGCGCGACCACCGCGTGCCGCGGCTCGATCGACCCGGCCGCGACCTCCGGCAGGAACGGCTGGTAGGTCATGTAGGGCAGCGGGTCCACCATCGTGACCTCGGCCTCGCCCGGGCGGAGCGCCTTCTCGAGCTTCCATGCTGTGTAGAAGCCGGCGTAGCCGCCGCCGACGATGAGGATCTTGGGCACGAGTGATGTCTCCTTGGATGGGGGTTTGCCGAGAGTTTACTCTCTGCCTCCGCCCACCCCGACTCCGCCGTCGTCCACCCCATCGTACGTCACGCAGGCGCACCGCTCGGGGCTCCAGGCCGCCCGTTCGAGCGCGAGGTCGCCGATCGGGTTCACGCCCGGCCCCGCGGCGAGGGCGTGCCCCACGAGCGCGTGCAGGCACTTCACCCGGTTCGGCATGCCGCCCGCGGTGACCCCCGCGATCTCCGCGACGACCTCGATCGACTCGCGGTCCGCCAGGTACGCCTCGTGCGCGGCACGGTACGCGTCGGCCACGGACTGCTCCTCGAGGAGGGCCGCGAGCTCCGGCATCGCACCCGTCGCCTCGAGCGTCGACACCGCGGCCGTCGCCGCGGGGTGCGTCAGGTAGTACAGGGTCGGGAAGGGCGTGCCGTTCGACAACCGGGGCTGCGTCGCCACCACCGTCGGCGCACCGCACACGCAGCGCGCCGGGATGCCGATGACGTCACGCGCGGGACGCCCGAGCTGGGCCGAGACGACGGCGACGTCACGGGCGGTGGGCGGATCGAACGGAGGAGTTGCCACGGGACGGTGATCCTACCCGGTGCACGATCCGTCCTCGGGCCGTCCGGCGCTGGGTACCCGCAGGTCGGCGCGCGATGCCCGCGCGATCAGCGCCCGGCGCCCGTGCCCGCGGTCGCACCCGTGGTCGGCGTCCCACTGCCCGAGACGTCCGGGGCGACGAGCTCGGACGTCGTCTTCTCGGTCAGCCCGGACTCGAGCACCGACGACAACATCGCCTGCACCCAGTCGACCTTCGGCGTCTGGAGCTTCGAGCTCACGGGGGTGCCCGAGTCGGTCGTCACGGCACTGGTCGAGCCCGACGAGGACCCGCTCCCAGCGCCCATGACGAGGTAGCTCGTCTCGCCCGGGTACACGTACAGCAGGCGGTCGCGCGCCTGGGCCTCGATGTAGGCGGGGTCGTCCCACCGCGCCACGTCCCGCTTCTTCGTCGCGACGTCCGCACGCTGCGCGGCGACCTGCTGCTCCTTCTGCGCGATCTCCTGCTGCTGCTGGATCAGCGTCCGCAGCGACGGCGCGAGCACCACGACGAACAGCACGACGATGCCGAGCATGAGGACGCTGAAGCCCGAGAACCGGATGTTCCGGAACCAGGCGCCGGACGGACTCGTGGCCGCGGGCATCGCGATCGGCACGCGACGGACGCGGGGCTTCGTCGAGGGCATGGAGCGACGATAACCCGGGCGCCGGTCCGGTCGGGGCAGCGGCACGGTCCGGACCCGTCCCCCGATGCCACGCGCAACCGACCACCGAGGACGCCGGGCACTGCATCCCGCGCCCGTGCTCACGCCGGTGACTCCACTGAGGCGTCGTCCGCCGGCGGACACGCGGAACGGCCCCCGGGCCTCCCGGTCGGGAGGCCCAGGGGCCGGAGCCGGAGCGGCACCCGCTGGTCCGACGGTCCGGACCAGCGAGCGCGCGGCTCACAGGTGGGCGCTGCGCGGGAACGAGCTGCGGCCGGCGTACACGGCGGCGTCGCCCAGTTCCTCCTCGATCCGGAGGAGCTGGTTGTACTTGGCGACGCGGTCCGAGCGGGCCGGCGCACCGGTCTTGATCTGGCCGCCGTCCACCGCGACCGCGATGTCGGCGATCGTCGTGTCCTCGGTCTCGCCCGAGCGGTGGGACAGGATCGCGGTCATGCCGCTGCGCTGTGCGAGCGCGACGGCGTCGAGGGTCTCGGTCAGGGTGCCGATCTGGTTCACCTTGACGAGGATCGAGTTCGCCGCCCGCTCCTGGATCCCCTTGGCGAGGCGCTTCGGGTTCGTCACGAAGAGGTCGTCACCGACGATCTGCACCTTCGACCCGAGCTCGGCGGTGAAGTGCGTCCAGCCCTCCCAGTCGTCCTCGGCGAGCGGGTCCTCGATGGTGACGAGGGGGTAGTTGCCGACGAGGTCCACGAAGTACTGCGTGAACGCCTCGCTCGAGAGCTGCCCGCCCTCGAACGCGTACGTGCCGTCGGCGTAGAACTCCGTCGAGGCGACGTCGAGGCCGAGCGCGATGTCCTTGCCGGGGGTGAACCCGGCCTTCTCGATCGCGGCGACGAGGAAGTCGAGCGCGGCACGGTTCGAGGCGAGCTCCGGGGCGAACCCGCCCTCGTCGCCGAGGCCGGTGGCGAGCCCCTGCTTCTTCAGCTCGCCCTTGAGCGCGTGGTAGGTCTCGACGCCCCACCGGAGGGCCTCGGAGAAGGACGACGCGCCGTAGGGCACGAGGAAGAACTCCTGGATGTCGACGTTCGTGTCGGCGTGGGCGCCGCCGTTGACGACGTTCATGAGCGGCACGGGCAGGGTGTGCGCGTTCGGGCCGCCGAGGTAGCGGAACAGGGGCAGGTCGGCGGAGTCCGCCGCGGCGCGGGCGACCGCGAGCGAGGCGCCGAGGATCGCGTTCGCGCCGAGGCGGGACTTGTTCTCGGTGCCGTCGAGCTCGATGAGCGCCGCGTCCACGAGACGCTGGTCGGTGGCGTCGAAGCCCTCGAGCGCCGGGCCGATCTCGTCGAGGACACCCTCGACGGCCTTGAGCACGCCCTTGCCGCCGTAGCGTCCGGCGTCGCCGTCACGCAGCTCGTAGGCCTCGAACGCGCCGGTCGAGGCGCCGGACGGGACCAGGGCGCGCGAGACCACGCCGTCGTCGAGGAGCACCTCGACCTCGACGGTCGGGTTGCCTCGGGAATCGAGGACTTCGCGTGCTCCAACGGCATCGATCACGGCCACGGGGTACTCCTAACAAGCGGTAGTGGTGGTTGGACGAATCCGGGACCGATCCTAGCGAGCGGGGTCACTCGAGCGGTCGGAAGGCGAGGTCCTCGAGGGTGCTGTCGGTGTCCACCGTCGCGAAGGCGGTGAACCCCGCGGCGGCGAGCCCGGCCAACAGGTTCTTCATGTTCTTGGTCCGGCGCTCGAGGCGCACCCGGGCGTGGCCGGCCAGGACCTCCTGCTTGAGCGCGGCGAGGCGGGCGGGCGGGACGTCGCGGTCGTGGACGAGCACGACGGCGTCGGCGGTGGCGTCCTCGGGCAGCGTCACGAGGTCGACGAGGCGCTCGAACCCGAGCGAGAACCCGACCGCGGGGACGTCCTGGCCGAGGAAGCGCCCGATCATGCCGTCGTACCGCCCACCACCGCCGAGGCTGTACCCGAAGTCGGGGTGCGCGACCTCGAAGATGGTGCCCGTGTAGTACCCCATGCCCCGGACGAGCGTCGGGTCGAACTGCAGTCGCACGCCGGGCAGGGCCGCACGCAGGGCCTGCAGGTCCCCGAACGCCTCGGCGTCGAGCCAGTCGGCGCCCACGACGCTGTCCCAGTCGGCCGTCGCGAGGTCGCGCAGCACGGCCTCGAGCTCGGAGGCGTCGTGTCCGGCGAGCCCCGGCAGTGCCACGAGTTCGCGCGCGACGCCGTCGGGGCCGATCTTGTCGAGCTTGTCGACGACGACGAGGGCGGCGTCGGCATCGGGCCCGTCGACGCCCCACGAGCCGAGCAGCGCCACGAGGATCCGCCGGTCGTTGACGCGGATGGTGGTCCCGGTGATGCCGAGGGCGTCCACGGCGTCGGTCGTCGCGCGGATGAGTTCGATCTCGGCGAGCGGCCCGGCCTCGCCGAGGATGTCGATGTCGCACTGCACGAACTGCCGGTAGCGGCCCTTCTGCGGACGCTCCGCGCGCCAGACGGGCGCGATCTGCACGGACCGGAACACCGACGGCAGCTCGGAGCGGTGACTCGCGTAGAACCGGGCGAGCGGGACCGTGAGGTCGAACCGGAGTCCGAGGTCGGCCAGGTCGAGCGGCGCCTCGGCGACGCGGAGGTCCTCGACGGTGAGCCCCCGACGCATCACGGCGAAGGCCAGCTTCTCGTTGTCGCCGCCGAGGCCCGCGTGCAGCCGCGAGGCGTCCTCGACGACGGGGGTCTCGATCTCGTCGAAGCCGTGGCGCGTGTACACGCCACGGATCACGCCGAGCACGTGGTCACGGCGCGCCTTCTCGGCTGGGAGGAAGTCCCGCATCCCGCGGGGAGCCGTCACGACAGTCGCCATGGCCCCATCTTCGCAGAGCGCTTGCCGCCGCGCCGTCGGCGATGATATGCTGTATTCCAGTCGATCACCGCTCCACTGATCCATCACGGTGGTCGATCGTCCGCCCTCGTGGCGGGCCGCGGGGGGCCAGTGCTGCGGACTCCCGCGTCCGGCGTGGCGGCTGCGTGCCGCGGTCGCCGCGCGGAGGGCGCCCTCCTTTTCGGGTTGGGAGGGCGCCCTCACCTCGTCGTGTCGCCATGCGTCCGACGCCCGGGCCCCCAGGTCGCGCTCGGAGCCCCGCTGCATTCAGCGCGACCGCTCGCGCTCCGTCGCGCGGCCAGCCGCCTCGAGCGCGACGACCGCAGCGCGGAGGCTCGCCACCGGATCGACCCCGTCCGCCCGGGCCGCCGCGATCCGGTCGAGGAGCTCACCGCCCCACGCGGGGTCGACGGCACCGTGACCGTCCGAGCCGTCGGTCACCCCGGGCGTACGGTCCTGCCGAGCGGTGTCCGCGACGGCCTGCGCGAGGGGCACGGCACCGAGGCCGTGCTCGTCGATCCGCTCGAGGAGCTTCACGGACCGCTCGAGTGGGGGCATCGCCCGGGGCACGCCGTCGAACACGCTCGTGCGCGCTGCCTTCTCGGCCGACTTCGCCGCGCGCCACACCCGGACCACGTCGGCGAACGTCTCCGCGCGCTCGTCGCCGAACACGTGCGGATGGCGGCGGACCATCTTCTCGCGAGCGTGCTCGGCGACGTCGGCGAGCGTGAACGCGCCGCGACGCTCGGCGATCCCCGCGTGGAGCACGACCTGGTACAGCACGTCGCCGAGCTCCTCGCGGATCTCGACGTCGTCGTCCACGTCGATCGCGTCGACGAGCTCGTACGACTCCTCGACCGCGTACGCCGCCAGGCTCCGGTGGGTCTGCGCTCGGTTCCACACGCAGCCGTCCGGCGCGAGCAAGCGATCGACCACCGCGGCGAGGGCCTGGACGGCTGCGGCTCGGTCGGCGGGGTCGGCCTGGTCCTCCTGATGCGGGGTCATGCTCCATCGTCGCACCGACGCTCGCCCAGCACGGCGGTCCCCGGCGGTAGGCTGACCGGGGCGTGTCGGGAAGTCTGGTCGACGGACCATCGATCGACCCCAACGAGACGGAGTCACCGTGCCCGCCATCGTCCGCTCCGAGCGCTTCAGCGCCGTCGCCCTGCTCACCGCCGCGGTCCTCGGACTCGCCGCCGCGAACTCCCCCCTCGGGCCACGACTCGAGCACCTGCTGGCGCTCCACACACCCTGGTCCGCGGTCGGACTCGACCTGTCGATCGCACACTGGGTCAGCGACGGGCTGCTCGTCGCGTTCTTCCTGCTCATCGCGATCGAGCTCAAGCACGAGCTGACGATCGGGCAGCTGTCGGATCCCCGGACCGCGATCGTGCCCGCGATCGCCGCCGTCGGGGGTGTCGTCGTGCCGGCGGTGCTCTACCTGGCGGTCACGCAGGGCAGCGGGCTCGAACACGGCTGGCCGATCCCCACCGCGACCGACATCGCGTTCGCGCTCGGGATCCTCGCGATCTTCGGCCGCGGGCTGCCGTCACGCCTCCGGGTGTTCCTCCTGGCGCTCGCGGTGCTCGACGACCTCATCGCGATCGTCATCATCGCGGTGGTCTTCGCGCACGGCACCGACCTGGGACTCCTCGGGCTGGCGGTCGTGGCCCTCGCGGCGTTCGCGGTGCTGGCCCGGTCCCTGCGCCGCGTCGGGCGCGCCCGGCCGTGGATCGTGGTCGGCCTCGTCGTGCTCGGCGTCGTCACGTGGTGGCTCGTCCTGCACTCGGGGGTCCACGCGACGATCGCCGGGGTGGCACTCGGGCTGGTGCTCCCCCGGCGCGCCGGGCACACGGTCCGGCACGCTGTCGAACCCTGGTCGAACGGGGTCGTCCTGCCGGTGTTCGCGTTCACCTCGGCCGCGGTCGCCGTGCCCGCGGTGGGGTTCGGTGCGCTGTCGCCGGCGTTCTGGGCGATCGTGCTCGCACTCCCGGTGGGCAAGGTCGTCGGCATCACGCTCTTCGGCGGGGTCGCGACCCAGGTGTTCCGGCATCCTGAGCGCCCGACGCTGTCGCTCTCGGCGGTCGCCACCGTCGGCGTCCTCGGCGGGGTCGGGTTCACCGTCTCGCTGCTCATGAACGAACTCGCGTTCGTGCGCACGCCGCGGGTCGCGGACCAGGGCACACTCGCGGTCCTCGTCGGCTCGGGCGTCGCGATGGTGGCGTCGGCCGTCGTCGTCGCGCTCGGGGCACGCCGTGCGCGGTCCGAGCGCGCGGCCGCTCCGGGCGCGCCCTGACCAGAGCACGATCCGGCAGTTCCGCCGCGGGTCCGGCCGGACGGGAGGCGCGGGGCGGGCCCGTACCGTGCCTCCCGACCGGCGGTCCCGCCCCCGCCTACGCGGCCGGCGCCTGCTCGGGCACGTTGGCGCCGTAGATCGCCGTGAGGATCGACTCCACCCAGTCGATGAGCGCATCGTCCGGTAGCGGCTCGCCGTTCCGCTTCGGGAGCGGGATGCTCGTCGCGTTCTGCTGGGCGAACCACCGCGACCCCGGGAACATGCGGGTGAGCCGGACCTGCTGGGAATCGGCGAGCTCCTTGCCCGCGACCCGGAGGTTCGACCCCATCACGACGACGTCGGACAGGCCGACCTGCTGCGCCATGCGCCGGAGCCGCGAGACCTCGATGAGCGTCGTGACCGCCTTCGGGGGCGTGCCGTACCGGTCGGTGAGCTCGTCGAGCACCATGTCGATCGCGGCGTCCTGCGCCGAAGGAGCCGACGCGGCCGAGAGCTTCTGGTACGCCTCGAGCCGGAGACGCTCGCTCTCGACGTAGTCGTCGGGGATGCGGGCGTCGACCGGGAGCTCGAGGCGGAGTTCCGTCTGCCCCTCGGCGACGTCGCCGCGGAACTGCCCGACGGCCTCGCCGATCATCCGGAGGTAGAGGTCGAACCCGACCCCCGCGATGTGACCGGACTGTTCGCCACCGAGCAGGTTGCCCGCTCCGCGGAGCTCGAGGTCCTTGAGGGCGACCTGCATGCCCGCACCGAGCTCGTTGTTCGCCGCGATGGTCTCGAGGCGGTCCTGCGCGGTCTCGGACAGGGGCTTGTCGGCGTCGTAGAGGAAGTACGCGTACCCGCGCTCGCGCCCGCGGCCGACACGACCCCGGAGCTGGTGCAGCTGCGACAGCCCGTACTTGTCGGCGCGGTCGATGATGAGGGTGTTCGCGTTCGCGATGTCGAGGCCGGTCTCGATGATCGTGGTCGACACGAGGACGTCGAACTTGCGCTCCCAGAAGTCGACCATCACCTGCTCGAGGGCCTGCTCGGACATCTGGCCGTGCGCGACCGCGATCCGGGCCTCGGGCACGATCTCGGCGAGGTGCGCGGCGGTGCCCTGGATGTCCTTGACGCGGTTGTGCACGTAGAACACCTGGCCCTCGCGGAGCAGCTCCCGCCGGATCGCCGCCGCGACCTGCATGTCCGACTGCGGCCCGACGAAGGTCAGGATCGGATGGCGGTCCTCGGGCGGGGTGGCGAGGGTCGACATCTCGCGGATGCCGGTCACGGCCATCTCGAGTGACCGCGGGATCGGGGTCGCGCTCATGGCGAGGACGTCGACGTTCGTCTTGAGCTTCTTGAGCTGGTCCTTGTGCTCGACGCCGAAGCGCTGTTCCTCGTCGATGATCACGAGGCCGACGTCCTTGAACTGCACCTGCTGGGACAAGATGCGGTGCGTCCCGATCACGATGTCGACCGTGCCGTCGGCGAGGCCCGCGATGGTCTCCTTGGATTCCTTCTCGGTCTGGAACCGGCTCAGGGCGCGCAGGTGCACGGGGAACCCGGCGAAGCGTTCCTGGAAGGTCTCGAAGTGCTGGCGGACCAGCAGCGTGGTCGGCACGAGGACCGCGACCTGCTTGCCGTCCTGCACGGCCTTGAACGCGGCGCGGATCGCGACCTCGGTCTTGCCGTAGCCGACGTCGCCGGACAGCAGGCGGTCCATCGGGATCGGCCGCTCCATGTCGGCCTTGATCTCGTCGATCGTGGTGAGCTGATCGGGCGTCTCGGCGAACGGGAAGGCTTCTTCGAGCTCGCGCTGCCAGGGGGTGTCCGGCCCGAAAGCGTGGCCCTTCGACGCCATCCGCGCCGAGTAGAGCTTGACGAGCTCCACCGCGATGTCGCGGACCGCCTTGCGCGCCTTGCTCTTGGCCGACGCCCAGTCGCTGCCGCCCATCTTGCTGAGCGTCGGGGCCTCGCCGCCGACGTAGCGCGAGAGCTGGTCGAGCTGGTCCGTCGGCACGTAGAGCTTGTCGCCCGGGTACCCGCGCTTCGATGGCGCGTACTCGAGCACGAGGTACTCGCGCTGCGTCTTGACCGCGTTCCGACCACCCGACGAGACCTCGCGCGAGACGAGCTCGACGAACTTGCCGATCCCGTGCGTGGTGTGCACGACGACGTCACCCGGCTTGAGCTGCAGGGGGTCGACGACGTTCTTCCGGCGGCTGGCGAGCTTCTTCACCTGCCGGGCTCCCTGCTGGGCGCTCCGGCCGTAGAACTCGGCCTCGGACATCACGAGCAGGCGGAGCTCCGGCACGGCGAACCCGTGCTCGACCGACGCGGTCGTGAGCAACACGGCGCCGGGCTCCGGAGGCTCGGTGACGTCCTCGACCCGGGCGGCGACGCCGGCGTCCGCGAGGACCTGCACGGCACGCTCGACCAGACCGGCGCCCTGCGCGGTGACCACGACGGACCAGCCGTCCCGCGTGCGCTCGGCGACGTGCTCGAGCGCGCCCTCGGCGCTGCCGGTGAAGCTCGGGACGGTCTCGGCGGGCACCCGGAGGTAGTCGCCCGCCGACTCGACCGCCTGCTCGTCGGTGAGGTCGGCACCGGAGTCGAACGGCGACACCGTCCACCAGGTGCGGTCGCCACGGGACTGCTTGAGCGCCCCGAGGGACAGGAAGTTGCCGGCGTCGAGGTCGATGGGGGCCTGCGCCCCGGCGGTCGCCGCACTCCAGGCGGCCTGCAGGAACTCCTGGTTCGTCTCGGCCAGGCTGTGCGCCCGGGCGACGACACGCTCGGGCGAGAACACCGCGACGACCGCCGAGGACGGCAGGTAGTGGGTGACGGGCACGAGGCGGTCGACCAGGGCGGGCGCGAGGGACTCCATGCCCTCGACCGGGATGCCCTCGGCGATCTTGGCGAGCATCTGGGACAGGCTCGGGAACTCGTGGAGCATCTCGCGCGCCCGCTGCCGGACGCTCTCGCCGAGCAGGAGCTCGCGGCTCGCGGTGAGCTCCACCTGCCCGAGGTCCTCGTCCGTCGAGCGCTGGTCCGCGACGCTGAACGCCTTGATCGCGTCGATCTCGTCGCCGAAGAAGTCGATGCGGACCGGGTGGTCGGCCGTCGGAGGGAAGACGTCGAGGATGCCGCCGCGGACCGCGAACTCGCCACGGCGGGACACGAGGTCGACCCGGGCGTAGGCGAGGTCGACGAGGGCGCCGGCGAGCTGCGTGAGGTCGTTGCCCCGCGAGTTTGTCCGGAGCACCAGGGGTGCCATCGCGGTCATGTTGTCTGCGATGGGCTGGAGCGCGGCACGCACGCTCGCCACGACGACGATCGGCCCACGGGGTTCGCCCCGGTCGGCGGCGGCCTGCCAGTCGGCGAGGCGCCGCAGGGTGTTGATGCGCGTGCCGACCGTCTGCGCGCTCGGGCTCAGGCGCTCGTGCGGCAGGGTCTCCCACGCGGGGAACTCGAGGACCTCGGCCTCGGGCACGTAGCACCGGACGGCGTCACGCACGCCCTCGGCCTCGCGCCCGGTGGCGGTGATCACGAAGGCGCACTGCGGGCCGTCCCGCTCGGCGAGCAGCGCTGCCAGCAACGGGACGCGGAGGCCGTCGACGACGGAGAAGTCGGCGTCACGCGGGGCGGCGGCGAGGACACGATCGAACGCGGAGGCGCGCGAGAGCGCAGGGATGATGCCCGAGATCGTCACTCATCCGATAGTACCGGCGCCCTCCGACAGGCGATCCGGCCCGCCGCGTGCTGTGGGCGAACGGGAGGGAGGCGGCGGGCGCACACCGAGCCTCCCGGTCGTCCTACGACGGTCAGGCCGGCGCGTGGAACCGCTGCTGCGCGGCGAGGAGGCCGTCGGTCGCGATCGCCTCGACCGCGTCGGCGGCCTCGGCCAGGAGCGACGGCAGCACCTTGCGCTCGGTCGACGAGAAGTCGCGGAGCACGTAGTCGGCCGGGTCCTGCCGACCGGGCGGGCGGCCGATGCCGACGCGGACCCGCGCGAACTCGTTCGTACCGCAGGCCTTGATGATGTCGCGGAGCCCGTTGTGCCCGCCGTGCCCGCCACCGGATTTGAGCCGGAGCGTGTCGAACGGCAGGTCGAGCTCGTCGTGCACGACGACGAGCTCGGCGGGCGTCAGACCGTAGAACGACAGGGCAGCCGACACCGGGCCGCCGGACGTGTTCATGAACGACGCGGGCTTGGCCAGGATGAGCTTCGGCCCACCCGGGGCCGTGCGGCCCTCGGCGACCTGCGCGGGGGTCTTGTGCTTCCGGAAGGTCGCACCGATCCGCACCGCGAGGTCGTCGAGGACCATCTGTCCGACGTTGTGCCGGTTGCCGGCGTAGTCGGGCCCGGGGTTGCCGAGCCCGACCACGAGCAGCGTTCGTTCCGCCATGGGCGTCGGGAGGCTCGCGGACTACTCCGCGGCGTCCTCGCCGGCCTCGTCGCCCTCGTCACCGGCGCCGCGGGGCGTGCTGATGCTGACGACCAGGGCCTCCGGGTCGGTGTCGAGCTCGGCGCCCTCGGGGAGCGTGATGTCCGAGGCGTGCAGCTGGGCACCGTCCTCGAGGCCCGTGACGTCGACGACGACGTGCTGCGGGATGTTCGTCGCGAGGACGACCAGCGACAGCGTGGACTCGTCCTGCACGTGGATGGTGCCCGGAGCCGACTCGCCCTCGACGACCACGGGGACCTCGACGGTGACCCGCTCGCCCTGACGGAGCACGACGAGGTCGATGTGCTCGATGATCTGCCGCACCGGGTCACGCTGGACGTCCTTGACGAGCACGAGCTGCGTGGCGCCCTCGATGTCGAGCTCGATGATCGCGTTCGCGCGGCGGACGACGAGCATCGTGTCGTGCCCGGGCAGCGTGACGTGCTGCGGGTCGGTGCCGTGACCGTAGACGACAGCGGGGATCTTGTCGGCGGCGCGGAGCTTGCGTGCCGCGCCCTTGCCGAATGCGGTGCGGTGCTCGGCGGCGAGCTGGTACTGGTCGGCCATGGTGGTGCCTCCTGGGTGGGGACGACCGCCATGCGGCCGTCGTCGGTCAGTGTGTTCGACTCGAACGCGTCACAGCGCCAGGAGGGCCCGTGATCCGGGGCCACCGCCGGTCACCCGCACGGAGCACGGGACCGGATCTCCTACCGCGTCGATCACGGCCGCGCCTGCGCACGACCCTCGCCGAAGTCCAGTCGGTCACTCTAGCGCATGTCGTGCGCCTCGTCCGCGCCGGGCGTCGGGAGCGCGGTCACGAACGCGTCGACCGCGGCGAACGTGGCGTCGGCGCGCTCGAGCTGCGGCAGGTGGCCCGCCGCCTCGACCACGACGAACCGCGCGTGGGGCAACGCATCCGCGAGCGCGGCCCCGTACGCGGGGGTGACGATGCGGTCGCTGTCACCCCACAGGACGAGCGCCGGGACCCGCACGTCGGCGAGCCGGGAGGCGAGGGTCGGGTCGGCCATGGCGGCCCCGCCCGCGTAGGTCCGGAGCGCGACCATGTTCGCCGCCTGGACGCGCCGGCGCTCGTCCGAGAGGGTCGCCGGGTCGAGGTACCCGCGCTCCGGGTCGTGCCAGGCGTACTCCGCCACCCCGCGCGCGTCGAGCGCGAAGAAGTCGCGCACCGGCTCGTCGGGCACCGTCACGCCCACCGCGTCGACGACGACGAGCGCGCCGACCGCGTCCGAGCCGCGCTCTGCCGCCTGGACGGCCATCTCGAGCGCGATCCAGCCGCCGAGCGAGTTGCCGACGAGCACGGCGTTCCGGGCGTCGCGCTGCTCGAGCAGGTCGAGGTACACGCCGGCGAGCGCCCGCACCGTGTCGAGGTCGTCCGGACGGTCGGTGCCGTTCCACCCCGGGTGCGTCGGTGCGATGACGTGGTGCGTCTCGGCGAGGTGCGCCACGAAGGGCGCCACCGTCGCGGGGCCGCCGCCGCCGTGCAGCACGAGGGCGAGGGGGCCGTCGGTGCCGCGTTCGTCGAGGGTGATGTCCATGGTGTCGCTCCTGTCTCAACATGTTTATCTAATGCTGCTGATACGGTAGCACCATGACGACGGACCTGCGACGACTCGGCCGGATGGTGAAACAGGCGCAGTGGCGTGACCACCGTGCGGTCGACGCGGCCCTGCACGGTGTCGGGACGACCCTCGCCCAGTGGGACGCCCTCCGCGCGATCGCCACCCGCCCCGGGGCCTCGGCGCACGCGCTCGCACTCGTGACGTTCCAGAGCGACCAGGCGTTCGGGACCCTCACGACGCGCATGGCCGCGCGGGCGCTCGTCGAGCGCCATCCCGGGGTGGGCCGCCGGGTTCGGTACGAACTCACCGCCGAGGGTGAACGGCTCCTCGCAGCGGGACAGGAGGCCGCGGACCGGACGCTCGCGACGCTGTTCGCGCCCCTCGACGAGGCGGACCGGGCGGCATTGACGTCGATCCTCGGCCGGCTGCTCGGCGAGGACGACGACGGGGGCAGCGCCGACGGCGATGGTGGTGCCGACGGTGGTGCCCGCGTGGGCTCGGACACGCCGGAGGACGACCGGTAACAGACGCGGGCTCAGCCCACCTCGCGCCGGTGCGCGCGGGCCCGCCGGAGCGCCGTCCGCGCCTCGTCCGCGCGTTCCTCCGCGGCGTCGCGATCGTCCTCGAGCCGCTGCGTCTCCCGTTCGGCGTCGTCGAGGTCCCGGCGGACCGCGGCGAGCTCCTCCTCGAGGTCGTGCCGGCGCCCCTCGAGGTCACGACGACGCTGGTCGGCGTCGTCGAGCGCGTCCTCGAGGCGCTCGAGGTCGTCGTCGGCGGTCCGGGCGGCGTCGCGTGCCGCCGCCTCGGCCGTCCGGGCCTCCTGGCGGACGCGGTCGTGGTCGTGGTCGTGGTCGTCGCCCTGCGTCGGACGGGAGGACCGGGGCGCGTCCGCCGGATGGCCACCGGTCGCGCGGCGCGGACGGCCGGTGCCCCCGCGCGGACGGCGGGGCGGCCTGGGCTCGGGCTCCGGCTCCGCGTCGGGCTCCGGCCCGGGCTCCGGCTCCGGCTCCGGCTCCGGCTCCGGCTCCGGCTCCGGCTCCGGCTCCGGCTCCGGCTCAGCCTCGGCGCCCTCCCCGTCGATGTCGGGCACCGCCTCGGGCACCGCCACGGCGCCGTCGAGGTCGACCGGCTCGAACCCGACGGCCTCGAGCGCGCGGACGAGCATCCCGGACCGCACGGCAGCACCCGCACGGGGGTCCGCCATGGCCGCCTCGACCGTCGCCCCGACCTGCTCGAGCACGACGTCCGACGGCTCGTGCCCGGCGTCGCGAGCCAGATCGGCCCCGGCATCCGTGAGCGACGCCACGAGCGAGGCCCGCTCGCGCCGGAGCCGGCTGATCGCCCGCGGGTCGGCCTGCTCCTGCGCAGCGCGGAGCGCCGGTCCGAGGTCGACCGCGTCGTCGAGGGCGCCCTGCGCCGCGAGCAGGTCGACGACCCACGCGGCGGGCGAGGGCTTGCGGAGCGCCTTCACGCCGTCCGACAAGGCCCGGTCACGCTTCCGGAGATCGCGTGCCCGCGCGGTCCGTTCGGCGACGAAGTCCTCGGGGCGTCGCCGGTACAGCTCGCGCGCGACGGCGGCGAGCTGCTCGGGGTCCATGCCGCCGAGTCTGCCCCGCGCCGCGACCGCCGGCTCGCGCCTCACCCGCCGGCTCGCGCCGCATCCACCGCTGCGGACGTCGCCGCCCTGCAGAGGGTGCCCCCAACCGGGTCGTGAGGCCGTGCGCGACCTGTCCGAGCGAATCGGATGCTGCGAACTCGTACAGGTAATTCGCCTGACCCCCGAACAGGTGACAGGGCGCTCCACGGACCCTCACATCCGCGCCCGGCAGTCAACAGGCGTGCCTGAGAATCAGCCGAATCCGGGGGTACGGAAAACCGTTACGTTTCTGGTCGCTCACGACCTTCAGGGAGGAACGAGCCCATGGACAACACGGACCCGACCATGAACGAGACCACGACGAGCGGAACGAACCGCTCGGCCCGACGCCGCGTGCGCTGGGCGCTCCCGGTGACGGTCGCCGCAGTGGCGTCGTCGGTGGCGCTGATGGCATGTGCGCTGCCCCAGGGCGGCACCACCGCCGACGCTGCGACCACCGCCTCCTCGAAGCCGAGTGCCACTGCCGCCCCCGCGGCGGCGTCGCCCGCGCCGACGACGGCCACCCCGGTAGTGCGGGCGGACCTTGCGTCGCCCGCCCCGCGCACCATCACCGCGACCACGGCCGCCGCGAGCGCGTCGGCGGTGCCGGCGTCGGCAGTGACGGCCACGACCGCCGCAGCATCCGGGATCGTGCACGGCAAGGGCATCTCGCCCGGCGGCCTGTACGAGTCGGAGATCAACACGATGTCCGCCAGTGGAGCGCGCTCGGTGTTCCAGGACATGCGCTCCGCGGGCGTGCAGTGGGTCCGGCTCGACTACAACTACGCCGGCAACCCCACCGGGCACGGCGGCGCCTCCGACCAGACGATCACGCAGGCCCGCATGGCGGGTCTCAACGTCGAGGTCATCTTCGGTGACGGCACGGCATCCATGCCGGAATCCGCCGGGTACTCGGCGCAGAACGGCTGGATGACCTACTCGGTGCGGCGCCTCGCGGCCGGGGGCATCCACGACTTCGAGATCGGCAACGAGGTCAACCTCGGCTGGACGTGGGCGGGCGGCCACGCGAACCCCGCTGCCTACGCCGGTCTGCTGCGCACGGTGTACCCCATCATCCACCAGGCCGACCCGCAGGCCACCGTGCTCATGGCGGGCATGGCACCGTTCGGGCGGCAGGTCTCGGGGAGCGGCCCCCAGGGCAACGACTACAACCCCATCGACTTCATCCGCCAGATGTACTGGAACGGTGCGGCGGGCTGGTTCGACGCCGTCAACCTGCACCCGTACACCTACCCGGTGATGCCGATGACCGCGGACGGCGGCTACAACCTGCTGTCCGTCCTGCCGGACCTGCTCGCCGTCATGCGCCAGTACGGGGACGGTTCGATGCCGATCTGGTGGACCGAGAGCGGCATGCCGACCGGCTCGGACGGCAACTACCCGGCGTTCTCCGTCGCACAGCAGCAGGAGACCATCAAGGAGCTGTACCAGATCGCCGCGCAGTACCCGCAGGTCGGGCCGGTGTTCCTCTACGGCTGGCAGGACGACGGCCAGGACGGCGACTTCGGGCTCTACACCTGGTCACACCAGCGCAAGGCGTCCTTCGACACCTTCGCCGGGATCGCCGCCCAGTAGCGACATCGAGCGACGTCCTCCGCGGGGTCACCAGTCGTGCACGGTGCCGTCCGCCAGGCGGTTGTATGGCAGGTACGCCTGCTCGTACGGGTACTTCCCCGCCTCGTCGACGTCGAGGTCCACCCCGATGCCCGGCTGGTCGCCCGGGTGGAGCAGACCGTCCTCGAACGTGAAGGACTGCTGGAACACGGCGTTCGTCCGAGCCCCGTGCTGCATGTACTCCTGGATCCCGAAGTTGTGGATCGCGAGGCCGAGGTGCATCTGGGCCGCCATCCCGACCGGTGAGATGTCGGTCGGCCCGTGGAACCCGGAGCGGATCTGGTACTGCGCGGCGTACTCGACGAGCTTCCGCAGGTGGCTGATCCCGCCGGTGTGGGTGACCGCGCTCCGGACGTAGTCGATGAGTTGCTCGCGGATGATCTGCTGGTAGTCCCAGAGCGAGTTGAACACCTCGCCGATCGCGAGCGGTGTCGTGGTGTGCTGGCGGACGAGCCGGAGGGCCTCGGGGTTCTCGGCCGGGGTGCAGTCCTCGAGCCAGAACAGGTCGTACGGCTCCAGGGACTTGCCGAGCTGCGCGGCCTGGATCGGGGTCATCCGGTGGTGGGCGTCGTGGAGCAGCGGCAGCTCGGGCCCGAACTCGTTCCGCACGGCCTCGAACACGGTGGGCACGTGGCGCAGGTACGACCGGGTGTCCCAGTCCTCCTGCGCCGGCAGGGCCCCGCGCTGCGCGGGCTCGTGGTCGTACCGGACGCCCTGGTCGCCGTCGAGCCGGGCGTTCGACGCGATGCCGTAGATGCTCTTGAGCCCCGGCACGCCGGTCTGCACGCGGATCGACCGGTAGCCCTGCTCCTGGTGTTCCCGGATCGAGTCGAACAGCTCCGGCAGGTCCTTGCCCGACGCGTGTCCGTACGCCATGAGCCCCTCACGCGAGGCGCCGCCGAGCAGCTGGTACAGGGGCATGCCAGCGGCCTTGGCCTTGATGTCCCAGAGCGCGATGTCGACCGCGGCGATGGCGGCCATCGTCACGGGACCGCGACGCCAGTACGCCCCGCGGTACAGGAGCTGCCAGGTGTCCTCGATGCGCGAGGCGTCGCGGTCGATGAGCATCGGCACGACGTGGTCACGCAGGTACGACACGACGGCGAGCTCTCGGCCGTTCAGCGTCGCGTCCCCGAGACCGGTGATGCCGTCCTCGGTCGTGAGCTTCAGGGTGGTGAAGTTCCGGTCCGGGCTCGTCACCACGACCTCGGCCTTCGTGATGCGCATCCCCCGCGCACCCCGGGTGGAGCGCGTGGAGGGGAGGTCGGTGGCGGTCATGCGGTCGCTCCTCGTGTCGGATCGACGGCCTCGTCGCCGTCGTCGCTGTCCATCATGGTCCTGATGCGGGTCGCCGCCGCGGTGATCGCGGCCACGACCGGGTCGGTGTCGAGGTCCGGGTCGAGCACCGCCAGCACGTCGTGCACGTCGGCGTCCGGGGCGGGGGCGCCGTCGTCCGACACGAGGTCGGCCTGCAGGGCGCAGTGCAGCCACCACGCCGCGACGACCGTCGCCGTGCCGGGTCCGACGCCGGTGTCCGGATCGCGCGCGAGTCGCCGTCGCAGGGGGTCGACGATCCGCACGGGGAGCTTGCGCGAGCCGTCGCTCGCGATCTGTCGCAGCGTGTGGCGGATCCGCGGGTTCGCCCACCGCTCGAGCATCGCCGCACGCGCGGCGGCGATCTCGTCGGCCGGGAGGCGCACCTCGGCTCCGGCCTCGTCCCACAGCTGGTCGACGCGGCCGCGGCAGCGCGAGTCGGCGATCGCTTCGGCCACCGTCGTGTGCCCGAGCAGGAGGCCGAGGTAGGCGAGCAGCGAGTGCGCGGCGTTGAGGAGCCACAGCTTCCGCTGCTCGTACGGCTCGACGTCGTCGACGATGCGGACCCCGGCACGCTCCCATGGCGGCCGGTCCCCCGCGAAGCGGTCGGCGAGGACCCACTCGGCGAACGGCTCGGTGACGACCGGCACGCGGTCGTCGGGCACCGCGCCGGGCAGCTCCTGGACGGCGGCGCGGTCCTCGTCGGTCGTGGCCGGGGTGATCCGGTCGACCATGGCGTCGGGGAACGTCACGTTCCGGTCGATCCAGGCGAGGAGGTCCGGGTCCGCCCCGACCGCCTCCCGCACGGCACCGGCGAGGACCCGGCCGTTCCCGGCGAGGTTGTCGAGGCTGACGAGCGTGAGGGGGCCGCCCGCCGCGGTCGCCCGCGCCCGGAGGCCGTCGACGAGCCGGTCCGCGACGCCGGACCCCGGCCGGTAGCCGGCCTCGGTGACGGTGAGCGTGACGATCGCCGTCGTCGGGGACGCGAGGGCGGTCCTCCAGGCCGATGTGTCGGACCCGGGGTGCGCGGCGACGACGACGTCCATGGCGGTCGCGGTGTCGCCGTCGCCCGCGCGCTCGACGAGCGTGTACCGGCAGTCCTGCGCCGTGAGCGTGGTGGCGGCGTCGGGTGACCGCCCGGTGAAGCCGACGATGCCCCAGGCGCGTCCGTCGTCGTCGGTGCCGGCGCGTTGCGTGTACCAGGCGAGGTGGGCGCGGGCGAACGCACCGATCCCCAGGTGGACGATGCCCGGTCGGCGGTCGGGTGTGGTGCCGCCCGTCACGGGGTGTCCGTCGACACGAGCGAGCGGAGGAACGCGAGGTCGTCGGCCGTGCGGTCCACGAGGGGCAGCTCGGTCGAGAAGTCCTCGACCGTGACCCAGCCGTCGTACCCGACGGTCCGCAGGTCGGCGAGGTAGTCCGCGACGGACTCCTGCCCGGTCCGGAGCGTGGCCCACTCGTGCACCCACACCGTGCTGCCGTCCGCGCGTCGGTCGTCGGTCGGCACCCAGCGGACGTTCTTGACGTGCACGTGCGCCAGGTAGGGGCCGAGCAGCTCGAAGGCGGCGAGGTGGTCCTCACGTCCCTCGATGACGAGGTTGCCGAGGTCGTGGATGACCCCGACGTGCGCGGGGTCGAGACCGTCGACGAGCCGGAGCGCCGCGGACGCCGACGCGGTGATCGTGCCGTGGTGGAGCTCGACGAGCGCCTGCACGCCGAGCTCCGCGGCCCGCGCGGCGATCCACTCGAGGTCGGCGCGCGTGCGGTCGAACAGCTGCGGGTACGGGGTGCCCGTCCGGGTGTGCGGCATCGTGACCCGGACGCGCTCGGCCCCGAGCTCCGCGGTGGCCCGGAGCATCCGCAGGACCGCGTCGTGGTCCGACGCCTGCTGGTACCCGCCGATGCCGGAGTACGCGAGCCCCGAGCCGGCGGTCACGCGCGCGATCTGCCCGAGCCGGTCCTCCAGGCCCGTGAACGGCCAGGTGGCACGGTTGCCGGCCCAGAACCCCGGTGCGCCCTGGGCGTCCGGTTGGTCCGTGACGCGCCACTCGACGCCGTCCCAGCCCTGCGCGGCGAGCATCGACACGGCCTGGTCGGGGCTCCACTCCGGCGTCGCCGCCGTGAACACCGAGAACCTCATGCGAGCACGCTCCCCGGGCCCGGGCCGACCATGGGTTCGACGTCGTCGTACCGGCCGATCAGGACGTCGTCGACACGGACCGGCACGCCGAGCGTCGCCGACACGTACAGGGCCCGCACGGTCGCCAGGGACAGCAGGGCGGCCTCGACCGTTACCCCGGGCTCGCGCCCGTCGCGGATCGCGTCGACGAGGTCGTCGTACTGCCGAGCGTGGCCGTGGAGGAACGCATCCGGCTCCGACGGGCCGCCGACGACGTGCTCGGGCGGCACCACCTCGGCCCGCTGGTCCGTGGCACCCGCGACGGCCTGGGCGCCGCTCGTCGTCGACGCGGACACCAGGGCCGCGTCGTCGGGCGCCATGTGGAAGAAGGCGAGTCGGTCGTCGTCGACGATCGCCGAACCGCGCGTGCCGTGCACCTGGTACCGCGCGGACAGCCCCGGGTAGGCGGCCGTCGTGCAGTGGACGACGGCGAGGGCGCCACCGTCGAACAGGACCGTCGCGACCGCGGTGTCCTCGACCTCGATCCGCTCGTGGGCGAGTCGACCGGTACGCGCCGACACCTCGACCGGGCGCCCGAGCGTCCAGACGAGCAGGTCGACGGTGTGCACACCCTGGTTCATGACCGCGCCACCGCCGTCGAGCGCCCAGGTACCCCGCCAGTCGCCGGAGTCGTAGTAGCCCTGCGAGCGGTACCAGGCGACGCTCGCGACGCCGCTCGTGAGGGTGCCGAACCCGCCCGAGTGCGCGGCCCGGGCCACCGCGACCGAGGCCGGGTCGAACCGGTGCTGGCTCACGACGGACACGACGAGCCCCCGGTCGCGAGCGGACGCGGCGAGCGCCGCGAGCTTCCGTGCCCGCGGGATCGTCGTGTCGAGCGGCTTCTCGATGAGGACGTGCTTGCCGGCCGCGATCGCCGCGGTCGCGAGGTCGACGTGCATCCCGGACGGCGAGCAGATCGCGACGATGTCGATCGCCACGGCGTCGACGGCCTCGCGGATGGTCGTCGCCGTCAGGGGTCGCTGCACGCCGGTCGCGGTGATCTCGTCCGCCAGGGCCACGGCCGCCGCGGGGACGGCGTCGACGAGGCGACGAGGTCGAGGTCCGGGTGCTGTGCGGCGACACGGGCGTGGTGCTGGCCGATGACGCCCGCGCCGACGACGGCGAGGCGGAGCGGTGGGGCCGCGTCGGTGGGGCTGGTGCTCATCGCAGGGTGACTCCGATCTGTCGCGTGAGGTCCCGGAACGCGCGGGCGGCACGACCGAACGCGGCCGGTCCGCTCGATCCGCCGAGCCGGGTGGCACTCGCCAGGTGGGGCTCGAGGGAGGCGTGGCCGTCGTACCCGGCGTCGCGGAGCGCCGTCAGGGTCTCGCGGAGTTCGCCGTCGCCCTCGCCCGCGGGGACGACCGTGCCGTCGGCGGCCAGGGCGTCCTTGACCTGGAGGTAGACGACGTACGGGGCGAGGAGGCCCCAGCCGTCGGTGAACGGGCGCACCCCGCACTGGACGTAGTTCGCGTTGTCCCAGGCCAGGCGGAGCGCGTCCGATCCGACGGACTCCACCACGTCGAGCACCCGCTCGGGGACGTCGCCGTAGATGTCCTTCTCGTTCTCGTGCAGCAGTCGGACGCCCTCGCGCTCGGCGACGTCGGCGAGGGCCCGCATCCGCGTGAGGACCGCGTCGCGGACGTCCTCGGGGGTCTGCTCGGGCGACCGGTAGAACGAGAAGACCCGGATGTCCCGGGTCCCGAGGGCGTGCGCGGCGGCGATCGCCCGCTCGAGCCGCGCGACCTCGTGCTCGACGGGCAGGCCGACGTCGACCTTGCCGATCGGCGAGGCGACGGCCGAGACGGACTGGCCCCGGTCCTCCAGGAGGCGGTGCAGGCCGGCGAGCTGGTCCTCGTCGAGGTCCACGACGTTGACGCCCCACGCGCTGCGGACCTCGATCGCGCTCGCGCCGAGGGCCTGGAGCACGGCGACCTGGACGACCGGGTCGTCGTCGATCTCGTCGCCGAACCCGGAGAGGGTCCAGACGGGTGCCTCGGTCATGTCGTCCTCCACGCCTCATGCTGGACCGGTCGGGATGCGGCACCGCGGAGGGTCCGCACCGACCGGTGTCGATGCTGCCGCTGTGGCAACGGTGTGGCAACCCGTTGCCATCGCGTTGCCACGGGCCCTACGGTCGGTGGCACGACCGAGCGCGCGAGGAGGCCGTCACGTCCGAGATCCAGGAGCCCCGCCGCGTGACGATCCGGGACGTCGCGCGGGCGGCCGCGGTCGCGCCCTCCACGGTCTCGCGGGCACTGGCCCGGCCGGGTCGCGTCAACGCCGCGACGCGCACCCGCATCGAGGCCGCCGCGCGGGCCCTCGGGTACACGCCGCCGCGCAGCGACCGCGGCAGCCGGGATGTCGGGGCGGTCGCGGTCGTCGTGCCGGACGTGACGAACCCGTTCTTCTTCGACGTGATCCGCGGGGCACAGCACCGGCTCGCCGCGGCCGGCCGGACCCAGCTGCTCGTGGACACCGAGGAGTCCGCGGCGACCGAGGCAGCCACCCTCGGGGCGATCGCGTCGCGGGTGGACGGCGCGGTGCTCGCCGCCTCGCGCCTGAGCGACGGGGAGATCGCACGGTTCGCGGGCCTCCTGCCGGTCGTCGTCCTGAACCGGCGCGTGCCGTCCGTGTCGAGCGTGCTCATCGACACACCGGGCGGGGTCGGGCGGGCGCTCGAGCACCTCGTCTCGCTCGGACACCGGCACGTGCTGTACGTCGGCGGGCCCGAGAGCTCGTGGTCGAACGAGCGACGGTGGCGGGCGCTCGTCGCCGCCGCCGCGCGGCTGCGCGTCCGGGTCGACACGGCCGGGCCGTTCGCGCCGGTCGTCGACTCCGGTGCGGCCGCCGCGGACACCGCCGTCACCGCGGGGGTCACCGCGTGCATCGCGTTCAACGACCTCATCGCGATCGGGATGCTGCGCCACCTGCGGGAGCGGTCGGTGCGCGTGCCCGTCGACATGAGCGTCGTCGGGTGCGACGACATCTTCGGCGCCGACTTCTGCGATCCGCCGCTCACCACCATGACGTCGCCCATCGAACAGGCCGGACGCGTCGCCGTGACGATGCTGCTGCGGCGCATCGGCGGCGGTGTCCCGACCGACGCCGACGCCGCCGCCGCCGTCGCGGAGCACTCGACGGACTCGGTCGCCCTGCCCACCCACCTGACCGTCCGCGGGTCGACCGGTCCCGCCCCCGGCACCGAACGGAGTCCCGCATGACCAGCACCGACGCCCCCGCCGACACCGGCCGCCCGATGGTCCCGCACCCCGACCGCCTGTTCCCCGCCGACCCGGCGACGCGGTCCGTCGCCCGCCGCCTGTACGACGAGGTCGCCGAGGCCCCGATCCTGTCACCGCACGGACACGTGCCCGCCGAGGTGCTCGCCGACGACGAACCGTTCCCCGACCCGGCCGCGCTGCTCGTCACCCCGGACCACTACGTGCTCCGTCTGCTCCACGCCAACGGGGTGCCGCTCGACGCGCTCGGACGCGCGCCGGTCGACGGGACGGGTGTCGTGCCTCCCGGCCGTGCCGTCTGGCGGACGCTCGCCGAGCACTGGGACGACTTCCTGGCGACCCCGGTGCGCGCGTGGTTCGAGACCGAGCTGCACGACGTGTTCGGGCTGACGGAGGAGCCGTCCGGCGCGAACGCCGACGCCCAGTACGACCGACTGGCCACGGCCCTCCGCGACCCCGGGATGCGCCCCCGCGCACTGTTCGACCGGTTCCGGATCGCGGTGCTCGCGACGACCGACGACCCGACGTCCGACCTCGCCGCGCACGCCCGACTGGCGGCCGACCCGGCCTTCTCCGGGCGGGTCATCCCGACGTTCCGCGCCGACGCCGTCTTCGACCCGTCCCGCCCGGACTGGAGGGACGTGGTCGCGCGGATCGGCGAGGCCGCCGGCATCGACACGGGGACGCACGCCGGGTTGCTCGAGGCGCTCCGGGCCCGCCGCCGGTACTTCGTCGAACACGGTGCGACCGCGACCGACACGGGGGTCCTCGACGCCGGGTCCACGCCGCTGTCCCCGGTGGACCGAGAGCGCATCCACGCCGCCGCGCTCCGGGGGCCGACCGCGCTCACCCCGGACGACGCCACCGCGTACCGCCACGACATGCTGTACCGCTGGGCGGAGATGTCCTGCGACGACGGCCTCGTCATGCAGTTGCACGCGGGCGTGCACCGGGACCACCACCGGCCGTCGTTCGAGCGGTACGGGTCCGACGCCGGCCACGACCTGCCCGCGGTCGGCGGGTTCACCGCGCCGCTCCGCCCCCTGCTCGAGACGTTCGGCACCGTGCCGGGGTTCCACCTCGTGCTGTTCACCGTCGACGAGACCGTGTTCTCGCGCGAGGTCGGGCCGCTCGCGGGCTTCTACCCGGCCGTGTACGCCGGTGCGCCGTGGTGGTTCCTCGACACCCCCGGGGCGATGCGGCGGTTCCGCGAGGCCGTGACCGACTCGGCGTCGTTCGCCAAGACCTCCGGGTTCATCGACGACACCCGGGCGTTCTGCTCGATTCCCGCGCGGCACGACACCGCCCGGCGCGTCGACGCGGCGTACCTGGCCGACCTCGTGGTGACGCACCGGATCTCCGAGGAGGCCGCGGTGCGGACGGCGCACCGGCTCGTGTCGGACATCCCGCGCGAGGTCTTCAAGCTCTGACCGGGCCATGCCGGCGGGCCGCCGCCCGCCGACCCCCTCTCGCCCGCCCCCAACCATGAGATCGCAGTCGTTGCCGTTCTGAGGGGGGTCAGAACGGCAACGACTGCGATCTCACGGCCCCAGGTGGGGGGCGGGGGGCGGGGGGGGCGGCTACCGGGCGATGACCCTCGGGTCCGTCTCGTCGACGTCGACCGGGACGGCCGGGGCCTGCTCCTGCCGGGTCACCGCACCGCGGCCGGTCAGGAACGTGCCGAGGAACCCGATCACGAGCGCGACGACCACGCCGAGGTTCGCGTACGCCCAGGCGCCCTGGGTCCCGCCGAGTCCGAACGGGCCGAGCAGGTACCCCTGCCAGGACAGCCAGCCCGCGGCGGTGTTCGTGACGAGCCCCCAGCCCACGGCCGTGGCCACGACGAGGATCGCGATGCTGTCCCAGCGGACGTCGCCGTACCGCCCGCGGCGCGTGAACAGCTCCCGCTCGGCGTAGTCCCGCTTGCGGAGCACGAGGTCCGCGATGAAGATGCCCGCCCAGGCCGCGATCGGCACGCCGAGGGTGATGAGGAAGCCCTGGAACACCGTGATGAAGCTCCCCGAGACGAACACGATGTAGATCGTGCCGAGCGTCATGATCACGCCGTCGACGCCGACCGCGACGGGCCGCGAGACCTTGAGCCCGGCGTTGAGCAGCGCGAGCCCGGACGAGTAGATGTCCATGATCGCGCCGGACACGATGCCGAGCACCGCGGTCACGACGAACGGCACGAGGAACCACGTCGGCAGGATCCCCGCGAGCGCCCCCACGGGGTCGGTCCCGATCGCGGACTCGAGGTGCTTCGAGGACCCCGACACGAGCAGGCCGAAGACGAGCAGGACGGCGGGGCCGAGCGACGAGCCGAACGTCGTCCAGAACACGACGCCGCCGCTCGAGGCGCTCCGGGGCAGGTAGCGGGAGTAGTCGGCGGCCGCGTTCACCCAGCCGAGCCCGAACCCGGTCATGACGAACAGGAGCGCGCCGATCACGGCGGGCCCGTTCCCGGACGGCATCGCCATGACCTTCCCGAGGTCGACGTGCCCCGCGGCGAACACGATGTAGAGCACGGTGAGCACGCCCGCGATGATCGTGATCCACCGCTGGAGGCGCATGATGAGCTCGAACCCGAGCGTGCCGCCGAGGACGATGAGGGCGATGACGACGACGAGGGCCGCCACCTTCGTCACGACACCGCCGCCCCAGCCGAGGCGGTCGAACACGGTCGCGGTCGCGAGCACGGCCACCGCGGCGAGCGAGGTCTCCCACCCGACCGTCAGGATCCAGGACACGACGGACGGGAGGCGGTTCCCCCGCACCCCGAACACGCTGCGGCTCAGGGTCATGGTCGGGGCGGACCCTCGTTTGCCGGCGAGCGCGCTGAGCCCGCAGAGCACGTACGACAGCACGACGCCGAGGACGACGACGACCGTCGCCTGCCAGAACGAGATCCCGAACCCGAGGACGTACGCGCCGTAGCTGACGCCGAGGACACTCACGTTGCCCGCGAACCACGGCCAGAACAGGTCGCGCGGCTTGCCGCGCCGCTCGTGCTCGGCGATCTCGTTGATGCCGTTGCGCTCGACCGAGAGCGCGGATGCCGGGCTCGTGGTCGTGTCGTCGATGGTGCTCACGGTGCTCCTTCGGGGAGGGTGGTGCCGGAGGGGACGGGCGGAGAGGGGTGGGGCGGGGTGGCCGGCGGGACCGGACGGGTGGGGCGCGGTGCTGGGTGGAGAGGGAGGTGCGGAGGGTGTGGGGTCCGGCCCCGCACCTCCCGGCTGGTCAGGCGGTGGCCGGCTGGTGCCGGAACCGTGCCGCCCGGTGGCTGGCGGGGAGGTGCGGGCCGCGTCCCGAGAGCCGTTCGCGGAACGTGCCCGTGCGGGGCGTCTCGGGCAGCATGCCACGACGACGGAGTTCGGGCACGACGTCGGCGATGAACGACCGGTACGAACCCGGCGTGACGTAGGGCGTGTAGTTGAAGCCGTCGAGGTCGGTGTCGGTCACCAGGGCCTCGATGCGGTCGACGACCTCGGTCGGCGTGCCGGTCAGGACGAACTCGCGCATGCCGTTCCGGATGAAGTCCGCGGTGGCCTCGCGCACGGACGTGCCCTTGTACCGCTCGACCTGGGTCCGGCCGCCCTCGGTGGTGACGTCCGAGAACGAGCCCTCGGGGTCGAGCGCGGCGAGGTCGATGCCGGTCATGCTCGCGTAGTAGACGCGTGCGGCGTCCGGGTCGACGTAGGAGAGGTACTCCTCGAGCTGGTCCTCCGCCTGCGCGGTGGACGGTGCGGTGATGACCGACAGACCGGAGACGGTGCGGATGTCGGTCCCGGCCCTCCCGGCCTGCTCGGCGCGGGTGCGGATGTCGGTGACCTGCGCGGCCAACGAGGGCGCGTCCTTGCCCTGCAGGAACACGAGCTCCGCGTTGCCCGCGGCGAAGGCGCGACCCGATGACGACGCGCCGGCCTGGAACAGCACGGGCGTGCGCTGCGGCCCGGGCTCGGTGTTGGCGTAGCCCTCGACGTCGAAGTACCGGCCGTGGTGCACCACCTTGTGCACCTTGCTCGCGTCCGCGTACCGACGTGCGCCCTTGTCGGCGAGGACGGCGTCGTCCTCCCACGAGCCCTCGAGGAGCGCGTAGCTCAGCTCGAGGTACTCCTGCGCGATCGCGTACCGCTCGTCGTGCGGCACGTAGCGGTCCTTGCCGAACAGCTCCGTGACGACCGCGCTCGACGTCGTGACGACGTTCCAGGCGATGCGGCCGCGGGTCAGGTGGTCGAGCGTGGCGAAGCGGCGTGCGTTCGCGAACGGCGGCTCGAAGCTCGTCGACGACGTGACGCCGAAGCACAGGCGTGGGGCGGCCGCGGCCATGGCGGGGACGAGGAGCATCGGGTCGTTCTTCGGGATCTCGACGCCCTGCTCGAAGGCCACGTCGGGCACGACGCCGTCGATCACGGGGTACCCGTACGAGTCGGCGAGGAACATGAAGTCGAACCCGCCGTCGTCGAGCATGCGGGCCAGGTCGGTCCAGTGCTCGAGCTCCTTGTAGCGCCACGTCGTGTTGTCCGGGTGCGCCCAGAGCCCCTGGCTCGTGAGGTTCACGCCGTTGATCTCGAACGCGCCGAGGAACAGTTCCTTCGTCATGCTCGCCCTCCTGTGAGCCACGCGGTGAGCTCACGGTCGAATCGGTCGCGGGTGTCCGCGGACATCCCGGTGGCCCGCGTGCCGGTGCGCGCGAGGTCGGCAAGGGCCTGGTCGTCGAACCCCCACGTCGTGCGGGCGATCGCGTACTGGTCCGACACGGTGGCTCCGAACCAGAGCGGGTCGTCCGCGTTCAGGGTCACCGGGACCCCGCGCTCGACGAGGACCGGGGCGGGGTGCGACGCGAGGTCGGCGACGACGCCGAGCCGCACGTTCGACACCGGGCAGACGTCGCAGACGATCCCCTCGGCCGCCAGCCGATCGGTGACGCGGGCGGACTCGACCGCTCGGAACCCGTGCGAGATCCGGGAGGCACCGAGCACGTCGAGCACGGCCGTCACGCGGTCCGGCCCGCCGGTCTGGCCCGCGTGGCTCACGACCGGGAGGCCCGCCGCCCGTGCGGCGCGCGCCGCACCGACGAACGGGGCCAGGTCGCCGTCCTCGTCGAAGCAGGCGGTGCCGAGCGCGGTGACGCCGCTGCCGGCGAAGCGGGCGGCGAGCGCACCGAGCTCGTCGGCGAGGTCCGCGTCGGCGTCGGTGTTGAGCGTCAGGTCGGCACCGACCTCGACGGGCGTGCCCGCGGCGGCGGCGTCGGCGGCCGCCTCGGCGAAGGCCGCGAGGACGGTGCGGAGGACCTGCTCGTTCCCGCCGAGACGCTCGGCGTACAGCTGCGGCTCGACGGCGGGCTCGAGGTACCGGACGCCCTCGGCGGCCTCGGCGTGCACGAGTGCCCGGCAGAGTGCGGCGAGGTCCTCGTGCGTCGCGACGAGGGCCGGGACGGTGCCGTACGCGTCGAAGAACGCCCAGACGTCGGCGAACCGCTCCGGCCGGTGGAACGGGATGCCGCGTCGCGTCGCGAGGGCGCGGACCGCGTCGACCGGGTAGCTGCCGTCGAGGTGCGCGTGGAGGTGGGTCTTCGGCAGGGCGCGGAGCCGGTCGTCGGCGGTGGGGTGGACCGGCATCTGCACGTCCGGCAGCGTAGGGCGAGGGCACCACGGCTGTCGCATAGGATACGCCACTGGGGCCATAAGCAGCGCTGATGTGCCCGCCGACACGGGGATCGGCGCGGTGCGGCGCCGCACTCGGGCCCGGATCCGTTACACGCCGGAAACGCGCGGAGCGCGCGAGCGAGGAGGACCACGCCGTGCCCGTCGACCTCGACCTCCGGCTCCTCCGTGCGTTCGTCGTGCTCGTCGCCGAGCAGGGGTTCACCGCCGCTGCCGCCGTGACCGGGGTGTCGCAGCCGGCCCTGAGTCAGGCCATCCGACGACTCGAGGACGTCCTCGGGGTCGAACTCGTCGACCGCCGGGGCCGGACGCCCGGGAGCGGTGTGCGGCTCACCCCGGCGGGGCACGCGTTCCACGTCGACGCCGTCGCCGTGCTGGCCGCCGCGGAGCGCGCGGTGGCCCGGGCTCGTCGGGTCGCCGCCCGGCCGCGCGTCGTCGTCGGGTTCGGCACGAGCGCGCCACGGGCCCTGACCGGTCTCGCCGTGCGTGAGGGCGAGGCCGCCGACGTCGAGGTCGTGCTCGAGCACGTCCCGTGGGGCAGCGAGCACCAGCGGCTCGCGGCGGGTGAGGTCGACGTGCTCGTGGCGCAGCTCTCCCCCGGGTTCGCGGAGGCCGACTGGGTCGCCACGGTCCTCGGCACGCGCGACCTCGTCGCCGTGTTCCGCGCCGACCACCCGCTCGCCGGACGCACGGCACTGGCGCTCGCGGACCTCGACGACGAGCCGATCGTCGACGCCGCCTCGGACCGGGACTTCTGGATCGCGGCGGCACGGCCGGACGGGCGGGCTCCCGTCGTCGTCGGACCCCCGGCGCGGACGGTCGAGGAGATGCTCGCGCAGGTGGCGGCCGGGCGGGGCATGGCGTTCACGAGCACGACGGTGGCCGAGAACGCCGGGGGCACGGGACTCGCGTTCGTGCCGATGGTGGGCCTCCCGGCGGTCAGCGTCGCCATGGTCCGCCGACGCGACGACGACCGCGCGCACGTCCTGGACCTGGTCGAGCGCGTCCGCCGGTCCTGGGCCGACCCGGCCGCCTGACCGGCGCTGTGGCCCCGGCGCCGGCCGCCTCGGGCCTCGCTGGCTCCAGCTGGCCGTTCAGCGGGTGACGAGGGCGCTGTCGATGCTCTGGATCACGGACTCGAGGGTCTGGTCGATCCGGACGACGAGCCCGGCCTCGTCGGCCTGCAACGGCTCGAGCGTCGCGAGCTGCGAGCCGAGCAGCGAGTCGGGCATGTACTCGTGGTGCCGGCGGCGCTGCCGTTCGGCGATGACGTCCTCGTCGCCGGTGAGGAACACGAAGAACAGGTCGGGGTTCGTCGAACGCAGGCGGTCCCGGTAGACCCGCTTCAGCGCGGAGTTCGCCATGACGCAGCGCTGCCCCTGGGCCTCGATCGCGGCGATGCGGGCGGCGCAGATGTCGAGCCATGGCCAGCGGTCCTCGTCGGTCAGGGGATGCCCGGACCGCATCTTCTCCTTGTTCGCCTGGGGGTGCAGGTCGTCGGCGTCGACGAACTGGGTGCCCTCCCAGTGGCGCGTGAGGGCGGAGCCGATGGTCGTCTTGCCCGAACCGGACACCCCCATGACGACGACGGGGCGATGACCGGTCACAGCGCGCCCTTGGCGTCGTCGCCGAGCGGCACCGGGCGGAGGACCCGCACCTCGAGCGGACTCGCGAGCAACGGCTGCACGCGCTGCGTGAAGGCGGTGAACTCGGGCGCGGCGCCGTGCTGCTCGAGGGTCTGCTGGTCGCTCCACTGCTCGATGAGCACGAGGACGCCCTCGCCGGCCTCGTGCAGCGCGTAGCGGAGGTTGCCCTCGTCCTGCTGTGCGACCGGCACGTACTCCTGCACGGCGGCGGTCAGGTCCGCGACGGACTCGGGCTTCGGACGGAAGGTCGCGACGACGACGATCGGATCGGTCATGGGCCCACAGTACGAACCGGTGCGTGCGCCGCTCCCAGGGCGTCCGGAGGCTCGCGCTCGCGGCGGCGAGAGGCAATGGGATCGGCCGTGGCGGGGCGCGGCGCGAGCGCGAGCGCGAGCGCGAGCGCGCAGGACATGCCGCTCACGTCATGAGCTGAGCGGCGCGTTGTGCGATCTCGCGAGCAGTGAGCGGCGCGTTGTGCGATCTCGCGAGCAGCGGTTGGCCGACCCTGCCTACAGGATGACGCGCTCGGCGGCGAGGTCGGCGCTGAGCCGGTCGAGCGCCGGCCCACGGCCGAGCAGCCGCAGCGACCCGAGCGCGCGGCGCACCGCGAACGTCGCGACCGCGGGCGTGCCGTCCGGACGGTGGAAGTGGATGGCGATGACCGCGCGGTGGGGGGACGAGGAGCCGTCGGGGAGGTCCTCGACACCGACGTGCACGACCCGCGTCCACCGGACCACGAGCACCCGCAGGGCCTGCCGCCCGTCGAGTTGCCACAGGGACGCCTCGGTCGCGCCGAACCCCCAGACGACGTGGCGCCCGAGGGCGACCTCGGGATGCGCGCGCCCGACGAGGTCGCGGAGTTCGCTCGTCGGCACCGCCGGCACGAGCCGCACGGTCGGGTCGATGCTGCGGATCGCCCGTCCGAGCGACACGTCGGTCGTCCGGACGCGCTTCGACCATGACATGCCGACGCCGAGCGCCACGATGAGCACCCCCACGAGCGTCGCGAGGAACTGCACGACCCCGAGCACACGGAGGTCCGCGGCGGGATCCGTGCTCACCACCGTCACCCGCACGACGAGCAGCGCCACCCACAGCACGACGACGCCCCACCGCACGATCGCCCAGCGGTCGACGCCGCGCGCGATGCGGCGGTCCGGGCCGAGGTGGGTGGTCACCGTCCGATCCTCGCACGCAGCGGTCCCCGGCGAAGCGCCGAGTTCGGGGGGTCCGGCGACCCGGGGAACCGCCAGAGGACCCGCCTACGATCGCCCCGTGAGCACGGAGGACCCGGACCAGCGCGACGCCGCTCGACACCACCGCCCGGCGCCCGGTGCCGACCGCCCCGCGCCCGGTGCCGACCGCCGCGCGTCCGGCACTGCCATCGCGGCGCCCCTTGCCGCGGAACCCGTCGACCGCCCGCTGCACCTGCCCGACCGCACACGGACGATCGCCGCCGCGGCCGTGGGGCTCGTGGCCGGGATCGTGTTCCTCGCCGTCGCCGAGATCGTCGCGCTCCTGCTCAACGGTGCCGGCAGTCCGCTCGTCGCGGTCGGCTCGGCCGCGATCGACCTCGCGCCGCGGTGGGTGAAGGACCTCATGGTGACGCTGTTCGGCACGGGCGACAAGGCGGCGTTGTTCGTCCTCATGGCAGTGCTCCTCGCCCTGATCACCGCGGCGGCGGGCGTCCTCGAGCGCCGTCGTCCGCCGTTCGGCACCGTCGTGTTCGGCGTCGGCGGGGTGATCGCACTCGTCGCGGTGATGACCCGTTCCGGCAGCGGGAGCCTCGACGGTGCGCCCTCGGTCGTCGGGGTCCTCGCGGCGGTCGTCACGCTCCGCCTGGGCATGCAGCGGTTCCGGCGGTGGGACGCCGCCGCCGAGCAGGACGCGACCCCGACCGCAGCGAGCACGATGACGGGCTCCCCCGCGGTGCAACGCCGGGCGTTCCTCGGGTGGACGCTGACCCTCGGCGTCACCGCGCTCGTCGTCGGGGCCGGCGCGCGCGTCGTCGACGCGGCGAGCTCCGCCGCAGCGGCCGTCAAGCGCGCCGTCCACCTGCCGACACCGGCCGTGCACGAGCGCGCGGTCCCGGCCGGCGCGAGTCTCGGCGTGCACGGGATCACGCCGTACGTCACCCCCAACGCCGAGTTCTACCGGATCGACACCGCGCTGCGCGTGCCATCGGTCGATCCCGACACCTGGAAGCTCCGGATCACCGGCATGGTCGACCACGACGTCGAGATCTCGTTCGCCGACCTGCTCGCCCGGCCGCTCGAAGAGCACATGGCCACCATGAGCTGCGTCTCGAACGAGGTCGGCGGCGACCTCATCGGCAACGCGCTCTGGCTCGGGTACCCGATCCGGCACCTGCTCGCCGAGGCCGGCCCGCACGCGTCGGCGGACATGGTGCTCTCGCGGAGCGTCGACGGGTTCACCGCGGGCACACCCCTCGACGTGCTGCAGGACGCCGGCACGGACGCGATCCTGGCGGTCGGCATGAACGGCGAGCCGCTGCCCGCCGAACACGGGTTCCCGGTCCGCATGGTGGTCCCCGGCCTGTACGGCTACGTGTCCGCCACGAAGTGGGTGACCGAGCTCACCGTCACGCGGTTCGCCGACGCCGAGGGCTACTGGACACCCCGCGGGTGGAGCGCGCACGGGCCGGTCAAGCTCGAGTCGCGGATCGACACGCCACGGTCTGGAGGCACGGTGCGCGCGGGCGAGCGGGTCGCCGTCGCCGGGGTGGCGTGGCAGCCGCACACCGGCGTGCGGGGCGTGCAGGTCCGCGTCGACGACGGAGCATGGCGCGACGCCGAGCTCGCGGACTCGGTGTCCGCGGACACCTGGCGGCAGTGGGTGCTCCGCGACTGGACGCCGACGCACGGGCCGCACACCCTGACGGTCCGGGCGATCAGCGCGGACGGCACGGTGCAGACGAGCGTCGAGCGGGCGCCGGCACCGAACGGGGCGAGCGGCTGGCACTCGGTGGGCGTCACCGCGAGCTGAGGTCGCCGCCGCCCGTGATCGCGAGGAACCGCGCCATGGTCTCGCGGACGACCGCGACCAACGCGCGGTCACCGTCCTCGTCGAGCCAGCGGTCGAGCGACACCCACCACACGGCACCGCTGACCTCGGCGGCGAGCGTGGCGGACAGGTCGTCCTCGCCGCGCTCGACGAACCCGGCACGGACGGCCCGGGCGAGCGCCGCATGCTTCGTCAGCTCGCGTTCGCGCAGGCGCTCGTCGCTCCGGACCACCGCACGGTGGGTGAGCAGGTACTCGCGCAGGGGTTGGAACCGGGTCTCGGCCAGGGTCTCCAGCCCCGCCGCGATGAGGGCGATCGGCGCGAGGTCCGGCGGCGCCTGGGCGAGCAGCTCGGCCACCACCGCGGGGAACTGGTCCTCGAACCCGAACAGGACCTCGCGCTTGTCGGCGAAGTGCCGGAAGAACGTCCGGGTGGTGAGGCCGGCGTGCGCGGTGATCTGCGGGACGGTGGTCGCGGCGAACCCCTGCTCACGGAACAGCTCGAGCGCGGCCTGCTCGAGGCGCGCTCGTGCATCCGGATCCCATCGAGCCACCCGTCGATCCTACTCACGACACGTCGTGTCATCACGTGTATCGTGACGACACGACGTGTCATCGAGGCACGCGGGACGGGCGGAGCACGACATGCACGACGAGGTCATGGTCCTCGGGGCCACCGGGCGCACCGGACGGGCGATCGCGGCGGAGCTCCACGCCCGCGGTGTCGCCGTGGTGCTCGCAGCGCGGGACCGAGCGCGGCTCGAGGAGGTCCGGGACGCCCTGTCCGCCGTCGCCTCCGAGCGACACGGCCCGGCCGCGAGCAGTCCCCGGATGGTCGTCGGCGGGTTCAGCGACCTCCTCGCGGCGATCGGACGGGAACGACCCGGGGTCGTCGTCAACACCGTGGGCCCCTTCACGCGGACCGCGCTCCCGGTCGTCCGGGCGCTCCCACACGGCACGCACTACCTCGACCTGTCGAACGAGTACGCCGCGGTCGACGACGTCCTGCGGCAGGACCGTCGCGCGGCAGTCGCGGGACAGGTCCTCGTGCCCGGCGCCGGGTTCGGGGTGGTCGCGGTCGAGAGCGTCGTCGTGCGCCTGTGCGACGGCGAGCCCCGGCCGCGGCGCGTCCGGGTCGACGCGATCGCCTCGGTGGCGACCGAAGCCGGGACCCTCGGCAGCGCCCTGGCGGAGTCCATCGCGGACGTCGCTGCCTTCGGCGGAGCGCAGGTCCAGGACGGTCGACTCGTCCGCACGCGACGGGTCGTCACGGACTACCGGACCATCACGACGCCGGACGGGGACCGTGTCGGCGCCGGCAGCGGCGCGAGCGGTGAACTGCTCGCGGCCTGGCTCGCGAGCGACGCGGACGACGTGGTCGCGGCCTCGGCCCTCGTCCCCGCGAACCCCGCGGTGCGCGCCGTCCTCCCGCTCGCGACCGCCCTGTTCCGGATCGCCCCCGTGCGGCGCTTCGTCGTCGGGCGCCTGTCCGCGATCCGCTTCGAGGACCGACCTCGCCCTCGGGCGTCGTCGTGGGGCCACGCACGGGTCGAGTGGCCGGACGGCCGCGTGCGCGAGGGCTGGCTGCGGCTCGGTGACGCGTCCGTGTTCACGACCGCAGCCGCCGTCGAGGTCGCGACACGGCTCCTCCAGGGCGAAGGCCGACCGGGCGCTGCGACGCCCGGCGTGGTGTTCGGCGCCGACCTGGCGGTCGCCGCTGGCGGCGTCGTCGTCGACGCGCCTGCGTGAGCGGGGTGTCGACGACACCGGCCGCCAGGGTCAGAGCACCGCCACGGTCATCCCCGGCACCGCGGCGGGTCCGTCGAGTCCGGTGAGCGCGGCGGGCAGCTCCTCGAACCCGATGGTCCGGCCGACCGTGGTGTCCGGCCGCAGGTGCCCCGACACGATCGCGGCGAGCATGGCCGCGTACTCCGCGACGGCGATCCCGTGGCTCCCGAGCAGCTCGAGCTCCTGGGCGATGACGCGGCCCATCGCGACGGCGGGCTCGGCCTCGGCGCCGAGCAGCAGCCCGACCTGGACGTGACGCCCCCGTGGGCGGAGGCTCTCGATCGCCGCGTTCGACGTGCTCCGGCTGCCGAACGCGTCGAAGGAAACGTGGACCCCGCCCCCGGCGAGCGCGCGCACCCGCTCGACGGCGTCGGGTCCGCTCGGCACGGTCACGGCGCCGAGCGCCTGGGCCCGTTCGAGCGCCGCGGGAGCGACGTCGACCGCGATCGCCTGGGCCCCCGCCGCGAGCGCAACGACGATCGTCGAGAGCCCGACCCCGCCGCAGCCGTACACGGCGACCCACTCCCCCGTCTGGACCCGCCCGCGCGCGTGGACGGCGTGGTAGGCCGTGCCGAACCGGCAACCGAGCCCCGCGGCCTCGACGAACCCGATCGCGTCGGGCAGCGGCACGAGGTTGAGGTCGGCGTGCGGCACCACGACCTGCTCGGCGAACGACCCGGGCAGCGTGAACCCCGGCTGCTCCTGCCGTGTGCACACCTGCGTCGCCCCGGCGCGGCACTCGTCGCACGTGCCACAGGCGAACACGAACGGCGCGGTCACCCGGTCACCGACGCGGTGCTCGTGGACGTCCGGACCGACCTGGGCCACGACGCCCGCGAACTCGTGCCCGGGGACGTGCGGCAGGTGCACCGAGTCGTCGTGTCCGCGCCATGCGTGCCAGTCGCTGCGACACACGCCCGTCGCCGCCACCTGGACGACCACGCCGTCGGGCGGACAGGCGGGGGCGTCGACCTCGACGACGGAGGGCTGGGCACCGAAGGCGTCGTACCGGACTGCGCGCATGCGCCAATCCTCGCAGCCCCGACGGGCGGCGTGCCCCGTTGCGCGAGATCGCAGTCGTCGTCGCTCTGGAGGCCCGCAGAACGGCGACGACTGCGATCTCGCGGAGGGGTGCGGCGTGTACACAGGGGAGCACGACGACGACGTCAGGAGACGACCGCATGGAGTACACCCACCTCGGACCGACCGGCCTGCGGGTCAGCCGCATCACCCTCGGTTGCATGAGCTTCGGCAACGGCAACGAGCAGCAGACCTGGACGCTCGACGCCGCCGCGGCGGAGCCGATCTTCCGGAAGGCCGTGGAGCTCGGCATCGACTTCTGGGACACCGCGAACGTCTACGGGCGCGGCAGCTCCGAAGAGGTCACCGGCGCGGCGATCCGCGAGTACACCCGCCGCGAGGACGTCGTCCTGGCCACGAAGGTGTTCGGTGAGATGGGCCCGGGCCCCGGCGAGTCCGGACTGAGCCGTCGGGCGATCCTGGAGCAGGTCGACAAGTCGCTGCAGCGACTCGGCACCGACTGGATCGACCTGTACCAGATCCACCGGTTCGACCCGGACACCCCCGTCGAGGAGACGATGGAGGCCCTGCACGACGTCATCCAGGCGGGCAAGGTGCGCTACATCGGTGCGTCGAGCATGTGGGCGTGGCAGTTCGCCAAGCTGCAGGCCGCAGCGGACCTCGGTGGGTGGACGCGATTCGTGTCCATGCAGAACCAGTACAGCCTCGTGCAGCGCGAGGAGGAGCGCGAGATGTTCGGGCTCCTCGCGGACCAGGGCGTCGGGTCGATCCCGTGGGGTCCCCTGCAGGCCGGCAAGCTGGCACGCCCGTGGAGCGAGCAGAACACCGCCCGCGCCGGTGACGAGCCGGAACGCGACCCGAAGGGGAACCCCGTCCGACTCGACTCGGACGAGGGCATCGTCGACGCGGTGGCGCGGATCGCCGATGAGCGCGGGGTCAGCATGGCGCAGGTCGCGCTCGCGTGGGTGCTGCGCAACCCGGTCGTGGACGCGCCCATCGTCGGCGCCACCAAGGTGCACCACATCGAGGACGCCGCGGCTGCCCTCGACGTCCACCTGACCGACGACGAGGCAGCGGCGCTCGAGGAGCACTACGTGGCCCGCCAGCCGACGTTCTTCTGACCCGGACCCATCCCGCGAGATCGCAGTCGTTGCCGCTCAGGCCACCCTGAGAACGGCATCCACTGCGATCTCGCGGGGGTGGGGTCAGGCGGGGCGGACGGCGACGACGACCGTGGCGTCACGGTCCTCGTCTCGAGCGATCCGCGCCTCCAGGCCGGCGGCCGTGAAGAGCGCGGCGGATGCGTCTGCCTGTTCTGCGCTCACCTCGATGACGACGGCGCCGCCGGGGCGGAGCCACTCGCCGACGCCCGCGGCGATCCGCCGGTGCACGTCCAGCCCGTCGGCGCCGCCGTCGAGCGCGACGCGGCGCTCGTGTTCACGCGCCTCCGGCGGCATCAGCGCGATGGCGTCCGTCGGCACGTAGGGCGCGTTCACCGCCACGACCGTGACGGCGCCGCGGAGGCGGTCCGGCAGCGGCTCGAACAGGTCGCCGACGACGGCCACGGCACGGCCGGCCAGGTTCTCGGCCGCGACCTCGACCGCGTCCGGGTCGATGTCCACCGCGACGAGGTCCAGCAGCCCCACCGTCACGATGAGGCCGACGCTGATCGCGCCGACGCCGCAGCACAGGTCCACGACGCTGTCGCCGACCTGGAGGAACGGGGCGGCCTCCTCGACGACGAGCTCGGTCCGCCGACGGGGCACGAACACGCCGGGCACCACCCGGACCCGGTGCCCGCAGAACGACGCCCACCCGACGACGACCTCGAGCGGTTCGCCCGCGAGGCGCCGTTGCAGCAGGGTCCGCAGCCGGACCGCGTCGCCGTCCGCCTCGTCGAGGATGACCGTGGCCTCGTCCTCGGCGAACACGCTGCCGGCCGCGCGGAGTCGGGCGGTCAGGGCGCGGTGCGCGGCCGGGTCGTGGTCGGCCATGCGCCGCTACGCTGCGCCGTCGAACATCGAGGTCACGGAGCCGTCGTCGAAGACCTCGTGGATGGCGCGGGCGATGAGCGGCGCGATCGGCAGGATCGTCAGGCGGTCCCAGCGCTTGTCGGGCGCGAGCGGGAGGGTGTCGGTGACGACGACCTGGTCGATGAACTCGCTCTGCAACAGCTCGGTCGCCGGGTCGGAGAACACCGCGTGCGTGGCCGCGACCACGACGCCGACCGCCCCGTTCGCCTTGAGGGCCTCGGCCGCCTTGGCGATCGTCCGGCCGGTGTCGATGAGGTCGTCGACGAGCAGGCACCAGCGGCCCGAGACGTCCCCGACGATCTCGTGGACCGTGACCTGGTTCGGCACGAGCGGGTCACGGCGCTTGTGGATGATCGCCAGCGGCGCGCCGAGCTTCTCGCTCCAGATGTCGGCGACGCGGACGCGGCCCATGTCGGGCGAGACGACCGTGAGCGTCGCCGGGTCGAGCAGCTGCCGGAAGTGCTCGAGCAGCACGGGCATCGCGAACAGGTGGTCGACCGGACCGTCGAAGAAGCCCTGGATCTGCGGTGCGTGCAGGTCGACGCTCATGATCCGGTGGGCGCCGGCGGCCTTGAACAGGTCGGCGACGAGGCGGGCCGAGATCGGCTCACGCCCGCGGCCCTTCTTGTCCTGACGGGCGTACGGGTAGAACGGCGCGACGACCGTGATCCGCTTGGCCGAGGCCCGCTTGAGCGCGTCCACGATGATGAGCTGCTCCATGAGCCACTCGTTGATGGGCGCGGTGTGCGACTGGATGACGAACGCGTCGCAGCCGCGGACCGACTCGTCGAACCGCGCGTAGAGCTCGCCGTTCGCGAAGGTCCGGGCGTCCGTCGGGACGAGGTCGAGCCCGAGTTCGTCCGCGATCGACTCGGCGAGCTCCGGATGCGCTCGGCCCGACACCAGCACGAGTCGCTTCTGGCCGGTCATCTTGATTCCGGACACCTGTGTGCTCACTCCTCGACCCGCGGGGTCGCGCTCTGGGGGGATGGGGCGGACGCGCGTCGTGCCCCCGCGGCCGCAGCGGCCTCGGCAGCAGGGGTTCCGGGCCGATGTTCCTCGACCCAGCCCTCGGTGATGCGCTGCGGGGCGTAGCTGATGGCGAGCGAGCCGGCGGGGACGTCCTTGCGGACCGTCGTTCCCGCTCCCGTGTACGCCCCGTCCCCAATCCTAACCGGGGCAACGAAGACGTTGTGCGAGCCGGTGCGGACGTGGGAGCCCACCTCGGTGCGGTGCTTGTGCACGCCGTCGTAGTTCGCGGTGATCGTGTTCGCGCCGATGTTCGAGCCCTCGCCCACCTCGGCGTCCCCGATGTACGACAGGTGCGGCACCTTGCTGCCGCGGCCGATGCGGGCGTTCTTCGTCTCGACGAAGGTGCCGATCTTGCCGTCGTCGCCGAGGTACGTCCCGGCCCGGAGGTACGCGAACGGCCCGACGGTCGCCCCGGCGCCGACGACCGCGAGCGTCGCGTCGGTCCGGACGACGGTCGCCCCGGGCCCGACCTCGGTGTCGCGGAGCGTCGTGTCCGGCCCGACGACCGCGCCGGCCGCGATCGCCGTGGCCCCCTCGAGTTGCGTGCCCGGCAGGATCTCGGCGTCGGGCTCGATCGTGACGTCGAGGTCGATCCACGTCGTCGCCGGGTCCTTGATCGTGACGCCGGCAAGCTGGTGCGCGCGGACGATCCGGGCGTTGAGCTCGCGCCCCGCGTCGGCGAGCTGGGCGCGGTCGTTCACGCCGGCGACCAGCCACGGGTCGGACAAGGTGAGGACGTCGATGCGACCACCCCGGGCGGCGATGAGGGCGGGCGCGTCGGTGATGTACTTCTCGCCCTGCGCGTTGTCGGTGCCGATCGACGGCAGGACGGCGCGGAGCTGCGCGACGTCGAACGCGTAGATGCCCGCGTTCGCCTCGGTGATCATGCGCTGCTCGTCGGTGGCGTCCTTGTGCTCGACGACCCCCGTGAACGCACCCCGCTCGTCGCGGAGGATCCGTCCGAGCCCGGTCGGGTCGGGCGCGATCGCGCTGACGAAGGTCACGGCGTCGCCCGCGGTGGTGTGCTGCTGCACGAGGGCCCGGACGCTCGCCGCGTCGAGCAGCGGCACGTCCGCACTGAGCACGACGACGACGCCGTCGAAGTCGGCCGGGAGCGCGGCGACCGCCACCTCGACGGCACGGCCGGTGCCGGGGACGTCGTCCTGGTCGACGACGAGGGCGTCCGGCATGCGCTCGGTCACCTCGGCCGCGACGCGCTCGCGCTCGTGCCGGACGACGACCGCCACGTGCGCCGGTGCGAGGGACTCCGCGGTGCGGAGCACGTGGGCGATGAGCGGGAGTCCGGCGAGCCGGTGGAGCACCTTGGGGGTCGCGGACTTCATGCGGGTGCCCTGCCCGGCGGCGAGGACGACCACGGCGATCGGCTGGTCGGTCATGCTCCCATCCTGGCCCGGTTCGCGGCCGGGAGGGACGACACACGGGCCCGGCGTCGGGTCCGGTGCCGCGCCTCCCGGCCGACATGCCGTCGGTCAACCGACGAGCGTCAGTTCCACCCCTCCCGAACCCGCTGCCGGGCCTCCCGGACCCGGTCCAGGCCCCGCGGGCCGCGCCGCCGCCTCAGGCCTCGACGCCGACGCCCCATCCGGCCTCGGCGAGCGCCACCGCGGCGTCCTCGTACGACGAGTAGGGGACGTGCGCGTCGCCGATGATGCGGTAGTCGGTCAGCCCGGGGCCGGCCCAGTACACGGCCCCGTCCGCTCCCGCGTGGCGGAGGGCGGCGCGGATCGCGGTGGGCGGATCGGCGATCTCGAGGATGGTCGTGTCGGTGCCCGCCCCGCGCGCGCCGGCGAGGATCGCCGCGCGGATGGCGTCCGGGTCCTCGTGCCGGGGGTGGTGGTCCGCGACGATGACGACGTCGGCGTGCCGGGCCCCGACCTCGCCCATGCCCGCGCGCTTGGTCGGGTCCTTGTCCCCGTCGGCGCCGACGACCATGACGAGCGGCCCGGCCGTGAACGCCCGCATCGCGATGAGGCTCTTCTCGAACGCGTCGGGGGTGTGCGCGAAGTCGACGAAGACCCGAGGCCCGGTGGCCGCGGACGCGTCCGCCATGCGCCCGGGGACGTCGACGTCGAGCCGAGCGCCGACCGCGCGCACGAGGTCCGGGAACGGCACGCCCGAGGCGGCGAGCATGACGATCGCGAGTCCCGTGTTCGCCGCCATGTGCACGCCGAGCAGGGGCACCTCGGTGGTGACGGTCGCTCCCCCGGGGCCGTCGAGCCGGAACCGCGTGGCGTCCGGGCGCTGCTCGAGGACGGTGACGTGCCAGTCGGCGGCCGTGTCCGGGCGCGAGGTGATCGTCGTCAGGGGGACCTCGGCGGACGCCGCGATGCGCACACCGGCGGCCGAGTCGAGCGACACGACCGCGCGCCGCGATCGGTCGGGGCGGAACAGGAGCGCCTTGGCCGCCAGGTACGCGTCGAGGTCGGCGTACTCGTCGAGGTGGTCGTGGCTGAGGTTCGTGAACCCGGCGACGTCGACGACCACCCCGTCCACCCGGTGCCGGGACAGGGCCTGCGCGCTGATCTCGAGGGCGACGCCGTCGGCACCGTGTTCCAGGGCCGCGGCGAGGAACCCGTGGAGCTCGCTCGCCTCGGGGGTCGTCAGCCGGCTCGCGATGACCCGGTCGCCCACGTGGCGCTCGGCGGTGGACGTCAGCGCGGTCCGCCACCCGAGTCGGCGCATGACCGCGTCGAGCAGGTACACGCTCGACGTCTTGCCGTTCGTGCCGGTGACGCCGAACAGCGTCGCGGACGGCGTGGACGTCCCGAACACGACCGCCGCCGTCCGACCGAGCACGGCGCGGGGTGACGGCACGACGAGGACCGGCACGGTCGACGCCGCGAGCGCCTCGGCACCCGCCGCGTCGGTGAGGACCGCGACGGCCCCCGCCGACAACGCGGCCGGGACGAACCGGACGCCGTGCGTGTGGGCACCGGGCATCGCGACGAACAGGTCCCCGGGGCGGACCTCGCCGTCCTCGACGGCGACGCCGGTCACGCGCAGGTCGTCGGGGACGGCGGTCGGCGTGGTCGCGCCGACGACCTCGGCGACGGCACGGAGCGCGGTGCCCGTCGGGTTGCGGGGCCGGAACGCATCGGACACCGGTCGACTCCTCGTCGTCGTGGCTCAGGACAGCGCGACGCTACGCCGGAGAGGTGCGGGTCGGGGTACGTGCCGTTCAGGCGACGGCGAGGAGGGGGACGCGTGCTGCCCCCTCCCACCCGACTGCGGCTCAGGCCCGCCCGAGGGATGCCGGCTGCGCGCGCTGCACCCGGACGAAGAGCATGAGCACGAGCCCGGCGAGCAGCACCGCGACGATGCCGAGGATGCCGAACCGCGTGGATCCGCCGATCGTCACGGCGAGTCCGAACAGCGCGGGTGCCAGGAAGCTCGCCGCCCGGCCCGTGGTGGCGTACAGACCGAAGAGCTCGCCCTCGCGCCCGGGGGTCGCGAGGCGCGCGAGGTAGGCGCGGCTCGACGACTGCACCGGGCCGACGAACAGACACAGCGCGAGGCCGAGCACCCAGAATCCCTGCTGCGCGGTGCCGATGAACAGGACGCCCGTGCCGCACGCGACGAGTCCGACGAGCGCGGCGAGGATGAGCGCGCGCGAGCCGAAGCGGTCGTCGAGCCGTCCGGACACGACGGTGGCGATGCCCGCGACGACGTTCGCCGCGATCGCGAACAGGATGACCTCGGACGACGAGAACCCGAACACCTGCGCGGCGATGATCGCCCCGAACGTGAACACGGCGGCGAGGCCGTCGCGGAACACGGCGCTCGCGACGAGGAACATGAGGAGGTCGCGCCGCTCGCGCCACAGTCGGGCGACGTCGCGGCCGAGGTCGGCGTAGGCGGTGAGGACGCCGCTGCGCCGCGCCGGTCCGCGGGTGGCCTCGGGCACGACGACGAACAGCGGCACCGACGAGGCCGCGAGCCACAGCGCGGCGATGCCGATCGCGACCCGGACGCTCCACTCCCCACCCGCCACGGTCGACGGCAGGCCGAGCAGTCCCGCGCGGTCGGGCGAGCCGAAGTCCTGGATGCACAGCACGAGCAGGACGACGAGCAGCACGATGCCCCCGAAGTACCCGGCGGCCCAGCCGATGCCGGACACCCGGCCGGTCCGGCCCTCGGGGGCGACCTGCCCGAGCATCGCGTTGTAGCCGACGCTGGCGATCTCGTACGCGACCGTGCCGATGCCGAGGAGGGACGCCCCGAGCACGAGGTACGGCTGGGCGGGCGCGACGAACATCATGCACCCGATGCTCAGCACGATGCCGATCGTCGCGAGCAGCACGGACCGCTTCCGGTGCCCGGACGCGTCGGCGAACCGGCCGATCGCCGGTGCGATGAGCGCGACGACGACGCCGGCGATCGTCAGCGCGACCGACACCACGGTCGCGTTGTGGGCGAGGGCTGCCTCGACCGCCCGCCGCCCGGCCGCACCGTGCTCGTGCGCGACGAGGGCGGGGTCGACGAACGCGCGACTGGCCAGGTAGGTGCTGAAGACGAACGTCGTGACGACGGCGTTGAAGGCGGCCGACCCCCAGTCCCAGAGCGCCCACGCGACGAGGCCACGCCGGTCGGTGCGCTGCGGGGGCGCCGTTGCTGCCATGGGCGAACCGTAGCGGAGCCGGGTGTCGCGCGGGTCGCGGCGCTGGCGGTCGGCGGCGATCGCACGCGCTGACACAGCCGACCGGAGCCGGACGGGAGGGGCGCAGCCGCTGGCCCCGCCCCTCCCGTCCGTCGGTCAGTCGGCGGTGACCACCGCGGTCGCCCCCGCGACCGTGATCGCGTCCTCGACGAGCGCGACGACCGGGTCCGGCAGGCCGCTGACCCAGCCGAGGGCCGTGCGGCCGAGGTAGCCCGCGTAGCTCCCGATCACCGCGCCGACGCCACCGAGCACCGCGGTCTGGAGGCGCGACACACTGCTGCCGCCCACGCTCCCGATGACGAGGCCGGCGATCGCACCGGCCGTGACGCGTCCGAGGAGCGCCCCGGGCTTCAGCCGACTGGGCGTGACGGGGAGCTTGTCGGCGACGAGTTCCCCGGCCGCCGAGGCGACGAGGGCGCCTCGGCCGACGGGCGAGCGGAACACGGGCCACTGCTGCCAGGCACCCTGGAGCGAGGGGCGATCGTGCTGCAGCGCGAGGACCGCGAGGGGCGTGGCGGACCGGGCGCCCGTGAACACGCCGAGCAGCAGTGCCCGGGCCGGGATGGACAGCGTGGTGGTGCTCGGCATGGTGGGCTCCTCGTGGTGGCGGATGTGGTCCTCGCGCGAGGCTACCGACCGCGGGTCGACGGGGACCCAGCCCGCCGACGGGTGACGTGGAACGCGGCGACCGAGCGGGCTGCGGCGGCACCATCCAGCGCCCGGCACGCGGTCACCGGGCGTCGGGGCCGTGTGGACCGTCAGCGGGCGCCGGTCGCTCCGCGCTCCTCCGCACCGGCCGCGAGTCCGGCGCGGATGCCGGCCCAGCCGTCGCGGAGGATCCCGTCGTCCGTCCCGGCGACGACGAGCCCGAACCCGTGGGCCGCGAGGACCCGCGCCCGCTCGGGCGTGCCGCCGTACGCCGCGGCGAGGATCCCCGCTCGACGGCAGGCCGCGGCGATCCGGACGAGCGGCGCGGACGACGAGTGGTCGGCGAGGAGGTCGTCGAGCGCGACGCCGAGGGCCAGCGCGAGGTCGAACGGCCCGACGAAGATCCCGTCGACGCCCTCCGTCTGGGCGATCTCCTCGACGTGGGTCAATGCGGCGGCGGACTCCACCATGACGAGACACTGCGGCTCGTCCTCGGGTGCGTGTCCGCCGTACGCCGCCTCCACGCCGAACGCACGGCGGGCGGGCCCGAAGCTCCTGGCGCCGAGCGGCGGGTAATGGCATGCACGGGCCGCGCTCTGCGCCTGGGACGGGTCCTCCACCATCGGGACGATGATCCCGCTCGCGCCTGCGTCGAGCGCGCGGCCGATCAGCTCCGGCCGGTTCCAGGCGACACGGACGACCATCGTGACGTCACGTGCGAGCCCGGCGCCGATCGTCGCGGCGAGGTCGTCCGGCGGGTACCCGTGCTGCTCGTCGACGCAGATCCACGGGGCCCCGGAGGCCGCGAGCGAACCGACCACCCGGGGGCTCGCGTAGTTCGACCACAGACCCCAGAGCGGATCGTCCGACGTCGTCGCGGCGCTGTGCATCGTCCTCGTTGTCACGCCATCAGCTTTCCAGATGGCATGTTTCCAGCGCGTGAAGACTTGCGGCCGGAAGCCCGTGCCGCCCTGATACTTGCCCCATGAAAATGCAGAACGCGGTGACGCCTGACGCTCAGGCGCTCTACGACGGTCCGGTCATCGACGCGCACTTCCACATGTGGGACCTCGCCGGGGACCACTACCCGTGGCTGATGCCCGGCGGGAGCTTCGGTCCGAAGGGCCTCTTCGACTCGCTCAAGCACGACTACGTGCTCGACGACTACCGCCGCGACATCGACGGACAGAACGTCGTGGCGTCGGTGCACATCGAGGCGCTCTGGGACGCCGAGGACAGCCCGGTGAACGAGACGCGGTGGCTGGAGTCCCTCGACAAGTCCGACAACCTGGCGATCCGGTACGTCGCCGCCGTGCCGTTCGAACGACCCGACACCGAGCAGCTCATCCGGGAGCAGGCCGCGTTCGAACGGGTCGTGTCGATCCGGCAGACGATCGCGTGGAACCCCGACCCGGAGAACACGATGATGGCGGAGGCGGAGATCAGTCGACGCCCCTCGTGGCGGGCAGCCCTTCCGGTGATCGCGGAACTCGGTCTGGCGCTCGACCTCCTCATCTACCCGTGGCAGGCGGACGAGGTCGTCGAGCTCGCGGCCGCGTACCCGTCGTTGACGATCGTGGTCAACCACATCGCGAGCCCGATCGACCAGAGCCCCGATGGCCTCGCGCGGTGGCGGGACGACGTCGCCCTGCTCGCGACCGCCGCGAACGTGGTGATCAAGGTCTCGTCGGTACACGGCTACCTCCCTGAACCGACATACGCGCACGCCGAACCGCTGATCCGCCACGTCCTCGACCGGTTCGGCGGGGGCCGCAGCATGATCGCGAGCGACTTCCCGGTCGGCGGGATCCGCGGGATCACCTACGCCGAGGCCTTCGACCAGTACCGCCGCGCAGCCGCGCACCTGAGCGCCGACGAGCAGGTCGCGCTGTTCTGCGGCACCGCCTCCCGCGTCTACCGGATCCCGCTCGCGTCCGTGGGCGTGCAGTCTTGAGCAATCGCAATGCGTAATCCGCCGGAAACAAAACGTTCGAAAAGCGAAACGCGCTGCTACTTGCCGAACACAACTACTCCGACTTGACTCGCTTACGAAACGTCACCTCCCGCTGAGCACCACCCGACCTCAAGGAGCACCCATGTCCTCCCACCCCTCGAAACGACGCGGTGCGCGAATCGCGAGCATGGGCGTCGCAGCCCTCGGCGTCGGTGCCCTGCTCGCCGGCTGGACGGCGGGCGGCACCGCCGTCGCGAACGCGAGCACCTCGTCGAAGACGCCGAAGGCGCTCACCGTCGCGCTCAGCCAGAACCCGGACACGCTCGACCCCGGGCAGACGGGCCTCGTCGGTTCGGTCAAGGTGGACGCGCAGATCTTCGACCCGCTGATCTGGCGGTTCTCGGGTTCGAAGAAGTACGAGCCCGGGCTGGCGACCTCGTACACGGCGAACGCCGATGCCACGGAGTACACGTTCCACCTCCGGCACGGCGTGACGTTCCAGGACGGCACCCGGTTCGACGCGAACGCCGTCAAGGCCACCTTCGACCACATCGCGGACCCCGCGACGAAGTCGGCCAGCGCGGTCACCTCGCTCGGCCCGTACAAGGGCACGACGGTCGTCGACCCGTACACCGTGAAGGTCGACTTCACCAGCTCCTACCCGGCGTTCAACACGCTCGTCGCGAGTGAGCAGTTCGGCATCGACTCCCCGACGGCGCTGAAGAAGTACGGGGCGGACTACGGGCAGCACCCGGTCGGCACCGGGCCCTTCACGTTCCAGAGCTTCACCAGCGGGTCGTCGGTCAAGCTCACGCGCAACGCGAAGTACGACTGGGGTCCCAAGCGGTTCGGCTCCGGGGCGGCGAAGCTGTCCTCGCTGACGTTCCGCATCCTGACGAGCCCGACGTCGCAGAACAACGCACTGAAGACGGGCGAGGTGCAGGTCGCCGACGGACTGGATCCGCAGGACGTGGCGAGCGCGAAGAAGGCCGGCAAGCGGACCACCACCGTCGCCGCGGCCGGGATGCCCTACGGGTGGCTCCTCAACGTCGACAAGGCACCGACGAACGACCCGCTCGTCCGCCAGGCGATCGCCCACGCCATCGACCGGAAGTCGATCATCTCGACGCTGTTCGCCGGTGAGTTCAAGCTCGCGACGAGCGTGGTCACCCGCGCCACCCCGGGGTACGCGAGTGCGGGCAGCGCGTTCTCGTACAACCAGAAGGAGGCCGGCAAGCTGCTCGACCGCGCCGGCTGGAAGATGGTCGACGGGAAGCGCCAGAAGCACGGCAAGACCCTGACGATCTCGATGATCAACATCGCGAACTTCGGCTTCGACGACATGTCGACGCTCGTCCAGTCCCAACTCGCGTCGGTGGGCATCACGGCCAAGCTGAGCGACCAGGCGTTCCCGACCGTGGGACAGACGTACAACAACGGCGGCTCGAACACCGCCAGCTGGTTCTTCTGGTCCCTCGACCCGAACATGATCAAGTCGGTGTTCACCTGCGCGCAGGTGAAGAGCGGGTTCAACTGGTCCCACTCCTGCAGTGCGTCGCTCGACAAGCAGATCGACGCGGCCGACGCGACCACGAGCACGACCGCCCGGAACGCCGCATTCGCCTCCGTGTTCAGGAAGATCAACAAGCAGGCCGCCTTCATCCCGGTCTACGACCTCAAGGCGATCTACGTCACCAACGGGATCACGGGGCTGGCGTCCACGCCCGACGGCGACGCCTACTACGCCGGAGTCGGCAAGTGAGCGCCGCGGCGGTCGCGTCCGTCGCACCGGACGCGAGGGATCGGGGCTGACATGGCGCGGTTCCTCGGACGACGGGTCCTCGTCGCGATCCCGGTGCTCTTCGGCGTCGTCGTCCTGGTGTTCCTCATCCTGCGACTGATCCCGGGTGACCCGGCGCAGATCGTGCTCATGGGGACGAACGCCTCGCCCGCCCGGGTGGCGCAGGTGCGGCACCAGATGGGCCTCGACCGGTCGTGGATCGCACAGTTCGGGATCTACGTCGGTGGCCTCCTCCGTGGTGACCTCGGGTACTCCTACGTGTCGCACGGCACGGTGGCGGCGCAGATCGGCAGCCGCCTCCCGTCGACGCTCGTCCTCGCGGGCTCGGCGCTCGCCGTCGCGCTCGTGGTCGGGATCCCGACGGGCGTCGTCGGCGGCCTCTGGCCCGGGTCGATCGGCGACCGGCTGGCGACCGGGTTCTCGGTGCTCGGTCTCGCGGTCCCGTACTTCTGGTTGGCCCAGCTGCTCATCCTGCTGTTCGCCGTGCGGCTGCAGTGGCTCCCCGCACTCGGGGTCGGCGGTCCGCAGGCCCTCGTCCTGCCCGCGCTGTCGCTCGGACTCGGGTTCGCCGCGATCATCACGCGGATGCTGCGGAGCGCGCTCATCGACGTGTACCAGCAGCCCTACGTCATCGTGGCGCGGAGCAAGGGCCTCTCGAGCTGGCAGCTGCTCTCACGGCACGCGTTCCGCAACGCGATCTCGGCGGTGACCACCATCATCGGCCTGCAGATCGGCAACCTGCTCGCGGGCGCCGTGGCCACCGAGGTGATCTTCGGTCGGCCGGGGATCGGGAACTACCTCGTCTCGCAGATCCAGCTCAAGGACATCCCGAGCATCCAGGGCATCGTCCTGTTCATCGCCGTCTGCTACATCGTGATCAACATCCTCGTCGACGTGAGCCACGGCCTCCTCGACCCGCGTGTCCGGAAGGCGTGGACGGCATGACGACGTCAGCAGTGGAGAACGTCACGGAAGCGGCAACCCCGACCCCGGGTCGGCCCCGGCCACGACGGGTCGACGTCGGCGGTGCGGTCGTCTGCGGAGCGGCGGCGCTGCTCGTGCTCCTCGTGCTCCTCGCCCCGGTCCTCGCGGCGGCGTCCCCGACGACCGCGGTGGGGCTGGCGCGGAGCGCACCGACCCTGGCGCATCCGTTCGGCATCGACCACCTCGGTCGCGACGTCCTGTCGCGCACGCTGTGGGGCGGACGGCTGACCCTGCTGATGGCCGCGCTCTCCACCCTGCTCGCCGCGGTCGTCGGGGTGCCCATCGGGCTCTTCGCGGGATACGTCGGGGGGATCCGGGGCGGGATCTCGATGCGGGTCATGGACGTGTTGCTCGCGTTCCCGGGCCTGCTCCTCGCGCTCATCATCATCACGATCGGCGGCACGGGCGTCCCGAGCACGATCCTCGCGGTCGGGGTCTCGTTCATCCCCGTGTTCGCCCGTGTCGTGTACGGCTCGACGCAGCGGATCCGGTCCGAGGAGTACATCGCGGCGTCGATCGTCGTCGGCGCGTCGCCGCTGCGGGTCATGATGCGCAACGTGCTCCCGGTCGTGCTGGTCGAGGTCGTCGTGCTCGTCTCGAGCGCGATCGGGTGGACGACCCTCCTCACCGCCGCCCTCAACTTCCTCGGGTTCGGGGTCGCCCCGCCGACGCCGGAGTGGGGAGCCGACCTGGGGGCCGGCACCCAGTACCTCGACCAGGCGTGGTGGATCTCTGCAGCACCGGGCCTCGCGATCACGCTGACGATCCTCATCGCCAACTTCCTCGGGGACTTCTTCGCCAAGCGCCTGTCCGCGGCCCGGGCCGACCTGCAGCCGAGCACGGAGCCCGTCGCATGAACCTCGTGATCCTCCCCCTCGGGACCTGCTGGTGCGCCCACGGCGTCGTGACGCCGGGCCACCTGCACGACGAGAAGTTCTCGATCCCGGTGTCGTCGTACCTCGTCGAACTCGACGACCGACGGCTGCTCCTCATCGACACCGGCATGAGCCGCGACCACGTCACCGACCCGGACCTCACCTGGGCGGGAACCGATTTCGCGCGCCTGCTGACGCCGGTCATGGCGCCCGAGGACGACATCGGCGCGCGACTCCGGGCGCTGGGCATCGAGCCGGAGCAGATCGACGTCGTGATCAACACGCACCTGCACTTCGACCACGCCGGCAACAACCACCAGTTCCGCAACGCGACGTTCCTCGCCCAGCGCGAGCACCACGCGTACGCCCTCGACAACCCGAGCTTCCCGAACCAGTACTGGAACCTCCCGGAGCTCCACTACGAGCTGCTGGACGGCGGCGGCGAGGTCCTGCCGGGCGTCGAGATCGTGGTGACGTCCGGCCACGCGCCCGGCCACCAGTCGGTGATCGTGCACCTGCCCGAGGAGGGCGACCTCGTCATCTGCGGTGACGCGATCTACCTGCAGGACAACCTCGACCTCGACAACTGGGAGGCCATGGCCGACCCGGACCAGGCGCGTGCCAGCGCCGCGCGCCTCCGCGACCTCGAGGCCGGCGGCGCGCGCCTCCTGTACGGACACGACCCCGACCAGGTCGCCGACTTCCCGCGTGCCCCGTACCGGCACCGGTGACCGCCACCCGCCCTCGACCGCAAGGACCCGCCATGACCAGCCACCTCCTCGTCTCCGACGTCACCGTCTTCGACCCGCGCGCCGCCGGCGTCGTCGAGCACCAATCCGTCCTCGTGCGGGACGACACGATCGACTGGGTCGGCCCCGCCGACCAGGCGCCCGCCCCCGGCGACGGGTGGGTGGTGCGTGACGGGCGGGGACGCACGCTCCTCCCGGGCCTGTTCAACGGCCACGTGCACCTCATGGGCGACGGCGTCCACGACGGGGGCACCCTGACCGGCTCCTCGACGTACGGCACGGTCCAGGCGGTGGTGAACCTCGCCGAGACGCTGCAGACCGGCGTCACCAACGTGCGCGACTGCGGGTCCATCGACGGGATCGCGATCGAGCTGCGAGACATCGTGGCGTCGGGCTACGTTCCGGGGCCGCGGGTGAAGGCCGCCGGCCGGGTGATCACGATGACCGGTGGCCACGGGCACTCCATCGGACGTCAGGCTGACGGCCCGTGGGGCGTCGCGCAGGCGACGCGGGCCGAGCTGCACGCCGGAGCCGACTTCATCAAGATCATGGCCACCGGTGGGGTGCTCACCGAGGGCGTCACGCCGCTGCAGACGGCACTCCACGTCGACGAGCTGCGTGCGGCGGTGGACGAGGCGCACAACGCCGGCAAGCGGATCACGAGCCACGCGATCGGCGGCCCCGGCGTCAAGAACGCGATCCGGGCGGGACTCGACTCGATCGAACACGCCTGCTTCTTCGACGACGAGGCGATCGAGCTCGCCCTGGAGCGCGGCACGATCATCGTCCCGACCCTGGTGGCCGTGAACCGGATCGTCACGAACCCCGAGACCGTCTCCGCATCGGTGTACCGGAAAGCACGGATGGAGTCCGACGCATCGGTCGCAGGGTTCCGGGCGATGGTCGAGGCCGGTGTCCGAGTCGCGTGCGGGACCGACGCGGGGACGCCCCACAACCCGCACACCGAGGTGCCGGTCGAGCTCGGGCTCATGGTGGAGTACGGGATGACCCCCGTGCAGGCGCTCGTCGCCGCGACCCTGACCTCTGCCGAGAACTTCGACGTGCTCGACACCCTCGGCACCATCGAGGTCGGCAAGACCGCCGACCTGCTCCTCGTCGAGGGCGATCCCACGGCGGACATCGGGGCGATCCGGGACGTGCTGCTCGTCGCCAAGGCCGGCGCGGTGGTCCGCGACGAGCTCGCGCTCGACTCCGTGCGCGCATGAGCGACACCGAGCCCCTGCTGTCCGTCCGCGATCTGCGCGTCGTGTTCCCCGGGACCGCCGAGGGGAACGCAGCAGTGGCGGGCATCGACTTCGACCTGTTCCCGGGCCAGACGCTCGGACTCGTCGGCGAGTCGGGTTCCGGCAAGAGCACGGTGTGCCTCGCGATCCTGGGCCTGCTCCCCCGCGGCACCCGGGTCACCGGGCAGATCCTGTTCCGCGGTCGCGACCTCGTCACGCTCGGCGACCGGGCCATGCGGCCGATCCGCGGGCGGGAGATCGGTCTCGTCTACCAGGACCCGCTCGGCGCCCTGAACCCGACGCGGACGATCGGCTCGCAGCTCCGCGAGTCGCTCCGGCTGCACCTCGGACTCTCCGGGGCAGCAGCGGACGACCGTGCGGTCGACCTGCTCGAGCGGGTCGGGATCCAGTCGGCGCGGGCGAAGCTGACCGCGTACCCGCACGAGTTCTCCGGCGGGATGCGCCAGCGGGTCGTGATCGCGATGGCGATCTCCTGCAACCCCGTGCTGCTCCTGGCGGACGAACCGACCACGGCGCTCGACGTGAGTGTGCAGGCCCAGGTGCTGGAACTCCTCCAGGACCTCAGCGCGGAACTCGGCCTCGCACTCATGCTCGTCAGCCACGACCTCAGCGTCGTCGCCGGCCTGTCCGACGTCACCGCGGTGATGCGGTACGGCGAGATCGTCGAACAGGGCGAGGTCGACGACGTGTTCTCGAGGCCGCAGCACCCGTACACCCGCGCACTGCTCGACACGGTGCGGGCACTCGAACGAGAGGACGCCTGATGAGCGACCCACTCCTCCGGGTCGACGACCTCGTCGTCACCTTCACGCCCCGCGGCCTGTTCCGGCGCGGCGAGGGGGTGCAGGCGGTCCGGGGCGTCTCACTGTCCGTGGAGGCCGGGACCACCGTGGGCATCGTCGGCCAGTCGGGCAGCGGGAAGTCCACCGTCGCGCGGACGATCGTCGGCCTGGAACGACCGACGTCCGGCCGCATCGTCCTGGGCGGCAGGACCGTGGACCAGAGCGCGGAGTCGCTCGCGGAACTCCGCCGCAGCGTGCAGATGGTGTTCCAGGACTCGCTCAGTTCCCTGAACCCGAGGCGGACGATCGGTGCGATCCTCGCGGAACCGCTGGTCGTCCACGGCATCGTCCCGCGCGCCCGGATCGCCGACCGCGTGTCCGAGCTCCTCGAGGACGTCGGGCTGCCCGCGTCCCACGCCCGGCGTCGACCGATGCAGCTCTCCGGCGGGCAGCGCCAACGCGTGAACATCGCACGCGCCCTCGCCAGCTCGCCGCAGCTGATCATCGCCGACGAGCCGACGAGCGCCCTCGACGTCTCGATCCGCGCGCAGATCCTCGAACTGCTGAAGCGTCTGCAGGCTGAGCACGGGCTGGCGTACCTGTTCATCAGCCACGACCTCCACGTCGTGCGGTACATGAGCGACACGGTCGTCGTCATGCGGCACGGTGAGATCGTGGAGGTCGCCGACAAGACGTCCATCTACCGGGCGCCCCAGCACGAGTACACGAAGGAACTGCTCGCCGCCGCACCGACCACCGACACGGCCCTGGCGAAGGCACGAGCACGCCGTGCGGCCCGCCCGGTCGGGTCGGCCTCCTGACTCGCTCCCCGCGACGAACCGACCGAAGGAACAGCGCTCCGCCCATGCAGATCCCAGCCAGCACCAGCACCATGCCCAGATCGGGGATCCGCGAGATCATGGACCTCGCGCTCGCCCGACCGGACACCATCCGACTCGAGCTCGGCGAGCCCGACTTCCCCACACCACCGAACGTCGTGGAGGCCGCCGCCCGCGCCGCCGCCGCCGGTGCCACCAAGTACTCGGTCACGCCGGGGATCCCGCAGCTGCGCGAGGCGCTCGCCGAGAAGATCCGGACGCGGAACGGGTTCGAGACCCGCGCCGAGCAGGTGCTCGTCACGTCCGGCGCGGTGCAGGGCATCTACGTGGCACTCGTCGGGCTGGTCGACCCGGGCGACGAGGTCCTCGTCCCGAGCCCCGGGTGGCCGAACTACCAGATGATGTGCCGGCTCCTCCGCGCGACGAGCGTCGGCTACCGGCTGCGCGCCGAGGACGACTACCTGCCCACCGTCGCCGACCTGGAGGCGCGGGTCACGCCGCGCACCAGGGCGATCGTGCTGAACGCACCCTCGAACCCGCTCGGCTCCGTGTTCGACGCCGATCGGCTCGCCGAGGTGGTCGCCTGGGCGAACGGCCACGGTCTCTGGATCGTCTCGGATGAGTGCTACGACGAGCTCACCTTCGACCGCCCGCACGTCTCCACCGCGGTGTTCGACGAGACCGACTCCGTGATATCGGTCTACAGCTTCTCGAAGACGTACGCGATGACCGGATGGCGCATCGGGTACCTCGCCCTGCCGCAGGCGGTCGTCTCGACGCTGTCGAACGCGCACGAGGCGATGCTGTCGTGCGTCGCGATGCCGACGCAGTACGCCGCCCTGGAGGCCGTGACCGGTCCGCAGGACGTGGTCACGACGATGCGCGCCGCCTACCGGATGCGACGGGACACCGCGCTCGCCGCGCTCGAGGAACGCGGCATCCCCGCGTTCCGGCCGGAGGGGGCGTTCTACCTCTGGGTCGACGTGTCGGCGTCCGGCCTCCGGAGTGACGCGTTCGCGCGCGCACTCGTCGCGAACGCGGGCGTCGCCGTCGCCCCCGGCACCGCCTTCGGCAGCGGTGGCGAGGGGCACGTCCGGATCTCGATCGCCAACGGCGTCGACGCGGTCGTCGAGGCGATCGACCGAATCGGGGCCGCCATCGACGCCCGGTCGGTCACCGCCCGGTGACCGTGGGGATCGGGGTCCGGGGCCGGACGGGGCTTCGGGCGCACCGGTCGGGCCGCAAGGGTCCCCGGCCGGACGGCAGTGCGCCCCGGCTAGGCTGCCGGTCTCCCCGGTTAGGCTGCCGGGGGACGCGAGGAGAAGAGAGCGGATGAGCACCTCGAGCACCGAAGCGACCGGCCCGGACGACGACGAGGCCCCCGCCGGCTCGAAGCTCGCGCAGCTCATCCAGCGCCCGACGGCGAAGGTCCCACTCGACGACCTCGACCACGCCCTCCTCCGGGCGCTCGCCGACGATTCGCGGCGCTCCCAGCGCGCCCTGTCCCGCGAGGTCGCGCTCTCCGCCCCCGCGATCGGCGAGCGGATCGCCCGACTGGAACGCCTCGGCGTCATCCGCGCCTACACGCTCGACATCGACTGGGCGACCCTCGGCTACTCCATGTCGGTGCACATCCCGATGACCGCCGCCGCCGGTGCCGACCTCGGTGCGATCATCGAGCGCCTCGTCGAGATGCCGGAGCTCGAGGACCTCGACATCGTGACGGGCCAGTGGGACCTCATCGCCAAGTTCCGCCTGCGTGACCACGCCCACCTGCAGGAGGTCCTCCTCGTTCGGATCTGGCAGATCCCTGGTGTGCAGCGGGTCGAAACGTTCCTCGGACTCGGGAACTACCGCGGGGCCGGGGTGTTGCGCGACGAGTGACGGGCACCGAGCCGGGCCACCCCCGACGAACGCGCCCGGCCCCACCGGGCGACGCGCTCCGGCACATCATGAGCCCGGCCACGTCACCCACGTCGTTGCCCCCGACGGTCATCGTCACCAGTCGCGTGGACGACACGACGGTCCGGTTCTGCGCCGGGCGCTCCCGCCGGTGATGCGGTCCGCGGGTGTGGCCCGGAGAACGACACGTCAGTGAGCCAGGGCACGCAGGCGGACATGCCGCGGTCGGTGACGTCGTTGCTCCTCGCCACACCGGCGCAGCAGGGGCAGCGCGGCCAGCGGGTCAGGGGCGCCCGTCCTGCGCGTCGACCACGCCAGGAGTCGGACTCGTCCCGCTGAAGGCGTCGCGCATCGTCCCGACCCCCCGCTGCGGATGCGCCCGGTCGAGGTACTTCGCCCGGGACGCCTTCCGCGGCTCGGGGTCCGTGTGCATCGCGGCGTTGCGGTCCCGACGCAGGGCCTCGTCGACCTCGCCCTCGCGGTTGAACGACCACATGAGCATCGGGTCGCCGAGGGGCAACGGCTGCGCCGGGTGCTCCCCCATCGGCGTGCTGTGCCAGGTGTGCCAGGTCTTGCCGTACGAGTTCACGAGGTGCCCCATCAGCTCCGTCTCGATGGCGACCGGCAGTCCGGGCGCGACGAGTTCCCCGGAGAACACCTCGTGGTTGTGCGGGTGCCACGCCGCCCGTTCCTCCTCGGGGAGCGTTCCGTACAACGCCTCGGAGACGATGTACTCGATGCCGATCAGGTTCGCGTCGCGCGTGTTGCCGTCGAAGAGGACGCACTGGAGCATGTCCGCGTTCACCACCTTGCAGAAGTGGTGCGCCTCCATCTGCAGGTCCGGCTTCCCCTTGACGCAGTGGAAACCGACGACGTAGACGTCGAACCCGGCCAACGGTGCGGTGGTCTGCAGGACGTCGGCGCCGCGGTCGAGCAGGGCGAGTTCGAACCCGCCGGGCCGGCCGGGAGGCACGACACCGGTCGAGCGGTTCGCGACAGCTGGATTCAGGGGCACGATGCATCTCCTCGGGCTCGGAACTCCTGCTCATCGCACTCCGCGCTGCCTGCGCGTCGCCCCAGGGCGCGCCGGGGGTCGTCGCCGGGCCGGCCCAGGACTCGGACCCGCGGGGGCGCCCGTTCCGGTGCATCCGCCGCCGACTCCCCCGTTGTCGTGCGACCGCCGCGGTGTCGGGAACGGGCGGTCTTTCGGGGGTGTGTGGTCGGCGGGCGGAGGTCGGGCTGGGGTGCGGCGGGGCGGGGGCGCTCAGCCGCGCCCGGTGACCGCGCGGCGGATCCGCTCGATCGGCACCTTCGGCTCGCGCTCCGCGGTGAGCAACCCGTTCGTCTCCTGCAGCGTGTCCGTCAGCTGCGTGTAGCACGAGCCCGCCAGGAACGTGCTCGCCCGGATCGCGTCGTACAGCGCCGTGACGCGGTCGAGGTAGTCGTCGCCGTCGGTCGCGGCCGTGTAGCCCCACCCGTCCTCGCGCCGTGCGCCCGGCTGGTACTGCACGCCCCCGAACTCGGTGAGCATGACGGGCTGGCCCTGGTCCTCCACGCCGTCGACGAGGATCCGCCGGGTGGCGGGTCCCATGCCGGACAGCACCGCGGTCCGGGCGGCCGCGTCGGCGTAGGTGCGGGCGAGGACGGCACCGTCACCCTCGTAGTCGTGCACGGTCAGGATGTCCGACGCGGTGTGCTCCCAGCCGTCGTTCGAGATCACGGGCCGTGACGGGTCGAGCGCCCGGGTCACGTCGGCGAGGGCGCGCGAGTACGCCTGCTGGGCGCGGTCCTGCGGCACGTGCTGGATGCCCCAGCTCTCGTTGAGCGGCACCCACGTCACGATGCACGGGTGCGACACATCCCGTTCCACGGCGTCCATCCACTCGCGCATGAGCCGCTGCACCGCCGTCGGGGTGAACGCGTACGCACCCGGGGCCTCGCCCCAGACGAGGAGGCCGAGGCGGTCCGCCCAGAACAGGAACCGGGGGTCCTCGATCTTCTGGTGGATCCGCGTCGCGGTGAACCCGAGCTCCTTGATGAGCTCGACCTCGCGCCGCAAGGCCTCCGGCGAGGGCGCGGTGAGGTTCGAGTCCGGCCAGTAGCCCTGGTTGAGCACGCTCCGGACGTCGTAGGGCCGGTCGTTGAGCAGGAACGCCCCCCGGTCGACCGCGACGGTCCGGAGCCCGAGGTACGAGGACACCGCGTCGAGCACCGCGCCGGCGGGGTCGAGCAGGGTGACCGTCGCGTCGAGGAGCCTGGGGTGTTCCGGGCTCCAGCGGATCTCGTCCTCGGCCTGCCCGTTCACCTGCCGGGCGATCGGCAGGACGAGGTCGACCGTGTCGGTGGCGGTGGGCACCGTGACCTCGGTCGTCCCGAGGTCCTCGCCACGGTCCTCCCAGCGGAGTGCCACGCGCACCCGTGCGCCGGCCCGTGCCGCGCCGCGCAGGCGGACGCCGAGCGCGACGGCGGTCGCACCCGCGGGCACCCACCGCAGCGCCTGGACAGACACGGGCGGTACGGCCTCGAGCCACACGGTCTGCCAGATCCCGGTGGTGCGCCGGTACCAGATCGCGTGCGGCTCTTCGTGCCAGTCCTGCTTGCCGCGGGGCTGCGTGACGTCGTGGGGGTCGTCCTCGGCACGGACGACCAGGGTGTGGGTCCGGCCGTCGTCCACGGACGCGGTGACGTCGATCGTGAACGGCGTGTGCCCACCCTCGTGCATCCCGACGAGTGCGCCGTCGATCCAGACGCTCGCGCGGTAGTCCACCGCGCCGAAGTGCAGCAGCACCCGCGACGCTTCGGCCGAACGCCCGGCACGCTCGAGATCCTCCGCGGAGATGCTCCGCGCGTACCAGACCACCGGGTGGAACCCCGGCTCGTCCACGCCCGACGCGACCGACTCCGGCGGGAACGGCACGGTGATCACACCGGCGTCCGGGAGGCCCGCGGTCCAGCCCGCGATCAGGCCTGCGTCAGCGTCGTCGTGGCGGAACGACCAGGTGCCGTCGAGGGAGGCCCATCGCCCGCGGATGAGCTGCGGTCGCGGATGGGTGCCGTCCTGCCGACTCGCGACCGGGAGGGTCGGCGCGGCGACCGGCGGAACGGCCGGGGACGAGGAAGCGGGCGTCGTCGGGACAGCGTCATCGATGTGCACGAGTCGAATTTATACCGCTTCAAACGCGCGTGGCGATACCCTTCCCCCATGGATCGCGTCACCCTGCAGGACGTGGCGGACCGGGCCGGCATCTCGATCGGGACGGTCTCGAACGTCGTGCGCGGGTACCAGCACGTCAGTCCGCGGATGCGCGCGCGGGTGCAGGCGGCCATCGACGAACTCGGCTACCGACCGAACGGACTCGCCCGGAGCCTGGCCACCGGACGATCCCGGATGCTCGGTCTCGCGTTCCCCGACCTCCGCCGCCCGTACTTCGCCGAACTGGCCCACGTGTTCGCTCGCGTCGCCGAGTCGCACGGCTACCGGCTGCTGCTCATCGAGACGGGCGGCACGGCCGAGGGCGAACGCGCGGTCCTCGCCGACCGTGAGGCCGGCACGATCGACGCCCTCGTCATGCACCCCCAGATGCTCAGCGCCGGCGAGCTCGACGCGATGCGGCGCGGCATGCCGGTCGTGTTCCTCGGCGAGGACCCGCAACCCACCACCTCGGACCAGGTCGCGATCGACAACGTCGCCGCCGCCGAGGACGCCGTCGCCCACCTGCTCGGCCTCGGTCGACGGCGCATCGCGTTCCTCGGGCACGAGGTCGGCGAGGCCTCGCGGACCTCGACCCTCCGACTCGAGGGGTACCGGCGCGCACTGGCCGGGGCAGGCCTGCCGGACGACCCGACGCTCCTGGTCCCCCGCGACGTCGGCGACGCGCGGGGCGCCGAGGAGGCCCTCGACGCGGCGCTCGACGCCGGCCTGCGGATGGACGCACTGCTCTGCCGCGACGACCTCGCCGCGATCGGCGCCCTCCGCTCGCTCCGCCGCCACGGGATCGCCGTCCCCGACGACGTCGCCGTCATCGGGTGGGACGCCATCGAGCTCGGCGCGAGCACCGACCCGAGCCTGACCTCGGTCGCCCCCGACACGCACGGGCTCGCGGAGCGCGCGCTCGACCTCGTGCTCCGGGAACTCGACGGCGCGCACCAGGGCGGGGCACACCACACGGTGGGGCACCGCATCCTCGTGCGCGAGAGCGCTCCGGCGCCTGACGCCTGACGGGTTGGCCAGCCGCGCGCCTGCGGCCGCCAGCCTCCTCATCCACGACCTCACCCGGACGAGCGTCGCCCCGCCCGTCCCGTGAACACGTCGACGGCTGCCGGCACCTCATCGCTCCGCCTGAACGGCCCGATTCGGTGTTTGGCCTCGGACTTGGTGATGTCGGCATCGACGAACGCCCGGAGCGGCGTGTACACATTCGGCTGATGCTCGAAGACTCCGGCATCCTGATGGTGTGGATTTTTCGTGGTGGACGTGGTCGGGACTCATGATCATCGCGCTGGCTGGGTTCGGACTGATCGGTCGTGCCGTCGTGCTGGCCGTCCGAGAGCAGGGGTTCGGTCGGGCCAGAGCGGAGCGTGGTCCTAGCGCTCCTTGGTTCTGGTCCGGGATCGGATTGGTCGTCGTCGCGGCCCTACTACTCGTCATTTGGATCCTCGCCCTCGACAGCTGACTGACGGCGTCTGAGCAGTCGATCGTCACAAGAAAGCGGCAACGATGCCGCCAGCCCATTAGCGACCGTGTGCAGCAGCAGCCTCCGCCACCACTCCACGGCGCCGCCGTCGGCGGTATGTCCTGGCGAACCGTAAGGTGCTCCTATGCCTTCGCAAGTGTTCAAGACGATCGATCGACGTCATCTGGCGGTCGTTCTGTCCAAGTTTCAGAGCCACGGAGGCCTCGACATCTACGAAGCGGGCTTGGGCTTCAGCAGCGTGGCTCAGGGCGCCTCGAACAAAGACCAGCGCGCTACGGCGATCATCAGGCACATCTTCGATCAACCGGACACTGACCAGCTCGTCCTCGACATGCTGGATTACCTCTTCGTCACTCCGACACATTCGGATCGGCTACTCGAGGACGAGGACTACAAGGTGCTGGAACAGAAAGTGCTCATACCCCGCGGGATCGTGTTGACCGACGACGGCTACAAATCTTCAGGAGCACCGATGGCTCAGGCCGCCCCTTCCCCGAGCCCTACCGTCACGTCTTCCCCCACACCGGCGCCGGGGAATCGCTCCGTGTTTGTCGTCCATGGTCGAGACGATCGCCCAGTGAAGGTCGTCGACCAATTCCTCACGTTCTGTGGCCTGGAAATGATGACCTGGTCGGACGCCGTCCGCGCAACGGGAAAGCCTCAACCCACGACGTATGACATCGTCCTCGCCGGGATCACGAACGCCGCCGCGATCGTCGTCATCTTCTCTCCGGATGACCTCGGCAGGGTCAAGGACGCCTATGCCAATTCAGATCACGACCCCGATAAGAAGCCTCAGGGCCAGGCGCGTCAGAACGTCATCCTCGAGGCCGGCATGGCGTTCGGCATAGCACCGGACCGGACCATCTTCATTCAGTCAGAACCGACCCGCTCCCTCAGCGACATCGACGGTTTCAATTGGGTGAAGCTCAACGGCGAATACGACAGCAGAGCCGACTTGATTGGGCGTCTCCCATCGGCGAAAGCACCCGTGAGACACAAGCCCAACCTCGTCGATCACACCGCCGGGCCGTTCAAGGTGATCTAAGCGGTGAGCGAGGAAAGGCAACGCGCAGCCACGGAACAGAGGCTCGCTCTGCCAGGGGCAGCTTGCACGCGACTTGTGCACGGGAAGCCGTCTTCGGGCCGGGATCAGTAACGCGGGCCTGTACGCGCCAGCCTGCCGCACTCAAGCGCGTCACCCGAGTATTGCGGTCGACGCCCGCTGCCATCGCCGGCAGGCGCGTCCACCTTTGGGGCCGGGAAGGAGAGTGCAGCTGGTTTGAGTCCTTCCCTTGCCGCAAACGCAGAACGCACCGCCTTATGCATCACGCACGAGGCGCGGCGTTCTCGTTCAATCTCAGAGGTTGTTGATCATCTCGCGAAGCAGCGCGGAAGTGCTGAGATGCCGAGCATCCGCCTTCGCTTTCAAGATGCTCCGCTCTCGGCTGTTCACGCGAACGGTGATGCGGGTGACGTCGTCACCGAGCGTCTTTGGTCGTCCGGGTCGCGCCGGGCTCCCGGCATGCGACGGACCGAACTGCGCGTTGGGGAACCCCGCGTCGGCTTCGTCGGCCCAGCGGTCGAGGTCCGCGTCCGTGAACGTGGTGCCCTTTGTCTTGTACGTCTTCATCGCCTTCTCCTTTCGAGTCCGACCTCTTGCTTCACCTTCGTCGTCGCGTCCATGCTGTGGAAGATCAGCCAGTCCTCAGGATCATCTGGCTTCACGGCCAGGTACTCAAGGAGCCTGCCTGCATGAGTGACTCCGACACCGACCCATTGCATCGGGTCGGTGGCCATCCGCGGCGCGAACCGGAGGGAGTTCTCGAACGCCTCCCGGACCTCGTCATCCGTCACTTCAGGATGCCGACGGGCCACCCGGGGATGCACCTCGACGACCATCGTCCCTCCGCGACAATAGAGTTTTGTCTGACGTAAGTCTACGCGACACATCCACCCCGCTACCAGCCCAGGGGTGCTCAGGCTACGACTGGTGCTGCTTCGTCCCGCAAGCCGGTCGTCCAGCGAACTTCCCGCTGGGCCGCCCGCCGGCTCGGACTCCCCGCGCCGACCGGGGCGCAGGCGGTCTCACGTAGGGACTCCGCGACCTCTCGCAGTGAAGTCAGCGGTACCCGCAAGCCGGCCGGCCTCCAGAACAACGGAGCTCGCTCAGGACACATCGCCCGGCGGAACCTCCCCGACCACCGCCCCGAGCAACTCGGTGAGCGCGGCCCGGACCGCCTGCGGCAGCGCCACGGCATCGAGCTCCGCGAGCCGGTCCACGACGGGCCGGTCAGCGGCGACGATCTCCCACGCCTCGAGCTTCTCGGGGTTGCCCATCTGCGCGTCGGCGAGCACGGTGCGGGCCGCGGCACGTCGGTCGGGGCCGACCCGGACCTCCCCCGCGATGCGGACGACGGCGCCGACGTCGGACGGGACGGTCGCGATCACGCTCCAGCGCCCGTCCACCCCGGTGACGGCGACCTCGTCGCCGTCGACGGTGACCGGGCCGTCCGGCAGGGCGGCGAGGACGGTGAGCGTCCACGCCCGGACGGGCGGGACCAGGTCGCCCCGGCCCTCCGCGGGCCCGATGCGGAACGTGCGGGTCGGGAGGTCCCAGGCGAGCTCGGTCCGGACGGCCGGACCGGCGGCGGCAGCGCCCGCGTCGTCGTCCTCGGCGTCCTCCGCCAGCACGAACGTCCCGGAGGCCCCCGGCGCGACGAGCACCTCGAGCTCGCTCGGGTTCCGGGTCGCGTCGAGGTCGGGACCCGCGTCGAGCGGCAGGATCCCGCCGGCCCGCAGGAGCACGGGGATCGACGCGGTCGGCCGGTGGAACGCGAGGCTCCGGTCGCCGCGGTAGACCGTCCCGGTGAACACGTCGGTCCAGGTCCCGGCAGGCAGCCAGGCTCGGACGCTCCCGAGCAGCGAGGCGGGATCGCGCGGCTCGGTGATCGGCGCGACGAGCAGCTCGGAGCCGAACGCGTACTCGTTCGGGACGCGGTAAGCCTCGCTCCGGCGCGGCTCGAGGTGGTACATCGGCCGGACGAGCGGGGTGCCGGCCGCCGCCGCGTGGTTCATCGCGTGCAGGTAGGGCACCATCCGGTGGCGGAACCGGAGGGCGTCGTCCATCGCGGCGCGGTGCTCCGGCGGGAACGACCACGGCTCCTTGCGGATGAACGGGTTGTTCGCGGAGTGCAGCCGCATGATCGGCGAGAACACCCCGAACTGCACCCAGCGCGTCGCCAGCTCGTCGTCGCGCACGCCGCGGGTGTGCCCGCCGATGTCGTGGCTCCACCACGCGTAGCCGATGTTGGCGGCGGTCGCCGTGAACTCGGGCTGGAACGCCAGCGACGCCCACGACACGACCGCGTCGCCCGAGAACCCGACGGCGTACCGGTGGCTGCCGGGCCCCGCGTACCGCGAGAAGGTCATCCCCGGGCCGCCGTTCCGGGCGGCGTCGAGGTGGTGGAAGTGGTTGAGCACCCAGAGCGGGTCGACCCCCGGCAGGTCGGAGGTGCGCCCCTGCTGCCAGTCGATCCACCAGAAGTCGACGCCCTGGTCCTCGAGCGGGTCGTGCAGGTCGCGGAAGTACGACTCGAGGAACGCGCGGTCCGTCGGCGCGAAGGGCAGCGGGCGCTCCGTCTCCGGGTCGACACCGAGCGCCCGCGCCATCGTCGGGTAGGCGTCCTCGAACGCCCGGACACCGTCGGCGGGGTGCAGGTTCAGGGTCGTCCGCATGCCGCGCTCGTGCAGGGCGGTGAGGAACGCCTCCGGGTCGGGGAACAGCGAGCGCTCCCACGAGTAGCCGGTCCACCCGTTCCCGAACCGCGACGGCACGGAGTCGACGCGGTGCCAGTCCATGTCGATCACGGCGACGGAGAACGGGACGCCCTCGTCGTCGAACCGGTCCATGAGCGCCAGATAGCTGTCGGCCGTGTACGGGTGGTACCGGCTCCACCAGTTGCCGAGTGCCCATCGCGGGAGGCGCGTCGGCGGCCCCGAGACCGCGTACAGCGCCGAGACGGCGGCCGGGTAGTCGCGGCCGTACGCGAACACGTAGAGGTCCTCGCGGTCCGCGCCGCGCACGCCCACCCAGCCGTCGTCCTCGAACAGGAACGAGGCGGCGTCGTCGACCACCGCGATGCCGTCGGGCGCGACCACGCCCGGTTCGAGGTCCGTCCGGCCGTCGACGTCGTCCAGCGTCCGCGCCGTCCCGCCGAGGTCCCGCGTCGGCTCGCCGTACCGCCACCGGCCGGTGTCCGCGCCGATCATCTCGACGAGCAGCCCGCTCGCCGAGAACGGGCCGCCGTCGTACCGCAGCCGTGCCCGAGCCGTCGTCACGACGACGCCCCGGCCGGACCGCTCGACGTCGAACGGCACCGCCGGCAGGTCGCGGCGGATCGCGAACGTGGAGGCCCGGTCCTCGAACCCGCCGTCAGTCGACCGTTCGACGCGGAACAGCCCGTCGGTGAGCACCGTGATGCGCCAGCCGTCGCCGTGGACCTGCTGGTCGTCGCGCGCCCGCGGCGCGGCACCGGGCAGCGGCCGGATGACGGGCAGCGCGGTCGGCGCGGCGTCGGACGTGGGCTGCGTGACGGAGTCGGACATGGTCCTCCAGGTCGGTGGGGTGGTCGGGCGTGACGGTACCCGTGTGCGGTGGGGTGGGCCTCCCGGGCGGAACCCGCCGGTCGGTGCTCGACGGCGCGCGTCGGTCAGTGCTTGACGGCGCCCTGCGTCACGCCGCTGATCACCCAGCGCTGGGCGAACAGGTACACGACGATCGTCGGCGCCATGGCCATGAGGTACGACGCGAACGCGACGTTGTAGTTCGTGCCGAACTGGCTCTGGAAGATGTTCTGCACGACCGGCAGGGTCTGCAGGCTCGGGTCCGCGGTGATGAGCGACGGCATCATGAAGTCGTTCCACGACGCCAGGAACGCGAAGATGCCGACCGTGGCGTTCATCGGACCGAGCAGCGGCAGCACGATGCGCCAGAAGATCTGCCACGTCGTCGCGCCGTCGATGCGGGCGCTCTCCTCGAGCTCGATCGGCAGCGAGCGGAGGTACGCCGAGTAGAGCAGCACGCTGAACGACAGTTGGAACATCGCGTGCAGGATGCCGACGCCGACGGGGTTGTCGAGGCCGGTCAACGCCGTGAGCTGGATCTGCGGCAGGGCGACCACCGGGAACGGCAGGAACAGCGCGGCGAGCAGGTAGTACAGCGACCAGCGGTAGATCCGCTTGTCCCAGTTGCGGGCGATCGCGAACGCGGCGAGCGAGCTGAGGAACAGCGTCAGGACGACCGTGATCGCGGCGACGCCGAGCGACAGGCCGAACGACACCGGGAAGTGCGTGAGCCGCCACGCCTGCACGAAGCTCGCGGGGTTGAACGGCGCCGGGAACGAGAACGCGTTCCCGTCCACCGACTGGGCACTCGTCTTGAACGCCATCGACAGCGTGACCCACAGCGGGGCGAGCACCGTCAGCGACGCCAGGATGAGCAGGACGGTCAGCGGCCAGTTCGTGCGACCGAGCCGACGACGCCGACGCGTGGTGGTGGGGCGGCCGGCGCTGGAGCCGGCCACTTGGTCGTGGTGGAGGTCGACAGAGGTCACAGTCGGATGGTCCTTCCGCGGGTGACGAGGAGCTGGGCGACGGAGATCACGACGGTGACGATGAAGAACACCGTGGCGTTGGCCATCTGGTACGCGTAGTCGCCGCCCGTGAAGCCGCCGAAGATCGTCATGGCGACGCTGCTCGTGGCGGTGCCCGGGCCACCGTTCGTCAGGCCGACGATGACGTCGTAGGCGCCGAGGTAGCCCTTCACGCCGAGCACCGTGTTGATGACGATGAACCCGGCGATGAGCGGCAGCGTGATGGAGCGGAACTGCTTCCAGGAGCTGGCGCCGTCGAGCGCGCTCGCCTCGTACAGGTCGTCCGAGATCGCCGTGAGGCCGGCGGTGTACACGAGCAGGGCTCCGGGGATCGTCTGCCAGGCGGACACGATCACGATGGCGAGCCACGCGAGGTCCGGGTTGCCGAGGATGCTCTGCTCGAGCGGGTGGAACCCGACCGCGGTGGCGAGGGCCGGCAGCGAGTTCGAGAACAGGTAGTTGAACACGTACGCGACGACGATCCCGGAGATCACCATCGGGATGACGAACACGCTCCGCAGCGGCGCCGCGAACCGGATCCGCCGCGACAGCGCCACGGCCAGCGCCAGGGCGATCACCTGCGCGACGACGACCGTGACCGCCGCGAACCCGAGCGTGAAGCCGTACGAGGCGATGATGTTCGGATCCGTGAACAGCGTCGTGTAGTTCCGCAGCCCCAGGAAGGACCACCGGCCGTACCCGACGTAGTTCGTGAAGCTGTAGAAGATGCCGATCACGGCGGGCACCACGACGAACGCGGTGAACAGCGCGAGCGCCGGGAACAGGAACAGGGCGTAGATCGGGTCGACGCGCCGCCGCCGAGCGGGCCGGGTCGACGGTCTCGGCGGCAGTTCATCGGCGGTTCGGTCCGACAGGGGTGCTTGCAGGGTCACGATCGCTCCTCGTCGAGGTCGGACATCGTCATGGGGGTCATACGAGTGCGTCCCGTCCGGCGAGGCGCCGCCAGTCCGCGTCGAGCTGGCGGAGCATGCCGTCGAAGTTCCCGCTCCGCGTGGCGGACTGCAGGTAGTTGCCGAGCGGGATCGAGTTCGGCATGAACGTCCCCGCGCCCTGGTAGAACGCCGCCCGGTCGACGAACGGCTGGAGGCCCGCCACCCGCTCGTCCTGCTGCGCGGGCGCGCCCTTCCGTGTCGAGTACGCCAGGTTGTCCTGGTTGTAGGCGTCGATGACCGACGGACGCATGAGGAACTCGACGAGTTCGCGAGCTTCCTCGCGGTGTGCCGTCGCGGTCGGGATGTAGAGGCCGAGGTCGATGTTCACCCGGGCCTTGCGATCCGCCGGGTCCTCGGAGACGGGCAGCGGGAACGTCCCGACCGACAGGCGCTTGTCGACGAGCGCGATCTGCCCGAGGGCCCACGGCCCCTGCAGGTACATCGCCACCTGGCCCTTGCCGAACGCCAGGTTGCCGTCGGCGTACGAGCGGACGGCGTGGTCGGGGTTGAAGAACGTCGAGATCGTCTTGGCGCGTTCCATCGGGACCGCCAGGGTCTTCTCGAACGAGACCTCGGAGTCGGGTCCGACGTCCGTGCCGAGTTCCTTCATCCGCCGGAAGAACCGCCCCGTGTCGACGAGGCTGCCGACCGAGTAGTCGAACAGGCCCTGCCACAGGGTCCACGTGTCCTTGTCGGTCGCGTAGATCGGGGTGATCCCGGCTTTCTTGAGCTCCTTGCAGACGTCGACGAACTGCGACCACGTCTCGGGCACCGGCAGGTGGTGGTCGGCGAAGATCTTCTTGTTGTAGATGACGCCGGCCGCCGCGAGGGAGTAGGGCAGCACGCTCGTCCGGCCCGGGTACGTCGCGTACTGGTCCGTCAGGGAGCGGATGTCGGTGCGGACGGTCCGGGCCGAGGGCAGGTCGGACATGTCGCTGAGCACGCCGCGCTTGATGTACCGGGCGAGCTCGAGGTTGTCGTTGAAACAGCCGACGTCCGCCGGGGCACCGCGCACGAACTGCGGGGCGATCACGTTGGTGGAGTCGTGCACCACCGAGATGCCCGGCCGCTCCCGCTCGAACTGGCGGAGCAGCGTGTCGAAGTAGGCGATGACCTCTTGCTTCTGCTCGTAGAACCGGAGGTGCGTGGTGCCGCCGCCGGCACCGGGCGCGGCACAGCCGGCGAGACCGAGCGCAGCGAGTGCGGTGGAGCCGACGAGGAAGGACCGGCGGCTCACTGAGACAGGACGGGACACGCGACATCTCCCTTGATTGCGGCGTGCGCGCCAATTTATAGCGCTCAAAATCCGGTGTCAAGCGGGCCGCTCAGCGGTGGCCGCCGGGGTCCGTCCCGTCCGACCAGGGAGGCCGCCTACCCTCCGGAGCATGACCGACGATCGACGCCGCGAACTCGGCTCCACCGACGCGCCCGTCGAGGACGAACTCCTCGAGTCCTTCGAGGCGACGATCGAGGAGGGCGCGGAACGGCTGCAGCGGACCGTGCGGGCGGTGCTCATCACCGGGTTCTTCGGTGGTCTCGAGGTCGGCCTCGGCGTGATGGCCTACCTCGCGGTCCTCACCGAGACCGGGAGCCACCTGCTCGCGGGACTCGCGTTCGGCATCGGGTTCATCGCCCTGCACCTCGCGCACAGCGAGCTGTTCACCGAGAACTTCCTCATGCCCGTCGCGGCCGTCGTCGCGCGCGAGGGGAGCCTGCTGCAACTCCTCAAGCTGTGGGGTGGCACCCTCGTCGCGAACCTCGTCGGCGGGTGGGTGTTCATGTGGCTCGTCGTCCAGGCGTTCCCCCAGTGGCACCCCACGCTCAGCGAGGCCGCGCACCACTACATCGACGCCCCGTTCGACCTGCAGAGCGTCGTGCTGGCCGTGCTCGGCGGCAGCACCATCACCCTGATGACCCGGATGCAGCAGGGCACGGACTCCGATCCGGCCAAGCTCGTCGCCGCCGTGGCCGGCGGGTTCCTGCTCGCGGGCCTCCAGCTGTTCCACTCGATCCTCGACTCGCTGCTGGTGTTCGGCGCGATCCAGAGCGGTGTCGACATCACGTACGGACAGTGGCTGGGGTGGTTCGGGTACACGCTGCTGTTCAACCTGCTCGGCGGCCTGGTGTTGGTCACGGCACTCCGGCTGCTCCGGACGAAGGAGCTGATGCAGGGTCGGCGACAGACCTCGCACGACCACCCGGATCGCGCTTCCCACCAGCAGGCGGACTGACGCACCCGGTGGTCGGGTGCGGGGTCAGACCCCGAAGCCCTCGCCGCCGGTCACGGGCACGACCGCTCCGTTGAGGAACGTGCTCTGCGCCACCCACCGGATGACGTCCGCGATCTCGTCGGGACGCCCCACCCGCCCGAGCGGGATCCGCTCGAGGAGGGCTCGACGGTGCTCGTCCGTCATCGGGGCGAGCATGTCGGTCTCGGTCGGGCCCGGTGCGACGGCGTTGATCCGGATGCCGCGCGGGCCGTACTCCCACATGACCGACCGCATGAAACCCTCGAGCGCGGCCTTCGACGCCGTGTAGTGGCTGCTGCCCGGGATGCCGACGCGCGCGCTCTCGGACGACACGAGCACGATCGAGCCCGACCGCTGCCGGTTCATCGCCTTCGCCACGTGCTTCGTCGCGAGCATCGCCCCGACCAGGTTCACCTCGAGCACCTCGCGGATCGACGCCGCGGTCATCCGCACCAGGAGCTCCTGCGGTGCGACGGCGGCGTTGACCACCGCGACGTCGAGCCGTCCGTGCTCCACCGCCGTGCGCACCGCGTCCGCCACGGATCCCTCGTCGCGCATGTCGGCCTCGACCCCGACGACACCGGACGGGACGCCCGAACCACGGTGCGTGCCGACGACGCGATGGCCGGCCTCGAGGAACGCCGTGGCCGTCGCGGCGCCGATGCCCCGCGATGCCCCGAACACGATCACGGACAGCGGTTCGACGTCGGTCTGCACGGGTCGATTATCTGCTACGGTCCTGTTCGTGCGGGGCGGATGCCTCGTGAGCATGGCCGCTGGACAGCGGCTCAGGCTGGACGTTCTGGGGCGCGGACGCGCTCGGTCCGGCCCTGCCGTGCCCGCCCCGGGATCCCGAGCGCGGAGGCACAGGATGGCGAACACCGAGGTCGATCCCGTCGGCCGGTGGGTCGTCGTCGATCACTTCGGTGCCGTCACGACCCTGCTCGCGGTCGGTGACCAGGAGCACGCCGGGGTCAGCCCTCGGCGGAACCTGGACCGCCGCGCGCGCGAGGTGCTGCTCCCCGCACTGTCCGAGGTGATCGGGTCGGGCGCGGCCCTGCGACGCATCGTGCATCTGGGGGGCGATGCGTACCAGGTCGACGCCCGGCCCGTGATCACGCCGGACCGGTCGCACGTGACGGGTGCGTACGGCGTGTTCGTCCCGGCCGCCGACCCCGTGCCGGAGCCGCCGCTCATCGGTGCCTGGCAGTGGACGGTGGACACGTCCGGCAACAACGTCGGGTCGACGTCGTCCCAGTGGGACGCCGACCTGTACCGGTTGCACGAGTTCACGCCGGACGAGGTCCAGTCGAGCCGGGGTCCGGTCGGCGACTGGTTGACGCGACTCCTGCCGTACGAGGAGCGTGCTCGCGTGAAGACGACGGTGGACGCCGGGCTCGCGGCCGCGAACGGGGTGCACCAGCTCCTCACCTTCGGTGCCGTCACCCGCCCGGACACGCCGAACCCCGGCCGCAAGCAGTTGGCTCTCGTCGGCACGTCGACCGTCCTGCCCGACCGGCCGGGCGTGTTCTACGCCTACGGGTTCACGCGGGAGGTCCCGAAGCCGAGCACGTACCGCACGACCGGTCTCGACATCGTCGACGCGGCGGAGTTCGCCCGCGCCTACTTCGCGCTCGCGGGTGACGTCGCGTACGCCGCCGTCGACTGCCTCCAGTCGTCGACGTTCATGACGTCGCCGAGCTGGGGGCGGCTCGGGCTCCACGAGCCGTTCGAGGGCGACATCGCCTCGCTCGCGCTCGCGGAGGACCGTCCCGCCTTCGAGGAGTTCGTCGCCGCCGCGCGTCGGAGCGTCGACCACGACGCGGCCACGCACGACGTGCGACTCGTCCGCGACGACGCCTCCCCCGCCCGGTTCCGCGTCCGCGCGGCGCGGGTGGACCGCACCGCGGCGGCGAGCCGGTACCTGCTGCTGTCGTTCGAGGCACGCTCGTGAGCCTCCTCGCCGGCAAGACCGTGCTCGTCTCGGGCGTGTTCACCGAGTCCTCGATCGCGTTCCGCAGCGCCGCGATCGCGCAGGAGCAGGGCGCCACCGTGATCCTCAGCGGGTTCGGGCGGCGCCGTCGCATCACCGAGGCCGTCGCACGACGGCTGCCGACGACCGCGCCCGTCGTGGAGTTCGACGCCGAGGAACCGGCCGACGTGGGCCTCCTGGCCGACCGACTCCGCGAGCACACCGACCGACTCGACGGCGTCGTGCACTGCATCTCGGCGAGCCTGCCGTCCGTGGTCGGCGACGGGTTCAGCGATGCCGAGTGGGACGACGTCGCCCACTCGTTCCGGGTCTCCGCGTACTCGCTGCAATCGCTCGTCCGCGGCGCGGACCCGCTGCTCGGCGCGGGCGCGAGCGTCGTCGGGTGCACGCTCGACGCCTCCCGTGCCTGGCCCGTCTACGGCTGGGCCGGCGTCGCCAAGGCGGCGTACGAGTCCGTGAACCGGTACCTCGCGCTGCACCTCGGTCCGCGCGGCATCCGCACCAACCTCGTCGCCGCCGGGCCCGTCGACTCGTTCACCATGCGGGCGATCGAGGGCATCGACCAGGTGAACGGGCTCTGGGAGGACCGTGCGCCGCTCGCCTGGGACCGCACCGACGCGACCCCCGTGGCCAGGACGGTCGTCGCGCTGCTCTCCGACTGGCTGCCGGCCACGACCGGGTCGATCGTCCACGCCGACGGCGGGTTCCACGCGGTCGAGTACTGACCGGGGCCGGAGGTCGACCCGGCCGGGACGTGGAAATGCCCCGGCGGACTCGGGGGAAGCCCGCCGGGGCGGATCCGCGGAGTTGGGGGGAACGCCGCGGACAGGTCGATGCTACCCCTCGCAGGCCGCTTCGCGTGGTCTCGAGCGCCGTCTCACCATCCCGTGTCGAGCGTGTGCTGCACGAGGAGGGCGGTCAGGACCTGGACGACCAGGCCAGCCCATCGCCAGCGGGGTGAGAGCAACGCCGTCCCGACGAGCACCCACGGCACGAAGGGCAGCCAGATGCGCTCCACCTCGGCCTTGCTCATCCCCGACACGTCGGCGAGGAACACCATGCCGGCGCCGGCGAGCGCCAGGACCACCGGGACGACGGCCGCCCGAGGGAGCCGCCGGTACACACCGATCCAGCCGTGACCGCGCAGCACCGCGCGCGCGCGCACGAGCGTCTGTGCGACGGCAGGCCCGATCACCGGTCCGGCGCTGAAGGCGAACGCGGCGAGGTCACCCCAGACCCAGTACCCGAACGGACGCTTGTGTGCCACGCCGTTGTAGTACCGCTCGCGGAGGACCGGGTACGCCTCCCACCAGGCGAACCCCCACAGCGCGAACGCCCCGACGACCGCGACGGCACCGAGCAGCCCCCACACGAGTGGTCGCCACGAACGTGCCGCGACGAGCACCCCCACCGCCAGGACGCCGAGCAAGGGCAGCCCGTAGGAGAGCATGACGCTGTACCCGAACAGCAGTCCCGCTGCGACACCCCACGCGGCGGCGGCCCCGCCGCGCCGGCTCGTCGCCGAGCGCGCCAACAGACAGGCCGCCCAGGCACCGCACGCAGCGAACACCGCGTCGGCGGAGACGGCCGACCAGACCGCTGCGGGACCGAGGACGAGGAACGGGGCGGCACGGCGGGCGGCGGAATCGGCGCCGAGGGTACGCAGGGTGAGCAGCACCGCGACCGGCGTCGTCGCCGCGACGAGCAAGGTCATCCAGCCCGCCGCCAGGCCGGTCGTGAACCCGAGCCGGACGAGGACCACGTAGAAGAGCAACGCCCCGGGCGGGTGCCCGGCGATGTGGACCGGCCACTTGCCCGGGCCGCCCACGATGCGTGGGATGAACCCGTGGAGGGTCTGGGCGAACGGATGCCCAGCCACGGCCCGCGCCGTGTCCATGTACTCGTACGGGGTGTCGAGGACATGACCGATGCCGTGGGAGCCGTCGACCAGTGCGAGCGCCGCGAACCACGCCAGCGTGACCGCATACGCGCCGGGCACGAGCACCGCCCAGCGCGCCCGAGCGGCCACCCGGTGTGCGAACACCACCCCGAGCACCGCCAGCGCCACCGCCGGCAGTGTCCCCGGCCCGACCCGCGGGTCCCAGTGCGCGTGCAGGGGAGGGAACGCGATGACGTGCACGCGCCAGCCGGTCAGTCTCGGGATCAACACTGCCGCGGCCATCAGGAGGACGGCGACGGCCAGGCCGACCACCGCCGGGGTCCACGGTCGTCGCACGTGGTGTTCAGGGAGGGACATGGATCTCCGGTTCCGGCCGTCGAGGAAGCGTCTCATGCAACCAGATCGCAGGCCCGACTGGCCCGCCGACCGCACGATCACGCGCCGCGAGCGCACGCGACGTCAGCCGAGCGACTGCTGCTTGGCCTGGATGACGCGCCGCGCGGCCGCGTCGACCTGCTGCCGGAAGGACGCGTCGGTCCGGGCCTTCGCGACGACCGCGTCGACCATCGGGTCGACCACGCTCGGGTCGGCGGAGGCGAGCACGATGTCCGATCCCGCCTGGATCGCCAGGACCGCGCGTTGCGCCGGGGTCCACTGCTGCACCTGCGCGGCGGTCGAGAGGTCATCGGTGACCACGACGCCGTCGAACCCGAGCTGGCCGCGCAGCAGGCCCTGGACCACCGTCGGCGAGAACGCGGCCGGCATCGAGGGATCAATGCGTGAGTAGTACGCGGTCGAGGTCATGACGAACCGGGCACCGTCGTGCACCTCGTCGCGGAACACCTGCACGGACGGGCTGTCGGCGGTCGTCACGCTGTCGGTGACACCACTCGTGTAGTCCGTGTTGCCCGTCACGTTCCCGAGTCCCGGGAAGTGCTTCACGACGCTCTGTACGCCGGCCGCCTGCAGACCCCCGCGGAACGCGTCGGCCGCGCCCGTGATCGTGCCCGGGTCGAAGCCGAGTTCGCGGCGGTACCGCCCGATCGGCGGGTTCGCCGCCGCGGTCGCCGGCGAGGGCAGGAGGTCCACCACCGGCCCGAGGTCGAGGTCCACCCCCGCAGCCGCGAGCTGCCGCCCCCACGTCACCGCGTCGTCGTGCAGCGCGGCCGGCGGCATCGCGCCCTGGGCGAGACCGTCCGGGATGTCCGAGAACCCCGGGCCACGGAGCACCTGTACCTGCCCGCCCTCCTGGTCCGTGGCGACCAACATCGGCAGTCCCGCGGTGGTGTCGTCAGACACCAGATCGGTGACCTGCCGGACGGCGGCGGCGGTCGCGGCCGTGCCGGACGTCGAGCGGCCGGAGAGGAACACGTTGCCGACGTGGTGCGTCCGCACCGCCTCGAGCGCCTGGGCGCCCGCCGCGGTCGCCGGGGTGCCCACCATGAACAGCTGCCCGACGCGTTGCTCGAGCGTCAGGCCGGCGAGCGGGTCGGGGGTCGGCGTCGGAGTCGGGGTCCCTGTGGGGCGCGACGGGGAGGCGGAGGCGGGCCGGGAGGATCGCGGCGACGGGCCTCCCGGCGTGGACGGACCGACGCACGCGCTGAGGACCGACGCGACGACGAGCGTGGTCGCGGCGGCGAGGAACGGGCGTGCCCGGCGGCGGACGACGGAGCAGGCGGGCACGGACATGACGTGGGCGATGGTAGGCGGCGCGGCGCGGGACCGGCTGAGCGCACGGCAGCCGGCCGAACTCCGCCGGCAGATCGACCACGACCTCGAACCCCTCGGCGTCGGCGGCTCGGAGGCGCAGCCCTCACGCCTCCGAGCCCCGATCACCGCTCCGTCGGCTCGTCCGGATCGTCGATGTCCCGCCAGTTCCCGATGACCGGGAACTCGGTGACCCGCAGCCGAGCCGATCCGTACGGCACGAGACGGAGGTCGTCGTCCGGTCCGTGGTCGAGCACCGGGCTGAACGGCGCCGTGTCCGCCTGTGCCCCGGCCATCCGCCACTCGGTCGCGCGCGCACCCGGGGCGTGCAGCACGACGGGCGCACGCCGCCGGTCCTCCAACGACCAGGGGGCAGCCGGGACTGCACCGCGGGTCACCCGCCATCCCGCAGCGTCGCGGACCTCGGCGAGCGCCCAGTTCCACGACCCGCGCGCGTGCACCTCCCATTCGCCGATGCCGGGCGCCCCGTCGTGCTCCACCCACCGCTCTCCCGGCGAGTACACCATCGTCAGCGGCCCGAGCCGCACCGCGGCGGCCTGACGCTCGCGCCGGACGACCCGGGCCCGCATCGGCAGGACGAGGACGACGTCCCCCGTCGCCGACCAGTCGCGTTCCAGGGTCACGTACCCGTCCACGACCGGGAGGCCCGCATCGGCCCCCGGCGATCCGATCGCCACACGGACACCGCCGACCGTCAACTCGGCGCCCTGCGCCCACGACGGGACGCGCAGCCGCAGGGCGAACGGCGTCGTGCGCGAGGTCGCGACCCGGATCCTCACGGTCTCGTCGAACGGGTACTCGGTGTCCACGACGATCGACACCGCATCGTCGTCCACCTCGGTCGCGATCGCGGACGGCGCGTAGGCGACGACCCGCAGCCCGTCCGCGTCGCGCAGCCACAGGTGCGACACGAACTTCGGCCACCCCTGGTGGAGGTTGGCGGTGCAGCACCCGAAGTGGGGTTCGAGTCCGAAGATCCCGGCGTCGTCGGACGATCCTGCGCTGGTGCGCTCGACCGTCCGAGTTCCCACCGACGCCCGACGCTCGAGGGCTCGACGGGCCATCGCTCGCCGAGGTCCCCGGTTGGCTACACGGCGCCTACCCGGAGCTGTTCGAGCGCGAGCACCTCCGCGAACAGTTGGACGTCCACGACCTGTTCGTGGAGCTCGCGATCGCCGCACATCATCCCGACCCCGAGGTGCGCGATGTGGCGTGGGGTCGCGTCGCCCACCTGCTGTCCGGTCACAACCATCTCGACGGACTCGTCTGGTAGGTCGGGAGCCTCCTGATCAGGAGCACAACGCGGTGACCGGTCAGCCTGCACAGCCCCGGCGCGGCGTGGAGGACCGCGCCGGGGCACCGGCGCTCAGCTGCCGTGCGCCTCCTCGGCGACCGGCTGCCATGCGCGCCACGTCTCGAGTCGGCTCGCGTAGTCCTTCTCGGCGATCCCGAGCGGCGCCGACCCGAAGAAGACGCGCAGCGGCGGCTCCTCGGCGTCGACGATCCGGAGGATCGGCCCACGGGTGGCGGCCGGGTCGCCCGCGCTGGCCGCGGCACGGCTCGCGTTGCGGGCCTCCCGGACGTCGGCGTAGGCGTCGATCTCAGCGCTCGTCGAGGACGACGGGCCGGACCAGTCCGTGGAGAACCCGCCGGGCTCGATCAGGGTGACCGTGATGCCGAAGCCGGCGACCTCCTGGGACAGCGACTGGCTGAACCCCTCGAGCGCCCACTTCGACGCGTGGTAGATGCCGGTGATCGGGAACGCGCTGATCCCGCCGATGCTCGACACCTGGATGATGCGGCCCGACCGCTGCTCGCGCATGATCGGGAGCGCCGCCTGGGTGACCCAGAGGGCCCCGAACAGGTTCGTCTCGAGCTGGGCGCGCGCCTCCCGCTCGCTGATCTCCTCGATCATCCCGAACTGTCCGTAGCCGGCGTTGTTGACGACCACGTCGAGGCGCCCGAAGCGCTCGGCCGCCTGCTGCACCGCCGCGAAGTCGGCGTCACGGTCGGTGACGTCGAGACGGATCGGGAGGAACGTGTCCGGGTACTGCTCGGCGAGTGCGACGACGTCGTCCGGGTTGCGGGCGGTCCCGGCGACGCTGTCGCCGCGTTCCAGGGCGGCCTCCGCCCACTCGCGTCCGAAGCCCCGGGACGCGCCGGTGATGAACCAGACCTTGCTCATACGTGTTCTCCTTCGTGGTCAGGGCCTCCATCGTTCTCCGGCTCCGGGGACGGCACTCAGGCGGGCTGCTGCGTCTGCCGCTGCCCACTCCGGCGTTGGTCCTCGGAGCCGACCGGTGTCCATACCGACCAGGGCGTTGATACAGTGCTCACACTCTTCACCCAGGCGGCCGATGGCGCCCGCCCCGAGGACCCTGCTGTCCGCGGGCGGACGGCGATGCCGCCGCTGCAACGGAAGCTGGTCAACGATGCCCTCCTCACCGACACACACGCTCCGGACGAGGCGGTCACGCCGTCGCCTCGTCGGTGCCGTGATCGCCGTCGGGGCCGCCACCCTCGGCGTCCTCGCGACCACCCAGACCGCGATCGCCGCACCGACCCCGCCGTCCTCGGCGTTCGGGCCGAACGTCGTCGTGTTCTCCCCCGACATGCCGCAGGCCGACATCCAGGCGAAGGTCGACGCCGTGTACGCCCAGCAGTCCGCCAACGAGATGGGCTCGCAGCGGTACGCGCTGCTGTTCGAGCCCGGAACGTACGGATCGAGCACGAACCCGCTCGACATCCGCGTGGGCTACTACACCGAGGTCGACGGTCTCGGGCAGGACCCGTCCGGGGTCACCATCAACGGGGGCGTGACCGCGACCGGTACCGACGGCAGCGGCGCGCTCGACACGTTCTGGCGATCGGTCTCCAACCTGACGATCCACGTCGTCCCGACCGCGGACGCGTGCCACACGGGCAGCGAGATGTGGGCGGTGTCCCAGGCGGCGCCGATGCGCCGTGTCCACGTCGAGGACTACACGACGTTCATGCCGTACTGCGAGAACCCGAACTACGCGAGCGGTGGATTCGTCGCCGACTCCGAACTGCAGGGCGGGGCGCTCAACGGATCGCAGCAGCAGTTCTACGTCCGCAACTCGGACCTCGGCGCCGGCTGGTCGAACGGCGTGTGGAACCAGGTGTTCTCCGGCGACGTCAACGCGCCGGCGCAGTCGTTCCCCCAGCAGCCCTACACGACGCTGGCGACGACACCGGCATCGCGCGAGAAGCCGTACCTCTACGTCGACGCGAACGGCGCCTACCGGGTGTTCGTGCCCAGCGCGCGAACGAACTCGGCGGGGACGACGTGGGCCACCGGGCACACGCCCGGGCAGTCGCTGCCGCTGAGCAGCTTCTTCGTCGCCCACCCGTCGGACTCCATCGCGAAGATCAACTCCGCACTCGCCCAGGGCAAGGACCTGCTCGTCACCCCCGGCGTCTACGACGTCGCACAGAGCATCGCCGTCAAGCGAGCGGACACGGTCGTCCTCGGGCTCGGCATGGCCACGCTGACCGCCCAGAACGGCGCCGTCCCGATGACCGTCGCCGACGTGCAGGGCGTCGACATCGCCGGCCTGACGTTCGATGCCGGTGCCGTGAACTCCCCGGCGCTGCTCCGCGTCGGCACGGGCCACGACAAGGGCGGCAAGCACGTGGCGAGCGCCACGGACCCCACTGCCCTGCAGGACGTGTTCTTCCGCGTGGGCGGCCCCCACGTCGGCAAGGCCACGACGAGCCTCGAGGTGAACAGCGACGACACGATCCTCGACGACATCTGGGCCTGGCGCGCCGACCACGGCGTGGCGGGCTCCGTCGGCTGGACCGTGAACACGGCCGACACCGGCGTCGTCGTGAACGGGGATGACGTCACCGCGACCGGCCTGTTCGTCGAGCACTACCAGAAGGACAACGTCATCTGGAACGGTGAGCGCGGTCGGACGGTGTTCTTCCAGAACGAGCTCCCGTACGACGCCCCGAACCAGGCCGCGTGGCAGCACGACGGGGTGAACGGGTACGCCGCGTACAAGGTCGCGGACGACGTCCGGACGCACGAAGCGTGGGGCCTCGGCAGCTACATCTACACCAACGTCGACCCGACGCTCCACGCGACGCAGTCGTTCGAGGTGCCGAACACGCCCGGGGTCGTCATGCACGACCTCACGACCGTCGCGCTGAACAGCAACGCCGGGACGATCGACCACGTGATCGACGGCCAGGGGCCCGCCGCCACGAGCGCGAACACGGGGCAGCCGCAGACCGTCACCACCTACACCAACGGGACCGCTCAGTAAGGTCCAGGGCACCATCGAACGCCGATGGCCGGGAGCACACGCTCCCGGCCATCGGTGGCTCGGCGGTCGTGCTGCCGGATTCGACGAGCGCGCGACCGGCTCGAGGGCGCTCTCCGCGCCTCCCCCGCGGGACCGTCAGGACGACGTCACGCTGGTTGCGCCGGATGGGCTGCCAGCACATCGCCGAGGAGGCTGACGAGAGCGTCGCGATCGGCGGGGGACAGTGCTGCGAGGAGCTCGTCCTGCACGGCGTCGGCCTGCGTTCGGAGATCGGCGAGTCGTTCCCCGCCGTTCGCCGTGATCGTGACGATGTTCCGCCGTCGATCCGCCGGGTCGGGGGTCCGGAGCACGGACTTGTCGGCGTCGAGCCGGACGACGATGCCGTTGACGTTGTTGCGGTCCAGACCCAGCACCCTGCCGATGTCCGCCTGGCTCAGCGGGCCGTACTCCTGCAGCGCGGACAGCACCGCGAAGTCCGAACGCGCCTCGAGCGGCATGCGCGCAGCGGTCAGGCGGGTACCGATCGTCGCCACCCGTGCGGCCTGCCAGCTGACGAGGGTGCGGAGCGCGTGAGGAGGTCGAGGATCAACCGACATGCACCGAGACTATCAGTTGGTACGGCCAACGAATCGGTGTTAGCGTTGGTGCCACCAACATTGGTCGGACCAAGGAGTTCTCATGCCATTCACCCCATCCCCCGCTTCACTCGCCGGTCGGCGCGTCCTGGTCCCCGGCGGAACCGGCGGCGTCGGCGAAGGTGTCGTCCGCGCGTTCCTCGATGCCGGCGCCGATGTCGTCGTTCCCACTCGCTCGGACGAGCGGGGCACGGAGCTGCGCGCTGCACTCGGCCATCTCGGGGTCTCGCCGTTGCTGCACCTCCCGACGCACGACTACACCTCCTTCATCGGAGCGGACGAGCTCGGCCGACAGATGACCGAGCGGCTCGGCGGGATCGACGACGTCGTCGTGCCGGTCGGCGGATGGTGGCAGGGCGGCCCCCTGACCGGCATCCGCGAGGACGACTGGGGGGCCGCGTTCACCGGCCTCGCCACCGCGCACATGGCGCTGGCACGGGCGATCGTGCCGCGGCTGAGCGGACTCGGCGCGTACACCGTGGTCGTCGGCCAGTCCGCCACGTTCCCCGTCCCGGGGAGCGGGCTGGTGAGCATGGAGCAGGCCGCGCTGCTGATGATGCAACGCGTCCTGGCCGCCGAGACGCCGGACCGCAGGATCCACGCCCTGGTCCTCGGCCCCGTCCGCACCCGATTCGTCGACGGCGAGCCGGAGCAGGTGTCCGCCGGCGAGGTCGGCGACGTGGCCATCGCGCTCTCCCGGGCCGCCGACGTCCCCAGCCGTGCCGTGCCCCTGGGCTCCAGCGGCGAGGCCCGCGCGCTCGTGACCGAACTGGCGCAGACGGCCTGAGCGCGTTGCTCCACGTCCCTCTCCGGGCCACGAGCCGGGAGAGGGACGTGCTCGTCGAACGGGCTCGAGCGAAGCACCTGCTGCTCCCCGCCCCTGCCGATCCCTCGTGGCGATGTCGCCGCACAGGAGGGGCTTCAGCGGCTGCGAGGACGGGAACGAGGTCCGGACCTGGCCACGGCCACGACGTCAGAGGCGACGATGAACACGATCCCGCCCCACTGCCACGGAGCGAGTTGCTGCCCCAACACGATCAGCCCCACGGCAGCAGCGGCGACCGGGTTGAGGCTCATGACGATCCCGAACAACGACTGAGGGATCCGACGGAGCACCACCACGTCGGTGGCGTAGGGGACCACAGACGAGAGGACGCCGACTGCCGTGCAGAGCACGCTGGTGGAGACGTCGAACCGCCCGGTCAGGAGCAGCGACAGCAGGATCGGCAGGGAGGCCAGCGCAGACGCGCAACTCGCCACGGCAGGTCCCTGGAGGCCCGGAAGCCGGCTCCCCACGACCCGGTTCAGCACGATGTACGCGGCCCAGCACAAGGCCGCGGTGCAGGCGAGCGCGACGCCGATCCAGTCGGTCGACGGACCGGGAGACACCAACAGGACCACACCCGCGCCCGCACCCACCGCGCAACCGGCCACCCGCCACGACCGTGCACCGACCAGGGCCACGGTGACCGGTCCGAGGAACTCGAGCGTGATGGCGAGGCCGAGCCCGATCCGCCCGATGGCGGTGTACAGACTGAGGTTCATCACGGCGAACACCCCACCGAGCGACAGCGCAGGCCACCACTGCGCCCGCGACATCCGGGCGAGGTTCGGTCGCGCGAGGGCGGTGAGCGAGATCGCGGCGATGAGCTGCCGCACGGCCACGACGCCCGGCGGCCCGACACGAGCGAAGGCGAGATCCCCCAGTGCCGCTCCGACCTGGTTGCTCACGGCACTGCCGAGCAGGGCGAGGACCGCCCCTCCCGGCACCTTGACCGAACCGCTCGATGTCACCACTTCTCCCGTCATGGTGAACACAGTGCTTCGCGGCTGCGCGATCGGGAAATGCAGACCACGACGATCTATACGCTGGACGCATGGACGTGACTCTGGTTCAGCTGCGCGCACTCGTGGCGCTGGTGTCGACCGGGACCTTCACCGACGCGGCCATCGATCTCCACGTCTCGCAGGCCTCTGTCTCACGAGCGGTGCAAGCCCTCGAGGCGGCGCTCGGCTTCTCGCTCGTGCGCCGGACGACGCGCTCGCTCGAGCTGACGCCGCAGGGACGACGAGTGGTCGATCACGCCCGCCGCATCCTCGACGAGGTCGAATCGCTGCGCGACCTCACTCCGCGCGCGAGCACCGAGGTCCGCATCGGGTATGCATGGTCGGCCCTCGGCCGACACACGACGAGGTTCCAGCGCGAATGGGCGGCAGAGCACCTCGAGCCGGCACTCTCGTTCGTGCAGAGCAACACCCCGACCGCGGGGCTTGCCGAGGGCGGCGTCGACGTCGCGATCCTGCGTCGTCCTGTCGATGATCCTCGCTTCGACTCGGCTCCGATCGGCACAGAGCGACGCTTCGCGGCCCTCGCCTCCGACGATCCTCTGTCGCGACGCCGGAGCGTCACCCTGGCCGACTTCGCTGGCCGCACCGTCGGCATCGATCTGCGCACCGGGACCACAACAGCCGACCTCTGGGCAGGCATCTCGGCCCCGGCGGCGTTCCGTGACACCCGGCACGTGGACGACTGGCTGACGTTGGTGGCCGCCGGTCAGGTGACCGGGATGACCTCGGAGGCCACTGCCGCACTGCACGCTCGAACCGGGGTCACGTTCCGGCTCGTTCGCGACGCTCCCCCGATCGAAGTGCTGATGGCGTGGCGAAGAGCGTCGGCACCTCCCGCCCTCGCTGCGCTGATCGAGAAGGCTCGGGGGCTCCTCGCCGATCCGATCTCCGGTACGAACGACCGTCGAGTGGGTGGTCCGTTCCCGTTGTCAGCCGCTGGATCTCGACCGTCAGTTGGTCCCTGAGTCGAGGTCTCCGGAGCGGGGCCGGGCCGCAGCATTGATGGCCACGGCGACGCCGCAGAGCGCGGAGGCGCGCCTCGCGTCGTTCATCACAGGCCCGAGCTCCCGGTGAGTACTCGATGGGCGTGGTCGAGCCGGGCACGCGATCGCACCGCTGGGAGGCGCCCGCCGATCTCGAGCGTCGCCAGCCCGTGGACCGTGGCCCACGCGACCTCGGCCGCCGTGTCGTCCGGAGCGGGGAACGCCGCCTTGATCGCGGCGAACCCACGTCGGAGCGCATCGGGAACGGATCCCGAGCCGAACTCGAGCCCGGACGGCATCGAGAACATCGCCTCGTAGAGACGGGGTCGGCCGACGGCGAAGTCGAGGTACGCCTGCATCCGCGGCAACGGCTCGGCAGGAGCGGCTTCGAGTGCTGCCGCGAGTTCGCCGAAGCCGTCGAGGGCCACGGCGTCGATGAGCGCCTGCCTGCCTCCGGCGAACGCGGAGTAGATGACGGGCTGCGTGACACCGAGTTCGGCAGCGAGACGGCGCATCGTCACCGCCTCCCACCCTTCGGCTTCCGCGACGCGGCGGGCGGCGCTGACGATCTCGTCGCGCCGGTGGTCGAGGTCCGGTGCTGGTCGTGGGGACATGCTCCGAGAGTAGCAGAGCGAAGTTAGATAACACCGGTAGACATCGTCGGCGAGAAGCGCTACGGTCATTGCAGATCAGCGTTATCTAACACGAAAGGAATCACTCGTGTTCATCGCAGCCTTCTCCGTCGCCATCGCCGGATGCCTCTTCATCCTCTTCATCGGCGGCCGCTTCCTCATCGCGCCGGCGATCGCCACAGCGGGGTTCGGCGTCGCCGAGGACCGTCGGCGCGCATTCACGAGCATCAAGGGGGTCCGCGACATCACCTCGGGCATCGTGCCCCTGGTCGTCCTCGCCGTCGCCGGACCGCACGTCTTCGGTTGGGCGCTCCTCGCTGCGGCGATCACCCCGATCGGTGACGCGATCATCGTCGTCACCAACGGCGGCACCCTCCGCCAGGCCCTCAGCGTCCACGGCACCACGGCGCTGCTGCTCGTCATCGCCGGCCTCGTCCTGGCACTCGCGTGACCTCGGCGCCGCATCGTCCGACACGGCCCGGCGGCCGGTCGACCCACTCCGCCGCCTGATCTCTCCCACCACCAACACCCACACCACCGCCACGAAAGGTCCGGACCCCATGAGCACCACGAACGAGCACGACACCACCACCGCCGAGATCGTCCTGGCTTTCTACGAGCCCTTCCGCACGGGTGACACCTCCGTGTACGACGAGGTCCTGGCGGAGGACTGGATCGACCTCCCCCTCGCCCCGGGCCAGGAGCAGGGCCCGGCCGGCATGGCCGCACAGATCGCGCTGTTCCGTCATGCGATGCCCGACTACAGCGTCGAGCACCAGGACGTCATCGTCCAGGGCGACAGGGTCGCTGTCCGCAACACCGTCTCGGGGACGCATCAGGGTGCGTTCATGGGTCACGAGCCCACCGGCAAGCGCATCGAGATGCGCACCATGGACATGCACCAGGTCCGCGACGGGAGGATCGTCGCCACCTGGCACCTCGAGGACTTCGCCGGCCTCATGGCCCAGCTGAACGCCCCTGTCGACGCGCCCACGCCCGCTGCTTGGGGCTGAGCCGCGCCGGGAACAGGAGGGCACGAACGCACCGGGTGCGTTCGTGCCCTCCTGTTCGTGTCACTCGACCGACGCTCCGGCCGGCTGCGGGGCCAGCGTGCCGGGCGCCGGCGGCACGGGTCGGCGTCCCGGCAGGAGCGCCGCCATCACCGTGGCGAACGCGGTGACCCCGATCGCCCACCAGAACGCCTCCTGGAATGCCGCAGCCGCGTCGTTCCCGGCTGCGGCACCGGCGAGCACGACCGCGAGGACCGCCGTACCGAATGCGCCACCGAGCTGCTGTGACAGGCGGGTGATCGTGCTGGCGTGCGGCATCTCCGGGCGGGCCAGTCCGACGAAGCCGACGGCCATGATCGGGATCATCACCGCGCCGAGCCCCAGGCCGCGGACCACGAGGACGAGTCCGATCCACCATGAGCTGGTCGATCCGTCGGCGAAGGCGAACGGGATCGTCGCCAGGAGCACGATCGCGAAGCCCACGATCGCGACGGTGCGAGCACCGATCCGGTCGGTGAGCCGCCCGGCGAGAGAGCGGCTGAGCAGGGACCCGACGCCCTGCGGGATGAGCAGGAGCCCAGCATCGAGCGCGTCCGCGCCGCGCAGCTCCTGGAACGACAGCGGGAGCAGCAGCATGCCGCCGTAGAGCGCAGCGCCCATCAGGAACATCAGGGTCGCGGCGGCGGCGAGGGGTCGGTGTCGGAGCAAGGCGAGGTCGACGAGGGCGGCGTCGCGGCGGCGCGCTGCCCAGAGACAGAACGCGACCAGGAGCAGGAGGCCGGCACCGAGTGGCGCCCAGACGTCGAAGCGGGCGAACCCGTCGGTCCGGCTCGCGTTGCTCAGCGCGAACAGGATGCCGACGACGGCGGGCGAGAGGAGCACCAGCCCCACGACGTCGAGCCTGGCCTTGCCGGTGGGGCCGTCCGCGGGGATGAACCGCCAGGCGAGGACCAGACCGACGACGGCGAACGGCACGTTGACCCAGAACAGCCACGGCCAGCTGCCGGCACCGAGGATGAGTCCGCCGATGACCGGACCGAGGATCGGGCCGAGTGCGGTGGGGAGCGACACGATCGACATGAGCTTCCCGACGCTCCGGCCGCCCGCCGCCTGCATCAGCAGGGTCGTCAGCAGGGGCATCATGGCACCGGCGCCGACGCCCTGGACGACCCGGAACCCGATGAGGCTGCTGACGTCCCACGCCAGCGAGCAGAGGACGCTGCCGACGAGGAACACGACGAGCGACGCCATCCAGAGGCGGCGTCCGCCGACACGGTTCTGCAGCCACCCGACGATCGGGACGGTGACGCCCATCGCGAGGAGGTAGCCCGTGCTCACCCACTGGATCGTGTCGACGCTGACGCGCAGGTCGTGACTCAGGGTGTGCAGGGCGACGCTGACGATCGTCGAGTCGAACAGCGGTGCCATCGCCCCGACGACGAGTGCGATGGCGAGTCTGGAGAGGTTCCGGTCCACGATGCTCCTTGGATACGCGAGCGTTTCTTAACGAGCACGACCGTATCCGTCCGCGGTAAGATACGCAAGTGGATCTTGTGAAGACGCGTCGCCGCGGACCCGAGCTCGAGGAGGCCCTGCTCGACGCCGCGTGGGAGGAGCTGCAGGCGGTCGGGTACCCCGCGCTCACCTTCGAGGGCGTCGCCGCACGGGCAGGCACGTCGAAACCGGTGCTCTACCGGCGCTGGCCCGCGAAGGTGGACCTCGTGCTCGCGGCACTGCAGCACGGCGGTCTGTTCTCGCGGCGTGAGCTCGTGGACACGGGTTCGCTCCGGGGCGACGTCCTGCACGCACTCCGCGACTTCAACGCCTACCGCTCGGGGTTCATGGCCGCGATCAGCGTCTACATGGCGAGCATCAACGCCGAGACCGGACTGTCGCCGGCGGACCTCCGCGAACGACTGCTGGGCGGGCGCTCGAGCATGGGTCGGGTGATGCTCGAGCGGGCCGCCGCCCGCGGGGAGATCCCGGCGCGGGACTGGCCGGACGGGGTCGCCTCGCTGCCGTCCGACCTGGTCCGGCACGACCTCGTGATGTCGCTCAAGCCACTGCCGGACCGCCGGATCGTGGAGATCGTCGACGACATCTGGCTCCCGCTCGTGCGGGAGTGACAGCATGCGCCCGACGCGGATGCTGATGCTGATGCTGATGCTGATGCTGATGCTGATGCTGATGCTGATGCGGGAATCGTGGCGAGGAGTTGGAGGACGGATGACGTACGTGGTGGTCGGCGCACGGGGCGGCACCGGCGCGGGGAGCTCGCGGGCTCGGACCGATGTCGTTACGCGGACCGTCACGTCGGCCGACGGCACGGCGATCGGGTTCCTCTCGCAGGGCAGTGGCCCCGGAGTCATCCTCGTGCAGGGCGCCATGGCCGACGTGCAGGCCTACCGACGCTTCGCGGCAGCGCTGTCGACGGCGTACACGGTCCACTCGGTCGACCGGCGCGGGCGCGGCCTGAGCCCTCGCCCCTACAGCGCCGACCACGACATCGCCCGCGACGTCGAGGACGTCGACGCGGTCCTCGCCGCGACCGGCGCGACAGCCGTCTTCGGTTTGAGTTCCGGAGCCGTGATCACCCTCGAAGCGGCCCGCACCCTGCCCAGGGTCCGTGCGGCGGCGGTCTACGAGCCGCCCTTCTACCAGGACGGGATCGACCGCGCCGGGGTCCGCCGGCTCGCCGGGGAGATCGAGCGCGGCGACCTGGCCAGCGCACTCATCGACTCCCTCCTCGTCGCCGAGACCGCGCCGGCCGTCATCCGCCGGATGCCCCGCGTCATCGCCCGCGTCGCGTCGCGGCTCGTCATCGCGATCGACGCCGTCGTCCGGCGAGGCGGTCCGACGTTCCGGTCGCTGCTGCCCGGCGTCCGGTACGACTTCCACGACGTCGCGCAGGTGGACGGACGCCTCGACGAGTACGTGACGGTCCGGAAGCCCGTGCTGGTGGTCTCCGGGACCGCCAGCCCCGCGTTCTTGCGCGCGGCGGCCCGCAGAGTCGCCACGGTCCTCCCGGACGCACAGCACGTCGAGCTCGACGGGCTCGGCCACGACGGCCCGTGGAACCACGGCGCACCGGAGCAGGTCGCGGCGGCGGTCGCGGCGTTCCTCGCGTCCGAGTGAGCGGGCGGAGCGCGCGTGGCGACCGGCGCTCCCCGCTCCGAGCGCCCGCAACCCGCGCGAAGGAGGGTGTCGAGCCGGGGATCGGCCGTCAGGAGGACCGGGACACACGGACATCACTCGCCCGACCGACGCTCGGACACGGCGTCGCCCCTGACACTCCGAGCATGGACACGACCACGCCGATCGACACGGCCCCCGGGGATCCGATGCTCGACCTCTTCGGACGAGGGACCCAGGACGTGCACGAGACGAGCACCCCCGCTCGTCTCGCAGCCCTCGCTGGGCTCTCGGCAGTGCTGGTCGGCGGGATCGCGATCGTCGCCGCAGCTGTCGTCACGGTGATCCTCTTCGTGATCGCGGTGGCGCCGATGGTGCCGTTCCTCCTCGGCGGCCCGTTCTGAGTCGCGGCAGGTGTGATGCGCTGGTGAGGGGCCTCCTTGACGCGCTCGCGCGTGGACGGTTAGCGTCTGGAACGATCTCCGCGTCGACGATGACCGGAGCGAGGGAGCCACCGTGAAGCGAAGCGCACGCAACCGAGCAGGGGCGATCGTGGCGGGTACCGCCACCGCCGCCGTCCTCGCCGTTCTGGGAGGAGCTCCGGCGGCATTCGCCGCTCCGGCCCCGGACCACTTCCCGCCGGGGGTCGCCAGCAAGCAGAACCCCGTGGACACGCAGCGCGCCGTCGAGACCTACCAGGCGTTGCAAGCGAACCTCTACGACCCGGCGCACAAGCTGTACGTGAGCAGCGACGCCCGCGAGCCGTACGGCTACCTCTGGGACGACGTCAACGGCTTCGCCGCGACCGATGCGGTGGCATCGCTGCCCGGGGTGGGAGCCCGCTACGCCCGGGACCTGCAGGCCCGAGACCAGGGGATCCAGGCCTACCACGACACGCACGAGACCAGCCCCACCGGTGCCGCCCAGCCGCCGGCCTACGCGTCCGGCGTGCTGCCCCCGCTCGGCCCCGACCAGCCCACCTACTACGACGACAACGCCTGGGTCGGCCTGGACTTCCTGCAGCAGTACGCCATCGACCACCAGAAGCGGGACCTGGCGCAGGCCGAGGGCGTCTTCAAGTTCGCGGTCAGCGGGTGGGACACCGACTCGACCGGCGCGTGCCCGGGTGGGGTCATGTGGGAGGACACCGCGGACTCCCCGCGCAACACGATCTCCAACGCCCCGAACGCCGAGGTGGGCCTCGAGATCTACCAGGTCACCCGTGACCCCTACTACCTGACGTGGGCGACCCGCATGTACAACTGGGCCCGCGGCTGCATGATGAACGCGAACGGGATGTACTACGACCACATCAGCCCGGACGGGAGCATCGACCAGACCCTCTGGAGCTACAACCAAGGGACGATGATCGGAGCGGGCACGCTGCTCTACGAGAGCACCGGGAACCGCACCTACCTGCAGCAGGCCGAACAGACCGCCGCCGCCTCGGTCAGCTACTACGGCACGAACCGGAACCTGTACCACCAGCCCGACGTGTTCAACGCGATCTTCTTCCGGAACCTGTTCGGGCTGGCCGCGATCAACCACGACCCGAGCTACGCGCGGATGGCGGCCGCCTACGCCGACACCGCATGGGTGGAGGACCGCCAGTCGAACGGACTGTTCAACGACCCCGACGCCTCGGGCGGGGAGTCGCCCGTGAACCAGACGGCGCCGATGGTGGAGATCTACGCCCTGCTCGCGAAGAGCGCACCCGTCTACGCCGCGACCGGTTCGACCAACCCGTCCTCCGTGGCCGTGCAACCCGGCACGTCGGGCACGACCACGCTCAGTGTCCAGTCGGTCGAAGGCCGCGCTCAGATCGTGCACTGGACGGCGAAGGCCCCGGCCGGACTGACCGTCCGCCCGACATCCGGCACCCTCGTCGTCCGCGCAGGCGGCACCGCGAGCACGCCCGTCTCGATCACCGGAGGCACCACCGACGGCAACCAGCAGGTCACGTTCGCCTTCTCCAGCACGGCCGGTGCGGTCCCGTCGGTGACCACGTCGGTGCTCGTGGCCCGGCCCGGCGACCTGGCTCCGTACTACGACAACACGGGTATCTCCGACGACAGCGCGCAGGCGACGGCCGACCTCGACGGGTACGGGTTCAGCTACTCGGCGCAGGCCCTGGCCGCCGGCGGGCTCACGCCGGGCGCGACCGTCACGAGTGACGGCATCCAGTACGACTGGGCGGGTACCCCCGGGCAGCCGGACAACATCGTCGCCGCCGGCCAGGTCCTCGCGGTCCCGGCCATCGCGGGAGCCACCGAGCTCGGCATCATCGGCTCGGCGACGAACGGTCCCTCGACCGGTCCGTTGACCCTCACCTACACCGACGGCACCACGCAGCAGGCCACACTCGGGTTCACCGACTGGACCGCCAGCAGCCCGTCACTCGGCAACGGCACCGCCGCCTCCACGCAGTACCGCAACAGCACCGGCGGGTCGTCGCAGGGGCTCGGGACGCACCTCTCCACGACGCAGATCGCACTGGAGGCCGGCAAGACGCTCGCGTCGGTGACGCTCCCGACCCGCGCCGACCAGGGGCTGCTGCACGTGTTCGCGCTCGGGACGGACAAGGGGGCGCTGACGACGGCCGGCTGACGCGCCGCGGCCGCGACCGATGACCTCCCCCACACCGACACCCGGTCGGGGCCCGCGGGTCAGGGGCGTACGGCGACCTCGCCACGGACGATCGCAGCACCGGCCGCGAGCGCGCTCAGTTTGTCGAGCGAGACCGTCCTGGACAACGGCGCCATGCCGCAGTTCGTGCTGGGGACCAGTCGCTCCGGGTCGACGAACGCGAGCGCGCGGCGGAGGGTGTCGGCGACCTCCTCGGGGGTCTCCACGACGTCGCTCGCCACGTCGATGGCCCCGAGCATGACCTTCTTGCCGCGGAGCAGTTCGATGAGCTCGATCGGGACGTGGGAGTGGATGCACTCCACCGACACGATGTCGATGCTGGACTGCTGCAGCAGCGGGAACGACGTCTCGTACTGACGCCATTCCGGACCGAGGGTCGCCTTCCAGCTGGTGTTCGCCTCGATGCCGTAGCCGTAGCAGATGTGCACGGCCGTCTCCGCACGGAGGCCCTCCGCCGCGCGCTCGAGCGCAGCGACGCCCCAGTCCCGCACCTCGTCGTGGAAGACGGTGAACGCGGGCTCGTCGAACTGGACGATGTCAACCCCGGCCGCTTCGAGCTCCCGGGCCTCCTCGTTCAGGATGGTCGCGAACTCCCACGCCAGCGCCTCCCGGCTGCCGTAGTGGCGGTCGGCCAGCGTGTCGACCATCGTCATCGGACCCGGGAGCGCCCACTTGATCGGCCGGTCGGTCTGCTGGCGGAGGAACGCGGCGTCGTCGACGAACACCGGGTGCTGACGGCTCACGGCCCCGACGACCGTCGGCACGCTCGCGTCGTACCGGTCGCGGATGCGGACGGTCGCCTTCCGCTCGAGGTCGACGCCGTCGAGGTGTTCGATGAACGTCGTCACGAAGTGCTGGCGCGTCTGCTCCCCGTCGCTGACGATGTCGATGCCGCGCCGCTCCTGCTCGTGAACGGCGGCCCGCAGTGCATCCTGCTTGCCCTCAATGAGTGCGGCGCCCTCCAGTTCCCAGGGGGACCAGAGCCGCTCCGGCTCGGCGAGCCAGGACGGCTTCGGCAGGCTGCCGACGATCGAGGTGGGCAGGAGTGCGTTCATGGTCACGGTCCTCTGGTGGTCAGCGGGTGGGAGTGGTCGAACGGGCCGCCCAGCGGGCGAGGAGTTCTCGGTGCGGCCGGACGAAGTGCTCCTCCGCGTACCGCCCCTGCGTGATCGCGAGCTGGCTGCGCTCGACGCGGTCGTAGGCGATGTCCGTCCGAGCGTGGTCCTGGTGGTCGAGGCGCGGGCGGTAGATGCTGCCGGCGGCCGAGTTGGCGTTGTAGATCTCGGGCCGGTAGATCTTCTGGAACGTCTCCATCGTGCTGATCGTGCCGATGAGCTGGAGGTTCGAGTAGTCGTTGAGCAGGTCGCCGCGGGAGTAGAAGGCGAGCGGCGCTGCTCCTCCGCGCGGCATGAAGGTGCGCACCTGCAGCCCCATCCGCCCGAAGTACTCGTCGGTCAGCGAGGACCCGTCGCGCTCGTACTCGACGCCGAGGACCGGATGGTGGTTCTCGGTCCGGCGGTACGTCTGACTCGTCGAGACGCTGATGCAGATCACGGGATGCACTGAGAAGCGTTCGCGGTACGCGGCTGATCCGGTGAAGTCCCGGAAGAGGAGCCCGTGGAGGTCGCCGAAGCCGTCCGGCACGGTGGGGGCCGCGGCGGACCCGTTCACCGACGGCAGCAGGACCGCGAAGTCGTAGTCGCGGAGGTACGACGAGAAGTTGTTCCCCACGATGCCCTGGTGACGCTCGCCCGTGCGCTCGTCGACGATCTGGACGTCGAGCATCTCGAGCAGCGGGAACTCCCCGTCGTCGCCGTCGGCGGTGAACTGCACCGTGACCGACACGATCTCGAGCTCGACGCGGTACCGGTCCCGCCCCGGGTTGTCCCACGTCGCGAGCTCGTTGAACCGGCGGTCGATCATCGCGATCACGTTCCGGAGGTTCTGCTGACGGTGCTCGCCGCGGGCGAGGTTCGCGAAGTTCGTGGTCAGCCTCGAGGTGTCCGAGGGCGTGTAGTGCTCGTCGAAGGGGGTGGTGGTGATGCGGTACCTGGGGTCGTTCGTCATGTGCGGTCCATCCGGGAGCTGCGCGGCCGATGAGCCGGGGAGGTCGGTGGCTCCATGGTGGCGGCAGCACCCGGCCATCGGGTAACTCGCTCCATCGATGGCTTGCCATAGGCTGCGCCTGTGCCACGGACAGCGAACGACATCACCCTGCAGCAGCTCCGGTACTTCATCGAGGTGGCGGCGGAGGGGTCGATCAGCGCGGCGGCCGACATCCTCTACGTCGCCCAGCCGACCCTCTCCGCGGCCATGAAGGACCTGGAGGCCCGCGTGGGCCGCGCGCTCCTCGTCCGCTCCGCTCGTGGGGTCGTGCTCACCACCGACGGCGTCGAGTTCCTCGGGTACGCCCGGCAGGTCGTCGAGCAGGTCGCGCTCCTCGAACAGCGGTACGTCGGTCGGCCGCCGTCGCGCCGTCTCCTCGGGGTGTCCACACAGCACTACTCGTTCGCCGTCGAGGCGTTCGTCCGGATGGTCGAGGCGACCGACGCCGGCGAGTACGAGTTCTCGCTGCGCGAGACCCGCACCTGGGACATCATCGAGGACGTCCGGACGCTCCGGAGCGAGGTGGGCATCCTGTACCGGAACACGTTCAACCAGAACGTCATCGGCAAACTGCTCCGGGACGCGGGACTCGCGTTCCACCCGCTCTTCATCGCCGAGCCGCACATCTTCGTGGCTCGGGGGAACCCGTTGGCGTCCCGAGCGCGCGCGACCCTCGACGACCTCGCCGACCTCCCCCGGCTCACGTTCGACCAGGGTGCGAACAACTCCTTCTACCTGGCCGAGGAGATCCTCTCCACCCTGTCGAGCAAGCGGGAGATCCGGGTGTCCGACCGGGCCACGATCTTCAACCTCATGACCGGGCTCGACGGGTACACGATCTCGACGGGCATCATCAGCGACGACCTCGACCCCGCGATCGTCGCCGTCCCGCTCGACGTCGACGAGCGCATCGAGATCGGGTGGATCGCCCACGCCTCGATCCCCCTCACCGAGCAGGCACAGCGCTACCTGGCGGAGGTGCGGGCGGTGGTCAGCGGATTCGGGGTGGCCGTGCTGGGTTAGGAGGCACTCGGCGCGCGCGACACGAGCTGCGGCCGGCGGAGTGTTCGGTCTATTCGCGGATACCAGTGGTGGCGAGGTCCGCGGATCCAAGCGCTGGCGGCCGTTCCACGGGTTTCGGGGATCTGTTCCACGACCCCACCGAGCCCGAAGCTCAGCCCGGTCGCCCCATGCCGTCTTGCCCGCACGATCGCGACGCTTCATTCGTGATTTGCGGACACAATCCGTGGGCTCCGCACCCCTGCGCTCCGCGCCAGTCTCCCGCTGAGATTGCGATTCAGATTTCGCCGAGGAATTCGAGCACCGAGGACGGCTCCTCGATGAGCGGCGGGAGCAACCCGTTGAACGTGACGACGTGCGGCATCGCGATGTGCTCGCGGAACGCGGACTCGTCCTCGTACTGCTCCCACACCACGAACCGCCGCGCGTCGTCCCGGTCCTGAAACGCCCGGAACTGCACCGTCCCCGGGTCGGACCGGACCAGCTTGCCGAGCGCGCCGATGCGCCACGCGACTTCGGTCTCGGACCCCTCACGCGCGGTGAAGCGGGCGACGAGCGCGATCACGACGCGACCTCGGCGAGTGTCGGCGGGTTCGCGCCGTGCCGACCGACGGTGATCGCCGCGCACGCGAGCGCGAAGGACCCGATCGCCGACGACGACGCGGTGCCGCCCGCGACGAGTAGCGCGTGCACGAGCCCGGCCATGAACGAGTCGCCGGCGCCGATGGTGTCGACGACCGACGCCGGGGCGGCCGGGAGCGCGATCCGCTCCGACGGTGTGGCGACGACGCACCCGGCCCCACCCGTCGTCACCGCGGCGAGCCGTGTGGGGCCGTCGAGGATCCGGTCGAGCACGCGGTCCACGGGGTCGCCGGGGTAGAGCCACGCGGCGTCCTCGTCGCTCAGCTTCACGACGTCCGCCGCGTCGAGGAGCGGTTCGAGCCACCCGAGGACGGCCGCCCGGTCGGGTGTGATGGTCGGTCGGACGTTCGGGTCGACGGTGAGCAGTGTGTCACCCGGGCGGCGCAGAGCGATCTCCCGCACGTCCGCGGCGCCCGGTCCGAGCACCGCCGCGATCGACCCGACGTGCAGGACCGCCGTCGACGCCGGCACTTCGATCCGACCCGGCAACCAGGAGAGGTCGAACCGGTAGGAGGCCGACCCGTCCGCAGCGATCGTCGCGACGGCCGTCGAGGTGCGCGCGATCGGGACCGCATCGAGGTCGACGCCGTTCGCCTCGATGTGCGCTCGAACCGATGCGCCGTCCTCGTCTTCGCCGAGACAGGTCACGAGCCGCGTCGCGTGCCCGAGCCGGGCGAGCCCGACGGCGACGTTCATCGGGCCCCCGCCGGGTACCCGGGAGACGGTGCCGCGCGCCACGACGTCGACGAGCGCCTCACCCACAACGGTGACCTCAGACATTCGTCTTGAAGCCCTGCACGAACATCCGTTGGAACGCGAGGAACACGATGAGCGTCGGGAGCGACACGAGCAGCGCACCCGCGAGCACGACCGGCGGCCCGACGGTCCCGTAGGAGCCCTGGAGCCCGGCGAGCGCCGCCATGACCGGCCGGACGGATGTCGAGAACGACAGCGTGATGCCGAAGAGCAGCTCGTTCCACACCCAGACGAATTGGAAGATGAACGCGGCGGCGAGCGCAGATCTCGACAGCGGCAGGTAGAACTGCGAGAACACCCGCCACCAGTTCGCGCCGTCGAGCTGCGCAGCCTCGGATATCTCGGGCGGAAGCGTGATCATGTGGTTCCGCATGATGAAGAACGAGAACGGGACGCACGTCGCCGTGTAGATGAGGAACAGGCCGAGCTGGCTGTCGTAGAGCCCTGTGTCGGCGTACCCGGTGAACAGCGGGCGGAGGAACGCCTGGAGTGGGAACAGGGACCCGGCGTAGATCAGCCAGAACCAGAACACCCGCCCGCGCCCGGGGATCGCGCTGACCGCGAAGCCGGCGAGGGACGCCACGAGCACGGCGAGCACGCCGCAGACGACCGCGTAGAGCAGCGAGTGGAGCATCGCCGGGCCGAAGTCTGCGGTCTGGAATGCGGTCGTCATGTTCTGGAACAGAGCGAACCCGCTCGGCCACCAGACGACCTGCCCGGTGTAGGACTTCGTCGACGAGAACGCGTTCACGACGAGCAGGTACGTGGGGACGAGCCAGAGTGCGGAGAGGACGACGACGACGACGTCGCGGACGATTCGCATGAGGTTCACCGATCGCTGAGCTGGCGTCGGAGGTACGTGATGGACACCCCGACGACGATGACGGACAGGATGACGGCGATGGCGGCGCCGGTGCCGGGACGCTGGAGCACGAAGCTCTGCCAGTACATGCTCACCGCGAGCGTCTCGGTCTGCCGGCCGGGACCGCCCTGCGTGAGCACCCAGATGAGGTCGAATGACTTCAGCCCGTTCGCGAGGCTGATGCCGAGGACGACGGCCGTCGTGGCGCGCATCTGCGGGAACACGATGGCGAAGAACCGTCGCATCCCGGAGACGCCGTCGAGTGCCGCGGCCTCGATCGTCTCCCGCGGGACGCCTTGGAGACCGACGAGGTAGAGGATCACCGCGACGCCGGTCGCCTGCCAGGAGTTCGCGACGATGAGCGAGACCGTGTCGAGTGGCCAGGACAGCAGCCAGCCGGCCCCGTGCAGGCCGAACGCGGACAGCGCCGTGTTGATCGCGCCGTCGTTCTGCAGCATCGCGTTCCACACGATCGCGACCGCCGAACCCGACAGCGCGTAGGGCAGCACGACCGCGAGCCGCGCGTACCGCCCCCAGCGGGTCGCGTTCGTCATCGCCGCGATCGCGAGGCCGAGTCCGCCCGGGATGATGACGGTCCCGACGAGCCAGATGACGGTGTTGAGCAGCGACCGGAGGATCGCTGGGTCCCCGAGCACCTGGGCGTACGAGCCGAACCAGACGAATGCCGGGTTCGTGAACCGGTCGTCGAAGAAGCTGCGCCAAATCGTCGCGACGGCGGGGACGAGCGCGAACACGCCGACGAGCACCACCGCGGGGACGAGGAACCCGGCGCGGGCGAGCACGCTGCTCCGCGGTCGGCGGGACACGGCGGAGTTCCACCGCGACGGTCGGAAGCCGGAGTCGGCGACCGGCACCGTGCCTCCAGGCCGGTCGGATCCCGCGTCCTCGCGGGTCGGATCGATGGCGGTCATGCTGCGGTCTCCTCGTGCCAGTAGCCCCACTCGGTGTCGCCGCGCGAGTCCATGCTCGACGCGAGCGTCGAGACGGACCCGGGCGAGGCCATGAAGCCACCGAGGTCCTGCAGGTTGCCGTTGATCAGCGCGGGCGGCGAGTTCTCGTAGTACCGGTTCGCGATCTTCAGCCCGGACTCCTCGACGATCTTCTGGATCCGCCGGCTCGGCGCGTTCGACCAGGCCACCTGCGGGTTCGCGGAGCTGCCGGACAGGAAGTCCGACCACTGCCGCTGCGGACGCGGGTCCAGCCAGTGCCGGAGGATCTCGACGGTCTTCCCACGGTTGACGCCCTTTCGCGGAACGATGAGCCCCGCCGTCTCCGTGATGATCGACGTCGTCGCGGAGCCGTCCATGTTCGGCAGGATGAACGTGTCGTATCCGCTCGTGGGCTTCAGTCCGGTCCCGTCGATCGACTGCGTCTCCCAGCTCACGGCCTCGGCGAACATACCGATCGTCTGCTTCTGCAGCATCGCCGGGAAGTCGTCGATGACGCTGTCCGCCGAGGTGAACCAGCCCTTGTCGATCCACTCCTTCCAGAGGTTCAGGAACGCGATGCCCTTCGGGTCGGACCACTTCGCGCGGTTCGCGCAGAGGTCCTCGTACCACTGGGCGTCGTAGGAGAGCGCGAACACGCTCATCCACACCGCGATCGGCCACGAGTTCACCTGGGTCGCGCCCATCGGGGTGACGCCCGCGGACTTCAGGGTCGTGCAGGCGGTGATGAACTCGTCCCAGGTCGTCGGCACCGTTATGTCGAGCCTGTCGAACAGCTGCACGTTGTAGAACATGACGTAGTACCCCTGCTGCAGCGGCATCGCATAGGTCGCGCCGTGGTAGCGGAAGATGTCCTGCAGGCCGGCGGGGACCCAGCCATTCGCGATCGACTCCTTCCAGACGTCGTCGAGCGGGTACAGAGCGCCGGTCCGAGCGATGTCCTGCAGCTGGTAGCCGCTGCCCCACTTCGCGACGTCCGGCGGGTTCGTCGTCTGCAGCTGCGACTGGATGACCTGCTGGTACGAGGCGCTGGTCGGGACGGACCGCGGGGCCAACGTGGCACCGGCGAGCGTCTTCAGGTACTTGTTCGCGGACTGGAACCCGGGGCTCCACGTCGGGACGTCGTTGAAGAACGCCACCTCGCCGGAGCCCGCGGAAACGCTCGGGCTGGCGCAGGCGGCGAGGAGCCCGAGCAGCCCGAGGCTGCCCGCTCCCACGAGGAACTGTCGTCGCTCCATCGCTGACCTTTCCGTCCGGGAGGCACGGACCACCGTGTCCGCGTCGCACCCGACACCGTTGCCACCATATGGACGTCCCGACCCGGGACGAAGCCCGCTCTGACGCGGAAAGGCCCGGAATCACGCGGAATGACGGCGAGTTTCGGCACTGTTGCGCCTTGACAACGGTGTCAGGGTTATCGTCCGGATCATGCTCGAACGACGACCCACGATCCGCGACGTGGCGGCGCACGCCGGCGTGGGCTTCAAGTCCGTGTCGCGCGTCATCAACGACGAGGGACACGTTTCGGATGCCCTCCGGATCCGGATCGAGACGTCCATCGCGGCGCTCGACTACCGGCCGAACGCCGCGGCACGGGTGCTCCGCAAGTCGGTGACCCGGTCGATCGGGTTCGTCTGCCCGGAGATCGCCGAGCCCGTCCAGTCCCGGCTCGCGCAGGCCGTCGAAACCGTCGCTGCCGACGAGGGATCGACGCTGACGATCACGCTGACGCACAGCGACGCGTCGCGCGAGCGCGCGGCGATCGAGTCCCTCGTCTCGCGGCAGGTCGACGGCATCGTGCTCGTCCCCGCCGGCGGTTCGATCCGCTACCTGACCCGAATCGCCCGCGGGGTGCCGGTCCTGCTCCTCGACCGGCTCGGCTCCGGGTTACCCGCCGACGCCGTGCTCTCCGACAACACCGGCGGAGCCGCCACCGGCACCGCGCGGCTCGTCGCGGCGGGACACCGGCGGATCGCCTTCGTCGGCGACTCCGACGAGCTCTTCACACAACAGGAGCGCTACGACGGGTACTGCGCTGCCCTGGTCGACGCCGGGATCGCGCTCGATCAGCGGCTCGTCTACCGAGCGATCCCCGACGTCCGTCGACTCCGGCAGCAGCTCGAGTTCTGGCGACGGTCACCGAACCCGCCGACCGCGTTGTTCAGCGCGAACTCCGTCGCGACGATGACGCTGCTCGAGGCGATCGGTGACTGGCACCAGCCCGACCTCGTCGCGTTCGACGACTTCCCGCTGGCGGACGTCGTCCGCGGCGGTGTCACCGTCGTCGCTCAGGACGTCGACACGATGGGCCGGGTCGGCGCGCAGACGCTCTTCCGCCGACTCGCGGGCGACGGCGGTTCACCGATTACGACCCGGGTGAGCACCGCCCTGATCGAGCGCGGAGCGCTCGCCCGCTCCGCTTCCTGACCAACCGGCAACCACCACCGACGAAGGAGTTCACCCTTGCCGAACGTCTACTACCAGTTCCCCGGCACCTGGTTCGGGGACTGCATGCCCCTGTACGCCCGCGGCGCGTTCCAGCTGTTCCACCAGCGCGACACCCGACGTCCGATCCCGTTCGGGGAGCCGTTCGGCTGGGCACTCGCCCGCACCACCGACTTCGTGCACTACGAGGACCTCGGCGAGGTCATCCCCCGCGGCGGCGACGACGAGCAGGACCAGTTCATCTTCGCCGGGAGCGTGTTCGAAGCGAACGGCCGCTTCCACGCGATGTACACCGGTTACAACCGCGACTACCCGGCGCTCGGCAAGGCCGCGCAGGTGATGATGCTCGCGACGAGCGATGACCTCGTGCACTGGGAGAAGACCGGGACGCAGATCGCCGTCCCGCAGCCCGGGTACGACCAGGACGACTGGCGCGACCCGTTCGTGCTCCGCGACGAGGAACACGACCGCTGGGTGATGATCCTCGGCGGCCGACTCCCCGGCGAGCGGGTGCAGACCGGCCGCACCGTCTGGTTCTCGAGCCCGGATCTCGAGACCTGGGAGTTCCAGGGCGACTTCTGGGCACCCGACCTGTACTCGATGCACGAGATGCCGGACCTGTTCCAGATGGGCGACTGGTGGTACTTGCTCACCACCGAGTACAGCGACCGGAGCAAGACCGTGTACCGCATGAGCCGGTCCATGTTCGGACCCTGGTCGGCTCCGGTCGACGACGCGTTCGACGGCCGCACCTACTACGCCGCCCGGTCGGCCTCGGACGGCGAGCACCGATACCTGTTCGGCTGGGTGCCGACGAAGGAGGGCGAGCAGGACCTCGGCGCCGAGCAGTGGGGCGGCACGCTCGTCGTGCACGAGGTCCTCCAGCGCGCCGACGGATCGCTCGGCGTCGGGATCCCGGAGGGTGTCGCGGCGGCATTCCCGCCCGCCGATCCACTGCCGGCGGCGACTGTGTCCCGCGAGGACGGCCGCGCCGCGGCGCACCTCGCCGACGCCCCGGGTTCAACGTACTCGGTTGAGGCCACCATCTCCGTCGCGGCGGGCACCCGGTCGGTTTCGTTCCGGATCGCCGCGGAGGCCGCGACCGGCGACGCCTACGCGTTCACCATCGCGCCCGGCGAGCAGCAGCTGCGGTTCGATAAGGTCCCGAACTACCCGTGGTTCCGGTACGACGCGCGGGGCCACGACCGACCGATCACGATCGAGTCGGGCGCCGACATCAGCGTCCGCATCGTCGTCGACGAATCGATCGCGACCATCTACGTCGGCGACGTTGCGCTGAACGCGCGGATGTACGATCGGCGCGGATCGGGGATCTCTGTCGAGGTCGTCGACGGTTCCGTCGACGTCCGCGGCGTCACGGTCGCCGCATTCGCCGCCGCTCGGTCCCTGGCAGACGCGTAGACGGCCGGTTCCGGCTCGGCAGGGAGGCGCGGTGCAGGCCCGTACCGCGCCTCCTGGCTGGGTGGGCGGTCGCCAGGCCTCCGGCTGCCGCGGTCAACCCGGCCGCCCTAACTGCGGGAAATATCAAAGTGATCCGGCCGACGGACCGATCGCCCCACCCCTCCGCCCCTGTGCGGCCGGCTCCGCCTCCAGGATTCGAACCCGGACCCCACAGCTCCAAAGGCTGATGTGCTGCCGTTACACCAAGGCGGACCACGCCCGAGGGCGCCCCGACATCATCCCATGCAGCATCCGCCGCCCCGTGCGCGTGCCGACCAGCGCCACCATCAGCCGGCCGGGAGGCCCACCACCAGCCCGCGCCGTCCCTCCCGTCCGGTGGCGCACCGGACCCCCCGCCAGCCGGGAGGCCCACCACCAGCCCGCGCCGTCCCTCCCGTCCGCCGCCACCGCTGCCATGATGGACGGATGCCGCAGGAGGACGAGGTCGACCGCATCGTCGCGGCGTGGCATCGCGAGCGACCGGACCTCGACTTCACACCGCTGCACGTGCTGTCGCGGGTGGGGCGGCTCGCCCGGCACCTCGACCGCGCGCGGCGGACGGCGTTCGCGGCCGGGGACATGGAGTCGTGGGAGTTCGACGTCCTGTCGGCGCTGCGCCGCGCGGGTGAGCCGTACGAGCTGAGCCCGAAGGCGCTGCTGCAGCAGACGCTGGTGTCGAGCGGCACGATGACGAATCGCGTGGACCGCCTGGCGGACCGCGGGCTCGTCGAGCGGCGGACGGACCCGAGCGACGGCCGAGGGGTGCTCGTCACGCTGACGCCCGAGGGTCGGACGGCGGTCGACGCCGCGATCGCGGGACTGGTCGAGGCCGAGGCTGCGATCCTCGCGGACCTCTCCCCCACCGACCGGACGCAGCTGGCGGGGCTGCTCCGCTCGCTGAGCATCAGCCTGGGCGACTGAGCCGTGCGCACGGTCCAGTCGTTCCTGACCGAGACGGTTCCGCGGGTCGTCGAGCCGGTGCTCGACGCGATGCTCACGCCGGACGAGCGCGCGTTGGTCCATGTGCAGCTCGAGCGGCGCGAGACCTGGACGCGGCGACTCCCCGCGATGCCCGCGACGCCTTCCGACGGCGAACCGGTCCACATCGGCGCGGGGTTCGTTCCCGACCGGGAGGCCGTCCCTCCGCGCCCGGCCCCCGTCCGATCCGACAGCCGGTTGGGTGGGAACGACTACGTCCTGGCGATGTCGGTGCCCGGGCACGGCGTCGGGGTGCCCCTCGTCGAGGACGAGTCCGACGCACAGTTCGCCTGGCGCTTCGCCAACGACGTGCAGGACTTCGTCGCCGAGAGCCCCTTCGCGTGGGGACAGCGCCGCCCGCTGCCGGACTGGGTGCACGACCCCTGGGCCTGAGCCGGCTCCGGGCCGGACTGCGCGCCCCGACGACAACTGCGCGGTCGTCAGCGCGGCGCACTTGTCGTCGGCACGCGCAGTCGTGCCGAACCGCGTCGCGCCCGCCCGGCCGGCCCCTACGCCCCGAGCAGCTCCGCGACCTCGAGCCACCGCGTCTCGAGCTGCTCGAGCTCCGCATCGACCGCCGCGAGCTTCGCCTGCAGGTCCCCGAGCCCGGCGTAGTCCGCCTGGTCGTGCGCCGCGAACGCGTCGAGCACCTGCTGCCGGTCCTGCCCTGCGCGGGCGATGCGCCGGTCGAGCGAGGACATCTCCTTCTCGGCGGCCCGCCGGTCCGCACCGCTGACGGCCGGGAGGCCCGCCGCCGGGCCCGCACCGTCCCTCCCGGCCGACGCCGAACCGGCACCCGCCGCACCGACACCAGCCGAACCGGCAACAGCGCCACCGGCACCCGCGGAACCGGCGCCCCCGCGCGCGCCCGCACCGGCCGCCGCAGCCACCCGCGCCGTCGCGGCGGACGCGTCCCGCGGCGCGGCCGACCCGGCCGCACGGAGCCGCATGTACTCCTCGACCCCACCGGGCAGGTGCCGGAACCGGTGCCCGAGCACGGCGTACTGCTGGTCGGTGACCCGTTCGAGCAGGTACCGGTCGTGCGAGACGACGAGCAGGGTGCCGGGCCACGAGTCGAGTAGGTCCTCCATGGCGGCGAGCATGTCGGTGTCGAGGTCGTTGGTCGGCTCGTCGAGGATGAGCACGTTCGGCTCGTCGAGCAGGATGAGCATGAGCTGGAGGCGCCGCTTCTGCCCGCCGGACAGGTCCTTCACGGGGGTCGACAGCTGGGCCGACGAGAACCCGAGACGCTCGAGCAGCTGCGACGGCGTCATCTCCTTGCCGTCGGCGACGTACGTGGTCTTCTTGCGGCCGACGACCTCGCGCACGCGGTCCTCGGCGTACTGCTGCAGGTCGGCGAGCTGCTGGTCGAGCATCGCGATCTGCACGGTCTTGCCGGTCTTGACCTTGCCGCTCGTGGGCTGGATCTTCTGGGACACCAGCCCGAGCAGCGTCGACTTGCCCGCACCGTTCGGGCCGAGGATCCCGGTCCGCTCCCCCGGTGCGATGCGCCACTCGACGTGCTCGAGCACGGGTTCGGGCGCCTCGGGCCACTGCACGCCGGCGTCGAGCACGTCGACGACGTCCTTGCCGAGCCGCGCGGTCGCCATCTGCGACAGGGCGACCGTGTCGCGCACGGGCGGGACGTCGGCGATGAGCTCGTTCGCTGCGTCGATGCGGAACTTCGGCTTGCTCGTGCGGGCCGGCGCGCCGCGGCGCAGCCACGCGAGCTCCTTCCGCATGAGGTTCTGTCGGCGGGACTCGGTCGCGGCGGCCATCCGGTCCCGCTCCACCCGTTGCAGCACGTACGCGGCGTACCCGCCCTCGAACGGCTCGACGATGCCGTCGTGGACCTCCCACGTCGTCGTCGAGACCTCGTCGAGGAACCACCGGTCGTGCGTGACGACCACGAGCCCGCCCTGGTTCGCCGCCCACCGCTTGCGGCAATGCTCGGCCAGCCAGGCGATGCCCTCGACGTCGAGGTGGTTCGTCGGCTCGTCGAGGAACAGCACGTCCCAGTCCCCGACCAGGAGGCGCGCCAACGCCACCCGACGCCGCTGGCCGCCCGACAGGTCGTCGACCAGGCCGTCCCAGTCGACGTCCGCCACGAGTCCGCTGATCACATCGCGGATGCGCGCGTCCCCGGCCCACTCGTGCTCGGCGAGGTCACCGACCACGACGTGGCCGACGGTCTCGCCCGCGGGCAGGTCGTCGCGCTGGTCGAGGAACCCGACGGTCACGCCGCGACGCTGGGTCACCCGGCCGCCGTCGGGCTCGATCCGCTGTGCGAGCAGGCTCATGAGCGTCGACTTGCCGTCGCCGTTGCGTCCGACGACGCCGATCCGGTCGCCCTCGTCGATGCCGAGCGAGACGCTGTCGAAGACGACGCGCGTCGGGTACTCGAGGTGCAGGTTCTCAGCGCCAAGCAGATGTGCCACCCCTTGAGGGTAGGCGGACGGGGCCGTGCGCGCGGTCGCGGCCCCGCTCCTCCCGTTCGTGCACGCTCCCGAGCGAGCGTCCCGAGCGCGGCCCGAAGTGCGGGTCCCGACGACAAGTGCGCATGCGGGCGCGTGCGCACTTGTCGTCGGCATGCGCGGTTCCCGTGCGTCAGGCCGCGTAGCCGCCCGACGCGATGTCCTCGACGAGCGTCGGACCCGTCGGTGTCCAGCCGAGGACCTCCTGCGTACGGGTGCTGCTCGCCGACAGGTCCATGCCGAAGAACATCCCCATGAAGCCGAAGTGCTCCTGCGCCGCCGCGGGGTCGATCGACTCGACGGGGAGGCCGTCCGCACCGCCGATGGCCTCCGCGATCGCCTTCGTGGGGACGCCCTCTTCCGCCACGATGTGCAGAACGAGGCCCGGCGTGGCCTGCTCGAGGCCGAGACGCACGGCCCGCGCGGCATCCCGCACGTGGACGGCTGCCCAGCGGTGCTCGCCGTCGCCGATGTACGCGGCCGATCCAGCACGACGGTCGGCGTCGGCGATGATCTTGACGAAGCCGTGGTCCCCGGCCCCGTGCACCGACGGCGCGAAGCGCAGGCTCACGGGGACGACGCCGTGCTCCGCGAACTCGAGCGCGAGGTTCTCCGTCCCGCCGCGCGGTGCGTCCGGCCCGTGGCTCGGGTTCGGGTCCGCCTCGGTCGCAGGACGCCCGGGGGTCAGCCCGGCGACGCCCGCCGCGACGAGGAACGGCTTGCCCGTGCCGACGAGCGTGTCACCGATCGTCTGCACGGCCGCACGCTCGGTCCGGTTCGTCCCGGCCTGGTCCGACCAGTCGTGCTTGTTCGCCAGGTGGATGACGGCGTCGGCGCGCTGGCTGCCGGTGCGGAGGGCGTCGAGGTCGTCGAGGTCGCCGCGGAGGACCTCCGCTCCCTTGCCCTCGAGGCTCGCGGCTGAGGCGTCCGATCGTGCCAGGCCGATGACCTGGTGTCCGTTCGCGATCAGCTCGTCCGTGACTGCGGTCCCGATCCAGCCCGATGCTCCTGTGATGAAGGCGCGCATGGCGTGGCCTCCTCCCGGTCGCGGACGCGCCGCGACCCTCGATGTCAGTGTCTGACATGGACAGTAGCACCGAAGTCAGTCGCTGTCATCAGTATGATCGTCGGATGGTTCGATGGACACCCGGGACGCGGGATCGGCTCCGCGACGCTGCCCTCGAGCTCTTCGCCCAGCAGGGCATCGAGGAGACGACCGTCGCCGAGATCGCCGCTGCCGTCGGGGTGACCGAGCGCACGTTCTTCCGCCACTTCGCGGACAAGCGCGAGGTCCTGTTCGCCGGGCAGGAGCACTTCCAAGCGGCGTTCGTCGACGCGGCCGCCGGAGCGCCTCGGGACACCACGCCGCTCGAGGCGGTCCGCCTCGCGGTGATCACGGGAGGGTCCTGGTTCGAGGACGAGCACCGCGCGTTCTCCCGCCGCCGACAGGGCGTCATCCTGGCAAACTCCGGCCTGTACGAGCGGGAGCTCCTCAAGATGGCGGCGCTGTCCCGTGCCATGCGTGACACACTGCGCGCCCGTGACGTCGACGAACCCACAGCGACGCTCGCGGCCGAAACCGGCACGATGGTGTTCCGACTCGCGTTCGAGCAGTGGATCGCGGACGACGAGACCCGTTCGGTGCCCGAGATCGCCCGAGAACGCTTCGAGCAGCTCGACGCACTCCACGCCGCGGACTAGCGTCGCACCCTGCGCCGCACCTGTCCTGAACCGGATCGCAACGCGGCGAGCGGCCTCGCGGCACCCGTCGGACGACGACTGACCCGAGCGCGGCCAGGAACACGAGGTCCGGCGCAGCGTAAGCGCTCGAGCTCGCCTTCCGGATCGAGGCACCACCGGCGCGCGCGATGGTGGTCCCGCCTCCCGGTCTCGAGGACGCGTTCCCAGTCGTCCCGCCCTGGTCGGACTCCGCCGAGGAGGATCGCCCACTCGATCGCGTCCTCGAAGCACATCCTCGGCGTTCGCAGATGCTCCTTCACGACCTCGCGGCTCCCGCCCAACTGCAGGTGGAGGTGCGGAAGTCGGTAGGTACTCCGACCATCGGGGTGCCAGTGCATCAGGAACACCTCTTCCGCGCGCAGGACGAAGCGGTACCGGTAGGCGGACGTCGACACGCTCCACCCGCCCGGGCGCTGTCGGAGCAGATAGTGCATCTGCGCGTCCAAGCGCATGCCGCTCCCGAGGTCCACACCCTTGCCGCCGTTGAGGTCCCAGGCTCTCGTTCGGCCCGGGTCACTCGGCGCCTCGCCGGTCGTGATCTTCGCAGCGGTGGGCAAGCAGGCAACGGCTCGACGCAGCGGCTCCATGAACCGCTCGACGGCCTGCCTTGGTGTCCGTGCTGCCACGGGTCAATCAGCGAACGGAAGCATGAGGATCAGGCGGATGATCTGATCGTCGTCGATGCCGTCGTAGGCACCAGCTTCGAGCCGTGCCCGAAAGGTCTCGAGCGGAATGCCGAGCGTCTCGCGCACGGCTTCGTCCACCATCGCCCGCCCCTGCTCCGCCGTCAGTTCTTCGACCACCACCGTGTCGAGCGTTCCCGGTTCCATGTCACTCCCCCGCGACCAGACCCCCTGGCCCTCATCGCGATGGAGCCTATGCCGCGAACAGCGGCACCCCAGCATCGCGTGTATGTCGTACATCGGACAGCCGCGAGCGGACGAGGGGTGGGGCGCGGCTGGCCGCTGACCTCGCCCGTCCGTTCCGGAGCGGAGAGGACGCGCCGCCACGGAGGACGTGGTGTGCTCCCGAACGACGGATCAGCTGTCGGACGACGACCAGGTCGTCGGTGTGGACAGACGCAGCATCTGCCGGGGCATGCAACGACGAACCCGATGCCGGACGACGATCGGTTCGTCGAAATCAGGCGGAAGGGGGTCCGGGGCGGAAGGGTGGGGCGGGCGGGGGCTACAGCGCCGCCACCCACTCGTCCGTCCCGTCGGTGAACCGCTGGTGCTTCCAGATCGGCACCTCGTCCTTGACCCGGTCGACGAGCGCGGAGCACGCCGCGAAGGCCTCGGCCCGATGCGGTGACGCCACGACGGCCGCGAGCGCGACGTCCCCGACGACGAGGTCCCCGACCCGGTGCAGGACCCCGATCCGGACACCGGGGTGCTCCCCTGCGACCGCCCCGGCAACCCGCGCGATGACGGCCGCGGCCGTGGGGTGCGCCTCGTACCCGAGCGCGTGCACGCCCTTGCCGCCGTCGTGGTCGCGCACGACCCCGGCGAAGGTCACGACCGCACCGTCGGCGTCGGTGGGGACCACGGCCTCCAGCTCGCCGACGCTGATCGCGCGGTCGACGACGTCGGCGCGCACGACGACGTCGGCGCGCACGACGACGTCGGGGAGGCCCGGCTCGCCCCCGCCACCGGACCCGGCTCGGTCAGCACCATCGACAGGGAGGCCCGGGGCCGCGTGCGCCCCGCCGCGCTCGTCGCTCACGACGCACCTCCGGCACCGCGGGGCGCGTGTCCCTCGCCGGCGACCTGGTCGAGCAGGTGGTCGAGCACGCCGTCGATGACGTCGAGGCCGTCGCGGACACCCCCGCGCGACCCGGGCAGCGTGACGACGAAGGTCCCGCCCGCGGCGAGGCCGGCCACACCGCGGGTGAGCAGGGCGCGGGTCGATGCCTGGGCCCCGCGCCGACGGAGCTCCTCGATGATCCCGGGGATCTCGAGGTCGATGAACGGCGCGACGGCCTCGGGCGTGCGGTCGGTCGGGGTGACACCGGTGCCACCCGTGAGCACGACGATCCTGGCGCCGCCGGCGAGTTCGGCCGCGACGATGTCGGCGATCGGGCCGCCGTCGGCCACGATGACAGCGCTCTCGACACTGAACCCGCGCTGCCGCATCCAGTCGCAGATCACGGGGCCGGTGGTGTCGAGGGACTCGTCCGCGGCGGCCTGGGTGGACACGACGACGACGGCACCGCGGCCGCGACCGGCGGAGGACGTCCCGGACCCGGCTCCGGCCGCAGCCCCGGTCCCGAAATCGGCCCCGGCGGCGTTCGCCGGCGTCGGTGCCCCGGTCGCCGGCACGTCCCCGCTCACGACGCGCTCCAGTCGCCCGAGCGGCCGCCGTGCTTCTCGAGCACCCGGACGTCCGTGACGACGGCGCTGCGGTCGACGGCCTTGACCATGTCGTAGACGGTCAGGGCCCCGACGCTCGCGCCGGTGAGGGCCTCCATCTCGACGCCGGTGCGGGCGGTGGTGCGGACGGCGACGGTGACGACGACCCGGTCGTCCTGCCCCGTGACCTCGACCTCGACGCCGCTGATCGGCAGCGGGTGGCAGAGCGGGATGAGGTCGCTCGTGCGCTTGACGGCCATGATCGCCGCGATGCGGGCGGTGCCGACGACCTCGCCCTTCGGGAGCGTGCCGTCGAGGATGCGGGCGACGACGTCCGGTCGGGTGACGAGCGTCGCCGTGGCCGTGGCGGACCGGGTCGTGACGTCCTTCCCCGAGACATCGACCATGTGCGCCGAGCCGTCGGGGCGGACGTGGGAGAGCGCGTCGGTCATCGGATCCTCCAGGTGGTCAGGACGTCGCCCGGCGACACGGTGTCCGTGCCGACGGGGACGTGCACGAGGTGCGTCGCCTCGGCGAGGTGCGCGAGCAGGTGGGAGCTCGGTCCGCCGACGAAGCGGATCGTGCCGTCCTCCACCCTGCCCCGTCGGATCTGGTGTTTCCCGGACGGTGACGCGGCGGCCTCTCCGGCGGGGAACGACTCGGCCGGACGGTCGGGCAGGCCGGCGTGGCGGGCGAACACGGGGCGCAGGAAGACCTCGAACGACACGAGGGCCGACACGGGGTTGCCGGGGAACGCGACGACGGGGACCGCCCGGTGGCCGAAGGGCACGGAGCCGAACGCCTGCGGCCCGCCGGGCTGCATGGCGACCCCGGTCACGGTGAGTCCGGCGGGCTCCAGGGCCTCGCGCACGACCTCGAACGCACCCATGCTGATCCCGCCCGTGGTGACGACGAGGTCGGCCCAGTCGCCGACGGCCGCGGTCACCGCGCCCCGGAACCGGTCGACGTCGTCGGGCACCCGGACCGCGCGGGTCTCCGCGCCCACCTCGGCGAGCGCGGCGCGGAGCGCGGCACCGTTCGCGTCGCCGATGGTCGCGCCCGCCACGCCCCCGCGGTCGGCACCGGCACCGCCGGCACCATCGGGCGGTGCGACCTCCGAGCCCGTCGACACGACGAGGACCCGTGGTCGCCGGACGAGCGTCACCCGCTCGACCCCTGCGGCGCCGAGCAGACCGAGCAGGGCGGGCGTGCACGCCGCCCCGGCGGTCGCGAGCACCCCGCCGACCGGGAGGTCCGACCCCCGTCGCCGCACGAACGTCCCGACCGCGGGTGGCTCGGCGATGGTCACGGACGGCAGGTCGAGCGCGGCGGGGAACCGGCCGGGCGGGACCGCCTCGACCGGCACGACGACGTCGGCACCCGCGGGGACGGCCGCCCCGGTCATGATCGGCGCGGCCGTACCGGGCGCGAGCGGCAGCGGGGCGGCGCCGGCAGCGATCGGGGCCACCACGCGGAGGGGGACGCCGGCGTCGGCGGCGCGGAGCGCGAACCCGTCCATCTGACTGTTGTCGAACGGCGGCAGGTCGATCGGGGCGGTGATGCCGACGGCGAGGACGCGGGCGGCGTGCCCGGCGAGGGGCTCCGCGGCGAGGTCGTCGACGAGGCGGTCCTCCCGGCCGCCCGGCGCCACGGCGAGTGCCGCGAGCACGGGGGCGACGAGGTCCGCGATCGCGAGCCGGTGGTCCTCGATGGTGCGCATCGTGCTCCTCGTCGTCCGGATCGTCCGGGCTGCTGGAGACATGCCTAACGTCAGCCGAACGTCTGCCGATAGCGTAACCGGGACCTCGCTCTGCCCCCGGAAGGACGCCACCACGTGGACAGCTCCACCCCGCTCGACGATCCCCACGCCGACTCTGCAAGCACACCGACCGACGCCGTGCCCATCGGCGTGATCGGCGGGTCCGGCCTGTACTCGCTGTTCGCCGAGGGCACGGCGACCGAGATCGAGGTCGACACCCCCTACGGGCGCCCCTCGAGTCCGATCACCGTCGGCACCATGGCGGGGCGCCGGGTCGCGTTCCTCACCCGGCACGGGCGGGAGCACTCGGTGCCGCCGCACCGGATCGAGTACCGGGCGAACGTCTGGGCGCTGCGGTCCCTCGGCGTGCGCGCGATCGTGTCGAGCTCGGCCGTGGGCGGTCTGCACCCCGAGTACCCGCCGGGGACCTTCGTCGTGACGGACCAGGTCGTCGACCGGACGTGGGGGCGGCAGGACACGTTCTTCGACGAGGGCGGCGTCCAGCACCTGTCGTTCGCCGACCCGTTCGACCCCGTGCTGCGGCGCATCGCGGTGCGGGCGCTGACCGATCTCGGTGTGCCGTTGCAGCCGACCGGCACCTGTGTCGTCATCCAGGGCCCGCGGTTCTCGACCCGCGCCGAGTCCGTGTGGATGCGCGAGGCGGGCGGTCACACCATCAACATGACGATGTCACCCGAGGTGCAGCTCGCCGCCGAGCTCGGCATCGGGACCGTGAACCTGTCGTTCGTGACGGACGCCGACGCCGGGCTCGCACCGGCCGAGGACGCACCGGCCGCCGACGCACCGGCCGCCGACGCAGGGGCCGACGCGGCGCCGGCCGACGACACCGGCGCCGTGACGCACCACCTCGTCATGGAGCGCCTCGCCGCGGCGAACGCGGTCATCGTCCACGCGATCGAGGCGATCGTCGGCGCAGTGCCCGACGACCACACCCCGCGCGAACTCGTGCCGGCCGAGGCGTCCGCGTCGGTCATGGCGCGGGCGGTCCGGGCATGACGGACGGCACCACGGCCTCCCGGCCGCACGGCGAGCACCTGCTCGTGACCGGCGGCGCGGGCTTCATCGGCTCGGAGATCGTGCGGCGCGCCGTCGCCGCGGGCTCCGCGGTGCGCGTGCTCGACTCGTTCCGCCCGGACGTCCACGGCGATCCGACGGGCCTGGTCGAGGAGCTCGACGCGCTCGGGGTCGAGGTCGTCCGCGGCGACGTGCGCGACGCCGACGTGGTGGACGCCGCACTCGTGGGCATCGACGTCGTGTGCCACCAGGCCGCCAAGGTGGGGCTCGGCGTGGACTTCCAGGACGCCCCGGACTACGTGTCGAGCAACGACGTCGGGACGGCGTCCGTCCTCGCCGCGATGGACCGCGCGGGCGTCGACCGGTTCGTCGTCGCGAGCTCGATGGTCGTCTACGGCGAGGGTGCCTACCGGACCTCCTCGGGGGACCCGGCGCGCCCGCCCGCACGCCGCCGCGAGGACCTCGACGCCGGCCGCTTCGAGCCCATCGGGCCGGACGGGCACCCGCTCGTGCCGGAGCTCATCGACGAGTCGGCCGCCCTCGACCCCCGGAACGTGTACGCGCAGACGAAGGCGGCGCAGGAGCACCTGGCGTCGACGTGGGCACGGGCCACCGGTGGCCGGGCGATCGCCCTGCGGTACCACAACGTCTACGGTCCGGGCATGCCCGCGAACACGCCGTACGCCGGCGTCGCATCGCTCTTCCGGTCCGCGATCGCCCGGGGCGAGGCACCCCGTGTGTTCGAGGACGGCGGCCAGCGCCGCGACTTCGTGCACGTCGCCGACGTCGCGGACGCGAACATCGCCGCCATCGCCGCCACGCGCACCGCGTCGCCGGACAGCTTCGCGGCCTACAACGTCGGCTCCGGCCACGTCCACACGATCGGTGACATGGCCGCCGCGATCGCCGGTCCGGACGGGCCCCAGCCGGTCGTCACCGGGGAGTACCGGCTCGGCGACGTCCGGCACGTCACGGCGTCGTCGGCCCGCATCGCGCGGGAGCTCGGCTGGTCGGCGCAGGTCGAGTTCGTCGCCGGGATGCGCGAGTTCGCCTCGGCGCCACTCCGGGCCCCGGTTCCGAGGGACACCACCCCGAGCACGACGGACGCCGCCACGGTGTCGACGGAGGCCTCCGCGGTTCCGACGGACGCCACCGCGGGCACGAGCGAGGACGATCAGGGCGGCTCGGAGGAGCCTCCCATCGATCTCCCGGCCCGCACCGAATGACCGGCATGACCGTCGACGTCGTCCTCCCCTGCCTCGACGAGGCCGAGGCGCTGCCCAGCGTCCTCACCCGCCTGCCCGATGGATACCGCGCGATCGTGGTGGACAACGGCTCGACCGACGGGTCCGCCGAGGTCGCCCGCGCGCACGGGGCGCTCGTCGTCACGGAGCCCCGACGCGGGTTCGGGTCGGCCTGCGCTGCCGGGGTCGCCGCCGCCACCGCCGACGTCATCGCGTTCTGCGACGCCGACGCCTCGATGGACCCGATGGACCTCGTCCCGCTCGTCGCACGGGTCACCGAGGGCCGCACGGACCTGGCTCTCGGCCGGCGACGTCCGACCGGGTCCGGCGCCTGGGCCCCGCACGCGCGGTTCGCGAACGTCGTCCTCGCCCGGCTCATGCGCGGTGCCACCGGGTACCGCCTGCACGACCTCGGCCCGATGCGGGCGATGTACCGCGAGGGTCTCGTCGCCCTCGACCTCCAGGACCGGCGGAGCGGCTACCCGCTCGAGATGGTCCTCGCCGCGCACCGCGCCGGATGGCGCGTCGACGAGTCGGACATCGGGTACGCGCAGCGCATCGGCGACAGCAAGGTCACGGGCACTCTGCGCGGCACCGTCAACGCCATCCGCGACATGTCACGGCTCCTCCGCCGGTACCGACGGGAGGACCGGCTCGACCCCGCCCGACCGACCCACCTCGACGACGGGACCGCTGCGCGGACCGCTGCCGCGCCTCCCGACCGGTCGACGGGCGTCCAGTCGGCGGGAGCGGACGCGACGGAGGTGCGCGCGTGACGACCGTGGTGCTCATCTGCAAGGAGTGCGTGCCCGGCCGTGTGAAGACGCGGCTCTCGCCTGCGCTCTCGCCGGTCGAGGCGGCCCGGGTCGCCGCGGCGAGCCTCGACGACACGATCGCCGCCGTGCTCGCCATGCCCGCCGAGCGACGGGTGCTCCTGTTCGACGGCGAGCACGTCCCCGCCGCCGCGGCGTCCTTCGACGTCCTGCACCAGGTGCGGGGCGACCTCGACGAGCGACTCGCGGCCATGTTCGACACCGTGGAGGGTGCCACCCTGCTCGTCGGCATGGACACGCCGCAGCTCACTCCGACGCACGTCGCCCCCGTGTTCGTCCGCGGCACCGACGGCCAAGAGGGCGCTGACCACGACGCGTGGTTCGGACCGGCCGCGGACGGCGGGTTCTGGGGCCTGTGGCTCCGCGAGCCGCGCGGCGACCTGGTCCGCGGCGTCCCGATGTCCCGCGACGACACCGGCGCGGTGCAGCTCGACCGGCTCCGCGCCGCCGGGCTGCGCGTCGGTCTGCTCGACGAGCTCCTCGACGTCGACACGATCGCCGACGCCGAGACCGTTGCCACGCTCGCGCCCGAGTCCCGGTTCGCGGCGGCGCTCGCCGCGGTGCGCGAGGACGACCCGGACGCCGGACGCGACCTCGAGGAGGCACGGCGATGACCACCGACACGATGCTCACCACCGGCGGCAGCCACGGAGGCGACGACCGCGACGCCGCGTTCGGCGCCGGCGGCGACGAGCCGTACGCGCAGGCCCTCGCGACCGACGGCCACATCCGGCTCCGCGACCCCGACCGCCCGGGACACGACGTGACGTTCGACGTCGGCCGCTGGAACGCTCCCGCCGACGAGGTGGACCTGTCCCTGCTCGAGGTCGTCGACGGTCCGCTCATCGACATCGGTTGCGGCCCCGGGCGGATGCTCGTCGCGGCGGGCCGGTTCGGGATCCCCGCACTCGGGGTCGACGTCTCCCCGGCTGCGGTCTCGATCGCCCAGCACGCCGGCGGCCGCGCGATCCAGGGTTCCGTGTTCGACCCCGTGCCCGACGAGGGCCACTGGGACACCGCGCTCGTGATCGACGGCAACATCGGGATCGGCGGGGACCCCGCGGCGTTGCTCGAGCGGTGCCGGGCGATCGTGCGCCCCGGCGGTCGGATCATCGTCGAGACGAACGCCGACCCGGACGCCGACCGCACCTACGACGCCCGCGTGGTGGACGCCGACGGCCGGACGAGCTCGGAGTTCCCCTGGGCCGAGGTCGGGCAGCGTGCGCTCCGCCGCGACGCCCGCGTCGCCGGGCTCAGGGAGTCGCAGCGCTGGACGGTCGCCGGTCGGTCGTTCTGCGAACTCCGCCGCTCCTGATCGACTGCACCGCCCCCCTTCCGTCCCCTTCCGCGAGATCGCAGTCGTTGCCGTTCTGGAGGCGCCCAGAGCAGCAACGACTGCGATCTCGCGGTCAGGGGAGGCCGGGGCCGGCCGGGCCCGAAGGGCCGGAGGCACCGGCAGGGCCGGAGGCGCCGACCCCGCCGACGCGGCGGCGCCGGGCGCCGCGGAGGCCCACCGCGACCGCGCCGACCGCCACGACCCCGAGCACGACCTCGGCGAGCACGAGCCGGAGGGTGTAGTCGAACGGCACCACGGTCGGGTTCTTCTCGTGGTGCGTCGCCTGGATCTCGGGCAGCACCACGAGGGCGAGCACCGCTCCGACGACGACGGCGACCTGCACGACGACGAGCGTCCACCCGGGCAGACGTCGCCCGGCCTTCCGCAGCAGCACCCCGACCAGCACGACGAACGGCGAGAGCACCCCGTCGTGGAGCACCACGGCGCCGATGAGCCACCACAGGAGCCCGACCGCCTTGTGCGGCCGCTCGACGGACCCGAGGGTCCAGGAGCCGAACGCGAGGACCGCGACCCCGACGAGCACGAGCACGAGCCGGGCGATCCGGACGCCCCGAGCGGTGGTGGGCGCGGTGCTCACGAGGTCACCTCGATGCTCGAGAGCCACTTCGTCTGGAGCACCCCGGGCCGGCCGGGCGCGATGATCCGTGCCGGGTAGCCGTGGTCGAGCGGGAGGTCCGCGCCGTTGACCTCGAGCGCGACGAGCGTCGTGGGATCGGCGGCGTACTCCGCGCCCATCTCCATCACGCGGTACCCGCCGTGTCGCTCGAGGCTCGTGACCCGCAGCGTGCTGGCCGCCGGGGCCCCGACGGCCCGGACGAGGTCGCGGATGCGGACGCCGCGCCAGGTCGCCATCTGGCTCCATCCCTCGACGCATGCGATCGGCAGCTCGACCGTGACGAGGTCCATGGCCCGCAGGTCCGCCCGCGAGAAGCGCTTGCGGACGCCGTTCGCGCACACCGTGAGCCCCCAGTCCCCCGCGCGGGCGGTCTCGGTCACCCCGGCGGCGTGGGCGGTGCGGTTCACGGGCAGGCCGGCCGGGCCGAGCCCACGCTGCCGCGGCGCGAAGAGGGTGAACGGCTCGCCCAGGCGGGAGGACTGCCCGACCGTGAGGACGACGACCGCGGCCACCGCGCCACCGACGGCGGTGAAGAGCCCGCGGCGCGCCAGGCGCTGCCGGCGTCCGTCCTGCGATGCGGCCGGAGGCAGGTCGCCGTCCCCCGCGCGGCCTCGCGGACCTCCGGGGTCCGCGTCGATCCACCGGAGGAGTCGGCCCGTGACCCCGCGGGTCGGCGCGGCGGACGACTGCCGGGCCTCCCGGCCGGAGCCCGCGCGAGCCGGCGCGGCGCCGTCGCCCGCGGGCACCGGATCCGGCACGAGCTCGCTGCGCACGGCGGGGTCGACGACGAACCGGCCCTCGGCGTCGTAGGAGTCCCGCGCACGCCAGTACCGGACGATGAGCGGGAGCTTCGCGCCGATGTGGATCGCGAGCGAGCCGATGAGCACGTACGACAGCGCGTAGTGCGTCTGCCGGAACGAGAACGGCCACGGGTACCACTGGTACGTGTTGACGAGGCCGGTGAGCACCTGGACGACCGCCGCCGACACGAAGACCGTGATGGAGGCCCGTTCCAGCAGGTGCAGCGGCCCACGGAGCGGGGGGTCCTGGACGAGCGCCGGCATGACCGTGTTCAGCTTGGCGAACAGGAGCGGGATGATCGCGATGCCGGTCGTGATGTGGAGGCCCTGCGTGAACTGGTAGAGCCGGGCCGGCCGCGTGGGGAACGTCATCCAGGGCAGCGGGTCCTGCAGGAAGTGGCTCCACAGTCCGGTCGCGAAGCACACGAGGAACGCGATGCCGAGCAGGCGCCCGAGCACGACCGCGGACCGGGCGTTGCGGTTCGGCGACGCCAGGCCACGGCGGAGGTCACGGAGCAGCCGACGCACGGCGTTCATCCTGGCAGCCCGACGACGCCGCTCGCCGTGGAACCGCCGGATGTGCGGCGTTCGGGTCCCACTACGCTCGTCGCACCATGCCCCGAGCCCCGCGCCGCACGAGCACTGAGCGTCCCATCCGCCTCGGCGCCGTGCTCGCCACGCTCCCGGCCGCGGTCACCGTGCTCGTGCTCGCGGGCGTCATCGCCTGGGGCATCACGCATCTGGGGTTCCTCCGTCCGGGTCATCGCACTCCATTCGTCACGTGGACCTGCATCGCTTGGGCGGTCTTCGTGCTCGGTGTCCTGCTGCTCCGCGCGGTGCCGCGGCGCGCGGTGGCGGCGGTCGTCCTGGGCGGCGCCGTGGTCGTCGGGGTCGCGGCGTTGGCCGGGCCGCCGGACACGAGCTCGGACAGCGCGCGGTACGCGTGGGACGGCATCGTGCAGCTGCACGGTCTGTCGCCCTACGCGCACACGCCGTCGTCCCACGTGCTCGCGGGCATCCGGCCGGACTGGCTCTTCGGGCACCCGACCCCACACGTGGTGCAGAGCCCGACCGGCCCCACGTACTGCCCGGGGGACCGCATCCAGACCGCCCACGACACCGCCACGGACGCGCGCCTCTGCACGCCGATCAACCGGCCCTCGGTACCGACGATCTACCCGCCCATGGCCGAGCTCTGGTTCGCCCTGGTCCGCAGCCTGGTGCCCGTGACGGCGACGTACTGGCCGATGCAGGTCGCGGGCCTCGCCGTGTCGCTCGGGGTCACCGTCGGCCTGCTCCTCGTGCTGCGGCGCGCCCGCGCCGACCTCCGCTGGGCGGCCCTGTGGGCGTGGTGCCCGCTGGTCGCGTCCGAGGCGGTGACGAACTCGCACGTCGACGTCCTCGGCGCCGCGCTCGTCACGGTCGGCGCGGTGCTCGTCGCGTTGGGCCGTCCGGTGTGGGGCGGGATCGCGCTCGGTGCGGCGACGAGCACGAAGCTCATCCCCGCGATCGCGTACCCGGCCCTCCTCGGACGCCGCCGCTCGTGGTGGGCGCTGCTCGTCGGGGTCGCGGTGTTCGCGGTGCTGTACGTGCCGTACGTGGCGACCACGGGCCTCCGCGTGCTCGGCTACCTGCCCGGGTACCTGTCCGAGGAGGGCTACGACGACGGCTCCCGGTTCGCCCTCGTGTCGCTGGTCGCCCACGGGAACGCGGCGATCGTCGTCGTCGGCGTGGTCGTGCTCCTGGCAGCGGTCGTCGCCTGGCGCGTCGCCGATCCCGCCCGGCCGTGGAGCGGCGAGGTGCTCGTGATCGGGGTGACCCTGCTCGCCGTGAGCCCCCGCTACCCCTGGTACGCGCTGCTCCTCGTGCCGTTCGTCGTGTTGTCCGGGCGGTGGGAGTGGCTCGCGGTCGGACTCGCGATCACGGTCCGGCAACTGCACCCGTCGGTCGACACGTTCCGGTGGACCCTCGCGGCGGCGGCGGCGCTCGTGCTCGTCGGAACGCTGGTGCGGACACCGCGTTCGGACTGGGTACGCTGGCGCGCCCGTTTGTCCCCCGAACGCCACGCCCCCGTTCCGGGGGGTTCGGATCCGGACCGGCTCGTTTAGGCTCATCCGGACCGTTGGGGCGGCAGAGGGAACCGCCCATGATCAGGGAGTTCCGACTTGCGACCCAGCAAATTCTCAGGGGTGGTCGCTGCCGCGGCAGCCTGCACGGCCGTCGTCCTCGGCGGCCCGCTGCTGACCGTCACCAGTGCGGCGGCAGCCACCAGCACGGCCACCACGAGCACCAGCGCCACCACCACGACCACCACCGCGGGCACGGCGGCGACGCCGTCCGCCTCGCCGACGGCCGCCGTGCCGGCGACGCCGTCCGCGAGCGCGTCGGCGTCGCGGAGCGCCGCCGCGACCGCCGGCGCCACCGCCTCCGCCAGCGCCACGGCGCCCGCGAGCGCCGACGGGTCGGCCACGGGTGAGGGTGACCCGTCGCTCGCCGAGATGAACGCCGCGGGCAACCACACGATGGGCTCGACGATCGCGGCGAACACCGGCGCGAACGTGTCCGGCGGCCTCATGCACGCGAACGCGGCGAACTCGTCAGCGGTCCCGGGCACCGACGGGTTCGACATCAGCGCGTGGCAGACGAACAGCAGCATCAACTGGTCGTCCGCCTACAACAAGGGTGCACGGTTCGTGTACATCAAGGCGTCCGAGTCGACCTCCTACACGAGCAGCCAGTTCGCGTCGCAGTGGACCAGCGCCACGAACGCCGGACTCATCCGCGGGGCGTACCACTTCGCGGTTCCGAACAAGTCGAGCGGCGCGACGCAGGCCACCTACTTCGCGGCGCACGGCGGCGGTTGGAGCGCGGACGGCCGGACGCTGCCCCCGCTGCTCGACATCGAGTACGACCCCTACACCGGCACCGACGGCACGAACACCTGCTACGGCCTGAGCGCCTCGGCGATGGTGTCGTGGATCCGGGACTTCTCGAACACGATCAAGGCGAAGACCGGCGTCCTGCCGGCGATCTACTCGACCACCGACTGGTGGAAGACGTGCACGGGCAACAGCGCGGCGTTCAGCGGCAGCCCGCTGTTCATCGCCCGCTACCCGAGCAGCCTGTCGTCCGGGGCGGGGACGCTCCCCGCGAGCTGGACGAAGTACGCCATGTGGCAGTACGCCGACGCCGGGGTGTTCGCCGGCGACCAGGACGTCTACAACGGCACGCTCGCCCAGCTGCGGCAGTTCGCGACCGGTGGCGGCGGTTCCGCGCCGGCGATCCCGGCCGTGACCACGGTCGGCAGCTCCCTCAGCGCGGGCGCGCAGTTGAACAGTGGGCAGGGCATCACGTCGGCGAACAAGCAGTACACGCTGAACATGCAGGCCGACGGCAACCTGGTCGTCTACGGCATGAACCGCGCGCTGTGGTCGAGCGGCACGAGCGGCAAGCCCGGGGCCTACCTGAAGATGCAGGCGGACGGCAACCTCGTCGTGTACCTGGGCAGCAAGGCGATCTGGGAGAGCCACACCTCGAACAAGCCGGCCAACAAGCTCACCATGGAGGACAACGGGGACCTGCGGCTCGAGAACGGCAGCACGCTGTACTGGCACACGGGCCGCAACGGCCGCGACACGATGACGCCGACCTCGACGCTCACCGCCGGCCAGTACCTGCTGTCCCAGAACGGCAAGAAGCAGTTCATCGTGCAGGCGGACGGCAACGTCGTGGTCTACAGCAGCGGCAAGGCGACCTGGGCGTCCCAGACGTCGAAGAAGGGCGGCACCACGCTGACCCTGCAGGCCGACCAGAACACGGTGCTCTACAACAGCGCCGGGTCCGCGCTGTGGTCGACGAAGTCGAGCAAGTCCGGCGCGACGCGACTGGTGATGCAGGACGACGGCAACCTCGTGCTCTACAAGGGCACGAAGGCGGTCTGGGAGTCCCACACGTCCGGACGCTGACACGCTGACCCGCTCCGACCCACCTGGTCGGGCGGTCGCCCAGGAGGCCCGGCCCCGCGCACGCAGCGCAGGGCCGGGCCTCCTGGCCGTCGCGGCTGGGACAGCGCCGCCGGGACCGCGACGTAGGCTGACGTCATGGTCATGCTGGGGATGCCGCACACCGGTCTCGTCGACCGCTTCGGTCGGCGTGCGATCGACCTCCGGGTGTCGCTGACCGAGCGGTGCAACCTGCGGTGCACGTACTGCATGCCGGCCGCGGGCCTCCCGGTCTCGCCGAGCGACGCGATCATGACGGCGGCGGAGATCGCCCGGCTCGTCGGCCTCGGGGCCACACGACTCGGCGTGCGCAAGGTGCGGTTCACGGGCGGCGAGCCCCTGCTCCGGGCGGACCTCGTCGACGTGGTCGCTCGATGCGCGGCGCTGCCCGATCGTCCCGAGCTGTCGCTGACGACGAACGCGATCGGCTTGGCCTCGCGCGCCCAAGCCCTCGCCGACGCCGGCCTCGACCGCATCAACGTCTCGCTCGACACGATCGACTCCGAGACCTTCACGACGGTGACCCGGCGGCCGTTCCTCGCGCGGGTGCTCGAGGGCATCGCAGCCGCGGACGCCGCCGGGCTGCGGATGAAGGTGAACGCGGTGCTCCTCCGCGGGGTGAACGACACCCACGCCGCCGACCTGCTCGCCTGGTGTCTGGAGCGCGGGTACGAACTCCGGTTCATCGAACAGATGCCCCTCGACGCTGGGCACACGTGGGACCGCGCCGAGATGGTCACCGCCGCCGAGGTCCGGGAGCTCCTCGCCGAGCACGTCGTCCTGACGCCGCACGCCGCACCGCGTGACGGTGCCCCGGCCGAGCGCTACGACGTCGCGGAGCGCAGCGTGGCGGGCAGCGCCGGACGGCACCTCGGCGCGGTGGGGATCATCGCCAGCGTGACGGAGTCGTTCTGCGCCGACTGCACCCGGACGCGGTTGACGGCCGACGGCAAGGTCCGAAGCTGCCTGTTCTCGGACGAGGAGACCGACGTCCTCACCGCGATGCGTGCGGGCGCCGACGACGACGAGGTCGTCGCCATCTGGCAGCGGGCGATGTGGGCCAAGCCGCGGGACCACGGCGTCGACCGCGCGGACTTCGTGCAGCCGGCCCGCTCGATGAGCGCGATCGGCGGATGAGCGTGACGCGCATCCGGTTCTTCGCGGCGGCACGCGCGGCGGTCGGACGCGACGCGTTCGACGTCGACGCCCGCACCCTCGGCGACGCGCTCGACGCAGTCCCGGTCGAGGACGCCGAGCGCTGGGCCGCCCTGCGGGGTCGCTGCTCCTACCTCGTCGACGGCGTGTCGACGAAGGACGCCGCGACGCCCCTCGTCGGCGTCGAGCTCGTCGACGTCATGCCGCCGTTCGCCGGGGGCTGACGCTCTCGGACTCCTCGGACCGCTCACGGAGCGCGGGGCAGTGCTCGGGCGTCGGGTGGTACGCGATGTCGATCATCCGGTCGAGCGCGTCGCGCGCCGCGCCGAGGGACGCCATGGCCTCGGTGATCCGGTTGCGCTCCGACTCGAGCAGGGCGAACGCCTCGGGCGACGACGCCCCGCTGTCGACGCACGGCAGCAGCTGCAGCACCGTCCGGCTCGACAGCCCCGCGGCGAAGAACTGCTGGATCAGCTGCACCCGCTCGACGGCGGACTCCGCGTAGACGCGCTGGCCGCTCGCCGTGCGGATCGACGCGAGCAGCCCCTGCTCCTCGTAGTAGCGGAGCGCCCTCGGGCTGACCCCTGCTCGCCGTGCGACCTCGCCGATGCGCATCGGACGCCCCTTCCTCGGACACCGCTGGTGGGCGGGTGGCGGTCGCCACTTGCCCTTGACGTCGACGTCAACTCCTAGCGTAGCTCCGGCGGTGCCGATCGAGCCCGCCACCAGATGGAGGAACCAGCATGGACATCACCGGACAGACCGCCCTCGTGACCGGAGCGAACCGCGGCATCGGCCGCCAGTTCGTCCTCGAACTGCTCGACCGCGGCGTGAGCACGGTCTACGCGACCGCACGACGCATCGAGGCGCTCGAGGTCGACGACCCGCGGGTCGTCCCCCTGCACCTCGACCTCACCGACCACGCCTCGGTCATCGCCGCCGCGGACGCCGCCCGGGACGTGACGCTGCTCGTCAACAACGCGGGCATCTCGACCGGCGCGAGCCTGGTGACCGGCGACCTCGCCGAGATCCACCGCGAGATGGACACGCACTTCTGGGGCACCCTCGACGTCGTCCGTGCGTTCGCCCCGGTCCTGGCCGCGAACGGGGGCGGTGCGATCGTGAACGTCCTGTCCGCGCTGTCCTGGTTCGCGTTCGGCCCTGCCTCCGGTGCCTACGGCGCCGCGAAGGCCGCCGAGTGGAACATGACGAACGGCATCCGCCTCGAACTCGCCGACCAGGGCACGCTGGTGCAGGGCGTCCACCTCGGCGCCGCCGACACCGACATCATGTCCGGGTACGACGGCCCCATGATCGATCCGCGGGACGTGCCGCGGGCCTCCCTCGACGGACTCGCCGCCGGCTCGATCGAGGTCGTCGTCGACGACTGGAGCGCGATGGTGAAGGCGTCGCTCGCCGGCGACCCGGCGGTCTTCTACGCCCAGCTCGCGTCGATGGCCGGCTGACGTCAGGCGCGTGGCGGTGCCCGTGGTCGCCGGACGGGGCGACCCGTCCGACCGTCACCTCCCCGGCGACGACGGGAACACCGTGACCTCGTCGGCCGGGAGGCCCACGGTCACCTCCGCCCCGACCCGCACGGAGGACGCGGTGACGGCCGCGACGGTGGCGTCCACGACGAACTCCCCCGCGACCACGCGGACGAGCCCGTCGCGCGGCTCGATCCGATCGACGCGCCGGACGATGCCGGACGGCGGACCGGTCCGGACCTCACCGGGCCTCCCGAGCCGCGCGGCGGTGGGGTGGTAGACGGCGAGCGCCGCCGCTCCGGGTCCGGCGTCGACCGCGTCGGCGTGCAGGACCTCGCCGCCAGCGAGCCGGATCCCGCCGACCACGGCATGTCCGTGGACCGGGGTCAGGCCCGAGAACGCGGCGCCGAACGCGGAGGTCGGGCGTCGGAGCACCCGCTCGACGGGTCCGTCCTCGACGACACGGCCGCGCTCGAGGACGACGACGCGGTCCGCGAGCGCCATCGCCTCGAGCGGGTCGTGCGTCACGAGCAGCACGGCCGTCCCGCCCGCCGCGCTCGCGTCTCCGCTCCGGACGACGGCGGCGAGCGCCCGGCGGACCTCGCGCTGCGCCTCCACGTCGAGCGCGGACGTCGGCTCGTCGAGCAGGAGCAGGCGGGGTGTGGTGGCGAGCGCCCGGGCCACCGCGACCCGCTGTGCCTGGCCGCCGGAGAGCGACGACGGCCAGCGGGTGGCGAGGTGCTCGGCCCCGACCGTCGTCAGTGCGGCGAGCGCGCGCCTGTGTGCGGCGCGTCGGCCGAGGCGCGTGGCTCGGGGCCCGTACGCGACGTTCTCGAGCACGGAGCGGTGCGGGAACAGCACGGGGTCCTGCCCGACGAGCCCGACGCCGCGGCGGTGCACGGGGACCAGGGAGCGACGTCCGCGGACGACGGGCTGCCCGGCGATCAGGACCTCACCGGCGTCAGCGCGGACGAGTCCCGCGGCGACCCCGACGACCGTCGACTTGCCGGCGCCGTTCGGGCCGACGAGCGCGACGACCTCGCCGGGGGCGATCGTCAGGTCGACCACGACGTCCCGTGCCGTCACGCCGAACCGGAGGACCGTGGCGGTCACGCGATCGCCCGACGACCGAGCAGGGACGACGCTCCGATGACGACGATCGCCACGGCGACGAGCACGAGCGCCAGGGCGACCGCCGTGTCGGGGTCGATCTCGCGCTGCAGGTAGATCTCGAGCGGCAACGTGCGCGTCACGCCCTGCAGGCTGCCCGCGAACGTGAGCGTGGCGCCGAACTCCCCGAGTGCCCGCGCGAAGCACAGGACGAGGCCGGACAGGATGCCCGGCACCGCCCGTGGCGCGGTGATCGTGACGAGCACCCGCGCGGGTCCGGCACCGAGCGTCGCGGCGACCGCCTCGGCCCGGCCGTCACCGGCCCGGAGCGCACCCTCGATCGCCGTGACGAGGAACGGCATCGCGACGAACGTCTGCGCGATGACGACCGCGACCGTGGTGAACGCGATCCGGACGCCGTGTGCGGCGAGGAACCCGCCGACGGGGCCGATCCGGCCGTACGCCGCGAGGAGCGCGAGCCCACCGACGACGGGTGGGAGCACGAGCGGCAGCAGCACGACCGCGCGGAGGACCCCGACCCATCGCGCGTCGGACCGGGCGAACAGCACGGCGAGCGGGAACCCGAACAGGAACGCGGCGCCGGTCGCGGCGAGCGCGGTGCCGAGGCTCAGCCCGAGCGCGGTCAGCGACGCGGGCGTCGTGACGAGGTGGCCGAACGTCGACCAGTCGACCGATCCCGTCATCGCGACGACGGGGACGATCACGAACAGGCCGCCCACCACGGCGGGGACCGGGAGCCACCAGGGGACGGCGGCGCGAGGGGTCCCGGCACGCCGCGGCAGCCCGTCGGTCACGGCTTGCCGAACCCCGCGTCCCGCAGCACCCGCTCGCCCGCGGTCGAGCGGACGTAGCTGACGAACGACGCGGCGAGGGCCTTGTGCGCGGTGCCCTGGACGACGCCGATCGGGTAGGTGTTCACGGCCTTCGCGCTCGCGCTGAACGGGACGCCGTGCACCTTCGACCCCGCCGCCCGGACGTCGGTCGTGTAGACGACGCCGGCGTCGGCCTGCCCGGCCTCCACCTTGCCGAGCACGTCGGTCACGGACTGCTCCTCGCTGACGGGGTGCAGGGTGACGCCGGTCGCGGACTCGACCTTCGCCGTCGCTGCGCCGCACGGCACGGGCGTCGCACAGACGACGACCTGGAGGGACGAGCTCGCCAGGTCGGAGAACGAGGACACCTGCTTCGGGTTGCCCGGGGCGGTCGCGATCTCGAGCACGTTCGTCGCGAAGTCGTGGCTCGCCCCGGCGATCATGCCGCCGCTCTTCAAGGTCCCCATGGTCGTCTCGTCGGCGGATGCGAACACGTCCGCGGGCGCGCCCGCCTGGATCTGGCTGACGAGGTCGCTCGACCCACCGAACGAGAACGTGACGTGGGCGCCGGGGTGGGCGGCCTCGTACCGCTTGCCGAGCGTCGTGAAGGTCTGCTGCAGCGACGCGGCCGCGTAGACGGTCAGCGTGCCCGTCGGGCCGGCACTGGCCGAGGCGCTGGCGGCCGGGGTGGCCGAGCCGGATCCTCCGCCGGAGGAACACGCGGCGAGGGCGAGCGTGCCGACGAGGGCGAGCGCGGCGGCCGCGCCGAGGCGGAGGCGGGACGACGGACGGGTCATGCGGGTTCCTCCCGGGCAGCGGCGTCGGCGGTGACCGACGGCGCGGGGGCCTCGACGACGACCATGGTCGCCTTGACGGACGCGACGGCGACGGACCCGACCTCGAGGCCGAGGTCGCGCACCGCCTCGGCGCTCATGAGCGACACGACGCGGTGCGGCCCGCACTGGAGCTCGACCTGCGCCATCACACGGTCGGTGACGACGTCGGTGACGATCCCGACGAACCGGTTGCGCGCGGAGCTCTGCACACCCGACGCGGGGTCGGCGAGCGCCGTGCTGCGCTCCTTGGCGTACCGCGCGAGTTCACGGCCGTCGATGACCGCCCGGCCCGCGTCGTCCGTGGCGCGGGTGAACGTCCCGCCGTCGACGAGTCGTCGGACGGTGTCGTCGCTCACGCCGAGGTAGGTGGCAGCGTCGCGGATCCGCAGTTGCGTCATGATGCTGCGATCCTAGGCGCAGGTACCGCCCCGATGCTCAGCGCGTGTCGCCGGTAGGGAACTCGAGGCTGACCACGAGCCCGCCTCCGGGCCGCCCCTCGAACCGCAGCGCCGCGTGGTGCAGGTCGGCGACCCACCGGACGATGGAGAGCCCGGTACCGGTGCCGACGCCAGGTCCGCTGGCGACACCGGAGTCGGCGCCGTCGGCACGACCGGCGAGGCGTTCCGGAACGCCGCTGCCCGAGTCGGCGACCGCGAAGCACCGGTCGCGCACCGTCACGCGGACCGGGCCGTCCGTGTGCCGGACGGCGTTCTCGACGAGGTTCCGGACCGCGTGTTCCACGAGGTCCGCGTTCCCCCGCACCACCGTCGGCACGGCGTCCACGGACACGAGGTCACCACGGCCGAGTTCGTCGATCGTGACCTCGACGAGCTGGTCGAGTCGGAGCAGCCGCCGGTCGATCTCGCCACCGGACTCCGACCGCGCTCGAGCGAGCAGGCTCGTCACCACGCCGGTCATCCGCTCCAGCCGACCCTGGAGGTCCCGGAGCGCCTGGTCCGCGGTGTCAGGATGCCGGACGCCGGACTCCGCGATGAGGCCGAGCGTCGCGAGCGGCGTCCGCAGTTCGTGCGCGGCCTCGCGGAGGAACTGCTCCTGCCGTTCCACCTGCCGCACGGCGGGACGCATCGCGCGACCGGAGAGCACGTGCCCGGTGACGGTCCCCAGGAGCACCAGCACGGCGACCGCGAGGACGAGCCCCAGCACGAGTGTCCGACGGCTGAACGGCGCCGCGGCCGGAGCACCCACCATCGTCATCGCGACGTCCGATGGGTCGAGTGGCCGCGCCACCCACCGCATCGCGACCCCGTTCCGCCCGGACACCGTCTGGAAGACCGACGCGTGCGCGCGCCGCATGCCGGCGTACATCGCGCTGATCACCGCCGAGGACGGCAGGGACGACTGCCGCGGCGAGGCGTACTCGATGCCCCTCGCGTCCACGAACCCCGCCGGCATCGTCCCGATCGCGGCGAAGCCGGCGCCCGACGCGGGCGTCGTCCCTGTCGCGAAGCTGAAGGACCGGCCGTCGTGCGTGACACCCTCGGACACCAGGCGGGCCTGGGTGCGGAGGCCGTCGTCGACCCGATGGCGCGCGGCGGCGTCCGTCGCGGCGAAGAACACCGCGAGCGCCACCATGCAGGCCGCGGTCGTCAGCGCGAAGAACAGGGTCATGCTCCAGCGGATCCGCTCGAGCCGCCGCCGGGCCGCCGGGCTCGGTCGGGACCCGATCGCGACCTCGCGCGTCCTCATGATCGGATCCGGTAGCCGACGCCGCGGACGGTCTCGATCAGGTCCGGCTCGCCGAGCCGCCGCCGGAGTTGCGCGATCACGACGTCCACGACGTTCGACAGGGGATCGCTGCGCTCGTCCCAGCACCCCTCGAACAGCGCGCTCCGGGACAGCACGGCGCCGTCGGCGGTGAGGAGCATCTCGAGGACCCCGAACTCCTTGGGCGTCAGACTCAGGAGGACGCCGTCGTGCGTGACCTCGTGCCGGGGCACGTCCATGACGACCGGACCGGCACGGAGGACGGGGACGCGGAGCGCCGCCCCGCGCCGGGTCAGGGCCCGCAGACGGACCTCGAGCTCGGCGAAGGCGAAGGGCTTGACGAGGTAGTCGTCCGCGCCCTCGTGGAACCCGTCGACGCGGTCCTCCACGGTGTCGCGGGCCGTCAGCACGAGCACGGGGACGGTGTCGCCCGCGCGCCGCAACGCGCGGAGGAACGTGAGCGAGTCACCGTCGGGGACCGTGCGGTCGAGCACGAGGCCGTCGTACGCCGTCACCGCGACGGCTTCGTCGGCGGCGGCGAGGTCGGTCACGTGGTCGGTCGCGAACCCGGCCCGCCGAAGTCCGTCGAGGATCCGGGCGGCCAGGTCGAGATCGTCCTCCAGCAGCAGCAACCGCACGTCCACGTCCCTCCGACTCCGAGCGACACCTTCGCAGGACCGAGATGAGGAAGTCGTGAGACCGGCCGGTGACCATCTCATCACCACCTCACGCTCGGCCGGGCAAAGTCGGACGCATGGAACACCTGCGAACACGGCACCGCGTCCTCATCGCCGCCGCGACGGCCACGCTCGTCACGGTCCCCCTGGCGGGATGCGCCGCCGGCACGACCTCCGGGCCCCACCACCACACCGCCGCCACGGTGACCTCCACCGTCACGCCGACCGTCACGACGACACCGGCCGCCAGCGGCGCGACCGCGACGCCGTCCGCTCCCGCACCGGCGACGACGGCGGCCAGGTCCGGGCCGGGCACCCGAGCCTCGACGTGCACGTCGAGCCAGCTGTCGGCAAAGACGGGCGAGCGCGACGGTCAACAGCCCGGGACGGGCTCGGGCATGAGCCAGCAGCGGGTGGCGATCATCCTGACGAACACGGGTGCCACGAGCTGCACGCTGCAGGGCTGGCCCGGCGTCTCGTACGTGGGCGACGGGAACGGCACGCAGATCGGCGCCCCCGCCAAGCTCGACCGCGGCGTCCCGCACCCCACGGTCACGCTGCAGCACGGCGCCGCGGCGCAGGCCTACATCGACATCGCGGACGCCGCCGTGTTCGACCCGGCGGAGTGCAAGCCCGTGCACCCGGACGGCCTCCGGGTCTACCCGCCGGGCAGCAGGACGTCGATCTTCCTCCGCGGTGGCGGCTCGGCCGGCGACGGGACCGCCTGCTCCTCGACGAAGGACGTGCAGATGAGCGTGGACGCGTTCATCCCCTACCCCTGAGCGCCACCCCGATCGGGGCGCTCGGCGGTGGTCCGCGCCTCGGCCAGCCACGCGGTCATGCCGCCGTCGAGCACGGTCACGGTCCGACCGTTGCCGTTCGCCGTGGCCCACGCGTCCGCGCGCGGGCCACGGGCGCAGTAGACGACGACCTCGGCGTCCGCGGGGACGTCGTCCGGTCGCACCGCCCCGGGGACCACGCCCGTCGCGTCGAGCTCGGCGTCCGTGCGGACGTCCACGAGCACGAAGTCGTCGCGACCCTGCGCGCGCAGGGCGAGCCGGGCCTCCAGGGCGGCGGGCGCGATCCGCGGCGCGGACGCACGCTGCGCGGCCGGGAGGCTCGACGGACGTCGCGACGCCGGACCACGACGCAGCGGGCTCTCGACGGCGCGCCACGTGCGGGCGTCGACGGTGACGACCCGGCCGAGCAGGGGGTCCCCGACGCCGGTGACGAGCGCGGACACCTGTCCGGCCATGACCGACCCGACCACGCCGCAGAGCGCCGGGACGACGCCGTCGAGCGCGCACGAGCCGTCGTCGTCGAACGGGTCGGGGTGCAGGTCGTGGAAGTCGACCGCGGCACCGTCGGGAGCGGCGTCCCAGAACACGGACACCTGCCCGTCGGAGCCGAGAGCGCTGCCCCACACGAGCGGGACGCCGGCCGCAGCGCAGGCCTCGGAGGCGGCGCGGGTGACGACGACGCTGTCGGCGGCGTCCACCACGACGTCGTGCCCCGCGACGATGTCGGGGGCGAACTCGGCGACGACGGCGACCGTCTCGGTCTCGGGGTCGACGGCGTGCGCCCGGTCCGCCGCGACGCGTGCCTTCGGGCGGCCGACGTCGGCGGCCGTGTAGAGCGTCTGCCGGGCGAGGTTCGACGGGTCGACGACGTCCGGGTCGACGACCGTCAGCCGCGCGAGACCGGCCCCCGCGAGCAGCGCGACGACGGGCGACCCGAGGCCGCCTGCACCGATGACGAGCACGCGTGCGGCCGCGAGGCGGCGGATGCCCTCGTCCCCGACCCCGGGCAGCGGCGCGGTCCGTGAGCCGAGGCGCCGACGGGCAGCGGAGACGGTCGGAGCCGGTTCGACGATCGGACGCACCCCGTCATTATCTGCGTCCACCCCGGGGACACGAGTGTGAACTCTCAGCGGCGAAGGCGCGAACACCCCGGCGCGCTGCCAGTGCGGCTGCGTATCGTCCGGGCCGTGAGTGCTCCGCAGACCGGTGCCATCAGCATCCAGCGGCCGACCGGGGTCCCGTCCCTCCGGCGGTCCGTCCGGGGGCTGTCCGGCACGCTGTCGATCGCCTCGGCCCGCTCGCCGGAGCTCACGATCGCGGCGCTCGGCGTGCTGCTCGCCGCGGCCTTCGCCTGGGTGCCGTCCCTCTGGTACGACGAGGGCGCCACCGTCACGAGCGCGACCCGGACCTGGGGGCAGCTCTGGAGCGAACTGCACCACGTCGACGCCGTGCACGGGCTCTACTACGCCTGCATGCACGTCTGGTTCCGCCTCGTCGGCTCCACCCCGTTCACGCTGCGGTTCCCGAGCGCGCTCGCCGTCGGGCTCGCCGCCGGGCTCGTCGTCGCGCTCGGCCGTCGGATCGCCGGTCGCCGGGTCGGCGTCGTCGCGGGCGTCGTGTTCCTGCTCCTCCCCCGCGTCGCCTGGGCGGGCGTCGAGGGCCGCCCCTACGCGACCATCACCGCGCTGTCGGTGGGCCTGACACTGGTCGGCCTCACCGCGGTGCGACGCACGCGGCACGGCACCGGGCGGCGGTGGTGGGTCGCGTACGGGGTCCTCGCCGCGGTCGCGGTGGTGTTCAACGTCTACCTGTCGCTCGTCGTCGTCGCCCACGCCGTGGCGCTCGCGTGGACGCGCCTCGCCGACCTCCGAGCCGCCCGCGCCGCACCCATGACGCATCGCGGTTCCGCCCCCGTGCCGATCGTGCCGCGGCACGTCCTCGGCGCGTGGGCGATCGCCGCGGGTTGCGCAGCCGTCACCGTCGTGCCGTTCGTGGCCGTCGCCACGGGCCAGTCGGAGCAGGTCAGCTGGATCGCCGGGATCGGGCCGGGCACCGTGCGCCAGGTGTCGACGACGGCGTGGTTCCCCGGGTCGGTCCCGTTCGCGACCGCCGCCTGGGTCGCGATGGCGGCCGGCGTCGTCCTCGGCCTGCGTGGCGCGCGACGTCGCGCCACCGCCCGGACCGCCCGGGAGGCCCTGCGTGCCCAGGCGGTGCGGGTCACCCTGCCCGTCGTCGTCGTCCCGACGGCACTCCTCGTCGGCGCGACGGCCCTCGGGGAGCACCTGTACTCGCCGAAGTACGCCACGCTGAGCCTGCCGTTCGTCGCGGTGCTCATCGCCCTCGGCCTGACGTCGATCCGCCCGCGAGTCCCCGCCCTCGTCGCGGTCGGTCTGCTCGTCGCGCTGGCCGTGCCCGCCGCGGTGGCCGTGAAGACCCCGTACGCCAAGCAGGACTCGCACTGGGCGCAGGCCGCCGCGATCGTGAGCCGGCAGCGCTCGTTCGCTCCCGATGCGGACGAGGGTGTCGTCTACGGCAGCGTGTGGCACCACCCGACGACGACGACGCAGATCATCCGCGACGCCTACCCGCGGGCCTTCGCCGGGATGACCGACCTGGCCGCGGTCACGAGCGGCCCCGCCACCGGTCGGCTCTGGGACACGAACGGGGACGTCGCCACGACGGTGCCCCGCCGTCTCGGCGACATCGACACGGTGTGGTTCCTCGGGGCGCCGTCCCGCGACGTCCGCCCGGCGCTCACCGCGACACTCGAAGGTCGTGGGTTCCACGTCGCCGGCACGTGGCGCACCGGCACCGTCATCGTGTCCGAGTACAAGCGCACCGGGCACTGATCCGGCGGCAAACCGCCTGGTCGGTATCGTTCGGGGTACAACCGCGTCCCCCGCATTGGGGGCCTCAGAGTTCTCGAGAACCGCTCAGACTGATGGGGCCGCACGGTGTCGTCGTCGGGGCGTCGTTCCGCAGCCCGATCCTGCGTCCGACGATCCATCCTGACGGGGTACACCGCGCGCGACCCGATCCGACCCGAGGAGCCCGCTGTTGTCCCACGTCCTGCCCACCAGCCCGAAACGCATCCGGTTCACGTGGTTCGCGATCGGCACCGGGGTGCTCGCCGCCGTGCTGCTCGCGTTCTCGATGTCCGGGACCCTGTCGGGGTTCGTCGCGTCGATCACGAACAGCGGTGACACGGCCGTCACCGGCACCCTCGTGATGCAGGAGTCCACGACCGGCGCGAACGCGGCGACGTGCACCTCGACCGACGGCGGCTCCGTCTCGACGAACACCGCGACCTGCACGTCGATCGACCAGTTCGGCGGGGCCGCCATGGTGCCCGGCGACACCGTCACCACGGCGATGACGATCAAGAACACCGGATCGGCCGCCGCCCGGACGTTCACCCTCACCCCAGGCTCCTGCGGGCAGCTCGCGAACGGCTCCGTCAACGGCACGGCGAACGACCTGTGCTCGCAGATGACGGTGGTCGTCAAGAACACGACCGCGAACACCACGGTGTTCTCGGGCACCCTCGCCGCCCTCGGCACCACGACCACGCCGTTCTCGCTCCCCGCCGTCCCGGGCGGTTCGTCCACGGCCTTCAGCTTCGCCGTCTCGCTGCCGAGCACCCTCGGGAACAGCTACCAGGGCCTCCAGGCCACGGTCCCGCTGACCTGGTCGTACGCCAGTTAGCCCCCACCCCGTCCGACGCGGCGGGTCCCGCTGCCGGACCCGCCCCTCCCGAGCCGTGGAGGCGACCGCCATGACCGCGACGCACGTCCGCGCCGTCCGGGCGGTCGACGGCGTCCGGGCGGTGCGCGGCAGCAGGGCCGTCCACGGCCTCCGGGCCATCACTCGCCGTCGTCGTCGGACCGGACGGCGAGCGCTCACCGGCGTCCTGCTCGCGATCATCGCTGTCGTGGTCGTCGCAGCGACGGCGTTCCACGCCACCGGCGGTCGGTGGTTCGTCGTCGAGACGCCGTCCATGGGCACGGCCGCGCCCGTCGGCACGCTCGTCCTCACCGTCCCCGCCGCCGCGACCGACCTGCGCGTCGGCGACGTCGTCACGTTCCACCCGCCGACCGCCGCCGCCGAGACGTACACGCACCGCATCGTCGCGATCCACCACGGACGCATCACGACGCGTGGTGACGCGAACGGCGCCGTCGACCCCTGGCGTCTCCGCGCCACCGACGTGGTCGGGGTGGTCCGGACGATCCTGCCCGGGGTCGGATGGCTCGTCCGTGCACTGCCCCTGCTGATCGTCGGTCTCGTGGCGCTCTGGCTCGTGACGAGCCGCGTCCGTCGGCCGACGTACCGATCGGCTGCCCGCGTCCTCGGGGTGTCCGTCCTGCTCTCCGGCGTCGCGTTCGTCCTCCGCCCCTTCGTCGGGACCACGGTGCTCCAGACCGCGACCGTGTCGGGCGGCACGGAGGCGACCGTCGTGTCCACCGGGATGCTGCCCGTCCGGGTCGCCGCCCCGACCGGTGCGCACGTCGACCTCGTCGCCGGGCAGGTCGGGCACCTCACCCTGCCGACGCACGTCCTCGCCACTCAGCACGCGGCCTACCACCTGACGACCGCGCTGCACCTGCCGCCCTGGGGATGGGTGCTCGCGGTGGCCCTGTGTGCGGTGCCGCTGCTCTGGACACTCGTGGTGGGCCTCCCGGGCGACGAAGCGGGCCCGCGCCGCCACCGCCGGACCCGAGGACTCCACACATGACCCCCCGGCACCGCGAGCGACCCCGACGGCGGTGGCCCCTCGTCGCCGCGGCGCTCGCCGCCGCGGCCGCCGTCGGTGTCGCGGCGCCCGGGACGACCTCGGGGTGGACCGCGGCGATCACGGACCCCGCGGACACCGCGAGGACGGCGCCGTACTTCCACTGTCCGGACGCGCTCACCGTCGACGCCGGCTCGGCGCTGTTCCAGTACCCGCTGACCGAGGGCGCCGGCTCGACCACCGCCCGGGACGTGTCCGGCCACGGGAACGACGGCACGTACCAGGGCAGCATGACCACGAGCACCGAGACGCCCATCGCCTGCCCGAGGGACGGTGGCAGCGCGTACGTCCTCGACGGGTCCACGAGCTACGTGTCGATGCCGACGAAGACGGCGCCACCGGCCACCTACAGCGAGGAGGTCTGGTTCCGCACGGCCACGGCAGCCGGCCGGTTGATCGGGTTCGGCACCGCCCGGACCGGCACGTCCGGACTGGAGGACCGGGCCGTCTACGTGAACACCGACGGCGGGGTCACCTTCGCCACCTACAGCAGCAGGAACCAGATCGTGACCAGTGCAGCGGGGGTCGACTACGCGGACGGGGCCTGGCACCAGGTGGTCGCGACGCAGAGTCCGAGCACCGGCATGGCGCTCTACCTCGACGGGACGCTCGTCGCCAGCAACAGTGCGTACACCGGAGCCGAGGACGACGGAGGCGGGTACTGGCGGATCGGGTACGACAGCCTGTCCGGGAGCTGGGTGGGTTCCGGCTCCGCCTGGTACGTGAACGGTGCCATGCGGTACGCGGCGGTGTACACCACGGTGCTCACCGCGCAACAGGTCGCGACCCACTACGCCGCGGGCAAGTTGGTGACCGGGAACTGAGGCGCAACGGGCTCGCGCTCGCGCTCGGGCTCGGGCTCGGGCTCGGGCTCGGGCTCGGGCTCGGGCTACCGCGGTACGACGCGCGCGCCGTGCACCGGACCCGTGGCCCGCACCACGGTCAGCCCGGCGGCACTCAACTCGACCTGCAGGTCGAGCGCGGCGTCGGAGTCCGCGGCCAGGAACGCGACGGTCGGGCCGCTCCCGGACACGATGCCCGCGAGAGCGCCGGCGCGCTCACCGAGTTCGAGCGTGCGCGCGAGCGTGGGTTGCAGCCGCATCGCCGGAGCCTGCAGGTCGTTGTGGAGGCAGTCGGCCAGCAGCTCGGCGTCGCCCGCCCGGAGCGCCTGCAGCACGTTCGCCTCGACGACGGGGGCGTCCCGGACGGGCGTGATGTCGGCGCGGTAGCGGTCGCGATGCTCGTCGAGGGCGGTGTACACCGCGGGCGTCGAGAGTCCCTCGTCCGAGAGCACGAGCACCCAGTGGAACTGCCCCGAGGCCAGGGCCGGGCTGAGCTCGTCGCCCCGCCCGGTGCCGATCGCGGTGCCGCCGGAGAACGCGAACGGCACGTCCGCGCCGAGCCCGGCCGCGAGCCGCAGGAGTTCGTCGCGACCGAGCGACGTGCCCCACAGGGTGTCGACCGCCAGGAGCGTCGCCGCCGCGTCCGCGGAACCGCCGCCCATGCCCCCGGCGACGGGCACCTGCTTCTCGATCGTCAGGTGCACCCCGCCGCGGTAGCCCGCGCGCTCCGCCACGAGCCGGGCGGCCCGCAGTGCCAGGTTCGTCTCGTCCACCGGGACCGCCGACGTGTCGATGGGGCCGGTGAACCGCACGGTGAAGTCGTCGGCCGCCTCGGCGACGACGTCCTCGTACAACGACACGGCCTGGTACGCCGTCGCGACGTCGTGGTACCCGTCCGGCAGCAGCGTGCCGACAGCCAGGTAGACGTTGATCTTGCCCGGCGCGCGCGTCCGCACCCGGGTCGGTGCGGCGAGCGACGTCATGGACCCAACCTATATCGGTCGCGATGGCCACCGCGCGACCCCGAGGGGCACCGCGGTGGCACGGCGCGGCCGTGCCCGTCAGCCCGCGGTGGTGCCGGCCACGAGCGGGATGACCTGCTCGCCGAACCGCTCCATCTCCTCGAGCTGTGGCGAGAACTGCAGCAGGAGCGTGTCGACGCCGGCGTCCTGGAACGCCCGGATCCGCTCGGCGACCTGCTCGGGCGTCCCGACGAACCCCGGCCGCAGGCCACGGTTCGACACGGAGTAGTCCTCCAGGCTCGGGACGCGCTCGAGCTGCGACTTCGAGATGAAGTCCTGGTACGACTCGTACGCGGCCCCGTGCTGCACGTCGGTGATGCGGGCGAGCTCGGCCTGCGCCTCCGCCTCGGTGTCACGGACGATCGCGTAGGCGGCCATGCCGAACGCCTCGAACGGCGGCAGTCCGGCGTCGACGCGACGCTGCTTCATCTCGTCGATCTTCGTGCGCAGCTCATCCACCGTGCCGCCGTGCGTGACGTACGCGTCGGCATAGCGTGTGATGCTCGCCTTGCCGGCCTCGGACTCACCGCCGGCGTAGATGCGCGGCTGCACGCGGGGCTTCGGCTCGAGGTGCGCGTTCTCGATGTCGTAGTACTCCCCGTGGAACGAGTACGGCGTCTCCGTCCACATGCCCTTCATGATCTCGACGAACTCGGCGGTGCGGCGGTACCGGTCGTCGTGCTCCGAGAAGATCCCGCCGTACTGCTTGGCCTCCTCGGCCCACCAGGCACTCACGACGTTGAACGTGAACCGACCGTTCGAGATGTCGTCGATCGTCGCGGCCTGCTTCGCCGTGACGGCGGGCAGGTGGTAGCCGGGGCGCATGGCCGCCATGATCTCGAGGCGGTCGGTCGTCGCCGCGATCGCCGCCGCGAGCGCCCACGCCTCGAGGCTCGGCGCGGCCGTGCCCTTGATGTCGTTGAGGTTGAGCTCGGGGACGAGCGTCAGGTCGAAGCCGATCTGCTCAGCCCGCTGGGCGAGGCGCTTGACGTAGTCGAACGTGACGGGCATCTGCTCGTCCTCGACGTTGCGGAGCCAGCCGCCGAACAGCGGGGTCCAGTATCCGAATCGCACGTGGTTCTTCCGGTTCGTTGGGGTGGGACGGTCGGGAGGCGCGGTGCCGGTCGGGCCGGCGCCGTGCCTCCCGGGGTGGTCGCGGTGGTCGCGGGTCGCGGTGGTCGCGGGTCGCGGTGGTCGCGGGTCGGAGCGGCCGAACCGGTGCCTTCCGTTCGAACACCGCGATGCGGCGGTGCGAACGGAAGGAGCCGGTGCGATGCTCAGACGGCGAGCAGGGCCTGCTCGCTCGCGAGGAGCGCGCCGAGGTAGCGCGCGATGCTGCGGGGCCCCGACACGGGGCTCGTCTCCTCGACCGCGGGGTTGTAGTTCGTGTTCGTGTTGATGTCGTAGACGACGGTCCGACCGTCGACGGTCTCCATGAACTCGATGCCGGCGACGCCGATGCGCTGGTCGGCCAGGAACGCCTCGAGCCGCTGGACGATCTCGGACCCGGCCGTGATCTCGGAGCGGATCGAGAACGCGCTCGGCTGGCCGGCCGTCGGCACGTCGCACGCCGCTCCCGCGAACGTCTGCTCGGTGCCGGTCTGCGCCGTGCCCGTCTGGGCGGGGCCGCTCTGCGGCTGCGCCGCCTGGCCGGGCAGCGGGACCTCGCACGCATCGGCCGGGCAGAGCTCGAACGACCCGGCGCTCGTGTCGACGCGGACGGCGTAGACGAACCGACCGCCGACGAACTCGACGCGGGTGATGAACGGCGCACGCGCGACCAGGTACTCCTGGATGAGGGTGATGCCGTCGACCGGCTCCTCGAACTCCGGACTCTCGACGTACGACGCGAACTCCGCCACCGTGTCGAACCGCCGGACGCCCAGGCCCTTGCCGCCCTGGTTGTGCTTCGTGATGAACGGCGCACCGGGAGTCGACGCCTCGGCGACGAAGCGCTCGGCGGCGGCGACGAGGTCGCGGTGACCGAACACCGCCGTCGTGCGCGGCACGTCGAACCCGGCGTTCCGGAGCAGGCCGTGCTGCGCGACCTTGCTGACCTCGAGCTCGAGCACGTGGCTGCCGTTGACGACCGAGCGGCCAGCACGCTCGAGCCAGCCGAGGACGGCGCGCGTGTACTCCTTGCTGTGCTCGTGCCCGCGGGTGTGGCTCGACGCGGACATGCGCGACCAGTAGACGCCCGGCGCAGGATCGGCGGCGAGGTCGATGGAGCCGTCCGTCAGCAGGAGCTCCTCGACCGGGACACCCTCGGCCTCGAACGCAGCGGCGAGCGGTGGGAACCACTCGGGGTTCTCGTGGATGACGTACACACGGGGAGTGCTCACCGCAACAGCCTAGGCACGGTCCCCTGCGCGCGCCACGCCGGTCGTCACAGTAGGCAACCGCGGAGGGGCTGACTGCCCCGTTGCCGTCCGGGCAGGGGTCTCGGTTCCCTCGGACGGGGTCGGGCCGAACCGCTGCTCGCCGAGCACGCCGAGCAGCGCCAGCCGGTCTGCCGCCTCGGTACCGGGCTCCGCGGTGAACACCAGGAGCGCCTGCGCCCGGTTCTCGGTGAGCAGCACCTGACAGTCGACCTCGAGTCGCCCGAGTTCCGGGTGCAGGAAGGTCTTGTGGTCCGTGAACCGCTCGGCGACCTCGTGTCGCTCCCACACCGCCACGAACTCCGGACTCCGGGCGGTCAGCCCCGCGACGAGTTCCCGCGCACGGCGGTCACCCGGGCCGGCCGCCCCCACCGCGGCCCGGAGCGAGGCGACCTGGATGCGCGCCTGCCGCTCGTGCTCCTCCGGGGCGTAGCGCTCGCGCTCCCGACCGAGGAACCACCGCCACACCTGGTACCGCTCGGGCCCCGGCAGCCCCACCGTCGCCCCGAGCAGCGCGACGGCCCGGCGGTTCTCGGCGAGTGTCTCCCCGAGGTCGCTCACGACGATCGCCGGATCCGCGTCGAGGCGGTCGAGCACCCGGAGCAACGGCGGCGCCACGTGATCGGCACGCCGCACGCGCACCGGGGCGTTGTGCCCGGCGAGGTGGAACAGGTGGTCCCGCTCCGCCACGGTCAGCCGCAAGGCCCGGGCGAGCGCCTGGAGCATCTGCTCGGACGGCTGCGGACCGCGTTGCTGCTCGAGCCGGGTGTAGTAGTCCGTCGACATCCCGGCGAGCGCGGCAACGTCGTCACGCCGGAGGCCCGGCGTCCGGCGGCGCGGACCGGCACCGAGGCCGACGTCCTCGGGCTGGATGCGCTCCCGCCGGCGCCGAAGGAAGTCCGCGAGCCCGTCCCTGTCCACGCCGTCCCGTTCCACCCCGTGATCCTCGCACCCACACGCGTCCGCGACCAGGGATCGCCGATCCCCCGATCGAAGCGCTCTGCCCCGCCAGCCCGGACTCCGCGATCCTCAGGGCATGGACATCACCACCAGCACCGTCTTCATCCCCGGCGCGACCTCGGGCATCGGCCTCGGGCTCGCACGACGCCTCGCCGACGCGGGCAGCACCGTGGTCGTCGGCGGTCGTCGCCGGGCCCTCCTCGAGGAGATTGCGGCGGACGATCCGCGCCTGGACACCGTCGTGCTCGACGTCGACGACCCCGCCTCCATCATCGCGGCCGTGCGGACCGTCGTCGAGCGGCACCCCTCGCTCGACGCCGTCGTCACGATGTCGGGGATCATGCGCCCCGAGGACCTCCGTGATCCTGCGCACATCGCCGCTGCCGAGGCGACGATCACCACCAACCTGCTCGGCACGATCCGCCTGGTCGACGCCGTCCTGCCGCACCTGCTCACGCGGCCGGCCGCGACGCTCATGACCGTGTCGTCCGGGCTCGCGTTCACCCCGCTCGCCGCGACACCGACCTACAGCGCGACCAAGGCGGCCGTGCACTCGTACACGCTGTCGCTCCGGGCACAGCTCGCCAACTCCGGCGTCGAGGTGCTCGAGCTCGTGCCGCCGGCCGTCGCCACGGACCTGCTCGGCGGCGCCGACTTCGGCGGCATGCCCCTCGACGCGTTCCTCGACGAGGTCGTCGCCCTCCTCGCGGCCGGGGCCGGGGCGGAGGTCCTGGTCGAGAACGTCCTGCCCTTGCGCTGGGCGGAGCGGAACGGGAACCAGGCGGACCTCATCCGGGCCCTGGTCGCGGGCCACTGACCCCTACCGGCGTCTGCCCAGCGGAACCGCCTCGTTTCGACGATCCCGCTGTCGTTCCCCGACGGGTTCGTCGCCACATGCACGCACATCGGATGCGGGTGCATGCGGCGACGATCCCGCTGTCGTTCGACACGCGCTCCGTCGTCACATGCGCGCATCGACAGCGCTCGGGTCAGCGGCGCTTCTTCGCCGCCTTCGCCTTCTTGGCCGGCGTGACCTTGGTGTTCGGCGGGTACACCGCACCGCTCGACGAGCTCCAGTCGGTGAGGTTGTAGACGACCACCAGCGCGATGCCGCTGAGGAACCAGAAGCGGCGGGCGCGACGGTCCTTGAGCACGCCGGTGATCAGCGGCAGCAGGACGTAGAGCAGCCCGCTGTTCTTCTCGATCGCACCGTGCACCGCGAACGGGACGGCGGGGACCGCGGCGGACGGCTGATCGGTCACCGCGTTGAGGCCGCCCTGCACCAGCCCGAACAACCGGAACAGGCGACGAGCGCCCGGACGGAGGCCCAGCGCGCCCGGCAGGAACAGGTTCGCGGCCGTGAACCCGTAGTCGATGCGGCCGTGGAGTTCAGGGCTGATGGGCTTGGCGGACACCTGCTGCTTCGTCTTCGGCATGGTTCCAGAGAACTCCTCGGCGGCTGGTGGTGCACCACATCGCCGTCGAGATCGGACCCGGTTCGTGGGTGGTGCCACGGAGGGATCGGCTGAGCCCTACGCGGCGGCGAGCACCGTGCGACCGAGGCGCGTGAAGTCGTCGACCGTGAGCTGCTCGCCGCGCAGCGTCGGCTCGATGTCCGCAGCGGTGAGGGCGTCGGATGCTCCGGCACTCCCACCGAGGAGTGCGGACAAGCTCTGTCGGAGCATCTTCCGCCGCTGCTGGAACGCTGCGTCGACGAGGGCGAAGACCTGGGCCCGGAGCGTCTCGTCGCCCGGTTCCTCATGGCGCTCGAAGCCGACGAGCACACTGTCGACGTTCGGTACCGGCCAGAACACCTGCCGACTGACCTGCCCGGCAATGCGCCACGAGCCGTACCAGGCCGCCTTGACGCTCGGCGATCCGTAGACCTTCGATCCCGGGTCCGCGGCGAGCCGGTACCCGACCTCGGCCTGCACCATGACGAGCGCCCGACCGATGGTCGGGAACGTCGGCAGCAGGTGCAGGAGCACGGGAACGGAGACGTTGTACGGGAGGTTCGCCACGAGGTGCGTGGGCCGCGCGCCGTCCGGCAGGTCCCCGGCCCGGAGCGTCAGGGCGTCCTGGTGCACCACGCGGAGCCGGGCCTCGGGTTGGAGCATCCGGACCGTGTCGGGCAGCTGCGTCGCCAGGCGCCGATCGATCTCGACCGCGAGGACGTCGGCTCCGGTCTCGGTGAGGCCGAGCGTCAGCGACCCGAGCCCGGGACCGACCTCGAGGACGATCGCGTCGGCGTGCACACCACCGGCGGCCACGATCCGGCGGACGGTGTTGGCGTCGTGGACGAAGTTCTGGCCCAGCTTCTTGGTCGGTGTGACGTCGAGGCGGCCCGCGAGGTCGCGGATCTCGGCGGGGCCGAGCAACGCACCGGGACGGGACGGGCCGGGAGCCTCGCTCACTCGTTCACCGTGACGGGCTCGTGGTCCCACCGCCCGTACACGATCTCGGTGTTGGACGAGATCTGCGCCGCGAGCATCGAGGGGTCGGTCCCGATGGTCTCGGCCATCGAGCGGAGCGTCAGCGGCACGAGGTACGGCGCGTTCGGGCGACCGCGGTAGGGCACCGGGGTCAGGAACGGCGCGTCGGTCTCGATCAGGATCCGGTCGCGCGGGGCGACGCGGAGCGCCTCGCGCAGGGCCTCGGCGTTCTTGAACGTCACGGTGCCCGCGAAGGACATGTACCAACCCCGCTCGGCACAGAGCCGCGCGAGGTCCGGGCCACCGGAGAAGCAGTGGAAGACGGTGCGTTCGGGCGCACCGACGCGGTCGAGCGTCGCGACGACCACGTCGTGAGCGTCACGGTCGTGGATCTGGAGGGCCAGCCCGTGCCGCTTGGCGATCGCGATGTGTTCCTCGAACGAGCGCACCTGGGCGTCGCGCCCCTCGGGACCCGTGCGGAAGAAGTCGAGCCCGGTCTCGCCGACGGCACGGACGCGGGGCAGGGCAGCGAGCGCGTCGATGCCCGCGAGGTGTTCGTCGAGGAGGCCCCGCTGCTCGAGTTCGGGCGCTTCGTTCGGGTGGAGCGCCACCGCCGCGAGGACGCGCGGTTCTCGGGCGGCGATCTCGGCGGACCAGCGGGAGGTCTCGAGGTCCGTGCCGACCTGCACGACCCCCCGGATCCCGACGCTCGAGGCGCGGTCGAGGTGCTCGCGGTACTCGATCGGCCCGTCCCCGCCGTCACCGACCCCGTCCGCGATCTCCATGTGCGTGTGGTTGTCGTACACGGGCACGACGAGCGCCGGGGGCAGCGGCGGATAACTGAGGTCACGCTTCTGCCCGGCACCGTCGCTCCCCCGCGCGCGGACGTGGGCGTCGGACGAGCTCACGCTGCGCCCTGCTCCGAGGTCTCGATGCGCGGGAACAGCCCGGCCTCGAGCGGGACGACGCGCTCGGCGCCCGCCCACTCCCACGCGCGGTCGATGCGCTGATCGCTGATCGAACCGCCCGCTCCGATCGCAGCCCAGAGTCGATCGGCCGCCTTCGGAACCACGGGCGCGAGGAGGACTCCGACCGTCCCGAGGCCGCGCAGTGCCGTCGTGAGGACCGTGCCCAGACGCTCACGCTGGTCGGGCTGCTTCGCCAACGCCCAGGGCTCCTGCTCGGTGATGTAGCCGTTCAGCGCGTCGACGAGCTCCCAGACGGTGGCGATCGCCTCGTGCGGGGCGAACCCGGCGATCGCGGCGTCGGCTCGCTCGGTCACCGAGACCGCGAGCTCGTCGATCGCACGGTCGGCGTCGGTGAGCGCTGCCCGCTCGGGCACGACGCCGTCGTGGTACCGGCCCAGCATCGCGACGATGCGCGACGCCAGGTTCCCGAAGCCGTTCGCGAGCTCGGCCTGGTAGCGCGCCGCGATGTCCTCCCAGCTGAAGTTGCCGTCCTGCCCGAAGGTGATCGCGCGCAGGAAGTAGTACCGGAAGGCGTCCGACCCGAACGTGTCGGTGATCTCGGACGGGGCGATGCCGGTCAACTTGCTCTTCGACATCTTCTCGCCGCCGACGAGCAGCCACCCGTGGCCGAACACGCGCTTCGGGACCTCGAGCCCGGCGGCCATGAGCATCGCGGGCCAGATCACGGCGTGGAACCGGGCGATGTCCTTGCCCACCAGGTGCACGCTCGGCCACAGGCGACGGAAGGCCTCGTCGTCGTCGCTGCCGTAGCCGAGCGCGGTGATGTAGTTGAGCAGGGCGTCGAACCAGACGTAGAGCACGTGGTCCGAATCCCATGGGATCGTGATGCCCCAGTCGAAGCTCGACCGCGAGATCGAGAGGTCACGAAGGCCCTGCTTGACGAACTGCACGATCTCGTTGCGGACGCTCTCGGGCTGGATGAACTCGGGGTTCGACGCGTAGAGGTCGAGCAGCGGCTGCTCGAAGTCCGACATGCGGAAGAAGTAGTTCCGCTCAGCGAGCACCTCGACCGGGATCGAGTGGATCGCGCAGACCTGCTGGCCCTCGTAGGCTCCGGTGCCGGGGACGAGGTCGCTCGGCTGCTTGTACTCCTCGCACCCCACGCAGTAGAAGCCCTCGAACTCGCCGGCGTAGATGTAGCCGTCGTCGTACAACTTCTGCAGGAACGTGGTGACCCCGCGCACGTGCCGGTCGTCCGTGGTGCGGATGAAGTCGTCGTTCCGGATGTCGACGGTGTCGAGCAGGGGCTTCCAGGCCTCGGCCACGAGACGGTCCGCCCACGCCTGCGGGGTGACGTCGTGCGAGGACGCCGTCCGCAGGATCTTCTGTCCGTGCTCGTCCGTGCCGGTCAGCAGCCAGGTGTCGTCGCCACGCTGCCGGTGCCACCGCGCCAGCACGTCCGCCGCGACCTCGGTGTACGCGTGCCCGATGTGCGGCACGTCGTTGACGTAGAAGATGGGCGTCGTGATGGAGAACGCGGTGCCGTCGGACATGCGGACCATCCTACGGGCGCGTCCCATCAGGTGACGGTGGCCCGGGACCCCTGTGGAGACCGGCGTGACCGGGCGCGGACGTGGAGGACGGGCCTCCCGTCAGCGGGCCGCGAGCGCGCCCTCGTAGAGGTCGCGGCGCGACAGTCCGGTGGCCTGCGCGACCGCCACCGATGCCTCTTTCATGCGGACGCCGGCGGCGACGCGCTCGAGGACCAACCGCACCCCCGCCTCCAGGTCGACCGGACCCTCCGCGGACGGAGCGCCGGCCACGACGACGCAGATCTCGCCACGGACACCGTCCGCCGCCCAGGCGGCGAGCTCGCCGAGCGGCCCGCGCCGGACCTCCTCGTGCAGCTTGGTGAGTTCGCGGCAGACGGCAGCGGGGCGGTCGGCACCGAACGCGTCGGCCATGTCGGCGAGGGTGTCCGCGACGCGGTGGGGTGACTCGAAGAAGACGAGCGTGCGCGGTTCCCCGGCGAGCGCGGCGAACACGCGACGCCGTTCACCCTGCTTGCGGGTCGGGAAGCCCTCGAAGGCGAACCGGTCGGTGGGCAGCCCGGACACGGCGAGCGCGGTGAGCACGGCGCTCGGCCCGGGGATCGCGGTGACGGTCACGCCGGCGGCCGCCGCCGCGGCGACGAGGGGGAACCCGGGATCGCTGATCGCCGGCATGCCGGCGTCGGTCAGGACGACCACGTCGTCGTCGCGGGCGAGGTCCACGACCTCCGCGGCACGGTCCCGCTCGTTGTGCTCGTGCAGGGCGATGAGGCGCGGCCGGTTCTCGACACCGAGGGCGCGCATCAGGTGGACGGCGGTCCTCGTGTCCTCGGCTGCTACGACCGAGGCGTTGGCGAGGGCCTCGACCAAGCGCCGGGAGGCGTCGCCGAGGTTGCCGATGGGAGTCGCCGCGAGCACGATCACCGGTCCATCATCCCGCGCGGGCGACCGACCGCTCACCATCCGCCTCGTCCTCCACAGGCCGCTCCTGTCCACCGTCACAGGATCCGGACCCGGGAGGCCCGATGCCGCTTCCCTAGGATGCTGGGGTGACGACGGACCTGGCCGAACGCGGCTCCCCGCGCGACCTCGATCGTCCCCGCGGATCACGACTCGACGACTGGTGGGCACGCGTGCTCACCACGTCGACGCGGGTCGCGATCTGGCGATGGACGGGTCCGCTCGCTGTCACGCTGCTCGCCGCGGTCCTGCGCCTCTGGGACATCGGCCGACCGGACACCCTGGTCTTCGACGAGACCTACTACGTCAAGGACGCCTGGTCCATCGTCCACCTCGGGTACGAGGGCTCGTGGCCGGCGGACGTGGGCAACGACGGCCCCACGACGGACCAGCGGTTCGCGGGCGGCGCCACCGGCATCTACACCGACGTCGCGGAGTTCATCGCACACCCGCCGCTCGGCAAGTACCTCATCGGGCTCGGCGAGCTCCTGTTCGGCGGGGCGAACGCGGTCGGATGGCGCATCACGGTCGCGGCCGTGGGGATCGCGACGGTGTTCCTCGTCGCCGTCATCGCCCGGTCCCTGTTCCGGTCGACCCTCGTCGGCACCCTCGCCGGGTTCCTCATGGCGATCGACGGCCAGGCGATCGTGATGTCCCGCGTCTCCCTGCTCGACGGCATCGTCGGCTTCTTCGCCCTGCTCGGGTTCGGGGCGCTCCTGCTCGACCGCCGGTGGACGGAACAGCGGCTCGATCGATGGCTGACGCGCCGCGAGGACGCCGGGCGGAGCACCCTCTGGGGGCCGTCACTGTGGTTCCGGCCCTGGTTGTTCGCCATGGGACTCGCCTGTGGCCTGGCGACCGCGACGAAGTGGTCGGGCATGTACTTCCTGGCGTTCTTCGCCGTGTACAGCGTGCTGACCGACATGATGATGCGGCGTCGTGCGGGAATCGAGTTCTGGAGCAGCAGCGCGGTCCTCCGGCAGGGACCGGTCACGTTCCTGCTGACCGTCCCGGTCGCGGCCGTCGTCTACCTGGCGTCGTGGAGCGGTTGGTTCCTCACGCGGGGCGGGTACGACCGGACCTGGATCCAGAACGGCGGGCACCGCTGGACCGGTCTGCTCGCGTGGGTCCCCACCAGCGTGCAGAACTGGTGGCACTACCAGACCGAGATCTACGGCTTCAACATCACCCTGCACACGCCGCACGCCTACGCGGCGAACCCGTTCACGTGGCTGCTCATGGTGCGCCCGACGAGCATGTACTACCAGGGCACGGACCTCGGGCAGGACGGCTGCGCGTCGGAGCGGTGCGGAGCCGCGATCACCGACATCGCGAACCCGTTCATCTGGTACGCGGCGGTCATCGCGGCCGTGGTGCTGCTCGTGCTGTTCGTGCGTCGGCGGGACTGGCGGGCCGGGTACGTGCTGCTCGGGGTGGCCGCCGGGTACCTGCCGTGGCTCCTGTACGCCGGGCGCACGGTGTTCCAGTTCTACACGATCGCCTTCGAGCCCTACCTCGTCATCGGACTGGCCGCCGTGCTGGCGATGCTCCTCGGGTCACGGGACGATCCCCGGCCGAGGCGGACCCGGGCGATCGTCTGGGTGATCGTGTACCTCGCCGTGGCGAGCGCGGCCACCGCGTACTGGTACCCGATGTGGACGGCGACGCAGACCTCGTGGGACTTCGTCCGGTCGCACTACTGGTTCTCGTCCTGGCTCTGAGCGGTCCGGGGGTCCTGAGCGGTCGGGGGCCCTGAGCGGTCGGGGGCCCTGAGCGGTCGGGGGACCCTGACCGGTCAGGGGGCCCCGAGCGGTCAGGTGGCACTGAGCAGTCAGGCCGGAGCCGCGTTCAGCGCGAGCTCGAGCTCCTGACGCTCGAGGGGGCGCCCGCGCAGCGGCGACTCGACGGCGGGCGGGCAGACCCCGTCGATGAGCATCTGCCCGTACCGGCGCCAGAGGTCCGGGTCGCAGGCGCGGGTCCGGTCGGCCACGGCACCCACCATGACGACGAGCATCGGCACGTCACGCGCCTGGAAGCCCTCTCGCAGCGCGCCCTCGCGGTGGGCGCGATCCACGAGCGCGGTCATCTCCGCGTCGATCCGGTCCCGGTCCCGTCGCAGCGCGGGCGACGCGGGGTGGGCCCGGACGATCACGTCGGCCAGTGCCCGGTCGCTCGCGCGTAACTCGAGCGCGCCGAGCAGGTAGGCGCGCATGGCCTCGCGTCCGGTGGGGCAGGCGGCGGCGCGCTCCACCAGCGCGGACAGGGTCTCGAACTTCGCCGACAGCAGGGCGTCCACGAGGGCGTGCTTGTCGGGGAACCGTCGGTAGACCGTGCCGACGCCCACGCCCGCCTCGTGCGCGACGTCGTTGAGCGTCACGCTGAGCCCTCGTTCGGCGAAGAGCCGTCGCGCGGTGGCCAGAATGCGCTCTCGGTTCCGCAGGGCATCCGCGCGGAGTGGTCGCGCCTCCCGGTCCGGATGGGACGTGGTGGGCATGTCGGGAACGTTAATCCCGATTTCTGGGAATAAGCGGATGCGGCGCATCCGTTTCGCTCTACACTGAGCGAGGCGTCCGACGGTGCGCGCCTCCACATCCACTGCATCCGAGTGACGGAGGACGCCATCATGACGTCAGAACAGACGGCGACGACCGGGGCGGTGCCCACGAGCACCGCGGGTGCGGCGCGCCGCACCGAGGGCGGGGTCCGCAACCCCTCGCCCATCGACAAGAAGGACCACCGCTGGATCGTCCTGACGGTGATCGGCATCGCGCAGATCATGGTCGTGCTCGACGCGACCATCGTGAACATCGCCCTGCCGTCCGCGCAGCAGGACCTCGGCTTCGGCACCGACCAGCGCCAGTGGGTCGTCACGGCCTACTCGCTCGCGTTCGGCTCCCTGCTCCTGCTCGGCGGGCGACTCGCGGACCTCTTCGGCCGGAAGAACACGTTCATCATCGGGCTCATCGGGTTCGCCCTCGCCTCGATGCTCGGCGGCCTCGCGGGCACGTTCGGGCTGCTCGTGGCCGCCCGCGCGCTCCAGGGCGTCTTCGGCGCACTGCTCGCACCCGCGGCCCTGTCGCTGCTCACCACGACGTTCACCGACATGAAGGAACGTGCGCGCGCCTTCGGCATCTTCGGCGCGATCGCCGGATCGGGTGCCGCGATCGGTCTGCTCCTGGGCGGCGTCCTCACCGAGTACGCCTCGTGGCGCTGGTGCCTCTACGTCAACCTCGTGATCGCGGCGTTCGCGTTCGTCGGCGCGTTGCTGTTCATCCCGCGTCCGGTCGCCGCACCGCGGCCCCGCATCGACTACCTCGGGGTCGTCACGATCACGGCCGGCCTGGTCGGCATCGTCTACGGGTTCTCGAACGCCGAGACCAACGGCTGGAACGACGGCCTGACCTACGTCTGCCTCGCCGCCGGCGTGGTCCTCATCGCGCTCTTCGTCCTCATCGAGACCCGTGTCGCACACCCGCTCATGCCGCTCCGCGTCGTGCTCGACCGTGATCGCGGCGGTTCGCTGCTCGCCATGGGCCTCGTCGCCATCGGCATGTTCGGCATCTTCCTGTTCCTGACGTACTACCTCGAGCAGACGCTCGGGTTCTCGTCGCTCAAGACCGGCCTGGCGTTCCTGCCGATGCCGCTGTCGATCATGTTCAGCTCGACGATCCTCGGGACCCGCCTGCTCCCGCGCGTCGGGCCGAAGGTGCTCATCTTCATCGGTGGTCTGGTCGCGGCAGTCGGTCTGCTGCTCCTCACCCGGACGCAGCTCGACAGCGCGTACGCGCCCGTCGTGCTCCCGGGCCTCATCGTCATCGGTCTCGGCATGGGCCTGATCTTCTCGTCGGCGTTCTCCACCGCCACCTCGGGAGTCGCCCGACAGGACGCCGGCGTCGCCTCGGCGATGGTGAACACGATGCAGCAGATCGGCGGGTCGATCGGAACCGCGCTGCTGTCGACGATCTTCGCCGACGTCGTGCGCGACCAGCTCACCGGGACGAAGGGCAGCCAGCTCGACCAGGCCCGCGCGGCCCTCGACGGCTACCACACGGCGTTCTTCATCTCGTCGGGCGTGCTCGTCCTCGTGGCACTGGCGGGCGGTCTGATCATCAACCGACAGCGGGTGCGCCTGGCCAAGCTGCAGGCGGCGTCGTCGGACATCACGGGTTCGATCCCGACCGCCGCGCACTGATCACACTCCCGGCGCTCGTCGCCGCTGACGACGCGGGGTCGTCCGAGCGTCCACGACGCCGGATGACCCCGCGTTTCGGCGTGTTGCCGGAGCTTGTGGAGCGTCAGTGGGTGCGGGTTATGTTGTCGGCATGTCCCCGCTCCTGACGTCGCCCCTGGTGTCGACCCAGTGGCTCGCCGACCACCTGGGGTCGGACGACCTCGTGGTGATCGACGCGACCGTGCGCACGTCGGGCATCGGCCGCGACACGCGCTGGGAGTCCGCGCACGACGCGTACGTCGAGGACGGCCACGTGCCGGGTGCGGTGTTCGCCGATCTCGTCGACGACCTCAGCGCTCCCGGAGCGGCCATCCCGTTCACCCGTCCGGACGTGGCGCGGTTCGAGCGCGCCGTCTCGGCGCTCGGCGTCTCGAACGGATCGACCGTCGTGGTCTACGACGCCGCCCAGGGCGAGTGGGCCTCGCGGCTCTGGTGGCTGTTCCGCTCGTTCGGCTTCGACACCGTGGCCGTGCTCGACGGCGGGTTCGGCAAGTGGTCGCGCGAGGGGCGCCCGATCCGCCTCGGGGCGCTCGCTCCGCGGTCGTCGACGTTCCTCGCGACCGAGGAGCGACCGATGTGGGCGGACCGCGACCGCGTCGAGCGCGCGGTGGACGGGTCGGAGCCAGCCGCCCTGGTGTGCGCCGCCGACGAGCGCGAGTTGGGTCCCGCCGTACCCGAGCTCATCCCCGGGACGACCGCGATCCCCATCGACCGGGTCATCGACGAGGACACGAACGCCTTCCTCCGCCCGCGGACCCTGTCGACGGTCTTCGCCCCCGTGCTCGACGCCCCCGAGGTCGTGACCTACTGCGGTGTCGGTACCGCCGCCTGCGTCGACGCGTTGGCCCTGACGGTCCTCGGTCACGACCACGTGCAGGTCTACGACGGCTCCCTGGCGGACTGGTCGCGGGCGCCCGAGCCGGTCGCCTCCTGATCCTGCCGGTGGCTCGCTCCCCCTCCCGACGGCCGGGAGGCCCGGTCCGGTCCACAGGGACCGGGCAGCGGTCCGACCGTGGGGACGGCACGGGATACCGTGACGCCATGCACAGCACGACGACCACGACCTGGTCTGTTCGCCCGGTCGAGCCCCAGGACGAGGCACCGTGGCGGGCGCTCTACCGCGGGTACCGCACGTTCTACCGCCTCGACCACGACGACGCGGTGGTGGACCGGACCTGGCAGTGGATCGTCCGGGGCGACCACGGACTCTTCGGCCTCGTGGCGTCCAGGCCGGACGGGACCCTCGGCGCGTTGGCCGACCTGCGCTGGTTCGCGCGGCCCGCCAGCGCGACACTCGGGCTCTATCTGGACGACCTCTTCACCGCCGCGGAGCACCGCGGACTCGGGCTCGGCCGCATGCTCCTCGACCGGGCTCGGTCGGTCGCGGCCGACGGGGGTGCGTCCGTGGTCCGATGGATCACCGCTGCCGACAACGCGACGGCGCGGTCCTTGTACGACGCCCACGCCACGGCCACACCGTGGATCACCTACGACATGGCACCGGGAGCGGCACGATGAGCGCGCGCCGCGCAGTGGTGTTCGGCGGCACCGGGGGCATCGGGTCGGCGATCGTCCGGCAGCTGCTCGACGCGACCGACGACTGGCAGGTCGACGTGGTGGCACGACGGGGCGGTGCGGCGGCCGATGCGCTCGTCGCCCGTGGTGCACGCTTCGTCCCGGGAGATCGACGGGACGGCGCGCTGCTCCGCGACGTCCTCCGCGACGGAGCCGACCTGCTCGTGGACGGCGTCGCGGCGACCGCCACGGACGCCAGGCAACTCGCGCCGTACCTGCCGGACGTCGCCTCGACCGTGCTGCTCTCGACGAAGGCCGTGTACGCCGACGAGCGTGGTCGCCACGCGAACTCACTCGGACGTCCGGTGTTCCCGGTGCCGATCACCGAGGCCCAGCCGACCGTCCCCGCGGGCGAGGGCGACCCGACCTCCCGAGACGGGTACGCGGCGAACAAGGTGGCCGCGGAACAGGTCCTGCTCGACCACGGGGCCCCGGTGACGGTCCTGCGTCCGTCGAAGGTGTACGGGGTCGGGATCGGCCGGCCGCGCGAGTGGTGGGTCGTCCGGCGGGTGCTCGACGATCGGCCCCACATCGCCCTCGCCGACGGCGGGATGAGCATCGACCACACCACCGCCGCGGCCGGTGTCGCCAGCCTGGTGCACCTCGTCGCCGACGCGCCGGATCGCCGGATCCTCAACGTCGCGGACGAGCCGGCTCCGACAGTCCTCGACGTCGTCCGGACGATCGCCGGACACCTCGGACACCGGTGGGAGGAGGTCCTGCTCGACCAGGAAACCTCCGCGTTCACGGGCCGCAGTCCGTGGTGGACGCCCTCGCCGGTCGTGCTCGACACCTCGGCCGCCCGCACCCTCGGCTGGCAACCGCCCCGGTTCGAGGACGCCGTCCTGCCCGAGGTCGACTGGCTCGTCGAGGTGGCGCAGTCGACACCCGCCGACGGGGACGTCCCCTGGGCCACCGATCCCTTCTTCGAGCGCCTGTTCGACTACGGCCCCGAGGACGCGGCACTCACGCTCTTGTCGTTACGCGAGTGACGCCGGGTTCCACGCCCGTCGCTCGTCACCGTCCGGGTCGTCGACCTCGGTGATCGTGTCCGCGAGCAGGGCCGTGGTCCGCTGATCGAGGTCGTAGGGACGCCACGGCGCGCGCCCGGTGCGCACGAACGTCACCCAGGCGTCGTGCACGGTGCGCGCGGCCCGCTGTGACGGATGCGGTCCGATCCGAGGGGCGAGTTCCGGAAGCGTCACTGTCTCGAACACGAAGGGCGTGTCCGCGGCGTGGCACGAGCCGAGGCCGTCGTTGTCGCGGGCGTCCACGGCGTCGAACCGGTACATCCAGGTCCCGGACGACCCCTGCGCTGCTGTCGTGGCGCTCTGCTCCACGCCGCGCGCCGCGAGCGCCTCGGCCAGGGCGACCGTCGGCATCCGGAACCGTTGGTCGCCGCCCACGGCCACGAGCAGCTCGCCCGGCGTCGCCCCGGGTCGCCTCCGCCGGTACACGTCGAGGCCCTCCGCTGGCAGCCCCCACCGCTCGGCAGCGGCACGGAGCCCCGCGTCGTCCGTCGCGTCGACGAGTCCCGCGGGCCGCGCGAACAGTTCGTACTCGTCCCGGGTCGTCCCGAGCAGGACGGGGACGTCCGCGGCGATCCCGGCACGGACCGCGTCGACAGGCCGGAGTGGCACCAGGTCGCCGTCGATGACGGGCGCGAACGGGACACCACCACGTGGGATCGATCCCCATCCGCCGGCGCTGGCGCGGGCGACGACGCCGCTCACGGCCTCCACCAGCGTGTCGGACGGGACTGCGGCGAGCGCCGCGGTGGTCGGTGGGATCCCGAGGTCCGCGGCGAGCGCGTCGGTCAGTGCCCGTCCCTCCTCGACCGGGAGCAGCTGGCTGCCGGCACCGCTCTGGATCACGGCCGCGGCGAAGAGGCCGCGTGCGGACGGCATCGTGAGCAGGGTGGCGACGGATGCTGCACCGGCGGACTCCCCGGCGATCGTGACCCGGTCGGGATCACCGCCGAACCGCGCGATCTCGTCCCGAACCCATCGGAGCGCGGCGACCTGGTCCTGCATGCCGAGGTTCGGCGAGCCGTCCTCCGTGACGAGGGATCCCTCGGCACCGAGCCGGTAGTTGATGGTGACGCAGACGATGCCGTCGCGGGCGAATGCGGTGCCGTCGTACTCCGGCAGCGAGCCGGAGCCCTGGAGGAACGACCCGCCGTGGATCCACACGAACACGGGGAGGCGGTCCGCGCCGACTGGCGTCCAGACGTTGCAGTTGAGCCACTCGTCGCCGGGGATCGTCACCTCGGGCAGGATCGGCACGACGGGCGCCGGGTAGCTCCCCTTCGGCGCCGTCGGGCCGTACACGGTGGCGTCGCGGACGCCCTGCCACGGGACGACCGGCTGCGGCGGTCGGAGTCGGTTCCGGCCGACCGGAGCGGCGGCGTACGGCACGCCGAGGAACCGTCGGATGCCGTGTTCGGCGGTCCCCCGGATGCTGCCGCCCGACACGTGGACGACGTGTTCCGCCTGCTCGTTCTGTTCCATCGCTGCTCCTCCACGGTACTGTGAGTGGTCACTTACAACTTACGTGTGAGCGACCACTCACACAAGTGACAGCACGGACTCCAGGAGGACGCCATGGCCGGTCGCGGAACCGCCGACGAACGACGCGATCAGATCCGCCGAGCAGCGACCGTGGCGTTCGCCCGTTCGGGACTGCACGGGGTGTCGATCGACACCATCGCGCGCGAGGTCGGCATCAGCGAGGCGTACGTCTTCCGGCTCTTCGGCAACAAGCGCGCCCTGTTCATCGATGTCGTCGTCGCCGCCTGCGACCGCCTCACCGAGGGCATGGTCGCAGCGGCAGCGAGACGCACCGGTGCTGAGGCCCTGACGGCGATGGGCGACGCCTACGTCGAGATGCTCGGGGACCGGGACCGGCTGTTGTTGCAGATGCAGGGCTTCGCGGCGTGCGCCGACCCGACCGTCCGGGCGGCGATGCAGGACGCGTTCGGCCGCCTCTGGAACACCGTGGCCGAACGGTCGGAGTTGGGCGACGTGCCCGTCAAGACCTTCATCGGCCTCGGGATGCTCATGAACACCCTCGCCGCGCTCGACGTCGGGACGCTCGACACCGAGTGGGCACGTGCTGCTCGGTCCTTCGTGCCGTTCGGTGCCTCCTGATCGGCGCTCAGTGGTCGGGCGCGTCCTCCACGTGCGCGCGGGTGTCCGACGCGCGCAGGCGGAGCAGTGCCCACGCCCCGAGCGCGAGCCCCACTGCCGGGAGGATCACGGCCTGCACGGTCCAGGCCTGCTCGATGAGGTTCGGAGCGGTCCTCTGGGCCCGAACGACGAGGCCGAGGGTCACCGGCAGCACGATCATGATCACGGCGTTGAGCAGGGCTGCTCGGGTGGTGGTCCGACGGAGCCGACGCTCGAGCTCGGCCGCCTCGCGCGCCAGCGGCAATGGGCGGGCGCGGAGGCCGGAGACCCCGATGACCGCGGCCGGGTAGAGAACGATCCCGAGGCCAGCGAGCGAACCGAGGACCAACGCGACCGCGACGACGCCCGCGCGCGAGGAGACCGTGAAGCGCAGGTAGACCCCGACCGAACGAGGCGTGAGGCGAAGCCAGGCGCGATGACCGAGCGCACCGAGCGTGACGGCGTCGACGATCACCAGGACGGCAGCCGTGACCGTGGCCCATCCGAGCGCGTGGAGCCCGCCGCGCGCACCGATCGTGACGACACCGACGATGACCGCCGCCGCCGCGAGGCCGAGCAGGACCGACGGCAGCAACCACTCCCGGATGCGCGCAGGCGTACGGGGGTGCAGCGGGGCAAGCTGCGCGTCGAGGGCGTCCCCGTCGTCATCCGCAGTCGGCACAGGGCGACTGTACCGACAGCGTGGTGCCCCGAGGATCGGACGGGGCACCGGGGGCAGCCCTCCTCGATTCCCTGCGTGACGTCCACAACGTCAACCGGAAGCGGGCACTCTCCACAGCCGGGACGGCCTGGGACCACGCGCGCGGCCTCGGTGCAAGGCTGGGCCCATGAGCGACAACCGTCTCGGCACCGCCGTCAGTCCCTACCTGCGAGCCCATGCCGACAACCCCGTGGACTGGCGGGAGTGGGGCACGGAGGCGTTCGCCGAGGCCGCGGAGCGCGACGTCCCCGTGTTCGTGTCGATCGGCTACGCCACCTGTCACTGGTGCCACGTCATGGCCCGTGAGTCGTTCTCCGACCCGGCGATCGCCGACGAACTCCGTCGGGACTTCGTGTCGGTCAAGGTCGACCGCGAAGAGCGCCCGGACGTCGACTCCAGCGCCATGATCGGCGCGAGCGCGTTCACCCAGAACCTCGGCTGGCCGCTCAGCGTCTTCATGACACCGGGGGGCCGGGTGTTCTACGCGGGCACCTACTTCCCGCCCGAACCCGTGCAGGGGCACCCCTCGTTCCGGCAGGTGCTCGGCGCGGTGCGCGAGGCCTGGACGGACCGGCGGGACGAGGTCGACCAGAACGCCGACGGCATCGCCGCCGCCATCACTGCACAGTCACAGGCGGGTGGCGGCGCGGACGACGCCGGCTCGGAGGCTCGGGGCGGCCCCGCCACGACCCTCCCGGATCCGTCGGCGGTGCACGCGGTCGTGGACCGACTGGCGGAGGCAGAGGACCGGGAGTTCGGTGGCTTCGGGTCGGCCCCGAAGTTCCCGAACGCGCCGTTGCTCGAGTTCCTCGTCGATGCCGGTGCCGACGGCGACGCGCAGGCGCTCGACCTGGCGGAACGAACCCTGACCGCGATCGCCGGGTCCGACCTCCTCGACCCCCTCGACGGCGGCGTCTTCCGCTACGCCACCCGGCGTGACTGGAGCGTGCCGCACTACGAGCGGATGCTGTACGACAACGCGGGGCTGCTCGCGACCGCTGGTGCCCTCGCCCGACATCGCCCCGACGGCATCGCCCCGCAGCTCGCGCGCGGCATCGCCCGGTTCCTGCACGCCGTGCTGCGGACGGCGGACGGTGTGTTCGTCGCGGCGCAGGACAGCGAGAGCACCATCGACGGCCGACGCGTCGAGGGTGCGTGGTACCGCGAGGACGCCGCGGGTCGCGCTCGGCTCGACCCGCCGCCGCTCGACGACCACGTGCTCACCGGCTGGAACGGACTCGCCATCCGTGCCCTCGCGATCGCCGGGGCGGCGCTCGCGGATCCCACCATGATCGAGGACGCTCGCAGCGCCGCTGACCATCTCCTCGCGACACACGTCCGCGACGGTGCGGTCGTCATCCGGTCCTCGACGCCCCGGGGTCCCTCCGCCGCGGGGCCCGCACTCGAGGACATCGGGCTGTTCGCCGAGGGGCTGGCCGAGCTCGCGCTCGCCAGCGGAGAAGCCCGGTACGCGATGGCGGCGCGGACCATCGTCGACGATGCCGTCACGCTCGACGACGCGGGCCGGGCTCGGGTGGTGGTGGGTGCGGATCCGGTCCTCGCGGCCGCAGGCACCGATGCCGGCGAGCAACCCCAGACGGCGCTGCGGAGCGGCTCGATGGGACTCGCGGGTGCAGCTGCCCGCCTCGCGGAGTTGACCGGCGACTCCCGGTACGGCTCGATCGCCGCTCAGCTGGTCGCTGGCCGGGCGAACGACGGACTGCGGCAACCCCTCGGCCACGCCGATGCACTCGGGCTCGCGCTCGAACTGGGCCGACCGAGTCGCGAGGTCGTCGTGGTGGTCGAGCACCCCGACGACCCGATGGCCCGGCGCGGCGTGGCCGAGCGACGTCCCGGCACGCTCGTCGCGGTGGTGACACCCGAGCAGGCCCGTGCCTTCGCCGCTGCGGGCTTCGAGCTGTTCGTCGACCGCGATGCGCTCGCCCCCGCGGCCTACGTGTGTCACGACATGGTCTGCGCGTTACCGGCGCGGACGATCGACGCACTCGCAGCGAGCCTGTCCGCCTGACCCGACCGCTCCCCGGCCACGGCAGGTCGGCACGACCCTGCGGGCCCCGGATGGAGCCACGCGACGTAGACTGGAGGGCTCATGCCGACCACCCCGATCGCGATCTCGTACCCGCCGGACCTGCCCGTGTCGCAGCGGCGCGACGACATCGCTGCCGCGATCCGCGACCACCAGGTCGTCATCGTCGCCGGCGCGACCGGGTCCGGCAAGACGACGCAGCTGCCGAAGATCTGCCTCGAACTCGGACGCGAGCACATCGGACACACCCAGCCACGGCGGATCGCGGCGCGGACCATCGCGGAGCGCGTGGCCGAGGAGCTCGGGAGCGACCTCGGCGACCTCGTCGGGTACCAGGTGCGGTTCACCGACAAGGTCTCGGCGAACACCCGGGTCAAGCTCATGACCGACGGGATCCTGCTCAACGAGATCCACCACGACCGCGACCTCCAGCGCTACGACACGATCATCATCGACGAGGCGCACGAGCGGTCGTTGACGATCGACTTCCTGCTCGGGTACCTGAAGCGGCTGTTGCCGCGGCGCCCCGACCTCAAGGTGATCATCACGAGCGCGACGATCGACCCCGCGTCGTTCTCCCGGCACTTCGACGGGGCTCCGATCATCGAGGTCTCGGGCCGGACGTTCCCGGTCGAGATCCGCTACCGGCCCCTCGTCGCCGAGGACGGCACCGACGCCGACGCCGACGTGGACGCCGAGCTCGACGAGGACGACGCACGCACCGGTGACGCCGGGCGGAGTACCCGCGTCGGCTCCCCCGACGACCGCGACTTCCTGCAGGGCATCACGGACGCGCTCGAGGAACTGGCGCGCGAGGAACCCGGTGACGTGCTCGTGTTCCTGTCCGGCGAGAACGAGATCCGCGACGCCCAGGACGCCATCGAGGGCAAGCGGTACCCGGGCACCGAGGTCCTGCCGCTGTACGGGCGGCTGTCCGCGGCGGACCAACATCGCGTGTTCCAGCGGAGCAGCACGCCGGGCGTCCGCAGGCGCGTGGTGCTCGCGACGAACGTCGCCGAGACGAGCTTGACCGTGCCCGGGATCCGATACGTCGTGGACACCGGCACCGCGCGCATCTCGCGGTACTCCCCACGTGCGAAGGTGCAGCGGCTGCCGATCGAGGCGATCTCGCAGGCGAGCGCGAACCAGCGGTCGGGCCGGTCCGGCCGCACGAGCCCGGGCATCGCGATCCGCCTCTACTCCGAGGACGACTTCGCCCGCCGCCCCGAGTACACGGACCCCGAGATCCTCCGCACGAACCTGGCCGCGGTGATCCTGCAGATGATCTCGCTCGGCTTCGGCGACATCGGCGCGTTCCCGTTCCTGCAACCCCCGGACTCGCGGGGCGTCAAGGACGGCCTCGACCTGCTCCGCGAGCTCCAGGCCGTGGACAAGCAGGGCGCGATCACCCGCACGGGCCAGCAGCTGACCCGGTTGCCGATCGACCCCCGCCTCGGACGCATGGTGCTCGAGGCGGGCCGGCAGGGCGTCGGCCGCGAGGTCATCGCGATCGTCGCCTCCCTGAGCATCCAGGACCCGAGGGAACGCCCGCTCGAGCAGCGGGCCCGTGCCGACCAGCTGCATGCACGGTTCTCCGATCCGACGAGTGACTTCCTGACCCTCCTGACGCTCTGGAACCACATCGAGGACCGGCAGACGGAGCTCAGCTCGAGTGCGTTCCGCCGCGAGGTCCGCTCCGAGTTCCTCAACTACCTGCGGATCCGCGAGTGGCAGGACCTGTACCGGCAGTTGTCACGGGCCGCCAAGCAGGTCGGGGTGCACGTCGGGACGGAACGCAAGGACGACCCGGACGCCGTCCACCGCGCGCTGCTGTCGGGCCTGCTCAGTCAGATCGGGTTGCGGGACCGAGAGAAGCGCGACTACCTCGGTTCGCGCAACACCCGCTTCGTCCTGTTCCCCGGGAGCGTGCTGGCGAAGAAGCAGCCGGATGCGGTGATGGCCGCCGAACTCGTCGAGACGAGTCGCCTCTTCGCGCGCACGGTCGGGAGGATCGACCCGGCCTGGGCGGAACCGCTCGCCGGGGACCTCCTCAAGCGCACCTACGGGGAACCCCACTGGGAGAAGAAACAGGGCGCCGTCGTGGCCTACGAGCGCGTGACGCTGTTCGGCGTGCCGATCGTCGCGCGACGGCGCGTGCAGTACGCCCGCATCGACCCGGTGCACGCACGCGAGCTGTTCATCCGGCATGCCCTGGTCGAGGGCGAGTGGGACTCCCCGCAGGCGTTCGACCGGGCGAACCGCAGGCTCCGGAAGGAACTCGAGCAACTCGAGGAGCGCACCCGCCGCCGCGACATCCTGCTCGACGACGAGCGCGTGTTCGACTTCTACGACGCCCGGGTGCCCGCCGACGTCGCGACGACCCGGGGGTTCGAGGGCTGGTGGCGCCGAGAGCGCCGGGACCGCCCGGACCTGCTGACGATGCGCCGAGAGGACCTGCTCGACGAGTCCGCCGCCGAGGCTGCGCAGGACGAGTCCGAGTACCCGACGCAGTGGCGACAGGGCGACCAGCGTCTGGCGCTCCGCTACCGGTTCGAGCCGGGCGCCGAGGACGACGGCGTGTCCGTGCAGGTGCCCCTGCCGCTGCTCCCCCGCATGCGCGAGGACGGCTTCGACTGGCAGGTGCCGGGGCTGCGGAAGGAACTCGTGACGGCGCTCATCCGGGCGCTCCCGAAGCAGATCCGCAAGAACGTGGTGCCCGCGGCCGACTGGGCGGAGAAGCTCGTGGCGGTGCTGCCGGACGACGCGCCGGCCGAGCCGACCGAGTCGTTCCGCTCGACGCTCGCCGCGGCGATCCAGCGCATGGTGCACGTGCCGGTGACCGAGGCCGACTTCGACATGGAGCGCGTGCCACCGCACCTCCTGCCCACGTACACGGTCGTCGACGAGCGCGGCCGCCGCGTCGGGTCCGGCAAGGCGCTCGGGACGCTGCAGGAGCAGCTCAAGGAGCGGACGCAGGCGAGCGTCGCGCGGGCGGCGAGCCGTCCCTCCCGATCGGGAGGCGCGGCTCCGGTCCCCGGGACCGCCGAGCGCTCCGGACTCACCACCTGGCCCGAGGCCGACCTGCCCCAGGTGCTGGACACTCGCCAGGCCGACGGCACGATCCGCGCGTACCCGGCACTGGTCGACGAGGGGAAGTCGGTGGCGGTCCGGCTGCTCGCGACGGCAGCAGACCGGGCGGTGCAGATGCCAGCGGGGGTCCGTCGGCTCGTCATGCTCGCCGTGCCGAGTCCGGTGAGCTACATCCAGTCGCACCTGACCGCGCAGGAGAAGCTCGCCCTCGCGACGAGTCCGTACCCGTCGACGACGGCGCTCTTCGACGACGTCCTCGCGGCGGTGGTGGACGCCGGCGTGCGGCGACGGCACCCGGACGGGCTGGTGTTCACGCGTGCGGTGTTCGAGGCGACCCGGGACGCCGTGTCGGCGACCGTGGTGGACACCATGTTCGGAGCGGTGTCCGAGGTCGCGGCCGTCCTCACGGCGTGGCGTGGTGCCGAGCGCGCGTTGAAGGCCGCCACGTCGATGGCCCTGCTCCCGGCACTGACGGACATGCGGCAGCAGATGGAACGGCTCGTGTTCCCGGGCTTCGTCGCGGCGACGGGCATCGACCGGCTGCGTCGACTCCGCGTGTACCTGCAGGGTGTCGAGGCCCGGGTGGCGAAGCTCCAGCAGAACCCTGGCCGGGACCGCGCCTGGTTGCGGGACGTCGAGACCGCCACGACCCGGTACCTCGAGGCCGGGGGGACCTTCCCGCCGCAGCCCGGTGCGCCCGCCGAGCTCGTGCACGCACGGTGGATGCTCGAGGAGTTCCGGATCTCCCTGTTCGCCCAAGAGCTCCGGCCCGCCGAGACGGTGAGCCTGCAGCGGATCGCGAAGGTGCTCGCGTCGGTCTGAACCCCGATCGGCGTGCCGGGCGACCTGCAGTGTCGGCCGTTCTGGGGACCCGTGCCCCCCGTCGGAGCGCCGCCACGACCCCCGCTTTTTCCGGCATGTGTCCGCGTCTTTCGGGGGTGTTACGTCGGGCCGTGCGGTCACCGAGTCTTCGCCGCCGAGCGACTGTCCGGCCGTCCAGTCGGTCTAGCGTGATGAGCACGCCCGGTGGTCGGGCGGCGTCCGTGCGCGGACGTTGTCGAGCTCCGCTACGGGGAACGGAACCGAGATGGCCTTCGCACTGCACCGCTGGAACCGCGCCACACTGCTCGCGCGCCTCGAGGCGAACGAGGCGATCGACGACGCGTCCAGCATGGATCCCGCGCAGGCGGCGCGGGAGCGGCTCCGGCTGCTGGCCGTCGGCGACCGGTTCGAGGCAGCCGTCATCTCCGACGACGAGGCGATCGCCGAGTTCCGTCGGCTGCGTGACGACGCTCGGCGCATCGCGGTGGGCCAACCGGTCCTCGACTGAGCGCGGCCGCGTCCGCCACGAAGCGTGCGAGCACGACCGGGGCGACCGAGCGGGCGGTGGTTCAGGGCGTCCGACCGGCCGCTCCGGTCGCGTGACCACGTGCGAGGCTGTCGGCATGCAGCACGACGAGCACCATGACCGGAACGCCTTGTCCTTCGGCGCCGTCGCCGACGTGTACGAACGGGGGCGTCCCGGCTACCCCGCCGAAGCGATCGCCTGGGTGCTGCCGCCTGGCGCGTCGCGCGTGGTCGACCTCGGTGCCGGGACCGGCAAGGCGACGAGGGTGCTGACGACGCTCGCCGCCGAGGTCCTCGCGGTCGAGCCCGATCCCGGTATGCGTACTGCACTCGCGCGGGTGCTCCCGGACGTACCGGTGCTCGAGGGCACGGGCGAGGCGATCCCGCTGGAGGACGACTGGGCCGACGCCGTGGTCGTGGCCCAGGCGTGGCACTGGATGGACCCGGTCGCGGCGTCGCGGGAGATCGGCCGGGTGCTCCGGCCGGACGGCACGCTCGGGCTCGTCTGGAACCTCCGGGACGAGACCGTGCCGTGGGTCGCGCGCATTAGCGCCCTCATGCACCAGCCGGGTGAGCGCGTGATGGGCGTCGAGCACCCGGCGTTCGCGCCGCCGTTCGCCAGGCACGAGCGGCACGAGGTCCGCTGGGTGCACGAGCAGAGCCGGGAGGAGTTCCTGGCGATGGTGGCGTCCCGGAGCTACGTGAGCACGCTCGAGGCGGCGGAGCGCCAGGCCGTGCTCGGTCGGATCGAGGACCTCCTGGACGGTGACCCCGCGCTCTCCGGTGACGTGATCGCGGTGCCCTACGTGACCTACGCGCACCGCGCCTCCCGGTAGCGACGCCCGAGAACGAAGACGCGGGAACGCGCGCGCACGGACGACGAGTGCGCGGTCGTCCGACCACACACTCGTCGTCGGCACGCGCCCCGGCGACGGGGAGACCCGACCGCCGGGGACGCAGGGTCAGACCGTACCGCTCCGCATCGGGCCCGGCCGCCGCTCCCGGAGCCGGTTCGCGGTGACGAGCAGGGCGCCGGCGAGCACGAGGAGCAGCGCGCCGAGGCCGACCATGCCGACCGCGATGTCCGACCCGGTGAACGCGAGCTGCCCGACGGACACGACCGCGGCGACCGCTGTCCGGGCGACCGCGTCGTGGATGCCGAGCACGACGCCGTCGGGGTTCAGCGCCTCGACCCGGTACGAGTACGTCGTGTCGGGGTCGAGGCCGGTGAACACGGCAGTCGTGGCACCGGCACCGAGGGTGCGCGACGCGACCGCGTGGGCGAGGTCGCTGCTCGCGGAGACGACGATCCGGTAGGCCGTGGCACCGGGGATCGGCTTCCAGGTGGCCGTGAAGGACCCACTCGCCTTCGACGGGACCACGATCGGCTCGACCGTGTGGATCGCCGTCACGACGATCGCCGTCGTCGCCGACGAGGGTCCGTACGAGTCGTCGCCCGTGTACGCTGCCGCGACCGTGTCCGAGCCGGGCACGATGCCCGCGGTCGAGCACGTGCTGTGCGGGAGCGTCAGCGTGCAGAGCACCCGGTGGTCGACGCGCAGGGTGACCGTACCGGTGGCGTGCGCGGGCAGGCCACCGATCGTCAGGGTGACCGTGTCGCCCCACGTGGTGCTCGACGCTGCAGCGTGCACCGTGACCGCGGTCGCGGCCCGCGCCACGTGCATGGTGATGGGCGTGCCGGTCGAGCCGTCGTGATCGGCGTCACCCGAGTAGACGGGCGTCACCTGGTGTGTGCCGGTCGGCAGGTCGGTGACCGTGGTGCAGCTCGTCGCGCGCCCGAGTTGCACGGTGCAGAGGGTCGTGCCGGCGTCGTCGGTGAACGTGACCGTGCCCGTGGCGCCGGCGGGCAGCCCGGTCGGGGTCAACACCACGCCGGTGCCGTAGGTGGTGTCGATCGTGCCGAGGCCAGCGCCGCTGCCGCCGCCCGCGCCGCCGCCACCCGAGCCGCTCCCGCTGCCGCTCCCGGTCCCGCTGCCGCTCCCGCCCCCGGCGCCCGTGCCACCACTGCCCGGCACGACGGCGACGGCCGTGGGCGCCTTGGCGACCGTGATCGTCAGGGTCTGCGTCGCCGTGGCGGGCGCGTGGTCGTCGTCGCCCGGGACGAACGTCGTCGTCACCGTGTGGGTCCCGGCGCCCAGCGCGGCCGAGGTCGTGCACGAGAGCGCGGGGAGCTGCACGGAGCAGAGGACCTGGTGGTCGTCGTCGGTGAACGTCACGGTCCCGGTGGCACCCGGAGCGATGCCGGCGACGGTCAGGGTGACCGGCGTGCCGTGGACGGGATGGTCGTCGCTGACGCTCGCGGTGATGCTGCTCGACCTCGCGGCGACGACGAGCTGGACCGCCGGGCTCGTGCTGCCGACGTGGTCGGTGTCGCCCGTGTACGTCGCGGTGATCGCGTAGCTGCCCTCGTGCAGGGTCGACGGTGTGACCGTGGTGGCAGCTGAGCCGTCGCGCACGTCCGCCGAGCCGAGCGCCAGCCCGTCGCTCGTCGCCCACGTGACGGTGCCCGACGCACCGGCGGGCAGGTCCGTCACGGCGAGCGCGGCCGTGTCGCCGTAGTCCACGGAACTCGTGCTGCCGCCGTCGATGGTCGCCCCGATCGCCGTCGTGGCGCGCTGGACGACGAGCGTCACGACCGGGCTGTCGACGGCCTCGTGGTCGTCGTCGCCGACCCAGTGCGCGATGACCTGGTACCTGCCGGCGGTGAGGGCGGCGTCGGTGTCGATGCTGGGCCTCCCGGCCGTGGCCGTGCCGAGCACGGTGCCACCGGTCGTCGCGAACCGGATGACGCTGTCGTTGGCGGCGCCGCTCGGGAGGCCCGTGGCGGTCAGGCGCGCGGTCGTCCCGTAGGTCACGGTGTCGGCGTCGCTCGTGTGGCCGTCGGCCGTCACGCCGATGGCGGCGGTGGCCTTCGCCACGTGCACGGCGACCGGGTCGCTCGAACCGCCCACGTGGTCGGTGTCGCCGTCCCAGCTCGCGCTGACCGTGTGGTCCCCGGCGGCCAGCGCGGTCGTGGTGCACGAGGTCGCGGGCAGGTGCACGGTGCACAGCGGGGCGCCGCTCTCGTCGGTGAACGCGATGGTGCCGCTGGCTGCGGCGGGTGTGCCCGTCGCCGACAGGGTGAGCTCGTCGCCGAAGGTCGGGGTCGGGTCGCTCACGGTGGTGGTCATCGGGACGGCCTGTACCCGGTCGACCGTGAGCGTCGCGACGGAGGACGTGCCGCCGGCGTAGTCACCGTCGGTCGTGCCGGCGTAGGTCGCGACGATGCGGTGCGCACCGGCGTCGAGCGTGCTCGTCGGCGTGCAGGACGTGTCGGGCAGCGTCACCTGGCACAGCGCGGGCGCGTCGGCGGACCCGGTGTCCGCGGACGGGTCGCGGAACGACACGGTGCCCGCGGCGTCGGACGGGAGGCCCGTCACGGCGAACGTGGGGACGTCACCGTACGTCGTGGTCGCGGTGGTGTGACCGTCGACGGTCGTGGCCGAGCTCGTGGCTGCCTGGCCGACGTGCACGGTCGCGGTGTTCGTGGCCGTGGAGGCGGCGGTCGCGCCGTCGCCGGAGTACCGCGCGGTCACGACGTGGTCGCCGAGCGCCAGCGTGGTGGGCTGCGTGCACGAGGGCGTCGTGGTACTCGCGTCGGCGGTGCAGGCGGCGGTGCCGTCGACGAGGAACGTCACGGTCCCGGTCGCACCCGAGGGCAGCCCGGTCGCGCTGTAGGTCGGCTCGACGCCGACGCGCGTGGTCTGAGCCGGTGAGGCGCCGACGGTGAACGCCGAGGAGCGGAGCGCGACGTCGACGGACGCCGTGCCCGTGGACCCGGATCGTGTGGTGTCGCCCGAGTAGGTCGCGGTCACGACGTGCGGACCGGCGGCGCCCTCGACGACGGAGCACGACGCGGTGCCGTTCGCGACGGGGACCGCCCTGCACACGGTCGTGCCGCCCTGCGTGAACGTCACGGCGCCGGTCGCGGCCGTGATCGTGCTGCTCGGGCTGCCGGTCGTGGTGACGGCGGCCGTCACCGTCGTGGCACCCCCGGCCGTGATGGAGGCCGGCGAGGCCGAGACCTGAAGGGCCGTCGGGACGTGCGCGACCGTCGCGGTCGCGTGGGCGGACGCGGTGGTGAGGGCGTCGGTCGACGCGACGGTCGAGGTGATCGTGGCGGTCGTGCCGACGGCGCCGCTCACGGTGTACGGGATGTGGATCGCGGGGAGGGCGGTGCCGGGCTGCGTGCCGGCGGCCGAGGAGTCCGTGCACGCGACGGTCTGACCGCTGGAGTCGGACGGGTCCGTCGCGCAGCTCCAGGTGCCGTCCGAACCACCCGCAGCGTTCGGCGTCGCACCCGCGTCGAACCGGGTGGTGACCTTGACGAGGCCCTGCTCGGCACCGCCGCTCGCGGCGACGGCCGGCGTGACGGTGTAGATGTCGCTGTCGCCGCGCTGTGGCGAGGGGTCCGACACGGACGCCGTGGCCGAGAGCTGCGGCACCGCGCCCGTGAGCGAGGTCGCGGTGAACTGGTTCACCTCGTGGACGTCGTAGGAGCCGCCGGTCGACCCGACCCACCCGTAGGTGAGCTTGTACGGGTACCCGGTCGACGGATCGATCCAGCTGGCGGGGAACGTGGCACCGGAGGTGGTCACGTTCGGCAGGGTGCCCATGAGGGTCTGCGGTCCAGCGGTGGCGCCGATCGAGTCGTACACGATCGCCCAGTTGCCCGCGGGGACGGCGGTCTTCGGCAGGACCGAGGTGCCGTTCGCACCCGTCATCCCCTTCGACATCACCGTCGCCGTCGAGGTGTTCACGACGATCTCGACGGGCACGTCCGCGTCGGTCCGGCTGGACACCGTGGCCTCGGTCAGGGCACCCGAGGGCTGGGAGCTCGCGATGTAGCAGTAGCCGACCGTCCCGTTGCCGGGGCCGCGGACGGTGACGTTCGCCTTGCCGTTCGTGGTGTTCGAGGCGACTCCGGTGGTGCAGTTCGTCCCGCTGTACGTCGTGGTCTTGTAGTTGCCGTACGCGTCGAGTCCGAGCCCGAGGTACCCGTAGGGCAGGCCGCTCGCCGTCGAGCCGTAGTCGTGGTTCGCGCTGTAGCCGAGCGATCCACCGGTCGGACCGGTCTGGGTCGGCGGCTTCGGCGCGTAGGGGTCGGTGGCAGCGAGGTAGAACGCGATGCCGTCCGCGCCGTTGCCGCCGTACTGGTAGGAGTCGAACGTCACGTCGAGGCCCTGGGCGATCGGGACGGCGCCCTTGGCTCCCACGCCGCCGACCTTCGTCCCCGTCGCGTCCGTCAGGCGGAGCGCGCCGTTGCTGCTGTCGACGGCCGTGGTGGCGCAGCCCGGGACCGGGGTCTGCGACGTGTCCGTCCCCGCCGTGAGACAGGCGATGTTCGTCCCACCGGGCAGGGTCGGCTTCATGAAGGAACCCGAGTCCGCGATCGAGGGGCCCGTGAACGCCTCCTGCGCGTACTGCGTCGTCGCCGTCGTGGTCGCCGCCTCCGCCGCGGTCGTGGCGAGCCCGACGGACACACCGCCGAGCATGAGTGCGACGCCGAGCACGGCGAGGCGGCGGGCGCTCTTCGGGCGCGCGCGATGGCGCGCGGTCGCGGCAGCGAACACGGCAGCGGTCCTGTCGGATCAGGGGGTTCGGGTCGGCTCGGTCGCAGCGGCTGATGCCGGGGTTCCGAGTCCTCCCAAGGTACTGACGCCGCCGGTTCCATTCACCTGCATCGAGACCCCCAGTGCGGGGCACGTCCCCCGCGTGGAGGACCGAGCGGGGTCACGGGAGCTGGTCGACCGCTCAGAGAATGGACGGCCCGGGTCTGAGCCGCGCTCACGCGCGCGCCGTTCCGGGTCCCCGCGGGCGATAGGCTCGACGGCGATGCGTCCGACGGTGCGGGACGTGGCCGCCCTCGCCGGGGTGTCGCCAAAGACGGTGTCCAACGTGATCAACGGCGGTGTTCCGGTGCGCCCCGACACCCGGCAACGGGTGGAGGCGGCCCTCGCCGAACTCGACTACGTCCCGAACCTCTCGGCGCGGGGGTTGCGCAACGGCCGGTCCGGCACGATCGCGCTCGCACTGCCCGACCTCGGGACGTCCTACTCGGCCGAGCTCGCCCGTGCGTTCGTCGAGCTGGCGCGCGGGCACGGTTGGGCGGTCCAGATCGACCAGACCGGGTCGGACCCCGCGCGCGAGATCGACCTCATCTCGCGGGCGCGGGCCCACCTGGTCGACGGCCTCGTGCTCAATCCGGTCACCCTCGGCGAGAGCGTCGTGGCGAACGGGCGGGGTCTGCCGCCGACCGTCGTGATCGGCGAGGTGGAGCCGCAGGACGTGGACCAGGTCCACGTGGACAGCTTCGCGGCCGGCCGCGACGTCGGCCGTCTGCTCATCGCCACCGGGCATCGACGGATCGTGCTGCTCGGCACCTCGGACGACTCCTTCCGCACCGCCTCGAGCGAGACCCGACACGAGGGGCACCGCGCGGCGCTCCGCGAGGCCGGCCTACCCGAGGACCCGACCCTGTCGATCGCCGTCGGATCGTGGTCGACCTCGGCCGCCGCCGCAGCGATGTCCCGGTTCCTCGACCAGCACGGGTCGCCGGACGCCGTGTTCTGCTTCACGGACTCCATGGCGCTCGGTGTGCTCCACGTCCTCGCCGACCGTGGCGTCCGCGTGCCCGAGGACGTCTCGGTGGTCGGGTTCGACGACATCGAGGAGGCCTCGTTCGCGGTGCCGTCGCTGACCACCGTCTCGTTCGACAAGCGCGCGATCGCCGAGGCCGCCCTGACCGCGCTCGAACGCCGGATCGAGGACCCCGACGCGCCGCGGATCGTGCAGGTCGTGCCGCACCACATCGTCGAGCGTGCGAGCGTCGCCGCGCGCCGGGGCTGACACCCCCGCCGGATGAGCGGGCCGGCCGGCCGGGACGCGCGGCCCAGCGCGACCCCCAACGCTCGCCACCGTCGGCACGACGCGCCGACGGCGGCTTGTGGAGGCGAGTTACAACGATGTAAAACGGGAGCGACCACCACCACACGACGACGTGAGGACCACATCGCGCATGTCCACCGCAACCATCACCGTCGACCGCGAGTTCATCGTCGGTCCCGTTCCGCGCCGACTGTTCGGCTCGTTCGTCGAGCACATGGGCCGATGCGTCTACACCGGGATCTACGAGCCCGGCCACCCGAACGCCGATGAACACGGGTTCCGCCGTGACGTGCTCGACCTCACCCGCGAGATGGGCGTCTCGATCGTCCGCTACCCGGGCGGCAACTTCGTCTCCGGCTACCGCTGGGAGGACGGGGTCGGCCCCGTCGAGCAGCGTCCCCGCCGGCTCGACGGCGCCTGGCACACGGTCGAGACGAACGCCTTCGGTCTGCACGAGTTCGCCGCCTGGGCCAAGGAGGCGGGGGTCGAGGTCATGGAGGCCATCAACCTCGGCACCCGCGGCGTCGAGGAGGCCCGTGCCATCGTCGAGTACGCGAACCACCCGGGCGGCACGGAGTGGTCGGACAAGCGTCGCGCCAACGGAGCCGAGGAGCCGTTCGACATCCGCGTGTGGAACCTCGGCAACGAGCTCGACGGCCCCTGGCAGATCGGCCACAAGACCGCCGACGAGTACGGCCGCCTGGCGCAGGAGGCCGGCAAGGCGATGAAGCTCGTCGACCCGACGATCGAACTCGTCGCGGTCGGCTCGTCGAACTCGCACATGCCGACCTTCGGGTCCTGGGAGTACACGGTCCTGTCGCACGCCTACGACGAGGTCGACTACATCTCGATGCACGCGTACTACCAGGAGCACGACGGCGACGCGCTGTCGTTCCTCGCGAGCGCGAACGACATGGACTACTTCATCGAGTCCGTCGTGGCCACGGCCGACGCGGTCAAGGCGAAGCGCCAGTCCTCCAAGGTCGTCAACGTCTCGTTCGACGAGTGGAACGTCTGGTACCAGCGTGGGCTCGAGACCGAGGACCAGCCGCACGTCGTCGGCAAGGCCCAGTGGCGCGAGCACCCGCGGCTCATCGAGGACCAGTACAACGTCACCGACGCGGTGGTCGTCGGTACCTTCCTCAACTCGCTCCTCCGCCACGGCGACCGCGTCACGATCGCGAACCAGGCCCAGCTGGTCAACGTGATCGCGCCGATCCGCAGCGAGGAGAACGGTCCCGCGTGGCGTCAGACCATCTACTGGCCGTTCGCCCGCACCGCGGAACTCGCCCGCGGCGACATCCTCCGCACCGTCGTCCGGAGCGACCGGTTCGCCTCGTCCCAGTACGGGGACGCCGACGTCGTCGACGCGAGCGTCACGTACGACGCCGATCGCGGGCGCGTCGCGGTGTTCGTCGCCAACCGCGGTCTCGAGGAGGCGTCGGACGTCACCGTGGCCCTCCGCGGCTTCACGGCCGGCCAGGTCACGCGTGCCGAGGTCCTGACGATCCCCGAGGGCGGGGACCGCTTCACCGCGAACACCGAGGCGGCGCAGGACGCCGTCGGCCTCACACCGCTGCAGGCGTCGGTCCAGGACGGCGCGCTCCGCACCACCCTGCCGCCGCTGTCGTGGGCGGTCCTGGAGGTCGAGGTCACCCAGGCCTGACCGGCCCCGGCTGGCCCCGGCTGGCCCCGGCTGGCCCCGGCCACCGTGCCGAAACCACCGGCCAGATCGCAGAACATGCCGCTCACGTTCACACGTGAGCGGCATGTTCTGCGATTTCGAGGCTCCGGAGGACCGGGAGCCCGGCGACCGGTGGTCAGCGGCGAGCAGCCCCGCGCCCCGCGAACCGCGTGTAGATGAACAGCACGATGACCGCGCCGATGATCGACCCGATGATCCCGGCAGGCTGGAAGAAGCCGTCCATCGGGTCGTGCTGGAAGATGAGGAACCCGAGGAACCCACCCACGAACGAGCCGATGATGCCGAGCACGATGGTCGCGATGATGCCCATCGACTGCCGGCCGGGGATGATGAGGCGGGCGAGCGCACCGGCGATCAGGCCGATGATGATCAAGCTGATGATGAGACCGATCAAGAGGTCCTCCTGGTGTTGCGTTAGTCCGCTACGCCACGGCGGGTTCGCCGTAGCGGTGATCAGCACCTGAGTCAACTCCGAATCCGCCCGACGTGTTACGCCGCCGTGCGCCGCGTCGGGTCAGCCGTCGCGGCGCAGCGTCGTGTTCGGGGCCTCGCCGAACTCGGCGGCGTAGGCCGCGGCGAAGCGTCCCTTGTGGCCGAATCCGTGCGCGCCCGCGATCTCGGCGACGGTGTCCGTGCGGTGGTCGGCCGCGAGCAACCGGTCCCGCACCATGCTGAGCCGAACGCGACGGAGGTACGTGGTGGGCGTCATCCCGTGCGTCCGGTTGAACGCCTCCTGCAGCCCGCGCATGCTCATCCCGGCCGCGGCGGCGACGTCGGTGATGCCGATCGGGCTCGTGGCGTGCTCGCGGATGAAGCGCTCGGCGGCAGCGACCCGGGCTTCCGCGGCCGTCCCGACCCCGTCGGGGTCCGTCGCCGGCACGACCGGCCAGTGCGGGAACGCGGCCAGGAGGCCCTCCGCAGCCGTCCGCGCCAGCGCGCGCTCCGCGTCGAGCGTCACGGTCGCGGGACCGCTGATGAGCGTCACCGCGACCTGCCGCACCATGGCCCACCACGCCGAGCGCGCGTCGCCCGTGGGGATGTGGTCGTGGTCGAACCCGAGCGGTCCCGGAGCCCAGCCCCCGCGTTCCGCCGCGACCTCCTCGACGATCGACCGATCCACGTGGAGGAGGTCCTTGTCGAAGCCGTCGTAGCGGAAGGGGAACGACCCGGTCGGGTAGAGGACGGGTTCGCCCTCGGACACGTCGAGCCCAGCGATGGAGCCGCTGCCCTCCTTGAGCCACGCGACGACGTACTCGTCGGCCGACGTCTCGAGTTCGCCCGACACCATCCCGGTCAGCCGGGTGGACGCGAGCGACAGCAGTCCGGTCCCGGTGACGGTGTGTCGGAAACCGAACGGCCGGCCGTCGGGGTCGGCCTGGACGTCCCAGCCGACGGCGTGGTGCGTGGTCTGCAACAACACCCGCGCCTGCTCGACGTCCTGGCTCGTCGCGACCCTGCGCTCCCGGGTGATACGGGCGGTTCCTTCCATCGTCCGCTCATCATCACGGTGCTGTGCAGGGTTCGGCAATTCCGTACGCGCACTGTTCGGCCAGACTCCGTACTGCCCGCGCTCTGCGGATGATCGGACGGTCACCGGGCCGTCATCGCGAGGACCGATCGCCCATCGGGAGCACCTGCGGCCAGGTCACTGCGGCTCCGAGGACACCGCCGGGTCGACCGCGTCGAGCACGGCCCGGTAGGTGCGCGGATCGCTGAGGATCCGGAAGTGCCCGCCGACGGGCAAGCGCTCGTTCTTCGCCCCGACGAGGGCACTGCCCTCGGGGATCATCGTGTCGAAGACGCCGTAGACCGACGTGATCCGGCCGTTCGCGTGCACGTCCGCGAGGAGCGCGGCCAGGGTCGGGTCGTGCACCGAGAACGCCCGGAGCGTCGCGTTCGGCGCGAACCGTGCGTACGACGAGCCGCCGAACGGGGCCGACACGGCGACCATCCGGTCGACGCGACCACCGCCGTCCAGCAGGGTCATCGCGTACTTGCCGATCAGTCCGCCCTTGCTGTGGGTGACGAGGAGCACGTCGTGGAGGTCCTCGGCGCGGATCTGGTCCATCACGAGTCGGGCACCGGCGCGCACCGACTGCCGGTTGTGCCGCAACGCCGTCACGACGAACACCGGGTGCCCGTGATCGTGCAGCGCGTCCATGAGGGGCCGCATGAAGTGCCACGTCTCGTACACGCCCGGCACCACGACGATCGGCTGGCGGTCACCGCTCCGGTAGTCGTCGGCCGTCGTCGGCCCGAGGCTCCGCAGCTGCCACACCGCCGCGTACCACCAGTCGAGCAGGAACCATCGCGCGTCGCGCAGGTGCACGGCCAGGCGGGGAGGTGGGTCGGGCGTGCTCCGCGCCTCCCGGTCCCGCCACCCGGTCGCGCCCGTCACCGGAGCTGCCCCACGGTCTGGACGCGGATGAACTCGTCGACGATCGCCGCGACGGCACCGGGGTGGGCGTCCTGCACGTGGTGCGGTCCGGGCAGCTCGATGAACGCGGCTTCTCGCGCGACCCCGGCGACACGGGCGGCCCAGCCGCGGCGGGCGACCGGGTCCTCGGTGCCGCGCATCACGAGCACGGGGACCTCGAGCGCAGCGACCGACCGCAGCGTCGGGTACCGCATCATCACCCGGAGCTCCCGCAGGTACGTCGGCATGCTCCGGAGGTAGTCGGTGAGGAGCGTCGCGTTCATCGCCGGCCGCTCGCGGATGCCGTCGACCGCGAGCGAGAACCCCTGCTGCAGGAGCGTCCGCCGCCGGTCGTCGATGACCGGGCCGATGAGCCCCACCGACGTCACGAAGCCCGGGTCCTGGAGTGCCATCCCGACGACGACCTGCGTGCCCATCGACTGCCCGATCGCCAGACACTGCTCGACGTCGCAGGCGCGGAGCGCGGTGATGACGAGTCGGGCGAGGTCCTCGATCTCGAGTCGGCGATCGGGAGACGGGGAGTCGGCGAAGCCGGGCAGGTCGACCGCGATCGTCCGGTACGAGCGCGAGAGCACCCGCTGCACGCGCTTGAACGACCGGTGCGACATGCCGATCCCGTGCACCAGGACGATCGTCGGCGCCAGGGTGTCCCGAGCACGGCCGGCGGGGGCCAGGGTGCGGAGCCGGAGGACACACCCTTCGACGTCGACGGTCTCGACGAGTGGGCGCATGGAGATCACGCTACGCGGCACGCCCGACGGGATGACCATCCGCGACATCAGCGTCGTCCTCGGCGTTCCCCACCAGCGCGTGCATCAACCGCTGCACGTGGAGGAGCACCAGCCGTCGCGCGTCCTGAGCCCCGGCGGTCACTCCCGCCGAACGCGGGTCGCCAGGTGCAGCGCCAGCCGGGTCTCGGGATCGGCGAGGTCGACCGCGAGCAGCCGCTCGACGCGTGCGATGCGGTCGGCGACGGTGTTGCGGTGCACGCCGAGCACGGCGGCGGTCTCGGCGAGCGACGACTCCGCGTCGAGGTAGGCGGCGAGGGTGACCCGGAGTGCGCCGCCGCCGCGCTCGAGCGGTGCCAGCAACTGCTCCGCGGCCGGGAGGAACGTGTCGGTCTCCGTCCACGCGAGCAGGAGCTGCGCGAGGCCCAGTCGGTCCACGTGGACGAAGTGCCCCGACTCCGGCCGGCCACCGGCGAGCCGGGCGGCATCGGTCGCCTCGCCGAGGGTCCGGACGAGCCCGACGAGCCCCGCTTGCACGCTGCCGACGCCGACGGCGGTGTCGAGCCCGGGGCGGAGCGCCGCCTGCGCACGGCGGACGGCGGTGGCGACGGCACCGATCCGTAGGTGGTCCGGTTCGTCGAGGTCCGACGTCCAGAGCGCCCATCCATCACCTTGTTCGACGACGTCGACCTCGAGCCCGGCGGCCGCCATGGCGACCTCGACCTCGCCGCGGAGGGCGACCTGGTCGACGGGGTGCCGGGTGACCACACGGATGCCGACGTGCCAGGCGTCGAGCTGCCACCCCGCCGCGAGCGTCCGCTGCACGAGGCCCGGCTCCGGGCTGCCGTCCGCCGCGCGGAGCTCGTCGAGCATCGCGGTGCGGTAGCGGGCGTCGCGTTCGTCGTCGAGCCGGGTGAGCACGAGCCGGTGTCCGACGGCGACCGCGGCCACCCGGAGCGCCACGGCCATCGTGGTGCGTTCGGCTCGGACCGGCGCGGTGAGCCCGACGCCGAGCCACGCCCGCGCGCCGATGCCCGTCCCGACGGGGACGAGCACGAGGGTCTCGTCGCCGTCCGTGACCGTGATGGGGTCGCTGCCGCCGGCGGCGCGGGCGAGCATCCGCACGGCCCCGGCGCCGACCCCGGGTCCGCGGAGCGGCCGGCCGGCGGCGTCGAGGAAGCGCACGGGTGCGCCGAGCTGGCGGTCGAGCTGCCGGAACAGGTCGTCGAGGTCGGGTCCGGCCTCGAGCCCGATCCGCGCGACGGCCACCGCGGCACGGGCTGCCGGGGCCTCTCCTGTGCCGACGAGTTCGTGCAGGCGGACGGAGGTGGACCACGCGTCGTCCGTGGCGAGCACGGCCACACCGAGGCGGTCGGCGAGCGCACGGGTCCCCGGGCCGGGCGTCGGGGCGGAGTCCGGGACGGCGGCGGGGTCCGGCCGGACGACGAGCGTGCGGACCCCGACGCCGGCGGCGCGCCGCAGGAGGACGTCGAACCGCGCGTCGAACCGGGCGACCGGTGTCAGGAGCACCACGGCGCACCCGTCACCGCCGGCCGTGCCGGAGAGCTCGCGACCGACGACGTCCACCGCTCCGACGAGTCCGAGCACCCGCGCGACACCGGGGTCGTCCGGCCCCGCGAGGAGCCGGACCTCGGACGTGGCGGTCGACAGCATCGCCAGCAGTTCGCGGAGCGGGATCACCGCACGCCCGCCGGTTCGGGCACGACGTCGGCGTCCACCCCGTAGGCCCGGGGCGCGACGCGGCCGAGTCGCACGGGATCGGCCCACCACCAGTCGGCGCCGGGCAGCACGAGCACCGCGAGTTCGTCCCCGGTGCGGATGCGATCCGCCGCGACGGGGTCGAGCGACCGGGCGTCGACCACGACGATGAGGCTCGGGGTGCTCGCGACGGGCTCGCCGTCGACGAGGCAGTGCACGTACTCGCTCCCGGCCTCGATCCGGGCGACCGCACCCGTGCGGGTGTCCACGATCGCGGTGGTGCTGTGCACGAACGCCATGGCGTCACCCGCGCGGTCGACGTCGACGACGCGGCCGAGGGCGACGACCCGCCCGCCGACCGCCCGCGCCAGGGCCTCGGGGTCCGCGGCAGCGGCGAGCGCCCGCCCCGTCCGCAGGGCACGTGTGACGCTCCCCGCAACGGCTCGTGCACGCAGCGCGGCGATGGGCACCGGCCCGATCGCGAACGCGGCCCAGCCACCGCTGTGGGACACGGCCTCACGCCAGACGGTCTCGAGGTCGCCGGGACTCGGCGCGTCGACGACGATCCGGAGGCCGCTGCTCGTGGCTGCGGCCGCGGTGACCGGCAGTGCTCCGGCGGCGAACAACGTGAGCTGGTCGAGGCGGGGGGTCGCCCGGCCGACGAGGTCGGCGTCGACGAGCGGCCGCCCCACCAGGTGCGCGGTGAGCGCGGCCGCCGGCCCGGTCACGCCGCCGATCTGGGCCGGCAGGACCGCGTCGGCACGGTCGCCCGTCCAGCGTTCGACGGCGGCGAGCGCGTCCGGGAGCTCGCGGCCGCTCGGCATCTTCTCCTCGAGCACGGTCGTCGAGCCGACGAGGCCCACCGCCGCGACCCGTTCGAGTCGGGGGTCGTCCAGCGACAACACGGGGACCCCGAAGCCGGGGCCGACGCGCCGGATGGCGCTGACGGTGTGGTCGACGCGACCGCCGCCACCGCAGCCGAGCAGGGCGGCACCACGCCCGAACGCGGGCACGTCGCCGGCCTGGAGGCGCGTCACGCGCTGACCGTGCCCGTCGCCTCCGTCCATGGCTCCATGCTCCCATCGGGCGCCGCGTCCGCCCCCGCCGCCGAGCACATCGGTGGACGCACGTCCCCGACGGCCCCCTGTGGATGGAGCACCTCGACGGGCGTGAACGCGTCGTCGAGCCCGAAGCAGGCCGGCCCGAACACGGCGAGCGCCTCGGGCGTGCGCATGAGCGCGGGCGTCGACACGCCGACGACGCGGACCCGCTGCCCGTACCGGAGCCGTTCGGTGGTGATCGGTTCCGCGGTCTCGGCGTCGAGCACGCAGATGAGATCGGGGACGACGGCGAGGAGCTCGTCACCGCGACGGGCGACGAGGTTCTCGTTCTGGAACACGATCTCGACGTCGCCGGCCGCGCCGCTGATCGTCGCCCGTCCACGCGCGAACCCCTCGATCGTGCGCCGCTCGACGTCGACGACCTTGCCCTCGTGCAGCTCGCGCAGGTGGGTGTAGATGGTGCGGGAGAACGCGGTGGCGAGTTCCGCGACGGGGTCGCGGTGGGCCTCCCGTGCGTGCCGGACGGCCCGGCCGACCGCCAGCGCGAGCGACAGGGTCCGCGGGACCGCGGTGTCGCGCACCTGCCGGCCGGTCATGGCGTACTCGGCGATGTAGGCGACGCCGCCGAGCCGGATCGTGACGCCGCGCGCGAGCCACTCCATCTGCCGGTTGTCGTGCCCGGTCTCGATCACGACACCGTGGCCGCGCTCGTCACTGATCGCGAGCGGCGATCCGGGCACGCCGTACACCGAGAACGTCTCCATCTGGAGCTCGGGGAACGCGCGCCCCATGCCGTCGGCGTCGACGACCGGGAGGCCCCCGGTCGCGCCGACGAGGAGGGGGATCATCGAGTTGATGCCCCCGCACTCGATGGGCATCGTGGCGGTCGCGGTGCGTCCCAGGTGCGCCTCGAGTCGCCGCAGGGCGCCGAGGGGCTCCGGGCCGGCCGGGATGCGTTCGAGCACGACCGTCGGGGCGCCCATCTGCGCGGTGGGGATCACGAAGGCGTCGTCGTCGAGCTCGTCCGGGTCGAGGATCGTGACCGGGCCGTGCTCCTGCATCGCGGCGCGGACGAGCAGCATCCCGATGGTCGGGTCCCCGCCGCCGCCCGTGCCGAGGAGCGCGGCGCCGCGGGCGAGGTCCGGGAGGTCCTCGATGCCGAGCTGCCAGCTCACGCGCGCACTCCCGGGCTCGTCGTGCCGTCGAAGCGCACCGCGTCGAGGTCGTACCCGAAGTACCGCGGACCGGCGAGTTCGAGCGCTGCGGGGCTGTGCCAGCGCGCGTCAGCCGGCGCCGTGACGATGCGGACCCGGGCGCCGAAGCGGAGCCCCTCGGTCGTGATCGGCTCCCCCGTCTCGGCGTCGAGCGTGATGACGAGGTCCGGTGTCGTGGCGCGGGCGCGGCCGTCCACCTCGACGAACAGGTGCTCGTTCTGGAACCGGAGCACGGCCTCCCGTCCGGTGTCGTCGGCCATCCCGGCGATGTGGGCCGTACCGCGCGCGAACCCGGTGACGGTCTTCCGCTCGACGTCGGTGACCTTGCCGGCGAACACGACCTGGCCGCCGAGGACGTCGGCGACCGCGGCGACCGGGTCCTCGTTCGCGGCACGCGCGTCGACGAGGGCCTCGCCGAGCCGGACGCACAGCGACAGGCTGCCGCGGACGTACGACTCCTTCATCTCCGCGCCGGACATCGCGTACTGCGACGTGATCGCCGAGCAGCCCATCTCGACCGTGGCGGTGCGGGCCAACCGTTCCGCCCAGCGGTTGTCGATCGTGTCGAACACCGCGGTGTTGCCCTTCTCGTCGGACAGGGACATCGGCGTCGCGCTGATGCCCGACAGCGTCGGCAGGACCATCTGGACCTCGGGGAACGCACGACCCATGCCGTCGCCGTCGACGAGGGGGAGACCGAGCTCCGCGGCGGCGACGATCGGCGTCGTCGAGTTCACCCCGCCGACCTCGATGCAGGCCAGGTGCGTGGGCGTCACGCCGCGGTAGGCGGCGAGGCTGCGCACCGCCTCGGCGAACTGCGTGGCGGACGGCAGCTTCTCGACCATGACCGTCGGCGCGCCGATCATCGCGACGGCGAGCACGACCGCGTCGTCGGGCAGGTCCTCGATCTGCACCACCGGGACCGGCCCGTGCTGCCGGACCGCGGCCTCCGCGAGCAGGCGGCCGATGTAGGGGTCACCACCACCGCCCGTGCCGAGGATCGCGGCGCCGCGGGCGAGCGCCGAGCAGTCCTCGCCGATCACGGTGAGCGGAGCGACGGGCGTGGTGTCGATCGCGCTCATCGGACGAGCGCCCCGAGTGCGAGGTCGCCGACGGCCTTGGCGCGGATCCGTGTCGCGTTGCCCGGCAGGTACGGAATCGGGACCTCGTCGAAGTCGACGATGTCGACCGTGGACGGGTCCGCGCCGGCCGCGATCGCCCGGTCCACGGCCTCCTGACGGGCGTCGTCGACGACACTCGCCCGCTTGCCCTCGCTGATCGCGTAGACCTTGTCGATCTCGCCGCTCACCTGTGCGATCGCGGCGCCGATCGCGTTCGCGACCGAGAAGTGTTCGGGCCGGTGCACCACGCCGAGGCCCTCGAGCTCGTCCGGCAGCAGCACCGAGCCGCCGCCGACCGCGACGACCGGCAGGGGCGCCGAGGAGGTCCGCATCCGCTCGACGACGTCGGCGACGCGGGCGGCGATCACCCCGAGCGCGCGCTGCGCCACGGCGTCGGACACCCCGGCGACGAGCGAGGCGTCGCCGATCACGCCGCGGCCGCCACGGACGGCGACGTCCGTCGCGGTCAGGGTCGTCCCGCCGAACACGAGCGCCTCCTCGGCGAGCCGGTAGCCGACCGAGTCCGGGCCGACGAGGGCGCCGTCCTCGCGGATGCGGGACCCGCCGCCGATGCCGATGGACAGGACGTCCGGCATGCGGAAGTTCGTCCGGACCCCCGCGACCGCGACCTCGCCCGTGGCCTCGCGCGGGAATCCCGCGGTCAGGACCCCGACGTCGCTCGTCGTCCCACCGACGTCGACGACCGCGCACGTGTCGAACCCGGACAGCACCGCGGCGCCGCGCATGGAGTTCGTCGGGCCGGACGCGAAGGTCGCCACCGGGTAGCGACGGGCGTACTCGACGTCCATCAGGGTGCCGTCGTTCTGGCTGAGGAACAGCGGGGCGTCGATGCCGCTGCCGGTCACCGACGCGGCGAGGCCGTCGACGATCCGCTCGGCGAGCTCCCGCAGGGCGGCGTTGATGATCGTGGCGTTCTCGCGCTCGAGCAGTCCGATGCGGCCGATCTCGCTCGACAGCGAGAACGCCACGTCCGGACCGAGCTCGGCGGCCATGATCTCCTGCGCGCGCTGCTCGAACTCGTCGTTGATCGGCGAGAACACCGACGAGATCGCCACCGACCGGATCCCGGCGGCACCGACCGCCGCCGCGTGCCGCCGGAGCTCGTCCGGGTCGAGCTCGGAGATCGTCCGACCGTCGAACTCGTGGCCGCCGTGCGCCAGGAACGGTCGTGCGCCGACCGCGCCGACCAGGTGCTCGGGCCAGTCCGTGAACGGCGGCAACGACGCGGTGGCCGGCAGCCCGAGCCGGACCGCCGCGGTCGGGGCCAGTCCCCGCGCCTCGACGAGGGCGTTGATGAAGTGCGTCGTGCCGATCATCACGCCGTCGATGTCCTCGGACGTGAACGCCCGCTGCTCCTGCAGGCCGGCGAGCGCGGCGACGATGCCGGACGTGACGTCCGCGCTCGTCGAGCGCTTCACCGCCGCGGCGACCGTGCTGCCGTCCATGAGGACCGCGTCCGTGTTCGTGCCGCCGACGTCGATGCCGATGCGCATGGGGTTCCCTTCGGTGGTGCTGGTGGTGCGTGGGTGGTGCGGGTGGGCGGGGTGGGCGCGGGTGGCGCGGTCCCGTCGGCGCCGGGGGCGGGCCTCCCGGCCGGGAGGCCCGGGCTCAGCGGGCCGGGACCGGTGCGGTCTCCGTGTGGCTGACCCCGACGCCGCGGACCAGGCCGGCCTTGCCGGCGATCACGTAGAGGACGAACGCGATGACGACCGAGTTGATCGAGGGGATGCCGATCGTGACGAAGTAGCCGATCAGGGCCGCGATGGCCCACACGACGAGCGTCATCGGCACCCACGTCGGTGAGGTCGCCGGGACGTCCGCGGCGGCGCTCAGCTCGCGGCGCCAGGTCTTCACGACGAAGTACTCGGCGACCATGATCCCGGCGATCGGGGGGAACACGACGCCGAGGACGGTGAGGAACGGCGTGAACGCGCCCAGGAACCCGACCGCCGCGAGCACCGAGCCGACGACGCCCATGACGAGCGTGACCACGCCGCGGTTGACCTGCCGACCGAACACGGCGTCGATGAAGTTCGTGACGCCGAGGCTCGAGCTGTAGATGTTCCAGTCGTTGATCTTGAACGTGCCGAGGAGGATCACGAGCACGCCGACCCAGCCGACCGACGACGTGATCACGCGCGTGATGTCCGAGGACCCGACCGCGTGGGCGAGCAGGACGCCCGCCAGGCCGATCACGTACTCGCCGAGCGTCACGCCGAGGAGCGTCTGCTTGACGACGTCGCCGGTGCTCTTGTTGAACCGGGTCATGTCGGGGGTGATCACGGCCCCGACGATGAACCCGCCGGCGACGAGCGTCGTGCCCGCCACGAAGCCCATGTGCGGACCGGCCGGGGCCTTGGCGGCGAGCTCCGCGATCGAGTGCTTGCTCAGCTCGACGGTGATCGCCCACCCGACGAGGACCAGGAACAGCGGCACGGTGATGTTCGCCAGCCACTGCATCGAGTGGAACCCGCGGAGCACGATCGCCGTGACGAGCAGGCCGAACACGAGCGACCACGCCCACGCCGGCAGGATCGGCAGGATCGCCACGAGCCCGGACGCCGAGACGCCCGACTGGATCCCGAACCACCCGATGAGGCTCATGCCGATCGCGAGCCCGACGAGCGCGGAGCCGCCCTTGCCGAACCCGGTCCACCGCGCGATCACGGAGGTGTTGAGGCCTTCGCGGACCCCGATCACGCCGACGAAGACCGACACGATCTCGAGGATCACCGCGCCGAGCGTGATCGCCCAGAACGCGGCCCAGAAGCTCATGCCGAAGCCGAGCGTCGCCCCGAGCAGGAACTGCGACAGGGCCGAGATCTGCCCGAACCGCTGCACGGCCACCTGGAACCACCCGTAGCGGGCGGACTGCGGCACACGGCGGAGGGAGTAGTCGTCGACGACGACCGTCGCCGACGATGACGAGACGGGTGGTGCCGAAGCTGCGGTGTCGCTGGCCATCTGTGGCTCCTCGGGTCGGACGGGCCCGGAACGCGGAGTGCGTCGCCGGCGCGGGGTTGCGCCAACGCTAGGAGTCCGGACACCGGCCGACCATGTGCAACATGTCGTTACCGGGGTGTGAACCGGTGCGAGGTGCACACCGCCCCGACCTCGACCCGACCGCCTCCGCACCATGACGAATGTCACGCTGGATCCATGACGGACCGCAGACGTCCCGCGCCCGCGGTTCCGCCACGCTGGCCGCATGAACGAAACGCCGATCATCCAGCTGGCCGGACTGCACAAGCGGTTCGGTGCGGTGACCGCGGTCGACGGTGTCGACCTGACGATCCACCGGGGCGAGGTCGTCGCCCTCCTCGGCCCGAACGGGGCCGGCAAGACGACCACGGTGGACCTCGCGCTCGGGCTCGCCACCCCGACGGCGGGCAGCGTGCGGCTCTTCGGCGGCGCGGCGCGTGACGCGATCGTCGACGGCCGCGTCGGTGCGATGCTCCAGGGCGGTGCGCTCCTGCCCGACCTCACCGTCCGGGACTCCGTCGCCCTGGTCGCGAGCGCCCACCGGGCCCCGATGTCCGTCGACGAGGCACTCCGCCGCGCGCGCTGCACTGAGATCGCGGGCCGCCGCGTGAACAAGCTGTCCGGCGGGCAGCTCCAGCGCGCCCGGTTCGCGGTGGCCGTCGTGTCCGACCCGGACCTGCTCGTGCTCGACGAGCCGACCGCGGCGATGGACGTCGAGGCCCGGCACACCTTCTGGTCCTCGATGCGCGAGTTCACGGACACCGGCCGCACCGTCGTGTTCGCGACGCACTACCTCGACGAGGCCGACACGTTCGCCGACCGGATCGTGATCATGCGCGCCGGACGGATCGTCGCCGACGGCACCCCCGCCGAGATCAAGGCGATCGCCGCCGCCCGGACGATCCGGTTCACCGGGGTCGGCCCCGCGGACCACGACGCGCTCCGCGGTCTGCCCGGCGTCAGCGGTCTGGAGGAACGGCACGGCACGGTCACGCTCGTCACCGACCGATCCGACACGACCCTGCGCGCCCTGCTCGCGGCGTTCCCCGCCGCGCACGACATCGAGGTGGTGCCGTCCACGATGGACGATGCCTTCCTCGCCCTCACCCGCACCACGGACGAGCCGTCGTCCGCCGAGACGACCGGAGCCCGATCATGAGCACGTCCATCCCCTCCACGCCGGTTCGGGTCACCGACACCGCGGCGACCTCGCCCACCGACGACGCCCTGACCGCTCCCGTCCCGCTCCGGACCCGGGGTCGCCTGCCGATCCGGTACGTCGCCCTCGAGGCCAAGCGGCAGCTCCGCAACGTCCGGTCGCTCGTGTTCACGATCGCGGTGCCCGTGGTGATGCTCCTGGCGTTCGGGTCCGCCTACGGGTCGAGCGGTCAGGTCGACCCCGCGACGAAGCTGCCGTGGCTCGTCGTCACCACGCTGCAGATGGCGTCGTACGGCGCCATGATGGCGGCACTCGGGCAGGCGTTCACGATCGTCACGGAACGGTCCATCGGATGGAACCGGCAGCTGCGGATCACCCCGCTGTCCGGGGTCGGGTTCCTCGTGTCGAAGGTCATCGCCGCGATGGCGGTCGCCGCGCTCGGCATCGTCGTCGTGACGCTCGTGTCCGTGTTCGCGCTGCACGCCGACCTCGCACCCGGCCGCTGGCTCGTCGCCGGCGTCGGCGTGTGGGCCGGGGTGGTGCCGTTCGCCCTCATCGCGATCCTCATCGGGCAGTTCGCCCGCCCCTCGTTCGCACAGCCGCTGTTCATGGTCGTGTTCATGGGGCTCGCGATCCTCGGCGGCCTGTGGGTCCCGCTGTCGATCATGCCGTCGTGGATGAGCACCCTCGCGCACGGGGTCCCGTCGTACTGGCTCGACCGGATGGGCCAGATGGGCGCCGGCGCGGACGGGAGCATGCTCGAACCCGCCCTGGTGCTGGCGGCCTGGGCGTTCGGTCTCGCCGCGGTCGTCGTCTGGCGCTACCGCCGCGACGCCGCACGGCAGTGACCGGACCTACGCTGGATCGCGTGACGGACGCGACCCAGACGACCCAGGTGCGGCGCACGGAGGACGTACGCCGCACCTCCCGGTCGTTCCCGTGGTCCGGCGCGCCGGGCATGGCGGAGGGCGACCTCCGGACGGCCCGTCGTCGCTGGTACCCGGGGGCGTTCTTCGGGCTGGCGTGGCAGGTGCTCCTCGTCCTCGCGGTGTTCACGGACGGCGGCTCGGTCCGCAAGCACGTGGTCGACAGCGTCGTGCTCGCCGTGGTCTACGTGGCGTACCTCGTCGCGCCGGAGCTCATGTGGCGACGACGGCTGCCCGGCCGCATCGTCGTCCTCAGCACGTTCGCCCTGCTGAGCGTCCTGCCCCTCGTGCCGCTCGGCGCCGTCGCCATGTGGACGTGGTTCCTGCTCGCGTCCCTGGTCGGGTTCGTCGCGGTGCGGATGTGGGTGGCCGCGGTGGCCATCCTGGCGATCGCTGCCGCGCAGGTCGTGATCTGCGGCATCGCCGGATGGGACGTGAGCTCGAACGACGGCCTGCTGTTCGCGCCGCTCGTGACCGTGTCCATCGGCGCGTCGATGACCTTCTTCGGGCGCCAGCGGGCCGCCGAGCAGGAACTCGGCGTCGCGCAGGACGAGATCACCCGTCTCGCCGTCGTCGAGGAACGGGCCCGGTTCTCGCGGGACCTCCACGACGTGCTCGGCCACTCCCTCACCGTGGTCGCGATCAAGTCGGAGCTGGCCGGGAGGCTCGTGGACCGCGACCCCGCCGCCGCGCGCGCCGAGATGGCCGACGTCGAACGGCTCGCCCGCGAGGCCCTGCAGGGTCTCCGGCAGGCGGTGAGCGGGTACCGCGAGGCCGACCTCGACGCCGAGCTCGTGTCCGCCCGGGCAGCGCTCCAGGCCGCCGGGATCGACGCCGACCTCCCAACGAACGCCGACGCCGTCGTGGCCGACAGCAGGTCACTCTTCGCGTGGGTGCTCCGCGAGGGCGTGACGAACGTCGTCCGGCACGCCGCCGCCACGCGCGCTCGGGTCACCCTGACCCGCAGCGCGATCACCGTCGAGGACGACGGCGCCGGTGCGTCGGACGACCTGGCCGACGGGGTCGCGCCCGTCGGTGCACCGCTCGGCGGCAACGGGCTTCGTGGACTCCGCGAGCGTGCGGACGCGGTCGGTGCGACCATGACGACCGGGACGAGCGACCTCGGCGGGTTCCTGCTCCGGGTCGGGCGGGGGCGTCGGTGAGCGCCGCGGAGACGACCGGCGTGACGGCGTCGGCGGCGATGCCCGGCTCGTCGACGATCCGGGTCCTCCTCGCCGACGACCAGGCCCTGGTCCGCGGCGCGCTCGCGTCCCTGCTGTCGCTCGAATCGGACATCAGCGTCGTCGCCCAGGTCGGCCGCGGGGACGAGGTCGTCGATGCGGCACGGGCGGCGGGCGCGGACGTCGCCCTGCTCGACGTCGAGATGCGGGGTGCCGACGGGCTGCGGGCGGCACGCGACCTGGCCACGACCCTCCCGTCCTGCCGCTCGCTCATCGTCACCACGTTCGGCCGACCGGGCTACCTGCGCCGCGCGCTCGAGGCCGGCGCGTCGGGGTTCGTCGTCAAGGACACGCCCGCGGAACAGCTCGCCGACGCCGTCCGCCGGGTGGCCGCCGGGTTCCGCGTCGTCGATCCGGTGCTCGCGGCGGAGTCGCTCGCCGCCGGCCCCTCGCCGTTGACCGCACGCGAGACGGAGGTCCTCATCGCCCTCCGCACGGCGCCGACCGTCGCGGGCGTGGCCGCGGAGCTGCACCTGTCCGAGGGCACGGTGCGGAACCACCTCAGCGCTGCGATCGGCAAGACCGCGGCGCGGAACGCCACCGAGGCGCTGCGGATCGCGGCGGACAACGGGTGGCTGCTCGGCTGAGCCGTCGTCCGACGCCCGCGCGCCGGATCACGCCCCGAGCAGCAACCGCACCCCGAACGCGACCATCACGACCGCGATGCACGCGTCGAACACGCGCCACGCCCCCGGTCGGGCGAACACCGGGCGGAGCATCCGGGACCCGAACCCGAGCGCCGAGAACCAGCAGCAGCTCGCGGCCACCGCGCCGCCGACCCACCACCACCGTTCGTCGACGCCCTGCTCGTTCGCGACGGACCCGAGGAACACGAGTGTGTCGAGGTACACGTGGGGGTTGAGCCACGTGAACGCCAGCATCGTCAGGACCGCGCGCCGAGCGGTCCCCGCGGTGGTCCCGTCGCCGGTGCCGACCGCGCGGACGTCGAGGGCGTCCCCCGCCGGCCGGATCGCCCGGCGTGCCGCCAGCACCCCGTAGGTCAGGAGGAACGCCGCACCGACGAACCGCACCACGACGAGAGCGACCGGCGCCCGCTCGACGACCGCGCCGACGCCGAGCACCCCCGCCAGGATGAGGACGGCGTCGGACCCCGCGCAGATCCCCACGGCTGCTGCGACGACGCGTCGGGGTGCGGTCACGGCCAGGCGGAGCAGGAACGCGTTCTGCGCGCCGATGGCGACGATGAGCGCGAGTCCGGTGCCCAGCCCGTTCAGCGCCGGGAGGACCGTGGCCGCGATCGTCATGCCCCTCACGGTAGGAGCGGGACCGCCCCGAGTACAGCGCGCTCCGGTGCCCGGGTGCGTCTGGCCCCGTCGGGCTCCCGGTGTGGACCGCGTCGTCAGACGTGGGCGGGTCGACGAGCGGTCGTGCGCCGACGTGGGACGGCGGTGGCCCGCCGCCCTCGTTCGGCGGACGTGCGGCCGAGGCGGGCAGGGTGGACCGATGGACACCGCGAGCGCCGCCTCGAGCCGACCGTCCGGGCGAACACCGGGGCCCTCGCGCGACCGGTGTCCGCGACGCCGTGGTCGTCGACCCGGCGCCGTGCTGGCGGTGCTCGTCTCGTGCGGACTCGTGGCCGTGCTCGCCGCCTGTTCGGGGTCGACCGCTCCGTCCGTGTCCGCCACGCACGCCCGCACCGGCTACCGGGGCCACGCGGTCACGAAGGCAGCGGAACCGGGGGACGCGCCGCCACCGCCCGTCACGCCGGCCGGCCGGGTCGTCCCACTCCCCGCCGGCGCCCACCCCTGGGGCGTCGCGGTGGCCGACTCCGTGCACACCGTGTACCTGGCCGAGCGGAAGCAGGACCGCCTCGTCCGCTACGACATGGACACCGGCGCGGTCACGACCAAGGCCGTGCCCGGCTCCGCTCGGATGATCGACCTCGCCGATCCCGACGGTCCCCTGTTGCTCCCCGCGGAGGACCGCGATCGTCTCTACACGCTGGCGCTGCCGTCACTCGACCTCGTCAGCTCGGCGTCGACGGGCCGGCACCCGCACCAGGCGGTGCGGGTGAACAGCACCACGTTCGTCACCGAGGAGTTCGGGCATGGCGTCCGGGCCCTGCGGAACGGACGGACGGTCGCGCACTTCACGCAGCCCGTCCAACCCGGTGGCATCACAGCCGTCGGGAACCGGGTCGCGGTGGTCGACGTCGCGGCGAACCTGCTGTTCGTCTACGACGCGACGACGCTGCGGCTCGTCGCCGCCCTGCCCGCCGGCGCGGGCCCGAGCCACGTCGTGCCGATCGGCGGGGACCGGGTGGCCGTCTGCGACGTGCGCGGCAACGCGGTGCTCACGTACGACATCGGTGGGACACCCCGGGCGCTCGGTCGCGCGGCCGTCCCCGGCCGCGCCTTCTGGATCCGCGCCGACGCCGCGACGGGGACGATCTACACCGCGCTCGCGAACACCGACGAGATCGCGCAGCTCCGCGTCCGTGCCGACGGCGCACCGCAGCTCGTGCGGACGGTGCCGACGGTCCGCCAGCCGGTGTCGTTCGATCGGGACCCGGCGACCGGCGACCTGTACGTCGGCGGGTACGCGGACTCGCAGCTGCAGGTCATCCCGGCGTCGGCGTTCCGCTGACCCGCGCCGGGCGACCGCGTCAGCGCGGCGCCGCCGGGCGCGTCCGCACGGGCCCGAGCCACCGCACGATGATCGCCGCGGTCACGGCCCCGGTCGCGATGATCGCCGCGAGGACGACGATCTGGAACCGGCCGGCCTCGACCGGTGAGACCCCGCCGAAGATCGCCCCGACGAACGCGCCGGGCAGCGTCACGAGTCCGGTCGTCCGCGTCTGGTCGGTGGAGGGGATGAGCGCCGCGTGCACCGCCCGACGGGCGAGGTCCCGGGTGGCCGTCCGGGGCGGTGCACCGAGCGCGAGCCAGCCCTCGACCTCCTCCCACCGGTCGTCGACGAGCTCGAGGAACCGGCGTCCGGCGAGCGTGGCGACGGTCATCGCGTTGCCGACGACGATCCCGCCGATCGCCAGGGCGTACCGCGCGTCGAACGCGATCGCGCCCGTCACGAACACGACGGCGAGGGACAGCAGGATCCCGGCACCCATCGCGGACGCCACCATCGGCGCCGTCCTTCGCAGCGGGCCGAGCCGTCGGGAGGCCGTGCTCACCGCGACCGTGAACATCACGACCAGGGCGGCCGCGACCCACCGGACGTCGTGGATGACCCCGCTCAGGACGACGCTGATGACGGCGAGCTGGAGCGCGCCACGCAGGACGGCGAGCGCCGGCGCGACGGGACTCGGGGCCCGCACGAGCAGCAGCACGACGGTCGCGACGACCACGAGCACGCCGACGCCGAGGAGGCTCGGGCCGATGTCCGAGGACCAGGTCATGACCTGGGACCGTAGCGTGCGTGGCTGCCGACGTGGGTCACGGCGCGAGGCTGTCGGCCGGCCACTCCCGGGTGTCGAGGTCGGCCCGTCGGCTCTGACGCACGCTGAGCACCGCGACGCACACGACGATGAGCACGGCGAGCACCGCACTGATGGGTCCGGTGCCGAACCCGAGACCGCCGCGCGCGGACGACACGGCGCCCCAGTCGGCGAAGGACGCCCCGACGGGCCGGGTCAGGACGTACGCGACCCAGAAGGCGGGCACGGCGGCGAGCGCCCGCCCGAGGTACAGCGCGATCGGCACGCACATCGCCGCGACGAACACCGCCCCGCCGAGCAGGTACCCGAGGTGGAACCGCGACGCGACGAGGTCGCCAGCGGCGGTCCCGAGGGCGAACGTGGCGACGACCGCCGCCCAGTAGAAGGCCTCGCGGCGGCGGGTGTCGATCGCGTGGACGTCGACGGTGCCCTCGACGACCCGCCACGTGACGAACACGGCGACGAGGAGCACGAGGAACACCGACGTCGACACCAGGTACGGGACGCCGGCGACGACGTGGGTGAAGTCGGCGATCATCGTCCCGAGCACGCCGACGAGCACGACGACGAGCCAGTACAGCCACGGCACGTACCGGCGGACGGTGAACTGGGCCACGATCGCGGCGGCGAACAGGACGGCGGTCGCGAGCACGGCGCCGACGGGGTCGACGTGGCCGACGAGGAAGTCCGACAGCGTCTCCCCCATGCCGGTCGTCAGGATCTTCGTCACCCAGAACAGCAGGGTGATCTCGGGCACCTTGTTCCGCAGCATGCCGTGACGATCACACGCCCGGTCCAAGAAGCCACCAAGGGAGCGTCGGTCTTGGCCGTTCCTGGGAGCCGCACCCGGAGGATGGGCCGGTGCCCCTCGCGATCCACCTGTTCGACGCCGCCTCCATCCTGCACGCGTTCGGGCCGTGGGTGCTCGTCGGCCTCGCGGTGCTCGTGTTCGTGGAGTCGGGGGTGCTGTTCCCGTTCCTCCCGGGCGACTCGCTCATCCTGACCGCGACCATCCTGGCCTCGGCACTCGGCATCACCCCGTGGCAGGTCGCGGTCGTCGGGTCCCTCGCCGCGATCGCGGGCGACCAGGTCGGCTACGTCCTCGGGCGTCGGTTCGGGCGTCGGCTGTTCCGCGAGGACGCGCGGGTGCTCAAGCGTGCGCGCCTGCGCGAGGCCGAGGCGTTCTTCGTCCGGTACGGCGGCCTGTCGCTCGTGCTCGGGCGGTTCGTCCCCGTGGTCCGGACGTACGTGCCGCTCGCCGCCGGCGCCGCGGCCATGCACTACCGACGGTTCATCGTCTGGAACACCATCGGCGGCGTGGGCTGGGTGGCGGTGTTGACGGTCGTCGGGGTGCTCCTCGGCGGCATCCCGTTCGTGGCGCACAACATCGACGCGCTCATGGTCGTGGTGGTGGTCGTCTCGGTCCTCCCCGTCGTCATCGGGGTGCTCCGGAAGCGGAGTGCGGCGCGGCGTGCGGTGCGCCGGTGACGCCGACGGCCAGGATCGGGGCATGACGGAGCCGGCACCGCGCCTCCTGCTCGTGGAGGACGACGCGCGCCTCGGTCCGATCGTCGCCGACGTGCTCGGTGCGGACTGGGACGTCACCCTCGTGACCGACGGCGAGCAGGCGGTCACGGCCGCCGTCGAGCGGTACTTCGACGTCATGGTCGTGGACCGCAGGTTGCCGGGGATGGACGGCGTGGCCGTGGTCGAGGAGATCCGCCGACGCCGCATCAGCACGCCGATCCTCATGCTCACCGCGCTCGGTTCGCTCGACGACCGCGTGTCCGGCCTCGACGCCGGGGCGAACGACTACCTCGTCAAGCCGTTCGAGTTCGCGGAACTCGGAGCCCGGCTCCGCGCCCTCACGCGCGACTACGCGCCCGAGGGCGAGGCGATCGCGATCGGCGGGTGGACCCTCCACCCGGAGACCGGCACCATCACCTCGCCGTACGCCGGGAGGATCGGGCTCACCGAACGCGAGACCGCGCTCGTCCGCCTGCTGGCCCGGGAGCCGACGCGCACGTTCTCGCGGGCGCACATCCTGACGGCCGTGTTCGACAAGGGCGAGCAGCTCGGCACGGTCGACACGTACGTCCACTACGTGCGCCGGAAGACCGACCGGGACCTCATCGCCACCGTTCGTGGGGTGGGGTACCGCATCGGCACACCCTGAGCGTCACCGGGCGGAGCCGGGACCGACAGCCCGGCCGGTCCGAGGGCGGACCTCAGGACAGGGGGAAGCGATCGGCGAAGGCCTGCAGCCGGAGCGGCGCGGGGTCGCCGGCGGGGTTGAGGACGACACCGGCGTGCCCGTCCTCCTGCGCCACGCGCGCGACGTTCGCGAACCCGGTCGGTCGGGCGTCGAGGTCGGGCGCCCAGGCCCAGACCTCCGCCGGGGGGTGAACACCCGATGGAGCGACGCTAGCGCGCCCGCACCATGGGTTCCACCCCGCTTGCACGGCGACGGGTGCGACGGCGCGCGAGTGCGGGCACGGCTCCGTACAGGGCGTCGCGGAGGGTCCGGTGCTGCCGCCACTCGCGCCAGGTGAGCACGATGATCGCTGCGTCGAACGCCGAGAGCACCCCGACCCCGAGTGACGGGTGCACGACCATCTCGACGAGCTGGGCGACTAGGAACGCGGCGAGCGCAGCGATCGCCCAGGGGTGCACGCGCTCGGAGCCGCGGACCAGCGCGATGACGACGACCACCTTCACGAGGCCGTGCACGACGAGGTAGACGGCGGCGTAGAGGGCAGCGTCGGCGCCGAGTGCCGCGGCACCGTGCAGGATCAGGTGCGCGATGAGGTCGTGCGGGTCCTGTGCGAGCTCGTGCGCGGTGAGCAGGTGGGCGACGGCACTGATCTGTGCCGGGCGGAGGAACAGCAGCGGCAAGCCCAGGAGCAGCTCGGCCGCTCCGTCGATGCCCTTGAGGGCGATCCCGACGAGGAACACCACATCGAGGATCCGGCCTCGTCCCGTTCGCGTGCTGTCCATGACTCCAGCATCGAGACCCGCTGCCCAGAAAGCGCCAAGAGGGCTCAGGGAACTCCCAGCAGGCGTCCGGCTTGCTGGGTCCTTCCTTGGAGGGCGCGACGCAGCCTGAGGTCCGGAGGTCTTCATGTCCACAGTGCCGCTCCGTGGCGGGTCCATCGACGCCCGCACGATCCGACTCGACCCTCGCCACCGCGCCTGGCTGCCGCCGGTCGTGGTCGGGCTCACCGCCACGGTGATCGCCGTCGCGTTCGACTGGGTCCCGTCCGTCTGGTACGACGAAGCCGCGACCGTGGTGTCCGCGACCCGTCCCTGGCCGGCGCTCGCGCGCGAGGTCCAGCACGTCGACGTCGTGCACGCCACCTTCTACGGCCTCATGCACCTGTGGTTCGTCGTCGCGGGATACGCTCCGTTCACGCTCCGGCTGCCGTCCGCGGTCGCGGTCGGTGCGGCGGCGGCCCTCCTCGTCGTGCTCGGCCGGATGCTCGTCGACCTCAGGACCGGCGTGGTTGCGGGCGCTCTCTTCGCACTGCTCCCGCGGGTCACGTGGATGGGCACCGAGGGGCGCTCGTTCGCCCTCGGCACGCTGCTCGCGGTGGCGGCGACCATCCTGTTCCTCGCCGCGCACCGGCGGAGCGTCACGGGCCTCCGTTCCTGGCCGTGGTGGGTCGGGTACGTCGCGGTGTCGCTGCTCGGCGGGGCGGTGTTCCTCTACCTCGTGCTCGTGACCGTCGGGCACGGCGTCACGGCGGCGGTCCCGCTGGCCCGCCGGACCGCCCGGACCCGCGGGGCGCAGCGGGCGCTGCGCTGCTGGCTCCTCGCCGCTGCGGTGACGGTCGTGGCCCTCGTGCCGCTGGCCCGGGCCTCCGCGACGCAGTCGGCGCAGATCGACTGGATCCAGCACATCAGCCGCCACACGGTCGAGGAGGTCGTGGTCACCCAGTGGTTCACACTCAACCCCGCGTTCACGGTGTTCGGCTGGCTGCTGGCGGTGGCCGGCGTCGCGGTCGGGCTGACCTGCGCGCGCGGCCGATCCCTGCTCGCGGTCGCGCTGCCGTGGGCGGCGGTGCCGACGGTCGGGCTCATCGCCGCGTCACTCGTGACGAACCCGCTGTACTCCCCGCGCTACGTGTCCTTCGGCGCTCCGGCGGTGGCGCTGTGCATGGCGCTCCCGGTCGCCGCGCTCCCGGACCGGTTCTTCGCCCGGGTCACCGCGGGCGTCCTCCTCCTCGCGGTCGCGCTGACCGCCCCGACGTGGGTCCAGCAGCGGACGGTCACCGCGAAGGACGACTCGGCGTGGAACCAGGTCGCCCGGCTCGTCCGCTCGGAGCGGGCCCACGAACCGGCCGGGCAGGTCGACGCGGTCGTCTACGGGCCGGTCGATCGACACCCCCTCGCGACGTCGCGGATCATCGCCGAGACGTACCCGAGGGCGTTCCGCGGCCTCCGGGACCCGTTGCTCGTCCGCCCGGCCTCCGCGTCGGCGGGGCTGTGGGAGACGCAGCGTCCGATCGCCGACATCGGCCGGACCGCGGACGGCGCACGGGTCGTCTGGTTGCTGACGGGCACGGCCCACGACGAGCGGAGCACCGTCTCGGCAGCCCTGGCCCCCGAGGGCTACCGCGTCGACGGCACCTGGGTCCGGGCGAGCACCGAGGTCGTCCGCTACGTCCGCGCCGTGCGCTGAGCCAGCGGCAACTGCAGGAGGAACACCGTGCCGTCCGCGCCCGTGTGCTCCACCCGCACCTCGCCGCCCGCCCGGACCGCGATGTCCCGCACGAGCGCGAGGCCGATGCCGTAGCCCGACCGAGTCGTACCGGTCGGCCGCGAGCCGGCCGCACGGGCCGCGTTGCCGTGGGCGAACCGGTCGAAGACCCGCCGCGGGGCGATCCCCGTGATCCCCGGGCCCTCGTCGCGGACCCGGATGGCGACCCAGCGCTCGGCGCGCTCCGTCGTGACGGTCACGGTCCCGCCCGTCGGCGTGTGCCCGATCGCGTTGTCGACGAGCGCGACGATGCAGCGCCGGAGCTGTGTCGACGGGAGGGACACGACCGCGTCGCTGTCGCCGACGTCGAGGCGCACACCCCGCGCGTCGGCGAGCACGCCCATGTCGTTCGCGGCACCGGCCAACTCGGGTCCGAGCGGTGTCATCGGGTGTTCCCCGGGCCTCCCGGCCGCGACCTCGAGCAGGTCGTTGACGATGTCGATGAGCACGCGGGTGTCCGCCTGGAGCTCCTCGACGATCCCGTGACGCGGATCGTCCGCGTCCATGCGGAGCTCGAGCTGCTGCACGCGCGCGTTGAGCACGGTCAACGGCGTGCGGAGCTCGTGGCTCGCGTCGGCGACGAACGTGCGCTGCATCCGCGACGCCTCCGTGATGGGACGGACCGCCCGCCGGGCGATGATCCACGTCGCGATCCCGGCGAGCACGACCGCGAACCCGCCGACGCCGACGACCGCGATCGTCAGGTCGATCGTGTCGAGGTAGACGTGCACGTCCTCGGGGCCGTGGTACTCGTGCTGCTGCTGCGGGGTCAGCTGCCAGACCACGTACACGACGACGAGCAGGATGATGGACGCCACGAGCGCCGCCGACACGACGGCGACCTGGAGCCCGATGCGGACGGCGGACCGCCGCGAGGCGAGGCGATCCGGGTCCTGGTCGCGCCGGCCGGACACCCGGCCCCGGACCCCGTCGGTGCCGAGCGTGAGCCGATCGACCAGCACCTCGTGCACCGACGACCACCACACGCCCACGGGACCGCTCCTTCCGTCACCTCGACGGTCGACCCGCCGCCCCCAGGATCCACCAAGACGGCGGCGGGGTCGTGCCTACGCCTCGCCCGGCGTCTCCGCGCTCGCCACGAGCGTCGCCCGGCCGAGGATGTGCGACGACATGGTGAACCCGAGGTAGGCGGGCGTGGCGTCGGCCGGCACTCCGATGTCCGCGACGTCGAGCGCGTGCACGACGATGAAGTACCGGTGCGGACCGTGGCCCGCGGGCGGCGCCGCCCCGACGAACTGGGGCGCCCGGGCGTCGTTCTGCAGTTGGATCGCGCCGTCCGGGAGGCCCGCCCCGCCCGCAGCCCCCGCTCCGGGCGGCAGCGTGGTCACGTCGGCCGGGATGTTCGCCACGGCCCAGTGCCAGAAGCCGGACATGGTCGGGGCGTCCGGGTCGTACATGGTCACCGCGAAGCTCTTCGTGCCCTCGGGAGCGCCACTCCACGTGAGCTGGGGCGAGACGTCCTCGCCGCCGGGGACGCCCATCATCCCCGACCACTGCGGGGGCCGGAACTCCTGGCCGTCCTGCACGTCGTCACTCGCGACGGTGAACGCGGGCACCTCGGGCAGGCGTCGGAACGGGTGGTTGTCGGTCATGCTCGTCCTCCTCGGTGGGCGGTCGGCCCGCCCCGTGATCGATCATGCCGCGCGGGCCCGAGCCGCGTCCGCGTCCGCGGTCGCATCCGCGGTGCCGTCCTGGTCCGCGTGCCGGTCCGCGTCTGCGTCCGCGGTCAGCGCAGCCGGGGCTGCGCCGAGGCGAGCCGCTCCCAGGACCGCTCCCGGGCCTCCCGGTCGAGCGACGCGTGGTGCAGGACGGCGGCGCGTTCGTGGAGGACCCGAGGTGCGGGGGTCGTCACGGCGACGCGTGCGAGACGGCGTGCGCGGCGATCCGCGCGGGCGGTGCTCCAGTGGACGAGCCCGAGCCCGATGCGGTGGGCGGCTCGTTCGACCGGGTGGACGGACGTGACGGGCACGGTCGCGTTCATGGTCACTCCTTGGGGACGTCGAGGACGGGGAACAGGTTGTAGTTGACGAACACCCGACGCGCAGCCGGGTCGGGGTGGCGCGAGGCCGGGTCGTTGGCGCGGAGGTACCGACCGATGAGGTCGTTGATCCCCCGGTCGAGCTCGGCGAGTTCGTCCGGGGTCATGAGGAGCCAGGCGGTCGAGAAGTCACTGACGTCGCGCCAGGCCTCGGGCAGGTCGTCCGACGAGGCGAGGGCGTCGCGGATGAACTCGGCCGTCGCGTCCTGGAAGCTCATGCTCGCGAGCACGGTGGCCGTGCGCTCCGCCCGGCTCTGGTCGGTTCCGTGGTCGCCGAACTCGAGCGGGCCGGCGTAGCGCCGCCACCAGCGGTCACGGCCGCTGCCGAGTTCGGGTGCCTCCTCGACGATGCCGTGCTTGGCGAGCTGGCGCAGGTGGTAGCTCGTCGATCCGGATGACTCGCCGATCCTGGCGCCGAGCGCGGTGGCCGTGGCCGGGCCGTGCGAGGCGAGCTCGTTGAGCAGCCGGGTCCGCACGGGGTGCGCGAGGGCCTTGAGGGCCTCGACCCGCAGGACGCGGGGCTCGGGGGTGTTCGTCGCCATGACTCCGAAGATACCTTTGCAAAGTGCTCTTTGCAATGGTTTCTTTGCAGTGGCTCCTTTGCGGTGGTGTCGTTGCGGTCAGCCCAGTCGGGTTCCGGATGCTCCGGCACGGGCCGATGCAGCCACCTGAACGACCGCGGCGATGACGATCCCCGTCGCCATCACGGCCCCCATCGCGACCGCCGTCCCCCCGAACCACCCGGCCAGCGGTGTGCCGAGGCCGCCGAGCCCGAAGCTGATGCCACCCTGCAGCGCTGCGGCGGTACCGGGCAAGGCCGCACCGAGGGCCTGCGTCCGCGTCGTGGACCCGGTGATCACGAAGCCCCAGGCACCCGTCACCACCGCCAGGCAGACCCAGACCACGATCGGCCCGAGGCCTGCGAGTGCACTGACGAGCACACCGACCGCGCCGAGGGCACCGACCACGAGTCCCGTCGTCAGGAGCGCGTCCTCGCTGCAGCGTCGGACGAGCCGCCGGAACGCCAGGGTGGTGAGGATCATGCAGCTGGCGTCGACGGCGAAGACGACGGTGTACCCGGTCTCGCTGAACCCGAACTCGGACTGGAACACGAACGAGCTCGTGGAGATGTAGGCGAAGAAGCCGATCGTCGCACGAGGTACCAGTCGAAGCGCGGGATGGCCAGCAACGTCCCCATCCGGCGGAGGTTCGCGCCGAGACCGATTCCCGACGACCGGTCCTGCGGCGCGAGGGTCTCGGGGATGCGGACGAGCACGATCGCGAAGAGGACGAGGCCGAGCACCCCGAGCGCGACGAACATGATCCGCCAGTCACCGACGAGCAGGAGTGCGCCACCGGCCAGGGGCGCGACGACCGGTCCGACGGCGTTGATCGCGGCGAGCGCCGCGTAGATGCGTGGACGGTCGGCAGGAGGCGCGGCGTCGGTGACCACCGCGCGCCCCGCGACCGCGCCGGCGGCACCACCCAGGCCCTCGACCACGCGCGCGATCACGAACACGGCGTTGTCCGGGGCGACGGCGCAGGCGAACGACGCCACCGCGAACAGGCCGGTCCCGCCCAGGAGGATGGACCGGCGCCCCACCGAGTCGCTGAGCGGTCCCACGAGGATCTGACCGACCGCGAACGCGACCAGGAACGCCGTGAGCGACACCTGCACGGCACTCGTGGAGGTCCCGAAGTCCCTCGCGAGCGCAGGCAGCGCGGGGATGTACATGTCCGTCGCGAACGGCGAGATGCCGACGATGACGGCCAGGGGCACGATCGGCGGGAGGGGACGGGAAACCATACGGCGGATGGTATTCCGTCGGTGGGGTGCGGTCCGGGCGAGCGGGGCGCGATGGGGACCGGGTCCGCGGCGGGTGCGGCGCGGTCCCGGGTGCGGCGGGTGCGGTGCTCCGGCCGGGGTCAGGACCCCGCTTCGATGTCGAACACGACCAGGTCGGCGCTCGCCCCGCCGAGGAACGCGGCGACCGGCTGGTGGTCGGGGTGCGGCAGGTAGCCGTCGAGCGCGGCGCGGTCCCGGAACCGGACGACGAGCATCCAGTCGAACCGCCCCTCGAGCCCTTCGCTGCTCACGCTGGGTCCGGCATCGACCGACGTCACCCCGTCGATGCCGGGGAGGTGCTGCCGGACGAGCTCCGCGGCGCGCTGTTCGGATGACGCGTGGTCCCCGCTCCACTGGACGAGGACGACGTGGACGATCTCAGACATGGGTCGAGGCTACGGCGTCGGGGCTCCGACGCTCGGCCTGCACCGCAGCATCCTGTTGTGTGCGAACAGGGGTGTTCGATGCGGCACGCAGCGGAGCCAGCAACCGCTCAGACGGCCGCCGCCCGGCCCTCGGCCGATGGGCGCCTCGCCGCGGCGTCGGCGTACCGGCGGGCGTGACGGAGTCCGAGCAGTGCCAGCACCGCCATCACGACGGCGCCGGCGTACGCGACGACCGCGCCGATGAGCGCGAGCGTGGCCATGGTGTCGAACGCGTACGCGTTGAGGAGCAGGCCGCGGAGGGTCTCGCCGCGGAACACGGTGTCGACCTCGGCGGCGAGTGCGGCGTCCTTCGGGTGCGCCTGCGCCTCGGCGGACAGTTCGGAGTACGTCTTCCCGCCGGTCATCTCCCGCAGGTGGACCGCGATGTAGTGGTCGGCCCAGGCTTTCGCCTGTGCGCCGGTCTCGAGCTGCTGTCCGGCGTAGCGGTTGAGGTACGGACCGATGTCCTTGCTCTTCAGCGCGTCGCTGCCCTTCGCCGGGAACTGGATCTTCTCGGCGACGAGCTGGTCCCGCACCTGGTCGTGCACGTACACGTGCGCCCAGGTCATGAGGACACCCGCCAGGAGCAGGACGAGGGCGATGACCGCGCCGCTCGCGGAGAGGAGTCGGTCGAGTACGGTGCGGTTCACGGTTCTTGCCTTCCGTCGGTGTGCTGCCCGCTGTCACTGCCGCCGCGGCGCTGGGCCGCCAGCCGGTGCTCCGCGCGCTCGCGCGCGTCGCGCTTCAGGCGCTCCCACTCGTCGGTGGGGAGTCGTCGGACCTCGTCGCGCTCGGGCATGGAACCAGGGTCCCGCCAGGACCGGCTGGTGCAGGAGGGCATTTGGTCCCGACCGCGTCGGGACGACCGGGAGGCCCGGGACGGTCAGCCGCGCCGGACGCCGTAGACGGCCGCTTGCGTCCGACTCTCGAGATGCAGCTTGCCGAGCAGGACGGTCACGTTGTTCTTCACGGTCTTCTCGGCGATGTGGAGTCGTTCGCCGATCTGCCGGTTCGTCAGGCCCTCGACGATGAGGTCGAGGATCTGCTGCTCACGCCGGGTGAGTCCCGCGTCGGAGCCGGGGCTCGCGGGGACGACCGCGGAGCGCACGCGCCGTCCCGCGTCGGCCGGGAAGAGGGTCTCACCCGAGGCGGCACGGCGGATCGCCTCGACGAGTTTGTTCCCACGGATGTCCTTGAGAACGGACCCGCTCGCTCCGGCGAGGACCGCGGCCGTCGTCGCCTCGTCGTCGTCGTAGGCGGTGAGCATGAGGCACGGGAGGTCCGGATTGGCCGAGCGCACCGTCCGGCACAGGTCGATGCCGCTGCCGTCCGGCAGGCGGACGTCGAGCACGGCGATGTCCGGCCGGGTCGCGGCGATACGCGGGACGGCCCGGCCGATGGTCTCGGCCTCGCCCACCACCTCGAGGTCGGGCTGCGCGTCGATGATCCGCGCCACGCCCTGCCGGACGAGTTCGTGGTCGTCGACGAGGAACACGCGGATCGTCATGCTCCCTCCCCCTCGGTCACCGGGACCCGCCAGGTCATCGTGGTGCCGCCTCCGTCGCGGCCGTCGAGCGCGTAGTGGCCGCCGCGGGCGGCAGCCCGTGCGGCGAGGTTCGCGGTGCCGCTCGCCCGGCCCGGGCGGCCGAGCCCGCGGCCGTCGTCCTCGACGAGCACGGTCAGGTGGTCGTCCTCGAGCAGCACGCGGACGTCGGTCGTGGAGGCGCGCGCGTGGCGCCCGACGTTCGTCAGCGATTCCCGGACGACCGCGACGACGTCGTCGGCGAGTTCGTCCGGGACGAGCGCGTCCACCGGCCCACCGAAGGTGACGCTCGGCGGCCCGGCGAGCATGGGCGTGACCTCGGCGATCGTGTCGAGGACGCGGTGCCGGATGGTGGTCGGGGCCGTGCGGGGCGGTGTCTTCAGCGCGAACACCGCCGTGCGGATCTCGGCGATCGCGGTGTCGATGGCGTCGATCTGGTCCGCGAACTCCTGACGGACGGTCGCGGGGACCGCGGGCTCGAGGCTCTGGAGCGTCAGGCCCGCCGCGAACAGCCGCTGGATGACGTGGTCGTGGAGGTCACGCGCGATCCGACTCCGGTCCTCGATGCGCTGGAGCTCCTGCCGGTCGAGCCGTCCGCGGGCGAGCTCGAGCGCCACGCTGGCCTGTGCCGCGAACTCCGACGCCAGGTCGAGTTCGGAGCTGGCGAACGGCGGGCGTCCTGCTCGACGCGCGAGCAGGAGCGTTCCGAGCGGGGCGGCCGTCGCGGCGAACGGCACCGCGGCGGCCCATCGGAGTCCGTCCGGCCAGTCGACGGAGTCCTCGCGGAGGTCGCCCGTGGTGACGTGCCCGCTCTCGATGGACCGGCCGGCGATCGTGTCGTCGGCGTCCTCGATCACCGCTCCGAGATCCCGTGCGTCGACCCCGCGGGCGCCGTCGACGCGGAAGCCCGTGTTGTCCGGGACCAGCACGCAGGCGAGATCGGCGTCGACCAGCGGGGCGACGCGGTCCACGACGACGCCGAGGCCGTCGACGGCATCGGACGACAGCAGCGCGGTCGTCACGTCGGCGAGCGCCACCGACCACCGCTGGCGGCGTCGGGACTCGTCGAAGAGGCGCGCGTGGTCGATGGCCGCGCCGGCGCTGGCGGCCAGGGAGGCCACGAGTTCCTCGTCCTCCTCGCTGAACACGCCGGACTCCCGCGTCAGGTACAGGTTGCCGAACAGCTCGTCCCGCACGCGGATCGGCACCCCGAGGAACGCCTCCATCGGCGGGTGGTGCTCGGGGAACCCGGCTGCTCGGGGATCCGCTGCGAGGTGCTCGAGCCGGGTCGGGGTCGTGGTGGTCAGGATCGCGCCGAGCAGCCCCCGGCCGCGGGGGAGGTCCCCGATCGCGGCGACCTCCGCGTCGGACATCCCGACGTGGACGAACTGCTCGAGGGTGCCGTCGGGGGCGATTACCCCGAGCGCACCGTAGCGGGCGCCGGCGAGTTCGACCGCGGCCTCGACGATGCGCCGGAGCACGACGGGCAGGTCGAGCTCCTCGACCACGAGCCGGTTCGCGCGGAGGAGCTGCCGGAGACGCCCCTGGGTCGCGAGGACCTCGTTCGCGCGATCGACGAGGTCGCCGATGGTGCGCTCGAGTGCCGTCCGCGGCGCGTTCGGGAACTCGAGTCGGTCCTGCTCCTGCCCCACGCCGGTCCTCTCGCTCGCCCCCTCACCCTACGGGGCGGCGCAGCCGCGGGAGCCGGGACCTTGGTCTCTGGGTCCGGTCCGCCACAGCACGGACCATCGAGGAGGAGGCGGCACATGGGTGAGCGGTACATCGTCGGGTTCGACGACTCGCGGCCGAGTCGACGCGCATTGGACTGGGCGCTCGACCGCGCCGCGCGCGACCACGGGTCCGTCGTGCTCGCCCACGTCCGCACGGTTCCGGACGGCCCACCCTCCGACCCGGACCTGGAGGCCGCGGTCACCCGTGCTCGCACCCGCCGTCGCGACGTCGGGGTGTCGCTGCTGCGGATCGACGGGGACGACGTCGTGGCCGCCCTGCTCGGGGTAGCCGAGGACGAGGACCTCCTCGTGGTGGGCACGCACAAGACGGGTCACCTGCACGGCCGGGCGCTCGGCACGCGGGCGCTCGCCCTCGCGGCTGGCGCGCGCTGTTCGGTCGTCGTCGTCCCGGACACGGACCTGCGGTTCCGTCGCGGTGTCGTCGCGGGCGTCGGCGGCGGTGCAGGGGCGGCGCACGTGTGCGAGACCGCGGCCAGGGAGGCCGAACACCGTGAGGAGGAACTCGTGCTCGTCCGGGCGCTCGAACCCGACGGCTCCGGCGACGACGGCACCCCGCTCGGCACCACCGGCGGACGCGTCCAGGACGCCCACCCGCTCCTCGAGGTGTCCGCGCGCACCGCTTCCCGTCCAGCGGCGCCCATGCTGCTCGATGTCGCGCTGGGGCACGCGCTCCTCGTCATCGGCGCGCGCCATCCGGCCCAGGCGCCGGCCGGGTACGTCGGCGCGGTGCTCCACGACGTGCTCATCAACCTGACCGCACCCGTGCTCGTGACCCGCCACCGCGACCTCGTCGCGACCGCGGCAGCGAGTGGTGCGGCCACTCGACCGGACCCCATCGAGGAGAACGCATGACCGACACGACCATCAGCAGGACCGACACCACGGCGACCGAGGTCGCCTTCCGGCGCGGCAACGGAGCGGAGGTGGACGAGCCCACGATCGACCGCCTCGACGCGTGGTGGCGGACCGCCAACTACCTCTCCGTCGGGCAGATCTACCTGCTCGACAACCCGCTGCTCCGACGGCCGCTCACCCGTGACGACGTCAAACCGCGCCTCCTCGGTCACTGGGGAACCACCCCCGGACTCAACTTCGTCTACGCCCACCTGAACCGGGCCATCCAGGAACGCGATCTCGACACGCTGTACGTCACGGGGCCGGGGCACGGCGGCCCGGGCATGGTGGCGAACGCCTACCTCGACGGCACCTACACCGAGGTCTACCCACGGATCGGGCAGGACGAGGACGGCGTCCGGCACCTGTTCCGTCAGTTCTCCTTCCCCGGCGGCATCCCGAGCCACGCGGCACCCGAGACCCCGGGCTCGATCCACGAGGGCGGGGAACTCGGCTACGCCCTGTCACACGCGTACGGCGCCGCCTTCGACAACCCGGACCTCCTCGTCGCCGCGGTCGTCGGCGACGGCGAGGCCGAGACCGGCCCCCTGGCGACCAGCTGGCACTCCAACAAGTTCATCGACCCGCTCCACGACGGCGTCGTGCTCCCGATCCTGCACCTCAACGGGTACAAGATCGCGAATCCGACCGTGCTCGCCCGGATCCCCGAGGAGGAGCTGCTGTCGCTCATGCGCGGGTACGGCCACACCCCCTACGTCGTGTCCGGCGGGTTCGACGGCGAGGACCCGCGGGCGGTCCACCGCCGGATGGCGGAGACCCTCGACCGGGTCCTCGACCACGTCGCCGAGATCAAGGCCGCAGCCGCCGCGGGCACCCTGGAGGGCCGCCCCGCCTGGCCGATGATCGTCCTGCGCACACCGAAGGGCTGGACGTGCCCCGCCGAGATCGACGGCAAGCCCGCCGAGGGCAGCTGGCGTGCCCACCAGGTGCCGCTCGCGAGCGCCCGGGACACCGAGGAACACCTGCAGGTGCTCGAGGGCTGGCTTCGCTCCTACCGACCCGAGGAGCTGTTCGACGACGAGGGCCGGCCCGTCGCACTCGCGACGGCGCTCGCCCCGACCGGCGACCGGCGGATGAGCGCCAACCCCGTCGCGAACGGCGGGCTGCTCAAGCGGGACCTCGTGTTGCCCGACTTCCGCGACTACGCGGTCGACGTCCCCACGCACGGCGGCTCCATCGACGAGTCCACCCGGGTCCTCGGTCGGTGGCTCGCCGACGTCGTCCTCGCGAATCCGGACACGTTCCGGATCTTCGGCCCCGACGAGACCGCGTCGAACCGCCTGAACGCCGTGCTCGACGTGACCGACAAGCAGTGGGACGCCGAGGTGGTGCCGTCGGACGAGCACCTCGCGCGCGCGGGCCGCGTCATGGAGATGCTGAGCGAGCACCAGTGCCAGGGGTGGCTCGAGGGCTACCTGCTGACCGGACGGCACGGACTGTTCACCAGCTACGAGGCCTTCATCCACATCGTCGACTCGATGCTCAACCAGCACGCGAAGTGGCTCAAGGTGAGCAAGACCATCCCGTGGCGGCGGCCGATCGCGTCGCTCAACTATCTGCTGTCGTCGCACGTGTGGCGCCAGGACCACAACGGGCTGTCGCACCAGGACCCGGGTTTCATCGACCACGTCGTCAACAAGAAGCCAGACATCGTTCGGGTGTACCTGCCGTTCGACGCCAACACGTTGCTCTCGACGTACGACCACTGCCTCCGGAGCGTCGACTACGTCAACGTCGTCGTGGCGGGCAAGCAGCCGACGTTCAACTGGCTCCCCATGGACGAGGCGATCGCGCACATGACCCGCGGCCTCGGCATCTTCGACTGGGCCGGCACCGAGGTCGACGGCGAGGAGCCCGACGTGGTCCTCGCGTGCGCCGGCGACGTCCCGACGCTCGAGACCCTGGCGGCCGCGTCGATCCTCCGCCGCGAGGTCCCGTCGCTCCGGGTCCGGGTCGTCAACGTCGTCGACCTCATGCGGTTGGTGAGCGAGGGCGAGCACCCGCACGGGTTGTCCGACGCCGAGTTCGACGCCGTGTTCACCCCCGACAAGCCGGTCGTCTTCGCCTACCACGGGTACCCGTGGCTCATCCACCGACTGACGTACCGCCGACACGGCAGCGGCAACCTGCACGTCCGCGGCTACACGGAGGAGGGCACGACGACGACGCCCTTCGACATGGTCATGCTCAACGACGTGGACCGGTACCACCTCGTCATCGACGTGCTCGACCGCGTTCCCGGGCTCGCGTCCCGCTCAGCCGGACTCCGTCAGCGCATGCAGGACGCCCGCATGGCTGCCCGCGCCTGGACCCGGGAGCACGGGGAGGACATCCCCGAGGTCGCCGACTGGACCTGGACCGACGACGGTGACGCGCACCACGACGCCGCCGCGGTCCGTTCGGCGAACGTCGGTGTCGACACCGTCTCGGCCACTGCTGCCACGGGTGGTGACAACGAGTGAGCGAGCACCGGAACGACCCCGAGCCCGTCCCGACCCGCACCTCCGACCGGCCCGGCGCCCACGCGTCGACCGCACCGGTCGAGGAGCTCGTCCTGGTCCTCGATCCGGACCAGTGCTGGACCCGACTGCGCGACGCGAGCACCGGGCGGGTGGCGTTCCGCACCGACGAGAGCATCGAGATCCTGCCCGTCAACCACCTCTCCGACGACCGCCAGATCGTCTTCGCGACCTCGAGCCACGCGATCCTCGCCGCCGTGGCCGACCGACGTGAACTCGTCTTCGAGGTCGACCACCACGACGGGTGGACCGCCTGGAGCGTCGTCGTCCGCGGGCCAGCCCGCACGACCCAGGCGAACGACGGCACGGCGGGGCGACTCCGGTCGATGCTGCCCACGCCGAAGATCGCGACGGTGGTCATCGAACCGACGACCGTCACCGGGCGCCTGTTCGACCAGGCCGCGCCCTGACGCGGACGCTGCGGTCAGCGCGCGCGGCCACTGCGGTCAGCGCGCGCTCATTTGCCCGCGCCCATGGTGAGCCCGGCGACGAGCTGCCGCCGCGCGAGCAGGTACAGCACCAGGATCGGCAGCGCGGAGAGCACGACCGCCGCGAGCGTCGCCGGCACGTTGATGCTGAACTGCCCCTGGAAGTTCCACAGCGCGAGCGGCAGGACGCGCTTGTCGTCGCTCTGCGTCAGCACGAGGGGCAGCAGGAACCCGTTCCAGACCTGGAGCGCGTCGTAGATCGCGACCGTCGCGATGGACGACCGCGACAGCGGGAGCACGAGGCGCCACAGGATGGCCCACTGCCCCGCACCGTCGACCCGCATCGCCTCGAACAGCTCCCCCGGGATGTCGCGGATGAAGTTGACGAGGATGAGGACCGTGATCGGGATCGCGAAGGCGATCGACGGCAGGATCACCGCGGCGAGCGTGTCGTACAGGCCGACGCGGCCGAGCACGAAGAACAGCGGGATGACGGTCGCCTGCAGCGGGATCGCCAGGCCCAGGAGGAACAGCGAGTAGGTGCTCCGGACGATCCACCGCCGCGAGCGCACGATCGCGTAGGCCGCGAGCAGGCAGACGGCGGTCGTCACGACGACGGTGACGAGCGAGACGATCACGCTGTTCGCGAAGTAGACGCCGAAGCCGGACTGCAGCACGAGCGCGTAGCTCGCCAGGGTCGGGTGCGTCGGCGGCGCGAGGGGGTTCCGCGTGTAGTACGAGCCCTGCGCGGTGATGCTCGTGATCACGACGTAGTAGATCGGCAGGAGCACGACGGCGAGCCAGACCCAGGCCGCGACCGCGCCGACGACGTTCCGGTTGGCCCGTGTGCGCCGTGGCCGACCGGCGCCGTTCGTGCGGGTCGTGGTGGATCCGCCCACGGCGGTGTCCCGGACGCTTGCGATCGCCATCAGGCGCCTTCCTGCTCGCTGGTCATGCGGTTGAACCCGCTGAACCGGGTGAGTGCGAGCGCGATGACCAATCCGATGACGACGAGGATGACGGCGAGCACGCTCGCGTCGCCGAGGTCGCTGGCGGAGAAGCCGGTCAGGTACATGTCGAGTGGGAGGATCCGGGTCGCGTACCCGGGGCCGCCCTGCGTGAGGACGTACACGATGTCGAAGTAGGTCAGGGACCCGACGATCATGAGCGTCGAGGACGTGATGATCGTGTTCCGGAGCTGCGGCAGCGTGATGCTGAAGAACTGGCGGACCCGTCCGGCCCCGTCGATCTGCGACGCCTCGTAGAGGGACGCCGGGATCTGGCGCGCGCCGGCTTGGTACAGCAGCGAGTGGAACGGGATGAACTGCCACGCGATGACGAAGATCACCACGTACAGCGCCGTGGCGGGGCTGCCGAGCCAGTCCTTCGACAGCGCGGGCAACCCGAACGCGTGACCGACGCCGTAGTTCGGGTCGAGCAGCGCCTTGAACGCGATCGCGATCGCGGCCGACGACAGGATCAGGGGCAGGAAGTACAGCGCGGCGAGGACGGCGCGGTACCGCTGCTTGCCCGACACGAAGACCCCGACGAGGATGCTCATCGGCGTCTGGATCACCCACGAGATCACGATCACCTGCAGCGTGAGCCACAGCGCGTGGTAGGTCAGTGGATCGCCGAGCTGGGTGATCCAGTTGCGGATCCCGTTGAACACGGGAGCGGTGAGGCCGTCCCAACTCGTGAAGCTGAGGCCCAGCGCGATCACCAGCGGGATGATCGCGAACGCCAGGAACATCGCGAGTGCGGGGATGACGAACCAACTGCTCGGGGCCGATCCGTCGATGACGGCCCCACCGTTCCGTGTGCGCATGCCTACTTGCCGATGGTCGTGTTCATGTGGTCGGAGAACTGCTTCGGCGTCTCCGACTGGTTGAAGAGCAGGTCGAGCTGGGTCCAGAACTCCGTCGAGGCGGCGGGGCTGAGCGCGAGGTCCCAGGACTGCTGGAAGTGCGGCGCGTCCGTGATCATCTGCTCCGCCTGCTTGGCGAAGTCGCCCTTGAGCCTCGACGACACCCCGGTGACCGGCGGGATTTGCCCCTGCCCGATCATCGTGTTCACGTACGAGTCGTTCCAGACGCTCTTGGTCACGTAGTGCAGCGCGGCCTTCGTCTGGGCGGCGGACGCCTTGGACGACACCGACCAGTAGACCGAGGGGTTGCCCGCGATGTCCTCCGGGTCGCCCTTGCCGCCGGAGACCGCGGGGAACGGTGCGACCTCGAGCTTGCCGCTCTTGACGAAGTTCGGGTCGATCGACGAGATACCCGAGTAGGCCCAGGTGCCCTGGAGGAGGAAGCCCGCGCGGCCCGTCACCATGAGCGCGAGGTCGGCGTTCGTGTCGGCAGACACCGACGCGAACCCGTCCGCGAAGCCCCCGGCCTTGATGAGCTGCTGGATCATCGTCGTGGCCTGGATCACGGCGGGGTCGGACCAGGCGTTCGGCTTGTTGTCGAGGATCGCCTGGAACGGAGCAGGGCCGCCGATCCGGTCGACGAGGTACTCGATGTACATGAGGTACGGCCACTTGCTCTGACCACCGAGCGAGATCGGGGCCACCCCGGCCGCGCGGAGCTTCTTGACGTCCTTGAGCAGGTCGTCCCAGGTGGCCGGAGCCTCGCTGATGCCGGCCTTCTGCAGCACGTCCTTGTTCATGTACAGGACCACGGGCGCGGTGGAACTCGCGGGGATCGCGTAGGTCTTGCCGTTCACCTTGCCGGTGTCCGCGATCGAGGGCACGATCTTGTCGGTGAAGGACGTGTCCGACTTGAGGTCGCTGCTGAGGTCCTTGACGAGCCCGGCCTTGACGTACGACTTGAGCGTGCCGCCGCCCCAGTTGTAGACGAGCGTGGGTGCCTGCGGCGAGTTGATCGCGGTGCGGATCTTGTCCTTGAAGTCGTTCGTGCCGAAGTACGAGTCGGTGATCTTCTGGTCGGGGTGCGCCTTGTTCCACGTCGCGATGGACGGCTGGATGTTCGGCTTGTCGGCGGTGGTGCTCCAGGCCGTGATGGCGCTGCTGGACGAGCCGCTGCCGCCGGCGCTGCACGCGGCGAGGGAGATCGCGACGGCTGCCGCGGCGACGGTGGCGGCGGTCCGGCGGATCAGTCGTCCGCGGGTGATCGGCCGCGACGATGCGGGGATCTTCATGGGGGTACTCCTCAGGAGTCTCGGGATGGTGTGTTGCGGGGACGTCCGGATGGACGGGCCGAGGCCACGAAACGGGCGACGGGAGATCAGGGGACGACGACGGCCTTGAGCGTGTCGGGGCGCGTCGCCGCGTCGAGCGCGGCCTCGACCTCGTCGAGGCCGAACCGACCGGTGACGAGTGCGTCCACGTCGACGAGCCCGGCTGCGATGAGCCGGATGGCGATCGGCCACGTGTTCGCGTACCGGAACACCCCGGTGACGACGAGCTCGCGGTTCTGGATGCGGGACACGGGGAGCCGGATCTCGTCCGCGCCCATGCCGACGAGGACGACACGACCCGCGGGCGCGACGGCGTGGATGCCGGCGCGGACGGCGGGTTCGGCGCCGGACGCGTCGATGAAGGCGTCGACCTCGTAGTCGGCGGTCGCGACGTCGACGACCATCGGGTCGACGACCTCCGTCGCGCCGAAGCGGAGTGCGACCTCCCGGCGTTCGGCCACCGGGTCGCTGACGATGATCCGCGTCGCACCGAACGCGCGAGCGACCTGCGCGGCGATGACACCGATCGGCCCGGCCCCGGCGATGAACACCGAGCTCCCGGGCGCGGTCTGCGCCTTCTGGTTGGCCCAGATGCCGACGCTGAGCGGCTCGCAGAGCGCCGCGGCCTCGATCGACATCGTGTCCGGGATCGGATGGGCGTAATCGGTCTGGATGGCGGCGTACTCCGCGAACGCGCCGTCGATCGGCGGCGTCGCGTAGAACTCCATCGAGGTGCAGAGGTTGTAGCGGCCGTGCTTGCACTGGTCGCAGTGTCGGCAGGCGCGCTGCGGCTCGATCGACACGCGCTCGCCGACGCGGTCCGGTGAGACCGCGGCCCCGACGGCGACGATCGTGCCCGCCGACTCGTGCCCGAGGATCATCGGCTGCTCGACGACGAACGAGCCGATGCGGCCCTCGTGGAAGTAGTGGACATCCGAGCCGCAGACGCCGACGGCGGCGATCCGGACCAGGACCTGGTCGGGATCGAGTCGGGGCACCGGCACGGTGTCGACACGGACGTCGCCGGGGGCGTGCAGGACGCTCGCCCGCATGTGCTCCGCGACGGAGGCGGATGGTGCAGTCATGTGGACCTCTCCGGCCGCGCCATCGCGGCTCCTCGGACCCTCACAGCATCGATGCTGAGTGGTAACGGTTCCAACAATGCGCACGCGCGCCGAGGGTTGTCAACTCCTCTGGCCAAGAAATATGGCGGAATCGGGCCTCCGAGCCCGCCACCATTGACAGCGCCAACGCGATCCTCCTACTGTTCGATGTGGAAACGGTTCCACTTTCTGTTGCCTACCCGAGGAGGGACGCGATGCCACGCAACGCCGCTGCCCCCGCTCGGGACGTCGTCCCTGTCGCTCTGCGCTATGCAGGGCACGCGGCGAGCGCCGCGTCAGGGAGGAGCGACGGATGACCGACAGCACGCAACGCCCCAAGCGGGGCCAGGTCACGATGCGCGAGGTCGCCGAGGCGGCCGGCGTCGGCATGGGCACGGTGTCGCGGGTCTTCTCGAACGTCGGAGCGGTCGCCCCGGCCACGCGCCAGCGGGTGGAGGCGGCGGCCAAGGACCTGCATTACCGTCCGAGCGCGCTCGGTCGCGACCTGAAACGACGGACGACGAACAACATCGGCCTCATCGTCACCGACATCTCGAACAACTTCTACGGGGAGTTCGCCCAGGGGGTCCTCGCGAGCGCCAAGGAGCTCGGACGCCACGTGATCCTCTGCGCGAGCGGCGAGGACCCGGCGACCGAGCGGGAGTACATCGACCTGCTCGTCGAGCAACGCGTGGACGGGATCATCGCCTTCCCCACGGGGAGCAACCTCGACGCGTGGGAGACCGCGCGGGCGATCGGCATCAACGTGCTGTTCGCCGACCGGACGATGGCCGACCTCGACGTGCCGTCCATCCTGGCGGACAACCTCGGGGGCGCCCGCCGACTGACGGAGTACCTCCTCGCCCTGGGGCACGAGCGGATCGGGTACCTCGGTGGGCCTTCCCAACTCACGACGGGCAGCCAGCGCGAGGCGGGGTACCGGCTCGCCCACGAGCAGGCGGGCGTCCCCGTGATCGACGAGCTCGTCGTGCGCACCCGGTTCACCCGGGACACCGCCTACGCGAGCGCGATCCGCCTCCTCGACTCGGCGGTGCCGCCGACCGCGCTCCTCGCCTCGAACAACATCCTCGGCGAGGCGGTGCTGGCCGCGGTCCGCGACCGCGGTCTCCGCGTGCCCGAGGACCTCTCGCTGGTCATGTTCGACGACGTGCCGTGGGCGCGCCTCGTCGACCCGGCGATCACCGTCGCGGCGCAGCCGGCCTGGGGCATGGGCCAGTCGGCGGCGCGGATGGTGCTCACACTCGACGACGACACGCGGTCCCAGGTGGTCCCGGTCGACGTGGTCATCCGGCGCAGCGCCGCTGCCCGGTTCATGGACACTCCCGTCATCGGGAGCTGACCGACGGGTCGGACCCGTCACGTGCCCACGACGCTGTGGGAGGAAGAGCGACACATGGAACGCGGTATCTACTTCGACGGCTGGTACCCGAACGAGCACTGCTACCACCCGAGCATGCCCCCGCGGCGGCTCACGATGGCGGACGACGTCGTCGAGATGGGTGGGACGATGCTCGTCTGGGCCGGCCTCGGCGGCGGCGTGATCAGCCTCCCGTACCTGGAGGACGAGGCGTTCGGGCCGATCCCGCAGCGGTTCCGCCAGCACGGCTACGTCAACGAGTCGGAGTTCATCGCGTACACGAAGGAGCGCGGCGTCGACCTGTTCGGCATCGTGTTCGAGGCGCAGGCGTGGGAGTTCCCCGCCGAGGTCGAGGACGGTCGCGTGCTGGCCCAGAACCAGCTGCGGGACGTCGGCACGCGCACGACGATGGGCCTCCGCGAGTTCTCGACCGACACCGGACCGGCCGACTGGAAGCCGTTCCGCCACTACTTCCCCGACGGCCTCGTCAACAGCGACGGCGACCAGGTCACCGACCTGTGGGAGGAGGTCGTGTCCCGCGACCTCGAGGGCCGCCCCCTGCACGCGCACTGGGTGGAGGTCGACGGCACGGGCCAGTCCTGCTACCTCGCCGACCGGAACAACCCGGTCTGGCGCGAGTACCTCAAGGCGGTCATCCGCGTCCAGATCGACGCCGGGGCGCCCGGGGTCCAGCTCGACGAGACCGACGTGCCACTGCTCGCCCTGCGCTACGGCGGCTGCTTCTGCAAGGACTGCGTCAAGGGGTTCCGGGCGTACCTGCAGACCCTCGACACGCCCCCGACGGAACTCGCCGGGGTCGACCTCGCCACGTTCGACTACCGGCAGTGGCTGCTCGACCAGGGGTACCGGACGGGCACCGCCCCGCAGACGTACCCGCTGTACGCCGAGTACTGCCGCTTCCTGCAGATCGCGATCACCGAGACGTTCCACGAGGTCGCCTCGTACGTGAAGGAGTACGCGGCGTCGCAGGGCAAGCAGGTCCGCGTCGCCGGCAACTTCTACGACTGCGCGCCGTTCTACGAGGCGATGGTCGACGACGTCGACGTGCTCGTCACGGAGATGCGCGAGACGAAGTACCAGCAGCCCTGGTACTTCCGCCACGGCGTCGGGATGAGCCGTGGACGTCCGCTCGTCGCGGTCGAGAACCCGTACGGCGGCATCACCGAGGACCTGCTCCGCCGCATCCAGCGAGGACGCGCCCACGACCTGTTCCGCCTGTCGATCTTCGAGGCGAACGCGATGGGCGCGAACATGTCCCTGCCGTACGGCTCGTGGCTCGGGACCGAGGTGAAGGACTCCTACTGGGTGCCGAAGGACCTGGCGGTCGAGACCGGTCAGGCGCTCGTCGGTCTCGACGCCGTCACGTCGAACGTCTCCGTGCACAGCACCGCCGTCGTCTACTCCGTCCCCAGCGTCATGCGGGCGATGATGGACTCGGACATGTTCAGCGACGACGGCCGCTGGTTCGAGCCCGTCGAGGCGGTCGACGCACGCGCCTCCTCGTACTGGGAGACCATCGAGTGCCTGAGCCGGTCCGGCCGCACCTTCGACGCGATCGTCCTGCCGGACGAGGGCCTCCGCCAGGACGACACGGTGGCAGCGACCTTCGCCCCGTACGCGACCGTCGTCGTACCGGACGCGTGGAACATGAGCGCCCGCCAACACGAGGCGCTCCTCGGCTATCTCGACCAGGGTGGACGCGTCGTGGTCAACGGCGCCTACGGCACCGAGTTGCCGGCGGTCGACCGGGAGGCCCTGCTCACCCACGCCGGGACGACCCACCTCGACGACGTGCACGCGATCCCCGACCTGGTACCGCAGGACGTCCTCGGCGAGTTCGATGAGGCGATGGCCGTCAACGTCCACCAGCTGCCCGACGACACGCTCGCCGTCCACGTCGTCAACTTCGACTACCAGGAGGCCGACGACGCCGTCCAGTGCCGGCTCGACTTCGAGATCGGCGTCCGCACGGATCGCGCGATCACGACCGCGACCGTCCACCGGCCGGGCCTCGCCCCCGAGACCGCGCCCGTGCACCTCGCCGACGGCGTCGCGCGTGTGACCATCCCGACCCTCGACCTCTACGCGGTGGTGCACCTTGCCTGACCGACCTGAGCCGCACGACGCAGCGGACGACGCTGCAGGAGCCGACTGGTCCGCTGCCCCCATCCGCCTCGCCGCGAACCAGCCGCCAGCCCGGCCCTACCGGGGCGGCGCCGGCATCGCGCGCTTCCGCGGCCTCCCCGAATCCGAGGTGGACCCGTACACACCCGAGGACTTCGTGGCCTCGGTCACGACCGTGCACGGGTCCGATCACGTGGGCCTCACCGAACTCGCGCCGGGACTGACGCTCCGCGACGCCGTCCGGGCCGACCCCCAGGGGTTCCTCGGCCCGGAGCACGTCGCCCGGTTCGGTGCCGAGACGATGCTCCTCGTCAAGCTGCTCGACACGGCGGAGCGCCTGTTCGTGCACTTCCACCCGGACGACGACCACGCCCGCACCCACCTCGGCGAGCCCCGCGGCAAGACCGAGGCGTGGATCGTGCTCGCCGTGGCGGACGGCGTCGACGGCTACGCGTCCCTCGGGTTCACCCGCGAGGTCTCCGAGGCCGACGCCGCAGCCTGGTTCGCGGAGCAGGACGCCGGCGCGATGCTCGCCGCGATGCACCGCGTGCCGCTGCAGCCCGGGTCCGTGTTGCTCGTGCCCGCGGGGGTGCCGCACGCGATCGGCCCCGGCATCACGCTCGTGGAGCTGCAGCAGCCCGCGGACCTGTCGATCCTGCTCGAGTACGACGGCTACCCGGGACTGGACGCGTCCACGGCGCTCATGGGGAACGACCTGCACGAATCGCTCCAGGCGCTCGACCGTCGCGCGTGGACCGCGGAGGACGTCGCCCGGCTGGTCGGCGACCCCGCCGCACCGGACGACACCACCGCCTCCGTGTTCCCACCCGCCGCGGACCCGTTCTTCCGCGCCGAACGGATCCGCACGACGGAACCCGTGCGCCTGCCGGCGGCGTTCGCGGTCGTCGTGGTCGTCGGCGGCAGCGGGACGATGGGGTCCGGGTCGGGCACGCTCCCGCTCGCCGCGGGTGACACGGTGCTCGTGCCGTTCGCCGTGGGCGACGTCGAGCTCTCCCCCGGGCTCGACGTCATCCGGGCGCTCCCGCCGCGGCCGTGAGTCCGGGCGCCGATGGGGGCGCCGTGACGCTTCACCGCGACTGCGTCACGTCGTCACCGACCGGGTCGCCGCCAGCGAACAGCGATGCCAGTGCGTGGGGAGCCCCGGTGCCGAACACCAGATCCACGGTCTCATGTGCGGCGGCGGCCTCGGCTTCGCTGCGCTCGAACATGACGGCCTCGTACGAGGCCAGCGCTGCCTCCAGATCGTCCGGCTGTGCGGCGATGGCCTCGCCGAGCTCCGCCCCGTCGAGCATGGCGATGTTCGCGCCCTCGCCACCGGGCACCGTGACGTGCGCGGCGTCACCGAGGAGTGTCACGCCCGGGACCCGGACCCAACGGTGCCGGTCGGGGAGCTCGTGGATGCTGCGGAGGACGGGCGCCGTGTCGCTGTCCGTGACGAGCGCGGTGAGTTCCGGTGCCCATCCATCGAACTCGGCAGCGATGCGGGCGCGAGTGACGTCGGCGTCGGCGAAGTCGATGCCGTCGAACCATGCCAGCGGGTGGGACAAGATCACGTAGGTGTGGATGACGTTCCCGGCCTCCCGGTGTGCGAGGAAGCCCGTTCCGGGCTCGAGTGCGTAGAGGGCGCTTCGTCAGGAACGAGACGTTCCTGTTCGAGTGACGTTGCGGCGACCCAGCTTGGGTCGTACTTGTTGCTGTCTGACGCACGGCAGCTCGGGGACGCCCCCGCCGACGTCGAGCGCCGCGGCGAGTGGACCCGTCTCGCTGCGGAGGTGGACACCTTCCGGGCTCGGTACCGCGTGGACGCGGCCGAGACCCAGGCGATCCCCGCAGCCTTCCGTGAGCAGAAGATCGGCAGCTCGCCGCCCGGGTCACGGCTACGGGGAAGGCCGCGAAGCTGACGACGCGGCCACCGGCCACGGTAGAGGACCGGCAGCGCGAGGCCCAGCGGGCCTCGCAGGCAGCCGCTGACGTTCGCGCCGCAAAGCAGGGCATGACGACTGCCGCGAGCCCGCGGGTCACACAGGGAGGAGCCGCGATGAGCGACGCAGGGGAAGAGGCGTTCGGTCACGTCGGCCGGGCGATCGGTCGTGTGGCGAAGGCGGCCACCAACGAGGTCACGAAGGCGGCCGACCGGACGCGTGCCGAGCGGGAGCGCGACACGATACGCGCCGCCGGTGTCGACCCGGACGCCGGCGTGTCTCCTGAGGCGAAGGAGCGCGCAGCCGGGCAGCGCGAGCAGCAGCAGGACGACCGTGGCCGCGATCGCGGCGATGAGGGCCGCGAGCGGTGACACCGGGCCGTACGGCATTCAGATGGTGCGAAACGGTGCCGCGCTGGCCCGCTTGTGGCCCCAGCCGTGCTCACCGACCGACATCGGCGGCTGCGCGTTGCACAATGACCTGCAGGAACGGCAGGTAGGAGCTTTTGGTCGGATCTACAAGGCCTCTTTCGGAATCGTCGGGCGCTCGGATCGAACCGCAAAATACGCTAACCGAGCCTCCGCCGCTGCTTTGGCGCCTCGTAGTGGTCGCCACAGCAAGTGGCTCTATGCTACGTGCATGAACCAGGAACCGGGCTGGTACGACGATCCGGACCCGTGGTATGTGCGGTACTGGGACGGGTCAGCCTGGGCGGGTCGCAGACCAAGGTATCCGGCGGACTTTCAGGCGGAGTCTTCCGCGCACCAGTCGGTCCCAGTCCCTCACGCTGCCACCAAGGCAACTTGGGCACTCGCAGTCTCCGCACTCTTTGCGCTGAACGATGTCGCCGTTCTCCCGATTGGTTATTCGCCGCTGAGCGACACGAACTGGGCTTTGATTTCAGCTATAGCAGTCCCAGTAGGAACAATTGCCGCGTTACTCCTGCTCATTCTATATGTCCGCGGGCTACGGCTAGAGTGGGCGAATGGGCTTGCAATATGCATCGGTCTAGTCATGGTGCTATCTTTCCCGATTGGAATGCTCGTCACAAGCGGATTGCATTCCTTTGGAGTGACCGGTCCGTGACGCCTAACAATTAGTGAGGGTGTGCCCGGCGTTTTGATGCCGCGCACACCCTCACTAATATGTTATTCGGGACTGCTGCAGGTTCGGTTGACTCCTGACCTCTGAGGATTCGGTCCTCGGTGGAAGGATGCTGATCATGCCCAGGCCCTATCCGGAGGAGTTCCGACGCGACGTTGTCGCGGTCGCTCGTCGGGGCGAGATCCCGTTGACGCAGGTCGCGAAGGACTTCGGGATATCCGAAGGAACGGTGACGAACTGGCTCCGTCGCGCGGACGTCGATGACGGCGTCAAGCCTGGCGTCACCAGTGCCGAGGGCGCGGAGCTGCGGGAGTTGCGGAAACGGAACCGGCTGCTCGAGCAGGAGAACGAGATCCTCCGCCGCGCCGCGGCGTATCTCTCCCAGGCGCACCTCCCAAAATGATGTACCCGCTGGTCCGCGAACTGGCCGTCGACGGGATCCCCGTCGCGGTGACCTGCCGGGTGCTGGGGTTCTCCAAGCAGGCGTACTACGCCTGGCGAAGCGGCCCGGTGACGGACCGGGACTGGGCGGATGCGCACTGGATCAACGCCGCGGTCGACGTCCACCACGACGACCCAACGTTCGGGTACCGGTTCCTCGCTGACGACCTTCGAGCCGCCGGCCACCAGGTGTCCGAGCGGCGGGTGTGGCGATTGTGCTCGCAGCAGCGGCTCTGGTCGCTGCATGCGAAGAAGCGGGGCCTGACCCGGAAAGCCGGACCTCCCGTGCACGATGACCGAGTCCGGCGGACATTCACCGCGCCGGACCTGGACCGGCTCTGGCTGACGGACATCACCGAGCACAACACCAGCGAGGGCAAGCTCTACCTCTGCGCGATCAAGGACGCCTGTTCCCGCCGGATCGTGGGCTACTCCATCAGCGATCAGATGCGCTCCTCGTTGGCGGTCGCGGCGTTGCAGATGGCGATCTCCCGCCGGAACCCATCAGGAACGGTCGTTCACTCGGACCGAGGTAGCCAATTTCGTTCCAACAAGTTCGTCCGCGCGCTCTCGGATGCCGGGCTCCTGGGATCGATGGGCAGGGTCGGCGCGTGCGCGGACAACGCCGCAATGGAATCCTTCTTCGCGCTCCTGCAGAAGAACGTCCTGAACCGCCATCGATGGAGCAGTCGGGAGCAGCTCCGGCTGGCGATAGTGCATTGGATCGAGGGCACGTACCACCGGAAACGCCGGCAGCGGGGCCTCGGGAAGTTGACCCCGATCGAGTACGAAGCAATCATCAATCCATCGGTCGCACTCGCGGCCTAAACCAACGAGTCAACGAAACCTGCAGCAGTCCCCCCCGAAGCTCGCCGAACTCACCGATGACGTCCTCTTCGCCGACGTCTGGAACCGACCGGAACTGTCCGCACGAGACCGAAGCCTCATCACCGTCGCGGTCCTCACCGCCGGCGGGAACACTGAACAGCTCCGCTTCCACCTCGGCCGCGCAGTCGAGAACGGCGTCACCCAAGACGAACTGATCGAAGCCATCACCCACGTGACGCTCTACGCCGGCTGGCCCAACGGCATGGCAGCGATGGGCGTCGCGAAGCAACTCTTCGCACCGGAGGAACAGTGAACACCGAGCCCGCAACACCAACCTTGAAAAACCCGCCCGAGCAGTTCGCCGGAGACGTCTGGCTCGACCCCATCGCGCTCCCCCACGAGGACGGGCAGCACATGGTCGTCGCGACCGTTCGCTTCGCCCCCGGCGCCCGCACAGCGTGGCACTCCCACGAGAAGGGCCAGTACCTCCGCGTCACCGCGGGCATCGGCCGCTTCGGAACACGCGACGGTCAGATCATCGACGTGCACCCCGGCCAGACGATCTACACCCCGCCCGGCCAAGAACACTTCCACGCAGCAGCGCCCGGAGTGTTCATGGAGCACATCGCGATGCTCGAGAACGGTGACGATCCCGCCACCACCACGACGTGGTTCGAACACATCACCGACGACGAGTTCAACGGGCACTGACCCACACCACCACCAACGAGCGAGACCCCTGCGCAACGCAGCGGTCTCGCTCGTTCCATTTGACGATCCCTCGCCGGGACGTTGGATTCACTCGCGTCGAAGCAGGTGATGCGTCTCTGTATCGTCGAACCGAACGAACCCGAGCCGTTCGTACAAGCGGCGCGCTGGTGCGTTCAGCTTGTGTACCTGCAGCAACGTTCCGCGCTGGGCTTTCGCGGCCTCATCCAGAACCCATGAGAGGACGGCAGCACCGATGCCCAGGGCGAGAAGTGTCGCCGCTTCAGCTGCTGCCAGGGCCTCCTACTTGGTGACAGGCGTGGACCGGATCCGATCAGTCGCCAACGGGGCCGAGCAGCGTTGTCCCGCCGTTGAGGTCTCAGACACCCTGGGAGCGTGCGTACTCGGCCCGGGCGCGCTTGAGACTGAAGTCGTCGGGAAGCGGTTGGCCCGCAGCGTTCAGCACGTTCCCTGTCGCGGGATCGCGCACTTCAGTATTCGGGAAGTCCATCGGCAGGGTGGTGTAGCCCTGCGCGAGCTCTCGCTTCTTCACCACCGCGTAGTAGACATTCGAGATGGCGAAGGCGACGATCAGCGGGAACATGATCACGTACCAGGCAGGATTGCGCAGGGCCGAGAAGTCGAAGATCGCGAACGCGAGCATGGTGAGCATGTCGACGAAGAAGATTCCGAACATCCACACCCGCGCGAACAGCAGCCATCTTGCAGTCGGGCCGGGAATCAGATTCGTCCTTGGATCGACCACGAGCGGCCCCTTTCACGTAGATAGACACTAGCCGACGGAGACGTCCCGCCTCCGCCACCCAGCTGAAGCTCGGACAGCGGGCCTGGACTCGATCACGGTCGACTCCGCCTTCCGCAGGGGTGCCGCGTTCCTCGCCATCCTTGTCTTGGTTGTGTGGGCGGTGGTGACGCAGGTCCCTGCGATCGCGACCAGACAAGGCGCACTCTCCAGCGCAAATTCGCGTCGAGACGCTGCCTGGTAGTCAATCGGCTGCTGAACGTCGACATCAGTCCTTAGCCTGGTACGGGACGGCGCCATCGGTGGACCGATATGGAATCGGGAAACTCGAGCAGATGACGCCGTTCTCGTAGTCATCCTTGACCGTGTCCATGAAGGCGTCTGCCTCGTCGGCTGTAGCGAACACGCCCACGACTGTGTTGTGCGGTGAATCGTCGTGCTGGACGATCCAGACTTCCTCGCCTGCATAGGGCTTCGGGCGTCGGAAGAAGGGTGGCTCCGGACTGCGTTTGCTCACGAGGGGGAGTGTAGGACTTCGCTGTCCCTTAGCCGGTCCTCCAGTGGCCGTCCTGATGTTTACAGGTGGCCCCGACTCCTGCCGCCCTAGTCCAAGGCGTGCCCCGTCTCACATAGGTGGTCCGCGACCTTTTGCAGTTGGCGCACGCCATTCGGACGCCTCGCGACGAATGAAGGCTTGGCCGACCCGTTATGGACGTGCGCCGCCCGCGCTGCCAAACAACGTGTCCGTCTTTGTATTTCAGACACGTTGAGTGGCAGTTGGACAAGTTAGCTGGCGGACGACAAGGGCGGCCCAAGGCTTATCGACGAACCGCGAGAACATTCCGTGGGGTGCCACCGTGATCGTGTGCCGACCCCTCGAGAGCGTCCGAGTACCAAGGAGCCGCGCAGCGCTGTACCGTCGCGACCACCACGTGCGTTCTCCCCTCAGCCCGCAGGACGCTGTGCTCCTGGCTCGAGCTCGCCGGCTGCCTACGCCCGATCTCGGATGACGTCACCCAGAGTCGGTTGTGCCACGAGCGGCGATTTACAACGTTTGGTGCAAATACCCGATGATGGGTGCCATCCAACACTCGGGCTCGGAGCGGCGGGGCGCTGACGCCGCCGGATCAGCGAGCGCTCGGGATCAGAAGTCCCAGTCCTCGTCCTCAGTGTTCACGGCCTTGCCGATGACGTACGACGAACCCGACCCCGAGAAGAAGTCGTGGTTCTCGTCGGCGTTCGGCGACAGGGCCGAGAGGATGGCCGGGTTCACGTCGGTGATGTTCTTCGGGAACATCGGCTCGTAGCCCAGGTTCATGAGCGCCTTGTTGGCGTTGTAGTGCAGGAACTTCTTGACGTCCTCGGTCAGGCCGACGCCGTCGTAGAGGTCCTGCGTGTACTGCGCCTCGTTGTCGTAGAGCTCGTAGAGCAACGAGAACGTGTAGTCCTTCAGGTCCTGCCGCTCGGCCTCGGTGACGAGCTCGAGCCCCTTCTGGAACTTGTAGCCGATGTAGTACCCGTGCACGGCCTCGTCGCGGATGATCAGGCGGACCAGGTCGGCCGTGTTCGTCAGCTTCGCGCGCGACGACCAGTGCATCGGCAGGTAGAAGCCCGAGTAGAACAGGAACGACTCGAGCAGGGTCGACGCGACCTTGCGCTTGAGCGGCTCGTCGCCCTTGTAGTAGTCCATCACGATGGACGCCTTCTTCTGCAGGTTCGGGTTCTCCACCGACCAGCGGAAGGCCTCGTCGATCTCGGGCGTCGACGCGAGGGTCGAGAAGATCGACGAGTAGCTCTTGGCGTGCACCGACTCCATGAACGCGATGTTCGTGTAGACGGCTTCCTCGTGCGGGGTGAGCGCATCGGGGATCAGCGAGACCGCGCCGACCGTGCCCTGGATGGTGTCGAGCAGCGTCAGGCCGGTGAACACGCGCATGGTCAGCGTCTGCTCCTCGGGCGTGAGCGTGTTCCACGACTGCACGTCGTTCGACAGCGGCACCTTCTCGGGCAGCCAGAAGTTGTTGACGAGGCGGTTCCAGACCTCGACGTCCTTGTCGTCCTGGATGCGGTTCCAGTTGATGGCCTGGACCGAATCGATGAGCTTCAGCTTCTCGACCAACGTGGGTTCCTCGTTCGGGGGTTGTGGGGATGCGCGGATGGGATGTGGTGGTGGGAGCCGGTCTGGAGGGACGGTGCGGGCTGGCACCGTCCCTCCAGACCGGAGGTGGTCGCGATCAGCGACCGGCGGCTACAGCATGCAGCTGACGCAGCCCTCGACCTCGGTGCCCTCGAGCGCGAGCTGACGGAGGCGAATGTAGTAGATCGTCTTGATCCCCTTGCGCCACGCGTAGATCTGCGCCTTGTTGATGTCGCGCGTGGTCGCGGTGTCCTTGAAGAACAGCGTGAGCGACAGGCCCTGGTCCACGTGCTGCGTCGCCGCCGCGTACGTGTCGATGATCTTCTCGGGGCCGATCTCGTACGCGTCCGTGTAGTACTCCAGGTTGTCGTTCGTCATGAACGGCGCCGGGTAGTAGACGCGACCGAGCTTGCCTTCCTTGCGGATCTCGATCTTCGACGCGATCGGGTGGATCGACGACGTCGAGTGGTTGATGTACGAGATCGATCCCGTCGGCGGCACGGCCTGCAGGTTCTGGTTGTAGATGCCGTACTCCTGGACCGAGGCCTTGAGCGCGGCCCAGTCGGCCTGGGTCGGGATGTGGATGCCGGCGTCGTCGAACAGCGCCTGCACCCGAGCGGTCGCGGGGACCCACGCCTGCTCGGTGTACTTGTCGAAGAACTCGCCCGACGCGTACTTCGAGTCGGCGAAGCCCTCGAACGCGGTGCCCTGCTCGATCGCGATCGTGTTCGACGCCCGCAGTGCGTGGTACAGCACCGTGTAGAAGTAGATGTTCGTGAAGTCGATGCCCTCGTCGCTGCCGTAGTGGACGCGCTCACGGGCGAGGTAGCCGTGCAGGTTCATCTGCCCGAGGCCGATCGCGTGCGACTTGTCGTTGCCGTCCTCGATCGAGCGGACCGAGCGGATGTGCGACTGCTGCGACACGGCGGTGAGGCCACGGATCGCGGTCTCGATGGTCTTGCCGAAGTCGGGCGAGTCCATCGTCAGCGCGATGTTGAGCGACCCGAGGTTGCAGGAGATGTCCTTGCCGATCGTGTTGTACGACAGGTCCTCGTTGTAGGTCGTCGGGGTGTTGACCTGGAGGATCTCCGAGCACAGGTTCGACATGTTGATCCGGCCCTTGATCGGGTTGGCCTTGTTCACCGTGTCCTCGAACACGATGTACGGGTAGCCCGACTCGAACTGGATCTCGGCGATCGTCTGGAAGAAGTCGCGCGCCTTGATCTTGGTCTTCTTGATCCGCGGGTCGTCGACCATCTCGCGGTACTTCTCGGTCATCGGGACGTCGCCGAACGGGATGCCGTAGACGCGCTCGACGTCGTAGGGCGAGAACAGGTACATGTCCTCGTTGTTCTTGGCGAGCTCGAAGGTGATGTCCGGCACGACGACACCGAGCGACAGCGTCTTGATGCGGATCTTCTCGTCGGCGTTCTCACGCTTGGTGTCGAGGAACCGCATGATGTCGGGGTGGTGCGCCGACAGGTACACCGCGCCCGCACCCTGACGGGCACCGAGCTGGTTCGCGTACGAGAACGAGTCCTCGAGGAGCTTCATCACGGGGATGATCCCGGACGACTGGTTCTCGATCTGCTTGATCGGGGCGCCGGCCTCGCGGATGTTCGAGAGCAGCAGGGCGACACCGCCGCCGCGCTTGGACAGCTGGAGGGCGGAGTTGATGCCGCGCGAGATCGACTCCATGTTGTCCTCGATGCGGAGGAGGAAGCAGGAGACGAGCTCGCCGCGCTGGGCCTTGCCGGTGTTGAGGAACGTCGGGGTCGCCGGCTGGAACCGGCCGCCGATGATCTCCTCGACGAGGTTCACCGCGAGGTCCTCGTCACCGTGGGCGAGCCCGAGCGCGGTCATGACGACGCGGTCCTCGAAGCGCTCGAGGTACCGCTTGCCGTCGAAGGTCTTGAGCGTGTAGCTCGTGTAGTACTTGAACGCCCCGAGGAAGGTCTGGAACCGGAACTTCTTGGAGTAGGCGAGGTCGTTGAGCCGCTGGATGAACTCGAGCGAGTACTGGTCGATCACGGCCTGCTCGTAGTAGTCGTTCTCGACCAGGTAGTCGAGACGCTCCTTGAGGTTGTGGAAGAAGACCGTGTTCTGGTTGACGTGCTGCAGGAAGTACTGCTTGGCGGCCTCGCGGTCCTTGTCGAACTGGATCTCGCCGCTCGGACCGTAGAGGTTGAGCATGGCGTTCAGGGCGTGGTAGTCCATCCCCGTCGCGGGCGACGTCAGATCGACGTCTGCAACTGCTGCGTCCAAAATGCATCCAATCCTGAGTTGACCGCCTGCACGTCGTCAGGGGTCCCGAAGAGTTCGAATCGATAGAGCACGGGCACGTGGCACTTGGCGGCCACGATGTCGCCGGCGAGTCCGTAGGCGTCGCCGAAGTTGGTGTTCCCGCCGACGATGACGCCGCGGATCAACGACCGGTTGTGTTCGTCGTTGAGGAAGGAGATGACCTGCTTGGGCACCGCGCCGCGCCCGTTGCCACCGCCGTACGTCGGCAGGACGAGCACGTACGGCTCGTCGACGCGGAGCGGGGGCTCCTTGGCGAACAACGGGATGCGGACGGCCGGGCGTCCGAGCTTGTCGACGAACCGCGCCGTGTTGCCCGAGACGCTCGAGAAGTACACGAGCTGGCTCATGACGCGCCTCCGACGAGTGGACGGGCGAGGAGCGGGCGCGGTGCCCTGCAGGTGGGTGCGGTGGGTCAGCCGATCTCGGCGACGAGGCCGGCGATCTTGTCGGGACGGAAGCCCGACCAGTGGTCGTCGTCGGTCACGACGACCGGCGCCTGGAGGTAACCGAGGCTCTTGACGTGCTCGAGCGCGGCGGGGTCGGAGGAGACGTCGTGGACCTCGTACTCGATGCCCTTGTTGTCGAGCGCGCGGTACGTCGCCGTGCACTGGACGCAGGACGGCTTGGTGTAGACGGTGACGGCCATGATCTCCCCAGAGGTGGTGTCCCGGACGGGCTGTCCGGCGGTGGTTCTCGGTGTGCTGCTACTGGTGCGTGTGGGCCCGGATCCTGGTCCGGACGGCCGGTCCGTGATGGCCCCGGTGAGGGGCGTTCCGGCCCCGTGAGGGGCCGGTCTGTCCCGGCTGGTCGATACTACATCTTGTGTCCGACACCGGAGTCGACCACAAGAGGAAGTGTTACACCCGTGTAGTTCTCCACAACAGTCCCCACAGGTGGGGCATTCCGGTGGAGCCCATCGGAGGCCCGGATTTCCGCCAGTCTCCGCCCGGCCACCGACATCTGTGCACAACGGTGGAGGGCATGTTCCACAGGGTGTGGGATTCGCGGTTCGGCGTGTCGCGCGTCGGGTCCTGGGCAATGCCCCCTCCCCCGTTGTGGAGGTGGCGGACGGAGGCTCCGACGTGGCAACCGACGACCGTCCGAGGCCCCGCCGGTCGTCGCCCCCGGGAGGTGCGCGACCGGCCATCTGTGGACGGCGGGCCGCCCTCCACGGCGCGTGTCGACCCTCCCGGCCGGCACCGTCGCGTCCGTACACTGAGGACGGTGAGCGCGTACGGGAACCTGCTGCGGACTCCGGGGGTCGGCCGCGTCATCGCGGCACAGCTGACCGCCCGGTTCCCCTTCGGGATGCTGTCGCTCGCGTACCTGCTCCACGTCGAGCGCGTGGCGCACTCCTACGGCGCCGCTGGGCTCGTCCTGGCCGCCTCGAGCATCGGACAGGCCATCGCCGGTCCGCTCACCAGCCGGTGGATGGGCCAGTGGGGCATGCGGCCGGTGCTCATCCTCACGACCTCGGTCTGCGCGGTGAGCATGGCCGCCGTCGCGTTCGTCGTCATGCCCGTTCCGCTGTACATGCTCGTCGGGTTCGTCGGCGGTCTCGCCGTGCCGCCCGTGCAACCGGCCGTGCGGACGATCTACCCGAAGATGGTGACGTCGGCGCAGCTGACCCCGCTGTTCTCGCTCGACGCGTCGGCGCAGGAGCTCATCTGGGTGGCCGGCCCCGTCATCACGACGTTCGTCGCGACGCAGATCAGCACCGTGCTCGCGATCGTGATCGCCATCGCGTTCCTCGTCGTCGGCGGCATCTGGTTCATCGCGTCTCCCGAGGTCGGCCGCGTGCGCATCCCCCGCTCGAAGCGCGCGTTCGGCACGGTGCTCCGTCGCCCGTCGGTGCTCGTCGCCACGTTCACCGGGTTCCTGCTCATCGGCGCGTGCGCGGCGGTGGAGGCCGGCGTGACGAGCGCGTTCGGTGACGGCAGCCCGAACGCGGGCATCGTGCTGGCCCTGTTCGCGATCGGGTCGCTCGGCGGTGGGCTGGCGTTCGGGCACCGTCCGATCGCGCCGAACGGACTGTGGATCCGGATGGTCATCGTCTTCGTGGGGCTCGTCCTCACGACGGTCCACCCGAGTTTCTGGTGGCTGTGCCTGACCCTGCTCATCGCCGGCGGCGGCATCGCCCCCGCACTCGCGGTCATGTTCGGCTCGGTGTCGTCGACCGTCAAGTTCAGCGACACGGCCGAGGCCTACGGCTGGATGGGGACCGGGCAGCTCATCGGCGCCGCGCTCGGGTCCGCGGTGGCCGGCTTCCTCATCGACGCGCACGGTGCCGTCGGCGGCTTGGCGGTCGGCGCGGTCACGGCCTTCGTCGGGGTGCTCGTGCCGCTGTTCGCCCGGCGGTGGTTGCCCGACCTCCGTGGGCGGGACGCATCCCCGATCCCGGACACCGAGCCGGTCGATCTGCCCACGACCTGAGCCCGCCCGCACGCGGCCTGCCCGGGCCACCCGCTGGCCCCACTCCCCGCTGGCCCGCCTGTCCTCGACACCGCGGGCGTCGTCGGACAGGGGGGATGTCGTCGTATCCACGAGCATCTGCGCGCCCGCATGAACCGACGTCGCGGGCGTCGTCCGACAGCGGGGATGTCGAAGACCAACGGGAGGCCAAGGACACCAGCGGCACCAGCGGCACCAGCAGGAGGCCAGGGGTACCAGCGGAACCAGCGGACGGCGTCGCGGGCACCATGGACCGCATGGTCGATCCCGCAACCGTCCCCACCGTCGCCCTGCTCGACGGCAACACCATCCCCGCCGTCGGTCTCGGCGTGTACAAGGTCTCCGACGACGAGGCCGAGCGTGCCGTGCGTGAGGCCCTGCACGTCGGCTACCGGCACGTCGACACGGCCGAGATGTACGGCAACGAAGCCGGGGTCGGCCGGGCCCTCCGGACCGCAGAGGTCGACCGCGACGAGGTGTTCGTCACGACGAAGGTGTGGAACACGAACCAGGGGTTCGACGCGACGATGCGGGCGTTCGACGCATCGCTCGACCGGTTGGAGCTCGATCGGGTGGACCTGTACCTCATCCACTGGCCGGCGGCGGCGAACGACCGCTACGTCGACACCTGGCGGGCGCTCGAGCGGATCCGGACCGAGGGGCGCGCGACCTCGATCGGCGTCTCGAACTTCCAGGTCGAGCACCTGCAGCGGCTCCTCGACGAGACGGACGTGCTCCCGGCGGTGAACCAGGTCGAGCGGCACCCGTGGCTGCCGCAGACGGAGCTCATGGCCTTCCACGCGCGGCACGGGATCGTCACGGAGGCCTGGTCGCCGCTCGGCCGCGGACGCCTGGTGGACGAACCGACCTTGGCGCGCATCGCGGCCAAGCACGACGTGTCCGTCGCGCAGGTGCTCGTGCGCTGGAACCTGCAGCAGGAGGTCGTGGTCCTGCCGAAGTCCGTCACGCCGGCGCGCATCGCGTCGAACATCGACGTCGGCCGGTTCGGACTCGACGACGACGACATGGCGGCGATCGCGGCGCTCGAGAACGGGGAGCGGATCGGGTCGCATCCGGACCGCGTCGCCTGAGCGCTCGCTCATGCAGCGAGCGGGTCGGCACCGGTGCCCGTAGCGTCGTCTTCGTGACTGATCCTCGTGATGACCCGAGCGCCCGCGACCAGGTGACGCGCGAGCTCGAACCCGGCGAGCACCTGCTCTGGAGCGGTCGCGGGGACCCGTCGGTCCTGTTCACCGGGCGCGATGCGTTCCTCGTGCCCTTCAGCATCATCTGGTGTGCGTTCGTCGCGTTCTGGCTCGCAACGGCGGTGTCGTCCGGCGCCCCGTGGTTCTTCGTCCTCTTCGGCGGGGTCTTCGCCCTGGTGGGACTGCACATGCTGCTCGGACGGTTCGTCGTCAAGCGACACCGCAAGCGGGTCACGGCATACGCGATCACGGACCGTCGAGTGCTGGTCACGGCTGCGGGCCGGACGCGTGAGACCCCGGTCCGTCGCACGGACCACACCACGTCGTGGTCTCGCGACCGGAGGCACTGCAGCGTCGAGTGGACGAGCGTCGTCGCCGGAGGCACGTTCGGCAACCGAGCGGTGAACGCCCAGGTCTACCGGAACACCGGGCTCGACGGCCTGTTCGGCCCGCAGGAGCTCGCGTTCTGGGACGTCGCGGACGGTGATGCGCTCGTGGCCGCGCTGCGGACCGCCGAGCGCGGCCCCGCCTGATCGTCATCCACAGGTCGGCCGGGAGGCCCGGGGCACGCCGCCGACGTCGGGTACCGTGGTCCGGCACTCGCTAGCACCTGGAGGTCCCGTGACGATCGTCGCCGCCGCTGACGGCTCCGCCCTCGGCAACCCCGGCCCCGCCGGCTGGGCCTGGTACGTGGACGACGACCGGTGGGCCGCGGGCGGATGGCCGAGCGCCACGAACAACCAGGGCGAACTGACCGCCGTGCTCCAGCTGCTGCGTGCCACCAAGGCCACGGGCGAGCCGCTGCACATCCTGTGCGACAGCCAGTACGCCATCAAGGCCTGCACCGAGTGGCTCGCCGGCTGGAAGCGCAAGGGCTGGCGCAAGGCCGACGGCAAGCCGGTGCTCAACGTCGAGATCATCAAGGAGCTCGACGCCGAACTGCAGGGCCGCAAGGTCACGTTCGAGTGGGTCCGGGGGCACGTGGGCCACGAGATGAACGAGGCCGCCGACACTCGCGCCCGAGCCGCGGCGACCGCCTACCAGCGTCGGTCCGAGGTCCCGCATGGGCCGGGGTGGCCCGGGGTCGAGGTCACCGAGCCCGCCCCGTTACCCGAGGCCACGCCGCCCGCGACGCTCTTCTGAGGGGCGACCCGGGGCGGCCTCGCCACCGGGACGACGGACCGCGATCCGCCCCTCCACGTCAGGACCGCGATGCGCCCTCCGTTCGCCGGTTGTCCCGGTCGCGCGCGAGCCGTTAGGCTCCGGCTGACGGGGGGAGCCATGGGGACTCGTGCGATCGGCGGCGTTGCCGTCACGGCGCTGGCGGCGTTCGCGCTCGCCGGCTGCAGTGTGTTCGGTGCCGGTCATGGGGCAGCGCCAGGACCGCACCCGCACGATCCACATGCGCACGGTCCGCACGCGCACGGTCCGCACGCGTCGGCGAACCCGTCACAGCCAGCGGCAGGCACGACGACGGCTCCCGACACCACGGTGGACGAGCACGAGCCCGCGTCCCTCCCGCGCGGCACGGTGGTCGCCGAGACGGACGTCACGTCGCCCAGCGGCGACACATGCGCACACGTGCGCGTGGTCTCGGACGGTGACGGCACGTTCACCGCCGAGCTGTCGGGGTTCCGGACGACGGTGTCCCAGCCGATGTCGCTCGAGTTCCGCCCGAGCGTGGCGCACCAGGGGGACGGCTACGACCTCGCGTCGATCGGTCTGGTCCAGTGGGGCGCCGGTGGACAACCGCCGACCGTGGACGACCTGTCCGAGGCCGGGAACGACCCGAGCTTCCTCCGGAGCGTGGTGCTCATCCCCCTGAACACCGACGCCGAGGCGGCCGCGAACACGATCCCGTCGTGGGCGAACCACGTCCTCGCCGCCGCGCCCCTGACCTGGCACGTGCCGTCCCCGTACCCCGGGTTCCACATCGGCACGATCGCAGCGGCGGTCCCGTACGCCTACGGCACGATCGTCCGGGACGCCACGGGCAAGCCGGTGCAGTACTTCGTCGCGCACGGGGACCGCGCGGTGACCGTGGCGAAGCGCCTCGGGATCACGCTCGCGCAGCTGCGGTGGCTCAATCCGCAGAGCGGGTTCCACGAGCGGGACTGGCTCGACGAAGGCGACCTGCTCAACCTCGACCCGAACGGCCGGTCGGAGGCGGTCTCCCCCTCGCAGGGCTGACCGCCGGACGGACCTCAGTCGACGTCGACCTCGGTCCAGCCGTCGAACCGGCCGATCTCGGTGACGCGGACCACGGCCTCCCCGGCCTCGTCCGACGCGTCGAGGTCGACGGTCGCGACGATCCCGAAGTCGTTGTCGCCCTCGGGGTCGGCGAAGATCTGCCGCGCCCGCCAGGTCCGCCCGGGCCCCGCTTCGTCGAGCACGAGGTACCGCATGGAGCGTGCGTCGGCGTCGGTGCCGATGCTGTCGTGCTCCGCGTAGTACTCCTCGAGCACGGCGTCCCAGGCACGCCAGTCGTGGCCGGCGGCGGCGTCGAGCTCCCCCAGGGCCTCGGCGTCGTCGAGCGCGGCGAGCTGCACGCGCCGGAACAGTTCGTTCCGCACGAGCACCCGGAACGCCCGGGTGTTCGTCGTCAAGCGGTTCGGCGCGGGCGGGGCGATCTCCGCTTCGGGCGCGTCCCCGACGAGGTGCGGGGCGACCATGGCCTCCCATTCGTCGACGAGCGAGGAGTCCACCTGCCGCACGAGTTCGCCGAGCCACTCCACGATGTCGGTGAGCTCGTCCGTCCGCATCTCGGTCGGGATCGTCTGCCGCAGCGCGCGGTAGGCGTCGGAGAGGTACCGGAGGACGAGCCCCTCGGAGCGCGAGAGGCCGTAGAAGCGGACGTAGTCGCCGAAGGTCATGGCGCGTTCGAACATGTCGCGGACGACGGACTTCGGGGACAGGGCGAAGTCGAGCACCCACGGCTGTTCCCGGCCGTACGCCTCGTACGCGGCTTCGAGGAGCTCCGCGAGCGGCCGCGGGTGGGTGACGTCCTCGAGGAGTTCCATGCGCTCCTCGTACTCGATGCCCTCACGCTTCATGGCGGCGACGGCCTCGCCGCGTTCCTTGAACTGCTGGGCGCCGAGGATCGCACGCGGGTCGTCGAGCGTGGACTCGACGATGGACACCATGTCGAGGGCGTACGTCGGCGATTCGGGGTCGAGCAGCTCGAACGCGGCGAGCGCGAACGGCGACAGGGGTTGGTTCAGGGCGAAGTTCGGCTGCAGGTCGACGGTGAGCCGGACCGTCGGGGGCTCCCCGGGCCTCCCGGCCGGCACCCGCTCGATGACGCCGGCGGTGAGCAGCGTCCGCGCGATCGTGAGCGCGCGGCGCGCGAGCGCGAACTGACGGGCAGGAGGCTCGTGGTTCGCGAACACGAGGTCGCGCACGGCGCCGAACACGTCGCCACCGCGACCGACCACCGCGAGCACCATCGCATGCGTGATGCGCATCCGGGACGCGAGCGGTTCGGGCTCGGCGGCGATGAGCCGCTGGAACGACGCCTCACCCCAGGACACGAACCCGTCGGGGGCCTTCTTGCGCTTGACCTTGTTCTTCTTCTTCGGGTCGTCACCGGCCTTGGCGAGGGCACGGGCGTTCTCGATGTCGTGCTCGGGCGCCTCGGCGACGACCGTGCCCTCGGTGTCGTACCCGGCTCGTCCCGCGCGACCGGCGATCTGGTGGAACTCCCGCGCGCTGAGTTGTCGCATCTTCGTGCCGTCGAACTTCGTCAGGCCGGTGAACAGCACCGACCGGATGGGCACGTTGATGCCGACGCCCAGGGTGTCGGTGCCGCAGATGACGGGCAGGAGGCCCCGCTGCGCGAGCTGTTCGACGAGTCGCCGGTACTTCGGGAGCATCCCCGCGTGGTGCACCCCGATGCCCGCGCGGATGAGGCGGGACAGGGTCTGGCCGAACCCGGCGCTGAACCGGAAGCCGCCGATGGCGGCGGCGATCTCGTCACGGCGTTCGCGCGAGGCGACCGTGATGCTCGTCAGGGACTGGGCGCGTTCGAGCGCCGCGGCCTGGGCGAAGTGCACGATGTAGACGGGCGCCTTGCCGTCCGACAGGAGCGCCTCGACGGTCTCCTGCACGGGCGTCATGACGTACTCGTAGTCGAGCGGCACCGGGCGGGACACCCCGGTGACGCGCGCGGTGACGCGGCCGGTCCTCCGGGACAGGTCCTCGGCGATCGCCTCGATGTCACCGAGCGTGGCGGACATGAGCAGGAACTGCGCACGGTGCAGGACGAGCAGTGGAACCTGCCACGCCCAGCCGCGGTCGGGCTCGCCGTAGAAGTGGAACTCGTCCATCACGACGACGTCGACATCGGCGTCGGGGCCCTGCCGGAGCGCGGTGTTCGCGAGGATCTCGGCGGTGCAGCAGATGATCGGGGCGTCGGCGTTCACCGAGGAGTCGCCCGTGACCATGCCGACGTTCTCGGGGCCGAACAGGTCGACGAGCTGGAAGAACTTCTCGGACACGAGCGCCTTGATCGGGGCGGTGTAGTACGACCGCTTGCCCTCGGCGAGCGCGGCGAAGTGCGCGCCGGCGGCGACGAGCGACTTGCCGGTCCCGGTGGGGGTGCTCAGCACGACGTTCGCGCCGGAGACGAGTTCGATGAGCGCTTCGTCCTGCGCGAGGTAGAGCGGACGGCCGGTGGACTCGGCCCACTCGGCGAAGGCGGCGTAGACGGCGTCGGGGTCACCGGCCGGCGGGAGCACGGTGAGCAGGGGTGCCGGGGCGGTGACGTCGGTCATGGTGGGTCGATCCTCCCGCATCCCGCCTGGGGCGGGCGGCCACCAGCGTCGCGAGCGTCGTCGACCGGGGTGCGGTCCGGCCGAACCGATCGCGCGCATTTCCATGCGAACGCAACGACCGGACGGGTTAGGCTCGGGTCCGTGCTGCGCGAACTCGGGTTCCTGTCCTTCGTCCCGAACCACGGCGGGCCCGCAGGGGCGGCCGCCGCGCTCGAGGACGGCCTGCAGCTGTTCGAGCACGCCGAGGGACTCGGATACGCCACGGGCTGGGTCCGCGGCCGGCACTTCGAGCCGTTCCTGACGAGCCCGATGACGTTCTTCGCGGCGGCGGCACAACGCACCCGTCGCATCGGCTTCGGCACCGCCGTGCTCGGCATGCGGTACGAGGACCCCATCCGGCTCGCCGAGGACGTCGCCACCGTGGACCTCCTGAGCGGTGGCCGCGTCGAGCTCGGCATCAGCACGGGGATCCCGCAGTCCGGGCCGGTGCTCGATCCGCTGTTCGGCGCGGTCGACCGTCCGTTCCGCGAGGAAGCGGAGGCCCGCGCGGCGCGGCTCCTCGAGGCCCTCCGCGGCGACGCCCTCGGCACGAGCGGCGGCGGGTACGAGAGCATCCCGGCGGGCAAGGACCTGGTCGTCGAGCCGCGCAGCGCCGGTGTGCTCGATCGCGTGTGGTGGGGCGGCGGCAGCACGGGCACGGCGGTGCGCACCGCGGAGCGGGGGCTCGACCTCCATCTGTCGACGCTCAACACCGAGGACACCGGGGCGCCGTTCGCGGACGCCCAGGCCGCGCAGATCGTCGCGTACCGCGAACGCCTGGCGGAGGCGCACCCGGGTCGGACCGGCCGGGTCGCGATCGGTCGGATCGTCGTGCCGTTCGAGACCGACGCCGACGCCGCCACGCACCGCGAGTTCATCGAGAGCTACGCAGCGGGCATGGACGACGAGGGTCGACCGCGCTCCGGCACCCCGCCGTTCCGGTTCAGCAAGGTGCTGGCCGGCGAACCGGAGCGGATCGTGGAGGCGCTGCTCGGGGACCCCGCGGTCGCCGCGACCGACCAGCTCGTGATCACGCTGCCCGCCAACGGCGACGCCGCGTCCCATCGTCGGATCCTGTCGCTCGTCGCCGACCGGATCGTGCCGCACCTGGGCTGGACGCCCGCCGACTGAGCGACGCGGACGCCCGACCCGGCGACGGGGACCAGGACCGTCCGGCGATCAGGGAATGCCACTCGCCGGGGTTGACCTCGGCGGGAGAGGCGGCGTGGTGAGGACCCCTCCCCCGCCGAGGCGCCCATCCCGGCCCTGATCCGAACGGGATGGTGCGTCCATGATCGCATCGCGCTGTGCGTTTGTCACCCGTCAACAGTCCGATCGCGGAACAGTACGCATCCTGGCTGTTCTCCGTCGCTCCGCGGCCCGAACACGACGATGCGCCCTCGTGGAGACCACGAGGGCGCATCGACACACCGAAGCCGATGGGGCACCGACAGCCGGATCAGGAGGCTGCGGCGCGCTCCGAACGACCACGTACGGTGCGGGCGTCACGGTAACCAGCCGTGTCCACCGAGGTGCATGTTACTGATACGACCGCATCGAAAGCCAGATCACGCGGCCGATTCTCCGGGTGGAGCCGGAATGCGCAGGACCGGGCATGATTGGACGGGCGGCCTGGGGCCGCGACCGGGCTCCATGCCCGGTGGGACTCGACGACGAGGAGGCGCGATGACGCGCGTAGTGGTGACCGGTGGCAGCGGCAAGCTCGGGAGGGCCGTGGTGCGCGAGTTCGACGCGCACGGCTACGACGTGGTCCTGCTCGACCGGGTGCCGTCCCCGGACAAGCCCGAGGGCGTCGCGTTCGTCCGCACCGACCTGACCGACTACGGGCAGGTGCTCGGCGCGTTCATCGGGCTCGACGACCGGTACGACACTCCCGTCGACGCCGTCGTCCACCTCGCGGCGATCCCGGCGCCGGGCCTCGTGCCCGACGTCGCCCTCATCACGAACAACGTGACGGCGTCGATCAACGTGTTCCACGCGGCCAAGGCAGCGGGGATCAAGAACGTCGTGTGGGCGTCGAGCGAGACGCTGCTCGGGATCCCCATGGGCGAGCACCAGCCGCCGTACCTGCCGGTCGACGAGGAGTTCGCCGTCCGCCCGCAGTCCTCGTACTCGCTGGGCAAGGCCGTGGAGGAGGAGATGGCGCGGCACTTCACCCGCTGGGACCCGACCCTCAAGATGATCGGCCTGCGGTTCTCGAACGTCATGGACGAGACCGACTACCCCGCGTACCCGTGGGACGAGCAGCCCGAGGCGAAGATCTTCAACCTGTGGTCCTACATCGACTCGCGTGACGGCGCCCAGGCCGTTCGCAAGGCAGTCGAGAGCGACCTCACCGGGTTCGAGGCGTTCATCATCGCCTCGCCGGACACCGTCATGACGACGCCGACGATCGAACTCGTCGAGCGGTTCGTCCCCGACATCCCCCGGAAGAGCGCGATCGACGGCGTCAGCTCGCTCCTGTCGTCGGACAAGGCCCGCGAGCTCATCGGCTACGACCCGCAGTACAGCTGGCGCGACGGCCGCTGAGCCGGTTCCGCGAGATCGCACTCGTCGCCGTTCTGACCACCGTCGGAACGGCGACGACTGCGATCTCGGCGGTGGGGAGGGCGGGACGAACGGGACCGAGCAGGTCAGGCGGGCGGGCGCAGGAGGCCGTCCTGCAGCAGGGCACGGACGCGCGGCAGCAGATCGGCGGCGAGGTCCTCGGCCCCGACGCCGGTGAGGTCCGCGATCGCCTCGATGATCGCCCGCACCGACAGGTCCCCGTCGCAGGCACCGACGAACGCGGCGAGCGCGGTGTCGGCGTCCACGCGCCGCGCGAATCCGCCGCCCTGCACGAGGGTGATCACGGTCGGGTCGTCGTTGCCCGGCCAGTAGTGGCGCTCCTCCGTCACGTCGCCGGCGACCACGAGGTGCGCGCGCCCGAGGGCCTCGTCGTCGTGCCCGCGCGACCACGCGACGGCGTCGAGCGTCCGTGCGACCGCGGCGCCGAGGCCGGTCGGGTTGCTGCCGAGCGCGTCCGCGATCCGTTCGAAGCGCCGCAGCCGGGAGGCCCGACCGCCGCTCGGCGCGCCGCTCGCCTCCGCCACGGGGTCCGGTCGGCGGACGACGACGTAGCCGAACCCGACGGCGGTGACGTGTCGGGCGGCGAAGTCGTCGAGCCAGGCGTCGACGAGTCGGTCGTGGGCGGGAGTGCCGGGTCGCGTGCCGCCGTCGCGGATCCAGGTCTCGGCGTAGCGGGCGGGGTCCTGCTGCTCGCGCTCGACGACCCAGACGTCGACGTCGCGCACCGACGCGGTGTCGTCGAACCAGCCGCGGACACGGTCGAGCCCGTCCTGGCCCCATCGGTACTCCCAGTTCCCGAGCAGCTGCGCCGTGCCTCCCGGCTCGAGGTGCTCGGCGAGTCCGCGCAGGACGGTCTCGACGAGGCCGTCGCCGACCATGCCGCCGTCGCGGTACTCGTACGAGGGGACGTCGTCGCGCCGGGGTGTGATGACGAACGGCGGATTCGACACGATGCGGTCGAACCGCTCTCCCGCGACCGGCTCGAACAGGGACCCGAGGCGGAACTCGATGCCGTCGAGCCCGTTGAGGTCGGCGTTGAACCGCGCGATCGCGAGGGCCCGCTCCGAGATGTCGGTCGCCACGACCTGGTCCGCGTGGCGACGCGCGTGCATCGCCTGGATCCCGCAGCCCGTGCCGAGATCGAGCACGCGACGGACGGGGACGGGCACCATGAGGCCACTCAGGGTCATCGTGGCACCACCGACGCCGAGCACGTGGTCCTCGCCGAGCGGCCCGCCGAGGACGGCCTCGCCGAGGTCGGACAGGATCCACCAGCTGCCCGCGCCGGCGTCGTCGACGAAGGCGTAGGGCCGGAGGTCGACCGCCGGGACGACGTGGTCGCCCACGACGCGCAGGAGGCCCGCGGCGGCGAGCGCCTCGACGCCGGCGGTGGGCAGGGCCGCGTCCGCGTCGGTCCGGGGCACGGCGACGCCGAGCACGAAGCACGTGGCGAGCGTGGCGGTGGCGGTCGGCGCTGTGGCGGCGGGCGCGGTGGCGGTCGGTGCCCGGTCGTCCGCGCTGTCGTTCGTGGCACCGGTCGTCATGCCGGCGCGTCGCCGTGCGTCCAGGGCCCGGAGCGCGGGGACGCGGTCGCCACGGTGCAGGGCGGCCGCGGCGTCCGTGCCCCAGAGCGCGTCCACGGCGTCGACGGTGTACCCCGCGTCGCGCAGGTCCTCGGCGAGCGCACGGGCGAGTGCGGCGTCGGGGACGATCCGGCGGGCGGGCGCCGGGGCGAGTTCGGGGGCGTGCTGCGTCGTCACGCGCGAGCCGGGGTGTGCGCGCCGGCGGTGCGCGGTGCGGGCAGCGGCGGCAGGTCCTCGAGGAGCACGGCGGGCGGGACCTGCCACGTGCGGACGAGGTCGAGCACGCCGGGGAACCGCGCGGCGATGACCTCGGTCCGGACGCGGCTGCGTCGCTCGAGGCCGTCCTGACGCTGCTCGAGCAGGCCGGCCTCGCGCAGGACCCGGAAGTGGTGCGTCAGCGTCGACTTCGGCCGGTCGATCCCCACCCATCCACAGGCCTGCTCGGATCCGTCGCCGTCGACGAGGTACCGGTGCAGGATGGTGAGGCGGATGGGGTCCGAGAGTGCCGCCATCACGCTCGGCAGCGCGATCGCGTCCGGGTCCGGCTGCGGCAGGAGCGGTGCCGGGGTGGGGGCGACGGCGACGGCTGCTGACATGCGCGGAAGGCTACCACCCAGTACTGGGCAGTACGACTCCGGTCGTACTGGGAGTACAGTACGAGTCTGCTCGTACTGCGACCGCGCGGCGCGAGCCCGAGGACCAGGAGGAACGGCATGGCACCGACGGAGCGCACGAGCGACCACGGACAGGCCGTGTCCACCCAGCCGCGACGCTCGGTCGTCGCCTTCTGGATCGTCGCGGCGATGATGTTCATCTCCGTCGCGTCGTCGGCCATCCCCTCGCCGATCTACCCCGTGTACGCGGCCGAGTGGCACCTGAGCCCGCTCATGCTCACCGGGGTGTTCGCGATCTACGTGGCCGGGCTCCTCGTCAGCCTGTTGACCGCCGGCGCGCTGTCGGACCACGTCGGCCGGAAGCCCGTGCTCGCGGTCGGTGCGCTCGGTGTCGTCGCCGCGATGGCGCTCTTCGTGCTCGCGAACGGGGTCGCGATGCTCATCGTCGCCCGCATCGTGCAGGGCGTCTTCGTGGGCGTGCTCATCGGGGCCCTCGGTGCGGCGCTCCTCGATCACTCACTCGAACGGCATCCTGCCCTCGCCGGTGTCCTCAACGGCGCGGTCCCGCCCATCGCCCTCGCGGTCGGGGCGCTCTCGAGCGGCATGCTCGTCGAGTGGGCACCGCTGCCCGAGCAACTCGTCTACATCGTCTTCGGCGCACTGCTCGTGCTCGCGGCGGCCACCCTCGTCGTCGTGCCGGAACGCGTCCGCAAGCAGCCCGGCGCGCTCCGGTCCCTGCGCCCCACCCTCGGGATCCCGGCGTCGTCGAAGCGCCTGTTCCGCAGCGTCGTCGGCGCCCTCGTGTCGAGCTGGGCGCTCGGCGGGATGTTCCTGTCCATCGTGCCGTCCCTCCTGCCGGCGGTGTTCGGCGTGACGGACCACGTGGCCGCGGGCGGGTTCATCGCGGCGTTCGCGGGTACCGGTGCGCTGACGGGGGTCGTCATCCAGCGCATGGACGCCCGTCACGCGGTCGTGCTCGGCCTCGTGGCGCTCGTCGTCGGGCCGGTCGTCACGCTCGGGTTCGTCGTCGCGCACCTGCTCGTGGGCGTCGTCGTCGGCGCGGTGATCGCGGGCGTCGGCTTCGGGGCGGGGTTCCAGGCAGGGCTGCGGATGCTGCTCGCCACGGCGTCCCCCGCGCACCGGGCCGGACTCCTGTCGGCGATCTACGTCGCGAGCTACCTGGCGTTCGGTGCACCGAGCGTCGTCGCGGGGGTGTTCGAGCCGAGCGTCGGGATCGTGCCCGTGAGCGTCGCGTACGGCGGGTTCGTCGTGCTCGCGGCGGTCGTCGCCCTCGTTGCCCAGCTCCGGTCGCCCCGGACCGCTGCGCTCGAGCAGGCCGCCGCCGACGAGGTCGAGCGCATCGCGACGGGGACGATCCGCACCGTCTGACGCCACCCCCGACCTGGATCCCGCCCGGTTGAACCGCCTTCCGTCGTGTTGAACCGCGGAACAACCCGGTTCAACAGGGCGAAGCGCGGTTCAACGCGGGAGGAGCAGCAGCGGCGCGCGGGAGCAGCAGCGGCGCGCGGGAGGGGCAGCGCGATCAGCGCGACGAGGCCCCCATCGACCGATGGGCGTCGTCGTGCGCCGCGTCCACCGACGCCTTGCCCCGGTCGGCTGCAGCCCGCATCCGCGAGGACGGCGCGTGCCGACGGACCCGATCCCAGAAGTCGTGCAGCTTCCGGCGCAGCCAGGTCGAGATGCGGTGGAAGAACGCGAACTCGCTCGACAGGATCGTCAGACCGATGAACACCACGAGCCAGCCCGGCCCGGGCAGGGGCACGAGCGCCAGCCCGATGATGATGACGAGGCCGCCGACGATCCCGACGAGGACGCGGTAGACGAAGTGCACGTGGGGCCGCGCGTGGATCCACGCTCGCACGTCGCGGAACCAGTGGAACCGATGTCGCTTCGGCGGTACCGGCGCCGCGACGAGCGCCTGTCCGGGGGCTCGCGCCGCTCCATCGTCGTCCGCGGCACGGGGGTCGGCCCCGTCGGTGTGCACGCGGTCGCCGTCCATGGCTCGAGGCTAGGAACCCCGGCTGGGAAACCCCGGGGGTGCGGCTGGTGATGTCCCCCCGCGACGACCGGGAGGCCCGGCACCGGACACCGGGAGCGGTCCCGCCACGAGCGACACCGGAGCAGACCGGTCATCCCGCGTGCGACTCCGCCTGCGTGTGCGACTCCACCCGCGTGTGCGACTCGGCCTGCGTGTGCGACTCCACCCGCGTGTGCGACTCGGCCCGCGTGTGCGACTCAGCCCGCGTGTGCGATGCAGGTCCGCGCCCAGGGGACGGCGGCGAGTCGCGCCTGCGGGATGGGCTCGCCCCCGACGAGGCACCGTCCGTAGGACCCGTCATCGAGACGATGCAGCGCGGCGTCGACGAGCTCGAGCCGTCGGCGGGCGTCGTCGCGGACCGCGCCGAGGGACCCGCGCTCCCAGGCGAGCGTGGCGCCCTCGGGGTCGTGCTCGTCGTCGCTGTTCGCACCGTCCCGCGCAGATGCGACGTCGTCCATGCTCCGCTCGACGGCACCGAGCAGTCGGCGTGAGCGGACCCGCTCGGCGAGCAGGGCAGCCCGGGCGTCGTCGTCCGTCCATGCGTCATCGGCCACCTGCTCGACGCTAGTGGCGGGACGGGCTCGCAGCGTGCCTCCCGGCCGGAATGCTCGCCGGGGTCCGTGCGTTCGTATGCACATGACGAAGAAGATCGGGTTCCTGTCCTTCGGGCACTGGCAGAACGTGCCGGGGTCCCGGGTGCGGTCCGCCCGCGAGGCTCTCGTGCAGGCGATCGACCTGGCCGTCGCCGCCGAGGAGGTCGGCGTGGACGGCGCGTACTTCCGCGTCCACCACTTCGCGCCGCAGCAGGCCGCGCCGTTCCCGCTGCTGTCCGCCATCGCGGCGCGCACGAGCCGCATCGAGATCGGCACCGGCGTCATCGACATGCGGTACGAGAACCCCCTCTACATGGCCGAGGAGGCCGCGGCCGCGGACCTCATCAGCGGCGGCCGCCTGCAGCTGGGTGTGAGCCGGGGATCACCCGAGACGGCGCTCGCGGGCTACGAGTCCTTCGGCTACGCGCCCGCGGCGGGGCAGACCGACGCGGACATGGCCCGGCAGCACACCGCGATCTTCCGCCAGGCGATCGCCGGGCAGCCGATGGCGAACGCGAACCCGCAGATGACCGGCCGTGAGGGGTCCCTGCCCCTCTTCCCGCTGTCCGACACGCTCCCCGACCGCATCTGGTGGGGTGCCGGCACCCGCGCGACGGCGGAGTGGACCGCGGAGCAGGGCATGAACCTCATGTCGTCCACCCTCCTGACCGAGGACACCGGCGTGCCGTTCGACGAGCTGCAGGCCGAGCAGATCCAGCGGTTCCGCGACGCGTGGGCGGAGTCCGGCTGGGAGCGCACACCGCGCGTCTCCGTGTCGCGGAGCATCATCCCGATCACCGACGACGAGTCCCGCCACTACTTCGGCGTCCGGGCGCAGGTGGAGGGGCAGGACCAGGTCGGGCACCTCGACGGCGGCCTCGCGCGGTTCGGACGCTCGTACATCGGCGAGCCGGAGCAGCTCGTCGCCGAGCTCGCCCAGGACGCGGCCGTCGCGGCCGCCGACACCGTGCTCGTGACGGTGCCGAACCAGCTCGGCGTCGAGTTCAACGCGCGCCTGCTCGCCGGCGTCAAGGCCGTCGGGCGCGAGCTCGGCTGGGACCGGGAGGCCGTGGGCGCGGCCTGAACCGTACCTCCCGTCCGGTTTGTCCCCCCTTCTGCCGACACTCGTGCTGGGGCTGGGGCGGATGGGACGCGCTTCGTAGGCTCGATCGCGTTCCACCCCTTCCAGGATCAGGAGACGTCCCCGTGTCACTGCCGGCTGCTGGCTGGTTCCCCGACCCCGCCGATGCGACGCGTCTGCGGTGGTGGGACGGTCGCACGTGGGGCAGTGCCACGCAGGCGCCCGCGCTGGCCGACCGGACACTGGCCCCCACGACGCCCGAGTCCGTCGCCCCGCACTTCTCGGTGACGTCGCAGGACCTCGACGAGCACGGCTGGGCGTGCGGATCCCGCACGGGATCGATCGCGCTCACCCCGGGCGGCCGGTTCAGCGTGCACGCCGCGCGGCGCTTCTGCCTGTTCGGCTGGGGCTCGCTCGCGCTGGCGTTGCTCGCCCTGGTGGTCGACCCGTTCGGGATCGTCAGCCTGCTCGCGGTGCTCGCCGCGATCGTGGGCATCGCCCGCCCGCGAGCCACGGGCGTGTGGCGGGTCGCCGGTCGCAGCATGGCGTTCACGGCCGCCGTGCTCGGCATCATGACCCTGGCGCTCGCCGCGAGTCAGCTCACGGGCGCCGTCCCCGCCTGATCGGGCGGCGCGTCCGGCCACGGGCAGCACGGCAGGCCAGACGGCGCGTCAGGCCGCGGGCGGCGTCAGGCCGCGTCCGGCGCGGACCGCTCGACGAGCCGGGCGACGGCCGCGATCGGGATGCCGATCCAGTCCGGACGGTTGCGCGCCTCGTACACGGCCTCGTAGACGGCCTTGTCGATCTCGAACGCGTCGAGCAGGGTCCGCTGGGCACGGATGTCCGTCCCGGACGCCGCGATGTACCCGTCCACGAAGGCGCGGCGCGCATCGTGCGCCCAGCCACTCGCGTCGGTCGGGTTGTCGCCGTGCTGCAGGGCGCCGGCGACGTAGTCGAACGAGCGGAGCATGCCCGCGACGTCCCGCAGTGTGACGTCGGGGCGTGACCGCTCGGGCATCGGCCGGAGCGGCTCGCCCTCGAAGTCGAGGAGCACCCAGCCGCGGTCGGGCGACGAGACCGCCTGCCCCAGGTGGAGGTCGCCGTGGATGCGCTGGAGCCGGGGCCATTCGAGACCCTCGGCGGCGTCGTAGATCCTGCGGATCGCGTCGGCGTGCTCGGCGACGGCGGGCACCTCGTCCGAGGCGACCTCGAGCCGCTGCCGCATCGACCCGACCGCCGAGGCGATCTCGTCGGCGCCGGCCGCGACCGTCGGGAGCTGCTCGGCGAGCACCGCGTGCACCTCGGCCGTCGCCTGCCCGAGACCGTGGGCCTGCTCGGTGAAGTCCACGCCGTCCTGCGCGGCCTGCAGCGCCACGCGCCAGGCGTCCTCGAGCCCCGGCAGGAACTCCTGCGCGAACGCGAGGTGCCCCGTCGCCGTGCCCTCGTCCCGCCCGACGTCCGGCCAGGTGCCCCGGAGCGCCCCGAACGACCTCGGCACGCGCGTCGAGCCACCTGCCGAGAGCGCGGCCTGGGAGGTCACGTCCGGGTTGTCGCCGTGGTGCAGGACCCGGAACACCTTGACGATGACCTGCCCGCCGCCACCGTCGACGTCGCAGATCACGGACGTGTTCGACTGTTCGCCGCGGAGCACCCGGACGGCGGTCACGGCGCCGATGTCGGCGAGGTGCTGCCCCTCCACGCTGGCGCCGTCGGCCTGCACGGTCGCGCCGCCGTCGATCGTCCCGAGCAGCCACCGTGCGTACGCGGCGTCGTGCGGCCCGTCGTAGAGCCACCGTTCGCCGTCCGTGGCGATGAGGACCTCGTCGAGCGCGTCGACCGGCTCGGTCCGCACGGTGAGCGGCACCTGGTAGAGCACGGGCGTGCTCGGGGCGTCGTCGATGACGAGCTGCGTGCTGACCCGGACGCCGTCGACCTCCCCCTCGAGGGCGGCGATGAGCCGGAGCGCGGGGTCGAGGCCCTTCGCGGCGTACCAGCGCTGCCCCGCCATCCAGGCGGCCACGACCTCGTGGGTCAGGGCGTCGACCCGGCGGTCGTCGCGCGGCTCCGAGGTCGATGTCGGGTCCGTCGCGGCGGTGGTCGGGGCTGCGTCGCTCATGCGCCGGAGCGTACGCCGGACGGACCGGCGCGGTTCCCTGGTCCGCGCCGGGAGGCCGTGGTCGGCTCCGGCTGGCCCGGGACGCGGGCAGCGCGGCAGGTCGGAGCCCGCGTGGGACACTGGCCCCGTGCCGCACTACCTCGAGGACCTCGCCGCCGGACAGACCTTCGTGACCCCGGGTCGCACGATCACCGAGGCGGACGTCGTGTCGTTCGCGTCGTGGACGAACGACAACAACCAGGTGCACACCGATGTCGAGTTCGCGAAGCAGACGCGGTACGGCCAGCGCATCGTCCACGGCATGCTCGGCGCGTCCCTGTGCCTGGGGCTGATCGCCCGCACCGGCGTGTTCGAGGGCTCCGCCGTCGCGCTCCTCGGCATCGACGGCTGGCGGTTCACCGCGCCCGTGTTCATCGGTGACACGCTCACCTGCACGGTCGAGATCCTGTCCACCCGTCGCACGAGCTCCGGCCGCACCGGCATCGTCGAGCGCACCGTGACCCTCCGGAACCAGCACGGCGAGGTCGTGCAGACCGGACGCATGGACGTCATGGTCCTCACCCGCGAGGCCGCCATCGAGTGACCTCCCGTCGGAGCGCGCGCGCCCGTCGCGCCTCTGCGATCATCGAGGTCGTGCCAGCTCTGCCGACGCCCGTCAGCACGGCCGTCCACGGCGTGGGCGGGGCCTCCCGGCCGCGGCGGCTCGCCCGCCTGCTCCGGATCAGGCGGCTCGCCCGCCTGATCCGGATCGCCCTGGAGGGACGGCACAGCGGGTGGACCGCCCCGCTCCTGCTGTGGGTCGGCTCCCGTGCGGTGAGCACCGTGCTGCTCGTCGGCGTGCTGCTCGTCGGGGCCGCCGCCGGACACGAGCCGGAGGGCCACGGCGGCGCCCACGGTCTGCTGGCGTTCTCCGGCTCCTGGGACGCGTGGTGGTACCAGACCGTCGCGGTGCACGGGTACCCGCGGTCCGTCCCCCTGGACCACCACGGGCACGTCGAGCCGAACGCGTGGGCGTTCCTCCCGGTGTTCCCCGCCGTCGTCCGTGTCGTCATGACCGTCACCGGGCTGTCCTTCTGGGGTGCGGGCGTCGTCGTCTCCCTGTTCAGCGGCGCCGGCGGCACGGTCGTGCTCTACCGGCTCGTCCGCGCCGTCGCCGGGTCCCGACGGGCCCGGCGCGCCACGGCCCTGTTCGTGTTCGGGCCGCTCGGGTTCCTGCTGCAGGTGCCCTACGCCGAGGCGCTGTCCCTGCTGCTCGTCGCGGGCGCGTTGCTCGCACTCGTGCAACGCCGGTACCCGCTCGTGGCCGCCCTGGGCGTGGTCGCCGCGTTCACCCGTCCGGGCGCCCTCGCGCTGTCCGTCGCGGTCGCCGTGCACCTCGTCGCCATCGAGGTCCGGGCCGGTCGATCGCGCACCCGGGGCCTGCCCGCCCGACGGTGGATCCACCGCGTCCCCTGGACCACGCGCCTCGGCCTCGCCGTCACCGGGATCGTGGTCGCGGTGGCCGGTCTGGCCTGGCCGTTCATCGCGAGCGCGGTCACCGGGCGGCCGGACACCTACCTCGACAGCGAGCTCGCCTGGTGGACCGGGTACGTCGGCCACGTCCACTTCGTGCCGATGACCCCGTGGTTCATGCTCGCCGGGCGGTGGCTCGGGAACGGCGGGTTCGTCCTGGTGATCGCCGTGATCGCCGCCGCGGTGTGGCTGCTCGTCCGGCGGAGCACGCGCGCGCTCGGGCCCGAGGTGGTCGGGTTCGTGGCCGCGTACGGGGTCTACCTCGTCGCGGTGTTCCTGCCACAGCAGAGCCTCGTGCGGCTGCTCATGCCCGCCGCGCCCGTGCTCGGGACCGACCTGTTCGTGCGGACGCGGCGGCGCACCGTCGTGCTCGCCGTCGTCGGCGTGGTGCTGCAGGCGATCGCGATCGTGCTCATCTGGTACATCGGGTTCCCCTGATCCGGCTCCCCGTTGTGGTGCGGCGCGTTCGCCGCCCTGTGCCGATGCGCCGACCCGCTTCGGCGGCCAGCGTTCCCCTACGCGTCGAAGGTGTGGAACCAGGCCGTGCCACCGGGGTGCTGCACGGTGAGCATCTCGTCGAGGTCGCGGTAGGGGCCGTCCTCGTTGTGGCTCGCCGACTTGATGAGCACCGTGCCGTCGGGCTTCGGGAACACCTCGGACACGATCGTCGTGTGGTCCGGTGACCCGTTGCCGTTCCAGTCCCACATGACGATGTCACCGACCCCGACCTTCGCGCGCTCGTCCAGCGTGCGCCGCGTGAGCCCGAAGGCGGCGGCGTTCGTCTGCAACCACAGGTCGAGCGACGGGCAGTAGGTCCAGGTGGCGGAGTGCACGGCCCCGGCGTCGTGGTTGTACCAGTCGTCGCGCTGCTGCCACCCGCGGGCGACGAGCGTCTGGCTGACGAAGTTCGCGCAGTCGCCGCCGATCGCGTTCATGTTGCCGTACTCCGCCAGGTTGTAGTTCGACCAGTGCGCCATCGCGTACTGGAGCTGACGGTCGACGGCGGTCAGCGCGGCGTACGTCAGCGTCGTCGTGGCGACGGGCGTTCCCGCGGTGGCTGCGGTGGGCGTCGGGGTCGAGGTCGCGCCGCTCGTGGCGGTGTCCCCGCTCACGCCGTCGTTGCTCGTGCTGCCGTTGCCGTCCGACGTCGTCACGTTCGCCGACGGCACCGGCTCCACCGCACGAGTGAACAGCGCCACCTCCGCGTGTCCCGGGGCGTACGAGGCCTGGTGCGGAGCCGTGAAGGTCACCCGCTCACCCGTCGCGTGGACGTCCCGTGCCGCGAGCCCGCCGACCGTCACGCCCGCGACCCGCGCCAGGCCGGACCCCGTGACGGTGACGGTGACCCCGCCGGCCAAGGGCACCTGCGCCGGCGACAGCGCACGTGCGACCGGGTGCGCCGCGCCCGTCGACGCGCTGCCCGTCGTGGGTCCGTGCGTCGCGGACCCCGAGGACCGATCGTCCGCCGTGCACGCCGCGAGCGCCAGGCCGACACCGGCGACACCCGCCAGCGAGAACAGGGAACGTCGGGTGAGCGCGGCGGGAGCAGTCATCGTCCGGACAGGGTAAGCGATACGTCCGAGGATGCGCCGGTGGCCCACCGTTCCCGAGATCTGGAACCCCGAGACGACCGGCGCCGCTCAGGACCGCGAACCGGTGACGTTCACCAGCCAGGTGACGCCGAAGCGGTCGGTCAGCATCCCGAACTCGTCACCCCACGGCGCGGCGGTCAACGGCGCGATGATCGTCGCCCCGTCGGCCAGACCGTCCCAGTAGCCGTGGAGCTCCTGCCCGTCGTCGCCGCTCAACGAGATGCTGATGCGGGACCCTGTCGGGGCCTCCATGCCGTTCGGCGTGTCCGAGGCCATGAGCAGGAGGCCGTGCGGGGTCACCAGGACGCTGTGCATCACCTTGTCCTGCTCGGTCAGGTCCTCACTCGCGTGCATCTCGCCGAACGTCGACAGCGTCAAGTCGCCGCCGAAGACGTCGCGGTAGAACTCCATCGCCTGGCGGGCCTCGTCACGGAAACCGATGTAGGGGTTGAGTGCGGTGGGCATCGTCGCTCCTCGCGTGCTGGCTGTGGAGCGGCGTGCGCCCCGTCGCGGTGCGCCCATGGTGCCAGAGGCCGCTGCGCACCACCACCATCGCCCGCAGCGCAGAACGAGCATGCCGAGACGACAGGTGCAGAACGACCACCCGCCGAGACGGCGAGAGGCCCGGATCCTGGTGGACCCGGGCCTCTCGCCGTGCGGTTCTCGGTGGAGCTAAGGGGATTCGAACCCCTGACCTTCTCATTGCGAACGAGACGCGCTACCAACTGCGCCATAGCCCCGAGTGCCCAGCAAGACTAGCACCGCAGCAGGCTCGATCCGAAATCGAGCCCGGCACGACATCGGTCCGGCCGGGCGACCGCATTCAGACCGCGCGGCGGCGGCGGAGGACCGCGTCGAGGTCCGTGCGCTCCCACGAGTCCTCGTCGATGATCCCCATACCCGCGTACTTGCTCGGCGGTGCCGACGGTGCAGCCGGTTCCGGCCGCCGGTCGTCCGCGGTCCGGGTGGCGGTGGTCGAGCCTCCCGGCTGTGGTCCACCAGCGGCCCCGTCCGCGGCGGGAGCGCGCAGCCCCATCCGCTCGGCCAGGGTCGTTGTCGGCGTCGCCTGGTCGTGCTCGGCGAGCGCGGCCGCAGCGGCCTCGACATCGGATCGGATCGGCGTGACCCGAGCGAGGTCGGGGTCGGTCGTGCCCGCGGCCACCGCAGCTGCCTCTGCTCGGCGTCGCGCTGCTTCCGCGTCCGCGGCCGCAGCGGCCTCGGCGACGCGCTCGCGGAGGCGTGCGGCGAGCGCCGCCGACGACTCCTCGGCCGCCTGGCGGGCTTCCGCACGGGCGCGCTCCACGTCCGGTCGCGACACGTAGAGCGGCTTGGGGATCTCCACGGGCGTCCAGCTCCGGTCCTCGGCGGCCGGTGCGGTCTCCGCTGTGCCAACGGCGGTGTCGATCGGAGCGGCGTTCCGTGCCCGTGCGGACCGGGCTCGCGGTGCGGGTGCCCGGGTCGCCGCGGCGACACCGGCGGCACGGCGCATCCGGGCACGGCCGACGGCGGCGAGCTGCGCGAGGACCGCCACCGCCCCCACGACCACGAGCGCGGCGGCGAGCGCCATGAGCCACATCGCCGGTGCGGCGACGAGCGTCACCACGGTGACCACGAGCCCGACGAAGCCGATGAGCGTCGCCCCCAGTCGAGAACGACGCATGCGGCGGGCGGTGAGCGCCGGCGACGCGGCGACCCGCTCGAGCTCGGGCTCCTGCTCCGCCAGGCGTCGCGTGATCTCACGCTGGCGTGCGGCCTCGTGTGCTCGGACGATGGCGCGGCGGCGGGCTTCTTCGCTCGCGGCCACACGCTGGGCCTCCGCCAGGGATCGGGCGTTCATCTCGATGCGGACCTCGTCCGGGAGTTCGGCGGTCTGTGCGAGGACCCGGAGCGTCTGCTGCAGACGCACCGCGTTGCGCTCCGTGGCGAGGTACTGCCGACGCGCGTGCCACGAGGGCATGAGGTAGACGAGCCACAGCACCGCCGCGATGAGGAGGACGATGCCTCCGCTCCAGGACCCGATGCTCACGGGGAACACGGTATGGGCGGGCCGCGCGCCGATCGGTCATTGCGCGTCGCGTGTTGAGCGAGTCGCGCCGGATTCGGGTTGTGGAGGACGAGTTCAGCCGCGGCGCGAGGTCGCGATCGGCATCGCGGCCTCCTCACGGGCCTGGTCGGGCACGCTGCCCTGGCCTGCGGGCACGGCGCCGCGCACCCAGCGGTCGAGGACGCCCTCGCGGACCTCCTCGGCCACGAGCGCGAAGCAGAAGTGGTCGCGCCAGTCACCGTTGATGTGGATGTACCGGCGTCGCAGGCCCTCGTACCGGAACCCGAGCTTCTCGACCACCCGGAGCGAGGGCGCGTTCTCCGGACGGATGCAGATCTCCACCCGGTGGATCCCGACGGAACGGAAGCAGTGGTCGGTCGCGAGCGCGACGGCGGTCGGGGTCACGTTGTGCCCCGCGGCGCTCTCGACCACCCAGTAACCGATCGACGCACTGGCGAGCGAGCCGTAGCTGATGCCCGACACGTTGAGCTGTCCGACGAACCGGCCGTCGAGCTCCATGGCGAAGGGCAGGCCGAGCCCTGCACGCGCGTTCGCCTGCAGGGCCCGGATGCTCCCCCGGACGTCCGCCGACACGAGTCCCGACGGGTTCGTGGCCTCCCAGGTCCGCAACCAGCTCCGGTTCATCGACAGGGCCATGTCGAGGTCACGGGTGTCACGGAGGCGCAGCGGGCGGATGGTGATCCGACCGTGCGTCAGGGTGGGGATGGTCGTCATCGGGGGATCGCGTTCCTGGTTCGGGTGTCCCGGACGGGACGGCTACTCGCCCGCGTTGAACTCCTTGAGCCATTCCTTGAGCTCGGGGCCGAGGTCGTCGCGGTCGGAGGCGAGCTGGACGATCGCCTTGATGTAGTCGAGTTTGTCACCCGTGTCGTACCGGCGTCCACGGAACACGACGCCGTACACGCCACCCGTCCACTCCTCGGCGCCGGCCATCTTCATGAGCGCGTCCGTGAGCTGGATCTCGCCGCCCTTGCCCGGCTCCTGCTTCTCGAGGACGTCGAACACCTCGGGGCGGATCACGTAGCGACCGATGATCGCGAGGTTGGAGGGGGCCTCCCCCTGGGCGGGCTTCTCGACGAGACCGGTGATCTTGACGACGTCGTCCTCGTCGGTCTCCTCGACGGTCGCGATGCCGTACATGTGTGTCTGGGACGCCGGGACCTCGAGCAGGGCGACGACGGTCGCGTTCTTCTCGTCCTGCACCTCGATCATGCGCTTGAGCAGCGGATCACGAGCGTCGATGATGTCGTCGCCGAGGAGCACGGCGAACGGCTCGCGGCCGACGTGCATCTTGGCGCGGAGCACGGCGTGGCCGAGGCCCAGCGGGTCGCCCTGGCGCACGTAGTGCATGTCGGCGAGGTCCGTCGACTGGTTCACCTTGGCGAGCTTGTCGTGGTCGCCCTTCTTGCGGAGGGTCTCCTCGAGCTCCGACACGTGGTCGAAGTGGTTCTCGAGCGCGTTCTTGTTGCGACCGGTGATCATGAGGACGTCATGGAGGCCCGCGTCGACGGCTTCCTCGACCACGTACTGGATCGCGGGCTTGTCGACGACCGGGAGCATCTCCTTCGGCATCGCCTTGGTCGCGGGGAGGAACCGCGTCCCCAGCCCTGCGGCCGGGATCACTGCTTTGGAAATCTGGAAACCCATGGCGACGAGCGTATCCGCTGCCCCCACGACGCGGGCGTTAACGGATGGGGGACCGTGTGGAGGACACATGGCCACGCGGGGACGAGCCGTTAAGCTCGTGGCCATGAGCGCCGAGAGCGACATCGGGAACGCCAAACGAGCCCTCCGTGCCGAGCTGCGGCAACGTCGCCGCATGCACACCGCGTCGGAGCGGAGCGCGTTCACCACGGACCTCACCGCCACGCTCCAGCGCTTCGTGGAGGAGCGGGCGATCTCCTCGCTGTCGGCCTACCTCCCGTCGTCCGACGAGCCCAACGTCCGCCCGTTCCTCAACTGGGCGTTCGATGCGGGCATCCGCACGCTGTTCCCGATCGCCCGGGACGACGGCCTGCTGGACTGGGCCGTGGGGGACGGCGAGACCGAGCACCAGGGTCTGGCGGGCGTCCCCGAGGTCGTCGGCGAGGTGCTCTCGCCGATCGCGATCAACGACGTCGACGTCATCCTCGCGCCCGCGGCCGCCGTGGACCGAGCCGGCATGCGGATGGGCTGGGGGCGCGGCTACTACGACAAGACCCTCGGATCCATGGCCAAGCGTCCGCCCGTCTATGCTGTGGTGTTCGACGCGGAGTACGTGGACGAGGTCCCTCGCGAGCGCCACGACCAGCCCGTCGACGGCATCATCACCCCATCGCGCATCCTCACCTTCCGGAGCTGACGTGCCCACCTACTCCTACCGCTGCACCGAGTGCGGTACCGCCTTCGACGTCAAGCAGTCCTTCTCGGACGCGGCCCTGACCGAGTGCCCGACCTGCGGCGGCGTGCTCCGCAAGGTGTTCAGCCCCGTCGGAGTGACGTTCAACGGGTCCGGCTTCTACCGCACGGACTCCCGGTCGCCGTCCGGGGCATCGGGGACGAAGTCCGAGTCCGGTGGCGGATCGACGCCGAGCGAGTCGTCGTCGTCGAGTTCGAACTCGTCGAGTTCATCCGGTTCGACCTCGTCGAGTTCATCCGGTTCGTCCTCCACAGGCTCGTCCTCGCCGTCGTCGTCCTCATCCGGGAGCTCCAGCGCGGCCTGAGTCGTGCTCCGTCGGTAGCGTGATCCGTGCCGGTCGACTGGACGCCCGGCCGGTCCCCGTGGCGCGGGCCGACACCTGGACACGAGGGGGTCCCGTGAAGGGCTTCAGGGAGTTCCTGCTCCGCGGCAACGTCATCGACCTCGCAGTCGCCGTCGTCATCGGCGCCGCGTTCACCGCGATCGTCAACACGATCGTCACGGCGGTGATCAACCCGGCGGTCGGGGCGCTGTTCAACGCGTCGAGCCTCGAGCACACCTGGGTCCTCACGATCCCCGGAGTCGGCGGGGCGCACGCCGAGCTCCACTTCGGTTCCGTGCTCGGCGCCGTGATCCAGTTCGTCATCGTGGCCGCGGTCGTCTACTTCGCGCTCGTGCTGCCGGTCAACCGCCTGAGGAAGCTCGCGTTCAAGCGCGTCGAGAACGACGTCGAGCAGCCGCCGGCGGACGTCCCGCCGACCGACGTCGAGGTCCTCCTCGAGATCCGCGACCTGCTCCGACAGCAGCAGGGGATCACCGGTCAGGCCGCGGGCGCGCACGTCGCCCCCACCGACGCGCCGACGGGACCGGGCATCAGCGGCACGACGAAGCTCTGAGACCCGGCCGATCGCTCGCCACCCAGGTGCCGGAGGCACCGCCGCTATCCTGAGTGGATGGGCGACCGGCGGGTTCGCCACGACGGCGAACGAGAGGCCCGACGCCATGGCGGACACCAGTGGGAGGCGAGCCCGTCCGGACTGGCAGACCTGGCCGAACCTGCTGACGCTCGTCCGGTTCGTCCTCATCCCCGTGTACGTCGGACTGGTCGTCGCGGGACACCCCGGGTGGGGCCTCGTGTCGCTGGTCGGACTCGGGGTCACCGACTGGGCGGACGGCTTCATCGCCCGCCGATTCCACCAGGAGTCCGCACTCGGCAAGGCGCTGGATCCCGTGGCGGACCGCTTGTCGATCGTCGCGATCGTCTTGTCGCTGGTCCTCGTCGGGCTCCTGCCGTGGGTCGTCGTCGCCGTGGTGGTGGTCGTGGACCTGGTGCTCGTCGCGATGTCGAGCGCGTTGTTCCGCGGGTCGCCAGACCTCGACGTGACCTGGACGGGCAAGATCCGCTCGGCGCTGCTGTTCGTCGGGCTGCCCGTGCTGCTGTTCTCGTCGACGTCGGTCGCCGAACACCTCACGTGGGTGCGCGTCGTCGCCCTCGTGTGCATCGTCCTCGGCACGGTCGGGCACGTGCTCGCCGGCGCCCAGTACGCCGCTGCCATGGTGCGGAAGCGCCGCGGCGACGCCGTCCCCGCTCGCTGAGGTCGGCACCGCGCGGACGGCAGTCTCCTCGCGCTGCCGAGCGCTGCCACCCTTTCCCGATCGACGCGTCACCCCTGGATACCTGAGCCGCACAGTTCCATCCCCCGACTTCCGCCGCCGACACGACCGTTGTCGGGCGACGCGTTGAACGTCGTCCCGGTCCGACGGCGGGCGTGCGAGGGCGGAGCCGGGAGGCGGCAGGGCTCACGGGAGGCGGGAGGGCCGCCTCAGCCCCAGTGCGGCGGCCGATCGCCCAGCAGCCGCGCGTCGTTCTCCCCCGCGCCGTGCCGCTCCGGCTCGGGCGCGGGGTTCGGGTCCGTTCCCGGCGCCGGAGCGGTCGTGACCCGGCGGCGGCGAGTGGGGCCTCCCGGCCGTCGGTCATGAGCGGCCGTGGCGCCGTCAGACGTGCGGTCCTGTGCGCCCGTCGTCCGCCCGGCGGACGGGTCGCCCGCGGGACCAACGGCGGACGGGTCGCCCGCGGGACCAACGGCGGACGGGTCGCCCGCGGGGCCAGCGGCGACGGCCTCCGCCCCCGTGGCGGAACGGACGTCAGCGTGGGCCGCCCAGCTCCCGCGGAGCTGTTCCGTCCCTGGGGTGACCGGTCCGGCCGGTCGGGAGGCGCGCCTCCCGGTCATCGGGACCAGCCGGCGGTCGCTGGCCAGCCCGCGGTCACTGCCGGGCCGGGACCGGCGGGATCGCGATCTCCTGCGTCGCACCACGGTCGACGCCGAGCACTTGCGCGACCGTCGTGGCGACGCGGTCCGGGTCGGAGAAGAGCTGGAAGGCGTGGACGCGCACGTAGTGCCAGCCGAGCCGTCGGAGCACCTCGGGCCGGAGGCGCAGCGACTCGCGCAGGGAGCCCTTGGCGAGCGACGCGTCGGTCTCGATCGTCACGCAGACCCCGCCGTGCGCGGCGACGAGGCCGAGCTTGCCGCGGTGTCCGAGCGCCACGGGGATGCCGCGCATCTCGAGCCGGCGGGCGAGGTCGACGAGCAGCGGGTCGCTGTCGTCGGGCACGTACTCCATGCTCGTGCGGGCCCGGACCTCCGCGAGGATCTCGGCGAGCGCGACGGTGCCGTGACCCATGCGCTCGGCCTCGATGTCGGACGGCTGGAAGCACGTGACGATGATCATCGACCGGCGGGCGCGGGTCATCGCGACGGCGAGCAGGCGTTCGCCGCCGGGCTTGCCGAGCGGACCGAAGTCGCGGAGGACGCGGCCGTGGGGCGTGCGGCCGTAGCCGATCGAGAACACGACGCGGTCGCGGCTCTGGGCGACGGACTGCTCGAGCGTCACCACCATGAACGGCTCGGGGCGGTCGCCGATCACGAACTCGGTGAGGTCCTTGTGGCCCTGCACGGCGGCGAGGACGGCCTGCTCGACACGAACGGCGTGCTTGGCGGACGCGGTGATGACCATGAGCGACTCGGTCGGCCGGTTCTTGGCGTGGTCGAGGACGAGCCGCACGACACGGTCGACCTCGGCGTCGACGCTCTCGACGGCGCCGGACTCGGGGTCCGGCACGGCCTTGCCCTCGGCGACGTAGTCGATCGCGATCGAGCCGTGGCCGAGGAACGAACCCGCCCACGGCAGGGACTCGATGCGGCCCCCGTAGAAGCGCCGGTTCACGAGCTCCGCGAGGTCCTCGCCGCCGGCGCGGTACGAGCGGGTGAGCGACAGGGTCGGCAGGAGCGTCGAGAGCTTCGCCAGCGCGGAGTCGGCGTGCAGCGAGTCGAGCGTCTGCTCGTCGACGCGGAGCGCCCGGTGGTCCGGGTCGACCGCGATGCGGAACGGGGACGGCGTCTGGGTGACCGGGTCGCCGAAGACCACGGTCTGCTTGGCGCGGCGGATCGCCCCGACGGTCTCGGCGATCGTCACGGCACCGGCGTCGACGAGGATCACGGTGTCGAACGGCATCGTGTCGGCGATCTGCGGGACCTCGTACGGCGACGCGAGCCACACGGGCGCGATGGCGCGGGACAGGTGCGGTGCGGAGTCCTGCAGCAGTCGCGACGTGATCGCGGGCTGCCGGAGCTGCGCCTTGAGCTGCGCGGCCTCGTCCGGCCAGTCGACCAGGCCGACCTTCCAGTTCTCGGCGAGCTGCCACGCCAGGCCCTGGGACACCCCGGCGGCGTGGGCGTCGTCGACGAGCCGGAAGTCCGCCTCGACGCGGTCGAGCATGTCGGTGTTCGCCCCGAGCAGGGCGCGGTCGCCCTCGAGCAGCATCTCGAGGCAGGACTGCCACCACGCGAGCTCGAGCTCGGCCGGCACCTGGGACTCGGGCACGTGGCGGTTCGCCAGGTCGGTGATGAGCGGCTCGAGCTGCAGGTCGCGCAGGGTCGTCATGAGCTCGGTGCGCTCCTGCAGGTTGTGCAGGACGTCGCTCTCGGCCGCGAGCTCGCCGATGTCCGCGACGAGCTGGTCGATCGGCAGGTTGGCGAGCTGCCGCTCACGGGACGTGTTGCCGAGCGGCTCGTCGAGACGCGCGAGGTCCTCGGCGACGTTCGAGTAGAGCACCTGGACGTCGGCGATGCCGGTGGGGATCTCCGGGGCGACGCCGGCCGCCACGTACCGCTGCCACAGGACCCGCTGCTGCTGGACCCGCGTCAGGGCCTCGTGCAGGTCGGACACGTGCACGCCCGGACGGACGTACTCGCGGGCGAGCTTCTTGAGGCGACGGCGGTTCGTCGCCGACATCGGGGCACCCTCGCCCCGCGGGGCCGTCGCCGCGACGAGCTCGGACACGGAGCGATCGAACACGACAGGCAGGAAGCGGTCGAGGGTGTCGCGGATCTCGGTGAGGAGCCGCAGGTACACGCCGAGTTCACCGATCGTCGTGAACGGCCGCATGTGGGTCGAGCCGATGAGGTCGTTCGCGCGCTGCAGCAGCGTCGGCAGCTCGGTGGCGTGCAGGCCCTGCGCGGTCTGGTGCGCCTTGTGCGCGGCGGCGCTGGACGCGAACCGGGCGCCGTACCAGGGCGAGTCGTCCGGCCCGTACTTGAACTCGCCGAGGTTCGCGGCACTCACCATCGTCTCGGCGACGCGGGCGCGACCGTCGACCATGGCCTCCACGGACGACCGCGACAGGCGCGCGGTCGTGGCGGGCGGGACCGGGAGGAGCGACAGGCGGGACAGCTCGACCAGACAGTCGAGCACGGAGACACCGAACGCCGGGTCGACGCGGCCGAGTGCGCCGCGGTAGTCGAGCAGGACCTTGCGGAGCCGGACGAGCGCGTCGTCGACCTCGCGGAGGTTCGGCTTCGTCGACTTCTCGTTGCGGCCGATCGCGCGGATGAGGTCGCGCCGGAGGGTCGCGGGGGTGACGGCGACGCCGGGCAGCTGGACCTCGACGAACCGGCTGGCGATGCCGCGCAGGGTCGCGCGCCGCGGGCTGACGACGAGCACGCGCTTGTTCGCGGCGACGAGGCCACCGAGGGCGTTGACGATCGTCTGGGTGCCACCCGTGCCGGGCAGGGTCTTGACCACGATGGAGTTGCCCGCCGTGATCTGCGCGATCACGTTCTCCTGCTCGTCGTCGGCGTCGAGCAGGAGCGTGTCGGTCTCGGGGCTGCGCTCGTCGGACGGCGTCTGCTCGACCGGCCGGTAGGACTGCTCGACCTGCCACTTGGCGCTCGGGTTGCCGGCGAGGGCGTCGAGCACCGGGTGCGAGAGGTCGCGGGTGTCCTCGACCATGCTCGACGCGACCTCGGCGAACGTCGACACGACGAGGCGCGGGTGCACGCTGAAGTGCGGCAGGTGCGCGGTGAGGCCGCGGAGGCGGTCGATGACCGGGTTCGGCGTGAACGAGCCGTCCTGCTGGGCGAGCGCGACGAAGGCCTCGGCGTCGAGCACGATCCCGAACTGGTCGCGCAGGGCGTCGGCGAGCGCCGGGTTGAGGACGGGCTGGCCGAGCAGTCGGACCTCGAAGTCACGCCCGTGGCGGCGGATGGCGAGCGGCCGGAGGAGGACCGGCCCGCGGTGGTCGACGTCGGCGTGCCGCCAGTCCACCATGCCGATGCCGAGCTCGACCGCGTCGATCCCGCGCACCGTGGCGAGCTCGGTGCCCTTCTCCTCGACGAACCCGGCGGCGATGCGGGCGGCGCGGAACGCGACCTCGTCGCGGATGAGGCTCGACAGCAGGGTCGTCTTGCCGGTGATGAACTGTGCCAGACCACCCGGGTGGGTCGTGCTGAGCTCGATGCGAGCCCGGGGGTGATCCGAGAAGTGGATGAGGGGGGACGTGCCACCGACACCGGAGAGCTGCTCGCGCCAGGCGTCCCACACGGGCTCGGCCGCGTTCCCCGCCGTGAGTCGCGGGTCCCCGAGGCTCAGCTGCTGTGGGCTCGTCACCTGCTCGGGCGCGCGCAGGTCATCGGCGCGGACGTCGTCATCCACGTCGTCCTCGCGCTCTGCAGTCCTGTCGACACGCCACACACCGATACTGTAGGCGGCCCGCCGAGCCCCGACCGTCAATGAACGCCGATTTCGACACATCCGAGCGTGATCACGCGACCCTCCACAGCAGCCCCCGCGGCCCCTGGCGCGCGGGGGTGGGTGTGGTACCAACGACGCATGGCCATCGACGACCGTCCGCGCACCTCCACCTCCGAACGCCGTGCCGTCCCGGCCGAGATCAGCCGGTCCTGGCTCCTGGTCGCCGCGACCGCCGAGCACGGCTTCGACCGCGCCGCGCGGTCCCGGGCCGACCAGGTCGTGCTCGACATCGAGGACGCGGTCGACCCGAAGCGCAAGCCGGAGGCCCGCGCCACCGTCGCCGCGTGGCTCGCGGGCGGCGGATCGGCATGGGTGCGCATCAACGACGTCACGACGCCGTTCTGGGCGGACGACGTCGAGGCGCTCCGCGGCCTGCCCGGACTGCGGGGCGTGGTCCTCGCCAAGACGGAGGCCGCGGAACAGGTCACCGACACCTGGCACCGCCTCGGGGGCACCCACCCCGTGGTCGCGCTCGTCGAGTCGGCCCTCGGGATCGAGGAGTCCACGGCGATCGCCCGCGCGAAGGGCGCGTTCCGCCTGGCGTTCGGGAGCGGTGACTACCGCCGCGACACCGGTACCTCCGCCGACACCCTGGCCATGGCCTACCCGCGATCCCGGCTCGTGGTCGCGTCACGCGTCGGGGACCTGCCCGGCCCCATCGACGGCCCGACGGTCGGCACGAGTCACCCGATCCTCCGGGAGCAGGCGCAGGTCGCGGTGGCGCTCGGCCTCACCGGCAAGCTGTGCCTCGACACCGACCAGCTGCCCGTGATCAACGAGGTCATCTCGCCCACGCCGGCCGACGTCGCCTGGGCCCGCGACTTCCTCGACGACTTCGAGGCGCGCGACCGCGTGGTCCGGGACGGCAGCGACCTGCCCCGGCTCGGGCGCGCACAGAAGATCGAACGCCTGGCGCAGGCCTTCGGGGTGGAACCCCGATGACCGGGGGGACGGACGGCGGCGCGCCGGACGGCAGCCGGGCCTCCCGGCCGCACATGGAGACGCAGGCCGAACGGGAGGCCCGGATCGCGTGGGAGCAGGGCGGCACCTCGCTCATCCCACCGGTCGGGCGCATCGCCGACCGGGTGGTGACGGTCCTGTTGCTGGCCGCGACCGGCGTCATGACCATCGTGACCGCCGTGATCGCGCTCGTCGCGGTCCTGGCCTCGGCACCGCGATGCCACCCCGCGAGCGGGTGCTCGACCGGAGCGCTCGTCGGCGGCGGCGCGCTCGCGGCCGGCGGTGCGTTCGTCGTCGGGGTTGCGGCGCTCGTCCTGGCGGTGTGGGCCTGGATCCGTCGGCGGAGCTCGTGGTGGATCGCCGCGATCGGCTTCGTGGTGGCCGTCGGATGCGTCGTCGGCGGCGGGGTCCTGTCCGCGTCGGCACTCGGCGACCTCGGCGGCACGACCCCTGCCGGTGACTCTCCGTGGCCCGGCGGGAGCGGGACCTGACAACCCCCAGGACCGCGAGGGGCCGGATCGGTGCGACGATGAACGCGTGCCGACCGCGACCGACCTGTTGACCATCGGCGAGCTGTCGCGCCGGTCGGGGATCGCCCCGTCGGCCATCCGGTACTACGAGGAACGCGGTCTCGTGACGGCGGAACGGACGGCCGGCAACCAGCGACTGTTCCCGCGCCACACGCTCCGTCGGCTCGCGGTCCTCGCCGCCGGGCAGCGAGCCGGTCTGTCCCTCGCCGAGATCCGCGAGGCGTTCGACGCCCTGCCCGCGGACCGTGCCCCGAACCCGGCGGAGTGGACGGCGCTCTCGCGACGATGGGCCGACGCGGTCGACACCCGCATCCGCGAGCTCGAGGCCCTCCGCGACGACCTCGACGGCTGCATCGGGTGCGGCTGTCTGTCGCTGACCCGCTGCGCCCTCGTCAACCCCGGGGACGGCGCCGCCCGCTCCGGCCCCGGTCCGCACCAGCTGCACGGAGTACGCACGGGGTCGCGGCTGCACGAGGCGCGCTCGGGCGGGGACACCGGCATCGTCGCCGACACGAACGCGGCACGGTTCGAACCGACCGAGCGGCCCGCATGACCAGGAAGGACCTCGTGACCTACACGACCCCACCCACGACCATGACCCGCCCCGACCTGCAGGGCACGCACGGCATGAGCGCCTCGACGCACTGGCTGGCCACGGCCTCGGCGCAGTCGGTACTCGAGCGCGGGGGCAACGCGTTCGACGCGGCCGTCGCCGGGGCGTTCGTGCTCCACGTCGTCGAGCCGCACCTCAACGGCCCGGGCGGCGACATGACCGCGGTGTTCGCCACCGCGGCGGACCCCACCCCCGTCGTGCTCATGGGGCAGGGCCCGGCTCCCGCCGGTGCGACCGTCGAGCACTACCGCGGCGAGGGTCTGGAACTCGTGCCGGGGTCGGGCGCCCTCGCGGCCGCCGTGCCCGCCGCCGTCGACGCGTGGCTGCTGCTCCTCCGGGACCACGGCACGTGGGACCTCGCCGACGTCCTGGCCTACGCCATCGGGTACGCGCGCGACGGCCACCCGGTCGCCGCCCGCGTCGCGGACACGATCGGCCGCGTCGCCGACCTGTTCACGGAGCACTGGCCGTCCTCCGCCGAGCGCTGGATGCCCGAGGGCCGGATCCCCGTCGCCGGCGAGGTCGTCCGGAACACCGCGTACGCGGACGTGCTCGAGCGGCTCGTCGCCGCCGGAGAGGGCTCGGCGGACCGGTCGGCACGGATCGACGCGGCCCGGGACGCCTGGGCGTCGGGGTTCGTCGCCGAGGCCGTCGAGCGGTTCGTCCGGACGCCGCACCGGCACTCGTCGGGCACCGACCACGCGGGCGTCATCACGGCTGCGGACATGGCCGGGTTCCGGGCCACGTACGAGCCCGCGGTGACGCTCGAGTTCCGCGGCCACACCATCGCGAAGACCGGCGCCTGGGGGCAGGGGCCCGCACTGCTGCAGACCCTCGCCATCCTCGAACCGCTCGACGACGCCCTGCTCGACCCGTCGACGGTCGAGGGCGCGCACACCATCGTCGAGGCGCAGAAGCTCGCCCTCGCCGACCGCGAGGCGTACTACGGCGACCACGACGTGCCGCTCGAGCGGCTGCTGTCCGCGGCCTACGCAGCCGAGCGACGCGCGCTCATCGCTGACCGGGCCTCCGCCGAGATCCGCCCGGGCGACGCCGGCGTGCCGGCCGGCGCCATGCCCCCGCTCCGCACCGAGTACCTGCCGCCGGCGCTCGACGAGCGCCCCGAGGGCGTCGGGGAACCCACCGTCGACTCGTTCGCCGGCGCGGAACCGCACGTCGGCCCCGACGGCCAGACGCGCGGCGACACGTGCCACATCGACGTCGTCGACCGCTGGGGCAACATCGTGTCTGCCACCCCGTCCGGCGGATGGCTCCAGTCCTCGCCGACGATCCCCGAGCTCGGCTTCTGCCTCGGCACCCGATTGCAGATGACCTGGCTCGAGGAGGGCAGCGCCTCGACGCTCCGTCCCGGGCTGCGTCCGCGCACGACGCTCACCCCGACGCTCGTGCTCCGCGACGGCGAGCCCGTCGTCGCCCTCGGCTCCCCCGGCGGTGACCAGCAGGACCAGTGGCAGCTGCTCTACCTGCTCCGGACGATCGTCGGCGGCTGGTCGCCGCAGCAGGCGATCGACGCCCCGGCGCTGCACACGACCTCGTTCCCGGGGTCGTTCTGGCCGCGCACGTGGGAGCCGGCGGGGATCGTCGTCGAGGACCGGATCGGGGACGACGTCATCGCCGGCCTGGAGGCCCGGGGGCACGTCGTCACGCGCGCCGGCGGTTGGACCCTCGGTCGCCTCTCGAGCGTCGGCCGCGACCCACGGACCGGTGTCCTGTCGGCCGCCGCCAACCCGCGGGGCGAGCAGGCGTACGCCGCGGGGCGCTGAAGGTCTGCTCGTCGCCGGCCGCGTTCCCGCTGACCGCTGATCCCTCCACCGGGGCCGGAGAGCTGTCGACATCCACAGGGATGCCTCGCGGGGAACCGGCTCGGTGCGGGCGGCGCATGCTGGAGCCATGAGACAACGGACCATCGGAGACACCGACGTCAGCGCCATCGGTCTGGGCGGCATGCCCATGTCCATCGAGGGGCGACCGGACGAACGCCGCGCGATCGCGACCATCCACGCCGCGCTCGAGGCCGGGGTGACCCTCATCGACACGGCGGACGCCTACCACCTGGGCGGCCACGACGAGGTCGGGCACAACGAATCGCTCATCGCCAAGGCCATCGCGGAGTACGGCGGGGACACGTCGCACGTCGTCATCGCCACGAAGGGGGGACACCTGCGCCCCGGGCCGGACGAGCGGTGGACCCAGAACGGCGACCCGGCCTACCTCAAGGAGGCCGCCAAGGCATCGGCGAAGCGCCTCGGCGTCGAGGCCATCGACCTCTACCAGTTCCACCGGCCCGACCCGGCCGTGCCCTACGCCGACTCGATCGGTGCCCTGGCCGACCTGCTCGACGAGGGCGTCATCCGCATGGCGGGCATCTCGAACGCCGACGTCGACCAGATCCGACAGGCGAACGAGATCCTCGACGGGCGGCTCGTGTCCGTGCAGAACCAGTACTCGCCGGCGTTCCGCACGAGCGAGGTCGAACTCGTCCTGTGCGACGAGCTCGGCATCACGTTCCTGCCGTGGGCTCCGCTCGGCGGCATCACGTCGGCCGGTGACCTCGGGGCCATCCACGAGGCCTTCTCGATCGTCGCGCGCGAGCACGACGTCTCCCCGCAGGTGATCGCACTGGCGTGGGAGCTGCAGAAGAGCGACGTCGTCATCCCGATCCCGGGTGCGTCACGACCGCAGTCGATCCTCGATTCCGTGCGGGCGGCCGACGTCAAGCTGCGGCCCGAGCAGATCGAGCGCCTCGACGCCGCGCAGGCACCCGCGGCGTGATCGTGCTCCGCGGTCGGCACGCGGGAACCCGGCGGACGACATGAGCGCCTTCCTGCGTGACCGGCCGCAGGAGTGGACGTGGGCGCGACGGAACGGGCTGCTGCTCGTCAACCTGATCGCGTTCCTCGTCTTCTTCGCGGGAATGGTGTTCAGCGGCTGGCACGTCGCGAACGCCGACGCACTCGAGCACGGCCGGGCGGCGGAGTCCCTCGGCGCGTTCCTGCGGAGCGGGGACTTCGTCGAGGCGACGTTCGAGAACTGGGAGAGCGAGTTCCTCCAGATGGGGTCGTACGTCGTGTTGACGTCGTTCCTGTTCCAGTGGGGGTCGAGCGAGTCGAAGCCCCTGGACGAAGCGGCCGAGCAGGACGACGACCCGCGGGAGCACCGGGACGACGCTCGTGTCCCCTGGCCGGTCCGGCGCGGGGGCCTGGCACTCGTGTTGTACGAGAACTCGCTGCTCATCCTCTTCGCGCTGCTGTTCGTCGGCAGCGTCGTGGGGCACGTCCTCGGCGGCGCTGCGGCCTACAACGAGGACCAACGCGAGCACGGCGGCGCCGTCGTCTCCGGGTGGGGCTACCTCGCCACGAGCCAGTTCTGGTTCGAGTCGATGCAGAACTGGCAATCGGAGTTCATGGTGATCTCGGTCATGATCGTGGCCACCGTGTGGCTCCGGCAGCGCGGCTCGACCCAGTCGAAACGGGTGGCCGCGCCCCGGGACGACACCGGCACGGAGGGCTGAGGAGCCCGGCGTAGCGTCGACCGCATGCACGCCATCACGTTCGACGCTCCCGGCGACGAGGCCGTCCTCGTCTGGTCCGACGCCCCCGACGCCGTCGCCGGTCCGGGTGAGGTCCTGATCGCCGTCGCCGCCGCCGGCATCAACAACGCGGATCTGCTCCAGCGGCGGGGGCACTACCCGGTGCCGCAGGGTGCCTCGCCGATCCTGGGGCTCGAGTGCTCCGGCACGATCGCCGCGGTCGGCGAGGGCGTCAGCGACTGGCACGTGGGCGATCGGGTCTGCGCGCTGCTGAGCGGCGGTGGGTACGCCGAGCTCGTGGCCGTCCCCGCCGCGCAAGTGCTCCCGGTCCCCGACGACCTCGACCTCGTCGCGGCCGCGGGTCTGCCCGAAGCCGCGTGCACGGTGTACTCGAACGTCGGGATGATCGCGGGCCTGCGCCCGGGGCAGTCGCTCCTCGTGCACGGCGGCGGCAGCGGCATGGGGTCACACGCCATCCAGTGGGCGCATGCCCTCGGCGCCCGGGTGTTCGCGACCGCGGGCAGCACGCCGAAGCTCGAGGCAGCCCGGCGGTTCGGCGCCGACGTCGTCATCAACCACCGCGACGAGGACTTCGTCACCGTCGTGCGGGAGCAGACCGACGGCGCCGGGGTCGACGTCGTGCTCGACATCGTGGGGCCGACCTACCTGCAGCGGAACCTCGAAGCGCTCGCGGTGAACGGCCATCTCGTCGTCATCGGCAGCACGGGCTCGGCCCCGGACGCCCCGCTCGACCTCGGGCTCCTCATGCGGAAGCGCGCCAGTGTCACCGCGACGACGCTCCGTGCTCGTCCGGCCGAGGAGAAGGCCGAGATCGTCGCCTCGGTCCGTCGCGAGGTCTGGCCGTTCGTCGAGCGTGGTCGGGTCGCGCCCGTCGTCGACACCGTGCTGCCCATGGCGCAGGCCGCCGACGCGCACCGCCTGGTCGCGGAGGGCGCCACGATCGGCAAGGTCCTCCTGACCCCCTGACCCCTCCGGCCGCCCCCGCCATCCGGTGAGATCGCAGTCGTTGCCGCTCTGAGTCTGGTCAGAGCGGCAACGACTGCGATCTCGCGGAGGAGGGCCGGGCCGGGCCGGCCGGGCCGGGGCCGGGTCAGTCCGCGTGCGTGCGCGCGAAGTCGACGATGGCGGCGCACTTGTCACCGAAGCTCGCGTGCATGAGCGCCGCGGCGTCGTCGTCCGTGTCGTACAGGCCGGGCATCTCGATCCCGAGCAGGACGCTGAACAGCATGCCGCTGCCGAGGAACTCGTGCACGCGCTCGGGCGTGAACCCCGCGTCGTGCACGAGGAACCGGTAGATCTCGAGGAACCCGGCTCGTGCCGCGGCGCCGATCGCGGGATCGGCGCCCGACACGAACGCCTGGAGCAGCAGCGTGTGGAACCCGCGCGTGGCAGCGAGGTCGAGGTACGCGTTGCCCACCGCCCGTGCCGTGCCGTGCTCGTCCTCGCCGCGGGCGACCGCGCCGTCGAGGGCGGTTCGGAACGCCGCCATGAGGGTGTCGAGCGTGTCGGCGAGGACCTCGAGGAACAGCTTCTCCTTCGTACCGAACATCCGCACGACGTAGGGCTGGCTGATGCCCGCGGCGCTGGCGATCTGGTCGGTCGTCGTGCCGTGGTACCCGCGTCGCCCGAACACGGTGCGCGCGATGTCGAGGATGAGGACGCGACGCTCCGCCGCGGGCATCCGGGTCGCGGGGGATGCGGCGGATCCAGCGGACGCAGCAGCGGTCGGGGACGATGCGGGACTCACGCTTGACATGGTATCAACCGATTACTACGGTTTGTGATCATCCGATTACAACTGCTGTCGGGCCTCCCGGCCGGCACACGATCCGCGGAGGCAACGATGACCGCTTCAGCTCCACCCACCCGTCGCATCCCGGTCTGGCTGGCGATCCTCGCCGCCTCGCTCCCGATGTTCATGGCCACGCTCGACAACCTCGTGGTGACGAGCGCGCTTCCCGTCATCCACGAGGACCTCGGCGCCTCGGTCGAGGACCTGCAGTGGATCACGAACGCCTACACCCTGGCGTTCGCCGCCCTCATGCTGCTCGCCGTCGGCATCGGGGACCGCTTCGGGCGTCGACACGTGTTCGTGGTCGGCATCGCGATCTTCACGGTCGCCTCCGCGCTGTGCGCCGTGAGCGGGGACCCCACCGCGCTCATCGCCGCCCGAGCGCTCGAGGGCGCCGGTGCTGCCGCGATCATGCCGCTCTCGCTCACCCTGCTCGTCGGCAGTGTGCCCGACCGCGCACGCTCCCTCGCGATCGGCGTGTGGGGCGGCGTGTCCGGCCTGGGCGTCGCGCTCGGCCCGCTCATCGGCGGCGCCGTCGTCGAGGGCTGGAACTGGCAGGCGATCTTCTGGCTCAACGTGCCGGTCGGCGTCATCGCCGTCCCGCTCGCGCTCGCCGCGCTCCCGAACGCACTCGGCGCGAGACTCCGCGCCGACGTCATCGGTGTGCTCCTCGCCGGGCTCGGCGTGCTCGGCATCGTGTTCGGGGTCGTCCGTGGCAACGACGCAGGCTGGGGCAGTGGGCAGGTCGTCGGCGCCCTGGTCGCCGGCGCCGCGCTCATCGCCGCCTTCATCGTCCGGGAGGCCCGCACGAGCGCACCGCTCCTCCCCTTGCGACTGTTCCGGGACCGGGGCTTCACGCTCGCGAACGCCGTCGCGACCGCATTCAGCTTCGGCACGTTCGGCGCGGTGTTCATCCTCATCCAGTTCCTGCAGATCGTGCAGGGGAACACCCCGCTGCAGGCTGGCGTCGCCACGATGCCCTGGACCCTCGCGCCGATGGTCATCGCACCGCTCACGGGATTCATCGCCCCGCGCGTCGGGACCCGTGCGCTCATCGTCGGCGGCCTCGTGCTCCTGTCGGCGGGCCTGTTCGAGATCGCACTGACGATGTCCGCGGACGTCGGATACGGCGTGCTGTTGCCGGGCTTCCTGCTGGCGGGCGTCGGCATGGGCCTGGTGTTCGCGCCGCTGTCCACGGCGGTCCTGGCGAGCATGCCCCCGGAGGACCACGCCAAGGCGTCCGGCACGAACTCGACGCTCCGCGAGATCGGGATCGCGCTCGGGATCGCCGTCCTCACCGCGGTGTTCACGGGCGCGGGCGGCCACCTCACTCCGACGGGGTACGTGTCGGCCGCCCAGCCCGCCGTGGTCGTGGGCGCCGGCGTGGTGCTCCTGGCGGCGGTGCTGGCCCTCTTCCTGCCGAGCGGGGTGCTCCGCCGCGGGGCGCTCACCCCGGAGGCGGAGTCGGCGCTCCCGACGCAGGCGGTCCTCCCGGACGCGGCCCCGGCCCCGGCCCCGGCCCCGGCCGCCTGACCGCCGCCCCCCCCACTTCGGCGAGATCGCAGTCGTTGCCGTTTCGGACCCTTCCAGAACGGCAACGACTGCGATCTCGCGGAGGGGTGTGTGAGGGGATCCGGCGGCCCGCGCACCGGGTCAGCGCTGCACGCGCGCCAGGAACGCCCGGAGCGCGGGGTGCTGCGGATCCCCGAGCACGGCGTCGGGCGACCCCTGCTCGGCCACGGCCCCCTCGTGCAGGAACACCACGCGGTCGGCGACCCGGCGGGCGAACGACATCTCGTGCGTCGTCATGAGGATCGTCGAGCCGCCCTGCTTCAGGTCGCGCACGAGGTCGAGCACCTCGCCGACGAGCTGCGGGTCGAGGGCGCTCGTGACCTCGTCGAGCAGGAGCAGCTCGGGGTCGGTGGCGATCGCGCGCACGATGGCGACGCGCTGCTGCTGTCCGCCCGAGAGCCGGTCCGGGTACGCCCCCGCGAACGCCCCGAGGCCGATGCGGTCGAGCAGCCGGCGCGCGGTCGTCTCGGCCTCGGCGCGCGGGATCCGGTGGACACGGCGGGCTGCGATCGTGACGTTGTCGAGCACGGTCATGTGCGGGAACAGGTTGAACTGCTGGAACACGACACCGATGCGTCCGCGGGTGGCGTCGACGTCGACACGGGGATCGGAGATGTCCTGCCCCTGCAGCAGGATCTGGCCGTCGTCGATCGGCTCGAGCAGGTTCACCGTCCGCAGCAGGGTCGACTTACCGGATCCCGAGGCGCCGATGACCACGACGACGTCGTGCCGGTCGACGGCCAGGTCGATGCCGCGCAGGACCGCCGTGTCCCCGAAGGTCTTGCGGAGGCCGCGGAGCTCGAGGACCGGCGCGTCGGTGGCGGACGGGTGCCGAGCCTCCCGACCGGCCGGCGAACCGGACCGACCGGGCCGGGAGGAGCGGCTGGTGTCCGGCGCGCTCGTCGCGTCCGCGGTCACACCGCACCACCGCTCTGCTCCCGCCGCTGCTGGCGCAGCGCGAGCGCGTCGGTGAGCCGGATGAGGGGCAGGCTGATGAGCACGAACAGGAGCCCCGCGACGAAGTACGGCGTGAAGTCGTACGACTCGGCCTGCGCGATGTTCGCGGCCCGCACGGCGTCCACCGCGCCGAGGATCGACACGAGCCCGACGTCCTTCTGCATCGACACGAAGTCGTTCATGAGCGCCGGGGTGACCTTCCGCAGCCCCTGCGGCAGGACGACGAGCCGGAGCGTCTGCGCATGCGACAGGCCGAGCGACCGCGCGGCCAGGCGCTGGGACGGGTGCACGGCCTCCATGCCGGCGCGGAGCACCTCGGCGACGTACGACGAGTAGGTCAGGATGATCGCGATGGTGCCCCAGACCTCGGCGGGGAACCGCGGGAAGACACCGAGCCCCGGCACGCCGTAGCCGACCAGGTACAGCACGATGATGAGCGGCAGGCCCCGGAAGAGGTCCGTGTACCCGGTGGCGAGCAGCCGGAGCGGGAAGGCCACGGGGCTCCGGAGCCCTCGGACGACGGCCAGGAGCGTCGCGAACACGGCGACGCCGATCGACGCGAAGAACAGGATCCGGACGTTGAGCCACAGCCCGAGCAGGATGTCGGGGAAGGCTGAGACCGCCGTCTCCGGGTCGAAGAACGACTGCTGCACGGCCGCCCATCCGGGGGTGTTGACGACGCCGACCCAGACGAGCGCGACCACCACGAGCGACGAGACGATGCTCACCGCCACCGAGCGGCGGCCCCGCTGGCGCCGGTACAGCCGCCGCTCGACCTCGATCTCGCTCGGCGCCGCGACGACGGTGGTCGGGGTGGTGGTCACGGACCGCGTCCCGATCAGTGCAGGACGGGCACGTCGACCGCGGTCGACAGCCACTTGGTCGTGATGCGCTGCAGCGTGCCGTCGGCCTTGAGCGCGCGGATCGCCCCGCTCACCTTCGGCGTCAGCGCCGAGCCCTTCGGCAGGACGATGCCGAACTGGTCACCCGTGCCCGACGAGGCGGGGAACTGACCGACGACCTCGCCCTTCTTCAGTTCCGCGGACGCGACGTAGAACGCGGTGGGCAGGTCCGTGACGACGGCGTCGATCTGTCCGCTCTTGAGCGCGAGGACCGCGTCGTCGTTCGAGTTGAACACCTGCGGCTGTCCGAGGGCGTCCTTCGCGACGTCGTAGCTCGTGGTGCCGGTGGCGACGCCGACCTTGAGGCCCTTGAGCGCGCTGATGCTCGTGGCGTCGGCCGCCTTCGACCCCGACGTCGTCACGACCGCCTGCGTGGTCGTGTAGTACGGCGCCGAGAAGTCGACCGCCTGCTTCCGCTTCGCCGTGATGCTGAACTGCTGGATGTTCATGTCCCAGTCCTTCGCACCGGGGGCGATGGCGCTGTCGAAGGTGCTCCGCTTCCAGACCACGTCGTCCTTCGCGTAGCCCATCTCCTGCGCGACGGCGTACGCGACGGCCGCCTCGAACCCCTTGCCGGACTGCGGCTTGTTCCCCTCGACCCAGGGCGAGTACGCGGGCTGGCCGGTGGCGACCGTCAGCTTGCCGGCCGTGACGGTCCCGCTGCCGGAGCCGGAGCCGCCGGCGCTGCAGGCCGCGAGGGTGAGCGCGACGACCGCGGCGGCGACCGCCACGAGTGGGCGAGGGGTGCGGGGTCGGCGTCGAGGGGACACGGGCTGCCTCCGGGGCGGTCGCGAGCGGGGTGTGCTGCGGATCGTACGGGGCCGGGAGGCCCGGCGCGAGTTGATGACGCGCCGTTCCGTCCCGCGGTCGTCAGCCGGCGCTCGGCGGATCGGCCTCGGCGTCGTCGTCCGTGACGAACACCACCGTCATGACCTTCCGCCGCCGGTCCGTGATGACCCACGTGAAGTCCCAGGCGACGTCGTCGAACCACCCACTCCAGGCCTGGAACGAGTCGTCGACGCGGAAGTCCTCGTACCGATCCCCCACGAGGGCGTCGCTGAAGGCCCGGCCGATGCGCTTCGCCTCGGCGGCGCGACCCTTGAACGAGGCCGACGACCCGCCCCAGATGAGGGCGCTCGCGATCATGCCGTCGAGTTCCACGGCCGCACGCTCCTCGAACGTGTCGGCGTCGAACCGGACGTCCTGGTCGATGCCGGGGAGCGCGGCCGCCATCGCGGGCGACGTCAGGAGCGCCTCCACGAGGCCGTACTCGTCCACGCGGTTGCGGCAGAGGTACCAGGCGGTCGTCTCGTCGTCACCCGTCACGTCGAACGCGGCCCCGAACACGGAACCGCGCACGATCACCGATCGGAACGCGGCGAGGACGGCCTCGATCGCGGGCTCGGTCGGTTCCCGGAGCCGGAAGGTGAGTCCGGCGCGGGACCGTTCCAGGGTGGCGGCGTCGGGGCGGGCGTTCTGCTGGTCGATCTCCAGCCACGAGGTCGTGCTCATCCCACCACTCCACCACGTCGCGGGGCCGGCTGCACCCTCCCCGCCGCCGAGATCGCACTCGTTGCCGCTCAGGAGGGTCTCGAAGCGGCAACGAGTGCGATCTCGGCGGATGAAAGGCGGCCGGCAGGCCGACGGCCGGCAGGCCGACGGCCGGCAGGCCGACGGCCGGCAGGCCGACGGCCTGCCGCGGTCAGGTTGCCAGGGTGAAGTCCTCGAACGCGAATCCCGGCGACACCAGGCAGCTGACGAGCACCTCGCCCTCGCCGGGCAGGGTCCGCTGCCACACGCCCCCGCGGACGAACGCCTGCGCGTCGTTCACACGGTCGCGCCCGGCGTCCGGTCCGAGGGTGATCCGCGCGCCGGGCTCCGGGGCGTCACCGCTGCCGCCGAGTTCGAGGACGACGGCGTCCGGCCCGTGCCACATCCAGATCTCGTCCGAGGTCACCCGGTGCCACGCCGACGCCTCCCCCGGTGGCAGGAGGAAGTGGATGAGCGTCGCGGCCGGTCGCTCCCCCGCGGGCGTCGTCACCACGGCGGGCGACGTCCAGGTGCGGACGTACCAGCCGCCCTCGGGGTGCGGTTCCATGCCGAGGGCGCGGGCGCGGGGCGGGACGTCGAGCCACTCGACGCGGTCACCGGCGACGGTGCGGCGGGCGACCATGCCGGGGCGGGGCGGGGTGTCGTTCACGGGGTCCTCTCGGGGACGTGGGTGGCGGTGAGCACGGTCCCGTCGACGGCGCGGACCACACCGCGGATGACGGTGGCCCTCGCCCGGCCGGCGCCGTCCTCCGCGAGTTCCGCGAGGGCGTCCGCCACGGTCCGGGCGTCGACGTCGAACACCGCGAGGTCGGCCCGTGCGCCGACGGCGAGGTGGCCGACGCGGTCCGGCCCGACGTCGAGGCCCATCGCGTGCGCGCCGCCGAGGGTCGCCGCCGCGAGCAACCGCTCGTGCAGGTCGCGGGCGCCGTACCCCTGGTTCCGCGCGATGCGGTGCAGGGCCGCGACGTCCGCCATGAGGTCGAGGGAGGGCGACGACGACAGCGAGTCCGTGCCGACCGCGATCGCGCTGCCCTCGCGCAGGTAGTCGGCGACGGGCGGCGGGTCGAGCCCGATGACGGCGTTCGACCGCGGGCAGAGGGCGACGGCGGTCCCGCGCGCACGGAGCAGCGCCCGGTCGGCGGCGGTCATGTACACGCCGTGGGCGATGTGACAGTCCGGCCCGAGCACCCCGAGCCGGTCGACGAACGTCGTGGCGCTCGCGCCGAAGCCGAGTGCGCGGAGCGCCCGGAACGACGGCACGTTCGCCTGGTGCCAGTCGGCGCCCCGGCCGAGTCCGACGACGCCGGCGAGGCCCGGCACGGGTTCGAGGGCGCGGCGTTCCGCCTCGAACGCCGACTCGCCCAGGTGCAGGTGCAACCGGAGTCCCCGCTGACGCACGATGTCGGGCAGGTCGAGCAACGGGCCCACGTCGAGCGAGTACGGCGCGTGCGGGGACAGACCGGCACCCGGGTGCTCCGGGATGTGCTCGAGTTCGCCGAGGACCTGGTCACGCCCCCGCTCCTGCCAGGCGGCGTTCTCCCAGTCCATGACCTCCCAGTACGCGATGCCCCCGAGCCCCGCGTCGGCGAGGACGGACACCGCCTCGAGGTCGGTGATGATGTCCGCGATGCTCGTGACGCCGGCCCGGATGGACTGCGCGGCCCCCTCGGCCGCGTCGGCACCCCAGTCGTGCTCGCGCCCGCCGTAGTCGGCGGTGAACGCCGCCGCCCAGTCCTCGAACCCCCGGTACCGGCCGGCGCCGACCGCGGCCATGCCGGTGTACTGGAGGTGCGAGTGCGCGTTGACGAGACCGGGCAGGAGTGCGCCGCGCCAGCGGCGCTCCGTGTACAGCAGGCCACGGGCGGCGAGCTGGTCGACGACCCAGGCGCGTTCGCCGACGTGGAGGATGCGGTCGCCCCGGACCGCGACGGCACCGTCCAGGATCGGTGGCGCGGTCATCGGCACCACGACGTGCGCCGAGTGCACGGTGACCGACGCGCTCACGGTGGGGCTCCGAACCGCGTGGTGCGGACGTCGGAGGGCCGCCCCTGCGCGCCCCCGTAGGGGTCGGGTCCGCGAGGCGAGTCGACGGCGAGTCCGAGCTCGGCCAGTGCCGCCGCGGCGATGCGGGCGTCCGCGGCGGGGTCGATCGGGTGCACGCCGACGGGCAGCTCCGCCCCGTGCTCGAGCAGCATCCGCACCGCGGCGAGCTGCACCGCGAAGGACAGGTCCATGATCTCGATCGGGTTGCCCTCGGCCGCCGTGACGTTCACGCACCCGCCCCCGTCGACGAGGACCACCGCGCGCTCGGTGCCCGGCACGGTCATCCGTTCGAGGCGAGGAGCGATGGTCGTGCGGACGCTGCCGGCGGCGCGAGCATCGTCGGTCGCGACCTCCTGGTCGATCCCGCCCGCCACCGCGACGACCGCGTCGGGTGCGCACGCCCGCAGCACGTCGAGCGACACCGTGTCCCGCACGCCCGTGGTCGACATCACGAGGTCGGCACCGGCGACGGCGGTCCTGACGGGCGCGACGTCGTACCCCGCGAACACGGCCTGCAGTGCCCGCACGGGATCGGTCTCGGCGACGACGACGCGCAGCCCGAGCGCCGTCAGGACCTGGGCGACCCCCTCGCCGACCGGACCGTACCCGATCACGGCTGCCGTGCCTCCCGCGGCCGGCAGCCGCGCCACGGCATCGCGCGCGGGGACGGCGTCGAGCAGGTCGAACACCGCGAAGACCGTGGACTGCCCGGTCCCGTACCGGTTGTCGAACAGCGTCTTGGCGCGCGCGTCGTTCACCGCGACGACCGGCAGCCGCAGCGCACCCTGTTCCGCCATGCTTCGGAGGGGGCGCAGGCCGCTCGTGGTCTCCTCGGCCGCGCCGACCATGCCGGGCAGGAGTTCGGGCCGGGCCTCGTGGAGGAGGCGGATGACGTGGGCGCCGTCGTCGAGCAGGATCTGCGGCTCGCGGTCGAGCATCTCGAGGGCGAGCCGCCGCTGCCCCGCGAGGTCGACCGTGCTCGACGCGAACACGACGAGGCCGGCGTCGCGGAGCGCGGCCGCCACGGCGTCGTCGGTCTCGTCCGCGTGCGCGTAGACGACGACGTCGGCCCCCGCGTCCTGCAGCAGCAACGACAGGACCGCCGTCTTCGGCTCGAGCACCATCGCGACGCCGACGCGGACCCCGGCGAGCGCGCGGTCGGCGCGGAGCTGGGCGGCGATCGCCCTGCTCACCGGCATGTACCGACCGGCCCACCGGATGCGCTCGGCGGCGAACGCGTCACGCTCCGGCTCCCGTCCGGTGCTCACCAGGAACACGCCGTCGGCGTGGTGCGGGACCGCGAGCACGCCGGGGCGCGCGACGACGACCGGGCCGAAGGCGTCCTCGTCGACTGCGGGGACGTGACGACCCGCGTCGATCACGACCAGCGTGCGGCCTCGGGGCGGGGCGCCGTGCGCGTCGACGGCCGCGGTGCTCTCGGCGGGGTCGCCGGTGCACCAGAGCTGGTCGACCGGCCCCTCCGGCGCGTGTCGGGCGCCCATCGCGGTGAGCACGGCGCGGAGTGTCGACGCGTCGGGGCCGGGGCCCACGACGCGGAACCGGCGTCCGGCGACGAGCAGGTTCGTGGCCGCCGCGTACCGGCGGACGGCCGCGCCGGCCCAGGCGAGCACGTCCGGGTCGGCGTCGTGCGCGGGCGGCATGCGGTCAGTGTAGGACCAGTGCCGCCGCTGGTCGGGCGCGTCAGCGGAGGACGTGCGGCGGCGGCGTGCTCCCCCACCCGTCGTCATCGCCACGCTGGTCGACGGCGCCGCCCTGCTGGTGGGCGGCACCGAAGGCGGCCTCGGGACCGGACCCGGCAGCCGGTCGGTTCGGCCGCGGGTACCGCCGGCGGTAGTGCACCAGCACCGCCACGAGCACGATGACGCCGACGACCGACACGATCGCGATCCCGATCAGGTAGAGCACGTTCGTCAGCGCCGACACCGCACCGGCGGACCCGGGCGGGAGCGTGCCGTACATGAGTTCCATGCGCGCGTTGCCGGTGACGAGCAGCGCGATGAGCGCCGCGATCTCGCTCGTCGAGTCCCACAACCCGTGCAGCAGGGCCACGCCGACGTACGCCACGAGCACGAGCCACGACCAGCGGATGCGCTGGCTGCCGTGAGCGAGGCCGAAGATGACCGCCCCGAGGATCGCGGTCCAGAGCACGTGGCCGACCGGCGAGAGCACGGCGCGGATGACCTCGGTCTGGAGCAGCGAGAACAGGTCGATGCCCTGCTGGGTGATCGCCGCGTTGAACGCGTACCCAGCGGACTCGAACGCGGCGAACCCGGCACCGACGGTGGCGCCGAGCAGCGCTCCCTGGCGCGCGGTCTTCGGCCGGACCCGCCATCCGACGAAGAGCAGGAGCACGCCCTTGACGAACTCCTCGACGAACCCGACGGCGATGTACAGGAACACGTTCTGGTGCAGGTTCGCCTCGAGCACGGATGCCCCGAGCACGCCGAGGATGCCGCCGACGAAGAACGCGACGATGAGCTGCATCGTGCTGACCGTCCCCGTGACCCGCTCGATGACGAACAGCACGACGGTGAACGGCACGAGGAAGCTGCCGAGCAGGATGATCGTCGGCACGAGGTTCGTGTTCCGCGTGAACACGGTCACGACGATCGTGACGAGCCACAGCGCCAGCCCGAGGAGCAGGGTCTTCCACCACCAGCCGTGGCGGTGGTGCGCGTGCGGTCGGGGGACGTCGTCGTAGTCCGGGTCGATCGGTGCGTCGAACGCAGTGCGCGCCGGGTCGGTGGTGGCCATGCCCACCATCGTGCTCCGCGGGGGCGGACAGCGCTCAGAACTCGTAGTGCACGCCGCTCCAGGCTTCGCGCACCGGACGGTCCGGGTCCCGCTCGACGTGGCTGACGCGGTCGATGCAGAGCGTCGCCCGGTCCTCGGCGGTGTACCGGGGCCAGGTCCAGCCTCGGTGGGACGGCACGCCGTCGCGCGCGAACGCGGTCCAGGAGCCGGCGAGGACCTCGTGGATCCGCCGTCGGGTCGCGGGCGTGTCGGTGCCGGCCACGATCCTCCCGAGCGGTGTGCGGAAGGTCCCGAACAGGTAGGGCAGTTCGGTGCCGTGCGCGGCGCCGAGCCCGACGAGCCGCATGAGCGGCGACGCGTGGTCGAACCGGTACATCCAGGTGGGGTTGCCTGCGGCGGCGTGCGCCTCGGCCATGTCGATCGACGGCACGTGGAACACGCCGTCCCCGCCGGCGGCCACCCAGTCGCGGCGAGGCCGGTCCGCGTCGTCGGCGTACAGCCGCCGGATGCGCTGCCAGGCCTCCGGGTCCGTGCCGGCCACGAGTCGTTCGACGCGCTCCCGCGTGTTCGGCAGGATCGGGGTCCGCGCGTGCTTGAACAGCGACGCCTCGTCGTGGTTCGTGCCGATCACGAGTGGCACCGGCGCCGTCCGCCCGGCCCGGGCGGCGGCGAGCGGGGGTTCCGGCAGGACGTCGCCGTCGATCGTCGGCGACATGACGGCGACGAGCGGGGACTCCCGGGTCACCGCGTCGTCGACTTCCTCGGCCACCGTCTGGAGGCGCGACACCGGCATCGCTCGCATCGCCCGCCCGGCGTGGGCCGGGTCGAGTCCGAGTCGTCGCGCGAGCATGCGCGCGTGCTCCGCCTTGTTCTCGGGCGAGTGCGCGGTCATCGGGTGTGCGCTCTGCGCGATCGCCCCGGCGAGCACCGGCCGGGCGGACGGCGCGGCCAACAGGGTCGTCACCGAGTTCCCGCCGGAGGACTCGCCGAACACGGTGATCCGGGCCGGGTCCCCACCGAAGCCGGCGACGTTCTCGGCGACCCACTCGAGGGCGGCGATCTGGTCGCGCAGGGTGCAGTTCGCGTCGAAGGTCACACCGTCGCCGCCGAGCACGCGGAGGTCCATGCTGCCGAACACGCCGAGCCGGTACGAGACGGTCACGAGGACGACGCCGAGCCGGGCGAGGGCGCCGCCGTCGTAGTCGGGTGTCCCGCCCGAGCCGGACCGGTAGGCGCCGCCGTGCACGAACACGAGCACGGGCAGGCCGTCCGCGTCGGTCGGACTGCTGACGGTGACGTACAGGCAGTCCTCGGACTGCGGGAACCGCCGAGCGATGCCGCCCGTGTAGGGGTGCGGGCGCTGCGGACCGGCCGGGCCGGGCGCGACGGCGGGTCGGACACCCTCCCACGGCCTGACGCGGCGCGGCGCTCGCCACCGGAGCTCCCCGACCGGCGGCTCGGCGTACGGCACGCCGAGCCAACGGCGGATCCCGTCCCGCTCGCGGCCGCGGACGGCGCCGCCCGTGGTCCGGACGGTCAGGGGCTCCGTGGACGTCGGCGTGGTCATCGTCGGTCGACGCTACGCCGCGGTCCCGGTGCGCGACGCGCCCCGGTCAGGAGGCCTCGACGACGACCTCGCTCCGGGCACTGCCGGTACCCCCCGTCCGCGGGGTGTCGGGCCGACCGGGGGCGGCGGTAGCCTCACAGGACCCGAACGGCTGGGCCGTCGCGCTGTACCCGCCGCGCAGATCCCGACCCGCCATCTGACCTGGAGTCTCCGTGGACTCGAACGACAGGGCGCCCCGAACGCCCTGGGACCACGGCGTGCCCGAGCGCGCCGACCGGACCCGAACGCACGCGTACCACCGACGCACCCGCCGGCCGGCGCTCGCCGTCGGCGTCGCACTGTCCCTCGCGCTCGTGCTCGCGGCGTGCGCGCCCGCGCGGAGTGGCGCGCAGTCCCTCCCGACGTTCGACGCCCGCTCGTCCACCGCCGCCAGCACGGCCACCGCGACGGCGGCCGGGGAGCCCGCGCCGTCCCAGGACGAGGCCGTCCCCACGCCCGGGTCGTTCGACGAGTTCGACGGACCGGCGGGTGCCGCTCCGGACCCGGCCCACTGGAGCGCCCAGACCGGCGCGGGCGGATGGGGCAACCACGAGCTGCAGACCTACACGGCGTCGAACGGGGTGCTCGACGGCCACGGCCACCTCGTCATCACGGCGGACATCGGCCCCGACGGCGGTCCCCCGTACACCTCCGCCCGGCTGACGACCCACGGCAAGGCGTCCTTCGGGTACGGCACGGTCTCCGCGCGGATCCAGGTCCCGCAGGGCGGGTCGCTCGTGCCGGCGTTCTGGATGCTCGGCTCCGACGTCGACACGGTCGGCTGGCCGGAGTGCGGCGAGATCGACGTCGTCGAGGCCCCGATCGACACGCACCGCACCTCGCACTTCCTGCACGGCCCGGGCGAGGACGACCCGGACCACAACGTGCAGGCCGGCGGGATCCTCATGCACACCCAGGCGATGAGCAAGGGGTTCCACACGTACTCGGTCACCCGGTCGCCGGGGCACGTCGTCATCAGCGTGGACGGTGTCGTCGGCACGGACATCACCGAGGCGACCGCCCCCAGCGCCCTGAAGTGGGTGTTCGACGGACAGTTCGACCTCATCCTCAGCCTCGCGATCGGCGGGTCGGTGCCGCACCCGACAGCGAGCACGCCGCGGACGGCTCAGATGGTCGTCGACTGGGTCCGGTACGCGCCGGCACGGTGACGACCGAGCCGGCGGACGAGCCGCGGCGGGGTCAGCCCGACAGCGCGATGCGGAACACCTGGACGCCCACGGCGCCGAGCGCCGACAGTCCGAGCCGGAGGCGGAACGACCGCCCCGACCGCGGCGCCGCGGGCGATACGGCCGCACGCACCTGGTAGAGGATCTCGGCCGACAGCTGCCGCTGCAGCCGCGCGGGCGCCGAACGCGCCGCGCTGCTCGTCGACACCGCGACGACGACGGCGTCGGGCGTCAGGTGCGCCTCGACCGCGCGGAGGACGTCGATGGCGCGGCGGAGCGACGAACGCCGCCCGCTGTTCCGCACGGCGAGGACGGCAACCGGGCAGCGCACGTCGTCCGGCAGCTCGTCACGGCGGTCCGGGCGGATGATCGGCAGCTCGATCCGATGTGCGAACGCCTCGAGCGCTGCGACGACCTCTCCCGCGTCCCCGTCGAGCAGCACCGGCGAGAGGTCGTCGCGCGCGGCGGCCAAATCGGCTCGCGGTCCGCGGCGTCGGGGCATCGGCTCCTCCTCGGTCGGACGTCCAGGTGCCCCCATCCCACACCTCGGAGGCCCATGGCGGAACCTGAGAACCCGATGGTCGACCACTCCGTACGATGCGCTGGGTACCGGGCGGGAGTGCTCCGACCGGCGGACGAGGAGCGATCATGAGCACCACCACACGGACCCCGGAGCAGCGTCGGAAGGGATTCCTCGCGCGCATGACGTTCGCCTGCGCCTGGGGCGAGGGCCTGGACGGTTTCGACCTCGGCCTCATCAGCGTCGTCCTGCCGCTCATCTCGACGGCCCTCCACGTGAACGCCCTGGAGGCGGGCCTCATCGGTGCGTCGTCCCTCATCGGCATCTTCGTCGGGGCGCCGCTGACGGGCCTCCTGACCGACCGGTTCGGACGGAAGACCGTGTTCACGGTCGACATCATCGCGTTCGTCGTCCTCGGCCTGCTGCAGGCATTCGTGACCGACGCCTGGCAGCTCCTCGCCGTCCGCATCGCGCTCGGGATCGCGATCGGCGCCGAGTACTCGATCGGCGCAGCGATGCTGGCCGAGTTCGCCCCCGCGAAGAGCCGGGGACGGCGCCTGTCCGGGCTGCTCGTGTGTTGGTACGCCGGGTACCTCGCCGCGGTCGTGGTCGGGTACGCGCTCGTCGACCTCGGGCACCTCAACTGGCGGTGGGTGCTCGCGACGAGCATCCTCCCGGCGATCGTCACCGTCATCGTCCGCATCGGTTTCCCGGAGTCCCCGCGGTGGCTGCTGCACCGTGGTCGGGAGCAGGAGGCCCGCGCGGTGATCGACCAGCGCCTCGGCGGCGGCGCGTACTACGAGCAAGAGGACTACGGCTCCGAGGAGCAGAAGGCCGGCGGCTACCGCGCCCTGTTCGCGCCGGGGAACCGGAAGCGCGTGACCTTCATCGCCGTGTTCTGGGCCTGCAACGTCGCCCCCTACTTCGCGATCTTCACGTTCGCACCGACCGTGCTCAAGTCGCTCGCGCTGCACAACGAGACGGCCGGCACCATCACCGTCAACGGCATGGCCGCCGTCGGGGCGCTCGTCGGGATGCTCACCATCGAGCGGATCGGCCGTCGCCCGCAGCTCATCCCGCCGTTCTGGATCATGGCGGTCGCCCTGGCCGTGGTCGGCTTCTGGGGCAGCGCGCCGGGTGCGGTCGTCGTCGTGTGCTTCGCCGTGTTCTCGTTCATGAACGCGCTGCAGGGCAACCTCACCGCCGTCTACCCCATCGAGGTGTTCCCGACCGAGGTCCGCTCGACCGGTGTGGGCTTCACCGCCGCGTGCAGCCGCGTCGGCGCCGCCGCGGGGACCTTCCTGCTCCCGGTGGGCATCACGACGCTCGGCATCGGACCGTGCATGCTCATCGCCGCGGCGATCTGCGTGGTCGGCGCGATCGTCTCGCAGGTCATGGCACCGGAGACGACGGGGCGTGGCCTGCACGACACGAGCACGGGCGAGTTCAACGCCCGCGCGCTGCAGGGGCGGCTCCCGGAGCGCGTGGGCTGACGGCCTGGAGGGACGGCGCGGGCTGGTCACACTCATCCCGACCACGCCCGCGGGCGCCCGTCGCGCGCCCGCGATCAGTCGAGCGGCAGCGCGGGGACGCCCGGCGTCGCGAACCCCAGGATCTGCCCGTAGAACGCGAGCTCCTTCTCCGTCGCGTCGATGATGGTCGCGGCCTTCCGGAACCCGTGCCCCTCGCCCGCGTAGGTGACGTAGGCGTGCGGGATGCCCCGCTCCCGCATGGCGTCACGGAACAGCTCGGCCTGCGACGGCGGCACGACCCGGTCGTCGAGGCCCTGGAGCAGGAGCACGGGCGTGCGGAGCTGGTCGACGGCGTGCAGGGGGGCGCGCTCGCGGTACAGCGCCGCGGCCTCCGGCAGGGGCCCGATGAGCCCGTCGAGGTAGCGCGACTCGAAGTCGTGGGTGTCCTGCGCGAACCGCTCGAGCTCCGCGACCCCGAAGTACGAGACCCCGGCGGCGAACACGTCGGACCGGGTGAGTGCGGACAGGACCGTCCAGCCGCCGGCCGAGCCGCCGCGGATCGCGAGGCGTGCCGGATCGGCGAGCCCGGCCTCCCCGAGACCCCGCACCGCGGCGATCGTGTCCTCGACGTCGACGACGCCCCACTGGCCCCGCAGGGCCTCGCGGTAGGCGCGGCCGTACCCGGTCGACCCGCCGTAGTCGATGTCGACCACCCCGATCCCGCGGCTCGTCCAGTACGCGATGCGCATGTCGAGCGCGGCCACCGCCTGCGAGGTCGGACCGCCGTGCACGACCGCGACGTACGGGGGGAGTTCGCCCTGCGGGGCGACGTGGTCGGGGTTCCGCGGCGGGTACACGATCGCGTGCACCGTCCGCTCGCCCGGGAACTCCCGGCGCTCGGCCACCGGCAGGTACCGGGCGTCGGGCAGGTCGTCCGCGTCGAGCCGGACGTCCTCGGCGGCCCCGGTCGCGAGGTCGAGGACCCGGGCCCCGGCACCGACTGTCGACGCACCGGAGGTCACGAGGACGCGGCCGTCCCGGGCCTCGCCCACGGCCATGCTCGTCCACGGCGTCTCGATCGGCTCGGGGTCCCGCTGGCCGCTCGGGTCGAGCACGACGAGTGAGGTGGACCCGAAGGTGCGGGTGGCGAGCAGGCGGCCGTCCGGCAGCAGCGTGTACCAGCGGGTGCCGAGCCTCCAGAGCGGTCCCCCGTACTCGGCGGCGTCCGGGTGCAGCGGTGTCCGGACGCCGTCGAGCGTGATGCGCTCGAGGTTCCACCAGCCGGTCGGGTCCGCGATCGCGACGAGCGTGTCGTCGTCGAGCCACTCGGGCTGGAGGACCGACTCCGTGGGCGACCCGGCCAGCGTCCGCCACGTGCCGGCGACGCCGTCGTCGTCGACGGGTGCGACGCGGAGTTCGGTGCCGTCCCACGGCATCCGCGGGTGGTCCCAGGCGATCCAGACCAGGTGTCGGCCGTCCGGCGACCACCGCGGGGCGGCGAGGAAGTCGGATCCGCCGACGACGCTGCGGACCGCCGCGGGATCGGTCGCCGCGGAGCCGTCGACCGGCACGGCGACGACGTCACGGACGATGTCGGTCGTGTTCTCGCCGGTCTTCGTGGCGCTCGGGGTGTGGGTCTCGCGCACCGCCACGACCTCGTCCCCGCGCAGGCTCACGTCCCCGTACCGGTGGTGCGTGCCGTCGATCCCGAGTGGCGTGAGCGGTCGGGGCTCCGGGGCGCCCGGCTCCAGCACGTACAGGCGCTGGTCGGTGAACTCGACGAACACCAGGACACCCCGGTCGTCGGCCGCCCAGGCACCACCGCCGTACTCGTGCACGCGGCTCGCGGCGTTCCACGGAGCGGGCAGGACGTCGACCACCGCGCCCGACGCGTCGCGGCGTCGGACCGCCGAGCGGCCGTCCTCCTGCGGGCGGAGCTCGAGCCACCAGACCTCGTCGCCCACCCAGCGCGGGCCGGACACGGGGTGGCCGTTCGTGGTGAGGTCCGCTGCGGAGATCGGGGAGGTCCAGGAGCCGTACGGCGTCGTTGCGGGCATGCGCCCATCGTGGCAGACGGGACGTCAGACCTTCAGGTGGAAGAGCGCGACGTACTCCTTCGGCAGCTGGGTCGTCACGTGGTCCCACACGCCTTTCGACACGGCCTCGTGCAGGACGGCGAACACGACGGTCGCACCCTCGAGCGCGGTGTCGGCGTCGACGCCCGCCCGTTCGGCCACGCGTCGGCAGAACTCGTCGGCCCCGAACCGCTCGGACGCCTCACCGTCGCGGAGGAGCGGCGTGCGGAGCTCCTCGGGCAGCTCCGCGGCGAGGTCGGCGGCCTCGCCCCCGCTGAGCCGCTCGGCCAACGTCAGGAGCGTCGCGTCCGTGATGGGCCGAGCCCGGGTGCGGGTGTGGGTGATGTCGGCTCGCTGTGCCACGAGGTCCACGAACTCTCCGGCGTCCATCGGTCCCTGCCGTTCTCGCTCCGACGACGCCGCCGGGGACGGCGACGTCCGGTCCACGGTGTCGTTGTGCCCTGCAGTGTCGTCGGGACGCCTGCGGTGTCGTTCAGGTCCGGGCGCCGTCCCGCGGGCCTCGCCCACGGCGTGCCGATGCCCCCGCCTCCCTACCGAGACGGGGGCACCAGCGGTCCGTGTCAGATGTCGCGCACCTGCCCCTGCTCGATGCGGAGCCGGCGCTCGGCGCGCCGGGCGACCCACGAGTCGTGGGTGACGATCACGACGGTGAGCCCGCGGTCCCGCCACTGCCGCTCGATGAGCGACATGATCTCGTCGCGCGTGGCCTCGTCGAGCGCCCCGGTGGGTTCGTCGGCGAGGAGCACGCTCGGGTCCTTCACCAGTGCCCGGGCGATCGCGACGCGCTGCTGCTGTCCGCCCGACAGCTCGGCCGGCAGGTGGGACAGCCGCTCACCCAGGCCGACCTCCTGCAGTGCCGCAGTTGCTCGTCGGTGCACTTCGTCCCTCCCGACCCGCGCCAGCGAGCCGGCGAACGCCGTCTCGACGTTCTCGAGCGCGGTGAGCGTGGGGATCAGGTTGAACGACTGGAACACGAACCCGATCTCGGTCGCGCGGATGTCGGTGAGTGCGGCACCCCCTGCGGTCGAGAGGTCGTGGCCGCCGAGCCGGACCGCGCCCGAGGTCGGTCGGTCGAGCGCGCCGAGCATCTGCAGCAGCGTCGACTTGCCGCCGCCGGTCGGACCCTGGATCGCGACGAGCTGCCCCCTCGGGATCACGAGGTCCACGCCCGCGAGAGCCGTGACCTGCTTGCCCTTCTGCGCGTAGCGCTTCGTCACCCCGGTGAGCTGGTACATCGCTGCCGAGGGGTGGGCCGACGCGGTGCCGACCGTACGGGGTGCCGTGGTGGTCGGTGCCCCTGCCTCCGTGGTGTCGTCGGTCGTGGTGGTCATCGGGGCGCCTGCTTCCGTGGTGTCATCGGTCGTGGTGCTGATGGGCAGGGTGCGGCTGTCGGTCATCAGGCCACGCTCCGCAGCGCCGCCGCCGGACGCAGCCGGGAGGCCCGCCACCCGCCGAACACCCCGGACAGCAGTCCGCCGGTGATCGCCAGCCCGATCGCGACCACGATGATCTCGACCGTCACGGGGGCGTGGAGGACCACCTCCGTCGCCGAGGACGCAGCCCGACCGGCTGCGCTCGCCGCACCGTTCGCGGCGCCGGAACCGGCCGCCGCCGTCGCCGCGCTGCCGGGTCCTGCCCCGCCGGGGCCACCCGCGCTGGTGCTGCTGGAGGCGCTGGCGGAGATGGTGGGGGCGATGACGTTGATGACGAGGATGCCGACCAGGCCCGCGACGGCTCCGACGACGCCGCCGATGATGCCCTGGACGAACGACTCCCCGGCGACCTGCCGCGTGATGCGGCCGTTGGACCAGCCGATGGCCTTCAGGGTGCCGAACTCGCGGGTGCGGCGGCTCACGCCGGAGATCGTGAACAGGATGGCGATGAGGAACGCGGCGGCGAGGACCACGATCGACAGCCAGGTGCCGAGGTTCGACACGAGGCTCGACGCGGTCGAGAGGGACCCGGACACGCTCGATGCGAGGTCGGCCTCGGTGGAGACGGTCGCCTTGGTGAGCTTCTTCTCGAGCGCGGTCTTGATGCTGCTGACGTTCGAGGACGAGGTCGCCGAGACGTAGATCGTGGTGACCTTGCCGGTCTCACCGGACAGCTCCTGTGCGGTGTCGAGCGGGATGTACATGTCCGATGGGGTGCTCGAGGACGAGCTCGTCGACGCGACGATGCCGACCACGGTGAACGTCGTGTCGCCGATCGAGATGGTGTCGCCGACGGTCTTCGACTCGGTCTTCGCGTACGTCGTGTCGAGCACGACGACGTCCTTCCCGGCGTCCGAAGCCCTGAGCGCCCGACCCTTCGTCACCTCGGCGCTCGTCAGCGGGCCGACCGTGGTGCTCGACGTCGCGATGCCCTCGACGGTGGTCTGGTCGACGCTGAAGCTGCCACCGCCGAAGCCGCCCGCGGGACCGCCGTCGGTCGACTGGCCCGAGCCCGAGGTGCCGGACCCCGCGGTGCCGGAGGACGACGAGCCCGAGGACGACGAGCCGGAGGTGCCCGACGACGAGCCGGACGAGACCGAGCCCGAGAACGAGTTCTCGGTCAGCTGCAGCACGCCCGTGGCGGCAGCGACGCCCGAGGTGTTCGCGACCTTCGTCACCGTGCTCGCGGCCATCGTCGAGGTACCCCGCTGTACGGAGAGGGTCGACTGTGACAGGTTCGTCTTCCCGCTCGAGCCCGACGACGAGCCGGACCCCGAGCCGAAGTCGAAGCTCGGTGGTTTGCTCGACGACGCGGTCGCCGTCTTCGTCACGGTGATGTCGGTGCCGACGCCGTAGACCGACTCGAGCACGCTGGACTGCGCTGCCTTCACACCGCTCGAGATCGACGACACGATGATCACGAGTGCGATGGCCAACGCCATCCCGATCGCGATGATCACGGTCTGCTTCTTGCGGTTCGTGAGCTCGCGCCTCAGGTACGTCGTGAACATGGAGTCTCCTCGCCAGGGTCGGCTCCTGGTCTCCGGCTCGTGCGGTCGCACGGCGGGGCCGACTGCGATGACGCTACGAACGGGTCCTCGCCGCCACCTCTCGGCCTTCCGGGTGACCTCGATGAGGCCCCAGTGAGGTCGGTGAGAAACGACGGGGTCGGCTGGCAGATCTGCGGCATGATGCGTCTGCGATGATCACCGCATGGACGTCGGTCATCCCTCCACCGGTCGGTCGCGCGGGGCGACCGGGGGCTCCGGCGCCACGGACGCCGAGGTCCGCGTCCCGGGCACGGTCGTCGTCGGGCTCGGAGGCATCGGCTCGGCCGCCGCGTACCACCTCGCCGCACGGGGTGCGACGGTGCTCGGACTCGACCCGCGCCTCCCGGGTCACCGCGACGGTTCGTCGCACGGCCGGTCGCGCCTGGTGCGGCAGGCGTACGCCGAGGGCCCCGAGTACGTCGCGCTCACGACCGCCGCCTGGAGGCTGTGGCACGAACTCGAGCAGGCGTCCGGCACCCGTCTGCTGACCGAGAGCGGCGTGCTCGCCGTCGCTCCGAGGGGGGAGGCCCTCGTGGCGGACACCCTCGCCGCGGCCCGCGCGCACGGACTCCCCGTCGAGCACCTCACGGCGACCGCGATCCGTGATCGGTTCCCGGCATTCCGCGTCGCCGACGGCTGGGAGGGCGTCCTCGAGCGGGAAGCGGGATTCGTCGACCCCGAGGCGACGGTCCGCGCCCACCACCGACTCGCCCAGGAGCACGGCGCGGAGTTCCGCGCGGAACGCGTCGTCGACATCGCGTTCGGAGCGCACCCGCTCGTCCGCACCGACGTCGCCGCCTACCGCGCGGACCGGGTCGTGGTGGCGGCCGGACCATGGGCGCCCGAGCTGCTCGCCGCGACGGGCCTCCGGATCGTGGCCCGCCGCAAGGTGGTCGCGCACTTCGCGCCGACGGACCCCCGGGGTCTCGGGGCCGACGCCATGCCGGGCTTCTCCATCCAGCACGACGGGCACCTGTACTACGGGTTCCCGGACCACGACGGGCAGGGCGTCAAGATCGGCCGGCACGACGGTGGCGAGGACACGACCCCGGACACGATCGACCGCGTGGTCCGCCCCGACGAGGTCGCCGAACTCCGCGGTGTCCTCGAGCGGTTCCTGCCCGGGGCCGCGGGCGCGGACCTCGACGCGTACTCGTGCATGTACACGATGAGCAGCGACGAGGACTTCATCCTCGGCGCGCTCCCCGGGGCGCCGGCGTGCTTCGTCGCGACCGGCTGCTCCGGGCACGCGTTCAAGTTCGTGCCGGTGCTCGGCGAGGTGCTCGCAGACCTCGCGCTCGGGGTCCGGCCGCGGTACGACATCGGGTTCCTCTCGCTCGATCGCGCTGCGGCCCGGGCGAGCGCGGCCATCGACCGTTGACCGCGCCGCCCGACGTGGCCGCCCGCGGGCGGCGCGGTCGTCAGCCCCGGACCGCGCCGCCCGACACCGACCTCAGCCCAGCGTGAACCGCAGCGTGCGGACCTCGAAGCCGCCGAGTGCGAGGTCGACCGTCGCGGGGTCGGTCGCCGCGACGGTGCTCGACGCGCCGGTGGTCGCCGCGTCGACGATCGCCTCCTCGAGCAGGGTGACCTCGGTGACGGCCGAGACGGCGGCGGCGACGGTCACGGTCCCGCGGGCACGACGACCCGCCGGCTCGTACACCCGAACGACGAGGTCGCCCGAGCGGTCGTCCGCGAGCTTGACGCTCGACAGCACGAGGTCGTCGGACACCGTCACGAGCGGGTCGAACCCGTGGTCGCCCGTCACGGTCCGGGCGTCGAGGTTGAGGAGCACGCCCTCCTCGGTCGCACCGGCCACCGACGTCCCGACGACGAGCCCGAAGCGGTGCGTCTGCACGCCCTGGTCCGTCTCGGGGTCGGGGAACCGCGGTGCACGGAGCAGCGACAGCCGGAGCGTCGTCGTGACGTCCCCGTCGACGGCGTCCCGGGTCATGTCGTACCCGTGGATCGAGTCGTTGACGAGCGCGACGCCGAAGCCCGGCTCCTCCGCGAGCACGTACCGGTGCATCGACGTCTCGAACTTCGCGGCCTCCCACGAGGTGTTGCTGTGGGTGACGCGCTTGTTCGCGCCGAACTGGGTCTCGGCGATCGTGTGCTCCGCGCGGACGTCGAGCGGGAACGCGACCTTGAGGAACTTCTCCGTCTCGTGCCAGTCGACGACCTGGGCGACCTCGAGCGTGCGTGACCCCGGCGCCAGGGACAGCGTCTGCTCGATCGACGACTCCGAGAACGACCGGCGGACGACGATCCGGGCGACGCCGTCGGCACCGGTCGACACGGTCAGCTCGTCGACCCCGCGGATGTCCTCGACCCGGTTGCGGTAGTAGCGGTCGACGTCCCACGCGTCCCACATGTTCGGGAAGTCCTGGTGGAGCTGCAGCAGGTTCCCCGCCTGGCCGGGCGCGATCGCGTCCCGCCCGGACCCGAGGTCGACCGCGGAGGTCACGAGCCCCTCGGCGGAGACCGTGATGCGGACGAGGTCGTTCTCGAGCACGTGGGCGTCGCCGTCCTCCGTGGTGGTGACGGGAGCGACCTGCGGCACGGAGGCCGCGACGACCGCCCCGAGCGCGGGCGCCCCGCCCCGGGCGAACGGCGCGGGGTTCACCAGGACGGGGGTGTCCCCCTCGCCGACGAGCGCGCGGACGGCCTGCGCGATGATCGCCACGAGGGCGTCGGCGACGCGCGCGTACTGCTCGACGGCCTCGCGGTGCACCCAGGCGATCGACGTGCCGGGCAGGATGTCGTGGAACTGCTGCAGGAGCACCTGCTGCCACAGGGCGTCGAGCTCGTCGTACGGGTAGGCGAACCCGGTGCGGGCCGCGGCGGTGGCGCACCACAGCTCGGCCTCGATGAGCAGGTGCTCCGCGCGGCGGTTCCCCTGCTTGGTCCCGTGCTGCGACGTCAGGGTCGCGCGGTGCAGCTCGAGGTAGAGCTCACCGACCCACACGGGCGGGTTCGCGAGCTCGCCGCGGGCACGCTCGAAGAACGCGTCCGGGTGCTCCCACGCGACCTGCGCGCTGCCCTCGAGGTCCGCCAGGCGCGCGGCCTTGCCGGTCATCTCGCGCGTGGTCCCGCCACCGCCGTCGCCCCACCCGACGGGCGCGATCGACCCGGACGCCAGGCGGTTCTCGCGGAACTGCCGCGACGCCTTCGCGACCTCGGAGCCGGACAGCTGCGAGTTGTAGGTGTCCATGGACGGGAAGTGCGAGAACACGCGGGACCCGTCGATGCCCTCCCACAGGAACGTGTGGTGCGGGAACTTGTTCACCTGGTTCCACGAGATCTTCTGCGTGAAGAACCACTCGAACCCGGCGCGACGCATGAGCTGCGGTAGGGCCGGCGAGTACCCGAAGCTGTCCGGCAACCAGACGCCCTTCGGCCGGATCCCGAACTCGCGCTCGAAGAACCGCTGACCCTGCGAGAACTGCCGGACGATCGACTCGCCGGTCGGCATCACGGTGTCCGACTCGACCCACATGCCGCCGAGGGGCAGGAACCGACCCGCTGCCACGGCCTCCTTGACGCGCGCGTACACCTCGGGGCGGTGCTCCTTGATCCAGGCGTACTGCTGGGCGCTCGACATGCCGTAGACGAAGTCGTCGGTCTGGTCGATGAGCTCCGTCATCGACGAGGTGGTCCGCGCCACCTTGCGGATCGTCTCGCGCACGGGCCAGAGCCATGCGGAGTCGATGTGGGCGTGCCCGACGGCGGAGATCCGGTGGGCCGAGGCCTCGGCCGGGGACGCGAGCACGTCGGCGAGCGCCGCTCGGGCGTCGGGCGCGGTCTCGGGGATGTGCTGCAGGTCGAGGGCGTCGAGGGCGTCGTCGAGCGCCTGCAGGATCCGCATCCGTCGCGGCCCCTGGGGCAGTTCGGCCTGGAGCTCGAGCAGCACCTCGATGTCGAGGGCGAGCTCGTGCACCTCGGCCTCGAACACGGTCAGGTCCACACGGCGCGACGTGTACAACCGCCGTGACGACGACGTCTGGATGTCCCCTTCCTGCGTCGGGAGGAAGGGGTGGTAGTCGAGCAGCACGGGGTTCGACGCGCCCTCGAGGTACAGGTCGACGAGCTCGCCGCCCTCGGCCTGCTCGGTGACGAGGACCCACTGGTTGCGCGGGTTGATCGACTTCACCGGGCTGCCGTCCGGTCGGTAGACGAGGCCCTCGCACTGGAACCCCGGCATGTTCACGTCGAACCCGAGGTCGATGCGCGCCTCGACCCGACGTCCGGCCCACTGCTCGGGCACGGTCCCGGTCACGTGGAACCAGGTGGTCCCCCACGCGGCACCCCACGGCGTCCCGACCTCGTACGGCCGGTAGGCGAGCGCGAGGCCCTCGGCGGGGGTGATCGGCTCGCCGGGGAGCTCGTTCCACTCGACCGTCAGCGGGACCGCCGTCGCGTGCACGGCCGGCAGGATCCGTTCGTCGAGGACCCGGCGCGCTCGGCCGATGGTGAGGGGGATGTCGTCGTGCATCAGTGCCTTCCGGATGAGGTGGTCAGGGCATCGTGGCGGGGTGCGCCACCGCGGTGTGGACGGCGCGGGTGTCCGCCGGGACGTCGTGCAGCGTGCGGATGCCGCGTTCGGCCAGGAGTCCGGAGTCTCCCGCGCGCGAGCGCAGGACGACCTGCGGTCCGCGGCCGAGCGACTCGGCCAGCGCGACCCAGGCGAGCGAGAACCGGCCCCCGGGGGCGGCCGTCGCGCGGACGTCCGGGGCGCGACGGCCGTCGGGCAGGACGTCGTCGAGGACGAGCGCGTCCGCCGGCGGCGCGAGCCGCTCGAGTGCCGCGCCGGCACCGTCGCCGAACGCACGGGCGAGCTCGGCGAATCGCTCGCCGGTCGGCTTGCGGCGTCCGTCGTTCGTGAAGAGTCCGAGGTCGTACTCGAGCTCGGGGAAGTCGGCGAGCGACCGTGCGACGTCGTGCGAGCACCACCAGGTGATGCCGAACAGCTGCTGCACCTCGACCGCGTGCCGGATCGTGCCCTCGAGGAACGCTGGGGCGTCGTCGACCGGGACCACGTTCGTCGGGGCGCCGACCTCCTGGAGCCAGTTCGGTCGCTCCGCGGTCCGGTTCCAGGCCGCGGCGAGCTGGAGCAGGTACTCGCCGTGCCGGACGGATCCGGTGCCGAGCGGACCGTGCACGCGGGCGGCCCCGTTGAACACCCACGAGTGCGTGACGGTCATGTCGCCGTGCTCGGCCGCGTGCTCGGGACCGAACGGCTGCGCGTCGTCGTACCAGGCGGCGTCGTACTGCGCGACCGTGACGGACGGGGCGGCCGTGCGCCGGGCCTCCCGGCCGACGCCGGACGGGAGACCCGGAGCCGGGACCGCGTCCGGCACCGGTGCGCCGAGCCCGCGGCGCGCCGCCGCGACCATCGTCGCGAGCCAGTTCCCGGCCTCCCGGTCGGTCACCGCGTGCGGCGTGGGGTGCGGGGCGTGCGCGAACTGGTTCAGCTCGTTGCCGAGCGTGACGCCGAGCAGGTTCGGCCGGCCGGCGAGCGCCGCGGACAGCGCCTGCACGTAGTCGGCGGTCGACGCGACGACGTCCGGGTCGGTGAACACGTTCCGACGATGCCAGCTCTCGAGCCACGACGGCACGAAGTCGAAGCTCGACAGGTGCCCCTGCAGCGCGTCGACGTTGACCTCGAGCCCGAACGACGCAGCGATGTCGACGACCGTCGCGACGTCGTCGAGCGCCGACGCCCGGATGAGCGTCCGGTTCGGCTGCACGAGTGGCCAGAGCGGGAACACGCGGACGTGGTCGACGCCCAGGCCGGCGATCTGCTCGAGGTCACGCGCCACCGCGGACGGCGAGAAGTCGAGCCACGAGTGGAACCAACCCTCGGCGGGCGTGTAGTTGACGCCGAAGCGCATCAGCCCTTGACCCCGCCCTCTTCGACGCCCTTGAAGAAGAAGCGCTGGAGCACCGAGAAGATCACCGCGATCGGGATGAACGCGATCATCGTGCCCGCCGCGATGAGGCGCTGGTCGTTCGAGAACGTGCCCTGTAGGTACTGGAGTCCGACGGTCAGGGTCAGCTTGTCCGGCGTCTGCAGCACGATGAGCGGCCAGAGGAAGTCGTCCCACGCGCCGATGAACGAGAAGATCGCGATGACGGCGATCGTGCCCTGCACGGCGGGCAGCGCGACGAACCGGAGGCGCTGCCACGAGTTCGCGCCGTCCATCACGGCCGCCTGGTCGATCTCCTCGGGGATCTGCCGGAACGCGTTGTACATGAGCAGCACGTTGAGCGCGGCGATCATCCCCGGCAGGGCGACGCCGACGAGCGAGTCCGCGAGCCCGAGGTCCTTGATCGTGACGAACTGCGAGACGATCGTGACCTCACCGGGGAGCACGAGCGTCGCGAGGAACAGCCCGAGCACCACCTTCTTGCCCCGGAACTGCAGGCGGGCCACGGCGAACCCGGCGAGCGTGGCGAACACGACGTTGCCGACCACGTCGAGCGCGGCGACGACGAGCGAGTTCCCGATGTAGGTGAACACGGGGATCGCGTCGGCGACCTTGAGGTAGTTGAGGAACGTCGGCTGGCTCGGTACGAACTCCGGCGTCTGCGTGTAGATGTCCTCACCCGCGCCCTTGAGCGAGGTCGACAGCTGCCACAGGAACGGCCCGATGGTGATGAACAGCACCACCACGAGCAGCACGTAGCGGAACACCTTCTCCTTCGTGCTCATGGTGCCGAAGGTGCGGCTCCGGCGGCGGCGCCCGTCCGGACCGACGCGCCGGGTCCGTCCCGTCCCTCCCGGTCGGGAGGCGCGGCTGCCGCCCGCAGCGTCCGCTGCGGTCCCGCGGTCTCCGGAGACGACCGGTTCGGACGTCGTCGTCGTGTTCGTCACTGCTCCGCCTTGTTGTTGATGCGTGCGAGGACCAGCATCGGCACGAGCGTGACGACGAAGAGCAGGATGCTCAGGGCCGACGCGTAGCCGAGGTTGCCGGTGAAGCCGCGGGCGTACTCCTGGATGAGGCTGACGAGCGACTCGTCCTGGCCGCCGGGGCCGCCCTTGCCGTTGGTGAGGACGTAGAGCTCCGAGAACACCCGCAGCGCCGAGACGCACACGAGGATCCCGACGAGCGTCATGGTGCCGCGGACGCCCGGCATGGTCACGCTCCAGAACCGGCGGACGGCGCCGGCCCCGTCGAGTGCCGCGGCCTCGTGCAGGTCCTTGCCGACGTTCCCGAGCGCCGCCAGGAAGATGATCATGTAGTAGCCGAGGCCCTTCCACACCGTCAGGCTGATCGCGCTGAAGAGCACGAGCCATCGGTCGGTGAGGAACGGGAGCGGCCCCTGGATGACGTGCAGGCTCTGAGCGACCTCGTTCACCACGCCGCGGTCGTCGAGGATCCAGGTCCAGATGAGCCCGACGACCACCGCCGACGCGATGACGGGCGTGTAGTACGCGGTCCGGAAGAACGCGATCCCGGGCAGGTTCTTCTCGACCAGGAGCGCGATGAGGAGCGGGAGGATCGTCAGCAGCGGCAGGCAGATCGCCATGTAGACGACGCTGTTGAGCAGCGCCTGCCACACCTGGGGGTCGGCGAGCAGGGTGCTGAAGTTCTTCAGGCCCACCCACGCGCTCACCCCGCCGAGCGGGCTGGCGTTCGTGAACGACAGCCGCACGGTGTTGATCGACGGCCAGAAGCTGAACACGAGCAGCCACACCAGGGCCGGCGCGATCAGGATCCACGGCGTGTACCAACGGTTCGCTCGCATGGCGATCCTCCCTCTCCTGGTGGTGGCGTCAGCCGTTCGCGAGCAGGGTGTTCATCTTGGTCTGCGCGGTCTGCAGCGCCTTCATACTCGTGGTCTGGCCCTTCATGGCGAGCGCGATCTGCTGGTCGAGGAACGTCGTCATGGAGTCGTTCGCCTCGACCGGCGTCAGGTTCTTCGCCGTCCTCAGTGCCGTGTTCGCGAGGACGCGGGCCGTGCCGTTCTCGGTGCCGTCGTCCTTCGAGAAGAACGGGTCCGACTGCGAGGACTTCGTCGACGGGAAGATGTTGACGAGCTTGGCGAAGGCCTTCTGGTTCGCGGCGTTCGTCATGAACTGGGCGAACGCGTTCGCGGTGGCGAGGTGCTTCGACTTCTGCGACACGCTGAGGCCCTGTACGTACAGCGGCGGGGTGTCGAGCGCCGGCGAGACGACGACGTCGTTCTTGAGCGACGGGTTGTTCGTCTCGAAGTCGCTGAGCGAGGACGCGCCACCCGTCGTCCAGGCCACCTTGCCCTGCGTGAACAGGGTCGAGTTGCCGAGGTAGTCGGAGTTGAGGACCGACGACGGCATGTAGCCGTTCTGGTACGCGGTGGCGTACTGGTCGATGAGCGACGCCGCCTTCTTCGTGGCGAACGTGAACTTCGTGCCGTCGCTGTTGAGCACCTTGACGCCGGCGAGGGTGAAGTCGCTCAGCGTGGGCTTGCGGCTCATCAGGTAGTCGTTCGGGCAGTGCTCGTGCATGGTCTTGGCCTGCACGAAGAGCTGCTGCGTGGTCGCCGGCGGCTTCGACGAGTCGAGACCGCACTGGTCGAGCATCGACTTGTTCCAGAAGTCGACGTCCGTGTTGAGGTACCAGGGGTACCCGTACACGCCACCCTTCGTCTCCTTGTAGTCGTAGGCGTCGACCGAGCCCGCCGTGTAGGTGCTCCGCAGCGAGCTGTCGGCCTTGCTGACGTCCTCGAGGATCCCGCGCTTCGCCAGGGGCAGCGCGATGTCCGGGGGCAGGTTGACGACGTCCGGCAGGGTGTTCGACGACGCCTGGCTCAGGACCTTGTCGGAGTAGCCGTCGCCGGGCTGGTCGACGAGCTTGACGGTCGTGCCGGGGTGCTTCTTCTCGAACGCCGCGATCACGCCCTTGAGGTACCCCGTGAACTTGGGCGTCAGCGCCCAGGTCTGGAGCGTGATCGTGCCGGTGACGTCGCCGCCGGCGCTGCTGCCGCCGCTGTTGCTGCCCGCGGAGCAGCCGGTCAGGACGAGCGCGGCCGCCGCGGCGGTCGCCAGGCCTGCGGCGAACGTCGCTCGCCTCCGGCCGGAGGTGGGTGCTGTGGTGGTACGACGTGACATTGCGTGGACTCCCTTGTTCGCCGCAGCAACTGAAGCGGTTCAGATCCGCCATCAGTCGCGGCATCGCTACCGCTGTTGCAGGTGAGCATGAAGGACTAAAGCGCTATAGTCAAGCCGCGGCGTGTCCCCGGTCGTTCGCCGGGGCGACACCCGGTGGTCACTCGCCGGGCGCGGTGCCGTTCGCCAACGGGCGCGGGTGCCGCCATGATGAGCGCGTGGACGACGAGGGGGCCGGTGCAGCGACGATGCCGCAACCGAAACGGGTGACGATCGCCGAGATCGCAGCACGGGCCGGCGTGTCCACGGGAGCGGTCTCGTTCGCACTGAACGACCGGCCGGGTGTCTCGGCGGCCACCCGGTCGCGCATCCTCGAGGTCGCCCGCGAGCTCAACTGGCGTCCCCACTCGGCCGCGCGGGCCCTCGGCGGCGCCCGCGCCGGCACCATCGGGTTCGTGCTCAACCGGCCCGCGCGCACGCTCGGGACGGAGTCGTTCTTCGGCGACCTCATCTCCGGGATCCAGCTCGGCCTCGCCGGGACCCACGTCGGGATGAACCTCCTCGTCGCGCGTGACGTCGACGAGGAGCTCGAGACGTACCGCGAGTGGTGGAGCGGGCACCGCGTGGACGGCGTCGTGCTCATCGACCCGCGAGCCGACGACCCCCGCCTCGCGTTGCTCGCCGAACTCGGCCTGCCCGCCGTCGTCGTCGGCTCGCATCCATCGCCGCCGGGCACCTGGCCCACCGTGTGGATCGACGACTCGGACGCCGCGGACACCGTGTTCGGGTACCTGCACGCGCTCGGCCACACCCGCATCGCGCACGTCGCCGGGCCACCGCAGTTCGAGCACACGGCCATGCGCGCCGCGGCGCTGCAGCGATTCGCCCGGGAGGCCCGGCTCGAGTCCGCCGAGTCGTTCACCACCGACTACTCGTCGGACGCCGGCGCCGCGATCACCCGGACCCTGCTCGTCGGCCCGCGCCGCCCCACGGCGATCGTCTACGACAACGACGTGCTCGCCGTCGCCGGGCTCGGAGTCGCCGCCGAGATGGGGGTCGCCGTCCCCGACGACCTGTCGATCGCGTCGTTCGACGACTCCGCCATGGCGCGGCTCGTCCGGCCCGCGCTCACGACCCTGACCCGCGACACCGTCGAGCTCGGCGAGCGTGCGGCCCGACTGCTGCTCGAGCAGGTCGAGGCCGGGACCCCGCTGACGTCGCGCCCCGGCCCCGCCCTGACGCTCAGCGTCCGGGAGTCGACCGCGAGGCCGCGACGACCTCGAGCTGGGTGAGCCCGACCGGCCGCGACGCCGTGAACCGGATCGCACCGCGCTCGACCCCGCCCGCGATCCGGAACACCCGGGTCTGCGCGGCCCAGGCGAACTCCTCGCCGACCCGCTCGTCCGCCGTGGCGACCCGGCCGTCCGCGTCGACCCACGCCACCGTCCACCCGTACGTCCCCGGCTCGGCCACCGTGACGGTGTACAGCGACGCGGCCGCGACGGACACCGGCACCTCGACGTGTTCCCCCTCGGCGAGCCGCACGACGCTCCGCCCGGTGTCGTCGGTGACCGGCGACGCGCCGACCGGCAGGACGTCCGCGGGCGTGTCCGCGAAGCCGTGGAGCTCGGACGCCGACACCGGGCGCGACCCGGCGGCCCACCCGAGCGGCTCGTCCGACAGCGTGAACACCACGTGCGCGCCGCGGGCGATCACCGCGTGCGGGATCGACACCGACTCCCACGGTTCACCGTCGACGGTGACGGACGCCACGTACGGGCCGCGGCACGGCCCCGCGACCTCGACGACCGTCGTCGCGTCGCCCAGGTGCAGCTCGGTCCGTCGGACGGTCGGCGGGACGAGCACGTAGGTCCCGGTCGCGGGCGCGAGCGGGTACAGCCCGATCGTGACGAACACGTACCAGGCGCTCATCTCGCCGTTGTCCTCGTCGCCCGGGTACCCCTGGCCGAGGTCCGAACCGACGAACAGGCGCGTGACGCACTCGCGGAGCGTCGCGTGCGCGTCGTCGTGTCGGCCGGCCCACATCGGTGCGAACGGGATGTGGTGCGCCGGCTGGTTCGACAGACCGAGCATCCCCATGCGGACGTCCCGCGCCTCGGTCATCTCGTGGATCGCGAACCCGTACGAGCCGGAACGGTCCGTCGCACCGGTCTCGCCGGCGGCGCGGAACCGGGCCATCGCGGCGAGGAGCCCCTCGGGCCCGCCGTGCAGGGCCATGACACCGGCCCCGTCGTGCGGGGCGGTGACCATCGTGCCCCACGCGTTCGTCTCGGTGTAGTCCGTCCCCCACTCCGCCGGGTCGAACGCCTCGCCCTCGACCCGCCAGTCCCCGTCGGGACGACGGCCGACGAAGAACCCGAGCCCCGGGTGGAACACGTTCCGGTACTGCAGGGACCGCCGGGCGAACCACTCGGCCTCGGCGTCGAGTCGTTCCGCCTCCGACGAACCGGGCACGGCGCGGTCGGCGAGCAGCCGCGCCATGACCGCGAGCCCCCAGTCGTTGATCGCCGCGTCGAGGGTCCACGACATCCCCTCGTGCGTGTCGGTGTCCACGTACCCGCGGAACGCGCCCGGGAGGATCCCCTTGCGTCCCACACGCGGGTCCGGTGACGGCACGGTCGCGTTGCGCACCGCGCTCCGGTACGCCGTCGCGAGGTCGAACCCCGGGACGCCCTTGGCCGCGAGGTCCGCGAACACGGTGTCACTCGTCGTGCCGGTCATGACGTCCTCGGCACCGGGGGCGCTCCAGCGGGGCGTCCAGCCGCCGTCGCGGTGGTGCTGCACGAAGCCCTCGGAGAGCGCCCCGGTCCGCTCGGGTGTGAGGAGCGCGAGCAGCGGCCACGCCGTGCGGTAGGTGTCCCAGAACCCGTTCGTCGTCGTGAACGGCCCCGACCCGACCTCGGGCCCGGGCTCGTCGCGGACGGGGGTGTCGAGGACCGCGCCGTAGGGCGAGCGGTAGCGGGGCTCGCCGGTCAGCGCGGTCTCCCCGGCGGTGTTCGGGTACAGGAACAGCCGGTACAGGCCCGAGTAGAGCGACACGAGCTGGTCCTCGGAGGCACCCTCGAACGACATCGTGGCGAGCGCCGCCGACCACCGCCGCTCGGCCTCGGCGCACATGGCGTCGACGTCGCCCGCAGCGCGCAGGTTCGCGGCCGCGTCCTCCGCCGACACCGTCGAGATCCCGATGAGCACGTCGACCGGTGCCGTGCCGTCGACGACGAACCAGCCGCCGAGCCGGCCGTCCTCGACCGTCGTCCGGTCCGTGACCACGCCGTGGACCCGCAGGTGCACGTGGTGCGGCGGCGTCTGCGGTCGGTCGTCGAGGAGCGCGTCGACCACCCCGACGCCGTCCTCGACCCGCACGGACGCCGAGCGGATGACGCCATGGTGGTCGAGCACGACCGATGCACGCTCCCCGGGGAAGGTGAACCGGAACCCGAGGGCGAACTCCCCCGCCGTCATCTCCGCGGTCACCCCGCCGTCGAACGCCACCCGGTAGCGGTGCGGGCCGGCGAGCTCGTCCGCCCGGTCGAACGGCAGCGCCCGGGCCGCCCGGTCGGTGTCCGGCTCGACGAGCGGGCTCGGCATGACCTGGAACACCCCGCGGTCGCCCATCCACGGCGAGGGGATGTGGGACGTGGCGAACGCCTGGAGCGCCGGCCGGCCGTCGCCGTCGACGTGCTCGTGGTACGCGTACGGCCAGCGAGGGTCGGACGCGTCGGTCATGGGTAGCCCGAACACGCCGCCGTGCGGGACCGCCACGAGCGGCGCCGTGTTCCCGCGCGAGAACCCCGACGACGCGTGCGTCCCGCGGGTCGTCACGACGTGGTCGAGCGGCCGGGAGGCCCGGGGCGGCGCCGTCTCGATCCGCACGTCGTCGAGCCAGCCACGCAGCGGTACTGCCCCACTGTCGGCGGCGACCCGGTCGGCCCGGCCGAGCCGCGCCTCCAGACGGTCCACCATGCGCCCGGCGAACGGCGTCAGGTCGACGGTGCGGCGGTTCCACTGGTCCACCCAGAGCATGCGCGCGTCGTCCTGCGCCTCCGGCGTCATCGGGACCGCGTACTGGTCACGCGCCGACGCGGAGGCACGGCTGCCGTCCGTGAACACGACGTCGAGCGCGAAGGCGGTCGCGTCCCAGAACCCGTCGAGGTCGGCCTCGGTCGGCTCGGCGCGACCGACCGGCAGCACCCGCTCCGGGAACCACACCCACGTGAGCCGGTCGCCCGCGTCCACCGGCCGCTCGGCCGCGAACGGGACCTCGGCGACCGCCTGGTCGGGGCCGTGTCGCTCCACCAGGTACGCCTCGGCGGAGGAGAACCCGACCCCGTTCCGCGCCGCCACCGTCGTCGTCGGACCGCTGCTCCGCACCAGTGCTCGCATCGGGCCAGCCTACGAGCCCGGGCACGGCCCGTCCGCGGCCACCGCCGGCCACCATCCCCACGAGCGACGTGACGATGCGGAACGTCTGCTCGCGGAGCGGTGACCGGCGCCGTGTCATGGGAGCGAGGCTCCCATGCGGGGTCAGTGGTTGACGAAGAAGAAGTAGTGCTGCAGGCCGAAGACGAGCGCGAGGATGCCCCACACGACGCCGATGACGCCGAGGACGATGCCCGCGATCGCCTGGCCGTGACCGCGCTCCCCCTTGGCCGGCGAGCGACGCAGGCCGACGACGCCGAGGACCAGGGCGACGAGGCTGAGGACGCCCCAGAAGCTGATGACGAGGCCGACGATGCCGATGACGAGTGCGGAGATGGCGACGCCGTTGCGCCGTCCGGAGTCTGCGGTGCCGTACCGCTCGGGCTGGGTGTTGGTGACCATGGGATCGGGCTCCTCGGTGTCGTGGTCGGTCAGATGACCTGAGGAAAGCACCGGTTGGAGCGCAGCGTTCCTGGTTCTCAGCGAACGGGGTACAGCGAGGGGGACTTCGCCAGCCAACGGGGGACGTTCCGACCGGCGCGAGCACCACGGCGTCACCGTCACGTGCGGGGGTGGTGCGCGTGCCCGAACAGACACCGACTGACCAGGACGAGTCCGTGCTCGCGATCCGCGAGGGCCGCTTCGGCGGACCGGGGACTCCGAGCCCGTGCAGGACGCGACGGCCTCGACTCCGCAGGCGGTGACGGCCCTCGGCGCCGCCGCTCCGTGGTACACAACGGGGTCCCTCGGTGCCGGCGCGACCTCCGTGCTGTCGGTCTCGGCGATCACCCGCGCACGGCACCGGACCCGCAGCGAGTGGGGCGATCGAGATCGGGGACGGCCCCGGCAACCCCTGACGGACACGGCCCGGGCGGTCGGCTCCTCGCCGGCCGCCCGGGCCCGTGCTCGCGCGGATCAGCGTCGCGCGATCGGCTCCTCGCCGTGGTTGATGAGGCCGTGCCACGCGCCGAACCGGCGTCCGCTCACGACCTCACGCTCGTCGGTCTGCTGCTGTGGGTCCACCACGGGTCGCTGCATCGGTGCTCCTGTCGTTCCTGACGAGGTACAACCGGACCGGGCGATGCGCATTCCCGCGCAGCGTGATCCGGCGACGCATGAGTTCGCCGTAGGGCACGGGGAGCGTCTGTCGCACCCCGCCGAGCAGCACCATCGTGCCGTCGACGCGGACCACGTCGAAGCCCGCCATCGTGAGGTCCGCGGTCGGTGTCGGCCCGAGCGCGTCGATCACGACGTCGGCGTCACCCTCGACCGTCGCGGCGATCGCCGACCCGTCCGCAGCGCGGTCGCCGACGGACCGGACGGTCCGCACGCGCGGGTCGAGTGCGGCGAGCCGCTCGAGGCTGGAGGCGTTGCGTCCAGCCAGGCCGGCGTCAAACGGGTCCGCACACGGTCGGGGCGTGTCCAGCACCTGGCGCATGCGTCGTTCCTAGTGCCCGCCCGACCAGCCCGAGCAGACGCTGACGATCTACCGGCAGATCTGAGGCTCGGGCCGCTGCGACCGCACATCGGCGTCGGCCGGACGGCCCGGGGACGGAGCGCGGCCCCCCGCGACGCCGTACGCTGGCTTTGCGGCGCTCGGGTCCTGACCGCCGACCGCGCCGAGGAGTCCCTGACATGACCGACCAGACGTCCGTCGCCGACGACCGGGTCGGACGCGACGCCCCGCGGGCGACCGCACCGGACTCGCTCGAACTCGACCGCACCGACCCGCTCGCGGAACACGTCGCCGCATTCGTCCCGAGCACCGAGGTCCGCGCGTACCTCGACGGCAACTCGCTCGGGCGACCGCTCCTCGCCACTGCCGAGCGGCTGCAGCGATTCGTGACGCACGACTGGGGCAGTCGCCTCATCCGCTCGTGGGACGAGCAGTGGATGGCGCTCCCGCTCGAGCTCGGCGACCGGATCGGTGCCGTGTGCCTCGGCGCCGCGGCGGGGCAGACCGTCGTCGCGGACTCCACGACGGTGCTCCTGTACAAGACGATCCGCGCCGCCGTGGCCGCGCGGCCGGACTGCACCGAGATCGTCATCGACGACGACGACTTCCCGACCGACCGCTTCGTTGTCGAGGGCATCGCCGCCGAGTGCGGGCTCTCGGTGCGGTGGATCGCGGCCGACCCGGTCACCGGTGTGACGGTCGAGCAGGTCGAGGAGGCCGTGTCCACGTCGACCGCGGTGGTCGTGCTGAGCCACGTCGCCTACCGCTCGGGCGTCATCGCCGACGTGCCCGGCATCACCGCGGCGGCACATGCGGTGGGCGCGCTCGTCCTCTGGGACCTGTGCCACTCGGCCGGCGTCGTGCCGACGTCGCTCGACGCGTGCGACGTCGACCTCGCCGTCGGCTGCACGTACAAGTTCCTCAACGGCGGCCCGGGCTCCCCCGCGTTCGCCTATGCCGCCGAGCGGCTGCAGGCCGACCTGCGGCAGCCGATCCAGGGGTGGATGGGCGCCGCCGACGTGTTCAGCATGGCTGACGGTTACACGCCCTCGCCGGGGGTGCGCCGCCTCGTCAGCGGGACGCCGCCCGTCGTCGGCATGCTCGCGATGCAGGACATGCTCGACCTCCTCGAGCGGGTCGGCATCGACGCGGTCCGCGCGAAGTCCGTCGCGCTCACCGAACACGCGATCGCGCTCGTCGACGACCTGCTCGCCCCGTTCGGTGTCGTCGTCTCCAGCCCCCGCGACGCCGACGTCCGCGGCAGCCATGTGACGATCACGCACCCGGCGTTCCGCGAGGTGACCGCGGCGCTCTGGGCACAGGACGTCATCCCCGACCACCGGAACCCGAACGGCATCCGGCTCGGCCTCTCACCCCTGTCGACCACGTTCGCGGAGGTCCGACTGGCCGTCGAGGCGATCCGCGCCGAGCTCGCCTGGCGGTAGGAGCGCGCACGCCGCGTCGTTCCCGGTACGGTCAGCCCCGGGGGCGTGTCATGGCGGGACAGACCGCGGACGACGGCCGGTCGACCCCGGCCGCGCGCATCGGGTCGTCAGCACACATCGACTCGTCGCTCGCGATCCACGAGGGCCGTTGCTGCGGACCGCCCGTCGACCACCGCCGGGCGATCGCTCGATCGGTCCTCTGGTTCCTCGGTGCCGCGGGCACCGTGCTCCTCGTGTGTCTGCTCGTCGAGCATCATCGGCTCCATCGCTCGTTCGCTCTCGCGCGCCGGGCCGTCCCGGCCTCCTGACCGGTGCCGCTCGGACGACCGCGTCCCGCTCCACGCCGTCGAGTGCTGCGGCGTCCCAGTACGCTGCCGACGTGATCCCTGCGGGCTGGACGATCAACCGCTTCTCCCTGAGCAATCCCGAGGGGAAGGGGCAGGGCACGTCCCGGAGTTGCTTCGTCGGCTCGCCGACGCCATCGACAGCCTCGGTGACGTCGACGTGCAGGGCGTCACCTTCAGCAGCAAGGTGACCGACGGCGAGGATGACCTCACCATGACGGTCTACTACCACCGGGAGCCGCGGCGACGGTAGGGCACCGTTCATCGAAGGACGACGGACGGACATCGCGACGCAGCCGGGCCGGAGCGTCGATCCGAACTGCGTGTCCCTTGCTCGAAGACCCCGGTCTCTCACAGAGGGCCGAAGTCGGATCGGCGGCGCAGCGCTATCGCCCGCGCGAGCGGACGAAGAGCACGGCGGCGATGGCCAACACCACGATGATCCCCGCGACGAACAGCCATGAAGGAACGCCCGCGCCGTGCTGAGGGCTCACCGGCGCAGCCGCGAGGCTCACTGCTCTCACTCGATCGACCACCGGCATGTCCCCTCCTGTTCCCGACACGGTTCGTCGTGCGCGGCCTGACCAGCTCTGACGCGCCCTACGGACGCGGGCTCGCCCCGCCCCACCACGTGTCGAACGGTGTCGCGGGCACGCGGCGCTTGTGCTCGGTGGCCCGGTAGCGGGTCTCGATCGCCTCGGCGACCTCCTCGGGCACGTCGTGCCCCTGCAGGTAGGCGTCGATCTCGGCGTAGCTGAGGCCGAGGTTCGCCTCGTCGGTCTGACCGGGCAGGTCGTCGAGCAGGTCGGCCGTGGGCGCCTTCTCGTAGAGCCGCGCCGGCGCGCCGAGGTGCTCGAGGAGCTGACGGCCCTGGCTCTTCGTCAGGCCGGTCAGCGGGGTGATGTCGACGCCGCCGTCCCCGTACTTCGTGAAGAAGCCGGTCACGGCCTCCGCGGCGTGGTCGGTGCCGACGACGAGCAGACCGCGCTGCCCGGCGACCGCGTACTGCGCGACCATCCGCATGCGGGCCTTGACGTTGCCCTTGACGAAGTCGCTCAGGGCGGTGCCCGACTCGGCGACGTCCTGGACGACGCCGTCGACCCCGTGCTCGATGTTCACGGTGATGCCCGGGTCGGCGGCGATGAAGCGGAGCGCGAGCTGCGCGTCGTCCTCGTCGGCCTGCACGCGGTACGGCATGCGCACCGTGGTGAACTCGGCCGGATGCCCCTCGGCCCGGAGCGACTCGACGGCGAGCTGGCACAGACGCCCGGCGAGCGAGGAGTCCTGACCGCCGCTGATCGCGAGCACGAAGCCCTTGGCGCCGGTAGCGAGCAGGTAGTCCCGGAGGAAGGCGACACGGCGCGCCACCTCCTGCTCCGGGTCGATGACCGGCTGGACGTCGAGGTCGGCGGCGATGGCCGCTTGGAGTTCACGCACGGAACCAGTATCCCGCCGTCGGCGCCGCCGGCACGAAAGCCGAGTCGAACCGCGTCACCTGCTCGTCGATCTCCCGGTCGTTGTCCCGTGGTCCACGGCCGACGGGGCGAGGAGCTCGCACCCGCAGCTCCGGCCGACGACGAGGTTCCCACGGAGCCGACTGCGCGCTGCCGGAGCCGTCGGGTCCGCGATGCCTGCGATGAGCTGCCGGGCGGCGAGTTCCGCGATCAGCTCGACGTCCTGCCGCACCGTCGACAGCGGGGGCACGGTGTACGGGGCGATCCGCGTGCCTCCCACTGCGACGACGGCGACGTCCTCGGGGACGCGGAGCCCGAGCTCCGCACAGGCGGAGATGACGCCGACCGCCTGGGCGTCGTTCGTGGCGAAGACGGCGGTGGGGCCGCGGCCGTGGACGACCCAGGGACGACCGTGACTGCTCAGGAGCTGCATGGCGGCCGAGTACCCACCCTCCTCCGAGATCTCCCCGTAGGCGAGCAGTTCCGGTCCGGAGGGCAGTCCCTCGCTCCCGGTCGCGGTGCGCCACCCGGCGATGCGCTCCGCCTCGCTGGTGAGCCGCGGCGTCCCGGCGATGCAGGCGACCAGCATGTGCCCGTGCTGCAGGACCAGGTGCCCGACGGCGGTCGCGGCGTCCAACGCGTCCTGGGCGCTCACGGTCGACCAGCCCGGATGGGTCCCCGCTCCGTCGAGACTCACCACGGGGCGATCGGCCTGCCACGTCGGGGTGCTGGCGAGCGAGACACCGGGGGCGAACACGAGGCCGTCGACGTTGCGGTCGATGAACGACTGCAGGTACCGCTCCTCACGTGCCCGGTCGAAGTACGTGTTGCCGGTGAGCACGAGGTAGCCCCGAGCGCTGAACTGCCGCTCCACCGACTCCCCGAGTTCCGCCATGAACGGATCGCGGGGGTTCGGCGTGAGGTACCCGATCGACCGGGTGCTGCCGTTGCGGAGCGACGACGCGATGGCGTTCGGTCGGTACCCGAGGTCGGCGATCGCCGCCTCGACCCGCTCGCGGGTGGTGGCGGAGACGGGGCGCGGCCCGTTGTTGATGACGTAGCTCACGACGGCGGGCGAGACCCCCGCAGCCCGAGCGACGTCCGACCGTGTCACTGGCATGGTCGATCTTCCCGCGTCAGCTGATCGGTCCGGTGACGGCCCTCTCCGTCGTGAGGTCGGCGAGCGTCGGGTACGAGGACTGCGCCCCGGGCGTGCGGACCGCGAACGTCCCGGCGGCCACACCGATCGCGGTCGCCTCGCCGAGCCCGCCGCCGCGCGCGAGCGTCGCCGCGAGTGCACCGACGAACGCGTCGCCGGCGCCGGTCGTGTCGACGACCCGGTCCGGTGGCGTGGTGGGGAGGTGCCCCTCGCCTCCCGAGTCGGCCCAGCAGGCGCCCTGCGCGCCGAGGGTGATGACCACCGAACGGGCGGTGCCGAGCAGGGTGCGGACCGCCGCAGCGGCCTGCTCCGGATCTGCGATGGGCCGCCCGACGAGCGCGGTCGCCTCGGACTCGTTGAGCACCAGTGGGTCGCAGACCGCGAGCAGGTCGTCCGGGAGGCGCTGGTACGGAGCGAGGTTGAGCACGCACCGCGCTCCCGCCTCCACCCCCGCCCGGAGCGCCGTCGCGATGATCTGCGGTCGGAGCTCCGCCTGCACGACGACGATCGCCCGCTCGGCCTCCGCCGCGAGGCGTCGCACCGTCCGGTCGACGCGGCTCGCGGTGAGCGCGAAGTTCGTGCCGGGCACCACCGTGATCGCGTTCTCGCCGGAGTCGTACACCGACACGAGCGCGAGTCCCGTCCGACCGCGGTCGATGATCTCGACCTCCGAGGTGTCGACGCCCTCGCTCCGCAGGCCGCGGAGGAGGTCGGTGCCGTCCGGGTCGTCACCGACGCTGGCGACGAAGCTCACGTCGCCGTTGAGCCGTGCCGCGGCGACGGCCTGGTTCGCTCCCTTGCCACCGGGCTGTCGCAGGAGGTCCTGGGCGAGGACCGTCTCCCCCGGCGCGGGCGGAGCGGTCACCCGCACGATGTAGTCCTGGTTGGCCGAGCCGACGACGATGATGTGTGCGGATCCCGGCGCTTCCGTGCTCACTTCTCACCACTTCCGATCGACAGCCGGCCGAAGAACCGCTGCAGGATGAAGAGACTGATCGCCGGCACGAGCGACAGCAGGACGGCACCCGCGAAGTTCTCGCCGTAGTTCGCGCTGTGCTCCCCGAACGTCGACGCGAGCGCCACCGGCGCGAGCTGCTTCGAGTCGTCGGTGACGACCAGCAGCGGCCACAGGTACGAGGTCCACTGCGCAAGGAAGATGAGCAGGGCGGAGTTCGTCAGCGCCGGACCGGACATCCGGAGGTACAACGAGAAGAGGATCTTCGGCTCGCTCGCGCCGTCGAGCATGGCGGCTTCTCGGTAGGAAACCGGGATGCCGAGGAACGCCTGCCGGAGGTTGAAGATGGCCAGGCCGTTCCCGATCCCGGGCAGGATCAGACCGATGAGGCTGTTGCCGAGCCCCCAGTCCGTGAACTGCTGCGCCAGCGGGATGGCGATCGCCTCGAAGGGGACCATGAAGCTGATCACGATGACGGCGAAGACGATGTTCCGTCCGCGGAACCGGTACACGGCGAGCGGGTACGCGGCGGCCGCGGACACGAGGATCCCGACGACGACGGACGCGATGCACACGATCGCCGAGTTGAGGAGCGCCGTGCCGAAGCCGTCGTGGACGAGCAGCCCGACGTAGTTCTGCACCGTCACCCGCGAGGGGACGAACAGGCGCCAGGTCAACGGCGACATGGTCGTGAGCACGTCCATGTTCGGCCGGAAGGACCCGATGAGGATCCACAGCGCCGGGAGCATGAAGACGGCGCTGACGACGATCGCGACGACCGTCAGCACGAAGCGGGTCGTCGACCACCGCCGCCGACGGGGTGCTCCGGGTGACGCGACGTCGTCGCTCACGGTCGACGCGACCGCGGCCGGGAGGCCCACCATGCCGCTGTCGGCCGTCATGCGTCCTCTCCGTCCTCGCGGAGCAGCCGGAACTGCAGGACGACGAACACCAGCATGATCACGGTCAGCACGATCACCTCGGCCGAGCCGAGGTTCTGGCTGCCGTACCCGTAGGTGGTCCGGTACGCGTCGAACATGAGCAGCGTGGTGCTGTCCTGCGGCCCACCGTTCGTCAGCAGCTGCACGGGGACGAACAGCACGAAGTTCGCGACCGTGTCGGCGACGAGCACGAACAGCAGCTGTCGACGGAGCATCGGCAGGGTGATCCGCAGGAACGTCCGGACGGGGCCGGCGCGGTCGAGCTTGGCCGCTTCGTAGAGCTCGCCCGGGATCGCCTGGATGCCGGACACCAGGAACATCATCCAGTAGCCGATGCCGATCCAGGACGCGACGATGATGATGCAGGCCAGCGCCTGCCGCGGCGAGGTGAGGAACGGCTGCGTGCCGCCGCCGATCGCGGTGATCGCAGCGTTGATCGGCCCCTGCGGGTTGAACGCCGCGCCCCACGCGATGCAGGAGCCGACGATCGGGATCGTCACCGGCACGACGAGGAGTGTCCGCCAGAGCCCGACGAGCGGGATCCGCTGCGTGAGGAGCACGGCGACGAGGAGCGCGACCACGATCTGCAGCGGGTTGATGACGACGTTGAACAGGAGCGTGCGGCCGACCGTCGCCAGGAAGGCCGGATCGCCGAACAGCGACTCGTAGTTGCCGAGTCCGGTGAAGGTCGGGGGGATGAGGCCGCCCGGGAACGCCTTGAGCAGGCTGGACCCGACGGCGTCGATCGTCGGGGCGACCCGCAGGACGGCGAGGGCGATGACCGCGGGGGCGAGGAACACGATGCCCCAGACGAGCTCGCGTCGTGCGCCCGCGCGGCCGGTGCGGCGCCGGACCGGGACGGGCGTGCCGAAGCGGTTGCGGACCTCCCGGCGTGCGGTCCGGGGACCGGGGCGGCGCGTGCGGGCCGCCCCGGTCGTGGTGTCGGTGGTCGAGATCACGGGCGGCCTACTTGTACTTCGCCCAGGCGGTCGTCAGCTTCGCCTTCGCGGCGTCGAGCGCCTGCTTCGGGTCGGCCCCGTTCCGGATGTCCGAGTAGGCCTGGTTGATGATGGACTCGAACTCGATGTAGCCGATCGTCTTGACGCGCGACACCGCGGTCTGCGACGTCTCGTGGTTGATGATCTTCGCCGCGTCGGCCCCTGCAGCCGACTGGAACACGGGCTTGTCGAAGTAGAGCTGCTTGCCCTTGACGTTCGCGGCGAGCTCCGGGTTGCTCCGGTAGCGGATGTAGCCCGAGCCGTTGTCGACCGCGAGCCACTTCATGAACACCGCGGTGGCGTCCTTCTGCTTGCTGAAGGGGTTCATCGCGACGGACCACGAACCGGTCGGCGTCGCGACCTGCTTGCTGTCCGCGAAGGCGGGCATCGGTGCCACGCCCCAGTGCACCTTCGACGCCTGGAGCTCCGGCAGGAGCCAGGGCCCCTCGACCGAGTACGCCACCTGGCCGGCGAGGAACGCGGGGTCGGTCTGGTCAGCGGTCATGCCCTTCGGAGCCGCGCCCGAGGCGAAGATCGAGCGGTACCACGTCATCGCCTTCACCCACGCACTGTTGGTGAAGTCCGGCGTCAGGTTGTCCTTGCCGTCCGCCCCGACCGAACCTCCGAGCTGGACCGACAGCGGCTCGAGCTGGTAGTAGCGGTCGAACTGGCCGAACGTCATGCCGTACTGCGCGCCGGCCTGCTTGGCCTTCAGCGCGTCGGACGCCAGGTCCTGCCAGGTCATCCGGCTGCTCGTGGACGCGGAGGGTGTGGGGAGCCCGGCCTTCGCCAGCAGGTCCTTGTTGTAGTACAGGAGCTGCGTCGAGTTCGCGATCGGGAGGGCGTACAGCTTGCCCTTCTGGACGCCCGTCTCGTACGACACCTTGTCGAACGACGACGAGTACCCGCCGAACTGGGACGTCAGGTCCTCGGCCTCACCGCGGCTGGCCAGCGCGGCGATGCGCGGCTGGTCCGCCCAGTAGAGGTCCGGGTCGCCGCCCTTGTTCGACACGTGCGAGTCGACGGTCGAGTTGAGGGAGTCGAACGGCACGGTCTGCCACTTGATCGTGATGTTCGGGTGTGCCTTCTCGAACGCGTCGACGACCGGCTGCATGTTGTCCGGGGACTTGAGGCTGAGGATGCTGAGCACCTTGACGGTGGTCTTCGGGTCCTTCGACGGGATGGACCAGCTCCCCGAGGAGGATGCGGCACCCCCGCCGCTCGAGCATCCGGTCAGGGCGAGTGCGCCGGCGATGACGCCGGCGGCGGTGACGAGCAGCCGACGACGGCCGTGGTGGACGTGTGATCGCATTGGTCCCTCCATTGGGTGTGCGGATCGTGGGTACGGTGAACGGCCCGGCGCCCGGGGCGGACGACGGTTGTGCGGGCGGCGGTCGGAGCGGGTGCCGGGCTGGCGCTCCGACGGCTCAGAGGTCGGCGATGCGCCCCAGGAAGTGGTCGGTGAACGCGGCGACGTCGACCTCGGTCGCGATCCTGCAGTTCGGCGTGGGTGCGTCCGGCCCGTGCCCGAGGTCGGTGACGAGCACGCCACGCGCGAGTCCGTCGCCGGTGACGACGTCGACCGCGGCGTCGACCCAGGTGAGGAACTCGGGGTGCGTCAGCGCCGCGACGGCGAGCGGGTCGTGCATCGCGCACGAATCCCGGTTGCGCGGGTCGCCCGGGTCGCGCTCGGCGATGTGGTCGATCCACGCGTTCGTCGATTCGCCCGCGAGGGCGGCGAAGTCGCGGCCCGAGTCGGTGAGACGACGAGCGTCGTCGCGGGTGAGTCGGACCTGCAACGTGACGTCGAGACCGACCCACCGCTGCGGTGCACCGGAGCGCAGCACGGTCGCGGCGGCTTCGGGGTCCACCCAGACGTTGAACTCGCCCGGCATGCTCCGGTGGGCCATGGTGCCGAGGAACACGCCGCCCATCATCACGATCTCCTTGACCGACGACGCCAGTCGTGGCTCCATCGTGAGAGCGAGCGCGATGTTCGTCAGCGGCCCGATCGCGCAGATCGTGATCTCGCCCGGGTTCGCCATCACGTGCTCGATGATCCGGTGCGCCGCGTGGCCCGGGTCGGGCTCCAGGCCGACCCCGTACGTGCTGACGACCTCGGGGGACGGCTCACGCCGGCGCTCCGGGTGGACGAGCGGTGTCGGGGCGCCCTTGACGACCGGGACGTCGATGCCCAGCCGACGGCGGAGTTCGAGCGTCAGGAGCGTGGCGCTCTCGACGTCGGTGTTCCCGTTGACGGTGGTGACCAGTTCGAGGTCGATCTCGGGTTCGGCCACCGCGAGGGCGAGCGCGAACCCGTCATCGATGTCGCTGCCCGGGGCACCCATGGCGAGGTCGGTGTCGAGGATGAGACGAGTCATCGCGAACTCCCTTGTTCAACTCGTGTTGCGTCGCTTCCTGACTGCGAGTTAACACGAGTTGCGCGGCGCGGACAAGGGGTGATCTAGAAATGGTCGGGCGAGAGACCTCGATGGGCGTCAGCGTCCGCACTCCGGTCGATCACCGCAGTCGCGCGGGCTCGGCCATCCCGTCTCCTCCGGGGACCGCTTCCACACCAGCTCCGACCGAGCCCCCTCGGCACGAACTCCGAGGAGGAGCCGCCCAGCCTCAGCCCCTGGAAAGCGGACCCGATGATCGCTCGGGTCGCTCATCCGGCCACGCCGGTCGGATCGCCCGACCGCGATCCATCAGTGCAGACCTGATCCCCACCGGGAGCGGGCTGAGGCTCCGCGCTTCCCGGGCATCGGTGACCTCGGGTCCGGACTCGGCCACCACACGAACGGCGTCGCGACGCGCGAGAGCTGTGGTACGCGCGACAGGAGGCGGACGACCGCGATCCCCACGAGCGCCCCGACGGTGTTGCCGATCACGTCGTCGATGTCGGCGACACGCCCCGTGCTCACGGTCATGTCGCCGACGAGCTGGACCACTTCGATCGTGACGCTCAGCAGGAACGCGATGGTCCCGAGTCGGATGACGGATCCCCGGACGAGGAACGGCAGGAGCACCCCGATCGGAACGAACAGGACGATGTTGAGGACCATGCCCGACGGGTCGCGCGGCACGGTCGCCACCGGGATGAGTTGCACGAACACCGGCCATGGCGGGAGCGTGGCTCGTTCCGCACCGAGGACGATCGGGGCGGGGAACAGCACCGACCGGAGCAGCACGATCCCGAACAGGCAGGCGGCGCCAGCGGTGATCGTGCGCGAGAGGGTCAGACGGTCGCGCTGCCGCAGCCGCCACAACAGGAGCACCCAGACGACGATCGCGGCAGGGATGACGACGGGCAACGCGGGAACCACGGACGGCAGGCTATCGGCGACGCTCGCGCTGTGCCTGCGCGGGCGGAGGTCGTGGCAGCTGCCGTCAATGGTTCCTGCGGCGCTGCGCAGACAGGGCGCGAACCCATCGGAGCCAGCCTTCGAGTTCGGCTCGTGCTGCTTCCACACTGTGGTGACTTCCCTCGACGGTCCCGTCGATCGAACGCGCCGCGAAGCCCTGCTCGTGGGTCACCGTGCCGACGAGGTGTCCTCCGAGGAACGCGTCGAGACCATCATCGGCTTCCACCCACGCCAGATCGTGGAACGCGTCGGTCCCGGCTGGCAGATCGCTCATGGTTCGTCCTCGCGATCCTCGGGGGGCGAGCGGTTCGAGATGAGGCTGCCGCGGTGCTGCTCGGCTCGAGAAGATCCACGCGCGGATCGCGGGGTCCCGGTCGATCGCCTACCGGTGGACGTCGGCCGTGGAGCGCGATTGGGGCCGCTGCACGATGACGACCGGGCAACCGGGCCCACCCTGGTAGACGAGCGTGCCGCCCCCGTCGAGGTCGACGTGCTTCACACCAGGGTCGTTGACCAACGAGTCGAGCTGCCGGCCATCGGCCACGACGTCGAGGCGGTACTCGCGGCCGCCCACGACCGCGTACACGTCGTTCACGCTCGACCCCGGGGCGTGAAGGAGATCCGTTCCGCGGCGCGGGTCACTTCCTTCGCCCGCGCATCACGGTCCTCGGCCTCGCCCTGTGCCACATCGATCCGTCGCTGCTTCTCCGCGGCCACGTTCCGGCTGATCTCATCGATCATCGTTGCGATCTCCTCCGCGAGACCCTGCTCGAGCTCGTCCAACGAGGTGTGACCGATCAGGAGGCGACGATCGGCGATCTCGAGCGTGACCTCGGGGTACCCCGCCGTCGCCATGGCGTTCCGGACACTGCTCGTGGCGATCGCCTGGGCCTCCATGGGTTCGGGACGACGGTTGAACACCGCCGGGACGGTGTACCGCGCCGACGAGGCGGGGAGCGGAGTCGGGAGGCCAGAGGCCACGACGCCGGCGAGAGCCAGGGATTGGAGATGGGTGTCGGTCATGATGTCGCCGCTTCCGTCGACGGCTCCCGCACGCTCGCGCTCGAGAGGATCCCGAGCGGATCTGTGGTGGCCGCTCCTCGAGCCTCCTCTCGCCGCCTGGAAGCGCGCCTGCGAGCCATGGGCAGCGCGCGGATCAGTCGGAGAAACCGGCGGACGAGGTGTGCTGGGGTCGCTGGGGGCAGGAGGAGGGACCTCTCAAGGGCCCGGCTACCGAGCTGGCTGGACCTTCGATCCCGGCACGGCGACGACGACGGTGGTGCCCCTGGAGGGACTCGAACCCCCAACCCTTTCCTTAGGACGGAACGATTCTGCTACGCTCGTGAGCGTCCAACTCGCGTGAAATCGGGGCCGGATGCCCGGAATCATGCGGATGTCGCCAGGGCGAACTACGCTAACCACAAGCGCAGCAACTGTGGTTACTTGTGTGCACCGTGTGTGCACCGGATTGGAGGGCCCGTGGCGGGCAAGAAGAAGGCGGGTCGACGCCGCGGGAACGGCGACGGAGGTCTCTACTGGATGGAGTCCCGGAAGCTGTGGCGCGCAGTCGTCGACAACGGCTTCACGCCCGACGGACGCCGCCGGCAGCTGTCCGCCACCGGCCGTACCGCGGAGATCGCGCGGGAGAAGCTGAAGGCGAAGCTCCACGAGATCGACGCGTTCGGTGCCCCGATCGACAAGACGAAGAAGGTCCAGGACTGGGGCGACCATTGGCTCGACGCCGTGACGAAGACGAAGCTGAAGCCGAACGCGCAGGCGTCCTACGAGTCGGTCACGCGGAACTGGATCTACCCCGTGCTCGGCCGCCGTGCGGTCGCGACGCTGAAGCCCTCCGACGTGCACGCGATGATCAAGAACGTGACCGACTCCGGCCGGTCGTCGTCGACCGCCCTGAAGGCGTACAACATCCTCTCCGGGATGCTCGAGGCGGCCCGCGTCGAAGGGCTCTGCGCTCGCAACGTCGCGAACGACGTCAAGCCACCGAAGGCCGCAGTCTCCACCCGCGGCGCTCTGTCCACCGAGGACGCGCTCCGCATCCTCAAGGTGGCCGCCGACAAGCCCGGGGGCGCTCGCTGGTGGGTCGCTCTGCTCGCCGGACTCAGGCAGTCCGAACGCATCGGGCAGCGCATCACATCCCTCAACCTCGACTCCGAGGTCCCCGAGCTCGCCGTCGAATGGCAGCTCGACGAGATCCCGTCCGAGCACGGATGCGCACGACGCGACGACGGCACATGGGAGTGCGGCAGGAAACGTGGCGCGGCCTGCCCCGAGAAGCGGTTCAAGATCCCGTACGGCTTCGAGTACCAGCACCTCGTCGGCCGGCTGTGCCTCATCCGCCCGAAGTCCGGCCGCCCACGGTACGTCCCGCTCATCCCGGCGCTCGCCGCAGCCCTCAGGTCCGACATCACGGCGGCGGCCGACAAGCCGAACCCGTACGGCCTCATCTGGCGTCACGACGACGGCAGTCCGATCCTGCCCGCGGAAGACCAGCAGGAGTGGCGCGACATCCTCTTCGAAGCTGGCCTGATCACGCAGGCGCAGCGTGCACCCGGATCCGACGTGCCGACGACGCACTGGGCACGGCACACGACCGCAACGGTCCTCATGGAGCTCGGCGTGGACGCGAAGATCATCGGCGAGATCGTCGGCCACCAGTCGGAGGCAGTGACCCGGCGCTACCAGCACGTCACGTCAGCGGCAGCGCGCGAGGCGATGGAACGGCTCGGATCCCACTTCGCGCTCACGGCCTAGGGTGATCGCGGGCGGCTCGTCGTGGTTCCCCCACCACGGCGAGCCGTTCGTCAATCTCGTGGGGTTGACGTGTCAACGACCACCCTGGTGGGTAGCGAATCGGCGCTCTGCACGGAGCCGGACCGCTCGAGCAGTCATCCGCTGCAGGCGGCGAGTCAGCATCGGGTACGCCGCCACGGCGTCCTCTCGCTTCACCAGCCGATTGAGGATCTGGAAGTAGCGCACCGGGGAGTACCCGAACGTCGTCCGGATCTCGGCTTCCTTGCGTCGATCGTTCCGAGGATGGTCCTGCTCGAAGTCCAGCAGCTGGATCTCCTGATCAGTCATCAGCTGGAGTCTCCCTCGGACTACCGACATGCCCGACCCCGCACGGCATGACGGCGGCACCCGGACCGGGCGCACGGGCAGCCGAGTCGCTACGGTATGAGGTGAGCGGCCGTCGGACGTACCCTCCGGCGGCCGCTCTTCGTGGCCACGCGGCTACTTCTTACCCGGGATCATCGGATCGTGTGTCTGCGGGAACAGGTGGCGTGTAATGACAAGCATCAACCCCACGATCTGTGCCACGCTACCGCCCGCCCATGTGCTGAGCACTACGGGGCTGGCCTTCCTACCCATGACGAACATGTAGACGATGATGCCGCCGACGCTCACGACAGCGACTGCAAGGACGATCGCGTACACCGTCCAGAAGAGAACGGGCCGCCATCGGGTGTTCTGCCCGGCCTGATCCGCGACCTCTTGCGCCTGCTTGTTGCGGGCTCGTTCGTACTGGTCGACCGGTGTCGAGGTTGGGTCGATCCGGACACCGTCGGCATCCCAGTCCGGTCCGAGCTCGTTCGACACGTCCGACCGCAGGTTTTCCTCAGGCTCGTCGCCGTAGCCGTCCGGGAGGTAATCGGGGTCCGGCTCCCAGTCGTCAGGCGGGTCCCCCAGGGCGTCACCGTCCGCCATAGGGCATGTTGAGCGCACGGAGCCGGTTGCGGATCGCTGGCTGCGACACCACGAAGTAGTCGGACAACTCCGCAACGCTGAGGCCGCGGTCGGCAGCCGTGATGAATTCGCGAGTAGGCATCAGCAGGTTCGCGGCGAAGTGCTCGGCGAACCACTCATGAGCGTCATTCGGTGTGGCGTTGCGGTGATCGACGAACGAGTACTCCTCGTCGCTCTGGCTCCTCCGCTCGAACCAATGCCCCAACTCGTGAGCACAGGTAAAGTTCTGTCGGAGTGGAGGTTCGTTGGCGTTGAGGAAGATCTCCGCCGGCTCGTTTTCCAGTTTGCGGATCATGCCCGACTGGTCCTCGGCGAGGTACGCCCGGTACACGTTCATGCCCAGATCCATCGCGATCCTGGCCGGGTTGACCGGGATCGTTCCGTCCCAGTAGTCGTCGAGGGCACGTTGAGCAGCCGCTCTTGCAACGTCCTTTACGAGCGCCACGGCCGTGCTCCCTCCCGCATCTCTGTCGTCTCCAACGCTAGCAGCGGCTCTTCTGTTCCATCCGCTACCGTGCCTCGAATCGCCGGACGGGGGCCCCTCGGCCCTGCGACGAGGTCGGTGTCAGTCGTCACACCAACACTTGCGTCTCATGGGATCTCGTCGTGCTGACCGCTTCCAGCCGCCCGAGCTCGCCACCCCGTACTCACTCTCCGACGAAGCGATCGGTGGACCGAGCAGAGGTGCTGGGCTCGCACCCATCCGCGCGTGGATCCAGTTACCGGACCTCCTGGTTCGAGTCGACGCTGTCGCCGTGTCCTGCACGCCCGACGCCGTCCTCGTCCGGTTCGAGTACGGAGGGCGCGCGCTCGAGGCATGGGTCTGGCGCGCCGCAGTGAAGCACCGTCCCGCCTCGGCCTGAACAGTGGCATCCGGTGTCAGTATCGTTCGAGAATCGTCCCCATGCCGCGTAGCAGTGACTTCTTGAACGAGAAGCAGGTTCGCGTCCTCACCTGGGTCGCGAACGGCGCACCGAAGGACGCTTACCCGCCCGGTGACTACGCGCATCGCATCACAGCGAAGGCGCTCGCGAGTCGCGGATTGGTGTCCATCGAGGGGCACGGAGCCTCCTGGCGTGCGACCGTGACCGAGGCGGGTGCAGCACGTGTTACTCAACTGACGCCCACCCTCGCAGAATCTTTGGGATCCGCGGACGACGCCGTCGCCGACCTACGCACCCGTCTCGACGCTGCTGGTGGCGACTTAGATGTCGATGGTCGCGAGGACGATGTGGACTACCCGAAGCTGGTCTGGCGGTTCAACAAGAGCGAGCATCGCCCCCGTGGCAAGGAGCTGCGCCTCACCTACCCAGACTGGCGGGATCGCAACAAGCTGCGGCTCGAGTATCGCGACTGGTTCTGGGACCTCGTCGAGGAGCCTCAAGTCGCGTCGGTGAAACCGGGCTTGCGACTCGGTCACCTAGCAAAGAGATTCCTCGAGGTGCGAGCGGACCAGTTCGTTACGAAGGAGTCCCTGCCCCGCGCAGCGCGGGTCATCGAAGCCATTGTTCGCCACGCCGAGAAGCAGGGCATGAAGGTGCGAGACCCGCGCGAGGTGGACGAGCGCAAGCAACGACACGGGGAGCACGCGCCGGGGTGGAGTGGACACGTGGAGCTCGATGCGCACGACACCGTCGTGCGCTTGCAGGTCCGAGAGATTGCCGGCCGCGGTGGCGAGCGATTCGATTACTACCGAGGCGGCGAGTTCGACCGCAAGCGATACGACGCCATCCAGAAGCTGCCGACGTGGCAGCGCAATCGCAACTACTGGTTCGTGCCGACCGGACGACTCGAGGTGCGCGTCTCAGGAGTGGGTGGAACGTTCGACGCGAGCAAGTGGCCCGACAAGAGGACCGTGCCTGTGGAGGATCGCCTGGGTGAGGTGTTCCGTTACATCGAAGTCCATCGACTCGAGGCGTTAGCAAGCAAACGTCGCGCTGAGGAGGCTGAGCAGCTCCGAGCGCGCCAGTGGGAGCAGGCGATGTCACGAGCGCGTGATCGCTTTCGGCTTCAGCAGCAGCGAGCGCTTGTACTCGAGCGCGCGAGCGCTTGGCGGCAGTACCAGGATCTCACTGACTTCGTCGGCGAGCTTCGTCGACGCGCAACACGCGGATCGGAAGAACTTGGGCGCTGGGTCGAGTTGGCGGAGAGCACGCTTGAGGAGCTCGACCCGTTCCGTGATCTCGCTGCTCCCGCGTTCGCCTCACCTAATCCGGACGACCTCCGGCCCTATTTGAACGGTTGGAGCCCGTACGGTCCGACCCGAGGGTGACTAGGCCGCCATCTCGCCGTGGTGCAGGTTCCACCACACACGGATCAGCCGCGTCGAAACGCCCAGCTCGAGGGACCACCGGGACGGGTCCGGCGACCACTTCATGAGGTCGACCAGCTCGTCGCGGTTGATCATGTTCTCCGCGGCGAATCGGTCGGCCATGACCTCATGCTTCGGCCGGTCGTCCCGGTGACCCAGGCACGCATGCCCGAGTTCATGCGCGAGCGCCGAGCGATCGTGCACACGGCGCAGCCGCTCCTGGATGAAGATGACCTTCCAGTCGGGCACCCAGAGCCCGGTGCCGGTGGTGAGCCGGCGGTGTACGACACGCAGCCCCAGGGCGTCCGCGTGGTCGTACGGGTCGTAGTTCAGCAACAGCTCCCCCTGATCCTTCCCCTACGGTGTGACGTCGTCCTCTTCGTCCGTCGTGCGGTCGTTGCCCGCCGCGAGGTCCATGTCCCGCTTGGTTGGTAGCGGGATGTCGCGAAGCTCATCATCGGAGAGCGCACCGACATCGACACCGCGCGCCGATGCGCGAGTCGGATGACTCGGGATGACGGGCCCGCTCCCCCAACCGGTCGTGTCGATCGGTTCCTCAAGGCGGATCCCGTCGTCCACGAAGAGAAGGCGTGCGTTCGGAACCGTCTCGTAGTTCGACAGCGTCTCTTCTGCTCGCTTGATCACCGCAGCGGTGTCCTCGCCCAGTGCCATGCACATGCCGTCGAGCTGGTCGAGATCGATCGGGCGGACGCCGCGGATCATCTTCGACAACTGTGACTGCGAGACGCCGATGGAAGCGGCCAGGTCCGCCTGCTTCACGCCGTGTTGGGCCATGAGTCCGCGGATGTTGGAGGCCACGAGCCTCGTCAAGTCACTGATGTCGTAGTTCGGCACGATCCTAATGGTGTCAGTTTTGACACGCCGTGTCCAATTTCGCACCTGTCGTAGTTCGAGTGGGTTACCGTAGTCCACATGAACTACGACGCTCCGAGCCGCAAGGTCTCCCGGTCAGTGCGGGCGCTTCTCGCTAGCCGCGGAGAGTCCATCACCAGCCTGTCGGCGGAGACCTTCATCGCCGAATCTACCCTCAAGCGCCGACTGCTCGGGCACTCGTCCTTCACGCTCGAGGAGGCCGGCTACATCGCCCACCACTTCGACGTGACGATCCACGACCTCCTGAACCCACCGTTCGAGGAGGGCCAGGACTCGACGGTCGCAGCGGACCGAGTGGCGGCCGCATCGTGACCGACCTGCTGATCTCCTACCCGCCCGAGCTCCTGCTCAAGAAGCACGTCGCGCACCTCCTCTCGACCTCGGAGTGGGGCGTCTCGCAGCTCGTCGCCCAGAAGAAGCTCATCCCGGTCGACGACGGCGGCAAGTGGCAGAAGTTCCGCCTCGACGACGTCCGCGCCTACATCCGAAGCCTGCCCGAGAAGCACTAGGCCCCCACCACCATCTCCGCCCCGTCAGCGCTCGCGCTGACCCGGGCACTACTCGTCGCGCCCACGGGCAGGCAGTCGCATCCGCTACCCGAGTCAGCCACGGGGAACCCGAGAGGCCGCGGATCGGCGCAACTCCACAGCGTCCGCCCCACCAGGGGCTGAGCGAGGCGCACACGGCACCCCATGGCCCGGACAACCCGTCGCCTCGCTCCCACCCGCACCAGAACGAACCGACTCACCGAACGGAGGTACCTCATGGCCGAGCACGCCCGAGAGTCCGACCCACCCACTTCCCACGCCGCGGTACCCGCGGCAGCGACCCGCGCTCGCATCGTCGAAGCGGTCGCCTACCTCTACACGATCCGCCCCATGCGCGACGACGAGCTCGTGGCCGAGTACGCAGCACGCCGCGAGCACATGCGGTGGCCCGACTGCGACCCCGAGTCCGTCCGGAAGCGCCGGAAGGACGTGCAGCGCCTCGACCCCCGCCTGCAGTGGCTCCGCGACGAGAAGTCCGCGAAGTCCGGCAAGACGGTCGGCGTCTACGGGTACACGGCGAGCGCCGCATGATCCGGCGTCTCGTTCAGGAGTCCGTACGCCTGACCCTCGTCCTCACCGTGATCGCCGCACTCGGCGTCGTCATGGTCGCCGTGTCGGCGCTCGCCGACTTCATCACCCACTGACCAGAGCGGCCGGCTCGTGCTGCAACACGAGCCGGCCGAAGCAAGGAGCCATCCTCATGCCCATCGTAGCCAGCCCCGCCCGCGCGCTCCGGCGCTCGAGGCAGCGGTACGCCCGCACCGCCACACTCACCGTCTGCAGCAACGTCCGCCGCGCGGCACGCTCGCAGCACATCGGCCCCCTCACGCTCGCCCGACGCGCCCGCATCAGCTTCGCCCGTACCCTCCGCATCTGGCTCGGCGTGCGGCCCATGGTCGTCGACCTGATGTGCGCCCAGATGGCGCTCGGGATGAGCGTCGCGGATGTGTTCGAGGGAACCCGCTGATGCCGTTCGTGCCGACGGCCGCGCAGCGCCGCAAGTACGCCGACTACGACGTGGTCGTGAAGGACGCGAAGACCCACCGCGTGCACGTCTCCGTGGACGACGGTGCCGTGGTCCGGTGGACCTGCGAGATCCACCGCTATCCCGACCGGAGGACGTTCGTCGTGTTCGTCTACCCGGGCGTCACCGACGAGGAGCGCACGTCCATCGAAGCGCTCGCCGCAGCGCTCCCCCGCGGCTGGTGGGCTCGGATGCCCGACCACTGGTTCCGACGGAGGCACCGCACCACCGGCCGGATCTTCTTCTGGCAGAAGCGGGGCGACGAAGCGCCGGACCCCTTCGCGCAGCTCGAGCTCGAGCTGATGATCGACGCGACGTCGGAGGTGACCCGATGACGGACAACGAGATCGTCGCGCAGCAGTGGGTGTCCGCGATCGACCGACGGACCCGCTGATGCCCGCCCGCCCGCTGTCGACCTTCCAGTCCGAGGGCTGGACCCGCCCGCACCGTGCCCGCGCCGAGCACTACTTCCGGCCGCAGCTCGCCCTCGCGGCGGAGTCGGACGCCCCGCTCGGCTCGGTGTGCGGCCGGTATCTGTCCGGTCATGGCATCCGCCCGGTGCTCACACCGACTGCCACCCGCACCGCGTGTCAGGTCTGCGCGCAGCGCGTGTGGGCGCAGCTGCTCGCCCCGCAGAGCGAGTCGTGGTTCGCAGGTGACCCGACAGCCGAAGACCTGCTCCGGGAGATCGTCACGCGCATCGACGAGGCGCGCTACGTCAACGACACCGACAGCACGAGCCCGTGGCGCAACGACTCCGTCCTCGACCTGCTCGCGCACCTGCGCCAGCCCTACACCGACGCCAACTCCACCGGCTCCACCGCCCAGAAGGGACAACACGCATGAGCACCACCGACAACAAGCCCCAGCCCGACAGCAGCCACTTCACGCCGATCGTGCCGAAGCCGCCGATCAGCACCACGCCGAACACGCCCCTCGACGCGATCAAGGCGGCGTATCTCCGAGTCAACGAGCAGACCGGCATGGTCCTCGACAGGCTGCTCGGAGCAGAGGGAGCGAACGAGGACGCCGAGGAGATCAGCTACCTCGACATGCTCCGCTACGACCTCGCACGCCTCGTGTGCGAACAGCTCGGACTCGACATTCCCGACCGCACCTGGGTTCCCACCCGTGAGAGCGTCCCCCAGCTCTTCCAGTACGACAACGGCGACCCCGTGTTCTCGCGGGTCCCCATCGCCAACGGAATCCACGTCCACATCTGGCCCCGCTTCGACACCGAGGAAGCCATGCAGGCCATGGTCGCCTACGCCGTCCGCCTCGCGTACCGCCCGAAGCAGGAAGCGAGCCCCACCGCATGAGCCACGTCGTCATCACCAGCCACCTGTCAGCGGGCGCTCGCGAAGCGCTCGCCGACTTGCTCTCGGCAGGCGTCGAAGCAGGCAACGCGCTCGACACCAGCTCCGGCCGGTGGACGCGCGACGATGCGATTGACGCATGCCACGAGCTCGCACGAGCTGGGTACGGAACGGTCGACGGAGGCGACTTCCACCTGAATTTCGAGGTCGTCGACTTCTCTCCCGCGACGCTCCCCACGGACCTGCTCGACGACCTCGTTCCGGCGCTCGCCGCAGTCACCGACATGGTCGACACCGCGAACCGTGTGCGCACGCCAGAGGACCCCGACGGGCCTGCGAACGCTCTCGGCATCCGTCCGTTCAGCATCCTCTTCGCCCTGCAGACAGTCCTGCAGCTCGCCGTGCACGACCTCCGGGGAGACATCCCGTCTGCGCCCGCGGCAGCACAGTTCCCGTACGTCGCCGCGTTGCTCGCCAGGCAGGTGCTGAGGGAGGTCGCCGCGTGACAGGCGTCCCGGAGAGCGAGACCACCGCACACGACTTCGTCATGGTCCGCGCTGCCCTCGTGCAGCGCCTCGGGGGCGCGAACAACGCCCTCGTGTGGACGCGCATCCACTTCCGCATCGCGGACGGATCACAGCGCTACGTGGACGACGACGGGATCGCCTGGTGGCGAGCGTCCAACGAGCAGATCGGCGAGGAAGTCGGTCTCACCGCAGACCAGGTCTACAAGGCCACGACCGCGATGCGGAGGGCAGGATTCCTCGAATCGACCGAGCACCGGCTGGGAGGTAATTACGACCGGACGCAGTCCTGGCGCGCTGTGGTTGACCGTGACGGAGTCGAGTCCGTCGATCGACGGAATGGAGCACGTCGATCGACGATCATGACGCCGTCGATCGACGATCAGGACACCGTCGATCGACGGGATGTTCCTTCTACTGAAGACATGACTTCTTCGTCGGAAGTCGCTGACGCGACTCCCCGACCCGACGTCCTTCAGATCATCGAAGCGCTCGAGCAGGCGATCGAAGCGAACGGCGGCAAGAAGCCAGCCCGGACGAAGAAGAACCTCGACGCCGCCCGTCTCCTGCTGGACCGCGACGAGCACACCGTCGACCAGGTGCTCCGCGCGATCCGCTGGGCCACGAACGACCCCTTCTGGCGGGCGAACATCCTCTCGATGTCGAAGCTCCGCGAGAAGTACGACCAGCTGCGGCTGAACGCCATGCGCGACCACCCGCAGATGAGCAAGCAGCCCGCCTACGCGGGCCGACAGGAATACACCCCACCGGAATGATGAACGACACCAACGACATCCAGTGGGCCGAGCTCGCCGTGACGGGCGCGGTCATGCACACCCAGGGACGAGCGCTCGACCGCATCGCGGTCACCGGGCGCGACTTCCGCGACAAGCGCCACGGCGACGTGTTCGACCTGCTGCGCCTCCGCCACGAGCAGGGCCTGCCGGTCGACCACATCACCATGCTGACGATCCCCGGCATCGACATCGCCTACGTCGACCAGGCGTACGAGGCCGGCTGGGCGCACGCCGTCGTCGAGACCCACGCCGAGACCGTCGCCACGCACGCGCTCCGCCGTCGCCTGCACGACGTCGGGCTTCGACTGCAGAGCATCGGCGGGGACGTCGACCAGGCGCAGATCCGTGAGCTCGCCTACGGGCTGCTGGACGACGCGATGGGCGCGACCGCATCGAAGGTCGCGTACCTCGAGGACATCGTCGAGGAGACCGTCCAGTACATGACCGAGCAGGCGCAGTTCGTGCCCACGCCCTGGCCGAAGCTCAACCAGATGATCGGCGGCCTCCGCCCGGGCGCGCTGTACGTCTTCGGCGCGCGCCCCGGCGTCGGGAAGACCGTCGTGGCTCAGAACCTCGCACAGTGCCTCGCGCAGCACGGCGGGGTGTCGTTCTCGTCGCTCGAGATGGGCCGCTACGAGCTCCACCAGCGGTTCATCGCGGCGAACAGCGACATCACCCTCTACCGGATGAAGAACGGCCGGCTCACCGAGCGCGACGTCGACACCATCCGCACAAACCGCACACGGGTCTCGCCCCGCGTCGCGATCGACGACCGCTCGTCCGTGGGCCTCGCGGAGATCCGCCAGCACGCACGACAGGTCGCGCACGACGGCGGACTGTCGGGGATCATCGTCGACTACCTGCAGCTCATGGAGGGCGCTCCGGGCACGAGCCGCCAGGAGACCGTCGCGTCGTTCTCCCGCGGCCTGAAGATCCTCGCCCGGGACCTCCACGTCCCCGTCATCGCCCTGTCGCAGCTCAACCGCAACAGCGAGGCCACTCTGTCCGGGCAGCCGAAGCTCTCGGACCTCCGCGAGTCCGGCGCGATCGAGCAGGACGCCGACCTCGTCGTCCTGCTGCACCGCGAGCGTGACCCGCAGACGCAGACGCTCAACGAGTTCGACATCACCCTCGACGTCGCGAAGAACCGCCACGGCGAGACCGGCATCATCCGCCTGCAGTGGGACGGCACCCACTCGCAGGTCACCGACCCATCCGCGCCTCGCGCGGCCTGACGAGAGGGACAGCAGCCCATGACCGAACACACGCAGACGCCGACCCGCGAGCAGATCGAGAGCGCGGTCGGCGCGGTGCTCTTCAACGTCCGGAACTTCCCCGAGGCAGCGCAGCGGCACCTCCTCGGCCGGGACATGTCACCGCTCCGCCGGAAGCTCACTGACGCGGTCTCCGAACTGCTCTCGGATCCGTCTCCGAGCGAAGAACGCGTCCCTCTGGAAGCGCTCCGCGCTGCTCGTGACGCCGCAGCAACCCGGGAGCGTGACGCGCAGGCGCGGTACTACGCCAGCGACTGCACCGAGGGGTGGCAGGAGTACACCGCAGCGATCAGCGCGCACTACGCGGCCGACGCCGCGTACTCAACCGCCATCGCCAAGCGGCACAACCTCCTGACCGGACACGTCGTCCTGCACTGCAGCGAGTGCGGCGCACCGGTCGACACACCGTCCAACGTCCGCAGGGGCGAGTCCATGACCGTCCTCTGCCCGGAGCACGAGTGATCCCGAAGGTCTCCGACTGCGCCGACTGCGGCGACACGACCACGAACCGATGGCTGTGCACCTCGTGCGAAGGATCCAACCCTCCACCCGACACCTTCCGCGGTGTCGCAACCAGCGAGATGCCATGAGCTGCCGCAAGCGGAAGTACCGAGACCGCGTCTCCGCCCTCATGGCGCTCGCCGAAGTCCGACACCGCGACAGCTCGCACCGGCCGAAGACCGAGCGCCGCGCCTACCACTGCCCCAACTGCCACCGATGGCACCTCACGTCGAAAGGACCCACACCACGTGACTGACACCACCACCCGCCCCGCCGCTGACCGGCCCGAGGTACCCGCTGCCCGCGGCTACTTCAGCGAGCTCTTCTACACACGAGCACGACACGCGCTACACAGCGCGCCCGAGCTGATCGAGCACATCGTCGCGATCACACCCATGAAGTCCGGGCAGACCGAAGGCGACGGCGTGCACGTGAAGCGCACCGACGCGCCCCTGCCGATGAACGAGGCCGCGTTCAGCGCCGCGAACGAGCTCTACGCCAGGCTCGCGCACTGGGCGATCCACTGGGCCCAGGTGCTGCGCATCCAGGCACCAGGCCCCGCAGCGCGCGCCTGGCGCAACGGGCACGGGAACATTGTCGGCCTCCCGTCGGGGATCAGTCCGCAGGAGGCGCGCTACCAGTCCGGGATCCTGGCGACGTGGCTGACGCTGCACCTCGAGTCCATCTGCTGGCAGACGCCCGACGACGTCGCGTACTTCGCACGAGAGCTGAGCGAGGTCCACCAGGCTGCAGCGCAGTGGCCCCGGCAGCTGCAGGCTCGGTACACCGACGTCAGCTGCACACAGCCCGGATGCTCGGGCCGCCTCGCGCTGTACCCAGTCGACCGCTTCGGCGGCGAGGCACAGATCCAGTGCGACACCTGCCACACCCAGTGGACGCAGGCCGAGTACGACGACGAGGTGAGGCAGCGCACCGCCGACGGAGCGGCGAAGCGGAAGGCGGATCGGGTGCAGGCCCGCCTCGCGAAGAAGTACCTGCCCGACGCAGGGGTGTTCCCGTTGTTCAAGGGCACCGTCGGCGGCAAGGTGCGACACGACACACAGAAGGGTGCTTGACACGGACGCCGTCGCGCGGCGCTATACTGTCCGTGACATCGCATGCCCGCCCGGAAACGGCGCGGGCATTCGCCGTTAAGCGGCCCGGTGACCGACGCAGATGGCGGCGACGCTCACCGGGCACATGCGCCCCTAGCTGTACTGCCCAGGGACGTTGGTTGTGTTGCGACGACTCGCTGTAGTCGTTGGGATGTGAGAAGGACCTCCTGCAGTGGAGTGGAGCTGTCTAGTTCACACACTCTCCGCAGGAGGTCCTCGTGTCCCACGCTAACGCTGCCCTGACACCACGCCAACGCCTCCGGATAGGTCGTCTGATCGTCGATGACGGCTGGCCAGTCCGGCACGCAGCCCTGTTCTTCCACGTGTCCTGGCCGACCGCGAAGCGCTGGGCCGACCGGTATGCGGCCATGGGCGCCGAGGGCATGCATGACCGCTCGTCCCGTCCGCACCGGTCCCCGAACCGCACCCGCCCTGAGCTGGTGAAGAAGGTCGTCGCACTTCGCTGGCGAAAGCGCCTCGGTCCCGTTGGGATCGGCGGGCAACTCGGCATGCCGGCCTCGACAGTGCACGCCGTGCTGACCCGCTGTCGGGTGAACCGGCTGCACCACATCGACATCCGCACCGGCGAACTCGTGCGCCGTTACGAGCACGAACGTCCGGGCGCGATGATCCACGTCGACGTGAAGAAACTCGGCAACATCCCCGATGGCGGCGGCTGGCGCTACGTCGGCCGACAGCAAGGTGGGCGGAACCGGTCAGCAACGCCCGGTAAGGGCCGCAGCAAGCATCGCGGCCCGCTGATCGGGACCGCGTTCGTGCACACCGTGATCGATGACCACTCCCGCGTCGCTTACGCCGAGATCCACGACGACGAGAAAGCAGCGACCGCGATCGGGGTGCTACGGCGGGCCGTGTCGTGGTTCGCCGCACGCGGTGTCCGGGTGGAGCGGGTCCTCTCCGACAACGGCTCTGCCTACAAGTCCCACGCCTGGCGCGAGGCCTGCACTGAGCTGGAGATCACGCCGAAGAAGACCCGCCCCTATCGGCCGCAGACCAACGGGAAGATCGAACGCTTCCACCGCACCCTCGCCGACGGGTGGGCGTTCTCACGGCACTACCCGACCGAGCACGCCCGCCGGAACGCCCTCCCGGCATGGCTGCATCACTACAATCACCACCGGCCCCACACCGCCATCGGGAACCGGTCACCGATCACTCGGTTGACCAACCTCCCTGGGCAGTACACCTAGCTCAGCGGAAGAGCAACGAGCTTCTACCTCGTAGCGCCGGAGTTCGAATCTCCGGGGGCGTGCCGCACAGGACCACACACAGCGCTGGCTCCGCGCTCGTGGCCGGACCGATCCTCCGAGGGCACCGGGTAGCCGATCGGATCACACCGTGCCGGGTGGGCAGTCGAGGGATGGGAACGCCCGTCCGCCTGCCCACTCGGCGCGCCCAGCACTTCCCCGTCGACCGACTGACACACCGGGCTGCAGCAGTGCGAGCCACGGGGAATCCTCATCGGAGGCAACATGCGTGACCCTCGCGACAACACCGTCGCCGTCATCATCATCTGCGTCCTCATCACCATCATCGCCGGCATCAGCGTCTTCCTCGTAACCGCTCCCGCCCTGTAGTCCGAGAGGATCCACCGTGCAGTGCTTCGACGAAACAGTGCCCGCCAACGTGCAGAACTCGGACGGATCGATCAGCGGTCCGGAAGACGGCTCGTACGCGCCCATGGACGTCGACTGCATCAGGTGCGCCAGCAGCGTCGCCAACCTGCCCGACAGCAAGCTGACCCACGAGCAGTTCCACGACCGCGTGGAACCCACGCAGGACTGAGCGAGCACTCGATGCCGTGGCACACCAGCGACCGGCGGCTCCGGCTACCGAGCAACTGGCAGGAGATCAGGCGTCAGGTGCGCACTCGAGCCCGCGGACTGTGTGAAGCCGAGCACCACGAGCCGGACTGCGACGGCATCGGCACGGACGCCGACCACCTCGTGATGGGCGACAACCACAGCATGGACAACCTGCAGTGGCTGTCTGGCCCGTGCCACAAGGCGAAGACCGCACGCGAGTCCGCTGCCCGCAACACCACGAACGCGCAGCTCCGACGCAGACCGCAGGAGCCGCACCCCGGCATGAAGCGATGACAGGCGAGGGATCGGACATGCGCACAGCAGCAGCAGCGGACGAGCCGCACGGGTTCGCCAACGGCGGGGTGATCAGTGGCGAGGCAATCGCATCCGGAGCGATCACATCTCGTGACCTGGCGGCATGCGTCATCAGAGGCGAGCACATCATCGCAGGCACCGTGACCGCATCCCGCATCGGAGCGGGCACCATCACCGCGGCCACGCTGCACCACCCCGACCAGCCCGAGAGTGAGTAGCGATGCCCGCGGTCAAGATCACCATGCCCGTCGGCGGACACGACGCGGGCGACACAGTCGAGGTCACACGCGGAGCAGCTGACTACCTCACCGCCAGCGGGTACGCTGAGCAGACCACTGCAGCCCAGCCCAAGCGGACGAGGCGAGCCAAGCCGAAGCCCAAGGACGACGGCCAGGCCAGTGAGCAGGCACCCGAGGGCGTCCAAGCCCCGGAGTGAATGTACTAGTACATCGAGGTCGAGCGTGAACAGCCCCTCGGATTTGTACTAGTACATCGGGTGGGGGGCGACTCCCCCGCGTCGCGGAGCGAAAACCGCCGGATAGCAATTCCGATCCTGCGTGCACCGTCTCTCTGTTTTTCCGGCAGAGAAAGCCCTGGTCAGACCCGGAATTGGTCGATTTCGCGGGCCGATCCCTCGTCTGTGCGGCCCCAACCGGTGCCGCTACTCCCCTTTGTTTCCGGGGATTATCCGTTTCACCCGGTACACTGGTCCCATGACGACCAGCAGCTGCGGAGAGTGCGGTTCCTCCCTGCTGCTGATGCGCGCAGGGGCCCGATTCTGCTCGCCGAACTGCCGCCTCAAGGCTCACCGACGAGCCCGGAACGCCGGCAACCTGCCCGTCGAGATGAAGTCGCGGCCGCGGTTCGTGCGCTTCACGAAGACGAAGCGCCCCGTCACGACCACCGGCCGGTCGGCGTCATCGACGAACCCGGGCACGTGGTCGTCGCATGCGGATGCTGTGGCGTCGTCGAAGGGCGAGGGCATCGGGTTCGTGCTGGGCGACGGAATCGGCTGCATCGACCTCGACCACTGCCTGGTCGACGGCGACCTCGCTGACTGGGCCCGTCAGGTGCTGGCCGACAACCCCGGCACCTACGTCGAGGTGTCCCGATCCGGCGAGGGCTTGCACGTGTTCGGCTTGCTGCCTGAGGGGCCGGGGCGGAACGTGCGCGACGGAGTGCGAGCGATCGAGTGGTACTCGGTCGGTCGGTACATCGCACTCACGGGCAGGCGCTTCCGCGGCGCTCCCCTGCAGCTGGCACCACTCGTCGTGCCGGCGTTGTAACCGCGCCCCGGTGGCGCACGTTCGCGTCCCCGGAGGACACCATGGCTGGCACCACCCGCAACCCCGCTCCCCGCATGCTGAAGGCCGAGGGCCGCAAGCTGTGGAAGGAGACGACCGAGAAGTACGAGCTCAGGCAGGACGAGCTCGAGGTGCTGCGGGCCGCGTGCGCTGAGGCTGACCTGATCGTGCGCATGGAAGACGAGCTCGTGGACGCTCCGCTCACCGTGAGCGGATCCATGGGGCAGCTCGTTCCGCACCCGCTCGTGTCCGAGCTCCGGCAGCACCGAGCCGCGATGGCGCAGCTGCTGCGGGGGCTGAAGCTCCCCGACGACGGCGAGAAGGCCGCCTCGAACCAGCACCGGTCCGCGGCGAACTCGCGATGGGCTGTGCCCTATGGCGCGAGCGCGTAACGCCGCCGCGCTGCTGACTTCCGAAGACGACGAGCTCCGCGAGATCGAGTCCTGGTACCGGGACATGCTCGAGCGCACGCTGCCGCCGGCAGACCTGCAGTGGGAGCCGGTGAAGCTCGGCCCGACCTGGCAGTGGGACGACAAGGCGGGCTGGTGGTTGCCGCAGGCCACGCTCGGCTGGCAGTTCATGGCCTGGTGCGGTCGGTGGCTGCAGGGCAAGAAGGGCCCGTGGCAGTTCACGCCGGAGCAGGCACGATTCCTGCTTTGGTTCTTCGCTCTGGACCAGTCGGGGCAGTTCCTGTACCACTCGGCCGTCCTGCAGCGCCTCAAGGGCTGGGGCAAGGACCCTGTCGCTGGGACGCTCGGCATCGGGCACCTGTGCGGCCCGACCCTCTTCGACCACTGGGACGGCGACCGACCGATCGGGCGGGACAACCCCAACGCCTGGGTCCAGATGGTCGCGGTCTCGCAGCAGCAGACGCAGAACACGATGAAGCTGTTCCCGTCGCTGATCAGCGCGGAGGCCCGCAAGCGCTACGGGATCCAGGTCGGCAAGCTCAACGTCTGGGCGATGGGCGACACCCGCCAGATCGAAGCCGTGACGGCCTCGGTCATGGCGATCGAGGGTGGCCGACCGACGCTCATCGTGCGGAACGAGACGCAGAACTGGAACGGCTCGAACGGCGGCCACGACATGGCCGGCGCGATCGAGGGGAACGCGGCGAAGTCGGCGAAGGACTCTCCCGCCCGCATGCTGGACATCTGCAACGCCTACCGACCGGGTGAGGACTCGGTCGGGCAGCGAGCTCGCGAGGCGTACGAGCAGACGGTGGGCGACCGTGCAGCGTTCGAGGACTTCGGCGTGATGTACGACTCGCTCGAGGCACCGCCCGAAGCCCCTCTCACGCTCGAGGCGGCCCCGTCGGTGGTCGCATCGGTCCGCGGCGACGCGGTCTGGCTCGACGCGGAGGGGCGCATCAAGAAGTCGATCGCGAACCCACAGAACAGTCCGAGCGAGTCCCGCCGCAAGTGGTACAACCAGATCACCGCTGCCGAGGATGCGTGGACCGAGCCCGGTGAGTGGGACCCGCTGCAAGCCCCGGACACCGAGGTGGAACAGGGCGACGAGGTCGTGCTGTTCCTCGACTGCTCCAAGTCGGATGACGCCACGGCGCTCGTCGGCTGCCGGATGGCGGACGGCCACGTGTTCACGCTCAACATGTGGCAGCGGCCGCCCGGGAAGCGCGGCGACGGCTGGCTCGCACCGCGCGAGGCTGTCGATGCTGCAGTGCAGTCGGCGTTCGACCGGTACCGCGTCGTCGGGTTCTTCGGGGACCCGTCGCACGTGCTGGACGACGAGACCATGGACCGCTACTGGGACCCACTCTTCAACGAGTGGCACCTGCGCTACCGGCACCAGCTGCGCGTGTGGGCGTCGGGAACCAAGGGCGGGAAGGGCAGCGCCGTCATGTACGACATGTCCGCCCGGGACAACGCCCGCGACTTCGCTTCGGCCGTCGCGTTCACGCTCGAGGAGATCAAGTCGGCAGCGTTCACCCACGACGCCGACCCTCGTCTCCGCCGCCACGTCCTCAACGCTCGCCGCTACCCGGTGCAGGGGTACGTGTCGATCTCGAAGGACCACCGCGAGTCGAAGAACAAGATCGACCTCGCCGTCTGCATGGTCGGTGCCCGCATGGTCCGCCGACTCGTCCTGAACAACCGACCACAGAAGAAGGGCAGGGGCCAGATTTGGTGATGAAGCCCGCGGACGTGGTGGATCTCGCCCAGAACGTCCTGATCCCGAAGTGGCAGGCCGAGAGGACGAGGCTCGACCTCATCGACCGCTGGTACCACTGGGACCCCGAGAAGGTCCGCGTGCCCCAGCAGGCCGACCTCGAAGAGAAGTACCTGCGCGACCTCGCGGAGACCCCGTGGCTCACGCTCGTCGTGACCACGGTCGCGCAGCAGCTCGTCGCGGAGGCGGTCCGGTCGACCAACGGCCGCGCTCTCGACGCGATGTGGCTGCCGTGGCAGCGGAACCGGATGCAGTCGCGCCAGCGTGCGCTGCACCGCGCAGCGCTGGCGTACGGGTACGCCTACACGACGGTGCTGCCCGGGCTCGTCGGCACCGGCGCATCGGCTACGAGCGCCGCCGTCATCCGCGGGTACTCCCCGCGGGACATGCACGCGGTCTACCAGGACGTCGTCGAGGACGAGTACCCGATGTACTACCTCCGCGTCCGCGGCGATCACCGCATCGTCGTGGACGAAGAGGCGGTCTACACGCTCGGCATGGAGGACGGGAAGCTCACCTTCATCCAGACCGAGGTGCACGGGCTCGGCGTGACCCCCGCGGTCCGGTACTCGAATCAGATCGACCTCGAGGGGCGCACTCCTGGCGAGGTGGAGCCGTTCATCCCGATCGCGAAGCGCATCAACAAGACCACGTTCGACCGGCTGCTCATCCAGCACCACTCGTCGTGGAAGGTGCGCACCGCGACCGGCCTCGAGGACCCGAAGGACGACAGCGAGGCGGAGAAGCGGAAGCTGCTGCTCCGCCAGAACGACATCCTCACCGGTGGTGAGGGGGTCCAGTTCGGCACGCTCGACGAGACCACCCCGGACGGACTGATCAAGGCCGGCGACACCGACGTGGAGACCCTGGCGGCCGTGTCGCAGACGCCCGCGCATGCGCTCACGGGGAAGATGATCAACCTCTCCGCGGACGCCATCACCGAGGCGCGGGCGATGCTCGACCTGAAGGCGGGCGAGCGGAAGGTCGGGTTCGGCGACTCCCACGCGCAGACGCTGCGCCTCGCGTCGCATGTGGAGGGCCGCGAGGACGACGCCGGGGACTTCAGCGTCATCGTCGACTGGACCGACTACCAGTCCCGGTCGATGGCTCAGGCCGCGGACGCGCTCGGCAAGATCGCGACAATGCTCGGTGTCCCGCCAGAGAAGCTGTGGGATCGCATCCCCGGCGTCACGCCGGACGTCGCCGCCGCCTGGCTCGAGTACAAGCGCGCCAACCCGGACGCGAACCAGAAGATCGCGGATGCGCTGGGAGGACAAGTCGGTGGCCCTAACGGCGGAGGGGCGAGCGCTCACTGAGGCGAACGGCGTCCTGCAGCTGCAGCTCGCCGCGCAGGCCGCGGCCGTGTCCCTGAACCTCTGGGACCAGCTGCAACAGGCCCACCTCGATGCCTCGAGCATCGACTGGCTCGCCATGAACACGGCCCTCGCTTCGAAGTTCTACGACCAGTCGGTGGCGACGACGTCGGCGTACATCAGCGCGTACCGGACGGCCGAGATCGGGACCGATGCGTCGCCGATCGTGACACCCGCGTTCGACTCGGCGCTGACAGCGCAGATCCTCCTGGTGGCTGGCCCCATCCGTGTGAAGAACCTCGTCGCGTCGGGCATGTCCGGGTCCGCGGCGCTCGCTGCGGCTCGGAACGGCTTCGCCGGAATGATGCGCCGCCAGGTGCTGATGGGTGGCCGCGAGACCATCGACCTGACCACGTCGCACGATCAGCAGGCCATCGGGTGGCGGCGCGTCTCCGACGGTAACCCGTGCGCATTCTGCGCGATGCTCTGCTCCCGTGGCCCGGTCTACCGATCGCGCGCCTCGGCCGGTGACGACCCTGTGGCCGGCGACGGGATGCACTTCCACTCCCACTGCGGTTGCCACGCCGAGATCGTCTACGGCGAGTGGATTCCGACGAAGCAAGAGCAGGGCTTCATCGACACCTACAACCAGGCGGCCCGCCAGGCAAACGCCGCCGGGTTCGCCCGCACCCAGGAATCCGTGCTGCCTCGCATGCGCGCGAACGGTGACTTCCGCGACTCCCCTTCGGTGCGGAACACGAGAACCACCCAGTCCGGACAGGACGGGTAATCGCTGCCCTGGTGGCAGCCCGAACAGCCCCAGGAGGGCACGCATGAAGCACATCCTCGGTGGATCCACACTCACGTCCTGCGACCGTGACGGCATGGCCCGCATCGGCCTGTCGCCGTTCGAGCTGCGAGGCATCCGCTTCGTGGACGGCGACGACGGCGCGAAGCCGACCGACACGGACGGCGGCGCGGGCGACGGTGACGGCGACGGCGATGGGAAGGGCACGTCCCAGGAGGGCGACCAGACCGGAGCCGGCGACGACACGGACCCGGATCCCGACAAGTTCGACGCCGACAAGGTGCGCGAGAAGATCCGCAAGGTGAACTCGGAGAACAAGAACCTCCGGGAGCGCGCCGCGAAGGCCGAGCAACAGGCCAAGGAGAACGCCGGCAGCGGCGAGAAGGTCACGGCTCTGGAAGCCGAGAACCTGCGTCTCCGAGTCGGCCTGAAGCACGGTCTGCCCGAGGGCCTGATCGGCCGACTCAAGGGCACCACCGAGGAAGAACTGCTCGCCGACGCAGAAGAACTGCTCGGCATGTTCGGCGGCCCGAAGAAGCCGCCGACGAACACGCCGCGTCAGCAGCTGCGTGGCGGCGGCGACCCCACCAAGGACGACACCGACCCCACGGCCGACGTCGACAAGTTCGCGGAGGACGTCTTCCGCCGCTAGTGCCACCGACCGCGGTGGCGCTCATCTCTCAACTGAAAGGGGCCATCGTGGCCAACACCCTCTACACCCCGGTCCAGGCCGCGCGGGCGACCCTCGCGTCCCTGCGCTGGCTGTCCCTCCTGCCCCGCACCGTCCGCCAGGACTTCAACGCCGACTTCGTCGCGGGTGTCGGGCAGACCGTCAACGTGCTCGGGCCGGTCTCGGCGGGGAAGGCGAAGGTCTACACCAAGGCCAACCGCACGAACCGCGACGCGATCCAGTTCAACGAGCTCGGGCAGCAGTGGTACCCGGTGCAGCTCAACGACCAGGTCTACAACGCCGTCCGGCTCCCGGACGACTTCGAGACGTTCACCCTGAAGGACATGACCCAGCAGGTCCTGATCCCGCAGGCCGAGTCGGTGGTCGACGAGCTCGCCACCCCGCTCGTCGCGCAGATGACGGCGATCGCCACGGACGAGGCGATCCCGGCCGTCGCTCCGGACGGCTCGAACTTCCGGAGCGCCCTCATCCACGCCCGTGGCGTGCTGAACAAGCGCAAGGTGCCGGCTGTCGGCCGCACCTTCGCCGTCGGCGCGGACATGGAGGCCGCCGCCCTCGAGGACGAGCTGCTGCAGCGCGTCAACGAGTCCGGTACCAGCGACGTGCTGCGCAACGCGACCATCGGGAACCTCTTCGGGTTCACGATCGTCGCCGACCCGTCCCTCCCGGACGACTTCGGCATCGGGTACCACCGCGACGCGTTCGCGCACGTCACCCGCCCGTCGAAGCAGCCCCAGGGGGCCGCGTACTCGGCGACGGTCGCGCAGGACGGGTTCGCGCTCCGCTGGATCCAGCACTACAACCCGCTGCAGCTCGAGGACCAGTCGGTCGTGGACACGTTCTACGGCGCGGCCACCCTCGACCCGCTCCGGGCGGTCTCGGCCACGATGGCGTCCTGATGGGGACCCCGGCGACACTCGCCGGGGTCTCCGATCTCGGCGACTGGCTGAGCGAGCCGATCGCGGACGGCAGCGACGACGCGAAGCGCGCCGCGCTGTGCCTGAGGATGGCGTCCGCCCTGGTCCGCAAGGAGACAGGGCGGACGTTCCTCAGGGATGACGGGGAGCTCGTCGACCCGATGCCCGACGACGTCGTGCTCGTCACCCTCTACTGCGCCGGCCGGGTCTACGAGAACCGGGAAGCGCAGACCACGGGCGGCGTGGACGACTACCGCGAGGGCTGGAAGGTCGACGAGTCCGGTGCGTACCTCACCGCGTCCGAGAAGCGGATGCTCGCCGGCTACCGCACCACGGGCGTCGGCGGCCTCGGGACGATTACCACGACCCGGCTTCCCCCGCATCGCTTCCCGCCCGGATGGGTGCCGACCCCGACCGAAGAAGTCCTGTTCCCCTGGTACTAGGAGGGCGCTGTGCGCGGAACACAGATCACCCGTCGCGGCCGTCAAATGGCCGAGCAGCTGATGGGTTCGACTTGCCGCGTGCAGCGTCCCTCGGGGAAGCCCGTGCGAGGCGCGTCCGGCGACCTCGAACAGCCCATGGAGACCGTCTGGGAGGGCAAGTGCCGTCTCCGGTTCGTCTCCGGTGTCACCAGCGGAGTCGACGCGGCCGCGCAGCTGCTCGTCAAGCAGATGGCGGTGCTGTCCGTACCGATCGACGGCACCGGTGACCTGCGCGTCAACGACCTCGTGGCGATCACGGCGTCGGATCTCGACGCAGCGCTCGTGGGCAAGCAGCTCCGCATCACCGGCGTCCACTTCGAGACGCAGGCGACAGCACGCCGGTTGCCCGTGGAGCTGATCAGCTGATGGCCGACGGGTTCACCGTCGACTTCCACGAGCTGAACGAGCTCGCGCAGGCACTCGGGGAGGTCGCATCGAGTGCTGGACCCTACGTCCGCGCCGCCACTGAGACCTCCGCGATCAACGTCCGCGACGACTGGAAGTCCCGCGCCTCTGGGATGAAGGGCCTCGCCGCCTACCCGGGGTCCATCGGGTACGACTTCGTCGGCTTCCAGGGGTTCGGCAGCACGGTCCTCTCCTGCGAGATCGGCCCTGACCGGAACAAGAAGCAGGGCACGTTCGGCGGCATCGTCGAGTACGGCGCACCCCACTTCGCCCCCCGTCACTACGGCGACCAGGCCCTCGAGGCCGAGTCCGCCAACTTCGAACGCCTGCTTGACGAAGCGCTGCAGAAGGCCGAGCAAGCACTGACCTTCGGCGGCATCGTGCGATCCGTCATCACGGGAAGGAACACGATCCTGTGAGCGCCACCGAGCATGTCGACGCCGTCCTCGCACGGCTTCGCGAGCACGCCGACCTCGCGCCCCGCGTCTTCGAGGGTGTCGCCGACGAGAACGACGACGGCTCGCCCCGCACCCGCTACGTGACTGTCTGGGCGAACAGCGGACGCCGCACCGTCGGCCGCTACACCGGACCTCAGGACGTCGAGACGTACACGTTCACGGTGCACTCGGTCTCGCAGGTGCCGTCCGACGTGCGTGTCCTCGCGGACGCCGTGATGCAGCAGCTGCTCGGGTTCGTCCCGGCGATCGACGGCCGAGTCTGCCGGCGCATCACGCACGAGGTGTCGGAGCCGCTGCAGTACGACCGCGACCTCACCCCTCCCCTGTACTGGGCGGCCGCCGAGTTCGACCTGATCTCGGACCCCGCCTGAACGGACGCGCGCACTCGCCGTCCGCATCATCGCCCGCGCCGCGGGTCTCTCCCTCATGTGGATCCGCCGCATGGGGTCCTCACCTCGAAGGAGATTCACCATGGCCGAAGGCCTCGACCCCACCCCGGCGTCCACCGCTTCCGACGGTCGCCACAAGATCGCGTTCGTGCCCTACGGCGCGGACGTCAACCCGCTCTCCGTCGCGACGCTCGGGAAGCCGACCACGAAGAACGTCACCTACAGCTACACCTCGGACGGCTTCGCCCACGCCATCACCCAGGCAACCGTCGAGGACAAGCGCTACACGCTAAGCCAGGACCTCTCGCGTGGCGGCAAGACGACCGAGACGCTCGAGGTCAAGTACGTCGACTCGGAGGACCCGAGCTCGGCAGCCGTGATCCACCCGCGCGACACCGCCGGCTGGTTCGTCCGCCGGAAGGCGCTCGACAACGCCACCGACTGGGCCGCGGACCAGGTCGTGGACGTCATCACGGTGATCGCGGGCGTGCAGCGTCCGGACGCCCCGACGGAGAACGGCGTCGACACCATCACGCAGGGCATGTACATCACCGCCCCGACGCAGACGAAGGTCAAGCTCGTCGAGTAGCGGCCCCTGCGCACAACCCCTGGCCGGGGCGTTCCACCGTCGCCCCGGCCAGGTTCCCTCGTCACGGTGGAGAACGGTGGCACAACTCATGGGGTTCGCTGAAGACCTCGAGGCGGCGAAGACATCTCCGGCTCCGACCGACGATGTCGACGTGCAGCTGAACGGCAAGACGTACACGCTCCGCTTCCGTAAGGTCAGCGGTCCGGAGTGGGCGGACGCCGTCGACCACTCCCCGGCCCGTCTCGGCGTCGCGATGGATTCGTTCTACGGGTACAACCTGCGCGCCGCGGTCCTCTACATCGCACCCAGGTCCGGCGTGCTGCTCGAGGACGACAACGAGGTGCCGCTGCTGGTCGACCTCTCCGACCCGAAGAAGCCGGTCAACCAGTGGGACGACCTGCTCACCGCACTCGGCGGCTACGACTTCCAGCGGGTCACGGACACGGTCTACTCGCTGAACGAGAAGTCGCCCGCGGAGGTGCTGGACGCGGCAAAAAAAGCGCTGGGCGGCTCTGGGAAGAGCTCGAGCTAGCCACCCGTCTCGGCATCGCTCCTGCACGTCTGTGGGGGTGGGAGCCGCGCGAGTTCGTCGAGTACGCCTACGACCCGGAGACGGGCCGGATGGTCGGCGCGACGACCTACCGGGAGCCGGAGTTCGACGAGCATCAAGTCGCGCTACTGCTGAACCACCAGCGACAGGCACGGGACATGGGATCGCACGGGCAGCCGATGTCCGAAGCGCTCTCACCAGAGGCCGATCCATCTCGCGACGGCGGCTGGCACTACGAGGCAAGCGAGTACCCGACCGTCGACTACGCCGAGCTGGCGCTGAGTCAGGCGCGGGACAGCTACTTCGAGAAGCACGGCAAGAAGCTCTCGGACGCGCAGAAGCGATCGATGCACTGGCGCGTGCATCGGGTGGAGGGCTAGCTTCGCCGCCCTCGCGCTGACCTCCCCTGCTGACCCGTTTCGCCGGCCTACCGCCCGCGCACCCCACCATCCCCGGAGAAGGACCACATCATGGCGAACCGCACCACGAAGGTCTCCCTCGTCGCGGAGGTGAACGGGTACATCTCGGGGATGCAGGCTGCCGCGCAGAAGACGCGGGAGCTCGGGTCGGAGACCGAGAAGCTGGCGCAGAAGCGCGAGGCCATCGACAGTCTCGGGAAGGGCTTCCTCACCGTAGGCACGGTTGCGGCAGCTGGCGTCGGGCTCGCCGTGAAGACGTTCGCCGACTTCGACGCCCAGATGTCGCAGGTGCAGACCCTCTCGCACGCCACGGCAGGCGAGATGAAGGAGCTCACCCAGGCTGCCCTCACCATGGGCCAGGGGATCGGCTTCTCCGCGAAGGAGACGGCAGAGGCCGAGACGGAGCTGACCAAGGCCGGCGTCTCGGTGAAGGATCAGCTCGGTGGCGGGCTGAAGGGCGCGCTCGACCTCGCTGCAGCAGGCCAGATGGACGTCGCCGAGGCGACCTCGATCGCTGCCTCCGCGATGACCCAGTTCAAGCTGTCGGGTCAGGACGTTCCGCACATCGCCGACCTGCTCGCCGCCGGAGCCGACAAGGCGCTCGGCTCCGTGCAGGATCTCGGACAGGGGCTGAAGTACGTCGGCCCGGTCGCTTCCTCGCTCGGCATCAGCATCGACCAGACCGTGGGCACGCTCTCGGAGCTCGCGCAGAACGGCATCCTCGCTGACCAGGCCGGCACGTCGCTCCGCGGCATGCTGTCGTCACTCACCTCGCCGTCGCAGCAGGCGGCGGACGTGATGAACAAGTACGGCATCAGCGTCTACAACACCAAGGGCCAGTTCCTCGGGTTCAACGGCGTCGCCGAGCAGCTGAAGGACCACCTCGGCGGTCTGGACCAGGCAACGCGGCAGCAGGCGCTCGGCCAGATCTTCGGGAACGAACAGATCACCGCCGCGACCGTTCTCATGCAGGACGGCGCGAAGGGGGTCGACAAGTGGACGGCCGCTGTCAACGACAACGGCTTCGCCGCCCAGCAGGCCGCCGGGAAGATGGACAACCTTAACGGCGACCTGAAGAAGCTGCGCGCCGCTTTCGAGTCGGATCTCATCGAGACCGGATCGTCCTCGAATGGCGTGCTCCGCGACATGGTGCAGGGCATCACGGGACTCGCAAGCGCCTACGGCTCGGCACCCGGACCGGTGAAGGAAGTCGCTCTCGGCATCGGCATCGTCACAGCCGCGGTGGGACTCGGCGGTGCTGCGTTCCTCGGGTTCGTACCCAAGATCGCAGCGGCGAAGGAGGCAATGTCGACGCTCAACCTTTCGGCGAAGTCAGCCGGAGGGGCCATCGGTGGCCTGGCTGCTGGCGTCACTGGGGCGATGGTCGTCTTCTCGCTGTACGCCAACATGCAGGCGAAGATCGCCGCCGACGCCGACGAGTTCAAGGAAACCCTGAATGAGCAGACCGGGGCGCTGACAGACAACTCGCGAACGTGGGTGGCTCAGAAGCTCGCGAGCGAGAACGCCTACTCCGCCGCCCTGAAGGCTGGCGTCAGTCAGAAGGACCTCACCGACGCGGTGCTGAAGGGTGGGGACGCTCTCGACGGGGTTCTCAAGAAGATCGGCAAGACGAACACCTTCACGGGGATCTTCACCGGACAGTCGGAGGCAGCTCACACGGCTGGCGAGAACATCGCCAAGCTGTCCGAGTCGCTGGACCGCGGTAAGCAGGCGTTCAAGGACCAGGCGAAGGCTGCCGGCGACAGCAAGAGCTCCGACGACACCGCCTCGGGCGGGCTGCAAGGGGTCACGGCCGCAGCGACGGACGCGACGCAGGCGATCACCGACACCTCGAACGCGCTCGAGAACCTGACGTCTCCCACCCTCGACGCACGCTCTGCTCAGCGCGACTTTCAGGCCGCTCTCGACACCGCCGCGCAGTCCCTGAAGGACAACGGGAAGGCGCTGAACGCGCAGAAGGACGACTTCGACACCACCACGGCGGCCGGACAGAAGAACCAGGCAGCAGTGGACGCCATCGCCCAGACCACGGAGAACTACGCGGGCAAGCTGTTCGCGCAGACCGGGTCGCAGACGCAGGCGACGGCGGCCATGCAGAACGGTCGGAACGAGCTGATCAAGGCCCTCGGTCAGTACGGGATCACGGGCCAGGCAGCGCAGAACTACGCGAACAAGATCCTCGGCACGCCGACGCAGTGGGCGACGACGTTCTCGAACAACGCGGGAGGCGCGGGCGGGGCGGTGGACGGGTACCGCAGCAAGGTCAACTCCGTCCCCGCACTGGTGAGCACGCTGTTCAAGGTCAACTCGGACAGCACGCAGCTCGACGCCACGCTCGCGAAGATCCGCCAGGCCCGTTCCGAGCTGTCCGACCTGAACGGGGCTGAGTCGGGTACCGGCCGCATGGGCACGCTCGCCACGGGCGGTCCGGTCTACGGCCCGGGCACGGGCACATCGGACGACGTGCCGATGTGGCTTTCGAACGGCGAGTACGTAATCAAGACCGCCTCGGTGAACAAGTACGGGCGGGCGTTCCTGCAGGCGATCAACGCGGGCACGCTCCCGGCTACGGCTGGGCGCATGGCGTCGGGCGGACCTGTGGTGCCGACGTACGTGCCGGCACCACCTCAGGTGCTCTACGCGCACCAGCCGGTGGCAGCAGCTCCGTCTGTCCCTGCTGGCGCGGTCTCGTTCCAGTTCCTCAGCTCGGGCAACCAGCGCCGCGACATGGACGACGCGATGTTCAAGTACCGGACCCTGATGAGAGGCGGACGAGCATGACCGGCTACTGGGGTCTGCGGTACTCGGGCACCGACGTCCAGTTCACGGACGACTCGGGGATCTACCTGCGGGAGTACCCGACCATCGGGGACTACGACATCACGAACGACGACACCGGCATCCCCCGCGACGACGGCACGCAGTTCGGCGAGGACTTCCACGGCGGGCGCACGGTCGGCCTGACCTTCGGCCTCAGCGGCTCGACCCTTGCGGACCTCGCACAGCGTCAAGCCGACATCGTCCGGTACTGGGGCGGCGACAGCATCCGACGCAGCCCCGGCGCGATGGCTGAGCTCGTCTCCGAGGGCGGCCGATCAGCGTTCGGCCGCCCTCGGAAGATCGCTCCCTCGGACGCCAGTCCCGAAGCGCTGCTGATGACGTACGAAGCGGACTTCGTGACCGCGGACAAGCTCTGGTACGGCGACGAGCACTCGTCGCAGGTCTCGCTCGTCCCGGGCGACTCCGGTGGCTTCGCGTTCCCGCTCGAGTTCCCCCTGACCACCAGTGATCGCGCGGACGCCACGGTGTCATTCACGGTCGCCGGCGACGTCGCGACCTGGCCGATCGTGGAGCTCTACGGGCCGGTCACCACCGGCCTCGGGTTCGAGGTGCTGGGGCAGTTCGCGTTCGCCTTCGATCTGCAGCTCGTCGACGACTCCGCGCCGGTCGTGATCGACACCCGCCCATGGGTGCGGTCCATCACGCAGGCGGGCGCATCCGTGGCGGGCCACGTCCGGTCCACGTCGTCGCGGCTGATGGACGCCTCGCTTCCCCCGGGCATCTACACGCTCGTCATGCGGGGCGCTTCCGCGCTCGGCAACCCCCGCGCCGTCATCCGGTGGCGCGACGCCCACACAGGCCCCTGACAGGAGAGACAGCATGGTTTGGGACAACACCCCGTGGGCGATCGGCGGCGGCGCGCAGGTGCCCGTCGAGGTCGGCCGCGTGCTCGCTTTCGCTGGGACCGGCGGCGCTGAGGGCGTCGTCGTGCCCGGTGACCTGAAGGTGGTGCCCCTGGCAGTGCCGGGGACGTCCGTCCGGGTCTCGGCCGGCGCGGCGCTCGTCATCAACAGGGCGACCGGATCGCCCTCGCAGACGTACGTGATCCGCAACCCGACCGAGGACGTCGTGCCCATCGCCGCGACGACGTCGGCGGGCGGACGCTCGGACCTGCTCGTGGCCGAGGTCCAGGACCCGTTCGTGCAGGGCACCGGGTTCAACGAGCCCGCCGACCCCACCACCGCCGCGTACGTGAAGACCGTCGTCGTGCCGAACGTCCCGGCAGGAACGAAGCGGCTGCAGGATCTCGCTGGCCACCAGAACGACTCCGCGGTCACCCTCGCGCGGATCGACCTGCCCGCGTCGACGGGCACGATCACCGCGGCGATGATCACCGACCTTCGGAATGTCGCGCGGCCGCGGCAGCAGTCGGACTCGTACTACAACCTCGGCACGATCACGAGCGAGCTCACCTCCACGGCCTACGTGCTGTGGCCCGGGTTCGCCCCGGTGGTCACGATCCCCTCATGGGCGACGTACGTGCAGGTCGAAGCGTTCATCGCGTCGCTGACCACCGCGAAGGACTCCCACGGCTCGTGGCGGTTCGACATCGAGACGTCGACGGGCGGGACGAAGATCCTCACCGGGGACGAGGTCGGCTACGACTTCGACACCGACGACGGTCTCGCGAAGTTCACCCAGCTCGTCGCCGCGCAGGGCAGCGTGCAGGCGTTCCAGGGTCAGGCCGCGAAGCTCGCGCTCTACGCGAAGCGGGCCCCCGACAAGGGGACGATCAAGGTCGACTCCAACGCGCAGGTCGTCCTGCGGGTGACGTTCTCCGAGAGGACGGTCTGAGCCGTGACGGTTCGGTACATCGCACAGCGAGCCACGACCAGGGCGTTCCTCGACTTCGATGTGCCTCTCCTGAGCATCAGCCGGCCGCCCACCTGGGAGCTCTCCGCCGCCGGGTCGTTCGAGGCGACGATCTCGCCTGACCTCGGACGGTCAACCGCTGAGGACGGGAAGCCGCTCTTCGACGAGTACGGGACGATCCTGAACATCGAGGAGGACGGCGAGATCCGCTGGCGCGGCCTCGTGACCGAGGTCTCCTATAAGGGCTCGGAGTGCACCGTCAGCGTCTCGTCGATGGGCACCTACCCCCACGGGATCCCGTTCCTCGACGCCTGGCAGCTGGCCCAGATCGACCCAGCCGAGATCGTCCGTCGCCTGTGGGCGCACGTGCAGTCCTTCCCCGACGGGGACCTCGGCATCACCGTGACGGGGTCCACGCCGCTGCGAATCGGGTCGTTCTCGACCATGGACCTGCAGACCGCAACCGACAACTACACGTCGGCGAAGGCGACCTACACCTCCGAGAACGCGAAGCTCTCCACGCTGCGGCAGTCCACCACCGACGCCCGCAAGCAGTACTCCACGCTGGTGACGCAGCGGACAGCCGCGAACGCAGCGCTCACGGCGGCGAAGAAGACGAAGGACAAGGCGAAAATCGCCGCGGCGCAAGCGTCGGCGGACCAGGCGTCGGCTGCATGCGACGCGCAGCAGAACGTCATCGACCAGCGCCAGGCGGCCGCCGACGCGCAGGAGACCGTCGTGAAGCAGGCGAAGGCCGCGAGCGACGCCGCGTACGCAGCGAAGAAGGCCGCGGCCGCGACGAAGAAGGAAGACGGCGGCGCGTACACCCTCTCATGGTGGGAATCGCCCGACGTCGGCGATGAGATCCGCTCTCTGGCGTCGGACAACAACTTCGACTGGACCGAGCGGCACTCGTGGAACGCCACCCGGGACGCCATCAGCACCGAAATCGTCGTGTCCTACCCCCGGGTGGGGCGATACCGCGACGACCTCCGGTTCGTGCAGGGCGAGAACATCACGCTCCCGCTCGAGCCGGACGCCGACGGCGACGACTACGCGAACAGCGTCATCGGCATCGGGGCAGGTGAAGGGGCGGCATCCCTCCGTCGCACCACCGCGGTCCGAGATGGCCGACTCCGCCGCGTCACCGTGCTCTCCGCGAAGGACGTCAAGAGCTCGGGGACGCTCGACAAGCGCATCGCCGCGGAGCTCAGCGCGCACCGCAACGTGCTACAGGTCGACTCCATCACGGTCCGGGACCACACCAACGCGCGGATCGGGTCGTGGCAGCTCGGCGACGACATCCTCGTGCAAGCCACCCTCCCCCATGTCGGCGACTTCAAGATCCGACACCGCATCGTCGGATGGTCCCAGCCATCCGACACCACCGCCGAACTCAAGCTCGAGCGGTCCGACTCATTCACCTACGGAGGCTGACCATGGCTGCTGACCTCGCCGCGCTGATCTTCCAGCTCCGCCGCGAGGTCACCACCCTCGGCACCGCCTCGCAGCTCGGCAACTCGTCCGTCCCATCGGACGGCTCCGGTGACGATCTGTCGATCGCCGATGTCGTGTCCACCGCCGCGGACATCGCGGACTCGTGGAGCGACCTCACCGAAACGATCTCCGCCAACGCTGAGGCCGTCACCGCGGCCGCCGCGCAGGCCGACGCCGCCGCGCAGGCGGCAGCACAGGCCGGTATCGACGGACTCGAGGCAGCGGCAGAAGCACAGGACGCCGCCGACACGGCGCTCGCGAACGCGCAGACCGCCCTCGACAACGCGCAGACCGCCCTCACCAACGCCGCGGCAGCGCAGGCAGCCGGCGACGCATCCACCAAGGCGGCGCAGGACGCCACCACCCAGGGCGCTGCAGCTGCCGCCGCAGCATCGCAGGCGCAGTCCGCAGCCGACGACGCCACCGCGGCCGCGGCCGACGCCGCATCCGCGGGCCGGCAGGCGTCGCAGGACGCCGCGAACGCCCTACAAACGGCTTCCGATGCCTCGACGGCAGCAAGCGCAGCGCAGACGGCCGCGCAGACCGCCTCGCAGGCAGCGTCGGACGCCAGCACGAAGGCGCAGTCGGCTCTCGACACCGCGAATGGCGCGCAGAGTGCGGCGACCACCGCTGGGCAGCAGGCCGGGGCAGCTGGGCAAGCAGCTGCTGACGCGGCCACGAAGGCGGGAGATGCCGCCGATGCGGCAGCCGCGGCTCAGTCGACGGCTGACTCGGCGTCCAACGCGGCCGCGCAGGCACAGTCCGGTGCCGACGCAGCGAACGACGCCGCGACAGACGCCGCAACCGCGGCCGCACACGCGCAGACCGATGCGACGAACGCGGGATCCGCGGCGACTGCAGCTGCGGCCGCAGCGAAGTCAGCGGGCGACGCGGCTGCTGCCGCTCAGACCACAGCGAACGGGCGGACCAACACGATCTGGGCGACGACCGCTCCGACCGGGGCGAACGCGACCGCTACCACCGTCTGGGTCGACACCAGCAACGACGCGAACGGCGTCCCGAAGAACACCCCGAAGCACCTCGTCAACTCCCAGTGGGTGGCGTTCACGGACGGCGTCGCGACCGCGGCAGCGTCGGCGGCATCGGCGGCGAACACGGCGGCCGGTACGGCTCAGCAAGCTGCGACCGCAGCCTCGCAGGCAGCGAGTGCGGCGCAGACGACGGCGAACGGGAAGAACGCGATCCGCTCGGGCACCACTGTGCCCTCATCCGCGACGGGCACGGCAACTGGCGACCTGTTCCGCGTCGTGCCGGACAAGTCGACCGGGGTCGTCACCGCGACCTACGTCTCCGACGGCACGAGCTACCAGCCCCAGACGCTGGCGGACGGCAACTTCGCGAACATCGACGCGGGGAAGATCACGTCCGGCTTCATTGCGGCCGCGCGGATCCAGTCCGGCACGATCACCTCTGACATGATCGCGGCGAACACGATCACCGCTGCGGACATCGCTGCGGCGACGATCACCGGCGCGAACATGGTCGCCGACACCGTCACAGCACGCGAGGTCGCCGCGGGCACGATCACCGCGACGGAGATCGCGGCCGACACGATCACGGCGGGCAACATCGCCGCTGGGGCGATCACCGCCTCCGAGCTCGCGGCGAACTCGGTCACCGCGGCCGCGATCAAATCGGGCACGATCACGGCGACCCAGATCGCCGCGAGCACGATCACCGCCGGCAACATCGCCGGCCGGACGATCACCGCAGCGCAGATCGCGGCAGGGACGATCACCGCCACCGAGGTCGCCGCGAACACGATCACCGCCGCGCAGATCAAGACGGGGACGATCACCGCGGACCTGCTCGCGGTCGGTGACTTCCAGAACCTCGCCACCATCAGCGAGGTGACGGGCGTCAACCTCACCGCATCGAGCCCGGGGAACATCTACGGGTCGACGACAGCGATCAGCGGCGGCTACCTCTCGAGGACCGACAAGACGCAGTCGTTCTTCATGTTCACCTACCAGCGGGGCCCGATCCCGTTCGAGCCGGGTGAACAGCTCGTGTTCCAGTTCAACGCGCTGAGCGACGTCGCGGCGTCGGTCACACCCACGGTCTGGGTGTACCGGTCGTCGGACAACGCGAGCTCCAACGGCGCAGGCGCTGCGCAGTCGGTCACCACGTCGGAGCAGACCTTCACGGTGAACGTCACCGCCCCGACCTACGACCGGTCGCTGTACGGCTCGTTCATCGTCGGTCTGCAGGGCGCGGCGGGCGCGAACATCAAGCTCCGCGCGGTCAAGGTGTACCGGCGGACGGCGGCGACGCTCATCGCTGACGGCGCGATCACGACGAACGCCCTCGCAGCGAACGCCGTGACCGCGGCGAAGATCGCGGCAAGCACGATCACGGCCGCGCAGATCGCCGCTTCCACGATCACCGGCGCGCAGATCGCCGCGACGACGATCACCGCCGGCAACATCGTGGCCGGGACGATCACCGCGAACGAGGTCAAGGCAGCCAGCCTCACCGGTGACCGCCTGGTGGCGAACACCATCACGGCGGCGCAGATCGCGGCGAGCACCATCACGGCGGCGCAGATCGCGGCGAGCACCATCACCGGTGGGAACATCGCCGCAACCACGATCACCGGCGACCGCCTGGTGGCGAACACCATCACGGCGGCGCAGATCGCCGCGGCGACGATCACCGGCACCCAGATCGCGGCGTCGACGATCACCGCAGCGAACATCAAGGCGAACACGATCACTGCGGCGCAGATCGCCGCGAGCACGATCACGGGCGCGCAGGTCGCGGCGAGCACCATCACCGCCGCGAACATCGCCGCTTCGACGATCACCGCGGGCCAGATCGCTGCGAACACGATCACGGGCGCGCAGATCCAGGCCGGCAGCATCGGCGCGGACCAGATCGCAGCGAACTCGATCACCTCGGTCCAGATCGCGGCCGGTGCCGTCACGGCGTCGTCGATCGCGGCCGGCGCGATCGACGGCATCACGATCACGGGCGCGACGCTCAGGACCGCGGCGCAGGGCGTGGCTCACACCGAGACCACGTCCAAGGGACTGATCTTCTACCAGGACACCGCGGGCCAGGTGGCCGGACGGCTCGAGCCCGGCAAGAAGACCACCTGGGGCGTCACTCTCGGACTCGAAGCGGCCGACAACCCGGATGGGTCGGGCGACTACCTGCTCACCGTGGGGCCGAGCGCGTCGGGCATCATGACCGTCCCGATGAAGTCGATCGCAGTCGCGACCGATCAGGACCTCGCCGCGAACCAGGTGTTCACCAACAGGGTGCTCGACGTCAACGGGCTCCCGCTCGCGGACATCTGGAACGGAACTCGCACGACGCAGTCGTTCGGGAACGCATCCCAGTCCACCGTCGGGTCGTTGACCCAAACCAACACGGGACAGGGTCAGTCCGTCACGCAGTCCGGGAACTACCTCGTGCTCGCGAAGGGGTTCTACATGGTGCAGATCATGCTGGCACTGTCGGGCACGAAGAAGGCGTCAGGGCGCACGTTCGTGCAACTCAACGACTCGGGATCGTCGATCGCGCTGGGGCGGGCCGACATGCCGACCGGTGAGGACACCTGCTCCACCTCCATCCCGATCTACTCGAACGGCACGCGATCGATCGGGCTGTCCGTGTTCCAGACGACGGGTGCCTCAGACACGTCGGTCGTCTCCGCGTCGATCCTCCGGATCGGCTGACGCAACCCGACCAACCACGCGAAGGCCCCGCCAGGCGGGGCCTTCGCCGTTCCCGAAGGAAGAACGCGATGACCAACATCTACGTCGGCACGTCGGAGTACGAAGAGCTCGCCGGCATCCCGCAGTACATGGAGCAGTCGGCCGGGCTGCAGCTCATCGGGCTGCTGAACCTGTTCCTCGCCCAGCACGGCTACCGCCTCACCGTCAACGAAGCCATCCGATCCCGAGACCGGCAGAAGATGCTCCGCGACGCGTACGAGCACTACCTCACCTACGGGTCACCATGGGCAGCGCTCGCCGCGGCGCTGTACTACTCCACCCACGACCCCGCCAACGGTGCGGGAGCCGCGGACCTCGGTGGCCCCGGCGGTCGAGCCCTCACCGCAGCGGAGCACGCCTGGCTTGTCGCGAATGGTCCGCTGTACGGCGTCATCTGGACCGGCCGCACCTTCAGCACGTCCGAGTGGTGGCACTTCAACGCCTACCGCTCGCGCGCGTCCGTGCTCGTTCCCGTGGGAACGACGCCGACCCCTACCGCAACACCCGCCGCGACGGTCAAGCCGGCCGCCGCACCGATCGATGGAGACGACATGAAGCTCATCCTGATCAGCACGCCCACGCCGGACAGCGTCATCAAGGGCGGCACCTACAACTGGATCTGGAACCCGAACCCCGCCGAGCGGCAGGGCGGCATCAAGAACCTCAACGCCCGGCAGCTCGCGCTCGTCGAGGACCTCGTCAAGAAGGGCGAGGTCATCAAGTACGGCAAGCAGCCCGCCTCGACGCTCGACGGCTGGACGTTCCTCGGTAACGACGGCCAGTACTACCCGCACCCGTCCTGATCCGCCCGTCACCCCTCCCAATCTCGAAGGAAGCCCTCCCTCATGGAACTCACGCTCAAGAAGTTCGCCCCGTCGATCCTGTCCCTCTTCACCCTGATCCTCGGCGTGTTCACCGCCGCGGGCGACGCGGCCAACCTGCTGACCCTCGTCACCGTTCTGCAGATCGTCGTCGTCCTCGCCACCACCGGTACCGCGTACTGGCTGCCCCTCGTCCTCACGAAGTGGCAGGGCATCGCGAAGACCGGCGCGGAGATCGTCGGCGTCGTCGCCACCATCGTCCTGCCCTACGCGCTCGCCGGGCACATCACGCGGGCACAGGTGATCATCGTCCTGACAGCGATCGTGAAGTCGATCGCGACCGAGATCGGGGTGCAGATCCGTACGGCCCCCATCGACGCAGGCAGCACCGCGAGCGGCACCGTCCCGGTCATCACGTCCGTGTCCGTGGGTTCCGCACTCGTGTCCGGTGACGGCCTCACCGCCTCGACCACTCCGGCCGACGCGTCCACGACGGTCGACCCGAACGGGCTCACCGCGTTCCACCCGGACCAGACGGACACCGACGCCCCGAAGCACGCCGCGTAGGGGGACCGATGGTCGCCACCGACCCCAAGCTCAACCAGCGCCGCGTCTGGTGGGAACGCCTGCTCTGGCTCATCGACCTCGCCGCCTACGGGTTCGTCGGCGTCTCCGGCGTCCTCGCGATCGGCAACGTCTCGCAGTACGTGTTCGACACCCTGCTCGGTCAGCGCTGGATCATCCTGCTCTTCGCCTGGCTCATGACCGCCGGATGGGTGGCGCTCGCGGGGCGCGCATCCCGGCTGTGGGCGCTCGAGTACGTGGGCAACAACGCGGCCGGGTGGGGCTCCGCGGTGTACGCCGTCGTGCTGTTCCCGGGTGCTCTGTCCGGGCAGGCCACGTTCGCCGCGTTCGGCATGGCTGTCGTCGCAACCCTGTTCATGGTTCGTCGCTACGCCGAGCTCGTGATCTTCACCTCCGAGCCCGGAGACCGAGACCCGGTCTGGTTCCGAGCAGCGCTTCGGCGGAGGACGAAGAACACGGTCACCCGGCAGTACTACTAGGGGGGAAGGGCATGCACTGGACCGACCCCGTCGTCCTCATCGCAGCGCTCGGCGGCGGAGCCGGCATCGGCTCCGTCATCCGAGCGGTCGCGACCGTGGTCGGGAAGCTCCGAGCAGGCGTGTCGCCCCGTGAGGGGAAGCGCCGCGTCGACATCGTGCTGCAGCGCGACGAAGCCCTCCGGGACCTCGCCCGCGAACGCGAGCGAGCCGACGAGCAGCAGGCCCGCGCGGACGAAGCACAGGCCCGCGCGGACTGGGCAGAAGAGAACCGCCAGCGCGCGGTCGCGAACGAGCAGCGGGCACGAGAGCATGCCGGCGAGCTGCGCGTCCTCCTGCTCGAGAGCGCCAGCCTCAGCCGCGAGCAGCTGCCCGAGTGGCCCGACATGGACCGCACCATTCCCCGCGCTGAGTTCGACCGCATGCGGCGCAGCAGGGGCGGCCGCCACTGACGTAGCCCTGGCTTCCGTCGCCCGTACAACGCTAGTCTCCACCCATGGAGAATTCCGTCGAGCTGCCGGTGACGGATGACCAGGGGCAGGGCGTTCCAGACGTGTTGAAGGAGTCCGACGGCGTCTTCGACTTGGAACTCGAGCAGGACTTCCTCCCGAACGTCGAGCCGATCCCGGCGATCCCACTCGCGACCGTCGAACAGGGATGATCGTCCCTCAAGCTGAGTTCGACTGCATGCGCCGGAGCAAGACCGGCCGGCACTGACAACGAGACCCCCAGGGGCTACAGCATCAGGCTGCGGCTTCTGGGGGTCTCTTCGTCGTTGTGGCGCGCGGCTACTTCGAGCAGGAGACGGTGGAGTACGCCCCGCTCGAGGTGTTCGTCGCGAAGGTCGTCCCGTCCTCAGAGATCGAGCAACCGATCGTCGCGGCGGAACCCGAGGTCGACGTGCCAGCGAGGACGATCGAGTAGTACGCCGTGCCGTCGTCCGGGATCGTGGTCGTCCAAGGAAGCGTGACGTCGTGCTGCTGTGACCCATCCGCCGTGGTCCACACGACGTTCGCGGAACCGCTACCCGTCACGGACAGCGTGTAGTGCTCCGGCGAGCTCGGGGTCGGTGATGGCGTGGCAGCAGCGCCGATCTTCTCGAACCCGTCACCGAGTCCCGTACTCGCGCATGCTGCCGACAGCTGGTCCATCGCGCCGTTGTACAGGTCGGCGACATCGGTGGGCTGGGCGAGGGCGCTCACGGCGGCGGCCAGGCCGTCCGAAGTCTCTGGGCGCGCGTGGTCGAGGAGGTTCGTGCCGGTCGACAGCACCGCCGTCGACGGATGGACTGAGCCGTCTGCATCCGCCGAGCCCGCCACGTTCTCCGTCCACGTAGCAATGTCCGCGCACTGCGTGAACAGCGAGGGCTGAACGGTCGCCACCTCGGCGGCACGGTGGTGTGGGTGATGCGTCGGCCCCGCGTTCGCATGTCCGGATGCGCACCCAGTCAGGAGCGCTGCCACCATCAGCACCGTCGCGCCGACCCCCGTCATCTTCACAGCGCAAGCATAAGTGCCGAGCATGACGGGGACTCACCCCCTGAAGCGGGGACAGCGGACGCGACGCTCGCCGCAGATCACTTCTGCGGCGAGCGCGTCGTGAACGGATCACTGCTGTGTGCACTGTTGTGTGCACTAACCTTCACCAACACCGCTACTTCGGTGCCCCTGGCACGACTCGAACGCGCAACCATTTCCTTAGGACGGAACTGCTCTTCCATTGAGCTACAGAGGCAGGCGCCAGCCATTCTACCGGCCCCACCACGGACGGACGGGAGGTGCGACACCAGCCGGTGCCGCGCCTCCCGTCCGATCGATGTGGAGGGTGGGGCGGCTCCTACGCGGACGCCACCGGCTGCTCAGCCCCGGCCTCGGCCCGCGCAGCTGCGGTCGCGGGCGCAGCGCCGAGCGCCGGCTCCGCGTCCTCAGCGGCCCCGGCGGCAGACGCCACCCCGCCCTGCGCCGCCCGCCGGTGCCCCGGCAGGAACAGCACGGCGACCAGGAGCACGACGGCGATCGCGGCGATCGCGACGAACACCAGGTGCATCGCGGTCATGAGCCCGGCGCCCTCGGGTACGCCGGCGGCGTTGAGCTGCACGTGCGCGTTGACGACCGCGCCGAACACCGCGACGCCGATGGCCGAACCCATCGAGCGGGCGAACATGTTCGTGCCGGTCACGGCACCGCGCTCGCTCCAGGTGGCGGACGACTGGGCGGCGATCAGGGTCGGCACGGCGGTCAGGCCCATGCCCGCGCCGATGACGAAGCAGAACAGGGCGACGAGCCAGATCGACGAGTGCACGGCGAGCGTGATGGTGAGCACCGCACCGATGAGCACGAGCGTCGACCCGATGACCGAGGTGACGCGGAACCCGAACCGCAGGTAGAAGCGCCCGGCCTGCGACGCCGAGATCGGCCATCCGAGGGTGAGCGCCGCGAGCGCGAACCCGGCGATGAGGGCCGACGCCCCGAGGACGTCCTGCGCGTAGATCGGCACGTACGTGGACAGGCCCATCACGATGACGCCGATGATGAGCGACGCGATCGTGGACGCGGCGACCACGCGACGCTTCAACAGGCCGAGCGAGAAGATCGGCTGCGCGACGCGGAGCTCGACCACGACGAACGCGACCAGGAGGACCGCGGCGGCGATGAAGATCGCGAACGACGCGGGGGCGTCCCAGGCCCACGACGTCCCGCCCTCGAGCAGACCGAGCAGGAGCGCGGTCGTCCCGCCGCCGAGCAGGGCCGCGCCGAGGTAGTCGATGCGCTGCCGGTCCTGCGACGCGTCACGCTGCTCGTGGTAGGCGCGGATGAGCATGACGCCGGCGACGATGGCGAGCGGGATGTTGATCCAGAAGATCCACCGCCACGCGCCGATCTGGCTGAACAGGCCACCGAGGGTCGGCCCGACGACCGAGGCGATGCCCCAGACCGAGGCGAGGTAGCCCTGCGTCTTCGCGCGCTCCTCGAGCGTGTAGATGTCGCTCGTGATCGTCATCGAGATCGGCAGCACGGCGCCCGCGCCGAGGCCCTGCACGACCCGCGCCAGGATGAGGACGGGCATCGACCACGCGGCGCCACACAGCACCGAGCCGAGCAGGAACAGGCCGATCCCGACGAGCAGCAGGCGCTTGCGGCCGAGCACGTCGGCGAGGCGGCCGTAGATCGGCACCGAGACCGCCTGCGCGAGCAGGTACACCGAGAACAGCCAGGGCAGCTGCTGGAAGTGCCCGAGGTCCTTGGCGATGGACGACGACGCCGTCGCGATGATCGTGGAGTCGAGGGCGACCAGTGCGGTCGCGAGCATCAGGGCCAGGAGGATCGGGCCGCGCTCGGAGCGCAGGCCCACGCCGGAGCGAGCAGGAGGTGCAGAGGGTGCAGACACCTCGGGGGCAACTCCGAGCGCTGGTTCAGCATTCCGCAGACACGCCGGACGGGAGGCCCTGCACCCGCTGGCCCCGTCCCTCCCGTCCGACGCGCGTCCGGTCAGGCGGCGGCGAGGTACTCGTCCCAGTCCGGCTGCGGCCGCTCGATGCCGCGCACGATCCACGCCGTGCCGTGCGGAGCACGTGGGCGGAAGCGCAGCGTCCAGCCCATCTCGTGCGGGGTGCGGTCACCCTTGACGTTGTTGCAGGCCAGGCAGCACGCCACGAGGTTCTCCCACGAGTCCGCACCGCCGCGGGACTTCGGGTGCACGTGGTCGATCGTGGTGGCGTGCCGGTTGCAGTAGGCGCAGCGGTTGCCGTCGCGGCGCAGCACCCCGCGGCGGGACACGGGGACGAGCCGGCTCTGCGGGATGCGCACGTACCGGGTGAGGACGATGACCGACGGCCGGTCGTAGCTCGTGGTCGAGCCGAAGACCGGGTGGTCGGCGTCGGCGGTGATGACGGTGGCCTTCTGGTTCATGACCAGGACGAGGGCCCGTCGGAACGAGATCACCGCGAGGGGTTCGTAACCGGCGTTGAGGACGAGAGTGCGCATGGGGTCCCTTCCGACGTGCCTGGACGGCTTCCAGGCGGACGACGCTGCTCACGGTCCCCTCGGTCCTCGAGCGGGTGACCCGACCCCGGAAGCAGAAGAGCACCGCCCTGGTGGGCGGTGCTCAGTTCGCGGGCGCGTGCTGGGGCACGCGGCAGGTCGTGGTCGACCATATGTCGACGTGCGCGCGCCGACCCATGGTGCGGGTCGTGCGGCAGGCTGGCATGTGATCTCCCGTTCGAGGTCGAGTGGACCGTGTCGCCAGGTTAACCCAGAAACCGGCCCGACACGAGAGCGTGTGGACCGGTTTCCGGTGCGTTCAGCGGGCCTGGGCCCGTCCGTTCACTTGATGCCGAAGCGGACGATGTGGTAGTCGGTCGTCCAGATCGGGCGGATGCTGACCGAGCCGCCGGGCTTCGGGGCGTCCATGATCATGCCGTTGCCCATGTAGAAGCCCTCGTGCGCCTCGGTGTTGAAGATCACGACGTCACCGGGCTGGGCCTCGGAGGTCGGGATCGTCGTGCCGGCGGCGTCCTGCAACGGCACGGAGTGCGCCAGCGAGATGCCGAACTGGGCGTAGACGTACATGACGTAGCCGGAGCAGTCGAAACCGGCCGGGGTCGCACCGCCGTAGACGTACGGCGTGCCGATGTACTGCTCTGCGACCGAGACGACCTGCGACAGGCTGAAGCTCGGGTACTTCGGGCTCGCGACGTAGTCCGCGGCGCTCGGACCGGTGTACGAGGCGTACGAGGCGGCGGTCTGCGCGCGGGCCGTGGCGAGGGCGGTGTCGCTCGTCGTGGTCGTCGTCGTCGCGGTGGACGCGGTGACCTTCGGGGCGACGACCTTCGGGGCCGTCGCGGTGTAGCCGTCGCGGACGGTGTCGGCGAGCGCCGCGGTGTTCGCGACGGTGAGCGACTGGCTGTCCGCCGAGCGGAGGTTGCCCTGGGCGACGGCCTGCTGCGAGCCGGCGGTCGGCTGCGGGGCGGTCGCGGCGATGGCGGGGAGCGCCATCGTGCCGAAGAGCCCCGCCGTGATCGTCATGACGGCGACCGGCAGGACCTTGCGCTTCCCGCGCGCGGCTGGCCGGGAGGCGCTGCTCGCGACCGCCGCGCGGCTGGCGGCGGCACGGCGGGCGGCGGTGGCGACCGGGGACTTGGCGAACGACGATGTGACCGGCGCGATGGGGGTCTCGAGCTCCGGGTCGACGGAGCGGACCACGGCGGCGCCGGCCGCGACGGCGGGCTTGGGGGCCGGCTCGGTCGCCGCCACGAGGGTGGCCTCGGCGGTGGGTGCGGCATCGGCGATGGCCTGCTCGGACGCCGCGGCAGTCGTCGCGGCGACCGTGACCGGTGCGACGGGCGCGGTCGACCCCGTGCGGGCGGCGGCGGCCTCGGCGGCGCGGCGCTCGCGGCGACTCGCGAACTGGATGTCGGTCGAACGGGCGGCGGCACCCGTGGTGGTGTCGGCTCGCTGGGCGTCCGTGGTGGAACCGGTCTGCGTCAAGAGTGTTGTCTCCGGCGCCTCGACTGCACACGCGACCGAGGCCGTCGGGTGCAACCCCATCCGTTCGTCATCGTTTCCGATCAGGCAGGAGACGGGTTCGAGACGTCCTGCCACGGTTCCCGCCAGCTCGCTTCCAGGCTCTGCGGGACTCGTCGAGTGTACGCAACGCCTCCGACGGTGTCGAGGCCTGCGAGCAAGTTGGTAACGATTCGATCAAGATAGCCTGGTCAGAGGCCGTTTTGACATGTTCCGACGCCGCGCGGGCGGGACCGCCGGAAGTCGTGTAGGCGCCCCGATCCCGGTACCCCGCAGCGCACCGCTCGGGGTACGCCGAGGGGGACGGCATCCCCGGCCGTCAGCTGCCGATGTACACGTGCTGTGCGACCTCGACCGGCAGCTCGAGGCCCTGGTCCTCGCCCTCGACCCGCACGGCGACGTACGCTCCGGCGCGCTGCACACTCGCGGTCCGTCCTGGCATGACCCCGGCGGCACGGAGTTGCGCGAGGAGTTCGGGCTCGAACTGCACGGGTTCACCCAGGCGGCGGATGGTCCCCGTGCTCACCGTCGACGAGCCGTCGGTCGCGGCGACGATGCTCCGGACGCCGTCGAGGAACCGGCCGGCCGGGGCGTCGCCGAGCTCGTCGAGGCCGGGGATCGGGTTGCCGTAGGGGGACTCGGTCGGGTGGCCGAGCATCTCGATGATCCGACGCTCGACCTGCTCGCTCATGACGTGCTCCCAGCGGCAGGCCTCGTCGTGGACGAAGGCCCAGTCGAGGCCGATGACGTCGGACAACAGGCGCTCGGCCAGCCGGTGCTTGCGCATGACGTGGGTGGCCCGCTGGCGACCCTCCGACGTGAGCTCGAGGTGGCGGTCCCCGGAGACGACGACCAGGCCGTCGCGCTCCATGCGGGCGATGGTCTGCGAGACCGTGGGACCCGAGTGTCCGAGTCGCTCCGAGATCCGTGCGCGCAGGGGGACGATCGCCTCCTCCTCGAGGTCGAGGATCGTGCGCAGGTACATCTCCGTGGTGTCGACGAGATCGGTCACCGGAACGCCTCCCCTGTCACGTGCACAACTCCTCCAGCCTACTTGTTCACATGCCGCGGCCCGGACAGTGCTCCACAGGGGGTCGTGCGCCCGTCGGGCTTGGGATACCAGCTCACTAGGATCGACCCATGGCAGACCTCGTCATCCCCGCTGACCTCCTCCCCACCGACGGACGCTTCGGCTGCGGCCCGTCCAAGATCCGCGGTGCGCAGCTCGAGTCCCTGGTGACGGCAGGGGCGACGATCCTCGGCACGAGCCACCGTCAGGCGCCCGTCAAGAACCTCGTCGGCAGCGTTCGCGAGGGCCTCGCGACGCTGTTCGACATCCCCGACGGGTACGAGGTCGTGCTCGGCAACGGTGGCTCGACGGCGTTCTGGGACGCTGCCGCGTTCGGCCTCGTCGAGCGCCGTGCCGAGAACCTCTCGTTCGGCGAGTTCGGCTCGAAGTTCGCCAAGGCGGTCGCCGCTCCCTGGCTCGAAGCCCCGCACGTCGTCACCGCGCCCGGTGGCTCCCGGTCGGAGCTCGAGATCGTCGAGGGCGTCGACGTCTACGCCTACCCGCACAACGAGACCTCCACAGGCGTGATGGCCCCCGTCGTCCGCGCGGCCGGCGATCCCGGCGCGCTGACCGTCGTCGACGCCACGAGCGCCGCCGGTGGCGTGCAGTTCGACACCGGTGCCGCCGACGTCTACTACTTCGCACCGCAGAAGAACTTCGCATCCGACGGCGGTCTGTGGCTCGCCCTGTTCTCGCCGGCCGCGATCGAGCGCGTCGAGCGCATCGCCGCGAGCGACCGCTACATCCCCGAGTTCCTCAGCCTGAAGAACGCCGTGGACAACTCGCGCCTCGACCAGACGCTGAACACCCCCGCGATCACGACCCTCCTGCTGCTCGACGACCAGATCCGGTGGATCAACGGGTCCGGCGGCCTGGCTTGGGCGGACATCCGCACCAAGGAGTCGTCGAACGCGCTCTACGAGTGGGCCGAGTCCGTCGACTACGCCACGCCGTTCGTCGCCGACCCGGCACACCGGTCGCAGGTCGTCGCCACCATCGACCTCGACGACGCGATCGACGCCAAGGCCGTCAGCGCCGCGCTCCGGCAGAACGGCATCGTCGACACGGAGCCGTACCGCAAGCTCGGCCGCAACCAGCTCCGCATCGCGACGTTCACCGCGATCGACCCCGACGACGTCCGACAGCTCATCAAGGCCATCGACTACACGGTGGCCGCGCTGCGCGGCTGACGGCCGCACGACGGACGACGACGGCCCCCGGGATCCGATCCCGGGGGCCGTCGTGCGCCTCCCGACCAGAGGTCGCCGCAGCGTCCGATCCGGCCGGGAGGCCCGGCGTCACTCCGCCTCGTCCGCCGCCTCGCCATGCCCAGCGCTGGTGCGACCTGCGTCGTCGGAGTCGTCGTCGTCGGAGTCGTCGCCGTCCGCGTCGTCGCCGTCCCCGTCAGGCTCGTCGTCGTCGTCCTCGTCCGAGTCCTCGTCGTCCTCGTCACCTTCGACGACGGCGATGGCCTCCTCGACGTCCACGCCGTCGAACGCGTCGTCGCCCAGGTCGTCGTCCTCGTCGGAGTCGTCCTCGTCGTCGTCGTCGTCGTCGTCGTCGTCGAGCAGGTCCTCGTCGTCCTCGTCCGCGTCGTCGTCGTCCTCGTCCGACTCGTCCTCGTCGTCGTCCTCAGGGTCGTCGTCGGAGTCGTCCTCGTCCGAGCCCAGGTCCTCCGCATCGCCGGCCTCGGCGTCCGGATCGCCCTCTTGCGTCGCCCGGTACTCGGCGAGCCGCTCCGACCACGGCACCCAGTCGGGCGCGAGCAGCGAACCGTCGCCGGGCATCAGCTCGACCTCGAGCACGGTGGGGTCCTCGCCGTCGACCTGCGCCAGGCTGACGGTCCAGCGCCATCCGGGGTAGCCGGGCATCGTGTTGGCGAACAGCACCGACACCACGCCGTTGCCCTCGTCCACGGTGCCGACGACCGCTCCGACGGTGTCCTCGGGCGTGACCTCGAGCAGCGCGGTACGCGCGAGCCCCGTTGGGTCCTCGATCACGGTCAGGCGTCCAGCTGGTCGGCGACGTGACGGAGGATGGCCGCCGTCCGCGACCCGTTCTTCGGGTAGTGGCCGTGGCGCAGGTCGCCGCTGATGCGGTCGAGCTCCTTCACCAGGTCCTCCACGATGACGGCCATGTCGTCGGCCGAGCGCCGGTTGATCTTCGCGAGGCTCGGACCCTCCTCGAGCACGCGGACCGACAGCGCCTGCGAGCCACGCTTGCCCGCGACGACGCCGTACTCCAGACGCGCTCCGGCCTTGACGGTGGTGACCCCGGACGGGAGCGCCGACGCGTGCAGGAAGACCTGGTCGCCGTCATCGCCCGTGATGAAGCCGAACCCCTTCTGCTCGTCGTAGAACTTGACCTTGCCGGTCGGCATGACTGCACTCCTCGATCTGACGTCCGCGGTGTCCGCGGACGGCGTTCCTTGTCGATCATCCTGTGTCGACTATCCTGAGCCGGTGGCCAAGACCCGATCAACCGCGCGACAGCGTCCCGTTCGGACGCAGGCCACCGGCCCTGCGCAGTCGACCAGGACCCCGGAGCGCCCGCAGACGCCCGAGCCCCCGGTGGCCAATCGTATCGAACGCATTCTGATGTACATGATCGCGGGGATCATCGCGGTCGCACTGGTGTGCTTCCTCGTGCTCATCGTGGCGTGGCTCACGGTCGGGTCCATCCCCGGCACGGGCATCTGGCCGACGGTCGAGGCCTTCCCGCTCATCGGCTTCCCGATCGGGCTGCTGCTCATCATCGCGCTGCTCGCGGTCAACTGGACCAAGCGGGCACGCGAGAACCGGGACGACGCGCGCTGACCCCGCTCCGGGGCGGACGGACACGACGATGACGACGGCAGCCGCCCTCGCCGCCCGACTGCGGGCCATGCCCGACGACGACCTCGTCGCGCTCGTCGCCGCGCGGCGCCTGCCCGGCGCGGCGCTCGCCGCACATGGCCCGTCGGCCGTGGCCGACTTCTTCGACCTCGCGGACGCCCTCCGGACGCCCGACGTCATCGACCGTGCGCTGGCACGACTCCCGCGCGCGACGCTCGCCGCCCTCCAGCACCCCGCCGACGCGGACCCCGCGGCACTCGCGCCCGCCGTGGCACTCGGCCTCACCGATGGAGCAGAGCTCGACGACGCGGTCGCCGCGCGACTCGCCGAGCATCCGGAGTTGCGACCGGACGACGCTCCCCGGCCGGGAGGCCCGACCCCCGTCCCGCAGGACGTCGACCGGGTGCGCGCGGTGGCCGCCGAGACGGCGTTCGCGACCCTGACGTCACTCGCCGAACTGGTCCGCGCGGTCGCCGCGGACGAGGTGCACGAGCTCGCGAAGGGCGGGATCGGGGCGCCGCTCGCGCGGCACCTCGGCGAGCGCGCCGCGGCCGACCCGGTGCGGGTCCCGGACCTGCTGGCCCTGCTCGCCGAGACCGCGCTCGTCGATCCCACGAGCCCGACGTGGACCGTCACCGACGACGGTCGCGGCTGGCTCGTGGCGCCCTGGCCCCTCCGGTGGGTCGAGCTCGTGGTCCGGTGGCGGGCGACGCTGAGTGATCCGGTGGTCGAGGTCCTCGCCCTCGCCGCGGACGACTGGCGTGGGCTCGAGGCCCTCGGGCGCTGGGCCTACCCCGGCGGCGCGGAGTGGCTCCCCGCGGAACTCGTGCGGAGCGCCGAGACCGCGGAGGCCCTCGGCATCACGGTCGACGGCGTGGTCACCGCGACGGGGCGCGTCCTGTTCGCGGCGCGGACCACCGACGACACCGCGGCGATCGACCACGCCGGCGCCGACCTGCCGTCGACCGTGCCGGGCGTGTACCTGCAGAACGACCTCACCGTCATCGCCCCCGGCCCGCTCGAACCAGCCGACGACGCGGCACTCCGCACCGTGGCCGACGTCGAGGCACCGGGACTCGCGAGCCGCTACCGGATCTCCGAGGACAGCGTCCGCCGCGCACTGCTCGAGGGGTACGACGGAACCACGGTCCTGGACACGCTCGGCCGACTCTCGGCGGCCGACGTGCCCCAGCCGGTCCGCTACCTGGTGGAGCAGGTCAGCGCCCGTGCCGGCAGCATCGTCGTCGACCACGCCGCTGAGCAAGGCAGCGTGGTGCGGGGTCCCGCCGAGCAGCTCGACCTGGTGTCCGTCGACGCCGAACTGCGCTCACTCGCCTGGGCCCGGCGGTCCCCGACGGTGCTCGTCAGCCCGTACCCGCCCTCGTCCGTGGTCTCCGCGCTCGAGGACCAGCGGTACCCGGCCGTGCTCGCTCCCGCCGCCCGCGTGGCGGACGCGGCCGGGCCTCCCGTTCGTCGCCGGACCGCGCGCACACCCGAGGAGCAGGCGCGCGAGCTCGTGGAGCGCCTCCGCGCCGCGACCCGACGAGGCGACCAGGAGCCCGCGCAGGAGTGGATGGGACGGCAGATCGACCTGGCCGTGCGCGGCAAGGTGGCCGTGCGCGTCGTCGTGCGGATGCCCGACGGCACCGAGGCCCCGTTCACGATCGTGCCGACGTCGGTGAGCGGTGGCCGGATCCGGGGCCGCGACACGCACGCCGACGTCGAGCGGACCCTGCCCCTGTCCCTCGTGGTCGCGGTCGAGCACGTCGCCTGACCGACCGACCCGGACGTCTCGTCCGCGGCGCGGCTAGGCTCGACGGTCATGAACGGGCCACTCATCGTCCAGAGCGACCGGACCGTGCTGCTCGAGGTGGCGCATCCCGAGGCCGAGGACGCGCGACACGAACTCGCGGTGTTCGCCGAACTCGAGCGCGCCCCCGAACACGTCCACACCTACCGCATCACCCGGCTCGGGCTGTGGAACGCCCGCGCCGCGGGCCACGACGCCGACGCGATGATCGACACGCTCGAGCGGTTCGCCAAGTTCCCGGTCCCGCAGAGCGTCGTCGTCGACATCCGTGACACCGTCAGCCGCTACGGCCGTCTCGTCATCCGCCGCGAGGACCCGGCGGACGCGCCGGCGATCGCGAACGACGCGACGGAGGAGCTGGAGCAGCAGCCGAGGCTGGTCCTCACCGCATCGGACCCGTCGATCCTCGCCGAGGTCACCCGCTCGAAGCGGATCGCCCCGCTGCTCGGCGCCCGCCGGTCGGACACCGCCGTCGAGCTCGAGCAGTGGGCGCGCGGCCAGGTCAAACAGGAGCTCGTCAAGATCGGCTGGCCTGCCGACGACCTCGCCGGGTACACGCCCGGACAACCGCACCGGATCGACCTCGACGAGACCGAGTGGCACCTCCGCGCGTACCAGGAGGACGCGGTCAAGAGCTTCTTCGCCCAGGGGTCCGGTGTCGTCGTGCTGCCCTGTGGTGCGGGCAAGACCCTGGTCGGCGCGGGCGCGATGGCCACCGCCAAGGCGACGACGCTCATCCTCGTCACCAACACGGTCTCGGCGCGGCAGTGGCGCGACGAACTCCTCCGCCGCACGTCGCTCACCCCGGACGAGATCGGCGAGTACTCCGGGAGCGTCAAGGAGGTCCGGCCGGTCACGATCGCGACGTACCAGATCCTCACCGCACGGCGGAAGGGCGTGTACACGCACCTGTCCCTGCTCGACGCCCTCGACTGGGGCCTCATCGTCTACGACGAGGTCCACCTGCTGCCCGCGCCGGTGTTCAAGCTGACCGCGGACCTCCAGGCGCGACGGCGCCTGGGACTCACGGCGACGCTCGTGCGCGAGGACGGCCGCGAAGGTGACGTGTTCTCGCTCATCGGGCCGAAGCGGTACGACGCGCCGTGGAAGGAGATCGAGGCGCAGGGGTACATCTCCCCCGCCGAGTGCTACGAGGTGCGGATCGACCTGCCCCACGAGGACCGCCTCGAGTACGCGGCCTCCACGGACGACGACCGGTACCGGCTCGCCGCGACCTCGCCGGCCAAGACCCCGGTCGTGCGCGACCTCATCGAGAAGCACCGCGGCGAGCAGATCCTGGTGATCGGGCAGTACATCGACCAGCTCGACGAACTCGCGGCGCAGCTCGACGCGGCCGAGATCACCGGGGCGACCCCGATCGACGAGCGCGAACGGCTGTACCAGGCGTTCCGCGAGGGCACGATCGACGTGCTCGTGGTGTCCAAGGTCGCGAACTTCTCGGTCGACCTGCCGGACGCGACGGTGGCGATCCAGGTGTCGGGCTCCTTCGGCTCACGGCAGGAGGAGGCCCAGCGGCTCGGCCGGCTGCTCCGCCCGAACAAGGACGGCCTCCCGGCGTCCTTCTACACACTCGTCACGCGGGACACCGTCGACCAGGACTTCGCGCAGAACCGGCAGCGGTTCCTGGCCGAGCAGGGGTACGCGTACACGATCCTCGACGCCGATTCCCTAGCGGCCGCGTGAGCAGATCCAGACAGTCATCGCCCCCTCGACGTCTGCACCAGGAAATCCCGTCGTCCTGTCAGACAGCGTCCCATCCGTTCCCAGGCAACCCAGAGGCCACGACCAGATACTGAGTCACATGACCGACGGACCGAAGATCCTCATCGTCGACGACGAGCCGAACATCCGCGACCTCCTCACCACCTCGCTCCGGTTCGCGGGCTTCGCCGTCCGCGCGGTGGGCAACGGTGCGCAGGCGATCTCCGCCGTGCTCGAGGAAGAGCCGGACCTCATCATCCTCGACGTCATGCTCCCCGACATGAACGGGTTCGGCGTGACCAAGCGCCTCCGGTCGTCGGGCTACACGTCGCCGATCCTGTTCCTCACCGCCAAGGACGACACCGAGGACAAGATCACCGGACTCACCGTCGGCGGCGACGACTACGTGACCAAGCCGTTCTCGCTCGACGAGATCGTCGCCCGCATCAAGGCGATCCTCCGGCGCACCATGAACGACGAAGAAGACGCGATCATCCGCGCCGGTGAGCTGACGATGGACCAGGACACGCACGAGGTCAGCATCGGCGAGGCGCAGATCGAGCTCTCACCCACCGAGTTCAAGCTGCTCCGCTACCTCATGCTCAACCCGAACCGGGTGCTGTCGAAGGCCCAGATCCTCGACCACGTGTGGGAGTACGACTTCAACGGCGACGCCGGCATCGTCGAGTCCTACATCTCGTACCTGCGCCGCAAGCTCGACCAGTACTCGGCCGAGCCGGTCATCCAGACCAAGCGCGGCTTCGGGTACATGCTCAAGGCCGCCAAGGCGTCTTGATCCAGCAGGTCATCGGCGCGATCCCAGCAGCGGCTGGGTCGCGCCGATTAATGTGATCGCAGCATGCACACACGCCTCGCCCGCTGGTGGAACGAGATCTCGCTCCGGACCAAGATCACCGGGATCACCGTCCTCCTGGTGACTCTCGGGCTGCTCGTCGCGGGGCTCGGCACCATGACGGTGCTCAGCACCTACCTGATGAAGCAGCTCGACAACGACGTCCAAGCGACGAAGACCTCGCTGAACGGCCAGAAGCTGACGAGCGTCGAGGGCTACTGCCAGATCAACGTCACCCTGCAGAGCGCGGCCTACATCGCCGTGCTCAAGCCCGACGGCGGCATCGCCTGTCACACGAAGAGCGACTACACGCCGGACCTCGGCGGGGTCGTGGGCAGCTCGCACGTCGACGACGACCACCCCTTCAGCGTGGTCGACGACAAGGGCCAGCACGAGTGGCGGGCCCTCGCGATGACGTCGCCGACCACCGACGCCGCCGGCAACCACTACACGATCGTCGCGGCCGTCTCGAGCCAGGGCACCGACTCGACCATCGCGCGGTTCACGGTGATCTTCCTCGGGTTCGGCATCTCGGTCGTCCTGCTCGGCGGCATGCTCACCCAGCTGCTCGTCACCGCCACGTTCGACCCGCTGCGGGACGTCGAGGCCACGGCCGCACGCTTCGCCGCGGGGGACTTCTCGCAACGCCTCGGTGCGGACACCCCGAACACCGAGGTCGGTCGCCTCAACCACTCCCTCAACGTCATGCTCGAGCGCATCGACTCTGCGTTCGAGGACCGCCAACGCACGATCGAGCAGATGCGCCGCTTCGTCGGTGACGCATCGCACGAGCTGCGGACCCCGCTCGTGTCCCTGCGGGGGTACGCCGAGCTGTACCGGATGGGGGCCCTCCGGAAAGAAGAGGACGTCGCCCAGGCGATGGAGCGCATCGAGAAGGAGGCCCAGCGCATGGGGCTCCTCGTGCAGGACCTCCTGCAGCTCGCCCGCATCGACGAGTCGAAGCCGCTCGAGCTCGGGCCGGTCGACCTCGTCGCCATCGCGCGGGACTCGGCGCTCGACACGATGGCGTCGAACCCCGACCGCGAGATCCAGGTCCTGCTCGCCGACTCCGTCACCGGCGAGAACGTCCCGCAGGTCGTGCCGCAGTGGGTCGGTCCTGCGGCACCCGGAGCGCGGAACGGACAGTCCCCGACCTCGCCGCCGTCGAACGTCACCGGGCCGATCGCCTTCGCGGGGCAGACGCTCGCCCGGCTGCGCGCACGTCGTGGTCGTCCCGTCGGCATCGAGTCCGGCCCGGCCGCGCCGACCACGGCCCCGCTGCCGACCGTCGTCCTGCCCGTGCGGCCGCCGGTCGTCCTCGCCGAGGAGAACAAGATCCGCCAGGTCGTGACGAACCTCATGGGCAACGCGATGCGGTTCACGCCGCAGGACGACCCCATCGAGATCGGGATCGGCGTGGACGAGGCCCGGGGCATGGCGCACCTCGACGTGATCGACCACGGTGAGGGCATCCCGCCGCAGATCCGCGAGAAGATCTTCCAGCGGTTCTGGCGCGCCGACACCTCGCGCGCTCGGGACACCGGCGGCTCGGGCCTCGGGCTCGCGATCGTGTCCGGCATCGTGGCGGCGCACCACGGCGAGGTCGAGGTGTTCGACACCCCGGGCGGTGGTGCGACCTTCCGCGTGTGGCTCCCCCTCCTCCCGCGCGACTACGTCGCCCCCACCCCCTGACCCCTCTCGCGAGATCGCAGTCGTTGCCGTTCTGAGGTCCATCAGAGCGGCAACGACTGCGATCTCACGGCAGTGGTGATGACGCCCGGGTGCGGAACACGTCCGACAGTCGCAGGAGGAACGCCGTCGGGTCGGCAACGTCACGCGCGGTGACGTGCAGGATCAGCCATCCGGCGGACACGAAGCCGTTCGACCGGGTCGCATCGTGCTGCCACGTGGCACGATCCGTCCGGTGGTGCTCGCCGTCGTACTCGACGCCGATCCGGAGGTCCGGGTAGGCGAGGTCGACCCGTCCGAGGAATCGACCGGCGGGGCTGTGCACGTCGATGTTGAGCTGGGGTTCCGGGAATCCCGCGTCGACGATGACGAGTCGGATGAGCGTCTCCATCGGGGACTCCGACCCGAGCCGCACGCGATGGGCCGCGGCCCGGAGCCGCCGTGCCCACCGGGACCGCCGCTCACGACTCCGGCGCTCGAGTTGCTCCGGATCGGCGAGCGCCCGCGCGACCAGGTGGTCCCCGATCACCACCAGGTCACGCTCGGCCAACAGGCCCGCACTCTCGCACCACGCCGCCACCGGGCTGCTGGCCGGGAGGCCCGCACACGCCACCACATCGGCGAACGGTGGCGAGACGCGATGGCCCACCACCCCGGTGCGGCGCATGACCGGTCCGTCCCCCACCGTGCTCACGTGCACGGTCGCGTCGGAAACGACCCAGGGCGGCAGTGGGAGCTCCCAGAGGGCGAGGGCGGTGGTGTGGCTGAAGTGATGCCGTTCACCGAGGACGAGGCCGAACGCGGCGACCCGTGCCGAGAGGTCCGCCAGGTCCAGCTCGGCAGGGACCCGCACGCCTCGGGTCGGCGCGGCGAGGTCCTCCCGACGGAGCCGACCCGGAGTGACCCCGTTCCGGACCGCATCAGCCGTGTGGAAGGCCTGACCGAGGAAAGGATCCGGGAGGCGGGCCGGCGTGCGCGTCATGCGCCGAGCCTCCCGGCCGTACCGCAACGCGGAGCACGTGCGCGCCCGACCTGTGGACGGCCGCTGCCCGGCTCCCCCGGTGGAGGACCGGACACCTGGCCCGACTCCCCCTCCGCCGAGATCGCAGTCGTTGCCGGTGTGCCGTGGGTCAAACCGGCAACAAATGCGATCTCGGCGGAGGGAGAGGAGGGAGGAACGGCGAACGGGCCGCCCTCCCGGAGGAGAGCGGCCCGTTCGGAACCGTCAGGCGTGGATCAGAAGTCCATGCCACCCGTCGGGTCGGCCGGAACCGGCGCCGACTTCTCGGGCTTGTCGGCGACGACGGCCTCGGTCGTGAGGAAGAGACCGGCGATCGACGCGGCGTTCTGCAGCGCCGAGCGCGTGACCTTCGCCGGGTCGATGATGCCCGCAGCGACGAGGTCGACGTACTCACCCGTCGCGGCGTTGAGGCCCCAGCCCGACTCGAGCTCGCGCACCTTCGCGGCGACGACGCCCGGCTCGAGACCGGCGTTCAGCGCGATCTGCTTGAGCGGCGCGTCGATCGCGACGCGGACGATGTTCGCGCCGGTCGCCTCGTCACCCGTGAGCTCGAGGCCCTCGAGCGCGGTCTTGCCGGCCTGGATGAGGGCGACACCACCACCGGCGACGATGCCCTCCTCGACGGCGGCCTTCGCGTTGCGGACGGCGTCCTCGATGCGGTGCTTGCGCTCCTTGAGCTCGACCTCGGTCGCGGCACCGGCCTTGATGACGGCGACGCCACCGGCGAGCTTGGCGAGGCGCTCCTGGAGCTTCTCGCGGTCGTAGTCCGAGTCGGTCGACTCGATCTCGCCGCGGATCTGGCGGACGCGGCCGGCGATCTGCTCGGAGTCCCCAGCGCCCTCGACGATCGTGGTCTCGTCCTTGGTGATGACGACCTTGCGGGCACGGCCGAGGAGGTCGAGCGTCGCGTTCTCGAGGCTGAGGCCGACCTCTTCGGAGATGACCTGGCCACCGGTGAGGATCGCGATGTCCTGCAGCATGGCCTTGCGGCGGTCACCGAAGCCCGGGGCCTTGACGGCGACGGACTTGAAGATGCCGCGGATCTTGTTCACGACGAGCGTGGCCAGGGCCTCGCCGTCGACGTCCTCGGCGATGATGAGGAGCTGCTTGCCCGACTGGATGACCTTGTCGACCACCGGGAGCAGGTCCTTGATGTTCGAGATCTTCGAGTTGACGATGAGGATGTACGGGTCCTCGAAGACGGCCTCCTGGCGCTCCGGGTCCGTGACGAAGTACTGCGACAGGTAGCCCTTGTCGAAGCGCATGCCCTCGGTCAGCTCGAGCTCGGTGCCGAAGGTGTTCGACTCCTCGACGGTGACGACGCCCTCCTTGCCGACCTTGTCGATCGCCTCGGCGATGAGCTCACCGATCGTGCTGTCGGCGGCCGAGATCGACGCCGTGGCGGCGATCTGGTCCTTGGTCTCGATCTCCTTGGCGTTCTCGAGGAGCGCGGCGGAGACGGCCGCGACGGCCTTCTCGATGCCCTTCTTGAGGCTGATCGGGTCGGCGCCGGCGGCGACGTTGCGGAGGCCCTCACGGACCAGCGCCTGCGCGAGGACCGTGGCGGTGGTGGTGCCGTCACCCGCGACGTCGTCGGTCTTCTTGGCGACCTCCTTGACCAGCTCGGCGCCGATCTTCTCGTAGGGGTCGTCGAGCTCGATCTCCTTGGCGATGGAGACACCGTCGTTGGTGATCGTGGGGGCGCCCCACTTCTTCTCGAGGACGACGTTGCGGCCGCGCGGGCCGAGCGTCACCTTCACGGCGTCGGCCAGCGTGTTGAGGCCGCGCTCGAGGCCGCGACGGGCCTCCTCGTCGAAAGCAATGATCTTAGCCATGTGTGTTCCTCGTCCCTCCCGGACGTCGCAATGGTCTTGGCACTCGGTACAACTGAGTGCCAACTGATTCTGGCACTCGCACCTGTCGAGTGCAACACAGCGACCTCACGCGGCATGCCGCGTTCCGGGACGCGGACCGGGAGGCCCGCCATCGCCCGACATCGGACCCCGCCGCCGGAGTCCCGGTCGGGGCCCCACCACCGGAGTCCCGGTCGGGGCCCCACCACCGGAGTCCCGGTCGGGGCCCCACCACGGGGCCCCCTCCACACGACGACGAGCGCGCCGCCCCGTCGGGGGCGACGCGCTCGGACGCGTGGTGGTCGACGACCGTCGCCGGCGGACCGGCGACCGAGGTCAGGCCGGTCGGACGGATTCGGCCTGCGGACCCTTCGAGCCGGTGCCGACGTCGAAGGTGACCGCCTGCCCTTCTTCGAGGACCTTGTAGCCGTTCATGTCGATCGCGGAGTAGTGGACGAAGACGTCCTGCCCCCCGCCGTCGACGGTGATGAATCCGTAGCCCTTCTCGGCGTTGAACCACTTGACGGTGCCGTTGGCCATTCTCTTGCTCCCTGCGGTGTTGCATTGCCACTGACGACGGCGCGACCGGTCCGCGACCGCCGGGTCCGAGCGCATACCTGCCTCACCCGGGTCTTCGCGGTGGAGGCACCGGCACGGTGTCGCCCTCGGATCACTGGGGTGACCAATTCCAGATCGTATCGGCGGACGCGCCGCCGACAAGAGGTGCGGACCAACTTCTTCATCCCGGCCGACGGAACTCAACATGCCCGAAACAAACGTGCAACAAACGGCACGACGAGTGGGGCGGAACGCCCGTCGCGGGTCAGCCGGCGTAATCGGCGCCGAGCACCACGGTGACGGCCGCGTTCGGGAACGCCGACGACTTGGCAACCGTTCCGACGCCGAGCGTCTTGACGATCCCGCGAGCGATCGCCGCCTCGGCATCCGTCTGGTAGTACACGATCGTCTGCGAGGCGTCCTGGGATCCGGCGTTGCCGTCGCTCGCGACCACCCAACCCGCGTTCTCGAGCGTCGCGGTGCCGGTGGCGGCGAGTCCGGCGGTGGAGGTCCCGTTGAGCACCGTGAGCGTCATGGTCTTCGGCTGCTCGCTCGGCGCGGCGGTCGCGGCCGTCGTCGACGAGGACGACGCTCCGCTCGTGGCCGACGCGGACGCGGACGACCCGGTCGTCCCGGGGTCGGTGAACTGCGTGCTGTTGTTGGCGACCTCGAGCACGACGATGCCGATCACGACGAGCACCGCGCAGGCGAGCGCGGACCAGGCCACCAGGATCCAGCCACGGCCGCGCCTCGGGAGACCGCGGTGTGCCCCGACCCTCGGGCCGTCGGCGACGTCGTCGAATCGGTCTCGGGGGTATCTCGTCATGGCTGTCCTGCGGGCCCTTCACGGTCGGCGCGAGGCGGTGCGAAGGACCGCGCGGCGCGGGCACTGGTCCGTGCCCGGCGCAGTCGCTGCAGTCGCGTCACGAGCTGCGGATCGTAGGCGAGCGCGGCCGGGGAGTCGATCACGCGGTTGAGCACCTGATAGTAGCGGGCCGGCGACATGTCGAAGCGGACGCGGATGTCGGCTTCCTTCGTCCGGTCGTGCCGCGCCCGATCGTGCTCGAACGTGAGGATGCTCCGTGCGAGCTCCGAGAGATCGGAGTCGGTCCGGGATCCGGTCACGTCGGTCCTCCTGGTCGGATGGCTCGCCGGTCGGCTGGCCTCCGGTCATGCTAGGGCGGCATCCACGCCGGACCCTGGCATGGCCCTGGCAGGTCGGAAAGACACCGATCAGGCCGTCGGTGCGCCGAGCATCCAGGACGGGTCCGCGCCGAGGGGCGTGACGGTCGTGCCGTGGGCGTCGGCGAGCGCCAGGGCGACCCCGTCGAGCGAGACCGTGGCGAAGGCCGACGGAGCAGCAGGGTCGATGCACCGCTCGGCGAGTTCCCCCACGGGCGGCAGGGTCGCGGCGACGTCGTGGAGCGACCCCGTCCGCTCCATCGCCACCCAGCGGACCCCGCGGTCCCGGAGCCGCTCGACGACGCGCTGCCGGTCCGAGCCCGGCAGGTAGACGAGCGTGCCGAGCGTGAGCACGACGGGCGTCGCCCCGCGCGGCAGCAGGTCGATCGCGCGGTCGAGGTCGTCCGGGGCGGTCCCGCGGACGGCGGTGTACGGGTCGGCCCGCACGGCGTCGGCGGCCCGCCGCATGAGCGCGACACGGTCGGTCGCCTCGACGGGGACGGACTCGACGAGCCGGTCGAACGCCCCGGGGGACCGCAGGTCGATCGGGGCCGGATCGAGCCCGAACCGCGCCACCACGTCGAGCTGGGAGGGCCGGCGCGGCCCCGTCCCGTCGGCCCGGCTCCCGGCGTCATCCGTCGACGGCCGGGAGGCACGGGACCGGCCCGCACCGCGCCTCCCGTCGGACGGAGCAGCGGGTCCCGGACGCATCTGGAACCGGAGCGGGATCTCCGGCTCGCGCGCGGCCTCGGCGACGCGGACGGTGTCGTCGAGGCGGTCGACGTCGACGGTGGCGTGGTCCGGGACGATGCAGAGGCCGGCGCTCACCCCCACCTCGAGGAGCGCGAGCGGCCCCGGGATGCCCGCGAGCACGGGGACGACCGGCGCCATGCGTCGGGGGTCGTTCGTCTGGGTCGTGGACATGGCCAGCTCGGCGAGCAGCCGGTCGGGGGCGTCGCGGACGAGCCGGAGGAGGGCCTCCCGGTCGGTCGGGTCGGCGCCCAGGCGGCGCGCGACGGCGAAGAGCAGCTCGGGCTGCCGCTTGGTCGGGGCGACACGGATCAGCAGGTCGACGGCGGCGTCGTCCTCGGCGATCGATGTCGCCCAGCGGGCGGAGGTCGGCGAAGCGGTCACCATGCGCTCGGCGTGGTGGCGGTAGCGGCGGCGGGTGGCCTCGGGGCCGTCCGGCTCCGGCTGGTGCGGGGGCTCCGCGCGGCCCGGTGCGTCAGCGGACAGCATCGTCCCCGACCGCCGCCGCGCGGTACATCCCCACGTGGCGGATGCCCGCCTCGACGTAGGGTTCGCCGAACGGCACGAACCCGGCGGCGGCGTACAGGCCGGCGACGTACTCCTGCGCGTGGAGGAGGAAGGCCTCGTCCGGGTGGGCGGCGAGCACGGCGTCGACGAGCCGACGCGCGAGCCCCTGTCCGCGGTGCTCGACGGCCGTGGCCACGCGGCCGATGACCCGGGTCGCGGGCAGGTCGACGGCCGGCTGGACCTCGTCCGCGGCGGGCCGGATGCAGCGCAGGTAGGCGCGGGCGACGCCGTCCTCGCCGGGGATCCACCAGTGTTCCGTCTCCGGTTCGCGGTCCCGGCCGTCGAAGTCCTCGGCCGTCACGCGCTGCTCGAGCGCGAACACCCGGTTGCGCAGGCGGACGACGGCGTAGAGGTCGTCCGTCGTCAGGGCGTCCCACCGGCCACGGTGGACGGAATGCTCGGTCATCGGTGCGAGTTTAATGACATGACCGCGTCACGAGTGCGGTCACGACCAGGAGGAACCCATGGCATACAACGTGGAGAAGACCGACGCCGAGTGGCGTGAGGAACTCGACCCGCAGCAGTACGCCGTGCTGCGGCAGGCCGCGACCGAGCGCCCGTGGACGGGTGAGCTGCTCGACGAGGAGCGCGCCGGCGTCTACACCTGTGCGGCGTGCGGTGCGGAGCTGTTCAAGAGCGGCACCAAGTTCGACTCGGGCTGCGGGTGGCCGTCGTTCTACGAGTCGGTGCGCCCCGAGGCCGTGCAGCTCATCGAGGACCGCACGCTCGGCATGGTGCGCACCGAGGTCCGCTGCGCGAGCTGCGGTTCGCACCTCGGGCACGTGTTCCCGGACGGTTTCGGCACCCCGACCGGCGACCGGTACTGCATGAACTCGATCTCGCTCGGGTTCTCCCCCGCGGCGGACTGACCTCCACCGCGACACCTCGGCTCGTCGGTACACTTGGCGGGCCAGCCGGCATGGCGCAATTGGTAGCGCACCGTACTTGTAATACGGGGGTTGCGGGTTCGAGTCCCGCTGCCGGCCCCCATCAGCCGCGTCCGCGGTGTCCGTCTGCCGCGGTGTCAGCGGCACGACCAGTCGAAGTCGAGTCCGCTCGCCACACCCCCGACAACGTACTGCACCATGGCCACCCCGCCGTCGACGAGGCCCGGCCCGGCGCACGCCTCCTTCGCCCGGGCGAGCGGGGTCTCACCCGTGGCGATCCAGCTCGGCGCCGAGGCCAGGGCGCTGTTCGGTGTGGTCCCGCCACTGATGATCCCCCACTGGTACCCGGTCGAGTAGAGCCCGACGGCGATCCCCCGGGCGGCGAACGCGTCGGTCATGCCGTCGAGCACCGCGACGTTCGTGGCGGGGTCCCGCCACGTGGCACCGGTCTCGACGTCGAGCCACCAGCGGTACGCCGCCGGATGGGACACGCCCCGGTCGACGACGTCGCGGACCGCGATGTCCCAGCCGTCCATGTACGAACAGGCGACGCCGTCGGAACCGGGCGTGCACACGCCGTACACGCTCGTGACCCTGGCCCCCTCGGGATCGACGTTCGACGTCGGCCAGCCACCGCCCGGCACGTGGCGGCCCGGGTTCGCCGTGTTGACGTACAGCGCGGCACGGGGCTGCCCGGCACCGCCCGCGGAGTCCCGCGCCCAGGCGAGCTGCGCGGCGAGGCACGGGTTCGTCGTGGTGCCGGACCCGTCGTTCACACCGATCACCGCGAACGCCTGTCCTGCCGGCAGGGCCCGGTGGCACTGCGGCCACGAGACGTCGTTCCCGAGGCCGGAGGGCGCCGAGCCGTCCGTGAAGTAGCCGGCGACGTCCAGGTGGAGGGTCGCCGCGCCTCCCGACGCGACGGCCTGCACCGACGCCTGTCGGAGCGCGACGGGCACGAGTCCCGCCACGGCTCGGCCCGCGGTGAACGCCAGCGCGACCCCGCCGTCGTCCCGGCCGTAGGGGGCGACCCGGAGCGCACCGGCGGGGCCGGATCGTTCGAGCGATGCGGTGACGAGCACGGCGGTCGCGTCGCCCGGGACGCCCGCGCCCCCGGCGAGTTGGATCTGCGTCGCGGCGCCCGTCGTCGTGCCGGTGTACGCCCGGACGGCCGTCATCGGGGTGAACACGGCCCCGGAGTCCGAGCGCGCGTACGCGCCGAGCACGTCGAGGGTCACCGTGGCCGAGCCGGCCGACACCGCGACGGACAGGGCGCCGTCGTCGAGCTGGGCCACGACCGCGTTCGCCGCGACGGCCCCGCGCGTGAACTGCTGGACGCCGATCCGGTTCGTGCGTCCTGCCGGGCCGACCCGCAACGACCCCGGCGCGGTCGGGTGCACCACGGTGGCCTCGAGGACGACGGCGGTGGCGCCCCTGGGCACCGTGACGCCGTCCGCCACGGGAACGCGGACCGGATGCGTGCCGACCGTGCCACGGAACGCCCTGGTGGTGTCGACCGGCTGGTACGTCGATCCCTGCGCGGCGCTCGTGTAGGCCCCCGACACGATCACCGACACCGAGGCGGAGCCGTCCGACAGCGCGACCTGGAGGCGACCGTGGACGAGACGGACCGTCGCGAGCCCGGTGACGGTCGTGCCCGCCGTGACGCGCTGTGTGGCCACCGGTGCGTCCTGCCCCGCCGGCGTGACCCGGACCCAGCCGTCGTCCGTCGGAGCCGTGACGCGGACGTCGACGACGACGGCATCGGCCGCGGGGGCGACCCCCGCGCGACCAGCGACCGGCACCGCCACGGGTCGTGTGCCGACGTCGCCGCGGAACACGAGGGCGCGGGTCAGCGGCGTGAACCGGTCACCGGACGACCCGTCCGCCGCGAGGTGGGACGACCGTGCGGACCCGACGGCCACACCCGCCGCGACGGCGAGCGCGAGCACGCCGATGACCGCCACGAGCAACGCGGTGAGCCGGGCCGGACGCCTGCGTCCGCTCCGCATGGTCCCCCTCGGTCGACGTGGACGCTGCACGGCACGAAGCCACGCACCGCCCCCGGGGAGCGCGCGTGGCCTCGTGGTGCGTCCGGTCACGGATCAGGAGAGCGACCGGCGCGACAGCGGGTAACCAGCCCACCGATGCCGAGAGCATGACAGGCGGATCGACGTCGGACAACGTCTCCGAGCCACGCCGCGCCGCTTCCTGTGAGGATTCTTGGTATCGAGGGGGACGCTCAGCGGCCCCCGGTCAGCTTCCGGTCGCGCTGCGCCACACCGGCGGTGCCGTACGGGTAGTCGTCGATACGGGGCGTGCTCGCCTCGGAGAGCGCCGTCAGCTCCTCCGGGGTCAGCACGAGGTCCGCCGACGCCAGGTTGTCCTGCAGCTGCTCCACCGTGCGGGCACCGAGGATGACCGAGGTGACGGCCGGCTGCGCGAGCAGCCAGGCCAACGCGACCTGCGAGTACGACGTGCCGTGGGCCTCCGCGGCCGCGCCGACCGCCCCGAGGACGGCCCACGTGCGCTCGTCGGCGTTCCGCGCCTCCCACGCCTCCATGCCGCGCTTCGGGTTCTCACCCAGCCGGGTCGCACCCGTCGGAGCCTGGTCCCGCTGGTACTTGCCGGACAGCCACCCGCCGGCGAGTGGCGACCACGGCAGGAGACCGATGTTCGCGTCGAGGCACGCGGGCACGATCTCGTGCTCGATGTCGCGCACGAGCAGGTTGTACTGCGGCTGCAGGGTCACGGGCGGAGCCCAGTGGTTCGCCTTCGCCTCGTAGACCGCCTTCGTGATCTGGTAGCCGAGGTAGTTCGAGAACCCGTACGCGCCGATCTTGCCGGCGGACACGGCGTCGTCGAGGAACCGGAGCGTCTCCTCGATCGGCGTCAGGGCGTCCCACGCGTGCATCTGGTACAGGTCGATGTAGTCGACACCGAGCCGCTCGAGGGACGCGTCGAGCGCCCGCGTCAGGTGGCGGCGCGAGAGGCCGACGTCGTTCGGGCCGTCGCCCTGGGGGAACCGGCCCTTCGTGGCGATGACGACCTGCTGCGCCTCGGTCGGGTGGTCTGCGAGCCAGCGACCGATGATCCGCTCGGACTCGTTGCCCGAGTAGACGTCCGCCGTGTCGATGAAGGTACCGCCGGCCTCGACGAAGGCGTCGAGGATCGTGCGTGAGGTGGGTTCGTCGGCTTCACTGCCGAACGTCATGGTGCCGAGCGTCAACGACGACACGGCGGCACCGCTGTTACCGAGGAGTCTGTAGTCCATGTCGTGGACGCTAGCCCTGGGTGGCCTCCGCGTCCGCGCGGGTGCGCTGCAGGAACGCGATCGCGGCCTCCCGGAACGCTCGGGAGGTCGGCGCGTTGAAGTGGTTCCGGCCCGGGATCTCGACGAACTCGGCACGCGGCGCCGCAGCCGCGAGGCGCTGCGACGCCGCGAGGATGCCGTCCTCGCTCCCCGCCGCCAGGAGCAACGGCTGCGTCGGCGCGTTGTCCGGTCTGGGCTCGACGCTGTCCCGCATCCCCTCGACCATCGCGACGAGCGCACGGAGGTCGTTGCCCGGGACCCCGGAGGCCATGGTCAGGTAGGCGTTCGTCACGCGGTCCTCGACGGGCTCGCCATGCTCGATGAACGCCCGCGCCTGGTCGACCCGGACCCGTCGCATCGGATCCGCGTCCGGGATGCCCCCGAGGACCGCTCGGCTGATCCGGTCGGGGATCCGGTCCGCGGTGTGCCATCCGACGCGTGCCCCGAGCGAGTACCCGAGGTACGCGACGTCGTCGAGCAGGTAGGCGTCGACGACCGCGGTGACGTCGGCGACGAGGAGGTCCATCGAGTACTCCTGCGGCCGGTGCGGCTTGCTGCTGCGGCCGTGCCCGCGCTGGTCGACGACGACGACGCGGTGGCCGGCGCGCGTGAGCTCACGGGTCCACCCCGACGCGTGCCAGTTGAGGAGCCCGGAGGACGCGAACCCGTGCACGGCGACCACCGCGGGGGCGTCCGGGTCGCCGTGGTCGTACGTGGCGATGTCGAGACCGTCCGGCGAGACGACGACGCGTGGACGGGGGGCTTCGGGGACGAGCGACATGGCGCGGACCAGGCTACCGACGACGTGGCATCGTGGCGGCATGGACGGCTACGGCGCAGACCAGATCCGGGCGGCCGAGGCGCCGCACCTCGCCGCGGGCGAGCCGCTCATGCAGCGGGCCGCCGCCGGACTCGCCGACGTGGTCGACGAGCTGCTCGGCGACCCCGCGGTCGTCCCCGGCGACGGCGAGCGCACCGTGCTCCTGCTCGTCGGCAGCGGCGACAACGGCGGCGACGCGTTGTTCGCCGGTGCGGCGCTCGCCGCACGCGGTCACCGCGTCGAGGTGCTGTGCCTCGGGTCGCGCGTGCACGAGGCGGGGGCGGCGGCCGCGCAGCAGGCCGGCGCGGTCCTCCTCGAGCACCCGGACGACGACGAGACGGTGCGGGCGGCGGCGCTGCGGGCCGACCTCGTGCTCGACGCCGTGCTCGGCATCGGACGGACGAGCTCGACGGCACTCCGGTCGCCCGCACGGGAGGCCGTGGGCGTCATCCGGGACCTCGCGCGGGACCAGCGCGCTCCGTCCGTCGTCGCCGTGGACGTCCCGAGCGGCATCGACCCCGACACGGGCGCGGTCGCGGACGACCACGTGCTCGAGGCCGACGTGACCGTCACGTTCGGCGGCGTCAAGGCGGGACTGCTGCGCGGTCCGGGGCGGGCCCTCGCGGGACGCGTCGTGCTCGTCGACGTCGGCATCGGCGCGGACCTCGCCGCGGTGGAGCCGCTCGTCCGGACCTGACCCGACCGGGAGCGCACCCGCCCCGCGGGACTCAGCCCCGCGCCTCCCGGTACGCCTCGACGAACCGCAGGTACGTGACGGCGATGAGGTCCTGGGCGTCCTCCTCGGCGAGGCCGCGGTCCAGGACGTCGCCGAGCGGCTGCTCCCAGATGCTCCGGCCGATCGCGAAGCCGACGAACCCGTCGAGTGGTGCGGCCACCGAGAGCCAGTGGTCGAGCGCGTCCTCCGAGGCGTCCCGACCGAGGATGACGCACTGCACGCTGTCCCGGCCGCCCTGCTTCGTGGCGGCGACGACCCGCTCGGCGTCCTCGCGGCGGTCGAGGCCCTCGATCTTCCAGATGTCCGGCTCCACGCCGTGCTCCTGCAGGAACCCGATGACGTCGACGGTGAGCGACGGGCGCAGGTCCCGGTCGTAGTCCTCGACCGACGCCTTCTGCTCGTCCGTGCCGGGGACGAGCAGTTCGAGCAGGAACGACCGGCCCGCGTCGCGCAGGGTGCTCGTCACGCCGGCGAGCCGTTCGGCCTGCCCGCGTCGTTCGTCGGCGTCGAGGTCCGGGTTGTCGCGGACGAGGACCTTGACGTGGTCGGGGTCGAACTCCTCGACGTGCTGCATCCACAGCCCGTCGTCCCCGTCGCCGTACTCGAACGTGAAGAAGTCGTGGCCCGACGCCTCGATCGGCATCGCGAGCTGGAGTCCCGCGGCCTTGGCCGCCCGTGCGACCTCGGCGCCGTAGCGTTCGTCGACGAGCACGCCGGTGCGCTCTCGGTCGGCTCCGCGGGTCAGGGCGTCGAGCAGCCCCCGGTAGACGAGCATCTTGCCGTCCCGGATCCGCTGGATGTCGTCCTCGTCGTCGGGCTGTCCGGACGCGATCCGGTAGGTGTGCTTGGCGAGCGAGTCCCGGTGGTCCATCGCCAGGATGAACACGGGATGCTCCGCGTCGAGCTGCGGTCGGTCGTCGAACGTGGACATGTGGCGCTCCCTCCGGGCGCGGCCCGGGAGGCCCGCCTCCACCGATCGAACGCCGTCGCCCTGGCAGCCGCCCGAGGGTCGGCGCGACCGGCCGCGGGTCGGCGCGGCCGGCCGCGGGTCGGCTCGCCCGCCCGAGGATCGGCTCGCCCGCCCGCGGATCGGGTCAGCCAGCCGAGGACGTCGGAGTCGGGGTCGGCGCCGGCGTCTCGTCGCCGGACGCGTACGTGCTGCCCGCGGCGGTCACGACGAAGGTCCGGAACTCGGCGTTCGTGAACGGCAGGCTGTAGTCGTACCGCTTGCCGTTCACGAAGATCGTCGGCGTGCCGGTGAGCTGCCGGAGCCCGGTGCCGGGCACCCCGTGGGTGAGGACGTCGTTCGTCCGCGCGTCCACCCACGCGGCGTAGCGCTGGGTGTCGATGCACCGCTCGATGGCGTCGAGGTGCCGGATCCCGTGCACGCCCGCCACGAGGTGTCGGAGCTGTGCGTCGTCGAGGCCCTTCGTGTTCTCCTCGGGCTGCTCGGCGTACAACGCCTGGTTCACGGCGAAGAACTGGTCGGGCGACGAGTTCGCCACACAGGCCGCCGCGTTCGCCGCACGGAGCGAGTACTTCGTGCCCTGCGATCGGTTCGTCAGGATCGCGATGGGGTGGATCTCGACGGTCGCGGCACCGGACGTCACGAGGCCCCGGATGTACGCGTTGTTCTCGTGCTCGAACTGGCCACAGATCGGGCAGAGGTAGTCGATGTACATCGTGATGTGGACGGTGCCCGCGACGTCGACCGCACCCGAGGCGTCCCCGGTCGCCGAAGCACTCGGCGTCGCCGATGCGGTGCCGCTCGAACCGGCGGACGCCGACGCACTCGACGTGGCACGCCCCGCGCCGCCGGCGTCACCGCGCCCCGCTCCGACCGCGCGCAGCCCCTGCCCGATGGTGATGCCGCCGCCCGCCATGTGCGCGGGCCCCGGACCGGCCGGCTGCACCGAGCGGACGAGCACGATCGACACGACCGCGACGATCGCGATGAGGACGACGACGAGGCCCGCCTGCAGCCCGATGCGCACACCGCGCTGGCGTCGCTTCTGGCGGGCCCTGGCCTGTTGTGCTCGGATCCTCGCAGCCGCGCGGCGCTCGTTCCGCGTGGCGGGCTCGTCGCCCTCGGGACGATTCGTCATACCGGTCCTCCGTGATCGGGCCGGCCCCTCCGGCCCTCCTGTCGTCCGCGGTACCTCCCGCACCGCCCGGACGGACCTGGGAAGTGTACTTGCGTGGGCTGGGAGACCGTGGTCGGGAGGCCCATCGACGGCCGCGCCACTGGCGCCGACGTGCGAAACCGTGTTGTATGTCCCTCGATGGTCGATGTCGCCCATCCGGGGGCCTCAGGGTCACCGTTCCTCACTACGGATCGTCCGGCACGTACCTGCCGGTGAAGGAGCAAGAACGCATCATGGCGTCCGTCACCTACGACAAGGCAACCCGTCTCTACCCCGGAGGCAACCGCCCCGCCGTCGACGGCCTCGACCTCGACATCGCGGACGGCGAGTTCCTCGTCCTCGTCGGCCCGTCGGGCTGTGGCAAGTCGACCTCCCTCCGCATGCTCGCGGGCCTGGAAGAAGTGAACGACGGCCGGATCCTCATCGGTGACCGCGACGTCACCGACATCCCGCCGAAGGACCGCGACATCGCGATGGTCTTCCAGAACTACGCGCTGTACCCGCACATGACCGTCGCCGAGAACATGGGCTTCGCGCTCAAGATCGCCGGCGTCGGCAAGGAGGAGCGCGCGACCCGCGTCCTCGAGGCGGCCAAGCTCCTCGACCTCGAGCAGTACCTCTCGCGCAAGCCGAAGGCGCTCTCGGGTGGTCAGCGGCAGCGCGTCGCGATGGGCCGTGCGATCGTCCGTCAGCCCCAGGTGTTCCTCATGGACGAGCCGCTGTCGAACCTCGACGCCAAGCTCCGCGTCCAGACCCGCACGCAGATCGCGTCGCTCCAGCGTCGGCTCGGGGTCACGACCGTCTACGTCACGCACGACCAGACCGAGGCCCTGACCATGGGCGACCGCATCGCGGTCCTCAAGGACGGCATCCTCCAGCAGGTCGGCACCCCGCGCGACCTGTACGAGAAGCCGAACAACGTGTTCGTCGCCGGGTTCATCGGCTCGCCGGCCATGAACCTCCTGCCGGCGGACATCGCCGACGGTGGCGTGCGCTTCGGCACGTCGGTCGCCGCGGTCGACCGCGACGTCCTCAGCAACGCCAAGTCGTCGAACGTCACCATCGGCGTCCGCCCCGAGGACGTTGTCGTCTCGCAGTCGGGCGAGGGCCTGCCGGTCCAGGTCGACGTCGTCGAGGAGCTCGGCGCCGACGGCTACCTGTACGGCCACAGCGAGGCCGCCGGGAGCCGCGTCGACGTCGTCGCACGCGTCGACGGCCGTCACCACCCCTTCGCGGGCGACACCGTGTACATCACGGCCCAGCCGGGCCGCGTGCACGTGTTCGACACCGAGTCGGGCGAGCGCCTCGGCGACAAGGCCGTCGTCAGCGCCTGATCGGACCGACACCACCGGGAGCCTGCCGGACCGCCCCACGAAGGCGGGCCGGCAGGCTCCCGGCGTTCGGCCAGACCGTACCGTCCGCACCCTGCACCACCGAAAGCGACCCCCTCGTGCCCGACTCGATGTCCATCACCGCCGCCACCGTCGACCCTGGCCTGCTCGACCTGCCGTGGGACCTCCCGCTCGACGCCTGGCCCGACGACACGATCGCCGCGCTGCCGAAGGGCATCTCGCGACACCTCGTGCGGTTCGTGCACCTCAGCGGCTACGTCGTGGCGGTCAAGGAGACGAGCGAGGAGCTCGCCCGCAGTGAGTACGACATGCTCCGGACGCTCCAGCGCATGGACGTCCCGTGCGTGGACCCGGTCGCCGTCATCACGAACCGCGTGGGACGCGACGGGGAGGCCCTGCAGCCGGTCCTCGTGACCCGGCACCTCCGGTTCTCGCTCCCGTACCGCGCGCTCTACTCGCAGACGCTGCGGCCGGACACCGCGACGCGCCTCGTCGACGCCCTGGCGGTCCTCCTGGTGCGGCTGCACATCATCGGTTTCTTCTGGGGCGACGTGTCGCTCTCGAACACCCTCTTCCGCCGCGACGCCGGTGCGTTCGCCGCGTACCTCGTCGACGCCGAGACGGGCAAGCTCTACCCCGGCGGCCTGTCGAACGGGCAGCGTGAGAACGACCTCGAGATCGCGCGCGTCAACATCGCCGGCGAGCTCCTCGACCTGGAGGCCGGCGGTCGCCTCGACGAGAACGCGGACCCGGTCACGGTGTCCGACGGCATCGTGGCCCAGTACCGGACGCTGTGGAAGGAACTGACCGGGTCCGAGGAGTTCGACGCCTCGGAGCGCTGGCGCATCAACAGCCGGGTCGAGCGCCTCAACGACCTCGGGTTCGACATCGAGGAACTCGCGATCCGCACGACCGAGGGCGGCCAGCAGGTCCGTATCCAGCCGAAGGTCGTGGACGCGGGCCACCACCAGCGGCGACTGCTCCGGCTCACCGGCATCGACGCCGGCGAGAACCAGGCACGGCGGCTCCTCAACGACCTCGACGCCTACCGTGCCCGCAACGGCCGCGACGAACTCGACGAGGAGATGGTCGCGCACGAGTGGGTGTCCCGCGTCTTCGAACCCGTGGTCCGGGCGATCCCCCGGGAGCTCCGCGGACGGCTCGAACCCGCCGAGGTGTTCCACGAGCTCCTCGAGCACCGCTGGTACATGGCGCAGCAGGAGCAGCGGTCGGTGTCGCTGCCCGAGGCCACCACGGCCTACATGAACGACGTGCTGCGGCACCGCCGCGACGAGCGCATGCTCATCGACCCGCCGACGAACTCGATCGCGCTGCCCCTCGAGGACGAGGACGAGGACGAGGACTGGCGGGCGAACGTCTGAGGGCTGCGGTGCACCGGTGACGACACGGCTCGTGGGCGTCGACACCGACGATACGGTCGGACCGTGACGTCCGAGGAACAGCGCGTGTGGGACCAGGCCCGCTGGCAGCGCATGAGCCAGTGGCCGCTCACGGTCGCCGCCGTGGCGTTCCTCGTGGCGTTCGCCGTCCAGGTGCTCGCGGACCTGCACGGCGCAGCCGCCCTGCCGTCGGATCTCGTCATCAACGCCACCTGGGTGATGTTCGCGGTCGACTACGTCGTCATGCTCGTCCTCGCGGAGCACCGCGGCCGGTGGTTCCGCCACCACCTGCTCGACCTCGCGGCGATCGCCCTCCCGACGCTCCGCCCGCTGCGGCTCCTCCGCCTCGTGCAGCTGTTCCGGGTCCTGCAACGCACCACCGGCACGGCGGTCCGGGGCCGCGTCATCATCTACGTGACGGTGACGACCGCGCTGCTCGTGTTCGTCGCGGCACTGGCGATGCTCGACGTCGAGCGCCACGCCCCGCACGCGACGATCACGGACTTCGGCGCCGCGATCTGGTGGGCGCTCGTCACGATCACCACGGTGGGCTACGGCGACGTCGTGCCGGTGACGCCCGAGGGCCGGTTGATCGCGGCCGCCGTGATGATCGGCGGCATCGCGCTCATCGGTGTCGTCACGGCGACCCTGGCGAGCTGGATCATCGACCAGGTCGGACGCCGCGACGAGGAGAGCCAGGCGGTGACCCAGCGGCAGGTCCGCGAGCTCGCCGCCGAGATTCGCGCGCTGCGCGCCGAACTCGCGGACGCTCGGACCGCACCGACCGCGGGAGTGGCCTCCGCAGCCCCACCAGCAGCAACGGCACCCGCCGCAGCCGCACCCGCACCGACCCCGCGGACGACGCCTCCGTCAGCGCAGTCCCGGTGACGACGGATCCGAGCGTCAGGCCCGTCGACGGCGGCGGGCGACCTCCCACAGGGTGACGCTCGCGGCGATCCCGGCGTTGAGCGACTCCGTGGCGCTCGAGATCGGGATCGACACGACGGCGTCGCACGTGTCCGTGACGAGCCGCGACAGGCCCTTGCCCTCGCTCCCGACGACGATGACGATCGGCCGGTCGGCGAGTTCGAGTTCGTCGAGCTGCACGTCGCCGTCACCGTCGAGTCCGAGCACGAACAGCCCGCGCTGCTGCAGGGCCTTGAGCGTCTGCGTGAGGTTCGGCGCCATCGCCACGGGGATGCGCGCCGCGGCACCGGCCGAGGTCTTCCACGCCGAGGCCGTGACGCCGACCGAACGGCGCTGCGGCACGATGACACCGTGGCCGCCGAACGCAGCCGTGGAGCGGATGATCGCGCCGAGGTTCCGGGGGTCCGTCACGCCGTCGAGTGCCACGAGCAACGGCACCTGGTCACGACGCTCGGCCGCGTCGACGAGGTCGTCCGCGTGGGCGTACTCGTACGGCGGCACCTTGAGCGCGACGCCCTGGTGCACCGCGTCGTGGCCCGAGATGCGGTCGAGCTCGGGCCGCATGACCTCGAGCACCGGCACACCGCGGTGCGTCGCGAGCGCCAGGATCTCCTTGACGCGGTCGTCGACCTCGATCCGGGCGGCGACGTAGAGCGTGCTCGCCGGGATCCGCGCGCGGAGCGCCTCGAGCACGGAGTTGCGCCCCGTCACGAGCTCCGACTCGTCACCCGACCGCCGCGGTGCCGGCCGGGAGGCGCGGGGCTGCGGCGCGCTCGACGCACCGTGCCGCTGACGGGCGGTCTCGAGCCGTTCCTGCGCGGCCTTGCGCTTGCCCGCGGGGTGGTACGGCCGGTCCTCGGCCTTCGGGGTGGGGCCACGCCCCTCGAGCGCCTGGCGCCCCTGCCCGCCCGAACCGACCTGCTTGTTGCCGGTGCGGCCGGAGCGGACGGCGCCCGGACGGCCCTTGCGCTTGCCGGAGGTGTTCTTCACGCGATGCTCCAATGGGTTCCGGAGGGGGTGTCCTCGATCGTGATGCCGGCGGCGGCGAGGTCGTCGCGCACGCGGTCCGCCGTGGCGAAGTCGCGGGCGGCACGGGCAGCGGTGCGCTCGGCGACGAGCCGCTCGACGAGTTGGGCGAGCGGACCGGCGGCGCGGTCCGAGGCCTCGGGGCCGGCGGACCAGGTGTCGGCGAGCGGGTCGATCCCGAGCACCTCGACCATGGCCGTGACCTGCTGGTGGGCGGCGCCGAGCGCGGCGATGTCGTCGGCGTCGAGCGCGGCGTTGCCGGCCCGGACCGTCTCGTGGAGCACCGCGAGGGCCTGCGGAACGGCAAGGTCGTCGTCCATCGCTGCGGCGAACGCGTCGGGGACGACGGCGGCCACGCGCACGGGCTCGTCCACGAGGCGCCGGCGGGCACGCGACAGGAACCCGGCGATGCGCTCGAACGCCGCCTCGGCCTCGGCGAGGGAGCCCTCGTGGTGGTCAATCGTCGAGCGGTAGTGCGCCGACGCCAGGAAGTACCGCACCACGACGGGGCGCGCGGCCGCGAGGAAGTCCACCGCGAAGATCGAGTTGCCGAGCGACTTCGACATCTTCTGGCCGTCGACCGTGACGAGGCCGTTGTGCAGCCAGTGGGTGGCGAAGGCGTCACCGGCCGCCGTCGACTGCGCGAGCTCGTTCTCGTGGTGCGGGAAGCGCAGGTCGAGGCCGCCCCCGTGGATGTCGAATGCCGCACCCAGGTACCGCCGGGACATCGCGGAGCACTCGATGTGCCAACCCGGTCGCCCCGCACCCCACGGGGACGGCCAGGACGCGGATGCGGGCTCCCCCGCCTTCGTGCCCTTCCAGAGGGCGAAGTCACGCGGGTCGCGCTTGCCCCGGGGATCGGCATCGGTGGCGTCCACCATGTCGTCGCGACGCTGGTGCGTCAGCGCTCCGTAGTCCGGCCAGCTCGCCGTGTCGAAGTAGACGTCGCCCGAGTCGTCCGCCGCGGGGTAGGCGTGCCCGCGCTCGACCAGGCGCGTGATGATCGCCTGCATCTCGGACACGCTCGCGGTGGCCCGCGGTTCGTAGGTCGGGGGGAGGATCCCGAGCGCCCGGTAGCCGGCCGCGAACTCGAGCTCGAACCGGTAGGCGCGGGCCCACCACTCCTCGCCGGAGCCGGCCGCGAGGTCGAGGATCTTGTCGTCGATGTCCGTGACGTTCCGGACGAGCGTGACCTCGTACCCACGGTGCACGAGCCACCGCCGCCAGAGGTCGTAGACCAGCGCCGAACGGAGGTGCCCGATGTGCGGGGAGGACTGCACCGTCGGACCGCAGACGTACATGCCCACGTGGCCGTCGGTCAGCGGCGTGAAGGGGACGACCTCCCCCACGCGGGAGTCGTACAGGCGAACGGTCACGGCCTCAAGACTATGGGGTCGTCCGTCCGCGTGACTCAGTCGGCGGCCGCCGTGTGGACGGTGTCGGCACCCGTCGCCCTGTGCACGAGCGCCGTGGCGATGGCGGCGATCCCCTCGCCCCGGCCCGTGAACCCGAGGCCGTCGGTGGTCGTCCCGGACACCGCGACCGGCACACCGACGACCGCCGCGAGTGCGTCCTGCATCTCCTCGCGCCGGGCACCGATCCGCGGCCGGTTCCCGATGACCTGCACGCTGACGCTCGTCGGCACCCAACCGGCCTCGGCCAGGAGCGCCACCGTCCCCTGCAGGAACACGGTCCCCGACGCGCCGGCGTAGCGGGGATCGTCGGTCCCGAACCGACCGCCGATGTCCCCGAGCCCGGCGGCGGACAACAGGGCGTCGCACACCGCGTGCGCCACGGCGTCCCCGTCACTGTGGCCCGCGAGCCCGGGCTCATCCGGGAACGCGAGCAACCCGACCCGGCACGGCACCGCGGCGTCGAACGCGTGGACGTCGACACCCAGCCCGACGCGCGCCGCCACCGGCACCCCGGCCGGGAGGCCCGGACCAGGCGAATCCGACGGCCGCCGGTCCGCCCCGCGGTCGGCGACCACGGCCTCCGCGCGACGGAGGTCCCAGGCGGTCGTGATCTTGAAGGCGTCCGCGTCACCCGCCACCACGTGCACCACGCCGCCCGCGGCCTGGAACACCCCGGCGTCGTCGGTCTCGGAGCGGGCGGCGGACGCGTACGCGGCCCGGAGTGCTTCGAGCGGGAACCCCTGGGGCGTCTGCACACCGACGAGTGCGGCTCGGTCCACGGTCTCGACGACGACGGCGCCGTCATCGGGACCGAGGACGTCGACGCGCTTCACGGTGTCCGTCACCGGGAGCGCCGGGACGACCCCCGCGCCCGTGGTCCGCACGGCCTGGAACACCCGCTCGACCTGGTCGGCCGGGGTGAGGCACCGGGCGGCGTCGTGGACGAGCACCGAGGCGACGGAGTCCGGCAGGGCTGCCAGGCCGGCCTCGACGGACGCGTGGCGATCGGGGCCTCCCGGCACGACCGCCGTGTGGCCGACCGCCGGTCCGGCGACGTCGGCGACGAGGGCACGGCACTCGTCGAGCCGCTCGACGGGAGCGACGACCACGACGAACGTGGGCTCGGCGAGCGTGAACAGCGGTTCGAGCGCCCGCTCGAGCATCCGACGGCCGGCGACCGGCACGAACGCCTTCGGGACGCCGAACCCGAGCCGGGTCCCCGAACCCGCCGCGACCACGACGACCGCGCGCACGGCGACGGCGCCGACGTCATGGGACGTCGGCGCCGTCGTGGGTGACCGGTGGGTCACGGATGCGTCAGGAGGCGAGGACCTCGTCGAGGACGGTCGAGGCCTGGTCCTCGTCGGTCTTCTCGGCGAGGGCGAGCTCGGAGATCAGGATCTGACGGGCCTTGGCGAGCATGCGCTTCTCGCCGGCGGAGAGACCGCGGTCCTGGTCGCGGCGCCAGAGGTCGCGGACGACCTCGGAGACCTTGATGACGTCACCCGAGGCGAGCTTCTCGAGGTTCGCCTTGTACCGGCGCGACCAGTTCGTCGGCTCCTCGGTGAACGGGGCGCGCAGGACCTCGAACACGCGGTCCAGGCCCTCTTTGCCGATGACGTCACGGACACCGACGAGGTCGACGTTGTCCGCCGGCACCTCGATCGTCAGGTCACCCTGGGTGACACGCAGCTTGAGGTAGACCTTCTCCTCGCCCTTGATGATCCGCGTCTTGACTTCAGAGATGGTTGCCGCCCCGTGGTGGGGGTAGACGACGGTTTCGCCGACCTCGAATTGCATGTGTTGAGCTCCGTTCCGAGACCTTCAGTTTACCACAAGCATTTGTCGAGTAATGGGCGGCCGGTGGGGCTGCACGGGCAGTGCCCCCGCCCATCGCTAGGATGGGGCGGGTCGCCGTGGGCCCGCTGCGATCCGGTGTCGCGCGGGTCGCTGACAGCGGCCCCAGCCGCACCGCGCCAAGCTCGGATGCGTCCATGACGGCTGTCCCACCGGTCAAGCATCGTGACTCCTGGAGGAAAGTGTGAGAGCTCGGGTTCTCGTGTCCATCGCCGTGGCGGCGTCCATCGCCGTCGGGACCGCCGGCTGCGAGTTCCTCACCGAGGCCGGCACCACCAAGGGGTACAACGCGAGTGACGGCGTGAGCACCTCCGTCGGTGCCGTCGACGTGCGCAACGCCCTCCTCCTCACCAAGAACGGCAAGCGGGCGCGGCTCGTCGCGTCGCTCGTGAACAACGCGGACAGCAAGCGCACCGTGACGATCGAGCCGAAGGACCACGCGGGGCAGTCCGTGACCGTCGTCATCCCGGGCAACTCCTCGGTGGACCTCGGCAGCACGAGCCCCACCGCGCAGGAGGTCGTGTTCCCGAAGCTCGACTCGAAGGCCGGCTCGCTGGCCCGCGTCTACTTCACCTACTCCGGCGCCTCGGGCAAGTCGATCTCGGTCCCCGTGCTGAACGGCGCGATGGAGGAGTACAGCACGCTCCTGCCCACCCCGCAGCAGTCGCAGACCCCCACCCTCACGCCGACGCCGACCTCGACGGCCACGCCGGTCGGCTGACGGTCCGACGTCCCGCAGCACCGACGGCGCCTCCGACCTCCGGGTCGGGGGCGCCGCGTCGTCCGCCCCGCCGAACGGGGATCGGATCGGACCGGCCGCCGCGGACGCAGCGCCGCGCAGGCAGCGCCGCGCAGGCAGCGCCGCGCAGGCAGCGCCGCGCAGGCAGCGCCGCGGACGCAGCGCCGGGCAGGCGGGGCCGCGCGCGGCCGGGAGGCGCGGGTCGGGCCCGCACCGTCCCTCCCGGCCGGCGACCGGCGGATCAGGCCTCGATGCGGTAGCCGAGCCCGCGCACGGTGACGAGCACCTCGGGCACGGACGGCGTCCGCTCGATCTTCGAGCGGATCCGCTTGATGTGCACGTCGAGGGTCTTCGTGTCCCCGAAGTAGTCGGACCCCCACACGCGGTCGATGAGCTGACCGCGGGTCAGGACGCGCCCGGCGTTCCGGAGGAGCAGCTCGAGGAGCTCGAACTCCTTGAGCGGCATCGGCGTCTCGGCGCCGTCCACGGTGACCGTGTGCCGCTCGACGTCCATCCGGATGGCGCCCACCTGCAGCACGCCGCTGTCCGCCTGGTCGTCGTCGACGCGGCGCCGGAGCACCGCGCGGATCCGGGCCAGGAGCTCGCGGGTCGAGTACGGCTTCGTGACGTAGTCGTCCGCACCGAGCTCGAGGCCCACGACGACGTCCACCTCGGAGTCCTTCGCCGTGAGCATGATGATCGGCACGTTCGACCGCGTCCGGATCTGTCGGCAGACCTCGGTGCCGGGCAGCCCCGGGAGCATGAGGTCGAGGAGCACGAGGTCCGGCGTCACGGCGTCGAACTGCGCGAGTGCGGCGAGGCCGTCGGCGGCCACGGTGGTCTCGTAGCCCTCGCGCTGCAGCAGGAAGCTCAGGGGGTCGCTCAGGGCGGGTTCGTCGTCGACGATGAGGATGTGGGTCACGATTGCTGCTCTTCCAGGTGCTCTTCGAGGGCTGATGTGAGTTCGGGGTCGGCTTCCGGGATCCGGATGGTGAACGTCGATCCGCGGCCGGGCTGGGACCAGACGCGGACGTCGCCGCCGTGGTTCGCGACGATGTGCTTGACGATCGCGAGCCCGAGGCCCGTGCCGCCGGTCGCCCGGGACCGCGCAGGATCGACCCGGTAGAACCGCTCGAACACGCGGTCCAGGTCGACCTCCGGGATCCCGACCCCCTGGTCGGTGACGGTGATCTCGACGAAGCCGTCCGCCCGCCGCACGCCGAGTCCGACGCGGGTGTGGTCCGGTGAGTACTTGACCGCGTTCGCGACGAGGTTCGAGACCGCGACCTGGAGCAGCGCCGCGTCGCCCATGACCCGGAGCTTCGACTTCTTGGCGCGGACGATCTGGATGTCGCGGCTCGCGGCGACGACCGAGTTCGCGTCGATCGCCGCCTGCACGATGCCGTCCACGGCGACCTCCTCGCTCGTCTCGACGACGTCGAGCGACTGCAGCCGGGACAGCTCGATGATGTCCTTCGTCAGTGCGCCGAGCCGCTCGGACTCGGTCACGAGCTGGGCGGCGAACCGGCGGACGTGCTCCGGGTCGTCCGCCGCCGCGACGAGGGTCTCGGCGAGCAGGCCGATCGCACCGATCGGGGTCTTGAGCTCGTGGGAGATGTTCGCGACGAAGTCACGACGGACCTCGTCGATCCGTCGACTCTCGGTGAGGTCGTCGGCGGTGAGCAGCACGTACCGGTTCCCGAGCAACGCCGCCCGGAACCCGAGGTACCCGACCGCGTCGCGGCTCCCCCGGGTCAGCTCGAGGTCCTCGGTCGCGTTCTCGCCACTGCGGCGCACCCGGTCCACGAGGTCGACGAGCTCGTCGTGCACGAGCCGCCGCCGCACGACGAGGCCCACGACGAGCGCCTGCGGCGAGGCCGCGACCACCGTGTTCGACGGGTCGACGACCACCGCGGGGTTGTGCATCGTCGCGATCACCGCCGCGACGCCGTCCGGCAGGTGCCGCTCGGCGACGTCGGCCGCCCGGGCGGTCCGCTCCGCCGCGATCACCAACACCACGACGCCCGCACCGAACACACCGCCGAGGAGCATCGACAGTGGCACGAGCCACGCGTTGTCCATGGACGCCAGTGTAAGGACGGACGCGCACCCCTCCAGCCCCGGTCCACGGAGGACCGGGGGTGCCGCGACGACCGTTCAGTCGGCCGTCACCGTCCGTTCACCTGGACGGCCGACACTGTTCGGGCATCCGCCGACGATGCACCAGGTGAGATGTGCCGACGGAAGGGCTCATGATGCGCGAAGTGTTCCAGCAGGAGCTCCAGGACGTCCAGGAGCGGCTCGCCGAGATCGCCGCGCTCGTGGCGACCGCGATCGACCGCGCGACCACGGCGTTCAACGACTCGGACGTCGCGCTCGCCGAGCAGGTGATCGCCGACGACGCGAAGATCGACCACGCCGCCCAGTCGCTCGACGAGCTCGCGATCGACATCCTGGCCCGCCAGGCCCCCGTCGCCCGCGATCTCCGGACCGTCGTCAGCGCGCTCCGCATCAGCGCCTCGCTCGAGCGCATGGGCGACATGGCCGAGCACATCGCGCAGCTCGCCCGCTACCGCTTCCCCGAGAAGGTCGTCCCGAAGAGCCTCCGCTCCACGTTCCGCGACATGGGCGCCCTGGACGTCGCGATGGCCGACAAGCTCGCGCGGCTGCTCCTGACCGAGGACGTCACCCTCGCCGAGGAGATCCGTGACGAGGACGACCGGGTCGACGAGCTGCACGCCAGCGTGTTCGACGCCGTGCTCGGGGAGACCTGGAAGGGCGCGACGATCGACACCGTCGACGCGACCCTCGCCAGCCGGTACCACGAGCGCTTCGCCGACCACGCCGTGTCCATCGCCAAGAAGGTGCAGTACCTGGCGACCGGCGACTGGGTGGGCGCGGCGGCCGAGTAGCCGGACCCGCCGGGCCGACGGCCGACCCGGCTCTGCGAGGATGGTCGTATGGCTGCCGTCGCGATCCTCGTCAACGGACTCCCGGGATCGGGCAAGACCACGCTCGCGGCCGGCCTGGCCGAGGTGCTCGGATGCCCGCTCCTGTCGAAGGACGCCGTCAAGGAACCGCTCGCCGACATCGCGGGCCCGATGATCACGTCGCGAGCACTGGGCGGCGTCGCGATGGACACCGTCTGGGGCATGGCCGCGGCGGTCGAAGCCGGCGTCGTGCTCGACGCGGTGTGGCTCCCGACGCGTGATCGGGAGCACCTCGTGACGGGGCTGGCGCGCGCCGGGTTCCCGCGGTTCGTCGAGGTCTGGTGCGACGTCGACCGGACGGTCGCCGAGGAACGCCTGCGCGACCGGTACGACCCCGGCTCGCCCTTGCGGCACCCCACGCACGGCGATCTGGAGGACGTGCTCGCCTTCTGGGACGAGCACGCGGCCGCCGCGGGGCCGGTCGGGCTCGGGCCGGTCGTGCGGGTCGACACCGGCGCGGCCCTCGACGTCGCGCAACTGGTGCTGGAGATCAGCCGACACTTCGGCGCCTGACGGCCCTGCCTGCGGCCGGCCCGCCCGCCCGGGCACCCGCCCCGTCCGGGCGCCGAGATCGCACAACGCGCCGCTCACCTCTGGAGGTGAGCGGCGCGTTGTGCGATCTCGGCGGGGAGGGGGAAGGCCGGGAGCTGCCCCTACTTCTTGCCCTGAGCGGCGACCGCGGCGGCACCCGCGGCGGCGGCGTCCGGGTCGAGGTACCGGCCGGGACCGGTCGGACGCTGCTCGTCGTCGAGCTCGTACACCAGGGGGATGCCCGTCGGGATGTTGAGGCCGGCGATGTCGGTGTCCGAGATGCCGTCGAGGTGCTTGACCAGCGCCCGGAGCGAGTTGCCGTGTGCGGTGACGAGCACCGTGCGGCCCGCCGCGAGGTCGGGCACGATGTCCGACTGCCAGTACGGCAGCAGGCGGTCGATCACGAGCGCGAGCGACTCCGTCCGCGGCAGGTCGTCGCCGAGGCCCGCGTACCGCCGGTCGTGGGCCTGGGACCACTCGGCGTCGTCGGCGATGGGGGGCGGCGGGACGTCGAACGACCGACGCCACTCCATGAACTGCTCCTCGCCGTACTGCTCGAGCGTCTGCGCCTTGTCCTTGCCCTGCAGGTCGCCGTAGTGCCGCTCGTTGAGACGCCAGTTCCGCTTGACCGGCAGCCACGCGAGGTCGGCTTCGAGCAGGGCGATGTCCGCCGTCTGGATCGCCCGCGTGAGCACCGAGGTGTAGAGGACGTCGGGCACGATCCCCGACTCGGCGATGAGCTGCCCCGCACGCTTCGCCTCTTGCTCGCCGAGCTCACTGAGCCGCACGTCGACCCAACCGGTGAAGAGGTTCTTCTGGTTCCAGTCGCTGTTGCCGTGCCGCAGGAGGACGAGTGTCGAGGTCATGCCCGGAGTCTACCGAGCGGCCCGGAGGCCCGATCGGACGAGCCCGCCCTGGCCCTACCCTGGGTGGATGCCGATCGGGAACGTCACGCGCGGCACCACCGGCACGAACCGGTTGCGGCGCGTGGACCGGTGGATCGCCGCACTCCCGGTGCTGCGCCGCACGGACGATCCGCTCGTGGCCGACCTCGGCTACGGGGCGAGCCCGACGACCACGCTCGAACTCCGGGACCGCCTGGTGCGAGTCCGGCCCGACGTCGAGGTCACCGGGATCGAGATCGAGCCCGAGCGGGTCCGGATCGCCCGGCTCGCCGAACGTGACGGGGTGACGTTCCGGCTCGGCGGGTTCGAGACACCCACGCCCCGGGGTCGTCGCCCCGCCGTCATCCGCGCGTTCAACGTGCTCCGCCAGTACGCCGAGGACGAGGTCCCGGCCGCCTGGGCGCTCATGACCGACCGACTCCAGCCCGACGGGGTCCTGGTCGAGGGCACGTGCAACGAGGTCGGCCGCGTCGCGAGCTGGATCGACGTCACGCGGGGCGGCCCGCAGACCCTCACGGTGTCGCTCCGCCTGGCCGGACTCGAGGCCCCCTCGATCGTGGCCGAACGGCTGCCGAAGGCACTCATCCACCGGAACGTGCCCGGGGAGCGCGTGCACGACTACCTGCGGGACCTCGACCACGCGTGGGCGGTCGCCGCGCCGCTCGGGACCTACGGGCCCCGCCAGCGGTGGATCGCCACCGTCCGGGCGATGCGCGACCGGGGCTGGCCGGTCCTCCACGGCGTCACCCGATGGCGCCTCGGCGAGGTGACCGTGCCGTGGTCGGCGGTCGCGCCGGCGTGAGCGCGGCCGGATCAGCGCGCCGCCGCCGGGCCCTTCGAGCCGCGGCCGACTGAGTGCGCAGCCGCCGACACAGAGACGCCGTCGGACCGACAACGGCACGAGGGTCAGGAGGTCGGGCGACGGACCGCGCCGAGGCGCGGCATCCGGGGCACGTCCGCGGTCGCCCCCGCGCTCGGCGGGACGATCACCTGCTGCGCTGCCGTGACCACGGTGTCCTCGGCGTCCGTGACGAGGACCGCGGTCGGGTCGACCGTGCGCTTGACCACCGCGAGCGCGATCGGACCGAGCTCGTGGTGCGTCGCCACCGCGGTGACCCGGCCGACCTCGGCGTCGTCGGACTGCGCCCGGACCACGGCGCCCGGCGCGGGCAGGACCCCCTGGGAGCCGTCGAGGTGCAGGAGCACGAGGCGGCGCGGCGGATGCCCGAGGTTGTGCACCTTCGCGACGGTCTCCTGCCCGCGGTAGCACCCCTTGTCGAGGTGGACGGCGGAACGCATCCAGTCGAGCTCGTGCGGGATCGTGCGCTCGTCGGCGTCCGCGAGACGCGGGCGCCACGCGGCGATGCGCAGGGCCTCCAGGGCGAGCGTGCCCGCGACGGGCACGTCGGACGCGGCGAGCGCGGCAGCGTCCGCGGGCGTGAGCACGGCGAGACGGAGCGACCAGTCCCGGCCCGGGTGGTCGGACGGGTCGGCGTAGCTCCAGCCGCCGACGGCGATCGCGGCCCAGGGGTCCGTCCAGGTGACGACGGGGGCGACCGCGGCCAGGGGCGCGTCCGCGAAGGCGCCGACGACCCGGTGCTCGGCGGACCGGTCGGCCACGTCGACGCGGAGCATGAACCGCATCGACGTCAGCCACGCCGCGAGTGGTGCGGCGTCGCCGGGGTCGGTCACGAGCCAGGTGGTGGTGCCGTCGTCGACGACGCGCGCCGCGTGCTCGAGCCGTCCGGAGGCATCGAGCACGAGGGTCTCGGTCGGGACGCCCGGAGCGAGGCCGAGCAACAGCTGCGTCGTCATCGAGTTGAGCCACGACAGCCGGTCCGGGCCCGTCACCGTGACGACGCCGTACGTGCCGAGGTCGACCACGGCGCGGCCCCGCTCGAGCAGACGCTGTTCGCCGAGCGGGTTGCCGTAGTGCGCCGCGACACCCGCGCCGTCGTCGATGTACCCGTCCCGCGTCGCGAAGGGGGTGCCCTCCCGGTCCGGCGAGGTGGTGCCGTCGGCGTTCGACATGGTCACTCGACCCGGGCGAGCTGCCCGGAGGCGTGCGAGGTGAGTTCCTGCCCGAGCGCCGCGATGTCCCACGCCCAGAACAGCTTGCCCTCGACGAGGCCGTACATGCGCGTCGCCGCGGAGTACTCCTTGGCGTTCGAGGAGCGCATCACGGCGTCGGTCGACAGATCGATCCGGGGCCCGTGGATGCGCCCGACGTAGAGCTCGTTGACGCCGGTCGGGTGGATGATCGAGGCCTCGATGTCGAAGCCGTCGTCGTTGTTGCGGAGCGCCTCGACACTCCGCGCCGTGGTGAACGGCATCGCGCCCTCGCCGAGGAGCATGGCGGGACCGCGGTCCCCCGGCTCGGACGGACGGTCGAGCCGCCAGTAGCCCATCTCGGCGGTGAGTGGCGTCTGCCGTTCGTCGAGGAGCCAGGCGGACGACGAGTAGTTGAGGTAGGGCAGGCCGTCGTGGCTGAAGCTGACCCGCTGGCCGAACTCGTGCTCACGGACGTCGTCGCCCACGGGGTAGTGCACGACGCCCGTGCCTTCCCACACACCGATGAGCCAGGACAGCGGGACGAGCTCGGCCGGGAGGTTCGATGGGATGTCGATCATCGGGTCAGCGCTGACCCTTGAAGAGCTTGACGAGCACGACGACCGATGTGAACGCGATGGCGAGCGACGCGAGCCCGAGGAGACCCACGTAGAAGAGCTCGAGCGGGAGCAGCGAATCCATGCCCGGAGTCTACGCGGCGGCCCTGACGCTCCCGCGTCCGGCGCGGACGGCGAGCCGCAGGCCGGGCGATCCGTCAGGCCGTCGGCCCCGTCCGGCCGGTGGCGCCCGTGCTGCCCGTCGCGCCCGTCACGCTCGGACGAGCAGCAGGACGGTCCCGACGAGCACCACGACGAACGCCCCGGACGACGCCGCGCTGATGCGGAGCACGAGTCCGTCCTTGGTCTGGGTCGCGAGCTGGAGCACGAAGCCGACGAGCACGCTGCCCACGAGCACGAGGAGCATCCAGGCGAAGGGGTCCTCGTGCGCGAGCAGCAGGACGAGGACGGCCCCGACCACGGCGAGCACCCACACCGGGACGACCGACAGGGTGGTCATGCGGCTCGTCCGTGTCGTGTCGCTCATCGTCACATCATCGCACCGGTGCGGGGCGTGCGGACGGTGCCGGGACCGGGACCGGGACCGCGAGCGGGACCGGGCGCAGGGTCCGTCCGGGGGCGTCACTAGGATGTGGAGGACCGCCCCGACCCGTCCTGGAGGTTCCGTGGCCCAGCTGCTGGTGCTCACCTCGACCGCGCCCGGTGAGGTGCTGCCCGCGCTCGGTCTCCTGAGCCACCGCATCCGACATGTCCCGGCCGAGGCCTCGCAGTTGGTCAACGCGCCGTCGAGCGACCTCATGTTCGTCGACGCCCGGACGGACCTCGTGAGCGCGAAGTCCCTCTGCAAGATCCTCTCGACCACCGGATCGACCACGCCGGTCGTGCTCGTCGTGACCGAGGGTGGACTCACCGCGGTGAACAGCGAGTGGAGCATCGACGACGTCGTGCTCGAGACCGCCGGCCCGGCCGAGGTCGACGCCCGCATCCGCCTCGTCGTGGGCCGGGCCTCCCAGGCGCAGTCCGGGTCGAAGATCCAGGCGTCGGGCGTCGTCATCGACGAGGCGAGCTACTCGGCCAAGGTGCGCGGCCGGCCGCTCGACCTCACCTTCAAGGAGTTCGAGCTCCTCCGCTTCTTCGCGACCCACCCCTCACGGGTGTTCACGCGCGAGCAGCTGCTCAGCGAGGTCTGGGGCTACGACTACTTCGGCGGCACGCGCACGGTCGACGTCCACGTCCGGCGCCTGCGCGCGAAGCTCGGGGACCTCGAGTCGCTCATCGGCACGGTCCGCAACGTCGGCTACCGCTTCAACGTGTACGACGACGACGCCGACCGGTTGGCCGGCGACGGTGTCTGACACCGCAGCGGGTGACCTCGTCCGGGCGCTCGCGGCCGAGGCCGCCGCCCACGGCGAGGCACCGCCGTTCTCCGACCAGACCCTCGTCGACGTCCGCGCCGGACGCGCCCGCGTCCTCAGCGACGACGACGGCCGAGGGGCCGCGGTGCTGCGCGACGGCGAACTCGAACTCGCGGTCGGCCGGGAGGCCCGGGGCCGCGGCATCGGGACCGCGCTCGTCGACCGTGCGCTCGCGGTCCGACCGGCTCCGTCGCTCGCGTGGGCCCACGGCGACGCACCGGCGGCGCAGGCCCTCGCGGCCCGGGCCGGGTGGCACCCCGTCCGCCGGCTGCTCCAGCTGCGCGCCCCACTCACGGAGGGGAGCGCAGGGGCCGGGACCGCAGCGGCGGGCGGAGGCGAGGTCCGCGTCGCGGCCGACCCGGGCCTCCCGGCCGACCAGCACGTCGACGCGTTCCGCCCGGGCATCGACGAGGACGCCTGGCTCGACCTCAACGCCGCCGCGTTCGCGCACCACCCGGAGCAGGGCCGGATGACGCTCGACGACCTCCGCGACCGCGAGCGCGAGCCGTGGTTCGACGCTGCCGACCTGCTCCTCCTCCGACGCGGTGACGACCCCCGGCTCGCCGGCTCCTGCTGGCTCAAGGTCGAGGACGGCATCGGTGAGTTCTACGCCGTGGCCGTGCGCCCGGACCTGCAGGGGCAGGGGATCGGCGGCGTGCTCATGCGCGCGGGGATGGCGCGTCTGCGCGGGCGGGGACTCACCGCGGCGGCGCTCTACGTCGAGGGCGACAACGTCCCGGCGCTCGCGCTCTACCGTCGCACCGGGTTCACCGAGCACGCGGTGGACGTGCAGTACGGGGCGCCCTGACCGACGCCTCCACGTCGTCCGTTCGCCCTGGGTTCTCCACGAGGTCGTCCCACCACCACCGCGTGGGGGACCCGGATGGCAGGATGAGTCCATGGAAACCGAGCCGCAGCTGGACGGCGAATCCGTCACCCCGGATCTCGACGACTTCGACGAGATCGTCCGCGTCGAGCACGAGTCGTTGCCGACGGATCGGTACTTCGACCGCGAGCTCAGCTGGCTCCGGTTCAACCAGCGCGTGCTCGAACTCGGCGAGGACCGCGCGGTTCCCCTGCTCGAGCGTGCGAACTTCCTCGCGATCTTCGCCTCGAACCTCGACGAGTTCTTCATGGTGCGCATCGCGGGGCTCAAGCGCCGCATCGACACCGGCATCGCCGTGCCGACGAACGTGGGCCGCGCCCCGCTCGACGTGCTCGCCGACATCGCCCGCGACGCCCACGAGCTCCAGGACCGCCACGCGCACGCCTTCCGCGACTCGCTCAAGCCCGACCTCGACGCCGCGGGGATCCACGTCGAGAACTGGTCGGACCTGGTCGAGGCCGACCGCGTCCGGATGGACGAGTACTTCACCGACCAGATCTTCCCGGTGCTCATGCCCCTGGCGGTCGACCCGGCCCACCCGTTCCCCTACATCTCGGGGCTCTCCCTCAACCTCGCGGTGCGGGTCCGGAACCCCAAGACGGAGCGACAGGAGTTCGCCCGGCTCAAGGTGCCGCAGAACTTCCCGCGCTTCGTGCAGCTCCCGGACGACGGGTCGGGGCGGCTGCGCTTCATCCCGCTCGAGGACCTCATCGCGAACCACCTGGACGACCTGTTCCCCGGCATGCAGGTGGTCGAGCACCACGTGTTCCGCGTCACCCGCAACGAGGACGTCGAGATCGAGGAGGACGAGGCCGAGAACCTCCTGCAGGCGCTCGAGCGCGAGCTGCTCCGACGCCGGTTCGGGCCGCCGATCCGCCTCGAGATCACCGAGGACATGGACCCGGTGACCCTCGACCTGCTCATCCGCGAGCTCGACGTCACCGAGCAAGAGGTCTTCCGTCTGCCGTCGCCGCTCGACCTCGGCGGGCTGTTCGAGATCGCCAAGATCAACCGCCCGGAGTTGCACTACCCGCGGCACGTGCCCACCACCGCGGTGCAGCTGCAGCCCGACGAGCCGAACATGAAGCCCGACCTGTTCCGTGCGATCGGACGCGAGGACGTCCTCGTCCACCACCCGTACGAGTCCTTCTCCACGAGCGTGCAGGCGTTCCTGCAGCAGGCCGCCGCCGATCCGAACGTCCTGGCCATCAAGCAGACGCTCTACCGGACGTCGGGTGACAGCCCCATCGTCGAGGCCCTGATCGACGCCGCGGAGGCCGGCAAGCAGGTGCTCGCACTCGTCGAGATCAAGGCCCGGTTCGACGAGCAGAACAACATCGGCTGGGCGCGCAAGCTCGAGCGTGCCGGGGTGCACGTCGTCTACGGACTCGTCGGGCTCAAGACACACTGCAAGATCGCCCTGGTGATCCGCCAGGAGAAGAACGGGCTGCGGCACTACACGCACATCGGCACGGGCAACTACAACCCGAAGACGAGCCGTATCTACGAGGACATGGGGCTGTTCACCACCGACGATCAGGTCGGCAAGGACGTCACCCGCCTGTTCAACGAGCTGTCCGGCTACGCGATCGAGAAGAAGTTCAAGCGGCTGCTCGTCGCCCCGCTCCACCTCCGCAAGGGCCTGCTCAAGCGGATCCACACCGAGACGGTGAACGCGCTCGCGGGCAAGGCCTCGGGCATCCGGATCAAGGTGAACTCGATGGTCGACGAGGAGATCATCGACGCCCTGTACCTCGCCAGCCAGGCGGGTGTCCCGATCGACATCTGGGTCCGTGGCATCTGCTCGCTCAAGCCCGCGATGGAGGGCTACAGCGAGACCATCCGCGTGCGCTCCATCGTCGGCCGGTACCTCGAGCACTCGCGGGTCTTCTCGTTCCACAACGACGGCGACCCGGCGGTCTACATCGGCAGTGCCGACATGATGCACCGCAACCTCGACCGCCGCGTCGAGGCCCTCGTCCGACTCACCGCGCCGCGGCACATCGACGAGATGGAGCGGCTGTTCGACCTCGCGATGGCCGACACCACGAGCTCGTGGCACCTCGAGTCCGACGGCGAGTGGACCCGGCACGCGGTGGACGACGACGGCGAACCCCTACTCGACCTGCAGGACAGCCTGATGCGCCAGATCTCAGCGCGGAAGCGTTCCTCCCGATGAGTCAGACGACACCCGACGGCCTCGTGGTCGCCGCCGGTGCCGTGTGCTGGCGACGGCACGAGGGCGGCCCCCAGGTGCTCCTGATCCACCGCGAGCACCACAAGGACGTCTCGTTCCCCAAGGGCAAGGTGGACCCGGGCGAGTCGGTGCCGCATGCAGCGGTCCGCGAGATCCGTGAGGAGACGGGCTACCGCGTGCACCTCGGTGCTCCGATCGGTACGGCCGAGTACGTGCTCCCGAACGGCCGCGACAAGGTCGTCCACTACTGGGTGGCTCAGGTCAAGGACACCGAGATCGAGCGGGCCGGGGCCTTCCACCCGAACGACGAGGTCGCCGCGCTCGAGTGGGTGGACATCGACGCCGCACGGTCGATGCTCACGTACGAGCGCGACATCGCCATCCTCGACCGCTTCGCCGAACGGGCCGCCGTGGGCCAGCACCGGACGTTCGCGATGATCGCCCTCCGGCACGGCAAGACCACGCCGCGGCACCAGTGGAGCGGACCCGACGCCACCCGGCCACTCCTGCCGGTCGGGCGGACGCAGGCCAAGCAGGTCGCGCCGGCGATCGCCGCCTTCGGCCCGCGGAAGATCGTGAGCAGCACGGCCGCGCGATGCCTGGCGACGGTCGAGCCGCTCTCGGCGCGGACGAAGATCGGCGTCACGAGCACCGCCGACATCAGCCAGGACGCCCACGAGCACGGCAAGAGCGACGTGCCGGGGGTCGTGCGCAAACGGCTCCGGAAGGGACGCACCACCGTGCTCTGCTCGCACGGCCCGGTGCTCCCCGACATCATCGCGCACATCGCCGCTGCGACCTCGGGCGAGGACTCGCGCTTCGACCTGCACCGGGCCGCGATGCTCTCGACCGGGGACTTCGCGGTGCTGCACATCGCCGACGACGAGCTCATCGCCGTCGAGACCCACTCGTCCGGCGTCCACGACTGACGCGCCTGCGGTGCCGGAGCGGGCACACACGGATCCACGTATAGCGCGGTCGGCACCGCGCCGCACGATCCCGCGATCCCGTTCCCCGCTCGTTCACCCGTCGTTCACCGAGCGGCGTCGTCCCCGTCACCTCCCTTCCTTACTGTCACTCGCAGGTCGGCCACCCACCGGCCGCCCCTGCACCTGACATCCCCGAAGGGACCCCTGTGAACATCAAGCGAATCGGTTCGGTCGCGGCCATCGCGATCGCCGGCGCGATCGTGCTCTCCTCCTGCGCGGCGAACGAGGGCAGCGGCAGCGGCAGCTCCGCCAGCGCCTCGTCCTCCGCCTCGACGGGCGCGGACCTCTCCAGCCTCTCCGGCACCCTGAACGGCATCGGCTCGAGCGCGCAGGGGACCGCCGAGACGACCTGGATCTCGGGCTTCCAGTCGAAGGCGTCCGGCGTGACGGTCAACTACAACCCGCAGGGCTCCGGCGCGGGCCGCTCGAGCTTCATCTCCGGCGCCGCCGACTTCGCCGGCTCCGACGCAGCACTCGCCGACACCGAGCTGTCGGGCGACTTCAAGGAGTGCAAGACCGGCACCAAGGGCATCGACCTGCCGATCTACATCTCGCCGATCGCCATCGCCTACAAGGTCGACGGCGTCAAGAACCTCACGCTCGACGCCGAGACCGTCGCCGGCATCTTCAAGGGCACGATCACCAAGTGGAACGACCCGGCGATCGCCAAGCTCAACAAGAGCGCGTCGCTGCCGTCCGCCTCGATCAACGTGATCCACCGCTCGGACGACTCGGGCACGACGCAGAACTTCACCGAGTACCTCTCGGCGAACGCGTCGGACGTCTGGAACGCCGCCCCGAGCCAGACCTACCCGTACAAGGTCGGTGACGGCGCGCAGGGCACCTCGGGTGTCGCGAGCGCCATGGGTGGTGCATCGAACTCGATCACCTACATCGACGACTCCGGCGCCGGCAGCCTCTCGAAGGCCAAGCTCATGGTCGGCGGCACCGCCACCAAGATCAGCGCCGACGGCGCAGCCAAGGTCGTCGCGGACTCCGACGTCGTGTCGGGCCGCGCGAAGAACGACCTCGCGATCGACATCAACCGCAAGGACACCGCGAAGGGCGCCTGGCCGCTCGTGCTCGTCTCGTACGCCATCGCGTGCCAGCAGTACAGCGACAGCAGCAAGGCCGGCCTCGTCACGGCGTACCTGGACTACGTCGCCTCGTCGGACGCCCAGCAGGCCGCCGCGCAGCAGGCCGGCTCTGCCCCGCTGTCCTCGGACCTCGCGAGCAAGGTCCAGAAGGCCGTCGCCACCATCAAGTGACACCGTGTCAGCCCAGACGCCCGGTCACCACCCATCCGACCGGACGTCTGGGCCGGACCCGTTCACGGGTCTGACCGCGAGCGGCTCCGACCGCGAGCGGCTCCGACCGGCGCGCGGTCCACCCGACCCGCACCGTTCCTCCCGGCCCCGCAGCCACCGAGCACACCCCACCCGACGCCTCCCCCGGCGCCCTCCCCGACAGGAGCCCCATGTCCGCAGCCCCGGCACCGCAGCCGCAGGCCGTGCAGCCCCCGAAGCCGCGTGCGACCGTCCGCATCGGCGACCGCATGTTCTCCACCGCGACCGTCCTGGCCGGCGGGCTCATCCTCCTCGTCCTCGCCCTCGTCGCCCTGTTCCTCGTCTGGCAGAGCATCCCGGCGTTCTCCGCCAAGCCCGGGGACCTGCCGAACGACGCCACGGGCTTCTGGGACTACGTCGGTCCCCTCGTCTTCGGGACCGTCTGGGCGGCGCTCCTCGCGCTCGTCATGGCGACGCCGATCTCCATCGGCATCGCCCTCTTCATCTCGCACTACGCGCCGCGACGGATGGCCGCCCTGCTCGGGTACGTGATCGACCTGCTCGCCGCCGTACCGAGCGTCGTGTTCGGCCTGTGGGGCGTCCTGGTCCTGGCTCGCTTCGTGCAGCCCTTCTACGTCTTCCTCAACCACTCCCTCGGCTGGTTCCCGCTGTTCTCCGGACAGGTGTCCGGCACGGGTCGCACGATCCTGACGGCGGCGATCGTGCTCGCGGTCATGACGATCCCGATCATGACCGCGGTCATGCGCGAGATCTTCCTGCAGGCGCCGCGCCTCAACGAGGAGGCCGCCCTGGCCCTCGGCGCCACGCGCTGGGAGATGATCCGGCTGTCGGTGTTCCCGTTCGCCCGGTCCGGCATGGTCTCGGCGATCATGCTCGGCCTCGGGCGCGCGCTGGGCGAGACACTCGCGGTCGCCATCGTGCTGTCCGTGTCGAACAGCGTCACGCCGAAGGTGCTCACCTCGCTCAACCCGAGCACCATCGCCGCGAACATCGCGCTGCAGTTCAGCGAGGCGTCCGGCGTCCGGCTCAACGCGCTCGTCGCATCGGGCCTGATCCTGTTCGCCATCACCCTCGTGATCAACATCGCCGCGCGGTTCATCGTCCGCAAGCGCGTCGTCTGACGGGAAGGCCAGAACCATGACCATCGCGCTCCGCCCCGCCCGCGGCAACGTCTACGCGTCGGGCAAGCTCCCGAAGCCGTTCCCCTGGATCCTGCTCGCCGGCAGCTGGATCGCCTTCGGCCTCGTCTTCGCCCTGCTCAACGCGGGCGGTACCGTCGCGGACTTCAACGTCGTCGGCGCACTGTTCCTCGGGACCGTCCTGTTCGACGTCCTCATCGTCGTGATCTCGCGGATCGTCGAGGGTGGCCGCAAGGCGATCGACCGGCTCGTCACCTCGCTCGTCGCGACCGCGTTCATCGTCGCCGTGCTGCCGCTCGTGTCGCTGCTCTGGACCGTCATCGCCCAGGGGCTGCACCGCTTCGACGTCGAGTTCTTCACGTACTCGATGCGCAACGTCATCACCGTGGGCGGCGGCGCACTGCACGCCATCGTCGGCACCGTCGAGATCACCCTGCTCGCGACGCTCATCAGCGTGCCGATCGGGCTCCTCACCTCGATCTACCTCGTCGAGTACGGCCGCGGCTGGCTCGCCCGTGGCATCACGTTCTTCGTCGACGTCATGACCGGGATCCCCTCGATCGTCGCCGGGCTGTTCGCCTACTCGCTGTTCGCGCTCATCGTCGGGCCGGGCACCCGCACGGGCGCGATCGGGTCGGTCGCGCTGTCGGTCCTCATGATCCCCGTCGTCGTCCGGTCGACCGAGGAGGTCCTGAAGATCGTCCCGATGGACCTCCGCGAGGCCTCGTACGCCCTCGGCGTGCCGAAGTGGCTCACCATCGTCAAGGTCGTGCTGCCCACGAGCCTCGCGGGCATCACCACCGGCGTCATGCTGGCGATCGCCCGCGTCATCGGCGAGACCGCCCCCCTGCTCGTCACCGCCGGCTTCACGACGAGCATGAACTACGACCTGTTCGGCAACCCGATGATGACGCTGCCCGTGTTCGCGTACACGCAGTACTCGCAGCAGGGCGCGAACCCCGTGCCGTTCGTCGACCGCGCCTGGACCGCAGCGCTCGTGCTCATCCTCATCGTCATGCTGCTCAACCTCATCGCCCGCTTGATCGCCCGCGTCTTCGCACCCAAGATCGGTCGGTAGCCACTCCCCCGGCAACCGGCACCCGACCACCCACCCCAGAAGGAACCAGCGTGTCCAAGCGCATCGAGGTCTCCGGCCTCAACGTCTACTACAACAAGTTCAAGGCCGTCGAGGACGTCTCGATGACGATCGAGCCGCGGACGGTCACCGCCTTCATCGGCCCGTCCGGCTGTGGCAAGTCGACGTTCCTCCGCACCCTGAACCGCATGCACGAGGTCATCCCCGGCGCGACGGTGCAGGGCGAGGTCCGCATCGACGGCGACGACCTCTACGCGCCCGGCGTCGACCCGGTGCTCGTACGTCGACAGGTCGGCATGGTCTTCCAGCGCGCCAACCCGTTCCCGACGATGTCGATCAAGGACAACGTCCTCGCCGGCGTCAAGCTCAACAACAAGCGCATCAGCCGCTCGGAGTCCGACGACATCGTCGAGAAGTCCCTGCAGGGCGCGAACCTGTGGAACGAGGTCAAGGACCGCCTCGACAAGCCCGGCATGGGCCTGTCCGGTGGGCAGCAGCAGCGCCTGTGCATCGCTCGGGCGATCGCGGTACAGCCCGACGTCCTGCTCATGGACGAACCCTGCTCGGCGCTCGACCCGATCTCGACCCTGGCGATCGAGGATCTCATCGAGGAGCTGAAGCAGGACTACACGATCGTCATCGTGACGCACAACATGCAGCAGGCCTCCCGAGTCAGCGACAAGACCGCGTTCTTCAACATCGCGGGCACCGGCCAGCCCGGTCACCTCATCGAGTACGGCGAGACGGCGAACATCTTCTCGAACCCGACCGTGCAGGCCACCGAGGACTACGTCTCGGGCCGCTTCGGGTGATCCCCCCGGCCACGCGCGCCGCGGGGCAGAGCGCATGACGGGAGGCGGTGCACCAGCAGGTGCACCGCCTCCCGTCCGTCCTGGACCTGGTCGTCAGGCGCTCGTGGGTACCGCCACGATCGGCTTCGTGGTCGGCTGCTTCGAGCCCCCGGCGGGTTCGACCGTGATGCCGATGGTGTCGCCCGCCGCCTTGGCGCCGGAGAGCACCGCGCTCGTCGTGCCACCGTCGACCGAACCGACGAGTCCCGCCGGCGTGATCGAGGACCCGATGTACCAGAGTTCGTACGTCTTGCCGGCGGGCGCGGCCTTGACGCCCTTGAAGATCACGGCGGACTTGCGGAGCTGGTCGGACCACACGACCGTGGCCGTGCCTCCACCCTTGACCGTCGTCGACGCCCGCTGGAAGTCCGCGGCGGCGTAGATCTGGTCGAGCTTCGTCGAGGCCTGGACCTGCCCCTGTCCGGGTCCGGTCTCGTGCTCGGCGAGCGACTGGATCCCGAGGGTGCCGCCGGCGATCACGGCCACCGCGGCGGCGGCGGCCAGGACCACGCGAGCCGGACGCTGGTACCAGCGGACCCGCGCGGTCCCCGACGCCGTGCCGGCGGGGGCGGCGGTGACGTCCGTGACGGCCGCGTGCCGGGCCTCCCGGGCGACCGGCTGCGGCGCGACGGACTGTGCGGAGCCGGGCGCGGCGGCGGCGAGGTCACCCACGGACGAGCCGCCCTGTGCGTCATCGACCGGCAGCGCCGGGAGCTGGGGCGTCGTGGCGATCTTCGCCATGAGCGCGGCCCGGAGGTCGCGCGGCGGCTCGACCGGCTCGACCGCGTAGGCCAGCAGCAGTGCGGTCTCATGGAGCGAGTCCACCTCGGCACGCACCGGGTCGGATGCGGCCATCGCCGCGTCGACCGCAGCGCGCTCGACGGCGTCGACCGCATCGGTCGCGTAGGAACCCGTCATGAGCGCCACGTCGTCGGGTCGGACGGTCATGACCTCACCCCCATCTCGTCGCGGAGTCGGATCATCCCGTCACGGAGACGGGTCTTCACGGTGCCGATCGGGACACCGAGGATCGCGGCCATCTCGCTGTGCGAGTAGCCGCCGTAGTAGGCCATGGTGACGGCCTGGCGTTGGAACTCGGTGAGGCGGGCGAGCGCCCGGCTGACCCGCTCGTGCTCGATGCGGATCTCGACCGACTCGGTCACCGAGTCGAAGTCCGTCTCGAAGTCGCGGATGCCCACCTTCGTGTCCCGGTCACGCGAGGACTGTGCGGCCCGCACCCGGTCGACCGCGCGTCGGTGCGCCATCGTCAGGATCCAGCTCGGGGCCGAACCGCGCGCGGCGTCGAACCGGCTGGCGTTCTGCCAGACCTCGAGGAAGACCTCTTGCGTCACCTCTTCGGACTGGGCATGATCTCGGAGCAGCCGCGTGATGAGCCCCATGACGCGGCCCGAGAGCTGGTCGTACAGGGCTCCGAACGCCTCTTGATCGCCAGCGGCGACGCGTGTGAGGAGTTCGTCAGGCGACGCAACGAGTGGGGACGAGGGGGCCTCGTAGCCGTTCGTGTCGCGTTCCACGAGAGTCAGCATCGCAGGTTTTCCTCCTCACAGGGCGTCGGAGCGCAGCCGTTGTCCACGACGCGCTGGTGGTTCCGGGTACGTCGATGACGGCTGGACGGCGACGGCACCGGACCCCGTGCGACCCGCAGGGAATGGGCCGTCGGCCCGGGTCGCACGGGGTGGTTCCGGTGGTGAGCGGCCGTCCCGCCGTCACAGCAGGGATTCGGCGTCCCCCGCGGATCGGATTGGGCGGGCTTCCGGCGGGGTGCCGCGGAAGGTCCGGGGCGGCAGAAGGTCCGGGGCGGCGGACACGACAGTGCGCAGGTCGAACGACTGCGGCCCCGTCGACACCTGCGCCCGCACCCGCACCCAGGCTCCAGCGGGATCGTCGTCGACACCGGACGCCCGATGATCCGGGTCGCGGGAACGACGACGGGCCCGGCGGAGGGAACCGCCGGGCCCGTCGTGACGTGGACGCCGGACCGCAGAAACGCCTCTCGGCGCGAGGCCGCTCGGAGCGGCGAATTTTGGAGCCCGGGGTTACTGCGGCCCGACGTGGACGAGTGTAGCGAAGGCGCCCTGGCCACCGTCGGGTGTTCACGCAGAGAGGACGTGCGCGCGCCCCGGGCGCGTCGGCGCGGTCAGTCGAGGCTGTCGCGGCGCCACAACCCGGCGGCCGCAGCGAGGTCCTCGGCGAGTTCGGACAGGCGCAACGCACGACGGGTGAGCTCACTGGCTCGGTCCTCCGCCGTGAGGTCGGCGTCGTCCGCGACGCTCGTCGCTCCGGCGGCCGTCAGGCGGCAGAACGCCGCTCCGCGCTCGAGCGCGACCGCGAAGTCGCCGGTGTACAGGCCGCGGAGGATCTCGTCCGCCAGGGTGACGATCTCGGCCGGTCCGGTCGGTTGCTCCGCGCCCGCGACGGCCTGGTCGATCGTCGAGACCGCCTCGGTGCCGCGCTCGAAGAGGTACGCGACCTCGTCCGGGTTCTGCCGGATCAGGGTGCGGACGAGGTAGATCCGCCAGAGCGCACCGGGCAGGGTGTGGGCGCCGACCCGTGCCCAGAGCTCGGCGAGGGCGTCGATCCCGTGCACGTCCGTGTAGGTCACGAGGCGCTCGACGACGGCGGGGTCCGGATCGGTGCGGACGCGGTGCACCAACGCCGTCGCGGTCTCGTGCGCGACACGGTTGATGAGCGCCGGGTCGTTGCCGCCCTGGATGGCCTCGAACTCGGCGGCGGTGAACTGCACGGGTCGGTGGTAGTCGCGTGGCATCGGCGTCAGTGTAGGCGGGACCGGTGACACGGTGGTCAGGTGGGACGGCGCTCCGTCGGCCGATACGCTGGAGGGCGAGGGCCTCTAGCTCAGTCGGTAGAGCACCGGACTTTTAATCCGAGGGTCGTGGGTTCGAGCCCCACGGGGCCCACCGTCGCGAACGCGATCCGGGGCGCTCCTCCGAGTGGTGGCGGCAGCGGCGCGTGTCTCCGTCCGGGTGACGGGACCGTGACCCGCAGATGAAATACGCACATCCACCGGATCCACCGTCGCGTTGTCAGGCCGGATGCCGTAGGTTGGGCGGACAGTCGATGCGCAGAACAGACGCGTACCGCACCAGCAGAACAAGGAAACAACGCAGTCATGGCTACAGGCATCGTCAAGTGGTTCAACGCCGAGAAGGGTTTCGGCTTCATCGCTGCCGACGACGGCAGCGGCGACCTCTTCGCTCACTACTCCGCCATCCAGACGGGCGGCTACCGCTCGCTGGAGGAGAACCAGCGCGTCGAGTTCGACGTCGCGACCAGCCCGAAGGGGCTCCAGGCGGAGAACATCCGCGTCATCTGACCTCCCGGTCTCTGTTCGGAGCGCGGGTCCCTCATCGGGGCCCGCGCTTCGTCGTTCCCGCGGCGTCCGCTCGGGGCACGGTCGGCGTCCCCGCGCCTCGGGCGACGCGCCCGAGGTGGGCGCAGCGGGGTACACGCGCTCCTCAGCGCTGTCACGGCTGATCTTGTCCACTGTTCAGCTGCCGCTCAGTGGTTCGAGGGGGAGGCGCCGATAGCGTCGTTCGCGGATCCACCAGGTGGGTCCCGACACCGGCACCACCAGCAACGACGAACGGGGTACACCGTGACCGAACCCATCCACGACACGCACACCAGCACCACCGGCGGAGCGCGACGGGCGATGGCCCCGGCCACGGGGCGCCTCGCGCTCTCCGATGACCGCCTGCTCGACGAGCTCCGCCGCAACGCGCGGGTCTCGACGCGTCGTATCCGCGCGGACTTCGTCGAGGTGCACACGCCCACACGCGTGCTCGGGTACGTCAAGGGGCAGCGCAAGTCCTTCGTGGCGCTCCGCGGGGACGACCCCGCCTGGGCCGACGAGATCGGCCGCTACCCGTCCGAGTCCCTCGCGGTCGAGGCCCTCCGCATGCGCCGCGCCTGAGCCGCCCCCGCGCCCGCTCCCCCGCGTCCGCGAGCGCTACCGCTCCCGCTACCGCGACCAGACCCGGCGGATGCCCCAGCTGCCGGTCCACGCTTCGTCCGGTTCGAGCCAGCGCAGCCCCTCGCCGCTGTTGAGGGCGTTCGCGGGCGCGGTCATCGGCTCGACCGCGAGCGCGAGCCCGACACCGTCGCCGCGGGGGAACTCGCGCGAGGTGAACACCTGCACGTAGGGGAACGAGGCTTCCTGCCAGAGTTCGACGCCGTCGCCGTCGGCCGCCCGGACGGTGGTCCGTCGCACGCCCTCGGCGTCGGCGGCGACGTCCGTGTACGCGGTGTCGAGGTCGCTCTCGCCCACGACGCGGCCACCCCGGAGGTCGAACGGGGTCCCGTCGACCGGCTCGGAGCCGTCCGGCACCTTGTGCTCGTCGGTCGTGAACCGGGTCGCGGCGTCCAGGGTGACGGTGAGCTCCTCGACGGGGGCGTCCCCCGCCCGCAGGTACGGGTGGTTGCCGACGGCGAACGGCGCACGGCGATCGGACCGATTCACGATCTCGTGCGTGACGCGCAGGCCGTCGTCGACGAGTTCGTGATGCACGCGGGTCTCGAGCAGGAACGGCCACCCGTGCTGCGGGTACACCGTCGCCTCCTGCACCAGCGTCGACTCGGTCTGCTCGACGACGCGGTAGGGCGCGTAGCGCAGGAGCCCGTGGCTGGCGTTGCCGTACTTCGGCTCGGTGACGTCGAGCTGCTGGGTCGTGCCGTCGAGCTGCCACGTCGCCCCGGCGACGCGGTTCGGCCACGGGGCGAGGACGATCCCGCACGCTCCCGCGGGCATCTCGTGCGGACCGAACGACTCGGTGAGCGCGAATCCGTTCACGCTGAGCTGCCGGATGCCGGCCGCGACCTGGGTGATGTCGGCCTCGACGACACCGTCGGGTCCGGCGTGCCGCAGGTGGTACTGGCCGCCGGTGGGTGCTCCGCTCATGCGTGGTCCTCCTCGGGATCGTCCGCCACGAGCACCTGGACGCCCGCGGCACGGATGGGGGCGAGGTCGAACCCGCGCACGCCGGCGGTCACGAGGACGTCGACGCTGTCGAGGGCACCGACCACACCGATGTGGGACCGACCGAGCTTCGCCCCGTCGGCAACGACGACAGTACGCCGAGCCGCTCCGGCGAGCAGGCGCTTGACCTCGGTCTCCGGCAGGTTGACGTTCGTGACGCCGCGTTCGACCGACACGCCCGTGCAGCCGATGATCGCCAGGTCGGCGGCGATCATCGGGAGGACCGTGCCGACGAACGGGGAGACGAGCGAGTGCTGCAGGGGACGCAGCGTGCCGCCGGTCACGACGACCGTGAACCGGGGCACGGCCCGCTCGAGCACGAGCGCGTTCGTCAGGGAGTTCGTGACGACGGTGACGTCGACGAGGTCGCGGCGGGCGACGAGTTCCTCGGCGACGGCGGCGGGCGTGGTGCCGACGTCGAGCACGACGCACTCCCCCGACCGGACGAGGGCAGCGGCGGCCCGGCCGATCGCCCGCTTCGCGGCGGCGTGCTCGACCGCGGTCTCCTCGTAGGGGCGTTCGTCGCGCCCGGGCTGCGCCGGGCGCAGGGCACCACCGTGCACACGTCGGATCCGGCCGGCGGCATCGAGGGTCGCGAGGTCGGCGCGGACGGTCACCGCACTGGTCCCCACGGCGGCGGCGAGGTCGGCGGTCCGGACGAGGCCCGGTGCCTCCTCGATGAGTTCGACGATGCGGTCGTGGCGCAGGACGGCCGGCAGCGCGCTCGGCTCCGCCGCGTCGGGGTCCCGCTGCGACAGGTCGGTCATCACACCAGTTTCGTCTGCTTCCGTTCCGTTTCGCAATCCTTCGTCCGGGAGTAGGGTTGCCCGGTGTCCACCGATGGGAAGGAACACCAGTGAGCGGGATCACCAAGCGGGCGACGACCCTCGCGGACGGTCGTGACCTCATCTACTTCGACGACGCGGACACGCAGCTGCCCGCCGAGCGTCGCATCGACGAGCGCGTGCTCGACCCCCGTCCCGCCACGGCGCACATGCGGCAGGACGTCCTGACGGGCGAGTGGGTGTCGATCGCCTCGGCTCGACAGAACCGCGCCTTCCTGCCGCCGGCCAACCTCGACCCGCTCGCGCCCCAGACGGACGAGAACCCGTCGGAGATCCCGAGCCGGTACGACGTCGCCGTCTTCGAGAACAAGTCACCCTCGTTCGGTCCCGACCTCGAGGCCGACGACGCGCCACCGTCGGTGGCCGCGCTGTCCGAGGTCGGCCTCAACCGCACGTACCGGTCCGTCGGGCGCTGCGAGGTCGTCTGCTTCAGCCCGGAGACGAGCGGCTCGTTCGCGTCGATCACCGAGTCCCGCGCCCGGACCGTCGTCGAGGCGTGGGCCGACCGCACGGCCGCACTGTCCGCCATGCCGGGCATCGAGCAGGTGTTCCCGTTCGAGAACCGCGGCGAGGCGATCGGGGTCACGCTGCACCACCCCCACGGGCAGATCTACGCCTACCCGTACGTGACACCGCGCACGCAGCGCCTCCTGGCGTCGATCGAGCGCTTCGGACCGGACCTGTTCGAGCAGCACCTGGCGAACGAGCGGGCGTCGGACCGGGTGGTCCTCGCGGGCGAGCACTTCACGGCGTTCGTGCCCTTCGCCGCTCGATGGCCGCTCGAGATCCACATGCTGCCGCACCGGCACGTCCCCGACTTCGCCGGCCTCACCGACGCCGAGAAGGACGAGCTCGCGCACATGCACCTGCGCCTGACACGGGCCCTCGACGCCCTCTACGACTCCCCCACGCCCTACATCGCGGCGTGGCACCAGGCGCCGGTGTCGATCGGCCGCGACGCCGTCCGGTTGATGCTGCAGATCACGTCGCCCCGGCGTGCGGAGACGAAGCTCAAGTACCTGGCCGGCAGCGAGGCCGCGATGGGCGCCTGGATCGGCGACGTCGTGCCCGAGGCCCAGGCCGAGTTCATCCGAGGAGGGATCGAACGCGTATGACCACCGACTTCCAGAGCGTCTTCGGCGCGGAGCCGACCACGCGGTACTCGGCACCGGGCCGGGTGAACCTGATCGGCGAGCACACCGACTACAACGACGGGTACGTCCTGCCGTTCGCGATCGACCGCCGCACCGTCGCCGACATCCGCGTGCGCGACGACCGGCTGCTCCGCGTCGCGTCGTCGTTCGACCCGGAGGGCGGCGTGCAGGAGCGCTCACTCGACGCGCTCGACCCTGCCGACATGGACGGCTGGTCGGCGTACGTGTTCGGGATCGCCTGGGCCCTGCAGGACCGGGGGGCGGACCTGTCCGGCGCGACAGGGCTCGACGTCTTCATCCACTCCGAGGTCCCGGTCGGGGCGGGGTTGTCGTCGAGCGCCGCGATCGAGTGCGGCGTCGCGCTGGCGTTCGACGAGCTGTGGGGCCTCGGCCTCGACCGGCAGGAGCTCGCGCGCGTCGGGCAGTGGGCCGAGAACAAGGCGGTCGGGGCACCCACGGGCATCATGGACCAATCGGCGTCGCTGCTCGGCCGCCAGGACGCGGCCGTGTTCCTCGACTGTCGATCGCTCGAGGCAGAGGTCGTCGACCTCGGCTTCGACGCCGCGGGGCTCGAGCTGCTCGTCATCGACACGCACGTCCAGCACGCCCACGCCACCGGGGGCTACGCCGCACGTCGGGCGTCCTGCGAGCGGGGGGCCTCGGTGATGGGCGTGTCCGCGCTCCGCGACCTGTCCGTCGACGACCTCCCCCGCGCGCAGGAGCTCCTCGATGACGAGACCTTCCGCCGCGTCCGGCACGTCGTCACCGAGGACCAGCGTGTCCTCGACACCGTCCGCACGCTGCGCGAGCAGGGTCCACGCGCGATCGGCGACCTGCTCGTCGCGTCGCACGCGTCGATGCGCGACGACTTCGAGATCTCGGTCGCCGAACTCGACCTCGCGGTGGAGACCGCGCTCGAGCACGGCGCCGTCGGTGCCCGCATGACGGGGGGCGGGTTCGGTGGCGCCGCCATCGCGCTCGTCGACCGGGAGGCCCGGGACACGATCGCGGACGCGGTCACCGCCGCCTTCGCCGCGGCCGGGCACACGGCGCCCACCGTGTTCACCGTGCACGCCGACGAGGGTGCCCGGCACGACGCGTAGCGCCGGCGGTCGGGACGACGCTCCCACGGCGCCGACCAGCAGCGAGATCGAACCGCGTGATGCCGCTCGAACACGGGGATCCCGGTGTTCGAACGGCATCGGCGTGTTCGACGCCGACGGCCGGCGCGGCGAGCTCAGTGCCGGTGGCGCTCGGCGGCCTCGACGACGTTCTTCATGAGCATCGCCCGGGTCATCGGCCCGACGCCGCCCGGCACCGGCGACAGGAACCCGGCCACGGACGCCACGGCGGGGTCGACGTCGCCACGGAGCTTCGCCCGACCCGTCTCGGGGTCGACGACGCGGGTGATCCCGACGTCGATGACCGCCGCACCAGGGCGCACCCAGTCGGGCTGCACCAGACCCGCGACACCAGCGGCCGCGACGACGATGTCCGCCCGTCGGGTCTCCGCCGCGACGTCGGACGTGAGCGAGTGCGTCAGCGTGGCCGTCGCCTCGAGCCGGGTGAGGAGGAGCCCGAGGGGTCGTCCGACGGTCAGCCCCTGCCCGATGATCGTGACGTGCTGTCCTCGGATCGGGACGTCGTACGCGCGGAGCATCTCGACGATGGCGCGCGGCGTGCACGGGAGCGGCGCGTCGATCGTCCCCGCGCCTCCCGGCACCGCGAGCACGAGCTCACCGAGGTTCGTCGGGTGGAGGCCGTCGGCGTCCTTGTGCGGGTCCATGAGCTCGAGCATCGGCGTCGGGTCGATGCCCTCGGGCAGCGGGAGCTGCACGATGAACGCGGTGACCGCGGGGTCGTCGTTCATCTGCAGGATCGCCGCGCGGATGTCGGCCGCCGACGCCGTCGCGGGCAGGTCGATCCGCACCGACTCGATGCCGATCTCGGCCGAGTCACGGTGCTTGCCGGCCACGTAGGACAGCGAACCGGGGTTCTCGCCCACCAGGATCGTCCCGAGTCCGGGGCGCACGCCGTGCTCGTGCAGTCGTGCCACGCGGGTCCGGAGTTCGCCCCGAACGCGAGCGGCCAACGCGGCGCCGTCGACCCGGATCGCCGTGCCGTCGGCGTCGAAGCGGTCGCGCGGGAGCGGCGGCAGCTCGTGCTCCGCCGCCGTGCCGGTGTCGCTCACGCGTACAGCGGGAACGCGGCGGTCAGGGCCTTCACCCGGGCCGAGAGCGCGGCGATGTCCGGCTCCGGCATGAGCGTGGCCGCGATGACGTCCGCGACCTCGGTGAACTCCGCGTCGCCGAACCCGCGGGTGGCGAGGGCGGGCGTGCCGATCCGGACGCCCGAGGTCACCATCGGCGGCCGCGGGTCGAACGGCACGCTGTTGCGGTTCACGGTGATGCCGACCTCGTGGAGGAGGTCCTCGGCCTGCTTGCCGTCGACCTCGGACGCGCGCAGGTCGACGAGCACGAGGTGCACGTCGGTCCCGCCGGTCAGGACGTCGATGCCCGCTGCCTTGGCGTCGGGCTGCGTCAGGCGCTCGGCGAGGATCTTGGCGCCGCGGACGGTGCGCTCCTGGCGGTCCTTGAACTCGGGCTCGGCCGCGAGCTTGAACGCCGTGGCCTTCGCCGCGATGACGTGCATGAGCGGCCCGCCCTGCTGCCCGGGGAACACGGCCGAGTTGAGCTTCTTGAACAGCGATTCGTCGTTCGACAGGATCACGCCCGACCGCGGCCCGGCGAGGGTCTTGTGGACGGTCGAGGACACGACGTGCGCGTGCGGCAGCGGCGACGGGTGGAGGCCCGCGGCGACGAGCCCGGCGAAGTGCGCCATGTCGACCCAGAGCTTGGCGTCGACCTCGTCGGCGATCGCCCGGAACGTCGCGAAGTCGAGCTGCCGCGGGTACGCCGACCACCCGGCGATGATGACCTTCGGCCGGTGCTCGAGCGCCTTCGCGCGGATGTCGTCGTAGTCGACCTCGAAGGTCTCCGGGTCGACGCCGTAGGCCACGGCGTTGTAGAGCCGCCCCGAGAAGTTGAGCTTCATGCCGTGGGTGAGGTGCCCGCCGTGCGCGAGCTCGAGCCCGAGGATGGTGTCCCCGGCGGAGGCGAGCGCGTGCAGCACGGCCGCGTTCGCCTGGGCGCCGGAGTGCGGCTGGACGTTCGCGTACGCGGCGCCGAACAGTGCCTTCGCCCGGTCGATCGCCAGCTGCTCGGCGATGTCGACGAACTCGCATCCGCCGTAGTAGCGCTTGCCCGGGTAGCCCTCGGCGTACTTGTTCGTCAGGACGGAGCCCTGCGACTCGAGCACCGCGCGGGGCACGAAGTTCTCGGACGCGATCATCTCGAGGTAATCGCGCTGGCGCCCGAGCTCGAGCTCGAGGACCCGGGCGATCTCCGGGTCGACCTCGGCGAGCGGGGCGTTGAAGGTGGACGGCAGGCGGTCGGACGTGGCGGCGCTGGGCTCGGAGATGGACACGGTGGCTCCTCGTGGTCGTTCACGGAACGGTCGGGTCTCGTGGCCCAGGCGTACGGCCGCGATCCGTGTCTGTTGCCGCTCCCCGATGGTGACCCATCCAACGCCAGTCGCGACAGCAGGGATCGTACCAAGGCAGGCCTCCCGGGCGCGAGGGCCGAGCCTGCACGAGCAGTGGGCGAAGCGACCGGGCGCGTGCGACCCTGGAGGGGTGACGATGCTCGAGCCCGACCTGGACGTCCGGGAGCGCACGCGCTCGGACGCGCCCTGGGTCGCGGTCGTGTGGGACGATCCGGTCAACCTCATGTCGTACGTGACGTACGTGTTCCAGACCTACTTCGGCTTCCCGCGACAGAAGGCCGAACGGCTCATGCGACAGGTGAACGACGAGGGCAGGGCGGTCGTCGCGCGCGGTCTGCGCGAGGAGATGGAGCGCCACGTCGAGGCCATGCACGGGTTCGGTCTGCAGGCGACGGTCGGCAGGGACGCCACGTGATCCCGTTCGTCCGACGTCGCGACGGCGTGCATCTGACGCTGTCGCGGGGCGAGCGCAGCGTGCTCGAGAGCCTGACGGCGCAGCTCATGCAGATCCTGCAGGGGGACCTGGCCGGTGATCCGGTCGCGCTGCGGCTGTTCCCCGTCGCGTACCCGGACGACCCCGAGGCGTCCGCGGAGTTCCGCCGCTACACGATCGTCGACCTGCAGACGCAGAAGGCCGAGAACGCCCGCATCGTGCACGACTGGTTGACCGGCCGCGCGTCGGGACCCTTCGACCGGGAGGCCGAACAGGCGTGGCTCCGCTGCCTCACCGACCTGCGGCTCACCGTCGCGGAGCGGCTCGGGATCACCGACCACGACCCGGACGACCCCGACGCCGATCCGGACGGTGTCGGGAGCGAGATCGGACTCCGCGACGTCTACGACTGGCTCGGCTACGTGCAGGAACACCTCGTCGTCACCCTGCAGGGGCACGGGGACTGAGCCCCACAATGGAAGCCTGCCTTGCAAGGCTGGCTTCCCAGGCGTAGCGTCGTCGCGTGACCGAGCGCAGCGCATCCGACATCGACCTCGCCGAGGCGCTCATCGCCGTGCACGGCCGGTTCCGTCGCACGCTCCTCGTCGCCAAGACCGACGAGATCTCGCCGACCCAGTCCGCCGTGATCGGCCGCCTGCTCCGCGACGGCCCGCAGACCACTGCGGACCTCGCCCGCGCCGAGGGCGTGCGCCCGCAGTCGATGGGTGCCACGATCGCGGGTCTCGTCGAACTCGGTCTCGCCGTCCGTGAGCCGCATCCCACGGATGGCCGGCGAGCGCTCGTCCAGCTCACCACCGCCGGCCGGGAGGCCCGCGCCGGTTCCCACGCGAGCCGCACGCGCCTCGTCGCGGACCGGCTCGCGGGCCTCCCGGCCGAGGACCGCGCCGCCGTCGAGCGCGCGGTCGACGTGCTCGGGTCGCTCGTCGACCCCTGACGCCGGCGCCGCACCGCGCTCACGCCCTGGCTCCACCGCCACCCCGCCCGCTCGCTCCCCGCACCTCCAGCTCGCCGTACCTCCCGCTCGCCGCACCGACCGAAAGCCGCCGTCACGTCCGCGTCCACCGCATCCGTCCCCACCACCGGCCCCGCACGGCAGCGCCACCCCGGTTTCGGCCCGAAGCTCCTCGTCCCGGTGCTCGTCGGGCCGCTCCTCAACCCGATCAACACCACGATGGTGTCCGTCGCGCTCGCGCCGATCTCCCGCGACCTGGGCATCGGGTCCGCGCAGGCGATCTGGCTCGTCGCGGCGCTGTACCTCGCGAGCGCCGTCGCCCAGCCGTCGATGGGGAAGCTCGCTGACCGGTTCGGGCCGAAGAAGGTGTTCCTCACGGGGCTCGTCATCGTCGGCGTCGCCGGGTTCGTGCCCGAGTTCCTCACCGGGTTCGGGGGCGCCGTCACCGCTCGCGTGCTCATCGGCATCGGGACCTCGTCCGCCTACCCGGCCGCCCTGACCACACTCCGCCAGCAGTCCGAGCGCATCGGCAAGCCGACCCCGCCGCTCGTGCTCGGCGCGCTCTCGATCACGTCCCTGGTCTCCGCGGCCGCCGGGCCACCGCTCGGGGGCGCACTCATCGCCGCCTTCGGGTGGCACGCGATCTTCCTCGTCAACGTGCCCCTCGCCGCCTTCGGGTTCGTCGTCGCGGGGCTGTGGCTGCCGTCCGACGCGTCGCGGCCCCGCCACGACGACGGGGTGCCGGTGCTCACCGCGCTCGACCCCGCCGGCATGCTCCTCATGACCGGGACCGTGTCCGCGCTGCTCGTGTTCCTGCTCGACCTGTCCGACGGCCTCTGGTGGCTGCTCGGGGTCGCCGTCGCGCTGCTCGTGGCGCTCGTGCTCCGCGAGCTCCGGGCCGTCAAGCCGTTCATCGACGTACGGCTCCTCGCCACGAACCGCGCGCTGAGCCGCACCTACGTCCGGTTGTTCCTCGTGTACATGGTCGCGTACACGATGACGTACGGGTTCTCGCAGTGGGTGCAGGACGTCGCCGGCTACTCGAGCGACCAGGCCGGGTACATCCAGCTGCCCTCCGCCGTGATCGCCGGCGTCGTGTCGTTCCTCGTGGCGCGACGGACCCGCGTCCGGACGCCACTCGTGATCGCAGCCACGGTCCCGGTCGTCGGCGGGCTGCTGCTCCTCGGCCTCCACGCCGGCAGCCCGGTCTGGCTCATCGCCCTCGTGCCGACCATGTTCGGGGTGCCGCAGGGGCTCGCGTCGGTCTCGAACCAGGCGGCGCTGTACCGGCAGGTGCCCTCGTCGTACATCGGCACCGCGGCGGGTCTGTCCCGGACGAGCGTGTACATCGGGGCGATCGCGGCGTCGTCCCTCATCGGCGGTGTCTTCGGCGAGCGCCCCACCACGCCGGACCTGCACCTGCTCGGATGGGTGATCGTCGGCGTCGCACTGCTGCTGTCCGCACTGACGATCCTCGACCGGGCACTGCGGCGGGCGGATCGCAGCGCCGCGGGCTGACCCGGAGCGGACGTGCGCCGCGCCTCCCGGGCCGTCCGCTCGCCCCGATACGCTGAGCGGGTGACCGACCCGACCCACTGGACACTCACCCTCGTCTGCCAGGACCGCCCCGGGATCGTCCACGCGGTGAGCGGCGCCGTCGTCGCGGCCGAGGGGAACATCACCGAGTCGCAGCAGTTCTCGAGCGAGGACACGAACACGTTCTTCATGCGGCTGCAGGTGCTCGCACCCGTCTCGCGCGCGGCGTTCGAGGCCGCGCTCGCCCCCGTGGTCGAGCGGTACGACATGACCGTGCAGCTCGACGTCGTCGGGCGCCCCCTGCGCACGCTCGTGCTCGTGTCGAAGGCCGGGCACTGCATGAACGACCTGCTGTACCGGCAGCGGAACGGGCAGCTCCCGATCGAGGTGCCCCTGGTGCTGTCGAACCACCCGGACCTCGGCGAGCTCGCCGCGTTCTACTCCGTGCCGTTCGAGCACCGCGCGGTCGTCGACGACGCCAGCAAGCGTGCCATGGAGGCGCGGGTCCTCCAGGCCGTCGAGGAGCACGACATCGAGCTCGTCGTGCTCGCCCGCTACATGCAGATCCTCTCGCCCGAGCTGTGCGCGGCGCTCGCCGGCCGTGCGGTCAACATCCACCACTCGTTCCTGCCCGGGTTCAAGGGCGCCAACCCGTACCGGCAGGCCCACGCGCGGGGCGTCAAGCTCATCGGGGCGACGGCGCACTTCGTGACGAGCGACCTCGACGAGGGGCCGATCATCGAGCAGAACGTCGTCCGGGTCGACCACTCCCGCACGCCGCAGCAGCTCGTGTCCATCGGACAGGACGAGGAGTCGCGCACGCTGACCCAGGCCGTCCGCTGGATCGCCGAGGACCGCGTGCTCCTCGACGGCGGTTCCCGCACGATCATCTTCCGGTGAGCGACATGTCGAACCCGCCGCAGTCCCCCGTCGACTGGGAGGACGTCCCACCGCCCGCAGCCGGCGCGGGCCACGCCGCCCCCGCTCCAGGCCGCGCCGCACCCGCCGTGGGCCGCACGTCGGCGGCGGGGGCTCCCCGAGCCTCCCGGCCGCGCCCCCGCGTCGACGTCTGGACGGTCGTCCGGGTGGCCGTCATGGTGTTCGGCCTGTTCTCGCTCGCGTACTGGGGCTACATCTCGTGGGCCTTCCCGAGCCCCGCCGTCGTGTTCATGGTCGGCGCGCCGGTGTTCGCCGCACTCGTGTGGTTCTTCTTCCGCTCGCCGCGGTCCCCGATCCCGACGGACGCGGTCGGCAAGACGATCGTCGAGGTCGCGCTCATCGTCGCCGCGGGCGGCGCCTGGCTCTCCATCGGCCGGCCGTGGGTCGGACTCGTGTTCATCGTCGTCGCCGCGGTGTCGGGCATCGTCGTCGGTCGCCGGGAGACCGCACCGTGACCGGCGGGGAGGCCCGGACCACGCTCCTCCGCGCCGCTCGCGCGGTCGACGTGTCCGGGATCGTCGAGGACCCGTGGCTGCTGCTCGACGGCGACACGATCCGAGCGACGGGCAGCGGGCCGGACGCCCCCGCAGCGGAGGAGGTCGTCGACCTCGGCACGGCCACGATCACGCCCGGGTTCGTCGACCTCCACGGGCACGGTGGGGGCGGCGGCGCCTACGACCACCCGGACCAGATCCCGACGGGACTCGCCGTCCACCGTGCACACGGCACGACACGGTCGGTGATCAGCCTCGTGGCGAACCCGGTGCCGGTCCTCGTCGACCACCTCACCGCGATCCGCGCGCTCGCCGCCCGGGACCCACTCGTGCTCGGCGCGCACCTCGAGGGACCGTTCCTGTCGCCCGACAACCGCGGCGCACACCACCCCGCGTACCTGGTCCCCCCGGAGCCGGACGCCGTCGCCGCGCTGCTCACCGCGGGCGAGGGGGTCCTGCGCCAGATCACGATCGCGCCGGAACTGCCCGGCGCCGAGCGGGCGATCCCCGCCGTCGTGGAGGCCGGGGTCGTCGCCGCGGTCGGGCACACCACGGCGGACCACGGAACCGCGCAGCGGGCCTTCGACCTCGGTGCCTCGATGCTCACCCACGCCTTCAACGCCATGCCGGGGATCCACCACCGTGCCCCCGGGCCGATCTCGGCCGCGATCGCCGACGACCGCGTGACGCTCGAGCTCATCCTCGACGGCGTCCACGTCGCGCCGGCGGTCGCGCGGATCCTGCTCCGCGCCGCCCCCGGCCGTGTCGCCCTGATCACCGACGCGATGGCGGCCGCCGGCTCCCCCGACGGCGACTACATGCTCGGCGACCTGGGGGTGCGGGTGACCGACGGCGTCGCGCACGTGGCCGGCTCGGACACCATCGCCGGCTCGACGTTGACGCAGGACGCGGCCCTCCGCATCGCGCTGACGCAGACCGACGTGTCGCTCGTCGACGCCGTCGCGGCGCTCACGGCCGTCCCCGCGGGTGCCATCGGCGAGGGGCGCCTGGGCCGACTGGCACCCGGGTACGCGGCCGACGTCGTCGCGTTCCGCGGGGACTGGACCGTCGCGGGGGTGTGGGCTGCGGGGGTGCCGGTGGCCGGGGCCTCCGCCGACTGACGGTCAGCCGGCCAGGAGTGCCCGGGCACGCGACGCCGCACCGAGCGCCACCGCGTCGCTGCCCAGCCGGGCCCGCTCGACCCGGACGACGGCACCGCTGACGGGGGGTTCGGCCTCGAGCGCCCGGCGCATCGGCGGCTCGAGCAACGCCCACGCGGCGGACACCCCGCCGCCGATGACGACGGTCCGGACGTCGAGGATCCCCGCGGTCAGGAGGATCGCCCGCGCGAGCCCCCACCCGGCGGCGTCGAACACCGCACGGGCGTCGGCGTCGCCGGCCTCGGCAGCGGCGGCGACCTCGTGCGCGTGGCGGGTCCGGCCCGTGCGCTCGGCGTAGCGCGCGCTGATGCTCCGCGCGGACGCCAGGGTCTCGAGGTGCCCGCGCTGCCCGCAGGTGCACCGGGCGTCGCCGAACCCCGGGACGTGACCGATCTCGCCGGCGGCACCACCGGGCCCGTCGTACAGCTCGCCCGCCAGGATGAGGGCGCCGCCGACCCCGGTGCCGAGTGTCATGCCGAGCACGTCGCGCTCCCCCGCCACGGCGCCGGCCGAGACCTCGCCGCGGAGGAACGCGTTCACGTCGTTGTCGAGGGTCGCCGGGACGCCGAGCGCGGCCTCGATCGCTGCGGTCACCCCGAAGCCGGCCCAGCCGGTGAACGAGTCGCCGGTCACGAGCACGGTGCCGCTCGCCGCGTCGACGACACCGGCCGCGCCCACCCCGACGCCGATGAGCGTGCCGTGCTGCCGCGAGAGCAAGGCGCCCACCGCCGCGACCGCCGCGCGGACGATCGCAGCGCCGCCGTCGTGCGCCGGTGTCGGGACGTCGGTCCGGTCGAGCACCACGAGCTCCTCGGTGCACAGCAGCACCTTCGTGTTCGTGCCGCCGACGTCGATCCCGGCGAGCAGGCGACGTGGCGCATCGGTCGGGAGGGCCGGGGCCGCGGTGTCCGTGCGGCTCACGCGCGTTCCCCCGGGACCGGTCCTCCGGAGCCGGCGGCGAGCGCCGCCTGTCGCTCCGACCGTCGGCGGCGCTGGAGCACGGGGTCCGGGACCGGCACGGCCGCGAGGAGCCGGCGCGTGTAGTCGGTCTCGGGGTGCAGCAGCGTCCGGCCGGTGGGGCCCTGCTCCTCGATCCGCCCGCCGCGCATGACGACGACCCGTGCGGCGAAGTGCTGCACGACGGCGAGGTCGTGCGACACGAACAGGCACGCGAACCCGAGGTCGTGCTGCAGGTCGGTGATGACCTCGAGCACGGCCTCCTGCACGCTGACGTCGAGGGCACTCGTCGGTTCGTCGGCCACGAGGAGCTTCGGCCCGAGCACGAGGGCCCGGGCGAGACTGACGCGTTGCCGTTGCCCTCCCGAGAGCTCGCGCGGCGCGCGTCCGGCCAGGGCACGGGGCAGCCGGACGGCGTCCAGGGCCTCGGCGACGAGGCGGTCCCGTTCGGCACCACCCATGCCCCGGCGGTGGACGCGGAGCGGCTCGGCGATGCACTCGCCGACCGCCATCCGGGCGTCGAGCGACGCGACCGGGTCCTGGAGGACCACCCCGATCCCGCCCTGGAGGGCCCGTCGTGCACGCCCTCGCGTCCGGCGGAGGTCCTGGCCGAAGAGCGCGACGGTCCCGGAGGTGGGCAGCACGAGACCGAGCGCCACGCGCGCCGCGGTCGACTTGCCCGACCCGGACTCGCCGACGAGGCCCACGGTCTCCCCCGCGTGCACGCGGATGTCGACCCCGGCGAGGGCCTGCACGGCGCGGCGGCCACGACCGAAGGCGACCCCGACGTCCCGCAGGTCGACCACCGGAGGCGTGCCGTCCCTCCCGACCGTCGACGCGTCGTCCGGGACGGGCGCGGGCCGGTCCGGATCCGCCACGAGGAGCCGCGGCACGGCGGCGAGGAGCCGCTTCGTGTACTCGTGCTCCGGTCGGAGGAGGACGTCCTCGACGCTGCCGGTCTCGACGATCTCGCCGTGGAGCATGACGGCGACGCGGTCGGCGAAGTCGGCGACGACACCCATGTTGTGCGTGACGAGCAGCACCCCGGTGCCGGTGTCGACGGCGAGGCGGCGGAGGAGTTCCAGGATCTCGGCCTGGACGGTCACGTCGAGTGCGGTGGTCGGTTCGTCGGCGATGAGGAGCCGCGGTTCGTTCGCGATGGCCATCGCGATGACGACGCGCTGCCGCTGGCCGCCCGACAACTGGAACGGGAACGCGGAGGCGCGCTGCTCGGGGTCGGGGATGCCGACGCGGCGGAGCAGGTCGACGGCCTCGCGAGCGGCGTCGGCCGCCGTGACCTGCCGGTGGTTGCGGATCACCTCGGCGATCTGGGCGCCGATCCGGGTGAGCGGGTCGAGTGCGGTCGCGGGTTCCTGGAAGACCATCGACACCGTCCGGCCACGGAGTGCCGCGAGCGACGGCTCGGACGCGCCGACGACGTCGGTCCCGCCGACCGCGGCTCGGCCGCTCGGCGTGGCGTTCGGGGCGAGCAGGCCCATCGCGGCGAGCGCGATCGTGGACTTGCCCGATCCGGACTCGCCGACGAGAGCGAGCGTCTCGCCGGGCCGGACCTGGAGGGACACCCCGCGCACCGCGGGCACGGCGCCGGTCTCGGTGGCGAAGGTGACGTCGAGGTCCTCGACGTCGAGGATCGGCACGGTCGTCTGGGTGGTCGTCGGCATCAGCCGCGTCCTCTCGCGTCGAAGGCGTCCCGGAGCCCGTCGCCGATCGCGTTGAACGCGCAGACGACGAGGATCACGGCGAGGCCGGGCGGCAGGATGAGCCACCACCGGCCCGAGTACGCGGCGGTGAGGCCCGCCGAGAGCATGCCACCCCAGTCGGTCGCGGGTGGCTGCACGCCGAGGCCGAGGTAGGACACGTAGGCGACGAGGAGGATCGCGTCGGCCACCTGGAACGTCGCGGCGACGACGATCGTCGACACGGAGTTCGGGAGCACGTGACGCATGACGGCGCGGGCGTGCGTGCCGCCGATCGCCCGGAGTGTCAGGACGTAGTCGCGGTTCTTGAGCGTCAGGGTCTCGGCTCGGATGAGGCGCGACGGCACGAGCCACGACACGAGGCCGAGGATCACGATGAGCCCGAGGACGTCCGGCGTCGAGATCGCCGAGATGACGAGCAGGATGAACAGCGCGGGGATGGCGATGCCGGCGTCGACGACGCGCATCATGACCGCGTCGACCCATCCGCCCGCGTACCCGGCGATCGCACCCCAGAGCGTGCCGATGACCGTGGCGAGCAGCCCCGCGGCGAGACCGACGAGGAGCGACACGGTCCCGCCGTACATCAGGCGACCGAGCTCGTCGTGGCCGACGGCGTCGGTGCCGAGCAGGTGTGCGCCGCCGGGCCGGAGGTTCGCCTGCGACAGCGTGGTGTGCGTCTGGTCGGTCGGGTACACGAGTGGGCCCACGAAGCAGAACAGCACGAACAGGACGACCACGACGAGGCCGACGACCGCGAGCCGGTTGCGGAGGAACCGGCGCAGCGCGATCCGGAAGCCGGTGGCACCGACGACCTCGACGGCGGGCCCGGCGGCGGAGTCCGGGCTCAGTGGCGTCTGCCCGGGTTGGAGGACGGCGCTCATGCGGGACCTGCCTTGCTTCGGGGGTTCGGGGACCGGTCGCCGGTCATGCCGTCGCCGCCCTGACGCGGGGGTCGACGATCGACTGGATGACGTCGGCCAGGAGCGTGCCGACGACGGTGGCCACGGAGATGACGAGGACGCAGCCGAGGAGCACCGGGTAGTCGGACGACTGCGCGGCACTCCAGAACAGCAGGCCCATGCCCGGGTAGTTGAAGAGCTGCTCGACGACGAGCGATCCGCCGAAGAGCACCGGGACGTAGTACCCGAGCATCGCGATCACCGGCGTGAGCGAGTTGCGGAGGACGTGCCGTCGGAGGATCGCACCCTGTCGTGCGCCGCCGGCCCGCGCGGTGCGCACGTAGTCCTCCTGGAGGTTCTCGAGCGTCGACGACCGCATGTACCGACTGAACACGGCGACCATGGCGGCGGCACCGGTCACCACCGGGAGGACGAGACCGGCCGGGTCGGCGAAGACCTCGGCGAGCGTGTTGCCGTTCGGGGCCTGCGAGGGGAACCACGGCAGGACCTGGCTGAACACCACGATGACGACGAGCCCGAGGAAGAACACGGGGGTGGAGTACGCCACGAACGCGAGGGTCGTGACGACGTAGTCGACCGGCTTGTTCCGCCGGACGGCCTGCCACATGCCGAGCGGGATCGCCACGGCGAGCGCCACGACGGCCGACAGGATCGTCAGCACCAGGGTCTTCGGCAGCCGCTCGACGATGAGCTGCGTGACCGGCTCGTTCAGCGTGTACGAGGAGCCGAGGTCGCCGCGGAGCAAGGTACCGAGGTAGTAGACGTACTGCACGACGAGGGGCTTGTCGAGGCCCTGCTCGCGGTTGAACTGCGCGATCTGCAGGCTCGTGGCCTTCGCCCCGAGGATCCCGCGAGCGGGACCCCCGGGGAGCGTGTGCAGCAGGCAGAACACGATCACGGTGACGATGAACACCACGATCACGGCCTGCAGCACACGCCGGGCGATGTAGAGCGCAGTGGTCACTTGCTCCACTTCCACTGCGCGGGGTGGAAGTTCGCCAGGGAGTCCTGGTCGAACCCGGTCAGGCCCTTCTTGACGACCGAGATCTGGTAGTCGGGGCTCGGCAGCCAGATCACCGGCAGGTCCTTCGCGACCGTCGCGCTGTAGTCCTGCACCGCGCTCGAGTCGGTCGACGTGGTGCTGGCCGAGATGAGCTGGTCGACCTGCTTGTTCGAGTAGTTCCCGAAGTTCGCGCTGCCGGCGGTCTGGAACAGCGAGTCACCGGTCGGGTACGCGTTGAAGTACCAGCTCCCGGCGGTCCCGAAGAACGACAGCTGCCACTTGCAGATGTCCTGGTCGGCGGTGCACTGCGGCGTCTGCGACAGGACCGTGTTGACCGGAGCGGTCTTGATCGAGAAGCCGATGCCGGTCTTGGCGAGCGAGGACTGGATCGCGCTCATCATGTTGTCCGTCACGGTCGAGCCGGACTGCGACAGCACCTGCATCTGGAACTTCGTGCCCTTGGCGACGCCGGCCCCGCACTGCGAGCTCCCGGACCCGGCGTCGGTGCAGACCATCGTGCCGTTCTGCTCGGTCCAGCCGTGGCTCGTCAGCAGGGCCTTCGCCTTGCTGCTGGAGTACGGGTACGGGTTGTCCGTCTGGGTCGACGAGACGAAGTCGGACTTCTGCGCCTGCGGGACCGGCCCGTAGCCCGGCGTCGCGGTGCCGTTGAACACGACCTTGGACAGCTGCGGCTGGTTGATCGACATCTGCACGGCCTGACGGGCGTACAGCTGCTGGTACACCGGACCCATGGTCGGGTTGTGGAAGTTGTACGGCATGTACGTGATCGCCCACCCCGTCCACGGCTCGACCGAGTAGCCCTTCGACGTGAACGAGGCCTTCTGGTCGATGTCCGAGGGACTGATGTAGCCGTAGTCGACGGAGCCCGAGCGGAGCGCGTTCGTCTCGGCGTCGCTCGTGGTGAACGGCAGCAGGTCGACCGTCGTGATCGAGGGCTTCTCGCCGCCGTCGTACTTCTTGTTCGCGGTCAGGACGACCTTGCCCGAGGTCGAGAACGAGTCGATCGCGTACGGGCCGGAGATCGTGGTCCAGAGCTTGTTCGAGTCGTACCCGGAGATGTCCTTCGCCGCGGCGTTGAGGAACTTCCACACCTGCTTCGCACCCGCGGTCGTGCGGTCGGCGTCACCCACCGAGCCGTTCGCGCTCGTCTTGTCCCAGGCGTGCTGCGGGAGCGGGGTGATGAGGCTCAGCTCGTTCGCGAGCATCCACTGCTCGTTGTAGGCCTTGTCGAACGTGATCGTGAAGTGTCGGTCGTCGATCGTCTTCAGGGACGTCCAGTTGTCGGGCGCCTTGCCCTCGTTGTAGCTCGCCCAGTCGGCCTTGTTCGCCTTGATCACGTTGAACCAGAACTCGACGTCGCGCGAGGTGATCGCCTTGCCGTCGCTCCAGTGGCGGTCGCCGAGGGTGATCGTGACGCTCTTGCCGTCCGAGGCGAAGTCCGCGGCCGTGGCGATCGAGCCGGCCTTGTTCCAGGCGATCTTGCCCGTCGAGCCGTCGTACGCGATGAGGGGCTCCCAGAGCGACGACGCGATCGACCCGTTGTTCGTGTTGAGGTGCGCCGCGGTCCCGATCGGCAGGATCCAGTTCGGCGTGAAGTTCGCGGGCAGGGCGTAGTCGATGGTGTCGGAACCCGACGACGCGCTCGATCCGCCGGAACCGGCGCAGCCGGCGAGCAGTGCGGACGCCGCGACGGCGACTCCCGCGACGAGCGCCCAGTGGCGGCGGGGACGCCCGGTGCGTGCTGTGGACATTGCTGTTCTCCTTCGAACGGGGCCGGTCGGCTCCAGGGGTGGAAGGGGGATCGGGAGGGGTGGCGCGTGCTGCTGCACAGTCAAGGGCCTGACGAGGTGGAGAAAGAAGTCCCGCCGTGTAAAAACTGCGTTTCTGCGGAACTGCGGAAAGCCAGGGCGACAGCGCAAGGCCGTACACTCGCCACCACCCCACCCTCGATGGAGATAGTTCGACCATGTCTGGAGAAAGTCCCCGGGACCGGTCCCGTGGCTGAGCTCAGTGCCCGCGTGCTCGAGCTCATCGCCTCGGGACAGGCGACCAGCCGCACCGAGATCGCCACGCACCTCGGCGCCGCGCCGTCGACCGTGTCGCTCACGGTCGGGCAGCTCATCGCGAACGGCCTCGTGGCCGAGGAGGGCACCCGCTCGTCGACCGGCGGACGCCCGCGGAAGGTGCTCCGCCTCGGGGGCGTCGACGAGTACGCGCTCGCGGCGGACCTCGGCGGCACGCACGCCCGGGTCGGCGTCGTCCTGCCGGGCGGTGGCCTCAGTGACGTCCGCACGATCCCCTTCGCCATGGTCGACGGGCCGCGCCCCGGGCTCGAACGCCTGGCGGAGGTGCTCGAGGAACTGGCCACACGCCGGGGCCGGAGCGCGCTCCGCGGCGTCGGGCTGAGCCTCCCGGGCCCCGTCGACGTCGAGGCGGGCGTCGTCGACCTGCCGAGCCGCATGCCGGGCTGGAACGGGTTCCCCGTCGCCGCCTGGCTGGCCGAGCGGTTCGGGGTCACGGCGGCCGTCGACAACGACGCGAACTGCATGGCCGTCGGCGAGCACGCGGTGCAGCCGCCGGAGCGTCGCCAGGCGATCATGGTGAAGGCGGGCTCGGCCATCGGTGCGGGGATCATCGCCGACGGCCGGCTCTACCGGGGCGCGACCGGCGCGGCCGGGGACATCACGCACGTGCGCATCGACGCGGCCGGCGACACCCCGTGCTCGTGCGGCAACACCGGGTGTCTCGAGACCGTGGCGTCGGGCGCGGCCCTCGTGCGCATCCTGCAGGAGTCCGACGTCGACGTGGCCACCACGCAGGACGTCGTCGCGCTCGCGACCGACGCCCACCCGGCCGCGACCCGCGCCGTCCGCCGTGCGGGCAAGTACCTCGGCGAGGTGCTCTCCGCCAACGTCAACTTCTTCAACCCCGACGCGGTGTACCTCGGTGGCATCCTCTCGACCGTCGAACCCTTCGTCGCGGCCGTGCGCAGCCAGCTGTACGAGGGATGTCACCCGCTCGTCACCCAGCACCTCACCATCGAGCGGGCATCGCTCGGGGCCGACGCCGGCCTCGTCGGCGCCGGGCAGTTCGCCCTGCAACGCGCCCTCACGGCCACCCTCGACGCCGTCGCCGGCGCATCCACCACCAACCACCACCGGAGGATCCGTGTCCCCTGAACCCAGCCCGTCCCTCCCGGTCATCGCCGTCGCCGGACTCGGCATCGAGTCGTCGACGTTCTCACCGGCCCGGACGCTGGCCCCGGCGTTCCACCCGCTCCGCGGCGACGAGGCCATGGACCGGTACCCGTTCCTCCGCGCCGGGCAGCCGCTCCGCGAGGCCGCCCGGTGGCGCGGTGCGCTCGTCGGCAAGGCACTGCCCGGCGGGATCGTCACGCGGGACGCGTTCGAGGAGCTCGCCGGCGAGATCACCACCCGGCTCGACGCCATCGTCGGCAGCGGGGCGATCGACGGCCTCTGGTACGACATCCACGGCGCGATGACCGTCGAGGGCCTCGACGACGCCGAGGCGGTGCTGCTCGCACGGATCCGCGAGGTCGTGGGCCCGGACGTGATCGTGTCGACGTCGATGGACCTGCACGGCAACGTGTCGCGGGAGCTGGCCCACGCCTCCGACCTCATCACGTGCTACCGGATGGCGCCGCACGAGGACGCCCTCGACACGAAGGAGCGGGCGGTCCGCAACCTGGTCGACCTGCTGGCCGCGCAGCCGACCCTGCCGTCCGCCACCGACGCCGCCGACGGCGGGGCCGCCCCGCGCGTCCGTCCCGTGAAGGCGTGGGTGCCGGTGCCGGTGCTGCTCCCCGGCGAGCAGACCTCGACGCGGATCGAGCCCGCCGCGCACATCTACGCCGGCGTGCCGGAGGTCGAGGCCACCGACGGCGTCGTCGACGCCGCGATCTGGGTCGGGTACGCGTGGGCCGACGAGCCACGGAACCGCGCCGTCGTCGTGGTCACCGGATGGGACGAGGACGCCGTCACCGCGGGCGCCGAACGCCTGGCCCGGAGCTTCTGGGAGGCCCGCGAGGACTTCGCGTTCGTCGCGCCCACCGGCTCGTTCGCCGAGTGCCTCGACGCCGCGCTGGCCTCCGACGCCCGCCCGTACTTCATCTCCGACTCGGGCGACAACCCGACCGCCGGTGGCGCGGGCGACATGACGTGGGGCCTCACCGAGCTGCTCGCCCGACCCGAGTTCGCCGAACCGAGCGGTCCGACCGTCATCTACGCCAGCGTCCCCGGACCGGAGGCGATCCGTACCGCCGTCGCGGCCGGCGTCGGCGCCACCGTGACCGTCACGGCCGGGGCCGAGGTCGACGACCGGCACGCCGGACCCCTGACCATGACCGGGCGGGTGCACGCCGTCCGACACGGCGATCCGGACGCCGTCACCGAGGTCGTCCTGCAGGTGGGCAGCGTGTTCGCGATCCTCACGGAGCTCCGGAAGCCGTACCACCACGAGCACGACTTCACCGACCTCGACCTCGACCCGCGGTCGGCTGACGTCGTCATCGTCAAGATCGGGTACCTCGAGCCCGAGCTGTACGACATGGCGGCCGACTGGATGCTCGGCCTCACCCCCGGCGGCGTGGACCAGGACCTCGAGCGACTCGGCCACCGGCGCATCCGCCGCCCGATGTTCCCGTTCGACCGGGCCTTCCCCGCCGAGCCGGACCTGTCGGCGCGCATCCTGCCGGCCTCGGACGTGCCGCTCACCGGGCCGGACGAGTGAACGACCGGCAGCCGACGTCGGCAGCCGTGGTCGGGCCTCCCGGCCGGGAGGCCCGACCAGCGCTGGAGATCGCGGTCACGTCCGCCGCGGGTGCGGTCGTCGCGCGCGATGGCGGCGCGGACCGCGTCGAGCTCTGCACGGCGCTCGAGCTCGGCGGCGTCACCCCCGCGCAGGGACTCGTGGAGGCCGTGGTCACCGTCGGGATCCCCGCGCACGTGCTCGTGCGGTGTCGGCCGGGTGACTTCGTGTACGACGAGGACGAGATCGCCACGATGATCCGCGAGGTCCGGGCGGTCGTGGCCTCCGGCGCGCAGGGCGTCGTCGTCGGGGCGCTCGGGCCGGACGGGATGCTCGACATCGCGACGATCGCGCGGCTCCGGAGCGCGGCTCGGGACGTCCGGGCCGATGTCGAGGTCACGGTGCACCGCGTGATCGACCACGCCGCGGACCCGATCGCCGCCGCCGCGACCCTGCCGACGCTCGGCGTCACGCGGGTGTTGACGTCGGGTGGTGCCGCGACCGCGCCGCAGGGCCTCGCGACCATCACGCGGATGGTCGCCGCGGCCGGTCCGGTGCAGGTGATGGCGGGGAGCGGCGTGGCACCGCAGGACGTCCCCGCGTTCGCGAACGCGGGTGTGGCGGCCGTGCACCTCTCCGCGAAGCGGCTCGTGGCCGGGCGTGGGACGCGAGGGAGTCGCGTGCCCATGGGCGTCGCGGGCGAGGACACCCACCTGGCCACGGACCCGGCCGTCGTGGCGGCGGCGCGGGCCGCGGTCGACGCGGTGCGCTGACGCCGGGGTTCCTGCCAGGCTGTGGGCATGAGCCTGATGATCTCGCCCTTCGACGCGCGAGCGACCCGCACCAGTGGCAAGTACACCGACTTCCCGCCGGACGTGATCCCGATGTTCGTCGCCGAGATGGACTGCACGCTCGCCGAGCCCGTCCGCGACGCCATGATCGCGGCCGTCGAGGGTGGCGACACCGGGTACCTGGGGTCCTCTCGGGAACTGCCGGACGCGTTCGCGGACTTCGCCGAGCGGCGGTGGGGGTGGCGCGTCGAGCCGGACCTCGTGCACACGACCACCGACGTGTCCGTCGCAGCGGTCGAGGTGCTCCGGCAGGTGACGGAGCCCGGTGACGGCGTCGTCGTCATGCCGCCCGTGTACCCGCCGTTCTGGGAGTTCGTGGACGAGGCCGGATGCATCGCGGTCGAGGTCCCGCTCCTGCCGCCGTCGGACGCCGACGACGACGCGACGCCGTTCCCGACGACCGCCGGCTGGCGGATCGACCTGGACGGGGTGCGCCGCGCGTTCGCCGACGGGGCGCACACGGTGCTGCTCTGCAATCCGCACAACCCGCTCGGTCTCGTGCACAGCCGGGAGGCCCTCGCCGCGTTGGCCGCGCTCGCCGCCGAGTGGGACGCGGTCGTGGTGAGCGACGAGATCCACGCGCCGCTCGTGCACAGCGACGCGGTCTTCACGCCGTTCCTCGCAGCCTCGGACGACGCGGCCCGGGTCGGGGTCACGGTGACCGCGGCGAGCAAGGGATGGAACATCGCGGGGACCAAGTGCGCCATGATGATCGGCGCCTCGGACCGGGCCGCTGCGTGGTTCGACGCCCTGCCGCGCGAGGTCGAGTGGCGGACGAGCATCCTCGGGTACCTCGCCAGCACGGCGGCCTACCGTGACGGCGAGCCGTGGCTCGAGACCCTGCTCGGCGAACTCGTCGCGAACCGTCGTCTGCTCGCCGAGCTCCTGCCCGAGGTGGTGCCGGGGGCGCGCTCCCGGCAACCGCAGGCGTCGTACCTGGCGTGGCTGGACCTCCGCGGCACGCCGTGGGGTGACGACCCCGCGACGCCGCTCGTCGACGCAGCACGGGTCGCATTGGGCCACGGACCGGAGTTCGGCACGCCCGGCATCGGGCACGCCCGGCTCAACTTCGGGTGCTCCGAGGAGACGCTGCGCGAGGCCCTCGGCCGGATCGGCGACGCGACGGCCGGCGCCGCGCGCTGACCCTCGGACACGACGACGGGCCCGGTGCGTGTGCACCGGGCCCGTCGTCGTCCATGCCCCGGAGGACCGGGAGTGTTACTTGATCTGCGCCGTGATGGTCGCGACACCCACGAGGAGGTTGCTCTTGACGGCGGTCGTGCCGAACGTCTTGTTGAGCAGCGCGGCGGCGTCCGACGACACGTGCACGGTGGTGCCGGTCAGGATCGCGTCGTCGCCCTGGAGCTTCAGCGGCTTGAGCGTCCCACCGTGCAGGGCGAACAGGTAGGCCTGCGTCGCGGCGGGCTTGCCGTTGACGAGCACGTCACCGTAGAGCTTCGAGCTGCCGGGGTTGACGGTGAAGTTCTCGAGCGTCACGGTGGTCGAGCCGCCCTTGAGGGTCAGGCCCGAGCCGTCGTGCTCGATGAGGCCCTGCACGTAGGGGCGGTAGTCGCTCTTCGGCGACCAGTAGACGACGCTGCCACCGGTGATCGGGAAGGAGACGGTCGACCCGGACAGCTTCGCCGAGCCGCTGACGCCCGGGGTGAGCTTCAGCGAGGTCAGCGCGCTCATGAAGCCGCTGTCGAGCGCGACCGCGGTGTCGCCGCCCTTGATCTCGGGGACGGCTGCGGCCGGGGCGGGGATCTTCGACGACGACGACGCGGCGAGGTGCACGGCGGGGGCCGCGGCGTTCGCGGCGCTGACGCCGAAGCCGCCGAGCCCGGCGACGAGCGCTCCAGCGGTGGCGATGGTGACGGTGGTCTTGGTGAATCCACGCATGATGACTTCTCCCTTGCTGTGGGCACGCCGAACACACCCTGATTGAGGGTGGAGAACCAGCCGCAGGTGGCCGGTGAGCGCTTCGAGCATTTGCTCGGTCTGTGCAGGTAGTTCGGCGCCCCCACGGAGGTGGATTGGTCGGCCTCGGAGCAATTCTCCGATCGCTCGGATGCGGTTCGGCCGGTCACAACTGTATTGCGTGCAATACTTACGTCATGGACACGCCTGCCCCCGTCGACGAGATGGTCTGCTTCGCGATCTACGACGCCGCCCGGGCGACGACCCAGGCGTACCGCGCACTCCTCGCCCCCTGGGGCCTCACGTACCCGCAGTACCTCGTGCTCGTCCTCCTCTGGGACCGCGGGCCCCTGACGGTCGGCGCGCTCGGCGACCACCTCGATCTCGACTCCGGCACGCTCTCACCGTTGCTGCGGCGCATGGCGGACGCGGACCTCGTCACGCGTGAACGCAGCCGCGCCGACGAACGGGTCGTCGAGATCGCGCTGACCGACCACGGCCGGGCACTGCAGTCCGACCTCGCCCACGTGCCCGGGTGCATCGCAGGCGGGATGGCGATCGACCTCGACACGGCACGTGGACTCATCGACACCCTGCACCGCGTCACGGCGGGGATGCAGGCGACCACGGCCGGCGCACGCTAGCCGCGCCTCCCGTCCGGCTCGGCCGGGAGGCCCCACCCACCCCCGTCACGCGCCGCGTGACGACCACGAACAGGAGACACCATGGACGCCCTCTACACCGCAGAAGCGCTCTCGACCGGCGAAGGCCGCAACGGCCACGTCCGGACCACCGACGGCACGCTCGACCTCGACATGGCGATCCCGAAGGAGATGGGCGGCTCGGGCGCCGGCGCGAACCCCGAGCAGCTGTTCGCCGCCGGGTACGCCGCCTGCTTCCACTCCGCGCTCCAGGGCGTCGCCCGGGCACAGAAGGTCTCCATCACCGACACCACCGTCGGCGGCCGGGTGCAGATCGGCGCGAACGGGCAGGGCGGGTTCCAGCTGGCAGTCCACCTCGAGGTCGTCATCCCCGGGATGGAGCACGACGCAGCACAGGCCCTCGCGGACGCGGCGCACCAGGTCTGCCCCTACTCGAACGCGACGCGTGGCAACATCGAGGTCACGATCAGCGTCTCGGACGACTGACCCCACGTCGACGCCGCACGGTCCGCTCCCCACCGCCACGAGCCGCGGTGGGGAGCGGACCGCTGCGGATCAGCGTGTTGGCGTCTCGTCGAAGCGCTGCCACGCCGGCTTGTTCGCGAACACGTGGCGGTAGTAGTCGGCGAGCTGCAGCTGTGCGGCGGCGGCCTCGTCGACGATGACCGTCGCGTGTTCGTGCAACTGCAGGGCGCTCCCCGGCACGAACGAACTGACCGGACCCTCGACCGCGCCGGCGACGGCGGCGGCCTTGCCCTCGCCCTGCGCCACGAGCACCAGCTCCCGCGCCTCGAGGATCGTGCCCAACCCCTGCGTCATGCAGTGCATCGGCACCTCCTCCACCGAGTCGAAGAACCGCGCGTTGGCCGCGCGCGTCGCCGGCGCGAGCGTCTTGATGCGCGTGCGGGACGCGAACGAGGACGTCGGCTCGTTGAACCCGATGTGCCCGTTCGCGCCGATCCCCAGGATCTGCACGTCGATGCCCCCGGCCGCGCGGATCGCGGCGTCGTACTCCTTCGCCGCGAACTCCAGGTCCGCCGCACGACCGTCGGGGACCCGGACCCGCGCGGGGTCGAACCCGAGCGGACCGACGACGTCGCGGGCGATGACACTGGCGTAGCTCTCCGGATGCTCCAGCGGGATCCCGACGTACTCGTCGAGCGCGAACCCGCGGGCCTGCGCGAACGAGATCTCCCCGCCCTGCACCCGCCGGGCGAGGTCGGCGTAGATGTCCTGCGGACTCGACCCGGTGGCCAACCCGATCACGGCGGACGGCTTGCGGGACACGACGGACGCGATCTTCGCAGCGGCCATCCGGCCGACCTCGACCGCTGTGGGCAGGATGATGATCTCCATGACGGGCCCAGCCTATGCGGCCTGATCCTCCCGTGACGCGGTCCATCGGGGAGCGTCGCCCGCGACCGAGCAGCGCTACCCGCGGCGGGTCCTGACCCCAGAACGGGTGCATGGCTGGACGGATGTTCCGCCAGCGGCCCCATACCGCTACGCTCCGAGCACGCCCGACATTCTCGGTCGATTCACATGTCCGCATCAGCGGACCGAAAACTGGGGGAACACCCGTGCACCGCAGCACCTCCGGCACCCGACGCGCCTGCGCCGTCGGCACCACCATCGCCCTCGTGGGGCTCACCACCGGCCTCGGCGTCTTCGGCGTCCAGGCGGCCTCGGCCGACACGCTCACCGACACGACGACCGCGACCGCTGCCGCGACCGCTCCGGCCACGCCGAGCACGGACCAGCCGTCGCCGAGCAGCTCGGCGTCGCCGACGGCATCGGCCACGCCGACCGACGCCCCGACCGCGACGGCGGGGACGGCCGCTCCGGCTCCCTCGAGCACCCCGAGCCACCACCCCGCGGCCACGCCGAGCGCACCGCGCGCGACGGACCCGAGCAGCACCGCGAGCCCGGCCGTGCCGACCCCGGTCGCCGCCCCGACGGTGACGCTGAGCACCACGGCCCCCACGGTGGGGAAGCCCCTGACCGCGACCGTGACGGGCTTCACCGGCACCCCCACGTTCACGTGGACGAACAGTGCGGGTACGACGCTCCAGACCGGGACCTCGGCCTCCTTCGTGCCGTCGGCGGCCGAGAACGGCACGACGATCACCGTCACGGCAGAGGACACCGACGGGGACAGCGCGACCGTGACCTCAGCGGCGGTCACCGCCCCCGCCGAGTTCTCCGAGCACACCTCGCAGAGCGACCCGCTCGAGCTGTCCGTCGTCGCGGGCCAGAGCCTGTCCCACGTCTTCAGCGCCGCTGGCGACCCCACCCCGACCTACAGCGTCGGCTGGTTCTACCAGGACGACGCCGACGCCGCCGCTGACGACCCGACCTACACCCCGGACACGCAGCTTCCCGACCACACCACCCTGTCAGCGGACGGCACGCTCAGCGGCACGCCGGAGTTCGCCACCACCTACGACTTCACCGTCGTGGCGGACAACGGCAGCGGTACGTCGACCGAGTACGTCGAGGTCAACGTCGAGGCCGCCGCAGCGTACGGCGTCGAGGTCTACACGACCGACAAGGGGAAGATCGACGACGACACCACGACCTCGTGGATCATCGACCCGGACGGCCACATCTCGACCGAGGTCGACACGGTCGTGGAGCAGGACCCGGACGGCAGCACCTGGGCGGTCGGCACGATCACCGACGGCGGTACGCCGACGATCCACCAGGGCGGCACCCTCGTCGTCGCGGGTGGCCTCGTCGACCAGTACGGCAACGAGGTCGACGAGGCAGACGGCACCTTCGTCGAGCCGACCGTCACGTCGGACTACGCCTCCGACGTGGTCAAGGCGGACGACGGCCTCGGTGGCACTGACGTCACGTTCCCGCACGCCTCGACCCACCACCTCACCGTCTCGGCCGACGCGTTCAGCACGGCGTTCCCCGTCGAGGTCGTCCCGAACGCGGCGACCGTCGCGGCGATCACCCCCACGGCCACGACCGCCACGGGTGAGCTCGCGTTCACGGGCTCCGAGACGACCCGGGCCCTGCCGTGGGCCCTCGGTCTGCTCATGGCCGGCCTCGGCGTGACCGGTCTCCGGATCGCTCGCCGGCGCACGCAACGCTAGTCGGTCCTCCCGTCCCGCGGTCCGCCGCAGGACGGGAGGCACGACGCGGGGCCCGTCGTCCACATCGGACGGCGGGCCCTTCGTCGTCCACAGGCCGTCCGGGACGTCCGCCCGCTGCCACCCTGGTCGTTACGGTGGGGGCATGCCCACTCCCGAGTTCGTCCTGGCGCTCCGCGAGAAGGTCGGGACCGACCTGCTCTGGCTCACGGGCGTGACCGCCGTCGTGCTGCGGGGCGACGGCGACGAGCAGCAGGTCCTCGTCGTCCGCCGTGCCGACACCGGAGCCTGGACACCGGTGACCGGGATCATCGACCCCGGCGAGGAACCCGCGGTCGCCGCCGCACGCGAGGTCCTGGAGGAAGCCGACGTCGTCGCCGTGCCGGAGCGACTGGCGATGGTGCAGACCCTCGCGCCGATGACCTACCCGAACGGCGATCGCGCGCAGTACATCGACATCGTGTTCCGGTTCCGGTGGGTGTCGGGCGTGCCGTTCCCGGCGGACGGCGAGAACACGGAAGCTGCCTGGGCGCCGGTGTCGGACCTCCCCGCCATGTCGGACGACATGCGGAGTCGGGTGGCAGCCGCGCTGCGCGACGATCCCGCCGCGGTGTTCCGGACCTGAGTCTCAGCGTCCGAGCGGCACGGCAGCGGTCACCCGGAGCTTGACGGCGGACAGGATCGTCGCAGCGGCCGCCGCCACCACGGCGACCCACAGCACGCCGCTGGCGGCGGACGACTGCGCTGCCAGCGACCCGGCTGCGGCGCCACTGACCACGAGTGCGATGCTGACGACGGCCGACCCGGCGGACTGTCCGACGGTTCGGTTCGTGTTCAGGACGGCCGATGCACTCGCGGCGTAGCGGAGGGGCGCGGCGGCCATCATGTCCCGGTTGTTCGGGCTCTGGAACGTGCCGTACCCGAGGCCGCACACGGCGGTGGACAGGAGCACGAGCCAGATCGGCGGCGCGGACCCGAGCAGCGCGAGCATGACGAGGCCGATCGTCAGGACGACGAGGCCTGTGAGGGCCAACACCGCCGGACGGACCCGGTCCGCGATCCGCCCGGACAGCGGTGCCACGACGACGATCACGAGCGGCCACGGCGTGAACAGGAGCGCCGACTCGAGCGGGCTCGCCCCGTACGCGGTCTGGAACAGGAACGGCAGGGCGACGAACGCGATGCCCTGCCCCAGGAACGACGCCCACGCGGTGCCGACCGTGAGACTGAACGGGCCGGTGAACAAGCCGAGCGGGATGAGCGGCCGGGCGGCCATCCGCTCACGACGCACGAACAGCACCGCGCACACGGCACACACGACGAGGAGCACCAGCGCGTGCCAGAGGGTCGTGACCGCGGCGAGCTGTCGGACGCCGACGAGCAGCGCGGCGATCGCTCCCGCGGCCCAGACGGCACCGGGCCAGTCGTAGTCGCCCCGCTCGGGCACGCCCTTCGGCAGGACGACGAGCGCGAGCACGAACGACGCGACACCGATCGGCACGTTGATGAGGAAGAGCCACGGCCACGGGAGTGCGGCGAGGATCAACCCTCCGAGCGTCGGTCCGGCCGACGTCCCGATGGCGACCGTCATCGCGTTGAGCCCGAGCGTCTGTCCGAGGCGCTCCGGCGGGAACAGGCGCCGGATCAGCGGGATCGCCACGGCGAGGACCACCGCGGACCCGATGCCCTGGACGACGCGGAACGCGACGAGGACCGCGAGCGTCGGCGCGAGCGCGCAGCCCAGGGACGCCAACGTGAACACGGGGACGCCGATCAGGTACAACCGGCGGCGACCGATCTGGTCGCCGAGCGCACTCGTGGCCGGGACCGAGCAGGCGACGGCCAGGAGGAACGCGGTCGCGACCCACACGGTCTCGGACGGCGCCACGTGGAGATCGGTCGCGAGCTTCGGCAGGGCGACGTTGACGATCGAGGTGTCGATGGTGCCGGTGAGGGTCGACAGGAGGATCGAGACGAGGGCCAGGGTCCGCCGCCGGGCGCTGAGGGTGGGCGCGGCAGCGGAGGAGGTCACCGTCGCTAGTTTAGCTTTGCGAACTATCTGGATCGTCAGCTACGGAAGGTCCTCACCCACCGCGGATCGCCCGGTCCTCCAGCTCGGCATGATCTCCACGCGCGGTACGACCTCCGACGTCACGCCGGGACGAGCCGTTCGACCCGGGCGAGTTCGTCGTCGTGCTCGTCGTGCTCGACTTCGATGTCGTAGTCGTTCTGGATGTTGAGCCAGAATCGCTCGGACAGCCCGAACGCCTGCGACAGCCGGAGCGCAGTGTCGGTGGTGATACGGCGCTTCCCCCGGATGACCTCGCTCAGCCGCGTCTGCGGGAGCCCGGTCGCCTGCGCGAGTCGGTACGCCGTGATGCCGAGTGGCTCGAGGAACTCGGTCCGCAGGATCTCCCCGGGTGTGATCGGGTCATGTGCTTTCGACATCAGTGTTCCTTCGCTCGTGGTAGTCGGCGATGTGGACATCGGAGGGTCCTGCGGCCGTCCAGACGAAACAGATCCGGTACTGATCGTTGACGCGGATCGAACACTGCCCCTCGCGGTCGATGACGTCCAACAGGAGCACGTGATCGCGGGCTCTCTCGCCGACACAGGGCGCTCCGGCGGTACGGCGTCGATGGCCCGCAGCACAGCGGACGGGAGGCGCCGCACGCGATGACACCGCGCCTCCCGGGCGCAGGCGCAGTTCAACCGAGCGGCGCCACCGCGACCGGCGTCCCGAGCAGGCGGACGTGGACCTCGTCGCCGGGAACCGGCCGCTGCGCGACGTCGTGCTGGACGACGAGCGCCGTGCCGTCATCGAGTCGGAGGGTCGTGCGGCGGACCGAGCCGAGGAAGCTCGACGTGAGAACGGCGCCGGACAGGCCGCCGTCCGGGGCGAGCACGACGTCCTCGGGGCGGACGTAGGCGGTCACGGGCCCGTCGTCGAGGGTGCGGTCGATGCTCGGCAGCGAGAACCCGTACGTGAACACGTCGCCTCCGCGGAGGTCCCCGCGGAGCCGGTTCGACTGACCCACGAAGTCCGCAGTGAACGCCGTCGCGGGCCGCATGTACAGCTGCTCCGGCGTCCCGATCTGCTCGATCCCGCCCCCGTGCATCACGGCGATCCGGTCCGAGACGGCGAGCGCCTCCTCTTGGTCGTGGGTGACGAACAGCGTCGTGATGCCGAGTTCGGTCTGGATGCGACGGATCTCGTCGCGGAGCGTCACCCGCACCTTGGCGTCGAGCGCTGACAACGGCTCGTCGAGCAGGAGCACCCGGGGCCGCGTGACGAGCGCCCGGGCGAGCGCGACGCGCTGTTGCTGCCCGCCGCTGAGCTGGTGCGGATAGCGGTCGGTGAGGTCCGCGAGGTGCACCATGTCGAGGGCCTCGACCACACGGCGGCGCCGGTCGTCCGCGGGGACCTTCCGCATCTCGAGCCCGAAGGCGACGTTCTGCCGGACGGTCATGTGCGGGAACAGCGAGTACTGCTGGAACACCATCCCGATGTCCCGTCGCTCCACCGGCACGGCCGCGACGTCCTGGCCGTCGATGCGGATGGTGCCGGCGTCGATCGCCTCGAGACCCGCGAGTGCCCGGAGTGCGGTGGTCTTGCCGCACCCCGACGGTCCGAGCAGCGAGACGAACTCCCCCGGCTCGAGTCGGAGCGAGAACCCGGTGAGCGCGGTGTGGGCGCCGTAGGACTTCACGACGCCGTCGAGCTCGACGGTGGCCCCACTGCGGTTCGCCGTCGTGGGGGTGGGCTGGGCGGTGCGGGTCATGCGGGCTCCTGGGAGGTGGGGGCGGCGACGGCGACACCGTCGAGGACGTGCGAGCGCAGGGCGGCGTCGGCCGGGCCACTGGACCCGGTGCCCGTGCTCCCGGCACCGGGCGCGCCGCCTGCTCCACGACGGATGCGGCGCGCGCCAGGTCGGGCCGACCCGACGCGGCCGATCACGACGAGCAGGACGAACCCGAACACGAGCGCGGCGAGCGAGAAGATCGCCGCGACGAACGGGTCCGTCTGCTGGATGAGCACGAGCGCCGTCTGGAAGGTCGTCCGCGACAGGAACGACGCGAGCGTGTACTCGCCGAGCACGACCGTGACGGTGAGGAAGCACGCGGCGAGGATGCCGCGGCGCAGGTTCGGCAGGAGCACCCGCATGACGACCGTCGCCCAGCCTGCTCCGAGTGATCGAGCGGCCTCGGCGAGCACGACGACGTCGACCGTGGTGAGTGCGGTGGCGATGGGCCGGAACGCGAACGGCAGGCTGATCACCCCGATCGCGAAGGCGAGCGTCCACGCACCCGACCCGAGGACCTGCGCGATCACCTGGTACACGGGGACGAACCCGACGACGAGCACGACGGTCGGCACGGTGATCGGCAGGATGCACACGAACTCGAGCGCGCGCCGAAGCCGGGGGTACCGGAGTGTCGTGACGATCTGGGCGGGCAGGAGCACGAACAGGACGATGCCGACGGTGATCGCCGCGATGACGAGCGAGTTCACGAGGCCGTCGAACAGGGGCTGGTACGTGGCCCGGTTGACCGGATCCGCGAGCGCCGTGTAGTGCGACAGTGTCAGCCCGGCCCCCGCACCCTGCCGGAGGGTGAACTGCGCCAGCGCGACGATCGGCACCGCGAACACGAGCCCGACGACGACCAGGACGACGGTACCGACCGTCTTCGAGGGTGCGGGGCCGTACCCGCGTGCCGAGCTCATCGCTGCCACCGCGAGGCGCGACGCTCGAGCGCGGAGTACCCCGCCATCACGGCGACCATGACCACGACCATGCCGAGCGCCAGCACCCCGGCGACGTTCTGCACGCCGACGATGGTCTCGCTCGTGAGTTCCTGGCGGATCGTCAGCGGCACGATGCCGCCCTGGGCGATGAGCGCCGCGGCCGTGGCGTACGACGAGAACGCGTTGGCGAACAGGAGCAGCAGGCTGCCCCAGAACGCGGGTGCGAGCACGGGGATCGCGATCCGGCGCCAGTACACGGACCGGGAGGCCCCGAGCGTCGCCGCCGCCTCGCCCCACTGCACGCCGAGACCCTCGAGCGCCGGCATGAACGTCAAGACCATGAGCGGCACCTGGAAGTAGAGGTACGGGACGACGAGTCCAGCCACCGTGTAGAGGAACGGGCCGTTCGCGTTGATGTCGATCCCGATGCCGCGGAGCCAGACGGTCACGATGCCCTGGAGGCCGATCGTGGCGATGAACGCGAAGGCCAGCATGACCCCGCCGAACTGGGCCAGGACGCTCGACGCGGCGTCGACCATGGACCGGACGAGCCCGTCGGGGCGGAGCGTCGTCAGCGCCCAGCACACAACGGCGCCGATGGCCGTGCCGAGTACCGCCGACGCTGCGGACAGCCCGGCCGAACCGGCGAAGGCCTGCAGGACCGACGGATCGGTGAACGCCCGGAGGTTCGCGAGCGTGGGGACGCCCGCGGCGGTGGAGAACCCGCTGGCGACCGCGATGACCGCGGGAACGGCGAGGAAGAGGAGCACGTAGAGCGCGAACGGGGTGAGACCGAGCCACGCGACGCCGCGGCGCCGGGGTCCTCCCCCGGCGCCGCGGCCTGCGGTGGTCAGCCCCCGCGCGGCCCCGTGCGCCTGCACCGCACGGGGCGGCGTGGCGGTCGTGGTCGCGTCAGCGGTGGCCATGGGTCAGCGGACCGTCGAGGACCACGTGCTGGTCAGCAGGGTGGCCGCGGTCGCCGCCTCCGTGCTCGACAGCTGGACGAGGCTCTTCGGTGCGTCGCCGACCTTCGCCAGGACGGCCTTGTCGACCGTGCCGTTCTTCTCCATCGCGGCGAGCGTGGCGGGGTACGCGCCGGACGCGAGGTACAGGTTCTGCACCTTCGGGCTGTAGATGTACTCCTCCCAGAGGCGCGCGGCTGCCGGGTGCGGCGCGTCGACGTTGATCGCCTGGTTGTAGTAGCTGCCGAGCGCGGTGCCCTTCGGGATCACCGTCTTCCAGTTCGGGTTGCCGGCCGATCCGCCCGCGGGCCCCCACGCGAGGTTGTTGTACGACCACTGCACGACCACCGGGGTCTCACCCGAGTTGACGGTGGCCTGCGTCGGCAGGACGTTGAGCATGTTGCCCGCGGCCTTGAGCTTGCCGAAGTAGTCGATGCCCGGCTGGATGTCCTTCGCCGAGCCGCCGTTCTCGAGCGCGGCGAGGTAGACGGCGCTCGCGGCCTCGTTCGCCTGCGTCGGGTCGCCCTTGATCGCGACCTTGCCCTTGTAGGCGGAGCCGAGCAGCGACCTCATGCTCTTCGGGGCGGTCTTGATGACGGACGAGTCGTACCCGATCGACATGAGGCCGGTGTAGTCGTAGTACCACCCGCCGTCGGCGGCCTTGTCCCCCGTGGGGATGTCCGCCCAGTTCGCGACCTTGTACGGCGCGACGAGGTCGAGGTTCTGGCTGAGCACGGCGGTGCCGATGTCGAAGACGTCGGGGGCGGTGGACTGGCCCTTCTGCGACTTCGCCGCTGCGACCTCGTCGGCGCTCGAGCCGTTCGGGTTCGCGGAGTTGATCGTGATGCCCGGGTACTTCTTCTCGAACCCGGCGATGATCTTGCCGTAGTTGGCCCACGAGGGCGGCAGCGTGATGACGTTGAGCTGTCCCTCCTTGTCGGCCGCCGTGACGAGGGCGTCCATGCCACCGTTCGACGACGCGGACGTCGCCGTCGACCAGTCACCGGAGGCCGAGGCGGATCCGGACGAGTCGGTGGTCGCGGCGCTGCTCGTGGTGGAGCAACCGGTCAGGGCGGCGAGTGCCGCGGCGGCCAGCGCGATGCCGGCGGATGAGCGCTTGGAGAGCACGGGTGTTCCCTTCCTGGGGGCGACCGGCCGTTCACGGTGGGACGGGTGTGGGAGTCGGAACGTGGGGTACCGGCCGCTGGACGAACGTCATCGTGACCCGGGGCGGTGACGCACTCGTGCCCCGTCCGTGAACGGATGGGGAACAGCGCGTGTGTGTCGGGGACCGCGGCCGTCAGACGGGCGCGGGAAGCGCCTCCAGGCCGGCCCACGTGCGGGCCGCGAGCCCGTGCGAGATCGTCATGCCCACGCCACTCGTCACGCTGACGACCGTGAGCCCGGGCGCGGGGTGGGCGACGAGGTACGGCTCGGGCGCGTGCGCGTAGACGCCCATCCAGCGCTGCCGCACCCGGAACCCTCCGACCCCGAGCAGCGTCGCGACGTCCTGGAGCAGGGTCTCGCTGACGCCCTCGTCGAGGAACGGGTCGAGCGTGACGTCGTACCGGTGACTGTCCCCCACGACCAGGCTGCCGTCCGGCCGCTGCGTCAGCATGACGTTCGCGTCCATGGCGATGAGGTCCGGCCGATCGCGGGTGATCTCCTGCCGGAGCACGGTCGCCGCGGCGGTCTCGGCGAAGGCCGGATAGCGGAGCATGCTCGTGCCGGTGAGCACGGCCGGGGTGATCGACAGCCCGGTGGGCGGTTCCACGAGTGCCATCTGCAGGCCGCAGCGGCGGATCCCGTGCTGCTCGGCGAGGTCCGGGTACAGCTGGTCGACGTCGTGCCCCACGCAGACGATCGTGCGGTCCGCCCGGACCGTGCCGCGCGAGGTGCGGACGAGGCCGTCCTCCCATCCGAGGTAGGCGGTGCCCCACCGGAACGTGACACCGCGCGACGCGAGCAGTGCGGCGAGCCCCGCGACGGCAGCGCGCGGGTCGACGCGGACGTCGTCACGGAGGAACGCCCCGCCGACGATCGTCGGGTCGCCGACCCCACCGATCCGGTCGACGGTCTCCGGAGCGGCGAGGAGCCGGACCTGACCCGGCTCGCGCGACGCGGCCAGCTCCTCCAGGACCGCGAGTTCGGCCCGGCTCCGTGCGACGGCCACCGCGCCGGATGCGACCGCCGGGAAGCGGCCGTCGTGGGCGTGCCGGAGCCACCGCTCACGGGCGGCGAGCGCCAGCTCGAGCATGTCGCCCGACTGCGCCGTCACGCACGCGTGCCCGAAGTTGCGGACCGAGGCGCCGGTGGCCCGGTGGTCGCGCTCCACGACGAGCACCCGGAGCCCCCGGTCGACGGCCTCGGCGGCGTGCGCGAGGCCGATGACCCCGGCCCCGACGACCACCACGTCGTACCGGTCGGGTCGGCCGCCCGAGGCGGTGGAGGCGGTGTCGTGCAGGTCGGGCGTCGTCGTGTCCACGGCCCGATCCTGTCCGCGAGCGCCCGCGTCGCAGGACCGTCCGCGGCGGCGTTCACCGACGGTTCATCCCGGCCCTGGCGCGTTCGGCTGCCGTTCACGCGCGCGACGTCGCCGCGCCGCAGCGCTCCCCTACGCTCTGCCCGTGATCAGCGCAGTGGTGTTCGACATGGCCGGGACGACGATCGACGACCGGGGCGCGGTGTACCGAGCCCTGCGATCCGCCGTGGAGGATGCCGGCGCGCCCGTCGCGGACGCCGACCTGCAACGGTGGATGGGCACCGACAAGGAGGAGGCGATCACGGCCCTCCTCGAGCTCGGGGGCGTGCAGCCGACGCCGTCGATCGTGTCCGCGACCTTCCGCGCCTTCCGCGCGACCCTCGACGACCTGTACCGCGCCGACCCGCCCGTCCCGATGGCAGGCGTCGAGGCCGCGCTGGCGGACCTCCGGGCGCGGGGCGTCCGGGTCGCGCTCACCACGGGGTTCGACGAACCCGTCGTGGGGTCGCTCCTCGCCTCGCTCGGCTGGACCGTCGGCCGGGGCCCGGCGCACACCGTCGACGCGGTCGTGACGACGTCCGACGTCCGGGCCGGCCGCCCCGCGCCGTACATGATCCACCACGCGATGGAGCTGCTCGGCGTGGAGGACGTGCGCCAGGTCCTGGCTGCCGGCGACACCGTCGTCGACGTCCGGGCGGCCCGGAACGCGGGCGTGGTCGCCGTCGGCGTGTGCACCGGCGCCCTGTCCCGCGCGGAGCTCGAGGCCGAACCCCACGACCACGTGCTCGACGGCGTCGCGGACGTGCCCGCGCTGCTCGCCGGCCGGGAGGCCCGGGTCGGCGTGGCCTGAACACCCCGGTCCCGCGGACGGAGGAATTCCGTAATACGATGACGCCATGTCGAACGAGACGGTGGACGGCGTTCCGGTCACGGATGCGATGGTCGAGGCATGGGCGACCGAGGCGGAAGCCGGGTACCCGCTGGAACAGCTCCGCCGCCGCGGGCGTCGACCGGTGGGCGACGGGCCGGGCACGGTCGTGCCAGTGCGGATGGACGCGGCACTCCTCCAGGCGTTGACCCAGCGAGCCGAGCACGATCACCTGAGCCGTTCGGAGGTCATCCGCGCCGCCGTCCACGCCTGGATCGACGCCGCCTAGTGGATGTCCACCGCTCCGCGGGGAAGCACGGCATCGATGCGACGGACGCCGTCCATGCGGCGGAGCGGTACGTCTATGCGGCACCGCTCGATGACGAGAGCCCTGCCCGCGAGTTCCGCCTGGGTTTCGACGCCGCCGCGCGACTCCTGGAGATCGTGGTGTTGCGATTCGACAGCGGCAACGAGCTGATCATCCACGCCATGCCAGCGCGGTCCCAATACCTGGACCTGGTGGACTGAAGCCGGACGGTCGGCGGGATCGAGCGACGTCCCCCGATCCGTGAGCGATCTCCCAGCCCTCCGGACGTGACGATCGGTCCGGTCGACACGACTCCCCTGCAGCACCACGGAGTGCGGGTCCGTCCGGACCCACGACAGGGAGGAACACCATGGCCACCACTGCGAGCGCCACCACACCCGCCACGGCCGCGACGGCCACCACGCTCAGTTCGACCGGCACCGGCACGGTCGGCGGCAAGACCGACATCGACAACGCGGTCGTCGCGAAGATCGCCGGCATCGCGGCCCGTGAGGTCCCGGGCGTCTTCGCGCTCGGCGGCGGAGCGGCCCGTGCCATCGGCGCGATCCGCGGCCTGGCGAACAACACCGACCTCAGCCAGGGCATCAGCGTCCAGGTCGGCGAGACCCAGGTCGCGGCCGACGTCGTCATCGTCGCGGAGTACCCGACCGACCTGCAGGCCGTCGCCGACGGTGTCCGCACCGCCGTGGCCGGGGCCATCGAGGACTACGTCGGGCTCCAGGTCACCGAGGTGAACGTCAAGGTCACCGACGTGCACATCCCGACGGCCGACGACGAGCAGCAGGCGTGACGATGACCGCAACGCGTTTCGGCATCCTCGTCGCGGCGACACTGGCGATCGTGTGGATCTGGGCCGGGTTCTGGCCCTTCATCGGTGTCGCGGCCGCGATGGCCATCGGTGCCGTCGTCGGGCGGATCACCGAGGGCAAGCTCGACGTCCGTGCCCTGAGCGACGCCGTCCGCGGGAAGCGGTCGTCCTCGTGACGACCGCCACCGCCACGGCCGCGGCGGGTCGGACCTCGACCGGGGTCCGACCCGACCGCACCGACACGCCGGGGCGGACCCGGGTCACCGCGCGCGCCCTGTCCCGGGTCGTCGCCGCGCTGACGGCGGAGGAGCTCGACGTGGACGCCGACCACGTCCACGTGGACCTCGAGGACCGAGAGGGTGCCCTCGCCGCGATCCTGCGGACGCCGATCGGCGTCCGCGGGCTCGACGCCGACGACGACGCCCCGAGCCTCGTCGAGCGCTGCTCCGCCGCGCAGCGCACGCTGCGCGACCGTGTCCCCGCGCTGACCGGCCGGCACCTCGCGCAGGTCACGCTCCATCTGACCGGCGCGGTCATCCGCACAGAACGGCGGGTCCGATGAGCACCGACCACCTGCTCCGACGGGTCGCCCGCCGCGAGACGCACTCGTCCAAGGCCGTCCCCGCCGTCGTCACCGCCGTGCTGGTCATCCTGGCCTGCGCGTACGCCGGCACGGAGGTCGTCCTGGCGATGCTCGGGATGCGGCCGCTGCTCGCCGCCCCGGGTGACATGGGCGCCGCCCTCGTCGCCGCGAGCACGGTGGCCGCCGCCTGGCTCATCGTCGGCGGCGTGGTGGTGGCCCTCATCGGGGTCCTTCTCGTCGTCGTCGCACTCCGGGCCTCCCGGCGTCCGCGACGCACGCTCCACTCCGACCGCACCGTCGTGGTCGTCGACGACCGCGTGATCGCCTCGGCGCTCGCGCGCCGCGCCGCCGACGCCGCGGGCGTCGACCCCGACGCGACCCTCGTCACCGTCGGGCGCCGGACCGCCGAGGTCCGACTCACGCCCACGAGCGGTCTGCCGGTCGACCGGGAGGCCGTGGTCACCGCCGTCGACGACGAGATCGCCCGCTCCGACGCGCGTCCGCCCCTCCGGTCGCGCACCACCATCGAACGCACCGGGAAGGTGGGCGCATGAACGCCACGAACCGCGCGGCCAACCGGCTGTTCCTCCTCGTCGTCGGCATCGTGCTCGTCGCGCTCGGGCTCGTCGGGGTCCTGCTCGGCGCGGTCCCGGCCGTCACGCACGCCTGGAGCGGTGACGCACCCGGGGTCCGGCGGGGCCTGGACCAGGCGTACGCCGCGACGACGATCCCCGGGACCCGCGCCGACTGGATCGGGATCGCGGTGCTCGTCGCCCTCGCAGTGGTCGTCGCGCTGCTCGTCGTGTTCATCGTCCGTCAGGGCGGCGGCCACACGTCGGTGCTGCTCGAGACCCGCGGCGAGGCGGTGGCATCCGGGCAGGAGGGCGACCGGATCGTCATCGACACCGCGGTCGCTCGCGACCTGCTCGGCGACGCGCTGTCCGGACGCCCGGAACTCGTCACGAGTAGCGTCACCACGTACCGGGTCCGACGCACTCCGGTGCTGCGGATCGCGGCGACGTGCCGGCGCGGGGTCGCCCCGACCGACGCGCAGGCCGTCATCGAGTCGGCACTCCGTCGGCTCGACCGCGCGGTCGGCCACGAGGTCCCCGCGCTCATCGAACTCACCGGCGGCTTCCGCGCACGCATGGCCGCCGCGACCACACGGGTCGACTGACCCGAGGAACGAGGCCCCCGTGTTCGCATTGCTCCGGTACCTGCCGGTCATCGTCGGGATCGTCCGCCACGCGCGGCGCGACCCCCAGGTCCAGCGCGCGCTGGCGAAGGCGAAGCAGCGCCGCGCTGCGGCGTCCCGACGCCGCCGCTGACCCGCCCTGCGGGTCGTCCGTTCACCCGATCCGGCCGACCCGCACGACGATCACGGGGACCGCGAGGCCGACCTGCGTCAGATGCTCCATGACCGCGTCGTGGACCGCGTGGACGACCTCGACGGTCGGCCGGATCCCGTCGACGGCGATCGTCATGGTCACTCCGTCGCGGCTGACCTCGACCAGTGCGTCCGTGGCCCCCGCGCCCACCAGTCGACGTGCACCGGCCGCCGCCGCACGGACGACGCCGCGACGGTAGACCTGCTCGACGCCGGGCACCGCACCCACCAGGGTCGCGAGTTCGGCTTCGAGGTCCGGTCGTCCGCTGCCGGTCATCGGTCCTCCTCCTGGCCGTCCCGAGGGACGTGGACGTCGCGCACGACGACGTCGATCCCGGCCACCCGCAGTTCGGTGTGCGCGGCGAGTTCCCGGGCGACCGCCCGGCGCAGGGCCGTCACGGCCGTGCGGACAGACCGCCCCCAGACGAGCGACGCGGTGATGCTGACGGTCACGGGAGCGTCGAGTTCGGTGACGTCGCCCAGCAGGGAGCACCGTCCGACGACCAACCCGTCCACCCCGTCCGCGGCGCGACGGACGAGCGCACGGATCGCACCCTCGGTGAGGGCGGCGTGTTCGGTGGGCGCCGCGGGGGCGAGCGGCACGTCACGACCGGCCTGGGCCTCCGTCGTGATGGCGGCGATCACGTTCCCGACCCACGAGTCGTCCCGGTCGGACGCGACCCGGCCCTCCTGCTCGAGGAGCGCGGTCGACACCGCGCGGAGCCGCGCGATCGCCGCGAGCGCGTTCTGGCACGCGGGCGAGTCGTCGATGGCCGGATCCGGCGGCTCCATGCCGCGGTCGAGGTAGTCGACGAGCTCGTCCACGCTGTGGCCGTCGAGCTGGTCCGGCTCGAGCGCCAGGACGGCGGGGTCGTCGGGCGGCGCTGCATCGGTCATCGCCACGCCTCCATCCGGCTCATCATGGTCCTCCGTGCCCGCGAGAGTAGCCCTCGGACGGTCGACACCGGGACGCCCAGGTCCTCCGCGATCTCCTCGTACGACTCGCCCACGACCTCCTTGAGGAGCCAGCACCGCTGCTGCCGTTCCGGCAGGTCGGCGAGCACCGCGGCCATCGCCTCGGTCGCCGACCGTGCCTCGACGATCCGGTGGGGGGTCGCCTGCTCCTCGAGCGCGACGTCGTCGTCGAGCTCGCCGTGCGGCCGGGAGGCCCGGTGCCGGTCCGCCGCGCGGCGTGCGACGACCCGGAGCAACCAGGCGCGGATCGCGGACGGGTCGGTCATCGTGGGCAGTTGTCGCCAGGCGGCGACGAAGGCGTCCTGCACGACGTCGTCCACCTCGTCCGTCCGACCGAGCGCGCGGAACGCGACCGCGCGGAGGAGCGGGCCGTGCCGACGGACCAGGACCTCGAACGCGCGGACGTCCCCGTCGCCGGCGCGTTCGGCGAGGAGTCCGTCGTCCACGTCCTCGAGGACCACCGGTCGGGTCACGGCCACGACGGGATCGGGGGCGTCGGCCATGCACACCCGCTTCCGGTCGTGAGGGGCGAGGCGGACCGGTGCCGCGCCTCCCGGCCGATGCTGCCACCCGCCCGGCGGGTTGTCCGGGCGCCGGGAACCCCGGCGGACGTCGCGGCCTACGGTGGGACGCATGGACGTCACGGAGCTCTGGTTGGTACGGCACGGCGAGTCGACGGCGAACGTCGCGGCGGCGGAGGCCGAGCGGGCCGGGCAGGACCGCATCATCGTGGACCACCGGGACGCCGACGTGCCGCTCAGCCCGCTCGGCGAGCGGCAGGCACGGGCGCTCGGGGCGGGGCTGACCGACCGGCAGGTCGACAGCGTTCCGTTCGCCGTCTGGGTGTCGTCGTACCACCGCGCGCAGGAGACGATCCGGATCGCCCTCGACACCGCCGAGGTGCCCGCGGTCCTGCAGGTGGACGAACGACTCCGCGACCGCGAGCTCGGCGTGCTCGACCTGCTCACGAGCACCGGCGTGCGCCACCTGTTCCCGGACGAGGCGGAGCGGCGACGCTGGCTCGGCAAGTACTACCACCGGCCCGCGGGCGGCGAGTCCTGGGTGGACGTGATGCTCCGACTCCGCTCCGTCCTGCACGACGTCGACGCGCAGCACGACGTGCAGCGCCTCGTCCTGGCCGCCCACGACGCGGTCGTCATGCTCACGGTCGCGATCTGCACGGGGATGGACGAGGCCGCCCTCCTCGGCTTCGCCCGGACCCACACCGTCGCGAACGCGTCGCTCACGCGCCTGACCCGGGACCGCGTCGGCGCCCCCTGGCGGCTCGAGGAGTTCTCGGCGGTCGGTCACCTCGACGACCTGGACACGCCCGTCACCGAGCACGAGGGCTCGATCCCCAACCGCGGAAGCGAGGACGCCCATGCCGGCCGCTGACCGCTCATCCCAGATCGTCACCCCGAACGTCCTGCGCGACTGGCCGCTGCCCGAGCCGGGCGGCTCGAAGTACGGCCGCGGCCAGGTGGTCGTCGTCGGCGGGGCCGCGCGCACGCCCGGCGCCGCCATGCTCTCCGCGCTCGCCGCGCTCCGCGTCGGGGCCGGGAGGCTCACCCTCGCCATCGCGGAGTCGGTCGCGCCCCACGTCGCCGTCGCCATCCCGGAGTCCGGGGTGGTCCCGCTCGTCGAGGACGACGACGGCCACGTCCGCGGCGACGCGCTCGACGGTGCGGGCGACGACCTGTCCGCCGCGGACGCCGTGCTGCTCGGGCCGGGACTCGACGAGCCGGACGGGACCCGGGAACTCGTGCGGCGCCTCCCGGGCCTGGTCGGTGACGACACGGTGGTCGTGCTCGACGCGTTCGCGCTCGGGGTCGCCCCGTCGGTCGCCGAGCACCTCGCGCCGCTCCGGGGGCGGCTCGTCATGACCCCGAACACGTCGGAGGCCGGGCGCCTCCTCGGCCGCGACGTCGACAAGGACGACCTGGCCTCCGACCTCGCCGAGATCGCCGACCGGTTCGGCGCCGTCGTCTCCTGCCAGAGCGTCATCGCCGAACCGGGAGGCACGACCTGGGCCATGGGGACCGGCACCGGTGGTCTCGGCACGAGCGGGAGCGGCGACGTGCTGTCCGGCGCGATCGCGGGCCTCGCGGCACGGGGGGCCACCCCCGTCCAGGCGGCCGTGTGGGCGACCCACGTGCACGCGGCGGCCGGGGACCGACTCGCCGTGCAGGTCGGTCCGATGGGCTACCTGGCGAGCGAACTCGTCACGGAGCTGCCGCGGGTCCTCGTGGAGCACGGGGCGTAGCCGGACCGGTCTCCACGAGCCCGGACTCCCGGAGCTCCTCGACGACCCGGGCCACGAGGACCGACGCGTCCGCGCCCTCGGGGGTGCCGAACCGTTCGACCGCGTGCCGCACCAGGGCGTCCAGGGACCGGGGCCGGGCGAGCGCGGTCCACACCGCGGCACCGACGGCCTGCAGGACGTGGAGCCGGTCCGCGTGCAGGACGAGCACGTCGTCCCCGTCGCCGACCCAGTCCGTGACGGCGGCGCGGCGGACGGACGCCCCGGGATCGGCGAGTCCGGACGATGACGCCTCGGTGACCGCACGGACCGCCCCGAGCGTGGCCGCCGAACGCCCCGACACGCCGGCGAGGACGCCACCGACGACCGGCGCGAGGTCCCGGGCCTCCGCGTACCGGAGCACCCGCAGGCCGCCGGTCGCGTCGACGAGGCGCCGGAGCCGCGCCAGCGGACGTCCGCGGCGGGACAGGTAGCTGATCTGCCCGAACAGCGGCTCGACGACCTCGGTGACGCGCACGGGTTCGAGCAGCGCCGACGGCAGGGACGGATCGCGATCGAGCAGCAGCACGGCGGCGAGCCAGGGCGCCGGTCCCGCCGACCGGACGAGACCAGCGACGTCCGGCCCGACCTGCGCCTTCGGCGATCCGGCCCGCACCACCGACAACGGCTTGGGGTACGGCACGACCGTCCCGTCGTCCTGCACGCCGAGCGTCTCGTCCGTGACGTACGCGAAGGTGCGCCCGAGTACCTGCGCGGCCGTCGTCTTGCCGCTGCCGGAACGTCCGACGAGCGCCACCGTCGCGCCGGTCACGGGATCACACACCGCGGCGGCGTGCAGCAGCAGGAGGTCCGCGGCACGGGCGTCGATCGCGTGCAGGGTGAGGGCCCGCGCGAGGCGGTCACGGAGCGTGTCCACGTCCGCGGCCCGGACGACGATCGAGCCGGGCCCGTCCGGGGCCCCGGAGGTGCCGTCCGGGACCGCGGCGGCACCGGGGGCGGGCGCCGGTGCCGCGAGCACGGCGTGCACCGTCGTCGACGTCGCCGACGCGCGGTGCGGGGTCCGGCACCAGGACCAGTCCGCGAGGACGCGATCGCGGCCGTCCTCGTCGAGTCCGTGCAGGCGGAGCGCCACCCGGGCGCCGAGGACGTCGAGGACGATCGGCTCGTCGACGGTCGCGACGCTGAGCGCCCCGAGGGAGGGCCCGGTCACCGCCGGTCTCCCGCCCCGGCGAGCGCGCGGTACGCGGACAGCACGGGGCCGAACACCTGCTCGGGCCGGGCGGCGGTGTCGAGATGTCGGGCCGCCGCCGCGAGGGTGCGGTGGATCTCGGCTGGGTCGTCGATCGCGGCGAGCACCCGGTGGGCGACGGTCTCGTCGTCGGCGTCATCGGGCACCACGACCGCGCGGCCGTCGTCGAGGACCCCGGGGGACCCGACCGCGGCGGTCGCGACCACGGGCCGACGGCGGGCGAAGGCCTCGAGCACGACGAGCGGCAGGCCCTCCCAAGCCGAGGTCATGAGGAGCACGTCGGATGCGTCCAGGGCCGCCGTGACGTCGTCGACGGCACCCGGGAACGCGACCGGTGCGCCGAGCACCTGCGCCAGCCACACCACGTCGTCGCGGAGCGGACCGGTGCCGAGCCACGTCGCCCGGACCGGACGGTGCCGGGCCAGGGCCGCGACCACCCGGACGAAGCGGCGGGGGTCCTTCTGCTCGGTGAGGCGACCGACGCCGAGGACCCGGAGCGGGGCGTGGACGTCCCAGGGACGCACCGGCGCGTCCACCAGCGCGGAGGGCACGTTGCCGACGAACGTGACGCGGTCCGCCGGCGTGCCGAGGTCGAGCACCATCCGGCGGACCTGCTCACTGACGGCGAAGACCCGTTCGCTCCGGAACGAGAGGTGCCGCATCCGTGCGCGGGGCAGGCAGGTGTGCGCGTGCTCGACCACGCGCGCGCCGGTGCCGGCCACCGCGATCCGCGCGAGCAGCGCGCCCCGGCGTTGGTGCGCGTGCACGACGTCCGGTCGGACGGACGCCACCGCGCGGCGGATGCCGAGCAGTTCGGCGAGCGGGCCGGCGCCCGTCACGACGTGGACGTCGGCGCGCGGCGGAACGCGGTCGACCAGGGGCCCCGGACGGCCGACGAAGGCGCTCTCGACGCCGCGCCGTCCCGTCCAGGCGGCCAGGTCGAGCGCGACGCGCTGCGCGCCGCCCGCGGTGAAGGCGTCGAGGACGTGGAGCACGCGGAGCCGCCGGTCCGCGTCCGGGCCGTGGTGCGCGCCGGGGTCAGTGCCCGGGTCGGCGCCGCGCGGGAGCAGCCGGTGGGGAGCCGTGCCGGTGGTGGTCATGGCGGGACGGTACGACCGACGGAGTGCGCCACCGCGGCTGGACCGGACGTCGGTCGCCCGCGGGTCCCTGGCGTTCACCCCGGGCGTCGCGTCCCCGCGGTCCGCATCCCCCGTGTCGTCACCCGGGGCAGGCGTGGACGCTCCGGCGGTCGTGGCCGACGGTGAGGGCGATGACGACGCGGGGGTCTCGAGGACGCCCGCGTGCTCGAGCGCGGCGCGGATGACGGGTGTGAGGTGTTCGACGTACGCCGCGGTGGGGTGCGCCTGGTCCTTCTTGACGAGCAGGTTCCCGACGAACGCCGGGCATGCGCCGTCGTCGTCGCAGAACCACGGGCGCGTGTCGACGAACGACCCGTGCAGCGCCTTCATCAGGACGATCTGGTCCGAGGCCATGGACAACCAGGAGGATGCCGACACCGAGCTCACGCAGGCGCTCGGGCCGGCGAAGTTGCTGTAGCAGTCCTCGATGTCCTTGTCGGGCGGCGGCGGGGCGAGCACGACGACGTGGTCCGCAGCGGGGAGGATCTGCTCCAACTCCGCGCGGAACGCCTCGTTCCAGGCGGCCGCGCTCGTCGTCGAGCCCGTGCTGCGGTCGGCTCCGCGGACGACCGTGTTCGCGACGACGACCAGGTCCGGCTCGGTGTCCCGGACGACCTGGACCTCCTTCGCCCGTCGGTCGGCGCAGATGGCGGTCTGCTTCGCGACGTTGCCGACCTCGCGGTCGATGAAGGGGCAGGCGTACATCGACGTGATCCGGAGCGACCAGTCCCCCGTCCCGAGGATCGCGGCGAGCGCCGGGACGTAGGCCTGGGCGATGGAGTCCCCCACGAGCACGGCGTGGTGCGGCGCAGCGGGGTCGCCGAACGTGCAGTCGGCGGCCGGGAGCCAAGCGGCCGAGCCGCAGCGCGCCGTGTTGCCGGGCAGGGTCTCGTCGGCGGCACGGGACACCGAGGGCGTCAGGTTGGCCGGCCAGGACCGGGCCCGCAGCGCGGCGGTGATCGCGCGGCTGAGCGCGGCCTGCGCACCGGACGACCCGCCGGACGCGGTGCCGGACAATCCGCCGTCGGCCGCAGCCGCGCCCGCACCGTCCGTGCGGACGTCGACCGCACCCTGGGCGCCGTTCAGGGTCACGGCGCTGAGCACCACGGCACCGGTGATCGCGATCGCCGTCGCCGACCAGACGAGCCGGGAGGGCCGCCGCCGGCGCTGGGACGCCGCCCGGTCGGCGAGCCACGCGCTCCGGAGCACCGGCCGCTCGACCAGGTGGTACCCGAGCACCGACGTCACCGCGGTGAGCGCGAGCACACCCGCGACCCACTGGACGTCCGGCCGGTCCTCGCCGAGCACGAACAGCAGGTACGGCCCGAACACGACGACGACGGGGAAGTGCCAGAGGTAGATCGAGTACGACAGGTCGCCGAGGGACCCGGACACCCGATCGGTGAGCGGTGCCCACCGCCGACGGTCCCGCCCGATCCCGGCGGCGAGGACCGCGACGGCACCGAGCACGGGCAGGACGGCGCCGGGCATCGGGAATCCCCGGTCCGCGTCGGTGAGGGCGAGCGCGGTCGCGATCGCGGCGAGTCCGGCCCACGCCAGGACGTGCCGGACGGCCGTCGGCAGGTGCTCGAGTGCGGGCGCGACGACCGCGAGAGCCGCCCCGAGGAGCAGCTCCCACGCCCGGGAGGGCGTCGAGAAGTAGGCGACCGTGGGGGACGCTGCCGTCTCGTACGCCGACCAGGCGACCGACGCGGCGCCGAGCACCGCGACCGCCACGGCCGCCGGCACCGCGGTCCGACCGGTGCGGACGCCCGGTCGCCGACGCGCGGCGAGGGTCAGCACACCGAGGAGCACCCACGGCCACACGAGGTAGAACTGCTCCTCGACCGACAGGGACCAGAAGTGCTGGAGCGGCGAGGTCGGCCCGTCTGCCTGGAAGTAGTCGGTCCCCGTGGCGGCGAAGTGCCAGTTCGCGACGAGGACGGCCGCCGCGAGTGCGTCCCACCGCACCGCGTCCCACCGTGCCGGACCGAGGACCAGGGCCGTCGCGGCGGCGGTCACGGCGAGCACGAGGACCGCCGCCGGCAGGATGCGCCGGATGCGGTGTCGGGTGAAGCCGACGATCGAGATCGTCCCGGTCCGCCCGTGCTCACGCAGGAGCAACCCGGTGATGAGGAACCCGCTGATCACGAAGAAGACGTCGACCCCGACGAAGCCGCCGCGCGGTGCGTGGAGGGTGTGGTCCGCCACGACGGCGAGCACCGCGACCGCCCGGAGTCCCTGGACGTCGCGTCGCTTCCCTGGTCGATCCGTCACCGCGTCCCCGCCCCTCGTCCCGGGCGACCCCGCTGCCGGTCGCACCCCGCCGATGATCGGTCCCCGCGCCCGGTCCCGAGGGGCACGGCCACGGCCGCCCGGGACTCGGGCGGTCCCGGTTCGCCTCCGCGGTCACCCGTCCCCGGGGCGGACTCACCTGGCGGCAGGCCGCGTCACCCGGTGCGCCGCCTCGATGCCACCCGCGGCGTGCCGGTGAGGGCCCGGACCATGTCGGCGGCAGGAGGGTGGCCGCGGCGGTGATCCGGGCCTCCCGGACGGCCGCTGGCCCTCGGGAGGGCGCGAGTGCGGCGCTCCCGGGGCGATAGGAAACGGTGTGCCACCCGTCACCGTCCTCGCCCTGGCCGCGTCCGCCGGGCTCCTGGTCGTCGTCGCGTTCCTCGTGCTCGTGCCGGCGGCCACCGTGCGCGCCTGGGCACTCGTGCTCACGCTCGCGGTCACGGCCGTGGTCGGCAACAACAGTGCGCCGCGCACCGTCTGGGTGCCGGCCTTCGCGCTCTGCGCGGTCGTCCTGCTCGTCGCCGTCGTCCGGGTCGGGGCGGTGTCGGACCTGACCGCGCCGCGCTTCCTCGTCCCGACCGCCCTCTGGGTGTGGATCGGCGTCGGCGCCCTCCTCGCGGGGTCGTACTCGACCTCGCGTCTCACGGTGTACTTCGGCACCGCCGTGGTGGTCGCCCTCGTCACGGCGCACCTCGACGCCCGCGGCCTCCGCATCGTCCTCATCGCCGTGCTCGTCATCGCCGCCGTCGAGGTCGCGTGGACCGCCGTCGACCTGGTCACGGGTGCCACGCCCATCTGGGGTCAGCGTGGTGGGGTCTCCCGCCCGAACCCCCTGACGGGCGACGTGTGGGAACGCGGCCAGGGGTCGATGGGGCAGCCGATCGTGTTCGGGACGTTCGAGGCGATCGCGGTCGTGGTGGCGTGGAGCAACCGCATCGGCATGTCCGGCGCCGTCCGGAGCGTCGCGCTCCTCGTCGCCGCGGTCGGCGTGTTCCTCTCCGGTACCCGCAGCGCGGTCCTCTGCGCCGTCCTCGGGGTCCTCCTGCACGCGGTCCACCGGCGCGGGATCGGCCGGTGGGCCAGGAACGTGGTCCTCACGGCGATCGTCGGGGGCATCGTGGCCGTGCTCGACTTCGGGATCTCCACGGTCACGACCGAGCTCCTGTCCTCCGGCTCCTGGATCCACCGCTCGACCTCGATCGCCGCGGTCCCCCGGTTGCTCGCCCGTCCCCTGGCCGAGTCGCTCTGGGGCACCGGGTTCGGCAGCGAGACCCGGCTGTTCGCTGACCACCTCATCGAGACGACGTACGGGCTGCAGGTGGTGGACGACCTCCCGGTGTACCTGCTCGGCACCACCGGCGTCGTCGGCCTGGCCGTGTTCCTCGCCGTGGTCGTCGTCGTGGCCGTCCGGGCGGACGCGCAGGGCCGGGCCCTCGTCCTGCTCTGGTTCGGGATGGGGTTCTCGTTCGACCTCCTCGTGTGGTTGCAGGCCGGGATCCTCCTCACGTTCACGTTCGCGTTGCCCCGCCTCGACCGTGCCGACGCGCCGGGCGGAGGCGGCCTGGAGGCGGCGCCCGAGCAGGCCGACGCCGGACCGTCAGCCGCGGTCCCGCGCGCGTCGGGCCTCCCGGGCCGCGGACGGCAGGAACCGCACGCCACGCCACAGTCGGCGGGCGTAGGCCGTGAGGAGGCCGAGGCCGTCGAGCCCTCCGAGTCCCCGTTTCTCCAGCGTCTCCCGTGGTGGGAGCAGGGCGACCCGGACCACGCGGAGTCGCTCGCGCCACGGCGCCTCGACGAGCGCGAGCAGCCGCCGCGCGTGGGGTGACGACGCGGCCGTCAGCAGGCGCCACCGCAGGTCGGGCACACCCCAGTCGTCGAGCTCGATGCCGAACGCGTCGGTGAGGAACGGCCGCGCCGCGGGCACCGCGCCGAGCGCGCGGGCCGCGTCGAGGACGGTCGGCGCGAGCAGGGCCGGGGTCCCGTCGCCGGCCGTCCGCTCGACGAGGTGCGCGTACTCCTCCGCGTGACGGGGGACGGTGATGCTCCGGAGGCAGTGCAGCGCCTGCACGAGGACCGCCTCGGGCAGGTCCGGGACCGGGACGGACGCCCCGGCGACGACGAGCGCGCACCGGGTCCTCCAGAGCCGGGCGAACACCGCGTCGGTGTCCGTCCCGAAGCCCGGGAACCGGTCGTGCACGTCCAGGTCGCAGCTCCACCCGCTGCGGAACAGCGTGACGGAGTGGCGGCTGAACGTCACGTCGTCCGCGTCCGCGGGCCGTCGGCGCCACCCACGGCGCTCGAGCTCGGCGGTCATCACCGGAACGCCGCGCGGTGGCACGAGGACGTCGACGTCCGCCGGGACCCGGTGTCGGTCCTGGAGGCCGTGGTGCTGAGCGCCGAGACCCTTGAGGACCAGGAACGGGACACCGGCGACGGCCGCGGCGTCCGCCACGACGGCGTGCGCCAGCTCGACGGTGGCACGTGCGTCCAGCCGTGCTGCGGCCCTCACGGCCGGGTGTCGTCGGTCCCACCGACCGCGGCCGCCCGCCGCCGGCTCCGCCGCGAGGGGAGCTCGAGGGACGGATCGTACGGGGACACCACGGGCGAGTGTGGGACCGAGACGTCCCGGTCGGGCAGGGAGGGCGTGAGCCGGGACCCGCCGGAGGCGCGGGCCCCGCGGGCTGCGCGCGCTTCCGCGTCGCCGTCCGTGCCGTGTTCCGCGCCGCCGTCCGTGCCGGGAGCGGACTCCGACCCGTCGTCGTCCCCCGCGTAGTACGCGCCGCCGTAGTAGCCGTAGTCGCGCGCGTCCTGCCCGCGCGTCGGGACCCGGTTGAGCACCGCACCCAGCACGGTCCCCCCACCCCGGGCCACGAGCTGCAGCGCCCGTCCGAGCTGGTCGATCGTGGTGCCCTGCGCCGAGACCGTCACCACGAGGCCGTCCGCACCGGCCGCGAGCACGACGGCGTCGGTGACGGCGAGGATCGGCGGCGCGTCGAGGACCACCGTCGCGTGTTCCCCGAGCGAGGCGAGGATGTCCCGGAACATCCGCGACCCGAGCAGCTCGCTCGGGTTCGGTGGAACGCGGCCGGACCCGACGATCCACAGGTTGCCGACGTCGTCGGTCTGCTGCATGACGTCGGCGAGGTCCGCGCGTCCGGACAGCACGTCGGTGAGGCCCGCGCCCCGGGCCACGCCGAAGACCGCCGACAGCACGGGTCGCCGGAGATCGCAGTCGATGAGCACGACCCGCCCGGTGGACGTCACGGCGAGGGACCGGGCGAGGTTCGCCGCGATCGTCGACTTGCCGTCGCCCGGGAGCGGACTCGTGACGACGAGGACCTTCGGGCGCTCGTCGACGTGGACGTAGGACAGGTTCGTGCGCAGCTCGCGGAGGGCCTCGGACGTCGCGAAGTTGACCCGTCGCTCCTCGGGCGTGCGGTTCGGCAGGGCGTCGACGAGTTGCCGGTGGTCGGTCAGGGCGGGGTTGAGCGGGATGGTCCCGAGCACGGGGACACCGAACGCGGCCTCGATCGCGGCGGCCGAGCGGATGCGCCGGTCGAGGGCCTGCCGCACGAGGACGTACACCGACGCCAGGAGCAGGCCGACGAGCACCCCGAGCGTCACCGCCGCGCGCACGTCCGGCGACGTCGGCGACGTCGGGACGGTGGCGGAGGCCAACGGGACGAGCTTCGTCGTGGCCGAGGCGAGCGCCTCCCCCGACGACTGGATCGCGGCGATCTGCCGCCCCATGCCCGCGATCCACGCGTCCGCGAGGTCGGCGGACTCGCGCGGGGTCGCGCCGCTCGCGGTGACGTCGATGATCGCCGTGTCCTCCGGCAGGCGGGTCTGCACGCGGCCGAGCAGCTCCTGCGGTGATGCGCTGGTGCCGGTCGCCCGGACCACCCGTTTCGCGACCGCCAGCGAACCACCGAGCTCGACGTACGTCTCGGCCTGGGACTTCGACAACTGGTCGGCGGCGTAGTCGAGGTTGGCGTCGCCGTTGCCCGCGACCCGCACGAAACCGGAGGCCTCGGACGTGTACACCCGCGGTTGCGTGAGCGTCCACGCACCGGCCGCGGCGACGCAGGCCAGGACGATGAGCACCGCGCCGAACCAGTACGTCCGGAACATGCGCACGTAGTCGCCCAGGGTCCGGGAGGTCCGCTCGTCGGGACGTGCGTCGGGAGCCATGCGTGGTCCTCCGGGTCGTGGTCGGGGCGGGATCAGGGCAGTCTCCGTCCCGGCGTGGGTGGCCCGCCCGGGCGCACGCACGTTCCCGGCGATCGCCGGGCGGTGGGATCCCCCACGGCCTCACCCGCCACGGACGCGGCCTCACCCGCGGGACCGTCCGGCCACCCGGGCGTCGTGCACCGCGAAGAGCAGGGGCAGCACGCCGACCACCAGGAGCGGTGCGACGCGGACCGCCCACATGAGGAGCCACACCGAGGTCGACCGCAGATGGACGCCACCGAGCCGACGACCGTGCAGGGCTCGTCGGGCGCGACGCACCCCGGCGCGCCGGACCGACCAGGGCGCGTGCTGGCGCCCCGGCGTGACGACGAGCGCGCGGCACCGGAACCAGCACGTGAACCAGGTCAGGAGCTCCTCGCGGCGTGCCGGGTCGGCGAGCGCCGGTGCGTCGACCGGCGCCATGGAGTCCGCGGCCGCGACGACGGCGGCGTGGGCGGCCTCCAGGGCGTCGAGCGCGGGCGTCCTGGACCGCGAGACCGAGCCGGGACGGTGGACCCAGTGGTAGAGCACGTCCGGGACGAACCGGACCCGTCGCGCGGCGGCGAGCACCGGGGCGAGACCCGCGACGTCGCTCTGCGACGGCAGGTGCGGGAAGGGGGCGTCCCCGAGGACCGAGCGGCGGACGAGCTTCGACCACAGGAAGCCGTCGATGGTGCCCTCGAGCAGCATGACGAGCGCCTCGGGACCGGTCGCGACGCGCGGCACGGGGACACCGTCGACGATCCGGCCGGGGCGGAGCGGGTCGGTGCGGAAGTCGGCCCGACACACGACGAGGTCGACGTCGTCGGTCGCCGCGTCGAGGAGCCGCGTCGGTGCTCCGGGCTCCCACCGGTCGTCGTGGTCGACGAACCACACCCACGTACCGCGGGCGAGCCGGACGGCGCGGTTGCGGCTCGCGGCCACCCCGGAGTTCGTCGCGTTCTCGAGCACCTGCACGTCGGGGCGGTCGACCGCCCACCGACGGAGGCGCTCGGCGGTGCCGTCACCGGACCCGTCGTCGACCAGGACGAGCTCGACGCCCGCGGTGAGGAGGGCCGCGGCTCGGCCCAGGAACCCGTCGAGCAACCGACCGGGCCGGAACAGCGCGGCGACGACGGTCACGTCGGGCACGGAATCCGTGGGCTGAGCGCTCATGCCCGGTCCGGTCGACGCTCGCGTGCGGCCAGGAGCGACCGCGCGACCACGAGCAGGAACGCCGGGCCCCGGACCAGGTAGCGGTGAGCGAGGCGGCGCGGTTCCTGCAGCAGCCGCCACGACCACTCCAGACCGAGGCGCTGGACGAGCACGGGTGCACGGCGCCGGGCGCCGGCGGCGAAGTCGACCGCCGCGCCGGCGCCGACGTAGACCGCGTCGGGCAGTGCGTCCTCCCACCGGAGGAACCACGCCTCCTGCTTCGGCGACCCGAGGCAGAGGAAGACGACGTCGGGGCGGATCGCCCGGAGCCGCTCGACGACCGTGCCGCCGTCCTCGCCGCCCACGAGGTCCGGGAACGGCACGTCCCGGACGTCCGCGCCGGGGTGCTGCGTCCGGAGTCGCTCCGCCGCGCGGACCGCCGTGCCCGGTGCTCCACCGGTGACGACGATCCGCCACCCCCGCTCGGCGGAGGCCGCGCTGCACGCGACGAGGAGGTCCGCCCCGGTGACCCGACGCACGGTGTGGTCGCCGAGCAGTCGCGCCAACGCGACGATCGGGAGGCCGTCGACCGTCCGCAGGTCCGCCCGCGCGTGCGCACGGCGCGCCGCCTCGTCGTTCCGCAGCACGAGCACCTGGTCGACGTTCGGTGTCGTCACGAGCGTCCGACCGGTACCCCGCCGCCGGTCGACCTCGTCGAGGAGGTCGCGCACGTCCCCCCGGAACAGCGGCTCGTCGGCGAGCAGGACGGCGTCGGGCGCGACCCGGAGGAGCGGTGTGCGTCCCGACACCATCAGTAGGCTCCCCGTGCGCGGAGGACGGCACCGACCGTCCGGGCCAGGACGACCAGGTCGCCCATGAGGGACCAGTTCTCGACGTACAGGAGGTCGAGGTGGAGGCCGTCCTCCCACGGGAGGTCCGAGCGACCCCCGACCTGCCACGGGCCCGTCAGCCCCGGCTTCGTCAGGAGGCGCCGTCGTGCCCGGTCCCCGTACGTCGCCACCTCGGACGGCAGGGGTGGCCGCGGCCCCACGAGGCTCATGTGACCGAGCAGGACGTTGACGAGCTGTGGGACCTCGTCCACCGACCAGCGCCGGAGGAGGCGGCCGAGCCGGGTCACGCGCGGGTCGTCCCGCATCTTGAACAGCGGTCCGGAGCCGTGTTCGTTCTCGGCGCGGAGGTCGCCCTGCAGTCGGTCCGCGCCCGGCACCATCGTCCGGAACTTGACGATCGTGAACGGCCGTCCGCCCTGGCCGACGCGCTGCTGGGTGAAGAACGCGGGCCCCGGACTGTCGAGTCGTACCGCGAGGGCGACGAGCACGATGAAGGGCGCAGCGAGGACGAGCCCCAGGGCACTCGCCACGACGTCGAACGCCCGCTTCGCCACGTGCGGGAGGCCGGACCGCGGGGGCGGTTCGACGGCGATCAGGGCGTGCCCGGCGAGCGTGACCGTCTGGAGGCGCTGCGTCGCGACCGGTCCGACCTGCGGCGCCACGAGCAGCTGGACACCGTCGGCCTCGAGGGCCCAGGAGAGCTCGCGCGCGAACTCGTCACCGTGACCGCCGACGACGAGCACCGCGTCCGGGCCGAGCTCGTCGACGAGCTGCTCGACGCGCGCGTGCAGCGCCTCGGGTCCGGCGCGGCGCGCACTCGCCCCGACGGGGCCGTCGGTGACCAACGTCCGGACGACGCGGAGCCCGGCACCCGGGTCGCGGTCGACCAGGTCACGGACGGCCGCCACCGAGTCGGACGGACCGATGACGAGTGTCGAGCGGCACATCCGGCCGCGCTCGCGCACACGACGGACCCACGCGCGCCAGGCCACCCGGTCGGCGACGAGCGCGACGAGGCCGAGCGGGACGGCCACGAGCAGGTACCCCCGCGAGATCTCCGTCTGCGTGATCGCGGAGGACACGGCGAGCACGAGCACGACGACGACCGTGGTGCGGGTGAGGTCGCGGAACGCGCCGGGTGACGACACGAAGCGGTCCTCGGGGGATCGCCCGGCCCGGACGACGAGGAGGAGGACGAACCACAGCCCCGACAGGAGCACCGAGAACTCGGTGTAGTCGAGCCCGACGAACCCGATCTGCACGCCGTTCCCGTCGAACCCGAAGCGGAGGAACTGCGATCCGAGGGTCGCGGCGAGCAGACTCACGGCCTCGGTGGCGGCCATCGTCCGGGTCGGGAGCGGTGTCGCGGTGCCGGGCCGCGCCTCCCGGTGTCCGCCGACCGCGGCCGTCGCGATCGTGTGCGCCACGTCACCGCTCCTCGGTGTGGTGGTGGTCGACCCAGTCGCCGAGGGTGTCGTGCCGCAGGGCGCTGCCGATCTCGGCGACCGCGGTCCGGTCCTGCAGCACGATCGACTGACCGTCCGCGCTCGTCCCGCTGCCGAGCGTCGGCAGCGTGAAGAAGGCCACGTCGTCCGGTCGGACCGATCGGAGTCGCCAGCCGATGCGCACCGCGCGGGTGAACGTGAGGCCGGGGTCCACCGTCACGGACCGTCCCGTCGCACCCAGGAACGCCCGCACCCGGCCGAGGTCGTGCAGGCCGTCCCGGTCGGCCAGGCGGTCGAGGACACCGCGGAGGAATGACTGTTGGTTGCGCACGCGCTGGTGGTCCGCGTCGGGGAACGCGTACCGTTCGCGCACGAAGGCGAGCGCGCGCTGCCCGGCCACGTGGTTGACGCCGGCCGTGAACCGGTAGCCCGGCATGTTCCGGCTCGTGAAGGCCTTGGGCGACACGACGTCGACACCACCGAGCGTCGACGACATGGCCGCGAACCCGGCGAAGTCGACGACCGCGACGTGGTCGATGCGGACGTCGAGGAGCGCCTCCACGGTGCGGATCGTCAGCGGGACCCCGCCGAGGGAGAACGCGGCGTTCACCTTGCCCTCGCCGTGCCCGGGGATCGGCACCCAGAGGTCGCGCATGATCGACATGACCTGGACGTCGTCGCCGTCGGCCGGGAGGTGGACGAGCATGAGCGTGTCCGAGCGCTGCCCGGTCGGACCGCCGCCCGCGATGTCGCCGAGGCGTCCGCGGGTGTCCGAGCCGATGAGCAGCACGTTCTCGGAGGCCCGGGACGCCGCCGGACGCTCCCCTCTCGGGAACGGGTCGGTGTCGAGGGTCCGGACGTCGGACCGGTACCCGGTCTGCACCAGCAGCACGACCGCGGCCGCCGCGATGAGCGGCAGCACGACGAGGATCACGACCGCGAACGACACCCGTCGTAGGACCTGCCGCCGCTCAGCCACGGGTCGCCGCCAGCGCGTCCGCGATCACCGTGACGGCGTCACCGAGTTGTGCCTCGAGCGCCCCGAGACGCGCCGGGTCCGGACCGACCGGGTCGATGAGATCGCGATCGCCGCCCTCCGCCGTCACCGCGGCCCGCAAGGAGCCCGCTCGCTGGAGGAGCCCCGCCGGGTCGAGCCCCCGTGCGCGGTGGTGACGCGCGATCGCCGCGAACTCGAGCACGGTGAACGTCCGGTTGAGCAGCGCCGGCACGCGCTCGAGCACGGCGACGGAGTGGGCCTCCTCGGCCGTGAGCACGAGTGTCGCACCCCGGAGCCGGGTCGCCTGGAGCGGTGACGCCCGATGGCCGGACGCGTCCAGCCCCCGGTCGCGCAACATCCGGCGGACACCCGGCACCATCGCGCCGCGCTCGAGCACCCGCACCCCGCAGCTCGAGACCGCGAAGCGCCCAGGGGCCCGGGCGTCGAGCTCGGCCTGCAGCAGACGCTCGACGAGTGGGGAGCGCGCGAGGTTCGCCGCGCACACCACGACGACACGCGTCCGCCCGTCGCTCGGCTCGGGCGGCGCGGCACGCTCCCACGGCGACGGCCGTGTGCGTGTGGACGGCGGTGTGGTCATCGCGACGATCCCCTCCTCGATCGGGTCGGTCGCGGTGACCGTATGGTCACGACGCGGCTCGATCAGGGGCGTGCGCGATGGGCGTCCGGCAGGCCCGGCACCGGGTCACCCGTCAGTTCACGTCCCGTGGCGCGGGTGCCGTCGTCCGCTCACCGGAGCGGCCGTGATGAGGGCCCGGCGCGCGGACTCACCCCCCGGAGCGCGCCCACGGCTGACCGGGAGGTCGGCGCTAGCATGCGCAGCCGAGGAGGGAGGTCCGCATGGACGACGACGAACGGACGGCAGGGCCGCCCCGTCGCTGGGTCCGCCGACGGGCGCGGGTCGCGGCGGTCGGCGACGCCGAGCGGGTGGTGGTCACCGATCCCGCACGGTGCGACCTGCACGTGCTCGCCGGCAGCGCTGCGGTCGTCTGGTCCGAGCTGGACGAGGGCACGACCGTCGAGGACGTGGCCACCCGGGTGGCGCGGTGGTACCCGGACGTCGACCCGGAGACGGTGGCGGGGCAGGTGGCGGCGTTCCTCGGGGAACTCGCCGCCGCGGGGCTCGTCGAGGTCGAGCCCGTCCCGGACACACGAACGGACCGGCCCGGGGCCGTGGTCGAGACCATCCGGTCTGACCACGGCACCCGGGCCGGTCCGTGGGGGTGGAGCGTCGGGACTACTACGCGTTCTGCACGTCGTCCTTGGCGCTCTGGGCGCTGTCCTTGACGTCCGAGGCCGAGGACTGCGCCTCGTCCTTGACCGTCGACGCGGCGTCCTGCGCCGTGCCCTTGAGGTCCTGCACGTGCTCCTGCGCGGTGTCCTTGAGGTCGGAGGCGATGTCCTGCCCCACGCCCTTGGCCTTGTCCACGAGCGGTGCGGCCTGGTCCTTCAGCTGGCCGGCGAGGTCCTCTTCCTTCGAGGAGGCCGGGATGAGGGACGAGGCGAGCCAGCCCGCACCGAAGGCGATGAGGCCGACGGCGAGCGGGTTGCCCTTGGCCTTGCCGACGGCCGAACGGGCAGCGCCCTTGGCGGAGTCGGAGGCGCCCGAGACGGAGCCCGAGGCGCTGCTCGTGCCGGACTGGACCTTGCTCTTGGCGGCGTCGACCGTGCCCATCACGCTGTCGCGGACGGAGCCGATGCGCTCGCGCACCTTCTCGGTCTGGCGGTGGGCGATCGACGACGGGCTCACCTTGTCGGCGAGTGCATCGACGTCCGACCCGAGGTTGCCACGGGTGCGCTCGATCTCGGCGCGGATCTCGTCTGGGGTGCTCATGCGTTCCTCCCGTTGGTGTGCGGCTTGAGGGTGTCGGGGATCTCCTTGGCGGTCTCGACCGTCTGCGGGGCGCCCTGGATCTCCTTCATCGACTTGCGGCCCTGCATCGCGAGGATCGCGGCGATGATGCCGTAGATCACCGCGATGATGAGCGCCGACCAGGCGTTGTTCACGAGGAACCCGAGGGCCCACCACGCGGCGATGGAGATGAAGAGGAGGGCGAAGAGCGCGGTCAGACCGGCTCCACCGAACATCCCAGCGCCCTTGCCGGCCTTCTTCGCCGACTCGGTCAGCTCGGCCTTGGCGAGCGCGACCTCCTGGCGGAACAGGTTCGACAGGTCCTTCGAGACGTCCGTCAGCAGCTCACCGAGCGGCGTCGTGGCGGCGCGCTCCTCGGCGGCTTCGTTCGGTCGCGATGCAGCGGTGGCGCCGGCGGTGTAGCCCGCGCCGGGCACGCCGCCCGGGACGCCACCCGGGGTGGTCTGGCTCATGCCACGCCTCCGGTGCCGTACCCGGCACCCGTGCCGCGGTCGTACTCGGTCTCGACCGGGTCCGTCGTGCCGTACGCAGCGCCGGTCGTGCCGTAGTCCGTGTCGGTGGCGGTCGAGTAGGTGCTCGTCGACGTGGCGTCGTACGAGGACGAGTCGCCGCCGGTGGCGCCACCGAAGGCCTCGGCTTCCTTCTCGTGCTTGATCTCCGTCGTCAGCGCCTTGGTGAGGCGACCGGCGAGGATGCCCGCTCCGGCGGCGATGGCGATGAAGGTGCCCGGACGACGGGCCGCGAAGGAGCGGACCTCGTCGATCAGCGAGCCCGGGTCACGGCCTTCGAGGTAGCCCGCGACGCTGCCGGCGCGGTTCGAGAGGTCGCGGACGACCTTGCCCGCGATGCCGTCGTCGGCGTTCTCGGCCATCGACGACAGCTGGTCGCTGATCGTGCGGAGTCCGCCGGCGGCGCGCTGCTGCTGCTGGCCCGCCTGGTCCTTGAGGCTCGACGTCGCCTGGCCGAGGAGTTCCTTGGCGTGGTCCGTGGCCTCCGAGGCGACTCGGGACGCCTGCTCCTTGGCGACGCCCGCGACCTGCGCGGCCGACTGCTTGGCGTCACCGGCGACGTTCTGGGCTGCGCCCTTGGCGGCGTCGGCCTTGCCGGAGCCGCCGGAGTCGCTCGCGCTGTCCGTTCCGTAGGACGGGACGTGGACGCCGGAGTAGGTGGTGTCCGTCGTGTCGTCGACGACGAGCTCGTCGTCGATGAGGTCGTCGTCGGCGAGCGACCCGGTCGGCACGGCCCGGTCATAGATCGGGGTGTCGTTCGGGATGTCGTTCTCCGGTGGGTATGTGCTCATGACGTTCCTTCCCTGTTCGCGGGTCCGGGAGGACAGGCGTCATCCCGGTCTGGCGTGTCACCCACCGTGCGCGTTCTCGCCTGGGAGCGTTCGGACTCTCAGGGGTGGGACAGGGATCTTGTCCCCCGTTCTGGGCCCATCCCGCCGCCACGAGGCGGCCGGATGACGCACCATTCGTCCCCCGGACGCCCAGGTGGGCCTCGCTGACTCCCGGAGATCCGGACGGGAGGGCCGGGGCGGGGGCGTACCGCACCTCCCGTCCGAGGGGGACAACCTGCATGGGTGGCGAGGGAACGCGGCCTACCGTCCAGTCCACGCGTCGTGAGCGCCGGGACCCGCCCGGCACCGACGCGAGCTGAAGGAGAGACACAGGATGTACTTCCACAAGCAGGAATTGCAGTTCAAGTCCACGCCGAGCAAGCCCGACGCCGTCTACGCACGGAAGCTGCAGGAGGTCCTCGGTGGCCAGTACGGCGAGATCTCGGTCGCGCTGCAGTACCAGTTCCAGGCCTGGAACATGCACATCCCCGGCAAGTACCGGGACCTCGTCTTCGGGATCGGCGCCGAGGAGCTCGGTCACGTCGAGATGCTCGCGACGATGATCGCCCAGCTGCTCGAGAAGGCCCCGCTCGGCATCACCAAGGAGGCCGTGCAGGACGACCCGACCGTCGCCGCCGTCATCGGAGGCATGGACGTCCAGCACGCGATCGTCGCCGGTGCCGGCGCGCGCCCCGTCGACAGCAACGGGAACCCGTGGCAGGGCTCGTACATCACGGCGAGTGGCAACCTCCTCGCCGACTTCACGGCGAACGAGAACGCGGAGATGCAGGGGCGCATCCAGGCCGCTCGGCTCTACCACATGACGGACGACCACGGGATCCGCGACCTGCTGTCGTTCCTCATCGCGCGCGACACCATGCACCAGAACATGTGGGCGACCGCCGCCGCCGAACTCCGCGAAGAGGGCTACGAGGACTTCCCGGTCCCGAGCAACTTCGCGCAGAAGAAGGAGGACCAGGAGGTCAACTACCAGTACCTCAACTTCTCCGACGGCGCCGCCGCGGCCGAGGGACGCTGGGCGAGCGGCCCCTCGTTCGACGGCAAGGGCGAGTACACGTACCACGACGGGCCCACCACCTCGGTGCCGATGCCCCCGCCCACGCTGGTCGACGCCCGCTACTACGGCACCACCCCGACCCCGAACAAGGTCGAGCAGAAGGCCGCCCTGTCGCAGGACCGGCGAAACAAGGAGTGACGCGCTCCGGCGGCCGACGCCGCCGCCGTGACGGGGACCACCGTCGACCTCACGTGTCGATGGTGGTCCCCGTCCTCGATGACGCCTCCGTGCTCCGACGGTGCCTCGCGTCCGTCGCGGTGCAGACCGTGCCCGTCGACGAGGTCATCGTCGTCGACAACGGCAGCACCGACGACAGCGTCGCCGTCGCCCTCGCGGCCGGTGCCACCGTGCTCCATGAGCCGGTTCGGGGGATCGCGGCGGCCGCGTCACGCGGGTACGACGCGGCCTCCGGCGACGTGATCGCCCGCGTCGACGCGGACTCGGTGCTGCCGTCCGACTGGGTCGACCGTGCGCTCCGGGCCTTCGAGGACCCGCGCGTGGTCGCGGTGACCGGACCAGGGCGGTTCCGGGACCTCGGCCCGATCCCGCGCGCGTTCTGGCAGCTCGCGTACATGCGGGCGTACTTCGTGCTCATGTGGCTCGCGCTCGCACGACCGCCGGTCTTCGGCTCGAACACCGCGTTCACGCGCGCGGCCTGGACCCGCGTGTCCGCACGCGTGGACCGTCGTGACCCGGCGCTCCACGACGACGTCGACCTGAGCCTCCACCTCGATCCGGCATGGCGCGTCGTCGTCGATCCGGGGCTGCGCGCCGAGATCTCGAGCGACCCGCTGCGGGACCGCCGCGGGCTGGCGGTCCGCACGCGCAAGGCGCTCCATACGCTCGGGTCACACGGCCGCGCCGGACTCCCCTGGTACCGGTGGTTCCGGCGCGGGTTCACGATGCTCCGCGCACCCGCGGTCCCGAGCCGCGCGGTCGGGTGGCCGGGCTCGCCAGTCGCCGCTGGTCAGACCCCCTCGGTTCCTGGCCTCCCTGAGCACGAGCCGAGACTGCGGGGCACCGACACCACTCCGGGCCATGATCGGGATGGTGACGCGGCCCCCACGGCCGCGTCGCAGTGACCCTCGACGGGCACACGTCCCGTCACACGGAAGGAGGCCGACATGGCCCGCACGACATCGGAAGCCAGCGGCGAGGACGAGGCGGACGCCACCACGCACGGTGGCATGGACGCGCCCTCGCAGGCCGAGGGTGAGGACCTGGACGAGGACTCGCCCACGATCTGACCGAGCAGCACGAGGCCCCGGGTCCGAACGGATCCGGGGCCTCGTACGTGTCGGTCCGAGTTGAACCCGCAACCGAACGGGGACTGCTGCAGCTTGAGACTCTGGCCTAACGTCGTCGCCTCAGTTGCGCCGGCCCGAATACGAGGAGGAACGTCAGCCCCGCTCCCACCGCGACCGTCGCCGTAAGAAACCCAACCCATGAACCCCACCCAGTGGATACAGAGGTAACGGTGAAAACTGCGAGGATCACGAGAACTGGCGTGAGGATTGCGCACACGATTGAGTTATAGCGCTTACTTCCGTTAGCAGGCACTGGCCACCGATCCGATCCCATCTGCCACTCCGTATGCTGACGCTCCAAATCCAATGACGCCGGCTACTCCCAGCGCCGGCGACCATCCGAGGGACGGGATCTCAGCGGCAACCGATCCAACAATACCGACACCGGAGGCGATGAGCCCGAGGCTCGAGAACGCGGGACCGGTGACGGCATGGCCGCACTGCGAAACACGACCGGTGGGAGCCGAGCCGTTGATGGGATCGCAGCCGACAAACGCGTATCGGTTGGCGTTGCCGGGGTCGAGGGGTGCGTCGAAGGTGTCTTTTTGCTTCCACCCGCCCGCGACGGGGAGGTACCAGCGTTGACGGTGGCATGGACGCGCCCTCGCAGGCCGAGGGTGAGGACCTGGACGAGGACTCGCCCACGATCTGACCGAGCGCAGTACGAGGCCCCGGACGGATCCGGGGCCTCGGCCGTCCCTCATCCACGGGGCGACGCTGAGGCCGATGCCCGCTCCGCCCGGCATCACATCGCGCCCGTCCGCGGCGCGTGATCCGCGGAGGCGGTTCCACCGACCCAGATGAACGAGCGCAACACCGTCACATCAGGTAATCCCGCCACCTCCGCAGAGAAGATGCTTACGGCGGATCTTGCTACGCAACCGCCAAGTGCAGCACCTACCGCAGTCGCGCTCGCAACGACCAGAGCGTGCTGCAAGCTGTATCTTCCAGTCAGGTCCATAGCATTGATGGGGTCATCACCCGCAAAAGGATATGGCGGCGCGCCGCTCCAGCGACGCATCGCTCCAAAAAAGCGTCATTTTCGTCTCTTGAGTTTTCGATCTCGCAGCAGGAAGAAGATTCCGAGAGCGAGGCATAGGACTGCCCCGACCCAAAAGTACGGCCCGTATGATAAAGGTCGTGGCGTCGCTACTGGAACTAACGCTAGCAGGACGAAACTAATGATCCCGTAGATGCCGGCAATACGGTTCAAGTTCTACTCCTACTTGAATGCCCGGATGAACTCCGGGAGGATTCTTCCGGCAGGTCCAAGCAAACCGGTCACCGTTCCTGTTTCTGCTCCATCGGCAGCGTCCCTGGCCAACTGACCGCCGCGATCACCGTCAATAGCTCCAGTTGTCAGCCCCTCGACTGTTCCTCCTGCGTCCACCCGCCCGCGATGGAAGGTACCAGCGGAGACCGAACTTCACGAGCCCGTCACCGGTGATCCGGATCCCGAACCTGTAGCCGAAGAGCAGGTACTCGAACCACGGCGACGTGCCACCGCTGACGACGGTCCGGTTCCCGTACGGGTCGAACGACACGTGTAGGCGCGTTGGCCGTCGGCGGTGAGGATCCCGACCGGATTCCCGATCCCGTCCACCAGGTACAACCCCACCTGCAGGTCCGGGCTGATCGCGTCGAGGACCTGCCCCGCGGTCGGATCGTCGAAGAAGAACGACGTCTGCGCGCTGCTGGTCTGGGACTGCAGCTGCCCGCTCATGCCGTACACGTACGTGTACGAGTCCGCACCCGGCGTGGTCTGGCTGGGCAGCTCGTTCTGATCCGCGCCGACGTGAATGTACGGCGAAGTGCTCGAAGCGACGCGGGTGAGAGAGCACCTGTGACGGCGCTCGCGATCATCCATAGCGGTCCCCACCGGCACGTTGACGGAACGATCGCCGATCACTCTTCCTCGTCATCGACCGGTGGTCGCCATTGATGACGCGCCTTTGTGAAATTCGCAATCAAGAACAGCGCCACTGACAAGGCCAACGCGACGCAGCATACAACACACTCGTCGGCCGCTTCAGTGCTTTTCACCCCGGTATGATTCTGCATATCTCGGATGGACGAGAACAAGAAGATCGTCGACATGCTGGCGATGAGCAAGGGGGCTATGTAACGGAAGGAGACTTCGACGAATTTGTTCATTGCCACAGTCCTGTCACTCACAGGGCGCTCGAGGGAGACCGGCAGTCAGTCGTACTGAGAACAGTACTGTGTGACGACGTAGGAGTATCCGAAGGGCAGGTACTCGGACCACGGGGACGTGCCACCGCTGACCACGGTCCGTTTGCCCTAGGGCGTCTACTCCACCCGACGGTCTGGATCATCTCAGCGCGGAACTGGCATGAACAGGACGATGATGCCCGGCAGCGATCCGAACGCATAGCAGGTGAACATCCCCGCCTGAAGGGGAATCGCCAGAGGAGCGATCATCCAACCGAGGCCCACGGCCGCCACAACAACAAGCGCGATGAGAAGGAACTCGAGAGACTGTCGTCGGTTCACCCGGATCCTGGTGGACGCTGGACGCACGGGCCTCCGTGTACCAATCGGCAACCGGGCACCTGTCGGGACACGCGCCACGCCTCTTTGCGAGGAGGGGCGGGCCCCGCGAGCCAGCCCTCGATGGTCTGCGGAGGCGCTGCTCGGTGCCGCTTCGATCAGGATCGCCTCTCGACAGGGGTCACGACGAGCAACCTACTCATGCGTCCGTCATTCCTCGAGTTCTCTGATGGCAGTCCTGCGCTGTTGCTTGGACGATCCGTCCGATGGCGTGCCGAAGAACGTGAGGAGCCAGGATCGCCGCGGGACGCCTTTTGCATCTACCCAATCGATGAAGGGAAGCGCCTGCACGTCGACAACAGCTTCACGGGGGATAGTCCGGACTCCGGTGAATCCCACTGATCGAGCGTATCGCGAGAACAACCGTACTCGAGCGAACAGGAAAGCGCTGCCACCCCAGCCGCCGAGGATGAGCATCACAAGGGCGAGCACCACGAGTTGACGGTTCGCCACGACTGTGAACACGCCTATCGCGGCCACAAGGAATGAACAAACGCTCATTCCGTACCTCGACACTGGGTTGGGACGGAAGACAAGTGTCGGGCGCTCTGCGGACTTCAGGACTTGTTCTTCCTGCGCCAGATATTGATGGACGAACCTATGGCGGCCGCCACTGGTAACGCTATGAGAACCCACCACTGATGGTCCAGCCCCGCTGCGAACACAAGCGCTCTCCTAGAAACTCAACGAACCCGCACCAACCTCAACCCCAGCGCAGCCGAGGTCTACAAGCCTCTCAGCGGCCGGCGTAAGGGTTGAGTCGCGGTACCGCCAATCCAGCAGCCAGGATCATGACATCGGCGACGAAGACGATTACGGGATTCCTCACAACGCCACCATCACCCTTAGGGATCTTGACGTAAATACCAGACAGCGCTAGCGACCATGATGCAAAATCCCGAGACAGCAAAGAGGTCTCTCCACAATTGGTCCGCGTGTGCCTATTCCCTGATTTTGGAGTTTCAGCTTGAGCACTAGCAGCCTTCGGCTTGCGATTGGCAGCTGAGCTATGGAAATCAGCTGCGCCTCGAACTACGAATCCAAATTTCAGAGGCGATAAGCAGAACGGCCGCTAGTCCAAATCCAATGGACCCCACCGTTTGCCTAGTTATCAGCGATAAAACTGCAGCACCAATGAACGCAACCACCGCTACATACAGCGCTACGTGAAGGGTTGTACGCATCGGGCTCCTTTCAGCCACACTTCTGAAGCCAAGTGTTGTACGACACTTCCCAACCGCCTACGCCCGCAACCTCTGCAGAGGTTATACCTATTGCTGCTGGCGCCGTTACTCCCCCGACAATTGCAGCCGCGTCCGCCACGGCGACGCCCGCGAGCCCGATGGCACCGAATCCTAGGCCCAGCAGACTTGCCGTGCAGCCACTCATGGGGATGCCGGCTGCTCCGGTCGGGTCTGTCCCATTGATGGGGTCGTCGCCGGCGTATGCGTACCGGTTGGCGTTGCTCGGGTCGAGGGGCTGGTCGAGGGTGTCTTCCTGGGTCCAGGTGCCGTAGTAGTCGTCGTACCAGCGGGCGCCGAACTTCGTCAGGCCAGTGGTGTCGTCGGTGATGCCACCCTTGAACGTATACGGGTTCTCGTACACCTCTGGCGCACCCGCCTCGCTGCTGGTGAGGTTGTACAGCCCGTACGGGTCGTACGAGTACGCCGCGGGAGTGATGCTGTTGGGGTCGGACGCGATCACGGCGGTGGGGTTCCCGAGCCCGTCGTAGAGGTACAGGCTGTTCGATCCACGGGAACTGGTCAGCAGCAGCGGCTGACCCGTGACGGGGTCGGAGAACACGTGGCCGGAGCCGTAATCCTTGGCGTACTGGGTGATCTCCGGCTGGCCCTGCGGATCGGTCCTGCCGTAGGTGATGCTGGCCGTGTCACCGCCGGCGGTGGCCTCCGACAGGAGCTCGTTCTGGTCGGACCCGCCGTAGGTGTACGTGGTCGTGGTGGCGCGGAAGTCGCTCTGCGTCATCTGCTCGGCCGCGTTGTACGTGTACGTACCCGAGTCGGTGGCGGTGCGGTTCCCCGCGCCGTCGTACGTCCACCCGGTGTTCGTCGTCTCGTTCGCGGCGTTGAAGGTCTGGTGCTGGGAGTCGGTGTTGTCACCGCTGTGCACATCGGAGAGCCGGTTGCCGCGGCTGTCGTAGGTGTAGGTGTTCGTCAGGTTGCCGTTGCTGCCACCGGACTCGGTCGCGGAGAGCAGTCGACCCGCGGTGTCGTACTTGTACTTGGTCAGCTGACCGGGGTCGGTGAGGTCCTTCGTCCACTGCAGCTTCGCGTTGTCCGTACCGGTCGCGGTGGAGCAGGAGCTGGTGTCGGTAGCGGAGTTGTAGCAGTACTGGGTGTCCTCGATGAGGTTGTTGTCGCTGTTCCCGGTGCCCGTGTAGACCTTGATCTCGCTGACGCGACCAGAGGTGTCGTAGACCTGCTGCTGGTGCACCCCCCAGGTGCTGTTGTCCGCGTTGGCGTTCAGCCAGGTGTCGGTGCGGCGTCCCTCCGGGTCGGTCTTGTAGTTGATCGCCTGCGTGCCGCCGTTGGCGGGGTAGGTCGTCTTGGTGAGCACGCCGGACGCGTCGAACGTGTTCGCGTAGGTGCCGAACGAGTCGCTCGAGGTGAGTTCGTTGCCGGCCTTGTCGTAGCTGTAGTTCTCGGCTCCGCCGCCGGCGGTGTTCACCGTCCGCAGCATGTGGTTCAGCTGGTCCCAGGTGTTGGTCTGGGTGCCGGACTGCGCAGTGACGGTGAGGAGGTTGCCGTTCCCGTCGTAGCGGTTGGTCACGGTCGGGGTGCTGTCCGAGTAGGCGGTGCTCAGGAGCCGGTCGTCGTTGTCGTACGTGTACGTCTGGGTGCGGGCGGTGCCGTTGCTGCCGGTGGCACCGTCGCTTGCGGTCGCGAGGCGACCGTACGCGTCGTAGGTGTACGTCTTCGTGCCGAGGCCGACGCCCGTGACGGGGGTGATGGTGGTGAGCTGGTTGTCGGTCGTCCCGTCCGGCTTGGTGTACCCGTACTTCGTGGTGTTCGAGCCGTTCCCGGGTGCGAGGGCGGTCGCGACCGTGCCGTTGCTGTTGTAGGTCAGCGTGGCGGTCGCCGCATCGCTGCCGCTACCGGAGCTGCTGGTCTTGATGTTGCCCTGGCCGTCGTACGTGAGGTTCTGCGTGTTCCCCGCGCCGTCCGTGACCGTGTCCGGGAGGTAGGCGGTCGCGCCGGTGTTGTGGTAGGTCGCGGAGCTCGACGAGCCGCCGGGCGACTGCGCCTGCGTCAGCGACTGCCCGCTGTTGGCGTTGTACTGGTAGTTACTGGTGCCCGCGCCTGAGCCGGTGCCGACCGTGGAGCTCGTCGGCGCCATGTTCGCGGAGCTGTACTGCGCGGAGCGGCTGCGGCCCGCCGCGTCAACCGCGGTCGTGACGAGGTGGTTGGTGCTGTCCACGGTGTAGGTCGTGTGCGGCACCGCGGACACCGCTTGCGTCGCGTCCGTGTCCGGACCGGCGACCAGCGTCTGCGAGCTCGACGGGTACGTCAGCCGCGTCGTCGACGTACCGGGCGAACCGGCCGAGGTGTTCTGCTGGTCGACCTCGGTGACGCGGTCGGAGCTGTCGTACGTGATCGTCGTCACCGCCCCGGTCGGCGCCGTGATCGAGGTCAGGTCCTGACCGGTGTAGCCGAAGCTGGTGACGGCGCCGTCGGCGTCGGTGTAGCTGGTGATGTTCCCGTTGCCGTCCTTGCTGTAGTGCAAGGAGCGGGTGGCGGAACCGTTGGTCTGAGTGAACGTCGTGGTGCCGTTGCTGTAGGACACGGCGGCGGTACGTGCGAGGCTCGGCCCGGCGCTGGTGACGACACCGGTGAGCGTCGCACCGTTGTAGGTCATCTTCACGGTGTTGCCGTTGCTGTCAACGACGCTCGTGGGCTGCCCGTTGAGGTTGAAGTGGTCCACCTGCGCCGACGTCCAGAACGTCAGCTTGTACTCGGTGGAAGTCTTCACCAAAGTGGCCTGCAGGCCCGCCACGGAGGTGTAGGTACCGTCGCTGTTGGCCGTGAACTGCCATGTGGAGCCGTCGGCGCCGGTGTAGATGACGCCGGTGCTGCCGGCCGAGAGCGACCCGGCGCCGTCGAGTGCGTACTCCCACCGGTTCGCGTCGATGCTGACACTGCTCGCGCTCTGCCAGCCGCGGGAGTTGTACGCCGCCCCGATGCTGGTCGGCGCCTTCACACCGGGCAGGATCAATGACTTGTTCGCGATGAGGAGGTTGCCGGTGCCGACGTCGACCTGGGCGCTCGTCTGGTCGTCGATCGGGAAGCTCAGATTCGTCGCCGAAGGCCGCTTACCCGTCAAGCCCGTCTTGCTCGGCCCGGTCGGCAAGGCGTTGTACCAGCCCTGCAGCTCGAGCACGTAATCCGTGCTGTCCGAGCTGTAGTTGCCGAGATCGATCTTGCCGTTCGACCCGACCGCCACGATCACGGTGTTCGTCCGGATGGAATTACCGGCGAAGCTGATCGACGTGGTGGCCGGCTTCGCAGCGCCGTCTGCGTACACAGTCGCGTTCCCACCGCTGTTCGCGGCATGCAACGCCGTCAGCGTCAACGCGACCGCGGTGACGCCCGAACCGACCGCCGGAACACCCGCCTGCCCCGACACCGGGATGGCGCGCGTCTCCTGCCCCGCCAGTGCGGTGTTCGGGCTGATCCGCGTGTCGTAGACCGTGCCTGCGGCGGGCGTGAACACGCTCCCACCGCCGTTCGTCGCGGTGAAGTACCCCTGCACGTCCACCGCGAGATCGATCGCGTTCACATCATCCGCGACGATCAACTTGCCATCACTGCTCAACGCCACCTGCGCCGTCAGCGACGTCGGCACACCCGCCGCGTACTGCAACGACCGCTGCGGCTTGCTCGTCCCCGCCGGATACGGCGTGATGTACCCGCCGTTCGCCGCCGGGATCACGATGAAGTTCGCAACGACCGCCGACGCACCCGCCGGCACACCACCGTTGCCCGTCACCTGGAACGTCACCGAACTGCCCGCCGCGATCTGCGCCTTCGACACCCCCGTGCCGTTCCGAGAATCCACGATCCGCGTGCCCGGCACCGAAACGAACCCGCCCGCCGCCGTCCCGTCATCGTTCGCCGTGTAGTAGCCCTGCACGTCGATCACGAGATCCGTCACCACGTCCGATGCGACCTGAATCGTCCCGTCGTCACCGACCGCGATCGTCGCCGTGTTCGACGTCGTCCCCAACCCACCGCCATCGAAGACGAGCATCAGCGCCGACGCCGTCGAACCATCCGGCCGGCCACGCACCTCACCCTGCTGGGTCATGTTCACCGCCGTGACGTTCACCACGACCGCACCCACCCCAGACGTCGGCACACCCGCCTTGCCACCCACCTGGATCGACCGGTACCCACCCGCCGGCATCGCCGTCGAGTACCCACCCGTCCCGCTCCGCGTGTCCAAGATCCGGCCCGACGCCGCCACGAACCGACCACCAGTCCCCGTGTCCGTCGCATCCGCGTGTGCCGGAGCCGGGGGCGTCACCGCCACCAACAGCGCCGCGATCAACGCGATGAGCACCGCCAGCGCTGCGCCGATCCGACCCCGAACAGACAACGACTCGAACGCACGCATGGATGCCCCCAAAGGCAGAACCCCGATCGCCGGACGCGTCCTTGAAGCCCCGCGCGTCCCAGCGAGAACATTCCGAACAGTACGGGTACATGAACGATCGTCATGATCCCCCATTCCGGGGGTCAGGGTCTACCAGCGTCGAACCAGGCGGGGCCCCGCGGTCAGCGCCGCGAACGACCGCCCGCGAGCGCGACGACCCCGACGGCAGCGGCGCCGAGCACGACGGGCACCCACTTCCGCCGGGCACTCGCGCGCCACCCGCCGTCGGTCGCGTTCGACGCGTCGTCGGGACCGTAGAGGTTGCCGTCGCTCGGTGCCGCGTGCCCGCGGAGCGCGAAGATCTCGACGGCGGGGCGGGTGATGGCGTGGAACAGCGGCGGCAGCGCGAACTCGAGCGGCACGAGGGCGGCCTGCGCGAGCCCGACGTACGTGTTCCGCTTCGGGTGCACGACGGCACGCATGATCGCCTTGGCCACGCGCTGCGGACTGATGACCGGCGGCATGGGGTACGAGTTCTGGTTCGTGTAGTTCGCGCCGTGCTGGTAGATCGGCGTGTCGATCGTCGAGGGCAGGACGGCCGGGAAGTGGATGTCCGTCCCGCGGAACTCGTCGCCGAGGACGTCCGCCAGGCCGAGCGCCGCGTGCTTGCTCGTCACGTACGCCGACTGGTAGGGCGCGGACAGGAGCGACTGGATCGACCCGACGAGCACGTAGGTCCCGCGACCGCGTTCCCGGAAGTGCGGGAGCACGGCCCGGATCCCGTTGACGTGCCCGAACAGGTTCGTCTCGACCACCCGGCGGAACGCGTCGTCCGGCACCTGCTCGAACAATCCGTACGCGAACAGCGCGGCGTTCCCGACGAACACGTCGATGTGTCCGAACCGGGCGATGGTCGCCGCGACGAGCGCCCGGACCTGCTCGGCGTCGGACACGTCGGTGGGCACGGCGAGCGCCTCGGCTCCGCGGGCCCGGCACTCCTCGGCCGCGGCCTCCAGGCTCTCGCGTCCCCGGGCGGCGAGCACGACGTGTGCGCCGGCCTCGGCGAAGGCGTGGGCGGTCGCGCGGCCGATGCCGCTCGACGCCCCGGTGACCACGACGACCTGTCCTCGGAACCTGGATGTCATGCCGCTCGTCTACGCGAACCGGCTGGGGTCGCCTGAGCGCCCGGGGGACAACGCGGTCTCAGGCGTGGTCGGCCAGGAACGTGTCGAGCTCCTCCGGTGTCGGGTAGGACGACTGCGCGCCGAGCCGGGTGGCGGCGAACGCGCCGACCACGACCGCGAACCGAGCAGCGGTCACGAGGTCGTCTCCGGCCGCGAGCCGCATCGCCAGTGCGCCGGTGAACGCGTCGCCACAGCCCGTCGTGTCGACGGGGTCGACGCGGACGGACGGAACGCGGACGGGTTCCGCGCCGCGGTCGAGCACGACGCACCCGGCACTCCCGGTGGTCACGACCGCGCGGTCGACCCCGCGATCGGCCAGGAGGCCCGCGAGCCGCCCGACGTCCTCCGCACCGCCGTCCGCCGCGCCGTCGTCCGCCCCCGCGTCCGCCGCGGTGCCTCCCGCTGGCGTCACGAGCTGCGCGGCCTCGTGCTCGTTGACGAGCAGCACGTCGGTCAGCGCGAGGAGTTCCTCGGGCACGGGCCCGAACGGCGACAGGTTCGTCACGACGGTGGTCCCGGCGTCGCGGGCACGGCGCGCGGCGGCGAGCACGACCTCCATCTCGACCTCGAGGCAGAGTCCGAGCACGGCCGCGCCCGCGAACACACCGTCGGCGGCGTCGACGTCGGCGGCGGACAGCCGCCCGTTCGCCCCGGGCGAGACGACGATGGTGTTCTCGCCGGCGGCGTCCACGGTGATGACCGCGGTGCCGGTCGCGCTGCCCTCGAGCACGCGCACGCCGGCGACGTCCACGCCGGCGTCGGCCACGGCACCGCGCAGGAGCTGGCCGTTCGCGTCGTCGCCCACGGCGCCGACGAGGGCGACGTCGCCGCCGAGCCGACCGGCCGCGACGGCCTGGTTGGCGCTCTTGCCGCCGGGCAGGATCCGCAGGTCCTCGCCGTGGAGGGTCTCGCCCGCGCGGGGGAACCGCGCGGTCCGGACGACCAGGTCCGCGTTGAGCGAGCCGACCACGACGACGCGGCCGCGGGCCTCCAGGACGTCCCGATCCGGAGCAGCGGTGCCGACCGTGTCCGCCCCGTCGGCCGGGAGGCCCGTCACGCGTCGATCCCGTCGGCGACGGCGACCGGGTCCGCGTCCCCCACGCCGCCCTCGCCGATCCGCTCGAGTGCGTCGACGACGAGGTCCCAGAACCGGTCGCGGTCGAGCTCGAGCGCGGCGGAGGTCCGGCAGTCCTCGGGCGCGGGCGCTCGCAGGTCGGCGACGGTCATGCCGGTGGTCAGGGTGCCGGTGGTCTCGACGGCGATGGGCATCCGCACGGCCCGGACGATCGTCGGGTCGATGACGTGGGCGACCGCGCAGGGGTCGTGCACGGGCGGGGCGTCGAACCCCTGCACGTCGCGGTACGCGTCGGCGAAGAACCCCATGAGCTCGTCGACGAACCGTGCCGGCCCGGTGCCGAGTGCCGCGATGCGCGCGACGACGTCGGGGGTCGCGAGCGCCTGGTGGGTGAGGTCCAGCCCGACCATGACGACGTCCCAGCCCGCCGTGAACACGATCTGCGCGGCCTCGGGGTCGATCGCGATGTTGAACTCGGCGACGGGGGTCATGTTGCCGACGTGGACGCCGCCGCCCATGAGGACGACCCGCTGGACCCGCTCGACGATCCGCGGCTCCTTGCGGACGGCGAGCGCGATGTTCGTCAGACCACCGACCGGCACGAGCGTGATCGTGCCCGGCTCGTGCGCCATGACGGTGTCGATGATGAGGTCGACGGCGTGCCGGGGGTCGAGCTCGATCGACGGTTCGGGGAGGACGGGCCCGTCGAGCCCGGACTCCCCGTGGATGTCGGCGGCGTGCTCGATGGTCCGGACGAGCGGCCGGTCCGCGCCCGCCGCGAACGGCACGTCGGTGATCCCGGCGATCCGTGCGACGGCGAGCGCGTTCCGCGTCACCTTGGCGAGCGTCTGGTTGCCGACGACGGTGGTCACGGCGAGGAGCTCGATCTCGGGGCTGCCGTGGGCGAGCAGGATCGCCACGGCGTCGTCGTGGCCCGGGTCGCAGTCGAGGATGATCTTCTGGGGCATGGCCGTCCTCAGTCCAGCTGCTTGTCGAAGCAGATCGAGAACGGCATCGTGCGCGCGTACGGACCCCAGTAGATCGGGATCCGACGCCAGCCGGTCTTGTCGTACAGGGCGACGGCCTCGGGCTGCTTGTCACCGGTCTGCAGGACGAGCCGGTGTGCGCCGACCTCGCGCCCCACGGCCTCCGACTCGGCCAGGAGGGCCGTGGCGGCACCCTGCCCGCGCGCCGCCGCGAGCACGATCAAGCGCTTGAGCTCGAGCTCGTCCCCGAGCCACCGCACCGCGATGTGCCCGACGGCCTCGCCGCGCTCGTCGACCGCGAGGATCGCCGTGACGACCGTCTCTGGGTCGACGTGGAGGGCACGCTCCCGCTCGGCGGCGCGCGCCGGGTCCTCGGTGCCGTCGCCGACCCCGTACCGGGCGTGCATGTCGTCGTCCATGGCGGCGCGGAGCGCGACGGCCCGCGGGTCCTCCCACGCGACGCGTTCGATGGTGATCACGACGGACCATCCTCGCAGGTGCGGGCGGCCCTCCCGACCCGCACGCCGCTCAGTGCCGGTCGGTCAGGTCCTCGTCGACGACGTCGACCTCCTCGTGCCCGACGGTCTCGGTGAGTGACCGCTGCTCGGTCACCACGTCCGTGACCACGCGCACGCGCTCCACGGGGACGACGCGGGTGACGACCTCCACCTGCTCCTCGTGCAACACCAGCTCGAGTGCGTCGGCCGAGCCGATCGGGAGGACCGTGCCCGGTCGACGACGTCGGTCCCGTCGAGCGGCTCCTCCTCCACACGGAGTTCTTCACGCCGCACGGTGACGGTGACGGTCCGCTCCTCGGACACGATCACCTTGCGGATCCGCACACGGCGCACCGGCACGGCCTCCGTGCGCACGACGAGCCGCTCCTCCGACCGGGTCACGGCGACGTCATCAGCGCCCGGGTCGAGGATGCGGTCCGCGCGTCCCGCGAGGGAGGTCCCGTCGATGGGGTCCTGGTCGTCCGGGTACGGCGTTGCGTCGACGTCGGTCACGTCGTCACGCCCCCAGCTGTCCGATGGGGCTGTCGTCGATCCCGGCGAGGATCGCGGCCGGATCGTCGAACACGGCCACGGCCCCGGCCTCACGGAGCTCCGCCTCGGAGATGCCGCCGGACAGCACGCCGATCGCGGCGACGCCGGCACGGCCCGCGGCGATGACGTCCCACTTGGAGTCACCGACCATGATCGCGTGGTCGGGATCGGCCCCGGAGCGCTCGAGCGCGAGCTGGATGATCCCGGGGTCCGGCTTCGCCTGCTCGACGTCACCGCCGCTCGTCACGACCTCGATCGTGTCCTCGATCTGCAGGAGCTCGCGGAGGATGGCGAGCTCGGCCTCGGGCGCGCTCGTCGCGAGGACGACCTTGTGGCCGCGGCGGGCGACCTCCTCGAGCAGGTCGTGCACGCCGGGCAGGATGTGCAGCTCCTGGAAGTGCTCCCGGTAGTACGCCGTGTGGAACTCCTTCGCCTGCTTCGCGACGTCCGAGTCCGCGGAGCCCACGAGCTCTTCGAGGAGGCTCGACGAGTCCATGCCGATGCAGCGGTGGATGCGCCAGGCGTCGACGGGCTGCCCCGCTGCGTGGAAGGCACGCCACCAGGCGTCCACGTGGGGGTAGTTCGAGTCGGCGAGCGTGCCGTCGATGTCGAAGAGGACGGCGGTCGTGGGGTCGTCGGTCATGCTCCGAGCCAACTCCTCGACCGTCGTCCCCGTCGTCAGTGTCCTCAGGCTCGTCGTCCCCCGGTCAGAGTTCGACCGACTTGCCGACCGGGAGGATCGACATCGGCACGCCGCCGAGGCCGTCCTCACCGAGGAACTGCACGGTCGACTGCTGCCCGGGCTCGCTGAGGAGCAGCTCGTGGATCTGGATGGCGCGCTCGGGACGGACCTCGCGGACGTAGTCGACGGCCTCCCGCATGTGCGACCACGGGCCGCTCGTCGGCATGAGCAGCGTCGGCACGGCGACCCCGGGCACGAGGTAGGCGTCGCCCGGGTGGAAGACGATGCCGTCGACGAGGTACCCGACGTTCGGGATCGTCGGGATGTCCGGGTGGATGACGGCGTGGGTCTCGCCGAACACCCGCACCTCGACGGTGCCCACGGTGAACGTGTCGCCCGCGCCGACCGTCACGACCCGGCCGTCGTGGTCGCCGCCGATCTGGTCCGCGACACCCTCGGGCACGTAGGCGCGGAGCTCCGGGGCGGCGTCGAGCCCGGCGCGGAGGGCGTCGGTGTCGAGGTGGTCGAAGTGCTCGTGCGTGACGAGCACCGCCGTCGCGCCACGCACGAGCTCGGCGGACTCGGGCGTGAACGTCCCGGGATCGATGACGATCGTCACGTCGTCCTGCTCGAGCACGACGGTCGCATGGTTGTACTTCGTGAGCCGCATGGGTCCTCCTGGTCGTTGGCGTCGGTCAAGTGTACAACCATGTTGTACACCTTCCTCCCGGGAGATCGCAGTCGTCGCCGTTCTGGCAACCGTCCAAGCGGCGACGACTGCGATCTCGCAGAGGGGAGGCGGGCGGTGCAGGTCAGCCGTCGGTGTGCTGCGCGATGCGGGCGAGGAGTTCGGGCATCCGCTCGAGCGCAGCCCGCTCGTCCGGGTCGAGCTCGGCGTCGATCGCCCGCGCCATCCACGACGTCCGTGCCCGACGGTCCGCGGTGAGCGCGAGCCGTCCGGCTTCCGTGATGCCGATGACCGACGCACGCGCATCGGTCGCGCTGGCGGTGCGCGCGACGTGACCCAGGGCCTCCAGTTCGATGACGGTACGGCTCTGGCCCTGGTGGCGGACGCCGCGGCGCCGCGCCAGGTCGGCCGTCGTCATCGGACCCTCACGGTCGAGGTGACCCAGGGTGGCCGCGTGGGCCGGCGAGAGCGTGTCGGCGCGACCCCGACCGATGCGGACGAGGGTCCCGATCGCCGCCCGGAGGCGCTCCGCGAGCTCCTCGGTGCGGTCGTCGGTCCGGTCCATGGGTCCGACGGTACTGCGCCCGACGACCACGGCGCGACGAGGGTGCACGGCCCGCCACCACCGACACGACGAGGGTGCACGACCCGCCGCACGCCATGAGCGGCAGCGGCGCGTCGTGCACCCTCGCGGAGCGGACCGGCCTCAGTCGACGTCCGACACCGCGCTCGACACGGCGGTCGGCGCGTCGTACTCCTGGTCCGGGATCTGCTTGAGCGCGTTGAGCACGTCGTCGTCGGCGCCCTCCTTCTCGGCCGTCGAGACGATGGTGTCCTTCGAGGCGGGGTAGTCGATCCCGCTCAGGAACTTCTGGATCTGGATCGGGTTCGGCGTTGCCATGGGGTTCTCCTCGTCGTTCGTTCCACCGGATGGTCGGACGACCACCCGTTCGTCACCCGGGAGGGACCGGGTGCGGCTCAGGGCTCCCGTCGTCCGACACCGAGCGCCTGCTCGGCGTCGATCGGAGGGAGGAGGACGTCCGGCGCGTCGACCGACCGGTCCGTCACGGTCGTCGGGGACTCGAGGTGCACGGCGCCCGACGGCACGATGCCGACGCCGCCCGCGCGCTCCATCACGCGCCACTGCGCGACGACGTCCTCGCCCGCGTGGCCCGTCGGGAGTTCCCGCCAGAAGTCGAACCCGCCCGCGTCGAGGAGCACCGCGCGGTCGTACAGCACGCACGCGCCCACCCACGCGACCCGGTAGGGCACCCATCCGCCGTGCGGGACGTCGAGGTCCGCGGCGATGTGGGCGAGGTTCGCGGCGTTGTGGAGCTGCCACCGGTCGTGGCCGGGCGTGCCGCGCCGGATGACCTCCGGCACGACGGGCCCGTCCCACCGCTCGAACGTCGTCTGCTGGTGCGGTCGCCGGTCGTCGAGGTACGACAGCCCCTGCACCGCGGACCCGACGAACCCGCAGCCGAGCTGCCGGATCGCGTCGAGCATGCGGGCGATCGAGTCGCGCTCGAGCCACACGTCGTCGTCGAGGAACAGCACGTACGGCGCGGTCGCGTGCTCGAGCAGGAACTGCCGGTGCTCGGCGAGCCCGTGCCGCTCGGGGTGCCGCAGGACGAGCGGCTGGCGGCCCTGGGCCTCCAGGACGCGGAGCATCGCCTGCACGCTCGGGTCGGCGAGCGGCGCACCGTCGACCGACTGGTCGCTGAGGACGAGCCGGAACGTCGGCTCGTCCTGCCCGGCGAGCCCGGCGAGCGTCGTGGCGAGCTCGGTGACCCGTCCGGCGGTCGGCACGAGCACGTCGACCACGGGCTCCGGTGCCGGCCGGGAGGCCCGTCCCCACTCGCCCGACCAGCGTGCGGCCGTCACGGGGTCGCCTCCGTCGCCGTGGTGGCGTCGTCCGCGTCGGTGACCGTCTCGGCCGCGGCGCGCTCGGCGGCCGCTCGCGCGGACTCGCGGATGCGGCGGACGACGTCGGTCGTCGAATGCTCGGCGACGTAGTCGACCATGACGACCTCGCCACCGTAGGCACGGACGACCTCGGTCTCGGTGAGCATCTCGGGCGAGTAGTCGCCGCCCTTGACGTAGACGTCGGGCTGCAAGCGCTCGATGAGCGGCACGGGGGTGTCGGTCGGGAACACGGTGACCAGGTCGACCGACGCGAGGGCCGCGAGGACGCCCGCACGGTCCTCCGCCGTGTTGATCGGCCGCTCCGGCCCCTTGAGCCGGCGGACCGAGTCGTCGTCGTTCACCGCGACGACGAGCAGGTCGCCGAGCTCACGGGCCTGCCGCAGGTACGAGGTGTGACCGCGGTGCACGACGTCGAAGCAGCCGTTCGTGAACACGACGCGGCGGCCCGCGGCCCGGGCGGCGGCGACGGCGTCGGCCAGGTCGTCGTGGTCGACGATCGTGTCGGCCGGGGCGGAGACCGAGGCGACCAGGGCCTCGGCGGTGCAGATCGAGGTGCCGGCCTCGCGGACGACGACGTCGGCGGCGGCCTGGGCGAACCGGGCGGCGTCGGCGAGGGGCGTCCCCGTGGCGAGCGCGACGGACACGGCCGCACAGAACGTGTCGCCGGCGCCGGACGCCTGCTGCTCGGACGCCGGCGTCGCGCGGGTGCGGACCGGGGTGGTGTCAGCGGCGGTGTCGCCGGGCAGCAGCACGGTGCCGTCCTTGTCGAGCGTGACGATGGCGTTCCGGGCACCGCTCGCGGCGAGGACGGCGTCGCGGAGGCCCTCGACGACCGCGGGGCGTGCGGACCCCTGCCCGAGGGAACGGCCGAGGAGCTGCTCGGCCTCGCCACAGTTCGGCGTCACGAGGTCGGGGTGCAGGTCGTGCCAGCGGCCGAGGTCGTGCGCGTCGACGACCACGGCGGCCGGACGGTCGCGCAGCACCGCGGGGACCACGGCCTCCGGGGTCGTCCCGAGCCCGTAGTCGCACACCACGACCGCGTCGGCACCGCGGATGCCGGCGGTCACGGCCCGGGCGAGGGCGATCGTGTCCTGCTCGGTCGGGGGATCGGCGATCTCGTCGACGCGGACGAGGATCCGGTCGCCGCCGACGACCCGGGCCTTCGAGGTCGTGACGCCGTGCGAGACGGGCACCAGACCGGACACGTCGACAGCGTCGGCCGCCAGCCGGGCGCGGAGGATCCTCCCGGCCTCGTCGTCGCCGATCAGGCCGACCATGCGGACCTCCGCGCCGAGCGCCCGCGCGTTCACGGCGGTGTTCGCGGCACCACCGGGCACGTCGATGACCTCGGTGACGCGCACGACGGGCGCCGGGGCCTCCCGGCTCACCCGCTCGGCCTCACCGACGCTCCAGCGGTCGAGGATGACGTCCCCGACCACGACGACGAGCGGTCGCCGGTCCCGGGTGCGGTCCACGACCTCCCGGACGACGCGGAGGTCCCCACTCACCGGTCGCTCCGGCGCGGCGCCGATTCGAGGTGCACGACCGTGGTCGTCGTCATCTCGTCGAGCAGGTGCGGGCCGTACCCGAAGCCGGCACCCGACGCACCGCGCGGCTGGGCGCTGCCGCCCGGAGCGCCTCCGAACACGGCGTTCACCTTGACGGTGCCGACCGGGAGCTCGTCGCCGGCGCGGAGCGCGTGCTCCATGTCGTTCGTCAGGACCGTCGCGGCCAGGCCGTAGCGGTCGTCGGCGGCGAGGCGCAGTGCCTCGTCGAAGTCGTCGACGACCTGCACGGGCGCGATCGGGCCGAAGGTCTCCTCGTGCATGACGAGCATGTCGGGCGTGCAGTCGACGAGCACCGTCGCGGGGTAGAACGTGCCGGCGCCGTCGGGGATGCTGCCGCCCGTGAGGACCCGGGCGCCCTTGGCGACCGCGTCGTCGACGTGCGACTGGACCACGTTGCGCATCCGCTCGTCGACCAGGGGGCCGTAGCCGTCGGCGTCGGCGGCGGTCTTCGCCTCGGCCTCGGCGACGAGCGCGGTGACGAACGCGTCCGCGACCTCGCGGAGGACGTACACGCGCTCGACGCTCGTGCAGATCTGGCCGGTGTTGGCGAACGCGCCGAGCGCGGCCTGACCGGCGGCCCACGCCGGGTCGACGTCGGCGTCGACCACGAGCGCGTCGTTCCCGCCGTTCTCGCGGATGACGTGGGCACGGGTGCGCAGGGCCATCTCGGCGAGGACGTCACCCGTCGCGGTCGAGCCGACGTGCGCGTAGACGTCGATGCCGGGCTCGGCGAGCAGCGCCTCGCCCGTCGCGGCGTCACCCGTGATGCCGACGAGGACGCCCTCGGGCAGCGCCTCGGCCAGGATCTCGTTGAGGAGGGCCGCCGTGGCCGGGCAGCGCTCGCTCCCCTTGTGCACGACGGTGTCGCCGGAGACGATCGCGGCACCGAGGATCCCGCACGCGACGGCGACCGGGTCGTTCCAGGGCGTCAGCGCGAGGACCACGCCGCGGGGGTGCGGCTTGGCGGTGTCCGTCGCGCCGAACGAGCCCCGCAGGACCTCGCCGCGGTGCAGCGGGCCGAGCTCCGCGTACTGGATCAGCGTGTCGATGCCGGCCTGCACCCCGCCGAGGGCGTCGCCGGGGACCTTGCCGGTCTCGCGGGTGTTGAGCGCCGCGAGTTCCTCGGCACGCTCCTGCAGGTGCAGCGCTGCGGCCTTGAGGACCGCGCCACGCTGCCCCGGAGCCGTGCGGGACCAGGTCGCGAACGCCGTCCGCGCCCGCACGACCGCCTGCTCGATCTCCGCCGGGCTCGCGACCTCGACCCGGGAGGCGGTGCTGCCGTCGCGCGGGTTCGTCACCTCGATCACGCGGGGCGCGAGGCTGTCCTCGACGGTGGGCTCGGAGGGGGCGATCACGGTGTCCAGGGCCAAGGGTGCTCCTCTGTCAGGGGGACGACCGGCCGAAGGCACGGTCATGGGCGTTCCGTCATCGTCGACGCGCGCGGGCGTCGGTCCGCACGTACCCACACTGCTCCTCCGTCCCGGGACTGTCCGCGATCGCGGCCCCCCTTCGGCTCGCCTGTCCCCCGACCACGGCCCGCCCTGGAGTCCGCATCCGGCGGGTGCGCGGGCGAGGAGTACGGTGAACGAGCGTTCGCGTGAGGTGTGCCGGGAAGACTGGTCGGCGATCCGTCGACCGACCCTCCCGAGGAGATCCCATGTCACTCGCCCCACGAGCCGAGCGCTGCCCGTGAGCGCGGACGACGCGTTCACCCTGGCGGTCGGGCTCGCCGGACTCGCCGCGGTCGCGGCCGTCGTCTCGAGTCGCCTCAGCACCCTCATCCGCGTCCCGTCGCCCGCGCTGTTCCTCATCGCCGCGGTCGCGGCGTCGTCCTTCTTCCCCGTGCTCGAGACCGTTCCGCGCGTGCTCGACGAACACGTCGTCAGCGTCGCGCTGGTCTTCATCCTCTTCGACGGCGGCATGCACATCGGCTGGTCCCGGTTCCGGAACTCGCTCGGCCCCATCACCTGGCTCGGGGTCGCGGGGACCGCCGTGACCGCGGCGGGGGTCGCGCTCGCTGGACACCTCCTGCTCGAGCTCCCGTGGCAGCAGTCGTTGCTGCTCGGGGCCGCACTCGCCCCCACCGATCCCGCGGTCGTGTTCTCCGTGCTCGGCAAGCGCGAGATCTCGGGCCGGTCCGGCACGATCCTCGAGGGTGAGTCCGGCGCGAACGACCCGGTCGGCATCGCGCTGATGGTCAGCCTGCTCGCCGCGACCGGTGCCGGCCTCGACGCGGTGACCCAGGGCCTCCTGACGTTCGTGCTGCAACTCCTGATCGGCACGGCCGTGGGCGTCCTCGGCGGCCTGACGCTCCGGTGGGCCCTGCAGCGCCTCGCGTTGCCGAACGAGGCGTTGCACTCGATCTGGACACTCGCATTCGCGGTCGTGCTCTACGCGGTGGGCACGCTCCTGCACGGGTCCGGGTTCCTCGCCGTGTTCCTCGCCGGCATCCTGATCGGCGACGTCCGCGCGCCGTTCAAGCGCGAGATCGACCGGTTCAGCTCGGGATTCTCGAACCTGGCGGAGATCGTCGTGTTCACCCTGCTCGGCCTGAGCACCGACGTGGCCGCGGTCGTCCGACCCGATGTCCTCCTGCCGGGGCTCCTCATCGCGGCCCTGTTGATCCTCGTCGTCCGGCCGCTGTTCGTCGGTGCGCTGAGCATCCCCCTGCGCCTGCGGTGGGGTGAGCGCGCATTCGTGCTGTGGGCGGGACTCAAGGGGGCCGTGCCGATCCTGCTCGGACTCTCGATCCTCGCCTCGGGCGTGGCACACGCGGATCGGCTGTTCGGCATCATCTTCGTCGTGGTGGTGTGCTCGGTGGTGCTGCAGGGCGGTCTCGTCCCGTTCTTCGCCCGGCGCTTCCACATCCCGATGCGGGTGCGCGAGCCGGAGCCCTTCGCGGTCGGCATGCGTCTGACGGCGGAACCGGAGGGACTGCACCGCCATGTCGTCCAGCACGGGTCCGAGGCGGACGGTCGCCGCGTCGACGAGGTCCTCGACGGCGAGGACGGCTGGATCAGCGTCGTGCGTCGGCAGGGTCGGCTCATCCGGCTGCGGCGGGACACCGTCCTGCACGAGGGTGACGAGGTCCTCGCCCTCGCGGACGACGAGGGCGGTCTGGATCGGCTGTTCGACGCGCCCTGAGCGCGGGAGTCCACCCGCGCACGGTGCGGCCGCGCGCCCGTGAGTCCGGTCAGCGCTGCGCGCCGGCCGCTGGCGCCAGCGCATCGAGGGCAGCGGTCTGCTCGGCCGTGAGCTCCACCGCGCCCGCCGCCAGGTTCTCCGCGAGGTGGTCGGCGTTCGCCGTTCCGGGGATCAGCAGCGTGTTCGGCGCGTGCCCGAGCAGCCAGGCCAGGCCGACCTGCGCCGGGGAGGCCCCCAGCTCGGCCGCGATCCGCTGCACCGCGGGTTCGTCCGTCACCTTCGGCAGACCGGGGAACCCGCTGCCGAGCGGGAAGAACGGCACCCAGGCGATGTCCTCGGCGACGCAGAGTGTGAGCATCGCCTCGAACTCGCGGGCGACGAGGGAGTACGCGTTCTGCACGCAGACCACGCCGACCGGGAGCGCCCGCCGGAGGCTCTCGATCCGCACCGCGCTGAGCCCGATCCCGCCGATCAGCCCCTCGTCGCGCATCGCGGTCATCTCGGCCAGCTGGTCGTCGAGGTCGACGAGGTCCTCGTCCGGCACGGTGAGACCGGGGCCGATCTCGGGGCGGCGGAGGTTGACGACGTCGAGTGGATCGCGTCCGAGCGTGCGGAGGTTCGCCTCGACCTGCGCACGGAGTTCCTCCGGTCGCTGCGCCAGCACGAGCGGGATCGGCGCGTCGACGCGGACCGCTCCCACCTTGCTGACGACCGCCACGGCGTCCGAGGACCCGATCGCCCGACGGATGACGTCGTTCGCGACCCCGTCGCCGTAGAACTCGGCAGTGTCGATGTGGTCCACCCCGAGCTCGACGGCGTGACGGAGGAACGCTGCCCCGGCCTCCCGGTCGTCGTCGAACCGTTCGAGCGCCATCGCGCCGTACCCGATGCGAGCGATCGCGCGCCCGGCGAGCGTCGCCGTCCCTCCGGGGATCGTCGTGTGGTCTGCCATCATGGCTCCTGTCGTCGTCGGAAACGGAGGCTCCTCCGGTCTCCGCGACGCTACCACCGATCCGGAGGTACCTCCGCTTGTCGTCCGCTCCCCCGCCCGCGCGTCGTCCGCGCGCCGATGCCGCGCGCAACCGCGCCAGGATCATCGAGGTCGCACGCGTGTCCTTCACCGGCACCGGCCAGGACGCGTCGCTCGAGGGGATCGCGCGCGCCGCCGGCGTCGGGATCGGCACGCTCTACCGCCACTTCCCGACCCGCGAGGACCTGGTCGCCGCGGTCTACGACACCGAGCTCACATCGGTCCTCGCCACCGTCGAGCCACTCCTCGCCCGCCACACGCCCGACGTCGCCCTGCGGACCTTCATGGACCGGTACGCCGCGTTCGTCGTCACGAAGCGCGGGATGGCCGAGACCCTCCGTGCCGGGGCCTTCCGCGATGCCGTCGGGAGCGCCCGGACCCGCGAGCGCGTCAACGCCGCGATCGCCACGATCCTCGCCGCGGGGGCGGCCCTCGGCGTCCTGCGCCCGGCGGTCCCCGCCGACGACGTCACCGCCGCGCTGGTCGGGGTGTTCCTCGCGACCGCGGGCGTGGAGGACCAGGAGCAGGTCGGGCGGTTGCTCGACCTGCTCGTGTCGGGCCTCCGGCCCTGACCGCGCGGCGCCACTTCGAACCGGCCCCGTCCGTTCGAACCGCGGAACACGGGTGTTCGACCGGCATCGGGCGGTTCGATCAGGAAGCGGCGCCCGGCGGCGACGTGACCGCGGCGCGCGGAACGCCACCCAGCGCCTCCCGGTAGACAGGAGGACGCACCCGCGCGCCGTTCGGCGTGCCGCACCACGAGGAGGCCCGGTGTTCCCGATCGGTCAAGCACAGCCCGCGTTCGAGGACGTCCGCGAGATCGCGGTCCTGCGCGGCGGCGGACTCGGGGACCTGCTGTTCGCCATGCCGGCGATCGACGCGCTCGCCGCCGCGTACCCGGAGGCCCGCATCACCCTCCTCGGCACGCCCATGGCCGCCGCGCTGCTCGCCGACCGGCCCTCGTCGATCGACGCCGTCGAGGTGCTCCCCGTGGCGCCGGGTGTCCGCGAGGTCGCCGGGCAGGAGTCCGACCCCGCCGAGGTCGACGCGTTCACCGCCCGACTGCACGGGCGCTTCGACCTCGCCGTCCAGGTGCACGGCGGCGGCCGGAACTCCAATCCGTTCCTGCTGCGCCTCGGCGCACGACACACCGTCGGCACCGCGACCGAGGACGCCGAGGTCCTCGAGCGCTGGGTCCGCTACGTCTACTACCAGCACGAGGTGCTCCGGGCGCTCGAGGTCGCCGGGCTCGCCGGTGCCGCACCCGTCGTGCTCGATCCCGTCGTCCACGTGTCCGACGACGAGCGCGCGGCCGCCGTCGCCCGGATCGAGGACGCGATCGGCGCACCGCTCGCCGGGCGCCGGGTCGTCGCGGTCCACCCCGGCGCGACGGACCCCCGGCGCCGTTGGCCCGAGGAACGCTTCGCCGCGGTGGCGGCCGCCCGCATGGCCCAGGGCGACGTCGTCATCGTCGTCGGCGACGAGTCGGACCGGGAGGCGGCGATCACCATCGCGCGCTCGGCCACCGACATCGCGGGTCCGGACAGCCCCGGGCAGATCGTCGACCTCGCGGGGGTGCTCGGCCTCGGGGAGCTCCCGGGGACGCTCGCGATCGCGGACGTCATGGTCGCCGACGACTCGGGGCCGCGGCACCTCGCGGTCGCGGTCGGCACCCGCACGGTCGGGATCTTCTGGTTCGGCAACGTCGTCAACGCGGCGCCGTTCGACCGGGGGCGCCACCGGGTCGAGATGAGCTTCACGACGCACTGCCCCGTGTGCGGCGTCGACGTCACCCAGGTCGGCTGGACCGCGGAGCGCTGCGAGCACGACCCGTCGTTCGTGGCCGAGGTCGGGGTCGAGGTGGTGCTCGCCGACGTCGCGGACCTGCTGGCGACCGCACCCGATCACGGGGCGGTCGTCAGCGCCGCGGCGCGAGCAACCAGGGACGGATGAGCCGCGTCACGAACGGCAGCACCCAGAACGTCATGACCGGCGTGAGGACGAGCGTCGTCAGCAGGACCTTCGGCACGGTCGGGAACGTCGGCCAGAACGGCACGAACGCGGTCACGAGCAGCGTGAACACGAGGTTCACCGGGAAGAACCCGAGCCAGATCGACACCGCCTGCTTCCACCGGGGCGGTGCGCTGTCCGACGGCGCATCGCGCGGCACGTCGAACCACCCCTCGATCCCCGTGCGCTTCTCCACCCGGGACTCCACGACGAGGTCGCGCCCCTCGTCGAGCCACCGGAGCCGGTCGTCCGAGTTCTCCCACGTCGCCAGGGTCGTGTGGTCGGCGAACCGGTAGAGCATGTGCCACTCGCGTGAGGTCGCGTGCGAGCGGACCCATCCGGACCCGAGGAACCCCGGGTAGCGGTTCGCGAGGTTCACGCCCGACTGGACCCAGCGGGTGACCTCGGGGATGCGGGCGGGTTCGACGAGGCGGGTGATGGACACGGTGACGGGGAGGCCGATGGTCGCTTGTGGCGTGACGGCGTCCCCAGGCTCGGCTGGAGTCATGACGACGATCATCCCGCGCCCGTGTTTCCCGCACGTGACGTCGACCAGGCACCGCGCCGTCAGTGCACGCGCTCGACCTCCGCGCGGAAGAACGCCTCGGCACGAGCGCGACGATCCCCGTCGAGATCGCAGAACACGCCGCTCACCTCGGAAGGTGAACGGCGTGTTCTGCGATCTCGGCGGAACCGGAGGCCGAGGCCGGAGGCCGGAGGCCGGGCCTACGGCCAGCTGGGCTCCTCGGCCGGCATGATCGCGAGCTCGCGGATCTCGCACCCGGCGGGCTGGCTCAGGGCGAAGATGATCGCGTTCGCGACGTACTCCGGCTCGATGAGCTTGGCGTCGGGCCCCGGCTTGTACTGCTCGGTGCGACCCTCGAAGAAGGCGGTGCGCATGCCCGCGGGGATGATGTTCGTCACGCCGACGACGCCCCGGGTCTCGGCCGCGAGCGCCTGGGAGAACCCGCGGACGCCGAACTTCGACGCGGAGTACGCGGTGCCGTCGCCGACGCCCTTGAGCGCCAGCGAGGACGAGATGATGACGACGCGGCCGTTCGAGGCCTCGAGCGCGGGCAGGGCAGCCCGCACGGTCGCGGCGGTGCCGAGCAGGTTGACGCCGACGATGCGCTCCCAGTCGCCGGACGAGATGCCGCCGATCGGGGCCGGCTTGTCGATGCCCGCGGCGGTGACGACGGCGTCGAGGCCACCGTGACGCTCGGCGGCGTCACGCACGGCCTGCTCGGTGGCGGCGGTGTCGGTGACGTCGACGGCCACGCTGTCCCACTCGCTCGGGACCGCGTCGGTCTTCAGGTCGAGCACGATCGGGGTGCCGCCCGCCTCGGCGACGGCGGCGGCGACGGCGGCACCGAGGCCGCTCGCACCGCCGGTGACGAGCACGCGGCCGATGGGCGTGGTGGGGATGGGCATGGGTGTTCCTTTCGGTTCTGCGGTCGGACGGGAGGCGCGACGGCGGACGCCTGCCGCGCCTCCCGGCCGGACGTGGTCGGGAGGGTGCGCGCTCGCGCTACCCGACGCGTTCGAGGGCGGCGGCGAGCCGCGTGGTGGAGCGTCCCGGGTGGAACGGCACGGTGACGACGCGGCCACCCCACTCGGCGAGGGTCCGGGACTCCGGGAGCTCGTCGGCGGAGTAGTCACCGCCCTTCGCCCAGACGTCGGGCTGGAAGCGGCGGAGGGCCTCGTCGGGCGTCGACTCGTCGAACACGATGACGGCGTCGACGCAGTCGAGCGCGAGGAGGAGCTCGACGCGGTCCTCCTGCGTCATGATCGGTCGGTCCGGGCCCTTGAGCCCGCGGACGGAGCTGTCCGAGTTGAGGCAGACCACGAGGCAGTCGCCCAGCGCTCGGGCGGCCGACAGCGTGCGGGCGTGGCCGGCGTGGAGCAGGTCGAAGCAACCACCGGTCGCGACCACGGTGCCACCCGCGGCGCGGACGTCGTGGGCGACCCGGATGGCGTCCCGGTCACTGCCCGGCACGGTGACCGGTGCGGGAGGCGCGAGAAGCGACGCGACGCCGCCCGCGGCCAGGTAGGCGGAGGCGTCGGCGACACCCGCCGCGACGGCGTCCTCGGTCGAGGCGCCCTGCGCGAGCGCGACGGCGACGCCGGCCGCGAGCCGATCACCGGCGCCACAGGGGTCGCCCGCGGTGACGGAGGGCGCGGGGACGAAGCGGGAGTCGCCGGCGTCGGTGCGGAGCAACGCGCCCTTCTCGCCCATCGTGACGGCGACCGCGTGGGCGGACCAGTCGGCGACGAGCTGCTCGCCGGCGGCCGTGGCGAAGGGCACGCCGGAGCCGGTCGCACCGGAGAAGCCCCGGGCCTCCGCGGCGTTCGGGGTGGCGACCGCGATGCCCGGGACCGGCTGCGCGCCCTTCGGGTGCGGGTCCCACACGACGGGGGTGGTCTCGGCGACGCGGGTCAGGGCCTCCCGGAGCGCGGGAGCGGCGGCGAGGCCACGGCCGTAGTCGGCGACGACGATCGCGTCGGCGCCCTCGAGCGCGGCGGTCATGTCCGCGGTCACATCCGGCACGGGCGGCGTCGCGCAGGCCTCGTCGATGCGGACGAGCGCGTGGTCGCCGACACGCACGCGGGTCTTGACGGGGGTCGCGACGCCGGAGTCCCCGGCGACGACGCGGACTCCGGGCATGCCGTCCCGGAGCTCGGCGCCCCGGTCGTCCTGGCCGAGGACGGTGACGAGCGTGACGTCGTGGCCGTCGCGCGCGAGCATGGTCGCGACGAGCCCGGCACCACCGGCGCGGCGGACCTCGTCCTGCACGTCGAGCACGGGCACGGGCGCGTCGGGGCTGAGGCGCTCCGAGGTCCCGGTGACGTCGACGTCGAGCAAGGTGTCGCCGACGACGACGATCCGCGTGCGGGTGGTGTCCGTGCGGGCGTTCATCGGCGGCCTCCCCGGAGTCCCTTGAGCGCGGGCTCCATGGCCCGGCAGAGTGCGTGCACGAGGACGAGCTGGGCCTCCTGCACGTTGGCGGAGGGCCCGTCGATGCAGATCGCGTCGTCGACGACCTCGGCGAGGGGGTTCGGGCGTGATCCGGTCATCGCCCAGGTGCGGACGCCGATCGAGCGGGCGGCACGGGCTGCGTTGAGCAGGTTCTCGCTCTTGCCGCTCGTCGAGAGCAGCACGAGGACGTCGCCGGCGCGGGCGTGCGCGTGCACCTGGCGGGCGAAGACGTGCTCGTAGCCGTAGTCGTTCCCGATCGCGGTGACCGCGGAGGACTCGGCGTGCAACGAGATCGCACTGAAGGCGGGACGGTCCCCGTCGAACCGGCCGACGAGCTCGCTCGTCAGGTGCTGCGCCTCCGCCGCGGAGCCGCCGTTGCCGGCCGCGAGGAGCCGCTGGCCCCGGCCGAGCCGCGACGCGAGGTCGTCGGCCCACGCCGCGATGTGGTCGCCGTGCTCGGCGAGGGACGCGATGACCGGGACGGACGCGGCGATGTGGTCGAGGACGAGCGACGCGCTCGAGGCCGGCTCGTCCGACGTCGGCCGTGCGGTGGTGGCGGGCAGGTCGATGGTCATCGGAGGGTCCTTCCGGCGGTGCCCAGGGGGGCGGGGTCGAGCGTGGGGACGGCACCGGCACGGCGACGTCCGGGACGGGTGGAACGGCGACCGGTGATGCGGTCGTACACCCGCTCGGAGTCGGTGGCGATGCGCGCCCACGAGTAGCGGGACTCGACCCGCTCGCGGCCGGCGCGGCCGAACGCCACGCGACGGTCGGGGTCGTCGAGGATCGCGGCGACGGCCTCGGCGACCGCGGCGGCGTCCCGCGGCGGCACGTGCAGGCCGGTGGCATCCTCGACGACGGTGTCGATGAGGCCGCCGACGCTCGACGCGACGACCGGGACGCCGCAGGCCATGGCCTCGAGCGGCACGATCCCGAACGGCTCGTACCACGGGGCGCACACGACGACGTCGGCGCTCCGGAGGACGGTCGGGATCTCGCGCTGGGACAGCTGGCCGCGGAACGTCACGTGGTCCCGCACGCCGAGCCGGGTGGCCAGGGCGTCGAGGCGCTGGTACTCCGGGTCGTCCACGAGGTCGGCCCCGGCGGTCCCCGCCCCACCGACGATGACGAGTTCGACGTCGCGGCCCGCGTGCACGAGGCGGGCGAGCGCGTCGATCGTCGTGCCGACGCCCTTGCGCTGCACGAGCCGGGAGGCCGTGACGACCCGGTGCCGTCGGCTGCGGACCTCGGTCAGGCCGTCCGGCGTGAACGCGTCGACGTCGACCCCGCAGGGCACCACCGAGATGCTGCGGTTCGGGATGCCGAGGGCCTTGAGCTCGAACGCCTCGTCGGAGCACGTCGCGATGACCTGGTCGGCGCGGCGCCCGACCTCCGGTTCGAGCCACTCGCGCTCGTTCGGGCTGGTGTCGGCCGAGCCCTGGTGGCGGCGCTTCACGACGCCGAGCGCGTGGTACGTGTGCACGACGGGGATGCGCGGTCCGTCGCTGTGGGCACCGAGCTGCTGTGCTGCGTCGAGGGCCGCGAGCCCGGACATCCAGAAGTGGCTGTGCACGATGTCGGGGCGGTCGACGGTCCACGCGGCGACGAGGAACGAGGCGAACTGCCCCATGTACTGGAGCAGGTCGTCCTTCGGCAGGCGTTCGGCCGGCCCGGCGTCGACGTGCACGACGTCCACACCGGGGCGGAGCGACACCCGGCGCGGCAGGGTCGCGTCGTCGCGCCGCGTGTAGACCGTCACCTGGTGCCCGCGGTCGGCGAGCGCCCCGGACAGGGCTGCGACGTGGACGTTCTGGCCGCCGGCGTCGACGCCCCCGAGCGTGGCCAGCGGGCTGGCGTGCTCCGAGACCATGGCGATCTTCATGCGCGGTTCCTTCCGTCGGTGCCATCGGCGACCGGGGCTGCGCCGACCAGGTCGGTGAGCGGTGCCGGGGCCGGTGCGGATCGGTGGTGTGCTGCGAGGTGACGCTCCTGCACGCCGTTGAGGAGGTCGTCCCAGTCGCCGAGGAACCGCTCCAGGGAGTGGCGCGCGAGCACGGCCTCCCGGGCGACGAGGCCGCGGCGACGCGCCTCGTCGGGGTCGGCGACCAGGTGTCGGGCGGTGGCGACGAGGTCTTCGACGTCGGTCGAGATCGCGCCGGCCTCGGCGGCGACCGCACGGGCCGCCTCGGTCGTGCCGAGGACGAGCACCGGCATCGCCATGTGCATCGCCTCGAGCAGGGACAGCCCGAGCGAGGTCCAGCGGTTGAGGTGCAGGTAGGCGCGGCGCTCGGCGAGCTGCGTGTGCATCGGGTCGGGCTTGACGTCCCCCATCACGCCGAGCCGGTCCGGACCGAGTCCGAGGGCGTCCGGGAGCTGGTCGGTGCCCATCCCGAACGCGTCGACGGGGGCGACCGCCGCGAACCGCGGCACGAGGTCGGTCCCGGCGACGCGCGTCCGGCGGACGGGCTCGTTGACCACGACCCCGAACCGCTCGAGCGTGCCGGTGTACCGCGGACCGGGGTCGACGACGCCGTGCTCGATCACCGTCGTGGCGGTCGTGCCGCAGTCCCACATGAGGGCGTTGAAGTGCGTGACGTGCGCGATGAGGACGTCGTCCCGGTCGCGCAGCGGGTGCAGGGACGCGGGGACGTCGACCCGCGGGGCGTTGTGCTCGACGAAGACCGCCGGGACGTCGCGGCCGAGACGGGCACCGAGCAGGCGTTCGGCCTCGGCGAGCTCTTCGGTGCGCTGCAGGACGACGACGTCGACGTCGGCGTCGCGCACGGCCTCCGGCGCGATCTCGACGACGTTCTCGGGCCAGAGCCGGTCGGCGCGACCGAGGCCCCAGGCGTCACGGGCGGGGGTGGTGGGGACCAGGTAGTCGTGCTGGCCCCGGACGAACGCGTCCATCCAGCCGCCGTGCACGTGCCACACCAGGATCCGCACGCCATACCTCCTGCTCGTCCGTCCCCGGCTGAGGGAACGCCGGGAATTCGGACGATACGCACTCCTCCTGCTGCTCGCCTCCCGGTGGGACTGCTTCTCAGGAGTGTTGTACCCCGGACGTGCCCCGTTCCCAGCCAGCGAGGCGCGCGCACGCGGCGACCACGGCCTCCGGGTCGACGGAGCGGAGGCACGGGTGTCCCGGCACCGGACACTCGCGGGCGCGGCTCAGTCGGCAGGGCGCCTGCTGGTCGCCGAGCAGTTCCACGGGCACGCCGTAGGGCGCCCACCGGACCGCGGGCACCACCGGCGAGAACAGACTGACGATCGGGACCCCGACGGCCGCGGCGAGGTGGGCCGGACCCGTGTTCCCGACGACGACGACCTCGGCGCCTGCGAGCACCGACGCCAGTGCCGCCGGGCTCGTCCGGCCCCCGAGGTCGATGCCCGAGGCCCCTGCGGCGGCGGCCGTGAGGTCACGCTCGCCCGGGCTGCCGGTCACGACCACGGTGTGTCCGAGGGCGGCGAGCCGCTCCACGAGCGCGGCGTGCAGGTCGACCGGCCACGACCGCGCCGGGACGCTCGCGCCGGGGTGGACCACGACGTACGGTCCGAGCCCGTCGAGCTCCGGGGGCAGGTCCGCCGGGTCGTGGACGACCGCGAGCCGACCGTCGTCCCCGTCCGGCAGCGCGTACCCCGCCGCTCGGGCGATCTCCAGCGCACGCTCGGGTTCGGGCTGGTCCTCGGGGAAGTCCTCGCCGGGCCGGAGTCGCACGTCGAGCAGTGCCCCCGCGTGGTCGACCGACGCCCCGGTGATCCTCGCGACCCCCGCCAGGCGGAGGAGGAGCGCGACCGGGAGGGGCGACTGGTGGAACGAGGTGAGGACGATGGCCTCGTCGGGCCGGGCCTCCTGGACGATCGCGTCGAACTCGGCGAGCATCGCGGCGTCGACCGGCCGGTCGGTCTCGGTGATCCAGGGACAGGCCCAGACCCGGAGCTCGTCCACGCCCGGCAGGAGCCGCCCCGCGGGAGCCCCCTGGGGGCCGCAGAGCATCCACACCTCGGTGTCCGGAGCCGCGGCGACGGCCCGGACCGCGGGTCCGCCGACGAGGACGTCTCCGAAGCTGTCGAGCCGGACGACGAGGACCCGGCGCGTCACCGCCCGGTCCCGGCGCGTTCCACCGCCGCGCGTTCCGCCCCGGCGCGCTCCGCCCGTGCGGCGAGGTCACCCTGGCGGCCGTGGCGCAGCGAGTGGAGCACGAGCGCGACCGCGTCGACGAGCGACTCCGTGGCGACGTCCGCCTCGTCGATCTCCTCGGCCCGGGTGACCTCGGTGGGAACGAGGATGCCGGCCGCTCCCGCGTTGCGCGCCGCGCCCATGTCCGCGCCGATGTCCCCGATGACGACGCACTCCTCGGGCGCGACGCCGAGGCGTTCCGCGGCGTTGACGACCATCCCCGGACGGGGCTTCCGGCAGTCGCAGTCGTCGTCCGGACCGTGCGGGCAGACCTCCCACACGTCGAACGGACCGATGAGCTCGTCCACCCGGGCGTTCACCGCGTCGACCTGGTCCCGGGTGGCGGTCCCCCGGGCGATCGCCGACTGGTTCGTCACGACACCGACCGCGACCCCCGCGGCACGGAGCGCTTGGACCGCGCGGCGGGCCCCCGGCACCGGCTCCACGAGGTCCGGGTCCGTGTTGTACGGGACGTCAACCACGAGGGTGCCGTCGCGGTCGAAGAGGACAGCGCGAGGGGGGCGGTGCGTGCGCAGGCTCATGCACCGATTCGTACCCGGTCCGGCCGGTCCCCGTCACGTGCCCGGCGCGTCGAGCGAGGCGGGGCGCGGGCGGGTGCCCGTCACGCCCGGTAGCGTCGACCCGTGCCCGCACTCCCCGCCCTGCCGCCGTCGGACGGCCGCCCCGAACTCGTCGTGCTCCGCGCGATCAAGCTCGGTGACATCCTCATCGCCGTGCCCGCGCTGCACGCCCTGCGCCGCGCCTACCCGGAGCACCGCATGACGCTCGCGACCACCGCGTGGCTCGCCCCGATCGTCGAGCTGCTGCCGGGGGTCGACGTGCACCTGGCGCAGCAGGGCCTCGACCACGACATGCCGATCGAACCCGGCACCGTCGACGTCGCGGTCAACCTGCACGGCTCCGGCGGGGAGTCCCGCGCGATCATCGCGCACCTGGAGGCCCGGCATACCATCAAGCACGCCGCGCACGGCGAGGACGGGCTGCCCTGGCTCGACGGCATGCACGAGCGGGAGCGGTGGATCCGCCTCGTCCGCGCCTTCGGGATCGAGGGCGACCCGGACGAGGTCGACATCCGCGTGCCGGACCTCGAGCCCGCGGTCCGGGACGCCGCCGTCGTGCACGTCGGCGCGTTCTACGGCGCGCGGCACTGGCCGGTCGAGCGGTTCGCCGCGGTCGCCCGTGCGCTCGCGGCCCAGGGACTCGACGTCGTCGTGACGGGAGGCGCGGACGACGTCGACCGCGCCACCGCCGTCGCCGAGGGGGCCGGCCTGGCACCGGCCGCCGTGCTGGCGGGCCGGCTCGACCTGCAGGAGTTCGCCGCGGTCATCGCCGCCGCGCACGTCGTCGTGACCGTCGACACGGGCGCCGCGCACCTCGCGTCGGCGTACCACGTGGCGAGCGTCGTGCTGTTCGGCCCGGCGCCGCCGGAGGAGTGGGGCCCGCCGGCCTCCGGTCCGCACGTCGTGCTGACGGACGCGAGCGTCCGCCGGGGTGACGTGTTCGCGACGGAGCCCGACCCGGCCCTCCTGGCGGTCACGGTCGACGACGTCCTGGAGGCGGTGGCGGAGGTCACGGCGCGCGTCGCGTCCTGACCGCGGGTCGGCACCAGCCGACAGCTGCGTCCGGTGCGGGCTCCCCCTCGGCTACCCTGGTCGGCCATGAGCACGACCGACGACGGAGCCGCGGATCGGGCACGCAACGAGACCCGGTCGGAGCGGTACGACCGGAACTGGCGCGACATGCAGCAGGAGCTGCGGATCGTGCAGACGGGCACGCAGATCCTCGCCGGGTTCCTGCTCACGCTGCCGTTCCAACAGCGCTTCAGCATCCTCGACGACGGCGAGGTCGCGATCTACCTCGTGCTCGTCATCCTCGCGGCCGGCATCACGATCCTGGCGCTGGGCGCGGTCTCGACCCACCGCCTCCTGTTCGGGCAGCGGCAGAAGCACGACCTCGTGCGCTTCGGCAACCGGATCCTCATCGCCTGTCTCGTCATGAGCGCGCTGCTGTTCGCCGGCACGGTCCTGTTCGTGTTCGACGTCGTCCTGGGACACACGATGGGTGTGATCGGCGGCGTCGTCGTGTTCGTCGCGACCGCGGTGCTCTGGATTGGTGTGCCCCTGGCGGCCCGGCGGACTCGCCAGGACGACCAGGAGGACGGCGAGGTGCCTCGGAGCTGATCGCGGCGGACCCGCCGTCAGAGCCCCGCGGTCAGAGCCCGACGCTGCCCTGCGAGATCCCACCGTCGACGGTGACCGTGGTGCTCGTCATGTACCCGGCCTTGCCGGACGCGAGGAAGACGACGACCTCGGCGATCTCCTTCGGCTCGGCGAGCCGACCGAGCGGGATCGCGGCGTCGAGCTGCTTGAGCTTGTCGGCGTCCGAGGTGGTCGCGGTGTTGATCGGCGTGTCCACGGCACCCGGCGCGATGTTCACCATGCGGATGCCGCGGGGCCCGAGCTCGACGCCACCGCTCCGGGCGAGCATCCGCATGCCGCCCTTGGCGACGCAGTAGGCGAGGTTGCCCGGCATCGGCCAGTCCTCGTGCACGCTCGAGATGTTGAGGATGAGCCCGCCGCCGCCCTGCGCCACGAACTGCTTCGCCGCCGCCTGCGAGCCGAAGAACGCGCTCTTCATGTTGATCGCCATGACGCGGTCGTAGCCCTCCTCGGTCTCCTCGAGCAGGGACTTGCGGTCCTCGACACCCGCGTTGTTCACGAGCACGTCGAGCCGCCCGTAGGTGTCGACCGCGGTCTGCACCATGCGGTGCAGGTCGTCGGCCTTCGTGATGTCCGCCTCGACGCCGACGGCCTTGCCACCGGCCTGCTCGATCTTCGCGATGAGGGCGTCCGTCGCCTCGGGGTGCACGACGTAGTCGATGACGATGTTGGCCCCCTCCGCGGCCGCGGCGAGGCAGATCTGCTCGCCGATCCCGCTGTTGCCACCCGTGACCACGATCGTCGTTCCGTCCAGCAACATCTCGGTCTCCTCGTTCCGTCGAGCTGTCGAGCAGACGCTCGGACCAGCGCCGCCGAACGTACGCGCGGAGCGCTGCCGCCCGACCTCGGGCGAGGGACGGTCGGGTGAAGGACCGCTCAGCTGGCCTTCTTCGAGCGGGACCGAGCGGCAGGGGCCTTCTTCTCGCCCTTCGCACCCGCGGTCGACGACGACGCCTTCGCGGCGGACGTCTTCGACGACGCCTTCGAGGCCGCCTTCCCGGCCGGTGCCTTGCGCCGCGGCTCGGGGTCGTCCTCGGCCGCGTCGTCGTCCGCCGCGTCGTCATCGGCCGATCGACCACCCCGGCTCGACCGGGAGGCGCGGTTCCGGTCGACCGACGCGCGCAACGCCGCCATGAGGTCGATGACGTCACCGCCGTCGCCCTCGTCCTCGTCCGGCTGCTCACCGAAGGTCGCGGCGGTGTCGACGTCGTCGCCCGCTTCGAGCTTCGCGTCGATGAGCTGCTGCAGCTGCTCCTGGTACTCGTCGGTGTACTTGCTCGGGTCGTAGTCGGTGGACATGCTGTCGACGAGTGACGACGACATCTTCAGCTCGTTCGCCGAGACCTTGACGTCCGTGTCGAGGGCCTTGAAGTCGGCTGCGCGGACCTCGTCCCCCCAGAGCAGCCCCTGCAGGACGAGGACGTCGTCGTGCACCCGAAGGGCACCGAGCCGGGTCTTCTGCCGGAGCGTGAACTGCACGATGGCGGTCCGGTCGGTGCGATCGAGGGTCTCGCGGAGCAGGACGTACGCCTTGGGCGACCGCGAGTCCGGCTCGAGGTAGTAGGACTTCTCGTACGAGATCGGGTCCACCTGGTCGCTCGGCACGAACTCGAGCACCTCGATCTCGTGGGACTGCTCCTCGGGCAGCGTCTTCAGGTCGTCCGCGGTGAGCACGACCGTCTTGTCGCCGTCGTCGTAGGCGCGCTGGATGTGCTCGTAGTCGACGTCGTGACCGAGCTCGCACACGCGCTTGTACCGGATGCGGCCGTTGTCCTCGTCGTGGACCTGGTGCAGCGCGATGTCGTGGGTCTCCGTCGCCGCGTAGACCTTGATCGGCACGTTGACCAGCCCGAACGCGATGGAGCCCTTCCAGATCGACCTCATGGGGCCATGATGCCCGTGCTCGGGTCAGGGCGCACCGGTTCTCCGCGGACCACCAGCGGGAGGGGATCTGAAAGGCCCTTGCAGATCAGCGGGATGGACCGTACAATCCGAAAGACTCTTTCAGACCAGGACGGAGCACACGTGGACGAGCACGAGCAGGCCGACCGGACCCCGAGGGCGGAACACCGCCCGGACATCAGCGACCCCGCCGTCCTCGACGCACTCGCTCACCCCGTGCGCCTCGACGTCCTCGCCTACCTCATGTCCGCCGGACCGGCGACCGCCTCGGAGTGCGCTCGTGCGGTCGGGGACTCGCCCTCGAACTGCAGCTACCACCTCCGCGTCCTCGCCGCGCACGGACTCGTCGAGCCTGCGCACGGCACCGACGGCCGGACACGCCCCTGGCGCGCGACGATCACCGGGTTCACGAACGACGACACCGACCCCGCCGACCGTGTCGGCCTCGACGCGATGCTCGCCGCGGCGCTCCAGCTCGACCACCAGCTGGCACGCGAGCACCTCCGCACCCGGGACACGCTCCCCGAGGTCTGGCGGTCGGCGGACGTGCACGCCCAGTACGGACTCCGGATCACCCCCGACGAACTCGCCGACATCGTCGCCAGGATCGACGCGATCGTGCGCCCGTACATCGCGCCGATCCGCGAGGTCGCGCCCGACGACGCCGCGCACGTCCACCTGACACTCACCGCCTTCCCGCGGCCCGGCTTCGACCCAGCCGCCGCACGGTCCGGCCCCGCCGCATGACCACCCGCACCGCGCCCCGGCCGGGAGGCCCGGCACCAGGCCGCCTCGCCGGCTCCGCGCTCGCGGTCCCCGCGTTCCGACGCCTGTGGACCGCGGGCGTCGTGTCCGACGGCGGAGACTGGCTCCTGTTCATCGCGCTGCCGCTCGTCGTCCTCCGGCTCAGCGGCTCGGCGCTGACGACGTCCGTCGCGTTCCTCCTCGAACTGCTCCCACCGATCCTCCTGGCACCGGTGGTGCCACGGATCCTCGCCCGGACGGACCCCCGGCGGCTGATGGTGACCGTGAACGTCGTCCAGGCCTGCGGGCTGGTGCCGCTGCTCCTGGTGGGTGGGAAGGGCCTGCCGGCCGGCACCGCGCTGACCGTCGTGTGCGCGGTGATCGTGCTGCAGGCGGTGTGCAGTGCGGTGTTCGAGCCCGCGAAGAACACACTGCTCCCGACGCTCGTCGGTCCCGACCGCGTGGTGTCCGCCAACGCGCTCGTCGGGCTGAACCAGGACGTCGGCCGGCTGGTCGGCGGGCCGCTCGGCGGCGTGCTCCTCGTCGTCGGGGACCTGCCGCTCGTGGCGGGCGTGGACCTCGCCACGTACGTCGTGTCGGCCGTCGTGCTGGCGGGGCTCCCGCGACCCGGGCCGGCAGTGGCGCCGACGGACCACGCCGTCCGCGCGGCAGGTGCGGCCGGCGCGGCGGAGGCGCCCGGCGCGGCGGAGGCGCCCGGCGCGGCGGAGGCGGCCGGCGCGGCGGAGGCGGCCGGCGCGGCGGAGGCGGCCGGCGCGGCGGAGGCGGCCGGCGCGGCGGAGGCGGCGGTCCGTGTCCCGGCGTCGTCCGCGTCGCGGCGTCGTCCGCAGGGCCTCCTCCGCGCATTCCGCGACCCCGCCACGCGCGGCGCACTCGCCGTCGTCACGACCGCATCCATCGCCCAGGGGATGTTCGTCGTCCTCTTCGTGTTCTTCGTGCGCGACCGGCTCGGCGGCTCGGACGCCGACGTCGGCCTGCTCCGGGGTGTCCAGGCGGTCGGTGCGATCGGCGCGGGCCTCGTGCTCGCCGCGATCGCCGGTCGGGTCCGCGTCCGTCGGATCGCACTGCTCGGACTCGTCGGGTTCGCCGGACTCACCGTCGTCGCCTGGAACGCGTCGTTCGCGACGCACGCGCTCTGGCTGTACGTCGTGCTCTTCGCCCTGGTCGGTGCTCCGGGGGTCGTCATGGGGTCCGGGCTCACGAGCCTGCTGCAACTGGGGGCGTCGGCTGCGGCACGGCCTGCCGTGTTCGCCGCGCTCGGTCTCGGCGTCGCGGTCGGGCAGGGCGTCGGCCTGGTCGCGGCTGGAGCGCTCCAGGCCGTCGTCGGCACGATGCCGTTGCTCGAGGTCCAAGCCGGCGTGTACGTGCTCGCGATGGCGCTCGGGTTCGTGACGCTCCCCCGTGGCGCCGACATCGCCCGCAGGGAGCGTTGACCGGACCAGCGCGATGATCGGCTCGCCTCCCAGCGGGCTCGGCGACGTCAACTCCGGGAGTTCCACGGTCCACCACGCCCCGTCGGGCCGAGCCGCGGTAGGAGGATCACAGAGCCTGCGGGGTTCCGCCAGACCTCGTGACTGCCCTTGCCCTGACGGGCGATGACCCACCCGTGCTCCCGGAGGAACCGGGCCACGTCGCGGTCCTTCTGGGGTTTCGGCACCAGGCTATCTACGGCCGTTGCCGATGCCGACACATCACATTCCACCGCGGTGTGGACAGCTGCTGCAGAGACTTCACTGGTGAGGAACCGGATCGCTCCGCCCGCGTCAGGCTGCCGCGCGGATCTCCTCGAGCGCCGCCAGCAGCGCGGCGAAGGCCGGGTGCGCGGGGTCGATGACGTCCATGTGGTCACCGGGGACCACGCGGACCGAGGCGTCCTGTCCGGCCGCTCGCGCCGCGGCGACGTACGCGTCGGACTGGTTCATGGGGACGACGTCATCGCGGTCGCCGTGGACGATGCGGACCGGCAGCTCCGGGACGACCCGCGTCGCCGGGTCGGCCGCCGCGTACCGGTCGGGGTGGGCCGCGGACGTGCCGCCGAGGAAGTCCACCACCGCGCCACCGCCGATGCGGTCCGCTTCGCCGAGCCGCAGGTCGAGCGCGCCGGCCAGGCTGACGGCGCCCTCGAGCGGCAGCACGGCGTCCGGGCGGGACAGCGCCCACACCGCGAGGTGACCGCCCGCGCTGTGGCCGACCGTCAGGACCGGTCCCGGGTCGACGGCCAGTGACGCGGCGACGACGACGAGGTGCTCGATCGCGGCCGCGGTGTCGTCGAGCGTGCCCGGCCAGCCGCCACCGTTCGGCAGCTGCCGGTACTCGATCCGCCACACGTTCCAGCCCCGGCCCACGAGGGCCTCGGCGAGCGGGACGGGTCCGTCGAAGTACTCCGGAGTGCCCCGCCAGAAGCCGCCGTGGATCAGGATGACCGTCCCGCGTGCCGGGGCCTCGGCGACGTGGAACACGCCGTACTGCATGGGATCGTCGCCGTACTCGGAACGCTCTGGCATGGACACGACGGTACTCGGGGCGCGCCCTCTCCCCACCGGTCCTGCACACGCCGGAGCGCCACCCGCTCCCCGTCGTGCGACCGATCGCGCCGGAGGCTCCGAGCAGCGACCACATCCGGCGTGTTCGATGGCCGCATGAGCCAGCTCGACAAGCAGGACCCCCGGACACAGTTCCCCCAGCCCCCGTACCCGCCGCAGTCGCAGGAGCTCCCGGGCGGCACGAACGCGATGGACCCGAAGCCGGACCACGGCGAGACCAGCTACGTCGGCACCGGCCGGATGCCCGGCTACCGAGTGCTCGTGACCGGTGCCGACTCGGGCATCGGCCGGGCCGCGGCGATCGCGATGGCGAAGGAGGGCGCGGACGTCGCCCTGAACGCGCTGCCCGAGGAGCAGGAGGACCTCGAGGAGGTCCGCGACGTCATCGGCGACCTCGGACGCAAGGCGGTGATCCTGCCCGGGGACCTCACCGACGAGGCCACGTGTGAGCGGATCGTGGCCGAGGCGGTCAGCATCCTCGGAGGCCTCGACTCGCTCGTGCTCGTGGCCGGCCACCAGAAGGTCAACGAGGACATCACGACGACGAGCACCGAGGACTTCGACCTGACGGTCAAGGTGAACCTCTACGCCATGTTCTGGCTCTGCCGGGCCGCGGTCCCACACATGGCCCCCGGCTCGACCATCGTCACCACCGCCTCCGTCGCGGCGTACCAGCCGCAGACCCGGCTCCTCGACTACGGCATGACCAAGGCCGGCATCATCACCTTCACGAACGGCCTCGCCGGTCAGCTCGCGAGCAAGGGCATCCGCGCGAACTGCATCGTCCCCGGGCCGATCTGGACCCCGTTGCAGCCCGCGTCGTACGACAGCGCCGAGATCGAGCACTACGGCGAGGGCACACCGTTCGGGCGGCCGGGCCAACCGGTCGAGCTCGGAGCGGCGTACGTGCACCTGGCCGGCCCCGAGTCGAGCTACACGTCCGGGTCGACGCTGACGATCGCGGGGGCGACGGGCATGGCGCTGTAGCGATGGCCGGGACGACGACGCGCGGCCGGACGATCACGGTCGGCGACCGCCGCATCACGCTGACGAACCTGGACAAGGTGCTCTACCCGGAGACGGGGACGACGAAGGGCGACGTCATCGCCTACTACGTCGAGGTGGCGCCGTGGATGATCCCGCACGCGAAGGACCGCCCACTGACCCGGAAGCGCTGGGCGAACGGCGTCGAGGGCTCCGTGTTCTTCGAGAAGAACCTGCCTGACAGCGCCCCGGACTGGATCCGCCACCGGGTCGTCCACCACAAGGACCACGACATCGAGTACCCGCTGCTCGACGACGTCGCGACCCTGACCTGGGTCGCCCAGCAGGCCGCCCTCGAACTCCACGTGCCGCAGTGGCGATTCGACGCCGACGGCACGCCCATGCGCCCGGACCGGCTGGTCCTCGACCTCGACCCGGGCGAGGGTGTGGGCCTCCGCGAATGCGTCGAGGTGGCGCACGCGGCCCGGGAGCTCCTGCACGGTGCCGGCCTCGAACCGATGCCCGTCACGAGCGGCAGCAAGGGGATCCACCTGTACGCGGCGCTCGACGGCTCGTCGACGTCCGCGCAGGTCAGTGAGGTGGCGCACGAACTCGCCCGCGCACTCGAACAGGACATGCCGGACCTCGTGCTGTCGCAGATGTCCCGCGCCGCCCGGAACGGCAAGGTGTTCGTCGACTGGTCGCAGAACAACGGCAACAAGACCACCATCGCCCCGTACTCGCTCCGTGGTCGCGCCCAGCCGACGGTGGCCGCGCCCCGCACCTGGGACGAGCTCGACGACCCCGACCTCCGGCACCTGACGATGGCCGAGGTCGTCGAGCGCCTCCACACCATCGGCGACCCCCTGCACCCGGTCGCCGCCGCCGCACTCGCGGTCGGGAGGCCCGACCACGGCCACTGGGAGAGCAACCGGAACCCGGACGGCTCGTTCAAGGAGGACGAGCCGAACCGCGCGCACCGGACCGAGCAGCCGGGAGGCGCGGCACCGGACCGCCTCGCCACCTACCGCTCGATGCGCGACGCCTCCCGGACGCCGGAGCCCGTGCCGCAGGGCGCCCCGACCGTCCGCACCGACGGTCGGCCGACGTTCGTCATCCAGGAACACCACGCGAGCCGGCTCCACTACGACTTCCGACTCGAGCACGACGGCGTGCTCGTCAGCTGGTCCCTGCCGAAGGGCGAGCCCGAGGACCCGGGCCAGAACCACCTGGCCGTGCAGACCGAGGACCACCCGCTCGAGTACGGGGGCTTCGAGGGCACGATCCCGAAGGGCGAGTACGGCGGCGGCAGCGTCACCATCTGGGACCACGGCACGTACGAGCTCGAGAAGTGGCGCGAGGGCCAGGAGGTCATCGTCACCCTGCACGGCGTCGGCCGCGGGACCCGCCGACTCGCGCTCCTGCACACCCGCGGGCGCGGCGGGGACGAACGGAACTGGCTGATCCACCGGACGAAGCAGCAGCCCGAGGGGCTCGACCACGGCGACGCCGAGGTGGGGGCGACGTCCGCGCCGGAGTCCCCCCGGTCCTCCCGACCGCCCGCGGCGACGGCGCCGCCAGCGGACACCGACGCGACCGAGCGGTTCCGTCCGATGCTCGCGAGCCCGGCGAAGACCCCGGGCGCGCTCACGCCGGACCGGTGGGCCTTCGAGATGAAGTGGGACGGCATCCGTGCGATCGCCGAGGTCCGCGACGGACACGTCCGCCTGACCAGCCGGAACGGGAACGACCTGACGAGCCAGTACCCCGAACTCCGTGCCCTCGCCGACCAGGTCGGGGTCGACGCGGTCCTCGACGGCGAGATCGTCGCACTGGACGACCGTGGCCGTCCGGACTTCAGCGACCTCCAGAACCGCATGGGGCTGTCGCGCGCCCGGGACGTCGAGCACGGGATGCGCACCACCCCGGTGCGGTTCGAGGTGTTCGACGTGCTCGAGGCGGACGGGCACGACCTGACGCGCGTTCCGTACGACCACCGCCGGGAGGCACTGGCCACCGTCGTCGAGCCCGGGGGCCCGATCGACGTCCCCCCGGCCGTCGACGGAACGCTCGACGACGCCATGGACGAGAGCCGTCGCCGCGGCCTGGAGGGCGTGGTCGCCAAGCGACGCGACTCCCGCTACTCGACCGGCCGCCGCTCCGATGCCTGGGTGAAGATCAAGCACCACGCCACGCAGGAGGTCGTGGTCGGCGGTTGGAAGCCCGGCACCGGACGCCGCGCGGGCGGGGTGGGTTCGCTCCTCCTCGGGATCCCCGACGGGGACCGCCTGCGCTACGTCGGCAAGGTGGGCACCGGGTTCCGGGACCGCGACCTCGACGAGATCGAGGCGGTCCTCGGCCCCCTGGCCCGCGCCGACCCGCCCTTCGCCGACGTGCCCCGGGCGGACGCCCGGGATGCGCGATGGGTCGATCCCGTCCGGGTCGGCGAGGTCGAGTTCGCGGAGTGGACGAACGGCGACCGGCTGCGGCAGCCCTCGTGGCGGGGATGGCGGACGGACAAGGACCCCGGGGACGTGGTCCGCGAGTCCTGACGGGTCAGGCGCCGGGAGCGGGTTCCTCCGCAGCGGCACCGCCACCGGTCACCGGCAGTCCCGAGTCGTCGCCGGTCTGGTCGTCCTCGGTGGGCTCCAGCCGTTCGGCGACGAAGTGCTTCGCGTCGTCGATGGCGTCCTGGCTCCGCTGCAGCGGGCGCTCGTCGGCCTGCTCGGCGGGGTGCTGGTCGTCGCTCATGTGGGCCTCCTGATCGTCGGTCTGGATCCCCGTCGACGCTACGCGGGCCGACACGGCCGTGCCCGTGTCGGCGCGCTCGGGCGCGTCGGACGAGCGCGCCCGCGTCAGATCGGTGTGTACGGCAGGTCGGCGTCCACCGCCGAGGCGGGCGCGGACGACGAGGGCATCGGTGGCGCGGCGGGCGCCCCGATCGCGTCGGCCGCGTCGAGGACCGCCCGGCTCGCCGCGGCCGCCGTCCGCAGGGCGTCCGCCGCGGACATGCCGTCGGTCACCGCGGTCCGGACCTCGACGCCCCAGGGCTCACCGTGGCCGAGCTCGCGGGCGACGTGCACGAACGCGGGGAGGTCCCCCAGGCCGCCACCGGGGAGCGCGCGTCGGTCTCCGGCCCGTGTCGACACCGAATCGGGGCCGGCGGCGTCCGAGAGCTCGACGGCGAACAGGAACGCGGGGTCGATGGCGGCGCGGAGGGACGCGACGGTGGAGCCGCCGGCGACGGCGTGGGCGATGTCAAGCACGAGGCCACCGTTCGGGTGCCCCGCCTGCTGGACGAACCGCGCCGCACGTTCCGTGGTGCCGAGGTTCGACGTCGGGGCTGCCGACAGCACGACCTGCGCCCCGACCTGCTCCGCCTGTGCGGCGAGGGCGAGCCAGTCGTCGGCCATCGTGGTGGGGGAGGTCATGGGCGTCGTCGTGTCCGCGGCGACGACGATCTGCGCCGCCCCGAGCGCGGCCGCCGCCTCGAGCACGACCATCCGGTCCAGGTCGCTCAGGGCGCGTCGGTCCCCCGTCGTCCACCAGTCCTCGAGCGTCCCGAGCTGGACCCAGACCAGGCCGACGTCGTCGAGGACCCGGCGCAGTGCCTCCAGGCCGATCGTGACGCGCGTCTCGTGGAGGTCCTCGAGTCCCAACCCGATGCCGGAGAACCCGGCCCGGGCGACCGCCCGGATGCGCTCGGCGACGGGGAGCGCGCCGAGCGCGTCCGTCCCCGAGCGCGCGTCCGCGACCGCGGGTGCCCAGCACCGCGCGAGCAGGTCGTGTTCCTCCATGTCGACCCTCCGTCCGTGCGCCTCCGGCGTCGTGGCCTTGCTACTCCCCACGCCTCGGGAGCACCCCCAGGAGCCGGACCCGCTGGGGCGGCCGGAGACGACGGGGAAGGCGCCTCACGGCAGCACGATGCGGAGCACGCCGGGTCGACCCGCCGGCACGACCGTCAGTCGCACGCCGCCCGCGTCCGCGAGGAACACCTCGTCGACGCCGGGAGCACCGATCGACGCGGTCCGGTCGGCGCCGACGTGCCAGGTCTGGTCCGCGCTGCCGTCCGGGTCCCGCAGGTCGACGACCGGGTCCGCCCACGGGCTCGACGGGCGGATGCGCGTGAGGCAGCGTCCGGCGTCGTCGTGGATCGACCCGATCGCGTCGGCGACCGGCCCCGGGTCGAACGGGAACCGGAAGCACGCCGCTGCCGCCAGAGCGTCCGCGAGGGGACCCCGCGCGGCGACGACGCCGTCGGGCCCGATCGCGACGTGGACGCCGTTCGCGTCGTCGCGGAGCACGAACGGGCGCGGGCGCGGCGGTTCGACCACCGTGAACACGCCCCGACCGGTCGAGCCGGACGCCGTGTGCCGTCCGACGACCGCGAAGACGCCGGGCACGGTCCCCGCGCCGAGTCCGGCGCAGCGTGCGATGCCGGCCGCGTCGGTCCGGAGCGTCCGGATGGTGGCGCCGTCCTCGAACGTGGGCCCGGCGCCCTCGACCACGGCGAGCACCTCGGCTTCGACCGGGACGCCCTCGCGGGTGAGTCGCAGCGCCACGTCGCTCAGGTCGGCTCCGGTCGGGCGGGTGGTCGGCTCGGGGACCATGACGTCGAGCGTGTGCGTCGGGCTCGACGCGTGGGCCGGCGTCGCGACGACGACGCCGATGGCGGGGAGGCCCCAGGCGGCCCCGAGGAGGAGCCGACGTCGTCCGGGCCCCGGTCGTCTGCGGGTCGCGGTGACGGCGTCCGTGTCCGTGTCCGCGTCCGTGTCCGTGTCCGTGCCCGTGTCCACCATGTCGTCCCCCTCCGTCCCCGGCTCCCCCGCCGGGCATCGACGCTGCAGCGCCCTCCGCGCTGGCGGGACGTGTCTAGCGGACGGCGCGCCACGCGGCGTCCGGGCGCACGCCACGGCGGCTCGGCACGCCCCGCCGCTCATCCACCGGTTCACCCGGCGGGTGACGCAGTGATCCGGGACAGGACGACGGACGGGAGGGACGGGGCGAGCCGCCACCGTCCCTCCCGTCCGTCGTCCTGGAGCGGAGCGCGCTTACGCGCCGGCCTTCGAGAGGGCCTCGAACTCGTCGTCCGTCAGGTCGATGAGCGCGCCCGCGAGGTTGTCCTCGAGGTGGGCGACGCTCGACGTGCCCGGGATCGGCAGCATCACCGGCGAGCGCTTGAGCAGCCACGCGAGCGCGAGCTGCGAGGGGCTCGCGTCGTGCTGCTTCGCGAGCTCGGACAGCGGGCTGCCCTCGCCCGAGAGCTGCCCGGTCGCCAGCGGGAACCACGGGATGAACCCGATGCCCTGCTCCTCCGACCAGTCGAGCAGGTCCTCGGAGGACCGGTTCGACAGGTTGTACAGGTTCTGCACGGTGACGATCGTGGCGATCTCCTGCGCCGCCTTCACCTCGTCGACACTGACCTCGCTGAGGCCGATGTGACGGATCTTGCCCTCGTCCTGGAGCTTCGCCAGCTCGCCGATCTGGTCCTCGAGCGGGACCTTCGGGTCGATGCGGTGCAGCTGGAAGAGGTCGATGCGCTCGAGGCCGAGGCGGCGGAGGCTCATCTCGGCCTCCTGGCGCAGGTACTCCGGGCGGCCGACCGGCGGCCACTCGTTCGGGCCGGTCCGGGTGAGGCCGGCCTTCGTGGCGATGACGATGTCGTCACCGTAGGGGTGCAGGGCCTCGCGGAGGAGCTCCTCGGCGACGTACGGACCGTAGCTGTCCGCCGTGTCGAAGAAGTCGACCCCGAGCTCCACGGAGCGCTTGAGGACGCGGATCGCCTCGTCGTGGTCCTTCGGCGGTCCCCAGACGCCGGGGCCGGTCAGCTGCATCGTGCCGTAGCCGAGGCGGTGCACCTCGAGGTCACCGCCGATGCGGAAGGTGCCGCTCGCTGCGGCGGGGCGGTTCGAGTCGGTTGCGGTGGTCATGCTCAGGGGTTCTCCCTCTCGTCGACGGTCCGGGTGCTCCGTCGTCGACGGACTCCCCGGGGGTACCGCGGTCCGGTGTACTCCTGGTGCACCGTCCGTGCCTGGGGCAACGTGTCGCCCGTCGGTGCATTCCCCGGGCGCGAGCCGCGCGTGGCGGGTGAGACGGCCGAGCGGGCGGCTGCCGACGGTGGTGACCGGGCGGGTGATCTCCTGCTGCTGACGCCCGGACCCCCGGCGGAACGCCAGGCGCGGCCCCAGGGCGGACCTACCGTCGTGCAGGACCCGGCGCGACCGCCGCGTCCGCTGACCGGAAGGGAACGCCTGTGTTCATGGGCCTCACGGGACTCCACCTGCTCATCATCGTCGGCGTGGTGGTCCTGCTGTTCGGCGCCACCCGGCTGCCTGCGCTCGCGAAGGGCCTCGGCGCGTCGCTGCGGATCCTCAAGCAGGAGAGCCGGGCGGACGACCATGCCGAGGTCACGCCGCGGGACGAGGACGGGGCCTGACCGCTCCCTGCCGCCGCCCGTTCGTCACCGGCTCGCCCACCGGATGCCGCGCTCGACGATGGTCCGGACGCTCGGGTGCGCGAGGACCTCGCGGTCGTGGCCCGGTGTCGCGACGAACACCCGTCCGGCGCCCCACTCGCGGGTCCACACCGCGGGACACGTCACCGGTCGGTGCCACGGGTCGCCCGGCCGGGCCGCCAGGGTCGTCGTGGCGAGCACGTCCGAGGAGCCATCGGTCAGCACCCAGTACTGCTCGGTGGTCAGCGTGAAGTCGTCGAGCCCGGCGACGATCGGGTGGTCCCGGCGATCCGGCGCGATGACGATCTGGTGCTCGATGAAGAAGTCGGCGCCGTCGTCCCGCCGATCAGCGACCGGTTTGCCCGGGTGCGTGGCGAACTGCCCGCCGACGAGGTGCAGGTAGTCGGCGCTCGCCCGGAAGGAGTCCACGACGCCGCCGTGCCAGCCCGCCAATCCCGTGCCCCGCTCGACGGCGGCGGCGAGGCCCCGGACGGCCGCGTCACTCGCGGTGCCCATCGACACGCACTGCAGGACGAGGTCGACCGCAGCCATCACGGACTCGTCGGCGTAGACCTCCGGGTCGTCCTCGATCCGCACCTCGTACCCCGTGTCGCGGAGGAACGGGAGGAACGCGTCCGTCGCCGCGACGGGATGGTGGCCGGGCCAGCCGCCGCGGACGACGAGCGCGTGCTTGGTGACGTCGATGTCGGACATGGTCCCGATCATGGCCTGCCCGGACGGATGGCGTCCGTCCCGGGCTCTCCCGTCCTCGCGCACCGAGCGGTGACGACCTCCCGGAGCACGTCCTGCGCGGACCTCGGCGCGCGGCCCAGGAGCTCCCCGAGCATCGGGTCCGTCCCCGCGAACCACCCCTGTTCCGCCGCCAGGTACATGCCGAGCAGGAACCGCACCATCGGCTCCTGCTGTCCACCGGCCACGGCACGCTCGACCCAGACGTCGTCATCGACGACCTCGAACCGGACCTCGTTCCCGACGAGGTCCGAGGCGGTCCGGGTGAGGTCGGCGAACGTCGGCGCCTCCGGAGCGGTGATGGTCACGGGGCCCTCGACGGGTTCGTCGAGCAGCAGGATCGCTGCGGCCGCCTCGGCTGCGTCCTCGCGCGCGGTCCACGACACCGGACCGTCGGCCGGGATCGACACCACGCCGGTCCGCTGCCACGGTCCCAGGAGCCATTGCAGGCTGTGGGCGTAGAAGCCGTTCCGGAGCGACGTCCAGGGCAGCCCGGACGACGCGAGCATGTCCTCGGTCGCGGCGTGGTGTCGCGCCGGCACGAACGGCGACGCTGCACCGGCACCCTGATGGCTGGTGTAGAGCACGTGCCCGACCCCGGCGGTGATCGCCGCCTCCACGGCGTTCCGGTGTTGGCTGATCGTGTCGCCCGCCGGGTCGTTCGACGAGACCAGGAGCAAGTGGTCCGCGCCGGCGAAGGCCGCCGGCAGCCCCGCCGGATCGTCGTAGTCGCCCTGGCGGACCGTCACGCCGCGCTCGGCGAAGCGTGCGGCCCTCGCCGGGTCGCGCGTGACGACGGTCAGTTCCGACGCGGGGAGGTGCCGGAGCAGGTGGTCGACGGTCGCGCCGTTCAGGGCGCCGGTCGCCCCGGTGATGGTGATCATGGTGGATCCCTCTCATATCGATGGAAACGCTGTGTCCGTATCATTGGAAACACCACCACCGTAGCAACAGGATCACGTCGGAAGCAACGGCGCGTTATCGTCGATACGTGGACGACGCCCCCGAGCCCCGCCTCGACGTGCGGATGCGCATCGTGACCGCAGCCGCCGAGCTCCTGCGCGACGAAGGCGCCGTCGCTGTCACCACGAGAGCGGTGGCCGAGCGAGCTGGCGTCCAGGCTCCGACGATCTACCGGCTCTTCGGCGACAAGGACGGGTTGCTCGACGCGGTCGCCGAGCACGCGATGACCACGTTCAGCGCGACGAAGGCCGCAGCCGTCGACGCGGTCACCGGTGTCGACCCCGTCGCGGACCTCCGCGCGGGTTGGGCGATGACCATCGCGTTCGGACTCGCCAACCCGGATCTGTTCGTGATCATGAGCGACCCGCGTCGAGGGCGGGACTCCCCCGCGGTCGCCGCCGGGATCCGGCTGCTCGAGGAGCGTCTCCGTCGGGTCGCCGCGGCCGGGAGGCTCGCGGTGCGCGAGCGGGACGCGGTCCGGCTCATGCACGCGGCCGGCTTGGGCGCCGTGCTCGCCATCCTGGACGAGCCGGCGGACGAGCGCGACCCGCGGTTGGCCGACGTCGTCTTCGACGCCGTCATGACGCAGGTCCTGGCTCCGGAGCCGGCTGACGAGGGTCCCCGAGGCACGTCCGGTGTCCGGACCGCCGCCATCACCCTCCGTGCCTCCATCGACGAGCTCGGCGCACTCTCGTCGGCCGAACGGGGCGTGCTCGCCGAGTGGCTCGACCGGATCGTCGACCACGACCCGCCCACGTCGCGGTAGCACCGGGCCGGCCGGAGCCCGGCCCGCCCGCGGTTCTGCCGAGCCGGGATGGCCCGCCTGCCTATCCTGACCCGGTGACGAGTTCCCCCGTCCGCGTCCCCCGGTCGCGGTCCCGGTCCCGGGCCGGCTCGGGCCCCGTGCTCGTGCTCGTGCTCGTCGGTGCGCTCCTCGCCGCGCGGGTGGTCACCACCGGCGACAGCACCGCCGGGCTGCCCGACGAGCTGCAGGACTTCCTGACGCTCGCGATCAGCGTCGTGGTCGAGTCGCTGCCGTTCGTGGTGCTGGGGATCCTCCTGTCCATCGTCGTCGAGGTGTGGGTGCCGCACGGCGTGCTGGAACGGGTCCTGCCGGCACGCCCGGTCCCGCGTCGGGCGGTGATCTCCCTGATCGGCATGCTCTTCCCGGTGTGCGAGTGCGGGAACGTCCCGCTGGCGCGAGGGTTGATGCTGCGCGGGTTCTCGCCAGCGGAGGCGACGACGTTCCTCGTCGCGGCGCCGATCCTCAACCCGCTCGTCATCGTCAGCACGGCGCAGGCGTTCGGGTGGTCGGGATGGATCCTGCCCGTCCGGATCATCGGCGGCTTCGTCGTGGCGAACGTCGTCGGATGGGTCGTCGCAGCGCACCGCCGACCCTCCGAGCTCCTGGTGCCCGCGTTCGAGGCCCGGTGCCGTGTGGAGGCCGGCGGGCAGGCGCGTGGGAGCCGGTGGGCGGAGAGCGCATCGCACTTCGGCGGCGAGACGGCGACGATGATGCCCGCGCTGTTCGTCGGGGCAGCGGTCGCCGCCGCGATCCAGGTCGCGGTGCCCCGGAGCACGCTCATCGCGATCGGCAGCGACCCGGTGCTGTCGGTCCTGGCGATGATGCTGTTGGCGATGACGGTGTCGCTCTGCTCGAACGTCGACGCCTTCTTCGCACTCTCGTTCGCCTCGACGTTCCTGCCCGGGTCGATCACGGCGTTCCTGCTCATCGGGCCGATCATCGACGTCAAGATGATCGCGCTGCTCCGCACCACCTTCCGCACCCGGTTCATCGGCGCACTCGCCGTCATCTGCGTGCTGTTCGCCGCATCCGTGGGGTTGGTGATGGATGTCCTCGTCTGAACGTCGACGGGTGCTGTTCGGGCTCGGCTCGGTGCTCGCGCTCGCCGTCGCCACACTCTGGCTCGGAGCGGCCGGTCATCTCGACCTCTACATCAATCCGCGGTACGGGGTGTTCACGATGGCGCTCGCCGCCATCGCGGTCGTCGCCGCCGCGGCCGGTCTGTCGGCGGTCGCACGGCAGACCGCGCACCCACACCTCGAACGGGGTCATGGGCACGGCGACGACGTGACGGTCGTGCCCGACGGCAGCAGCGGGCGGGGTGCTGCACGGTCCCTGCGCGTCGTGGCGGTCGCCGTCGCAGTGGTCGTCACGGTCGGCATCAGCACGGCGATGTTCGTGCTCCCGCCGACGACGCTGTCGGCGCGGACGGCCCAGCAGCGCAGCGTCGACTCGGGCAGCCTCTCGACCGCCACGGGCTCCGGCGGCGCCGTCGCGTTGCTCGGCAGCGGCTCCGTCGACACGTCGGAGTACGGCGTGAAGGACTGGGCCGCGCTCATCCGTCAGACGACGGACACGAGCGCCCTCGTCGGGAAGCGCCTCCGCCTCACGGGGTTCGTCGTGCCCGACACGGACGGCGGCTTCACGCTGACCCGGTTCGTGATCAGCTGTTGTGCCGTCGACGCCCAGCCCGTCGGCGTGGGCGTGGTCACGGACGGATCCGTGCCGGCGGCGAACCAGTGGGTGACGGTGTCCGGCGCGCTCGCGGCGAACCCGGATGCCGGGTCCGACGTCCCGCTGGTGATCCGCGCCGCCACGGTCGAGCAGGTGCAGCGACCATCGGATCCGTATGAGTACTGACGTCCGCGGTACTCCTGCCCCCGGCCGCCCCCTCCGACGCCGATTCGTCGCGGTCGTCGCGGTGCTCGCGCTGATCGGAGCCCTGGCGGCGATCGTCGGGTCGCATCAGGGCCCGCGCCTCCGCTCCGTGTCGTACTCGGCGACCGACCTCGTCTCCCGTCCCGCGCAGCGCCTGATCCTCACCGCGAACCAGGCACTGCAGCGGGTCGCACCGTCCGACGTCGTCGTGTCCCCCGCCGCAGCGCACACGGTGACCTCGAGCGGGAACACGGTCGCGGTGCAGTTCGACGGCCCGTTGGCGTACGACCGCACCTACGCGGTCGTCGTGCGGCACGTCCGGGCGCCGGGGCAAGCCGCGACGTCCGACCTGCGCACGACCATCCACACGGGCACCACCGACGTCCTCGCGCTCGTCCCGGGCACGAACGGTGCACACGATCGCATCGTCAGCCGTGGCCTCGCCACCGGGGGCACGGACACCGTGTTCCAGGGCACCGGCATCACCGGGTTCGCACGCCTCGCCCGGTCCCTCGTCGTGCTCAGCGACACGGCCGACGGCACCTCGAGCATCGACATCGTGCCGCTCGCCGACGGGCGGCAAGACCCGGCCGTCCCGGTCGAGCACATCACCATGCCCAGCGCACGGGGGCACGCGTCGGCGCTCCACGCCGCCGACGACGGCGCGTCGTTCGGCTTCGTGTACGCCGACACGACGACGGGTCGCTCGCAGGACGTCGGGCTCTACGACGTCGACCTCACCGGCACGCACATGCCGACCGCGATCGCGGCGGACGGGAGGCCCACCACGGGTGCCACCCCGATGACGGTGCGCCAGTGGGCGTACGTCCCGCGGACCGAGAGCGCGCTCGTCAGGACGACCGATGACGGCCTCGTGCTCGTGGACATGAGCGGACGGACCGACGCGGCGCGGCTCGGGTCCGCGACGTACGTCCACGGCTTCGTGGGAACCGGCACGACCGCCGTCGTGGAGACCGGGGACGCCATCGTCCGGCTCGACCTGACCGACGGCGACCGGGCCGCCCTCACGGCACCGGCCGCGAGCACCAGGGCGCAGTACCTGGGGCGGATCGCCGCGCTCACGGACTCCTCCTACGTCCGCCTCGTCGGCGACGTCCGCGCGGACGGGACCATCGCCGCCCGACTCGTCCGCGTCGACGGGGAGCACGTCTCGGACCTGGAGGTCCACATCCCGTCCGACGCCAGCGTCACCGCGGTCTGTCCCTCACCGAACGGTCAGTTCCTCGCGATCACCACGCGGGCGGCCGACTCGTCGTTGGTGAGCGTCGTCGACGCCACGTCCGGCGCCCTCGAAGCGAGCCTCGACGGCGTGACCCTCGACTGGTGTGCCGCGCTCCCCTCCAGCGCCGACGCCGGGTGACGGTCGGGGCTCACGTCGCGTCGACCCCGTCAGGGGCCTCGATGACCTCGACCGAGGCCACCGAGAACCCGAGGGGCACTTGTCCCAGCGCGCTCAACAGTGCGCCCCGGGCGTCGGCGCTCTCGGCCTCGATGAGTCGTCGCTCGCTCGACACGACGACGAGCCGCACCCGATGCGTCGTCGACGGAGCGCTCCCGTGATGCTCCGGCGTCCGTCGCGGACCGTCGAGTCCGGCCGGACGAGGAGGTACCGGCAGCGGCGGACCCGGCACGCGGCCGCCGAACATCCGCGTGATCACCGCCCCGAACCGGGTTCCGCTGCGCGCCATACGACCCCCTAGTGGTGGTGTTCCGTGGGCCATGCCGGGAAGGGGTCGTCGTATGTCGCCCACTCCATCGGCCCCGCGAGGAGTTCCGCGTCCGTGACCAAGCTCCGGTCGAGGGTGCTGATGATCCGGTGGCGATCGAGGTCCTCCCCGAAGAGGACCAGCTCCTGTCCGGCAGGAGCATTCCGTGCCCAGGTGGACATTCCGGTCGGATCGAGCGCGACGGTGTCGCCGGCGCTCCGCCACGACCCGATCTGGTCGGCGCGGGTCGCGAGTTGGACCAAGCCCCGCGATCGAGCGATCCGGCCGACTCGTCCGGGCGTCAACTGCTTGTCGACGGCGTCGAAGAGCCGTCGGGGGTGGAAGGGGCGCGGATCACGGAACACGATCGCCTCGACGCCGTACCGGGGTCCCGGCTGCGTGGCCGGGTCGGCGAGGGCGTGCATCCAGCCCATCCGTTCCCCGAGTCGACGAGCACACCACCGCCCGCTCGCCCCCGTCCGTCGGGAGGACATCGCGCTCGGGCTCCGGACCACGGCCGCACCGGGGTTGAGCTGTTCGAGGACGCCGAGGGCGCTGCGGAGGGACGCGGGGCCGATGTCGTCCGCATCGCTGAGGACGATCACCGTCGCGAACTCGATCTGCGAGGCCAGTCGTTCCGCAGTGACGTAGTCGTCCAGCGGGGACGGTGCGAGCGACAGGAGCCACCGCTCGATGTCCCGCACCGCCACGACCGTCATCAGGTCGTGTAGCTCCACGGGGGTCCCTTCCGCCCGTCGGCTCTCGAACTCGGTCTCCAGCACGAACCCGATCTCCATCACGTCCGCGGCCTCCTCCAGCTCGACGATGGAGCGACCGGTGGCACCGGCTCGGGCCGACTCCAGGATCCGGTCGGCCAGGACCAAGGCGAACTCGCCGCTGTCCTCGGTACCGTCGTCGACCTCGACCGGTGCTCGGCGCGGTGCTCCGCTCAGTCGCCGGCTGACCTGTCGTCGGTCAGCGGCGCGCAGGCCGCTGACCAAGGTCACCCGGAGGACGCCGCCGTCCGGATGTGCAGACCCGAGTTCGTTCCGTGGCTCCATTGCCCCTACTCTAGTGAGAAACGTTCTCAGTAGGAGGATCATGAAGGTCAGGAACTCACTCAAGTCGCTGAAGCAGCTCCCGGGCGCGCAGGTCGTACGCCGCCGAGGTCGCACGTTCGTCATCAACAAGCTCAACCCGCGCGGGAAGGGGCGCCAGGGGTGAGTGCGACCTGATCATCTTCCGTGCACGTATTGCTACTCGTGCATGCTTGCTCTAGTGTCGGGGTCACGTCAACCGACTGATCGAAGGAGCACCACCATGACCGAGCAGGAAACCGTCGCCGAGCACACCGTCACCGAGCACCACCACGAGGACGGCTGCGGTCACGAGGCAGTGCGGCACGAGGACCACGTGGACTACGTACACGAAGGCCACAAGCACGCCGAGCACGGCGACCACTACGACGAGCACTGAGACCCTCCGCCCGGGGGTAGGGCCAACCCGCCGGACCCCCGGGCGTTGCCCGTCGGTATGCACATCTGCTTACATCGCCAGGTGACCGATCATCGAGTGAGCATCGCGGCGGAACTCTTCAAGGCCCTCTCCTCGCCGGCCCGCCTCCGGGTGCTGGTCGCCCTCATCGAGGCGCCCTGCGACGTGTCGTCGCTCGCTGCGCAGACCGAGCTGTCGCAACCGCTGGTCTCGCAGCACCTCCGCACCCTGCGACTCGCCGGGCTCGTGGAGGTCGAGCGCATCGGGCGGAACGCCGTGTACTCACTCCGGGACGAGCACGTCGCGCACATCGTCAGCGATGCGCTCACGCACGTCGGCGAAGCCGCGGCGTGAGTGCCCGTTCAGCTGCACGTGCGACCCTGCCTCCTCAGCACCACCGAGCGTCCGAGACCCGAGAGGCGTCCATGACCGAAGCACCCGTGGGGAAGAAACCCCAGCGGCAGACCGCCCAGAAGACGGCGATCCGCGACGCGCTGCGAGGCGTGCGGTCCTTCATCAGCGCGCAGGACCTGCACGAGGTCCTCCGCGCGGACGGCAGCTCGGTCGGCCTCGCCACGGTGTACCGCAACCTCAGCGACATGGCGGTGAACGGCGAGGCGGACGTCCTCCAGGCCGAGCCCGGCGTCCAGCTGTACCGGTTCTGCGGCGATGCCCACCACCATCACCTGTACTGCGTCAGCTGCGGTCGCACCGTCGAGATCGAAGCACCGATCGAGGACTGGGTCGACACGGTCGCCGCTGAGCACGGGTTCTCCCGCGTGCGCCACGTGGTCGACATCTTCGGGGTGTGCGACGACTGCCGCGCACGCGGCGTCGGAGCATAGGGCGCCTCGGGCCGGGGCACGTCTCGCTCAACCGCGCACCGAGCAGGCGCTGCACCTCCCGTGGATGGTCAGCGCAGCATTCTCCTCGAAGAACGCGAGGCATGGTCCGGGGTGCTGTCGTGGGTCCGCGACCTCGCTCGTGCGCCCGCACGTGTCGCACACCAGGAGGTCCCGGTCGGGGAGCCGGTACAGGACCTCGCCGCCGACGTACGCCTCGGTCAGCGCTCGCTCACGCGCCAGGGCGTGGAGCTCCCGGTAGACCGTCGAGAGTCCGATCCGTACCCCACGCGCACGGATCCGCGCGAACACGGACTGTGCCGACGCCGGCGCATCATGTTCGACCAGTGCGGCGAGGACGCTCGCGCGATACCGGTGGCCGCGCGGTCGATCCCCGGCCCACTCCGTCGACACCAACCGACACCATCCGTCCGTGGAACAATCGGGAACGACTCCCGTTACCAACACGCTCCAACGTGCCGTAGTCTGCACCTATCGATAAGCGTTCTCAACAGAGCGCGCGGGTGGGACGCGGTCCCTGGATTGGATGGATGTCAGTGCGCATCAAGAGATTGGCGGCGCTCGGCGTCGCGGCCCTGGCCGTGACCGGTGCTCTCACCGGGTGCTCGCAGTCGGCGAGCGGGGGGAGCGACGGCAAGATCGTCGTCGTCGGCGCGGAGAACGAGTACTCGGACGTCGCCGCACAGATCGGGGGCAAGTACGTCTCGGCCAAGGCGATCATGAGCAACCCGAACACCGACCCGCACACCTTCGAGGCCAGCGCGAGCGTGGCGAAGGAGCTCAGCTCGGCCCAGATCCTCGTCCAGAACGGGCTCGGGTACGACGACTTCATGACCAAGCTCGCCAAGGCGTCGCCGAACTCGAGCCGGAAGGTCATCGTCGCGCAGGACGTGCTCGGCCTTCCCGACAGCACGCGGAATCCGCACCTCTGGTACGACCCGAAGACGATGCCGGCGGTCGCCAAGCGCATCGCCGCCGACCTCGGAGCGCTGCAGCCCTCGCACAAGCAGTACTTCCAGGACAACCTGACGACGTTCAACCGGTCGCTCGAGACGTGGACGAACCAGCTCGCGTCGTTCAAGCAGACCCACGCCAACGCCCCCGTCGCCGTGACGGAGCCCGTCGCGGACTACGCGCTGCAGGCCGCCGGAGTCGACGTCGAGACACCCTGGTCCCTGCAGGCAGCGATCATGAACGACACCGACCCGAGCCCACAGAACTCGGCGGCGCAGGACGCGCTGTTCACCGGCAAGCACGTCAAGGCGTTCCTCTACAACCAGCAGGTCACCGACTCGATCACCTCGCACTACCTGTCCCTCGCTCACGACAACGGGATCCCCGTCGTCGGCGTGTACGAGACGATGCCGACGGGCTACCACTACCAGAAGTGGATGGAAGCCGAGTTGACCGCGCTGCAGAAGGCGCTCACCAGCGGCACGTCCACCGAGAAGCTGTGACCGGTCGGACCGACAGCGACGTCCCGGGCGGGGTCCTCTCCGCCCGGGACGTCCGCGTCGTGATGTCGGGGGCCCTCGTCCTCGACGGGGTCGACCTCGACGTGCAGCCCGGTGAGTTCGTCGGACTCATCGGCGCGAACGGCGCGGGGAAGACCACGCTGCTGCGCGTCCTGCTCGGCATCCTCCGACCCACCCACGGTGCCGTGCGCCGACCCGAACGCAAGGCGAGCACGCACGGCATCGGGTACCTCCCCCAGAAGGTCGCGCTCGACCCCGACACGCCTCTCAGGGCACGCGACGTCGTCGCACTCGGTCTCGACGGCGGGCGGTTGGGCCTCCCGATCCGTCGTCGCGCGGTGCAGGAACGCGTGACCGTGGTCCTCCACGCCGTCGGCGCAGCCGCGTTCGCCGACCAGCGGATCGGACAGCTCTCCGGAGGCCAGCAGCAGCGCGTGCTCCTCGCGCACGCACTCATCAGCGAGCCGGCGCTGCTGCTCCTCGACGAACCCCTGGCGAACCTCGATCCGGCCAGCGCCCACGACATCGTCCGTCTCCTGGACACGCTCCGCCGTGATCGCGACGTCGCGATCGTGATGACCGCGCACGACATCAACGTCCTCATGCCGGTGATGGACCGCGTGGTGTACCTGGCGAACGGCCGCGCCGTCACCGGCGACCCCGGATCCGTCGTCCGGAGCGACGTCCTCTCGCGCCTGTACGGTCGGCCGATCCGGGTGATCGAGGCCGAAGGCCGGGTGATGGTGCTCGCGGACGACCGGGATCCCGCATCTGACCTCGCGTCCCCTGGCCTCGAGTCGGTGTCGAGACCGAACGGAACCCCCGCATGACCCCCGCCTCCGTGATCGGCGGATTCCTCGGCAGCCCCACCATCCACACCGCACTGGTGGTCGGTGGTTTCGTCGCCCTGGTCACCGGGATCGTCGGCGTGTTCACGATCGTGCGCGGCCAGTCGTTCGCGGGACACGCGCTCGCCGACCTCGGAGCCGTCGGCGGATCCGGCGCGTTCCTCATCGGCATCAGCCAGGTGTGGGGGTTCATCGGTGCCGGCGTCCTCGCAGCACTGCTCATGGAGCTCATCGGCGTCCGTCGTCTGCAGGGTCGCGACGTCTCGACCGGCATCGTCTTCGGCTTCGGACTCGGTCTGACGGCACTGTTCCTGTACTGGAGCACCACCATCGGCGGCTCGAGCAACGCAGCCGTGTCCGTGCTGTTCGGATCCCTCTTCGTCATCGCTCATGACGTCATCCCGCTCGTGGTCGGACTCAGCGTCGTCGCCCTCGCCCTCGTCGCGGCGACGTACCGGTGGCTGCTCATGGAATCGCTCGATCACGGCCTGGCAGCAGCACGCGGTGTCCCCGTTCGCATCACCGGCATCGTGTTCCTCGTCGCGCTCGCCCTCGCGGTGGAGCTGTCGTCACTGACGATCGGCGCCATCCTGTCGACCGCGCTCCTCATCGGTCCCGCCGCGACGGCGCTGCTGCTGACCCGACGCTTCGGGACCGCGGTCCTCGTGTCGGCCGCTCTCGCGGTCCTCAGCACCTGGGCGGGGTGCTTCGTCTCCTTCGAGAGCTACTCCTGGGCGGGCCACGACGGCAACTGGCCCGTCAGCTTCTGCATCGTCGCCATCATCCTCGTCGTCTACCTCGCGATCCGCGTCGGAGTGGCAGTGCGACGTCATCGGATGTGGAAACCGGCGCGCGTCGGGTCAGTTCGCGGCTCGTCCCGCGCGCAGGACACCGAGGAGGTGCTGCCCTGATGTTCGCACCGTTCATGCTCAACGCCTGGCTCGCCGGGACGATCGTCGCCCTCATCGCCGGCATCGTCGGCTTCTTCGTCGTCCTCCGAGGAAACTCGTTCCTCGCCCACGCCGTACCCCACGGTGCATTCGCCGGAGCGGCAGGAGCCGTGCTCATCGGCGTCGACCCACTGATCGGACTCGGCGTGTTCGCAGCCGGCGGCGCGTTCATGATCTCGGCGCTCGGGCGGCGCGCCCGCAGTGACGTGGTCACCGCGCTCACCCTCGTCTCGATGCTCGGCCTCGGAGCGCTGTTCCTCAGCCGATCCACCGAGTACTCCGCCGAGGTGTTCGCGCTCCTGTTCGGCCAGATCCTCGGTGTCTCGAGCCTCGAGATCACGCCCATGATCATCCTCGGGGCGGTCTGCCTCATCACCCTGGGCGTCGTCTACCGGCCGTTGCTCCTCGCATCGACACTGCCGGACACCGCGCCGTCGCGCGGCGTCTCACCGCAGGCGATGTCGATCCTGTTCGGCCTCATCCTCGCCTGCGCGACCACGATGAGCGTGCCCATCGTCGGGGCGCTCCTGATGTTCGCGCTCCTCGTCGGACCGCCCGCGGCCGCGCGCTTCGTCACCAGACGGCCGGCGACCGCGATCCCGCTGTCGGCCGCGCTCGCGGTCGCAGCGGTGTGGGGAGCGATCTCGCTCGCGTACGTGACCGATTGGCCCGTCGGGTTCTTCGTCACCGCCATCAGCGCCCTGATGTACCTGGCCGGGCGCCTGGCCACGGTGAGACCGACGCGCGGCCGGACGGCAGCATGACGTCCCTCCGACACGCTCCTCGCCGTCATGGTCCCGCCCCCGACGGTCAGGTCAACGTGAACTCGTCCCTCCGCCCGCCAGGGCTGCGGTCCTGGCGGTGATGTCCGCGACGAACGCTCTCGTGTCTGCCGCGAAGGGGCCGTCGAGGTCGTCGCCGAGTTCGTCGTCGTCCGCGTCGAGGACGAGCAGCGGACGGCCAGACGCCACGTGCACGCTCGTGGTCGTCCCACAGCCGCATCGGTCGAACGTGGGGACGTCGACGCGATCGGTGCGGGCGTTCCGAGCGAGTGCATCGGCGTAGTCGCACACGGTGCGAGCAACGGCGTCGGCCACGAGGATGAACACCGGCCCGCGGACGAGGTGCTTCATCGCGCTCGCCCGTCCGTCGCCGCGCCGCTCCTGGTCTCGGACCGATCGAGGACGTGCGAGGGATTCGTGCTGAACGGGAGACGTGCCATGCCGACCTCCGGCCGTGGGTGAGAACGTCACCCTTCGGCAGCGCTGGACGTGAAAGGCTTTCATGCCGCTCCACGTGACGGTATCCCTGCTCCCTGACCGCCCCGCCGGTCCGGGCGTCATCCGCTCTGCTGCATCAGCGCAGCACGGAGCACGCGCGCCAGGGCGACGGAGTAGGCCACGGTCAGGTGCCCGCCGTCGGCGCGCACGACGATCCCGCCGACGGCCGCCGGGCAGCGCATCGCACGATCGCAGAACCACGAGGCGGTGTCCACGAAGGAGGCCCGCGGCACGTCCGCCAGCGCGCGTCGCTCGGCCGCTCGCTTCGGTGCCCACGTCGCCGGTGGCGTCGACAGGCAGGTCCCCGGGCCGGCGACCCGGACCGCGCAGGCGCTGACGGGCGTCCCCTCCGGTGGCGACCCGAGCAGGACGACGCGGGCGCCGTCGCCCGTCAGGCGCCGGGCGAGGAGGCGCGTGCCGTCGCTCCACACACGACCGCGGGCGGCGGCGGGCTGCCGGTCGTACCCGCCGGCGGCGGAGGACGCGACCACCAGGTCGGGCCGGAGCCGATGGACCTCGGCGAGCGCGGCCTCCCGGGCGGCGTCGCACGAGGTCGCGAAGGCGGGGCGGCGGCCCGCGTCGGTGGTCGTCACGATCGATGCCGGGCAGCTCTCCAGGCCGATCCCGACGACACGCCAGCCCCGACCGCGGACGGCGTCGACGATGCCCGGCAGCCAGCTGATGGCGATCGAGTCGCCGACCACCACCAGGGTCCGCGCAGCGCGACCGTCGGAGAACGTGCAGCGGGTCGCCGCAGCGGTCAGCGTGCTCGGCGTCGTCGCGACGGGGTCGTTGAGACAGCCGTCGGCCTGCAGCCGTCGAGCCGCCGCGGCCGCCGCACTCACCTGGTCCAGGTCGGGGACGGTCGCGCCCCACGCGCCGTCGTCGACCGCCGCGCGCACCGCCCGCTGCAGCGCGGTCGCGGATCGGAAGGACGCCACGTGCTGCGGGCCCGGGTCCGGCAGGTCGTCCACGCCCGTCAGGCGCCCCGGCGCGACGAACTGCGCGGCCGACAGCGCGAGCACGAGCGCGGAGGCGAGTGCGACGACGAGCGTGCCACGGGTGGTCCGCAGCCGACCCGGCTGGGCGCGCACGGGCCTCCCGGGCGTGCCGGGACGGGGGCCGGGGCGTGTGCGCCCGTACCGGAAGGGCCGCTCGACGAACCGGACGGTGAGGACGGCGAGCACCAGGGCGATCCCGAGGGCGACCGTGGGCACGACGGCTCGGCTGCGTGGTGCGACGGCGTGCAGGAACGACCACACCGGCAGGTGCCAGAGGTAGAGCGCGTAGGACCAACGGCCGACCGCTCGGCTGACCGGGTTGGTGAGCGCCGCGAGCACCCGCGGCGCTGCGGTCGCGCCGCAGAGGACCACCCCCGCGGCGCCGAGGACCGGGAGCGCGGCGGCTGGTCCGGGGAACGGCATGCTGGGGGTGTCGACGGCCCCGGCCAGGAGCACGGCGGCCAGCCCCGCCGCGGTCACCACGCTCGCCGCGCCGACACCGAGCCGAGCGGCGACGCGCGGCTCGGCCACCGCCGCGGCGGCTCCCACACCGAGTTCCCAGGCGCGTGACTCGAACGAGAAGTACGACCACTCGGGCTTCGCCCGGGTCTCCCAGCAGGCGATCGCGAACGACACGGCGCAGCCCACCCCGAGTGCGATCGACAGCACTCGGTGGACGATCCGCTCGCTGGTGCCGCGATCGGCGAGGGCGCCGGGACGCCGGGACCGGCGGCGTCCGAGGGCGACCGCGCCGACGACGACCCACGGCCAGAACACGTAGAACTGCTCCTCGACCGCGAGAGACCAGAAGTGCTGCAGCGGCGAGGCCGCCCCGCTGTCCCCGAAGTAGTCCGTGGCGGCGCGGATGAGATGCCAGTTCTGGACCATGAGCATCGAGGCGACGCCGTCCCACGTGACCGCGCTCGCCCGCGCCAGGTGGTCGACGGCCCAGGCCAGGGCGACCGTGACGAGCACGGTGAGCGCCGCGGCCGGCAGCACGCGCCGTGCCCGCCGGAGCGCGAACGCGGCGAGGTCGACCGTGCCGGTCGCACGGGCCTCCCGGAGCAACCCCGTCGTGATGACGAACCCGGAGACGACGAAGAACACGTCGACCCCGACGAACCCGCCGACCGGTCGATCCAGCACGTGGGCCGCGACGACGAGTGCGACCGCGATGCCCCGGAACCCCTCGATGTCCGGACGGAACGGCGCGGCGCCGACGTGCCCGGAGGGATCCACAGCACGACGCACGGCAGCGATGCTCCGTCACGACCGGGAGGCCCGGCGCGGCTCCGCCACGCATCGCGCGTCCCGAGGACGGGGGCGTCACCCCACGGTTCACCCGGCGCGCTCGACACCCGTCCCCGCGCGTACCGAACACTCGGACGGCGCGCGCGGGGCGGGGCACCACGACCGCCGTGGGCGTCCCCCCACTGGTACGTCCACGCGGTCCCGCAGCTCTCGGGTCGAGCCGCTGCGTGTCCTGGAAGGATTCCACAGGACGGTCGTCCAGGGCAATCCTCCGTGGGGATGATCCCGTCCGAGCGCCCACCCAGTTCGGGGGACCCTGCCGCGGCGGCCGTCGCCGCGCTACCGTTCTGCCCATGGGCATCCGCGAGGACCAGCGACGCCGCACCCGGTGGACGATCCTGCTCGCGGCGGCCGCCGAGTTCGAGGAACGGGGGTACGAGGCCACCTCGTACGCATCCGTCGCCGCCCGCGCCGACGTCGCGAAGAGCCTCGTGAGCTACCACTTCGCGTCGAAGACCGACCTGGTCGACGACCTGTTCGCGATCGCGTACGAGAACGGCGTGTTCGCCGCGGCCCCGGTCGACCTCGACGCACCCCTCGACGAACTGGCGCGGTCGACGGTCCACGTCGCGATCCAGGAGGAGTCGAACGTGATCGCGCGGGCGGCCATGCGCCTGCAACGTGAGGCGCCGCTCATCCCGACACGGATGCCCCCGCCCTACCTCGGCTGGGTCGGGCGCTGCCGGAACGCCCTGACCCGCGCGATCGCCCTCGGGCAGCTCCCGGCGTGCATCGACGTGCCGTTCGAGGCCCGCATGCTCGTCGCGCAGTTCGCGGGCGTGCGCGAGGTCACGACCGCGCTCGGCGACCACGAGGGTTTCGCCGCGAGCGCGGCCGTCGGGACCCTGGACCGCTTCGCGACGATGGGCGCGTCGGCCGACGCGCTCCTGCGGGCAGCGGGTCGTTCCGCCAGCGCGATCCGGGAGGCCGGGCTCACCGGCGCGGACCGCGTCGCCAGCCGGTACGAGCACGTGGGCAGCGGGCAGGGGCGCTCGGGTCAGTCCACGACGACCCCGAGGGCGCGAGCGAACGAGGTCGCCAGCAACGCGGACTGAACCTCGGACACGGTCGCACCGCGGAGCGCCGCCGCATCCGCGACGACCGCGACGTCGGCGCCTCGGAGGTCGACGTCCCGGAGGCGGGACCCCGCTGCGGAGAGCTCGTGGATCCGACAGCCCGGGAACGCGACGCGGTCGGCCACGACGCCGCCGAGGTCGAGTTCCTCGATCGTGCAGTCCTCGAACGTGACGTCACGGAGGGTCGCGGCACGCAGGTTGACGAACCCGAGCTTGGCGCCGATGACGCGGACGTCGTCGAACGTCGAGTCGTACCACTCTGCCGACCCGATCCGGCCGGACCGGATCACGACGGACCGCCAGGTGGACCGTGGCGTGCGGAACACGGGCGCGTCGAGCACGTCCACCACGGTGTCCCGGACACGCAGCATGCCGAGGTCCGCGTCGCCGGCTCGCAGCGTGCCGATGCGACACTCCTCGACGACGAGTCCGGTCAGGGCACGGTCCACGACGTCGAGGTCACGGATGTCCCGCCCCTCGAGGAGATCGCCGGGGAGCAGGACGTCGCCCCCGCCGGGCTCGAGCTCGACGGGGGCGACGTCCTCGTGTCGGGGCGGCCGGGTGCGGTGCTCGGGCATGCCCCGATCATCGCAGCCGGTCACCGGTCAGTCGACGGGGCGCTCCAGCCCGACGCGGTCGACCTTGCGGTGGTAGTGCATCCCGGCGAGACCGCCGACGATCGCGCCGACCAGGCTGAGGACGAGGGCGACCACGACGGTGATGATCCCGGTGACGGTGAGGCTGCCCTCGTCCACGGGGATCCGCGGGAACGCGTTCACCTGCTGGAGGAAGTTCGCCTGCGTCCCGGCGATCGCGACCACGATCGCGGCGACGATCGCGATGGCGACGGCCCAGAACCAGACGGCGAGGCCCTGCTTGACGCCGTCGAACCGTGCCATGCGCCCGGCGACGTACCCGCCGCAGTAGTAGGCGACGAACAGGATCACGGCGAGCGCGATGGCGCCGATGAGTCCGACGGTGCCGGCGTTCGACGTGGCGGCCTTGCCGACCTGGTTCGCGTTCCCGCCGGTGATGCCGAGGCCGAGTCCGGCGCCGATCGCACCGAGGATCGCCGTGAGGATGACGGCCGTGCCCATCGCGGTGAGCCACCCGAAGAAGGCCGATCCGAACTTGAAGCCGCCGAACTCCTCCTTCTGGCGTCCGACGACCTCTTGCCGGGTCAAGGGCGCACGGTCCCGGTCCTCGTGCGCCACGGCACGGTCGCGGTCGTCGTGCGCCACGGCACGGTCGCGGTCCTCATGGGCCACGGCACGGTCGCGGTCCTCGTGCGCCACGGCACGGTCGCGCAGGTCGGCCCCGTCGTCGGCGGGACCCCGGTCGTCCACCGGCGCCCGGTGCTCGGGGACGTGCTCGCCGTCGTTCGGGTTGGTGAGTGGGACCGCCGGTGTCGTCTGGCGGCCGTCATCGGCGTTGCTCATGGGTTCCTCCTCGGGGCCCGTCCGGGCCGTCCCGGGTCGGACGCGGTGTGCGTCGTCCGGCCCACAGTGTGCTCGCACCACACCCGGTGCGTCATGGCTCCTGGGAACGGGGGACAGCCCCTCCCAGGCGTCACCGGTCGCGGCACCCGCGCTGTCCCTCAGCCGCGGAGCGGCCCCGACGCGGGCACGGACGAGCCCTGCCGGAATCCCTCGACGAGGTCGGCGAAGGCCTCGACCGCCGTGTGCTGTGGCTCCCACCCCAGTTCCTCGCGCGCCTTGTCGGTCCGCATGATCGGCACGTTCGCCGCGATGTCGATCCAGCCGGCGTCGGTCGGCTGGATCCGCAGGTGCCATGTCAGGGTGACGACGGCGCGGAGCAGTCGGAGCGGGATCCGGACGGCGCGACGCATGCCGAGCACCGCGGCGAGCCGCGGTGGCGTGAGCACCGGCCCGGCGGCGATGTTGAACGCGCCGGCCGCCCGCTGGTCCATCGTCCGCCAGTACGCGTCGGCGAGGTCGTCGGCATGCACCGCCTGGAACACGAACGGTCCCGGGAGCGGGAGCACCGCCCACCGGGCCGCGCGGACGACGCGCATGGGGACGAGGTGCCCGAGGAACAGTCCCCGGATCTCCGCTGCCGCCGGCTGCTGGAAGACCAACCCCGGGCGCAGGCGGGTGACCACGATGTCGGGGTGGGTGTCGGCGAACTCGTCGAGGGCCGCCTCGTTGAGCGCCTTGTGGATGCTGTACGTCGCCGTGGCCATGCCGTCGACCGGCCAGGACTCGTCCACGCGCAGCCGCTTGTCCGCAGCCCGGTAGGTGCCGACCGACGACGCCACGACGACCTGCCCCACGCCCGCGGCGGCGGCCGCTTCGAGCACGGCGGCCGTCCCCTCGACGTTGACGCGGTACTGCGTCGGGATGTCGTGCGTCGGCTGCAGCGCCCAAGCCAGGTGGACGACGGCGTCGACGTGCTCGAGGAGCGGCGTCAGGGCCGCCACGGCACCGTCGGCGCCGACGTCGACGCTGTGCCACTCGACCCCGGCGTACGGGTCGGCCGACCGGTCCGGGATCCGTCGGGCGATGCCGACGATGCCGGTCACGGCCTCCTCGGCCTGCAGGCGGCGCAGCAGCGCCGTGCCGACGTTGCCGGTGGCGCCGACGACGGCGACGCGGGTCATGCCGGAGCGCCGGGGGTCAGGACGACCTTGACGCAGCCGTCCTCCTTCTTCTGGAACACCTCGTACATGTGCGGGGCGTCCTCGAGGGACACGCGGTGCGTCGTCAGGTCGAGCGTGCCCAACGGGTCGGACGGGTCCTCGACGAGCGGCATGAGGTCGTCGAGCCAGCGGCGGACGTTGCACTGTCCCTCACGGACCGTGATCTGCTTGTCGAACAGCGTCATCATCGGCATCGGGTCGGCCGTTCCGCCGTAGACACCGCTGAGCGAGACCGTGCCGCCGCGCCGGACCAGGTCGATCGCCGCGTGCACCGCGACGAGCCGGTCGACGCCCGCGGTCTCGATGGCCTTCTGCGCGAGCTTGTCGGGCAGCAGCCCGGCCGCCCGCTGGGCGAACCCGGCGACGGCGTCACCGTGGGCCTCCATACCGACGGCGTCGACGACGCCGTCCGGCCCGCGTCCGTCGGTGAGATCCACGAGGTGCTCCACCACGTCGTCCGACATGTCGAACGTCTCGACACCGTACTTCGCCGCCATCTCGCGGCGGACGAGCTCCGGCTCGACGGCGAGCACGCGGTACCCGAGGTGCTTGCCGATCCGGGCCGCGAACTGCCCGACGGGGCCGAGCCCGAGCACCGCGAGCGTCCCGCCCTCGGGCACGTCGGCGTACGCCACGCCCTGCCACGCGGTCGGGAGGATGTCGCTGAGGAACAGGTACTGGTCGTCGGGGCCGGTCGCGGGGACCTTGATCGGCCCGTAGTCGGCGTGCGGCACCCGGAGGTACTCCGCCTGCCCACCCGGCACCTGGCCGTACATCTTCGTGTAGCCGAACAGCGCGGCACCGCTGCCGTACTGCTTCACCTGCGTCGTCTCGCACTGCGACTGCAGCCCGTGCGTGCACATCCAGCAGTGCCCGCACGAGATGTTGAACGGGATCACGACGCGGTCACCCGGAGCGAGGTTCGTCACGCCCGAACCGACCTCCTCGACGATCCCCATGGGCTCGTGGCCGAGCACGTCGCCCTTGTCGATGTACGGCCCGAGCACGCGGTACAGGTGGAGGTCGGACCCGCAGATCGCCGTCGACGTGATCCGGATGATCGCGTCGGTGGGCTCCTGGATCGTGGGATCGGGGACGGTCTCGACCGAGACCTTCTCGGTCCCCTGCCAGGTGAGTGCGCGCATGGTTCCTCCAGCTCGTCGGGCTGCGGCGGTGCCGCAGCGGTCGGCCGGGAGGCCCCTCCCGCGCCGGGTCCATCGCTACCCGTCCGCCACCTGCCACGTCCGACCCGTGCAGGTCCCGTCCAGCCGGGGGTGTCCCCCGCCCTGCGGATCGGCTCGGCCCACTGCTGGCTGGGAGGACGTCCTTGGTTGGGGGTACAACGAGGATCACTCATGCTGATCGGGGGCAAGCTCGGGTCGATCCCACCCGAAGGAGACCGTGATGCTCGAGCGCTTCCGCAACCTGCCGATATGGGCGTTGGCCGTCGTGATGTTCGTCGTCCTCGTCGTCGTCCGTGGTGGCATCGACCTCGTCGACCCGCCGCGACACACCGACTGGCCCGCGCAGCTCATCGGTGACGCCGTCTACGCGGTCCTGCTGACAGCCCTGCTGTCCGTACGGGTCAGCATCGCCCGGCGGCGCGCGGGCGGTACGAGCGCCCTCTCCGCCATGCGACGCTCCCTGAAGACCGGCCAGGTGCCCGATGACGCCGATCCCAGCACCTGGACACCGATGCTCGAGCGGTGGGAGCGGCAGCAGCGACGGTCCGCGTGGTTGGCTCCGGTGCTCTGCGCGGTCCTCGCGCTCGTCTCGGTCTGGCTGCTGACCCAGTTCGCCGATCCCATCGGGATCGCGCTCGTCGTGCTCTGGGTCGCCCTCGGCATCTGGAGCGTGGTCCAGACGCGCCGCGTGCTCCCACGGATCCGCCGGGTGCTCGGGACCCTCCAGCAGCGCGGCAGTTCGTGGACCTACCCCGCCGACGCTCCTACCGGCGGAACCGCGCCTGCGCAGCCGCAGGCAGGTGCTCCGTCGCCGCACTGAGCAGCGCACGGTCCATCCCGCTCGCGTTCGACTCGAGGAACGCGACGAGCTCGTCGTGCGAGGCCCACTTGCCGACCCCGCGCAGGACGAGCGCCACGGCGCGCCGCACGTGCTCGTTCCGCTCCCGCACGAGCCTGCCGACGATGTCGAGCGCGGTGGCGGCCTCACCGCGCTTCACGAACGCCAGGGTCGCGCTGACGGCGATGCACCGCTCCCAGACGACGTCGCTCTTGGCGAGCGCGAACAGCGGGCCACGCGGACGGTCCGCGAGCCACGCGCCCACGATGTGTTCCGCACTGACCTCGACGAGGAGGTCGCTGTCGACGCGCTCGCTGTGGGCCGCTGCCATGTAGTCCTCCACCACGACCGACCTGGTCGCGTCGTCACCGTCCCGGAACCGCTGGACGAGCAGCAGCACCGCCACGAGCCGTGCGTCCTCGACCTCGCTCCAGAGCAGCGCCCCCACCTGGCCGTCACCGAGGGCCGCGAACCGGCGCGCGACGCGTCGAGCGGCGGCGAGGTCGCCCGGGGTGCGGGCGAGTGCGCCGAGGACGTCCTCGGCGGTGTCGACGGCCACGTCAGTCCGCCGAACCGATCGCGACGGGGCGCGTGACGGACGGACAGGACCGGGAGGAGGACGGCACCGATCCAGGCTACGTGTCCGACGTCGCCGAGGGCGGAGCCGCGAAGCTCCTCGAAGCGGGTGCGATCCCGTTCCAGAAGCCAGGTCGACACCGTCGGGGAGCCCTGAGTGACCTCGTCGCGGACCAGGAGCACGAGCAGGACGAGCGTCGCTCGGCGCTCCGAGAACTCGCCGCGCTCACGCAGGGCGTCGGGACCGAGCCGGGCCCGGTCTCACCGCTGCGCCGGCACAGTGAGTTCGAGGACGATGCATGACCTCCCTCTGCCCGGTCCGGTCCTCGACGCGCTCCGGTCCTGGTCCGCCGACATGCGGAATCCCCCGCTGACCGAGGTCGGGCTCCTGCGGGCCCTGGCGCGCAGCGGCGTACCACGCTTCGCGGTGGACGCGCTCCAGCGGTTCGCGGAGCATTGAGCGCCTCCCGTTCGCGTCGGGTAGAAGGACCGTTCGGCAGTTCCCGACACGCTTCCGTCAGGCGTTCGGCGTGACCACCGCGCGCCCGGACAGCTCGCCGGCCTCGAGCCGCCGGTAGGCCTCCAGGGCGTCGTCCATCGCGAAGCGCTCCACGTCGGGCACGATCTGACCGGCTCGGTACATGTCGACGACCTCGTGGAGGTCCTCGATCGTGCCCCAGTAGGTGTTCGTCAAGGTGGACTCGTACGGCGTCGAGAAGAACGACCAGGACGTGACGCCACCGGCGATCCCGACGACGGTGAGCCGGCCTCCCTGCGCCATGGACGCCTGGGCGAGCTCGATGGTCGGCGTCGCGCCGACGAAGTCGAAGGCGGCGTCGACGCCCTTGCCTCCCGTGATCTCGCGGATCCTGGCGGCCTGATCCGGGCCTCCCGGGACGGTCACCGCACCGCGCTCGGCGGCACGCGTCATGGCGTCCGCCTTGGTGTCCGTCGCGATGACGGTCGCGCCGGTGAGGGCGGTGAGGATCTGCACGGCGATCTGGCCGAGGCCGCCGAGCCCGACGACGAGTGCGGTGCGGCCCCCGCCCGCGAGGTTCGGCAGGCTGTTCTTGATCGCGTGGTACGGCGTCAGGGCGGCGTCGCTGAGCGGCGCGGCGAGCACGGGGTCGGCGTCCCCAAGCGGTACGAGGTTCCGCGCGGGGACCGTGACGTACTCGGCCATGCCGCCGTCGCGGCCGAGTCCGATGCCGAGGTACGGCATGGTCGCGGCGTTCTCGCAGTACGTGTCCTGCCCGCGCGAGCAGGCCCTGCAGTGCCCGCACCCGATCGGGCCGTACACCAGGTAGGCGTCTCCCTCGGCGAAGCCCTCGACTCCTGGGCCAACTGCTTCGACCCAACCGGAGTTCTCGTGACCGAGCGTGAACGCCGGCGCCTGCGCCCCGGGCTGGCCTTCGGAGAAGTGTCGGTAGACGGCGACGTCCGAGTGGCAGGCGCCCGCGCCCGCGACCTTGATGAGCACCTCTCCCGGTCCCGGGACCGGCTTCGGCACGTCGGTGAGCGAGGGGAAGGTCTGCCACTGTTCGAAGACGACGGCGCGCATGGATGGCTGCTCTCTGTGCTGGTGGTGGCCCATCGGCACCCCGTCATCGAGTCGGCGCGGCGTCGCGGTCGGATGGAAGATCCGGCAGTCACACTACACCTGTCGCTGTGCACGACAGGTGTCGTTGACCGGTCCGGAGGCCCGCCCCACCGTCCTCCATGCGAGGCTGGACCCCTGATCCCCACCCCGCTCGGAGGCACATCCCCATGACCTACGTCGCCCGTGACGACCGCTACGACTCGATGCCGTTCCGCCGGACCGGCCGGTCCGGCCTCGACCTGCCGCTGCTCTCACTCGGGTACTGGCACAACTTCGGTGACGACCGACCGTTCGAGACCCAGCGCGCGATCAGCCGGCGGGCGTTCGACCTCGGGATCACGCACCACGACCTCGCGAACAACTACGGGCCGCCCTACGGCGCCGCGGAGATCAACTTCGGCCGCATCATGCGGGAGGACCTCCACCCGTACCGGGACGAGCTCGTCATCTCGACCAAGGCCGGTTGGGACATGTGGCCGGGCCCGTACGGGCAGGGCGGCGGGAGTCGGAAGTACGTGCTCGCATCGCTCGACCAGTCGCTGCAGCGCATGGGCCTCGACTACGTGGACGTCTTCTACTCGCACCGCCTCGACGCCTCCACGCCGCTCGAGGAGACCATGACCGCGCTCGACACGGCTGTCCGGCAGGGCAAGGCGGTCTACGTCGGGATCTCCTCGTACGACACGGAGCGGACCCGTCAGGCGGCGGCGATCCTCCGCGACCTCGGCACCCCGCTGCTCATCCACCAGCCGTCGTACTCGATGCTCAACCGCTGGATCGAGACCGAGGGCCTCCTCGACGCCGCGGACGAGCTCGGGTTCGGGGTCATCGGGTTCACGGCGCTCGCGCAGGGCCTGCTCACGGGCAAGTACCTCGACGGCGTGCCCGAGGGGACCCGCGCCGCCGCCGGCACCTCGTTCGACCCCTCGGTCATCACGCCCGAGGTCGTCGGTCACCTCCGGGCGCTGCACGACATCGCGGCCGCTCGGGGGCAGTCCCTCGCCCAGCTCGCACTCGCGTGGGCCCTCCGCGACGAGCGGGTGACCTCGCTCGTGATCGGCGCCTCGCGGGTCGAGCAGGTCGAACAGAACGTCGCGGCGCTCGACCACCTGTCCTTCACGGAGGACGAGCTGCGCGCCATCGACGAGCACGCGGTGGACTCGGCCGGCATCGACCTGTGGGCGGGCGCTCGGGCCGGCGAGGTCTGAGCGCCGTCGGTCAGTGCGCTCAGCTGCGGGGGCGGTTCAGGTCCCGGGGGTGCCGCCCGCCGCCGCGCCGGGGTCGGGGTCGGGATCGGGGTCGGGGCCTGTTCCGGCCCCGTCCCTCGGGCGGCTGCCGTGGAGGCCACCCGGCGCGAAGTCCCCTTGGCGCAGGCCGTCACGGACCGCGCGGAGGGCCGCAACGAACCCGGCGTCGAACCGTTCGTCGTCCGGGTCGGGGTCCGCCAGCGTCTGCGCGATCCACGTGTCCAGTTGCCGCGCCACCGACAGGTGCGCCAGGTACTCGACGGGCCGGTCCTGCAAGAGCCGGTCGATGCGCGACGCCGAGTAGCTGCGGAGGCGGTCCGGCTCGAAGTCGAACACGCTGGGGATCAACATGACATGAAGCTAGACGGTCTAGCGATCTCCGTCCGGGGGGTTGCGCAAAGCGGACCGGATGGAGGCCACTCCGGGCCTCCATCCGGTCCGCGCGATCGAGCGTCAGCGCGTCAGCGCGTCAGCGCGTCAGCGCGTCGAGATGATGTACGTCACGGACGAGCCGGGCGTGCTGATGCTCACGGTGTAGCGGTCGCTGGTGTAGGTCGCCTGCGTGGCGGTGCCGCCGCCCTGCTTGGTGAAGCCGGCAGACGCGAGTGCCTGGCCCGCCTGGGCGAAGCCCTTCCCGCCCTTCGGCGAGACGGTGGCGCTCCAGCCGTCGCTGGCGTTGCCGCGGGCGACGATCACGTCACCCTTGACGACGGGCACGGCCTTCGGGAAGTTCGCCGGCAGCTTCGACGAGGACGACGACCCCGATGCGGAGGAGGCCGACGCGGAGCCGGAGGAACCGGCGGAGGTGCTCGAGCTGCAGCCGGCGAGCAGTGCGGCCGCTGCGAGTGCGGTCGCGGCGCCGACCACGAATCGGGTGGAACGGGTGGTGCTGTGGAGCTGGTGCATTGATCCTTCTGGGACTCGGTGCGTTTCCTGTGGACACACCAGGATCGCACTGACTCCCTGCGTCTCCGGTCGACGTCAGCGCGGCAGGAGCCGGAGCGGCACCCCGGCGTCGCGGAGCGCGAGTGTGGCGAGGACCCGGACTGCGTCGGGCTCCCCGGCCCGCCACCGCTCGACCACGGTGGGCTCCACGGCACGCAGCGTGCGGGGGTGCGCGTGCGCCAACGCCTGTGCCGCGAGGGCTTCCAGTCCGAGCGGTGTGCGCAGCAACGCCCGGACCGCGGCCGCCCGCCGCACGAAGCCGCCCCGCCGGCGCAGCCACAGGACGACGACGAGGAGGACGGGCAGGCCCGCCACGACGACGCCGACGAGGACCGCGACGTGGTGGGCTGCCTCCTGCTGGTCGCGCCCCGCGGCGACGAGGGTCCGGGCGGCGTCACTCGCGTTCCGGAACGGCGTGCTCACGGCACGGCCCGCGAACGGCAGGTCGGCGATGCGGTCCGCCGCCCGCGACATGGTGCTGCGGAAACCCTCACCCGCGTCCTGCACGCGCCGGCCAACGTCACCGAGTGCGGCGATCGACGCCCCGACCGCGCGCCCGAGCAGGACCGCCAGGACGATCGCGACGAGGGCGACCACGTCGGCGACCAGCTGCCGCACACGACGGATGGGATCGGCGGCGTACAGCTGCATGGGGCCTCCTCGCGTGGGCCCCGAGGCCCGGAACGGACCCGTTCATCATCGTCGTCCCGCGGACGGCGCGCCGAGGATCGGCCGACATCCGCCTCCTGCGCCGGGGCTCAGGCCGCGGTCGGGTCCTCGTCGCCGAGCTGCGCGACGAGGTCCTGCACCCGCGCCGCGGTCTCCGACGTCCGACCGGCCGCGGGCGCGCTGAAGAAGTCGTCGAAGCCGGGCAGGTCGTCGGTGCCGGTGTCGACGACCGCGCGGTACCCCATGGTCCACGCCGGGAACCGTCGCTCGGCGATCGACTCCTGCGCGACGAGCTGGACCGCACCGTGGCGCGGGTCCGACGCGATGATCGCGTAGCGCTCGCGCACGGCGTCGTCGGGGCCCTCGAGCACCTGCATGAACTGCCCGTCCTGGTGCAGCAGGACGCCGGTCAGACCGGCACGGGCGTTGTTCGCGCGGCTGTTCAGGAGCAGGACCGCCAGGTCGTCATCCGTGAACGGGTAGGTCGCGGAACTGGTGTAGACGGTGGACAGCACGACGGTTCTCCTCAGGTGGGGATCAGGGGTAGGACCCAGATTCCACCCCCGACCGCCGCGAGCGGGACACCCAGTTCGGGGCGCATCGGGGAAGCACGGCCCGAACGGTGCCTCCGAGCCGGTCCAGGACGCACGAGTAGACGGGACGGAGCCGTCGTACCCCGTCGGCGGAGTCAGCGTCGACAGGACCACCCGAGATCACGACACCCGAGACGGACCCGAGATGCTGCACCGTCGACCGACCACCGACCCCGTCACGACGAGCGATGACGCGCTGCTCATCGCCGTCTGCGGCGGCGACCGCGAGGCCTTCCGCCAGCTCTACGTCCGGCTGACGCCGCGCCTCGTGTCGTTCGCCCGCCGGACGCTCGTTGACCACGCCCAGGCCGAGGAGGTCGTGCACGACGTCCTCCTCGACGTCTGGTCCGACGACACGACACCGTACGACCCCGCGCGCGCTTCGGCGACGAGCTGGCTCCAGACCCTCACCCACCGTCGCGCCGTCGACCGGGTCCGGTCCATCGAACGCACCCGACAGCGGGAGATCCGCGTCGGGATGCGGGACTTCGAGCCGGTCGACCACGACGCCGCCGAGCGGTTGGACGTGCTGGCCGAGTGGGTCGCGGTGCGGAACGCGCTCGCCGACCTCACGCCGAACCAGCGATCCGCCGTGCTGTTGCGGTACCGCGACGGGCTCACCGACCTGGAGGTCGCCGACCGGTTGAGCGTCCCGGTCGGCACCGCGAAGACGCGGATCCGGAGCGGTCTCCGCAGCCTCCGCCGCTGCCTCAGCGGGACGGTCTGACGGCGCGCGTCAGCGCGACGACCCAGGACGGTCCGGGCGGCGGTCGCCGCGACTCAGAGCGACCAGGCGTCGTCGACCCACGTCGACGGCGTGAGCGGGGCGCGCACCTGGTACCGCTCCTCCCAACCGCGCTCGAGGCGAGAGGCTGCCCGGTCGAACGCCGACATCAGGTCGAGGTCCTGCCGGAGCAGGGCCTGCAGCTGCAGGCCCTCGTAGAGGGCGATGAGCTGCTCCGCGCCACGACGGGGGTCCATGGTGTGCGGTGCACGACCGACGGCGACGTCGTGCTCGAGACCGCGGCGGATCTGCGTGACGAACAGCTGGTACCGCGACTGCAGGTAGGGGGCCATGGGGTGCGTGCAGTCGCTCGCGACGCTCGCGAGGGCGACGAGCAGGCGCATGAGCGCGGGCTGCCGGACGTTCGACGCCACCATCGCGCGGAGGAACTCGACGGTGCTGACGTCGCCGAGGGTGTGCTCGATGGCTTCGGTGCGCTGGCCGTTCCACCGGTCGACGGCGGCGAGCACGAGGCCGTCCCACGACGGGAAGTGCTGGTGGAGCTCTTCGAGCGAGATGCCGATGCGGGCGGCGACGGCTTCCGGACGGGCCTCGTGGAAGGGCACCTCGTGGAGCAGGTCGACGGCCCCGTCGACGATGATGACGCGGAGGTGGAGCGTCTGGGCAGCGGCGGCAGCGGCCGCGGTGTCCGCGTTGGTGTGGTCGAGCATCATGCCCCTTCGTGGAGACGGGAGGGCGGACGACGTTGGCACCCTGGTCCGGTCTGGCGGACGTCGTGTCCGTCCCCACGATCAAACCGCCCAGAAGGTTTCTTCCGCACCCCCCGGTCCGGGGGTCCTCTCTTCAGGGGACAACCGGGGGGCGGCGCCCTCGGGGCATCGGGAGCGACGCCGTAGCATGACCACACCCGACGCGGGCCCCGAACCCGCGACCCCGTATCCCAGGAGCACCATGTACCCGAAGCATGCCCTCGTCCGCCGTGTCCGGATCCCGATCGTGGGCGGTGTCACCCTCGCCGTCGCGGGCGCCCTCGTCCTGGCCGCCGGCCCCGCAGCCCACGCCACCGAGGTCTCCGGCGCGATCACGAACGTCACCGTCAGCCCGACCACGCCGGTGCTCGGCAGTCAGCTCCGCACGTCCATCGACTGGTGCGCGCCCGCCGACGCCCACGCCGGCGACACGTTCGGCCTCACGTTGAGCGACCACCTCGGTCACCTGCCGACGGGCTTCGACCTGGACGACCCCGCCACCGGTTTGCCCGTCGCGACGGCCACGATCGCCCAGAGCGCTCCGTGGATCGTCTCGTTCACGTTCACGGACTACGTGGACACGCACCGCGACACCTGCGGCACGGCGTACGTCCAGTCGGACTTCAACGGCACGACGACCCCGGGCGGTGTCACCACCCCGATCACCTCGACGACGAGTGACGGGCGGCAGTTCACGACGCCGATCACGCCGACCGGCCCGGCCTGGGGTGACCCGGCGGCCGCGTCGAAGTACGGCACGTGGGCGCGGCCCGACCAGGGCCGGACGAACCCGACGGACGCGGTCGTCTGGCACATCGACACCCCGAACGGCCCGTTCGCCTCCGCCACGACCACCGACGCCGTTCCCGCCGGACAGACCTGGCAGTTCGACTGCGCCACGGTGCAGCTCTCCGAGGGCTCCTACGTCGACGGCGTCTACACGCACATCGCGGACCTCGCCAGATCGGACTTCCCGGTCACCTGCTCCACGTCCAGCCTGACCGTGTCCTGGCCGACACTCGCCGTCGCGGACCAGTACCGCGTCGAGGTCGCGACCTCCGAGCAGACGGCGAACGGTGACGGTCCGGCTCGTACCGAGCAGAACGTGGCGACCGTCACCACCCGCGCCACCGACGGCACGACCGCCACGACGGATGCCGGTGCACAGATGATCCAGGCGAGCGCGGGCGGCATGGGGCAGGGCGTCGCCGTTGCCGTCGCGCCGATCGCGACGCCGACGCCGTCCCCCTCGGGCGGCACCGCGAGCGTGTCCCCGGCCGGAGCGAGCGCCGTACCGGCTGCTGCCGCTGCGACCGACACATCGGGCTCCCTCGCGTTCACCGGGCAGGACGACCGCCCGGCGATCGCGCTCGGTTCGGCCCTGCTCCTGGCGGGGATCGCCGTGCTCGCCCTGGCGCGTCGCCGTCGGCTCACCGTCGACGCGCCCGAGTCGTCCGCATCCGCGACGCCGCGTCACGGCCTCCGTCGGCAGCGCTGACCCCCGGTCGCGGCCGCGCTGACCCACGTCCCGGTGGCGCACCGCGCCGTCGGGACCGGGCCGGCACGGACCGGGCCGGCGGGACACCGCTGGCGCGGCGCCGGGATCGCGGTGCGAGGATGGACGCCATGTCCCCCGACGATCTGGCACAGGGCCTCGCGCAGATGGCGAGCACCGGGTTCGAGCTCGGTGGCGGCGCGGACGAGGTCGCACGGGACGTCCGGCTCATGTGGGAGCACCTCGGCGCTCCGGCCGGTGCCTTCGAGGCCGCGGCCGAGGCCGTCGCGAAGCTGCCGCAGCGTCCGGAGGTACCCGTCGCCGACCTGGCGCGCCGGGCCGAGATGGAGCGGGCCTTCGGCATCCAGCCGGTCGAGGTCGAACTCGCCGCGGCGCTGTCCGCGCGCGAGCTGCTGCAGCGCATGGCGCGGATGCGCCCCGCCCCCGACACCCGCTGACGCCCCCGGACGGCCCGGACTTGGAACGCCCAGATCGCAGAACACGCCGCTTCCCGATGGTGGGAAGCGGCGTGTTCTGCGATCTCGTCGCGGTGCTCGGCCGGCGGACCGAACGGCCGGGCCGGGCCCGCGCCGGGCGTCACGGCGTGGGCATGCCACCGTTCACGTGGAGCGTCTCGCCGATGACGAATGAGGACTCACCACTCGCCAGGAACACGAAGGCCGGCGCGAGCTCGGCCGGCTGACCCCAGCGTCCGAGCGGGGTCTCGGCGCCGACCTCAGGCAGCTTCTCGGGGGCCTGGCCACCCGCCGGCTGCAACGGCGTCCAGATGGGGCCGGGAGCGACCGCGTTGACGCGGATGCCCTTCGACGCGAGCTGGCCCGCGAGCCCCTTGGAGAACGTGTTGATCGCACCCTTGGTCGAGGCGTAGTGCACGAGCGCCGGCGACGGCTGGTACGCCTGGATCGAGGTCGTGTTGATGATCGTCGAGCCCGGCTGCAGGTGCGGCAGCGCGGCCTTCGTGATCCAGAACATCGCGTAGACGTTCGTCTTGAAGGTGGCGTCGAACTCCTCGTCCGACAGGTCGGTGAGGTCCTCGACGTGCTGCTGCTTGCCCGCGTTGTTGACGAGGATGTCGAGCCCACCGAGCTCGTCGACGGCCTTCGCCACGAGCTCGCGGCAGAACGCGGCGTCCGTGATGTCGCCGGGCAGCGCGACCGCCTTGCGGCCCGCGTCCTCGATGAGGCCGACGATGCGCTTCGCGTCCTCTTCCTCCTCGGGCAGGTACCCGATCGCGACGTCGGCGCCCTCGCGCGCGTAGGCGATCGCGACGGCTGCGCCGATGCCCGAGTCACCGCCCGTGATCAGGGCCTTGCGCCCCTCGAGTCGACCGGAGCCGCGGTAGGTCTCCTCACCGTGGTCGGCGGGGACGTTCTCCGCCATCTCGGCATCGGTGCCGGATCCGCCGAGGTACTGCTCGTCGGGCACCTTGTCGGCGTAGAGCTTGCTCGGGTCCTGGAACGTGTACTGGTCCGTCATGTCTGGGTCTCCTCCTCCTGGCTGAGGACCCCGACGGTACGCGGGAGACCGGGACGCGCTCACGGCCAGCCGGCGGCGGTTGTCCCCCGGGCGGAGGGGCTCCGGTCCCCGCCTGCCCCGTCGTCAGTCGGCGGGCCGGAACACCGCGATCGGCAGCGCTCCCGGCTCCTCGTCGACGTCGTCGGTGGCGATCCAGGTCCGTCCCTCGTGCTCGATGGTCGTCGGAAGCTCGCCCCGCACGATCAGGCGGATCGGCGGCTGGTCGCCGTCCACGAGGTCCACGCCCCGCGCGCGGTCGTCACCGGTGTTGTCGACCACGTACTCCGTCATGGGTGCAGTCTGTCACCGTCCGGCGGCCCAGGTGTCGAGCCGCTCGAGCGCGCGCAGCGCCGCGGCCCGGTCGCCGCCCCGGTCGGGAGGCACGGGGCCGCCCGCCCCGTCGCGCGCGTCGGGCGAGCCGACCCAGACCCGACCGGAGGCACCGTCGACGGTCACGAGGTCACCAGCGCGGACGACCGCCCCGGAGGGGCCCGTCGCGGTGGCGTCGTCCCCGGCTCCCGTGAGCACGAGGTCACCGGCGCCGACCACGGCCGGGACGCCCCACCCCCGCGCGACCACGGCCGCGTGACTGGCCAGGCCGCCCCGGCAGGTGACGATCGCGACCGCGGCGGACATCCCGACGACGTCCTTCGGGCTGGTCTCACGACGCACGAGCACGACGTCGCCGTCCGCGGCGAGCGCCGCCTCGGACGAGAACACGACCGCCCCGGTGACGATCCCGGGCGACGCGCCGAGCCCGGTCACGAGCAGCGTCCCGCCAGCGGGAGCACCGTGCGCGTCGTCACCGTGCTCCGTGGCGGAACCAGCACCACCCGTCTCGAGGTCGCGCCGCGCCCGCTCCCGGACCTCCTCCGGGACGCGCGCCACGGCCTCCTCGGGCGTCAGCGCGACCTCCGGGTCGTCCACCAGGTCGACGGCGGTGCGCACGGCGGCGACCGCGCTGAGCTTGCCGGCGCGGGTCTGGAGGAACCAGAGCCGTCCCTCCTCGATGGTGAACTCGACGTCGCAGACGTGGCGGTAGTGGGCCTCCAGGCGGCGCAGCGCGGCCATGAGGTCGACGTACACCTGGGGGTCGAGGTCGGCGAGGTCGCGGACCGGCACCGGGTGCGCACTGCCGTCGACGACGTCCTCGCCCTGGCCGCGGACGAGGTAGTCGCCGTACGGGCCCGGCGCGCCGGTGGCCGGGTCGCGCGTGAACACGACGCCGGTCCCGGAGCGTGGTCCGCGGTTGCCGAACACCATGGCCTGCACGGTGACGGCGGTGCCGGCGTCGTCGTCGATGCCGTCGCGGGCGCGGTAGGCGCGGGCACGCTCGCTGTCCCACGACGCGAAGACCGCGGCGATCGCCTCGCGGAGCTGCTGCTCGGGGTCGTGCGGCACGGGCCGCCCGGCGAGCTCGGTGATCCGTCGTCGCAGCGTGCGGGCGTCCTCGGCGTCGGCGAGCGCCTCGACGGACACGCCCATGACGATCGTGGCGTACATCCGGAGGAAGCGCCGGTGGCTGTCCTCGGCGAAGGCGTCGTCCCCGGTGACCCGGGCGAGCCCCCGCACGGTGTCGTCGTTGAGCCCGAGGTCGAGGACCGTGTCGAGCATCCCGGGCATCGAGACGGCGGCGCCGCTCCGAACGGACAGCAGCAGCGGATCGTCCGGGTCGCCGAGCCGGCGGCCCATCCGCTCGCCGAGCGCCGCGACGTGTGCCGCGACGACGGCGTCGAGCGAGGAGGGCCACCCACCGTGACGCCACCGACGGAAGACCGGCAGCGCGATCGTGAACCCCGGGGGCACGGCGAGTCCCAGCGCGGTCATCTCGGCGAGGCCCGCGCCCTTGCCGCCGAGCAGCTCCGTGAGCTCGCGGGCGGGGACGCCGTGGTGGTGGTCGAGCGCGAACACGGCGTCGTCGAGCGCGCGGTCCCGCGGTTCGACGCTCGGCTCGGACGGGGAGGACATCACGGCGCTCCTGGGGTCGGAAAGGTGTTCCACAGTAGCCAGTTCGTCGCCGGACGCGACTACGGTTGGCGACCATGACGATCGGGAGCCCGACGGCGGGCGTCGACCTGATGGACCTCACCGCGTTCGCGGACGACCGCGAGATGGCGGTGTTCGCCGCGCTCCGGGAGCAGGACCCCGTGCACTGGAACGCCCCGTCGCACCGCGGGCCGGGCTTCTGGGCGCTCACTCGGTACGCCGATGTCAAGGCCGCGGCGAGCGAGATGCCGCAGCTGACGAGCGCCGAGGGCACGCAGATCCTGGACCGCAAGGTGGAGGGCGCGCTGCAGAGCCTCCACAACATGGACGGGCAGGAGCACGTCGCCCTGCGCCGGGTCACGATCCCGCACCTGCGGGCCGTGAAGATCCAGCAGTGGCAGGCCATGATCGACGAGGCCGTGACGCTCCTGCTCGACGAGGCGGAGGCCCGCGGCACCTTCGACCTGGTCGAACGCATCAGCGCCCGCCTGCCGATGCTCGTGCTGTCCCGCGTCCTCGGCGTCCCCGCGTCGGACGCGCCCCGCATGGTCGACTGGACGAACCGGTTGACGAGCTCCGACCCGGACCACCTGGTCGACGCCGACGCCCTCGCCGAAGCGCGGGACGAGGTCATGGGGTACTTCCAGCGCCTCACCGAGGAGCGTCGCGCCGACCCCCGGGACGACCTCATCAGCGTCATGGCGAACGGCAGCGTGGCCGGGCAGCCGCTCACCTGGAACCAGCTGGCGGCGTACTACATCGTGCTCGTGGCGGCCGGGAACGAGACCACGCGGCACCTCGTCTCGGGCGGCACGGTGGCGCTCCACGAGCACGACGCGTGGGCGCGGCTGGAACGTGACCGCGGCCTCCTGCCGACGACCGTCGAGGAGATGTTCCGCCACGTCAGCCCGGTCGCCGCGATGCGCCGGACCGCACTCGAGGACCTGACCATCGACGGGCGCGACGTCGCCGCGGGCGACAAGGTCGTCCTGTGGTTCTCGGCCGCGAACCGTGACCCCGCCGTGTTCGAGGACCCGGACGAATTCCGCCTCGACCGCACGCCGAACGACCACCTGAGCTTCGGGTGGGGCGCGCACTTCTGCCTCGGGTCACACCTGGCGCGGGCGGAGGTCCGGTCGTTCTTCGGCGCCGTGCTCGACCGCGGGATCCGGTTCGAGCTCGACGGGGAGCCGGAACGCCTGCGGGTGAACCTGTTCCGCGGGTGGGACCGCGTGCCGGTGCGTGTGGTCCGGACGGGAGGCGCGGCATGAGTCCCGAGACCGGTGTCAGCACCACCGCCGCTCCCGTCGACGCGGTCGTCGTCCCCGACCGCTCCGTGTTCATCGGCGGCGGCTGGGTCTCCCCCGACGACGAGGCCCCGCTCGACGTCGTGGACCCGGCGACGGAACGGATCATCGGCACCGTCCTCGACGCCTCCGCCGACCTCGCGCACCGCGCACTGCTCGATGCCCGGGAGGCCTGGCCCGCCTGGGCCGCGCTGCCACCGTCCCGACGTGCCGGGCTCCTCGACGCGCTCGCCGCGGAACTCGAACGGCACGGTGACGCCCTCGCCGAGCTCGCGACGCACGAGATCGGCATGCCCATCCGGGAGTCCCGCGCGGTCCAGGTCGACCTGCCCGTCAAGGTGCTCCGCTCGACGGCGGCGATCGCCCGGCAGCTCGCCTGGGACAGCCGCGACGCCTCGGGCAGCTCCGTCGTGCGCGAGCCGGTCGGCGTGGTGCTCGCGATCACGCCGTGGAACTTCCCCGTCCACCAGATCGTGGCGAAGCTCGCGCCCGCACTCGCCGCGGGCTGCACGGTCGTGCTCAAGCCGGCCGAGCTCACGCCGCTCAACGCGCTGTTCCTCGCCGAGCTCGGGCGCCGAGCGGGGCTGCCCGCCGGGGTGTTCGACGTCGTCACCGGGACCGGCGCGACGACGGGCGAGGCGCTCCTCCAGGACGAGACGTGGGACATGGTGTCGTTCACCGGCTCGCTCGCCGTCGGTCGGCACATCGGCGCCGTCGCCGGGTCGCGGATCAAGCGCGCGACGCTCGAACTCGGCGGCAAGTCCCCCGCGGTCGTGCTCGACGACGCCGACCTCGACCTGGCGGTGCGGACCACCGTGCGCAACTGCTTCACGAACGCGGGCCAGAAGTGCAACGCGCCGACACGGTTGCTCGTGCCGGCGGACCGGCTGCACGACGCGGTCCGGATCGCGGCGGAGTCCGCCGACGCGTACGTGCTCGGGGACCCGCTCGATCCCGGGACGACGATGGGTCCGGTCGTGTCGGCGGAGCAGCGCGCGAAGGTCCTCCGGTTCGTGGACACCGCACGAGCCGCGGGGGCGACGGTCGCCACGGGCGGCACCGCCGTCGACGGCACGGGGTTCTTCCTGCGCCCGACGATCGTCACCGACCTCGCCGAGGACGCCGAGATCGTCCGCGAGGAGGTGTTCGGTCCGGTCCTCGTCGTGCAGGGTCACGCGGGCGAGGACGACGCGGTCCGGATGGCGAACGACACCCCCTACGGCCTGTCGAGCGAGGTCTGGTCGGCGGACGAGGCGCGCGCGGCGGCGATCGCCCGACGCATCCGTGCCGGTCAGGTGCGGGTGAACGGCGTCCGCACCCCGGCCCTCCCGGTCTCGCCGTTCGGCGGGTACGGACAGTCGGGGCTGGGGCGCGAGATGGGGCCGTTCGCGATCGAGGAGTACCTCGAGGTGAAGGCCGTGCTCGGCGACCCCGTGCTCGATCCGACCGCGACCACCGCCGCACCAGCGGCCGCGGGGCAGGACCCGCTCGCGTGAGGGCCGCCGTCGTCACCGAGGCCGGTGGTCCGTTCGTCGTCCGCGACGACGTCGAGCACCGCGCGCCCGGCCCCGGCGAGGTCGTCGTGCGGATCCGCGCCGCGGGCCTCTGCCACACCGACCTGTCCCTGGCCGCGGGCGCGTTCGGACAGCGGCTCCCGGCCGTCCTCGGGCACGAGGGCGCGGGCGAGGTCGTCGCGCTCGGTCCGGCGGTGGACACCGTGGCGGTGGGCGACCGCGTCGTCGTGTCGTGGGTCCCCCGGTGCGGCCACTGCTCCGCGTGCCGCCGCGGCGAACCGTACATCTGCCGGAACCGCCCCCGATCGTCGGCGCAGGGCGCGGCGATGACGGCCGGCGGTGCGGACGTGGTCGCCGGGATGGGCACCGCGACCCTCGCCGAGGAGACCGTGCTGCCCGTGACCGCGCTCGTGCCGCTGCCCGAGGACGTGCCGTTCACCGTCGGTGCGCTGCTCGGCTGCGCCGTCCCGACCGGGTTCGGTGCCGCCGTCGACACCGCGCACGTCGCCCCGGGCGAGACCGTCCTGGTGATCGGGGCCGGCGCGGTCGGGCTCAACGCCGTGCAGGGCGCCCGGATCGCGGGTGCGACCACGATCGCGGCGGTCGACCCGAGCGCGGACCGCCGTCGCCTGGCCGCGGAGCTCGGCGCGACGACGACCGCCGCGCCCGGGGACCTCGACGGTGCCGCGCTGACGGACGGCGAGGGCTTCGACGTCGCGATCGACGCGGTGGGGTCCTCCGGGACGATCCGCGCCGCCTGGGACGCGACCCGGCGCGGTGGTCGGGTCGTGGTCGTCGGGGCGGGACGCACCGACGACCCGGTCACGTTCAGCGCCCAGGAGCTGTTCCACGAGCAGAAGTCCGTCACGGGCTCCTTCTACGGGTCGAGCGACATGTGGCGGCAGGTGCCGCGCATGGTCGAGGCCTGGCGGGCCGGCGACCTCCGGCTCGACGCGTTCCTCACCGACGTCGTGTCGCTCGACGACCTCGGACCCGCGGCCGCCCTCCAGCGCGCCGGCGAGGTCCTCCGCGTCGTGGTGACACCGTGACGCCCCCGCCGGTCACCCCGGAGGACCTCACCGCCGCCCTCCGCGCCGGCGGCAGCATCGGCCCGGACGCGGTGATCGACGCGGTCCACGCGCGGCCCATCGGGATCGGCGCGTTGGCCGACACGTTCCTCCTGACGCCGACCTGGAGGCGCGGGACCGGCCCGACGACGCTGGTCGCCAAGCTGCCGTCACGTGATCCGCAGGCCGCCGCGACCGCAGCGTCCATCGGCGCCTACGCGCGGGAGGTCCGGTTCTACGAGGAACTCGCTCCGCGCGCCACCGTGGACACGCCGGCGCACCTCGGCACGATCACCGTGGACGGGGAGCGCGTGGGCCTCCTGCTCGAGGACTGCTCGACCCTGGCGCCCGGCGACCAGCTCGACGACGCGCCCCTGGCGGTGCTCCAGCGTGCTCGGCAGCAACTCGCGGCGCTGCAGGCGCCGTTCTGGGACGACCCCGCGACGGCCTCCCTCGACTGGCTCCACCGCCGGCAGGGCGTCCCCATCCCCGGCATCCACGAGCGCATGCGGCGTTCGTGGTCGACCGCCGCCGATCGGATCGCCGGCGGCTTCGCCCCCGAGGAACTCGCCGCGATCGACCGGTTCGTGGGCACTGCCGACGCCTGGGCCGCTTCCCTGGACGGCCCGTTCACGGTGAGCCACCACGACTTCCGGATGGACAACCTCCTCGTCGGCACCGACCCCGAGCGGGTCGTCGTGCTCGACTGGCAGACCGTGGGCTGAGGCGCCCCGATGTTCGACGTGGCGTACCTGCTCGGCACGTCCCTCGGCCCGGAGCGGCGTCGGCGTGTCGAACGCGACGAGGTGGCCCGGCACGTCGACGAACTCGGCGCGGCCGGCGTCTCCTGGTCGTTCCCCGCGGCGTGGGAGGCCTACCGCCGTGCTGCCCCCGCCGTGCTGCTCATGCTCGTGCCGCCCACGGGGAGCGTGAAGACCTCGCCCCGGACCGACGCGATGTACCGCCGGCTCCTCCGTCAGGGCGCCCGCATGGTGCTCGACCTCGACGCGCTCGAGCTCCTGCCCACGGGGGCGGTGTGAGTGGGCGTCGTGGCGCGCCCGCCCACCAGGGCCTGGAGCGCTGGGACGACCTGCCCGTCCACCAGACGCCCGCACCGCTCGCCGTCCCCGCCACGGACGAGCCGCGCACCTACGAGCGGTACTGGTTCGCCGCCGCGAGCACCGACGGCGCCGCCATGATCGGCCTCGTCGTGACGGTGCACCCCGTCGTCGGGACGATCGACGCCGCGTTCAGCGTCTCCGACGGTGATCGCGCCGAGACCCTGTTCGTGACCGACGCGCTCCGCCATGGCCGGGAGGACCTGGTCGCCGGCCCCGTCCGGCTCACCCTGGTCGACCCCATGCGCGTGCTCCGGATCCGGGTCGACGGCCGGGACGGGTTCGCGGCCGACGTCGTGGTCACGGCGACCACACCGGCGATCACCGAGGACCGCGTCACCCGCGTCCGCGACGGTGCGGTCGTGCAGGACCGCACGCGGTACGTGCAGCTCGGTTCCGTCGCCGGGAGCGTCCGGTCACCGCTCGGCGCGTGGACGCTGGACCCGGTCGCCTGGCGTGCCGGTCGTGACCACTCCTGGGGCGTCCAGGAAGCCGCGCGCCCCGCAGCCGGTCCGGCAGGGGAGACCGGCGCACGCCCCTCGTTCTTCTGGCTGATCGGGGCGTTCGATGACGTCGCCGTGCAGGCCGTCACCCACGCCGAGGCCGACGGCACGCGGTACGGCGAGTACGCTGCCGTCGCCCCGACGCTCGCCACCGGGGCGGACGTCGTCGGACCGGGTGCCCGCCAGCAGGCGCGTCCGGTCCGCGGCGTCACCGTCGCGCGCTCCCCGGGCACCCGGCGCGTCGCCACCGCCCGCCTCGCCCTCGGCGGCGGGCACCCTGAGGCGCCGGACGACGTGCTGTCCGTGACGTCGCACCACGTCGTCCTCCCGCGTTCCGTCGGCTACGGACACCCGACCCGTGTCCCCGGCAGCGTGCCTCCCGACCGGCCGGTGATCGCCACCGAGTCTTGGACGATCGCCGACCTCGACCCGACGGCACCCGAGAACCACCGCTCACTGCAGTTCGCCCGGCTCGACCGCGCCGACGGCGGCGTGGGGTGGGCGTTCATCGACCAGTCCGGCTGACGCTCTGACGAGCGCACCCCTCGGACCGGCCGTCCGGTCCGAACACCCCTCGATCACCAACCGCGCAGCGCAGCGCACCGACACGGAGGACCGACATGGCCCAGCAGCTCACCGACGACGAGACCACCTTCGAGCAGGTCGGCACCGGCCTGACGGTCTACGAGACCGACGACCTCGTCGAGGGCGTGGCGAAGTGGCTCGAGACACCCGAGGACGTCATCGCCTTCGCCGACCTCGACGACGTGTCCGACGTCGTCGTGATCGCCCGCGGCGGCACCACGACCTTCCTGACGATGGCGCTCAACGCGGGCATCCGCGGGGTCGTCACGCTGCAGGGCGCACCGGAGAGCCACCTCGGCATCCTCTGCCGCGAGTACGGCATCCCGGCGGTGATGTCGGTCACGTTCGACAAGGGCGTCCGCACGCCGCGCGGCGAGGTGGTCCCCGCCGACGGCGTGCGGATCCGGCTCGACGTGTCGTCGCGGCCGGGAGGCACGGTGAGCGTCGAGCGCGGTGCTCCCGTCGACGACTCCCCGGCGCCCGAGAGCGCCGCCCCGGCGATGAGCCAGGAGGAGTTGGCGCAGATCATGCTCCTGCTCGAGAAGTTCGGTGGCGTCGTGCCGAAGGGTTCCGAGGGCGATGCCGTCATGCAGGCCGAGATGACCACCCGGGTGCTGTACACCGACGCGGAGTCGATCCACCGCGACCTCACGCGCGAGGAGGTCAACGAGGCGATCCGCTACTACACCTGGAACGAGTGGGACGCCCTCGCTTCGCGCGCCACCGAGGGTGAGTCCGGACTCATCCCCCGCCAGGAGTACGAGGCCATGGGGATCATGAACTGCTGGTTCCAGCACCCGCGGTGGCTCCGTGCGATCGAGGACCGGATCGGGATCGACGGCGTCGTCGACATCGCGTCGATCGCCAAGCGCGAGATCGGCACCAAGGTCAACATGCTGCACATCTGGGCGCTCGCCACCGCGCCGTCGTTCGGGCGGGGCATCGCGCTCGAGCTCGGCCTGCACGACGCCGACTACGAGGCCGATCGGATCCGCGACGCGTTCGGCGTCGTCCGTCGGCTCTACAACGGGTTCTGGGGCGACGGCCCGATCCTCACGTCGATGCAGGGGTACCGTGCCGAGGTCCTCGACCGCGACTGGATCGACCGCTTCGGCCAGGACCGGATCGCCCTGGGCGTGGACGCCGACCGCTCGACGTTCCAGCGGTTCCAGGGAGCCGCGGAGCTCATGGGGTTCCTGCTCCACTTCGACAACCGGCTCGGTGTGTCGGATCACGGGCCCTACCCGACCGATGACGGCGGGTTCGTCCTCGTCCGCGACATCTTCCTCAACGAGCCCGCCTGGCACTGGAACGACCCGGCCTCGCCGCTGCCCTGGTCCGTCACGACCGCGATGTTCTTCGGCCCGGACTCCGGCCTCGACGTCCAGGTCATCGACATCTCGACCGCGTTCACGAACCCGGCGAACTACGTGCCGTACATCCAGGGCGTGGCGGCGTACACCCGACCGACCTGGGACGCGCCGATGTCCGACATCGACGTCCTGTCGCTCGAGGACATGGCCGCCCTGCGCACGCAGATCGAGGCGCAGTCCGCCGCCCTGTACGGACGGATCGCGAGCATGGACCGCCGCGAGAAGATCGAGGCGGGCGCCCTCACGTACACCGCGGGCTTCGCGCTCCCGTTCGCCCGCGCCGCAGGCCTGCTCGACGAGCTCATCGCCGATCACGACTTCCTCGGGATCCACCCCGCGGTCGCCGCCTGCTACGACACGATCGTCAGCGGGGTCGCGACCGAGATGATCCCACGACTGTTCCTCACGGGGTCGTGGGGCAACCCCGTCCCCGAGACCGCCTCGACCGGTCTCGTCGCCGACGAGACCGAGTTCGCCGTCCTCCAGGCGCTGCGCGTCCGCGGGTTCGCCACGACCGAGCAGATCGCCGAGAGCACCGGGCTCGACGCCGCGGCGATCGACGCGACACTCGCCGCCACCGACGAGCGCGGACACACCCAGCCGACCGGGGGACGTCGGGCCATGCACACGCTCACGCCGGCCGGACGCGCCCGCGCCGTGCTCCTCGCGGGCGACCGACTCAGCGCCACGCAGCGCAGCACCGTGGCGGACGTGTACGAGTCGTTCCTGTTCCCGAACCGCGACGTCAAGCAGCTCACCGCGGACGCGCAGTCGGGAGCGGACGTCACGGAGCAACTCGAGGTCGTGCACGGGCAGATCGGAGCCGTGCTCGCTCAGCTCGGGGCGGTCGACCCGCGCTTCGGTCGGTACGGCGAGCGGCTCGAGCGGGCGATCACGGCCTACCGCGGAGGCGACCGGGACGCCCTCGCCCGGCCCCTGTCCGGCTCGTACCACGACGTGTGGATGGAGCTGCACGAGGACCTCATCGCCACGCTCGGGCGGGAGCGCACGGAGGACGACGAGTGACCCACGCCCACCGCACCTCCAGTCCGACGTCGGTGGGCCGGCGAGACGTCACCGAGTGGCGGAGCCCCGCGGGCCGACGCCTGGCCGACCGCCACCAGCGGCTCGTCGACCGGGTCGGCGCGCACCGGGCGCTCATCGGCCTGCTCGCCGTCGGGGGCGGGGTCGCGGCCGGCGCGACCTGGCTCGCGGCGACGATCTACGACGACGTGGCCGACCGCAACGGCATCGCGAGCCTCGATCAGCCCGCGCTCGCCTTGGCCAAGCGGCTCCGCTCACCCGCGCTCGACGGCACGGCGGCGGCGATCGCGCACGGGTTCGGCCCGGTCGGCATGCCCCTGCTCGCGGCGGCAGCGGGTGGTGCGTTCGCGCTCGAGCAACGGAAGGCCGCGCCGTTCACGCTGCTCGCCGCTGCCGGGCTCGGCTCGCTCGGCGTGACCGTCGCCGGCAAGCGGATCATCCACCGCCACCGGCCGGGCCGTCGTGACGCGATCCCGCCGTACGAGCGGTCGCCGTCGTTCCCGTCCGGGCACACGCTCAATGCGACGACGATCGCCGGGATCGTCGCGTACCTCCTCATGCTGCGGCAGCGTCGGCAGGCACCGCAGGTGGTCGTCGCCGGGTCGGCCCTCGCCACGATCGCTGGGGTCGGGCTGTCCCGGGTCCTGCTCGGCGCGCACTGGTTCACGGACGTCGCGGTGGGATGGACGACGGGTGCCGGGTGGCTCGCGACGGTCATCACCGTCCACCGACTGCACCTGACGACGGAGCACGGCAGGACGCCGGCCGCCACTGACATCGACGGCCGGCGCTGAGCCTCCCGGTCCGCGCATCCCGGAGGGCCGACACCGGTCCGCAGGTCACGATGCGGACACGGGGGCGTTGCGATTCGATGAATGCCGGTCACGGGAGCCTCCACGGCCCCTACGGTCGAGTGGTGACCGCTCGACCGCTGCTGCTGCCCACGCTCGTCGTGGGCGCGCTGTTGCTCGGCGGATGCAGCACCCCGGGGACCGCGGCGATCGCCGGGGCCACCACCGACGGGGCAGGCGCTGCCGTCGCCACGCCGCGCGTGGTCGAGACCGCCAGCCTCCTGAGGACCGATGGCGAGCCCAGCACCGACACGACGATCAGCGCCGCCAGCCTGCGGACCGTCGACGTCATCGAACTCGACGCCGAGCAGCTCCGCCTGTCCGACGGCGACGACCTCGTCGCGGTCGCGCCGATGACCGACGGCGACGCCACCGTGGGCCTCCTCCGTCGGCTGCTCGGCAAGCCGCGGATCACCCGCACGGCGGTGGGCGACGGCGGCACCTGTGTCCCGGCGAGCACGTCGTACACGTGGGGCCGAGGCCTCCGGGTCGTCGACCTCGCGCAGACGTCCACCCGCGGGAACGCCGTCGACATCCGCATGCTCAAGGCGTCGATCACCGGACGGTCGGGGGCCACCGTGCACCTCCAGGGGCCCAACGGTGTCACGGTCGGCGACGACATCCGCGAGCGCGTCGCCACGGCCTCGGGCCGCGACAAGGAGTCCTACGCCTCGGGCGACCGCGCGAACTGGCAGATCGTGCTGCAGGAGGGCTGGGTCCTCGATCCGGACGCCTCCGACGCCGAGGTCGACGGCGTCTCCGCGATCACGAAGGGCACCGAGGTCGCCGTCATCGGATCGCCCATGCCGGTGCACTCGTCCGACGACTGCTAGTCCGCGCCGGTCTCAGTCGAGCGGGGTCCCGACCCGGTAGAAGGCGACCGCGTTGTCGACGAGCACGGCCCGGGCGTCGTCGGGATCGAGCCCCTCGACGGCCACGGCGACGTCCTCGTCCCGGAACGGTCGCCGCGCTCGCGTGCTCGGCAGGTCCGTCCCGAACAGGAGCGCGCGCGGGTCGACCCGGTGGACGGCGGCGAGGGTCTCGCGCACGTCGAGGTCCACGCGGCCGAACCCGGTCGCCTTGACACGGAGCCCGCGCTCGACGAGACGCAGCAGGACGTCCCGGTGCGCGTGCGTCATCCCGAGGTGGTCGACGGAGGCACGGGGCAGCGCCCGGAGCACCGGCTCGAGTTCGGCGAGATCCGCCGCGTCGAGGTACAGCTCGACGTGCATGCCGACGACGTCCCACGCTCGACGCCCGAGCGCCACGAGATCGGTCACCGCCGTGGATCCGCCGCGGTACAGGTTGCAGCGGATCCCCCGGACCCCGGCCGCGGCGAGCGCCCGGAGTCCGTCGTCGGCGATGTCCGTCGGCACGTTCACGACGCCGACGAACGACGGTCCGAGGCGGTCCAGCGCGTCGAGGAGGTACGTCGTGTCGACGCCGTGGAACGAGCCGGACACCACGACGCCGCCGATCACGTCGACCGCCGCCGTGCGGGTCCGGTAGTCGTCGACCGTGAACCGCGGTGGGAGGTACCCGTCGTTCGGCACGAGCGGGAACCGCGGATCGATGACGTGGAGGTGGCTGTCGAAGACCTGGATCGGCACGCCGCCATGATGCCCACCCATCCCCGCGAGATCGCACCCGCTGCCGCTCTGGAGCTCCCGAGAGGGGCAACGAGTGCGATCTCGCGGGCGGGCGTCAGACGCCCAGGACGAGCCGCGCCACCACCGGGAAGTGATCGCTCGCCGACCAGGTGCTCGGGTCGTCATGGTCGATGCGGATGCCCTCGACCTCCACGGGTCCGCGCGTCAGGATCCAGTCGATCCGGACGCCCCCGTCCACGGGCGGCTCCCAGCCGTTGAAGCTCGACACGGGGTCGTCGGCACCGGCGCGCGTCCAGGCGTCCGCGAACCCCGCGACCGCCAAGCGTTCCGACGCCGCGGCGACCCCCGCGCCCTCGTTGAAGTCCCCCGTGACGACGACCGGCCCGGAGGCATCGGCGAGGCGCGCGGCGATGAGGTCCGCGCTCATCCGGCGCACCTCGGCGCCCCGGGACGTCTGGACGTAGTCGGTGTGGGTCGTCAGGAGCGTGAAGCGCTCGTCGGTGACGAGGTCGTGGAAGCGCCCCCAGGTCGCCATCCGGACGTGTGAGGTGTTCCAGGTGTTCGACCCGACGGCGTCCGGGGTGTCCGACAGCCAGAACGCGCCGTCCTCCTCGACCGCCACGCGGTCCCGTCGGTGGAACACCGCCGCGTACTCGCCGCGCTCGCCGCCCTCGCGTCCCTGGCCGATGTCGCCGTACTCGGGCAGCGCTGCTCGGAGGTCCTCCATCTGCGCGTGGAACGCCTCCTGCACGCAGAGCACGTCGGGGTCGTTCCGCCGGATGATCGCCACGAGCAGCGGCAGGCGGTCCGCCCAGTCGTGCGCCGGGTCGTGGTGGTGGTTCTTGACGTTGTAGGTCATCACCGTGAGGGGCACGGCGGTGCGGAGCGTCGCGGCTCCGCCGGTCGTGGAGGGACTGCTCACGCCGTCGACGCTATCGTGCGCCCGTCGTCACGTCCGGTTCCGGACGCGACGACGCCCTCCGTCCGTGCGCGGTCGGAGGGCGTCGGGTCGTGCGATCAGGCGCTGAGCGCCGGGTAGTCCGTGTAGCCCTCGGCCGTCGTGCCGTAGAAGGTCGCCGGGTTCGGGGTGTTCTCCTCGGCGTCGCGCTCCCAACGGGTGGCGAGGTCGGGGTTCGCGATGGCGGCGCGGCCGACCCCGACGGCGTCGGCGAGACCAGCCTCGACGAGGCCGATCGCCTCGGTCCGGGTGGTCGGCGCGCTGAACCCGCTGTTCGCGATGAACGGCGCGCCGATGGTGCGTCGGATCCCCTGCACGAAGTCACCGGCGGGCTCGGCGTGGAGCACGTCGACGAACGCGAGCCCGAGCGGGGCGAGTCCCTCGGCCACGGCCGTGTACGTCGCGACGAGGTCGTCGCGGTCGGTCTCGAGCGCACCCTGGATGTTGTGCTCCGGCGAGAGGCGGATGCCCGTCCGGCCGGCACCGACGGCAGCGGCCACCGCGGCGGTCACCTCGACCGCGAGGCGCGCCCGGTTCTCCGGCGTCCCGCCGTACTCGTCCGTGCGCTCGTTCGACGCGGGCGACAGGAACTGGTGCACCAGGTACCCGTTCGCGCCGTGGACCTCCACGCCGTCGAACCCGGCGCGGATCGCGTTGCGGGCCGCGGCGACGAACTGCTCGACGACCTCGTGCACCTCGTCGGTGGTGAGGGCGTGCGGCACCGGGTACTCGGCCTTGCCGAGCGGCGTGTGTGCCTCACCCGGAGCCGCGAGGGCGCTCGGGCCGACGATGCGCGGCGTCAGCGAGATGTCGGTGTGGGAGACGCGGCCGCCGTGCATGAGCTGCATCACGATCGTGCCCCCGGCGGCGTGCACCGCGTCGGCGACCCGGGCCCACCCGGCGACCTGCTCGTCCGTCTCGATGCCCGGCTGGCCGGGGTACGAGCGGGATTCCTGCACCGGCCAGGTCCCCTCGGTGACGATCATGCCGAGCCCGGCGCGCTGCGCGTAGTGCTCGACGAGCAGGTCGTTCGGGACGCCGTCGACCCCGGCGCGGGTGCGCGTGAGCGGGGCCATGACGATGCGGTTGCGGAGCTGGAGGTCGCCGAACTGGGCGGGGTCGAAGAGGTTCACGCGAGGCCCGAACCGCGATCCGGGTTGTTCCATTCCGCAACTTGACCCCCAGAACGGGCGCTTTCCACAGGCTCCCGCCACCGCTTGCATGGAAGGACCGCGCACCACCCATGACGCGACGCCCACCGCAGGAGGACCACCCTGATGGAAACGACGACCGACACCACCGAGTCGGCCACCCAGACGCTCGCGGCCATGGACGTCCGCATCGGCATCGTCGAGGCGGCCCTGCGGGTGCTGTCCCGCCAGTCCTACCGCCGCACGACGTTGCGGGACGTCGCGGACGAGGCCGGGATGACCCTGGAGCAGGTCGGCGAGCACTTCCCCACGTGGCCGGGGCTCGTCATGGCCACCCTGCACCACTGGCAGACCCTGCGGACCGCGCACCTCCTGGACGTCGGACGGGACCACGGCGTGCTCGAGTTCATGCGTCGCCTGGTCGAGGAGAACCTCGACGACCCGGTGATGGCACGGTTGCTCGTCATGGTGCTCGCGGAGGCGATGGACCCGACGCACCCGAGCGCGCCCTACCTGCAGACGCGCTACGAGGCGTTCCACCAGACCATCCTGACCGCGGTCGAACACGACATCGCGATGGGGCGCTTGCCCCACGACCTGCAGGCGGACCACGCCGCCGAGCTCATCCTCGGGCTCTGGGAAGGGCTGTGGATGCAGTTCCTGCTCCGCCCGCAGATGGACATGCAGGCGGCGTTCGACCGCGCGCTCGGTGTGCTGGTCCGCGACTGGCGCGTGGTCTAGCCCAGGTCGCCTGCGTCCGGGGCGAGTGCGCTGAGGTACGCGAAGTGCGCATCGAGCGCACGGCGACCGTCGCGCGTCAGGCCGGCCCAGGTGCGGGCGTGGCCTCGGTCCCGTTGGACCCGGCGGAGCACCACGTAGCCGGCGTCGGTGAGCACCCGGAGGTGCTTGCTCAGCGTCGCGTCCGAGACGTCGAGTGCGTCCCGCAGCGTCGCGAACTCGACCTCGCCACCGCGCGCCAGCAGTGCGCAGATCTGGAGGCGCTGTGGCGCGTGGATCGTCGCGTCGAACGTCGGCTCCATCGGCACCGTCACGCGTCGAGCCGGGCGAGGTGCCGTCGTGCGGCCGCGTCCGCGAGCGGACCGGTCAGGGCGGACACGAGCCCGACGACCGTCGCGGCCACGATGCCCTCGGGCACGGTCCAGGAGCGCAGGACGACCGAGGCCGTGAGCGCTGCGACGGCGACGACCAGGGCGATGACGGACCAGGGAGCGCCCGCGCGGAGGAACTGCCACCGGTCCGGGTTCGCCCGCGAGAACCCGACCACGCCCGTGCGGCGTCGGGCCAGGCCGATGGACAGGACGAGCCCGATGCCGAGCGGGAGGAGGTCCCACGCGGATCGGCTCCGCACGCCGTAGACGGTGAGGGCGATGCCGAGGCCGTGCAGCGCGTGGAACCACCACGGTGAGCGCAGCCGGTCGGTCATCCGGGCGCGTGCGGCACGGACGGCTTCGCGGGCAGCGAGCGGGTCGATCGGCCCGAAGGCCCGGTTCTCGTCGATGTTTTCCATGTCGGCAACAATACTGTTTCCAACACGGAAAGCAAGAGGCACGGGTGCGGCGGCCTGCGGACGCCACCGTCGCGGCGGACTAGCGTCGGGCCTCCAGACGGAAGGGACGGGCATGACGGACCTGGGACCACGCGAGACGGGGGCCGGCGACGAACGCGGCCCGCTGCAGAAGGCGGCCGACGCGTCGACCGGACGGCAGGAGCACGGCATCGGCGACCACGCCCACCGCGTGAAGGACACGGCGTACAGCCCCTCGAGCGACGCCGAGACGGAGGCTGCGCAGGACCTCCAGCGCGACGACGCCGACCTGGCGGAGGACGGCATCGACCCGTCGAAGGTCGTGACGGCGCCGGGGACCGGCGGCGCGGACGACGTCGGCGACGTCGAGCCCGAGGCGGGTGACATCCACCTGCCGTTCCAGGCGTCGGACAACGGCGCCGGCGACAACACGACCGGCCCGCGGTAGTCACACCGTGGCACGCACGGGCGGACGCTCCTGCTGTCCCTCCTCGCGCTGCTGTTACTGCGGGGCGGTGTGCGCGGCGCCTGACCCCGAGGTCGGACCTCTGGTGCGGTGGCTCATCGTCGCGCTCGATGGACGTCCCGCAAAGCTGTCGCGCCTACCGTGCCCTGGGTGTCGGAGCCCGAACTCGCCGCAGCGCAGACCACGCCGCGCTCGCACCTGTACGAGATCGACGTGCTCCGGCTCCTCACGTTCGCGTGCGTCATCGCCGTCCACACCGTCAACTACATCGGCGGGTTCGGCGTCGTCACGGACGCGCTGCTCACCCTGCTCCACTTCACGCGTGGGGCGTTCTTCTGGCTGACCGCGTTCGTGCTCACCTACGGGCAGCTCCGTCGGCCGCGGCCGCTCCGCCGGTTCTGGCCGCGGCGGTTCCTGCTCGTCGGGCTGCCGTACGTCGTCTGGTCGGGCGTGTACGTGTTCCTGAACGCGACGATCTCGGACTCGCTCGGTGACCCGATCGCCCGGCTCGTCGACTGGGGGCAGGCGCTCCTGCGGGGCGACGCGGCGGAGCAGCTGTACTTCCTGCTCGTGACCATGCAGGTGTACCTCGTGATCCCGGCGTTCATCTGGGCCGTGCGGCGGTTCCCCGAGGCCCACCTGCTGTTCCTCTCGGTCGCGTTCCTCGTCCAGGGCGCGGTGTTCTGGGTCGCGCGGTACGAGCCCGCGACCGTCGCCTGGACGCACGGCTCCCTGACGAGTGTGTTCACGAGCTACCTGTTCTTCGTCGTGGGCGGCGTCGTCGCCGGCGCGCATGCCGACGCGGTGCTGCGGTGGGTGCGCGGGCACCGGGTCGTCCTCGCGGTCGCACTCACCGCCACCGCCGTGCTCGCCCTCGCCGTCTACGCGCTGAACCGTCACATCGGCCTCGACCTCAGCGACGCCTCGGACGAGATGCAGCCCGTGCAGCTCGTGTGGAGCACGGTCGCGACACTCGCCCTGCTGAGCATCGGCGCCTGGTGGGCGGACCACCGCCGCCCGGGTTCGTGGGACGACCGGACGCTCGCGTGGGCGTCGGACCGGTCGTTCGGGATCTTCCTGAACCATCCGGCGATGATCACGATCCTGCTCGCGCTCGGCATCACGGCACCGTCGAACCCCGCCGCCCTGCGCGTGCCGATCGCGTACGTCCTCGTCGTGATCGGTGCGGTCGTCACGACCGAGGTGTTCCGGTGGACGCCGCTCAGCCTGCCGCTGACGGGGCGACCGATGGTGCGTCGCACCCGGGAGGCCCGTGCTCAGCCCGTCGGTGAGAACCGGTAGCCCATCCCCGCCTCGGTGACGAGGTACCGCGGGCTCGCCGGATCCGGCTCGAGCTTCTTCCGCAGCTGCGCCATGTACAGCCGCAGGTACCCGCTGTCACCCCCGTGCGACGGACCCCACACCTCGGTGAGGAGCATCTCACGGGTCATGAGTCGATCCGGGTGCGCCAGGAGGACCTCGAGCAGCCGCCACTCCGTCGGGGTGAGCCGCACGGGGGCGCCGTTGCCTTCGGCCCACGTCACCTGCTTGGCGGCGAGGTCGACCACGAGGTCGCCGATCCGGACGGTCGGGGCCTCCTCGGCCGGGGCCCGTCGACGGCCGAGCGCCCGGAGGCGGGCCAGGAGCTCGTCCATCTGGAACGGCTTCGTCACGTAGTCGTCCGCCCCGGCGTCGAGCGCGTCCACCTTGTCGGCCGAGTCCGTGCGGCCGGACAACACGAGCACGGGCACCTGGGTCCACGCCCGGAGCGCCTCGAGCACCCCGAGACCGTCGAGCCGCGGCATGCCGAGGTCGAGGAGCACGAGGTCCGGCCGCTGCGTGATCACCGCGTCGAGCGCAGCCCGGCCATCGCGGGCGGTGACGATCTCGTAGCCACGGGCGCCGAGCGTGACGGACATGGCTCGGACGAGCTGGGCGTCGTCGTCGGCGATGAGGATCTTCACTGTTGTCCTTCCTGGCCCGCGCCGGCGACCGGCAGGCGGACGACGACCGTGAGCCCGCCACCCGGGGTGTCGTCGACCCGGATGGTCCCACCCATGCCCTCGGTGAACCCGCGGGCGAGCGCGAGTCCGAGTCCGAGTCCGCTCTCGTTGTCCGTGTCCCCGAGGCGCTGGAAGGGCAGGAACACGTCCTCGCGACGCTCGGGCGGGATGCCCGGCCCCGTGTCCGCGACGCGCAGCTCGACGGCGGGGCCGAAGGCACTCGCGGCCACGCGGATCCGTGCCCGCTCCGGCGAGTAGCGCTGCGCGTTCGCGAGCAGGTTCACGACGACCCGCTGCAGGAGCACCGGATCGGCGCGGACGGGCAGGAGATCGGCGGGCAGGTCGAGGTCGACGTCCGTGGGACCGAGTGCGAGCTCGTCGAGCGCGGGGGCGACGACGTCCTCCAGGGCGATCGTCTGCGGCGTCACCGCGAGCACCCCGGCCTGCACGCGGCTCACGTCGAGCAGGTCGGCCAGCAACGCCGCGAGGGACCGCAGGCTCTCGTCGGCGGTCGCGAGCAGTTCCTCCCGGTCGGACTCCGTCAGCGTGACGTCGGCTGCGCGGAGCCCGCCGATCGCGGCCGTGGCCGCGGCCACCGGGCGGCGCACGTCGTGTCCGACCGCGGCGAGCAGGGCGCTCCGGACCCGGTCGGTGGCCGCGATCCGCTCCGCGTCGACGGCGGCCCGGGCGAGCACGCGGTGCTCGAGCGCGGCGTCGATCTGCTGCTCGACGACGGCCAGGAGGCGCCGCTCACCCGGTCCGACGGTGCCACCCCGGATCTCGAGCAGACCGCCGGCCGGGAGGCGCCGGGTCACGTCCGCGTCGCCACGCACGTCACCGGACACCGCGGCCTCGACCCCGTCGGCCAGGACGCGCACGCTCGCGACGCCGAAGGCCTCCCGTGTGCGGTCGACGAGTGCGTCGAGGGCGTCGTCGCCGCGCAGCACCCCGCCGGCGATGCTCGTGAGCAGGGCGGACTCGGCTGCCGCCCGACGCGCAGCCCGGGCGTGCCGGGCCGAACGGTCGACGACCACGCTCACGAGCACCGCGCTGACGACGTAGAGCACGAGGGCGACGAGGTGCGACGGCTGCTGCACCGTGATGCGGTGGACCGGGGCGACGAAGAAGTAGTCGAGCGACAGTCCCGACAGCACCGCGGCGAGCACCGCCGGCCACGCGCCGCCGACGAGTGCGGCGACGAGCACGAGGAGCTGGTACGCCAGCGCCTCGACCGTGATGTCCCCGCGCGCCCCGATCGCGACGAGCAACGCGGTGAGCGACGGTCCGACGACGACCACCAGCGCGACGGCACCGAGCACGCGGGACCGGCTGAGGCTGCCGGTCCGTCCGGTCGCGAACCGAACGGTGCGGCGGAGCACCGAGGAGTCGGTGTGGACCGCGTGATCGGCCTCGGGTCGTCGACGCTCCATGCGCTCATCCTGCCGTGGGGACGCGCCCCGCGCGCCCACCCGGACGATATACTACGTATCAGCGAGGGACACGGGCGACGACGACCCAGAGACGGCAGAAGCTCCGGGTCCGCCGAGGCGGAATACCGGAGCTTCCTTCCGTGGCCCAGGCGACATGCGGCAGAGGTCATCGAGGGCTTCGAGAGGAACATACCACATTCCATGCGTGATACGGACGATGCCTGGTTCCGAAGCTGGGTGAGTGAACCGAGGCTCGAACCGTACCTCCGAGCCGCCGGCCACGATGCCCGACGCGCTCGTGCGCTGTACGGATGGAACGCACGGTTGGCGTCTGCCTTCCTCCACGACCTCGCGCATCTGGAGGTCGGTCTCCGGAACGCCTTCGACCGCGCGCTCTGCGACGCGGTCCTCGCTGGCGACGACCACTGGACTCGACGCCCTCCGGCGGTTCCGGAACCGGGTCGCCCATCACGAGTGCATCATGCAGGGCGCGGAGACCCACCGCCGTCGGCTCGTCGGGCAGGTGCGCCGGCTGTCCGAGGAGGCCGCGCGCGACCTCGCCGCGCGGAGTGACGTCGCGCGCCTCCTGCGCGAGCGTCCGTGACCACCGCACCGGGGGCGGGCGTTAGTGGTCCGTACGGCTTCGCTCCGGAGGCGTTAGGGATCCGTGAGGACGCCCGGTCGGACTCCGCGCCGGGCGCACGATCACTTCCGGCATCCGGATCGGGTGCGGCCCCGGCTCCGGCCCCGGCCAGCTGACAACCAGGAGTTGGTCCTCGTGTTCGACGTGTTCGTCGTCCTCGGCACGGTCGCGCTGTTCAGCGTGATCGCGCTCATCGGCAAGGGGGTGGAGCGCCTGTGATCGTCATCACCATCGCCGCGGCCGTGCTCGGCATCGCCTCCATCGGCTACCTCGTGTGGGCGCTCGTGCGCCCGGAGCAGTTCTGATGAGCGCCGGGGAGACCTGGGCGGGCATCGCGTCCGTCGCGGCACTCGTGCTGCTCCTCGTCGTCGTGCACCGCCCGCTCGGCGACCACATGGCCCGCATCTACACCCCCACGAAGCACATGCGGGTCGAGCGCGGCGTCTACCGGCTCATCGGGGTCGACCCCGACGCGGAGCAGTCGTGGCCCGCCTACCTGCGGAGCGTCCTGCTGTTCAGCGTGGTCGGCGTGTTCGCCATCTACACGCTCGAGCGCCTGCAGGCCGTGCTCCCCGCGAGCCTCGGACTCCCCGCGGTCACGCCGAGCCTGGCGTTCGACACGGCGGTCTCGTTCGTGACGAACACGAACTGGCAGTCGTACTCCCCCGAGCTCACGATGGGCTACACGGTCCAGATGGCCGGCCTGGCCGTGCAGAACTTCCTGTCGGCCGCGGTCGGCATGGCGGTCGCCGCGGCGCTCGTCCGCGGATTCGCCCGGCGACGTACCGGGACCCTCGGCAACTTCTGGGTGGACACGGTCCGCACGGTGTGGCGTCTGCTGCTGCCGGTGTCCTTCGTGTTCGCGATCGTCCTCATCGCGGGCGGTGCGGTGCAGAACTTCCTCGACCCGACCACCGTCCACACGCTCGCGGGCGGCACGCAGACGATCGCGGGTGGCCCCGCGGCGTCGCAGGAGGCCATCAAGGAGTTCGGCACGAACGGCGGCGGGTTCTTCAACGCGAACTCCGCCCACCCGTTCGAGAACCCGCAGCCGTGGACGAACCTCCTCGAGGTGTTCCTGCTGCTCGCGATCCCGTTCAGCCTGCCGCGCACGTTCGGCACGATGGTCGGCGACCGCCGCCAGGGGTACGCCATCCTCGCCACGATGGGCGTCATCTTCCTCGTCTCGCTCTCGGCGATGTCGTCACTCGAGCTCGCCGGCGGCGGCACCGCGACCCACCTCGCGGGTGCCGCGATGGAGGGCAAGGAGGTCCGGTTCGGCGTCATCGGGACGACGATCTTCAACACCTCCTCGACCATCACGTCCACCGGCGCCGTGGACGGCATGATCGACAGCCAGACCCCGCTCGGCGGCATGATGGCGATGATCAACATGATGCTCGGCGAGATCGCGCCGGGTGGGACCGGGTCCGGCCTGTACGGCATGCTCGTCCTCGCCGTCATCACGGTGTTCATCGCCGGCCTGCTCGTCGGCCGCACGCCCGAGTACCTCGGCAAGAAGATCCGTGCCCGCGAGATGACGTTCGCGTCCCTGTACGTGCTCGTCACACCGGCCATCGTCCTGCTCGGCGCGGGACTCTCCCTGGTGATCCCCGGCGTCGCGCAGCAGGTCGAGCACACCTCGATCTCCAACCCGGGCAACCACGGGTTCTCCGAGCTGCTCTACGCGTTCACGAGCGCCGCGAACAACAACGGGTCCGCGTTCGGCGGCATCACCGCGAACACGACGTGGATGAACTCGGCCCTCGCGGTCGCGATGGCCCTCGGCCGCTTCGTCCCGATCGTGCTCGTGCTCGCGCTCGCCGGGTCCCTCGCCCAGCAGGACCACGTGCCCGCCACCTCCGGGACGCTGCCGACGCACCGCCCGCTGTTCATCGTCCTGCTCGCCGGTGTCGCCGTGATCGTCACCGCCCTGACCTACTTCCCGGTCCTCGCACTGGGCCCCCTCGCAGAAGGACTCGTCCGATGAGCACCATCGCTCCCGCCACCGAGGACACGACCGTGTCCGACCACCCCACCCGGCGGAACGCCGCGTTCGGCCCCCGGCAGCTCGCCGCCGGCCTCCCGGGCGCCGTCCGCAAGCTCGACCCCCGCATGATGTGGGGGAACCCCGTCATGTTCATCGTCGAGGTCGGCGCCGCGCTGACGACGGTCACCGCGATCGTCGACCCCCGCTCGCACGAGCCGGCAGCGGGCGCCGCGGCCGTCCCCGCGTCCTTCACCTGGGCGATCGCGATCTGGCTCTGGCTCACGGTCGTGTTCGCGAACCTCGCCGAGTCCGTGGCCGAGGGGCGCGGCAAGGCGCAGGCCGACGCGCTCCGCAAGACCCGCAGCACGACGACGGCCCGCCGTGTCGTCGCGTACGACCAAGCCGGGGACGCCGCTGCCCACCGGGCACAGACCGAGGAGGTCGTCAGCGTCGACCTGGCCAAGGGCGACGTCGTGCTCGTCGAGGCGAACGACGTGATCCCGGGCGACGGCGACGTCATCGCCGGCATCGCCTCGGTCGACGAGTCGGCCGTCACGGGCGAGTCCGCCCCCGTCATCCGCGAGTCCGGCGGCGACCGATCGGCCGTCACGGGCGGCACGCGCGTGCTGTCCGACCGGATCGTCGTGCGGATCACGTCGACGCCGGGCGAGACGTTCATCGACCGGATGATCCGGCTCGTCGAGGGCGCGGCACGGCAGAAGACCCCGAACGAGATCGCGCTCAACATCCTGCTCGCGTCGCTGTCGATCATCTTCGTCATCGTCTGCCTCACGCTCCAGCCACTCGCCGGCCTCGTCGGGTCGACCGTCAGCGTCACGGTGCTCATCGCCCTGCTGGTCTGCCTCATCCCGACCACGATCGGCGCGCTGCTCTCCGCGATCGGCATCGCCGGCATGGACCGGCTGGTCCAGCACAACGTGCTCGCGATGTCGGGCCGCGCGGTCGAGGCCGCCGGCGACATCACCACACTGCTCCTCGACAAGACCGGCACGATCACGTACGGCAACCGCCGGGCCTCCCGGATCGTCCCGGTCGGCGCGGTGACGGAGGCCGAACTCATGGCCGCCACCGCGCTCTCGTCGGCCGCCGACGGCACGCCGGAGGGCCGCTCGATCGTCGAGCTCGCCGCCCAGGCCGGCGCCCCGACGGGTGCCCCCGCGGGCGCGGTCGAGGTCCCCTTCACGGCGCAGACCCGCATGTCCGGTGTCGACCTCGGTGACGGCACGCAGGTCCGGAAGGGCGCCGCGGCCGCGGTGCTCGCCTGGGCCGGGACGAGCGACAGCGCCGTGGTCGCCCAGGTCGACGCCACCGTCGCGGAGATCTCGGACCAGGGCGGGACCCCGCTCGTCGTCGCGCGCCGGGACGCGGACGGCACCACGGCCCTCCTCGGCGTCGTGCACCTCAAGGACGTCGTCAAGGACGGCATCGCCGAGCGCTTCGCGGACATGCGCGCCATGGGCATCCGCACCGTCATGATCACGGGTGACAACCCGCGCACGGCGGCCGCGATCGCGGCCGAGGCGGGCGTCGACGACTTCCTCGCCGAGGCGACGCCCGAGGACAAGCTGCGGCTCATCAAGCAGGAGCAGGAGGGCGGCAACCTCGTCGCGATGACCGGTGACGGCACGAACGACGCCCCGGCGCTCGCCCAGGCCGACGTCGGCGTCGCGATGAACACGGGCACGACCGCGGCCAAGGAGGCCGGCAACATGGTCGACCTCGACTCGGACCCGACGAAGCTCATCGACGTCGTGCGGATCGGCAAGCAGTTGCTCATCACCCGCGGGGCGCTCACCACGTTCTCGATCGCGAACGACGTCGCGAAGTACTTCGCGATCATCCCCGCGATGTTCCAGGTGGCGTTCCCCGGCCTGGCGGTGCTCAACGTCATGCACCTGCACAGCCCGGCGTCGGCGATCCTCAGCGCGGTCGTGTTCAACGCGCTCGTCATCGTCGCGCTCATCCCCCTGTCGCTCCGCGGCGTCACGTACCGGGCAGCGTCCGCGTCGAGCATCCTCGGCCGGAACCTGCTCGTCTACGGCCTCGGCGGCGTCATCGTGCCGTTCATCGGCATCAAGATCATCGACCTCATCGTCGGTCTCATCCCGGGCTTCTGAGCCCGGCAACGAGGAGTTCCACACCATGGCATCGACACGCACCACACTCCGCACGGCGGGCGTCGCCCTCCGTCTCACCGTCCTCAGCACGATCGTCCTCGGCGTCGGGTACCCGCTCGCCGTCTGGGGCGTCGGGCAGGTCGCGTTCCCGCACCAGGCGAACGGCTCGATGGTCCAGGACTCGTCCGGCCACGTCGTCGGCTCGTCGCTCGTCGGCCAGTCGTTCACGACGCGGAAGGGCGCCACGATCGACCGTTGGTTCCGGTCGCGCCCCTCCGCGGCGGGGGACGGGTACGACGCCAACGCGTCCTCCGGCTCGAACCTCGGCCCGGACAACCCCGACCTCATCACGGCCGTCCGGGAGCGCCGCGCCGCCATCGCGAAGGCCGACGGCGTGCCCGTCTCCGCCGTGCCGGCCGACGCCGTCACCGCGTCCGGTTCGGGCCTCGACCCCGACATCAGCCCGGCGTCCGCGCTCGAGCAGGTCGACCGCGTCGCCCACGCCCGCGGCCTGTCCACGACGCGGGTCCGGCAGCTCGTCGAGGACCACACCGCCGGACGCCAGCTCGGGTTCCTCGGTGACCCGACGGTGGACGTGCTCGAGCTCAACCTCGCGCTCGCCGACCTGCGCTGAGGACGACGAGCATGCAGCGGGGACGCCTCCGGGTCCTGCTCGGCGCCGCCCCGGGCGTCGGCAAGACCTACACCATGCTCGAGGAGGGCCGCCGCCTCCGCGACGAGGGCCGTGACGTCGTCGTGGCCGTGGTGGAGACCCACGGCCGCGCGGCGACCGCGGCCCTCGTCGCGGGGCTCGAGCTGGTCCCGCGGCGCACGGTCGAACACCGCGGTGTCCGGCTCGACGACATGGACCTGGAGGCCGTGCTCGCCCGCCGCCCGGACGTCGCGCTCGTCGACGAACTCGCCCACACGAACGCGCCCGGTAGTCCGCACGACAAGCGCTGGCAGGACGTCGAGGCGATCCTCGCCGCCGGGATCGACGTGATCTCGACGGTGAACGTGCAGCACATGCAGTCGCTGTCGACCGTCGTGCAGGAGATCACGGGCACGGTGCAGCGCGAGACCGTCCCCGACGCGGTCGTCCGGGCCGCCGACCAGATCGAGGTCGTCGACCTCTCGCCGCAGGCCCTGCGAGACCGGCTCTCCGACGGGCTGGTCTACCCCGCGGCTCGGATCGACGCCGCGCTGTCGAACTACTTCCGGCTCGGGAACCTGACGGCGCTCCGCGAGCTCGCGCTCCTCTGGCTCGCCGACGAGGTCGACGACGCCCTGAAGAAGTACCGCGCCGAGCACGGCATCCAGCACAAGTGGGAGGCCCGGGATCGCGTCCTGGTCGCACTCACCGGCGGTCCCGAGGGCGAGACCCTGCTCCGCCGCGGGGCACGGATCGCCGCCCGGTCCGCCGGCGGCGAGCTCGCCGCCGTGCACGTCACCACGAGCGACGGCCTCCGCGAGCGCCATCCGGGTGCGCTCGGTCGCCAGCGCGCACTCGTCGAGCAGCTCGGCGGCACCTACCACCAGGTCGTCGGGGACGACGTCCCGACCACGCTCGTGCGGTTCGCCCGGTCCGTCGACGCGACCCAGATCGTGATCGGGGTGAGCCGTCGGTCGCGGGTGCTCGCCGCGCTGACCGGTCCGGGCATCGGCACGACCATCGTGCGCGAGTCCGGTGACATCGACGTCCACATCGTGACGCACAGCGCCGCCGGGGGCCGCCTCGCACTCCCCCGGCTGGGCGGCAGTCTGTCGCGCTCCCGGGTCGTGGCCGCGTTCCTCCTGGCCCTCGCGATCGGGCCGCTCCTGACGTTCGTGCTGTCCTCCGTGGGCGACCGCGACGCGATCACGGTCGAGGTGCTCGCCTACCAGATGCTCGTGCTCGTCGTGGCGCTCGTCGGCGGAATGTGGCCGGCAGTGTTCGCCGCGGTGCTGTCGGGGCTGTCCCTCGACTTCTTCTTCGTGCAACCCCTGTACACGGTGACCGTGCAGCGGCCCTGGCACCTCGCGGCCCTCATCCTCTACGTGGCGAGCGCCGTCGCGGTGAGCTGGGTCGTGGACCGGTCCGCGCGACGATCGCGCGCCGCCCGCCGTGCCGCCGCCGAGTCCGCGCTCCTGGTCGGGATCGCCGGCAGCGTCCTGCGCGGGGACGACGCCCTGCAGGCACTCGTCGACCGAGCGCGTGAGGCGTTCGGGTTCGACGGTGTGCTCGTCCGGCAGGGTGAGGACGTCGTCGCCGAGGCCGGCGCCGTGCATGGTGCGCCGAGCGCGACCACGCGCCTCCAGTCCGGCGGCACCGTCGAGTTCCACGGTTCCGCCGACCCGGGCGGACAGCGGTTGCTCCGCGTCGTCGAGCGGCAGATCGACGTGGCGCTCGACCACCGCACCCTGGCGCGGACGGCGGGCGAGGCGGAGCGGATCGCGGCGGCGGACCGGGTGCGCAGCGCCATCCTCGCCGCCGTCGGGCACGACGTGCGTCGGCCGCTGGCCGCCGCGTCGGCCGCGATCCAAGGTCTCCGCGCGCAGGACGTCACCCTGTCGGACCACGACCGGGAGGTCCTCCTCACCACCGCCGACGAGAGCCTGCGGACCCTCGGGTCACTGCTCGCGGACCTGCTCGACGTCTCGCGGGTCCAGGCGGGCGCGCTCGCCGTGGCGACCGCACCGATCGGCGTCGACACCGTCGTCGCACCGGCGCTCGACGAGCTCGAGCTCGGCCCGGGCGCCGTCGACCTCGACCTGCCCGCCGAGCTCCCGCCGGTCCGTGCCGACGCGGTGCTGCTGCAGCGGGTCGTCGTGAACCTGCTCGCGAACGCCGAACGGTACGCCCCTGCGGGGACCCGCGTCCGCGTGGCGGCCAGTGCGTTCGGCGGCATGGTCGAGCTGCGCATCGCGGACCAGGGCCCGGGCATCCCACCGGAGCGTCGGGACGACGTGTTCATGCCGTTCCAGCGACTCGGGGACACGGACAACGACACGGGGCTCGGCCTCGGACTGGCGCTCGCCCGCGGGTTCATCGAGGCGATGGACGGATCGGTCGAGGTGGACGACACCCCGGGCGGCGGCCTGACCGTCGTCGTGCGGCTCCCCATCGCGGGACACCTCGGCGTCGGAACCGTCACCACCCACACGCACGGCACGGCGACGAGCACGTGACGGGCCCGCACCGCGCCTCCCGGTCGCTGGCGCGCGAAGCGGGCCGAGGGAGGAAGATCGGAGCGTGAAGACACTGGAGTTGCCACAGACCGACCTGACCGCGTCCGACATCGTGCTCGGACTCATGCGGATCACCGACATGTCCGACGAGGAGATCCGCACCCTCGTCGGCACCGCCCGGGACGCCGGGATCACGATGTTCGACCACGCGGCCGTGTACGGCGGCGCGATGCACCACTGCGAGCGCCGGTTCGGCGAGGCGCTCGGACTCTCGTCCTCCGAGCGGGACGAGATCCTCATCCAGACCAAGGTCGGGATCCGCGACGGGTACTTCGACTTCTCGAAGGAGCACATCCTCGAGTCGGTCGACGGCTCGCTCGAGGCCCTGCACACCGATCACATCGACGTCCTGCTCCTGCACCGGCCCGACGCACTCGTCGAGCCCGACGAGGTCGCCGCGGCGTTCGACGAGCTCCACACGGCCGGCAAGGTCAAGCACTTCGGTGTCTCGAACCACACGCCCGGTCAGGTCGAGCTCCTCAAGCGCTCGGTCCGGCAGCCGCTCGCGTTCAACCAGGTGCAGCTGAGCATCACGCACGCGAACCTCGTCGCGCAGGGCGTCGCCGCGAACATGGCCGGGCTCGAGCAGTCGGTCGACCGTGACAACGGCATCCTCGACTACTCGCGCCTCAACGACATCACCCTGCAGGCGTGGTCGCCGTTCCAGAAGGGGTTCTTCGACGGCGTGTTCCTGGGCGACCGCGAGCAGTACGGGGAGCTCAACGACGTCATCGACGAGCTCGCCGACGCGTACGACTGCACCCCGACCGGCATCGCCGTGGCCTGGATCACCCGCCACCCGGCGCAGATGCAGGTCGTCCTCGGCACGACGAACCCGCAGCGTGTGCGGGACTCGGCCGCCGGGTCGGACGTCCGGCTGTCGCGGCCGGACTGGTACCGGCTGTTCACCGCCGCGGGGCACCTGGTCCCGTAGCGGGGCGCTCGGCGTCGCACCGCCTTCATCCCGTTGCACCGCGCGATCCCGTGGTGCAACGGGAACCGCGCGGTGCGACGTCCGCGGAGGTCGTCAGCGCCCGATGGCGTCGAGCTCCTCGAGCGCGTCCGCGGGCAACTCGATGCCCGCGCCCTCGACGTTCTCGTGCAGGTGCTGCACCGACTTCGTGCCCGGGATGAGCAGCATCACCGGCGAGCGCTGCAGCAGCCAGGCGAGCGCGATCTGGAGGGGCGACGCACCCAGGCGCGCCGCCACCCGTCCCAGCGTGTCCGACTGGAGCGGGTTGAAGCCGCCGAGCGGGAAGAACGGCGTGAACCCGATGCCGAGCTCCGCGCAGCGGTCGACGAGCGCGTCGTCGTCGCGGTGCGCGAGGTTGTAGTGGTTCTGCACGGTGACGAACGGGGCGATGCTCCGGGCCTCCTCGAACTGCGTCATCGTCACGTTGCTGATGCCGAGGTGCCGGATGCGGCCCTCCTGCTGGAGTTCGACGAGCGCTTCGTACGGCTCGGCGATCGAGCCCTCCTCGGCACCGAACGCCCCGCCGACGCGGAGGTTCACGACGTCCATGGCCTCGACGCCGAGGTGCTCGAGGTTCTCGTCGATCGCCTCACGCAGGTCCTCGCGGCCGAGCGCCGAGGGCCAGTCGCCGTCGGCCGTCCGCCGCGCGCCGACCTTCGTGACGATGTGCAGTCCCTCGGGGTACGGGTGCAGGGTCTCGCGGATGAGCTCGTTGACCGTGAACGGGCCGTAGTAGTCGCTCGTGTCGATGTGGGTGATGCCGAGCTCGATCACGGCGCGGAGGACCTCCTCGGCGCCCTGGCGGTCCTCGGGCGGACCCATCACCCCGGGTCCCGCGAGCTGCATCGCGCCGTAGCCGAAGCGGGTCACGGTGAGGTCGTCGGCGAGGGTCAGGGTTCCACCGGGGAGCGTCGTCATGCCGTCGATGGAACTCCCGGCGCCTGGGCCGACACCCAACCGCCCCGGTCCCCCGTTCCGAACACCCTGCACAGCGAAACGCAGCGATCGGCGAGAGGGAAGAGGTGGTCGACGTGGCTCCGACACCGTTCTGGACCGTGGCCTACACCGAGTCCGGCAGCACCGAGGTCGCGGTGGCCGTGCTCGGCGCGTGCGACCGTGAGGACGCCGTGCGGCGTGCGCTCGACGTGCTCGGCGTCGGGGTCACCGTCGTCTGGGTCGAGCCCCGACACGACGCCGCCGTCGCGGCCTGACCGCCCCGGCCGAGGGCGTCACCGGCAGGCCCGCGGCCTGACCGCCCCGGTCGGCAGCGTCAGCCGAACAGGCGCCGGGAGGCGATCGCCGCGCCCTCGACGAGTGCGCCGAGCTTGGCCCACGCGACGTCGGTCGCCACGAACTCGTAGCTCGCGAAGGTGGCGAGCCCGCAGTCGGTCCCCGCGATGACGCGTGCCGGGTCGCCCACGGCCTCGGCGGCCTCGACGATCCGGTTCGCCACGACCTGCGGGTGCTCGAGGTAGTTGGTCGTGACGTCGATGACGCCCGGGATCAACAGGGCGTCGTCGGGCAGCGGGTGCTGCCGGAAGGCGGGGAGTTCGTGCTGGTGGGCGGGGTTCCCGAACGGGATGCTGAACGCCCCGACCTCGGCCCGGTAGAGGTGCTCGAGCAGCTCGTCGACGGGGACGTCGTCCTGGTGCGGGCCCTGCCAGTTGCCCCAACAGACGTGGAGTCGCACGCGGTCCTTCGGGATGTTCCGGAGGGCCCGGTTGATCGCCTCGACGTGCAGGTCGACGGCGGCCAGGAACTCGTCGAGCGTCGCGTCGCCGAAGTGGATGACCCGCTCCATGGCGAGGTCCGGGGCGTCGAGCTGCAGCGTGTGCCCGCGTGCCACGATCTCCTCGTACTCGACGCGGAGCTCCTCGGCGAGCGCGAACACGTACTCGCGGTGGTCGCCGTAGTGGGGGTTCGCCTCGTCGAGGAGCAGGGTCGTCGCGACGATGCCCGGGGTCGCGGCGGACACGAACGTGCCCGCGGGGCGTCGCCCGGCCTCGGCGTTGCGCGCCAGCTCCCGTTCGAACGCGTCGAGGTCGGACCGGACCCCGGCACGCTCCTCGTCGTAGTGGAGCAGTCCCTGCGCGAGCGGGGTGTCCCAGACCCGGGCGAACTTCGCACCCTCGTCGATCTGCCGCGCCTGGAAGGCGGCGTACTCCGGGAACTTGATCGAGTCCAGCGTGGGCTTGCGGTGACCGACCCCGCCGAACCCGTCGATGCGGTCGCGGATGTAGGTCGAGAACCCCACCCGAGGCACCTCACCGTCGTTGACGACGTCGAGACCCGTGGTGAGCTGCTGCTCGACGGTGCGTGCGAGCACGCGGTCGGTCTCCGCACGGAGCGCGTCGACGTCGATGTCGTGACCCTGATCGCGTGCCACGAGCAACCGGGTGAGCTCGGGGGAACGCGGCAGGCTCCCGGTGTGCGTGGTGAGGATGCGGTTGGTCATGCGTCGATCCTGCCGCACCCCCGGGACCCCCGACGACCGACCGTCACCGAGGGCAACACCGCGGGCCGGCGCCAGCCCGACGACCGGGTTCACCGGTGTCAGTCCCCGAGCTGGTCGTCGCGTTCCTCGTCGCGGAGGTCGTCCTGCAGCTCCTCCTCGGTGAGGCCGCGGCCCACGACCGGCGTGCGGAACACGCTCGGGGCCGCGGGGTCCTCGTCCTCGAAGTCCGCGTCGTCGAAGTCGACGCCCTCGGGCAGACCGCCCTCGGGCCCGTCGCCGCCGGGCAGACCGCCCTCGGGATCGCCACCGCCGGGTGTCAGGGGTTCCATCATCGACATGTTCCGAGCATGCTCCTCGGACGGCCCGCCGCGCCCGGGCCGCGGCGGGCCGTCACCCGCTGTTCACTCGAGCTCGGGTCAGTGGTCCGGGAGGCGCGGCCGACGGCACCGCCGTCCCACCGAGGGAGCACGCTGGGTGCACACCACCCAGCGACTCCCCGAGGAAGAGGAACGCCATGCCCGTCCTGGACCGTTTCGACATGACCGGACGGACCGCCGTCGTCACCGGTTCGACCCGCGGGCTCGGCAGGGCCTTCGCCACGGCCCTCGCGGAGGCCGGGGCGAACGTCGTGGTCGTCGGGCGGGACGCGGACGCTGCCGCGACCGTCGAGGCCGAACTCGGCGCGCTCGGTGCCGACGTCCTGACCGTCCTCGCGGACGTGACCCGCCGCGATGACGTCGAGCGGCTCCTCGCCGCCGCGGTCGACCGGTTCGGGCGGGTCGACGTCCTCGTCAACAACGCGGGCGCCTGCATCCACAAGCCCGCCCTCGACGTGACCGACGAGGAGTGGCACGAGGTCATGAGCGTCAACGTCGACGGGCTCTGGATCGCGAGCCAGGTCTTCGGGCGGCACATGATCGAGCGGGGTGGTGGATCGATCGTCAACGTCGGATCGATGTCGGGCGCGATCGTCAACCGCCCGCAGTGGCAGCCCGCCTACAACGCCTCGAAGGCGGCCGTCCACCACCTCACGCGGAGCCTCGCTGCCGAGTGGGCGCCGATGCACGTCCGCGTGAACGCCATCGCCCCCGGCTACATGCGGACGGACATGGCACCCGTCGACGCCCCCGAGTTCCACCGCCACTGGATCGAGGACACGCCGCAGCAGCGCGCCGGGGAGCCCGACGAGTTGGGGCCGGCGATGGTGTTCCTGGCGAGCGACGCCTCGAGCTTCGTGACCGGGTCGGTGCTGACGATCGACGGCGGCTACACCGTGTTCTGACCGCCGCCGCGGGGCCCACGGGACCGCGCCGTCAGGCGCGGTGGACGTCCGCCGTCCGCGCGCCTCGGGCACGCCCGCGCGGTCCGTCGTGATGGACGAGCACCGGGCAGGTGGCGTACTCCGCGCACGCCGAGCTGACCGAACCGAGCAGGAGTCCGGCGAAGCCCCCGTGACCACGGCTGCCGACCACGAGCATGACCGCGTCCTCGCTCGCCTCGATGAGCGAGCGCGCCGGGGGGCCGTTCACCACCTTCGTCCGGAACCAGCTCGGCTGGCCGTCCGGGAACACGTCGGCGCAGGCGTCATGGAGGACCGCGCGGACGTCCTCCTCGGGTGACCAATCGGTGAGCACAGCAGCTCCGTAGCCGGCCTGGGGGGTTTGCCAGGTCCCGACCGCGACGAGCTTCGTGTGCAGGGACCGCGCGAGGTCCGCCGCGTAGCGGAACGCCTCCCTGGACTGCGGCGACCCGTCGACGCCGACGACGATGTCACCCGTGTGCTGAAGTTCGTGATCGCTCATGTGACCAGGTTCCGGCCCCGTCGTAGCGCGGACCAGGGACCGTAGTCCCGGATCGATCACCGCGCCAGCAGTGGTAGCCCGCGTACAACCCGTCGAAGGCAGGCCGTCCATCACCGCGGCTACACCGTGTTTCGACCGCCGCGCGCGCCACGAGCGAGACGAGCGTTGGCCTGCCGGGCCGCAGCGGTCATCCGTTCCAGGAACGCGATGACCGTCGCCAGCTCGGGGTCCGGCGTCTCACGGAGCGACCCCGCGATCTGCGCACCCGAGAAGGCGAGGAACGCGCGGGCCTGTTCCCGGGCCTCCCGGGCGGGTCGCAGCGTGACGCGTCGACGGTCGCTGCCCTCGCGTGACCCCACGATGTGCCCGGCGGCCTCGAGACGGTTGAGCAGCACGGTCGTCGCGCCGGAGGTCATGCCGATCTCACGACCGAGACGGCCACCGTGCTCATCCGCGGGGACGGGAGCGTCCGTGCGACCTTGCCGTCGGACGGGACCGACGGCGCGACGGCGGAACTCGAGGTCCTGCGCCGCGGTGTACGAGTCGTGGATGCGGCCGCTCGTCGTCGACGAGCCCTAGCGTGGCGGACTGCCCGCTGACCGCCGGCCGCTCCGGACGAGGGACACCCCGTGCAGGCGTCCGGAGCGGGTGACATCCGGGGTGACCTCGACCCCCGGTGACCCCCACAGGGTCCGGGACGAGCGCGAGGTGGGCCCGTCCCGCGTGTGACCCTTCCGCGATGAGCAGCACCATGCGGGCGCGGACCCCGCCGGTCGACGACGTCGTGGGCCAGCGTCGGCGGGCGTGGACAGGGGCGGGGTCCCCCTGGTCGGACGCCCTCGTGGTGGCCGCCATCGCGACGCTCGTCACCGGAGCCGGCTGCTGGGTGCCGTCCGCGACGTGGGACGAGGGTGCGACGGTGAGCGCGGCGACCCGGTCGTGGTCGGAGCTGTTCGCCCTGGCCCGGACCGTCGATCTCGTGCATCTGGCCTGGTACGCGACGATGCACTGCTGGTTCGACCTCGTCGGGTACTCGCCGCTCGCGCTCCGCGCCGTGTCGGTGCTCTGCGTCGGTGCGACCGCCGGGCTCGTCACGGTGCTCGGTCGGATGCTGCTCGATCGATCGGCCGGGCTGCTCACGGGTGCGTTCTTCGTGCTCCTCCCGCGGGTCACGCTGTCCGCCACCGACGGACGGTCGGGCGCCGCCTCCGCGTTCGTCTCGGTTCTGCTCACCCTGGTGCTCGTGACGGTGGCCGGTCGCCTCCTGCGCGAGCAGGGGGAGGACCCGCTCGGACGACGGCCAGGGACGACGCTGCTCTGGACCGTGTACGGCATCGTGGCGGTGCTCGCGGTCGTCGTGTTCCTGCACGACGTGCTCATGCTGGTCGTGCACGCGATCGCCGTCGCGGTGTGGACGACCCGCTGCCCGGACCGCACCGCGAGCCGACGCCTCGCCGTCGGCTTCGTGAGCGCCGCGGGTGGGGCCGCGGTGGTGTGCGTGCCGTTCGTCCGGATGGCGGCCGCGCAGGTGGGCCAGGTTTCCTGGCTCCATCGCCCCGACCTCGGCACGGTCAAGCAGATCGTCGTCGAACAGTGGTTCTCCGCCGATCCGCCGTTCGCGGTCCTCGGCGTGCTCCTGGTGGGTCTCGGCCTGGCGGGGTGCTGGCGGGAGCGGTCCACGACCGGCCCGCTGCTCGTGGCGTGGCTCCTGGTCCCGACGATCATGCTGCTCGCCGTGTCCGTGGTCTGGACCCCCGTCTACCAGGCTCGGTACCTGGCCTTCTGCAGCCCGGCCGTCGCGCTGCTCGCCGCCGTGGCGATCCGTGGCTGGCGTCCGACCCGCATCGTCGTCGTCCTCGTGCTCGCGGCGGTCCTCACTGCGCCGGCGTACGCGCGACAGCGCACCGAGGAGGGCAAGGACACCGACTGGGCGCGTGTGGCCCGGGAATCGAGCGCGGTGCGTGCGGCGCCGACGACCACCGCCGCGTTGTACGGCGACGTCGAGGGGGACGCGGACTCGACCCTCGACGTCATCCCCCTGCTCTACCCGGATTCGTTCCCCGGCGCGGTCGACTGCAGAGCCGGGCGCTCCGCCGACACGCGCGACACGCTGTTCCCGAGTCGGCGGCCCCTGTCGCAGGTACTCCGGTGCGCCCGAGGGCACCGGACGGTCTGGCTGGTCACCACCCGGGAGGACCGGGCGTGGCGATCGCGAATGATCGCGGCCCTGACGTCGGCCGGGTACCGGATCGACGTGCCCGACCGCGGCGGCGCCACGAGCGTGATGCGGTTCCACCGTGACCACGAGCACGCATCTGCTCGTGGTCGATGATCCGACCCGGACGCCACCGGTGGCGTGACGGGCGTCGCATCGTGCAGCTGTGCGCCCCGGGGCCGCCAGTCAGCGCTTGCCGTTGCCGGTCGCGTTGCCGTGCCCGTTCCCATGCCCGTCCGCAGCGTCCTCCACGACGTTGCCGACGCCCTTCCCGGGGTGCTGCTTCACGGTGCCGGCGGCAGTGGTCGGCGTCGCCACGGGCACGGTCGGCTCGGGCTGCGGCACGGTCGTCGTGGTGACGGACGGCTGCGGCGCGGGCTCGGCGGTCTGGGCCGGCTGGGTCGGCTGGGTCGGCTCACTCGGACCGCTGCTCGGGGCCTGGGACGGCAGGGGCGACGTCACCGGCCCGGACGTCATGGTCGTCGCGGTCCCGGTCGGCTCCGGGGTCGCCGGACCTCGTGACCGGACGGCGAGCGCGACGAGGACCCCGATGACGACGAGCGCGGCGACGACCGCGACGACGATCCACGCGGTCCGGCGGCGCCGCGCGCGCTCGGCTCCCGAGCCCGACGGGCCCGGTCCGCCCGGCCCGGCACCACCACCGCCGGATCCCGCGCCACGTCCACCGGATCCTGCGCCGCGTCCGCCGGCCCCGCCGGCCCTGGCGCCGCCTCCACCCCCACCGTCGGCACCAGCCACGCCGCCACCGAGCACGGCGGTCGGGGCGTCGGCCCCGCCGCCCTGGGTGCCGGTGAGCAAGCGCGTCGGCGCGTCTCCGGTGGGCATCGCCCGCGTCGGCGCGTCCATCGCGGCCGTCGGACGGTCCGCGTGCGCAGCGTCCGCGCCCACGGCGCCGACCGCGGCACCGGCCACCCCGGCAGCCGCACCGGCTGCGGCGGCGGCGCGCCCCGGACCTCCCGGTCGATCGAGCAGGGCAGTCGGCGCGGCGGCCGTGTCGACGTCGCGGCCCAGGGCGCGGAGTCGGGCGGCGGCCTCGGCGGCGGTCGGCCGGTCCTCCGGCGCCATCGCGCTCATGGTGTGGAGCAGGGTGCGCCACGCGACGGGCAGCGACGGATCGATCTCGGGGGCCCGGGTCAGTCGCGCGGTGGCGGACTCCATGACGCCGCCCGGGAACGCCTGCCGTCCGGTGAGTGCCTCGAGCAGCAGCAGCCCGAGCGCGTACACGTCCGCCTCGCCGGTGAGCTCCTGGTTCGTCACCTGCTCGGGAGCCAGGTACGCGGCCGTGCCCATGACCATGCCGGTCCCGGTCAGCCGGGCGGCGTCGCGGAGCAGGGCGATGCCGAAGTCCGCGAGCTTCACCCGGAGGCCGCCCGGTGCTGTCGCGTCGTCCTCGATCAGGACGTTCGCGGGCTTGACGTCGCGGTGGACGATGCCCTGCGCGTGGACGGCGGCGAGCGCGTCGGCCACCTGCGCGCCGATGTGCGCGACGACGCCCCGCGGGAGCGCACCGTCGCGCATGCGGGTGGCCAGGTCGGTGCCCGGCACCAGTTCCATGACGAGGAACGACTCACCGTCGCCGTCGGCGATCGCCGCGTCGTACAGGGTGACGAGCGAGGGGTGCCGGAGGCTCGCGAGGACGCGGATCTCGGCTTCGGCCCGGCTGCGCTCACCGTGGTCGACGGGCCCGGTGCGGAACACCTTGACGGCGACCTCGCGGCCGAGCTGCTCGTCGACCGCGCGGTAAACGGTCGCCATGCCGCCGTGGCCGAGCGTCCCGAGCACCTGGTAGCGGCCGGCGATGGTCCGTGGGGCACGTCCGTCGTCGCTCATGCTGCCCAACGCTACCGAGGCAGGGGCCGCGTGGTTCCGAGCGGGACGGAAGCACTGCCGGCCAGGCCCTCGCGTGCGACGGCGTAGGAGGGTTCACGGAGGGCGCGGGTCCACGGGTAGGTCCCACTCCCCGGGAGCGGTCGCAGCATCGGGTCGAACCGCGTGCCGGTGTCCGTGTCCGTCGTGCCGGCGTCGCGGGCGAGCACCAGTCGCGCGAAGGGGTGCCACACGCCGAGGGGTTCCGCGTGCAGGAGCTCGAGGACCCACGAGCCCTCGTCGAGCACGGCTGCGCTGGCGCTCGGATCGGACGGCAGCGTCGGTCCGGGCAGCGCACGTGCGGCGACGAGCACGGGGCCGAGTGCGCCGCGGTACGGCACCAGGGACGTGAAGCGGAGACCGTCGGGGGTGCGGGCAGGGCGGAGCATCCAGCGATCCGGCAGCCCGAGCCCGGTGGCCGCGAGCAGGAGGTCTGCGGGCCCGCCCGGGGTGGTGGCGCGGACAGCGAGGCCCCAGATGTCGGGCAGCACCGCCGGCAGGCCGATCCCCCGCGACAACCGTGCCTCGACGACCTGGCCATCGGCAGCGCCGTCGTCGATCCACCCGATGCCACTGGGCTCCGAACGTCGGTACCAGTCGATCCGCCCCCGCAGTGCGACCCCGTGCGGGTGGACCGGGCGGCCGCGACGCACCGCTCGGACGGCAACGGTGCCCGCTGCGGCGAGCGCGCCGGCCGCGGCGGCGGCGAACGGTACTCGGCTGGCGTCCTCGGTGTGCATGTGCCCACGATGCCAGCGCTCCCCGCACGCGCCCACAGCGGGCAGCGGGACGCAGTTCCGGCGTGACGGGATCGGATCAGCCTCGTGCAGCTCCGCGGGCGTCGGCCTCAGATGACGTAGGTGGCGAAGAGCGGCCCGTACGCCCGGCCGTTCCCGGCATCGGGGTCGCTGCCCGGCGCCCCGACCGCAGCGGCCTCGACGAGCACCTGCCCGTTGGTGGTCCGCAATGGCAGGGCCCGGTTCGGGATGTGCGCCGAGTGCTCGAGGGTGAAGCTCGCCCCCGCGGGGATCGGTGCGTCGACGCGGTACTCGCGCTTGATGCCGTCCGTCCCGTCCGGGAAGGTCGCAGGACCCGTCGGGACGACGTTGCCGGTCGTCAACCCGATCGCAGCACCGTCCGCGCCGACGCCGACCAGTTCGATGGCCGACACGATGGTGGCGCCGCCGATCGAGATCGTGCCGAACGTGTACGTGAGCAGGGACCCCGCGGGCAGTGGCACGCTGCCCGCGTTCCGGATCACGCTGCGGAACGTGTAGGTGCCGTTCACCCGGTACGCGGGTTGCCCGCTGATCGTCGTGCCGGGGCCCTGCAGGAAGGGCCATGTCGGTCCGCCGGCACTGACCACGGCGATGTCGAAGGCCGGGACCACCGTCCGGGTGGCACTCGCCGGGGCGATGCCGCTCACGGTCGCGGTGAGCGTCACGGTCCCGGCTGCCGTCCCCGCCGTCAGGTCGGTCGCCCGTGCGGTCCCCGAGGCGTCCGTCGTCACCGTGCGCTGCGTCACCCCGGGCGCGCCGAAGAAGGCGGGCCCGGAGACCCGGAGGACGATCGTCTCGCCAGCCACGGGCTTCCCGTCCGCGCCGACGAGCACCGCGCGGCCGTCCGACAGATCACCGCCCGTCGGCCGTTGGTCGGGCTCGTCGAACACCACGTGGAGGCTCGCTCCAGCACTCGCCGCCGCTGCGGGCGTGGTCGCGCTCAGCGCGATGGCCGGGATGCTCCATGCCGCTGCACCCACCAGCGTGCGGCGTGCGATCGTCTGCGGGCGCCCGTCGGGGCCCGCCCGCCGCTCGTCGTCGTCGCTCATCCGGTCGTCCACCTCTCGTCGTCGGACTCCGGCCCGTGCCGGAGGTGATCGGAACGGTAGGTGCGCAGGGCGCCGAGGACGACCGGGTCCGCGGTGGATCCCCACGTCGACGGGGATCCACCGGATCTCGGTCACTCGCCGTGTCAGCCGACGTCGGGTGGTCGCCGGGGAGCGCATCACCCTCCCCGACGAGTGTCGCGCCGCCTACTTGGCCGACGCGTAGTCGTCGGCCACCGCGACCTGCAGCGGGAACTCGACGGGGAAGTCCCCGAACAACAGGCGCCCGGCATCGGCGGCCGCGGCCCGGACGTGCTCGACGACACGGTCGGCGTCGCCTTCGGGCGTGTGCACCATGATCTCGTCGTGCAGGAAGAACACCAGGTGCGGGCCGGCGGTGACCGGTCCGGGCCACTCGGCCATCAAGCGCGTGCGGAGTCCGGCGAGCCACGACAGCGCCCACTCGGCGGCGCTCGCCTGCACGACGAAGTTCCGGGTGAACCGACCCCAGCTCCGCGCACGACTCCGCGCCGCCCGTTCGAGTGCCGGTGAACCCTCGGCCGAGAACGCGTGGGCCTGGGCGGCGAGCTGGTCGGGGGACGGCGCCGGCGAGGTCCGCCCGAGCCGCGACGTGACGACCTCGCCCCGCTCGCCCGCCCGGGCCGCTGCCTCGACGAGCGCGAGCGCCTTCGGGTACGCCCGCGCCAGCCGGGGCACGAGCCGTCCGCCCTCGCCCTGGGTGGCGCCGTACATCGCGCCGAGCATCGCGCCCTTGGCCTGCTGCCGGGTCTCGACCGCACCCGAGGCGACCACGCCGTCGTACAGGTCGCGGCCCCGCCCGGCCTCCGCCATCGCACGGTCCTGCGCGAGCGCGGCGAGGACACGGGGTTCGAGCTGCGCCGCGTCCGCGACGACGAGTTTCCAGCCGGGGTCGGGGACGACCGCGGCCCGGATCTGCTTCGGCAGCTGCAGGGCTCCGCCGCCGCTGGCCGCCCACCGTCCGGAGACGACACCGCCGACGACGTACTCCGGGTGGAACCGGCCGTCCTCGATCCACTCGTCGAGCCACGTCCAGCCGTTCGCGGTGAGCAACCGGGAGCGCCGCTTGTAGTCGAGCAGCGGTTCGATCGCCGGGTGGTCGTGGCGCGCGAGCTCCCACTTGCGCGTGGACTCGACGACGAGCCCGGCCCGGCGGAGGGAGCGGAGGACGTCCGCGGGCGAGTCGGGGTTGAGCGCGGGGTCGTCGAGCCGTTCCCGCAGCACGGCGGCGAGGTCCTCGAGCCGCTGCGGCCGGACGCCGTACGGCACGCGGGGGCCGAGCACGTCCTCGAGGATCCGCTCGTGCACGTCGACCCGCCACGGCAAGCCCCCGAAGCGCATCTCCGCGGCGACGAGCGCCCCGGCCGACTCGGCCGCGAGCAGCAGTCGGAGCGCGCGCGGATCTCGGGACCCCGCCACGGCCTCCTGTTGCACGCGGAACTCGGCGACGGGATCGGCATCGGACACCGGATCTGCAGCGATCCGTCCGGTGGACGACGGCCCCGACGCGAAGATCGAGTCATCGAACAGGGCGTCCGCGCGCGGTGCGGGGGCGGCCTGCCCCGGGTCGTCCCACGGGCCGTCCGGCGCCGTCGCGAGCGGCGAGCCCGCGGTCGCGACCGCGGTGCGCAGGATCCGGTGACACAGCCGCAGGTCGACGCAGCGCGCGACGCGGCCGCCCGCGGCGAGCACCTGTGGGTACCAGCGGGCCGTGTCGTCCCACACCCACCGCACGCCCGGCGCTTCGTGTGCCGCGATCCAGGCCGGGAGGCCCGCCGCGGCCACGTGCACCGGCGCGCCCTGGGCGGTCCCCGCGTCCGACACGACGGTCGCGAGCGCGCCGCCGTCGACGCGGTTCAGGACGATGTGCACCCGTCGATCATGCCCGGGACCACCGGCACGGCCGGCACGGTCAGCCCTCCTCGGTTCCGACGAGGTACTTCCGGAGGGCGCCGTCCGCGAGCACCGTACGCACGACGGCGGGGTCGTGCAGGGCGTGGCGGTGGAGCGACGACGGGCGACACATCGGGTGAAGGTCCAGCCGCCGATGCCCCGACCCCCGGGCCCGACGCGGACGGGGTGAGGACCGGATGTGACCATGCCCGGACGCTTCCCGACCCCCTCCGACCGAACTGGAGCACCGATCCACATGAGCGACGACCGACCCGACCAGCAGCAACCCCGCACCCTCTCGCCGGCGACGGCGTCGGAGGATCGATTAGGGAGTCCCAGCCGTCGCTCGATCGTCCTCGCAGGGGCGTGGAGCGTTCCCGCGATCGCCCTCGCCACCGCGACCCCTGCACATGCGGCCAGTGACAGCGCCACCATCACGGTCTCGTTCGCCGATTCCGCGCCTCGCGCACCGGGTTCCTCGCTCGCCGACGGGACCGCGACCGTCCGCTCCGGCAGCGGAGTTCCGTTGCCGAACGAGACCGTCGTCCTCACGGTCTCCGGACCCGCCTCCTTCGGCCCCCCGGGGACCACCACGATCACGGTCACCACCGACGCCGCAGGCCAGGCGACTGCCGCCGGTCTCACCGCGGGCACGACCAACGGCACGGTGACGCTCACTGCGACCGTGACCGGTGCGGGGACTGCCACCGCCACGATCAGCGTCCTCCATCAGGGTGTGCTCCACCAGGAGGCCGCGGTCCGGTTCCCGGCGGCGACCGGCGCGTTCACCGCACTCGCCTCGAACAGCACGTCGAACAACCGGTACGGCGTCGCTGGCGTGACCTCGGCCGGCGAGGTGTGGAGTTACTACTCGGGGACGAACACGGTGCGACGGGTCGCCACCGGTGTCGATCCGTCGATCGCGCCGGCGATCGCCCTCCGGGGGAACTCGAACGACAGCTTCACCCACTACGTGAAGGGAGGCGTGGCTTTGAACGACAATGGCTCACCGCTGTTCCCCGGGGTACCGGGACCGTTCACGCACCTGACCGCGACGAGTACTGCGGACAACCTGTACTGCGTCGTCGCGGTGACGTCTGCCGGTGCCGTCTGGCGGTACTTCTACGGCAACACGTCCTCCAGCGTGGCGCAGGTCGCGTCGGACGCGGATCCGACGATCCCGCCGGTGTCGGCGATCAGATCCGTCAGCAAGGACTCCTCGCAGGTCTTCGTGACCCGGGACGGCGTCCTCCACTCCCGCAGTACTGCAGACGCGACTCCCTTCCCGACGACGGCGCGATTCGTGGGCGCGTCGGCGACCAGCACGCTGGCCAACCACTACGCGTTCGTCGCCGTGACGTCCACCGGCGAGGTGTGGCGCCTCGGCTACCGCAGCAGCGCGCCGACCCTCATCGACCGCGTCGCCACCGGCGCCGACCCCACGGTCACACCGGTGGTCGGGATCCGCTCCGACGCCAACGACCACGTTCCCGTCTGGGTCGGGACGGACGGCCGGGCGTACTCGACCTGGTCGAGTACGCCCGTCTTCCCGGCGGCGACCGGCCGCTTCACGCATCTCGCCGCGGACGCGGAGGCGCACAACCGGTTCGCGGTCGTGGGGGTCACGACGACCGGCGAGGTGTGGCGGTGGCACTACGGCGGGAACAACTCCAGAACCGACGACTACACGCGTGTCCTCACCGGTGCGGACCCGGCGATCGCACCGGGTGTGGGACTGCGCGACGACTCGAACGACTCCGTCGCGTTCTCCGTGACCGGGGCGTCCGCCTGAACCGGACACAATTCGTCATTCTCGAGTGGCGCGGGAATGGGCGCGGTCCAGGCTGGGTTCCAGGAACGTCCGCGAACGCACCGAGGGAACCCCATGCACCACCTGAGAACCGCCACCGTCGTCGCCGCCACCGCGGCACTCGCACTCGCACTCACCGGGTACTCCGGCGCCACGGGGACCGCGCCGGCGAGCGCCGCCAGCAGCACGAAGGGCGGGACGCTCCACATCCTGACCACCGCGACGGCGGTGCACCTCGATCCCGCGACGAGCCAGAACCTGTCGACGACGACGCTCGGCCTGGTCGTCCGACGCCTCACCACGTGGGACATCCGGCCGGGGAAGACGGCGAAGGTCGTGCCGGACCTCGCCACGACCACGGGCACGCCGAGCGACGGCGGGAAGACCTGGACCTACCACCTGAAGAAGGGGATCGAGTTCCAGGACGGCACCCCGATCACCAGCCAGGACATCAAGTACGGCGTCGAGCGCTCCTTCGCGCCGACCCTCACCGGTGGCCTGAGCTACCACAAGTCGCTGCTCGTCGGCGGCTCGAGCTACCAGGGTCCGTTCGACGGCAAGCAGCTCGACAGCATCGCGACGCCCGACGACCGCACGATCGTGTTCCACCTCGATGCGGCCTACGGCGACTGGCCGTGGATCGCGTCGATGCCCGCGTTCGCGCCCGTGCCACAGGGCAAGGGCGACCCAAACACGTACGACGCGAAGCCGGTCGCGTCGGGCCCCTACCAGGTGCAGTCGAACCAGCAGGGCTCCCAGCTGACCCTCGTGCGGAACAAGCACTGGAGCGCCCGGACGGACGCGGTGCGCACCGCGGGCCCCGCGAAGATCGTGTTCGAGGAGAGCCAGGACGAGTCGACCGTGACGCAGAGCCTCATCGCCGACTCGGGTGACGCGAAGGACTCGTTCGCCGCCACCTACCTCGGGGCCGCCGAGCTCAACCAGGTCCGCCAGAACCCGTCCGCCGCGTCGCGCGTCGCCACGTCGAAGGCCGGCCCGATCACGTACCTCGCCATGAACACGCAGCGTGGCGCACTGAAGGACCTCCAGGTGCGCAAGGCCCTGGAGTACGCGACCGACAAGCGCGCCTTCCGGATCGCCGCCGGTGGCGCCCAGGCGGGCACGTACGCGTCGACGCTCATCACACCGGGCATCGCGGGCCGCAAGTCGTACGACCTGTACAAGGCGCCGGCGTCCGGGAACGTGAAGAAGGCGAAGGCGCTGCTCAAGGCGGCGGGCCAGAAGGACCTGCACTTCACGCTCCTGACGCAGAACGACCCGTCGTACCTCGCCCAGGCGCAGGCGCTCCAGCAGGGGCTCAAGCGCGCGGGCATCGCGGTGACGCTCAAGCCCGAGGACGTCGACAGCTTCTACACCGACGCCACGAACGACTCGTCGTACGACCTCGTCCTGTACGGCTGGCAGCCGGACTTCCCGAGCGCGAACGCGAACATCCAGCCGCTGTTCGCCTCGTCCCAGATCGGGAACGGCGGCAACAACGTGTCGCACTACAGCAACAGCGACGTCGACGCCCTCATCACGAAGGCGACGGCGACGGTGAACCGCTCGAAGGCGAACGCGCTGTGGGCCCAGGTCGACCGTCGCATCATGCAGGACGCGCCGATCGTGCCGCTGACCTACGCGAAGCAGTCGTTCCTCCGCGGCTCGGACGTCCAGCACTTCTTCGTGCCGGACTTCCCCGCGTACCCGAACTACCTCAAGGTCACGCTCGCCAAGTGAGCGAGGACCGCACCGCGCCCGTCCTCGACGTCCGGGGGCTCCGTGTCGCCTTCGGCGGCGGTGCCCCCGTCGTCGACGACATCACGTTCGCCCTGCACCCCGGCCGGGTCCTGGCGCTCGTCGGCGAGTCCGGTTCGGGCAAGTCCGTCTCGGCGATGAGCGTCCTCGGGCTCCTGCCGTCGACCGCCGCGGTGTCGGGGAGCATCCGCTTCCGGCGCACGCCCGACGCGGAGCCCGTCGAGCTCGTCGGGGCGGACGGGGACGTCCTCCGCAGCGTACGCGGCGCGGGTATCGGCACCGTGTTCCAGGAGCCCATGGGGTCGTTCACACCCGTGCTGTCGATCGGCACGCAGATCGCCGAGGCCGTCCGTGCGCACCGGTCCGGCGCTGACGTCGTCGCCCGGACGGAGGCGCTGCTCACCGCCGCCGGCATCGCCGACCCCGCCCGGGTCCGGCGCGCGTACCCCCATGAGCTGTCCGGCGGGCAGCTCCAGCGCGCGATGATCGCGATGGCGCTGGCGGCCGACCCGGTCGCGCTCATCGCCGACGAGCCGACGACCGCACTCGACGTCACCGTGCAGGCCGGGATCCTCGACCTGCTCCGCCGCCTGTGTCGCGAGCGTGACCTCGCCGTGCTCCTCATCACCCACGACATGGGCGTGGTCGCCGACGTGGCGGACGACGTCCTCGTCATGCGGGCCGGGCGGGCGGTCGAGGCACAGTCGGCCGCCGACCTGTTCGCGGCGCCGCACGCCGCCTACACCCGCGAGCTCCTGGCCGCGGTCCCCGTCCTCGGCGGGCCGAGCCGGGCCTCCCGGCCGGACGCGGAGACGCGGCCCACCACCGGCACGTCGTCGTCCGGACCGAGATCCACGGCCGGGTCCACGGACCGGGAGGTCGTGGCCCGCCTGACCGACGTCGCCATCACGTACGGCGGACGGCGCGCGACGCCCGCCGTCGCCGACATCGACCTCGCGATCCGCGCGGGCGAGGTCCTCGGGCTCGTCGGCGAGTCCGGCTCGGGCAAGTCGACGATCGGGCGGGCGCTCGCCGGCCTCGTCCCGGTGTCGTCCGGGACCGTCGAGGTCTCCGGCACGGATCTCCGGCGCGCGCGGCGGCGGCGGCTCCGCGCGGTCCGCAGCCGCGTCGGGTACGTGTTCCAGGACCCTGCGTCCTCGCTCAACCCCCGCGCGACGGTCGGGTGGAGCATCGCCGAGCCGCTGCGCCTGCACACCGACCTCGGCGAGACCGCCCGCCGGGCCCGGGTCCGCGAGCTGCTCGAGGCCGTGCGGCTCGACCCCGCGTACGCCGACCGGTTCCCGCACCAGCTCTCCGGCGGGCAGCGGCAGCGCGTGGCGGTGGCGCGCGCGCTCGCCCTGCACCCGGTCCTCCTGATCGCCGACGAACCGACGAGCGCGCTCGACGTCACCGTGCAGCGCACCGTGCTCGACCTGCTCGCGACGCTGCAGGCGGAACTCGGGTTCGCGTGCCTGCTCATCAGCCACGACCTGGCCGTCGTCCGGCAGCTCGCCGACGAGGTCGTCGTGCTCCGCCGCGGCCACGTCGTCGAGCGCGGCACGGCGGCCGAGGTCCTCGAGGACCCGCAGGACCCGTACACACGCATGCTGCTCGCCGCCGCCCCCGTCGCGGACCCGATCCGCCAGGCCGAGCGGCGGTCCACCTGGCGCCGGCTCGTCGCCGCCGGTGGCACGACCGAGGAGGCCCGCGCATGACCGCGAACGTCGTCGACCGCCCCGTCGCCCCCACGCCCGCCGCCACCGGCTTCCGCGCCGTCGCCCGCCGCGTCGGCCGGGACCGCTGGGCACTCGCCAGCGCGATCGTCATCGTCGTGTTCGCGCTCGTCGCGATCGGCGCACCGCTCATCGCCGCGCTCAGCGGGCAGGACCCGTACCGGTACCACCTCGGGACGCTCACCGGGTTCGGCGCACCGAAGGGCACGGGCGGCGGGATCAGTGCCGCGCACTGGTTCGGCGTCGAGCCGCTGACCGGGCGCGACCTGTTCGCGATCGTCACCTACGGCGCCCGGACCTCGCTCGGGGTCGGGATCGCCGCGACGATCCTGTCGATGGTGCTCGGCGTGCTCGTCGGCGTCACCACCGGGTTCTTCGGCGGCTGGTACGACCGCGGGATGAGCCGGGTCGTCGACGTCATGTTCGGGTTCCCGTCGCTCGTGTTCATGATCGCGCTGACCGCCATCGTGCCGAACCGGTTCCCCGCCCCCGTGCTCGTCGTGCTCGTCATCGGGTTCTTCGGTTGGCCGGCCGTCGCCCGGGTGATCCGCGGGCAGACACTGTCCCTGCGGCAGCGGAACTTCGTCGTCGCGTCGACCGCGATGGGCGCCGGTTCCTGGCACGTCATCATCCGCCAGCTCCTGCCGAACCTCGCCGCGACGATCACCGTCTACGCGACGATCTCGATCCCGAGCATGATCGGGGCCGAGGCCGCCCTGTCGTTCCTCAGCGTCGGGGTGACGCCCCCGACGCCGTCCTGGGGCCGCACCATCGGCGACGCCGTGGGGTGGGTGCAGACCGACCCCATGTACCTCGTGTTCCCGGGAGCCGCCCTGTTCGTCATCACGCTCGCGTTCAACCTGCTCGGGGACGCCCTCCGCGACGCCCTCGACCCGCGCCGGACGGAGGTGTCGCGATGAGGACCTGGCGCTTCGTGCTGTTCCGCGTCCTCGGCGCGATCGTGGTGTTGTTCGTCGTGGCCGCGGTCACCTACGCGCTGTTCACCCTGCTGCCGACGAACGCCGCCCGCGCGATGTGCGACAAGCCCTGCACGCCCGACCGCCTGGCGCAGGTCAAGGCGTTCATCGGCACCGACCTGCCCTGGTGGCAGCAGTTCCTCGACTACCTGTCGGGCATCTTCGTCGGGCGGCACTTCGGCAGCGGCTCGACCGCCGTGGTCTGCGGCGCACCGTGCTTCGGGTACTCGTTCCAGCTCCACCAGAGTGTCACGACGCTGATCCTGTCCCGCCTGCCGGTCACGGCCTCCATCGCGATCGGCGCCGCCGTGCTGTGGCTCGTCGCGGGTGTCGCCGGCGGCACCGTGTCCGCGCTCCGGCGTGGATCGGTGCTCGACCGGGCGGTCATGACGATCGCCGTGGGTGGGGTCTCGGCGCCGGCGTACCTCGTGGGACTGTTGGCGATCCTCCTGTTCGGGTTCGTGCTCCGGATCCTGCCCACTGGCGGCTACGTCGCGTTCACCGACGACCCCGTGCAGTGGTTCCTGCACCTGCTCCTGCCCTGGTGCGTGCTCGCGTTCATCAGCGCCGCCATCTACGCCCGACTGACCCGCGGCGAGATGCTCGAGGTGATGGGCCAGGACCACATCCGCACCGCCCGCGCCAAGGGCCTGAGCGAGTCGCAGGTCGTCGTCCGGCACGGGCTCCGCACCGCGATCCTGCCCGTCGTGACCCTGTTCGGGCTCGACCTCGGCACCCTGCTCGGCGGTGCGGTGATCACCGAGAAGGTGTTCTCGATGCAGGGGCTCGGCGCACTGCTCATCGACGCGGTGCACTCGCTGGACCTCCAGGTCGTCGTCGGGTTCACGCTGTTCGCGGCGTTCCTGGTCGTCACCGCGAACGTCATCGTCGACCTGGTGTACGGGGTCGTGGATCCGCGGGTGCGGACGGGGCGCTGAGGTCGAGCGGCGCGCCCGTCACCCGGGTCCCGGTTCCTCCGCCGTCGGACTTCCCCGAGGCACGGTCCGATCTGAACCAGGTGACCGAGGGCCGACACGGGCAACGCGACCAGATCAGCCGGTCCGCCGTGCGCCGTGACCTCGGCCAACCGTGTCGCTCCGCACCGGTCTCCTCATCGTCGCACCCGCGCACCCGACCAGAACCAGGCGCTCGTCACGAACGCGACGACCGCGAAGAAGAAGCCGAGCGCGTCCGTTCCCCCGTCGTACGTCCGGGCGTCGACGGCATGAACGGTCCCGACGACGAGGACGACGCCGACCACCGCCAGGAGCATCGCGGCACCCCGGAGCACGAGCGCCCGCGTGTTCGACCGGTCTGAGCGCGCCGCCGGCTGGACGTCGTACCGCGACAACCACCGGCGACTCCGGAGAACGGACTGACCGATGCCCGCCACCGCGCAGATCAGAGCCCCCAGGTCGAAGAGCACCATCGCCCACGGAGTCCTGTTGAACCAGAGCGCGGCACCGACGGCCATGACCAGCCCCAGGAGCGCCACCCAACGGGTCAGTGTCCACAGCAGTCGCCACATGCCGTACCCTCCGCCTCCCGGGCCGTGCCCTCAGTCCTCCGTGTCGACGCCACCCGGTCGCACCGCCGCGGTGTCGGCGACATCGATCCGGGTCATGCCGTCGCCACGGTCCTCGGTGGTGATCCGCGGGGCCGCATCCGCCTCGGTCGACCCCGAAGCCCGGGTGAGCTCGTCGTGGCGCCGCTCCGCGAACGTCATGTCCACGCCGTCGTCGGTCGTCTCGAGGGGATCACGAGCATCCGTCATACGAGGGACGCTACCCGCCGCTACACGAATTGGATGCGTGAGCAGCACCGATGCCACCAGCTCCAGCTCCATCTCGTGGAGTTGCATGCCGACGTGCAGCCGGGGCGGCCGCCGGCCCTGTCGGCTCGGCTGGCGGGATGTCGCACGAGCTGACCCGCGCCGTCCATCACGAGACCGGGACGACGGTCCATGAGGAGCAGGTTGTTCGTTAAATTTAACACCGACATCTGCCGGGTGTGCTAAATTTATCAAGTGCGCTCACCTCTCACGAACCCGTTCCAACCGGGTTCCGACGTGGTTCCAGATGTATGGGCTGGTCGTGTCGAGCAGTTGGCCGATTGGCGGGACGTCGTTCGCCCGCGTCGTCATGCGGGCCTGTACGAGACAGGCCGAACCATCCTCGGTGAACCTGGTACCGGCAAGTCGAGCCTGGTACGCCGGATCGCACGCGATGCCGCAGAGGGCGGCGACTGGGTCACCCCCCAACTGCGCATACCTGCCGGTGCTGATCCGTTGAAGATCGTCGCGTCCGCAGTGCTGCGGCTGGCCGACAAGGCCGGCCTCCTGGCAACGAGTCGGCAACGGGTCCTGGACGTCCTCGCGCGAGTCGAACAGATCGCGGTGTCGGGGTTCTCCGTCGCGGTGCGCGGAGAAGCAGGACCAGAGCCGTTCACCGCACTGTTCGACCTGCTGGTCGAACTCGGGCAGGCCGCCATCGCGCAGAACGCCGTGGTGTTGATCCACATCGACGAGGTGCAGAACATCACCGACGAGGCAGCGCTGTCGCAGTTGCTCATCGCTCTCGGTGACGCGCTGTCGCACCAGGTCGAGGTCACGGCTCCGGGCGGTGTCCTCGTCGAGCGACACCTGCCCCTCGCCGTGTACCTGACGGGGCTGCCGGACTTCGAGGACATGGCCGGCGCTCGGAAGGGCGCCACCTTCGCCCGGCGATTCCGCACCATCACGCTTGCCGCCCTCGACGAGGCGGATCTCCTGCAGGCGCTGCAGCCATTCGTGTTCGACGGTTGGGCCACCCCCGACGGGAACGGCGGTCTCGAATCCATCCAGATGAGTTCCGGGGCTGCGAGAGCCGTCGTGGCTCTCTGCTGCGGGGAGCCGTTCCTGTTCCAGCTCGCCGGTCAACGCGCCTGGAATGCAGGGAGCGCCTCGACCATCTCCCAGGAGGAGGTCGTGGCCGGGTGGCGCGGAGCTCAGGGTGAGGCCTCGGCACACGTCGAGCGCATCCTGAACCGGCTGCCGGCTCGTGAACACGAGTTCGTCGAGGCGATGGCGGCGCTGCCGCCGGCCGACCGCACGCTGACGAAGATCGCCGCCCAGATGGGCATGACCTCCGCGACGAAGGTGGGGCCGTTCTCGCAGCGACTGGACACGGTCCGCGGGATCATCGACCGGGGCAAGCCCTACTCGTTCCGCAACCGTGCCGTCGAGGCGTACCTGACGACGGACTGGCCGCGCGTCGACTGACCCAGCCCTCCTGGCAACTCAGCCCTTCGTGCCCGTCGACCAGATGCCCGTCGAGCCCTTCTTGAGCACGACGTTGCCGTTGCCCTGCACGACGAGCGTCGTGCCCGACCCGGCCCGGCTGGTGTTCGACGCCCACCGCGCCTTGCCCGAGGTGTCGTAGACCACCAGGTTGCCGTCCGCCTGCAGGCTCATGTACGCGCCGTGGTACTTGCTCGTGTTCGTCGCCCAGCGCGCTCGGCCGCCGATGTACATGACGAGGTTGCCGTCGGCCTGCATGATGAACTGCCGCGTGCCCGAGCCGTCCTGGATGAACTGGCCGCCGGTCAGCGTCACGGGCGCCTTGAGGGTGTCGCGGCCGGACAACCCCGTGTGCCAGAGCACCGTGCTCCCCCTGGTCAGGCGGAGGTCGCCCGTGTTCGTGACCGCCAGGACAGCCCCGCTGCCCTTGCCGCTCGTGCGGGACTGCCACACCGCCTTCTGCGCGGCCGTGTAGATGACCGCGTTGCCGTCGGCCTGCACCGCGAGCGAGGTCCCACCACGGCCGTTCGTCCCGGACGACCAGAGCGCACGCCCGTTGCCGTACAGCACGAGGTTGCCGTCGGCCTGCATCGTCAGCGTGTACTGCTGGTTCGGCGACGTGATCGAGTGGCCGACGGCGAGGGTCGCGGGCGCGGCCAGCGAGGTGCTGCAGCTGCTCGTCCCGGGCAGCGCGGTCGCCAGGGCCGCCCAGTTCGGGGAACCGAGACCGGTCGCCATGTCGTAGCCGGTGGTCGCGCTGTAGAGCAGGTTGTTGCCGCTCGTGACGTCGCGGAAGTCCCCGCGGTTCCCGTAGAGCGTCGCGTGCACGTCGCCGACGCCGGTGCTGCAGCCGAGGCTCGACAGCGTGGCGGCGAGCTGCCCCGCCATGATCGGCGCCGCCGCGCTCGTCCCACCGCCGAGGACCCAGCCGCCCTCCGCGCCGATGTAGACGCCGGGGCCGGTGTCGGGATCGGCCACCGCGCTGATGTCCGGTACCAGCCGCGTGCTGCCCGGGAGGCCCACACCGCTCTGGTACGTCGGCCGCGCGGTCCGGGTCGAGGACCCACCACCGCTGCCGACCGCGTCGGCCCGGTCGCTCCAGGCGGTCTCGCGCCAGCTCGTGCCGCTCCCCGTGAGGCTGGTCCCGCCGACACCGACGACCGACGGCACGACGGCCGGGAAGTCGACGTCGGGCGTGCTCGAGGTCCCGCCGCCGCAGTCGTATGCGCCGTCGTCACCCGAGGCCGCGAAGGTGGTGGCACCGGCGACGACCGCGCGATCGATGGCGTCCTGGACGGCGCTCTCGAACGACGAGGACAGCGACGACTCGCACATCCCCCACGAGGTGCTCAGCGCGACGATGCCACTGCTCGTGACGTCGGTCGCGACGCGGTCGTACGCGTCGTAGATGCCCTGGGCCGAGTTCGGCGCGACGTAGACGCGCTGGGACGCCTTCGGCGCGGTGGCGAAGAGCATCTCCTGGTCCAGGGCGACCTCGGAGCCGCCACCGTCGACGGACGTGGTGGTCGACGCGCCGTCGACCGCGACCTGCGTGATCGACGGCAACGTGACGCCCACGGCGTTCGCGTAGGTGGTCAGATCGCTCTTCGACCAGCCGGAGAACTGCACCGTGGCGACCGTCGTCCCGGCACCGGTGCTCCCGGAGCGCGTCACGCCGTAGGCGCTGGCCAGGTCGGCCGGGGTCCTGCCGCCGGGGAGTGCGTGGTGCTCGAACACCGGGCGCTGGTCGAGGCCGAGCACGGTCGTCACCGCGCCGGACAGGCCCGACGGCAGGTCCAGCGCCGTCGTCGGGTGCAGGGTGTCCCCCTTGCCCGCGAGGTCGACGCCGAACACGGACTCCGCCTGGGCGACCGTGCCCGAGACCTGGACGTCCCACGTGTCCTGCGCGGTGACGTGGAGGCCCGCCGCACGGAGTGCGTCGACCACGTCGTCCCGGGTGTCCGTGGTCGGGGCGACGTCGGTGAGCGCGTCCTTCCGCTGGGCCTTCGTCATGGTGTCCGCCCGGCGGACCAGGTCGCGGAGTTCACCGCGATCGGACGGCTGCAGCACGACCGTCATGTCGATCGGAGCACCGCTGGGGGCCGGGGCCGTCGCGGTCGCGGAGGGGGCGGGCGTCGTGGCCGAGGGGCTCGGCGACGCGGTCGGCGCGGTCGATGCGGTGGCCCCGGACGCGGGCGAGGCCGCCGACGGCGCGGGCGCCGCGGCGGAGGGGGTGGACGTCGACGCGGCGGACGTCGTGGCGGTGGTCGCGCCTCCCGGCTCGTCCGCCACCGCGGGGAGGGCCGAGCCGGTGACCGTGAGGGCGGCGGCGGCGACGACGATGAGGGGCAGACGGACGGTGCGCATGGTCACTCTCGGAGGCTGAGCGGTCGGGGGTGCCCGGCGCCGATTCGGGTTGCGATCGCCGACCTGACGACGCTAGCCCGAGCGGAGGCCCGACAACAGCCCCTGTGCGACCTCACAGACCCCCAGTTGGCGGGGTCGTGTCGGCGTGGTGGGCGTCCGGAGGCGGTCAGGGGCGCGTGGGCCGGAGCGTGATCAGGGGCGTGACGGCCCGCCGTCCTGCTGGTACCGGGCGTTCGTGACGTCGTTCGTCGACCCGTGGATCGAGATCGCCCCCGTGGCGAAGTCGGCTTCGAGCTGCTCGAGTGATCGCCCCCGGGTCTCGGGGACGACCGTGAGCACGAACACGAGCGCGGCGGCGTTGAGCACGGCGAACACGAAGAACGTCGTCGAGATCCCGAAGGCCGCGACGGCGATGGGGAACGTCAGGCTGACCCCGAAGTTCGCGAGCCAGAGCACGAGTGCGGTGAGCCCCATGCCGGCCCCACGGAGGCGCAGCGGGAACACCTCGGAGAGCATGAGCCACACGAGTGGCCCGATGGTGCCCTGCATGATGCCGACGAAACAGATGATGAACACGAGGACGACCACCGCGCGGAGGGTGCCCTGCGGCAGGACCACCGACGCCAGACCGATCAGCAGATGGAACAGGGTCGTGCCCGCGAACCCGCTGATGAGGAACGTGCGCCGGCCCAGTCGGTTGATGAAGCGGAGGCCGATCACGACGGCGAGGACCGCGATCACCCCCGAGCCGACGTTCGCGATCAGGGCACCCTGCTGGCTGAACCCGGACTCCTGCAGCACCTGCGTGCCGTAGTACATGATCGAGTTGATCCCGGTGACCTGCTGGGCGATGCCGAGTCCGCCGCCGATGTACACGAGCCTGCGGAGCCACGGCTCGCGGAACAGATCGCGGATCCGGCCGGAGCGGGCCTCCGCTTCCTCCGCGGCGAGGTCGTGCAGCTCGGCCATCTCGGCCACCGCGCGCTCGTCCGAGCGGATGGTGCGGAGCACGGCGAGCGCGTCGTCCTCGCGCCCCTTGCCGAGCAACCACCGCGGGCTCTCCGGCACGCGGAGCATGCCGATGAACAGCGCGACGGCGGGGATCAGCGCGACCGCGAGCATGTACCGCCAGACGTCGGTGTGGGAGCCCCAGATCGACCCGATCACGGCGTTGATCGCGAATGCGGCCAGCTGTCCCGTCACGATCATGAGCTCGTTCCGGGTCACGAGACCGCCGCGCTTCTCGGTCGGCGACAGCTCCGCCAGGAACACCGGGACCGTGACGGACGCCCCGCCGACGGCGATGCCGAGGACGAACCGCGCCGCGACGAGGACCTCCCACGTCGGGGACAGCACGCACGCGAGCGCGGCGACGAAGAAGACGACGGCGAGCGTGCGGATGGTGGGTCGCCGACCGTTGTGGTCGGAGATGCGACCCGTGGTGAACGCGCCGAGCGCCGCCCCGACGAGGATCGCCGACGTCACGAGCCCCTCGGTCGTGGGCGTGAGCCCGAGATCCGTGGTGAGCGAGTCGAGCGCGCCGTTGACGACGCCGGTGTCGTACCCGAAGAGCAGACCGCCGAAGGTCGCGACGACCGCGACGAAGCCGAGCCGTCGCGAGTACGGACCCGGTGTCAGCGGTGGCAGGGCTCGTCCGCCCGATGCAGGTCGCCCCGTCGTGTCGGCTCCCCCGGCTGTCGTGCTCCGCGTCGCCACCATCGCTCCTCGTGATCCGCCCCGTCGGAGACCCGACGGTCGGGCCGTCGCTCGGAGGGGGAGGAATCGACGCTATCGAGCGGCGTCCGCGTGGTCGCTCAGCTGCTCCTGCTCGGTGGATCCGTCGGCGGGGACAGCCGGTGTGGAGGCCGTCTCCGCGGCGGCCCGCTCGGCCATGGCGGTCGTCAGGGTCGTCAGCACACGGGTCACGACGGCGTTGTCCTCGTCGGACAGCCGGTCGAAGACGTCGACGACGGACTCGTGGAACCGCTCGTACGCGGCGTCGATCTTGCGGGCGGCCTGCTCGCTCGGCTCGAGGACCTGCGCGCGCCGGTCGCTCGGGTGCGCCACCCGCCGGAGGTCGCCCTTGCGCTCGAGCTCGTCGACGATCTTGGTGACCGACGCGTTCGACACGTTGAGCATGACGACGAGGTCCTTGGGGCCCATGGCCCGCTCGTCACGCTGCGCCTGGAGCAGGTAGCGGATGGCGTGGAACTCGTTCTTCGTCAGGCCGCTCGCGACCCGGGCGCGTTCGATCTGTTGCTCCTCGGCGCTCTGCACGCCCAGGAGCGCGTCGACGGCCTGGCGAGCGGCCGCGCTCCGCGGCTCTCGTGCGTACAGGTGCCGCGCTTCGCGGCGGACGACGGTCAACGGCATCGGCGGATGTGGTCCTTCTGGTCGGTCGTTCCGGTGGCGTGGATGCTACGCGGTGGGTGCCGCGAAGAAGTCGGCGTAGCTCGGGCCGCTCGCGGCGCCCGATCCCCGCCCGGACAGCAGGCGCGGGTCCTCGACCCGACGCGAGACGTAGGCGTCGATGACGGCCGGGTCGGTCAGTCCGTAGCGTCGACCCGCGCCCGCGCGCATCGTGCCGGCGCCGGACCAGGCCTGGTACGTGCTGTGCATCAGCAGACACCCCGATCGGCGAGCAGCGGCCGCATGTCGATCGGCTGCGTCGGCGGGAACCGGTCGAGCGCGGCACTCGACGGGTCGATGAAGGAGGTCCCGGAGACCCGGGGGTGGGGCTGCGCGATGCTCATCATGGTCTCGTTTCTGGCGGCGTCGCCGGGCGCGATCGGGGTGATGATGCCCGGGGGTCGGGCACGGCAAAAGAATGCCACATCGTGAACTACTCGCGCAACGAAACAGTAGCCGACCTGTTCGTTCCGTTCGGAAAACGGACAAATCGTGAACCGGTGCGCGTCAGAGCACCCGCGCGAAGCAGACCGAGCTCGGGTTGTCGGCGTAGCGGCCGAACGGCGCGATCCGCGAGAACCCGGATCGTTCGAGGAACCGGACGGTCTGCGTCGCCTGGGATCCCGTCTCCATGACCAGGGCCGGGGCGCCCAGTTCGCGGCCGGCAGCGATCAGGTGCTCCAGGAGCGCATCGGCCACGCCGAGACTCCGCGCGTCGGACCGGACGTAGAGCTTCCGGACCTCGTGGACCCCGTCCTGGACCGGCGTGAGCCCCGCACACCCGATCGGGACGCCCGCGCTGTCCCGGGCGAGCAGGTGCACGGGCACCTCGTCGGCCGTGAGCTCGGGACCGAGGTCCGGTCCGGCGTTGACGCTGTTGAGCTCGATCCGGGCAGCGGCACGGAGGCGGATCGCGCTCTCGGCGTCGTACGGCTCGGGCGCGATGGTGAACGACCAGGGCTCGGGCTTGAGGTAGGGCACCGGGGATCGCCTCGTTCCATGCGCACGGTTCGGGAGTGTGCTCACGCTAGCGGCGACGGGTCCACCGGGCGCGTCGGCACGCCCGGCGCGTCCGCCCGGCACCAGCCCGAGCGCGTCAGAACGGCACGCCGCACACGAGCACGACGTTCGCGAACGGCGTCGCCTCACCGGTGCGGACGAACAGCTTGGCGCCCGCGGACATCCGCTTCAGCGCCTCGTGGTCCACGTGCCGGACGCCGTCGAACCGTGCGGTGATCCACCCCTCGGCCTCGGTGCCCACGACCTCCTCCGCCGCGATGCAGTCCTGGAACACGGCGTCGCCGAGGAGCGCGTCGAGGACGTCCTCGAACCGCGGCACCCCGTGGACGACGGCCAGGTCGACGAGCGGGACGCCCGGCGGGATCGGCAGACCGCAGTCAGCGACGACGACGAGGTCCCCGTGTCCCAGGCGGCTCAGACCGGCGTTGAGCTCGGCGTTGAGGATGCCGGCGCGCTTCACGCGGTCACCTCCGGCAGGGTGTCGTCGAGCGTCGGGTACGACGGCTGCGTCCCGGCCCCCTGCACGGCGAACGCACCGACCCGCACCGCGTGCCGGACGCCGTCGAGCAGGGACTCCCCGGCCGCGAGGCTCGCGCTGAGGGCGCCGACGAACGCGTCGCCCGCGCCGGACGTGTCGATCGCGTCGACCCGGGGTGACGGTACCGCGGTGGTGCCGGTCGCGTCCGCGACGACCGCGCCGCGCGCGCCGAGGGTGATGACGACCGTGCGGATGCCCTGCGCGAGCAGCGCGGCCGCGAGCGCCTCCTCGTCCGCCGGCACCGCGCCTCCCGGCACGAGTCGCGCGAGGACGAGGGCCGCCTCGTGCTCGTTCACGACGAGCGGATCGGCGAGACGGACGACCGCGGCGTCGATGTCGATGACGGGTGCGAGGTTGAGCACGACGCGACCACGGGCGTGACGGGCCGCGGCGGCGATCCCGGCGGCCGGGATCTCGCCCTGCATGACGACGATGGCCGCCTCGGCCACGACGGACGCGACGCGATCGACGGCCTCCGCGGTCATCGCGGCGTTGGCCCCCGGCACGACGACGATGGTGTTCTCCCCCGTCGCGTCGACCGTGACCGTCGCGAGCCCGGTGGGCTGGTCGACGACGCCGACGTGCGCGACGTCCACCCCGCTCTCGGCCAGGAGGACCGTGGCGACCTCCGCGGATCCGTCATCCCCGACGAGCCCCACCATGACCGTGGCGGCGCCCCGACGGGCGGCCGCCACGGCCTGGTTCGCGCCCTTGCCGCCGGGCAGGAGGGTCATCGAGGTGGCGATCAGCGTCTCACCCGGGGACGGGTGCCGGTCGACGGTGACGACCTGGTCGACGTTGAGCGATCCGACGACGACCACGGTTCCGGCGGCCGTGCTCACTTGCTGAAGGTGTCGACGTTGCTCTTGGTGACCGACAGCACCGGGACCGACACGGTCTTCGTGGCCTTGCCGTCGATCGCCTTGAGCGCCTGGTCGATCGCGAGCGAGCCGAGCTTCGCCGGCTGCTGGGCGATGGTGCTGCTCAGCGTGCCGTCCTTGATCGCGGCGAGGCCGTCGTCCTCGCCGTCGAAGCTCGCGACCTCGACGCTCGAGCCCGCCTTCGACCCGAGTGCCTTGATCGCCCCGAGGGCCATCTCGTCGTTCTGCGCGAAGATGCCGACGATGTCGGGGTGGGCCTGCAGCAGGTTCGTGGTGACGTCGAGCGCGGTGGCGCGGTCGAAGTTCGCCGTCTGCTCGCCGACGACGTGGATGCCGGGGTACTGCTTGATCCCCTCGGTGAAGCCCTTGCCGCGGTCACGGGCGGCCGACGTGCCCGCCTGGCCCTCGAGGACGAGGATGTCGCCCTTCTTGCCGATCGCCTTGGCCAGGTCGTCCGCCGCCTGCTTGCCGCCGGCGACGTTGTCGCTCGCGATGAACGAGTCGACGTCCGCACCGTTGACCGTGCGGTCGACGGCGACGACGGGGATGTCCGCCTTGTTGAGCGCCTTGACCGACGGGCCGGCGGCGTCGGAGTCGACGGGGTTGACGATGATGGCCTTGGCGCTGCCGGAGGACGCGGTCTGCAGCTGGTTGGCCTGCTGCGCGGAGTCGTTCTGCGCGTCGACGACCTCGAGGTCGACACCCTTCTTCTTCGCTTCGGCCTTCGCGCCGTCGCGCACCTCGACGAAGAACGGGTTGTTGAGGGTCGAGAGCGCGAGCACGACCTTCTGGTCGCCGCCGGAGCCGCCGCCGAAGCGGCTGCAGCCCGAGGCGCCGAGCATGACGAGGGCGGCGACGGTGCCGACGGTGGCGACCTTCTGGAAGGAGGAGAACTGCATCGTTGGGGTCCTTGGTCTGTCTGTGGTGCTGGTGGGGGATGAGGGAGTCGTACTGGTGGGGGGTCGGTATGCCGGGAGGGTCGCCTCCCGACCGGCTGGCGGCCACCGGCCCGCCGGCGCCCGCCGGGGCGGTTCGCGGTCAGCTGCTGCGCGTCTTGCGGCGGAGCACGTCGACACCGACGGCGAGCGCGATGACGAGGCCGATGACGACCTGCTGCCAGAACGAGCTGACGTTGAGCAGGTTGAGGCCGTTGCGGATCACGACGAGCACGAGCGCGCCGATGAAGGTTCCCGAGATCCGACCGACACCGCCCGCGAGCGAGGCGCCGCCGATCACGACCGAGGCGATCGCGTCGAGCTCGTACCCGCTGGCCGCCTGCGGCTGGGCGGAGTCGAGGCGCCCTGCGAGCAGCAGCCCGGCGAGCGCGGCGAACAGCCCGGACAGGCCGAACACGATGACGACGATGCGCTTGACCGGCAGACCTGACAGGCGCGCGGCCTCCGCGTTCCCGCCGACGGCGTACATCGAGCGGCCGAGGACGGTGCGGTTGAGGATGAACGAGGCGACGAGCGCCGCGAGGACGAGCACGATGATCGGCACGGGGACGGGCCCGATGTCGCCGCCGAGGAACGACACCTGCGGCGAGGTCGGCACGGGGTTGCCGTCGGAGATCACGAGGGTCAGGCCGCGGGCGACGCTGAGCATCGCGAGGGTGGCGATGAACGAGGGCAGCTTGCCGTAGGCGCCGGCGAGGCCGTTCACGACCCCGGCGAGCAGGCCGGCGACGAGGCCGCCGAGCAGCGCGAGCCAGCCCGGGAGGCCCGCGGTGCTGAAGAACCAGCCGGACACCATCGCGGACAGTGCGGCCACCGAGCCGACCGAGAGGTCGATCCCGCCGGCCACGATGACGAACGTGACGCCGAACGCGAGCACCGCGACGGTCGAGACCTGGATGCCGATGTTGATGATGTTGCGGCCGGTGAGGAAGTCCGGTGTCGCGATGAACAGGGCGATGCAGAGGACGACGAGGCCGACCAGCGCCCCGTTGTCGGCGAGGAACTTCTTGAAGGAGAAGGACCGCGCGGGGGCCTTCACGGTGGTCGTTGACATGCGACGGGTGCTTTCTGATGGGTACTGCGCTGTACGCGTGGGGGGAGGAACGACCGTCCGCTCGGGGCGGTCGTGACGTGGCGGGGTGGGGGCGGTGCCCCGGGACTCAGACGGTCTCGACGTCGCGGGCGGCCAGGGTCATGACGCGGTCCTCGGTCGCTTCGGACCCGGGGATCTCGCCGGCGATGCGGCCGTCCCGCATGACGAGCACGCGGTCGCTCATGCCGAGCACCTCGGGCAGCTCGCTCGACACCATGACGACCGCACCGCCCGCCGCCGTGATCGTGTTGATGAGCTCGTAGATCTCGACCTTCGCGCCGACGTCGACGCCGCGGGTGGGTTCGTCGAGCAACAGCACGCTCGACCCGGCGAGGATCCACCGACCGAACACGGCCTTCTGCTGGTTCCCGCCGGACAGCGAGCCGATCGGCTGGCCGATGTCGTGCATCCGGATCCGCAGCCGGTTCGCGACCTCCTCGGCCCGGCGCTTCTGCCCGGCGAAGTCGACGAGGCCACCGCGCGCGGTGGAGGCGAGGGTCGCGTACCCGAGGTTGTCGTTGACGGACGCACCGAGGACGAGGCCCTGTGCCTTGCGGTCCTCGGGGACGTGTCCGATGCCCGCGCGGACCGCTGCCGCGATGCTCTTCTTCGGCAGCACCTGACCGCGGACGCGGACCGTTCCCGAGTCGTAGCCGTCGGCACCCGCGATGGCACGGACGAGCTCGGTGCGCCCGGCGCCGACGAGGCCCGCGACGCCGACGATCTCGCCGGCGCGCACGGAGAAGCTGACGTCCTCGAAGCGACCGGCCGAGGTCAGGTGCTCGACCTGGAGCACCTCGGACGCGGTGTCGACCACCGCGGTGCCCGAGGGGTACTGCTCCTCGATGCTCCGGCCGACCATGAGCCCGACGAGTTCCTGCTCGGGCGTGGTGGCCGGCACCTCGGCGACGAAGTGTCCGTCCCGGAGCACGGCGACCGTGTCCCCGATCTCGGCGATCTCGTCGAGGTGGTGGCTGATGAACAGCATGCCGACGCCGCGGGCGCGGAGGTCCGCCACGACGCGGAAGAGCGCCTCGGTCTCGTGGCGGGTCAGCGCGGCGGTGGGTTCGTCGAGGATCAGGATCCGGGCCTCCTGGCTGAGCGCCTTCGCGATCTCGACCAGCTGCTGCCGCGCGATCCCCAGGCTCGACACCGGCGTCATGACGTCGACGTCGAGACCGATGGTGGCGAGCGCCGCCTCGGCCTGACGACGGAGTGCCTTCCGGTCGACCAGGCCGAACCGGGTCGGGATCCGGCCCATCATCACGTTCTCCGCGACGCTGAGCGACCCGACCAGGTTGAGCTCCTGGTGGATCGTGGCGATGCCGAGCTCCTCGGCCGCGGTCACGGACGGGATCGTGACCTCGCGGCCGTCGACGAGGATGCGACCGCCGTCGGGCTGGTGGATGCCGGACATCATCTTGATGAGCGTCGACTTGCCGGCGCCGTTCTCGCCGAGCAGCACCTGCACCTTCCCGGCGTGCACCTCGAGGGTGACGTCGGTGATGACCTGGACCGGTCCGAACGACTTGCTGACGCGATCGAGCGTCATGAGTGGCTGCGGGGACATGTCAGTTCCTCCCGGGACGGGACGGTTCGGCGGCGGAGCGCGACGATGCGGTCTGCCGATCGGTGGCGATGGGGTCGGCCGACGAGGCCCGGACGATGAGCTCGCTCGGCAGGCGGACGGAGGCGGGGTGGTTGCCGGCGATGACGTCGAGCAGGAGTTCGACGGCGACGCGGCCCATGTCCTCGACGCTGTGGGCGACGACGCTGAGCGCCGGTTCGAGCAGCGAGAACCACTCGATGTCGTCGAACGCGACGAGGGCGATGTCGACGCCGATGCGGAGGCCGAGCCGGTTCAGGATCGCGATCGCACCCACCGCCATGAGGCTGTCCGCGGCGAAGATCGCGGTGGGCGGTTCGTCGAGGGCGAGCAGCGCGCTCACCCCGGCCGACCCGGACGCGGCCTGGAAGTCACCGAACACGACGAGGTCCGGGTCGGCGCTCACCCCTGCCGTGACGATCGCGTCCTGGTAGGCCTCGAACCGCTCGCGACCGGTCGAGACGCTCTGCGGGCCGGCGATGTAGCCGATGCGGGTGTGCCCGAGGGCGGCCAGGTGCTCGACCGTCTGGCGGATGCCCGTGCTGCTGTCCGTCGTGACGGTCGGCACGTCGATGCCGGGGACGACGCGGTCGACGAACACCGTCGGGATGCCCCGGTCGACCAGCTGCTGGACCGTCTCGGTGTCGTCGCCCTGCGGCGCCACGATGACGCCGTCCACCCGCCGGGCGATGAGGGTGTCGAGGTACCGGTTCTGCTGCTCGGCACGCTCGTTCGCGTTGCCGAGCATGGTCACGTACCCGGTCTCGAGCGCGGCCTGCTCGACGGTGTGCGCGAGGTCCGCGAAGAACGGGTTCCGCACGTCCGAGACGAGGAGGCCGATGGTGTCCGTGCGGGTCGAGCGGAGCGCCCGGGCCTGCAGGTTCGGCCGGAAGTCGAGGTCGCGCGCGGCCTGTTCCACGAGCCGACGGGAGTCCTCGGACGTCGCCGGGTTGCCCGAGAGCACCCGCGACGCGGTCGCCGCCGAGACGCCGGCGCGCGCGGCGACGTCCTTGATGGTGACGGTGTTCATCGGTGAGCACTCCGTTGGGCGAGTCGTGGAATCGATTCCATGGGATCGATTCCACGACTGTACGGGGAGCGCCACGGGGATGTCAAATGAGTCGGCGCGGATGGACCTCGACGCGCGCGAGGGCCTGGCGCTCCGCCCCGTTCAGACCGGCCCGATCAGGCCAGGCCGGCCCCGCCCCGCCCCCGTGCGGCCCAGCGCCGCCCGGGTCGGCCGGACCGGACCGGGCCAACCGGGCCGCGCCGCGCCGCGCCGCGCCGGAGCGCGATCGGCTACGGCACGAGCACGATCTTGCCGCGCGCGTGACCCTGCTCGAGCTCCGCGTAGGCGTCCTGCACCGCGTCGAGCGGGTACGTGGCGATGATCGGCACCGTGATCGTGCCGTCGGCGGCCTGGCCCGCGAGTTCGGCGAGGACCTCCTGGGACGCGGCGTCGACGCTCCCGTCGGTCTTCGCACCGACCTCGGCCGCGGCCTCGTACGCGATGATCGTCTCGATGCGCGCCGCGGGGACCCCGAGCGCGATGCCCAGCCGCACGTACTCCGGCCCGTGCGTGTCGATGAGCGCGTCGATCCCGTTCGTACCCGCCTGCCGCACCCGGTCCTCCAGGCCGTCCCCGTACGCCACCGGACGCGCGCCGACCGAGCGGAGCCACTCGTGGTTCGCCTCGGACGCAACGGCGATGACGTCGACGCCCTTCGCCACGAGGAGCTGCGTCACGATGCCGCCGACGCCACCCGCCGCGGACGAGACGACGACGGTCTCGCCCGGGCGGGGGTCGACGGCCCGCACGGCGGCGTACGCGGTCGTCGCGGCGACGTCGAGCGCGCCCGCGATCTCCCACGACAGGCGCCGCGGCTTGGCGACGAGCTGCCCCTCGGGGACGCTGACGAACTCGGCCTGGCTCGACCGCTCCCACGACCACCCGAGGACCTCGTCCCCGACGGTCCACTGCGTGACGTCCTCGCCGATCGCCGCGACCACGCCCGCCAGGTCGGTGCCCTGTCCGGACGGGAACGTCGCCGGGAACTGCTCCGCCATCGCGCCCTGCCGGATCGCTGCCTCGCCGGGGTTCGTGCCCGCGGCGCGGACGCGGACGAGGACGCGGTCACCCGTGGCCTCGGGCACCGGGACCTCGTCGACCCGGAGGACCGAGCGTTCGCCGTACGCGTCGAAGCGCACCGCCCGCATGGTCGTGGGCAGGTCGGCGTCGCGGGCTGTGGTGGGGGTGTGGTTGTCTGGCGTGGAGTCGGTCACGCGGGGGACGCTACCCCGCGCCCCCTCACCGCTGCTCCGCTTCTCCGCTTCTCCGCGAGATCGCAGTCGTTGCCGTTCTGGGTGGTGCCAGAACGACAACAGCTGCGATCTCGCAAGTGTCGCGGGTGCGGGTGCGGGTGCGGGGGGTCAGCGCCCGAGCGTCACCGCCCCGCTGACGTGCAGGTAGTCGAACGTGCTCGTGAACCCGGAGGCCCCGAGCGAGATGAGCCCGATCCGCGGGTGCGCCCCGAGATCGGCCGTCCACGTGCCGCCCTTGACGAAGTGCCGCCCGTCGACGCTCGTGTACGCGGTGTAGGCGCTCTTCCCCTCGACCGTGTGGTGCACGATCCGGAGCGTCGTCCAGTCGCCGACCGGACCGACCACCATGTTCCCGTAGTTCGGGGCGCCCGCCGGCTGCGGGGTGACCTCCTTGCCGAACTCGGTCTGCCGGGTGTCGTAGATCGAGTTGGACACGAGGCGGATGTAGTTGCCGTCGTCCCCGTACACGATGAGACCGCCCTGCGCGTAGTTCACGCCATCGCCGGTCGCGGGCGTGTCCACCGACACCTTCGTCTCGAGCACGTAGTCACCGGCCGGCGCGGGCTCCGTGAGCACCGAGGCGAGCGGCGTCGCCGGCGGGTGCAGGTCCGCGGCCTGCGTCTGCCAGCGGAACGCACCGCCGCTCACCGAGTACGTCGACGGGTCCGGCTGCCGCGTCCACGCGAGCGACGACGGGAGGCTCGTCCCGGCGAAGTCGGTCGAGGCCGCCCGGACGGGACGGCCGGGCACGGTGACCGGTGCGCGGGTCGGCCGGTAGGTGGGCCGCTCCCCCGGCTGCGCTACGGGCCCGGGCTCACGCTGATCGGACGGTCCGGCACCCCCGCGGACGGTCGGCCAGCCGTTCACCCAGTCGAGCGGGTCGATGAGCGCCGGTCGCTTCGTGTACGTCGGCTGGCCCGCGTAGTACGGGTCGTCCTGGTCGACCGCGTGGTAGATGATCCAGTCCTGCCCGGCGAAGTCCGTGACGACCGTGTTGTGCCCGGTGCCCACCCAGCGGTTGCCGTTCTGCGCGAGGAGGGGCGTGCCTCCAACCCGGGTGCTGAGGATCGAGACGCCGTCCTGGTCGAGGAACGGGCCGAGCGGACTGCGGGACCGCGCGACGAACACGCCGTACCCGGTGAGGGCACCGTTGCAGCAGTTCGTGGCGGAGCCCATGAAGTACCACCAGCCGTCGTGCTGGGTGATGTAGGTGCCCTCGTACCGGTTGTCGATCGCGATCGGCTGTTCGGTTGCGGGCAGTGACCGGAGGCCGTCAGCCGTCAGCTGCCGGACGTTGACGCCGCCGTAGTAACTGCCGAAGTACAGGTACGTCGCGCGGTTGGCGGTGACCACCTCGGGGTCGAACTCCCAGCGCTTCCCCTGACCGTTCGCGGCCTCCTGCGGGGCGACCACCGGGCCTCCTGAATCGGTCCACGGTCCGGTCGGGCTCGTGCTCGTCGCGACGCCGACGGCCGACCCGCCGCCGGTTGCCGCGGTCGCGGTCGGCGTGTCCGACGCGGCGTAGTACATGAAGTACGTGCCGGGACGCCCGTGGGCGCCCGCGCGGTACACGACATCGGGGGCCCAGATCCCGTTCGCCGCACCGACCCAGGCCGGCTTCGTCGTGAACGCGTCTCCGACGTACGTCCAGTGCGTCAGGTCCGTGGAGCGGTAGGTCGGGACGGTGTGCTGTACGAGCGAGCCGTCTGCGTTCGTCTCGGTCGCCGTGAGCGCGTCCGACGTGCAGTACAGGTACCAGTTCCGGTCGCGCCCGGCGCCGTGGATGGCGGTCGGGTCGGCGCAGCTCGCGGCCGTCTGGCCGTCCGGGAGGCGCAGGGCCATCGGGTTCTGGTAGCTCGCGGGCGTCGTCGGGCCGCGATGCGCGGGGACGGCGGCGGTCCGCGGTGGGGCCGCGGCCGGTGCCGCCATGGCCGGGAGGGACAGGGCCGGGGCCCCGATGAGCGTTGCGGCCGCGATCACGGTCGCCAGGATTCGGCGCACGGTTGCTTCTCTCTCGTCGTTGAGGAGTGGTGGCGTTCACGCTACCCACGACCCCGCTCGCCGTCCACCGTCGCGGAGCAGGACGGTGGACGCAGGACTTGCACGGAAACCGCATGGTGTCCACCCCTGTTCGCGGGCCAGGATCGCCCCTATTGTTTGAGCATCACTCGCACGAATGCGGCGTCAGCTGACGACAGGGCGTCAGCGCCGCATCGGCCAGGGACCCGAGGAACGACATGAGCCGGTACGAGATGCAACCCGGGGTGGCACCCGCTCAGATCCGCTTCTTCCGCAAGGCGGCGACCATGCCGCGGCGACGGCCCACCGGTACGACCGAGGACACCGTCCGGTACGAGGACTTCTTCCGCGACGGATCCCCGATGCGGCGGCGGAACGCGGCCTGAGGGCGCGGGTCGGCGGGGCCGGGACGGTCACTCGCGGGAGCGGGACGGTCACTCGCCGGGGAGCGACAGCTTCGATCCGCTCGGACCACGACCGGTGGGCCGACGCGGTGGTGCGACCTCCGGCAGCGGCGGCAGGGCCTCGGCGCGGCGTCGGGCGAGCTCCATGCGGCCGAGTCCGGTCACCGCGGCGATGAACGTCGAGGACTGGAGCAGCCCGAGACCGAGCGGTGTGAACAAGGAGAAGGCGAACCGCCCCTCGAGACCAACGGCGGCCACGCCGAGCCACACGAGTGCCCATGCGGCCGGGAGCCACAGTGTCCGGGCAGCGCTCAGGACGAGCCCGTCGCGCGCACGCTCGGCGGCGGCGATCACCAGGTCGCGGTCCTCCGGGGCCATCGCCGGTGGCCGCGGGGCGAACTGTCGGGCGATGCGTTCCTGGCGGCGCCAGTTGCCCGATGGGATGAACGCCCAGAGCGGTGGCGACGCGAGCGACAGGCGGTGGAACGCGGCGGCGCCCGAACCGAACGCGGCCGCGATGAGCACCAAGCCGACGGCCACCAGCGGGGCCGGCGTCGTCGCCCAGTGCCAGACGATCTCGGTCAGCGAGGCTGCCGTCCCGACCGCCGTGGCCACGCTGCCGGCGATGATCGTGCGCCGTCGACGGACCTCGACGCTCACGAGCTCGGGGTACCGCGCGCGGACGATCACCCACCCGGTGCGGAACGGAGCGTCGGCCATGCACACGATCCTGGCCTGTTCACTGACGTGACGTGCGGGCCGCATGCGGCGAGACCGGTACGACCGGTTGTACTCACCCCATGAAGACCGCGATCTCGGTTCCGGACAGCGACTTCGATCACTTCGAGCGCGTTGCGGCGCAACTTGATGACGCATGTCGCGGCGGGCATCCGGCTCGTCCTGGGCATCTGACCGCGACGACGACCCTGCGAGCGGATGGGCTGCCCGACGCTCAGCGCACTGGAGGCCCCCACCCGACCGCATCGAGCACCGCGGTGGCGACCCTCCCGGGGTCGTCGCCGTCGACCGACACCGCGTGATCGTGGACGTCAGCACCGTCGAGGACCGCGTCGAGCTCCTCCGCGCGGTCGAGGTGCCAGTCGCGCTCCGCTCCGGGCGCGTGCCGCACGAGCAGTCGCCGTCGGAGTTCGCCGGCCGTCACCACCAGCCGACAGGTGACGATCGTCTCGGCGACGGCCTCCTCGAGCGCGCTCCGGTCCTCCACGGTCTCCGCGACGCCCGCGAGCACGAGCCGCTCGGCACCGGCGTCCCACGCGTTCCGCGCCACCGCCGCGAGGTTCCGCGCGAGGAGCGCTCCGTTGAACCGGTCCTCGGGCGGTGCGGGCCACACACGACGGAGGGCGTCGAGATCCACCACCGCATGCGGTAGCCCCCGCTCGCGGAGCAGTGCGCCGATCGCGTCGGCCGTGGTCGTCTTGCCCGCGCCGACCGTGCCGTTGAGCAGCAGGACCCGCGGAGGGACCCGTCGCGCGGTCGAGCCCGGGGCGGTCATGGCGGCAGCTTACGGACGGGCGCGTCACCGCAGGAGCAGGATCGACCCGTGCAGAGATCGTTGAGCAGCTACGCGGCCATCGGTGACAGTTTCGCCGAGGGGATGGGTGACGAACGGCCGGACGGCACTCCTCGCGGGTGGGCGGACCTCGTCGCCCAGGGGATCGCGGCGGCGGCGGCCGGTCCTGCCACGTACGCCAACCTCGCCATCCGCGGCCGGCTGCTCGCGCCCCTGCTCGACGAGCAGCTCGAGCCGGCCATCGCACTCCGTCCCGACCTGCTGAGCATCAGCGGCGGGAACAACGACCTCATCCGCGCCCGCGTCTCGGTTGCTGCGGTCACCGCCCGGCTCGAGGCCGCGATCGACCGTGCGGTGGCCTCCGGCGCCGAGGTCGTGTTCGTCACGGTGGCGAACATGACGCGGAACCTGCCGGCCGGGCGCCTCGTCGAGGGGCGCGGCAACCAGTTCGCGAGCGCGATCCGGCAGTGGGCCAGCAAGGACCACGTGACCGTGGTGGACAACTGGTCGGACGAGGAACTGATGGAGCCGCGCTACTGGTCACCGGACAAACTGCACCTCAACGCCCTCGGGCACCGGCGGGTGGCGGGCAACGTGCTGGCCGCACTGGAGGTTCCCCTCCCCCCGTTCCCGGAGGAGCTCCCACCGGAGGTGGTCCGGCAGTCGCGCGCCGCCTACTGGCGCGAACACGTGCTGCCCTGGATCGGCCGTCGTCTCACCGGCCGCTCGTCGGGCGACGGCCGGGAGCCCAAGCGGGCGACCCTCCAGCCGGTGGACCTCCCCTGGAGCTCCCGCACGCCGTGACGGAGCACGGCTGCGTCGGGCGGTCGCTCCAGATCGCACTCGTCGCCGTTGTGGAGGCGCCCAGAACGGCAACGAGTGCGATCTCGCGGAAGGGGAGGCCGGGGGCCGGGGCCGGGGCCGGGGCCGGGGGTCAGGCCACGACCACGCACCGCGTACGTTCGGACTGGTTCCGGCCCTCCCGGTCGGACGGACCGCGGGCCGCCCGCGCAGGAGGAACACACCATGAAGGTCGTCGTCACTGGTTCCCGGGGCAAGGTCGGACGCCCCACCGTCCAGGCGTTCGTCGACGCGGGGCACGAGGTGCTCGGCGTCGACCTCGTCCGCCCGGTGTTCGACGCCGGGGTCGTCGTCCCCGGACGGTACGTGCAGGCCGACCTCACCGACGCGGGCTCCGCGTACGCCGTGGTCGCCGGTGCGGACGTCGTCGTGCACGTCGCCGCGATCCCGCAGCCGACCGGCAACCCGCCACACGTGGTGTTCCAGACGAACCTGATGTCGACGTTCAACCTGATCGAGGCCGCGGTGCAGTTCGGCGTCCGCCGGTTCGTCAACGTGTCGAGCGAGAGCATCGTGGGGAACTTCTTCCCCGAACGGCCGTTCCTGCCCGACTACCTGCCGGTCGACGAGGACCACCCGCAGTACCCGCAGGACCCGTACGCGCTGTCGAAGGCGTTCGGCGAGCAGCTCATGGACGCCGCGGTGCGTCGTTCCGACATCCGTGCGATCTCGATCCGGCCGAGCACCGTCCACAACGAGGACAACTACGAGTCGAACCTCGGTCCGCAGGTGCGCGAGCCGTCCCGGACGAGCGCGAACTTCGGCAGCTACATCGACGCCGAGGACCTGGCCGACGCCCTGGTGCTCGCGGCCGAGTCCGACCTGCCCGGGCACGAGGTGTTCTACATCGCTGCGGCCGACAACGCCGGGGGGCACGACTTCGCCGCCGTCGTGCGCGAGCACCACGGCGACGCGATCGAGCTCCGCGAACTCGACCGCGTCGACGCGTCGGGGATCTCGATCGAGAAGGCGCGGCGGCTCCTCGGCTGGAGCCCGAAGCGCTCGTGGCGCGACCACCTCGACGAGCAGGGGCACGCGCGAGCAATGCCGACGTCGCGACCCTGACCTCCCTCAGCGGTTCCGTCTGAGCGGAGACGGCACCGCGCGCGCTGCGGCAGGGCCGCGTGCTCGTCCGCGGTCACACCGCGCGCTTCCGGTGGAACACCCGGAGCGCGCGGTGCGAACGGACGAGAGCGGTTCGATCCCGCCGCCGTGGTCAGCGGGAGGCCGCGAACTCCGCCAACTCCTCCAGGTTCGCGACCTCGCACGTGCGGCGGCCCTCCTCGATGTCGTGGATCATCGCGACGATCCGGTCGAACACCGGCCCCTGGATGTCCTTGTGCACCTCGTCGACCTCGGTCTTGCGCTTGCGCACCATGAGGTCGCGGTAGATGCCGCTGCGGGCCTTGGCGCTCTTGCGGTTGAACGCGGCGAGCCGGTCGAGCGACCCGTCGAGGTCGTCGGGCACGAAGCCGTCGAACGACTCGACGGGGACGGGTGCCTGGTCGATGGCCTCCTGCGCCACGGCCGTCATGAGCGCCCGGTACGGCGGCAGCGACAGGGAGTCCGCGATCGTCAGGTCGGACACCGCGCCGGCCCAGAGCATCGCGCCGTAGGCCTCCTTGCCCCACAGGTAACCGAGCACGTTCTCGGTCGGCAGTGCGTACGGCAGGCTGTCCGCGAGCAGGCCGACCCGTGGCGTGATCGGTCCGCCGCCGATCTCGCCGATCCGGAACGTCGCGACGTTGCCCTGCAGGATGCGGCCCGGGCCGAGGTAGTCGGCACCGAAGTTGACGAAGCTCGACACGACCCGGTCCGCGCCGACGGCGGCCTGCAGGGTGTCGGCGGTCAGGCCGTTCTGCACGGTCAGGACGAACCCGTCGGAGGCGAGCCGTCCCTCCAGGAGCGCCGCGGCGGACGCCGTGTGCAGGCTCTTCACCGCGACGATCGCGTGCTCGATCGTGTCGGGCAGGTCGTCGGGTGTGACGGCCGGAACGTGCGCGGTGAACTCCTCGACCGGCCCCTCGATGTGCAGGCCGTCGTCGTTGATCGCGGCGACGTGTGCCGCGTCGGCGTCGCAGAGCAGGACGTCGTGTCCGGCGCGGTGCATCCGAGCCCCGATGGTGCCGCCGATCGCGCCGGCGCCGATGATGGTGACCTTCATGCTGCTGTCCTCTCTTGCCACTGCGTGACGACTCCGCCGAGCACGGTGAGCGGCACCGCGCCGTTGCCGAGCACCGTGTCGTGGAACCCGATCAGGTCGAACCGGTCCCCGAGCGCACCCTGCGCGGCTGCCCGGAGCCGGAGGATCTCGCGGCGTCCGATCATGTAGGCCAGGGCCTGCCCGGGCCAGGCGATGTAGCGGTCGACCTCGCTGCGGACGTGCTCCTCGGTGGCGGCGGTGTTCGCGAGCATGAACTGCACGGCCTGCTCCCGGGACCACCCGAGGTGGTGGATGCCCGTGTCGACGACGAGTCGGCAGGCCCGGAGCGCGCGCATCGAGAGCATCCCGAGGCGGGCGACGTCGTCCGAGTACAGCCCGAGTTCGTCGGCGAGCTCCTCGGAGTACAGGCCCCATCCCTCGTTGAAGCTGCACGCCTCGACGTCGAGGTACCGGCGGTAGCGGGGCACGTCGAGCTGCTGCGCCATCGCGAGCTGCATGTGATGGCCGGGCACCGACTCGTGGAACGTCAGGGCCTCGTACTCGTACCGGTAGCGCTGCTCGGGCTCGTCGGCGAGCAGGCAGAAGGCGCCGGGGCGGCTGCCGTCGACCGCCGGGGGCCGGTAGTAGCCGAGGGCGCTGCTGCCCGCGTCGATCGGGTTGATCGGCTCGAGGGTGCACGCGGTGATGTCGTACGCGGGGAAGGCCGCGGGGCGCGCTGCCTCCGCCCGGTCGAGCGCGGCCTGCGCGTACCCGATGATCTCGTCCGTGGTCCGGAACCGCAGCGCCGGGTCCGTGCGCAGTCGCGCGGCGATCTCGACCGGCTCGGTGAGCCCGAGCGCGCGCTGTCCGATCGTCGCCCACTGTTCCCGGAGCAGCTCGAGTTCGTCGAGGCCGATGCGGTGGATCTCGTCCGGCGTCAGGGCGGTCGTCGTGTGCCGGGCGACCGCGGCGGCGTAGCCCTCGGCCCCGCCGGGGATCGTCGAGATCCCGACGCGGTCGTCCGGCCGCGCGAGCGGGTGCAGCTCGACCCGGAGCCGTTCGGCGAGCGCCGACATCGCGGGGCGCACCCGCTCGTCGACGAGTGCCCGGGCGGCGTCGAACCACGGCGTCCCGCGCACAGCGGTGAGCAGGGCGTCGTCGTCGAGCGGGAGCGCGAGGTAGCCCTCGAGCTGCTCGATCGAGTGGCGCACGCCCATGGCGGTGGGCACGCGCCCGCGCGACGCCTCGAGCAGGTACCGGTCGGCGAGCGCGGCGAAGGTCCCGCCGAGGCCGCCGATCCGGGCCAGGTACCGGTCCGCAGCGGCCTGGTCGGCGACGGTCATCGCGGGGACGGCCTGGAACACGAGGCCCTGCCGACTGACGTACCCCTTGGCGCTCGCGTTCGCCGCCCACAGGCTGTGCTCGGCGTCCTGCTGCGCACCACGGACGAGTGCGGTGAGCACGCCGTGGTCGACCCGGCCCGCGTCGTCGAGCCGGTCGACCGGGAGGCCCGCGGCGGCCTCCGCGATCGCCGCCAGGTCCGCGGCGGCACGCTCGCTCGCGTCCTCGCTCGGGTCACCGGGCAGGTGGTCGAACTCCGCGATGCCGAGGAGGGTCGCGTTGTAGGGGTCGTAGGTGTGCTCGGTGGCGAAGTACCGTTCGCCGAGGTCGGCGAGCTGCGCGTGGACGTCGGTGTCCGGTGGGGTGGTGGTCATGCTGTCCTCTCGGGAACGGGTGGCTCAGAAGAGCTGGTGTCCGCCGTCGATGGACAGCGTCTGGCCGCTGACCCATCCGGCGTCGGGTGCGACGAAGAACGCGACCCCGCGGGCGATGTCCTCGGGGGTGCCGGTGCGGCGGACCGCGATCCGCTCGACGAGGGCGCGCTGCCCGTCGGGGCCGTAGGAGTCCCACTGCGCCTGGGTCGTCGGGTTCGACAGGACGAACCCGGGCGCGATGCAGTTGACGGTGATGCCGTGCGGGCCGAGCTCGTGCGCCATCTGTCGGGTGAACCCGATCTGCGCGGCCTTCGACGTCGTGTACGCCTGGATGCCGGTGAGGCTCACGCTGCGGCCGGCACCGGACGACACGATGACGATCCGCCCGTAGCCGGCGGGCTTCATGAGGCGGGCGGCGGCGCGGGTGCAGTTGCGGGCGGTCAGGACGTTCGCCGCCCAGACGGCGTCCCAGGCGGCGTCGGTGAGGTCCTCGATGGGTGTGTGGGTCTGGCCCACGACGCCGCCCGCGACGTTGACGAGCACGTCGCAGCGGTCGAGCGCGGCGAACCAGGCGTCGACCGCGGCGCTGTCGGCGAGGTCGAGGTCGTCGCGGTCGAGCCGGTGGACGACGGCGCCGGCGGCCTCGAGGTCGTCAGCCGTGCGCCGTCCGATGCCCTGCGCGGTCCCGGTGACCACGGCCACCTGGCCGGCGAGCGGTCCCGTGGCCGACGGCACGGGCTCCGGCGCCGGGGCGGGCGTGCCGTCCGGCCTCCGCGCGGCGGTACGCGCCGAGGCGGCCAGGGGCCACTGTCCGGTCGTGGTGGACAACTCGTCGCTCATCGTTCCTCCTCGAGTTCGATGGCGCCGAGGTTGCCGGCGCCGACGGCCCGGGGGCCGGTCGTCGGCTCCCCTCGGTGTGCGCGGGAGATCCGGACCGAGTCCTCCCACTCCTTCATGCGTGCGAGGCCGCGGCGACCGCTCGCGCGGAGCACGCCCTCGACGAGCGCCTCGATGAGCACGAGCAGCGGTGCCATCGAGTCGAACGGGATCCCGTCCACCGTGACCGGCAGCACGACGTCGGCGCTCTCGACTGCCGGGGACAGCGTGGTGTCGGTGATGACGACGACCGTGGCGCCCTGCTCCTTCGCGGCGGCGGCGGCCTCCTGCGCGGCGAGTTCGTGGCGCCGGAAGTCGATGACGACGACGACCGCACCCCGGCGCAGCCGCAGGAAGCGCCCGACATCGTGCCCGAGCGGCTCGGCGAGGAACGCGACGTCGGGCAGGATCTGGTCGAGCTGCGCGGCGAACACCATGCCGAAGTAGCGGCTGAAGTACCCCCCGATGACGGCCACGTGCTTCGGCCGCTCCCCGAGCACGGCGACGGCGCGGTCGAACTCGCTCGGCGGCACGCACGTCCGGAGCGCCTCGATGAGCCCGACCCGCTCGGCGATGGCCCGGGCGAAGGTCCCGCTGCCGCCGTCGTGGGCGATGCCCTCCTGGGTGCGCTGGACGGGGCTGCCCATGTGGTGGGCGACCTCGTCGCGGAGCTTCGCCTGGAACGCGGGGTACGTGCCGAACCCGAGCCGCGCGACCAGCCGGAGCACCGTCGGCGTGCTCGTGCCGGCGGAGCGCGCGAGGCTCGCCGCGCTGTCGAGTCCCGCACTCGGCCACGCGGCGAGCAGGGTGCGCGCCACCTTCTTCTCGGCGGGGCTGAGTTCGTCCATCCGGGCGAAGATCTCGTCGTTGATCGGCATGTCCCTCCTGGTGTGTCCGGTCCCGGGCCGACGGCCTCAGGTGCGGAGCACGAGCCGATCGCCGTCGTGGAACGCCGCGAACATCGTCGGCGAGTTGTGCGCCACGACGACCCGGCCGTCCGCGTCGACGGACACGAGGCCGCCGCTGGCGTGGCGCGCGGTGAGTTCCTCGTCGATCGTGGCACGGACCGCGTCGGGCAGGCTGGCCCCGCCGTACCGCATGCGGGCGACGATGTCGTGGGACACGACTCCGCGGATGAACGCCTCACCCTCGCCGGTGCAGGACACCGCGGCCTGGCCGTTCCGCGCGTAGGTGCCGGCGCCGATGACGGGCGAGTCGCCGACGCGGCCGTCCTCCTGTGCCGACATGCCCCCGGTCGAGGTCGCTGCGGCGACCGTGCCCGAGGTGTCCCGGGCGACCGCACCGACCGTGCCGTGCCGCGGTGCGACGAGCCGGTCGGCGAGGATCCGGGCGAGCTGCTGCTGGCGCGCCTCGGTGATGAAGTACTCCTGCGCGGCCGTCTCGAGCCCCCAGCCGGCGACGAGGTCCTCGGAGGGGTCGACGATGAACAGGTGCGCGGACCGCTCCATGACGGCGCGGGCGAGCAGCACCGGATTCCGTGCGTGCCGGGAGGCCGCGACCGCGCCCGCCAGGCCGGTCGCGCCGTCCATGACGGACGCGTCGAGCTGTGCCTCGCCCTCGGCGGTGAGCGCTGCCCCGCGTCCGGCGTTGAACAGGGGATCGTCCTCGAGCTGCTCGACGGCCGCACACACGGCGTCGAGCGCGGGACCACCGGCGCCCAGGACCGCCGACCCGGCCGCGTACGCGGCCGCGAGCCCGGCCTCGAACCGCTGCCGGTCCTCGTCGGCGAGTTCCGCGATCCGACCGCCCGCGCCGCCGTGCAGGGCGAGGGACCAGCCGCGCGTCGGCGCGATGTCCCAGATCCGGGTGCCCTGCGGGCGCGCGATGGCCTCCTCGTCGCGACGGCCCGCCTGCTCAGCCGCAGCCCCGGTCATCGGCCGCCCGCCTGCCGGGTGATGTAGTTGACGGCGACGAAGCGCGTGAACACCGACAGCAGGTCGCCGCCGCTGATCGCGATGGTGCGCTCGGACACCCGGTCGACGCCGCCGACCCAGGTGGCGACGTCCGCCATGTCGGACGTCAGCACGTCGAGCTCCAGCGTCGTGTCGGCCGGGAGGTCCGGGGCGCGCATGCCGCCCGCGGTCACCTTCGCGACGGCCGCGGTCGCGGCGGCCCGGATCCGTGCGCACGACACGGCGGGGTGCAGGGCGTCGGCGCTCGCGCGGGTGATCGACGTCTTCGTGACGACGTGCTCGGCGTCGGGAGCGAACGGCACCGTCTCGGTCCAGGTGACCTCGTCGCCGGTGACGAGCGCGATCGGGACGTCGTGGTGCGCCGCGACGAGGGCGTTGATGCCGCTCTCGCCGACCCAGGCGCCGTTCACCCGGGCCCCGGTGAACACCTCGGGGTTGTACGTGTGGGACAGCGTGGACGGCGCGCCGGAGATGCTGCCGTGGTAGCCGACGAGGAACGCCGCGTCGACCGAGGCATCGAGCCCCTGCACCATGTACATCGGCTTGTGGCGGCCCGTGATCATCCGGACCACCTCGGGCTGCGCGATCGCCCGCGGGTCGAGGTTCGCCATGCGGCTGTGCGAGTCGTTGAGGAGCACCTCGGTGGCGCCGCCGGCGACCGCGCCCTCGATCGCGGCGTTCACCTCGGCCAGCAGGAGGTCGCATCCCAGGGCGTAGCCGGGCGCACCGGGACGGCACTGGTCCCAGTCGACGATGCCGGCGACGCCCTCCATGTCGTACGAGATCCAGATCTTCATGCGGGCCTTCCTTCATGGGGCGCGGTCGGCTGGTGGGGCTCGGCCGGGTGGTGCGGTGCGGTGCGGTGCTGGGCGGGGTGGGCCGGGGTGGCCGTCTGGCGGCGGTCGACGGGATCGCCCTCGACGAGCGCGTCGGGGTCGAGCAGGACCTCGGGTTCCGTGAGTGCGGGGTCGTCGAGTTCGATCGCCGGTTCGCGGAGCGGGTCGACGTCGCCGAGCTCGGCCGACCGGATGCAGGCGGCGACGTGCGCGGCGGACGTTGCGTCGCCTCCCGGCAGGCCGCCGGCGGACGTCGGACGTGCGCCGATGACGACCGGCACCGGCTCGAGCGCGGGGTCGACGGTGCGGCAGGCGTCGACCGCGTACGGGCAGCGGGGGTGGAACCGGCAGCCGCTCGGGACGTCGAACGGGCTGGGCGGGTCGCCCTGCAGCGCGAGGCGGCTCATGGCGTCCTCGGTGCCCATGCGCGGGATCGAGTCGATGAGCGCCCGCGTGTACGGGTGCCGGGGGTTCCGGAACAGCTCGGCGGTGTCGGCGACCTCGACGATGCGGCCGAGGTACATGACCGCGACGCGCTGGCTCAGGTGCTGCACGACCGCGAGGTTGTGGGCGACGAACAGGATGCTCAGGCCGAGCTCGCGCTGGAGGCGGGCGAACAGTTCGAGGATCGTCGCCTGCACCGACACGTCGAGCGCTGACACCGGCTCGTCGGCGATGAGCACGTCCGGCCGCACGGCGATGGCGCGGGCGATCGCGATGCGCTGCCGCTGGCCGCCCGAGAACTGGCTCGGGTAGGCGTCGAGCGCGTCCTCGTCCAGGCCGACGAGCCCGAGGACCCGGATGCTCTCGGCCCGCACCTCGTTCCGCGGCACGATGCGGTGCAGGAGCAGGAGCTCGCGGAGCATCGAGCCGACGCTCATCCGCGGGTTGAGCGACGAGTACGGGTCCTGGAACACCATCTGGATGCGGCGTGAGGCCTCGCGGTCGCGGTGGACCGGCAGCGGGGCACCGTCGGCGTCGACCCGACCCGTCGTCGCGGTGACGCTGCCGACGAGGATCTTGGCGAGCGTCGACTTGCCCGATCCGGACTCGCCGACGAGCGCGAGGACCTCGCCGCGCCGGAGGTCGAGGTCGATGCCGTCGAGGGCCTTGAGCGCCGGACGCTCGGTGCGTCGGACGCGGTCGACGACGGTCACGGGCAGGGCGTACCGCTTCGTGACGCCCGTGGCGCTGAGGACGGCGCCGGTGTCGGGCGCCGTGGGTGCGATCGTGGTCATGCGGGGACTCCCTCGAACACCTCGTGCGTGCGGATGCAGGCGGCGGTGCGGCCGGGCCCGACGTCCTCCTGCGGCGGCATGGCGGTCGTGCACGCCTCGACGACGAACGGGCAGCGCGGCGCGAACGGGCAGCCGGACGGCCGGGCGGCCAGGTTCGGCGGGAACCCGGGGATCGGCACGAGTGCTCGGTCGGGGTCGTCGAAGTCCGGCGCCGAGTCGAGCAGACCCTTCGTGTACGGGTGCCGCGGGTCGGCGAACACGGCCTTGACCGGGCCCGTCTCCACCCGGTGGCCGGCGTACATCACCGCGACCCGGCTGCACGTCTGGTTGACGACGGCGAGGTCGTGCGTGACGAACGCGAGCGCGGCACCCGTGGCGTCGCAGAGCTCCTCGAGCAGCTGGAGCACCTGGTGCTGGACCGTCACGTCGAGCGCGGTGGTCGGCTCGTCGCAGAGCACGAGCTTCGGTGAGCACGACAGCGCCATCGCGATCATGACGCGCTGCCGGAGCCCGCCCGACAGCTCGTGCGGGTAGGCCGCGGCGCGGCGCTCGGGATCCGGGATGCCCGTCCGGCGCATCATCTCGACGGCCAGGTCGTGGGCTGCGGCGCGCGAGAGCCCGAGGTACCGACGCGGCCCCTCGGCGATCTGGTCGCCCACGCGGAGCACCGGGTTGAGCGCGGTCATCGGCTCCTGGAACACCATGGCGATCTCGGGGCCCATGAGGCGGCGGCGTTCCTTCGCGCCGAGGCCCGCGAGGTCTCGCCCGCGGTAGCGGATCGCACCCGAGAGGACCGTGACGCCCTTCGGCAGCAGCCCGGCGATCGCCCGGAGCGTCAGGGACTTGCCCGAGCCGGACTCGCCGACGATCCCGAACCGCTCGCCCTCGGCGATGCTGAACCCCAGGTCCTCGACGATCCGGACGTCGGGGCGCCCCCGGCGTCGGATGCCGATGGTGAGGCCCTCGACCTCGAGCAGCGGCGCGGTCGTCGTGGCGCTCGCGGTCGTCGCCGCGGTGGTGGCCGTCGTCGGCATGTCGTGTCGTCCCTCCATGTCAGCGCCTCCGGTCCGGGCTGAGCAGGTCGCTGATGCCGTCGCCGAGCCAGGACAGGCCGAGGCTCGTGACGACCACGACGAGCCCGGGGATCGTCGTCTGCTGCCACTGGGTCGTGATGAACTCCTGGCCGTCGACGATCATCGAGCCCCACTCGGCGGTCGGCGGTTCGATGCCGAGGCCGAGGTACCCGAGCGTGACGATCGCCATGATGTCCATGACGATGTCGCTCATCGCGTAGATGATCGCCTGCGTCATGACGTTCGGGGCGATGTGCCGGACGAGCAGCCGCACGTGGGACATGCCCCCGAGTCGGGCCGCGACGACGTAGTCCTGCTGCTTGGCCACCAGGACCTCGCCGCGGACGATCTTGGCGTAGGACACCCACGACACGGCGGCGATCGCCAGGTAGATGCTCGCCTCGCCCGCCCCGAGGACGAACACCAGCACGATGACCATGACGTAGAAGGGGAACGCGAAGAACACGTCGACGATGCGCATGAGGATCGTGTCGACGATGCCGCCCACGTACCCGGCGATCGCGCCGACGACGCTGCCGACGACGAACGGGATGAGCACCGCGAGGAACCCGACCCGCAGGTCGACCCGCGCGCCCCAGATGAGGCGGGACAGGACGTCGCGGCCGTACTTGTCGGTCCCGAGCCAGTGCGCCGAACTCGGCGACTCGAGCGCCGCCTCCAGGTGCTGCTTGACGGGGTCGTAGGGCGCGATGACGGGCGCGGCGACCGCCACCACCACGAGCAGCCCGACGATGACGATGCCCGCCATGAGCGAGCCGTTCCGGTACCAGGCCTTGAGCGAGCGTGTCCGGGAGGCGCGGCGCCGGTTCTTGAAGCCGACCAACGTCGCCGTGGGGGTGGTCATGCGGCGTTCCCTCCGGCCAGGTCGACCCGCGGGTCGAGCATCGTGTAGACGACGTCGGTCAGGATCCCGACCACGACGACGAAGATGGCGACGAAGAGCGTGACGCCCTGGATCGTCGGGAAGTCACGGGCGAAGATCGCGTTCACCATGAGCGACCCGAGGCCGGGGAGCGCGAACACCTTCTCGATGACGAGCGACCCGCCGACGAGGTACCCGAGGTTGACGCCGATGATCGACACCGTCGGGATCGCCGCGTTGCGGATCACGTGGTCGCGGAAGAGCGGGACCCCGTACGCGCCCTTCGACTTGGCGGTGCCGACGTACTCCGACTCGAGCACGCCGATCATCGACGAGCGGAGGCTCCGGATGATCGTCGGCGACATCGCGATCGCGAGCGTCAGCGCGGGGAGGAACAGGGAGTACAGGTGACCGCCGGCGCCGTTGCCGTAGCCACCCACCGGGAACGCCTTGACGTCGACCGCGAGCAGCAGGATGAGCATGATGCCGACCCAGAACTGCGGCATGCCCTGCCCGAGCAGGGTGACCGCGCGGGCGGCGAGGTCACGGCCGCCGTTGGGCCGCGAGGCCGCCAGCGACGCGAGCGGGATGCTGATCGCGAGCGCCATGAGGAGTGCGAGGCCGAGCAGCGAGAGCGTCACGGGCACGGCCTGCATGACGAGCTGCGTGACGGGGAGCTGGTAGGTGAGGCTCGAGCCGAGGTTCCCGTGCAGGATCTGCCCGAGGAACAGGAAGTACTGCTTCCACAGCGGCTGGTCGAGGCCGAGCTGCTGGGTCAGGGCGGCGACGCTCGCCTTCGTCGCGCGCTCGCCGAGGAGCGCGAGTGCGGCGTTCCCGGGCAGGAGGTGCGACAGGAAGAAGACGATGATCGTCACGCCGAACGCGACCGGGATCGCCTGGATGAGGCGTCCGGGGATGAAGCGCAGGCGGTGGAGCATGGGGTGCCTTCCGCAGGGGGCGGGTGGTGATGGATGGGAGGGACGGGTCGGGCACGACCCGTCCCTCCCGGCCGTCGGTCAGTCCGTCAGGACTGCTTCTTGACGTTCTCGAGCTGGAAGTTCCCGAGGGGCGTCACGTGGAATCCGGACACCTTGTCCGAGATCCCGTAGACGTACGGCGAGTAGTACAGGTACGCGAGGAACGCGTCGTCGCCGGTCTGCTGCTGCAGCTGGGCGTACAGCGCCTTGCGCTTGCTCGACACGACCGACTGCTGGGCCTGGCTGTTGAGCTTGACCACCGCGGCGTTGTCGTAGTTCGTGAACGCCGAGTTCGAGCCACCGTTGGGGTCGACCGCGAACGAGGTCCACTCGTCGGGGTCCGGGATGTCCATCGTCCACGCGGACCACGCCATGTCGAAGTCGCCCGCGAGCCGAGCCTGCTTGTTCGCGGTCGGGTCGAGCTGCTTGATCTTCATGGTGATGCCGATCTTCTTGAGCTCGGACTGCATGATCTGCGCGATCGACGTCTCGTTCGGGTCACCGGAGCGGATGAGCAGCGTCGTCGTGAAGCCACTCGGCTGCGACGACTGCTTGAGCTCGGCCTTGGCCTTCTTCACGTTGTACGTCGGGCCGTGGGCGTTCTTGTCGTAGTACGGCGTCCCCGGGGAGAGCAGCGAGTTCGCGACCGACCCGTGCCCGAACAGGATCGCCTTGACCATGGCCTTGCGGTCGATGGCGTAGGCGATGGCGCGCCGGATGTGCACGTCGTCGAACGGCTTGCGCTTCTCGTTGAAGGCGATGTAGTCGATCTGCGTCGACTTGAACGTCTTGGCGGTCACGCCCGACGCGCTCGCGAGCGAGGACAGGCTCGACCAGTCCGGCGTGTCGTCGATGTCGATCTGACCGCCCTGCAGCTGCAGCTTCCGGGTGTTCGCGTCGGGGACCACCGTGAACACGATCTTGTTCAGGTGCGGCTTGCCCTTCTGCCAGTAGTGCGTGTTCTTGACGAGGGTCAGCGACTGGCCCTTCTTCCACGAGCTCCACTTGTACGGGCCGGTGCCGACCGGGTGCGTGTAGAACTCCGCCTTCGTCTCGCCGCCGTAGTTGTCGGGGACGATCGCGTTGCTGAACAGCGACAGGTCGGCGATGAGCGGGGCCCATGCGTGCTTGAGGTGGATGTCGATGGTCGCGTCGTCGACGGCCGTGACGTTGTCGATCGCGGCGTTGATGTACCCCCAGCCGCTCGAGCCCGTGGCGGTGTCCGCGTCGAGCGAGAACTTGACGTCCTTGGCCGTGACCGGGTCACCGTTCGAGAACTCGACGCCCTTGCGGAGGTGGATCGTGTAGTCGAGCTTGTCCGACGAGATCGAGTAGCTCTTGGCGAGCCACGGGGTGAGCTTCTTGCCGTTCGCGCTGACGTTGAACAGCGGCTCCATGATCTGCTGCTGCACGTGGATGGAGTTGTTGTCGAACGTGGTCGTGTTGTCCATCGAGATGATGTCGGCGGACCGGGCGATCGTCAGCGTGCCGCCCTTCGTGGTGGCTGCGGACGCGGTGGCGCCGCCGGTGCCGACGGCGACGACGACCGCCGCTGCGGCGGCGACGGCGGCGACCGCGACGCGGGTGCGTTGCTTCATGTGCCTCTTCACTTCCCCGACGTCGGACGACGCCGGTCTTCGGACTCGGGAGCGGTGCGGGGAGGACCGGTGCCGTCCGGAGGCGGCGCGATCCGTAGTGATGATTACAGTAAGGGCAGTTCTTTTCCGATTTGTTACGTTTGTAAGACGATGTCCGAGATGACCGCACCGCCGCAACCCGTCCTCGCGCTCCGCCCGTTCACGCCCGCCGACGCCGCCGTCGTCGTGACCTGGTTCACGACCCCGGAGCAGGCCTGCGCGTTCGCCGGGACGGGTGCGCCCTGGCCGTACACCGCGGCTGCGCTGCTCGCGTCGATCGACGATCCGAGTCGCCAGGCATGGACCGTCACCGCCGTCGAGGCCCCCGACGCCGTGCTCGGCCACGTCGAGACCGCGCTCGTCACCCCGACCACGGGGCGCCTGACTCGGATCGCTCTGGCACCCGGGCAGCGCGGCCGGGGCCTGTCGACCCCGATGCTCGAGCTCGCCCTCGACGCGGCCCGGTCGATCGGCATGGAGGAGGTCGCCCTGTTCGTCGTCCCGGGCAACGAACCCGCGCTGCGGGCCTACGCGCGCGTCGGCTTCCGCCCCACCGAGCGCGATCCGGAGCACCCGGAGTACCTGCGCCTGGCCCGCACCCTGGCTTCCTGACCGGTCCCCGCGCCCTCGTTCCGCGCCGGGCATGCTGGGGCCATGCCGATCCTCCACAAGGACATGCAGGTGTGCATGTCGCTCGCCGGTCGCCCGAGCAACATCGGGACCCGCTTCCACAACTTCCTCTACGACGAGCTCGGCCTCGACTTCGTGTACAAGGCGTTCACGACGACCGATCTCGAGGGCGCGGTCCGCGGCATCCGCGCGCTCGGCATCCGCGGGTGCTCGGTGTCCATGCCGTACAAGGAGGCGATCATCCCGCTCGTCGACACGCTCGAACCGTCCGCGGCCGCGATCGACTCCGTCAACACCGTCGTCAACGACGACGGCGTGCTGACGGCGTCGAACACCGACCACGAGGCGGTCGCCGCCCTGCTCGCCGACCACGGCGTGGACCCCCGCTCCTCGGTCCTGCTCCGCGGGTCCGGTGGGATGGCGAAGGCGGTCGTCGCGGCGTTCCGCGGCAGGGGGTTCGACGACCTCACCGTCGTGGCACGGAACCGGGACACGGGCACCGCACTGGCGGAGCGGTACGGCTACCGATGGCTCGCCGACGGCGCCGGGGCCGGACACGCCGACGTCCTCGTGAACGTCACGCCGATCGGCATGCACGGCGACGCCGCCGGCGAGCTCGCGTTCCCCGAGGAGCGCATCGCCGACGCGCACACGGTGGTCGACGTCGTGGCCTTCCCGGCGGAGACACCACTCGTCACCGCCGCCCGTGTCGCCGGGAGGCACCTCATCACGGGCGCCGAGGTGATCGCGCTCCAGGCCGCCCGGCAGTTCGAGCGGTACACGGGCGTCGCCGTGACCGCGGACCAGGTGGCGCGCGCGTCGGCCTTCAGCCGCGCGGAGTGACCGCCGGCGGAGGCCCGTCCCAGCGGACGCGGGGCGACGCCACCGCGCGGTGCCGCGCGGAGTCCGCCACGCCCCGGCGCTGATCCGCGTTCACTCCGACTGCTCGATGAGTCCGCCGCGGCGCTCGAAGCGGAGTTTCCCGCTGAGGACGTCCTCGGCGATCTCGCGCGTCGGTCGGCGTCGCGCGAAGGCGTGCCCCTGGAGGAGCAGGTAGGCGTCCTCCGCGGTGATGTCGAGCTGCGCCAGCACGACGCCCGTCGCCTGGTGGACCATCCGGCGCGAGGACGGCGCGCGGTCGAGCACCGCCCCGCCGACGCCGATCGACGCGATGGACCGCTGGAGGATCCGCCGGCCCACCGCGGTGGAGAGCAGGCTCGCCTGCTCGACCTGCTCCGGCTCGAGGGGGGTCGGCTCCGGCGCGTACAGGTCCACCGCACCGAGTCGGAGCGGTCCGAACATGACGGGGAACGCGAACAGCGCGCCGACGGCCTCGTGCCGGACTGCTTCGGTGAACGCTGGCCACGACCGCGAGGCGCGGTGTCGGATGTCGTCCTCGAGGACCGGCTGCGCACGCCGGATCGCCTCCCAGCAGGGGCCCTCGTGCAGGTCGAACTGGATCTCGTCGATCCGGGACGCCGTGATGTCCGACGCCGAGATGGTCTCGTTGCCGAACGGGACCCCGAACGACGAGACGGAGCACCCTCGGACGGGGAGCAGCCGCACGAACGGGACGCTGAGGTCCGCGTCCCGTACACGCCCGGACCGGAGTGCGCTGAGGGTTCGCTCGAACTCGCCACTCATGCGGTCTCCTCCAGCGGGTCGCTCGCCTCGTGGTCGCCGTCGAGGTGCTCGTCGGGAGCCGCGCCGGCCCACGAGGGGAGCTCCGCCGACGGGTAGTCACCCTGCGGGTCGGGAACACGGACCATGGGGTTCACGGAACGTAACGTGATGCCCTCGACGTCGGAGGCCGCTCGGCGGAGCGCACGGCCGAGCACGAACGCGACCAGGTCGTCGACGCCGCCCGAGGGCCGGTAGCCCGGCCATGCGCGCTGGCCCTGGTCGACCTGTTCGTCGATGCTGGCGCGCATCACGTCGGCGTCGTCGATCTCGACCTCGCAGTCGAGCACGAGACGGAAATGGGGTCGGTCCTCACGCGCGACACCGGCCACGTCCACGGGAGCGGTACGGCCGTCCATGTCCTCGCCGGACAGGAAGCGGAGCGTCGTGCTCGGCGCGATGCCGTACACCGAGCGGTACGCGGTCGCCATGCGGCCCACGTTGCTGAACCGCCAGCGCCGGGCGACCTCGGCGACGGTCAACCGCTGACCCGGCTCGGCGTTCCGGAGGTCACGGTGCACGCCCTCGAGCCGGACGCTGCGCAGGTACTCCATCGGCGACACGTCGACCTCGCGCTGGAACGCTGCCTGCAGGCCGCGCGGGGTCAGGACCGACGCTGCGGCGATGTCCTGCAGGCGGATGTGCGAGCGCGCGTTCTCGCGGATGAACCGGATCGCTGCACGGACCGGGCGCGACAGCACGACCGAACCGGATCCCGATCCGAGATCCTCGCTGTTCGACCCCATCGTGCAACCGTATTGCGTGCGTCCGGTGCGGACACTCGGGTTGGCCGCCGCACTCAGGCCCCGGGCTCAGCGCCGGTCCGAAGCGCCCATCGGCCGACCGCCACGAGACCGAGCCGACGCAGGGTCTCGATGTTCCGGAGGAACAGCATCGGCTGCATCACGAAGCCCGGTACGAGGGTGCCGGGACCCTTGCTCGGGTTCTCGCGGATCGTCACCTTGCACCCGCGGCGGTGCGGTTCGACGGTCAATTCGACCTGGGCCTCCCCGAGCGGCCAACCGCGCGCCTGGATGCGCATGCGGTACGGCGGATCCCACTCGAGCATGGACGTCGTGTCGTCGATGAGGAACGGCCAGGAGCCGAACGAGTGGTGGATCCGGGCACCCTCCGCCGGCCAGCTGCGGTCGAGCGCACGCATCCGGGAGGCCCCCACCACCCAGACGGGGAACAACCAGCCGTCGCGGAACACGTCGAACACGGCCTCCGGCGGGCATTCGAAGACTCGGACGTTGCGGGCCATGGGGACCTCCTTCTCAGGGCCGAGGGGACAGATCGACGTCCTCGGACAGGTGGAACGTGTGCCGCAGGGCGCTCCGTGCGGCGTGCCAGCCGGCCATGCCGTGGACGCCGGGACCGGGAGCGGCGGACTCGGAACACAGGTACACGCCGTCGGCCGGTGTGCGCCAGGGATCGGGCGACAGCGTGGGGCGCCGGACGAGTTGCCCGAAGGTGGCCGCACCCGCGGCGATGTCGCCGCCGACGTAGTTCGGGTTGTACTGCTCCATCTCGACCGCCGTCCGGCTGGAGCTGGCGATGATCGTGTCCCGGAACCCCGGGGCGAAGCGCTCGATCTGCCGGATGATGGCCTCGGTCTCGTCGTGCTGGGAACCCGCCGGCACGTGCGCGTAGGCCCAGAACACGTGCTTGCCCTCGGGCGCGCGACTCGGGTCGACCACCGTCGGTTCCGACCCGAGCACGTACGGGTGGTCGTGGCGGCGGCCTTGGGACACCGCGCGCTCGGCGGCGGCGATCTCGGCGCGGGTTCCGCCGATGTGGACGGTGCCCGCCTTCCGGAGGCCGGGGTTCGTCCACGGCACGGGGTCGGACAGTGCGAAGTCGACCTTGGCGGCCGCGTTGCCGAACCGGAAGCGCCGCAGCGCTCGCTGGTAGGAGGACGGGAGGCGCGACCCGGCGATCCGACGCATGCCCTGCGCGCTCGTGTCGAACAGCACCGCGCGGGCGTCGGGGAGGTCCTCGATGCGCTGGACCTCGGTGTCGACCTCGATCGTCCCGCCATGCGCGACGAGGTCGGCCGCCAGCGCGTCCACGATCGCCTGGCTCCCCCCGATCGGTACCGGCCACCCCCTGGCGTGCGCGTAGACACCGAGCGACAACGCGGCCGCGGCCGTGGCGAGCGACGGCATCCGCTGGATCGAGTGCGAGGCGACGCCGGTGATCATCGCGGGCGCCACGATGTCCTGGAACCGGCGGTTCCACAGTGCAGTGCCCTGCTCGAGGGCACGCAGCCCGAAGCGCAGGACCGTCACCGGGTGGCGCGGCACGTGCAGCAGCGCGTTGGTCGCGAAGTCGGAGACCTCGTCGGCGTGACGCGCGAGCGGACCCATGAGGTCGCGGTACGCGCGGCCGTCGATCCCGAGTCCGTCAGCCGTCCGGTCGATGTCCCGGTACGCGAGCCCGGCACGACCGGCGTCGAGGGGATGTCCGAACTGGACCTCGGGCAGGCGGAGCTCGATCCGGTCCTCCATGCCGAATCGACGGAAGAACTCGGACTGGAGCGCCATCGGGTGCACGGCCGAGCAGACGTCGTGGAGGAACCCCGGCTCGGTGAGCTCCTTGGTCCGCGCACCCCCGCCGATCGTGTCGTTCCGCTCGTACACGGTGACGGCGAGTCCGGCGCGCGCGAGGGTCACGGCTGCGGCCAGCCCGTTCGGTCCGGCACCGACCACGACCGCATCGACCACGAGCGCTCCCTTCGTCTGGACCCCCACGCTACGGGTCCGGCTCGTCGCGCGCCCACAGCGAGGCGACGTCGTGGATGGCGTCCCCCTCCACAGGTCGAACTGCGTCGACTCGACCTGTGTCGACTCGACGGCTGGTCGGCCGGCCCTGCCGGTCGCGGGCGGCACGGGAGCCATCGGTGTAGCGTCCCGGGAGCCGGCCGGAACCGTCGGCGCCCCTCGAGGAAGGCAGAGCACCCCATGCGCATCGGCACCGCCATCGCACTGCTCGTGATCGGCGCGATCCTCGCGTTCGCCGTCAACGTGCAGGTCGCCTGGTTCAACCTGAGCATGATCGGTTACATCCTCATGGTGGCCGGCGTGATCCTGCTCGTGATCAGTCTGGTCGTCGGCCTGCGCGGATCGAGCTCGACCTCGACGACCCGCACCGGCTACGACGCCGACGGCAACCGCATCGAGCGCCGGGACGACTACCGCGCCTGACGCCGGGGCACCGGAAGCGCGGCAGCGGTCCGCCGTCGAACCGCGCCACCGGATCGGTCCAACCGCGTCGCCGGATCGGCCCGGGCCCGGTCAGTCCGACGCGGGCGGGTGTCCGGGCCGGAGTGCATCGATGTCCGCCGCGAGCTCCTGCAGGCGGTCCTCGAGCCCGACCTCGTAGTCGTCAGCAGGACCCGCCGCCCATCCGAGCCGCCCGACGACGGTCGAACCGATGTCGTCCCAGGCCCGCTGCCGCGCGGCGATGACGATGGCGTCCACGAAGGACGGATCCTCGCTGCTCGCCTCGAGCCGCTCCGCCAGCTCGGTGTAGGTCGCCTCGCGTGTGCGGAGTTTCAGGTCGTCCCCGCGCTTGTAGTCGTGTTGGTGGCGGGACCGCCCCCGCGCGTTCTGCGCGACCGCTCGGATCTCGCGCATCCGCTCGGCGTCCTCGCGCTGCTCCGCGGCGAACCGACGGAGTTCCTCGCGCGCGGCCTCGGCGACCACGCGGGCGTCGAACGACTCGTGTTGCTGCAGTGCGCTGAGGATGATGCGGTTCGCGACGGCGATGACGATCGCGGACCGGGCGATGAGCATGCCCTCGTCGACCGACCGGCGCAGCTCGTCGGGGTCGACCGGCCGTTCACGCACGTCCTCGTGCTTCGGTCGCTTCCCGAAGACCGCCACCATCGTCCTCCCGCCCCGTCGTAGTCGCCCGCGCGGAGCGACCGTCCTCGACGATACCGAGCCGCGGTCGGGAGGGCGCTCGACCGCGGCTGCTCGTCACTCGTATCGCAGGGCCTCGATGGGATTCTGCCGAGCAGCCCGACGGGCCGGCAACGTGCCCGCGAGGAACGCGATGAGCATCACGACGATGATGATCGTCGCGACCGAGCCGGGCGCGAACTGCAACAGGTGCAGGCCGGGGAGGTCCTTGAGCACCGTGCGGGCCAGGAGGTTCGAGATCCCGGTGCCGAGCAGGATCGCGACCCCCGCGCCGATCGCGCTGCCGAGGAACCCGATGAACACGGCCTCGAGGCTGAACAGCGTGTACACCCGACCGCCACCCATGCCCATGGCCTTCATGAGGCCGATCTCGCGGGTGCGCTCCTGCACGCTCATGAGCAGCGTGTTGATGATCCCGAACCCGGCGGCGATGAGCGCGATCACGGCGAAGGCGTTGAGGACGCCGACGATGCCGTTGATGACCGTCTCGAACTGCCCGAGCTGGTCGGCGATGGTCTGTCCCGTGTAGCCCGCCGCCGACAGGCGGGACTTGACCTTCGCGACATCGGCGCCCGACGCCACCGTCGCCGTGGCGGAGGCGTAGCCCGTCGAGACCGCGGTCGGCTTCGCGGTCTCCTGGGCGGTGCGGAGCGCCTCGGTCAACGCCGCGTTCGCACCCGCACCACCGCCGAAGAGCGACTCGTTCTGCACACCGACGACCGTCGCCCGGACCTGGTGCTCCTGCCCGAGGTAGTCGTCGATGCCGATCGTGACGGTCGTGCCGACCGCGTTGCGCGCGCTCCCCAGGCCGAGGGCCTTGAGGTCGTTCGTCGGGAGCAGGAGCTGACGCTCGGACGACGTCGACGACAGCTGGCGTCCTGCGGCGAGGTCGGCGTGGATCGCGTCCGCGTCGCCGGCGATGCCGACGACGTACTTGCCGTGGTCGCCGTACTCGAGCCACTTCGGTGACAGCGCCACGGCCGGCTGCACCGACGCGATGCCCGTGGTCCGCCGGATCGCGCTGATGTCCGTCGGGCTGAGGTACGACACGGACGCCGGGCCGCGCTGCGAGGTCTGTCCCGACTCGGACGGGTCGTACTTGGCCGGCCCGTCGTCCGAGCTCGACGTCGTCGCGGCCTTGGTGACGGTGAGCGAGTCGGTGGTGCCGATCGATGCGACCTGCGTGTCGATGTAGGACGACACCCCCGTGCCGATCGCCGAGGTCAGGGTGATCGTGAACGCGCCGATGAAGATCGCGATCACCGTGAGGGTGGTGCGGAGCTTGGACCGGAACGTGTTCCCGATCGCGGTGCGCAGGAGGTCGACGAGGTTCACGCGGCGGCCTCCGTGGTGTCGACGATCAGACCGTCGCGGACGTTCACGCTGCGATCGCACCGCGCGGCGAGTTCGGGGTCGTGGGTGACGACGACGAGCGTGATCCCCCGTTCCCGCTGCAGTCCGAACAGCATGGCCTCGACGAGCTCACCGGTCGTGGTGTCGAGGTTGCCCGTGGGCTCGTCCGCGAAGATCACCGCGGGTTCGTTGACCAGCGCGCGGGCGATGACGACCCGCTGCTTCTGCCCGCCCGACAGGTCGTTGGCGTCGTTCCGTGCCTTGTCGGCGAGACCCAGCGCGTCGAGCGCCTCCATCCCGCGGCGGCGGCGATCGCGCGACGACACCCCGGCGATCGTCAGCGGCAGCACGACGTTGTCGAGGACGCTCGTCCGGGGTGTCAGGAAGAACTGCTGGAACACGAACCCGAAGGTGTCGTTGCGCGTCCGGTTCACCTGGCGCGCGGACAGGCGCGCCGCGTCCTGACCGTCGAGGAGCACCTGACCGCTCGTCGGCCGGTCGAGCAGGGCGAGCAGGTGCATGAGGGTCGACTTGCCGGAGCCGCTCTTGCCGACGATCGCGAGGCTCTCACCCCGGTCCACCGCGAGCGACACCCCCTTGAGCGCGTCGAAGCGGGCGTCACCGCGGCCGTAGGTGCGGGTGAGGCCGCGGGCCTCGAGCACGGGAGTGGGCATGCCGCAACGCTAGCGGCGCCCTGCCCGGCCCTGGTGCGAACCTGCTGGGTGCGATGTCAACGGCATGTGGACGCGCGCTGTCCTCCCCAGCGTCAGGCCGGGACCGCCTCGCGCGCTGCGGCCCGTGCCACGATCCGATCGGACTCATGGACGGCGACCCGCTCGGCGGTCAACAGCAAGGAGGCGACATCGGTGGCAGTGCGTGACGGCGCGTCGTTCCAGCTCGTCAGGTCGCGGACGCGGCCCATCCGGACGTCGGGGGCGGGGCACCACATGACGGGGGCGCCCTCCTCGACGGCGAGCGCGTGCCAGACGAGGTCGAGCGCACGTTGGACCGGCTGCGAGTGGACGGCGTGCGGCCCGCCGGCGGCGTACACGACCGCGCCCACGAGGCACGCCCCGACGAGCGGTCGACCGGCGACGTCGAGCGCCGCGGCGCTCGACGCCTTGCGCGTGCGGCCCCGGTCGTCCAGGTACGCGAACCACGCATGCTGGATCCAGCCGTGGTCCACGACGTCACGAGCGTCGGACAACAGGTGCTCGAGCGACGCGAGTTCCGCGAGCTGGGCGGCCACGCGACGGCCCCGGGCGGCCGCACGCCGTTCGTGGTGTCGATCGACCCAACCGAAGAGTCCCGAGCGGCGGGGCGTGGTGGTCTCCCGGACAGGAGAGGCGTCGCTGTCGACGTCGTGCTGGACGCGGAACTCGAGGGTCATGACGGTCCCTCCGGATCGGTGGCACGGAACGGTGTGGGGTCACGGTAGTCCCGTTCTCCTCGGAGGGCGATACCCCCGTTTCCCGCGGTGCTCCGGCACGGCTCCGGGTCGGTCCGGCCCGGGCTCGCGAGGGTCCGGCACGGCGTCAGTCGTCGAGCACGGCCTCGAGCGCACGGAGCCCTGCGGCCCGTTGGTCCGAGCCGTCGGGCGAGGCGGCGAGCGCGGTCGCGATCGACATCGCCCACCCGCGGGCGCGCGTCCACGTGTCGTCGTCGGGCGCGAGGGCAGCGCGGAATCGCTGCCGGGCCTCCCGGCCGAACGTGAGCCATGCCGTCGCGAGGTCGGTGGCCGGATCCCCTGCGGTCAGGTCACCGAAGTCCACCACCGCGACGAGCGCATGGTCGTCGACCACGATGTTGAACGGGTGCAGATCGCCGTGGAGCCAGAGCGCCGGCCCCTGCCAGGCGGGGGCGGCGGCGACCTGCGTCCACGAGCGCTCCAGGTCGGCGGTGCGCGGGATGCGTCCCGACCGCAGTCGTCGCGCCACCGCCGTCGTGCGTCCGTTGAGCGGGCCACCGCGCACTGGGTTGTGCAGCGCGTCCTCCGGCGCGGTGACGTGCAGGGCTCGGAGGAACGCGGCGAGCGTCTCCGGTGCGTCGCGGGGGAGGTCCGTCGATGCTCCAGCCGGGCGACCGGCGACCCACCGGGTGACCGTCCACGACCAGGGGAACACCGCGGACGGCCGACCGATGCGCACGGGCTCGGGCACGGCGACGACGTGTCGGACGCGCGCGGCGATGCCGGGGAGCCACCGCTGCTCGTGCTCGACGAGGTGCGCGGCGGCCTCGCGCCGCGGCACCCGGACGAGCAGCTCGTCGCCGAGCCGCAGCACGACGTTGTCCCAACCCTCGGCGAGGGGTCGCAGCGGCAGGCCGGCGAGATCGGGGTGCTGGTCGAGCAGGAGTCGTCGCACCAGTGCCTCGTCGACGTCGATCTCGGCGTCTGGCACGTGCACCGGACGATGCTAGCCGCGCTCCGGTTCCCGGGCATCGGGAGCACCGGCAGCACCGGCAGCACCCTGCGGGCACGGTCCCAGCGACCGTCCTGGCACGCCCGCTACGGTGCCCCGGGTGTACGAGGAATGGCGCCGTCCGAAGCAGTGGGCGCGTGCGGGCGGGCTGCTCGTCGTGCCGTACGCCGTCGTCGCATGGTTCACCCTCGCCGTGACGCCCGTCCCGCAGATCGCGTTCGGGCTCGCCGTCGTCGGGATCCTCGGGGTGGTCGCCGCCACGATCCGGGGCTTCCGGACGTACCGACGGGGTGCCGTCGCCCTGGTCGGCGTGCTGCTGCTGCTCGCCGGTCTGGCGCTGTTCGGCCTCGACCCGTTCCCCGCGCAGATCGCGGGTCTGAGCGACTGGTGGCCGTCGGCGATCACGCAGCCGCAGACGGTGCTCAGCGGCTACTGGACGCTCGTGGCCCTCGGCGCGGTGCTCACGGGCGCGGGCCTGCTCGTGTGGCTGCTCCTCACGGCGCTGCTGGGGACGCCCCGCCCGCGCCGCTGACCCGCGGCCACGCAGAACTCGTCGCCGGCGGCCACGCGGGCCTCGCCGCCACCGCCACCGCCACCGCCACCGCCACCGCCACCGCCACCGCCACCGATGACACCCACGGCACCGACGCCCGTCATCCCCCAGCGGTCACGAACCGCGAGGGGCGGAAGTCCGCGAGCAACGGATGCGCGGCGTCGTGCACGACCTCCCAGGCGGTGAGTTCACCGAGCACGAGGCCGAGCGTGGCGCCGCTGTGGGTGAAGAGCACGTGCAGGCCCGTGATGCCGTCGACGGCACCAGCCACCGGGTCGCCGTCGGCAGGGATCGGCTTGGGGCCCACCCCGACGCCAGCGACGGTGAGCACGGGATGCCCGGCCAGGACGGCGCGCGCCTCGGCCACCAACCCCGCGACGGTCGAGTCCCGCACGTCGTACCGGCCGTCATCGAGCACGCGGACCTCGCGCTCACTCCAGCCGGCGTCGAACACGAGGGAGCCGCCGGGTGCCGGGCGCACCGCGACCCGGGGTGTGTTGAGCACCACGCGGAGCGGCGTCGCGACGGGTTCGCTCCGGACGAGGAGTGCGATCGGGGTCTGGTCGGGCATGGTGACGCCGAGCGTGGCGAGGTCCCGCGGCACGGAGGGACCGGTCGCGAGCACGACGGCGTCGGTCGGGAGGTGCTCTCCACTCGCCGTGGTGACGCCGGTCACCCGGCCGTCGCGGACGGTCGGGAGGCTCCGTCCGGCTCCGGTGCGCACCGTTCCGCCCGCGGCCACGACCTCGGCGAGCAGGTGGTCGACGAGGAGCGCGAGGTCGACCCACCCCTCGCCGGGGTTGAGGACGGCGCCTTCCGGATGCACGGCCGCCGGATCAACTCCGGGCACGTGCCGGGCGACGTCCTCGCGCGACATCCACACGGAGTCGTAACCGATGCGGAGCTCGTGCTCGTGACGCTCCCGGTACGACTCTCCGGGAGCGGCCCAGGTCAGGCCGCCGTCGAACCGCACGACGTCGTGGCGGTCCAGCCGCTGCTGGACGGTGCGGTAGCGGTCGATCCCGATCGTGCGCAGCCGGTGGTACGCGTCGCTCCGCGCTCCCGCCGAGTTGAGCCAGGACAGGGAGCGACCGGACGCGCCGGACGCGGGACCGGCCTCCGTGACGAGCGTGACGGCGGCGCCGAGGCGGACGAGGTGCGCGGCCGTCGAGGCGCCGAGCACCCCGCCGCCGACCACGACCACGGACGTGGCACGCATCACGGCATCCCGGGGAGCGACGGCGCGCTCACCGCAGCGCCCCTGCAGCGGTCCGGAGGTCGGCGACGAGCTCGTCGAACGCAGCGTGGCGGGCGTCCTCGTCGGGCATGCGGAGCAGGGCCGACGGATGGGTGGTCACGAGGAGGCGCGAGCCGTCGTCGAGTTCCTGGAGGCGTCCGCGCTCGCGTCCGATGGTCACGCTGCGGCCGAGCACGGATCGCGCAGCGGTCGCCCCGAGTGCGACGACGACCTCGGGGCGCACCACGGCGAGTTCGGCCTCGAGCCACGGGTGACACGCGACGACGTGCGCCACCGACGGCTTCTGGTGGATCCGGCGCTTCCCCCGCTGCTCGTGGTGGAAGTGCTTCACCGCGTTCGTGACGTACACGGTGCTCCGGTCGATCCCGGCGCGCTCGACCGCACTCGCGAGCAAGCGCCCGGCCGGCCCGACGAACGGTTCCCCCGCGCGGTCCTCCTGGTCGCCGGGCTGCTCCCCGACCAGCATGATCCGGGCTTCCGCACTCCCTGCGGAGAACACCACCTGTGTGCCCTCCCGATGGAGCTCACATCCGTGGCATGCGGGGGCGGCCGCACGGAGCGCGGTCAGGTCGGGGTGCTCGGGCACCCACTCCTGGGCGCCGGGACGTTCGACGTCGGTCATGGTCCGAGCCTGCACCCGCCGCGCAGCGTGTCGGTCAGCCGACGAGCGCGTCGACGGCGGCGGTGAACGTCGCCGACGGGCGCATGACCGCGGCGGCGGCGTCCGGGTCGGGCCGGTAGTACCCGCCGAGGTCCGACGGTCGGCCCTGCACCGCGGCGAGCTCCGCCACGATCACGGACTCCTGGTCCCGGAGGGTCGCGGCGAGGGCGGTGAACGCCTCGGCGAGGGCGGGATCGTCGGTCTGCCGCGCGAGCTCGTCCGCCCAGTACGCCGCGAGGTAGAAGTGGCTGCCCCGGGTGTCGAGCTCGCCCACGACCTGTCCGGGCGATCGGTTCTCCTCGAGGAACCGGCCGGTGGCGCGGTCGAGCGTGTCCGCGAGGACCTGCGCGCGGGGCTCCTGGGCGACGGCTGCGAACTGCTCGAAGGCGACCGCGAGCGCCAGGAACTCGCCGAGGCTGTCCCAGCTCAGGAACCCCTCGGTCAGGAGCTGCTGCAGGAGCTTGGGGGCGGAGCCGCCGGCACCCGTCTCGAACAGGCCACCACCCGCGAGCAGGGGCACGACCGACAGCATCTTGGCGGAGGTGCCGACCTCGAGGATCGGGAACAGGTCCGTCAGGTAGTCGCGGAGCACGTTGCCGGTGACCGAGATCGTGTCCTCGCCGCGGCGGATGCGCTCGAGCGAGAACCGGGTGGCGTCGACCGGGGACATCACCTCGATCCGCAGCCCCTCGGTGTCGTGGTCGGCGAGGTACCGGTGGACGAGGTCGATGAGGACGCGGTCGTGCGCGCGGGTGTCGTCGAGCCAGAAGACCGCCGGGGTGCCGGTCGCTCGCGCGCGGGTGACGGCGAGACCGACCCAGTCACGGATCGCGGCGTCCTTCGTCTGGCAGGCCCGCCAGATGTCCCCGGCCCCGACCGGGTGTTCGAGCAGCGTCGCGCCCGAGCCGTCGAGGACCCGCACGACACCGTGGGTCGGGATCCGGAACGTCTTGTCGTGGGACCCGTACTCCTCGGCCGCCATCGCCATGAGCCCGACGTTCGGCACCGACCCCATGATCGCGGGGTCGAGCGCGCCGTTCGTCTTGCAGTCCTCGATGGTCGCCGCGTAGACACCCGCGTAGCTCGAGTCGGGGATCACCGCGAGGGTGTCGTGGGGCTCGCCGTCCGGACCCCACATGTGGCCCGACGCACGGATCATCGCAGGCATCGAGGCGTCGACGATGACGTCGCTCGGCACGTGCAGGTTCGTGACGCCCTTGGCGCTGTCGACCATGGCGAGCGCCGGCCCCGCGGCGAGCGCGGCGTCGAACGCGGCGCGGATCTCCGCGCCGTCCGACAGCTGCTCGAGCCCGGCGAACAGCGCCGCCAGGCCGTCGTCGGCGCGGAGGCCCGCGGCCGCGAGCGCGTCGCCGTACCGGTCGAACACGTCGGCGAAGAACACCCGGACGACCTCGCCGAAGACGATGGGGTCCGAGACCTTCATCATGGTCGCCTTGAGGTGCACGGAGAACAGGACCCCTGCCTCCTGCGCTCGGGCCACCTGGTCGGCGAGGAACGCCCGGAGGTCCGCGACGTGCATGACCGTGGCGTCGACGACCTCGCCCGGGGTGACGCGCACGGCGTCCCGCAGGACCTGCTCGGAGCCGTCGTCCCCGGTGAACACGATGCGGAGGCTGTCGGCCGCGGGCACGACGACGCTCTGCTCGTTCGACCGGAAGTCCCCGCTGGACATCGTCGCGACCTCGGTGGCGGACTCGGGGCTCCAGGCTCCCATGCTGTGCGGGTGGTTGCGGGCGTACTGCTTGACGGACGCGGGTGCCCGGCGGTCGGAGTTCCCCTGGCGCAGCACGGGGTTCACGGCACTGCCCTTGACCTTGTCGTACCGGGCGCGGACGTCGCGCTCCTCGTCGGTCGTCGGTGCGTCCGGGTACTCCGGCAGGTCGTGGCCCTGCTCGCGGAGCTCGCGGATCGCGGCCTTGAGCTGTGGGACGGACGCCGAGATGTTCGGCAGCTTGACGATGTTCGCCTCGGGGCGGTCGGCCAGGGCCCCGAGCTCGGCGAGCGCGTCGGGCACCCGCTGCTCGGCGGTGAGACGCTCCGGGAACTGGGCGAGGATGCGTCCGGCGAGGGAGATGTCGCGGGTCGTGACGTCGATGCCCGCGACCCCGGCGAACGCCTGGACGACGGGCAGCAGCGACGCCGTCGCCATCCGCGGGGACTCGTCGGTCAGCGTGTAGATGATCTGGGCCATGCCGGCGTCGACTCCCTCGTTCGTGCCCGCCCTGTCGCGGTGTCTCGACATCAAGGTACCCCCGGTCCGGCGGCCGGGAGGCACGCCACCGGTCACCGACGTCGGCGACCGGAGCGGTGCCTCCCGGCCGGGGCGTCACCCCTTGATCGCGCCCGACGACAGGCCGGCGACGTAGAACCGCTGCAGCCCGATGTACAGGGCGATGCAGGGGATCATCGCGACGACGGCACCCGCGGCGAGCGAGCCGTAGTCGACCTGTCCGTACGCCCCGGTCTGCAGGTTGAGCAGCGCGACCGGCAGCGTGTACAGCGAGTCCTTGGTCAGGAACGTCAGTGCACCGAGGAACTCGGTCCACGAGACGAGGAACGTGTACAGCGCCGCGGTCGCCGCGCCGGGCATGAGGAGCGGCCGGAGCACCGACAGGATGAGCCGGGTCCGGGAGGCGCCGTCGACGAACGCCGAGTCCTCGAGCTCGGTGGGGATCGCCTCGAACGCGTTGCGCATCACGAACACGCCGAACGGCAGGTTCACCGTGACGTAGAAGAGCACGAGCCCGAACAGCGAGTTCGTGAGCTTCATGGCGTTGAGCTCGAGGTACAGCGGGGTGAGGATCGCCTGGAACGGCACCATCATCGTCAGCAGGATGAGGCCGAACACCCACTTGGCGCCGGGGAACCGGAACCGCGCGAAGCCGTAGCCGGCGAGGGTCGCGATCACGGCCGTCAGGACCGACGCCGAGATCGCGACGACGAGCGAGTTCACGAGGCCCTGGAGCAGGTGCGACCCCGGCCCGAGGATCGTCCGGAAGTTCGCCATCTCGAGGTGGAAGAAGGTCGACCACGTCGGCGGGGCCGTGATCACCGTCTCCGGTTGGAACGCCCGGAGGATCGCCCACAGCAGGGGGACCCCGAAGACCAGGGCGGACCCGACCCCGGCGATGACGTACAGCGTGCGCTTCACCCGGGTGTCGCGGGGGTGGGCGACGCTCCCCTGGTGGTGTCGACCGCCGCGGCGTCCGGGGACGACGTCCGGGGCGATCTCGGGTGCGAGGGCGAGGCCCGCGGCTCGGCTGGTGCTCGTCGTGCTCATGTCGTCGTCTCCTCAGTCGCGCTCGCGGAGCGCCCAGAACTGGAATGCGGTCACCGCACCCGTCACGACGACGAGCGCGATGGACTCCGCGGTCGCCGCGCCGAGCTGGAGGTTCACGAACCCGCGGTCGTAGATGTAGTTGACGATCGTGGTCGTCGCGGTGCCCGGCCCGCCCTGGGTCAGGATGAAGAACTGGTTGAACGCGAGCAGCGAGCCGATCACCGAGATGATGACGCTGAGCGCGAGCGTGGACCGGATCATCGGCATGGTGATGAGCCGCTCCTGCTGCCACCAGGACGCCCCCTCGAGGGCGGCCGACTCGTAGACCTCGTCGGGGATGCCCTGCATGGCCGACATGATGAGCACCATCGTCAGCCCGGACACGGCCCAGACGACGAGCACGCAGATGAGCAACGTGGCGAGCGGCGCGTTGACGAGCCAGGCGGTCGTCCCGTCGGTGACGTGGAGCGCCTTGAGGACCAGGTTGACGGCGCCCGAGTTCGGCTGCGCCTCGAGGACGAGCATGAAGCTCAGGGTGGTCAGGCCCACGACGTACGGCAGGAAGAAGATCGTCCGGAGCACGGTGGACCCCTTGCGCCGCGCCCGGATGAGCACCGCGAGGAAGTACCCGAGCGCCAGGATCGGCACCGTCACGATCGCGGTGTACAGCAGCGTGTAGCCGATCGCGTGGACGAACGCCGGGTCCTGGAACAGGTTGGCGTAGTTCTCGAGCCCGATGAACCGGTAGGCGCCGATGAGCGGCCAGTTCGTCAACGAGATGTAGACCGCGAAGACGAGCGGGACGAGCACGAACACGCCGACGAACAGCATCGCGGGCGTGACGAGCGCGAGCCCGGCGGCCGGTGGATGGGTGAGCGAGTTCCGGGGACGGGGACTCCGTCGCTCCGTCCGCTGCGACACCGGGACCCGTCGGGTCCCTGTCAGTGACGACATCGTTGCACCTCTCTGTGCTGGTGACCGCGGCGCGGTCGGACGACCGCTGTACGGTCCTGGGTCGACCGCTCGGCGGTCACGGATGGTGTCTGCGTGCGGGGTCAGGCCTGGGCCTGGTCGAGGATCCGGTCGTACTCGGGCGCCGCGGCCCGCAGTGCCTGCTGCACCCCGGCGCCGAACACCGCGGTGCGGAACATCGTGAAGAACGGTGCCGAGGGCTGGTTCACGAGCAGGTTGTACGCCAGGGTCTGCGGCGCGTAGCCCTTGTCGAGGTTGTCGAGCGGGCGCGAGGCGAGCGGGAACTTCCGCCGGTACTCGGCGGTCGCCGCGTCCCCCCGGGTGGGGAAGTACCCGCCGGTGGGCAGGTTCTGCTGCGGCTTGAGCGAGTTGGCGTACTGCATGAACGCCCACCCGCCGTTCGGGTTCGACGCACCGTTCGGGATGCACATGTTGTCACCGCCGTCGAAGAACGCGCGGCCACCGGTCGGCCCGGGGATGAGCGCGGTCGCCATCTTCTTCTGCATGCTCTTCGTCGAGGCGTTCCAGGTGCTGCCGTAGTTCGTCGGCATGATGCCCACGGTCCCCGCGCGGAAGTCCGCACCCCAGGTCGTGCCCGCGTCCGAGAACGCGTTGCGGGACATGAGGCCGTCCTTCCACAGCTGACGGTAGAACTCGAGCGTCTGTTCGAGCCCGTCGTTCCCGGTGATGTGGCCGTGCTGCTTGCCGACCGCGCCGAGCATCATGTCGGTGCCCGTCGCCCAGATGTGCGGCTGGACGACGAAGCCGAGGATGCCCGGGGAGTTCCCGGCGATCGACCACCCGTAGACGTCGTCACCGAGTGCCCGGATCTTCTTCGCCGCGTCGAGGAGCCCGTCGAAGTCCTTCGTGCTCTCGGTCGGGTCGAGGCCGGCCCGGTCGAACAGCTCGGTGTTGAGGTACAGCATCGAGTTGTCCGCCAGGTACGGCAGGCCGTAGTACCTGCCGCCGCGCTCGAGCAGGTGCAGGTGCCCGGTCGAGAGCTGGTCGAAGTAGTCGAGCCCCTTGACCGCCGAGGTGAGGTCGGCGAACGCGTCGCGGAAGATGAACAGCATCGAGTTGATGTCGTCCACGTCGACCACGTCCGGCGGCTCGCCACCACGGATGGCGGTGGCGAGCTTCGTGACGTACTGCGCGTCGGGGACGGGCGTCAGGTCGACGTGGAGGTCCGGGTGGTCACGGTTGAAGTCGGCGACCGTGGCCGTGAGCCCGGCCTGGGTGGCGGCACGGCACCACACCTGCACGGTGCCGGTCGCCTTGCCGCCGAAGCCGGCGTCCGAGGAGCTGATCGCGGGGAGTGATCCGGAGCACCCGGCGAGCGCGAACGCCGCGCCGCCGAGCACCGACCCCGCCAGGAACGTCCTGCGGTCCATGGGTCACCGGGCCTGGGGGAGCCAGACGCGCATCGCGTCGACGCCGCGGTTGGCCCAGGCGTAGTACGGGATCGCGGTGATGGTGACGGCTTGGAGGGCCGGGGCCGGCTCCGCCACGGTCGTCGCGCCTCCACCGATCCGCCGGTACGGCCACGCGGCTTCGGCGTGCTCGGCCGGGGCCTGCCCCTGCAGGTGCAGGACGGTGATGCCGTCGAGGAGGTCGGCGCGGTACTCGGCGTCGATCGCGGCATCGACGTCGACGAGCACGTCGTCCACGCGGAACCCGTCCTGGTCGGCCTGCTCGACCGCGAACACGAGCGGACCGCGCTCGATCGCGACCTGCCCGCGGCTCGCGTCGATGCGGGCGTCGGCCTCGTAGAGGTGCACGGACATGTCGAACGTGACCGTGACCTCGTCGCCGACCGCGAACTCCCGGGTGACGCGGACCGGCTGACCGGCCTGCACGCCCTCGACCGCTTCGCCGCCGACCGTGACCGTCGTCGCGTCGGACCAGTCCGGCACGCGCAGGTCGAGGGACCACTCGCCCGTGCTCTCGGTCACCGTGACGGTCACCGTGCCGTCCCACGGGGAGGTGGTCTCGACGTGGACGGCACCGCGCTCCCCCGCGTAGTCGCCCGTGGCGTACTGGTGCAGCTGGAGGCCCTCACCGCTCTGGGTGGCGACGTAGCCGTCCAGGCTCGCGAACGTCCGCATGATGTTCGGCGGGCAGCACGCGCAGTCGAACCAGCCGCGGCGGCCGTGCGCCGGGGACCGGTTCTCGTCCTGGTGTGCCCGGTCGCGGAGCTGGAGCGGGTTGACGTAGAAGTACTCGGTCCCGGCGAGCGAGACCCCGGCGATGAACGCGTTGTACAGGAGGCGCTCGATGGCGTCCGCGTACACGGGCTTGCCGGTCGCGAGCAGCAGCCGCCACGCCCACTGGACACCGCCGATGGCCGCGCAGGTCTCGGAGTACCCGCGGTCGGTGGGGAGCTCGTACGGGTCGCCGAACGCCTCCATGTCCCAGCGGGACCCGAGGCCGCCCGTGATGTACGCCTTCGTCGCCATCATCGAGGCGAACTGCCGCTCGCTCGCCTCGATGAGCTCGGTGTCACCGGTCTCGATCGCGACGTCGACGGCACCCGACGCCAGGTACACGGCGCGGACCGCGTGGCCCTCGACCGTCTCGGCCTCGCGCACCGGCACCCGGTCCGAGAAGTACGTCGGCTCCTTGCCGTAGCGCTCGATGAGGCCGTGGCCGCGGGCGTCGACGAAGTAGTGGGCCAGGTCGAGGTACTCACGGCGGCCCGTCTCGCGGTAGAGCTCGACGAGGCCCATCTCGACGACCGGGTGGCCGTCGACGTCGTGGCGCTTGTCCTCGCCGAACGTGCGGACGAGGTGGTCGGCGAGCTTGATCGCGACGTCGAGCAGGGCGGTGTCACCGGTCGCCCGCGACTGCGCCACGGCGGCCTGGAACAGGTGGCCCGCGCAGTACATCTCGTGGCTCCACGGGAGGTCGTGGTAGCGACCCTGGTCGTGGTACCGGACCTGCTGGACCGAGTCGATGTAGCCGTCCTCCGCCTGCGCGCGGGCGACCAGGTCGGTCACCTGCCGCTGGAGCTCGAGGAGGTCGTCGGCGGGCTGCCGGCCGTACTCCCAGGCGACGGCCTCGAGCCACTTGTAGACGTCGGAGTCCATGAAGATCGGTCCGACGGCCTCGCCCTCCTCGACGCCGGCGGCGATGCGGAGGTTGCGGAAGTTCCCGGCGGTCTCGAGCTGCTCGTACCCGGAGCGGATCGCGTCGCGTCCGTTGCGGTCCTGGCGGAGGGCCCAGAAGCCCCCGGTGATCCGCGCCGCGTCGGGCGCGAGGGGGCGGAGCGCGACCCGGGCGTCCCCGGAGGGGCGGACGGGTTCGGCGGTCCGCGGCTGGCCGGCGGTGCCGACGGCGGACGGTGCGGTTGCGGTCATGGTGCGTGACTCCCCGATGTGGAGGGACAGGCGACGCCGACGTGGAGGGCGACGCTGCCCCGGGCAACTTCCCGGTGTCACCGCGGCGATCGTGCCTCGGCAAAACCAGAAAACGGTTTCTGCGGTCACAGTAGGACCGTTGTGCCGCGCTGCGCAAGCCTGTTTCCGTGAGGGTTCTATGATGACGAGGATCCGGTCGGGGCCGAGCGCTCCGACCGACCGGGGACCGGACGACCCCGGCGTGCGGACGGAGAGGACGACGCCGTGACGAGCGAGACGACCAGCCGCGCGAGCGGAGCCGGCACCGTGCGCATCACCGACGTGGCCGCGCTGGCCGGGGTGTCGATCGGGACGGCCTCGAAGGCGCTCAACGACACCGGTCAGCTCCGACAGGAGACCCGCGAGCGCGTGCGAGCCGCCGCCGCGAAACTCGGGTTCGTCGTCGACGCCCGCGGCCGTGCCCTGTCGTCGGGCCGGAGTTACACGGTCGGCATGATCACGACGGACTCGTTCGGCCGCTTCAGCATCCCGGTGATGCTCGGCGCCGAGGACGTCCTGAGCGCCGGGCAGATGGCCGTGCTCATGTGCGACACCCGGGACGACATCGTCCGCGAGAACCACTACGTGCGGTCCCTGTCGTCCCGCCGCGTCGACGGTGTCATCGTCACCGGACGGAGCGCCGAGGCCAGACCCCCGATCCGCGTCGACATGCCCGTCGTCTACGCGTTCACGCCCTCGACCAGTCCGGACGACGTCTCGATCACCCTCGACGACGCCGCGGGTGCGGCACTGCTCGCGGACCACCTCGTCGCGATCGGCCGCCGTCGCGTCGCGTACGTCACCGGCCCGCAGCACCACTCGGCGGCCCACCGACGCGCGGAGTCCGCGCAGGCCCGGCTCGGGGACCGCCTCGTCGGGCAACCGCTCTACGGCGAGTGGTCCGAGCGCTGGGGCCGTCAGGCCGTCGACCTGCTCGTGCACGGTGGCGCCGACCTCGACGCGATCGCCTGCGGGAGCGACCAGATCGCCCGCGGCGTGTGCGACCGCCTCCGGGAACTCGGACGCTCGGTGCCGCACGATGTCGCGGTGACCGGCTTCGACGACTGGGACGTCATGGCCCTCGCGAGCCGCCCGCCCCTGACCACCGTCAACCTGCGGCTCGAGGAGCTCGGTCGGCAGGCCGGCCGCGCGCTCCTCGCGCTCATCGACGGTGACACACCGGAACGGCGGCTCGCCGTGCAGCCGACCCTGGTGATCCGCGAGTCGACCGTCGGCGGCTGACCCCGTCGCTGCGGGCGATGACGGAGGTGAACCGGAGGCGGCAGGAGGCGCACCGCCCGTGGTCGCGTGGACCCGGGCGGGCCGCGGTGCCGGTGGGATGACCGGGCCGACGCCCGGCGCCACCGGAGGAACCATGCAGATCATCGCCCTCATGACCGTCAAGGACGAGGTCGACATCGTCGGCGACGTCCTCCGCGCCGCAGCCACGTGGGCCGACGCGATCCACGTCATGGACAACGGCAGCACGGACGGCACCTGGGAGGCCGTGCTCGCCCTGGCGGACGAGCTCGAGCCCGTCGTCGTGTGGGGGCGGTTCCTCGGCACCTACCGTGACTGGCTCCGGCAGTGGCTCTACACCGAGGCCGTGGCGCGCGCCGAGCCGGGCGACTGGTGGTGCCGGCTCGACGCCGACGAGTTCTACGTCGACGACCCGCGGACGTTCCTCCGTGCCGTCGAGCCCACCGCCGACCACGTGATGAGCGCGTCGTTCCAGCACTACCTGACCGAGGACGACCACGCGCGGCTCCTCCGCGACGGCGATGCCCGGGCGTCCTGGCGGGACGTCCGGTGGTTCACGTGCAACCACTCCGAGGTGCGGTTCGTCCGGCACACCCCCATCACGACCTGGCCCGCCGGGTCGGAGTGGCCGCTCGACCTCCGACGACCGGCACGCGCGCGGATCCGCCTGCACCACTACCAGTACCGGTCGCTGCACCAGGCCGGGCACCGGGCGATGGTCCGCTCGACGGGCGTGGACCCGGCGGTCTTCGGGCACGAAGGAGAGGACGACGACGCCTGGTACCGGACCCGGGGCCTGACGCCGCCGGCGCGGACCGATCTGCGCGCCGCCCACGTGGTCCCCGTCGCGCAGCTGACGCTGTCGGAGGCGTTGCCCCCGCACGCCCGCCGGGCGCCTCGCGTGCGCGGTGGGCTCCGACGCCGGACCCTCCGCCTGCTGCTCCGCGGCTGGCTGTGGGCGTCTCGACCGGTCCTCCGACGGATCGCCGCCGTGTGAGCGTCGTCAGGAGCCGTCCGGCACGAGCCGCGCCGCCACGACGACGTTGCGGGTCGCGGCGCTCCCGTCCGGGCTCGGCAGGCATGTGACGACGAGCAACCGCCCGGGCTCGTCGCTCCACAGTGCATCGGCGGCGAGTCCCGACTTCCGCACCGTGCGCGAGGCCTCCACCCGGTACCGGTGGTCGCCCACACGGACCTCGTCACCGGCGCGCACGCGCACGGTGCCGTCCTCGCGGACGATCGCGTTGCCCGGCGCGCGACCCCCGCCGCCGAGCGCGTGCATGACGAGCACGACCGTCCCTCGTTCGGCGTCCTCGACGGGCCTCCCCCGGTCCCGCACCCAGTAGGCGGACCGGAAGCCGGGAGGCACGACCACGCCGTCCACCGCGCTCACGGCGCCGACGGGCACGTCGAGGCCGACCGAGGGGACCCGGAGCCGCACGCCGATCGAGGCCTCGGCCGACGCGGCCGGGAGCGGCGAGGCCCCGGGGTCCACGCGGACCGGCCGTCCGTCGAGGTCCCGCCCGCTGACCGACCCGGTCGAGGCCGGATCCGAGGCCGAGCTCGATGCGGACGGACCTGCGGCACCCGCGCCGGGTGACCCGAAGAGGGCCGCGAGGCACCCACCGGCCACGATGACGGATGCCGTCGGCAGGACGACGCGGAGGGGCAGGATCGTCCGCGGTCGAGGCGGGACCGGCGGTGGCGGCGGCCCGTCCGTGCCGGCGGTCATCCGCGGCGTCGAACGGCCGAGGTGGCGATGGTCACCGCGACGAGGACGGCAGCGAGACCCATGGCACCCGCCGCCGTGCCAGCCGTGCTCACCCGGTCCCGTCCGGGCTGACCCGCGACCGCGCCGCCCGTCTCGATGCGCGTGGCCGGCAGAGGCCGGGGGTCCGTGCCCTGGCCGGTGCTGGCACCCGACCCGCCGTCGCCGTCACCACCGCCGGAGCCCGTGGTCGTCCCGGTCCACCACGTCCGGTCGGAGGCGGTCGGCGCGAGCACCCCGACGAGTGGCGTCCGGTCGGTCCGGGCGGGCGTCCCCGTGGCCGACACCCCGCTCGCCGTCGTCCCCGCGGCGGCCCGGACGGTGCCGGTGCAGGCCACCGACGCCCCGGGTTCGAGCACGGGGACGGTGGCCGCCCCACCCGCGCATGCCAGCCCCTGCCGGTCGACGTGTTCGTCCGTGACCCGGACGTCCGTCAGCACCGTGTTCCCGGTGTTCCGCACGACGGTCTCGCGCCGGAGTCGCTGCCCTTCGGGCACCCGCGGGCCCGGCGCCGCGTCGACGTCCCGCCCCTCGGTGCGTGTCGTGACGTCGAGCGCCGGCCGAGCCCCGTCCACCGGGAGCTGCATGCCCCAGAACAGCCCCGAGTTCGGGGTCGTGCCGGGCTCCGCACCCGTCGCCGTGACCGTCAGGTGGTCCACCGGGGTCGTCGTGCGGAACGTCTGCGTCACGCCGGTGTGCCATGTCGGGCAGGTCGCCGTGACGTCGTACCGGCCGGCCGCGGTGTCCTCGGTGACCGCCGCCGGACCGCCCGCACCGGTGTCGGCCTCGTAGCGGAGCCACCGCCCCGTCGGCCCGGCGAACCGCACGGACTCGCGGTCAGCGCTCCCGCAGATGTCGACGTCGTGGACGAACAGCACCGTGCCGGTCGGCAGGGCACCGCCGCGCAGCGACGAGAAGTCGAGCGTCCAGGTCCAGGTGCCCGGGTTCGCGGCGCTGACCCAGAGGTCCGAGTGGACCCTCCCGGTCGGCGGCTGTTCCTCGCCGCCGTCGAACACGCCGCCGGACGCCGGGGTGTGGACCGCGCTCCACCCGTCGGGAGCGCCGTCGGTCGTCATCGTGAACCGTCCGGTCGCCGCGCTCGGCAGCACCGCACGACGGTCCGCGGCGGGCTCCCGGAACGCGAACTCGGACACGGAGTGGCCCGACGGCATCGCACTGGTCGGTCGGTCGGGGACCGCGGCGCCGTCCTGCGTGAGCAGCCGAGCGCCGACCACGCCGTCGGCGGTCAGCACGGGCGGCGGGTCGTCGATCCCGACCGCGGGTGTCAGCGGCACGGGTGCTGCGGCGGCGACGTCCGGCACCGCGATCGCGGCCATCGCGCCCACGAGCAGCGCGGCGCCGACCGCGCTGCGTCGGCGTCCCCGGGTCCGTCGTCGTACCGTCCGGTGTCGTCGCTGTGCCTGGCGCCCCATCTGCCCTCCACGTCGTGGTGCCGGGACCACGTGCGCTCCCGGACCGGGGGCTCACCGCCCCGAGCGCCGGAACGGTACCGCGGGGCAGCGCGGGCGGTCGCATTCCCGGGATGTCGTACTCCGCCGCCGACGCGGGATCCGGAATCAGGCCTCCACACCGGTGGCGCCGCCCGCGTGCTCGCCCACCACCCGGCCGTCCCGGAGTTCCACGACCCGGTCCGCCTGGGCCATGATGAGCGGGTCGTGCGTCGACACGACGACCGCGACGTCGCGCTCGTGGGCGAGCGTCACGAGCAGCCGCATCACCTGGTCGGCCGTGACGCTGTCGAGCTGACCGGTCGGCTCGTCCGCGAACAGGACCCGGTGCGGCGTCACGATCGCGCGGGCGATCGCGACGCGCTGCTGCTGTCCACCGGACAGCTCCGTCGGGCGCTGGTGCCCGTGACGGCTGAGACCGACGGCCTCGAGGGTCGCGGCGACCCGTGCGGTGCGCTCCGCGACGGGCGTGCGGTCGATCCGGAGCGGGATCTCGACGTTCTCGGCGGCCGAGAGCGTCGGCAGCAGCCCGAAGTCCTGGAACACGAACGCGACGTCCCGTCGCCGCACCTCGACGAGCTCGTCCTCGGTCGCCGTGGTGAGCTCGCGCCCGGCGACCGTGACGGTCCCCGACGTCGGGCGGTCGAGACCGCCGAGGAGCCGGAGGAGCGTCGACTTGCCCGCCCCCGACCGCCCGCGCAGGACGACGAGTTCGCCGGGCGCCACGTCGAGCGAGACGTCCTCGCAGCCCCGCACGCGCTGCCGGCCGTCGCGGTACAGGCGGGTGAGACCCCGAGCGCGGACGACCGGGGTCTCGGTCCGCGTCGCCGCCGCGCGGCGCCCGCTCGTCGTGTCCGTCATGCGCGGGTCCCCTCGTCCGTCATGTCGTCGGGGCCCTCGGCGCGGTAGACGCCCACGTGGTCGGGGCGCAGGAGCACCCGGACGCGGTCGCGGAGGCCCAGCGTCTCGACGTACTCCTGCGGCAGCTGCAGGCGCCCCACCGCGTCGACCACCGTGTACTCCTGCGCACCGGACGCGCCCGCCGCCCCGATGAGCCGGTCGCCGCGCAGGACCTCGGTCGCGGTCCTCCCGTCGCGGATGCGCACGGTGCGCTCGACGTGGTCCGCCACCGCCGGGTCGTGCGTCACGATGAGCGTCGTCGTGCCGAGCTCCCGGTTCACCGTGCGGATCGTCTCGAGCACGTCGGCGCTCGTGGCCTCGTCGAGCTCGCCCGTCGGCTCGTCGGCGAGCAGCACGGCGGGTGCGTTCGCCAGTCCGACCGCGATCGCCGCGCGCTGCCGCTGTCCGCCCGAGACCTCGGCCGGCAGCCGCTCCGTCAGGTCACCGATGCCGAGCAGCTCGAGCAGCTCGGCCGCGCGGCGCTCGCGCTGCCGGGACCCACCGAGCTGCATCGCGAGGAACACGTTCTCGCGGACCGTGAGGTACGGCACGAGGTTCCGCTCGGTCTGCTGCCACACGAACCCGACGACACGACGCCGGTAGTGCAGGTGGTCCCGGGCGCGCATCGTCGTGAGGTCCGTGCCGGCGACCGTGACGCTGCCGGCGGTCGGTCGGTCGTGCCCGGACAGGATCCCGAGCAGGGTCGACTTGCCCGACCCCGAGGCACCGACGAGTGCGACGAGCTCCCCGCTCGCGACGTCGAGGTCGAGGCCCTGCAGCGCCTGCACCTCCACGCCCTCGGTCGTGTACACGCGGACCAGGTCGCGGCATCGAATCGTCATGTGTCGTCCCTTCCGTCGGTGACCCCGGACCGCCGTCGGTCGACGACGACCGCGGCGAGCGTGGCGAGGACCGCCGCGAGTGCGAGCAGCCCGACCGTCGCGGTGGTGGCGAGCGGGTCCACCGTGAGGACCGCCACGGCGTGGTCGGCAGTCCGCGGCACGATCGCGGGCACCACGGCCACCACGGCGGCGAGCCCGAGGACGACCCCGGCGACGAGCCCGAGCAACACCCGGGGGCCGAGCTCCCAGAGCGTCACGGCCGTGCGCTGGCGTCCGGTGAGCCCGAGCGTGCGGAGCATGGCCCCGCGGCGCTGCCGCACGGGGGCCGCGCTCACGACCGTCAGGGCGATCGCGGCCGCCGTCATCGCCGCGGACAGCACGAGGCCGGCGACCACGACCACCACGAGTCCACCGACGAGCGGATGCGTGTCGACGCCGCGCGTGCGGCCGTCGACCGGGAGGTCCACCGCGGCCGCACTCGTCACGACCACCCCGGCGGTCACCGCGATGCTCGTCGCCCCGACGATCGTCGCGAGGACCCAGCCGGCGGTCGGGCCGCTCCGGACGTCCTCGGCCGTTCCGACGAAGGCGGCGGCACCGCGTCGTCGGACCAACCCGACCACCAGTCGTGCCAACCGCGGGCGGACGCGGAGCAGCAGCACGACGAGCGCGGCCGCCAGCAGCAGGGGCGTGACCGTGACGAACGCGTCCACCGGCCGCGCGCCTCCCGTCGGTGCCGCCGCGCGCTGTGCGACGACCGCGGTCGCCCCGACGGCCATGGCGACCACGAGCGCCTCGGCGACCCACCGGAACCGGGGCAGGAGCGGTCGACGCCGACGCTGCCCGAGGACCTCGGCGAGCGCCACGACCGCGGCGAGCGCCGGCGGGGCGGCCGCAGCGGCGAGCGCGGCGGGCGTCCAGTCCCACCCGCCGACGGGGATCGCGAGGACCGCGGCGAGCGCGCCGAGCGCCGCACCGGGGACGCTCGCGACCGCGAGGTCCCGGGCCACACCGCCGGCCAGGGCGCCGGCACCCGCCCCGCGGTCGCGGAGGAGTGCCCGCACCGCCCGCCGTCGCGCCAGCAGTCCGGTGACGGCGAGGAGCAGGGTGACCCCGGCGACGCCGAGCGGTCCGGTCGCGCTCAGGGCGAGCACCGCGGCCGAGGCGGCGGCCCGCTCCTCGTGCAGGGCGAGGAGCTGCGGCAGGAACGTGCCGAGGAGGAGTGTGCGTTGGTCGCCGCTCGTCGCGTCGACGGGCGTGGGGTCGGCGAGCATGCGGGTCAGCGCCTGGCGCACGGCCGGCACCGAGGCCTCGTCGAGGCGGTCGACGTGCAACCCGAACCACACCTGGACGGTCGTGCCGCCGATCGCCGGCGCGATCGCCGGCCAGGTCGCCGCGTCGACGAACACCGACCCGTGGAGGACCGGGGTGCCGTCCGGCAGGAACATGGTCGACGGGGTGCGGCGGTTCGGGTCCTGGGACCACAGGCCGCTGCCGGGGTGCCGGGGCACGAACACGCCGACGAGCCGGACGGGGTACCGGTCGCCGCCGACGTCGACGAGGTCCTGGCGCCGGCCGACGCGCCAGTGCATGGCCCGGACGGTGGCGCGGGACGCGACGACCTGCAGGACGGTCCCGTCGCCGATGCCCGTCTGCACGTGTGGCCAGTGGCCGGCGACGAGGCGCCCGGCGGCCCGCAACTCCGGGGACGTCTGGATCCGGTACGCCGTCTGCTCGTGCACGCCGCCGCGGGGGCCGGTCGCGGCGAAGCCGTTCGGGGTCGGTCGCCCGGGTGGCGCGACGCCGGCCGCCGAGGCCGCGACGTGCCCCCGGTCGAGCACCCGTCGCACGGCGCGCGGGGCGTCCGTGCGCACGCGCTGCAGCAGGCTCGGCACGCTGGTCCACGTCTGCGCGAAGGACGCCGTCTGGGCGTCGAGCTGTGCGAGCGCCGACAGGGGGTCGGGCTGCACGGCGCCGGAGAGGTCGCGGTAGGCCGGACTCGCGCTGTCGACCGTGTGCACGAGGTCCGCGTCGAGCAGGGCGGTCGTCAGGCGCGGCGCGGCGGCCCCGGCGGCGGTGACGACCGCCACGAGCACCGCGACCGCGACGAGTGCGGCCCACTGACCGATCAGGCCCCGGAGCACCAGGTGCCGCCGCGACGGCTGTGCCAGCTGCCCGTGCGGACGACCGATCGCGCGAGGGCCGCTCATCCCCGGCCTCCCGACCGACGGGCACCGCGGGTGACGGCGACGCCGTGCCCGAGCACGACGAGGGCCCCGACGACGAGCACGACGCCGACCGTCAGCGCGATCGGTCCCGGCGCGACCGCGACCGCGACCGGCAGCGCGGGCGGCGCACCCGGCACGCTCGTGCGGGCACTCCCGGCCACCACGAGCGCGGCGGTCAGCGCGCCCGCGAGCACGCCCGCGACGAGTCCGTGCACGACGACCACGGCGGGCGCCGCCGCGCGCACGGCCCCCTGCGTCCCGGCTCGGACGCCGACGGCACGGAGGGCGATCGTCTCGCCGACGCGGTCCCGGGCGGACACGGCGACGGCCGCGACCAGGGTGAGGAGCGCGAACGCGAGCCCTCCGGCCGCCCCGAGCAGGAGCACGTCGGTGTCGAGCGCGAGGAACCGGCGCTGCACGTCGCTCGCGGGGGTGGTGAGCGTGACGTGGCCGTCGAACGCGCGGCGGAGGGTGTCGCGCTGTCCGGCGTCGGCGGCCCAGACCTCCTGGACGCGCTGCGGTTGCCGGGCCTGGGCGAGCATGCCCTGGTCGAGCGCGTCGAGGTCGGCGAGCACGGCCGGACCGCCGTCGGTGCCGGGCACGACGGGGACCGTGCCGACGACGCGGGCGTCGAGCCCGGCCCAGGGCCCCGTGATCTGCATCGCGCTGCCGACGTGGAGCCCGACCGCGCGGGCGAGCCGCGCGCTGACGACGACGGGCACCCGTCGTCCGGCCGACGGCATGAGGCGGATGCCGTCACCGCCGGCGACGCTGCTCGACAGGTCGCGGGCCGTGACGGCGATCCGGCCGGGGTCGGTCGTGCGCGCGAGGACGCCCTGGCCGAACGCCGCCGGGGCCGTGGTCCACGACCGCGCGGGCAACGGCACGACCCGTGGTCCGACCCGCAGCGTCCCGATCGCGATCCGGACGTCCTGCACGTCGGCGGTCGGGCGGGCGACGAGGTCGACCGCGACGAGGTGCCACGGGCCGCCCGTCGGCAGGGACCCCGCCGCGGTCGAGGTCGACGTCGTGCCGACCCGCAGGACCCCGCCGTGCAGGGACACCGGGGCGAGGTCGCCCTGGGCGTCCGCGACCCAGGCGGTGACGGCGATCGGGACGGCGCGGTCGGCCGCTGTGACGGGCGTGCTCACGGGGACGCCGAACTCGCCCGTGGTCGTCGCGAGGGGCCCGAGCGCCGCCGACGTCGACACCAGCCGGAGGGTGACCCGTCCCCGCCCGAGCGCGACGCCGGCCGGGGTGCTCCGGAGCGCCGTCGCTGCGCCCGGGGCGTCGAAGGCCGTGCGCGCGACCGGGAGGAGCCGGGGCAACGCCGGGGCCGCCACGCCGATCACGGCCGCGGATCCGGTCGGGGTGCCGCCCGTGAACCGCAGCACCGGGACGGTCCCGCGTCGGAGCGCCGCCGTGGTGCGCAGCGGTGCCGGCACGAGATCGCCGGGGTCGTCGAGGGCGACACCGCCGCCGACGGTGGCCCGGAGCGCGCCGCCCTGCGCGATGCGGGTCGAGGCCGTCAGGAACGCCGCCGACGTGCCTCCGACGCCCGCCGCGAGCACCCCGGTCGCGACGGCGAGCACGAGGAGCGTCGCCGCCGGCGTGTGCACCCGGAGGTCCCGCGCGGCGAGTCGCCCGGCGAGCACCACGCCGAGGCCGCGCCGACGTGCGGCCAGGTGCGCGGCGAGCGTGAGGAGCCCCCCGAGCGCGAGCGCGGCGACGGCGGCGAGTGCCGTGACCGCGGCCGCGGGAGCGACCACCGCGATCGGGTCGACGCCGTCCGGGCGGCTGGCGACGGTCCGGAACCGCCAGACGGCGACCGCGGCCACCGCGACGAGGAGCACGAGCGCCGGGACCGCGACGACGAGCGGCGTCCGCACGATCGGCCGGGAGGCCGTGCCCACCAGCGCACTCGGCGTCGCCGCACCGACGGCGAGCGCGACCACGCCGAGCACCGGGACGAGGACCTCGGCGACGGCGGCCGGCGGCCCGTACCGGGCGGCGAGGAGCACCTGGCCCGCGGCGGCGCCGACGAGGGCGGCGGGCACGGCGACGGCGAGCGCCTCGAGTGCCGCGAGCCGGACGAGCAGGCCGGGGGTGCCGCCGCGGGCACGGACGAGCCGGTCCTCGTCGACGCGGGCCGCGACGAGGAGCCGCGCGAGCATCGTGAGGGCGACACCGCCGGCCACGGCGAGCACGGTGACCGGCACGGGCACGGCCTCGTGCAGGGCGACCACGGCGTCGGCGGTCGTCGTCGTGGTCCGGGCGGCGCTGCCGTGCGTCGTGGTCCCGCCCGCGGCGGCGAACCGGCGCGCCGCGGCGTCGGGCAGGGTGGCGAACCCCTCGGCGAGGGCCCGGAGGTCGCCGGCGCGGACGGCGTCGACGCGCGGCCGGACGATCCAAGACGAGTGTCGGCCGGAGGCGTGGTGCTCGACCTCGACCGGTGCGGCGCCGAAGGTCCGGTGCACGAGCGCCCGGAACGCGGCGTCCTGGCGGACCGGGTCGCCGTCGACCGCGATGGTCACGGACGCGAGCCGGTCCGGGGTCGCGCGCAGGGCCTCCCGCGCGACGGTGGTGGGGGCGCGTACCGCGAGCCCGACCGCGAGCGTGGCGAGGAGTGCGAGGACGGCGACGGTCAGCGCGGTGACCCCGAGCACGGAACGACGGCGGACGGCTCGGCGCCACCAGGGCCGGAGCGCGCTCGGTTCCCCCACCGGTCTCCCCTCGTGCCGGTGTCTCCCGGCGTTCCGGTCAACCTAGCGGCACCGACGGACGCACGACCACCTCGTTGTCCAGTCATACGTGGGATCACTGACCACGGCGTACGCTGCGTGGGGTGTTCCTCCTCCTCGGCTCCCGCACCACCCAGGCCGTCCTCAACCTCGTGGCGTTCGTGTGCGGGTACTGCGGCGTCCACGCCCAGCAGCGAGTGGTCAAGCGCTCGACGAAGCTGACGCTGTTCTTCGTGCCGCTGTTCCCGATCTCGACCTCGTACGTCAACGAGTGCACGAACTGCGGTGCCGTGACGCGGATCACGGCGGCCCAGGCGCGGCACTCCCTCACGTGGAGCGCGGAGCAGGCGCGCAGCGTCCGCTGACCGGGCCGCGGCCGCGGCCCGGAGGCGCGAGAGGCGGCGCGCGCCAACGACAACTGCGCGGTCGTTGACGCGCGCACTTCGTCGTCCACGCGCGCACTCCCGCACGCCGCCCTCAATCCGCCAGCACGCGCGCCGTCCGCCGGTGCCACACGAGCGGCTCGGCCTCGTCGTCCGCGGCCACGGCGAGCACGCGGAGCACCACCAGGTCGTGGTCACCCGTCCGCAGCACGTCGGCGACGACGCACTCGAGCCACACGGGCGCGCCGTCGAGCAGGAGTGCTCCGGTCGTGGTGATCGTGAACGGCAGGTCCCGTAACCGGCTCGAGCGGTCACGGGACGCCAGTTGCCGCGTCCGCTCCACGTGCCCCGTCCCGAGCACCGAGATCCCCAGCACAGGCGCGTCGAGCAGGTCGGGCCACGTCGTCGAGGTGTGCTGGACCGCGAACGACACCATCGGCGGCTCGTACGACACCCCGACGCTGAACGACGACACGACCATCACGACGGGGAGCTCGCCCGCGACGGCGCCGATCGCCGCGACCCCGCTCGGGTGTTCCGCGAACGCGTCGCGGACGGCCTCGGGGCTGACCCCCGGACCGACGACCGGGCGCATCACCGGGTGACCTCCGTCCCGGGCAGGACGGTCCGGTCGGAGGCCGGCGTGCCGGACCGGTGCCGGGCCTCCCGTTCGTCGTCCCGCATCGCCGCGACCAGTGCGTCGACGTCGGGGAAGGCGCGCTGCTGGCGGAGCAGCTGCTCGACGACGAGGTCGACCCGCTCGCCGTACAGGTCGCCGTCGAAGTCCAGCACGTGCGCCTCGACCGTGTGGTCGCGGCCTTGGAACGTCTCGTTGCCGCCCACGGACACGAGCGCTGGTCGCGGGGTCGCCCACGACGCGGCACGGAACCGGCCGAGGTACACGCCGTCGGGTGGCAGGGCGTCGGGGTCGTCGAGCGCGAGGTTCGCCGTCGGGTAGCCGAGCACGCGGCCGGTCGCCACACCGTGCACGACGACGCCCGTCAGCGGCGGCGGGGCCCCGGCGGCGTCCGGCACCCACTGGCCCCCGGCGGCGTCCGGCACCCGCGCGGTTCCGGCGGCGTCCGGCACCCGCGCGGCCCCGGCGGCGTCCTCGGGCCCCCGTCCCTCCTCGGCGGGGGCCACCGGCAGCCGCGACGCCGCGACCACCGCGCCCACCGCCACGACGGCGAGCACCCCGAGCGCCGCAGCGGCACCACCGGCACCGGCGAGCACGACGGCGGTCACCGCGCTCCCGAGCACCGCACCGAGCTGCTTGACGCCGTTGAACGCACCGGAGGCCGCACCGAGCGATCCCGGTGCCACGCCCGTGACGGCGGCGAGCGAGAACGGTGCCCAGACGAACGCGTTCGCGACGCCGAACAACGCGAACGCCGCGGCGAGCGCCACGGGTCCGGCGTCGACCTCCACGAGCACGGCCGTCGCGGTGAGGGCGACGACCAGGCAGGCCGCGCCCACGACCGCCCCGGTCCGTGCTCCCGCCCGGTTGGTGACCCTGGCGGCCACGGGTGCGGCGGCGAGCGCGGCGACGCCCATCGGCACGAGGGTCAGGGCCGCGGACACGACGTCGAGCCCGCGATCGTCCTGCAGGTGGAGCATGAGCGGGATCGGCGCCGACCCCACGCACCACGACGCGGCGGCGGCGCCCGAGGCCCCGGCGCGGAACGAGTGCGAACGGAACAGCGCCCCGGGCAGCAGCGCGGCCGCCTGGTCGTGACGCTGGAGCCCCAGGACGACCCCGACGAGCACGACTCCGGCGACGACGAGCGCCCACCGCGGGAGGCCCGCGACCGACCCGGTGCCGTCCCCCGTCCCCTGCACCCCGAGCACGAACGCCAGCACCCCGAGCGCGACGCCGCCCATCGCCCACGCGGGCACCCGGGCGTGCGACCGCGGCGACCGCGGGACCCACCGGAGCACGGCGGCACCCGCCAGGACCCCGACCGGCACGTTGACCCAGAACACGGCGGGCCATCCCCAGGCCGCGACGAGGAACCCGCCGACGAGCGGGCCGGCGACCGTGGCCGCGCCGCCGCCGGCGCTCCAGACGGTGAGTGCGACGGCGAGCCGCGGTGGCCGGAACAGCGCGCGGATGGCGGGCAGGCACTGGGGCGTCATGAGCGCTGCCCCGACGCCCTGCACCACCCGCCAGGCGACGAGCAGGCCGATCGCGGGCGCGAGCGCGGCGAACACGGATCCGACGACGAAGGCCCCGAGCCCGACGAGGTACACCCGGCGGCCGCCGAACCGGTCGCCGAGCCGCCCGGCCACCACGAGGGGCACCGCGAACGCGAGCAGGTAGCCGCTGTTCACCCAGAGCGCGGCCGTCGCGTCGACGCGCAGGTCGTCGACGAGCGCCGGCAACGCCACCGAGGTGACGGTGCTGTCGAGCATGAGCACGAAGAACCCGGTGCACAGGCCGGCGAGCGCGAGCCACGGACGGGAGGCCCGACCCCCGCCCGCCCCGACCGGCGCCGTCGCCACCGCGGTCACCTCACACCGCCAGGTTCTCGCGGAGCGTGCGACCGGGATAGCGGGGGGCGAGCGCGCCGCGGGCCCGGAGCTCGGGCACGAGCAGCTCGCTCAGCTCCGCGAACCCCGACGGCATGCCGAGCGGGGTCGAGAGCATGTAGCCCCCGCGGGCTCCGGTCGTGGCGTGGTTCTCCTCGAGGGCGTCGGCGACCTCGGCCGGATCCCCGAGCAGCGTGTGGTCGAGTCCGGTCGCGGAGGCCCATCCGTGGTCGAAGAACTCGTCGCGGGACATCGTGTGGTCCGCCCCGTGCTCCGCGACGAGGGTGCCGACGAGTCCGCCGGGACTGGCCTGCGCCGCGACGATGGCGTCCTGGAGTTCCCCCAGCCGGAACGTGGTCGGCAGGGTCGAGAAGTCGTACCCGGCGTTGTGCGACAGGAACGCGCCGACGGCCTCGTGGTCCCAAGCGCGCAGGACCTCGTCCCGTCGCGTGGTCGCCTCGCGCCGGGTGCGCCCGACGATCACCTGTGTCGCCCACAGGATCCCGACCGAGGCGGGGTCCCGGCCCTGGGCGCGCAGGGCGTCGTCGAGCATCGCGCGGTGCCGGCGCTGCCCCGCGACCCCGCCGCCGAAGCCGAACACGAGGTCCGCGAACGAGGCCGACGCCGCGATGCCCCGCGGGGAGTTGCCGGCCTGCACGACCACGGGGTGGACCTGCGGGCTGGGCACGCTCGCGAGCGGCCCGCGGACCCGGAAGAACCGGCCTTCGTGGTCGATCGGGTGCACCCCGGCGGGGTCGGCGAAGCGTCCCGTCGTCCGGTCGCGCACGATCGCGTCGGGCGACACGGAGTCCCAGAGCGCACGACACACCGCGATGAACTCCTCCATCCGCTCGTACCGGAGGTCGTGGTCCATGAGCTCCGCGGACCCGTAGTTCTCGGCGTCGGCACCGCGGGTCGAGGCCACGACGTTGAACGCGATCCGGCCGTTCGTGACGTGGTCGAGCGAGTTGAGCAGGCGCGCGACGGTGAACGGGTGCATGAACGTCGACGAGTACGTCAGCCCGAAGCCGATGTGCTCGGTCGCGGTCGACATCGCGGCGATGACCGGCGCCATGTCGTGCCGCGGCCACTGGATGCCCCACTCGACCGCGGCGTCCATGCTGCCCCGCCAGGTGTTCGGGATGCCCGAGCCGTCCCCGAAGAACAGCATGTCCACACCGGCGCGTTCCGCGGTCCGGGCGAGTTCGGCGTACATCCGGACGTCGGGGAACTCCTGCCCGATCCAGCTGCCGGCACGGGCCCAGCGTCCCTCGGTGTGGGCGAACGACAGGTCGTAGGCGATGTGGATGCCGCTCACGCCACGGCCTCGTCCCAGACGGCGGTCACGGTGTCGACGTCGGTGACGACGGCCACGTTGAGGCCGAGTTGCACCAGCGCGGCCGCGTGCACGGCGTCGTCGTAGGCGGCGGTCGCGTCCGCGGGCACGACCACGGGCCAGTCGAGCTGGAACGCGTCCTGCGCGGTCGCGGCGACGCAGCACTCGCTCGTCAGGCCGACGACGGTGAGCCAGTCGATCCCGGCGGAGCGGAGCCGCGCCTCCAGGTCGGTGCCGAGGAACCCGCTGTACCCGCGTTTGACGACGCGGTCCTCGCCGGGCGCGGGTCCCATCCGGTACCAGGCGGCCCCCTCGGACCCGATGACGCACGGCTCGTCGAGCCCCATCGGGCCGTCGTAGTCGCCGCCGCGGAGCCAGGTGCTCGCCCGCCAGGGGCGTGCCGGATCGCTGCCGAGCTCGACCCAGACGACGGGCACGCCGACGGCGCGGGCCCGGTCCACGAGCGCCCCGATCCGCGTGACCGTCGCGTCGATCGCGGCGAGGGTCTGCGGCGTGCAGCCGTACGCGCCGATGCGGTCCGGGTCGCCGAAGTCGCGCTGGACGTCGACGACGACGAGGGCCGGTCGCTGCCCCGGTGCCCGGAGGCGGTCGAGGGGCCCGGAGCGCGCCGGGGCGTCGGTGGCGGCCATCAGACGAGGGCCCCGTCGTGCGCACGGAGTGCCGGGAGGACCGTCTCGCCGAACAGCACCATGTCCTGGTCGTACTCGGGGAAGATCAGCATGAGGCCGTCGAGTTCGCCCTGCTCGACGACGTACTCGATGTGCTCCGTGACGGTCGCCGCCGAGCCCGCGACGTACGGCGTCTGGAACGCCGCCTCGCCGACGGCACCGTCCGCCCACGCGCGCGCCTGGTCGGCGGGGATGCCCCAGGACGCCTGCATCCGCGCGAGTGCCTCGCGGTCGAGGCCGGCGCCCCAGGCCCGCACCTTCTGCTCGGCGAGCGCGTCGGTCTCGTCCTGCACGACCGTGAGCATCGAGTAGGTCCGGCACGTCCGGCCCTCGGCGGCGGCGCGATCGTGCACGTCCCGCGACAGGTCGCGCATCTCGTCGAGGTCGTCGGCCGACAGGAACGCGCCGTCGGCGTACTTCGCCTGGAACGCCCGCGCGTCGGCCGAGCGGCCCGCGCTGATGATCCGGGGCCGCGTCACGGGGTGCGGACGCGAGCTGCAGTCGTCGAGGTCGAACCACGGCGTGTGCATCGTCACGGCGTCCTCGGACCACAGCCGGGTGACGGCCTCGGTCCACGCCTCGGTCATCCGGTACCGGTCGGCGTGGCTCAGCGACGGGTCCCACTCGCCGAACTGCACGAACTCGTCCGCGTAGGCGCCGTTCACGATGTTCATGCCCACCCGACCGCCCGAGACGTCCTGGAGCGTCGCGTACATCTTCGCCGCGACGGCCGGGTTGTGGACGTTCGCGTGCATGGTCGCCCAGATCCCGACGCGGCTCGTGGCCTCGGCGATCGCGGCCATCATCGTCATGGACTCGAGCGAGCGACCCCAGTGGTCGGTGGTGCCGCCGAAGCCGCGCCACTTCGCCATGGACATGACGAAGTCGAGTCCGATGTCCTCGGCGTGCACCGCGGCGCGCTTGTTCCACGCGTAGGTCGCCTCGGGGTGGGGAGCGGTGGTGGAGAGCATCCAGCCGCCGTTCCCGATGGGCAGGAAGATCCCGTACTCTTTCGCGGGCATCGCTGCGACCGCCTTCCGTTCGTGCTGTGGTGCGTGGTGGGTGCTGATCGGTGCGTGATGGGTGCTGATCGGTGCGCGGCGACCGGCTACGGTGCCGGCCAGACCAGCTTGCCGCCCTGGTAGATGGCGTCGACGTACCGGTCGTCGAACCAGCCCTTCGCGTCCGAGGCCGTGACCGACCCGGGGACGATGTCGTACTGGTGGAGCATCGCGACGAGCTTGGTGACGTTGGCCGGGTCGATCCCGCCGAGGGGCTGTCCGGGGGTCGGGTTGTCCGCGATGGTCTTCACCTCGGTCTTCCAGATCTTGGCGTTCTGGGCCTTGTCGTACGTCGCGCCGGACAGGTCGGCGGCGTACCCGACGCACTGCGTGACGTGGGCGTCGCTCGACGAGCAGTACTGGTACGCGTGGATCGCGGCGCGGAGGACGTCCTCGACCGCGGTCGGGTGCGCCTTCGCGAACGCGGGGTTCGCGGCCATGGCGCCGATCGACGACGGGATGCCGTACTTGACGGGCTGCCACACCGTCACCGGGTCGCCCGCTGCCCGGAGCAGGTTCGGCTCGTTCGAGATGAAGCCGGTGAGGGCCTCCAGACCGCCCTGCTTGCGGGGCAGCACGGTCGGGTCGTAGCCCTCCTTGACCTGCTGCAGGGACTTCCAGTCCACGCCGGCCTTGATCATCATCGCCTCGACGGCCGCGGGGACGAAGCCCTTGTTGCCGACGACCTTGCCGTCGAGCTGCGTGAGCTTCGTGATGTCCTTGTTCGTCATGAGGATGTCGAGTCCGGCGTTCGAGTACGACGAGACACCGGTGATGTCGATGCCGTTCGCCCGCGCCTGGATGAGGTCCTGCTCGGCGATCGCGGAGATGCTCGCCTGACCGCTCGCGAGCAGCTTCGTGTTCTGGGCGGTGTCGCCGCTGCCGGGCTTGAGGCGCACGTCGAGGCACAGGTCCTTGAAGTACCCGAGCTTGCTCGCGGCGATGTACTCGAGGATCGATGCCGAGGACTGGTACTGGTAGCCGGACAGGTAGGTGATCGGGCCGGCGGCCTTGTTCTCGGCACAGCGCTTCGACGAGATCGCCGAGGTCGAGGACGACGTGGTGTCGGCGGCGCTGCTCGTGCTGCATCCGGCGAGCCCGAGGCTCAACGCGGTGGCGGCGAGTGCGGCGAGACCGGCGACGAGGCGGCGGTGCTGCATGGGTCACTCCTTGCGTGGGTGGGGTGGGGTGGGTGCGGGGTGGTGCGACGGGACGGGCGGTGCGTCTGGTGCGGCGGAGCGTCTGAATCGGTGGGGCGGTGCGTCTGGTGCGGCGGTGCGTCTGGTGCGGTGGGACGGGAGGCACGGCGCGGCCGGCGCCGCCGGGGTGCGGCGGGCGGGCGGTCGCGTCGAGCGCGAGAGGGTCTGTGGGACGTGCGGGGCGATGCGGCGGGGGCTGGGCCTCCCGGCTGGAGGTCCCCGGCCGGGGTCAGTCGGCCGCGGTCAGCCGGCCGACCCGGCGTGCCAGCGGAGCGCGCGCCGCTCCACCAGGGTGATGACCGCCAGGAGCAGGACCCCGATCACGGCGAGGATCGCGATCGCGGCGTAGACCACGGCGAGCTGGTTCATCGACGACGCCGTGCTGATCACGGTGCCGAGGCCACCGGTCGACCCCGACGCCGACAGCTCGGCGACGACGGCACCGATGATCGACAGCGGGAACACGATCCGGAGCGCCGCGAACACGTACGGCATGGCGTTCGGGACCCGCAGGTGCACGAGCAGTTCGAGCCGCGACGCGTTCATCGTCCGGTACACCTGCAACACCGGCTGCGGCACCGACCGGAGCCCGACCGCGGTGTTGATGAGGATCGGGAAAAAGCAGATGAGCGCCGTGATGACGAGCTTCGGGGCCGGACCGAACCCGAACGCCACCACGAGCGCCGGGGCGATCGCGACGAGCGGTGTCACGTTGAGGACGACGGCGATGGGCATCACCGCCCGACGGACCACCGGGAGCTCGCTCGTCAGGACCGCGAGCACGAACGCGGCGACGAACCCGATCGCCAGGCCGATCACCGCCTCGAGCAGGGTGATCCCGGCGTTCTGCACGTAGTACGGGAACTGCGTCGCGAGCGACGCGCCGATCGCCGGCAGCGGCGGCAGCAGGTACGGCATCGCGGCCGCGCCCCACTGCCACAGCGCGGCGAGGACCGCGAGCATGACGACGAGCGGCAGCCACACGCGGGGGTGCAGCCACGCGGCGCGGCGCGACCCCGCCGCACGTCCGTTCGGCTGGGAGGTCCGACCCGGCCCCGGCGGGTCCGTCACGACGGCGGCCGTGGTGCCGTCGACCCCTGCTCCGGTCGCGGCCGCGTCGGCGGCGGCGCTCGTCGTCGTGGCGGCCGTGGTCTCGGTGCTCATCCCGCGCCTCCTACGCCGCGTCCGTCGTGCGCCATGCCTGGTGCAGGGCGGCGCGGATGCGGTCCTCGTACTCGTGGAACCGGGTCTCGGCGAACAGGCGCTCGTTGCGGGGACGTGGCAGGTCGATCTCGATCGTGTCGACGATCCGCCCCGGGCGCGGTGCCATCACGACGACCTCGTCGGACATCCGCACGGCCTCGGACACCGAGTGCGTGACGAACAGGACGGTCGTGTGGAGCTCGTCCCACATGTCGAGGAGCTGGTCCTGCAGGTTCTCGCGCGTGAACTCGTCGAGCGCCGAGAACGGCTCGTCCATGAGCAGCACGTCCGGCTGCAGGCCGAACGCCCGGACGATCGCGGCGCGCTGCTGCATCCCGCCCGACAGCTGCGAGGGGAGCTTGTCGACCGCGTCCTCGAGGCCTGCCTTGCGGAGCAGGTCGCGCACGTCCGGGCTCGTCGTCGTCCGGTCGCCCAGGTCCCCGATCCGCTGCCGCCGAGCGGTCGCCCCCGTGTTGATCCGCTGTGGCAGCGACACGTTCCCGAGCACCGACAGCCACGGCAGCAGCGCCGGGGTCTGCGGCACGAGGCCGATGAGCTTGGCGGCACACGCCTCGGCGGGGGTCACGCCGTGGACGAGGACGTCGCCGTCGTCCGCCGGCTCGAGGCCCGCGACCAGGCGCAGCAGCGTCGACTTGCCGCAGCCGCTCGGGCCGATGAGGCTCACGAAGCGCCCCGGCTCGATCGTCAGGTCCACGCCCGCGAGCGCCACCATCCCGCTTGGTCCCTGTCCGTACACCTTGCGGGCGTCCCGCAGCTCGACCGCAGTCGTCATGTCGTCCCTCCACGCCGTCGCCGAGCACGGATGCTCGTTCTCGGATGGCGGAGAGCGTGCGTCGCGAGTTCGAGGTCTGCGACGCGGAGATCCGCTGCTACGACGACGACCGTACCGAGCACGTGTTTCGTGGAGCGGCGCTCGGTGTTGCGGACGTGTTAACGCTCGGGCGGCCGCGGGGGCCGGTGCTGCTCCGGCACCGCCGCGGGCTGGTCCGGCACCGCCGCGCTGGGCCCCGGAGCCGCCGCTCGGTGCTCCGCCAGCGGCACCACGTGGTCGCCGTCGAACACGACCACCTCGATGCCCAGGTCCGCCGCGGCCGTGGCGACCCACCCACCGAACGCCTGCACGACCAGCCCCGTGACGACGAGCACGGCGCGCTCGGCCGTGGGCACGCTCCGGAGCAGCCACGCGAGCTTCGCGCAGTCGGCGAGCACCTTGTTCCGGTAGGCGGGCTTGTACGTGCCCTGGTTGCCGATGAGCTGCACGACGACCGTGCCGTCGGGGTCCATGCCCTCGACCTCGACCCGGGTGCGCTCGTCGAGCTGCATCGGCCGCGGCCGGAGGCGCAACCCCAGGTCGTCCCCGAGCGCCACGAGCATGCGCCGCTCGACGGACCCCTCGGCGAACCGACCCCACTCGCTGCGGGCGTCGGCCGTCGTCAGGGGCATGCGGCGAGTGTAGGGAGCGTCGGTTTCGCCCGTGTTACCGGCCGCGGGCCCTTCCCCGCGACCGGGGTGCGCGCGCCGACGACAAGTGCGCGGTCGTTCACGCGCGCAGTTCGTCGTCCACGCGCGCACTCCCTCGCGGGAGACTCGTCACGCCCGATCGTGCAGCGTGATCCGGTACCCGTCGGGGTCCTCGAACGTGAAGGTACGACCGAACGGGCCGTCGACGGGTCCGTCCACGATCCGGACGCCCGCCGCGACGAGCTCGTCGTGGATCGCCTGCGCGTCGGGCGCGTGGAACCACAGCGCGACGCCGACACCCGGCTCGGGCGCATCGGCGACGCCCGAGCCGGGCACGCGCTCCCGCACCGCGAACGCGATCGGCGTGGTGGCGAAGACGACCGCATGCGGCGGCCCGGGCTGTCGGGTCAGTCCGAGGTGCTGCTCGTAGAACTCCGCGGACCGTTCGAGGTCGCGGACCTGCAGTGAGATGAAGTCGGGGCCGGTGACGGACATGTGTTCTCCTCGTTCGATGTCAGGAAGTTGACACCACAACGCTATGTCAGAATACTGACATGAGTCAAGCGGACGAGGGCATCGACCTCGACACGTCGGTGGGGTACCTGCTCAAGCAGGCGTCGAGTGCGCTGCACGCCGCGATGGACGCGGTCCTGCGGCCCCTCGGCATGAGCATCACGCACTACTCGTGCCTCGAACTGCTGGCCCAGCGGCCGGGCCTGTCGAACTCGGAGCTGGCGCGCGGGGCCTTCGTGTCGCGGCAGGCGATGCACGTCCTGCTGCAGGCACTCGAGCGCGACGGACACGTCTCCCGCCCTGCCGTCGCCCCCGCGGGACGGGTGCTCCCGACCGAGCTGACACCGCTCGGCCGCGAGCGCCTGGCCGTGGCGAGCGCCGCCGTCCGCGCCGTCGAGCGCCGCATGTCCGCGGAGCTCACGGGACGGCAACCCCAGGAACTCGCGGCGCTGCTCCGGCGGTGCATCGCGGGCCTCCAGGCGTAGGCGGCGCACCGACCGGCGCGCCGCGACCACGGACGGGAGGCCCTCACCCGACCCACAACGGACCGCGCCGACCGACGAGCCACACCGTCAGGGCGAACCCGGCCAGCACCGCGCCCGCCACGGTCACCCCGGTCCATCCCCAGTCGTCCCAGAGCAGCCCGGCGAGCGCCGACCCGATCGCCCCGCCGATGAAGTTCCCGGTCACGAACGCGGTGTTCAGCCGGCTCCGGGCCTCGTGCGAGACGGCGAAGATCCGCGCCTGGTTGAGGATGTTCTGCCCCTGGATCGCGATGTCGAGCAGGACGATCGCCACCAGGACGAGCACGACGGACCGTCCCCCGAGCCCCGCGACGACGAACGCCACGAGCGCGAGGACCCAGAGTGCGCCCGTCGCGGGGACGTTCCACCCGCGGTCGTGCAGGCGGCCACCGCGCTGGGCCGCGACCGCGCCGGCCAGACCCGCGAGCCCGAACAGTCCGATGACGACCACGGGGTAGTGGAACGGTGGCCCGCTGAGCAGGAACGTCAGCGCGGTCCAGAACATCGTGAACGCCCCGAACCCCGTGGCGCTCAGGGCGAGGGTCCACCGGACGACGGGTTCGTGGACGACCACGAGGAACACGGACCGGATGAGCGCCGGGTACCGGATGCGCGCCTTCGGCTCGAGCGTCGGGATCGCCCGGTACAGCAGGAACGCGAGCACCACGGCGGCGACCGCGGCGATGACGAAGATCGTCCGCCAGCCCGCGACCTCGGCGATGAGCCCGCTCAGGGTCCGGGACACCAGGATCCCGGTCAGGAGGCCCGACGCCACCGTCCCGACGACCCGCCCGCGGTGCTCGTCGGCGGCGAGGTCGCCGGCGAGCGGCGTGAGCACCTGCCCCGCCACCGTGGTCAGCCCGACCGCGGCGAGCGCCACGAGGAGTGCGGCCATGGACGGGGCGAGCGCACATGCGGCGAGGGCGACCGCGGACAGCACGAGCATGAGCGGGACGAGCTTCCGTCGGTCCACCACGTCGCCGAGGGGCACGACGAGCAGGATCCCGACGGCGTACCCGAGCTGGGTCACGGTGACGAGCCACCCGGCGGTCGAGGTCGACCCGTGCAGGTCCCCGGCGATGAAGTCGAGGAGCGGTTGCGCCCAGTACAGGTTGCCGACGGCGGCGCCGCCCGCGATCGCGAACAGGAGGGTGCGACCGGTTGTCATGCCGGTCCGGGAGGGCTGGGTCACCCCACCAGCCTGCCCCTCGCCGGCCGATCGGAGGACGCCCCGGCACCACCGTTGTCGCGCGAACGGGGGACTGTCGGGGGACAGTTCACATGTGCGTACGATGTACGTGCAGTCCGCACCCACCGAGCGGGCCACATGGGGGGATCCGGCGTACGAGTGTGCCCGGTCGACATCAGTGGTCGTCGACCGGTGCCATCCCGAGCCGAGGGGCAGCCCGCATGCGCACCCGATCCCGCCACGCCCGTCGGCGCCCCCACCGCAGCACCTCCGGCGGTCGTGGCCCTCACCACCGACTCCCCCGGCTCGTCGCCGCGCTGCTCGTCGTCACGGCGCTCACCGCCGCCGGGACCGGGATCAGCACGGTCGCCCTCGCGGACCCCGGCGCACCGACGGGAGGCGCGACCTCCTCCCCGACGGCCGTCCCGACCGGGGCGCCCTCCGCCGATCCCGGCAGCGCCGGTGGTGGCACTGCCAGCGGCGGTCCCGCCGACGGCGGGCCGACCGGCGCGCCGAACCCGACGACGGCGCCGACCGACGTCCCGACGACCACCCCGACGAGCACGCCCACGACGCCCACCGACGGCGCCACGCCCGGCCCGGGACCCGTCACGGACCCGTCCCCCACCCCCGCCGTCCCCACCGCCCCCACCCACCTGACCGTCGACGGCCTCAGCGCACCGATGGACGTCGACCCGAGCGTGCCCGTCCGGTTCTCCTGGCAGCCGGCCGTGCTCGAGCGTGCCGCCGCGGGCCTCCCGGCGGGCGCGCCCGACCAGCGGTCCTACCGCATCGTCGTCGCCGGCTCGAGCGCCGCCGCCGCAGCGGGGACCGGCGACATCTGGGACAGCGGGGTGGTGACGTCCGGCGCGAGCCAGAACGTGTCCTACACCGGACCGACCCTCACCGCGGGGAGCCGCTCGTGGTTCTCGGTGCAGGTCGTCGACGGCGCGGGCGCGACCTCACCGTGGGCGACGCCGGCGACGTTCGGCACCGCGCTCGGCGGCGACTGGGGTGGAGCCCGGGCGATCTGGTCCGAGACCCCGTCGAACACCTGGTCGAACTACACCCTGTCCGGGCACTTCACGATCACGGCGAGCGCCGCGACGGTCCTCCTCCGCGGGACCGACGCGAGCGACTACTACCTCTGGCAGTTCCAGGCAGCGAGCGACCGCCTGGTCGCCGAGGTCCGGCGGGCGGGCGCCTACCGGGTGCTCGGCACGGTCGATCTGCACGCAGAGGGCGTCGACCTGGCGGTGGGCCGGGACACCGCGTTCACCGTGTCGCTCGGCGGCGACACGATCACGACGACCATCGGCGGCACGACCGTGGACACCCGGACCGACGGGACGTTCGCGAGCGGGTGGATCGGCGTGCAGACCGGCACCCACGAGTCGGCCACCTTCCGATCGCTCGCCGTCGCGGACCGCACGGGCGCGACCCTCTGGTCGCAGTCGTCGTCGAGCACCGTCGCCGACCTCGGCTGCGGGCGGGAGTCGCACGGCGTCCTCACCGTGTCGACCTCGCGCTCGTGCCTGTTCGACCCGTGGAGCAACTACACGTTCACCGAGACCTACGTCGCGACGGCGCAGCCGACCGGCGTCGTGTTCCGGGCGAAGGACGCGAAGAACGGCTACCTCTGGCAGTTCGACACCGCCACGTCGAGCCTCGTCCCGCAGGTGCAGGTGGCCGGCAAGTACAGCAAGCTCACGACGAAGAAGATCCCGCTCGGCATCAAGGTCACCTCGGGGCACGCGTACGCGATCAAGGTCCAGGTGTCCGGTTCGACCATCCGGACGTGGTTCGCCGGCCGACTGGTCGACACCCGCACCTCGCACACGGACACACGCGGCGTCATCGGCTACCGGAACGGCTCGAAGGAGAAGACGACGTTCTCGGGCCTGACCGTGACGAGCCCGGGCTCGAGCGTCCTGTACCGGAACACGTTCACGAGCAACGCCGACGTCCCCTGCGGCACGGTGTCCGGCGGCAAGGCGACGTTCCCGACCTCGGCGGCCTGCCTGATCCGCTCCGGTGCCGTGTCGGACTGGCTGTTCGCCCGCGACGAGGTGACGCTGCCGGCCCGGACGATCGCGTGGGCGACCCTCTCGGCGACCGCGACCTCCCCCGCGCCGTCCCGCCAGTACGTGTACAAGATCAGCGTCAACGGGAGCTTCGTCGGAGCCGGTCCGACCCAGTCGGTCGGCAAGGAGGTCCGCTACGACAGCTACGACGTGACGTCCCTGCTGCACGCGGGGGCGACCAACGCGATCGGGGCCCTGCTGTACACGACGTCGGACCACCGGTTCCTCGCGGAGCTCGTCGTGCACTACACCGACGGCACCGAGACCCGCGTCGGCACCGGTCCCACCTGGCGGGTGCGCACCGGCACGGGCGTGTTCCCCGCCGCCGGCTCGGTGGGTACGTCCTACTACGCCGCTCCCGTCGAGGACATCGACGCACGCCAGTACCCGTCGGGTTTCGACACCGTCGGGTTCGACGACCACGCGTGGACGCTCGCCCAGGCACGCAGCGCGTTCGCGACCAGCACGCTCACCCCGACGCCGACCGCGACGATGCTCCAGGAGGACGACGCCCCGACGACGATCACGCGGCTCGGCACCGGGCACTACCTGCTCGACTTCGGCCAGACGCGGATCGGCGGGCTCCGGCTCGCGATGACGAGCCCGGACACGCGGACGGTGGACATCCGCTACGGCGAGGTCCTCGCCAGCGGTGGTGGGTCCGTCCAGTACCAGACCACCGCCGGCAACAAGTGGGAGGACCGCTGGACCCTCAAGACCGGCTCCCAGACCCTGCGCTCCTGGGGGATCCGGGTGTTCCGGTACGTGGAGGTGTCGAACGTGCCGCAGGCGGTGACGGCGCACGACCTGCAGGCCGAGGTGCTCCGCTACCCGATCGACGCGACGGCCGCGACGTTCTCGTCGTCGTCGAGCAAGCTCGACGCGGTGTGGCAGCTGTCGCGGAACACGATCATCGACGACACGCTGGACCTGTACGTCGACTCCTGGGAGCGCGAGCGTGGCGCGTACGAGGCCGACGCGTACATCGAGCAGACCGCGCAGGAGGCCCTGTCCGGGGACGGAGCGCTCGGCACCTACTCGGTGGACTACCTGCTCGCCCACCCGACCTGGCCGACCGAGTGGCGCCTGTACGACGTCCTCGCGGTGCACGACGCGTGGGAGGCCAGCGGCGACACGACCCAGATCCGCGCCGACTACGCCACGCTCCGCACCATCCCGCTGACCGGGTCGATCAGCCACGCGACGGGACTCGTCGACCACGCGGACGCCGATGACATCGTCGACTGGCCCGCCGGTGAGCGGGACGGCTACCAGCTGACCGACACCGACACGGTCGTGAACGCGCTGACCTACCGGGACCTCGTCGACCTCGCGGACATGGCGACCGCGATCGGGAAGACCGCGGACGCGGCGACCTACCGGACGCAGGCTGCGTCCCTCCGGACCGCGATCAACGCCCGGCTCTGGGACGGCACGAAGGGTGCCTACCGCGACGGCCTGACCACGGGGACGAACAAGCCGATCGCGCACGAGGCCGTGCAAGCGACCGCGTTCGCCCTGGCGTTCGGCGTCGTCGATCCCGCGAACGTCCCGCGGGCGGCGTCGTACGTGACGGGGAAGGGCATGGCCTGCAGCGTCTACTGCGCCGCGTTCCTGCTCCCGGGTCTCTACTCGGCCGGCGCCGGATCGGCCGCGGACGCGCTGCTCACGGCGACGGACAAGACGAGCTGGATGAACATGGTGCGCGTCGGCGCGGGCTCGACGATGGAGGCGTGGGACAAGTCCCTCAAGGCCAACACGACCTACTCGCACCCGTGGGCCGCGTCGCCGGTCTCCGACGTCACGACCGGCCTGTTCGGCATCGTGCCCACCGCGCCCGGGTACGCGTCGTTCTCGGTGGCGCCGCAGCCCGGCGCCGTCGACCACGCCTCAGTCACCGAGCCCACGGTGCGCGGCACCATCGCCGCGGCCTACCAGCAACGGTCGGGAGGCGCGGTCGACCTGGCCCTGCGCGTCCCGTCCACGACGACCAGCGCGGTCACCCTGCCCGTCGGGGCGGGGTCCGGGACGACGGTCTGGGTCGACGGCGTCGCGACCCCGGCGACCCGGTCGGGTTCCTCCCTCGTCGTGTCGGGGCTGCCGTCCGGCTGCCACCTGGTCTCGACCGTGTCCGCGACGAGCGCGGGGTCGGACGCGACCCTGGCCGGCCTCTGCTGACCCAGGCCCGCCGCGCTCCCCGGCCAGGCTCCCTCCGCCTGTTCTCGACATGACCGCTGTCGAACGACAACGGCGCCGTCGCCCTCGGACGCGTCACCGCCAGGACAACACGGACCAGGACAGCGGCGGCAGGACACCGCTGGCTCCGGCCGCCGGCCGGGAGGCCCGGGGCGGCCCGCACCGCCCCTGCCGCCGTCAGATGGTCGGCGTGAGCGGCGGTGCCTCGTCGGTGAGGATCGTGAGGAGCGTCGCGATGCGTCCCTCCTGGACGGTGATGACGTCGATGCCGCGGGCGACCGGGGCATCGGCGGGTCCGAACGCCCAGGCGAGCGCGCCCGCGGTCCCGCTGACGTAGCGCGGGCCGTCCTCGGCGAACACGAACTCGGCGGGTGCTTCGTCGAGCAGTCCCGCGGCCTTGCCGAGCAGGGCGTCGCGACCGGTGACCGAGCCCTCGGGGTCCGTGAACACGACGTCGTCGGCGTAGGCGTCCTGGGCGACGGCAGCGCGGGCGGACGCGTCGCGCTGGCCGAACACGGCGTGCAGGTTGGCGGTGAGCAGGTCGTCGACGCTGGCCATGGGGGTCCTCCGGTCGGTGATCGGTGTCCGGTCAGTCTGGCGCGGAACCGGGGTGCACGCACCTGGGAAGGAGCAGTGCCCGTCCCCCGGGACTTTGATCGATCGGGCTGGACCAACCGGCGGAAGGACGCGCGGAACGGCACCGACGAGCAGGCCGCCGCCTTCCGGCACGGCTACGGGCTGGTCGAGCTCCACGAGACCCGGCTCGTCCGGTACGCGCGCGTGCGGGCGCTCGAGGACCTCGTGGCGACCGCGCACGCCGCCGTGCTCGGGCCGGTCGAGTCCCGGGCGGAGGAGCTCCGGGTGTTCCGCGGGATCCTGTCGCCCGTCGGGTCGGCGTCGCTCGTGGAGCCGCAGCTGCGGGCGCTGCTCGGCTGATCACGGGCCGCCTGTACAGTTCGAGGTGCGAGTTGTACATTGTGCAGATGACCGTCGTGAGCGTTGCGGAAGTACGAAGCCACCTCTCCGAGATCATCGCCAGCACGCTCCACGACGATGTCGTGATCGAGCGTCGCGGCAAGCGTGCCGCCGTCCTCGTCAGCCCCGAACACTACGAGCGGATGATGGAGGCCCTCGAGGATGCCGCGGACGTGGCTGCCTTCGACAGCGCCATGGCAGAAGAAGGACCGAACGTGCCCTGGGACGAGGTGAAGGCGGACCTGGGCTGGCAGTGAGCTACCGCGTCGAACTCCGTCCCGCCGCCGCTCGAGCGCTGAAGCGGATCGACCATCAGGACCGGTCCCGTGTCCGCGGTGCGATCGCGCTCCTCGGTCACGATCCTCGCCCACCGGGTGCCAAGGCGCTCCAGGGACGCGACGGCTTCCGCGTGCGCGTCGGCGACTACCGCATCGTCTACACGATCGACGACGGTGTCCTGCTGGTGGTCGTCGTCACACTCGGGCATCGGCGCGATGTGTACCGCTGACCTCGCGCTCATGCAGGCGCAGATCCACGACCATCACCACGTACCGGTCGCGGTCCGGACGACGACGATGGCCAGCCCCGAGAGCGCGAGAACCGCCCCCAACGCGCACAGCGGAAACCACGCTCCGGCACGCCCTCGCCGCCGCGCCCGGAACCCGAGGCGTGCTCCGACGAGCACCGAGGCGATCCCGCCGAAGAAGGACAGCGGCATGCTGACGAGGAAACCCGAGTTCGAACACACGCCGTGGGGCCGACCCGTCCCACAAACCCCGGACCCGTAGAGATGGAGATTCCTGTCGAACACAGCATTGGTTGGACAAGAGCACCGCGACGACGTCAAGCGCGATGAGCGCCCACATCGCGATCATGTCGATCCGTGACGTCTCCCCTCGTCGCGGGCTCTGCCTGACACGCACCATCATGCGAGCTGCCTCGGCCATTCCTCCATCGACGGAGTCGGGTTCGCCAACGTCGCCATCATCGACACCGGCGACACCCCGTCCGCGGGAGTCGACCCGAACCCCTCGATCTGCGGCGACTTCGACGTGCTCTCCGGCAACGCGTGATTCCCCACCACCGGCCTCCGCTCACGCATCACCTCGCCGCAACCGCCGCCCCGCCCGCTCCTCGAGCCACCGCGCCCCGAGCAGCTCCCCGAGCGCCGGCCCGTACCGCTCGAGCGCTGCACGCTGCACGTCCGCCGAGGCGTCGAGCACCGGCATCGGGACCCCGCCCTCGCGCCCGAGCCCCGCGACGGTATCCAGCTCCTCGACGACCCGGTCGACGCCGAACGTGGTCATGTCGTCCCCGTCGAGCAGGCGGTCGAGGTGCCGGTCCATGAACACGCTGCCCCCGGCGCTCGTGCGGAGCAGGGCGTGCAGGTGCTCGGGTTCGAGCCCCATCGCCTGCCCGACGAGCATGGCCTCGGTCGCCGCGGACGCGTGGGCGAACCACAGCGCGTTGGCGAGCAGCTTGACGACCTGCCCGTCCTCGGACCGGTCACCAGCGTGCCGGACGGTACCGCGGACGGTGAGGGCGTCGAGGACGGGACGGGCGCGTTCGACCGCTGCGGGCCTCCCACTCGCGAACAGGGTGAGCGCTGCCGCCGTCGCGTCGTCGACCGACCCACCCATGGGCGCACCGACCACGTCGATGCCGCGCTCGGCCGCGTCGCCGGCGAACGCCCGCGTCCCCCGCGGCTCACCGGACGTCACGTCGATCCACAGCGCACCGGTCGGGAGGCCCGGCAGCGCCTCCGCCATGACGGCACCGAGCTCGGGTGGTCCGGGGAGCACCGTGACGAGGACGTCCACGCGGGCGAGGAGCTCGGCGAGCGTCGGTGCCCAGCGCGCCCCGGCGGCGAGGACGTGCGGCTCGCGGGCGGGGTCGATGTCGTGCGCGAGGACCGGCCCGAGCGCGACCAGGTGCGGCAGGAGCGCCGCGCCCATCCGACCGATCCCGACGACCCCGAGCGACGTCGAGGTCGTGGGCGTGGGCGTGGGCTCGGGCTGGCGCTCGTCGTGCACGCGATCACCTTCGCACGCGCCGGCCCTGAGCATGCCCCGCCGCGTGTCGAACACCCCGCTGCCGGTTGAACACCCCGATCGGGGTGTGCAACCGGAAGCAAGGAGTTCGACCGACGGCATGAGGGTGCTCGGAGCGGCCGGACGACCTCAGGTCCGGGACCGCGCCAGGAGCCACACGAAGTACGGTGTCCCGATCACGGCGGTGAGCAGCCCCGCCCCGATCTGCGCGGGGGCGATCACGGTGCGCCCGAGCAGGTCCGCCAGGCACACGAGCACCGCGCCGAGCAGGACCGCGACCGGGACGACGCGGGCGTGCCGCCGACCGACCAGGGCCCGGGCCGCGTGCGGGGCGACGAGTCCGACGAACCCGACGGTGCCGACGGCGGCGACGGCGGTCGCCGTGAGCACGACGCTCGTCACGAGGAACAGCAACCGGGTCGCGGGCAGCCGGAGCCCGAGCAGACGCGGGGTGTCCTCGTCGAGCGACACGAGGTCGAGCGCCCGGTGCCGCAGGCCGACCACCACGAGGCCGAGTGCCAGCGCGACGACGACCGGGACGACGTCGGGCATCGTCCGCCCGTAGGTCGATCCGGACAGCCAGGTCAGGGCCTTCGTCGCATTGAACGGGTCGGTCAGGGCGATGAGCAGCCCGATGAGCGCCGTGGTCGCCGCCGAGGCCCCGATGCCGATGAGCACGAGCCGGTCCTGCCGGAAGCCCCCGCGCGCGGCGAGCCCGAACACGACCGCCGCGACCACCCCGGCCCCGGCGAGCGCCGCCCCCGCGACGCCCCACGACCCCGCGACCGGCACGGTGGTGAGCAGGAGGACCGCACCGAGCCCGGCACCTCCGGAGACGCCGAGTATCCCCGGTTCCGCCAGGGGGTTCCGCGTCACGGCCTGCACGGCGGTGCCGGCGAGCGCGAGGGCCGCCCCGGCGAGGAGCGCGGCGAGCACCCTCGGCACGCGCGTGTCGAGCACGTACGACACGATCGGCCCGGCTCGCCCGGTGGCCCAGTTGACGGCGTCGCCGAGCAGGAGCTTCGCGTCGCCGAGCAGCACCGCGGCGACGACGGTCCCGACGAGCACCGCGGCGAGCACGACGACGGTGAGCACGAACACGACGGTGCTCGGGATCCGGAGCCGGTCCCCCGCGGTCGTGGTGTCACCGGCGGCGCGGGCGCGGAAGGCGAGGCCGACGAGGAACACCGCGCCGACGAACGTGGTGACGGTGCCCGTGGGGACCCCGACGGCGGCGTCCCCACCGACCACCGCGCGGAGCAGCACGTCCGACCCGAGGACGACGACCGCGCCGACGAGCCCGGCGAGCGGGAGCGCGACGACCGCCCGGGTGAGTCCGGGCACGCCTCGTGTCAGCGGCCTGGCGAGCGCGGGGGCGCAGAGTCCGACGAACCCGATCGGCCCCGCGAGCGTGACCGACGCCGCGGCGAGCAGCACCGCGAGCACGACGCTGACGATGCGCGTCCGGCGGACGCCGACGCCGAGGCCCCGCGCGGCGTCGTCCCCGAGTCCGAGCACGTCGATGCGCCGTCCGACGACGAGCAGACCGAGGATGCCCACCGCGACGACGGGCGCCATCTGCGCGACACCGCCCATGCCGTTCTGCGCGATGCTCCCCTGGCTCCACTGGTACAGCCCCTCGGTCCGTTCGGGGAACAGCAGCACGAGGGTGGAGGTCACCGAGCCGACGCCGAGCGCCAAGGCGCTGCCGGCCAGGACGAGCCGGACGGTGCCCGACCCGAGGCCGGAGAGCGCGAGCACGACGCCCGCCGCGACGAGCCCGCCGACGAACGCGACGCCCGAGGAGGCCAGGAGCGGCAGGTGCACGCCCGTCACCCCGACGACGGTGAGCGCGACGTACGCGCCGGCGTCGACGGCGAGCGTGTCGGGAGCGGCGAGCGGGTTCCGGCTGATGGCCTGGAGGGCCGACCCGGCCACGCCGAGCGCGGCGCCCACCAGGATCCCCCCGACCGCCCGCGGGAGGCGCGACGCGACCACGACGGACGCGTCGCCCTGGTCCGCATGACCGGTGACGGCCCTCCAGACCGCCGCCGGCCCGACGGCCGCCGAGCCCTGCGTGACGTCCACGACGGCGAGCGCGGCCACGAGGACCGCGCCGGCCAGGAGCACCGCGGTGACCGTGACCGGCCGCCGCGGCGCCAGGAGCGTCACTTCGTGAGCGCCGCCACGACGGCGTGCACGTACGCGGTCATGGAGGCCGGGCCACCGAACAGCCAGATGCCGTCGTGGAGCCGGTGCACGTGACCCGCGGCGACGAACGGCAGGGACTTCCACACGGCGTTCGACCCGAGCGCGCTCGTGAACACGTCGCCGCCGTCCGCGTCGTTCGCGAGGTAGAGGAACTGCACGTCGGACGGCAGCTTCGTCAGCCCCTCGACGTCGGTGCTGCCGAGCCCGTAGCTCCCGTCGCCGGTGACGTCCCAGGCGTTGTGGAGTCCCAGCTCCTCGGTGACGTCGCCGATGAGGGAGCCGTCGGCGTAGGGCCGGATGGTGACCTGGTTCGAGACCTCGTAGCCGTCGGCGAACGCGAAGTCGTCGCCCGCGAGCCCCGCCTTCGTGATCGCCTCCTTGCCCGCGGCGACGGCGTCGTGGAACCGGTCCATGACCTTCGCCGCCTGCTGCTGCCGTCCGGTGGCCTTCGCGATCATGTCGAGGTCGGTCGTCATCTGCGCGATCTGGTGCGAGGCGTCGGCGGACCGCACGGCCACGACGGGCGCGATCGCCCGGAGCTGCTCCAGGGTCGCGGCCGACAGGTCCGTCGTGGCGACGATGAGGTCGGGCGCGAGGGACGCGATGGTGTCGGTGCTCGGCTCGCCGCGGGTCCCGATGTCCTTCGGTGAGCCCGTCAGCGGCGCGGCGGTGTCCCAGTTCCCGTAGCCCTTCGGGTCCGCGACGCCGACCGGCTGCACGGCGAGCGCGACGAGGTCCTCGACGACGTTCCACTCGGTGCCGACGACCTTCGTGGCCGGTCCGTCGAGGTGCACCTTCGTGCCGGTCGCGTCGGTGATCGTGATCGCGCCCGCGGTGGACGAGGACGTGCTCGAGGTCGCCTCGGTGGTGCCGCACCCGGTCAGGACGACGGCGGCGGTGACGGCGAGGGCCGCGGCGGTGATGATGCGCTTCATGGGGTGGGGTGGAGCCTTCCGGATCGGTCGTGGTGTCGGCCGACGGCCCGGGTGCGGACGGCGCCCGTTGCCGGGTCGACGTCCACCTCGATCCGGATGCCGTAGACGGCGCTGAGGGTGGTCGCGGTGAGGACGTCCGCCGGGGTGCCCGTGGCGACGACGCGGCCGTCGGCGAGCAGGACGACGTCGTCCGCCACGGCCGCGGCCTGGTCGAGGTCGTGCAGGACGATGCCGACGGCGATCCGGTGCTCGTCGGCGAGGTCGCGGACGAGGTCGAGCAGCTCCACCTGGTAGCGCAGGTCTAGGTACGTCGTCGGCTCGTCGAGCAGGAGGACCCCGGTCTCCTGCGCGAGGCAGCTCGCGAGCCACACACGCTGGAGTTGGCCACCCGAGAGCTGGTCGACGGGTCGCTCTGCCAGCTCGGCCACGCCGGTGACCGTCATGGCGTGCGCGACGGCGGCCGGGCCTCCCGGATCGCTGCGTGTCCACCGGGTCCGGTGCGGGTGCCGGCCGAACGCGACGACCTCGTGGACGCGGAGGCCCCCGGGGGTCGGGCGGCCCTGGGTCAGGAGCGCGACGCGGCGGGCGAACTGGGCCGGTGCCAGGGCGAGGGCGTCGACCTGGTCGGGCTCGCTCGCGCGGTCGGTGCGGTCGGCCTGGTCGGCGCGGTCGGCGTGGTCGGCGTGGTCGGCGCGGTCGGGGCCGAGGGTGATGCTGCCCGTGCGGGCGTGCTGGAGCCGGGCGAGGGTGCGGAGCAGCGTCGACTTCCCGCTGCCGTTCGGGCCGACGAGCGCGGTGACACGACCCGGGCGGAGCCGCAGATCGGCTGCGTGCACGACGTCGACGCGGTCGTACGCCACGGTGATGCCGGTGGCGTCGAGCCCGGAGGGGGCGACGGATGAGCGTCGCACCGCACGCGCGGGTGAGGCCGCCTCGGTCCGGTCGTCGGTCACGTAGGTGAGGGTAGCCTAACCTCACCCCTCCTCCGCAAGGGCTCCGCGACACATGACGCGCATCGCCCTCGTGTTGCACCTCCGAACCGCGCGCCCCGACGACAACTGCGCTGTCGTCCACGCGCGCCCTTCGTCGTCCACGCGCGCACTCGCCGGTCCGCACTCGCCGGTCCGCACGCCCGGCATCACTGCGGGTAGGGCGTCTCCCCGCGCTCGAGCATCGCGACGAGCTTCGCCAGGCGGTTCGCCCGGGCCGTCGGACTCGGCGCCGTCGTGATCCGGTGCAGCACCGCGTACCGGTTCTGCCGGTTCAGCGTCGCGAAGCGCTCGGCCGCCGCGGGCGATGCCGCGAGCGCCGCCGTCAGGTCCTCGGGCTCGGCGATCGCCGCCGACCCGGCGTACGCGCTGGCCCATCGCCCGTCGGCCTGGGCACGGTCGACCTCCGCCTGGCCACGCGGTCGCATCCGCCCCTGCGCCGTCAGTGCCGCGACGAGCCCGATGTTCCGCTGCGACCACAGCGACGTCCGGCGCCGCGGCGTGAACCGCTGGAGGAACGTGGCGGCGTCGTTCCCCCGCTTCTGCCCGTCGATCCACCCGCTGCACAGGGCCTCGTCGAGGGCCTGGTCGTACGTCAGCGAGGTCGGGTCGACCGTGCCCTTCTTCGCGAGCACGAGCCACACGCCGTCGGGGTCGTCCTCGTGGGCGTCGAGCCAGGCGCGCCACGCCGCGGCGTCGGCGACGACGAGCACCGCCGGGCCCGGTGCCGCCGAGCCCGGTGCCGCCGGACCCGGTGCCGCCGGGCCCGGTGCCGCCGGACCCGGTGCCGCGCTCCCGCTCACCGGCGGAGGGCGATCCCGTGGGCGTCCCGCGCCGTGGTCGCGACACGGTAGATCGACGTCGTCGCCGCGATGAACAGCGTCGTGCCGTCGTCGCCCCCGAAGCAGAGGTTCGCGACGACCTCGGGGACGGGCACGGTCCCGATCCGGTCCCCCGAGGGTGCGACGACGATGACGCCCTGCGCGCTCGAGCTCCACACGTTCCCGTCCTCGTCGACGCGGATGCCGTCGGGGACGCCCTCGTCGACCGCGAACTGGGCGAAGACGCGGCCGTTGTTGCACCGGATGCCATCCACGACGTCGTACGCCCGGATCCACCGGTTCCCGACGTCCGAGCCCTCGGATGCGGACGAATCGGCGACGTAGAGCGTCGTCCCGTCGGGTGAGAACGCCAACCCGTTCGGCTCCTCCACGTCGAGCACGACCGGGCGGACCCGGCCGGTCGCGGGGTCGAACCGGAACACCGCGTGGTCCCCGTACTCCAGGTACCCGGCGTGGCCCTCACGCGACTGCGTGATCCCGTAGTCGGGATCGGTGAACCAGATCGTGCCGTCGGGTGCGACGACCACGTCGTTCGGGGAGTTGAACCGCACACCGTCCCAGCTCGCCACGATCGGTTCGACGACGCCGTCGCGGTCCCGCTCGACGCGTCGCCGGCCGTGGGAGCACTGCACGACGCTGCCGTCCCGGTCGAGCGTCCGGCCGTTCGTGAACTCGACGCGGTCGGCGTACACGCTCGTGGTGCCGTCGTCGGCGTGCCACTGCATGATGCGGTCGCCGGGGATGTCGGACCAGCGGAGGGTCCGCGTCGCCGGGATCCACACGGGGCCCTCGGCCCAGGTACTCCCCGTGGCGATGCGCTCGACGGCGCCGGGATCGGGGACGAGGTCGGTCAGCGGCACGGGTTCTCCTTCGAACGCACGGGCGCGACGCACCCGTCCGCTCCATGCTGGCGCATGTCGGGTCCGACGGTCAGGAGGCGAGCGCCCCGATCTCGGCGACGGTCGCGGCGATCCGGTCCGCGAAGTCCGGATCGGTGGTGCTGCCGCCCTGGTGGACGGCCTCGAGCAGCGCTCCGAGCACGAGGGTCACCGCGAGTCGAGCGGTCCGTTCGGGCACGCGACCGGCGGCGATCGCGACGAGGTCCTTCCGCAGGTCCGCCATCCACTTGAGCACGGCCGGCATGAGCTCGGGCTGCTCGGTGATGAGGTCCTTCATGACAGCCTTCTCGTGCGGTGAGGCGCCGGTCTCGGCGACGACGTGCGCGACGAGAGCGCAGAGGTCGGACACGAGGGCGTCGGGTTCCCCAGCGGCGAACCGTGCCCGCTGGGCATCGTCGATCCGGAGGTCCGGCAGCCCGAGTGCGGCGGCGGACTTCGACGGGAAGTAGTTGAAGAACGTGCGGGTCGAGACACCGGCTTCGGCGCAGATCGCGTCGATCGTCACGCCATGGAGGCCGTGCTCGGCGGTCAGGCGGCGTGCTGCGTCCTGGATGTGCCCGCGGGTCTGCCGCTTCTTGCGGGCCCGGAGCGTGGATGACTCGGGGTCGACGCCCGCGATGTCGATCGCGGCCGTGTCGAGCGTGGCGCTGGTGTCCACGTCGTCTCCGTCCTGGTGGTCGTGGTCGTCCGGCAGCGGTCGCGCCGGATCCGTGCGGCGCCGCCCCCGTCCTGTCGGACGGCGACGGCGCCGCGGTCCTGCCCTACTTGGAGACCGGGATCGATCCGGTCGCGGGGGCGGTCAACGAGCCGGTGAGGTCGGCCGCGCGCACGGCCTCCACCTCGAGGTCGTCGGCCGTCTGGTCCTTGTCGGCCTGCTCCTGCAGTGCGGACCGCTGCCGCAGCGGCGGCACCTTGAAGAACCAGCTGAGGACGAACGCGAGCAGGATCACGCCGAGGCCGACCCAGTAGATCGACACGGCCGAGGCGTTGAAGCCGGTCATGAAGGGCTTGGTGAGCCGCGCGTCCGCGCCGTTGAGGTACGACGTGTCGCTCGTCTCGCTCGCGGAACTGCTCGAGCCCGACGTGCCCTTCCGCAACTGCTTCGCGATGGCCGGTGCGACCTCGTTCACGACGTGCTTCCGCTGACTGGCATCGCTGTAGTCGATCGTCAGCCGACCGTTCGACACCGAGGCGTGCGCCTGCTTCGCGGCAGCCGCCAGGGCCTGCTGCTCGGCGGCCGGTTCGGCGGCGGCGACCTGCTGCTGGATGACGGTCTGCGCGGCCGCTGCCGGGACGGTGCCGGCGGTGACCTGCTGCTGGACGGCGGCCGTCACCTGCTGGGTGACGGCCTTGTCCGCGGCGGCCTTGGCGGCGGTCGTCCCCTGGTCGAGCGCGTCCTGGAGCTTGCTCCTGATCGGGGTGACGATCGGGGTCCAGATCTGCTTCATCACGCCCTTGTTCTCCGACGCGTTCGCGACCGAGGGGGTCAGGGCGGCGTTCAGGCCACTCGACAGGTCCGTCTTGTCCGACATCGCGGTCACGATGTTCGTCGGCATGAGGGAGAACAGCACCGACAGGAGCACGGCCGTGCCGAGCGTTCCACCGATCTGCCGGAAGAACGTCGCCGAGCTCGTGGCGACACCCATGTCCCGGGGCTCGACCGAGTTCTGGCTGGCGAGCGTGATGGTCTGCATGAGCTGGCCGAGGCCGAGACCGATGAAGAACATGCCGATCATGAGGAACCAGAGCGGCTTGTCGATCGTCATGAACGTCAGGACGACGAAGCCGACGGCGGTGAACGCGGTGCCGGTGACCGGGAAAATCCGGTACCTGCCGGTGCGGGACACGATCTGGCCGGACACGATCGACGCGATCATGAGGCCACCGATCATCGGCAGCGTGGCGAAGCCGGACGCCGTCGGGGACAGCCCGGTGACGATCTGCAGGTACAACGGGATGGTCAGCATGGCGCCGAACATCGCGAACCCGACGAGGAAGCCCATGACGGTCGCCATCGAGAACACGCCCGAGCGGAACAGCTTGAGCGGGATGATCGCGTCGTCCTTCATGAGGGTCTCGACGACCAGGAACCCGACCAGTCCGGCGACGCCCACGGCGTAGCAGGTGATCGCGCCGGCGGAACCCCAGCCCCAGTCGCGGCCCTCCTCGGCGATGAGCAGGAGCGGCGCGAGGGTCACGATGACCGAGGTGGCACCCCACCAGTCGATCCGCGGCGTGCGCTTCTCGCCGGTCTTCGGCAGGTGCAGGAACGCGATGACCATGAGCAACGCCGCGATGCCGATCGGGACGTTCACCAGGAACACCCAGCGCCAGCCCGTGATGAACAGGATCTGCGCGGCACCCGAGAACAGACCACCGACGAGCGGGCCGATGACCGACGAGATGCCGAACACGGCCAGGAAGTACCCCTGGTACTTCGCGCGCTCACGGGGCGCGAGGATGTCGCCCATGATCGCGAGGGGCAGCGACATGAGCGCGCCCGCACCGATGCCCTGGAACGCGCGGAACGCGGCGAGCATGAGCATCGAGGTCGAGAAGGACGACAGCAGCGACCCGACGACGAACACCGAGATGCCGAAGATGTACAGCGGGCGGCGCCCGAACAGGTCCGAGAGCTTGCCGTAGATCGGCGTGGTGATCGTCGAGGTGATGAGGTACGCGGTGGTCACCCACGCCTGCTCGTTGAGACCGTGCAGGTCGTCACCGATGGTGCGGATGGCGGTCCCGACGATCGTCTGGTCGAGGGACGAGAGGAACATGCCGGCCATGAGGCCGTAGATGACGAGCAGGATCTGGCGGTGGCTCATGATCGGCGAGCCCGATGCGGGCGCCGATCCTGGAGCACTGCGCCGGACCTGCGCGGGAGCGGAGGCGGTTGACATTGCGGTCCTTCGGATGGGTGTGGAGATGCGTGCGTCGCCTGCAGGGAGCCGACCTCGTCGGGGTGCCGACGGCGGCATACAACCTTGCAGTGCATGCAACTTTACACCTGCCGCAGCTTTGCACAACCCGCAATAGTGCAAGCACTGCACCCCGCGTTCGCGGGCCGCGACGGACGGGAGGCGGGACCCGCGTGCTCGACGCAGGTCCCGCCTCCCGGGTTGGTGATGCGGGCGCCCCTCAGGCGCGAGCGGACGCGGTCAGGCGCGGTGCTCCGGGTGCTCGTGGTGGGCGACCGCCGGAGCGGCGTCCTCGACCACCGGCGCCGCGTGGTGGCCGTGCTCCGCGTGGGTGTCGTCCCCGCGGGAGGGCATGCCCCGCTCGAGCTTCGCACCCTCGACGTCGACGTCCGGCACGATCCGGTCGAGCCACTTCGGGAACCACCAGGCCGCGCGCCCGAGCAGGTGCATGGACGCCGGGATGAGCAGCAGGCGGACGATGAACGCGTCCACGAGCACCCCGAACGCCAGCCCGAACCCGATCGGTCGGATCGTCGAGGACTCCGAGAAGATGAAGCCCGAGAACACCGAGATCATGATGATCGCCGCCGCCGTGACGACCGCCCGGCCCGCGTGGACGCCCCGCTGCACCGCGATCTTCGCCGGGGCTCCGTGGGCGTACGCCTCGCGCATGCCCGACACGAGGAACAACTGGTAGTCCATCGCGAGCCCGAACAGCACGCCCACCTCGATCACCGGCAGGAAGCTCAGGATCGGTGCCGGGTCGTGCACACCGAACACCTGGCCGAGCCAGCCCCACTGGTAGATCGCGGTCAGGCCGCCGAACGCCGCCAGGAGCGAGAGCACGAAGCCGGCGGTCGCGGTGAGCGGCACGAGGAACGACCGGAACACGATGATGAGGATGATGAGCGAGAGTCCGACGACCACCACGAGGTAGAGCGGCAGGACGTCCGCGAGCTTCTCGGAGACGTCGATGTTCGCACTCGCGTTGCCGGCGACACCGAGGTGTACGTTCCCCCCGTCGGCCTTGACCGGCGACAGGCCGCGGAGGTCGTGCACGAGGTTCTCCGTGGACACGCTCGAGGGTCCGCCCGTGGGCTGCACCTGGAACGCGATGACGGTCCCGTCCGACGACGCCCCGATCGGTGCGACGGCGTGCACGTGACCCTGGTCGGCGATCTTCTGCCCGATCGCGACCTCCTGCCGGAGCAGGTCGTTCCCGGTCGCCTTGTGCGGCAGGTCGGCGACGACGAGGATCGGGCCGTTCTGACCGGCACCGAACTCGCGCTCGAGCACCTTGTACGCCTTGTACTGACTCGAGTCGGTGGCCTCGGCGGCACCCGTCGGGAGCCCGAGGCGCATGTGCATGGCGGGCAGGGCGACGACCCCGAGCACCGCGACGCCGGCCACGAGGGTGACGATCGCGCGCCAGGTCGCCATGGGCTTGTTCGGGATCCGCACCGAGCCGGTGCGCCCGATCGCCGCGCGCTCCTTCCGACGGAGGATGCGGAAGCCGACGAGGCTCAGCATCGCGGGCGTGAAGCTGATGGCCACGAGGATCGCGACCGCCACCGCGACGGCGCCGACCGTGCCCATGAGCCCGAGGAACGGGATGCCGGTGATGTTGAGCGCGAGGAGCGCGACGATCACCGTCGACCCCGCGAACACGACCGCGTTGCCCGAGGTGCCGTTCGCCAGACCGATCGACTGATGCAGCTCCATGCCCTGCTTCAGCTGGGACCGGTGCCGGTTGAGGATGAACAGCGAGTAGTCGATGCCGACGGCCAGGCCGAGCATCACCCCGAGTACCGGCGTCACCGAGATGAACTCGACGAGGCCCGAGAACGACATCGCACCGAGCGTGGCGACGCCCACCCCGAGGATCGCGCTGACGAGCGGCAGCGCGGCGCCGATGACCGTGCCGAGCATGACGAGCAGCACGATCGCGGCGATGACGATGCCGACGACCTCACCGGGGCCGAGGATGCTCGGAACACCCTGCGCGATGTCGTTCGACGGGTAGACCCGCACGCCGTCGATGCCGGCGTGCTCCGACTTGTCGACGATCTTGTTCTTCAGTGTCTGCGGCACCGCGATCGTCGCCTTCTGGAACGACACCGTGCCCACCGCGGCACTGCCGTTCGACGACACGAAGCGGATGTTCTTCGACAGGTCGAGCAACTGCGAACTCAGGTCGAGCTTCGTCGCGTTCTGCTGGAGCTTCTTCCGGTTCGCGTCGACCTTCTGCTGGTTGGTCGCCAGCGTCGCCTTGCTCGCGTCGAGTTTCTGCTGGTTCGCGTCGATCTGCGCCTGGCCGGCCGTGAGCTGTGCCTGCACCGCCGCGAGCTGACCGGCAGCCTGGGCCTGCGCCTTCTGTTGGTCGAGCTGCTGCTGTGCGGCGTCGATCTGCTGCTGTCCCGCGGCGAGCTGCTTCTGGCCCGCGTCGATCTGCGCCTGCGCGTCGGCGAGCTGCTGCTTGCCCGTGACGATCTTCTGCTTGCCGTCCTGCACCTGCTGGCGCTGGTCGGCCAGCTGCTGCTGCGTCGTGAACGGGTTCGTGGTCGCCCGGACGCCCTTGTACCCGTCGATCGTCGACAGGAACGACTTGATACCGGACTTCTGGTCGGCCGTGAACGCGTCACCGCTCGTCGTCTGGAAGACGATCGTGCCGCTGCCCCCGCTGGCGGACTTGAACTTCTTGGCGAGCTCGTCGGTCACCTTGCTCGTCGCGGTCCCCGGGATGGTGATCGAGGACGAGATCGTCCCGGCGAACAGGCTGTACCCGACCCCGGCGAGCGCCAGGATCACGATCCAGGCGACGACGACGGACCAGTGTCGGCGCGCGGCGAAGCGTCCGAGGCGGTAGAGGAGACCGGCCATGCTGGTGCCCCGTTCCTTTCTGTGCGGTGGTGGTGCTGCTGGGATCGGGGTACGCCGGTGGACCCCTCGTGGTCAGTGCTGGGGCATGTAGCCGCTGCGGACGCTGTCGATGAGTCGGCCGAGCAACGCGTCCCACTGTGCGCGGCCGTCGCCGTCAGTGCTCGCACCCGTGCGGAGGACCCAGTGCTTCGAGATCACGACGACGCCGTTCATGAGCGAGGTCACGAGGAGTTCGGCGTCGAGGGGGTCGGCCGACGGGTTGCGGCGACGGACCTCGTCGACGAGGACGGCGGTCGACCGGTCGAAGGCCTCGTCGATGAGCAGACGGCCGCGGCGGTCCTCCTCGGGCGGCTCACCGAGCACGCGCACGATCGACGAGATCGCGGTCGGCAGGTCCGCGACGCGTAACCACTCGGCGATCTCGTCGAACATGGAGGCCCGGTCGCCGTTGCCGACGGGCGTCGCGGTGGCCGTCGCCACGAAGTCGTCGAGGACGACGGTGAGCAGCTCGCCGCAGAGCGTGAGGACGACCTCGTCGATCGACGAGAAGTGGTTGAACACCGTGCGGCGCGCGACGTCGGCTCGGGCGGCGAGCTCGTCGACGCTGAACCGGGGGCCGCCCCGTTCGGCGGTCAGTGCGCGAGCAGCGTCGAGGATCGCCGCCCGGTGCCGGGCCTTGAGCACGGCCCGTCGGTCGATGCTGGTCCCCGTGGTCACTCCGGAGACACTAGGTGCACCGATGCACGGAGTGCAACGACGTCCATCCGACACTCAGGTCCGTGACCTCCGGGTGAGCCGCGTCACAGGCGAACCATCTGGTCGCGCTTACCCCCAGGGGGTACCCTGTCATCATGATGATCCTGGAGGCGATCGGTGCCGCCCTGACGGCGGCCGGGACGATGGCGTGGACGATCCTCTGGCCCCTCGTGCTCGGGTTCGCCCTGTCGGGTGTGATCCAGGCCGCGGTCAGGACCGAACGCATCACCCGGCTCATGCACGACGACTCCCCGCGTGCCATCGCGGTGGCGACGGGGTTCGGAGCACTGTCCTCCTCGTGCTCCTACGCGGCGGTCGCGCTCGCCCGGGCACTGTTCCGGAAGGGCGCGAGCCTCACCGCGGCGATCGCGTTCGAGGTGGCGTCGACGAACCTCGTCGTCGAGCTCGGCCTCGTCCTCGCGTTCGTCATGGGATGGCAGTTCACCCTCGCCGAGTTCATCGGCGGCCCCGTCATGATCGTGCTCGTCGCGCTCGGCTTCCGACTCTGGATGCGGGGTCGCATCGTCGACGCCGCACGGGAGCAGGCCGACCGGGGCCTCGCCGGCTCGATGGAGGGGCACGCGGCGATGGACATGTCGGTCGCCGGAGACCAGGGGTTCTGGCGACGCCTGTTCTCCCGACCGGGCATCACGTCGGTGTCCCAGTACTTCGTCATGGACTGGGCCGCCGTGCTCCGGGACATCGTCATCGGGCTCCTCATCGCGGGGGCGTTCGAGGCCTGGGTCCCGAGGGCATGGCTGCAGGCGGTGTTCCTGCACGGTGACCCGACGGTCGCGTTCTTCCTCGACCCGCTCATCGGACCGGTCATCGCCATGGTCAGCTTCGTGTGCTCGGTCGGGAACGTCCCGCTCGCGGCGGTGCTCTGGAACGGCGGGATCAGCTTCGGCGGCGTCGTGAGCTTCGTCTTCGCCGACCTGCTCATCATCCCGATCATCGTGATCTACCGGAAGTACTACGGCTGGGCGGCCGCCCTCCGGATCACCGGCGTCCTCTACGGCGCCATGGTCCTCGCCGGGTACGTCGTCGAGCTCGTCTTCACGCCGCTCGGCCTCGTCCCCACCGGTCGGCACCTGGCGATCGCCGAGACCGGGATCACGTGGAACTACACCACCTGGTTGGACATCCTGTTCCTGGTCGTGGCGGCGGTCCTGCTCGTCGTCTTCGTCCGCAGCGGCTCGTGGTCGATGCTGCGGATGATGGGCGGCGGCCCGGACGACGGGAGCCACGCGCACGAGCACCACGAAACGAACGAGCACGAGCACGAGCATGGGCATGGGCATGGGCACGAGCACGGGCACGGGCACGGGCACGACGAAGCGCACGCGCACCACGACGTGGGCGGGCACCACCCGCACCACTGACCGCCCGTCAGCGGTACAGCGTCTCGCGCGGGTACTCCCCGAAGGCCGCTGCGTACGCCCCCGAGAACCGGCCGAGGTGCACGAAGCCCCAACGGCGTGCGACGTCGCCGACGGACACGTCCTCGGGGTGCTGCTCGAGCAGTTCGGCCCGCACCCGCTCCAGGCGCACCTGCCGCAGGTACCGCGTGGGCGACGTGGCCAGGGCACGCTCGAACGCCTGCTGCAGGGAGCGGGAGCTCACGTTCGCCGCCGCGGCGACGTCCGTGAGCGTGATCGGCAGATGGGCGTTCGCGTGGATGAACTCGACGGCCGTGCGGACCCGTCGGTGGCGCGGGAGCAGCAGCTCGGGCGGCAGGGAGGTCGCCTCGTGCGGGAACGTCGACAGGAGCGACACCGCGGCGAGGCGGTTCACCTCGCTCCGCAGCAGGGCACTGGCGTCCCCGCTCGCGCCCACGGCGTTCACCGTCCGCACCGCCGCCGTCCACCGCTGGAGCGCGTGGTCCTCGAGTCGGCCACCGTGTCGGAACCGCAGGGGCCCGCCGTCGTGGCCCTCGACCTCCGCCGCGACCCGCTCGAGGTACCGGCCGTCGAGGTGGACGAGGTTCTGCTTGTAGTCGGCGAACGCGAATCGGTTCTGGCCACCGGTGGTGAACAGGACGGGCTGCCCGGGTTCGAGCGGCGTGAGGTCGCCGGTCCCCTCGAGGTCCATCGCGCCGGTCCCCGCGGTGATCCACGTGACCACGTACTCGCCCTGCACCTGGACGGTGCCTTCGACCGACCCCGTGAACCGGTTCCCCCGCAGCGTGACGTCGTCGTCCCCGGCGATCGTGTATCGGTACCCGAACTCGCGCTCGGTCGGCTCGATGTGGAACTGCCGTCCGTTGTACGCGGCCTCGTACATGGCACGGGCATCGTCGATGTCCTGCCCGGCGACCACTGAGCGTCGCACCACGTCCTCTGCCATCATCCAAGGATCGCAGCCGTGGCGCCCGGACGCCGGGGTTGACAGAGAATTGCGCGTCTGGGACACGCGGGCGCGCCCGGGCGCAGCCGGCCTGCGGCATCCTGAGGGCATGACCGACGGCTCCCCCACCCCCGCCGACGAGCACGACGGCCCCGAGCGAGCGGCGGACGTCACGACCGCTCGGCGGGCCGTCGTCCGCCAGGGCGTCTCGGTCGCCGTCGCGACCGGACTGTACGGCGTGAGCTTCGGCGCACTGAGCGTGGCGAGCGGCCTCAGCGTCGTGCAGACCTGCCTGCTGTCGCTCCTCCTGTTCAGCGGCGGGTCGCAGTTCGCGCTCGTCGGGATCCTCGGCGGCGGCGGCACCGCGGGGGCGGCGATCGCGGCCGCCTCCCTGCTCGGCATCCGGAACGCGCTCTACGGGCTCCAACTCGGTCCGACGATGCTCCCCCGCGGGTGGCGTCGCATCGTGGTCCCCCAGCTCACGATCGACGAGTCCACGGCGGTCGCGGTCGCGCAGTCCTCGCGGCCGCTCGGTCGCCTGGGGTTCTGGGTGACCGGCCTCGGCGTGTACATCGGATGGAACGTCATGACGCTCCTCGGGGCCCTCGCGGGGTCCGCGCTCGGCGATCCGAAGCGCTACGGGCTCGACGCCGCCGCCTCGGCCGCGTTCATCGCACTCCTCTGGCCGCGGCTGCGGGCACGGCAACCGGTCGCCATCGCGATCGTCGCCGGGATCGTGACGACCGCACTCATCCCGGTGATCCCACAGGGCCTCCCGGTCCTCGCCGCCGCGTGCGTGGGCGCGGTGATCGCGTGGTGGTGGCCCGACCGGTGGCGGCCCTCCCGGCCGGATGCGACCGGGGCCGCGTCGTGACCGCGTGGATCGCGGTCATCGTGGCGTCGGCGATCGCGTACGGGTTCAAGTTCTCCGGCTACACCGTCCCCCCGGCCGTGCTCGAGGAGCCCCGGGTCGCCCGCATCAGCGAGATGCTCCCGGCCGCCCTGCTCGCCTCGCTCGTCGTCCTGCAGACGTTCTCGACCGCGACGCACCTGGTGCTCGACGCGCGCGCGGCCGGGCTCGTCGTGGCGATCGTCGCGCTCGTGCTGCGGGCGCCGTTCATCGTCGTGGTCGCGCTGGCCGCCGTGACCGCCGCGGTACTGCGGGCGCTCGGCTGGTCCTGAAGCGGGGTCTGCTCGCGCCATGTGCTCACGCGGACGACAACGGGACATGGGGGCGCATCCGCACTCGTCGTCGGCGTGCGCAGGATCGACGGAGGGGCGCAGACCGGCCCCTTGCATCCTCCGATGGAGATCGCGAGCTGCGTCCCTCCGCCCGTCGAGGCCGGGCACCCGCCATTCCTACCGTCGGGATGTGGTCGAACCGCGGCCACCTGACCGACGGAGGCACCATGACCACCATCAGCGCACCGGGGACGGACCGCAGGAGCACGAGGCCCGCTCCGGGCGGGCTCCGCGGCGTCGTCGCCCGCAACTCGCTCCGCACGTTCGCCGTGCTCGCCCTCGGGACGAGCTGGCTGGTGTGGCTGCCCTACATCCTGTCGCCCCACGGTCTCGGGGTGTGGGACCTCCACTTCCCCGAGGTCCTCGGCACCGCGCAGCTGTCGGGTGTCCTGCCGGGCGCACTCCTCGGACCGGTCACCGCGGCGTTCGTCGTGACGGCCGCGGCGGACGGTCGTGCGGGCCTCCGGGTGTGGGCCGGCCGGCTGTGGCGGTGGCGGGTCCGGTGGCAGTGGTACGTGACGGTGCTGCTCGGCGTTCCGGTGCTCATCGTGCTGTCGGGGCTGCCGTTCGCCGGCGGGGTCGTCCACGCACCCTCCGCGCTGGCGTTGGCGGCCTACGTGCCGGCGCTGCTCCTCCAGGTCGTGACGACCGGACTGGCGGAGGAGCCGGGCTGGCGGGACTTCGCCCTGCCGCGCCTCCAGGGCCGGTTCGGCCCGATGCGGGCCGCGCTCGTGCTCGGGCCGCTCTGGGGGCTGTGGCACCTGCCGCTGTTCCTGACGGACTGGGGTGGATGGCCGACCGCGCACTGGACGCAGCCGCTCGTGTTCGTGGGGTTCTGCATGGCGTTCACCGTCGTGATGTCGTGGGTGTTCAACCGGTCGGGTGAGAGCCTGCCGCTCGCGGTGCTCCTCCACGTCAGCGTCAACACCACGGCGTCGGTCCTGTGGAGCGACATGTTCCCGGGCATCGGTGCCGAGACGATGCTGCTCGCGCTGCTCATCACCTCGACCATCGGCGCGGTCGTCATCGTGGTCGCGACGCGGGGCCGGCTCGGCTACCGCGGTCCTGTCGCCGGCACGGCCGGGAGGCCCGGCACCGGTCCGGCGGAGGACCCCGCCTCCGCCGTCGTGGCCGGCACCGCACCCGCTGCTGCCCCGACGCCCTCCGCGTCGCCACTCGTAGACTCGAGCGATGGTCACCGCTGAGGCCCGCCCGCGGGTGCGGCGGGTGGACGTCCTGGTCGCCGCGGCCGACGCGGTCGCGGCGATCGCGCTCCTGCTCGGCGCACCCGCGATGGCGGCGGGGGATCCGGACTCGGCCCAGATCCAGTTCGCCTCGCCCGCCGACCCGTCCTGGTGGGTCGTCGCCGCCGTGCTCACGGCCCAGGCGTGCGTGCTGCTGTGGGCGCGGAACCGACCGCGGACGACGCTCGTGGCCGTCGCGGTGCTCGCAGCCGTCCTCGTGCTGGTGGCCCCGTCCGTGCTGCACGGTCTGTCGACGCTCGCGGTGATGGTGGCGGTCGTGCTCGCGGTGCTCCGGCAGCCCCTCGCGTGGCTGTGGCCCGCCCTCGTCACAGCGGCGGTGGGCGTCGGGATCGAGGAGGCCGTCTGGCAGCTCACCGGCTACGGCGCGACACCGGTGCAGGCGATCACGCAGGGGCTGGGCCAGGCGGGAGCCGTGATCGGCCTGCCACTGCTCGTGACCCTGGTCGTCCGGTCGCGCCTGGACGTCCGCGCGGCGCGGGCGCGCGAGCGGGACGCGGTCGTCCGCGAGCGGGACGCGGTCGTCCGGGAGCAGGACGCCGTGCTCCGGGAGCGGGACGCGGTGGTCCGCGAGCAGGACGCGCGCGTCGAGGCGGCCGTATCCCGGGAGCGAGCCGCCATGGCGCGGGAGCTCCACGACATCGCCGCGCACCACCTGTCCGGGATCGCGCTCATGGCCGCCGTGATCGACCGGCAGATCGACAGCGACCCCGAGCGTGCCCACGCCGCCGTCCGCCAGGTCCGGGAGCAGAGCACGGCGGTGCTCGACGACCTCCGGCGGCTCGTCGGGCTGCTCCGCGACGACACCCTGGCCGAGCGGTCCGTCGAGACCCTGGCGGCGGTCCCGGACCTCGTCGCGCGGGCGCAGCGGCACGGGCGGGTCACGCTGCGGGTGCTGCGGGGCGAGCCCGAGGCCAGCCCCTCGGTCGGCTCGGACGTCGGTCCGCTCGCGCAGCTCGCGGCGTACCGAACCGTCCAGGAGGCCCTGGCGAACGCCGCCCTGCACGCCCCGGGTGCCGCCACCACCGTCGAGCTCGACGACCGCGAGCACACCCACGTCACCGTCGTCGTGCGGAACGGACCGGCACGCGAGGCCGCACCACGGTCCTCCTCGGGCGGTCACGGGCTCGTCGGCATGCGCGAACGAGCCGACCTCGTCGGCGCCGACCTGCGGTACGGTCCCACGGAGGACGGCGGGTGGGAGGTCCGCCTCGTCGTCCCGCGGGCGGCGAGCGGTCCTGACGCCCCGGCCGTCGGAGCGGAGGTGCCGTCGTGATCCGGGTCCTCGTCGCGGACGACCAGCCCCTCGTCCGCGCCGGTCTGTCCGCGTTGCTCGACGCCGAACCCGACATCGCGGTCGTCGCCGTCGCGACGGACGGTGGCGAGGCACTCGCCCTCGCACGGTCGGAGCACCCGGACGTCGCGTGCCTCGACATCCGCATGCCCGTCGTGGACGGCATCGAGGTCGCACGGGCCCTGTGCGGTCCCGAGGCGGATCCCCCGATCCCGGTCCTCATGCTGACGACGTTCGACCTCGACGACTACGTGTTCGGCGCGCTCGAGGCCGGTGCGTCGGGCTTCCTGCTCAAAGACGCGGACCCCGACACCATCGTCGCCGCCGTCCGGCAGGTGGCCGCCGGCAACGGCACGCTCGACCAGGCGCTCACCCGCCGGGTGCTGCGCGAGTTCGTCGAACGGCGCGCGCTCCAGCCCGTGACACGCGGGCGAGGGACCGAGCTGCTGACCGAGCGGGAGCGCGACGTGCTCATGCTCCTGGCGCAGGGCATGTCGAACGAGGAAATCGCGGCCGCGCTCGTCGTCGAGGTCTCGACGGTGAAGTCCCACTTGGCCCGGATGCTGCCGAAGCTCGGCGTGCGATCGCGGCTGCAGGCCGTCGTCTGGGCGTACCAGAACCGCGTCGTGACGGTGCCCGACGCGGAGCGGTGACCGGAGCAGGACGCACCAGTGTGCGGCTGCGGGACCCAGGATCCACGAAGACGCGCGCGGGATCGATCAGGTCGGACCGACTTCGCGCGGACGGCGGTCGCCGACGTCGGGGAACGCGTACCGTCCGGCCGAGAAGGGCACGTCACCCCTTCGAAAGGACACATCATGAACCACGCCCTGTGGGTCACCCTCGCCATCATCGGCATCATCCTGCTGCTGATCGGCGCGTTCGTCGCGACCCTGAAGTTCCTGATCACGGTCGGGATCATCGTCCTGGTCGTCGCCGCGATCCTGCTCGTCATCCGACTCGTGCGGGGCGGCGCGTCGCGGGTCTAGGCAGTCGGCCGGAGACCGGGCCCCGCCAGCTCCTCCACCGTCCCGCTCACCCGGACGCGACCCGTCGCGGGGACCTCGACGGTGATGCGTGAGGGGTGTCCGGTCTCCGCACCCTGCTCGACGGTGAGCACCGCCGGGACCGCCACGTGGCCGCCGTCCCGCAGGTAGGCACCGAGCGCGGCGGCAGCCGACCCCGTGGCCGGGTCCTCGCGGACACCGCCGCGCGGGAACGGGTGACGGCTCACGAACCGCGTGGCGTCGACCCGGTGCACGACCGCGATCGTGCCGTCCCATCCCTCCCGGTCCTGCAGGCGGAGCACCGCGTCGCCGTCGTGGTCGAGCCGGGCGAGGACGCCGTCGCGGACGGGCACGAGCGGGTGCGGGTTGCCCCCGGACAGGAACGCCGGTGGCAGCGCCGGGTCGAGGTCCGTCGACGACAGACGGAGCGCGTCGAGCAGCTCGCCGAGCACCGCGTCGGGGAGCGGTGCGACGGTCGTCGCGACGGCGGTGAGGGTGGCGCCGTCCGGACGGACCGCGACCGGCACGACGCCGGCGTTCGTGGTCAGGTCGACCACGCCCGCGGCGCCGTTCCGCGCCAGCGCCACGCCCGACGCGATGGTCGCGTGGCCGCAGAACGCGATCTCCGCCCGCGGCGTGAAGTAGCGGATCCGCGCCGAGTTGGGCGTCACGGCGGTGAGGAACGCGGTCTCACTGTGTCCGAGCTCGCCGGCGATCGCGAGCATGTCCGCGTCGGTCAACGTCTCGGCGTGCAGCACGACCCCCGCCGGATTGCCGGACCGCGGGTCGTCGCTCGTCGTCGTGAAGGCGCGGAACTGCAGCGTCCTGGGTGCCGTGCTCATGCCGTATGTCTACCGGGCCCGGCGAGCGGGGCGCGACAGGCACCCTGAAGTGCCTACTTCCGCTCTCTCACGGGCGCTCCTACCGTGGAATCGGGCCGACTCGTCGCGCCCGTGCACTCCTCCGTCCGAAAGGCTCCCATGTCCCGCATCTCCGTCATCGGCGGCACCGGCTACGCAGGATCGGCGATCGTCGCCGAGGCTGCGTCCCGTGGTCACGAGGTCACCTCGCTCAGCCGTTCGCTCCCGACCGACCAGGTCCCGGGTGTCCGGTACGTGCAGGGCGACGCCTCGGACGAAGCCGTCCTCACCCCGGTCATCGAGGACGCCGACGTCGTCGTCGCCGCGCTCGCCCCACGCGGCGACCTCACCGACACCTTCCGGGAGGTCAACCGCACCATCGCGCGACGGGCCGCGTCCGCCGGTGCTCGGCTGTTCGTGGTCGGCGGGTTCTCGTCGCTCCGTCCCGCGCCCGGGGCGCCCCGCTACGTCGAGGACCTCAGCGCCGTCCCGGCCGAGCTGCACCACGAGGTCCAGAGCGGCGCGGCCCTCGTCCTCGAGGACCTCCCCGCCGCCCCCGAGGCGCTCGACTGGGTGTTCGTCAGCCCGCCCCTCCAGTTCGGCTCCTTCGCCCCCGGCGAGCGCACCGGCTCGTACCGGGTCGGCACCGACGTCGCCGTGGTCGCCGAGGGCGGCGCGATCTCCGCGCAGGACTACGCCATCGGGTTCGTCGACCAGATCGAGCGGACGGACCTGCACCGCACGCAGGTGAACCTCGCCAACTGACGCCGGCCACGCCTGGCATCCGGCGGCGCTCGGCGTCCCATTGAACTCGGCGGAAGCGCGTCGTCGCCGGGCCGTGCATCGGACGGGAGGCGCTGCACCCGCGGCCCCACCGTGTTGCACACCTCGCGTCCGGTCGAACACCGGGATCGCGGTGTTCGACCGGACGACCGGTGTTCGACGACCACGACGACGTCACCACGAGCACGCCGTGCTGCCGCCGGGGCTCAGCGCGCGCCGTACGCCCGCATGAAGGCGTGCACACCGTCGGCCATCGTCCTGCGGGTCGCGTCCGTGGACAGCTGATCCGGGAACCGGATGTTCATGGCCAGCAGGGTGGTCAGGGCGTTGAAGTGGTCGGCCGCCAAGAACGCGTCGTCCACGTCGAGCAGACCGACGTCCGCGAAGTGTGCGATCCGCTCGGCGAGCGCCGCTTCCGGTGCCGAGTTGAGGGGGTGGTGCGCGAGCTCGGGGAGGACCGCGCGGTTGTCACCGATGAGCTTGATGGTGCTCCCGTAGTCGGCAGAGCCGAGCATGGTCTCGCCGATCTGCACGGCGAACCCGACGAGCGCGCGTTCGAGCGCGGCCTGGTCGGCGATGGGAGCGTCATCGGCCAGGTGGTCCGCGATGGCCCGCCGGAGCGTCTCGACGAGCGACTCCCCCGCAGCCACGACGACACCGAGGAGGAGCCCGCGTTTGTCGCCGTAGTAGTCGTACACGGTCCGCTTCGAGACGCTCGCGCGCGCGGCGACGGCGTCCATGCTCGTGCGCTCGACACCGTCCAGGACGAAGAGGTCCCGCGCTGCCGCGAGGATCGCGCTCCGTTTGTGCGCCTGCCCGGCACGGATGGTCTTCGATGTCGATTTCGACGTCGGGTCCTGAGGGGTCGCGGCAGCCACCACGCCACATTACACCGACGGGTGTACTTCCTACACTGCACAGTGTAGTTTACGCGGTATGACCACTTCCCTCACGGCTCCGGCCGTTCCCGGCCCGGTCACGGACCGGCGGCTCACCCTGATCAGCCTCGTGCTCGTCCTCGGCGCCCTGACGACGCTGCTCGACACGACCATCGTCAACATCGCGCTCGACCACTTGCACCGGACGTTCCACGAGTCGGTCGCCCGCACGCAGTGGGTCGCGACCGCGTACCTCCTGGCCTTCGTGTCGGTGATCCCGGTGTCCGGCTGGGTGTCCGAACGCCTCGGTGCCCGCACCGCGTGGATCGTCGCGGTCGCGACCTTCATGGTCGGTTCCCTGCTCTGCGGACTCGCGTGGTCCCTCCCGTCACTCGTCGTGTTCCGGGTGCTGCAGGGCGTCGGGGGCGGTCTGGTGCTCCCGGTGACGATCACGATCCTGACCCGCGCGGCCGGCCGCGAGCGCATCGGCCGCGCCATCGCCACCATCGGGCTCATCGGGCAGCTCGCGCCGATCCTCGGACCGATCATCGGTGGGTCCATCGTGCAATCCGTCAGCTGGCACTGGCTGTTCTTCGTCAACATCCCGATCTGCCTGGCCGCTCTCGTGCTCGGCCCGCTGTTCCTGCCGTCCGCACCCGCGCAGCGCGGGAGCCGGTTCGACGTGCTCGGGTTCGTGCTCCTCACCCCCGCGGTCGCGCTCATCGCGTACGGCGTCAGCCGGCTCACCGGGGACCACGGGTTCGCCGCGACCGACGTCTGGCTCCCGCTCGGAACCGGAGGCGCGCTCCTGGTCGGCTTCGTCGCCTCCGCACTCCGTAACCGGACCCATGCGCTCGTCGACGTCCGCGTCTTCGCACGTCGGAGCTTCGGCCTGTCGAGCGTCATCACGTTCGTCGGCGGCTTCTCGATGTACGCCCTGATGTTCCTCCTGCCGCTGTTCTACCAACAGGTCCGCGGTGCTTCCGTCCTGCACACCGGCCTGCTGCTCATCCCGCAGGGCCTCGGCACGATGCTCTTCATCGTGCTCAGCCGCCGACTCACTGCGAAGCTCGACGGCCGCCTGGTCGTCGGCGGTGGCGTGGTGCTCCTCATGCTCGGGATCGTCCCCTTCGCCCTCGCCGGCGTCGATGGTCACTCCGTCCTGCTGCTCGTCGCGCAGTTCGTCCAGGGTGTCGGGATGGGCGCCGCGTCCCTCCCGGTGATGACCCTGGCGTTCGCGAGCCTGAGCCACGACGAGACCCCGCGCGGCAGTGCCGCCTTCAGCATCGTGCAGCGCGTCGGGGCGCCCTTCGGCGTCACCGTGGTCGCGGTGGTCCTCGAGCACTTCCTGGCTTCCGCGGGGTCGCCGGCCGCCGCGGCCGGTGCCTTCGGGGCGACGTTCTGGTGGGTGCTCGGGCTCAGTGCGGTGCCGTTGGTGCTGGCTGCGTTCCTCCCGAGGGCGTCGCGCTGACCGTGGTGCACTCCGCAACGCCCCTGTTCAGCGCGCTGGCGGTCGCGAAGCCGCTCGTGCGGATCGCGTGGACCAGCCGGCGGACGTCCGGGACGCTCCGGTCATGCTCAGGTCGGTCAGGCGCGGGCTGCGGAGAGGGCGGCCACCGCGGAGGCGACCCAGTCCGTCTCCACGGCGATGCTCCTCGACGCGGCGTCCCCGGTGGAGTCATCCGCCGAGTCGGCCTGCCACGGGAGCCAGAACTCGATGACACGGTTGATGCCCCGGGCGTCGGGCTCGATCGCCGCCCGGATGCCGTCGTAGTCGAGCCGACCGGTGCCCAACGGGACGCCGGTGTACTGGAACCCGACCCAGCCCGGCGAACGGGTGAAGTCGAAGTCCTTCACGTGCCAGTTCGCCGTGTACGGAGCGCACCGGGCGACGACGTCGGCCGGGTGCTCGAGGTTCGCGACGGTGTTCGCGGGATCGAGGCAGATCCGCAGGTTCGGCGACCCGATCGCGGACACGACCGCGACGAGCTCGACCGAGCTGACACGTTCGTAGGTCTCGAGGGCGAGGGTGACCCCGGCCTCCTCGTACGCCGGCAGCGCGGCTCGCAGGCGCCGGTCGGTCTCGACGGCGTCCGGCTCGTCGTCGCCGGCACTCCACATCGACCGGACGAGCACCGCGTCGAGCCGCTGTGCGACGTGCAGGTACCGGGCGAGGTGCTCCGGGTCGGTCCCGCGCGTGCCGACCTCGAGCGTCAGCCCGAGCTCGTCCGCGAGCGAGCGGATCCCGGCGAGCCGCTCGTCCGACGCCGTGTCGAGCGGTGCGTGGTCGCAGATCTGGAACAGGTCGACACCGTCGTGCGTGGCGGCGTCGCGGAGTGCGTCGTCGAGGGACATCGGCGACGGCACCCGATCCGACATGCGCCAGAAGTACGCGTAGGTGGACAGGCCGAGCAGGGAGGTCATGGGGTCCGCTCCGAGACGCTGGTGGTGAGGACTTCGTCGAGGATGGTCGCGATCGCGGCGGGGTCGTGGGCGAAGCGGCCGAGGAAGAGCCCGCCGATGCGACCCTGCCCGCGGCTGAGCAGCCCCGGTCCGGCGCTGCCGCCGTAGATCGCACGCGAGCCGGCGAGCTCGGGACGCGACGCGAGGTACGCCTCGATCCCGGCGAGCACGGCGACGATGTGCTCGTCGGGGGCGGGCGCCGTGGCGCCGATCGCCCACACCGGCTCGTAGGCCACGATGACGGGTCCGGCCAGGTGGTCCGCGGTGGCGGTGGCGAGGAACCGGCCGAGCTGACCGGTCACCTCCGCGATCGCATCCTGCCTGGAGGCCCGCTCCACCTCGCCGACGCAGATCAGGGGGGTGAGGTGGTTGCGGAACGCGGCGTGCACCTTGCCGGCGATCTCGTCGTCCGTCTCGTGGAACAGACAGCGGCGCTCGGCGTGCGCGATCTCGACGAGGTCGCAGCCGATCTCGGCGAGCTCGGTGCCGGACACCTCACCGGTGAACGCGCCCTGGTCGGCCCAGGCCAGGTCCTGCGCCCCGAGGTGGACGCGGGTGCCCTCGAGCAGGCCCTTGACGGGGACGAGCGAGGGGAACGTCGGGATGACGAACAGGTCGACGGCCCCGGCGGTGACGGCGGGGTGGTCCCTGGCGATGTCCGCGACGGCGGACGCCCACGCCAGCGTCCGGGCGTGACCGAAGTACATCTTCAGCGACACACCGATCGTCAGCGCGGGTGCTGCCGCGGCGGTCAGCATCAGGCGTCCACCGACTCCGTGTCGATGCCCTCCGGCGCGCTGCCGTCGTACTGGCAGATCGCGGCGACCTTCTCGGCGGAGGCCGAGGAGGTGTCGAAGCTGTAGCCGAGCCACTCCCCCGCGAGTCGGCGGGCGAGCTCGACGCCGATGACGCGCTGGCCCATGCAGAGCACCTGGGCGTCGTTGGACAGGACCGAGCGTTCGACGCTGAAGGAGTCGTGAGCGGTGACGGCGCGGATGCCGGGGACCTTGTTCGCCGAGATCGCGACGCCGAGGCCGGTGCCGCAGATGAGGATGGCCCGGTCGGCCTCGCCGTTCGCGACCATGCGGGCCGCGTCGACCGCGATGTGCGGGTAGGCGGTGTGCCCCTCGGCATCGACACCGACGTCCACGACGGACGCCACCCGGTCGTCGGCCTCCAGGTCCTTCTTGATGATCTCCTTGTAGTCGAACCCGGCGTCGTCGGAGCCGACGACGAGGCGGAACTGCTGCTCAGCCATGGTGACCTTCCTTCTGCTTCGTGGGGAGCACCGCGAGGACCGCGGCGGTGATCAGGGCGAACGAGATCGCGCCGGCGTCGGGGGTGCCGACGGCGTGCTCGGCGTGGGTGCGGGCGCGACCCATCTTCGGGAGCAGCGCGGCGGTGCCGTCGGCGGCCTCCTGCGCGGCGGCGGACGCGGCGGTCCACGCGGTCACCAGGTCGTCGCCGGCGTCGACCCGTCCGGTGAGCACCGTGTCGAACGGCACGAGCGCGTCGACCATGGTCTTGTCGCCGACGACGGCGCCGAAGGCGAGGACCGCCTCGTTCGCCGCGTGCACCGCCGCAGCGACGTCGGCGGCCGACGGACGCGACTCGTCCCCGAGCACGCGACCCAGCGCCTCCAGGGCGGCACCCCAGATCGCACCGGAGGTCCCGCCGGCCTCGTCGGACCAGGCGTCCCCGGCGATCCGGAGGACGGATCCGGCGCCGGCACCGCGCGCGGCGGCGTCCTGCGCGGCCACGTGCGCGGCGTGTGAACCGCGCCGCATGCCGATGCCGTGGTCGCCGTCGCCGGCGACCGAGTCGATCTCGCCGAGCCGGACGGCGTGCTCGTCGATCGTCGCGCGGATCGCGGTGATCCCGTCCGTGACGACCGCGGCCGACATCTGTGACTCCTCGCTGCCGGGCGTGACCTGGACCTGCTCGCCGGCCTCGAGGAGTTCGTCGGACACGCGCTCCTGCGGCACCGCTCCGCCCTTCCGGTACGCGGGGCTGTCGGCCGGCGCCGCCCACAGCTGCTCGAGCTCCTCGTCCACCCAGAACAGCGTCAGCGACACCCCGGCCATGTCGAACGACGTGACCAGCTCGCCGACCTCGGGCTCCACGACGATCGCGCCGACGTCCGTCAGCAGGCGCTGCACGGTGCCGTAGACGACGAACAGCTCCTCGTACTTCACCGAGCCGAGTCCGTTGAGGATGGGGACGACGCGGGCGCCGTCGACGGAGACACCGTCCGGGAGCTCCTGGAGCAGGCGGCCGACGAGCAGGTCGGCGAGCTCGGCGGCGGTGGGGACGTCGGCCTCGTCGATGCCCCGCTCACCGTGGATGCCCATCCCGATCGCCATCCGCCCCTCGGGGACCGTGAACAGCGGCTCGTCGGCGCCGGGCAGCGAGCAGCCGCTGAACGCGACGCCGAAACTCCGCGTCCGGTCGTTCGCCCGCTCCGCGATCGCTGCCACGTGGTCCAGCGAGTCGCCCCGCTCGGCGGCGGCACCGGCGACCTTGAACACGCACAGGTCCCCCGCGATGCCGCGACGCTTGTGCTGCTCGTCGGCCGACGCGGAGGCGATGTCGTCCGTCACGCGGACCGTGCGGACGTCGATGCCAGCCTCGGTCAGGGCGCGCGCCGCGGCATCGAAGTTGAGCGCGTCACCGGCGTAGTTGCCGTAGGACAGCAGCACCCCGCCACGGTGGTGCGCCGCCGTGGCGACCGCGGTGACCTGCTGTGCCGACGGCGACGCGAACAGGTTGCCCATCGCCGCGCCGGCCGCGAGGCCGTGCCCGACGAGTCCGCCGAACGCCGGGTAGTGCCCCGAGCCGCCACCGATCACCAGGGCCACCGTGCCCTCAGGGCTGGTGGTCGCACGAGTGACCCCGCCGCGGACCTTCCGGACCCACCGCCGGTTCGCCGCGACGAACCCGTCGACCATCTCGTCCGCGAAGTCCGCCGGGTCGTTGAACAGGCGGGTCATGGTGTCGCTCCTTCGATCGGGTGGTGCGGCTGGCCGGTCACGGTCGCGCGACCGGCGTGGACGTTGGAGGGGCCGTGCACCGGCACGCGGCGGGCAGGTCGCGGCGGTGAGGCCGAGGTCGACTCCGCTGTAGCGTCGTTGCATCGGGTTCGAGGAGAGGGGGCGTCGTGGCGCTGACGAGCCGTGACATCGCGCGGGCCGCGGGCGTGTCGCAGGCGACCGTGTCGCGGGTGCTCAACGGCAGCCCGAGCGTCTCGGACCAGACCCGTGAGCGCGTCCTCGGTGCCATGCGCGACGTCGGCTACGTGCCCAACGCGCAGGCCAAGGCGATGCGCACGGCCCGGGCGGGCGCGATCGGGATCGTCACCAGTGAGATCCAGAACCCGTACCTGCCGTACCTGCTCGACGAGTTGACGCGGGTCGCGCGCGAGATGAACGTCAACGTCGTGGTGTGGAACGACGACGATCCGGCGATGCCGCTCGCGACCGCCGGCGTCGGCGCCGGCACCGTCGACGGCGTGCTCTTCACCGCCGCGAAGCAGCAGACGCTCGGCATCGACCGCCTGGTGGAACGCGGCGTTCCGGTGCTGCTCTGCAACCGGGCCGACCTCGAGTCGACCGCCGACATCGTCATGACGGATCACTTCGGGACGGGCGTCCGTGCCGCGGAGTTCCTGCTCGAACGCGGTCGGTCGCACATCGCCGCGATCTTCGGCCCGTCGGACACGTTCGCGAGCCCGGCGCGTGAGGCCGGGTTCCGACAGGCGTTGCGGGCCGCCGGGGTGGAGATCCGGGCCGAGCAGACCACGAGGGGCACGACCACGTACGACACGGGGAACCGCGCGGCGCGCGAGTTGCTCGCGCACGGCGTTCCGGACGCGGTCTTCTGCTCCTCGGACATCATCGCGTACGGCGCGATGGACGCCCTCCGCACGGCCGAGGTCGCCGTCCCCGAGCGGACGTGGGTGCTCGGCATCGACGGGCTCCCGATGTCGGCGTGGGGTGCGTTCGACCTCACGACGTTCGAACAGGACATCACGAGCATCGCGCGCGCGTCCGTGCAACGACTCCTGGACCGCATCGCCGGGGACACGTCGGAGCCGGTGCACACGCTGGTGCCCGCTCGGCTCGTCGAGCGCGGGTCGACCGGGGCCCGCTGACCGGGAGGCACGGTGTCCGCCCGGTCCGCCGGGTGTCGGCGGCGTGGGCGCGACGAGCGTGGGGTGCGCGCCGAGGTGTGGAGCACCCCGGTCGTGGGTCTGGGCCATGCGCTCTCCTCGGACTCGTCGGTCGTCGCGTCGGATCAGTGCGCCGTTGCGGCGACCGTCTCGGCTCCCCCGACGGTTGCCGCGCCGTCGACGGGCCCGTTCGGCAGGATGAGGACCTTGTTGGCGTCGCCGGTGAGGAGGTCGATCGCGGGGCCGAGGTCGCCGAGCGGGAACCGGTGGGTGATGAGCCACGAGATGTCCACGCCGCCACGGGTGAGGACCTCGACGAGGTCCTCCCAGGTGTCCCAGAGTCGGCGCCCGAACGTGCCGCGCAGGGTGATCCCGTTCTTGTTGATGTACTTGGCGATGTCGACCGGCACCGGGTTGCCGGGGTGTCCGATCGTGACGATCGTGCCCTCGCGGCGGACCGACTCGAAGATGGTCGGGTACGCCGCGGCGGCCGCGCTGACCTCGAAGGCGACGTCGACGCCGCTGCGGTGGGCATAGTGCTCCTCGACGTACTCGACGACGCCGGGGCCGGGCTCGAACACGGTCGCGCCGAGCTTCTCGGCCCAGCCGCGTCGGTACGGGTTGGGTTCGACGGCGATCACCTCGGTGGCGCCGAGGTGCAGCGCGAACTGCACGATGAGCAGCCCGACCGGGCCGCAGCCGGACACCAACACCGAGTGCCCGGCGACATCGAGGTCCGCCCGCTGCAGCGCATGCCAAGCGACGCCGGCGGGCTCGAGGAGCGCACCGACCTCGAGCGGCATGCCCTCCGGCAGCGGGAAGCAGATGTTCTCCGGCACCGCGACGCGCTCGGCGAACGCGCCGTCGGCGTGCATCGCGATGATCTTCATGTTCAGGCAGTTGTGCCCGTTGCCGGTGCGGCACATGAAGCACTGCTCGCACGGGATGTGCGTCTCGAGCGCCACCCGGTCCCCCACCGCGAGTCGACTGACGTCGGAGCCCACCTCGATCACCGTGCCGGAGACCTCGTGCCCCAGGACGACCGGCAGGTCGAGGTTGAACGCCACCGCCGACGGTGTCCACTCGTACATCTCGCGGTCGGTGCCGCAGATCGACACCGCGCCGACGTGGAGCAGGACGTCACGGGGGCCGACCGTGGGCTCGGGGTGGTCCTCGACGAACTCGACGCCCGGCGCCGCGGTGGTCTTGACGATTGCCTTCATGGTGCTTGCTTCTTCCTTCGGTGGCTCAGGACTGGTTCGCGACGCGCGGGTCCACCACGGCGGTCGGCACGGCGGAGGTGACCTCGTCGACGTAGGCCCGCTCCTTCCGGCTCCACGTCTCACGGGTGAGGAGCACCGTGACGACGCCGACGACGCCGGCAGCGACGTAGAGGAGCGAGACGCCGCCCCAACCGATCGCTGCCGCGAGGGCGGTGGCGATGAACGGGATGAAGCCGGAGATCGCGGCGGCGAGCTGGTAGCCGATCGAGGCGCCCGAGGAGCGCGTGTCCGTGCTGAACAGCTCGCTGAACCAGGCGCCCTGGGTGCCGGCGAGCATGTCGTGGATGAGCGGCAGGCCGATGACGTAGACGAACACGATCAGGACCGGCACCTGCGAGTTGAGCATCAGGAACATCGGGAACCCGAACGCGATCGAGAGGATCGACCCGACCAGGTAGATCGGCTTCCGCCCGAACTTGTCGGTGAGGTCGCCCCAGAACAGGGAGGAGCCGACGCCGATCGCGGTCGCGATGCAGAGCCCGACGAGGCCGACCTCACGGAGGTCCGCGTCGAGACCGGAGATGTAGCTGAGGATGTAGGTGACGACGACGTAGAAGCCCGCGGACTCGACCAGGCGCAGGCCGATGACGCGGAGCAGGTTCCGCCAGTCGTCCTTGAGCACCTTGAGCAGCGGGTTCTTCGCGGTCTCGCCGCGGTCCTTGACGTCTTCGAACTCCGGGGACTCCGAGACCCTCGCCCGGATGATGAGGCCCGCGATGACGAGGACGGCGCTGGCGAGGAACGGCACCCGCCACGCCCACTCACCGCCGAGGTGCACGGAGAACAGGAAGACGATGTTCGCCAGGAACACCCCGGCCGGGTTCCCCGCGGTCGGGATCGCGGAGTAGCGGCCACGGTGTCGCCACGGCGCGTGCTCGTAGGCCATGAGGATCGCGCCGCCCCACTCGGCGCCGAACGCGACGCCCTGGATGACGCGCACCGCGACCAGGAGGATCGGGGCCAGGACGCCGACGGTCTGGTACGTCGGCAGCAGTCCGATCGCGAACGTCGCGAGTCCCATCACCAGCAACGCCGCGACGAGCACCGGCTTGCGGCCGATCTTGTCCCCGAGGTAGCCACCGATGATGCCGCCGAGCGGGCGCATCGCGAACCCGACGCCGAGCGTGGCGAACGAGAGCAGCGTCCCGACCAGCGGATCGGCGCCGGGGAAGAACGCGGTGCCGAAGTACAGCGCCGACGCGGTGCCGTACGCGAGGAAGTCGTAGTTCTCGACGCAGGTGCCGACCGCTGCGCCGATCGCCGCGGACTTCTTGTCCCGCGTTCCGTGGACGGCGCGCTGGCGCTGGACTTCAGTGAGGGCCATCGTCTTCTCCTTCGAAGAATGGGTACGTATTCACGGGGATGCTCCGAGCGACTGTATACGTAACCAAGTGACGCCCGCAAGCCGCGACATCGCTCGGCGCAGAAGCACCACGACGTGTGCTCCTTGCGCCAGCGCTCCCCTGCGGAGCAGGATGCCGGAGGTACCGCTGTGCCGTGATGATCGTCGAAGCCCAGGCCGACTTGTCTGCCGACCGATCACCGGCACCGCGTCGGAGGCATCGTCCATGACGACTGCGCGCTCGCTCCTGTCCTCGGTCCTCGGACCGTTCCGGTCGACCGGTGCCCGGTACGGCCGTGTCCTCGACCACCCCGGGGCGCTGGCGTTCTTCCTCCCCGCGGCCGTTGCGCGTCTCGGCGTCGCGATGACCGGGCTCGGGCTGCTGTTCTCGATCCAGCACGCGTCGGGATCGTTCGCGGTCGCAGGCGCTTCCACGGCCGGTTTCTCGATCGCGGAGGCCGTGGCGGGTCCGCAGGTCGCTCGCCTCGTGGACCGGTGGGGGCAGGCGGTGACGGTCCCGGTCATCGTCGCCGCTCACGCTGCCGCGGTCGCTGCGGCCATCACCACCGCGGGGAGCGCACCGGTCCCGGTCACGCTCGCGGCCGTGATGGTCGCCGGTGCCGTGACGCCCCAGCCCGGAGCCCTGTCGGCGGCGCGGTGGTCGCACCTCCTGACGGATGGGCCGGCGCTCCGCGTCGCCTTCTCCCTCGAGGCGAACGTCAACGACGTCGTGTTCCTGTCCGGTCCGATCCTCGTGACCCTCGCCAGTACTTCCCTCGTCCCGTGGGCGGGTTCGGCCGCGGCCGCGACACTCGTCGCCCTCGGCTGCGGCACGCTGTCGCTGCAACCGCGCACCGCACCAGCGCCGCGTCGAGGTCGGAGACGCGGCCGGAACAGGACCCGGACCTCACTCCTCGCTCCGGACTTCCTCGCCGCACTCGGCGTCAACCTCGGGCTCGGGTGCTTCTTCGGCGCTGTTCCGCTCCTCGTCACCGCCGCGGCGAGCGCTCGCGGGATGCTGTCCCTCACCGGTCTCGTCCTCGCCGTCCCCAGCGCCGCGAGCATCATCGCGGGCCTCGTGTACGGGTCGATGCGGGCGACCCCGCGTCCCCAGGCGGCGCAGCTGGTCGCGACGCTCGTGCTCACGGTCGCCGTGCTCGTCGGCGTCGCCTGGCCCACGCTGCTCGGGCTGGCGATCATGCTGACCATCGGCGGAACAGCGATCGCCCCGCTGCTCGCGTCGTCCTCCCAGATCGTGCAGGCGACGGTCGCCGGATCAGCACTGACGCAGGGGTTCACATGGATCAACTCCGCCTCCGCGATCGGCATCGCGATGAGCGCATCGCTCACCGGAGCGCTGATCACGCACAGCGGAGTTCGAGCCGCGACCATGCCGCTCGTGGTCCTCGTGCTGGCCGCGGTGGCGTCCGCCGCGCTGTCGTTCCGGTACGCCCGGACCCGGAGCGCGTCGGATGCGTCGGCATGATCGATCCGCCACCAGGCGGCGCCAGCTGGGCCATCGGCGCGCCGTCTGCCGTCCTCGCTGGTACGAGGAGCGATGCCGCGCCGGCGAAGACGGGTGCGTTCATCGCGGTGTGCGCCTGATGGACACACGGCTCTGCTGCCACCGGGCCTCCCGACCGGTGTCGGACCGCGCGTCGCCGATCCCCACCATTGGCGCGGGAATGGAGGGCCGTCCAGCGCGGGTGGACCCGGGATCACGGGTGATCTTCGTCACGTCAGGCCTGCTCATCACCGCTTGTGCCGCCGTCGATCTCGGCCGTCGGCCTCCGCACGGCACGGATCGTCCCTTGGCGACCCGGTCATCAACCGATGCGCCGACCAATCGGGTTGACTATGGGCGTGCCGACGACCGCTGAGATTCTCGACTTCGACGAGCCGCCCGTGCCGGCGGGAGCCAGCCCGTGGGTGGTCCCGCCGAAGGCCACCGTCATCAGTGTCGTCGACCCGGACCCTGAATGGCCGCAGCTCGCATCGACGGTGAGCAACCTGATCATCGATGCTCTCGACGTTCGCGCGCTCCGTGTCGAGCACGTCGGGTCCACGTCTGTTCCTGGGCTCGCGGCGAAACCGGTACTCGACCTGGACCTGACGGTCGCAGATCCCTCCGACGAACGTGTCTGGCTGCCGCGGTTGGAAGCAGCGGGCTTCGTCCTCACGGTGCGCGAGCCCTGGTGGCACGAGCATCGCCTCCTCCAGGGAGCCCCTGCAAGCAACCGGGCGGCAGCGCCGGTTCCCGGGATCCCCGTGAACCTGCACGTCTTCGGGCCGGACAGTCCGGAGCTGGTCAAGCACGTGGTGTTCCGGAACTGGCTCCGACACGACACCGCGGATCGCGAACGCTACGCGACCGTCAAGCGTCAGGCCGCACAGCAGCCAGCGCAACGCATGTCGGACTACAACGCCCGCAAGGCCGCAGTCATCCGAGAGATCTACGAGCGCGCCCTCGCGGCCGCCGGCTTCATCGAAGGCGACTAGAGAGACCTGGCCACGCTGGCAAGCGCTCTCACGGCGGTGCGCGGAAGCGGATGACGCGTCGTGATCACGCAGGACGCGCTCACCACTCGGACAGGCCACACCGGCGGAGCACCTCGTCCACGACGACATCGAGCGGCTGACTGGCATCGACGTGCACGCCATCGCGCGGCACGGTGCCGGTCGCATGGAGTGCGTGAACGAGGGCCCGCTCTTCCAGCCGGCCCGTCCCGGCCCATTCGTCATCGCCCCGCGCCTCCAGGCGTCGCTCGAGCGTTGCCCGATCGATCATCAGGACGAAGACGTCGTCGAAGACGTCGATGAACGATTCGACGTTGCGCGATCCTCCGCAGAAGAAGGTGACCGGATCTGACTGGTCCGCCGCGATCGAGCGGACCCTGTCTACCTGCCAGATGTGGTGGTGGTGAACGGCTGTCCCGGTCACACCATCGACAGGCGCCCCTGTCTTCGGGTCCCCCTGGTAGGCGAGTTCTCGATCGCCGTCGATCGCTGGGAAACCACGGCGACGCAGTTCGTGGCACACCGACGTCTTCCCTGTTCCGGAGACGCCTTCGACGAGGTAGTTCCGCTTCCCCATGAGGGCACGGTAGCCCTCGGCGATGGATCTCTGAAGCCCATCGGCTACTGGACACACCGGAGGGTGGCCGGATGCTCGTACAGGTGTCCGGAGCGCGTTGAGCCCCAGGGTGGAACGTGTCGGAAGGGCGTCGACGCCAGGCGTACGATTTCTTGAAGTCGAGACGATTTGTCTCGACAAGCCTGGTGATCACCACCTAGCTCACCCTCGTCACTGTCGACAGGAGACCTCCATGTCCGATTCCACCGCACCCGACAGCCACACGAACGTGGTTCCGCAGTCCACGCAGGCTTCCACCTGGACTGAGCAGATCACTCCGGGTCGTTTCTCCGGCCAGACCGTCATCGTCACCGGGGCCGCGTCCGGCATCGGTCGTGCCACGGCGTCACGCGTTGCACGCGAAGGCGGGCGGGTCGTGGCCGTCGACATCACCGCCGACCGCCTCTCAGATCTGCTTGCGGAACTGCCCGACGCCGACATCGTGCCGGTGGGTGGCGACATCACCTCGCAGGCAGACGTCGACGCGATCGTCGCAGCCGCCGGTGGCCAGATCGACGCTCTCGCCAACGTCGCCGGCATCGCCGACGACTTCTCCCCCATCGACGAGACGAGCGACGCCGTCTGGGAGCGCGTGATGGGCGTCAACGTCACCGGCACTTTCAAGCTCACCCGAGCCGTGCTGCCCGTCATGCTCGAAGCCGGCAGGGGCTCCGTCGTCAACATCATCAGCGGCGCCGCGCTCCTCGGTAGCGGTTCAGGAGCGGCCTACACCGCGTCCAAGCACGCGGTCCTGGGCCTGACCCGCTCCGCAGCGTTCATGTATGCGCAGCGAGGACTGCGTGTCAACGCTGTCGCTCCGGGCGCGGTCGCCACGAACATCGGCTCCTCCTCGAAGCTCTCGGAGAAGGGCCAGGAGCGGTTGGCGCCGTTCTTCGCACTGCTACCGAGCATCGCGGCGCCCGCCGAGCTCGCTGCCTCGATCACGTTCTTGCTCAGCAAGGACGGTGTGAACATCAACGGTGCCGTCCTCTCCAGCGACGGCGGCGTCTCCGTTCAGTAGTCCGCACCACGGCTGGCCGCGCCGGCCGGAGTCGTGATGCCGCGAGGATGGCTGTATGGCCAAGAGCACAGGACGACTCCGCAATGAAGAGACACGCTTGGCGATCCTCGACGCGACACGCTCGGAGCTGGCCAGCCGTGGATGGGACACGCTGTCGTTCGAGCGAATCGCCGCGGTAGCTGGCGTCGGCAAACAAACCCTGTATCGATGGTGGCCGACGAAAGCGGCGCTGGTTTCGGAGATGGTCACCGCGGGCGGCATCCTCCCGGTAGGTCCCGTTGCCGTCTCCGATGACGTCCACGCCGACGTCACTGCGTGGATGCTGGCCGTCGCGCGTGTTTACGACGACCCCGATGCAGCCGCCGTACTCCAGGCCATCATCGCGGCTGTTGCCGAAGATGCTGACCTCTCCGCGAACTACGACGAACGGATCACGACTGCCGCCCGCACGCGGCTCGCGGAACGACTGCGACTGGCGGTGGAGGCCGGTGCGCTCCCCCCGGACCTCAGGATCGACACGGTCACGCAGGTCTTCCTGGCGATGGTCCTATGGTGCCTCGTCACCCGCCGCCCGCTCGATGGAACCCTCGTCGAAGATCTCGTCGCGGCAACGTTGCCGGTGCCTCCCGACGGGTACGCACTCACTTAGCCTGAGCAATCTCTGGGAGCCGCCGGTTCAGAAGGCCAATCCCCCCACGCTGTGAGGAGAGCTCCGCCTTCGAGAGTCTTGTATGAAGGTCTTGGATCAGGCTACTGCGGCTCGTACTGCGCGCCACGGCTGAGCATCGTGTATCGGAGTCGGGGGCACAGTTGGTCCATGGCGAGCAACGAGAGCCGTATCGACGTCGAAGGTGAAGTGGCCTTCATCGAGTTGGCGCTGCGAGCACGGGGCCTACAGGTCGATGCAGACGCCATCGAGCGAGTCCGCCGGGTGCTGCAAGGAGCGCTCTCTCGAGACCAGGCGAGGCGAGAAATCGTCGCCAAGTACGACCGGCCTGCGTCCCGATAGCCGACGAACTACCGAACGTCTGCCCGCGTTGCCCTGCGACGGGGTTTCTCGTCTGGCTACTTCACCCACGATCGTTGACCGCGCACCGCTCGAGCAGCGGGTCTGCTGATATCGCGCTCAGCAAGGCGGTTCGGGATCCTGAACGTTCAGCTCTGGTGCGGAGCCTTTCTCGGCGAACGCACGATCTGCTTCCGCTGCAAGGTAGGCGGTGATGTCGATGGGCTGAGTCGGGGGGAGATGGATGTCTTCGGGGCGGACGGGGTGCTGCATCAGCTGTCACTTTCGTTCTACGAGCAGAGGACGAAGGGCCCCGGTGTGCTCACCGGGGCCCTTCGGAGTGTCAGCCGACGAGGACTCGTGGCTGGTCCTGCGCGGCGGGTGTCGCGGCGTCGTGCTTGTCGAGGGCGTGGCCTTCGACGTCGACGTCGGGGAGGACCTTGTCCAGCCACTTCGGGATCCACCAAGCGGAGCGACCCAGGAGGGACAACGCAGCCGGCATCAGGACCATGCGGACGATGAACGCGTCCGCGGCGACGCCGACGAGGAGCCCGAACGCGATCGAGGCGCCGATCGCGAACTCCCCGGTGGCGAACCCGCCGAAGACGACGATCATGATGCTCGCCGCAGCGACGAGGACGGGACCGGATCGGGAGAAGCCCTCGCGGATCGCCTGCTTGGGGTCACGGCCCTTGCGGTACATCTCCTGGATACGTGAGACGAGGAACACCTGGTAGTCCATCGCGAGTCCGAAGAGCACTCCGACGAGCAGCAGCGGCAGGATGCTCAGCATCGGGTCGCCCTGCGGTGCTGGCAGGAAGTCCAGCCACCCCCACTGGAACACTGCGACGCTCGCCCCGAACGACGCGCCGACGGAGAGCAGGTATCCGAGGGTCGCGATCACGGGGATGAGCAGCGACCGGAACAGGACGATGAGCAGGATGATCGAGATGACGACGATGACGACGACGTACTTCACCAGCGCACGTGCGAGCTGGTCGTCGGAGTCGATGCCGATCGCGGTTTCACCGGTGACTTCGAGGTGCGTTCCGCTGATGGTGTCAGCGTCGTCGCGGATCTGGTGCACCAGGTCCTTGGTGGAGTCGTCGATCGGTCCCTCGGTCGGAATGACGGTGACACGTGCGTAGTCCCCGTCGGAACTGACCTGAGCGGGAACGACCTGCTGCACGCCGTCGAGACCGGTGAGTTCGTTCTCGATCGCGGCGGTCTTCGAGGTGATGTTGTCACCCTCAGCCAGGACGATCAGGGGGCTCTGGATGCCGCCGAACTTGTCGACGATGAGGTTGTAGGCGGTGCGTTCGGTGGACTCCGGGTCGGACCCGCCAGGGACGTTGGAGGCGGTCTTCATGCTGAGCATGGGGAGCGCGACGACGACCAGGACGAGGACGCCGCCCAGGAGAGACACGATCGGGCGCTTCACGACGAAGCTGCCCCACGAGCGGAGGACGCCGCGCTTCTGCGGGCCGTCGTCGGTGAAGAGTTCCCCGCGTTGCAGCGCTGCGCGCTGCTTTTTCGACAGCGCCTTGACGCCCATGAACCGCATCAGTGCCGGCAGCAGGGTGAGCGAGAGCAGGACGGCGACGGTGACCGCGAACGCTGCGGCGACACCCATCTCGGTGATGTAGCTGAGGTTTGCGACCATGAGCGCGACGAGCGCGACGACGACGGTCATGCCAGCGAAGACCACAGCGGTGCCGGCCGTACCGGTTGCGCGAGCGATCGCGTCGTCGACCCTCCGACCGGAACGGAGCTCGGTCTTGAAGCGGGACAGGATGAACAGGCTGTAGTCGATACCGACTGCCAGGCCGAGCATGGTTGCGAGGATGATCGCGTTGTCACCGATCGGGGTGACTGCGCCGTAGGCGAGGACACCGATGAGGCCGACACCGACGCCGAAGACAGCGACGAGGAGATTGATGCCCGCAGCGAGCAGCGATCCGAACGTGATCGCGAGGATGACGAACGCGATGATGACGCCGGCGCCTTCACTCGGGCTGGTGGCCGGGGCGCCGAGGGGCACGAGGTTCCCGCCGAGCTCGACACCGAGCCCAGGAGGGGCGTTCTCCTGCAGCTCGAGAGCTGCGTCGTAGTACTTCGTCTCCTGCTTCTTCGTCAGGTCGCCGTAGGTGATCATGGCGACGGCCACCGTGCGGTCCTTGGAGATGTAGGGCTGTTCTGCGTTCAGTGGGTCGCTGACGGACTTGACGCCGTCGACCGTCCGAGCCTTCGCGAGGAACGACTCGAGCTGCTTCGCAGTCGTCGCGTCCGTGACGTTGCCGGACTTCGGTTGGAACACCAGCTGCAGGGACGCGGTGTCCGAGGCAGTCTTGGAAGGGAATTCCTTGTTCATCCGCTCCAACGCCTGGGAGGCCTTGGTGTCGGGGATGCTCGTGGTCGCGGCACCCTTGTCGATGCCGCTACCGACGATGAAGATGCCGATCAGCACGGCCATGATCAGGAGCCACGCTCCGATCACCAGCCATCGGAACCGGGCGCTGAAGCGCCCGAGGTGGGACAGGAACGTGGACATGCGGTTTCCTTCGTCGTCGTGGTTGCGATGTGCGAACAACGTCAACGATCCCGATCCGAGCGCTTCGACACGGCCTCCTTTCGCACCGTTCGGGCTACTCCATTTGCAGTAGATCCCGCCCTTTCCTTGCACAACCAGTAGGCGCGACATCGGCGGGCCGACGCTCATTGAGCGGCGGCCATCTGGGTGGAGTGATCGGGTCAGGAGTTGGTGACGGCGAGCTCGGGCACGAGGACTTCGTCGATCGAGGTCTGCCGCCATTCCCGGAGCAGGCGGTGGAACCGGACGGGCCCGGGGCTGTACCCGCCGCCCCCACGCTTCCGGGTGCCCTCGCCGTTGTAGTAACCGGGCGTGCACTCCGCCAGGAACGCCGCGTTGTCCACCTCCACCTCGTGGATCGTCGCCAACCACCGGTCTTCGGCTTCGACGGTGGGCTCGACCTGCCGTGCGCCCTCGTCGCGAGCGTGCTCCAGGATCGCGGCGATGTGCGTGGCCTGCTCCTGCAGGATGTGCACGAAGTTCACAGAGTTCGCGTTCTGCAGCGCTCCGAGGTGGAAGAGGTTCGGGAAGCCGTGCGACACGAATCCGTGCAGTGTCCGGGGGCCTCGTGCCCACGCTTCGAGCAGTTGCGTTCCGTCCCGGCCGTGCACCGGCAGTGTTCCGGAGATGACGCCCGAGACGCCGGTCTCGAACCCGGTGGCGAAAACGACGGCGTCGACCTCGTACTCCGTGTCGCCGACCACCACACCGGTCTCGGTCATGGCGGTGATTCCTCCGGTGTCGGCGGTGTCGACCAGGCTCACGTTCGGCCGGTTGAAGGCCTGCAGGTACTTGTCACTGAACGTCGGCCGCTTGCACATGTACCGGTACCAGGGCTTGAGGATCTCTGCGGTCGCCGGATCCGTGACGACGGCATCGACGCGTGCACGGATCTGGTCCATCTTGCGGGCGTCCGCGATCTCGATCAGCCGGTCGCGTTCCTCCGGGTCGAGCGTGTCCTCCGTCTGCCCGGTCAGCATCGTGCGTTGCAGCGCTGCGGTGGAGGTCCAGCCGTCCTGAATCAGGTCCACCTCGGTCTCTTCGCCGGAGACGACCGCGAGGAACTTCTCCATGCGTTCCTGCTGCCATCCGGTCGGGAGGCCCGTGGTCCAGTCCGCGGGCAGATCGCGATTGTCGCGGACGTCCACACTCGACGGGGTCCGCTGGAAAACGGTGAGGTGCGCAGCGTCCTCGGCGACGAGGGGGATCACCTGGATGCCCGTCGCACCGGTCCCGACCACCGCGACGCGCTTGTCGGCAAGGCCGGTCATCCCCCCGGCCTGGTCACCACCGGTGTAGCCGTAGTCCCACCGACTCGTGTGGAACGTGTGTCCCCTGAAGTTCTCCATCCCGGGGATCGCGGGGAGCTTGGGCTGAGATAGCGACCCGGAGGAGACGATGACGTACCGTGCGCGCATCGTGTCGCCGCGGTCGGTCCGGACTGCCCAGTCCGCGGTGTCGTCGTCCCAGCGGAGGTCGGTGACCCGGGTGTGGAAGAGCACGTCGTCGTACAGGTCAAAGTGCTTCGCCATCGCCATCGCGTGCCGGCGGATCTCCTCGCCGGGCGCGTACCGGCGAGTGGGGACGGTTCCGACTTCCTCGAGCAGCGGCATGTACACGGAGGCTTCAATGTCGCAGTGGATGCCCGGGTACCGGTTCCAGTACCAGGTACCGCCGAAGTCGCCGCCCTCCTCGGTCATGCGGATGTCCGTGAAGCCCGCCTGGCGCAGCCGCGCCCCGGTCAGGAGTCCGCCGAACCCGCCGCCCACGATGAGCACCTCGACGCGGTCGGTCTTCGCCGGACGATCCGAACGGCGCGTGTACGGGTCCGTCGCCCAGTACCCGTACGCGCCGCGCATGCCCTGGTACTGCCGGAGCCCGTCAGGACGGATGCGTCGGTCGCGTTCGACCCGGTACCGGGCGCGCAACGCCTCCAGGTCCGCTTCGCGCATGCTGCTGTCCGTGGCGATGTCCGTCATCGTGCTCCTTGAGATGGGCGGGGCGGCAACAGCTGTTGCCGCCCCAGCGAGTCAATCGCCGTACCCTTTTTAACTCAATCGCTTGATTTACACTCCCGGGAGATTTCCACCTACTGGGAAGGGGGTCCCCCGAAGGGTGGACCCCGCTCAGGATGGCGACTGCCCGGCAGCGCGCGGAGACGTCACCGCCTCGGCCAGCCACAAGGACGACACGACGTCGATCAGAGAGTCCGCCACGGCGGACCAGTTCGCCCAGATGCGGGCACCGCCTCGCTCCAGCGCGCGTTCGTGTTCCGCGATCACCTGCGTCAGGAGGATTCGGCCCATCGTCATCCGCTCAACACGCACCGGCGCTGGGAGGTCCGGGAGGCAGCGCTGGATACCCTGCGCGATGCGCATGAGCCCCGGTGCTTCTCGAGCTTCGTCCATCGCGATGTCAGCCCAGGCGGGATCCGTCGCGACCTGCGCGCTGAACCGGCCGTACCAGGTCGGTGATCCCAGGGACTCGAGATGGGTGGTCGTCGGACGCACGAAACAGGCGATCCAGTCGCGGATGTCGTTCCGCCCCTCGACTCGCTGCAGTTCGGCAAGTCGGAGCGCGTTGATGGCGTGCTGGTGCCGGGCGAGGATCGCGCGGATGAGATCTGCTTTGCCTCCGAAGTGGTACCCGACCGCCGCGGTGTTCCCCTGCCCGGCGGCCTCTCCGATCTGCCGTCCTGACACGTGTGCGATGCCGTACTCACCGAAGAGCTGCTCGGCCGCCGTGAGGATCGCGTCCCGGGTTGCAGCCACACGTGACGCTCGGGTCCTCTGCTGGGCATCAGTCATGGCGGCTCCTCCCGTTCCCAGGAGCCTAACGACCGTCCATGTTCCCGAAGGGCTTCCCGAACGGTCATTGCGTCCGCGTGATGCGCGCGGCCGGGTCAGGCGAGAAGGCCGGCCTGGTAGGCGTACGCGACCAGTTGGGCCCGGTCACGGGCGCCGACCTTCGCCATCGCACGGCTCGCGTGGGTCTTCACCGTGAACGGTGAGACGAACAGCTCTGAGGCGATGGTGTCGTTGTCGTGCCCCGCCGCGATGCTGAGGACCACGTCGCGCTCGCGGGCGGTCAAAGCGAGGAACCGGTCGGCGAGGTCAGCGTCGATGACGCGGCCCGGGCTGTCGGTGACGTGCCCGATGAGCGCGGCAGAGGCTGCTGCGGACAGGGCACCTCCCCCGGCGATGACTTCCTGCAGACTGACGATGAGCTCGGCTGGTCCGACGCCCTTGCCGAGGAACCCGTTCGCGCCGGCCCGGAGCGCGGCGAGGACGGTGTCGTCGTGCTCGAAGGTGGTCAGCACGACGATGCGGGTCTGCTCGGACGGGATCCGCTCCCGGATCCGTCGCGTCGTTTCGACGCCGTCGATCCCGGGCATGCGGACGTCCATGAGGATGAGATCGACGTCGTGATCGTTGAGGAAGGTGAGGGCGGCGAACCCGTCCGCTGCTTCACCGACGACGGTGAAGTCCGGGTGCGCGTCGATGATGGTGCGCAGTCCGAGCCGGATCATCTCTTGGTCATCGACCAACAGCACGTGTGTCACGAGCTGGCTCCTTCGTTCCATGGGATTCGTGCTGTGACGGTGAAGACATCCTCGTCGGTGCCAAGCTGAAGGGTTCCGCCGGCGGACTCAACGCGTTCGCGCATACCGATGAGTCCATATCCGCTGCCGTGTGCGGTCGGCGGCGTGGACGCGACCGGGTTCGTGACGCTGATCACCACATCAGCCTCGTCCGTCAGCACCGTCAGCGCGGCCTCACCGGTCCCGTACCGGTGGGCGTTCGTCAACGCTTCTTGCGCCACGCGGAACACCGTCACCCCGACGGCCTCGTGCACCCGGCGAGCTTGGTCGGTGATTTGCGCGTCGATCGATAGGCCAGCGTCCTGGAACGAGGCGGCGAGCTCGTCGATCGTCGACAGGCCGGGTGTCGGTCGGCGCGCGTCGTCGTGGTCGGCGTCGTCGCTGCGGAGCATCGCCAGCGTGCGTTGCGTGTCGCTGAGGATCGACTGCACGGCGGTGCGCGCCGCGACCAGCGATCGCTGGGTCGCGGCGTCGTCGCGGCCGGCGGTGACTTCGACCGCGCCGATGTGCATGCTCACGACGGCGACCTGGTGGCCGACGATGTCGTGCAGGTCGCGGGCGATGCGGACCCGCTCTTCGGCCACTCGCCGTTCGGCTTCAGCCTCCCGTGTCGCGATCGCGTCGCGGGTGCGCTGCTCGAGGGACTCCCAGTACTGTCGCTGCAGCCGAAGTGCCGCGCCCACGGCACCACCGGCGACGACGGCGACGATGACCGCGACGGCGTCGAGACCGACCGCGCGGCCCGCGGAGAGGAAGCTGGCGAGTCCGAAGATGACGGCCATCGCCAGCGCTGTGATCCCGATGCTGCGCGTCGGCGGCAAGCCGCGCAAGGTGAGTGCGAACAGGACGAACACCACGACGGTGCACTCGCCGATCGGCTCCCGCCCTCCGACGATCACCACGACGACGCCCGCCATCGTCAACGTGAGTCCGACCTGCGGTAGACGGGCGGCGACGAGCGCGCCGGCGAGGGTCACGAGTGCGCCGATGCCGGCGAGCAGACCGTCGCCGTTGGTGACGATGACGACCAGTTCCACGATCATCGCGGTCACGCTCACCCAGAGCGGGAGGCGCTCGAGCACGGGTTGCGTGCGCAGCCACAGCGGGCGCGGCGTCGCGGGCCCGCCGGGCGTCGGAACGGTCATCCCCTGAGTCTGGGGTAGGCCGGTGCCGGTCTTGTACTCCATCTGCATCAGGTTCCTCGGTTCTGGGGAACGACGCCGACGGGTGTCGCTGCGGTGATGCTGGTCCCCATAGCCGCACCGATGGAAGGACACCTCACGACCACGCTTCTTCCCGCTCGCCCCGCCCGGACGGCGATGTTCATCTCGACGCCGGCGGAGCTCGACGACGAATCTGACCAGCGGAACCACACCTCTCGTGCTGGGACGATTGCACGGGTCCCGTTGCTGCCGGTGTGGGCAGCGGTCGCCGCCACGAGCGCCGTGTTGCGGTTTGCCGGCTTCATGGTGCTGGCCGCTTCGATGCTCCTCCAAAGTGCAGCGTGGGGCATGATCTCCCGGTGACGGATCCACCGACGCTGCACGGCGTGCAACGCGGTTCAGCGGAGGTGTTCGAGTAGGTGCGCGGTGAACGCGGCCATGAGCGTGTCGAGGGTCGCTTTCGGCGTGGAGCTTGCGTAGTAGAAGTCGTGGTCGACGTCGTCGAACCGTCGGGTCTCGACCGGCGCGCCGACGGCTACCGCTCGCGCGCTGAACTCCTCGATGGAGGGGCGCAGCGTGTCGTGCTCCGCGGTGACGACCAGGGTCGGTGGCAGTGCCCGGAGCTCGGCGTCGGAGAGGAAGCTGGGCGAGACCAGGGGATTTTTCCGGTCGGTGTCCTCCAGCGGGTAGGCCGTGTCGACCATCTCGAGCATCCCGGCGTTCACGAACGGCTTCTCGATCAGCAAGGTCGCTTCGGCGGGCGGGATCGACAGGTCCACGGCGGGCACGATGAGGGCGGCAGCGCGAACAGCGGGGCCGTGCTCGCGGGTGGTCTGCGTGAGGGTGCCGAGGGCGAGGTTCCCCCCGGCGCTGCTGCCAGTCACCGCGATCCGGGTGCCGTCCCATCCCATGGTGTCCCCAGAGCGGGCGACCCACCTGAGCACGTCGAAGCACTCCCCCAACGCCTGTGGGAACCGGGCTTTGGGAGCTGTGCTGTAGTCGACGTTGACGACGACTGTGCCGACTTCGCCCGCGATCCCTCGAGCGAGGTGGTTGTCCTGCAGCGGGTTCCCGATCACGAACCCACCACCGTGGGTGTTGATGACCACCGGCGGGGTGGCACCGTTGGCGGCGAGCGGGGCGTCCGCGGGAGGCCGTGTGATGTAGCAGCGGACTGACCCGTGACGGGTGGGGATGTGCACGATCTCGTTGTCCGGAACCGCTCGGGAGGTCAACTCCACCTTCGGCGCCCGGATGATTCGTGTGACGAGCGTTGACATCGCCCAGGTGCGGACGCGCATGCCGAGAGGGGCGGCCATGATGGTCTCTTTCTGTGGCGTGGCTACTGGTGCAGGCGTGCGGGTCGAGCGTGTTCGTCGGTGCCTATCGCGGGCCGGGGATGGAGGGAGGAGCCGCCGCTGACGGCCCCTCCTTCTGTCCGGCTACTTGTCGCGACGGGTCCCGGCTCGAACGGTGTCCGAGCCTGAGGCGGCTGCGGCTGCGGCTGCAGCCGGCTGGCCGGCTGCAGCGGCGTCCTGTCGCGCCTTCTCGAGTTCGTCGGCTTCTGCGCCGCCGATCGCTTCGCCGCGGGCCACCATGCCGGCCGTGTCGGAGAGCTTGATCTGCGGCAGGAACAGCGCGAGGAGGAACGCGGCGGCGATGAACGGCAGCAGGTACCAGAACACCGGCGCGAGGGAGTCGGCGTACGCGTTCACGATGCCGTTCTGCACCGCCTCGGGGAGCTTCGCCACGGTCGCGGGGTCGATGCTGCCCGCCGAGGACGCCGCATCCGTCGCGGAACCGCCGGCGCCGCGGAACACGTCCGTCAGCGAGGTGGTCAAACGTGCGGTGAACAGTGCACCGAAGACGGCGGTGCCGAGGGAGGCGCCGACCTCGCGGAAGTAGTTGTTCGTCGAGGTGGCGGTGCCGACCTGCTCGGCGGGTACGGCGTTCTGTGCGACGAGGACCACGACCTGCATGATGAGGCCGAGGCCGGCGCCGAAGACGAACAGGTAGACGCAGATCAGCCAGATCGGGGTGTCCGCAGCCAGCTGCGTCAAGCACAGCATCGCGGCGGCGACGAGGATCGTGCCGACGATCGGGAACATCCGGTAGCGGCCGGTCTTCGTGATGAGGTTGCCGGATACGACGGAGGTGCCGATGAGGCCGACCATCATCGGGAGCATGAGAAGCCCCGAGACTGCGGCCGAGGTGCCGGATGCCATCTGCAGGAACGTGGGGACGAACCCGATGGCGGCGAACATGCCGATGCCGAGCACGAGGCCGATGCCGGTCGCGAGCAGGAAGGTACGGTTGCGGAAGAACGACATCGGGAGCACCGGGTCCTCGACGCGGGACTCGACGAGCACGAGGAGGGCCGCGGCGACGACGAGGCCGGCGAACCAGGCCCAGGTCTCGGGGGCGTCCCAGCCGTGGTCCTTGTTGCCGCCGAACTCGGAGAAGAACACCAGGCAGGTGGTGGCGGCGGACATGAGGAGCACGCCGAGGACGTCGATCTTCTTCTCGGCCTTCTTGGTGGGCAGGGTGAGTGCGAACCAGGCGATGAAGAACGCGGCGATCCCGACGGGGATGTTGATGTAGAAGGCCCAGTTCCAGGTGAGGTGGTCGACGAAGAACCCACCGAGCAGCGGGCCGCCGATCGCCGAGAGGCCGAAGATCGCACCGAGCGGGCCGAGGTACTTGCCGCGCTGCGACGCGGGCACGATGTCGGCAATGATCGCCTGCGACAGGATCATCAGACCGCCACCGCCGAGGCCCTGCACCGCACGCCACACGATCAGCTGCGTGAAGTCACCGGCGAACGCGCAGCCGGCCGATGCGATGGTGAACAGCGCGATGGCGATGAGGAACAGGTTCCGCCGACCCAGGACGTCGCCGAACTTGCCGTAGATCGGCATCACGATCGTGGAGGCCAGCAGGTAGCCCGTGGTCAGCCACGCCTGGTGCGCGACACCGCCGAGCTCGCCCACGATGGTGGGCATCGCCGTGGACACGATGGTCTGGTCGAGGCTCGACAGCAGCATGCCCGCGATGAGCGCCGAGAAGATGGTCCAGATGCGGCGCTGGGTGAGCAGGAGTGGCCCGTCGGACCGTCCTGCCCGTTTCGCGCTCTTGGTCGAGCTCATGGGGTGTGCTCCAGTTCGTTGATCGAGTGTGCCGCCGAGAGCGGCGCACTGCTGGCCGGGACAGCGGGGCTGTCCGAGTTCGCCATCGCTGTGACAAGGCGGAAGTTGGCGCGGAGGATGTCCTCGAAGGGCGGCCCGTCGTCATCGGCGAAGAACCGCCACGCGGTCGCTTTGAGCAGTGCGCCGATGATCTCGGCAACGAGCCGCCCGCGGTCGTCGGCCGGGTCTGTCCATCCGAATCGGGAGCGCATGGCGTCGCCGACGAGGTTCATCTGCCGGTCGGTCGCGGTGACGAATCGCGCCACGAGGGAGGGCTCGCGTTCCAGGACGTCCCGCATGAGGGCTTCTTCGCCGCGGTCGAGGCCGACGACATGGAGATGTTCGATCGCCAGTGCGACCGCCGCTTCGAAGGGAGCGAGGTCGGGGTCGACCGCCGCTCCCGCAGCGAAGGTGGCAAGCAGGTCGTCTTCGACGCCGAGCTCGATCCCGAGCACGACGTCTTCCTTCGACGCGAAGTGGTTGAAGAACGTCCGGCGGGACACACCAACTTCTTCGCAGAGCTGCTCAATGGTGAACCCGTTCAGGCCGTCCGCGATCGTCCGGCGACGGGCCGTGGCGATCATGCGACGGCGAAGCAGTCGCGTGCGCTCAGATGTGTTCACACTCTGCAGCTTTGCACTTTGCGAGGCACAGTGCAACTACTTGAAGTTGGAGGTGCAGACTTCGCTGGCCGTGCGGCATGGATGCGACAACGCTCCGTGGTACGGACGGAAGTATCCGGCACCACGGAGCGTCGTGGATCCGCGGGTGGATCAGGCCGTGTGGAAGCGGCGGAAGGCTTCCTCGAGCGTCTCGGTCGGGTGACCGATCAGCGTGGAGAGGACCGTCGAGGGTCCGTCGAGCGCGCCGTCGGCGACGGCGGCGTCGAGGCCGACGAGGAACCCGATCGTGCCTTCGTCGAGACCTGCAGCGACGAGTGCCTCCTGGTGCTCCTCCGACGAGACGCCGGCGTACGCGACGTCGCGTCCGAGGACACGGCTGGCGGTGGCGGCGAACTCGGCGCCGTCCCAGGCGGTGTCGCCGGCGAGCTCGAGTGTCTCGCCGCGATGCGCGTCCGTTGCGGCGACGACGGCTGCCGCTTCGGCGTAGTCGGAGCGGGAGGCCGAGGCGATCCGGCCGGTGCCGCTGCTGGCGAGCCACTGGCTGGTCGCGGCGATCTGGGCGAACGCCTGCTCGTAGTTCTCGTTGTACCAGTTGTTCCGGAGCACGGTCGCGGTGACGGGTGAGGCCGCGAGGAGGTCCTCGGTGGCCTTGTGCTCGGGTGCGACGAACAGCGTCGACGTGTCGGCGCGGGGAGCGCTGGTGTAGACGATGTGCTGCACGCCGGCCTGTTCCGCGGCGCGGATGGCGTTGGTGTGCTGCGGGACACGCTGGCCCACCTCGCTGCCGGAGACGAGCACCAGGGTATCGATGCCGTGGAACGCGGCCTGGAGGGCGTCCGGGTCGGTGTAGTCGGCGACTGCGGTGCGGACATCGTGGTCGAGGAACAGTGTCGAGAGGCGGTCGGCGTTGCGGCCGACCGCGACGACGTCATCGGCAGCGAGGCCGCGGGCGAGGAGGTGCTCGACGATCAGGCGGCCGAGTTGACCGGTCGCGCCAGTGACGGCGATCGTCACTTGATGACCCCGAGACCGTCGGTCCATCCGATCTGCTCGGAGACGGCCAGGCCCATCTGAAGGTAGCCGATGCCCTCGAGCTCGTGGGCGCGGGCGAGGGGGCCGGCGTCGTACGCGTCGAGGCCACCGGCGGTGATCGCTTCGCGGAGGGCGGCCTTCGCGTCGGCGTCGTCGCCGGCGATGAGCACGGCGGTCTTCTTGCCGCCGACGCTCTTCGCGGCCAGCGCGCCGGCGAAGTTGGTGTTGAACGCCTTGACGACGTGGGACTCGGGCAGGCGGGCGGCGAGGTCCGCGGCGCCGCTGCCGGCGTCGAAGGCGACGGGCTGGAAGGTGGCGAAGTCGACGGTGTTGGTGATGTCGACGACGGTCTTGCCGCCGAGGGCGGCCTTGTACTTGTCGGCGATCTCGGGGAGGGCCGCGTACGGGACGGCGAGGACGACGATGTCGCCGGCGAAGGAGGTGGGCTCGTCGGAGTGCTTGATGGACTCGACGGTGGCGCCGCCGTCGGAGAAGACGGAGGCGATCGCGGTGCCCATGTTGCCGGTACCGAGGATGCTGATGCTGGTCATGATGTGTGCTCCTGTTTCAGAGGTGGTGCGGTTGGAGAGGGTGAGTTCAGAGGGCGATGAAGCCGAGGATCGCGCTGACGATCGAGAGGATCATCAGGACGATCGGCGCCGCCGGAGATTCCTTGCGGCGCAGGTGGACGACCACGGCGCCGAGCATGAGGACCGCGAGGAGGATCGCAGCGATCGGGGTGAGGATCGGCGCGATGTCGAGCAGCAGCGGCAGGATCAGACCGATCGCTCCGAGAACCTCGGCGAGCCCGATGAGCTTGACGTGGCTGCTGGCGAAGTCGGCCGCCCAACCCATCCCGCTGCTGGCGAGGGCCTCGGTCGGGCGTGCCAGCTTCATCAGGCCGGCTCCGAGGAACGCGAGCGCCAGGAGGCCATTGATGATCCAGAGTGCGATGAGCATGATCTTCCTTGTGCTTGAACGTTGAAGTAACGAGAGCGACAGTACACACCATTTTGTTGAACAGTCAAGTTTTTTCTGCGACGATGTGTGCATGGACGAACCGCGCTGGCTCAACAAGACCGAGGCGGCAGCCTGGATGGATCTCCTTGCGATCATCGAGCTGCTGCCTTCGGCCCTCGACGCTCAGCTCAAGCGTGACTTCGGGATGACCCGCTTCGAGTACAACGTTCTCTCGATGCTGAGCGAGTCGCCCGATGACAGCGCCCCGATGAGCAGCCTCGCCTTCCTCACCAACGGCTCACTCTCCCGTCTGTCGCACGCGGTGACGAAGCTCGAGAAGCGTGGGTGGGTGCGTCGCGTGCCGTCCGAGACGGACAAGCGCTCGCTCGTGGCCACCCTGACGGCGGACGGACGAGCGCTCATCGAGCGAGCGGCTCCGCATCACGTCGAGGAGGCTCGACGTGCGTTCTTCGACGCGATCTCGCCTGAGCGGGTCGGCGATCTCGCCGAGATCCTGCGGCCGATCGCCGCGAACCTCTTGACGCCGGACGCCGACTGCGGGTCGACGGTGCGCGCCGCTGCGCCGGCGGCTCACGACTGACCGTCGGCTCTCCAGACCGAAGACTCCACAGACCCCGACCGCTCGGACTGGCACCCGTCAGTCCGTCGCTCCGCCGTGCCCGCTCATCCGATGCGGCCGCCTCTCAGAACGGAAACTCCCATGAGCACGATCGACACGACAACCCGCCGCCCGAGCCGCCTCCGCGGGGTGCTCGTCGCGACTGTCCTCGCCGCCGTCATCGGCAGCATCGCCAACGCGATCATCGCCGTCAGCGCCCTCGCGGCCGGTGCTGACCCTGCAGTGCAGGGCCTGACGCCGCCGGCCTACATCACCTTCACCGTCGTCGGGGTCCTGATCGGCGCGATTGGGTGGGCGCTTATCAGCCGCGCGCGTTCGGCTGGCCGCGTGCTCGCGATCCTCGTCCCTGTCGTACTGGTGCTGTCCCTCATCCCCGACGTGCTCCTCGCCGTCAGTGGTGGCTCCGCTGCGATGACCGCGGGAGTGGCGCTCGGCATCATGCACCTCGTGACCACTGCGATTGCGGTGCCGATCTACCGCGTGTTCCTCCCGATCGCACGCTGAGTCCTCCTCCCGCCCGCCAGCTGACGACGCTTTCGTCGCCCAGCTGGCGGGCGTTCTGCATCCAGGCCCGCTCCTGCCGCGTCGAGCCTTCAAGAACGATGTGCAGCGAGTTGTTGACAGTTCAACCAAACGGCGTACAGTGGTCCTCGTTACTTGATAGTTCAAGTAATCCCTGGTTCCGGCAGCAGCAGCTCGTGCGGCCAGGATCCACGCCGACGTCGAACTCTGCAGGAGCAGCAATGAATCCCCTCGACACTTCTTCGGACCCGCGCCCCGCCCCGAACGCGGCCGCGCCCGGCACGCCGGACCGTGAGGTCGCGGAGTTCGGCGCCGTGCACCTCGAGGTCACCGACCTCGGTCGTTCCACCGCGTTCTGGACCGATGTCATCGGTCTCGTCCTGCGGTCCGAGTCCCAGGACCAGGTCGAGCTCGGTACGAAGGCACGGACGCTCGTCACCCTGCACCCGGGCGCCCAGACCGGGTTCCTGCAGGGCCACAGCGGGCTCTACCACCTCGCCGTGCACCCGCCGACAGAAGCCGACTTCGCACGGATCCTGCTCCGCCTCATCCGGGTCGGCTGGCAGATCTCCCCCACCGACCACATCATGTCGAAGGCGATCTACCTCCTCGACCCGGACGGCATCACCGTCGAGATCACCCTCGAGACGCCGGAACGTCTCCGCGGATTCCACTTCGACGACAACGGCCCGTACGTGCTCCGCCAAGACGGCAGCCGCTCCAACGGTCGCGAACCGCTCGACGTTCGCACCGTCCTGAACGCTCTGCCCGACGACGACACGACCCTCCCCATGCCGGAGGGCACGAAGATCGGCCACGTCCACCTGTACGTCGGGGACCTCGAAGCCGCCTACGGCTTCTACCGCACGTTCGGGTTCAACCAGGCTGTCTGGGCACCCCGCTTCCACATGGGCGACCTCGGTGGAGGCGGCGCGTTCAACCACCGCATCGCGGTGAACACCTGGCAAGGCATCGGCGCACCACAATCCCCCGCAGGGACCGCCCGCATGCGCGCCTTCACCCTCCGCCTCGACACCCACGAGCGCCTCGACCATGTCCTCGGCACCGTCGACGGACCCATCGAGGAATCCGACGCCGGCTTCCTCGTCCGAGACCCCAGCCTGAACACGCTGCTGCTCTCCGCCAACTAACCACCGCCCCAACCCGGGCACACAACCCCACTCACGTTCCGTGAGCGGCCACTTTCAGCCGAAGGACAAGTCCATGAGCACCACCGACGACAACAAGACCATCGCCCGCACCTTCTACGACGCCTACAACGGCGGCGACCTGCAGGGCGCGTTCGACACCTACATCGCCCAGGATCTCCTCAACCACACCAACGGCGGCGCGATGAACCGTGACATGTGGATGGGTTCCGACCTCGCCGCGAAGACCGCGGTCCCCGACCAGACCATGACGATCCTCGGCCAGGCTGCCGACGGCGACACCGTCTACACCCACTGGGTCCTCGAGGGCACCTTCAGCAACGGTGACCTGTTCGGCATCCCCGCCAACGGCAATGCGACCCGCCTCGAAGCCGTCGCCGTCGACGTCATTCGCGACGGCCAGATCGTCGAGCACAACGCCATCGGCGACTTCACCGCTTTCATGAGCCAGCTCACCGCTCAGTAAGCACCGCCCACGAGCTGATGCAATAGCCGAATCACTCCACAGTCGGCGAAAGCGAAAGACTCGCCGGCGGGATCGCACCGGATGGGCCGGGGTCGCGTGCAGCTCCCCCGGCTCATCCGGCCACCTTCGACTCCGCTAGCTGTTTCAGTAGCCGATGCTTCTCCGAGGCATCCTTGGTCCCCTCTACGCTGACGGGGCATGCAGAGCACCGCGACTCATCAGGTTCCGATGGACGGGCCGCTCACCGCCACCCGCTCCCAGGCTGGACACGCGTCTCTTCATGGGGTTCGGACAACTGTGCGCGATTTGCGCCCGCGCGCCCTACCGGAGGTGCCGAGTGGTGTTGCCTTAGGGTCTGCACATGGGCAAGGTTGACGACTTCTTGAGCGAGCACCTTCACGGTCTTGCCGGTCCCTACCTCTTCGTCGGCGCAGGCCTTTCTAGGCGGTATGCGGGCCTTGGGGACTGGAAAGGGCTATTGACGCACTTTTCCGAGCTCACTGGTCATCCCTTCGCCTACTACCTTGGTGCCGCGGGCGGAGATTTCCCGACGGCAGCGACGCTCATCGCGGACGCCTTCTATGACTCCTGGTGGTCTGACGCCGCGTTCGCATCGTCCGTCGATGAGTGGCGAGATTCGGTAACGACCCGTGCTTCGCCACTCAAGTTTGAAGTAGCCAAATACGTGAGGTCGGCGCTCGAAGACTTCGCGCCGCCCGTAGACCTTCTTCACGAGTTCGAGCTATTCAAAGACTCCGTTGTCGACGGTGTGATCACGACGAACTTCGACTCCCTACTCGAGCGAGTATTTCCAGACTTCCGGCCATACATCGGTCAAGATGAACTTGTGTTCTCTGACACGCAAGGTATTGCGGAGATCTACTACATTCATGGAGGCGAAAAGCACCCCGATTCATTGGTGCTTACTGCGGAGGATTACGAGGATTACAACGCGCGGAACGCGTATTTAGCTGCGAAGCTAGCAACTATATTCGTCGAGCATCCCGTTATATTCCTTGGGTACAGTCTAGGTGATTCGAACATTCAGTCGTTGTTGGATTCACTGATCACTGGTCTTCGCCCGGAGAACGTCTCGAAGTTGCAGGATCGACTCATTTTCGTCGAGTGGGTGCCCGACCAGCCGGCAGACGTGAGCTCCACCGTGATGAACGTGAACGGGGTGTCTCTCCCGATCATCCGCGCAACGGTGCCAGACTTCCTGGAAGTGTTCAGCGCCCTCGGGCATCGCGAGCGAGCTATGCCAGCGCGCATCCTTCGGCTGCTCAAGGAGCAAGTGTTCGAGCTTGTGCAGAGCAATGATCCAGACGGGCGGCTTGTTGCCGTCTCCGACATAGACGACTCTAGCGCCAGCGGGTTGGACGTCGTTTTTGGCGTCGGAGCGAAGATGACGGCAGTTGGCATCGTCGGACTCACCCGTCAGGACCTTTTCGACGACGTTCTACAGAGCCCTGCTCGAGATTTGCCTGCGGATCTGGTCATCTCCAAGGTGTATCCCAAGCTGCCAATCACGACGTACGTGCCTGTCTTTAAGTATCTCGTCGAGGCTGGTCTATGGACGGCTGGCTCATGGCAAGGAGGCTCTGCACTAGAGACGGCCGCCAAGAGGCGGGCAGAGAGATATGCGGAGCTGTTCGCGAAGCTCGAGGAGCCGGGCGTTCTGTTGTCGGTGCCTGACCTCGAGGCAAAGATGGGCTGGGATCGTGTTTTGAACAGTGCGATGCAGTTGCCCACACTGACGAACGACGTTGCTGGTTTGCGGGAGTTTCTGGTGAAGTATCGTGAAAAACGCTCTGAACCGTGGTGGTCCACGCAGTACGCGAAAGCGGTCGTGGCGTATGACTGGATGCGCTTCGGAAGCGCGTGAGGCGCCTTCTATCGAGAGCTGCTCTTCAGCTCCCCGCATTTAGGGTGAGTCACCGCTAGCGGTAGCTTGTGTCGCTGATCGACAGTCGGTCGCTTAGAGGACGCCGAAGAGGACGGCGGAGACGACCCCCAGCGACCAGCGGACCGTCCGAAGGGCCGACCGGCAGCCGGATGCTTCCTAGCGGACGGTGCGGCGCTGCCGTCCGACGGTGGGCGCGATGACGGAGGCGCAGAGGATGAACGCCGCGGCGATGAAGAGGCTTGCGAGGGTGAGTGCGCTGTGGGTGCGTCCGACGGCTCCCGCAACGCCGGTGCCGCTGGTCAGTGCGGTGGAGACGGCGACGAGGACTGCGAGGCCGAGGGAACTGCGGAGCTGGTGGGCAGTGTTCACCAGGCCTGAGGCGGCTCCGGCGTAGGCGCTGTTTGCGCCAGCGATGCCGAAGCTGGAGAGGAGGGGCGAACGCGAGGCCTTGACCGGCACCGACGACGACCATCGGGGCGTCGATGGCGAGCATGAACGGCGAGTCAGCGGTGGCTAGCCCTTCCACAACGTCGTTGCCGACGTGCCCGAAGTCATCGAGGCGCACCACGTCAGGGCGCAGACTGCTTCATCATCAAGGTGCTCGCCCGGTCGATGCGGGACCTGGCGCGGATCACTGGACGGCTCGCCACGCTCGAAGGGATCACCACGAACGTCGTGTACTCGAGCCCCGTTCCCGCGCGGCACGTGGAACCTGCATGAGCAGCTGCCCCTCACGCAGAGCGGGGCGCTCCGGGATTTTGCCGTGGCGTCAGGGCCCCGTCAGTGCGCGCCGTCATGTCCGGTAGCCGATCGGCTATCGAGACGGCTCAGATGGCGGCCGTGCAGTGCTCAGGACGAGGCGTACCGCCTGTTTCGCTTCGTCTGGGACGAGCTGTTCATCATCGAGCGAGGTCGCGGCGACCCAGCTGGGGGCGTACTCGTTGGAGTCGGATGCTCGGTGTAGCTCCGGTCCTCCGAGCGACACATCCGTGAAGGTCATCCGCACGACGAAGTACGCCGCAGGCACATCGCTGTCTACGGGGACGTCGAGCAGCTCGCCCACGTCGCATCAAGCCCGGTCTCTTCGCAGGTTCGCGACGGCAGGCCTCACGTAGGTTCCCGCTCTCTTCGACGCCGCCTCCGGGGAGCACGCAGCAGCTCCGGCCGTTTTTGAACCGTCGGATCACGAGCACCTGCTCGTCGTGCACGACGACTGCCGCTAAGCAGTCAAGCTGGCGGTCAACGCCGATACGAGACAAACTGATGCCGGAACAGACAGTCTGAAACACTTCCAGACATTCTCACCCGCTTAGTCACAACTTGCCCGTGTGCTGCTTGAGCTGGGGATTCCCGTATACCTGTCTCGCGAGAATGCCCGGTGAAGGTGCCCTAAGTGCTACAGGTCGAAGTCGCCTCTCGTGGTCCCGCGGGTCGATGGCGGATTGGTCGCGGGCGACGGAAGCCGACCGGTCGTGCAGCCCGGGATACTCGGCACGGCCCGCGAGTGCGACTGGACCCGTCGTCGCTGCCAAACAACCTGTCCTTATCGGTATTTCGGACACGTTGTGCGGCAGTCGGACAAGTTAGCTGGCGGACGACACGTTCCCCTACTGCGGCATGTCCACGAACCGCGAGAACATCCCGTGGAACGCCACCGTGATCGTGTCCGTCGGCCCGTTGCGGTGCTTCGCGACGATGAAGTCCGCCTCGCCCTGCCGCGGGTTGTCCTTCTCGTAGGCGGACTCGCGGTGCAGCAGGATCACCATGTCGGCGTCCTGCTCGATCGAGCCCGACTCGCGCAGGTCCGAGATCTGGGGCTTCTTGTCCGCGCGCTGCTCGGGGCCACGGTTGAGCTGCGAGAGCGCGATGACCGGGACTTGGAGCTCCTTGGCCATGAGCTTGAGCGCACGCGAGAACTCCGAGACCTCTTGCTGGCGACTCTCGACGCGCTTGCCGCTCGTCATGAGCTGCAGGTAGTCGATGACGACGAGCTTGAGGTCGTGCTGCTGCTTGAGCCGCCGGCACTTGGCTCGGATCTCGACGAGCGTCATGTTGGGGGAGTCGTCGATGAAGAACGGGGCGTCGTTGATGCGACCGCGGGTCTGGGCGATGGTCGTCCAGTCGCGGGCGTCGACGGTGCCCTTGCGCATGTTCTGGAGCGGCACGCTCGACTCGGCGGACAGCAGGCGCATGGCGATCTCGGAGCGGCCCATCTCGAGCGAGAAGAACGCCGCGGTCTGGTTGTGCTTGACGGCGGCAGCGCGTGCGAGGTCGAGGGCGAGCGTCGACTTGCCGAGCGCCGGGCGCGCCGCGACGATGATGAGCTGGCCGGGGTGGAACCCGTTCGTCAGGGCGTCGAGCCCGGCGAACCCGGTCGGCACGCCGGTCATCTGCCCGTCGCGGCCCTTGGCGGCCTCGATCTCGTCGATGGCGGAGCCGATGGCCTCGGTCAGCGGCACGTAGTCCTCGGTCTGCACGCCACCCGCGACGTTGTAGACCTCGGCCTGGGCGTTGTTGACGAGGTCGGTGACCTCACCCTCGGACGCGTAGCCCATCTGCACGATGCGCGTGCCGGCCTCGACCAGGCGACGGAGCACGGCCTTCTCGGCGACGATCGCGGCGTAGTAGCCCGCGTTGGCCGCCGTGGGCACGAGCGAGGTCAGGGAGTGCAGGTACTCGGCGCCACCGGCCCGGGACAGCATGGCCGTCTTGGTGAGCTCGTCGGTCACCGCGATGACGTCGGTCGGCTCACCGTGCGAGTACAGCGACAGGATCGCGTCGAAGATGACCTCGTGCTTGGGGATGTAGAAGTCCACGCCCCGCGCGGTCTCGATCACGTCGGCGACGGCGTCCTTCGACAGCAGCATGCCGCCGATGGTCGACTGCTCGGCGAGCAGATCGTGGGGCGGCGTCCGCTCCATGCCCCGTTCGGCCATGTCCGGTGGTGCACCGAGATGCGCGATCGACACGCAGACTCCTCACTGTCCTGGTCGGCCCGTCCGGGCCGTTCGAGCATGATCCGGGAGGCCCGTCCCACCATTGGTACCGCCACCCCCCGACACCACCCTCGCGGCTCGAGCGCGACGGTCGTTCCGGTCCCGTGACGACCCGTTCCATGCCCCCTGCCCGAGTCGCTCCCGCAGGCTAGGGGAGCGAAGTTATCCCCAGCAAGAGGTCCTGTGGATAACTTTGTGGATGACACGGGGAACACGCCGGAAAGCGGTGGTGACAACTGTGGAAACTCCTGTGGAGGAGCGGGGACCGGGGCGAAATAAACCGCTTCTGACCTGGCGTTTCTGGTTGCACACCATGTGTGCACAACGTTGTTTAGAGTGCCGGTTGAAGGTTCCCGACTTGACGTCCTGCCTGTGCATAGAACCTGGACAGGGCGGCCTGATGTGGAGTACCACGTCCCGCGCTCCCAGCCCCACCACATGCGCGCTTGTCCCCCGGAACGGTCCCCGGGTCAACAGCGCGACGGGTGTCGCTGGGCGCGCGCCGGAACCACGCGGAGTTGCTGTCCGCAACCAGGAGGACACGCGTACCCCACCGGCCTCGCCCCGGTCCCGGCCGGCGGGACGGACGGCCACCGCGCCTCCCGGCAGGGGGCCGGAATCGACATGACCGTTGTCGTCCGACAGCAGTCGGGTCGTCGCATCCAACCGCATCTGGTGCGTGTGCATCCGACGACCGCCGATCCGATGTCGGACGACCGCCGGACTGTCGAAGAGCAGCGAAGCCGGAGGAGGCTGCGGGGACGACGAAGGGCGGGCCTCCCGACTGGGAGACCCGCCCTCGGCGGTCGGACCGGCAGCGCCGGTCCGGACGGAACTACTTGGCGGCGACGACCTTCAGCGCGATGGTCGCGACGATGTCCTCGCGGAGCCGGACCGTGGCCTCGTGCTCGCCGACGGACTTGATCGACCCGGGGACCTCGATCTTGCGCTTGTCGAGCGAGCCGATGCCCTGCGCCTGCACGGCGTCGGCGACGTCGCCCGGGCGGACCGAGCCGAACAGGCGGCCGTCCTTGCCGGCCTTGACGGTCAGCGTGACAACGGCGTTCTGCAGCTTGAGCTTGAGGTCCTGGGCCTCTTCGATCGTGGCGAGCTCGCGCGCGGCGCGAGCGGCCTGGATCGACTCGACCTGCTTCTGACCACCACGCGACCACGCGACGGCGAAGCCCTGCGGGATCAGGTAGTTGCGGGCGTAGCCGTTCTTGACGTCGACGACGTCACCGGCGGAACCGAGGCCGGAGACCTCGTGGGTGAGGATGAGCTTCGACATGGGTGATCCTCCGATCAGCGGCCGGAGCCGGCGTAGGGGAGGAGCGCCATCTCGCGGGCGTTCTTCACGGCACGGGCGATGAGGCGCTGCTCCTGCACGGAGACGCCGGTGATACGGCGGGCACGGATCTTGCCGCGCTCGGAGATGAACTTGCGCAGGGTCGCGACGTCCTTGTAGTCGATGACGCCGACCTTGATCGACTTCGCGGGGGCGGCGTTCTTGCCGCCCTTGCCTCCGCGAGGCTTGCGGCGGTCGCCGCTGCTCTTTCCAGCCATTGGGGGATTCCTTCTAGTTCTGTTTCCGGATCAGCGGGGGAGCCGACTGATCAGAACGGGGTTTCGTCGTCGTAGGTGCCGCCTGGGGTGTTCCACACGTCCGACGAGGACGTGTTGCCACCCTGGTTGCCCTGCGGGGACCACGGTTCGTCGGACTGCGCGCCACCGTTGTAGCCGCCGCCACCGCCACCGTTGCCGCCACCGACCTGGCCGCGGCCACCGCCGCCACCACCACCGGAGGCGCGGGTGACCTGGGCGGTCGCGTAGCGGAGCGAGGGGCCGATCTCGTCGACCTCGAGCTCGATGCTCGTGCGCTGCTGGCCTTCGCGGTCCTGGTAGGAGCGCTGACGCAGACGACCCTGCGCGATGACGCGCGAGCCCTTGGTCAGCGATCCCGCGACGTGCTCGGCGAACTCACGCCAGACACTCGCACGGAGGAACAGCGCGTCGCCGTCCTTCCACTCGTTCGCCTGACGGTCGAACGTGCGCGGTGTCGACGCGATGGTGAAGTTCGCCACCGCGAGGCCGTTCTGCGTGTACCGCAGCTCGGGATCGCTGGTGAGGTTGCCCACCACCGTGATGACGGTCTCGCCGGCCACGGGCTACTCGGCGCTCTTCGTGGCGGCCGCGGCCTTGCGGGCGGCGCGCTCGTCGGAGAGCTTCTTGGCGGCGGCGACCTGGGCGATCGCTTCCTCGGCGCGGAGGACCTTGGTGCGGAGCACGGCCTCGGAGAGACCGAGCTGGCGGTCGAGCTCCTTGGCGGCGTCGGCGTTCGCCGTCATGTTGACGACGGCGTAGATGCCCTCGGACTTCTTGTTGATCTCGTACGCGAGACGACGACGGCCCCAGACGTCCACGTTGTCGACGGTGCCACCGTCGTTGCGGATGACTGCGAGGAACCGGTCGAGCGACGGAGCGACCGTGCGCTCGTCGATCTCGGGGTCGAGGATGACCATCAGTTCGTACTGGTGCATGCGGAACCCACCTCCCTTGGTCTAGAACGGCTCCGGTCTTTCCGGAGCAGGAGGGTTGATGCATGTGTGCGACCACCACGAACACGGTGGGCACAACCTGACAAGACTAGCCGACGGCCGGGAGGCCCGGCAAGGGTTCTCCACAGCCCGACCGCCCGCACCGTGGTCGGGTGGTGCGGATCAGCCCCGCTCGGCCCACCAGGCGCGCAGGCGACGCTCCGCCTCGTCGGGTCCGAGGGGCCCCTCGTCCATGCGGGCCTCGAGCAGGAACCGGTAGGCCTCGCCGACCTCGCGCCCGGGGCGGATGCCGAGGATCCGCATGATGTCGTCGCCCGTCAGGTCGGGACGCATGGCGTCGAGTTCCTCCCGGTCGCGCAGGGCGGCGATCCGGTCCTCCAGGTCGTCGTACGCGAACCCGAGCCGGTCGGCCTTGCGGCGGTTGCGCGTCGTGACGTCCGATCGGGTGAGCTCGTGGAGCCGCTCGAGCTGGTCGCCGGCGTCGCGGACGTAGCGGCGCACGGCCGAGTCCGTCCACGCGCCGTCCGTGTAGCCGAAGAACCGCAGGTGCAGCTCGATGAGCTTCGTGACGGCGGCGACGGTCTCGTTGTCGAACCGCAGCGCGCGGAGCCGCTTGCGGGCGAGCTTGGCACCGACGAGGTCGTGGTGGTGGAAGCTCACGACGCCGCCGGGCTCCAGGCGGCGGGTGGCGGGCTTGCCGATGTCGTGGAGCAATGCGGCGACGCGGAGGACGATGTCGGGCGCGTCGCCGGCGTGCCGTTCGTGCTCGTAGCCGATCGCCTGCGTGAGCACGGTGAGCGAGTGCTCGTAGACGTCCTTGTGGTGGTGGTGCTCGTCGATCTCGAGCTGCATCGCCGGGAGTTCCGGCAGCACCCGCTCGGCGATGCCCGTGTCGACGAGGAGGCGCAGCCCGGGCACGGGGTCGTCCGTGGCGAGCAGCTTGACGAACTCGTCGCGCACGCGCTCGGCGGAGACGATTGCGATCGAGCCGGCGAGCTCGGTCATCGCGGCGCGGACGTCGTCGCTCACGGTGAACCCGAGCTGGCCCGTGAACCGTGCCGCACGCATCATGCGGAGCGGGTCGTCGCGGAAGGACACGACGGCGCTCTGCGGGGTGCGCAGGCGACCGGCGAGCAGGTCCTCGACGCCGTCGGCCACGTCGACGAGCTCGCGCTGGGGGAGTCGCAGGGCCATCGCGTTGACGGTGAAGTCCCGGCGGACCAGGTCCTCGGTGATGGCCGATCCGAACTCGACCTCGGGCTTCCGGGTCTCGCCGTCGTACACGTCGCTGCGGTACGTCGTGATCTCGACCTGCTCGCCACGCACGCGGGCCGCGATGGTGCCGAACTGTCGCCCGACGTCCCAGGTCGCGCTCGCGATCGGTTCCACGATCCGGAGGATCTCGTCGGGCCGGGCGTCCGTCGTGAAGTCGAGGTCGGTCACGGGCCGGCCGAGGAAGGCGTCGCGGACGGGACCGCCGACGAGCGCGAGTTCGTGGCCGGCCTCGCCGAAGGCGGCGGCCAGGGTGGCGACGGGTGCGGACTCGGCGAGGTGACCGAGGCGTTCCACGGCGTGTGCGACGGAGGGCATGACCCGTCGATCATCCCAGAACCCGGCCGTGCCGTGCCTCCTCGGCTGCGTCTCCGGCTGGGCCTCCTACACTCGTCCGAGGCCCGGACGGTCCCGGGCGCCTCTTCCATGCACATCCTCCGAACGCCACTCGCCGCCGCGGTGACCGCGCTGGTCGCCCTCGGCGTCGTCGGCGTGCCCGGAGTCGCGGAGGCGGCGAGCAGCAGCCATGCACCGGCCAGCAGCAACCACGCCGCGTCGGCCACGAGCAGTGCGCGCGCGGTCGCGACCCCCGGTCCCACCGGCACGAACGCCAGCACCGCGACCCCCGCGCCCACCCACCCCGCGCAGAAGAACGCAGCGGCGCCCACCACGGCGACCACGGCCTCCCTGTCGGTGGCGGCGACGGACCAGGGCGTGCTCAAGCCGGACCAGGACCTCACCCTCACGGTCACCGTGACGAACGGCACCGACACGGACCTCGCCGCGACCACCGCGGACGTCTCCCTGTCGCGGAGCGTGACCGGGGACCGGTCCGACCTCGAGGACTGGCTCGAGGACACCAGTTCAGACGGTTACCTCGGCTCCTACCTGTCGAGTTTCGACGTCCCGGTGGTCCCCGCGCACCAGACGGTCACGATGACCGACATCACGATCCCGTCGGCCACGGTCGGCCTCGACGGCTACTCGTTCGGCGCGCGCCGCCTCGCGGTCTCGTACGCGTCGGGCTCGGTCGACGTCGTCGGCCGTTCGGCCATCACCTGGTACCCGTCGCTGACGCAGCAGCCCACGGACGTCTCCGTCGTGATGCCGATCACCGTGCCCGCGACGACCTCGACCACGCTGTCGGCGTCGGAGCTCGCCGCGGACACCGCCGTCGACGGCACGCTCACGGCGCAGCTCGACGCCGCCATCGACCACAACGTCGCGATCGGCATCGACCCGCGGATCATCGTCTCGATCCGGCTCCTGGGCCAGGACGCCCCCGAGTCCGCGGTGACCTGGCTCGACCGTCTGACCGCCGCCCGGAACGAGACGTTCGCGCTGCCCTACGCCGACGCCGACCTGACGGGCCTCCGGCAGGCGGGAGCGCCGGGCGTCTTCACGCCGATCTCGTTCGACCAGGACGTGGACCCACGCCACTTCCCCGGTGCGGTCACGCCGACGCCGACCGCCACCGCGACCGGGACGACGGACGGTGCGAGCGGCGCCGGCGCGGCCGCCGCGAGCGCGACGCCGACCGCCGGTGCGGGCCCGTCCACGGCGGCCGGTGGAGGCACGGGGACGAGCGCCGGCGCCGGAACCAGCACCGGGGCTGAGACCGGAACGGCGGCCGGAACCGGAACGACCGCCGGCACCGACGCAACCCCGGCGCCCGGCACGGGCCAGCCGGGCGACGAGCCGACACCCGCCGCGCCCACGCTGCCGACGATGCAGACCCTGCTCGACTTCCCGTACACGCTGCCCTCGATCGCCTGGCCGGACGAGGACACCGTCACGTCGGACGACCTCCCGGTACTCGCCAAGGGGGGTTACCAGCACACCATCGTCGCGAACGGGAACACCACGGCCGGCGCGGACACCACGGTCGCCGCCTCCGCCAAGGCCGGGACCGCCGACCTCCTCGTGTCCGACGAACGGCTGAGCGCGCTCCTCGACGACGCCGCGGACGCACCCGATCAGGCGTCGTGGCAGAGCGCGATGGCGGCGCTCACCGCCACCCTCGCGACGACGACGCGGCAGGCGAGCACGTCCGCTCCGATCCTCCTGACGTTCGACCGTTCATGGCCGACCGACCCGACCCGCATGTCCGACACGCTCGACGCGCTCGAGTCGATGCCGTGGGTCTCGCCCACGGACCTCTCGACGACCATCGGCACTGCGCCGACGAGCGTCTCGGTGAGCAACCACGCCGAGCCCGACGACCGCCTCGCGCAGCTCCGCCAGCTCGTCCAGTCCGAGAGTGCCGTCACCGCGTTCTCGACCGCCCTGACCACCCCCACCGACCTCACGGCGCCGACCCGGCTCCACACGCTCGCCCTCGCCTCGACCGCGTGGACGACCGACCTCGCGGGACTGCAGCGTGCCGTGGCCGTCCGGGTGAAACGGGCGAACGCCGTCGTCGACTCCGTCGGGATCGTCGACTCGAGCTCCATCACCCTGCTCGGCGACCGGTCGTCCCTGCCGATCTCCGTCCGCAACAAGTCCGAGTTCCCCGTGACCGTCTACCTGACGGTCACGCCGTCGAACTCGTTCCTCCGGGTCGAGAAGAACGCGCTCCAGGTCACCGTCCAGCCCGAGTCGCAGTCGCGCATCACGTTCCCCGTGCAGTCCGTCGCGAACGGCAAGGTGCAGCTCCAGCTCAGCCTGACGAGTTCCACCGGGACGCGCGTCGCGCAGCCGAGCGCGGTCGAGATCAACGTGCAGGCCCAGTGGGAGACGATCATCACCGGCCTCGCCGGAGCCGCGGTCGTGGTGATCTTCGGCCTCGGGATCCTGCGCAACATCCGCCGACGCCTCCGTCGCCGGTCCGGTGGCGCGCCTCCTGAGGACGACGACGACCCCAACCGTCCGCTCGACGACCAGCCGGTAGCCGCGTCGGCCGCCGCCCCCGCGGCCACCGTATCCACGGCCGTCGCCGCACCCGCCGCCGTCGCCACACCCGCCGCCGTCGCCGCTGCACGCCCGACGGGCGCACGAGAACGGAACGACGTGACCGACGACCTCCAGACCGCTCGGCCGGGAGGCACGGCTCCACTCGCCGGGACCCCCATCGGTGCCGCGGCACCCACCGCCGGCACCCCGGGCACGACGGACGCGGCCGTCGGGGCGGGCGCGGTCGCGGCAGCGGGCCCGATCGACGGTGCGGCTCCGACCGGCGGCGCGACCCCGACCGGCGGCGCGACCCCGACCGGCGGCGCGACCCCGACCGCCCCGGCGGAACGCGGCCTCGGCCGGGCCAGCGCCCTGCTCGCGATCGGCACGATGGTGTCGCGCGTCCTCGGGTTCGCCAAGACGTTCGTCCTCGCGGCCGCGATCGGCCAGTCCGGCAGCGCCGCCGCCAACGCCTTCGCCGTCTCGAACCAGCTGCCGAACAACATCTACGCGCTCATCGCGGGCGGCCTGCTCAGCGCGGTCCTCATCCCGCAGATCGTCCGCTCGATGAAGCAGCACGCCGACGCCGGTCAGGCGTACATCAACCGGATCGTCACGCTCGGGGGCATCGTGTTCCTCGGCGTCACCGTCGTCGCCACCGCGATCGCGCCCCTGCTCGTCCACCTGTACAGCCAGTCCGCGGGCAGCGGCGGCAAGGGCTTCGCGGACGACACCACCGCACTGGCGGTCGCGTTCGCGTTCTGGTGCCTGCCGCAGATCCTCTTCTACGCGCTGTACTCGCTGCTCGGCGAGGTCCTCAACGCCCGCCAGGTGTTCGGGCCCTTCACGTGGGCGCCGCTCCTCAACAACGTCATCGCGATCGCCGGGCTCGTCGTGTTCATCGCCCTCTTCGGCACGCGCGGGCTCAACAGCGACGCAGGCGACTGGACGCCGACGAAGATCGCCGTGCTCGCGGGGAGCGCCACTCTGGGCGTCGCGGTGCAGGCGGCGTTCCTGCTGCTCTTCTGGCGTCGTGCCGGCCTGGGGTTCCGTCCCGACTTCCGGTGGCGCGGGGTGGGCCTCAAGGCGACGGGCACCGCGGCCGGCTGGCTGTTCCTCATGATCCTGGTGACGCAGCTCGCGGGCATCGTGCAGTCGCGGGTGGCATCCCTCGGCACGGGCGCGGGCAACGCGACGCTGCAGAACTCGTGGCTGCTGTTCATGCTGCCGCACTCGATCATCACCGTGTCGATCGCCACCGCCTACTTCACCCGGATGAGCCACGACGCGGAACGGGGTGACATCGCCGCGGTCCGCCGGAACCTGTCGCAGTCGCTGCGGATCGTCGGTCTGTTCACCGTGTTCGCGTCGGTCGCCCTCATCGTCCTGGCGTTCCCGTTCGCCCGGATCTACGAGCACGCCTTCACGGACGTCCGGTCGATGGCCTTCGTGCTCGTCGCCTACATGCCCGGCCTGGTGCTGTTCAGCATGTTGTTCATCATCCAGCGGGTGTTCTGGGCCCTCCACGACCACCGCACGCCGTTCTTCATGCAGCTCGTGCAGTCCGGGCTGTTCGTCATCGGCGCCTACGCCGTCGCGGCCCTGCCCGGCTCGGCCATCGGTGTCGGCGTCGCGATCACGACCACCCTCGCCGGGAGCGCCCAGACCGTCGTCGCGCTCGTCATCGTCCGCCGACGCCTCGCCGGCATCGAGGGCGGCGCCGTGACGCGCTCGCACGTGCAGTTCGTCGTCGCCGCGATCGTCGCCGGGGCCGCCGGGGTCGCCGTCGCCGCGTTCTTCGGGGCGTTCCGAGCCGGCGGGTTCGCGATGACGGACGTCACGAGTGCGCTCATCACCCTCGCGCTCACCGCGGCCGCCATGGTGGTCGTGTACGTGGCCGTGCTCGTCCTCACGCGCAACGGCGAGATCCGAAGCGCGGTGGGCCTCCTCCGGGCCCGTCTCGGACGCTGAACGCGGGCCGAGCGGCGGAATGCGCCGCCGGTACCATGTGTTGATCCGATCGGACCGGGAGGCACCGGTCCGGTCCTCCAGGACGTCCACGACGAAAGGGCACCAGGCATGCGCCAGCTCATCATCATCGGCTCCGGTCCCGCCGCGCTGACCGCCGCGATCTACAGCGCGCGCGCCGAGCTGAAGCCCCTCGTGGTCGCGTCCAGCGTCGAGACCGGCGGCGAGCTCACCAAGACCACCGAGGTCGAGAACTTCCCCGGCTTCCCGGAGGGCATCCAGGGCCCCGACCTCATGATGAAGATGCAGGAGCAGGCCGAGAAGTTCGGCGCGGAGATCCTGTACGACGACGCCGTGTCCGTCGACCTCACGGGCGACGTCAAGAAGGTCACCGTCGGTGGCGGCCAGACCTACGAGTCGCTCGCCGTGATCTACGCGACCGGCTCCGCCTACCGCAACCTGGGCCTCCCGGACGAGCAGCGCCTGTCGGGCCACGGCGTGTCGTGGTGCGCGACCTGCGACGGCTTCTTCTTCCGCCAGAAGAACATCGCCGTCGTCGGCGGTGGCGACTCCGCGATGGAGGAAGCCACGTTCCTCACCCGCTTCGCCGACACGGTGACGGTGATCCACCGGAAGGACGTCCTGCGCGCGTCGAAGATCATGCAGGACCGCGCGTTCAACGACCCGAAGATCGTGTTCGCGTGGAACAAGGAGGTCGTCGCCATCCACGGTGAGACCTCGGTGGAGGGCGTCACGCTCCGCGACACCACCACCGGCGAGGAGTCGCAGCTGCCCCTCGACGGTCTGTTCATCGCGATCGGCAACGACCCGCGTACGCACCTCATCCACGGCCAGGTCGACCTCGCCCCCGAGGGCACCATCGCCGTCGACGGACGCTCGTCGCGCACGAACCTGTCCGGCGTGTTCGCGGCCGGTGACGTCATCGACCCGACCTACCGGCAGGCGATCACCGCGGCCGGTTCCGGCACGGTGGCGGCCCTCGACGCCGAGAAGTTCCTCGCCGACCTCGAGCCCGAGCTCGCCGCCCTGGCGGACGGTCCGGTCCCGGTCGAGCCCGTCACGATCTCGCCGGTCGAGCCGGCCACGGTCGGCAGCTGAGCGGGCGCGCCCGGCCGCGCCGTGCCTCCCGGCCGACGGAATAGCGACACGGACGCCGATGTTGTCCACAACGACCAACCCAAGGAAGCAGGAACCATGTCCAACGCCAAGGCAGTGACCGACGCGTCGTTCTCGAGCGACGTGCTGCAGTCCGACAAGACGATCCTCGTCGACTTCTGGGCCGAGTGGTGCGGGCCGTGTCGTGCGGTCTCCCCGATCCTCGACCAGATCGCGTCGGAGCACAGCGACAAGATCGAGATCGTCAAGCTCAACGTGGACGAGAACCCCCAGTCCGCCATGCAGTACCAGATCACCTCGATCCCCGCGATGAAGGTCTTCCGCGGCGGTGAGGTCGTCAAGACCGTGATCGGTGCGAAGCCGAAGCCGGCGCTCGAGGCCGACCTGGCCGAGTTCCTGGTCTGACACCAGCCCCGACGGCTCCTGAAGCCCCGTCTCCCGATCCGGGAGGCGGGGCTTCCGTCGTCCACGCGGAACCACGCGTCCGGAACTGGCCTGCGCGGGGACCGACGGGCGTGCACGGGCATGCCGTATCGTGGCCGGAACGCCGTCCGTCGGCGTCGGCGTCCGCGATCGGCGCCCGAGTGATCGGAGACCATGCGATGACCGACCGGGGAACCAGCCTCGACCCGTGGTACGACTCCTACGCCCAGCGCACCGCAGGGCTGAGCGCATCCGAGGTCCGAGCACTGTTCGCCGTCGCATCCCGCCCCGAGGTCGTCTCCCTGGCCGGCGGCATGCCGTTCGTGTCCGCGCTCCCCCGCGAGCTCGTCACCGGGTCCATCGACCGGGTCATGGAGCACGACGCCGCCATGGCGCTGCAGTACGGCGGCGGCCAGGGTCTCCGGACCCTCCGTGAGCACATCGTCGACATCATGGCGCTCGAGGGCGTCCGTGCGAGCGCCGAGGACGTCGTCGTCACCACGGGTTCACAGCACGCCCTCGACCTCGTCACGCGGCTGTTCATCGATCCGGGCGACGTCGTCCTGGCGGAGTCGCCGTCGTACGTCGGTGCGATCGGTGTGTTCCGCTCGTACCAGGCCGAGACCGTGCACGTGGCCATGGACGACCAGGGCCTGGTCCCCGAGGCCCTGCGCGAGACCATCGCCCGCCTCAGGGCCGCTGGCAAGCGCATGAAGTTCCTGTACACCATCCCGAACTTCCACAACCCCGCGGGCGTCACGATGAGCCGCGAACGCCGCATCGAGATCCTCGACATCTGCCGGTCGAACCAGATCCTCGTGCTCGAGGACAACCCCTACGGTCTCCTCTGGTTCGACGAGCCGGCGCCGCAGGCCATCCGCTCGATCGACGAGGACGGCGTCGTGTACCTCGGCTCCTTCTCGAAGACCCTCGCCCCGGGATTCCGCGTCGGCTGGGCCCTCGCGCCGCACGCCATCCGCGAGAAACTCGTGCTCGCGAACGAATCCGCTGTGCTCGCACCGAACTCGTTCGGACAGTACGTCGTGAACGCGTACCTCGATGCCGCGGACTGGAAGGCCCAGATCACCACCTTCCGCGGCCTCTACGCGGAGCGCCGCGACGCCATGCTCGCCGCTCTCGCCGAGTTCCTCCCCGACTTGCAGTGGACCACGCCGAACGGCGGGTTCTTCGTGTGGCTCACGCTGCCGGACCAGCTCGACTCCAAGGCGATGCTGCCCCGCGCGGTCAAGGAACTCGTCGCCTACACGCCGGGTACCGCGTTCTTCGCCGACGGCCGCGGGGGCGGACAGATGCGTCTCTCCTTCTGCTACCCCACGCCGGAGCAGATCCGCACCGGCGTGAAGCGGCTCGCGACCGTCGTGAACGACGAACTCGAGCTCATCGAGACCTTCGGCACCGCCGCCCGGCCAGCGCCGGTCCCCGACGCCGCCCAGACGGTCTCGGCACCGCCGCCGAACATGTCCTGACCCGCGTCGCCGTTTCGGCCGACCGCTCCTGACCAGGGATTCATCACGCCACGCGCCGCGCGGCCGCACTCGAGGAACGCATCATGGTGGAGTTCGCCCGTCGTCACGTCGTCGTCGTCGCGGGGGGCATCTCGCACGAGCGGGACATCTCGCTCCGTTCGGGACGACGCGTGGCCGACTCGCTCATTGGCTACGGCTGGCAGGTCGATCTCCGGGACGCCGACGCGACGCTGCTCCCCGCGCTGCGCGAACTCCAGCCCGACGTCGTCTGGCCCGCGCTCCACGGCGCCAGCGGTGAGGACGGCGCGCTCCGCGGCATCCTCGAGGCGCTCGACGTGCCGTTCGTCGGTTCGCGCGCCACCTCGGCTCGCCTCGCCTGGGACAAACCGACCGCATCGGCACTCGCCGCTCGGGCGGGCGTCCGCACGCCGCGATCGGTCACCCTGTCGCACGACGTCTTCCGCGAACTCGGCGCCGTCAGCGTGCTCGCGGCCATCGCGGACGAGCACCCGGTCCCCCTCGTGGTCAAGCCCGCCCGTGGTGGGAGCGCGCAGGGCGTCACCCTGGTCCACGACACGGCCGATCTGCCGCGAGCGATGGTCACGGCGTACACCTACTGCGACGACGTCATCGTCGAGCAGCTCATCACCGGGACCGAGATCGCCGTCGGGGTGGTCGACACCGGTGATGGCCCGGTGCCCCTCGCTCCCGTCGAGATCGTCCCGCGATCCGGCGTGTACGGGTACGAGGCGCGGTACAACGCTGGTGAGACGACCTTCTACACCCCGGCGCGCTTGTCGGCCGCAGCCGCAACGGCGGCGGCCGACGCAGCAGTCGCAGCACACGTCGCGCTCGGCCTCCGGCACATCTCGCGCGTCGACATGATCGTCGACGCGGTCGAGACACCGTGGTTCCTCGAGGTGAACGTCCTTCCCGGACTCACCGAGACGTCGCTCGTGCCGCAGGCCCTCCTGGCCTCCGGTCATGACCTCGGGTGGGTCTACGCCGAGCTCGCCGAGCAGGCCATCCGCGACCATCGCCGGTAGCGGTCGTCTGTCCCACGAAGGATCAGCCCGGTCCCGAGCAGCGCGGTCCGGTCCCGGGCAGCGCAGTGCACGCGCGTTCCACGTGAAACATTCGGCTGCTCCAGGCGCAGTTGGAGACGACCCGGTTCTGTGGCTTGGCGAGGGTGAACGCACCGGCCGGAGTTGGCCACCGGTCGTCCTGATCGGCGTGCGGTCGAGGCCCCGTAGTCCCCGCAGGAGCAAGCTGATCGGCGTACCGGGCGCCCAGCGGCAGCACGATCTGCGTGGCGGCCGAACAACAGCAGAGCGAGGACGCCGGACACGACTGTGCGATCGTGCGCTGCGGTGGCCCGGCTCCGCGTCCACCGAGCGTAGCCTGATCGCCGCCCGGGTGCCGAGGACGGCCCACCTGGGCGACGAGGCGCGCCGAGGCGCACCGATCACGATCCGCACACCCGGCCTCGCGACGGCCGCCTACGCCCGCGGTGGCAGCGAGGATCACCCATCGTGGTCCCCTCACGCGCCGCCCGGATGGCTGCCCGGATCGCCGCCCATCCGACGCCTCGCGCTCCGCCTCACGCGTCACCCGACTCGCCGCCCACCTGACGGCCCAACCGCCGCCCGTCTCGCTGCCATCCTGGCGGACCCGATCAACGTCCCGGCGCGATCCCCCGCGCTCATCCGAGCGCGAGCCACCAGCGCCGCGGTCAACCTCTTGCAGCGATCTCCGGCCTGCCGTCCGTCGTCGTCGGGACACCGCAGGCCAAGCCGCTCGTCGTGCCGTGGCGTTGCCATCTGCGGGGGGGACCCGACCCCCAGTGCTCGTAGTTCCATCCCCGCGACGGCCGTCAAGTCATCCTCCGCCTGCATCGCGTCGCGCTTTGTTCGCGGTCCGCCCGCAACGCCGCGGCGTCACGCGCACCGGCTGCGGCGCGACCAGCAGGAGGGCGGCCGTGGTTTCACGTGCAACATGACCGCCACGCCGGTCTCTCGACCCCGGCCGTCGCACGACCATCAGCGCCCGCGTTGCCACACCGGATCGGTCCCACCAGCGGCTCGACTGGTCCAAGGACGGCGTGCGCAGGATCACGATCAGGGCGCGAGCCACGCAACGTGCCGATCGTGGTCAGCGCCGCAGACCCCCTTCGGACGCCACCTGCCGACGCGCCCCACGATGTTCCACGTGAAACGTCAGGACGCTGCGTCGGCGACTGCCTCGTTCCGCAGGTCCTCGAGGATCCGATTGAGATCCTCGATCGTTGCGAAGTCGATGCGCAGCGTGCCCTTGCGCGACCCCAACTGGATCTTCACGCGCGTGTTGAGGCGGTCACCGAGGCGTTCCGCGAGGTCATTGAGATGAGCTTGCCGCTTGGACGGCTCCGTCCGCGGCCGCCCCGAGGGCGTCTTGGCCGAGAGTGCCGCTGCGGCCGCCTCAGCGGCCCGGACAGACAGGTCCTCGTTCACGATCTTCTCGGCGAGGTACTCCATCGCCTCTGCGTCGGGCGCCGAGAGGATCGCGCGAGCATGGCCAGCGCTCAGGACACCGGCTGCGACGCGCCGCTGCACCGGTGACGGCAGTCGGAGCAGGCGGATGGTGTTCGTGATCTGTGGCCGCGAACGCCCGATACGTGCGGCGAGCTGCTCCTGCGTGATCCCGAAGTCCGCCAGGAGCTGCTGGTAGGCCGATGCCTCCTCGAGCGGGTTGAGGTTCGCACGGTGCAGGTTCTCGAGGAGCGCATCGCGCAGCATGGCGTCATCAGGCGTCTCCTTGATGATCGCCGGGATGGTGGCGAGGCCGAGTTCCTTCGTGGCCCGCAGCCGTCGCTCACCCATGATGAGCTCGTACCGCGGCTCGGTTCCGGCCGCGCCCGCAATGGGACGAACGACGATCGGTTGCAGGACGCCGATCTCGCGGATCGAGTGGACCAGCTCCTGGAGCTCTTCCTCGCGGAACTCCGAGCGTGGCTGCTGGGCGTTCGGCACGATGTCCAGGGGGTTGAGATTGGCCAGGCGAGCGCCGGGCACGGCAACCAAGTCATCGGCGGTCTGGCCGACGCTGTTCGGCGACGCTCCGTCGGCAAGGATCGCAGCGACGGCATCCGTCGCGGTCGTCGCGGGTTCCCTGGTCGCAGCACTCGTGTTCGTGGGGAAGAAGACGTCAACCGGACGCTCCTGTTGCTCGGGGCTCGTCGGGATGAGCGCGCCGATGCCCCTGCCGAGTCCGGTCCGCTTCGGTGCCATCAGTGCTTCGCTCCTCGTGCTGCGATCTCTGCGGCCGCCTCGAAGTACGAGAGCGACCCTGGTGAATTCGTGTCATAGCTGACGACGCTCTGCCCGTAGCTCGGAGCCTCACTGATGCGCACGGACCGGGGGATCAGCGTGGCGAGGACCTGGTCGCCGAAGTGCTCGCGGACCTCGTTCGCGACCTGGTTCGCCAGATTGGTCCGGCCGTCGTACATGGTCAGCAGGATCGTTGACACCCGCAACGCCGGGTTGAGATGCCGCTCGATCAGCTCGATGTTCCGGAGCAGCTGGCTCAGTCCCTCGAGCGCGTAGTACTCACACTGGATCGGGATGAGCACCTCACGGGCCGCCACGAACGCGTTGATCGTCAGCAGACCCAGCGACGGCGGGCAGTCGATGAACACGTAGTGGAACGGCTCGTCAACGCCGTCGAGGAACTGCTGCAGCGCGGTCCGGAGGCGCTGTTCACGCGCCACGAGGGACACCAGCTCGATCTCTGCGCCCGCCAGGTGAATGGTCGCCGGCACGCAGAACAGGTTCTCCGACTCAGGGCTCTGCTGCATGGTGCCGGCGAGTGGCGCTTCATCCACGATCACGTCGTAGATGCTGGCGACCTCCGCGCGGTGGTCCACGCCAAGCGCCGTCGAGGCATTCCCCTGCGGGTCGAGGTCGATGACGAGTACGCGAGCGCCGCCACGGGCCAGCGCGGCCGCGAGATTGACCGTCGTTGTCGTCTTGCCGACGCCGCCCTTCTGGTTCGACACGGTGAACACGCGCGTCTGCTCGGGCAAGGGGAACTGCTGCGTCGCGAGCGCGCGTCGCCGCCGATTGAGGTCGGCGATCTCGCGCGCGAGTGGCGTGGTCGCGTCGAAGTCAGTAGATGAACTCACGAATGCACTTCCCCGCCTCGATGTTCCACGTGAAACGTTGGTGCGGCTGCGGCGAGCAGCCGTCCGATGCTCGACCAAACGCTCCGCACGGGAACGTCAGTCAACTGTAGCCCGGAAGACCCGGGTCGTTTCCTCCACCACGCCCGCACCGAGCTCGATGACCTCGACATCCGTCAGGCGCTTCCGGAGGATCACCTTCCGCGCCGCATCGACTTCGGCATCGACCCGGGCCCCCTTCATGAGCAGCAACTGCCCGCCCGAGCGGACGAGTGGGACGGTGATCGGAATGAGCTTGCTCAGGGCGCTGACCGCGCGGGCCGTCACCTGATCGAGCACGAGGTCGTCCGCGACGTCCTCGGCTCGGGCGCGTAGCACCCGCACGTTCTGCAGGTCGAGCCGGTCCGCTTCACCACGCAACCACTCGACGCGCCGCTCCATCGGCTCGATGAGGGTCATCTCGACGTCAGGCCGCATGATGGCGAGCACGAGGCCCGGCAGTCCCGCGCCCGATCCGACGTCACCGACCTTCGCTCCCTCGAGGAGCAGCGGTCCGACCACACCCGAGTTGAGGATATGTCGCGTCCAGAGCCGTGGGAGTTCCAGGGGTCCGATCAACCCGAGCTCCTCGCCACGTCGCGCGAGTTCCTGCGTGAAGGACCGGACCTGCTCGAGGTGGTCGCCGAACACCGCCGAAGCAGCGTCCGGCTCTGGCTCGACCGGCAAGCTCTCGGTCACGGCGACCTCCACGTCGCCCTCAGCAGACGCGGAACGCTCGTCCGTGCTGTCAGCCACGTCAGCGCGTGACGACCGTGTGCCGGTCGCGGCCCTCGCCCTCGGACTCCGAGTGGAAGCCGCGCTCGGCCACGAGATCGTGCACGAGCTTGCGCTCGTACGACGACATCGGCGGGAGCGCCGCGCTCGGGGACCCGGCCTCGATCCGCTCGATGGCCGTGTCCACGAGCCGACCGAGCTCCGACGCCCGAGCATCGCGCGAGCCACCGACGTCGAGGATCAGACGGCTGAATTCGCCGGTCTCGGCCTGTACGGCGATCCTGGTGAGTTCCTGCAGCGCCGACACCGTGTCGGGCTTCGAGAGCACCCGCAGCGCGCCACCCTGATCGGTCACCGAGAGGTAGACGCGGCCGCCGCGCTCCTCGATCTCGATGTCACCGTCGAGATCGCAGATATCGAGCAGTTCCTCGATGTAGTCGGCAGCGATGTCGCCCTCATCACGGACCTCGTCGTCGACGCCCTCCACGTCGTCGACCGGTGCCTCGGTGGTCGGCTCGTCGGACACGGGCGCGTCCTCGGTCAGCAGCTCGTCGTCGGTCACGACTTCTTCCCGTTCTTCTTGGCGCGGTTCTTGCCCACCGGCTGCTGCCGCTGGGTCGTCGGGCGAGGACGCTCGATCTCGGTCACGCGGATGTCGTTCACGGCGGCGAGAGCGCCACCGGCGGTCGCGCCACGTCGCTGCGCTTTCCGGGCGAGCCGGGCTTCACGGGCGAGCGCCGCCTCGGACCCCGGCGTCGGCATGCGCCGGATCACGACGTACTGCTGCCCCATCGTCCAGACGTTCGAGGCGAGCCAGTAGAACATGACGCCGAGCGGGAAGCTCAGACCCGAGAACACGAACACGAGCGGGAGGACGTAGAGCATCATCCGCTGCTGCCGGTACATCGGGCTCGCCTTGGTCTCCGGCGACATGTTCTTGGCCACGATCTGCAGCTGCGTGACGAACTGCGAGACGGTCATGATGATGACCATCGCGGCGGCGATGAGGCGGACCTCCCAGCCCGTGGCGCTGAGGAACGTCTCGTGCAGGGGAGCGCCGAACAGCTTCGCGACACCGAACGAATGGGCCAGTGGCGTGGTCAGCAGGCCGATACCGGTCTTGTCGATCTGAGCGGTGTGGAGCGTCGAGTACAGGCTCAGGAACACCGGCATCTGGATGATGAGCGGCAGGCAGGAGCTCAGCGGGTTCGTCCCGGTCTCCTTGTACAGCGCCATCGTCTCGCGGGACATGGCCTCACGCGAGAACTGGTCCTTCTTGCCCTTGTACTTGTCCTGGATCTTCTTGAGCTGCGGCGCGACCTCGAGCATCCGCCGCTGGCTCTTGATCTGCCGGACGAAGATCGGGATCAGCGCCGCCCGCACCACGAGGGTCAGACCGATGATCGAGATCACCCAGGTGATCCCGGCGTTCGGGTCCATGCCGATGGCCGCGAACAACGAATGGAAACCGACGAGGATCGCGGAGACCACCCATTTGAGTGGCCAGAGGATCGTGTTTTCGAGGAACTCCATGAGAAGCGGTCACGCCTTTCGGGGGTGCGGTGTCAACCGGCGACGCCGGGAGGTCGGGGCGGCCTGCGGGGCCGAACGGTGGGTGCCGTCCACGGGGCGGGTCTCCAGGACGGGGGTGCCGTCGAGCCGGCGGGTGCCGAGCGCGCGGGTGTCGCCGGCTGGGCGGGGCAGCACGAACCCGAAGCGGGTCACGGGATAGGGCGCGGTCCGAGCCCGGACGTCGTCGATGCCACCGGCCGCCCACGGATTGCACCGGGCGATACGCCAGGCGCCCATGCTGGAGCCGACGACGACGCCGTACTGCTGGATGGCCTCGAGTGCGTACCGCGAGCACGACGGGTGGTACCGGCAGACCTCGCCGTACAGCGGGGAGACGACCGCGCGGTACGCGCGCAGCACCACCACGCACACGTTGCGCGGGAGCAACGCGACGGCCGACAGTGCTCGTCTCATGCCTTGTTCACACCCTTGCTCTGGCTCGTGCTCCGACTGAAGCACTGCCTGACATCTGCGATGAGGGTAGGCCAGCCGGCCTGCGCGGCGGCTGGCAGTGCGCGGACGACCACATCGAGCCCCGAAGGGTGATCGACGACGAGTTCGTGGGCGACGGCCTTGAGCCTGCGGCGGACGAGGTTCCGGGTCACCGCGTTCCCCACTGCCTTCGAGACGATGAACCCGAACCGGGTGGGATCGGCATCGGCACGGACGACCACCGATACGACGGCGTGCGCCGTGGCGCTCCTGCGACCACGACGCACGACGGTTCGGTAGTCGTCACCTCGGACGATCCGGTTGGCTCGGGCCAACAACCCCGGGGGTTAGGCCGAGAGCTCGGTGCGGCCCTTGCTGCGGCGGGCGGCCAGGATGGCACGGCCGGCGCGGGTCCGCATACGAGCGCGGAAGCCGTGCTTCTTGGCGCGGCGGCGGTTGTTCGGCTGGAAGGTGCGCTTGCTCATGATCTCGTCTCCACACGGACGCTCGCGGCGGTCCGGTCACGTTGGGTCCGTTGACGCGATGGGAACGGACGCTCTGGGCGCGACCGATTGGCCGCAGTCAACCGTTCAACGGTACGTGAGGACGGGCCCTGGGTCAAACGAACGGGACCAACCGCTCATTCTCCACATTGGGGACAACTCCGGTTGCGTCCGACGCGCCGCGAGCAATTACAGTGGGTTGATCCAGGGGCGCGCGGCCCGTGATCACCCGGCGGGACCGGGCACGAGCACGATCCGCGACTCGTGGAGAACACTGTGGACAACCCTGTGTACGGCCGAGTGGTCCGCCCACGACTCGCGGGCGACGTCGGCGCTGTGCGGGAGCCGGCCGGAGCGACCGTCGGTCCACGTCGACCGACCAGAGGAGACGAGCGCGCC
>NZ_CP126276.1:0-51792 GCF_003234885.2 Curtobacterium sp. MCBD17_003
GCTGATCCGGCCGCGGGGTGCGACCTCGTGGCCGCTCGCGGCGGCCCATTCGCGGATCTTGGTCAGCTCGTCGGGGTTGCTGCGCTTGGCGCTGCTGCCGGTGGAGCGTCCGCCGCGGCTACCGCTGACCTTGCGTGCGGCGGCGATGTAGTCGGACAGTGCTTCCCGGAGCGCGTCGGCGTTGTCGTTCGAGAGGTCGATCTCGTAGTTGTTGCCGTCAAATCCGAACTGGAGCGTCCGGCCGCCGCCGTCGTCGATGGTGTCGCCGGTGAGGTCGTCGACGAGGAGGGTCGTAACTTTCTGAGCCATAGATGGAGGCCTTTCGAATAGAGAGGGACGCGTCAACCCTGTCATAGATACCGTTCCGGGGAATGCACTTAAGCTGGATATCGGTCCAGCGAGTCGGGAGTCGCTGCGCTCCCGGAGGAGCCAGGCGCTGCCTGGCGCTGGTGGCTTTCGAGACGCCGCCGTTGCCCGCAGCCGGACCAAACGGGGCCGGACATGCAGCCGCCTCGTGCTGGCTGCATGATTGGACGCATGAACAACGAGTGGGCCTTGCGCCAACTAGACGAATTCATCGCGCTCACCACTCTCTACCAACCGCCGCCGACTCCCGGCATCGTCTTCTTCGGAGACGATCGCCTTACGAGGGGGAGCGAGGAGCAGATCGTCGCGTCAGCCCAGGTCGTCGAGCAAGTCCTCTCTCGCGTGCTGCCCCTCTGGCGCCAGGAAATCAAGGGCGACACCTCCGGCCGCTGGCAACAGCATCATCAGGCCGCCCGACGTGCCGTAGTCAGTATCCAGCGCGCCGCCGAGGTCGCCGAAAACCTCGGCGACAATGCCCCGACCCTCAACGCGGCGGGCTTCCACCCTTGGGCATGGGAAGGCGCTCGCTCTCTCTGGCAGAGCGGGCACTACCGCGAGGCAGTCCGTAGCGCCACGGTCAAGATCAACGCGGAACTCCAGAACAAGGTTGGCATCCGCACCACGTCTGAGACCGCTCTGTTCCAACTCGTCTTCAGCAACGACCCCGGCACCCGCACGAAGCCGAGATTGCGCCCCGCGGGCGACGACGGAGGCAGGACTTCTTTGAGCGTCCGACGGGGGATCGTGGCGCTTGCCGAGGCTTGTTACGGAGCCATCCGCAACCCCGCCAGCCACGATGAAGGTGAAACCACCGAGCAGGTCGCGCTCGAGCAGCTCGCTACGCTCAGCGTGCTCGCTCGCGCGGTCGATGAAGCCACGGTCGACCGCGGCTAGAAAACCTCCCAGAGGAGGCCAACTGACATAATCTCGATTATCGGCGCAAGGCGAGGGGGCCCAAGCTGTCAGTGAGATTGCGCACCAAGCCGCGCCTTTTGCTGCTGCTCTTGGTCCGGAGAGGAATTCGTCCCCGCGTGTCTCTGACCCCGTAGGTCGCCGTTCGCCCTAACGGTGGCTCGTGCCAAATCCCGACAAGCGTGTGCAATGAGGGAAACCCGTTAACGGCAGGAACCGGACCGCGACACACGGGTCCGTCCACTGTCCTCACTCAGCGCGCCTCTTCGCGGACGCTATGGCGATCACTCCCCTGAACAACGCCTTGCCTTCCGGCCAAGCCCTGCCGGGCTGGCTCCACTTCTACAATCACCACAGGACCCACTCCGCCATCGGCGCCCCACCCATCAGCAGACTCAAGCTGCCTGGACATCACAGCTAGTCCAACAAATATTTGGCCCCTGGAAGCGGTGGGTTCTTCGACATATTCAATTATTCCTGTCCGCCTCGTCGTTACTGTCTCTGCAAAGTGATCACACATCACTGCTGCTAGCACAACCTGCGATAGCTAGGACGAGGGAAACCGGGTGGTGCTCTCCGAGGGCGCGCCCTGATCATCTCACTGACGCCGATTATCTATCCACGCTGAGCCTGACCACACGATTTGTCCAGCCGCTAAAAGGATAACAGCCACTGCGAGGAGAATCTGGAACCAAGACTCGAAGAAGTGCGGGATCAGATGGTTCAGAACCAATGCCACCAGCACACCGATGCCTCCGGCGACATAAAGGGCAACAGCTATGCGTCGGCGGTTCCTGCGGTATCTCTGCGCGTATGCCGCATCGTCGGCGTTCTGATCACGGAGAGGGAGCAATGTTAGTTAGACCACCCAACAGAGTCGAGGTAAGCGGATCTGAATACTGATAACCAAAGGTTTCTCGCACTGTCAGTGACGCAATGCCAGCCCCAAGTGCCCAACCAGCCGCGATCCCGAGCGGCCCCAGCGGAGAGAGGCTCGCGCCAATGAAACTCCCGAGCAAAACTGTAAGACCGCCCTCCACAGAAGCGGCGTAGTCGGCCTTCTCGAGTCTGCCGCTGGGGTCTGAATTATTGATGGGGTCGTCGCCGGCAAAAGCGTACCGGTTGGCGTTGCTGGGGTCGAGGGGTGCGTCGAGGGTGTCGCGTTGGGTCCAGGTGCCGGCGGTTGGCAGGTACCAGCGTTGTCCGAACTTGACGAGGCCGCCGTTGTCGATGCGGATGCCGGTCTTGTAGCCGAACGGCAGGTACTGGTACCAGTCGGAGTTGCCGCCGCTGGTGACCGTGCGGCCGCCATAGGGGTCGAAGGTCACGGAGTATTGGCGCTGCCCGTCATCCGTGACGATCCCGACTGGGTTGCCGATGCCGTCGACGAGGTAGAACCCGACCTGCCCGTAGGGGTTATTCAGGCCGAGGACCTGTCCGGTGACCGGGTCGTCGAGGAAGTAGGACCGGAGGTTGCTGCTGTCTTGCATCGCGAGCTGGCCGCTCTTGCCGTACGTGTACACGTACGACGCCTGTCCAGGGGTGCTCTGGCTGAGCAGCTCGTTCTGGTCCGCCCCCGCGTAGGTGTACGTGGTGGTTGCACCGCCCGTGGTGGAGGTCGTCATCTGCTCCGCCGCGTTGTACGTGTACGTCACTCCTGGGGACGCGGTCATGTTGCCCGCGGCGTCGTAGCTGTACCCGCTCGAGGTGATCTGGCTGGCTGCGTTGAACGTCAGGTTCTGTGTCGTAGAGCCGGTCGCGCTGGCACTGGTCCGGTCACCGTTGCTGTCGTACGTGTAGGTCCAGGTGACGTTGCTGCTGGCACCGCCGGACTGCGTCGCGCTCATCAGACGCCCCGCCGAGTAGCTGTAGGTGGTGGTCTGCCCCGAGTTGGGCTGGCCGGTGGTGTTGTCCGTGGTGGACTGCAGCTTACTGCTGTCGTTGGCTTGGCTGGTCGTCGTCGGCGCTGCGGCTTGGATGGTGTCGCAGCTCGCGTGCGCGGTCTTGACCTGGTAGCAGTACGACGTGTCGAACACGAGGTTCGCGGTCGTGTCGCTCGTGCCCGTCCAGGTTTGCTGCCGGACGACGCGTCCGGAGGTGTCGTAGCTGGTGTGCATGTGCGCGGCTCGCGTGGTGTGGTCGGCGTTGGAGTTCACCCAGGTGTCCGTCCGGCGACCGTGGTCATCGTTCTGGAACAGCTCGGTTTCGGTGCCCGACGAGTTCGGGAGGACGGCGCTGGTGAGTTCCCCTGCCGGGTCGTACGAGTACGTCGCGGTCCCGCCACCTTCAGTGTCGGAGGTCTCGTTGGATGCCTTGTCGTAGCCGTAGGACACGGTTCCACCGCCGGCGGTGTTCACCGTCGCGGTGAGCCGGTTCTGCTGGTCGTACGTGTTGGTGATCGTTCCCGACCCGGACGCCGACGAGGTCAGGTTTCCGTTGCCGTCGTAGTGGTTCGACACAGTCGGCGTGTCGTCAGAGAATGACTCGGTCAGCTGCCGGTCGTCGTTGTCGTAGGTGTACGACGTCGTGTGTCCAGCGATACCGTCGGTCTCCGACGCGAGGCGACCGAAGGGGTCGTAAGTGTAGTTCTTCACGCCGAGAGTGGTGCCCGTCGGCGGGGTCACCGAGGTTAGCTGGTGGTCGCTGTTGTAGGTGTAGTTCGTCGAATTCGAACCGTTTCCCGGAGCGGTCGCGGTCTGCACGGTACCGTCTGAGTTCCGAACCACCTTCGCTTTCACGTTGGTGTCAGCGCCGGTGGAAGAGGTCGACTGGTTGCCCTGCCCGTCGTAGGTGACGGTCGTCGTGTTGTCCGTTCCGTCGGCGTTCTTCGAACCGTCGGTGGTCGTCGTCGGTAGGTACGGGTTCGTGCTGTCCTGGTAGGTGGCCGAGCTCGCCGCGCCCGCGGACGAACTGACCTTGTTCAACGACTGCGCGTTGTTCGAGGTGTACGTGCCGGTCGTCGTGGACGTGCTGTTCCCCGTTCCGACCGTCGATGACGACGCTTCGTTGTTCGCTGCGTTGTACGACGCGCTCCGGGTGTTCCCATCCGGGTCCACGACCTTCGTCACGTCATGGGTGGACGCGTCGACCGTGTAGGTGGTGTTCTTCACGGCCGACACCGCCTGGGATGAGTCCGTATCGGGACCCGCGACCTGCGTCTCCGTGCTCGACACGTACGACAGTCGCGTCGTGGCGGTGCCCGGGGAGCCAGCAGTGCTGTTGGCTTGATCGACCTCGGTGACACGGTCGGAGGAGTCGTAGGTGATGCTGGTGACGCCGCCGTTCGGGGCGGTGATCGAAGTGAGGTGCTGCCCCGAGTAGCCGAACGTGGTGGTCTTACCGGTGGCGTCGGTGTAGCTGGTCAGGTTCCCGTTGCCGTCCTTCGCGTAGGAGATCGACCGGGTCCAGGAACCGTTGGTCTGCGTGAAGGTGGTTGTCCCGTTGCTGTACGCGACCACCGCCGTGCGGGCCGCCTGGGGGCCAGCGGAGGACACGACTCCGGTCAGCGTGTAACCGTTAGGGCGGGTGAAGGTGGTGGTGTTGCTGTTTGCGTCGACGATCGAGGTCGGCTGGCCGGCGAAGTTGAAGTGGATCGTCTGCTTCGACGCCCACCCCTTCAGCTGGTAATCGCTGCTCGTGCGGGTGAGGGTCTGCTGCAGTCCGGCGGGCGAGGTGAACGCTCCGGTCGCGCCGGTCGGGGTGAACTGCCACGTGCCACCGTCCGCGGCCGTGTAGACCACGCCAGTGCTGTTCGCGGACAGATCGCCGGCGCCGTCGAGGGCGTACTCCCACCGGTTCGCATCCGGCGCGGTCGAGTCCGCTGCGTTCGTGCTCCGCGAGTTGTACGCGGCACCGAGGGTCGCCGATGACGCCACTCCCGGAAGCGACAGCCCTGCATTCGTGACGAGCAGGTTCCCCGTCGCGACATCGACCTGCGCGCTGGTCTGGTCATCGACTGGGAAGCTCAAGTTCGTCTGCGAGGGCCGGGACCCGGTCAGACCGGTGGAGCTCGGTCCGGAGGGCAGTGAGTTGTACACGCCCTGGAGGTCGAGGACGAAGTTGGTGTCCGAGCCCGTCGAGTTCTGCAGGACGATCTTCCCGTCCGTGCCCACGGGAACGATGATGCTGTTCGACCGGATCGAGTCGGGGGCGTAGTTGATGGACGTGATCCCGGGCTTGGTCGCACCGTCCGCCCACAACGTTGCGTTGCCGTTGTCATTACCCGGGTGTACTGCTGTCACAGCCAGCGCGACGGCTGCCAGCCCACCCTCGACCGTCGGGACACCGCGGCGCGCGCCAGCGACCTGCACGGTGATCGAGGAGCCGCCGGAGAGCGGGGTGTTGGGGCTGACTCGTGTGTCGAGCAGTCGACCAGTTTCCGGCGTGTAAACCCCTCCGGGATCCGATGGCGTGAAGTACCCCTGCACGTCCATGAGCACATCGATGGTGCCGCCGCCGGAGTTGTTCGCGATGGTGATTTTGCCGTCGGAGCTCAGGGCGACCTGTGCCGAGACAGAGGTGTCGGATCCGTTCTTGCCCGGGTAGTTCAGCGGCGCGACGACCGACGTCGCTCCGGCGGCAGACGGCGTCACGAAGCCGGCGGTGGTGGAGTCATTCACCACGATGAAGTTCGCCGCAACCGCAGCCGCGCCGGCAGGAACACCGGCCTTGCCGGTCACCTGCACCGTGATCGAACCACCGGAGCCGATCGATGCCTTCGTTGCACCGGTCCCGTTTCGGGTGTCCACCAAACGTGTTCCCGGCACAGACACGAACCCGCCAGCCGCGACGCCATTGGCGGTGGAGGTGTAATACCCCTGCACGTCGAGGACGAGATTGACCGAGGTGTCGGTCATCACCTGAATGGTGCCGTCGGACCCCACCGCGATCGTGGCGCTGTTCGACGTCGTCCCGAGACCACCGCCGCCATAGGTGGTCATCAGCGTCGACGGCGTGTTCGCGTCGGGACGTCCCACCAGCTGCCCATCACCCGACGGCGAGAGCACCGTGGCGATCACCGATACGGCGCCGATGCCGGACGTCGGCAGCCCCGCCGCGCCCTCGACCGGCACGCTGCGCCAGGAGTTCGCCGGCATCGCGCTCGAGTACCCGCCCGTGCCGCTTCGCGTGTCCAAGATCCTGCCCTGCGTGGACACGAACTGGCCACCGGTCCCGGTCACCTCCGCGTGCGCGACTGCTGGCGGAGCGATCGCAACCAACACTGCAGCCAGCAACGCCGCAACGAGCGCGAGCACCGCGCCACCCCGAACATGGATCGACTGCTTCACCACAGCACGCACGGATGCCCCTATCGGCAGAACCCCGATCGCCGGACGCGTCCCTGAAACCCCGCGCGTCCCCGCGAGAACAGTCCGAACCCTAGGGCAAAACGAGAATCCCTCCATTGCCCCCACATCGAGGGTCATCCTGGTGGTGGTTGTCCGCGAATACGAAGGCCTCTCAGTTGAATCACCTGATCAGAAGCTGAATCGGCACCAAGGCCAGCCTTCGCGTGGCGAAGCTAAGCTGTACGGATACTCATTTCGCTGTCCACGTCGGTGCCCCGCGACGTACGTCTCTGTGTGCGTCGATCGCGAGGCGGCAGCATCGCACGTCACACCGGGTACGCACGGCGACAACATGGTTGACCGGGCGGGGAAAGGCCGCCACCGGAATCGGTGGACGGCCGAGCGCTACCGGGGGCTCTCGAGGGAGGAACGCGTGCGTCGATCGTGTGAGCTGCGCGACGCTGTGCGCGCGAACGGGTGGGATGCAGACTCCATCCGTAGAGCCCTCAACGGAATCGGCGCAGACTAACCAACGCGGTGGTGATCCGGGCCGAACCTCATGCGCACTACGCGTACGCGTGCTCGCCCTCGTGCTCCGATGTGCGCTCGTCGGCGCCCGCGTGCTCGTTTGCCTCGTCGTCGTGGGATGACTCCTCCGGCAGCTGCGCCGCCTTGGAGGAGGAAGTAGCACCGGCCCTTTCGGTCGGTGCCTTCTTCACGTCCCGAACGGACACACCGAGACGTTCGGCAACTTCGGCACGAGTGATCCCAAGCCCGAGCATCTTCTGCATCACGTCGTCCGCGTTTCGACGTGCGGTGGATCGCTGCTGCTCCGCGAACGCGCGGACCGCTGCGATCTCCTTCTCCATCGCTTCGTCGATGTCATCGAGAGTGTCTGCTGCAACGAAGTAGTCCACAGCGAGCTGTTCGAGCTTGTCCTGTCGAGCGCGGAACTCAGCGGCCTTTTCGCGCGCCCGGCGACGCGCCTCGGTCTGCTTGGCAGACTTCCGAACCTCAGCCACAAGCGACCCCTCCCGTTGGTGCCTTCCATTATGCCCGCACCCATCGCGCGGCTCGGGATGGGCCGGAGCTCGAGCACGCCACGACAAACCGGCGGCCGCTGTAAACCTCGTCGCGCTACGGGCCGGGTCTGACCGGGGTCCGGTTCTCGGACCCGACGTGCAGCCACAAACGCGGCTCGGCCTCAACTGCTCGACCGACATTCACTCTCACGGTTTCCTCGTTCCTCGTCAGCCGCTCCCGTTCACTTGCCCGGTCTCCCAGCACAGCCGCAGTCTCTCTGATACTGGCCGCTCCGTCTCCTCGTTCCTCGGTCCCTAGTTCGTCACACCTCTGGCATCTTTATCAGCGAGGTAGAGTCACGCTCGTGATGACCCTGCACAAGCTCAGCGCAGGGGACGGCTACGCCTACTACACGAGCGAGACGGCGACCGGCGACGCCAAGCGCGAGCAGGGCCGCGAGCTGGGCGACTACTACACCGCGGACGGCAACCCTCCCGGTGTCTGGTTCGGGTCCGGCCTCGCCGCGCTGGGCGTGTCCGGGACCGTCACCGAGGAGCAGATGAAAGCCCTGTTTGGTGAGGGTCTGCACCCGAACGCGGAGCAGATCATCACCGACGCGCAGGCCGCCGGCAAGAGCGTCGAGGAGGCCACCGAGGCCGCGAAGCTTGGCAGCTCGTACTACGCCTACGGCACCGGGGGCACGAACCTGTCGGCCGCGATCGAGGAGGGCTACGCCCGGTTCCAGCGGACCGAGCACCGCGAGCCCGACGTCAACGAGCGACGCGCGATCCGCGTCCGCGAGGGCGCGCAGGCGTTCCGCCAGGCCAAAGGCCGACAGCCCGCCGACAAGGAGGAGCTGGGCCGCTACATCACCGCAGCGACCCGCCCTACCCGCCAGGCAGTCGCCGGTTTCGACCTCGTGTTCTCGCCCGCGAAGAGCGTTTCGACGCTCTGGGCGCTCGGCGACAACGAGACGCGCAAGGCGATCGAGCAGGCGCAGGACGCCGCGATTGCAGACACCGTTGCTTACCTCGAACGGGAGGCGATCGCCACCCGGTCCGGGAAGAACGGCGTGGCTCAGATCGACGTTGAGGGCGGGATCGTCGCCACGAAGTTCCGCCACTACGACTCTCGGAACGGCGACCCGCAGCTCCATGATCACCTGGTCGTCGCGAACAAGGTGAAGGGGTCCGATGGGAAGTGGCGCACCATCGACTCGAAGCTCCTGCACCGCCAGGGCGTCGCCGCCTCCGAGTTCTACAACGCACGCGTGATGGAGCGCGTGTCCGACGCGCTGGGCGTCGCGACCGAGCTGCGCGAGGTCACCGCCGGCAAGCGCCCCGTGGTCGAAATTGCCGGCGTCGACGACCGACTCACCAAGGGGTTCTCCACCCGGTCCGCCGACATTCGTAAGACGCTCCGAGCCCTCGAAAAGGACTACCGGCGCGACCACGGCCGCCAGCCAGACCAGGCCGCCCGGATCAAGCTCGCCCAGCAGGCGACCCTTGAAACCCGACCCGCCAAGGAGCACGCCCGGTCCCTCGCATCCCTCCGTGAGACGTGGCAGGCGCGAGCCGTCGAGGTCATCGGAGCCCGGGGCATCGCGGACATGTTCACCGCCGTTCGCGCCGCCGCCGAGCGTGACACTGGCACCGACGACCCGCAGCCGCTCGACGTCGAGTCAGCTTCGCGGCAGGTCGTCGACACCGTGTCCGAGCATCACGCCACGTGGGGCCCGCACATGATCGAGGCCGAGGCCCGCCGCTACGTTCAGGCCGCCCGGATTGCAGGCGTCGACGTTCCGGAGGGTGCCGTCGAGACGATCACCCGGCACGCCCTCAATACCGACTCCGTGTCCGTCACCCCATCGGCACCGCACGGGTCGTTTCAGCCGCTCACCCGTCAGGACGGGGAGAGCATCTACGTCCACAAGGGACGCGCGGTCTACACGTCCGCCGGCATCCTCGCCGCCGAGGACCGCCTGATCGATGCCGCTCGCACGCGCACGCTCGCCCCCGTCTCCTTGGCCGAGTTCGACCGCACCGCGGCCGAGCACACCGGCCCCCTCGACGACGGACAGCGGAACCTCGCTCGCGAGTTCACCACGTCCGACCGGCTCGTCCTTGTCGGCACCGGCCCCGCCGGGGCCGGCAAGACGACCGCCCTCGCCCTCGCCGCCCGGGCTACTGAGCAGGCTGGCTCGCGGATGATCGGGCTCGCCCCCTCAGCCGCAGCGGCCGACGTGTTCAAGGACGCTGTGGGCGTCGAGGCCAACACCATTCACGGGTTCTTGAAGGCGTACGAGCTGCACGGCGACGCCACCCCGGAGAGCGAGCACCCGGCCGGGATGAAGCTCCGCGCCGGGGACGTCGTGGTCGTCGACGAGGCCGGCATGGCCGGCACCCGGAACCTCGCCCGCGTCGTCGACATTGCCGAGGCCCACGGCGCGCACGTCCGACTCATCGGAGACAGCCGGCAGCTCGACGCCGTGGAGTCCGGCGGCGCGCTCCGCCTCTTGGAGCGTGAGGTCGGCTCCGTCCAGCTCGACACGATCCACCGGTTCCGCAACGCCGATGGCACCGTGAACCAGGCCGAGGCCGACGCGTCCGAGCGGCTGCGCGACCCCGCCACGACCGGCGACCCGTTCGCCTGGTACGTCGACCAGGGCCGCGTCGTCGGCGGCGACGTCGACCGGATGACCGGCGAAGTGTTCGCCGCATGGCAGGCCGACACCAGCGCCGGCAAGCGGTCCGTGATGCTCGCCCAGCAGAACGCCACCGTGGCCGACCTGAACGCCCGCGCCCAGGCGTTCCGTATCAGTGAGGGTGCCGTCACCGGATGCGAGGCCGCGGACCTCCGCGACGGCCTCCGCGCCCACCGCGGCGACACGATCGTCACCCGGCAGAACGACTCCCGGCTCCGCACCGACCGCGGCCGCGACCGCGTGAAGAACAACGACCTGTGGACTGTCGACAAGGTGAACCGCGACGGCTCCCTTTCTGTCACCCACGAGGGCCACGGCGGCCGCATCACCCTGCCGGCGGAGTACGTGCGCGAGCACGTCGAGCTGGGCTACGCGTCGACCGTGCACCGCGCCCAGGGCCTCACCGCGGACACGTCGCACGTCCTCGCGGACGCGTCGACGTCGCGGTCCCTCGCGTACGTCGCCATGACCCGCGGCAAGGAGTCGAACCGGCTGTACGTCGAGGTCGACGACGCCCAGCCGGTGTCCGACGTCCTTGACCAGATCGCGGGCAACTCGCAAGGGATGATGAGCGCCAACGAGATGATCCGCGCCGAGCAGGCCCGCGTCGATGACCTGGTGACTCTCGTTGACCAGTACCGGGACGTGTCCGAGCGCGCCGATGACGTGCGGTTCGAGAAGATCACCCGAGCCGCGGTCGGCGTGGAAGCCGCGCAGCAGCTCCGCGACAACGAGGGATGGGGTGCGCTGCGCGCATCCCTCCGCGGGGCCGAGCGCGCCGGTTACGACCCTGCCGACGCCCTTTACCAAGCGTGGGAGAAAGACACGCTCGAAAACGCGCGGAACAAGCCCGCCGTGCTCGCCGCCCGTGTCCAGGCAGACGTGCGCGCGTACACGAGCGAGTTCGGCACCGCCGATCGCGACGACCGGGTGCCGGCATGGCTCGTCGACCGCGGAGCCCTCGACTCGCAGCACACCGATCCCGCCTGGCGCGAGCATCTGGCGGAGCGGTACGAGTACATCGCCGTCCGCATGGAGGAGCGCGGCGCGACGATCGCCGTCGAGCAGCCGGAGTGGTCCAAGCAGCTCGGAGCGGTCCCCGCGGACGCCGAGCGGCGCGCTGAGTGGAACCGTCTCGCGGCCGAGGTCGACGCCTTCCGCGGCCGATACGCGATCGAGGAGGCCACTCCCGACGCGATCCCGAACCAGTACCAGGAGCACGCGGTCGGTGCCGAGCTGCAGGAGCGTGTGACGGCAATGCACAAGTCGGCCGCGCTCATCAAGGAGCCGCCGGCAGACCAGGCAACTCGAGCCCGTGTTGCCGAGCAGGCCGCAGCGGCCGCGCAGCGGGCCCGGAAGCCGCAGACGGCCGCTGAGGCGTTGCAGGCACGCCGTCAGGCCGAGGCCGACCGTGCGGCCGCGCAGCTCCGCCGCGCCGGCCGGACGCCGACCACGCAGGACCCGAATCGTACGGCGGCCCGGGAGGCAGCCGAGCGGGAACGTCAGCGGCGCGAGCGAGCCCGCGGCGACGACGCCCGCGAGCGGTAGCCAAACGGTTCCCCACATAGCCTGGAGGTGCGCATGGCTCGAACCACAAGCAATTTTGAGCGCAGCCTGATCCCAGGCAGGCAGGCAGGCAGGAAGGACATCGACTCCTTCACCCTGGCGATCGACAGCCCCTTAGCTGCTGAGCGAGCTTACGGGCTACTAGATTGACTGTCATGGTCGCCACATCGGAAGTTTTTACACCAGCACAATTGCCTACTTACACTGATGTTGATCGCTCTGCGGTATCGAGTGCGCTTCAACAGTGGGCGCGAAGAGGTGGATTTTTCGTCACCGTTCTTGGGCCTTCCAAACTTGGCAAGACAACCCTTGTAAAAAGCTATCTGAATGGGCTCAATAGCGAAGAGTCATGGAGTACGTACCTCTCCGGGCAATCGCTCCAAGATGGGGCCGAAGCATTGTGGGCAAAGCTAGCAGGCGAACTAGGAATTCCCACCTCGCGTGAATCCGGCCTCGCAAACAGTGACAGATCTACGTGGGGCATTTTTGCTCGACTCAGTGTTGCGTTGTTTCCCGGCACCGGCCTGTCCACCGGTGTCAATGTAAGCGAGTCCCGGGAGCACAAGGCATCCTCGAATGAACGGTTCGATGTGGACCCGGAGGCTGCTGTCAAAGAGGCGCTTACGACGCTGCTGGACAAAAAGCTCCGGGCTGTCGTGGTCATCGATGATTACCACTTTGTGGAGTCCGTCGATGCTCGGCGTGCAATTGCACTCGCGTTGCGACCTCTTACGGACAAGGGGCTCACGGTGATTCTATGTACAATTCACGCTGGTCAGGTCGACGAAGCCATGGTGAACACCAACTTGGGTGGTCGTCGAAAGCGAGTTATGATTAAGCCGTGGGATCTCGATGAGCTCGGTCAAATTGCAACGCAGGGTTTCCCTTATCTGTCGGTAACCACTACTGAAGATGTTGTGAAGCGCCTGGCAGGGGAGAGCTTTGGCAGTCCGCAAATCATGCAGCAGCTCCTGCTTGACCTGTGCGAAAACGTCAACGGCATACTGGAAGGGGAAGCGGGCCAGCCGCTCGCCGATCTGAAGGAACCCGCTGATTGGAGCGACTTCTTCCGGTCGGTAGAAGACGAAGACGCCTTCAACTGGTTGAGCGGATTGACTCAAGGACCTAACCCGCGAAAAAGCCGAAGCAAGCGTATTCACCCGGGTCCGCCACCAAAGGAGCTGGATGGGTACCAGCTCATCATGCTTGCCTTGCACGAGATGGGTTCACCTACCGAGGTGCCCTTCAGTGAAGTCAAGCAGCATATTGGACAGAAGCTTGGTTTGACAGCGACGGAGTTGAATCAACTTGCGCTTGAACTGAAAGCAAGGAATCTCAACGAGATTGCGTCCAAAGATACCCGCGATGCGCTTGCAGCACATGCGCTGGATGATGCTAACGCTAACGGTGACACTAACGATGACGCGACCGGCGGAGATGAGTCCGCCGATGAGAAGGCCGCATTTGCAGAAATGGTAGCCGCGGACGCCATTCCGCAGCCGACCTTCAAGGTGCAAGGTGACCAGCAGGCCGCAAAAGTTAGCGTGCTCGACCCGCTGCTCTCGTATGTGATTAAGTGGCACCCGGAGATCATTCTCGAATCGGGTCGATAGTCGTATTCGTTTTACGAATTCGGGCGGCTCCACTCGATAGGTGGCGGGTAGAACGGCACTCGCTGGGGGGCGGAGCCGTCCGAATCGTGAAGGTGGCCGAGATTTCGGTCGCAGTTGCGGAACGGGCCGGCCTTGCCGTCGAACAGGATCGCCGCGTGGCGGTCCCAGTGCGTCAGCCACCAGTCGGACAGCGCGTCGGCGCGTTCCGCGGCGTCGATCTTCGCTTGCTGCCGCGCCTCGAACGACGCCCAGAGCCGTTCCACGGCCTCGGGGTGCTTCCACCACTCCGGGCACCACACGGCGTTGCTCTTGTCCGAGTGCGTGTACTCGACTACCGCCAGGTGCTCCTCGATCCATTCGAGGAACAGCGGCGTCAGGTCGAACTCCTCCTCGTCGTCGACGTCGGCGTCGTCGAGGTCAGCCACGAGCTGCCGCCTCCTCCGAGCTGGTTGCGATCGCCGCGGGTGCGGCGCCGGCCGTCGCAGGCGCGTCGCCTTCGATCAGCGGGCGCAGCTTCTTGTCCTTGAACCACGGCACCGCGTCGAGGATCACCGGGCGGGTGTTCGAGTTGAACATGACCGCGCGCCACAGCGGCAGGTTCGCCAGGTCGTGCACGTCGAGGATCGGCACCCGGCGGGTGCTCGTCGACGTCGAGTACGCCCCGGTGTCCTGAGTCGATCCGCCGTAGGTGACCTCCTCGCGGTCACCGATCAGGCTCGACAGCCCTTTGAGGAACTGGTCATCCATCGCGCCGCCACCGAACACCCGTGTCACGGCGGCACCCCAGATCGCGCCCCAGCCGTTCTGCCCGAACGCCTCGACGGCCTGGTCCCGCGACTGGAAGTACGTGTTGAGCGGCATCCCGAGCGAACCGTAGAACGAGTACACGGACGGCAGCGCCGGCCACCGCACGATGTTCGCGCACTCGTCCAGCTCGATCACCAGCGGCACCGGCAGCCGGCCACCGGAGCGCTGTGCCAGCCGCTCCCCCGTCTTGCAGATCGCTCGCACGAGCGACGTCAGGATCGCGCCGGCCGAGCCCACCCCGTCCTTGGAGAGCAGGATCAGCAGATCCTCGCTCTGCACGAACGCGTCGACGTCGAACCGGCGCACGCCAGGCTTCGAGGTCCATTCCAGCAGCTCGTCGTAGGCCAGGGCACCGGCCATGCGCTGCGCGGTCGCGTAGACGCTCTGCCGGGTCTTGTCGGCCCAGTTCTCTATCCCGACGAGGGCGGTCGCCGGGCCCTTCTTGCCGTGCTGGTTCAGGATGCCGATCACGGCGTCGGAGTCCTGGGTGGTCAGCCACCGGTACACCCGCGACAGCGGCAGCCCGTCGAGAGCCGCCGCGAGGAGGAAGTACGCGAGCATGTCGCGGCCCGGCTCGTCGAACTGAGGATCGCCGCCGCGGTCGTTCTCCTTGCGCGTCGACGCCTCGAAAATCTCCGCGAGCTCACGAGCATCCTCGGCGCTCTTGACGTACTCCAACGGGTTGAACACGAAGTCCGGCCCGTCCTCGTGCCGGTAGATGCGGTTCGGGTCGAACACGAACGTCTCCCCGCGGCCGCGGCGGCCGCGGATTGCCTCACGCACCCCGTCGACCTTGTTCGACGTCATGATCGCCGCCCCGGGAGCTTCGACGACGTGACGGACGACGACGCTGGTCGTCTTGCCCCGCCGAGTGCCGTAGAGGTACACGCCCGTCTCCTCCCAGCCCTGGTAGACCCACTTGGACGTGCCGACGATGCGGCCCACCTTCTGCCCCGGGCCGATGCCGGCGGCGGTCGGGTGCAGCCGCCGGGCGTCCTTCGAGCGCGCTGACTCCCGTACGACCGCGTTCGACGGGTTCGCGCTCATCAGCTTGATCGACGCTGCGCCCCGCTTCTTCGCGCCCCGCTTGGCCTGAGCCATGAGCATCCACGTGAACAGCGCGAGCGCGGCCAGGACGAACACGACGACGAACACCGTCGCCGCGACGCCGGGCCACGGGTCGCCCTTGACGAAGCCCATCAGCATGACGATGGGGTTCCACGAGTACGCGTCGCCGGTTCCGGCGACGCCGGCACCCGCGTGGATGCCGAGGAACACCCCGCCGACGATCAGCACCAGCAGCGTGACCGTCAGGGTGTTGGTGCGAATGTTGCTGCCGTTCATGCGTCGACTCCGCGATCGTTGGCGATGTGGTGCAAGAGCGTCCGGGCGATCCGGGCCTCCTCGTCGTTGCCGGCGAACCGCTCTGCGAGGCGGACGTCGACGCCGACCATGAGCGCAATCTCCGAGGGCATCACCCGGGCCTCGGAGAGCTGCGCCAGCAACGCGTACCGCTCGGGTCGCGCCGCGGTGTCGGTGGTCTTGATCCACCGGTACGTCTCGTGCAGCTCCTCCACGACCTCACGGACGCGGCGAATGTCTCCGTCGACGTCGTGCCCGTTGAGCTGGTACCGCAGCGTCAGCGGGCCCGTAAGGCCCGCTGACGTGAGTTCCTGCCGGTGCTGTGCGATCGTCTCGTCGAGCCACAACCCCACCGTCACCACGGCGGCGTCGCGGCTGCGCAGCGTCCACTCGTCGGCCGCGAGGTTCGCGATCGACACGAGGGCCGGTGCGGTGTGTCGTCCATCAGTTGTCCCCTCCGCTGGTGAGCTTCATCGGCTCGTCCCCCTTTGGATCGACCTGCACGTGCACGTGGTTGCACGAGTCGTCGAACTGGTTCATCGGCAGGTCGATCGAGCTGCCGGCCTTCGCGCGGCACTGGACCTGCCCGGTGCCGGAGTTGTCCGGCATGACAGGGCCGAGCGCCCGCAGGAGCTTGATCGCATTCGCGTCCGCTCCGGTGGTCGGGGTGCCGTCGAACGCGTAGAAGTCGACCGCGTGGCCGCCGCCGTTCACGACGTGTGCCGATGCGTTCCCGGCACCGGGCCGCTGTCCGGTGCAGAGCCGGTTGACGTCGGAAATCCCGATCGACTGGAACGTCTTGGTCGCAATCGTGATGACTTGCAGGATGCGGGTGTCGACGTTGCAGTTCTGCTTGGGCTTGCCGTCTGCGATCGCCTGGACCTCGGGGAAGTGCGTCGGTGACAGCCACACGATCTTGCCCTGGTTGGTCAGGTCCACGATGTGCTTGGCGAGGGCCTGAGCATCCCCGGAGACGCCCGCGGCGCAGGCGGACGAACCACCGGAGAGCGCCGTGACGACGGCCGTGGCCGCGTCGAAGAACTTCGCGTAGTGGTTCGGGTCGCGGTTGATCTGGACCGCGTGCGCGGCCAACGTCGGCGTCATCGTCTGCCAGTTCGGCACCTTCAAGAGCCGCTGGTAGAAGAACGTCGCCGCCTGACTCGGGTTCATCCGCTGCGCGAGCGTGCCCCACGTGTCCCGCTGCTGGAACAACCCACGGGAGTCCGGGCCGGCCTTGTCGCCGTAATCAATGTTCTTCAACGTCGACTCCCCCATCGCCGTCATGACGGCGATGGTCTGCCCCTGCACGTCGACGCCGAGCGCGGCGCCGGCGTTCATGATCGCCGCGGCGTTCACGAGCTGATCGCCGGAGTACCCGTCGACCGCATCGTGCGCGCCAGCGGCGTCAGCGTTCGCGGCGGTGGCCGCGCACGCCCCGTTCTGGGAGCTACCCCCAGTGACGAGGGCGAGTCCGACGAACACGACGACCAGGGAGGCCGCTAGCACGATCATCAGTCCCTTCTTCATGCTCGAGCCCCCCCGCTACGCCCGTGCCTGTGAAGATCCGGTCTCGACGGCGGCCTCGTCGTTGAGCAGGTACCGTGCTCCGCTGCCGGCCATGCCCTCGTCGGTGTTCGTGACAGCGGCCTCCCAGTCCGAGCGGATGTGCTGCATGTGCGTCTCGGGGTTCGAGCCGTACTTGAAGATGCAGTGCCCGGGGCCCAGGTTCATGAGCAGGTCGGTGGTGTCGGGTGCGAGCCCGAACGTTTCCTGCACCCACGCCGCGTCCTCGGGTCGGTCCTGCCGGTAGGCGTAGATCGTTTGCGCCTCCTGGATGACCGTGTAGCCCTCGGACTCACGAGGGATGTCGGTGCCCTTGTGCATGACGAACCAGTTCGAGATACCGAGGGCGCGGGAGAGCTTCTGGTTCGACTTGACCAGGCTGGCCGAGGGCCCACCGATCATGTGCCAGCCCTCCTCGTAGACCACGTTCGTGATGAACCCCCGCTCACGGCGCAGCCGACCGAGGAGCCACTGGTGCCCCACCGCCATGACGGTGGGGACGGCCGGGCCGGCGTCGGGGAGCTGGGAGACGTCGAACACCGTCAGCTTGCTGGCGAGGTCGACCGCCTTCGACGTTTCACCGTCGAACACCCCGGCGTACGTCTCGAGGAGGTTCTCGAGCCCGAACCGGATGGACAGGCCGGCCTGGTGGAACCGCTCGCCCGATGCTTCTGTCAGTCCCTCGTCGTCCGGGACCTGGCCGAGGAACGGCATCAGGTCCGTTGTCGTCAGCGGACGGGTCGAGCTGTTGTGCTGTTCGAACATGCGGCGGAGGGCGAACCGGGTCGCTTTCTCCTCCCACTCGGTCGCGGGGACGTCGTTGCGCGCGATCCGGGCCACGGCGGTGATGAGTTCCATCTGCCCCTGCAACCCCGAGCCGCGCATGATGAGCGGGTCGAGGAGGTTCAGGCGGATACCGCCGCCTGCCGGGTCGAAGCGCAGCGGCTCCGATCCGAGGTTGTGCGCCATCGCGGTGTACTCGCCCGCGCCGCCCTCGTCCTTCTTGTCGAACACGACCGCGCGCCGGTTCGCCAGCCCCAGGGGGCGAGCGACACCGACCGTCTTGGTCAGCGACGACTTCCCGTACCCGACCGTGCCGAGCACGATCACGTTCGGGGACGAAATCTGTCGCGGCTCCGCGTTGTACGCGGTGGGGGCGTCGTAGGAAATCATCGACTGCGACAGGTTGTCGCGGCCGTTGACGATCCCCTCATCACCGGTCGGGTTGCCGATCACGGCGGTGTTCAGAATCTCCGCCTGCCGCGTCGTCGACGGCGACCCCGCCAGCCGCGGCGAGTACCAGCCGCGCGCAGCGGCCCCGGCCGACGTGCGGAGCTGCCCGCCGGGCAGCTCGAACGGCGACACGTCGACGGGTCGGCGGACGGACACCGCCGTGGCGGGCCCCTCGTCGCCGGTTACGACCTCCTGCCGAGCCTCCGGCGGGACGAAGATTTTCAGCCCCGGCACGTTCGCGTACCAGGGGTCCCGAGCTGCTGGTCGGTTCGGCGCCGCGCGCTTGTCGTGCGGGGCGGGGTTCTTGGTGTTGGTCATGACAGGGCCTCCTTGTCACCTCGGCCGGCGAGCGTGTTCATCACGCGTGCGGCCGTCGTGATGGTGTCGGGTCGGAGCCCGCGGCCGATGGGCCATGTGGTCCCGGATGCGGCGCCCTGAAACGAGTCCTGCCAGTCGAGGCGGTCGATCCCGAGCCCGGTGTCGCACACGCTCGAGAGCCGCCGCGACGCCTGAGCCAGGTCCTCGCGGGTGGGGGCCGTGATGGTCACGTACCCGATCCACGAGACGCCGTGGTGGTGGCTGCCGGCGGCGAGGTCCCGCCGCCGACGCTCCGCCGCTCCGAGGAGCCCCTGCGCCTCGTCGGAGACGATCACGCCCTTCTTCTGCTGTGCGTACAGGCCGGCGGCGTCGCGCACGACGTCCTGCCGCGCGGCCGCCTTCGCCTGCGCGGCCGGCACCAGGTGCATGTGGAACGACACCGAGCGGATGAAGTCCAGCTCGCGCCCGATCATGAGGTCGAGCGTCCACAGCGGCGATCGGCCGGCCGAAGCCAGGTTCTCACCGTGGATCGCCGCGGTGCGGTGCCACCAGGTGACGGCCGGTGCAGCCTCGATCGGGTCGCGGTCCGCGAGGACGGTCGGGTCGTAGCCTCCGTCGACGACGTGCGCGGAGTATTCGTCGTGCGAGCCGATCCCGACCGACAGCGGCGTGATGTGCTTCGCGGAGCGGAGGTCGATCGGGATCGACGGGTTCTGCTGGTGCATGATGACGGCCGCCGTCTGGCGTGCCGTCAGGGACTGCACCTGCCCAATGCGTGCCTGCCGGAGCCCGTGCAGGGACGCCTCGATCTGCTCCGCCATGAGCGCCCGCCACCCGTCCCGGCCGGGCCCGTACTTCTTCGCGGCCTCGGTGAACGCCGGCGTCAGCGGCCACGACAGCACCACGAAGTGCCGCTGCACCATCGCGTCGGCCGCGGCGCGCCCGCGGACCTCGGCGTAGGAACGCTGCTGTGCGTCGTAAAGCGCCAGTGCCGTGTCATCGGCCCCGAGGGGCCGGGACTCACGCTGGGAGTTGTACCAAATGTCGTGCTTGGCGGTGTCCGGCGGCAGAACGCGGGTGAGGGTCTGCACGTCGCGGATCAGCGACACCGGCGCAGCACGATGCGCGAGGAACCTTCCCCACGCGCTTGCTGCTCGGTTCAGCGCTCCCGCCGTCTCCATGCCGCGGAGCTGCCCGGACACGGAGAACGCCACCGAAAGGTACGGCCGCTCCCCCACCGGGGCATGCCAGGCGATCCCCGGCATGTTCGACCCGTACTGCAACCAGCCCATGCCGTCCGACCCGTCCGGGTTGGCGCGCATCTGCCGGGCGGCGACCTCAGCGGCGCGCCGCTCGGCCTTGTCAGCGCTGCCGGCAGCGGACTGAATCTGGTCCCACCCGGCGACGTTGTACGGCACGAACGTGTTGGTCCCGAGCCGCTTTCGAGCCGCCCACCGCGACCGCTTCCGGCGCCGTTCCTGAATCGTGCCGTTGTGGGTCCGCTGAGTGACGAGCATCGTCACCCCGACCCCACCCAGAGCGGCAATCAGGACGGGGATGCCGCCGCCCGCGATCATCCCGACCATGCCGCCGACGACGAAGATCGCCATGCCGATGATGCGGGACTTCGAGTGCGTGCCACCGAAGAACGACCGGTGCGAGGACTCACCGCCCACGTAGCGGACGTGCGCCGTCGGCTGCTCTTGAACGTCACGCATGGGGTAAGTCCTTCCCGTACTGCTCAGTGCTGGCGCTGTGGGACTGCTCGTGGTCCTCAACTGGTGCGGCGGCCATGTCGGCCGCGCTCGTTGCGGCGCTGCCTGCCGTGTCGAGGCCCGCCTTCGCACCGGCGGCGATCATCATCGGGACACCGACAGCGGCCCCAACCCCGGTCGAGGACTCAGCCGCCCCTGCAGCCATCGCGCCACCCCCGGATCCCGCTGCACCCGTCGCTACGCCAGCACTGGCAGTCGCGCCGGCCCCGGTCCCAGCGCCCGTCGACGCCTTGCCACCCGCCGCCGCGGCGTCCTTGATAGAGGAACCGGCTGCCTCCTCGGCTCCGCCACCTCCGGCGGTCGTACCGCCACCGCCACCGCCGCTGCTCGTGGGTGAGGTCTGGGCGAGCTTCTCAGCCGTTGTCGTCGATGTCGGCGTGGACGTGGTGGAGTTCGGCCTCGAGCTGCTTCCGTCGTTCTGCGGAGCGCTGTAGCGCTTGTCGGCTTCCTGGGGCGAGTTCGCTCCGATGCTCGGGCCGCCCGCGGCCGCGGCTCCGCCCATCGGCAGGATCGGCGCGAACTTGAACAGCAGCAGCGGCGACAGCCCCGCGATGAACAGCGCGATCATCGACACCACGAGGCTGACCGTCTTCTGCAGGTCCGCCTGCCCGGAGAACACGTCGATGTTGGAGCCGACGAACGAGAACGTCACCCCGAGCAGGAAGAACAGCAGCGGGTGGGCGGCGAGGATGCCGAGCCACACCATCGGGATCTTCGACCCGAACGAACGCTTCTTCCGGTCGACGATCCACACCCAGCCGAGCGGGAACAGCACGCCGGAGAAGTACAGGGTGATCAACTGCACGACGAGCACGAGCAGCGCCAGCAGCAGCGCCAGGATCATGAAGAACATCAGGATCGCGCCGATGACGGCACCGCCGACGATGCCTGACCCATCGTCGTCACCGATCATCTTCGAGAACTGGTCGACGATGGTGCTCGACGTGGTCGACAGCATCGTTCTGATGAGCGAGTCCGAGAGGGCGCCGAAAAACTTGACGAGGAACGCTCCGACCGCGGGCCCGAATATCGCGCCGATGATGAACACGGGCCCGTACAGGGTCAGCGTTTCGATGAGTTCCTGCCCCGACTGCCGGCCGCGTGCGGTGTCGATGAATTGGGGGATCAGGATGATGACGAACACGAAGATCGCCAGCCCGAAGGAGATCCGGTAGGCGTTGACGAACCAGTCAGCGGTCAGATCCGGCAAGGTCGCGTGGGTCAGCGCCGGCAGCACGCTGTCCGAGAGGCCCTTGGCCGCGTCGCGGAGCGCCTTGTAGGTGTTTCCGGCCGGGTCCGACCAGAAATCCCCGATGCTCTGCGCAGTGTTGATCGCATCCTTGGTGCCGCTCACGGCGGAACCGATGAGGTTCTTCCCCTTGTCGATCGCGCAGCCGACGATGTTGGTGCAGTTCTCGTCGCCGGCGGCGGCGAGGATGACGTGCCCGGGCATCAGCAGCCTCCCGTGTAGCGGACGCCGCCGTTGGCGAGCTGCTGCGCGTTCGGCTTTGCCCCGCCGTCGACGTGCCAGGCTCCGTCCTGCCACACCATGACGAAGCCCTGCGCTGTCGACTTGGTGGGGCTCAGCGCCCCGTCGACGACGTAGCCGGCGGCCACGTTCACGGTCACCCGATCGGCGGTGGAGTGAGGGTCAACCATCCAGAGCCCGTTCGTGGTCGACAGGTGGAACGGGGTGCCGTCCGCCACATCGCCATTGCTGACGTTCGGATACCGCTTGTAGATCGCCGCGAGGTCCCGGTACTCGTCAGAGGCTCCCGAGCTGATGACGTCCGACTCGACGGTCTGCACGTCGCTCAACGCGGGCACGGGCGACTGCCAGATGAACCGGTAGAACGCTGTGGCGACCTCGACAGCGCCGTACGACGTGTGGCTCGCTGCCTTCTGAGCGGCGAGCACCATTGCGGCGTCGCGGTTTTGGCCGCCGAGGCACCCGGTGGGTGGTGCGGCGTCCTCGTCGTCGCCGGCACCAGTGGAGCCGGTCGCCGTGGGGCTCGGAGTCACAGACGCAGCCGGCGCGCCCGATCCTGATGTGCTCGACGTCGGCGCTGCGGTCGGCTCGTCGCCGCGGGTCGTGGCGAACACCACTCCCCCGCCGACGATGACGACCGCCGCGGCGGCCCCGATGACCAGCGGCCAAAGGGATCGGCCGGTGGATGAGTACATGCGCGGCATGGTGTGCCTCCTTCCGAGCAGGTCAGCTAGCAACTGCGCAGGTCAGCTCGCGAGCGAGAGGGTCACGCCGACGATGACCGCCAGTGCCGCGAGAGCGACCAGTGCGATGAACGCCGCCATAGCCTTGGCCCGCCCCTGCGCGTGGGCCTGCGGGTTCGGGTTCATGTCGCCTGACGCACCGGCCATCGCGACGAGCCCGCGGATCAGGTAGACGATCGCGACGATGATGCCGATCGCCCAGACGGCGGCGACGAGCTTCTGCCACAGCTGCGTGAACTCAGCCCCGCCGAACGAGAAGTCCGGGAGGATGCCGTCGAGCGGGTTCTGGATCGCCGCGGCGACGAGGAGAGTGTTCATATGGGTCAGGCCTTCCGGCTGTTGGTGGATGCAGGCGCTACGGCCTCCTGCAAGGTGCGGACCACGGCGGCGGCCGCGGCCGCGAACGCGTCCCGGGTCGCGGGGTTCAGGGAGCCGAGGGTGAGCTGCCCGCGCGCGGCGATGTGCTCGTCGTAGGGAATCTCGTGCAGCGACCGCACCCCCGCGTCATGTAGCAGGCGCGCGACCTCCTCGCGCACCGTCTCGCTCTCGGGACGGCCGTCCGTGAGCCGCACAGCGATGGCACGGTCGGCGAGCTCGGCGGGCTGGCCGCCCGCGTCGCGCAGCTCGTCGAGGAGCTGGATCGCTTCGAGTACCGAGTCGCCCGCGTTCAGGACCGGGATCACCAGGACGTCGGCCACTGAGACGGCACCGCGGAACGCGGAGGACGTCGGTTGGTTGCCGGTGTCCATGACCCGGATGCCGTAAAACTCGTCAATCACGCTCGACACGGCCACGACGGCCTCACCCGTCAGCCGCTCGCGACGACCGGTCGAGGCGATGACGTTGGCGAACGACGTCTGCGGGGCCGTGTAGCCGTGGAGCTGCCCGGCGGTCTTGATGCTCGCGACGTCGCGGACCAGCTCACCCAGCCCGAGGCGCGGATTGCCCTCGGCGCGGTAGCTGAGCGCGCCCGGGTCATCGGAAAACTCGACGATCGCCGTCGAGCCCCCACGGATCGAGGCGATGACGCCGCCGAGCAGCAGCGACGTCGGGGTCTTGCCGGTGCCACCCTTGGGGTTGTTGACCAGGATCGACACCGCCCGAGTCCATGTCGCCTGACGGATGGTCGTCTCGTTCCGGGCCCGACGCGACTCCGCCTCAGCCGCGGCCGCCAATTCCGCCGTCTCCGCGGCGCTGGGCTTGATCGGCAGGCCGATGCTCGCCAGCGCTCCACGGAAGCCCTTCGTGGCCATCCCTGACACGGCGGCCGGTGGCGCGGCCCCGCCAAACAGAACCGACGCGGACGCTTCACGATCCACGGGGCGGCGCTCCGCTGCCGGCGACTCATCGACCGCGAGAGCCTTTGGCACCTCGGAGACAATGGCCAACGAGGGCATCAGCTCAGCCGGTTCACCAGACTGAGTCGGCGGGGCCGGCACGAGCGGGATCGGCCGGAGCTCGGTCGCCTCGTTGTTCTTCGGGGCGGAACGCCGACCCAGGCGCTCGACGCCCACCGTGTCCTCCTCGATGTAGTCGCTCGCGCGTGCGGCTGCGCCAAACATCTCGTCGGAATGGTCTTGGTTAGGGCTGCTCATCGTGTTCTCCCATCTCAATGCCTCGTCCGCGGCTGGTTGAGGGAAGCCGGCGTCATCGCTGCTCGCTCGAGGACAGCTGCGGACGGTGCCGACCTCTGATCCTCACGAGCGATGAGAGGTCGACACCGGCCACGCTCGCCCGACCTCTAGCGCGCACGGATAAGTAGTTCCCACATCTTACCCAAGCTTAAGTAGCCGCAGCTACTTATTCCAGTAGTACGCGAGCGAGTAGTGCCGGCTGCGTAAGTTGTTCGCATGCCACGAAAGGGGACCGGTCCAGCTACGTCCTTCTCCCGTCGAGTGGCGCGGGTGATCGACCAGGTCCGCTCACGCTCGGGCATGTCACACTCGGAACTCGCGCAGCGCGTGGACCTGTCGGAGAACTACTTGTTCTCCCGGCTCCGCGGTGACGCTCCCTACAACACCAACGATCTGGACCGGATCGCGCACGCGTTCGGGATGGAACCGACCGAGCTGTTGCTGCTCATCCTTGGCACCGGCGCAGACGGCTCGCGTGTCCTCCAACTGCGCGGTGACACCCTCGGTACCCGGCTGCGCCTCCTGCAGTCGAGCGTCTCGGCCTTCGACGAAAACGAACTGGTCAAGTCCCTCCAGAACGTCGACCCGGAGTTCACCGTCACGAAATGGCAATGGCTCCAGAACTCCGCCGACAGCATCGCGGTGTCGGAGCAGATCCTGAACGCGATTGCGGACTACTTCGAAGTCACTCACGTGTACCTCGTCGACCCGGGCGACGCTGCAATAACCGAGCAAGTGGAGGCGGAGCTTGAGTTCAAGCGGACGCTTCAGCAACGTGGCGCGAACGGCATCTCCGCCCGCTCGATGGGCTCGATCCCCCCTGCACTGCTCCGAGAAATCTCGGAGACCCTTCGATCCTTGGAAGACTGAGATGACCTCGCCAGCGGAGACACGTGCACTCGAGGCGATCGGTATGGAGTCAGCCGACGAGTTCCGTCAGATTCTCACCGATCTGAACCTCGGTCCGCGCCCCACGCTTCGGGACCTAGTCCGAGCGGTCGAAAAACGGTGCGGTCGGCGCATCCGTATCATGCCGCCGACGAAGGAGAACTGGAACAGCGCTATGGCGCTCACGGTTCACTCCGATGACCACCTGATGTTCGTCCGCCCCGGACTGTCGGAGCTGCACTTCTTCCATTGCGTCCTGCACGAACTGGTGCACATCCTCATCGGTGATCCCGGACGCACATCCGACTCGTTGGAAGCAGCCACTTTCAACCCCGACCAGCAGCTCATGTGTGCCCGGCTCATGCACGAGTGTGAGCACGGCGGTGCCACAGACTGCGTCGAGGGACTGTGTGGCCTTGAGTTCGCGGTCGAAACGCTCACATACGAAATGGCGACATCAGTCGTGTACGGCGACGTCCCCGAGGATCTCTGGATCACGAGTAGATGACGGCGCTTCAGACGGTCGCGTTCTGGGTAGCAGTCGTCGGGTTCATCGGCTGGGTGCCCGCCGTCCTCCGCGGTTCCTCGCGCCTGTGCTGGGTAGCAACAGGCGTGGGAGCACTCGGCCTCTTCACCCGCGGCACCGTCGTACCGATGAACGTCCTCGACGGGGCACTCGGCGGCCACAACGCCCTTAACGTGATCCAGAACAGTCTCGCCATGATCGCCATCTGGCTCCTGGCCCGCGCGGCGACCCGGGACCAGGATCTCCCCCGAGTAGCGAAAAGCCCCTTGCTCCTTATCGGCATGCTGGCAGCGATCGCGCTCCCATTCTTCTTGATCAACCGAAGCGAACGGACGAGCCAATACTTCATTGATGACAACATCGGACAGGTCGCTCTTTACCTCTACGCGAGCATCTACATGCTCAGCGTCGCCGCCATCTGCGGGCTCGCTCTGATGCGACAGCACCAGGGCCGCTCAGCCGCCCAGCGCACTCTGCGCGTCGGCCTCGTCCTGATCGTTGCGGCGTCATTGGTGGAGGTCGCCCTGCTCTCCGTCGAGCACGCCCTTCGCCTGCCAGCGACGACAAACATCTCGCTTGAGGAGGCGTTCGACGGGCTCTTTTACCCAGGGGTCATGTGCGGAGTGCTCGGCCTCGCAAGCATCGCGATCGGGAACTGGCGACAGAGTTCCGCGCTGGCTCGACTCACGCCGAAACTGCAGACGATCGCGGAGGCGCGCGGCGTTGCCGCCCGACCGGCACCCGGCGGGTCGCGCAGGGCTGCGTACAACCTGCTCATCGCTCTGTCTGACTACCAGGCACTCGGCGGCGAGCTCACCGAAGACGACCGCGGTGCACTCAGGGCGACTGAGCGAGCGCTTTCTCCTCGGCTGAGCCAGGGTCCGAGCGGACCCGTCCTTCCCTTCGTTCGCAGGCACGCGCGGTCGTGACTCTCGTCCCGATTCTCGCACTGTCCATTGCTGCCGTTGTTGTGGTCGCTGCTGCTGCATTCTGGGGTGCCGCCCTTTTGGTCATCCGAGGTGTCTGCTTCCCCCGCCGCCCGCGTTACGAGCCGGTTCTGAAACTCGACTCGGAATCGATCACTCTTCGGGCAAGCGACGACACGACTCAGCGTGGCTCCTACGGACTCTGGAGCACGACGGGAATTCACCAGCGCGTCGAGGAAGTCCTCGAGGTGACCGGGGAGACCGTGGTGCGCCGCCTGCATTCCCCGTGCGAACTCCCCGCCAACGCCCCCGAGGTGCGCTGGACCGCGCATCTCTACGGGGGCCCCGAAGACCTGGGGCTGCCCTGGGAGCCCGTAGTCATTCCGCTGCCAACCGGGCCGGGCCCAGCGTGGTACTTCCCGGCGCCCGGATCTCGCGCCGACTCGTCGACGACGTGGGCTATCCACATCCACGGGATCCGCACCACCCGCATCACGGCGTTGCGAACCGTCCCCGCCGCCGCACGCCTCGGCTACCACTCCCTCGTCGTGTCCTTCCGCGGTGACCAGGAAGGTCCACCGACACGCAACGGCGCTTCGACCCTGGGCATCGAAGAGTGGCGCGACATCGAGGCGGCCATCAACTACGCGCGGGCTCACGGCGCAACCTCTGTCGTTCTCTTTGCCTGGTCCCTCGGCGCAACCCTCGCCATCCGCACGCTGACGCAGTCGCCCCTGGCCCCGACCGTTGACGCTCTGGTGCTCGTCGGCCCTGCACTCGACTGGAGCGAGATTGTCACGGCCGCCGCCCGCCGTGCCCACATGCCTACACTGCTTGCACGTTTCGCCCTTACTGCGATGCGAAGCGCCGCCCTCGCACGCCTCAGCGGGTTGCCAGCGTCGATCGACGTGCGGCAGATCTCCTGGAAGGCTGCGCTTCCTAAGCTGCCGCCCACTCTCATCGTCCACTCCCCCGGTGACAAGACGATCGACTACGGCAGCACCCTCACGTTTGCCGCCGCCAACCCAGACCGTGTCTCTGTCGCCATTAGCGAGCCAGCCGCACACTGCTGCGAGTACAACCACGATCCGGAATGGTTCAACAGCCGGATTACCACGTGGTCAGGAGTACTACCTATCTAGCTAGCATCAACTGTGTATCCTAGTTGTATGGATCGGGAACCTCTCGGCAGACACGCCTGGCTCGGCGGGGTTGGTGACACGCCGGACTCGCTGGCCATAACTGTTACAGGCACCCAGCAGAATCGCGCCATGGGTAGGAACAGCAAGGGACCTCGGGCGCTGCTCGGGACGCGCCCCAGTGAAGCTGTCGCACGTGCCGCTTGGCAGCGCAAGGACGAGCTCGGCTACGCGACGATGAGCGACTACCTCGCAGCTCTCATTGCCGCTGACCTCCAGATGCCCGAACAGGCCCCCAAGCCTGTTGACCGATCGACTGAGGCGGAGCTGCCTATCGCCGCCGCTTAAATGACAGAACCCCCGCCGGTTGGGCGGGGGTTCTGGGCAAAGCCCTAAGTCTCGCTCTTCAACCTGCGACAGCCGCCAAGCAAGTCAGGTTCAAGAGATTTCCGATGAAGAAGCCCGGTTGGAGCCGGGAGCCTTCGTCGTACCACCACTCCGAGGAGGGGAGGTGTCGCCATCGTAACGCACGTTGCTGCGCTGAGCACGTATGAATCTGCCCGCGTGTCCACATTGGACGCCGCTTGGGCTTTGACGCGCTCCATTGCGCCTCGCCGGTACGTGAATCGCATGATCGCGGAGGCGGACGGGACGATCCGGTCGAACAGCTACCCGTCGAAGTACCCCGTGCTCGGCACTCCCCCGGCGACGCCGTGGACGATCGACCTCACGGGCCTTGACGGGCGGTTCTGGTTCGCCGCGTTCGACCTGGACGCGAAGACGCCGGAGGACTTCGACCAGGCGGCTGAGGACCTCGGTGTCCTGGTCCGGATCCTCCGCGACGCCTCGCTCCCCCATGTGGTGTGCCGCTCGAGCCCCACCGGCGGGTTCCACGTGTGGGTACCCCTCGCTGGCGTCGACAAGGCGACGATGGTGCAGCTCGCGGCCGCCGCGAAGGCGGTGCTGCCCTCGTTGGACCACGGGCTGCTGTGCAACGACCGCACCGGCGCCGTCCGGCCCCCGCTGACCCCGCACGCACGCGGAGGCGCGTCAGAGGTGATGGCCGGCGCCGACAACGTCGACGTGCTCCGCACCCCGACCGTTACCGCCGGCGACCTCCTCCGCGTCACCGCCGCGCTCCGTGAGCTCCGCCCCGCCGTGGATCCCGCACACTCCTCCCCCACCGGGCCCGTCGATACGCGCCACCGCGCGCATCGATCGCTGCCGGCGTGGGGTGAGGCGCACATGGCCACCGTTGCCGGCGGACGGGACCCGTCCCGCACCGGCTACCTGTGCCTGCTCGCGGCCGCGGTGTCCGGGTGGACCCTCGCCGACGTCGAGCACGCCGCGAAGACCGCACCAGGGATGGAGCACTACCGCACCCGCAACGGTCCCGCCGGCGGCCGAGAGCCCCGCACGGCGGCCGAGGCTGCCGCCCGCCTCGAGCGGCAGTGGACCAAGGCCCAGGACCGCGCCGTGCTGTACCGGTACGCGCCCGAGGAACGCGCTCAGCGCGACCTCACCGAGTTGACCGGCATCGTCGACGTCGTCGAGGGCGTGCTGCAGGCGTTCACGGCCTCTCCCGGCCGTTGGACCCGCACCGAGGCGGACCTGCACGACAGCACCGTCCTGACCTACCTCGCCTGGCTCTCCCTCCGCACCGGCTCCCGCGACGTCGCCGCCGCGCTGCGCTCCGTGGCGATCGCCACCGGGGTCCCCTCGAGCACCGTGGATCGCTCCTTCCGCCGCCTGCACGAGGCCGGCTGGATCATCCGCTGCCGACAGGCAGACGGCCCCCACGCGGCCGTCTGGCGACTGTCAGACCGGTTCTCCACACCCGGGGACCACGTCGGGCCACTTCACAAAGTGACCGCCCGCCCCCCGGCCGAGCTCTTCGACGTCAGAGTTACTCTCCTGGAAGTGTTGGAAGACCGGCTCGACGCAGGACGGCACGACGTGTTCACGCGCGCAGGACTTGGCCCCACAGCGCGCAGGACGTACGAGAGCCTGACGACCGCGGAGAACGCACCCGAGGTTGTCGCTGACCGCGCAGGACTCCCCCGCGGCCGCGCACGCGCCGCCCTCGTACGGCTTCGCCGGCACGCGCTCGCGATCGCTTCACCCGCGGGATGGCGCCGCCGCTTGCACGACTTCCGCACGCACGTAGCAAAGCAGCTCGGAGTGACCGGGATCCTCCGACGTCGCGAGCAGCAGTACGTGGACGAGCGCGACCTCTGGGCATGGTGGCAGAACCATCTCATTCGAAAGGCTGGCAGACGCGGCCGCGATCGAACCCCAACCACACAGGTGGTCATGTTCCGAACGGTCGACGACCATGGCGGCCCGGAGGCTTACCCGGTGTACCCGTGCTCGAGCGACGGCCGAGGAGACCACCAGGCCGCCATGCGGTTCGTCCGACTAGGACTGCTCCAGGATCTTCGAGACCGCGAACTTGCGGCGTAGTACCTGGCTTTGCCGGGACTTCTCTTCGAGGAGCCCTTGCAGTAGAGCATCCAGGCATTGCAGTAACACTTGTAATGCAAGCAAAACAAGTAACACATGCGTTACTGGTACCCTTAGTTCCGGTAGTGGCGGCGTGCCGCTCCGTCGGAAGTATGCCGTTGCCCTTACTGTTGATGCACGTAATGCTGGTACTGACAGTTATGCAAGTAACGCAAGGAGGCCGTTCGTTGGGTGTTGGTGATCTGGACCGGGCAGCCCTTTCGCGAGTGATCGCGTGCATCAACGGGAAGGGAGGGGTGCTGAAGACGACCCTTGTCGCGAACATCGGTGGTTTGCTGGCCAGCAGCGGCTATCGAGTTCTGTTGGTGGATCTGGATCCTCAGGGGAATCTCGCTGAAGATCTTGGCTATACGGGGGATGACCGAGACGATGAGGGCCGTGCGCTTGCCCAGGCCCTCATGTTCGGGGGAGTGGCTGCACCTGTCAGCAACGTGAGACCAAACCTAGACGTGCTTGTGGGCGGACCTGCCCTTGATCAGGCGACTGCGGGGCTCGCTGCTCGGGCCAACCGTGATCCCGATGGCGCCAAGCTCGCACTCGCATCGGTTCTGGTGCCTCTGGCCGGCAACTACGACATGATCATCGTTGATTGCCCGCCGGGAGATGAGATGTTGCAGACAGCGGCCGTGGCCGCCGCTCGTTGGGCTCTCGTCCCGGTCAAGACGGACAAGTCCAGTAGGAAGGGCCTCACCGCGGTTGCGGCTCGGTTGGATGCCGTACTTAACATCAACCCGAGCCTGGACCTCCTTGGTGTCGTGTTGACCGCGGTCGGGACCGGGGCGAAGAGCGTCCAGCGGACAGCTCGGAACGAGATCGCGGCCTTGTTCAACTCCGACCATGATGTGGTGTTCGAGGCGACGGTTCGGCACTCGGAAGCAACTGCGCAAGCCACTCGGGAACGGGGCCTCCTCGCGCAAGAGCTTGATGAACAGGTCCAAAGCGCGCCGAAGTGGTACGAGGTGCGGCGAGGGACGGCGGTGGCGCAGGCCCATGCACCCCGGACGGCGTCGTCGGTAGCCGATGATCTATATGCGGTCGCTACCAGCATCGTCGAACGCATCAGCGCGGCGGAGCGAGAGGACCAGCCCGCGTGAGCGCCATTCCTGATCGTCACGTCGGTGGCCTCGCTCCTCGCAGCGCGGCGATGGATTTGTCACGCCTGCGTGCGAGGAACCGCACCGATCCGCCCGCGCGACCAGTTTCGGTGGCTTCGCCGGAGACGCCGGGGGAGTCCCCTGAGTCCGAAGAAGCGCAGGTTGAGGAGCGCGCTGAGTCGCCTACCGTCTCGGTCACGACGTATATGAGCCGTCAGGTCCGGGCGCGAGCGAAGGCAGCGTTTCGTGCCACTGCGCACCTTGAGGACGATGCATCATGGTCGGCTTTCGTCGAGCGTGCCGTGTTGGCGGAGGTGGTGAGGAGGGAGGCCGCTTACAACGATGGGGCGCGCTACGTAGGCGACGATCGTCGCCTTAGTCCGGGGCGGTCTGCGCGCTGACATAGTTGTTCTCGACTGCCGAGCCTTTCTGGTGTGACGATCCAGCGTGCTTGCTTCACATCGTCCGTTGACCGATCGCTCACCGTGCGCGGCGAGAGAACAGATGCGAGGGTCCCTACTCAGCGGCCGAGCGCGTAACACGCGTCGCTGCGCTGACCGGCGCAGGTAGCGTCGCGGGATGGAACTAGAGAAGCTGTGGCCGTTGTTCGGACTCGAACTCCGAACCCCACGGCTGGTGTTGCGTCCGGTGCGGGACCAGGACCTCCCTGCCCTGGCGCAGGCTGCTCTTGATGGCATCCACAACCCGGACCGCATGCCGTTTGGCTTCCCATGGACCGATGCGTCTCCGGAGGAGCTGCCGCGAAACCTCGCGATGCACCAGTGGAGCCTCCGACAGGTCTCCCCGCAGAACTGGACGATCCAATTCGCCGTCATTCTTGACGACGAGGTGATCGGGGCGCAGGACCTCGCCGCGTTCAACTTCGTGGACCGCCGGACTGTGAACTCCGGTTCCTGGCTGACGCGACGCGCCCAAGGCAACGGCGTCGGCACCGAGATGCGCGCCGCCCTGCTGCTGTTCGCCTTCGACACGCTCGGTGCCGAATGGGCAGAGTCAAGTGCTGCGGCCTGGAACACCCCGTCGCTGTCCGTCTCCTACAAGCTCGGTTACAAGCCGAACGGTGTCACGCAGGTATCGCCCCGGCCCGGGCAACCGGTCGACGAGCAGCGCGTGCGACTCTCCCGCGGTGCGTTCAAGCGCCCGATGTGGAACCTGCAGACCATCGGCGACCAACCCGTTCTCGCACAGCTCGGCATCACTTCTTCGTAGGACGACAGCGCCGCCGAGCGGCAGTTGGAGCGAGCTCGCTGGCGGAGCCATGACCGTCCGATAGCCGATCGGTGGCCGGACGCAGGTGCCAGCGATGGTGGCTGGGCGTTGGCGAGGTTCTTCCCGGAGGGATTGAACGTTTGCTAGCCGCTGCTCAAGCGCAACAGTGTTCGTGGCCGTTCACGGCTCGGCCGCGTTGCCCGATTCCGGACAGCGGTGGCGTGCTGCTGATTGTGTGGGGGGAGCCCTGATGCAGTGACCGGGGTTCCCGTTCGGCCGCCACGGAGAGGACGAAGCACTGTGACGGATATGACATCCATCGGGTACACGCGTACCCGCCCGGCTCCTGCCGGGTCGCGGGGCGGTACCTCGCTCTACTCGGGCCTGCTGCGGCAGGTGAAGGACCGGGGCCTGCTCGAGCGTCGCACCGGCTACTACTGGGCCGTGTTCGGGGTGCTGATCGTGGCGCTCGGCGGCGCGTGGGCCGCGTTCGCGTTCCTTGGAGCGTCGTGGTTCCAACTGATCGTCGCGGCGGCCCTCGGCGTGTTGTTCACCCAGTTCGCGTTCCTGTCCCACGAGGCCGCACACCGGCAGGTGTTCGCCTCGCATCGGTGGAACGACGGGACCGCGCAGTACGCGGGCACGTTCCTCGCCGGCGTGAGCTACTCGTGGTGGATGAACAAGCACACGCGGCACCATGGCAACCCGAACACCGTCGGCAAGGACCCGGACGTCTCGTTCGCCGCGCTCTCATTCCGGGAGGAGGACGCGGCGTCCCGGAGCGGATTCCTTCGCAAGCTCGTCCGCGTGCAGGGGTACGCGTTCTTCCCGATGCTGCTGCTCGAGGGCGCGAACCTGCACTGGCAGTCCGCGAAAGTCCTCGCGAACCCTCGTGAGCTCCGAGGGCGGCGGATCGAAGCCGCCCTGTTCCTCCTCCGCTTCTGCCTCTACCTCGGGGCGGTGTTCTGGTTCCTGCCGCTGGGCCTGGCGGTCGCGTTCCTCGGTGTGCAGCTGGCCGTTTTTGGGCTCTATATGGGTGCGTCGTTCGCGCCGAACCACAAGGGCATGCCGATGATCCCGCACGACCAGAAGGTCGACTTCTTTAGCCGGCAGGTGCTCACGTCCCGCAACATCCGCGGCGGCTGGTGGATGGCGCACTTCATGGGGGGCCTGAACTACCAGGTCGAGCACCACCTGTTCCCGAACATGCCGCGACCGCACCTGGGCGCCGCGCGAAAGATGGTGCGCGAGTACTGCATGGAGAACGACGTGCCGTACACCGAGACGAGCCTGGTCCGCTCGTATCAAATAGTGGTGGAGTACCTCAACCGGGTCGGGCTCGCTGCCCGCGATCCCTTCGAGTGCCCGATCGTCGCCGAGCGACGCATCCGGTAATGGGGCGGCCGCGGGTCAACACTCGGCGTCCTCCGACCATCAGCGCCGGGTGGGTGACGGACACGATGCTGCGCTGGCGTGCACAGAACACCGAGGACCATGGTGTGGTGTGTGCGTTGCTGATCTCCCTCCAGAAGGAGCGGTGATGCGAGAGGGATACGGGAAACCGTGGGAGCTCGTCGAGTCCGACGTCGCCGACGTCTCTTCCGGCTCGTTCCCGCGCTGACCACATCGTCGGAGCCGCCTCGTCGCGCCTCCAGCGCGTTGAGCGCTCCGTTCAGCGATCGCGTAGGCGACCGTCGGATCACGCGATCCGTGCTCGTGTTACTGGGAGGCCGCGGACAGCGCGTGGCGGCGATTTTCTAGCATCGCTCCGTGTCGTGCCCGCGTCTCGTTTGACGATCAGCTACCGGATCGAAGCTGACCGAGACGCTCTGCTGCGCGCATGCCCTAGGAGGCTCACCCTGTCCGATATCGTCATCCCGTGGACGCCAGCGCAACGCATCACCCCCAGGGCGACACGCTCACACCGGCGACCATCTCGGAATCCGACGACGGCCTCCCCGGTACAGTGATCGACAAGGGCACCGAGCTGTTGCCCGAGGAGCACGTGCCCGCGGAGTCGCGCAACTGAGCGGCTTGGGCTGGACCCGATAGGCGATGGCCTACCGGACGGCGTTGCGCAGAGCGGGCGCGCCTCTGAGAGTGCCGGTGGGGCCGCAGTCCTTGGGTAGTCAGTGGCGGCGGGCTCGGTCGAGAGTGCTCAACAACCCCGTCGTGAGCGCACCCATCGTCGGCGCAACGAAGCCGCACCACCTCGACGACGCAGCGGCGACCGTTGACATCAACCTCACCTCAGACGAAGTCACCGCACTCGAGGAGCACTACCAGGTGCGCCCCACTGGCGGCTTCTGAGCACCCACCGATAGGACGTCGCCCCCCTCCTTTACCCTCGAATCACTACATGTAGTGGTCATCGGCGTGTCGTACCACTACATGCGCTCCTCCTGCGGGACTATAGCGACGTCGAAGAGGGTGGACCGTCCGCTCGCTCGCGGCAGGAAGGAGCGCGGAGTCATGGCCAAGTCCGGCAAGAGCAGCGGCGGTTCGTCGCGGAGCTCGATCACTGGCAAGTTCGTGACGTCGAGGTACGCGAAGTCTCACCCCAGCACCACGCAGACCTCGCACAAGAAGAGCAAGTAACAAGCGCCGTGCAGCGGTGACTCACTGGCGGGAATCCGGGAGCCCGGGTTCCCGCCAGTGCTCTGTACGGGCGCCCCTGAGGCCTGTAGCTACTGCTGCGACAGCTTCGGCTTCGGTGGCTGAATTTGCGAGTTCGGGGGCCGCACGGCCGGCGGTCGCTGCACGTTCGCGGGTTGGATGCCGAACTGGCCGCCTGGCTCCCGCGACTTGTTGTCCGTCACGAGTCGGGCTGCGAGTTCGTCGGCGGCTGGATCCGCGAGCTGGACGGGCGAACTGAGGGACGGAACTGCACGTGCGCGGCCTGCATGCCACGCTCGGTCACTCGAGACGTGGCGAGGTGCGACTTCGCGTACTTCGCCGTCACGAACTTGCCCGTGACCGAACTGCGCGATGAACCGCCGCCACTCTTGCTGCTCTTCGCCATGCTGCGCCTCCTCGTAGCATTATGACCGCGAGAGGGGTCCGATGCCTACAAGTGCGCTGGGGGTTGTCTTCTACGTCTTCGCCCTCTTCCCAGGGGTCGCGTTCATCTTCGCCCGCGAAGGGCACCAGCCGGCGGTCAAGCGATCCGCGCTGCGCGAGACTGCGACGTTGGTCTTCATCAGTGCCATCTGTGACGCGCTCGTCGCGATCGCCGTCGCGGTTGTGTCCATCTGGTGGGTGCAGCTTCGCGACCGACTCCACGAGGTCGTCACCGGTGACCTCAGCTGGGCACAGGACAACGTGGCGACCTCGATCTTCATCGCGGTCTGCGCAGCAGCGATCGCGACGATGCTCGGCTACTTCCTCGGCTCACAGTGGGCGGACCAACACGGACTCAGCTTCATCTGGAACTCCGCGATCCCCCGAAACACCTCGGCGTGGGCACGGCTCTTCAACGATGCGCCAGAGGATGCAGTGGTTGACGTGGCTCTGGTGCTGAAGTCAGGTGGATGGGTGAGTGGCACGCTCTATGAGTTCGACAACGACCCTGACCCCCACCCTCACCGGGCGATCGTGCTCACTCAGCCGCGGTACCGACCCGAAGGCAGCGACACAGCTGTCCCAATCGAAGGTGCTGACTACGTCGTCGTGGAGGCAGGCGAGATTGAGCAACTCCACGCGGCCTTCGTGCAGGTCGAGATCGCGGCCGACGCAGACGACCCGTCCGAACCCGACCAGAGCGCGTAGCAGGACCTACAGGCGTTCGCATCGCGTAGCAAGGCGGCAATTCGCTGTCTCAATAGCCGGTCGTTCACCGGTACACGACAACCGTCGCCCTCAACGGGGCGCCTTGCCTCCTGCCGTCTGACCAGGGGTATTGCCGTATGCCTGTCCCGCAAAAATGCCCGGTGAAGGGGCGCTAAACGCTACACGATGGCAACGTCGCCAGCAGCTGCATATGTGGCAGTGGGGGAGGGGGTGTGGCGAGCATCCGGTACAGGGTGGTGCGGTCGATGCCGAGTTCCCGAGCGACCGTGGCTTTGGGGACGCCGGTGCTGATGAGGCGGCGTGCTTCAGCAATCTGCTCGTCGGTGAGCTTCCGGGAGCGGCCCTTGTACTTGCCGGCGGCCTCGGCGATGCGGATGCCCTCGCGTTGTCTCGGATCAGGGTGCGTTCGAACTCGGCGAACGCGCCGAGGAGGTTCAGCATGAGCCGGCCGATCGCGTCGTCCGTGTCGCGCCTGTAGGTCTGCTGCTCCTTGACGAACTCGACGGAGGCGCCGTTGGCGGTGATCTCGTCGACGATGTCGCGCAGGTCGCCAAGGGAGCGAGCGAGCCGGTCCATCGACGCAACTCGGACGACGTCCCCGTCGCCGCCGTAGCTAATGCAGTCAAGGAGCGCGATTCGATCGGTGCGGGAGCCGCCAGAGACCTTCTCTTCTAACACCCGGTCGACGTCGCCGATGGCCTCGAGCTGTCGGTCGAGGTTCTGGTCGACCGAGCTCACCCGAATGTGAGCGACGATCTGCGTCCGGTGTTACACCACTACTAGACCCTCGCACACTCCTGTAGCAAAAGCATCGCACGGCACCCTACAACCACGCAAAATCGCTGCTCCAGCAGGTGTGGCGTTCAGCTATACCTCCGTACCACGCGCCTCAAGGAGCGCAAGCCGCTACCTCTCCACGCGCAGGAGATACGACCGATTCCAACACCGACCGTTCCCGCCCAAGTTGTCTAAGTCAACATGAGTGCACGTGCCGGTGATGCTATTCAATCCAGAAACTGTCATCGATCCATCCCTCATTGTCGGTCACTCGACGTACAATCTTCTCGAGGCATGTGGAAGAGCATGCACCCGACTCGAAAGGTTTCTTTATGGCACCGTCTGTCCCCACCATCACCTGCCCGTACTGCCGAAACGTCTTCGTTGGCGTCAAGGTGACGCGGCACGGCCTCATCAATTGCGGCAAGTGCGGTCGAACGTTCCGCATCTGATCATGTCGCCCGGCCGCCGCGCGCGGCGGCCGGGCGACACTTCTTCCGATAGAGCAGAAGCGAGGGTGCCATGAGTGCCAGTCAGTACCGACGGCAACTAGAAAATAAGCAGAAGCAGCAAATGGATGCCGAAAGGCGTGTCGGAGAGTATCGAACGAAGGAATCAAAAAAGAGAGCCGATGCCAGTAAAGCACGCTTGGCGGCGACTAAAACGACCAGCGCGAGTACTGCCTCGAGTCGACTTCGCGAAGCGCAGCGACGGGATGCTGAAGCAGCGCAAGCGGGCAAAGATGCGGCGAGCTGGCAGACGCGGGCCACGGCGTACGCGAAGGATGCTTCCGGATTGCAGACAAAGCTCTACAAGGCCGAGCAAGCCGAGGCCTTGGCGGCTCAGCGCGATCAGGCGAAGGCTTTGGCAAGCGCCAGTCGCTCGGCAGCGGCGAATCAATCCGCGCTCGAAGTTCGTGTAGCTCGGAGTGAAGCAACCGTTCGTGACGCCGTTCAGCAACTTCGAAGTCCTCGCCAGGAAAAGCTGCGCATCTTGATCCTCGGTGCATCCTCCGATGGGGGGTTGAGGGTGGGTCGTGAGCAGACCCGAATCCGCCGAGCGGTTCAATCTGCGGAGCATCGGAACCTCATCGAACTCGACGTCCGCCCTGCCGCCATCACAGAGGATCTCTTGGACGGCTTGACTAGGTTTCGGCCGCATATCGTGCACTTTTCGGGGCATAGCGATGATGACCTGATCGAGTTCGAGGATGAGGTAGACGAACCTCACGATGGCGTTGTGGTCACCGCGCGAGCCTTCGCGAATGCAGTACGAGCCGTCGACGAACCGCCTCTTCTCATCGTGCTCAACTCGTGCAACTCAGCCGCTCAAGCCGAGGCACTTGTAGAGACGGTCGCTCCATTCGCAATCGGGATGTCTGATGAAATTGACGACACCGACGCGATTGCGTTCGCTGCTCAATTCTATGCAGCGCTCGCGAATGGTCAGTCAATCGGCGCAGCGCATGGCCTTGGTAGAGCAGCGCTCGAGCTCGCTGGATTGGGTGGCGCGGAGCTGCCCACGCTCGCGGCTATGGACGGTTTCGATTCCGCGGCCGCCGTGCTCGTAAAGGTAGTCGAGTAACGGCAGTCGTCTTGTCCCTCAAGAAGCTGGGCTGACATGAAAGGGCCTTATCGGCGCTCTAACGGCAACGGCCGTGTCCTCGTGAGGAGGACCCGGCCGCTGCTTTATAGGGGAGCGGGGTGCGTCAGTGGGCGGCGTCACACGCGTCGCGGACGGCCTGGCTGATGCGGCCCCGGGGTATCCAGGTGGCATAGCGGCGTAACCTGCCTCTGGTCACGGGTGATGGCCCATGCGCCCGAGACGAAGCGAGGGGCCGTCAACGTGCTCGGGCAGGCGGGGGACCGTCCGTCGGGCCAGTCTCGGCGTCTCCAGGGGGTACGAGCGGGCCCCTTCGCAGCGACCCGCGGCGGCCCACGAGCCACCGTCGGCTGTTTCCGGCAATCAGCGAATTGAGGGGCACCGGGTGAGCGAACGGCTTCCCGATAACGAGTAGCTGCGTCGGCGACAGCGGAAATGCGACAGTGCAAACCTCCGCGCCCTCAGTCTCGCGAAACAGCAGGACCGCACCATCACCGGTCACAAACTCACCGCGAAAAATTCGCCACTCCCACGATCCGACGCCGAGCGTTTTCAGCCGAACGACGTCCTTTATCGACTGGGACAGCAGGAGTCGGTCTGCGACATTGAACTTGACATCCTTGACTGTCCCATCCGTCATCAATAGGGAGGCAGGCGTTCGGACCGCCGTCTGATCGGCGTAGCGCCCACGGTCGAGGTGCATGTCCAGGAACGCAATCATCGCAGCCAAGGTCTCGCCATCCAACGTGAGGTCTTCGCGGCGAAGTTTCGCGATGGCCGCCACCCCGTTGCTCTCGATAATGGAGTATTCCTGCTCCAAATTGCGAGGCAGCACGCTCGGCTCGTAGGCGTAGCTGAGGATCGTCGCGTTGTTCACCGAAGACGGGTAGCCATAGTTTCGGCTCAGATCGATGACGTCCAGGCGATTGCGTTCGTCGGCCCACGCGCGCATGTACCCCTTGGTGAGCATGTGCGCGCGACGTACCTCTTGGTGAGCCATGCGCGCACCCTATGGTCGATAGCTGCTCGTTGCCACCTATGTCAGTAACGACCGTTTGTGGCACGTCGCCCGCGCTGGGCAGTCAGGGCTGCGGCGCGCCAGCGATCCATGTAGCGCAACTCAGTGCCGGTATCTACGTGCCGTTTCCAGTGACGTCCGACGAGTTCCGCTACGTTCTGAGTCATGGGTGAGCTTCTCGGATACGCGCGGGTGTCGACTACCGACCAGGACGCGGCGCTGCAGCTCGACGCGTTGAACGCTGCCGGCTGCTACCGGGTGTGGGTCGACACGATCTCCGGATCGCTTGAGCACCGGCCCGAGCTCACCAAGCTCCTCGATCAGCTCCGACCGGGCGACACGCTCGTCGTGTGGCGGCTCGACCGTCTCGGGCGATCCATCCGGCATCTGATTGACCAGTTGCAGGCGCTGGGGGAGCGGGGTGTGGGGTTCCGTTCCTTGCAAGAGACGATCGACACGACCTCACCCGGTGGCCGGCTCGTGTTCCACGTGTTCGCCGCCCTGGCCGAGTTCGAGCGGGATCTCATCCGAGAGCGCACGTACGCCGGACTCGCAGCCGCTCGAGCTCGAGGGCGAACTGGTGGGAGGCCGCCTCGGCTGTCGGCTGATCAGGTACGAACGGCCCGGCGCTTGTACGAGCAGCAGGACATGACGGTCGCGCAGATCGGGGACGTGCTCGGTGTCAGTAGGACCACGGTGTACAGGGCGCTCCGACGCGACAGCGAGCCGGTCGCGGGCCGGCGTGCCAAGACGTCCGGGTGACAGTCAGGTACCGCGCGGATGCGCACTGGGCTCGTTGCGGCATGTCTAGAGCCAGGATCGAATCTGTCGTGAAAACACCCGAACCGGCCCTATGACCACGATTCTCAGCCGCGCAGGGACCGAGGCGATGGGGTGGCATACCCATAACAGCGGCGCGGGTCATCTGGTGAATCAGCCGGCAGCTGACTTCACGGCTCCTCGATTGCCGACTGACCGCCTGGCGCTTGCGCAACTACCTCGACGAGATGATGGCAGTCGCTCGCCGACGTGCCGCTTGGTGCACCTCACCTGAGCAACTCAGGGCGGATCATAAGTCCGTTCCGTAGTGTTGGCAGATCACTCTCCGGCCAGCACTACGTCCAGCGAAGAGGAGTAATCGAACTTCCCCTCTCGAACGAACTGGAAGAACGCATCGTAATCTTTCGGCGTGAGGAAGTGGAACCGGTAGGTAACATCTTCAACGAGCTTGTTGACCTCTGCGAAATGCGTTGTTGCGGCAGCAAACTTCGCCCTATTCTCGTCCGACGGGTCATCCACCTCGTCGTCTCCTTTTATCTCGATGACGAGGACGGTGGAACCTGCCTTGAGCAGGAAGTCTGGGTTGAAGTTCCCCCGCTTAAAGTGCTCGCCCTTTCTCCAGCCGTACTCGATAGGATAAAAGTCCTGATCGGTGGACTTGATCCATCCGTCAAACTTCTGCGCGTTGCCCTGCTTCACAAGCTCCTTCACGAAAAGCCGCTCCGGGCGGTGATTCGCGATCACGAGATTTTGCGGAGTACGCAGGTTGAACTTATTGGCGATCTGTTCAAATGCCGAGCGCGGGAGAGAATCGTCCTCGATAATCTCCTTCAAGAGCCCGGCGGTCCCCTCATCGCTCAGCTCAAGTGCGTCCTCGTCAAAAAAGATGGTGGTATCGCCGCGCCGCAGTCCAGAGACGTTGGTGCTGTCGCGTCGCCGCGTACTCGTTGGAACCTCCTTCAGACCGTTCACCGAAGACAGGTAACGAACTGTTTGGCTCGCGCGTCGATGCACCACTCCGAACGCTGATTGGAGCCGCTGCCGATTCTCCTCGCTTACCTGGTCGGCAGTCTCGCCGACTCGCTTCAACGATTCCTTGATGAGGGCTTCCAGCCAAGTGATGGAGTAGCGGACGGCGTAGTCGGTCTCTGCTTCCAGGTCGATGGCCCGGAACTTCGCGTGGATGTGTTCCGCGACCTCGCTGATGCTGAACATCTGATACTTGATCAGCGTTCGCTTCTGACGGGTACCGCCTGTAACCGCCCGAGAATAGACAGTCTCACGCTCCAACTGCTTAACCTGTGAGACTAGGGAAACGTAGCCCTTCGAGAAGTCATATTCTCCTGTCGCCTCATGCTCCTCCGTCTGTTGCGTCTTTGTGTAATCGATGTTGTGGAGAGTGAAGTTGTAATCGTTCTCCTTCTCTACGATCTCAGAGTAGATACGATTCTCAATCTCGAGAACCTCGTCTACCAGGTGCCGAATACGTCCTGACCATGCGTCGTGGTTGAAGACAGTCACAACCGGACGCTCGCCCTTGTATTCATCTGGAACCCGTAGACCACGACCGAGGACCTGAGACACAAGTAGCTTGCTGCTGAAAGCTCGTTCCTCGTGCGGAACTACTTGGAAGACATTCTTGACGTCCCAACCCTCCGTCAGCATGCTGACGGATGTGATCCATTCCACCGCACTCTCGGGCCTATCGACCTGAGGCAGCTTCACAAGGTTCGCACGATGATCCGGGTCAGAGGTCACTGCAAGAACCTTCAGTGCGGCTTCCTCGACCGGAATACCCTCCTCGTTCGAGATGAACGCTATCAATTCCGAGGTAACGCGCTTGCAAGCGGCGATGGTGCTCGTGACCAAGAGGGTCAGAGGTTTGACTTTACGGTAGGTCTGATTCTTGTTCGTGACGTGGTTATCGTAGATCTTCTGAAACTTCTCGTCGCGGCCGCCAGCAGAATCCTCGGCGACGTAATCAATCGTCTTGACGACGCCGTCGTCAATTGCCTGACGCAGGGAGTACCGCGCTACCACATCTGGGAAATAACTATCATTCGTGTAGCACGTTCCCGAGAGTCCCACCACGTACTTGAAGGCGAGATCGGAATCGCCCACGAACTCGGCCCAGCGGCGCATGTCGCCGTTGCCCGAGTAAACGTGATGAGCCTCGTCGTTGAGTATCAGCGTTCGGGCGCCCTTTCCAGCGAGGGTCGGGCGGAGCGAGCTTCTCGAGCTCGGAAAAACTGCATGGTAGTTCTCGACACAGATGGACCCTGATACGAGTGACTCGTTGCCGTTGATGACACTTGGAGCGATGATCGAGGCTCCGGTAGGCATGGCCGCTCTCAACGTCTCGTCGACGGAGAGGGCACGGAACTTGTCCATCAGCCCGGACTCGATGGTTGTGGAAGGCGTCAGCACCAGGACCTGGTCCACTTTGCCTTCTGCCAGCATGATCGCTGCCAATCCGTAGAGCACGTAACTTTTCCCCGTGCCAGTAGCGAGGTCAACGCTGCAGGAGAGCTGGTCTGGGAACGTCAGGCGCTTCTCCGCCGAGCCCAGCGCACCATACGCCTGTTGAAGAATGTCCCGATTCTCGTAGTTCTCCACAAAGAGTGCACGCGTGTTCGCATAGCGATTTCCAAGAAGGAACCGAAGTACCGTCCGAATCGCGTCCTTTTGGTACTCTCGATTGCCCGACAGGGCGTCGAGAAACGCCTCGTATCGTCCAATATCGAACACGGTCGGGTCTACCGAAGCGCTGACCGTGAGGACCAAATCCGAGTTCTTGATGGCGTTATCCGTGATCACGCGTGCATCCCCCATAGCGGTTCAAATGATTTGTGCTTGCGTTGCGACTACGATGACGCGGGCTCATGCACGCCGGCGCCTGCAGGTGAGAGGCCGAAGTCCGTAAGCGATTTGATTTCCGTAAACTCGTTGCCGTAAATATCGAGGTAGATGATCATCATGTGTTCGCCTAGCTCGGAGGCGGGCAAGGACAGCGTCCAATCGGTTGCACTAAGTTCACCCGCGTAGTTAACCCGATCGAAAACGAACGGTGGCGCAGAGTCGCTACCTGTAGAAGCGTGGAACGGGTAGTCGTAGTCGACGAGGACTGCTGCCAACGTTTCCCTATTGCCGCGTGTGCCAAGGTCTCGGGTGAGCGCCTCGCTCTCGAACCGGGCAATCTTGATCAATGCGGTGTTGCTATCGGCCGACGCGAGGTACTCGCACTCAACAACCGGTTGCTTGATGAAGTCGAACCCCACAGCGTCGACTGTACGATTTATCTCCGCCTCGCTGATGGGCTGACGGATTGCTTCGAAGGGACGAGCGTGCAGCTCGTTGATAATGGAGTACGGGATTCTGAGGATGTAGTAGCGGGTCTCGCCTTTGTCGATGTAGTCTTCCAGGAAAACTACGCTGGCGGCAGGAGCAACGATGAAGACATCGCTCCCTACTCGCGAACCGATTTGCGAATGCAGGTCATCGACGAAACCATGGTCTAGAACCACACCCCCATGCTGCGTGTGGTCGAAGACGAGCACGTCGGATCCCGCTTTATACCCGTCGAGTTGAACGCCTGCAATGCTGTGCTGCTCGTCGGTGCAGTTGAAAAGGCTGAGGGCGAAGAAGCGCCACTCGTTCCACGGGAGTTTCCGAAGTCGCGCGAAATCATATAGTCCTGCGTTGCTGAGACGGAATGGGCGCGGCGTGATGGCCGCTCCCTTATTTCCAACCTCAGCGCGAAGCCCGAGCATTCGCTTCTGAATGGTGTAAATCGCCAGCTTCCCCGAATCTATAGCAATCCATCGCCTACCGAGCTTCTCCGCGACGGCAGGCGTGGTGCCGGACCCAGCGAAGGCGTCTAGTACAAGGTCGCCGGGCTCGGTGGTAGCCGAGATGATTCGGTCGAGTATGCTTTCGGGCTTTTGGGTGGGGTACTTGAGATTCTGGGTCTTGTCTGCCGGTTGGAGCATAGAGAGTCGCCAAACGTCGTCGACCGTCTTGACGTTCGTCTCCTGGTACAGGGTCTTACCGTTGGCGTCCTTCGCGTTGACAACTTTTCCGGTGGCCTTGTCCCAGACTCGCTTCATCTGCTTGACGGTGCCCTCGGCTCGAAGTTCTTGCTGAGGCTTGAACCTGTACGTGGAGGACTTGGAGTACCAGAAGATCACGTCATGGTCGGACGCAAAGCGTTTCACGTTTCCTTGAAACTTGTTGTAGTAATGCCAAACAATCTCATTGCGGAAGTTTCGTTCTCCGAAGATCTCGTCAAGCAGTAGCTTTGCGTAGTGCCCCTTCTTTGAATCGAGGTGCACGAAGATCGACCCATCCTCGCTGAGTAATTCGCGGAGGAAGACCAACCGTTTCCGCAAGAACTCGAGGAACTGCGCTCCCACAATTTTATCGCGGTAGGCGCGCTCGTCGTCGCCCCCGACAAAGTCGCGGTCCGAGGCGAACGGCGGGTCGATATAGATGAGCTGTACGCCCGGTTGCCCTGAAGCGTTTACGAGTTCCCCGGCGCGCTTCTTATCGAGGAGCGTCTTCATTGCTTGGAGGTTGTCGCCGAAGATGAGTTCGTTGCGCCAAGAGTTTTCGTCTGCTTGCCCGAACTCTCGGACTGGCTGAAGGGGCACGGCCATCGTGTTCGCGACGATGTCTTCCTCGCGCTCCTTGCCGTCGTACACCAGCTCGTACTCGAGCCGTTCCAGCGGGAAGAGGGTGTACTTCAGATCGGCGGGTAGCGGTTCGCCTCGGAGGATGAGGTCAGCGATGTACTCGCGGTCGCCAGTGTTCAGATCCTGTTGAGTCATCGGCCGGCTCCCTGATGTCGCTTTCGGGAGCTGCTCAGCCCCCGCGTTCCATGCATCGTGAGTTTAGGTGCAACGTCCGACGACAGGCGTGAGGAAGGGGCACCGTGCTCGTACTCGCTCACTTTGGGCACGCGAATGGCACGGGCTACGAGGGTCTGGTCGATTGAGTGGGGTGCCGCGGCGCGACCCGTGGTCTGCTCAGAAAATTCTTGGCGCGAGTGACGGGAAACGAGCCCGCGCTACCAGCTTGGGAAGCTAGAGGGGCAGACGGGGAGGTCACGCTTCCGCGCTGACATAAGAGCGCCGCATCGGCGTTCACAAGCAGAGTGGCCGGACCGTCAGTGTCGTGACGGTCCGGGCGGAGCCCCTGTGGATGGCGCTCTGCGTGAGCGTATCGGGGAGTACTGGTGCGTCTGTCAGTGTGCGGCGTCGTACGCGTCGCGGACGGCCTGGCTGATGCGGCCGCGCGAGGAGACCTCGTGGCCATGCGCGTTCGCCCACTCGCGGATCTTCGCGAGCTCCTCCGGGTTGCCACGCTTCGAGCTGCTGCCAGCGCCTGCGCGGCCGGAGCGGCCGCTGACCTTTCGGGCAGCGGCGACATAGTCGGAGAACGCTTCGCGCAGCGCGTCAGCGTTGTCGTCAGTGAGGTCGATTTCGTAGTGTGCGCCGTCGAAGCCGAACGTGACGGTGCGGCCCTTGCCGTCTTCGATGGTGTCGCCGTTGAGGTCGTCGACGAGCGTGGTGGTGACTTTCTGTGCCACAGAATGCTCCTATCGCGTGGTGGTCGAACAGCCAGTGTGGCAGAGGAGCGTGTGATGGCACGATCGAAGAAGGACGGAACGTTCTTAGACAGCAAGAATGTCCCGTATGTCAGTGACCGAGTGATGGTGGCGGCGCGGCCGTTCCTGCCGACGGGGTCCGACTCGAAGCTCGATGCGGCCGGTGTCGCCCGGTTCGTCTCGGAAACCGACGATGACCCGGACACACGGATGGCGGTGCTGGGTGTTCTGCGAACGCACGCCGCCAATGGTGCCGAAGTGGTGCTGTCCGGCATGGCACTACTCATATCGGTTCTGGGCGTCGCATTCTCACTGTTGCGAAGCAACTACTGGGATGGCTGGCTGGTTCTGATCCCGACAGCGGAGGCAGCTGTGATCGTCGTATTTGTTGTTCGTGTGCTTCGCCTCGCCGCCGCCGCGCATGTTCGGAAGATGACCGCACTCACTTGGCTCGGAGCGTATGAGGACGCGCTGAAGGAGACTCCTCGACGGCGTTTGCGACGGCGTCGGTAGAGGGGACAGGGACATACACGGTCGGCCCGGGTTGGCGTCATCGACGGATGTCGCCGCCTGCACCCGTCTATTGCCGCCAGATGGCGTTCGCGGCCGCGTGCTCGGGACAGAAGTCTCCGAGCCGCCGCGCTCCCTCACCGTGATCGGCGGTAAGCCATCCGTGGGTCCTGGCGACGATGCGTGCTCCCTCGAGGCTGTCGCCGGGGAAGTCCATCGGTGCGATGAAGGCGCTGCACGGACGGAAGTCGCACCGTACGACGACGGTCTGCATGGCGCTCACGGCCCTATTCTCTCGCCAGCCGTGGTGTCGGCGCGGCTTCGTACGATCCGAGGCGTGGGTGGTCGTCGTCGGGATCGGTACACCGCGCCCGAGGAGGCGCGGTACTCGCTCTCGCCTGAGGCGATCGGGGCTCCTGTCGAGGGGAGTGGCCTCCGTCCGGTGCGCGCGTGGGTGCCGGCGAACGACGGTACGCAGTCCCGCGTCGATGCCGTGGCGGTGTCGTCGACACCGGACGCCGTGTGCGTCCGCTGGCTCGATCAGGGCCACACGTTCCAGGCGTGGGTGTGGCGCGCCGCTGTCCGGCACCGCGCGACGCCGGCCGCAGTAGACGCCGGCTGACCCAGCACCTGCCGGCGACGTCGGACCCTCCGCGTACCGTGGAGGTGTCGGCTTCCCCCCAAGTCGACAGGGACCGTCGATCGGGGCCCTTCCTCGGTTGACGGCGACAGCCCCCGGCGCTGGTTCACCCCCCGAACCGCCCGGGGGCTTCTCTGTGCCTGCCGGCAGTTCTCGAGCCCGGTCGTGCGCGCGGGTGAGCGTCTAGAGCTTCCGGCCGGGGGCCGGGAGTCGCTGCGCTCCGGGTGGAGCCGGCTTCGCCGGCCCTGTAGGGCCTTCGGCCCGTTCTTTTTTGCCGTGAAGCCTTCGGCAGCGTACGGACGTCCGGGGCTCCGCGCAAGCGGCAAGCCGCCGTCTCCTCCGAGATTTTCGGCACGCGGTCGCAAGCTCCCTTATTTCGCGCCGAAATTCTCTCCCCGACGCCCTTCGGGTTGCACTACGCCCTCCCGTCCTAGCGGCGACAAGTCGCCTTCACGGCAAAAAACGAGAGGGAGAGGAGAAGCACATGCAGCACATCGAGACCGTCACGACGTTCGTTCCCGTGGTGGACGAGGACCAGATGCAGCGCCAGTTGCGGAAGGTCGGAGAGCGAGAGGCCGACCTCCGCCAGCGCGCCGCGATGGGCTACGCGCTCACCCACACGGCGACGATCACCGGGCCCCAGTTCACGACGTTTGTGGACACATTGACCCGCACGGACGACGAGTGACACAGCGCGGGAGGGGACGAACCGTAATCGCCCCCTCCCGCGCCTCCCATCATCACCGACACCAGCCCAGGAGGCACAGACCATGACCACCACGACCAAGACCCGCCGCCCCGCCAAGAAGGCCGCCGCGCCCCGCAAGAGCATCGAGGAGAAGAAGGCCCAGGCCGCCGCGCTCCACGAGTCGATCGCAACGCAGGTTGAAGCACTCCGCGACTCCGACCGCTGGACGGCGTTCCTCGCGTTCGCGTCCGCGTTCCACGCCTACAGCCTCAACAACGTGTTGTTGATCCTCAGCCAGCGCCCCGACGCCGAGCGCGTCGCCGGCTTCCGCAAGTGGCAGGGCCTCGGCCGCCAGGTCCGCAAGGGCGAGAAGGCCGTACGGATCTTCGGCTACAGCACCAAGAAGGTGACCGAGGAGGACGAGAACGGCGAGAGCCAAGAAAAGCGCGTCGCCCGGTTCCCCATCCTCTCCGTGTTCGACATCGCACAGACCGATCTCGTCGACGGCGCGACCGATCCGAGCATCGTCGAGGACCTCACCGGCGCCGACGGCTACGGCATCGTGGACGCCCTCAGCGCCTACCTCGACGGCGAGGGATGGACGACCTCGCACCAGGACCTCAGCGGCGGCCGCAACGGCTACAGCGACCCCGAGGGCCGCCGCGTCGTCATCGGGACCCACCTCAGCCCCGAGCACGCCGCCAAGACCATGATTCACGAAACGGCGCATGTCCTCATGGGGCACGTCGACGACCTTGCGGAGTACGCCGAGCACCGCGGCCTCATGGAAACCGAGGCCGAGAGCGTCGCCTACGTCGTCGCCGGACTCGTCGGTTTCGACACCAGCGCCTACAGCGTCGGCTACGTCGCCGGATGGGCAGACGCCGACGTCGAGTTGATCCGCAGCACCGCCGCCCGTGTCCTCGCCACCGCCCACCAGATCGCCGCCGTACTCGACCCCGAAGACGACGACACCGACGAGGACGCCGCCAACTAGCAGTGCCCGGGGGTGGGCTCGGATCAGGAGAGCCCGCCCCCGAACCTCACCAGCCTAAGGAGAACCGCCGTGCTCATCACCTACAGCCGCCCAGACACCATCGGCCACGACGTCGACCCGGACGCACCGCCGCCGACCTCGACCCCAGTGGGGCAACGTGCGACGCGTCCACGTACGACGTCGGGGGAGTGCCCTGGCGCTGCACCCGCCGTCCCGGCCACGGAGCCACGAACGACGCTGACGACGAGCACCGTGCAGCGTTCGAGCTCCACGGCGACGGCCCCGCGGGTGCAGTGGCGTTCGCGTGGCAGTACGAGCACGGAGGGGCCGGTTACGGTCCGTCCTCTCCCGAACCCGTGCACACCGTCACCGTGACCGTCACGTTCCCCGAGTCCGCGGCAACCGGCGTCGACGCCGACCGCATCACGGCCGATGTGCTCTCGAACTTCTGGGAGTGCGACCACGATCACGTACGCGTCGAAGTCACCCCAAAATAATACAATCCCCCCTTTTGCTATCAGTACAAGGGGGGCTATACTTTTGGAGTAGGGCAAGTAACCGAGGGGGTTGGGATCGTGATTACCGTCTACAGCAAGCCGGACTGCGTGCAGTGCCGCATGACGTACAAGGCGATGGACGCCAAGGGCCTCGCGTACCAGGTGGTCGACGTGACCGAGAACGCCAACGCCCTCGAATACGTGAAGGAGTTGGGCTACCTCACCGCCCCCGTCATCGTCGTCTCCGAGCACGACCACTGGGGCGGGTTCCGCCCCGACAACATCGACCGCGTGGCCGCCGGGGGAGCGACCGAGGACGAGACGGTCGAGGCATAGACCATGTACCCGAACCAGCACGCCGACCCGTTCACCGGCCCCGCTGACTACGACGAGCTGAGCGCGCCGGGGCCCGTCGAGCGCGACGTGCCGGTGGGGGAGTTCACCCCGCGTGAGTGGGCGATCTTCCGGCAGGGGCAGCGCTGGGGGTGGGAGTCCCGGCAGTCCGAGGTAGACGTCGCGTGGAACGCCTACCGCGACGCCGACAACGACGCCGACCGGTACTACCGCGCCGCGTACGACCACGACAACCACGACTGCGCCATCCATGCCAACAAGGGCCCGTACCAGGGCGCACGCACCCGCCCGTTGCAGTGGAGCTACTGGCCCGACGAAGAAGAACAGCTACCACCCGACCAATGCCGAGAGGACTCGCGATCATGACCGACACCAGCCCTACGCCCGCAACGGAGCACGTCACCGTCACCGTCACCCTCGCCCGGGAGGACCGGGAACGTCTCGTGCGGCTCGCAAACAGCGTCGCGCACGTCTCCGAGCAGAGCGCCGAGGATGCCGAGGACTATGACCCCGACGAAGGGCCCGACGTGGACTGGATCACCAGCCGCCACGAGCGCGCCGACGACGCGCGCGCGTTCGTGGCGCACCTCCGCGTGAGCGTGACCACCGGTCAATGAGAAACACGGACAAAGTTATAGCCCCCCTTGTGTTGCCAGTACAAGGGGGGCTATACTAACGTTATGCCGAAGCCGCAAAAGTACCGGGACGTGACCAAGTTCCTGAAGTCGCAGGGATGGGTGTTCCTGCGATCCGGGAAGGGCAGTCACGAACTGTGGGGCCTGCCGGACGAGTCGGTGAAAGAGTCCATCCCGAAGCACGGCGAAGTGTCCGCGGGGGTCATCGGCCAACTCATCAAGAAGCTACCCAGCCACCCGAGCAACTGGCGCTAGGAGACACCGTGACCGAGGACAGCACCCCCACCGAGCGCACCGTGACGGTGACGCTCGACCTCACCGACGACGACGTGTACGCCGTGCTTGTGAATTCGCTCTGCGAGGCGGCAGACGAGGCCGAGCACCGCGCCGCGTTCGAGCAGCAGAGCGAGAGCCCCCGCGAGGATTGGGCGGACGACCAGGAGCGCATGGCGCAGATCGGCCGCGCGCTCGTGACCACCATTGAGACGCAGATCGACGACGCCGCGCGCGCCCGTCAACAGGAGAACCAATCATGACCGTTCGTACGCTCGAAGCCACCGCCACCCGCGACGGCCGCTGGTGGCTCGTGCGCGTCCCGGACCTCGATGCGGTAGGCCAGGCGCGCACGGTCCGCGACATTCAAGCCGTCGCCGTCGAGGTCGCCGCGCTCCACTTGAACGTTCCCGAGGAGGACGTCGACGTGCACGTGACTGTCCACGTTTCCGAGGAGGCCGAACGACTCTGGGAGCAGGCACGCCAAATCGAGGAGGAGGCTCGCGCCGTACAGCAGCGCGCCGCCGAGCTGCGCCGCGAAGCCGTACGACGATCACGCGCAGACGGATACAAACTCGACGCGGCCGCCGCGGCGTTCGGCGTCACGACATCGCGCATTCAGCAGCTCGCGGCCGAGCCTGTCGCGTCGTAGCTAATACCACAACGCGAGGGGGCTGGCGCGAAACTCAGCGACCGTGACCGGTGCTGGGCGCAACTCGTCAGGTGCCGCATCCGCCGACTGCTGATCATTCGCCAGGGAGGGGAGCTCTTGTCGAAGTCTCTTTTGAGAGAACCCCGGCTATCGGCCCACACGCCAACGGCCGGCTGCCCTACAGGGCAGCCGGCCGTTGGCGTGTGGGGGAGTGGTGTCAGTGGGCGGCGTCGTATGCGTCGCGGACGGCTTG
>NZ_CP126277.1:0-1579 GCF_003234885.2 Curtobacterium sp. MCBD17_003
CGCCCTCGCGCTCGGCGGCGTCCTGGCGCGCATCAAGGGGCGGAACGGCTACGCGACGGGCTGGCAGATCGAGTCCGATGGGGAGACGATCGCCACGGTCCACGGCCACTCCGCGCGGGCGGGTGAGGTGCACGTGACGGTCACCTCCGACGCATGCGATCGCGTAGTCCCGACGCTCCGGACTCTCTACCCGACCCACCGGGTCTCCCGAGCCGACTCCGCGGTCGATCTGGTGGCGGACTTCGAGGAACTCGACGCCTTCGTCCTGGAGTTCGCAGAGGCCCGCGGCCTGACGCACTCGATCATCCGGAACAGCGAGGGTGGCGCGACTCGGTACGTGGGTTCGCCCCGCTCCGAGACCCGGATGCGCCTCTACAAGAAGACCGAGGAACTGCGCCAGAAGCACCCTGAGTCGAACCAGCAGGTTCAGGACGGCATCTGTCGCTTCGAGCTCGTCGCGCGGCCCGGGAAGCGCGCCGTGAAGGAACGCCTCTCGCACATGAGCGCGGAGGACGTGTGGGGGCTCTCGCAGTGGTCCGCCGATCTGGCTTCTCAACTGATCGGCCTGGACGCTGAGAGGGTCGCCACGCACTTCCGTCGGCCGACCGACTGGACCCGGGCACTTCACTTCCTCGGGATCCAGTACGAGCCGATGATGCAGCGCCGGATCGACGCTGTGGGCCTGGAATCGGTGCGGTCTGAGGTGCTAGCCGCTCTCGGCCTCGATCGGCCGCTGTAGGTCCTGGACGGGCTCCCTGGACTAGTAGCCGGGTCAAGGGGGCCCGTAGGGCATCGCGCAGCGACGCGGAGCGCCCTTGACGCGAGCGGTTCACCCTTCGAATCACCCTCTGGTGGTGGGTCGGGGTGGCCGGAGGTCATCCCCGGCCTGCCCCTGCTGCTGGGATCACCTCCCGGGCTTGTTACATCTGCCATAACTGGGGAGGCCCCTCCCCGATCGTCGGTGCACTCCCTCGAGGCGTGCGGCCGGCCGCGGGGTGCCGGCGGCGGCAGGCGCGGAGCGCCGTAGCGACGGTGCCCCGCGGCCGGCCTCCGAATCGTGGGCGTGTCATACGATGTGGGGGGTCGTAATCGTCATACCATCGGCGTATGGTCATACAGGTGAACAGCAATGTGGCGCGGGTGACCGTCGCTCTCGATCCCAGAGACGTCGATCTCCTCGACCGGCTCTCCGTTCTTGAGGGGTCGAACCGGTCGGCCGTGCTGCGCTCACTCCTGGCCGAGGTCCGGCCGATGCTCTCTCAGACGGTTGATGCGTTTGAGAGGGCGCAGGCGCTGCGGGGCGAATTGGACCGGGCGGCCGCTGAAGCGTTCATCTCCGACCTGCAGGCGGTCCAGGGGAACGTCGAGGCTGCGGGAGACCAGTACCTCGGCGCGATCGCGAAGTTGGAGGGCCTGGCGGCCTCAGACCCCCGCCGTAGTAACCACGGGGGTCACACCCCCACCCCCCCTCCTTCTCCCTCTCCTGAGGACGACGCCTGATGCGCGTTCCGGGCGCACGGCACGACTGGTACGAGATGACGTTCGACACGGTCGACGATGAGCGCGTTCCGGGCTCCCT